>NZ_CP136520.1:2819481-5458963 GCF_032813545.1 Nodosilinea sp. E11
GGGTGGATCGTATAGTGCGGAATTCATGCGGCAAGTTGAAGAGAAATTAAGAATAGAGCTTGCTGGCATTAGTTCTACCCTTTCTCAAGCAGCGATCTCTTTGGGTTCTGAACAGATTATGTCGATGATGACTGGAAGCGGATCAGCGAATTTAAATGGTTACAGTATCTCCGTGAAAGTAGTAGAGACACCTGAAATAATACAGAAATGTGTAGTCAGTACAGGAGATTGTACTCCTGCAATTGAGTCACCGCGTCTAGGTTTTGCAATCATTGCAACCCCGAATAATTAGGGTTTCTTTCTGATTTTTTCTGTTTTTTTTGCCGACTGACAATTGCCAAATACAGTAGCTAAGCTAAAGCTAGCGAGACAAAAATTATCCTTTGAGTTTGATCTCAACCATATTTTTTGGCTTCCAAGCTTATGACTTATCGACACCCTCTAACTATATTCAGGCCAAAAGCTATTTAGGCCAGTACTCCGATGGGTCTCCCTTGTCTATCGCCTTCGCTCAGGTATACTCCTATGATTTCAACACTGGCACCTACCTAACTGGGGCAAACTCCTATGGCTGTGTTACGTTCCCTGACCCGTTTATAACTACCTCTGTACCTACTCCAGCGCTCCTGCCGGGGTTAATTGGGCTGGGGGTGATGCGCTGTGTCGGCGCAAGCAGTTTGAAGCCGTAGCCGTTTTTCACTAACATTAGTTCGCTAGGGCTGGGGGCGTATAAAAATATAGCATCTAAAACTTCTATCACTCCCAGCTATATATTTCATGTGAAATCGACAGCTCAGTTTATCGCATAAAGCATAAAAACCACCAATAGATAGCATGCCTAAAGTTACCGTTGGCGATATCGACATTAACTATAAAATTCAAGGCCAGGGTGAGACCCTGTTAATGATCGTCGGGTTAAGCTTTAGCTTGCTCGATTGGGGCATCAAGCTGCCTGACTTACTCTCGCAACATTACAAAGTCATTTTGTTCGACAATCGCGATGCCGGAGAAACCAGCTGCTCGCCTTATCCCTACAGCCTCGCCCAAATGGCCAGCGATGCCGCAGGTTTGCTCGACGCCATTGGCGAGCCAAAAGCCCATGTGTTTGGCGTCAGCATGGGCGGCATGATCGCCCAGTACTTTGCACTTGACCATGCCGACAAGCTGAATAAGTTGATTTTAGGCTGCACCATGGCAGGCGGCAGTTGTAGCCAGACAGGAGATATCGGAAGCTTTTTTGGCGATGATTTATTAAAGCTGCTTTTTACAACAGACTTTATTCGGCATAACCAAGCTGATCTAGATCTCTTTCTCCAAGCAACCAAGCCATACCACAGTACTGGTGAGGCATTGTTGCGGCAGCTCAACGCTATGAGCAGCCACGATACCTGCAATGCAGTAGGAAAAATCGTTGCGCCTACGCTGGTAATTACAGGAGATCGCGATCGCGTCATCCCCCCAGAAAACAGTGCCTTTTTGGCACAAAACATCCCCAATGCTCAGCAAGAGATTATCAAAGACGCTGCCCACGCCTTTAGCTTTAGCCATCCACTCGCTACTGCCACCACCATCATCAATTTTCTAGAGCCTTGATCATGACAGACGAAGAAGCCCTGATCAAGAAAACGTTTGAGCAGTATGCGGATTCATTTCAGACCCTTAAGCCTGCCACAGTTATCCCTTTCATTCACTTTCCAGCAATGCTAATTTCACCCGAAAAAGTTGCAGTGCTCGGAAATCCAGTTGTCGGCCACTTTGTGTTTAGGAAAGTGATGAAAGATCTAAAGCTGCGTTGCTTCCGGAACAGTATTACTAAATCCCTAAAAGTCCAGCAACTTAGTGATAATTTGGCAGTAGTGACCGGGCTAGTAATTCGTTACAAGCAGTGCAAAAGCAGTGAACCCAAAACAGTTCTTGAATGCTTTGACTTGAATTACACCATGCGCAAAGTAGATGGCAGGTGGAAGATTATTGTAGGTGCCCTAACGGAAACAATGCACCCTTGTGAAGACTGAAGGGAATCAGAATTGACTATTCTCTTTAGTTAATTTTTATCTCTGTAGCTTTAGGTTTATCACTATGGCAACTGACTACATCTTATTTATTCACGGCGTTAACACACGGTATGAGGGTAGATTTCGGCAGGAAGCAGAAACGCTTTTGAGCCGTATTCGGTCATCTATTAACGATCCGTCGAGGGTGCTCAAACCAGTTTATCTATTTTGGGGAAATGTTGGTGAGGACGGCACTAAGACCTTGCTTTCAGGATTAGAGTCCTCCTCAAAATGGAGACAATCTTGGTTTCAGAAGTTCCGTACGGAGCAAATCCTGCCCTTTGTCGGTGACGCAGCTCTTTACCTAAGCCGTGGCGTTAGTGCTCAAGTCGTGCGCCAGATTACAGATCAGGCTTTATGTCAAATGGGCCTCAACCCAGAAAATCTGACATCTTTGGATGGCAATGATCGCTTACACCTCGTGACCCATAGCTGGGGCACTGTGATTTTGTTTGATATTTTGTTCGCCCTACGTTGGGAGACAGCAGATCTCGACCCTAGCATTCGCCAGAACATTATGAATATCCGTACGGGTTTCTTTGGCTTAGGGTCTGACGCCAACAAAAACTTTGGTATTCCAATAGCTAGTATTCACACTATGGGCTCACCTATTACCCTTTTCAGTCTCATCAATCTGAACAATGGGCGTAGTTTCGACCTCACTCCCAACTTAAAGTTGATGCTGGAGTCGCTGTATCAGAAAACCGAAGGGAAACCCCTCCCTTGGATGAATTATGTACATCCTGGCGATCCAATTGCCTACGCCCTAGAGGGAGTTATGCGTCTGCTGCTCCAAAATGATAGTGATAAGGTGAAAATTGAAGATGTCATAACTACCGGCAATCCTTGGATGCAGCCCTTTAGCCAAACGCTTTTGCCGTTGATCAACGGGGGCAAAGCCCACGGTAGCTATTGGAGCAATCAGAAAGTTGCCAATGCAATTGCACAGGTCATTGCATCAACGGGTTCACCGCGGCCATCATCTGAGTTGAACCCATGGGTGCCAACCAGAACTACGGCTTGAGGCCAAGACACTTTAAAGACGACTCAGCGAAGTCTCACCTGGGCCTGCACCGGCAGGTGATCAGACGCTTGAGCTGCTTCTGCAACTACCCCAGCCTCGACCACTGCCAGGGTGGCGGGGGTGTAGAAGATGTAGTCGAGGAGGTACTGGGGCTGGTCAGACGGAAAGGTAAACGACGATGGGGCCGCAGGCAGCGCCGAAGCCAGCGCCGGGGAGTCGAGTAGGATGCCAATCGATCGCGGCTCGTCGCCCTCATCGCGGTTGAGGCTGCTGTTGAAGTCGCCCACCAGCAAAACGGGGTAATCCTCGGCGTAGCCTTCAGCTAACTCGCGCACCACCTGGGTCTGGCGGATCCGCGTAGGGGCATCAAAGGCTTCGAGGTGCACGTTGATCACGATCAGGGTTTGGCCAGAGACGTCGATTTCGGTGACCTGGGCAACGCGATCGAGGTAGAGGGCGTTGTAGTAGAAGGGGTTTGTGGGTACTTTCTCCAGCACCAGCCGTTCGTTGCGGCGAATGGGGTAGCGGCTGAGCACCGCCTGGCCCGACACCACTTGTTTGTAGTGAGCCTGGGGCGGCCAGTAGGGGAAGGGCACGTAGCGCTTGTCCCAGTTGACAGCGATCGCCCCAAAGGCCATCTCCAGCGCCGCCGCCACCGCGTACTGCTGGTTAAGGTTAAACGATCGGTAGGCGTCAAAATCGATTTCTTGCAGCGCTAGAATATCGGGCGCTAGCTCTCCTAGAGCTTTGACAGCGGTAGCCTGATTGCTTGTGAACAACGCCTTGTCGCGCTCGATCGCCTGCTGGTTGGTCAACCCCGACAGGTAGCCAATGTTGTAGCTGACTACGTTAAGCTGCTCAGGGTTGGCTGCACCGGGGGCATGCGCCTCGTAGGTGACCAGGTTGTCGTAGTCAGCGACTTGACCGTTGGGCGAACTGATATAGACGAAGGTGCCTACCAGAGCCACCACTGGCAGCCCCAGGGCGATCGCCCCTGCCACAAGAATGTTTTTCATGGACTAATTTTATGGCCTCAGCTGATCCCTCGCGCTTGCCCCTGCGGTTTTGGATTGCCGCCCTGGTAGCGTTCATCAATGCGGTGGGGTTCACGCTGATTATTCCCTTGATTTATCCCTATGCGGTAGAGTTTGGCCTCAGCGATTTTCAGGCCAGCCTGTTAACGACGGCCTATGCAGCAGCGCAGTTTGTGGCGACGCCGATCTTGGGGCGGCTGTCAGACCGCACGGGCCGCAAGCCGCTGCTGATTCTCAGTCTGCTGGGTACGGTGGCTGCGAATCTGATGGCGGGGCTGGCCCCGGTGGCCTGGGTGCTGTTTGCAGCCCGCTTGCTCGACGGCATTACCGGGGGCAATACCTCGATCGCCCAGGCGATCGTCAGCGATATCACCACTCCAGATCAGCGGGCGCGGGCCTACGGCATTTTTGGGGCGGTATTTCGACTGGGGTTTGTGGTGGGGCCACCGCTGAGCTATGTAGCGCAGCTGGTACCGCCGCTGCCGGGGTTTACCAGTTTGGGCATGGGGTTTTTGTTTTCGGCAGCGATCGCGCTATTTGCCACCGTGGTCTGCCTGGTGCTGCTGCCCGAAACCCTGGAAACTGGCTCCGACCGGTTTCAAATCTCCTGGCGCGATTTTGGCTTTGATCGCCTGGCGCGATCGGCCAGCGATAGGCGGTTTGGTCGCATTTTTTGGCTCACCTTCTTTAGCGGCTTTACCTTTACGATCTTCACCTTTGCGTTTCAGCCTTTCTTTCTCAATGTGCTGGGGCAAGATGCCCGTAACCTGGCGATCATGTTTGCGGCAGTAGGCGTCATCGGCTTTGTCACCCAGGTGTTTGCCCTAGAACCCCTGCGGCGGCGGTTGGCCCTGGTGCAGATTTTGGTAGGGGCGCTGGCGGCGCGAGGCATTTTGTTTTTGCTGATGCCCGCGTTTCCGAATATTGTGGCCTTTGCAGCGATCGCTGTGGTCTTCAGCGCCGTCAACTCGTTCCCGATGCCGCTGATCGATGCCCTGCTGTCGCTCAATAGCGGCCCCCGCGAGCAGGGCGAGGTGATGGGGCTCAATGCCTCGTACCTGAGTATCTCCAATGCAATCGGCCCGGCCACGGCGGGGCTACTGGTCAGCATCAGCTACAGTTTCCCATTTTGGATTGCCGGAGCGCTGACGCTGCTGACCGCATGGTTTGCGATGACGCTATCGGGACGCGGTACGGCGAAGGCTTAGTCTGGCCGACGCCCTATCCTTTGATTGCTGTCCCAGACTCCAGCACCTTAAACAGCAGCCCTGCCCTAAGCGATCGGGCCAGTCCATTAGGTGCAGTGGAATTATCCCAAATCCGAATTACATAACCCCGATTTCCAGAAGGCCAAACCGTAGAGGCGAATGCCATTCCCCCTGCTGAATCGGGGATAACTAAGCAGGATTAAGCATTAGTCCTGTGGACGAAACTCTAACTGAATTTTTGAGCTTCTTTGCAAGCGTTGAGCTACTCGTCAAGCAAAGAATAGTTGAAACACTCTCAATTTGCATCATACATACAAAGTCTCTTAGCCAATGCTTCATTAATGAGCATATAAACTGTCGCCTTTTTTGAAGTGAATTCAACCAATCATTGAACTGAATAATTAGCATATAGCTTTAGCCAGCCTAATTGGGACATCCAGAGGTCTCAAGAACGTTCAAACGTTCAAACGCTCTCGAGGTTTCTGGGTGTGTTAACCCAGGTGACTATGGCTATAAAACTGAATTGACCACCAAAGCCTAATCAAAGTGTGTTAAGGCTTTTCTGGTTTATTTTGAGAAAAAACTGTATCGAGATAGATTGGCGGCAGGCCCTCTATTAAGCTGTTATACTCTAATTGTTAGCCGCTCATTTGTGACAGATGACCTCAGTTAACCAGTAATAAATTCAGGCAAAACCCATGGCTAACATTGTAGATACTGCCGTAAGCGCAGGTTCATTTAATACCTTAGTGGCTGCTGTTAAAGCTGCTGGTTTAGTCGATACTCTCAAGGGCACAGGCCCATTTACCGTCTTTGCGCCCACAGATGATGCTTTTGCTAAACTCCCAGCGGGCACCGTGGATGCGCTTCTAAAGGATGTGCCTAAACTTAAGAAAATTCTTACCTACCACGTCGTTTCCGGCAAGGTCATGGCAGCAGATGTGACCAAGATGACTTCAGCTACCACCGTTGAAGGTTCTGATGTCAAAATTGATGCCTCTAAAGGTGTCAAAATTAACGACTCCACGGTAACTACAGCTGATGTGGCCGCCGACAATGGTGTTATTCACATCATTGATACTGTGCTTATCCCTGCATAGTAGGCAATCGACTTAGGTTTAAGAGGAGCGATCCCTTAAACCCAGTTTTCTAACCCTGGGGCTGACCCAGCTTTAGGGTATAACCCTGGAATCTGTGGCAGAGAGACATCTAAGCCACATCTCCCAGGGTTTTCTCAAAAGAATCTTCTCCAGTTTCGACTTCACCCAGTACGGTGAGGAACTGCAGCCCCATAGCAATGTAGGTGGCGCACTGGGTCGGCGGTAGCCGATAGAACGACTGCCAGGCGGCGGCTTTGTCAGACTCGTAGGCCCCAAGGCGATCGGGCTGCTGGTCGAGCCAGCCGAGGCGTACGGCGTGGCCGATCAGCACATCGAGGTAGATGTGGTCTTCAAAGTAAAGGTCGGAGTTGACCTTAAAGATTTCGCCCATCTCCCGCAGGGCCTCAAGGTTGAGGTGGCGATACTCCGGAGCCTGGATTTTGTTGAGCAGGTGGGTAATGTAGCGCTCGAAGTTTTGTTCGCCAGGGGTCATCTCCGAGAGAATGCGATCGCTATCGAGGCGGTTTTTGCGATCGAACTTATTGCCAATCACAATCCCCTTAGAGTGCTTTAGCACCTCCCAGACCTGGGTATAAAATCCTTCGGAGATCCGGGCAATTTCGCCATCAATCACGCGCTTGCGCCACCAGTCGATCGGTTCAGCTTCGGCTGCTTCGGCCTCCTCAGGCTCAATGTCGTCGGGTAACACCTTCCAGTTAATGGGGTTGTGAGGCTTGACATGCAGCGACTCCCGTCGAAAGACCGACTGGTTGAGCCCATCAAACCCGGCCAGCACTTGGCGCAGGCGAGTTTTGAGCTCAAAGGGGCTGAGCTCGATGAGCTGGCCGTAGGCCTCATCTTGGGGAATACCCCGCTCCCGAGCCAGTTCGCTCGTAATCAGCAGCAACAAATACCCCACTCGCAGAGTCATGAGCCCGTTGAACAGAGTGGGTTCGGCCTTAATTAAAATGCTCAGGTCAATTAAGACTTCTTGGGTAAGCACATGGTCGCGCACGTCATCGCCGCAGAACGTGCGAATTTTATCGACAATTTCGCTATGGCCCATCGGCTCGGTAATCAGCGAGGCCTCACTGTAAGACTTGCCCACCGAAATCTGCTTTTGACGCACTAGCAGCTCGGTAACGGCATCTGACAGCGTAATATCGGCTTTGCCCAGCAGCCCGGCTGCCCGGCGCAAAATTCCCCACTGTTCGAGCTGGCTGGCCTTAGCGTAGACCTCATCGAGCAAGTCTTCGACGGTGACCGCATGGTTGGGGCCACCAAAGCCCGTGTCAAAGCCATTGCCGTGCAGGTGTTGCAGGGTACTGAGCAGCTCTAACTGTTCGTAAATGTTGTTTGAGTCGCGCAGTTGAGTCAGCAGCCGATCGAGATCGGTTTCGTGCTCCACGTCGTATTCTTCAATCAGGGAGAGGGGGCCGTCGTGGCCAGGCTCAAAGCCCAAATAGGAGGTCCACAGGGGGGCATAGCCCACGGAGATAGTGCCCAGCTGATACCCGTTGACGTTTTCGACTCGCTCTAGGTTGGTCGTCATCATGAGCTGGTGCAGGGGGCCAAGCTTGACCGGCACGTGGTCGCAGCGATCGTCCTGCAGTTCTTGCATCAGCGCCATCAGCGGCGATTCGTAGATCGGTTTGCGACCCAGCTGAAACATAGTGTGGGTGAGCAGCAGTGTTACCGTGGGGCGACCCGGCTCGCGCCAGTGGTCGTAGATATAGGCCAGCTCACTGCGAATTTGAGCCACTAAAAAGTGATAGTCGAGGGTGAGATAAAACCGCTGCTGGTCTAAGAACGACGGCACAAATACCACCGACTTGCCCTTGATCCGAAAAATACGGGCGGTGGTGAGGCTGCGTAACCGACGCACCGGACGACCGCTGAGCCCCAGCTTGTCGTTCTTGCCAATTTCGGCGTAGATCGACGACAGCTCACTGGCGGGAAATACCTGTACCGGAGCAATCTCTTCTAGGGTTTGGGTGGGTAGGCCGTAGGTAGCCAACTCCATTTGCAGCGCCTTATCTTCGGCCAGCAGCGCTATCTGCACCACCGGGTAGCGATGGTCACCCAAAGCGCGATACCGCCCCAGAGGGTCGATATCGCTGGGTTTAAGCAACCCGTCAGAGAGCAGCTGCCCCAGCAGATACAGGCTTTGGGCCCACACCAGAGGCAGGTTGTCGTTAGGCAGGCGGGTCTGGCTGCCGGGCTTAGCCCGCTCGGCCTCGATCTTGTCGGCGGGTACGTAGTACAGCTCAGGCAGCAGGCCCACCCCATCGCGCTCGACCTCTAGGGCCGCCAGCCGCTCTTGATAGAACTGGATCTGGTCTTTATCGCCGGCAAACAGACTGTCTAGCCACAGGTAGGTAAAGAACAGCGGCCACTCACACTCAATGTGCTCAAACTGGCGCAGTTCTTCGGGCTCGTAGTGCAGCCGCGTAGTGTCTTCGATCACCGCCTGGTGACCGTCGCGCAAAAACCGCTTGCAGCCGTAACGCCCCTGGAGCTTATCGACAATCTTCTGCCGGGTCTTGCGGGCCAAATCGGCATCGTCGATCGCAAAGGCAGGGTAGCCAATCACGTTGAGCAGGGCAGCATCGACCTCCTTAGAGCCAGATTCTCGCGGCAGCATCGACTCTAGGGTGATACGGGCGCGGGCAATCTCGTCGGTGAGTACATGGATGGTGGAGGATTGCCCGCCGCGCATGCCAAACAGGTTGAACCCTCGTAGCGCTTCTAGAGCTGCCTTGGCCAACCCCACAGAGCTGGCGTTGAGTTCCGGCTTGCCGTGGTTCATTTTGTTGCCCCGCTCCCAGATGCCGTAGTCGGGGGTGCGGTAGGCCCGGCCAATGTAATAGACCAGGTTTTGCACAAAGTTGACTTCATCCTGGGTGAAGATGATTTGCAGCCCCGAAGCGGTCATCTGAGCCAGCATCAGCAAATACACCGAGGTGGCATCGATTTGCAGGTGGCCCCACTCGTCGTCGCCCACCACCGGTAGCCCAGTGCCCGTGTCGTACTTGGCGTGCAGCGCCTGTAGCGGATCCTGCCGTTCTTTGAATCGTTCTACCTTCTCAGCCTGGCGCAGCATGGCTTGCAACAGCCCGCGCATCAGCTTGACTACGCTCTGCTCTAGCTCAACCGTGCGGCCCCGGTCGTCGTCGAGGTGGCGGTAGGCCAGCGCTACCCCCCACACCGCCAAAATGCTGAAGACGTTGTCACGCACCCAGGCGTCGGTGTAGTTGCCATGCACATTCACCGCTGTGCTGGCCGGTAAAAGGCCGCTCACCGGGTGCTGCCGCGACAAAATCACGGTTTTGACCTGCTGGTAGTAGCGATCGAGCTGCTCTTGAAGGGCGGCTGAAGACATAGGCGACGGCAAGGAGAACGACAGGGACAGAAATTAATCGGGTTTTAACCCACTCTAGGGGCAATTGACCAGAGAGCCGTCATGGAGATTACAGAATTCTGATGATTGAGCAGGGAGCCTGCTACGCAGAAGTCTGAAATGCACCCTTGGCTCTAGGGCGTGTCATCAATTCCGGCTAAAATCCTGATCCTATCAGCGTTGCGCCGCTCGACCAAACTACAGGCTAGAGGCTGTAACGACGACTCTTGGGCATCGGCGATCCGTTGAGCGCAAGACTGTTGAGTGCAAGACTTCTACACTTTGACGCACCGATTGACTGGCACCCATAGCTGTAGGTTGGGCGGTACATTGGCAGAACCCAACAAACCCGAATTGGTCGTTGGGTGACCCTTCGTTTCACCTGGCTACCCCCAGTTGAGCTGGGGAAATACCGTTTGCCCCTACGCCAGCCTCCTGTTTGGCATCGGGGTTATGGGATTTGGATTGGCTCTAAAACATAGGTTTTGATCGTTGGGGGTGCCGCGTCAGCGGCATGGACGCTTGGTGTTAATAGCTAACCTTGGGGCAGGGTATCTAGCCAGTCGGTCAGCAGGGGGTTGACGACTTCGGGGCGCTCGTCGTGGGGGCAGTGGCCGGTGTTGGGGATGCTGTGGAAGGTGACCAGGCCAGGACGGGCCACTTCTTCGGCCAGCTTGCGGTAAATGTCGGCTCCTTTGATCGGCGTCCAGGGGTCATTTTCGCCCCAGAGCACCAGCAGGGGCTGGGTGATGTGGGGCAGCAGGTCGTCGGGCTTTGGCCCCGGCGGTGCGGTGACAATCGAGGCAAATACCTTCTGCGCAGTGGGTTTGCAGGCGGGGGTGTAGATCATGTCGATCAGCTCGTCGGTGACGGCGGCGCGATCGCGGTAGACCTGCTGAAGTGAGCTGCGAATGCGGCCCTTGCGGCGCACCTGATTAAACACCAGTGGCCCTACCTTGGGGGAACTCACCAGCCAGGTAAAGGCTCCCATAATCCAGGTTAGGGGCGGGTAAAGTTCTTCAGGGCGGTGGTTGAGGCCCCCAGCGCAGTTGAGCACGGCCCCAGCCCTCGCCTTATCGGGGTGATTGGCCAGCATCATCAGGGTGAGCAGGCCACCGATGGAGTTGCCGACGTAGATGGCGGGGGTGCCGATAAACTCGGCCCAAAATTCGGCCAGCAGGTCTTGCCAGAGATCCAGGGTGTAGGGCAGCTCGGGCTGGTCGGAGTCGCCAAAGCCCAGCAGGTCGATCGCATAGACCTGGTGCCCCGCCGCCGCTAAAGCGGGAATATTCTTGCGCCAGTGGCCTAGGGATGCGCCAAAACCGTGAATAAGAACGATGGGGGTGCCTTCACCCGCTACGGTGTAGGCGATCGCATGGCCTCGCCAAGTCCAGGTGTGCTTTTTGAGCGAGGCTAGCGACAGAGAGACCAGTTCAGCAACCATAGACAGAGATGTAACGAAGTGTGACTATGATTAATCATACAAGGTTGGGTCAGGCAGGAGTTTTAGACTCGTCTGCGATCCAAGTAGGGCACTTGATGATCTAGTGATGCGAATCACCTCGCCTGCGATCGCATCACAAACCGGCTAACGTCTGATTAATGGTCTCTGTTGTCTCGATCTTGGGCAGGGTCTAAGCAGGATAAGCGGTTCAGCTAACTTTGCACTGCTGGCTTGGCGTGGGAACTTGCAAGTTTAGGCTGGTTTTCAGCGATCGCCTCCTCAAACACTTCAATCACGCGCTCGACCTTGGCATCCCAGTCAAAGTAACTGGTTCGCACCCGCTCTAAACTTGCTTTCCCCATCTGCTGGCGCAATTCTGGTGACTCCGCCAGACGAATCATCGCTTCTGCCAGTCCATTGACAAAGTCTTCTTTCGAAGTCAGGTCAACCAGAATGCCACAGCTAGAATCTGCATAATCTCCAGGCCCTGCCCAATTAGCTGCAATCACAGGCATTCCAACTGCCATCGCTTCTAGCATGGCGCATCCACCACAATCGCGGATCGCAGGCACCATATAAACATCACATTCACGAATCAGATCGGTGGCCTGCTTTAGTGGAACCCAACCATAAAAGTTAACCTTATCTTGAATCTGAAGAGTAGCAACCTGGGCCTGTGTTGCTTCCATTAATTCGCCACTGCCAATCAGCTCTAGAACTGAGTTTGTCCGTTCCGCCACCTGTTTAAATGCTTCCACCAAAAATGGAATCCCTTTCTGGTCTACAAATCGTGCCATGTAGACAAACCGAGTAGGGCTATCTGGATGGGACTCTGGGCGTTCTGAAGGTTGCCACAGGCTCAGGTCTACGCCACTTTCTACCACCTCGTATACTTTACCTTTAGTCCCTTTGGGCAAAGCCTTGGCTGTACGACTGTTGGCAACCAGCAATATCTCTGCTTGCAACTTACCAGGAATGAGCCAATTTAAGACCTCAGCGGCGGCACGACCCAAGTAGGTAGAAAGACGCGTGACTGGGGATTCTAGGTAACGAAATGCAGGAGGGAAGTCTAGTCCACCACACATAGGACCAATAACCACGGGTGCTCCCACACCGTACATGAAGCTGATTGATTTAGGGGAAATAGGCGTAGGTGAGTAAACTAACTCAATATCAAATTTCTGAACTAATTGTTTGACCAGACTACGTGACCGACTTTGAGTACTCATGTAAATGAGCGGACCCAGGATCATATCTCGAAGCCAAAATGGAGCCCATACGCCAATTTTGGAGATTAAAGCCTGTATCCAAGAATCTTTAATGAAGTAAATCTTCTGGAAAACCAGTTCATCTGGATAACGTTCACGCAATTCCTTACGAATCCTTTCATGACAAACCAACCAGACATCCACGTTATTCGCTCGCAAGCGATCGAAATAGTAGAGCGGCAAACCAGCTTCTCCACTCATTGACAATGACGCATTTTCAGTCGCGATTACGATCCTCATTGTTTTTATCCTATACCTTTCAAAATTACTTCCAAAGCTATTCCAAGAGCGAATCTTGGTTTTGCTCACTGCCTCAGATCATGCACTAACTGACAACTCATGACGCTGTTATGCAAAATGAGAATTATTAGCATAGCAACTGCTTAAAGAGGCTAATGATTCTATTTCTTACTTTTTTATTTGGCGAAAAAAATTCACAATGCTGATGCTTTTTGGCCAACAAAACACTCCCTAAATCTAAATGGGGAGATTGCTAATTCCTCACTGTTGGTGCCATTGCAATATGGCTTCAGCCGTTCGCTGTACCGCTTCGGTGGTGAGAAACGGATGCATCGGCAAACTCAGAATGTTGTGGCAGAGTTGCTCCGTAACGGGCAACCCTCGCCGACCAAGCGGCACTCTCGATTGGTATGCTGGCTGCAGATGAACCGGAGCCGGGTAGTGAATGGCCGTCCCAATCTGGTGGCTATCTAGAAAATGTCTCAGGCTATCCCGTGCCGACCCTTGCACCACGTATTGATGATAAACGTGGGTTACATCTCCTTGGAGTTGAGGCAGTTGCAGTGGTAACCCCACAAAAGAGTCATTGTACTGTTGGGCAACGGACTGGCGAGCGGCATTATCTGCATCCAAAGAGCGCAACTTGACCCGCAGGATGGCAGCCTGAATCGGATCCAGACGTGTATTCGTGCCAGGAATATCGCTGATGTAACGTTTGCGCCAACCATATTGACGCAAGACCGAAACCGCCTCTGCTAAAACGGCATCACTGGTGACTACAATGCCAGCGTCACCTAGGGCACCTAAATTTTTAGTGGGATAGAGACTGAAAGCAGCTAGGTGCCCCCAGGTACCAATCTTGCGCCCATCTAGGGTTGCGCCATGAGCCTGAGCACAGTCCTCGATTACAAATAGGTCATGGCGGTTAGCAAGTTCCATGACGGCAGGCATATTCGCCGGATGGCCATACAAGTGAACGGGCACAATTGCTTTGAGCTTTCCAAGGGAAGGATTTTGATGGACCTGGGCAATCGCGTCTTCTAAACATTCTGCGTCCATCGTGAAAGTCACTGGATCGACATCTACCAGAAGCGGTGTTGCCCCAACCCGTTCAATAGCTGCAACGGTCGCCACGGCTGTGTGAGAAACTGTGATCACCACATCTCCTGCCCCAATATGGCAAGCTCTCAAAGCCATTTCAATAGCATCTGTTCCATTCGCTAAGCCAATTCCATAGCTGGCACCAATGTAAGCAGCAAATTCCTGTTCAAATGCCTCCACTTCCTGCCCCAGGATATAGAAGCCACCATCTAAAACTTGTTGAATTGCAGCATCAATTTCTGCCTTGTGAGCTAAATAGCCTGCCTTAGGATCGGTTTGCAGAATTGGCTCATATTGATCTACTAAGTTCATAAATAATGCTCCAGGTTTTCTCGATAGTATTTCAGGGTTTTAGATAAACCATCTAATAAAGGAACTTGAGGCTCCCATCCAAGTTCTGACCGAATCAGACTATAGTCACTGTAGTAATCTCCAATATCAATGCGCTTACGTTCAGCGGGAAATTTTCGAACGGTAAAGTCACCGCCACCGTTGGCCTCGATCATGCATCTTGCTGTATCCAACAAACTTACAACACAGTCCCCACCCAGATTAAAAATCTTGCCCTCAGCTTTATCATTCAATGCAGTAACTATGAGAGCATTTACCACATCATCAACATAGGTGTAATCTCTTAACTGCTCACCGCCCCAAACCTCAAAGGGCTTTTCTTCGACTAACATGCGAACCCAAATACCCAAGAACGTTTGACGAGAGTCTTTAATTCGCATTCCGGGACCATAGGTATTTGTTAGCCTTAAAGCACTAGTACGAATTCCATAAACATTATTGTAGAGAATATGGTACCACTCACCCGCCATCTTATTAATTCCATTCACATCCACTGGGCGCAGTAAGTGCTTTTCATCTACAGGCAAATAGTCAGGTTTACCATAAAGTTGGCGAGTACTGGTAAACACAATGCGAATGCCTGGGTTATGCTTTCTGCAAGCTTCAAGCATAGAAAGCTGTGCCCGACAATTAATCTCTAGATCGGCATAAGGGTTTTGCATCGAATCTAAATGACTTGTCTGCCCTGCCAGGTTGAACAGAAAGTCTTTACCTTGCACTAGATAGCACATGCTGTGTTCATCACGAACATCAGAAACATTGACATTTACTTGATCTTTAATATCGTAGATATTAAAGAAATTACCTCCATACTCAGGAATTAGGCTATCTACAAGCTGCACCTCTGCACCCAATCCAATTAACCGCCTAGCAAGGTTACTTCCAATAAAACCCAAGCCGCCAGTAATGAGAATCTTTTTGCCTGCAAAATTATTTTCTTCCATAACCCTTTAAATTAAATTTAAAAACCTTTACTTTTCGACCTTCGAAACTTGAGACTGGACACAGCACGACAGCCTGAAACCTTGAGAATCAAGCACTTTTGGAATAGTGGCAATTTTGTCTCAGCCTTCTCTATGAGGCGGAACAACCTATTCAAAAATAACCAAAATTTTTTACCAGTCAGCCTTTCAAAAATATAAATTCACAAAGCCCTGCTTTATGCACAAATACCTGGCATCAACAGTTTTAGTAAATCCAGAATTTCAGAGCACCTGAGTCAACCAATCAATCACTTTTCTTGCAGTGTTCAGACTTCTTATGCAAGAAAAATGAACTACGCGAAATTTTTGACGTCAAAACGTCTGAAGAACTGGAAATTCTTTCAGAACTTGAGGGTTAAAGACGTCCAGATTTTGTTGCCATCGGTCCTTGAGCAGCTCCCAACCTTGTTGGTGATCCAAACCTTAAAGCCATCATGACGTTCTACGTTCTCGGAGAACTTTTTACTGGAGACCTCATACCAAGTTCTACTTGACTATTCCCGATTCCACTGGACAAACGGCGGTAAGGCCTCCGGCTAGGCTATGCCAACGCCCCTGAGGGTTGACCGACTAGGTATCGGGGGCATGAAACTCAGATTCGGTATCACTGGCTGTTCCGGCAAACCCTAAGACTTTGGTATGCAAGAGTTTTGGCACAACAGCAACTTCTAAAATTCGTCTACAGCAAGGCAGTGACGTAACAAACCTAGGTCATTTCAGCATTTATTTTTGTCTATTGTATCGTCTCATTTGGAACTCATCTGAGTTTTTTCATATCATTAAGGGAGACTTTTTTATTTTTATTCTTGTTCTTATATAATTCCTTAAAAGAAGGAAATTTCTCACGTATGCCAGTGACTCATTCAAACGAATAATTCGATCAAGTTAGTGGCAGTAAGCTCATCCCACATCCTAGGAGGGATTCTAAAAAACTGGCTATTTGGATAGCTAAATATCTTTGATGCTTCATACTTTAATTGAGATATTGTAAACTTTTCGGCTAGTTGACTGACAATCACTAATCGGTAACACAGCAGTACGTGGTTCAACACCAGTCGATAAGAGCCCGAAGGTGATACAACTCTGGACGAATCTCGAATTTCTGGAGATTTTAACTGCTGGATCGGTTATTGAGAAAGGTTTCCTCGACATCAAAGAGAAAACCGTATCCATAGAAGGTATGACCTTACTTCGCTGAAGCAAGGCCACCACCAGCCAAAGGCAGGTCGTCCTACAAAACTACTGCACAGCAAAGTATCCAGCTCCCTGCAATCATTTTTTGGCAATTAACCAAGATGCACAGCCTCAGCTTTCTTCGCTGGAGTGAGCGATAGAAGATGGGTTCATAGCTCCATCTAGGGTCAGAAAAGCTTGAGCAATTGGCCGAGCTTAGCGGGTCAATCTAACGCATCGACGGTGGCTTCGATCGCAGGGCGGGTCGGTATGGGGCGGCTAAAGCCGTTGATCAGCGGGCTGTTTTCCAGACGCTGGCGGGCCGTTGCCGGGTCGAGGGGCTGGGCCTCTAGGGCACTGAGGTCTAGGGTGCCGGGAGGCACCAATAACTGTTCACCGCTGTTGAGCACAATTTCGCCTGCGCTGTCGGGCAGGCGTACCGCCACCTGCCCTTCCCACGCAAAGAACTCGACGGGGGCAGCCGGGTCATCGGCGATATTGACAAACACCGTGGTGCCGCGAATGCCTGCGATCCCGGCTGGGGTAACAATTTCTAGGGGTTCTGAAACTGCCCCCTCGACCCAGGTGATCATTTGGCCGGAGTTTAGCAGCAGTTGATTGGGCTGTAGGGTAAGGGACGCATCGCCGCCAATGCGAAAGATAGCACCATTGGCCAGACCCACCTCAGCCAGGGCTTGATCTTGGGTGGCAATGCGATCGCCAAAGGTCATCGCCTGATTTAGCTCGGCAGGCACCGGCTCACTCTGGCCTAGGGTGACTGAGACGGGGCTAGCCACAATGTCTTGAATAGTGGCGGCGATCGCCTGCTCTGCCTGCAATAGGTCAGTCCTGCTTTCGGGGGTGCGGGCCGGTTCGCAGCTGGTCAGAGCGGTGCTCCCGACCAACAGCAGAGCTAGGGGTATCAACTTAGAGATAGGTGGCATGGCTAGGGTGAGGTGACGACAGGGGCAAAAGGCCAGGTCTTTATCTAAGGTATTCAGGCGGGCGGGCTAAGATTCCGGCAGGGCATGATGTAATTAGAGTCATTTACTGGAGATCAATACCTGTGGAACTGGCGATTTGGCTATCGGTGGTGACGGCCATCCTCGGCTTTGGCATGGGGGTAATGGTGTGGGCCTACCGCCGCCCCCTGGGCAACAGCGCCCTCTTCCCTACCCCAGTGACCGAGCTGTCCACTCCGCTAAGTGACGAGGCCCGCGCTCAGTTTGAGTCGGGCTGCACTGCCTTTGCCCAGGGCCGCTACCCAGCGGCGATCGACCAGTTTACCGCCGTCATGACCGCCGAACCGACCTGTGCCGAAGCCTTTCACAATGGCGGGCTGGCCTACGCCAACATGGGCACCGACGGCCTGGCGGTGCAGGCCTTGCTCAAGGCTAGCGACTTGTACGACCAACAGAGCACCAAACCAGGATTGGATTTGGTCAAACAGCAGCTAGAGCAGATCGCTGGACGCCGGGGCCTCAGCCCTCGCGCCACGGCCTAGGAGATACACCGATGGCAAAACAACGCCTAGATGCCCTACTGGTGGAGCGTGGCCTGTGTGAATCGCGGCAGCAGGCCCAGCGGCTGATTCGCGCCGGAGAGGTACAGGTCAACCATGCGGTGGTCGATAAACCGGGCACAGCCTTTGCGGCGGATGTGGAGTTGCTGGTAAAGGCGCGATCGCCCTACGTGTCGCGCGGTGGCGAAAAGCTGGCCAAAGCCCTGGCGGAGTTCCCCATTGCGATCGCCGGACGCATTGCCCTCGATGGCGGCATCTCGACCGGCGGCTTTACCGACTGTCTGCTGCAAGCCGGAGCCAAGCAGGTCTACGGCATTGATGTGGGCTACGGCCAGGTGGCCTGGAACCTGCGCCAAGACTCCCGCGTGGTGCTGCGCGAGCGCACCAACCTGCGCCACCTTACCCCTGAGCAGCTCTACGGCGAGGCTGAGAGCGACACAGGGGGCGAGCCTAGCCCGCGCCCCGACCTAGGGGTGATGGATGTGTCGTTTATTTCGCTCACCAAAGTGCTGCCCGCCTTTTGGGCCTTGCTGGTGCCGCCAAGGGAAGTCGTACTGCTGGTGAAGCCGCAGTTTGAGGTGGGGCGCGATCGCGTCGGCAAAAAGGGCGTGGTGCGCGACCCCGGCGATCAGGCCGATGCCATGGCTAGCGTTTTGGCGGCGGCTCAAGCTCTGGGCTGGGCCTATCGGGGCCTCACCTGGTCGCCCCTGCTGGGGCCAGCGGGCAATATCGAATATCTGCTGTGGCTGAGCCAGACGGGGGAGGAGACAGCTGGCAAAACACCGGCACTAGAGGATCTAAAGGCCTTAGCCAAGGCTGCCCGTGCCACCTTGGGCGATTGATCGGGCGAAGGTCTTACCCCTGGCTCAGGCGATCGCTTGCGGTTCTGTTGACGATGGGGCTTGACTCGCTGTCGATACATTGGCTAAACCCCATGGCTGATCGCCCCGATATTCTGTTGCTTGTGCTCGATACTCAACGGGCCGATCGCCTGTCGTGCTACGGCTACGATCAGATGCTCCAAGACTTGCGCACCCTGGCCGAGCGCCTAGAGGCCAGTGGCTACTACACCGCCGGGTTCTGCAACAACCCGCTGGTCGGCGTTATCAACAACGGCCTGCGGCGGGGGTTCACCAGCTTTCTTAACTACAGCGGCCTACTCACCTCTAAACCTAAAAAATTGTCAGGTTCCTCAATCTGTGGATGAAAGATTTAGAAAGTTGGGGTAAACTTCATCAGACCATGGGGGAAGTGTCTGCTAGAGCTAGGGTTTAGCTCTCTATTCAACCTATTTCAACGATTGGGGCGATTCATTCAGCAACGCCCACCGAGCACCGTCAATACCTCCCTTTGCCAACGCCAGGATTAAATCGACCTATGAACCAGGAAGAATCCTTCAGCACCGCCACATTGTCGCCCGAGGAGCCTACCCCGGTTGATCCAGATACTCTGGTGACCACCTACGCCGACAGCTTAATTACTGAGCTGTTTGACGATGTCGAAAAAATTTTAGACGGCGACGAAACCGCCCTAGCAGCAGTGGAAGCGGCCCCTGACCCCGCGTCAACTGCGATCGCGCCCATCGTTGACACCACCGCCGAAGTGACCGACCCGCCAGCGGTCGAGGCTCCGCTAGCCCCTGTGGGCAGCGAAATCGACTTTTTTAGAGCTGACGATGTGCCTCCCCCACCGCCAGCGGCACCAACCAAGACCCGCTTTGGCAAACTCTTCGATCGCCTGCTGTTGAGCATTACGGCCCTGTCGCTGCTGGGGGTAGGTGGCCTGCTGTGGTTTAACCAGCAGGGCAATCGGTCTTGGCTGGGGCGATCGCCCAACCCCGACACCCTAGCGCAACAGTCTGACGAAGAATTTTTGGCTTACTTGCAGCGATCGCTAGAGGTGATCTCGGGCAAGGTTGAGCGCGGCGAACTGGGCAATGGGGCCACCGCTAGCCAGCTGCCCACCGGAGCCGGTGTGCCAAGCCCGCCTATGCTGCCGCCCCTCGGCGCAGGGGGCACCGTAGGCAGTCTAGGGTCTGGCCCCGTCAACGTGATTGAGCGGGTCTACATTCCTTACCAGACCACCCAGCAGCCTACTGCCAGCGTGCCTGGCGTGGTGCCCCAACCCGGCACCACGGTGCTGCCCTCCCCCATTGCGCCGACAGCGCCGACAGCCCCAGCCGCCCCAACCGCGCCTGCGGCGGCTCCCATTCATGCACTGGTGGGCATTTTAGAACTGGGCGATCGCTCAGCCGCCCTGTTCGAGATCAGCGGCGTCTCCCAACGGGTCTACATTGGCGAACGCATTGGCAGCAGCGGTTGGAGCCTGGTTTCAGTATCTAACGAAGAAGCGGTGATTCGCCGCAACGGCGACGTGCGATCGATTTACATTGGCCAGCGCTTTTAAAGCATCACTCCGGTGAGTGCTGTCTTGGCCCAGCCCCGTGCATCCCACCACAGCAACCCGTTATCCTGAAAGGCAGGCGTTGCGGCAGGAGTTAAACCATGGGCCTCTTTGAAGACCTGAGCAAATTTCTCGAAACCCGGCTCGACGAATTTCTCAAAGCCAACCCCCACCTGGAGTTGTTTGGCCTCGAAGACCAGCTGCGGGGTCAAGAGCAAGATGCCATTCGCCTGCTGGGTGACCTCAAGCGGCGCGAAAAGCAGCTCGAAGACAGCATTCTTGCCACTGCTCAAGACATTCAGCGCTGGCACGAACGGATTAAAAACGCTCAGGCTGCGAATCGCCTCGACTTGGTCAAAGCGGCCCAAGAGCGCGAAGCCGCCCTGCTGCGCCAGGGCAACCAGTACTGGGGCCAGCTCAAAGGGGTCAAAGATCAAATTGAGCAGACCCGCACCCTGCAAAAAGAGATCCACGATCGCCGCCGCGAACTCAAAGCCAAAATCGCCGAAACCCAGGCCCAACGCACTGCTCAGCGCACCACTAGCTGGGATGCAGGCTGGGCCAAGTCTCCCTTCGAAGGCTCCGGCAGGGGTTCTATGGATCCACTTGAAAAGTCATTTCAGCAGTGGGAGACTGAGCAGGAGCTAGAGGAGCTGAAGCGACAGATGGGGAGGTCGTGAGGGTGGGGGCGTGGATGAGTCGAGAGGTGCCCAGAGCGGGGTAATTTCTCTAGGCTCAGGTCTTTATAGCCTGCCCCTCCTTAGACTTTTCTCGGTGGCTTCTTGATTTCAAAGGAGATCGTATCGCCTTTGGATCTGGTCTGAATGGGCTGGACGGGAGCCTTAATGGCTGGACTCGGTGGTGGCGTAGGATTGGTTAGCGGGGGAGGCGCTGGCTGGGGGGAAGGCGGGCCAAAGGTGGGCCGGCTGCGGTAGTTAGAGGCGATCGCCAAACCAATGCCGCCTACCACCGTCAGCGGCAGCGACAGTTCAACGTGGCTGATCCAAGGCACTTGCCCCAACCACTGAGCGGCTTCTGCCCCAAAAAATAGCACCAAAAAACAAACCAGCCAGAGCTTCATAGCAGAAAAACTATACTTTGCCCACAGGGCTAACTAAATTAAATCGTCGAGCGCTCAACCATTGGACTCTCGATAGAGATATCCAGGCAGATTAATTATGGCTTAGGGATTGGTTTTTGCTGTGGCGGAGCTATTGCTCAAAGAATTGGACATCTTTCTTAAGAAAAAGCCCCTTCCGCATCTAAGCTCTAGAGAATGAGCTAAGAGCCAGCCTGACTGTGCTTTTAGGGTCAGCGTTGACCCGCTCTAGGTGGGTGGTGAAGGCCGCGATCGCGCCCCAAATTCCCCAACTTTGCTATGAAACCGACTTTTCCTTGGGGAAGGGTATGTCAGAATGTAAGCGGTTTTTTGCCAACTCACGCAAGCTCTTGGAGTAGGCAGTCAAGATGGATTCTGTAGACACGCTTTATCAATACGCCTGGCTCATACCAGTGCTGCCGCTCCTCGGCGCGGCGGTGGTGGGCACCGGGCTCATTTCCTACGGCCAGGCCACCACTAAGCTGCGGCAGCCGGCCTCTATTTTCATCGTCTCCCTAATTGGGGCGGCGATGGTGTATTCGTTTGCGATTTTTTGGAGCCAGTGGCAGGGCCATGCCCCCTACCAGGCCATGTTCGAGTGGGCCTCGGCGGGCGACTTCCGCATTGAGATGGGCTACACCATCGACCACCTGGCGGCGCTGATGCTGGTGGTCGTCACCACCGTCGCCTTCTTGGTGATGATCTACACCGATGGCTACATGGCCCACGATCCGGGCTATGTGCGGTTCTACGCCTACCTGAGCCTGTTTAGCTCCTCCATGCTGGGTCTGGTGATTAGTCCTAACCTGCTCCAGGTGTACGTGTTTTGGGAGCTGGTGGGCATGTGTTCCTACCTGCTGATCGGCTTTTGGTACGATCGCAAACCCGCCGCCGATGCCTGCCAAAAGGCGTTTGTCACGAACCGGGTGGGCGACTTTGGCCTGTTGCTGGGCATTTTGGCCCTGTTTTGGGCCACCGGCAGCTTCGACTTTGACGTCATGGGTGAACGGCTGACCGATATGGTCAACACCGGCAGCCTGAGTGCTGGCATGGCCGCTGTGTTTGCTATTTTGGTGTTCCTTGGCCCGGTAGCCAAGTCGGCCCAGTTCCCCTTGCACGTGTGGCTGCCCGACGCCATGGAAGGCCCTACCCCCATCTCAGCGCTGATTCACGCAGCGACGATGGTGGCAGCAGGGGTGTTCCTCGTGGCCCGCATGTACCCCGTGTTTGAGCATATCCCTACGGTGATGACCGTGATTGCCTACACCGGGGCATTTACTGCCTTCATGGGGGCTACCATTGCCATCACTCAAAACGACATCAAGAAAGGGCTGGCCTTTTCGACCATGTCGCAGCTGGGCTATATGGTCATGGCCATGGGCGTAGGGGCCTACAGCGCCGGTCTGTTTCACCTCATGACCCACGCCTACTTCAAAGCCATGCTGTTTTTAGGATCCGGTTCTGTGATCCACGGTATGGAAGCGGTGGTGGGCCACGACCCGGTGCTGGCCCAAGATATGCGCCTGATGGGTGGTCTGCGCAAGTACATGCCCGTTACCGCTTACACGTTCTTAATTGGCACCCTGGCCATCTGCGGCATTCCACCCTTCGCAGGCTTCTGGTCAAAGGATGAGATTCTAGGATCCACCTTTGCAGTCAGCCCGGTGCTGTGGGCCGTGGGCTGGGTGACGGCGGGCATTACCGCCTTCTACATGTTCCGCATGTATTTCTCCACCTTTGAGGGCAGCTTTAGAGGCAACGACGAAGGCATTCGCCGCGACCTCAAGCGGGCGCAGATGCAAAAAATGGGCATGTCTCTTGGCCCTGGTGCCATGAACCCCCAGGAGCTAACCCTGGATGCCCCCGGTGGCGAGCACGACGACCACGATCATGACCACGCCCACGAACCCCATGAGTCGCCCTTGTCAATGACCTTCCCGCTGATGGCCCTGGCGGTGCCCTCGGTACTGATTGGTCTGGTGGGTACGCCCTTCGCCAACTACTTCGAAGCCTTCATTCACCCCCCAGGGGAAGTAATGGAAGCGGTAGAGGCGGCAGAGGCCTTTGACTGGCATGAGTTTGCCCTGATGGCAGGGAGTTCCGTGGCGATCGCAGTGGTCGGCATCATCATCTCGGTGCTGATGTACCGCACGAAGGTGATTGATCCCGGTGCGATCGCAGCCAAGCTCAAGCCCCTCTACAACCTGTCGCTGAACAAGTGGTACATCGACGACATCTATGAGGTGGTCTTTGTCCAGGGCAGCCGTAAGCTAGCCAAACAGGTGCTCGAAGTCGATATCCGCATTGTCGACGGCATCGTCAACCTGGCAGGCTTCGTCACCCTGGTGACTGGGGAAGGGTTAAAGTACCTGGAGAACGGACGGGCTCAGTTCTACGCCCTGATTGTGTTTGGCGCTGTCTTGGGATTGGTGCTGCTGTCGGGGGTGACCTAGGGTTTACAGGTTAGAAGGTTGGCAGGTTAGAACGTTCGAACTTGTCAACCTGTCAACTTTCCAACCATCCCTTGATCCTTACCATCTCCCTAATTCCCCGCAATATTCCGCCCTTTTAGCCGAACGCGACGAGAAACGACGATATGGACCTCGCGACTTTTCCCTGGTTGACCACCGTTACGCTGCTGCCCTTGGTGGCCTGCATAGCGATTCCGTTTTTGCCCGATGACGAAGGCAAGACCGTGCGCTGGTATGCCCTCTCGGTGGGGTTGATCGACTTTGTGTTGATCGTGGCCGCCTTTTACCTCAACTACGACTTTAGCCAGCCGGGTCTACAGCTAGTCGAGAGCTATACCTGGGTGCCCCAGCTCGACCTCAAGTGGTCGGTCGGGGTAGACGGTCTGTCAATGCCTCTGGTGCTGTTGACGGGGTTCATTACCACCCTGGCGGCGTTGGCGGCTTGGCCAGTAACCCTCAAGCCCAAATTCTTTTATTTTCTGCTGCTGGCCATGTACAGTGGCCAAATCGGCGTGTTTGCCGTGCAGGATATGCTGCTGTTCTTCCTGTTCTGGGAGCTGGAGCTGATTCCGGTGTATCTGCTGCTGTCGATCTGGGGCGGCAAGAAACGGCTTTACGCAGCGACCAAATTCATTCTCTACACGGCGGGTGGGTCGTTGTTTATTTTGGTGGCGGCGCTGGCCATGGCCTTCTACGGCGACACCATCACCTTTGACATGCGGGCTCTGGCGGAGAAGGTCTACCCGCTCCGCATGCAGCTCTTGCTCTACGGCGCGTTTTTGATTGCCTACGCCGTCAAGCTACCGATCATTCCGCTGCACACCTGGCTACCCGATGCCCACGGCGAGGCCACGGCCCCGGTGCACATGCTGCTGGCGGGCATTCTGCTCAAGATGGGCGGCTACGCGCTGGTTCGGATGAATCTGGGCATGCTGCCCGACGCCCACACCTACTTTGCGCCGGTGCTGGTGATTTTGGGCTGTATCAATATTGTCTACGCGGCGCTGACGTCGTTTGCCCAGCGCAACCTGAAGCGCAAGATCGCCTACTCCTCGATTTCCCACATGGGCTTTGTGCTAATCGGGATTGCCTCATTCACCAACCTGGGCCTGAGCGGCGCAGTGCTGCAAATGATCTCCCACGGGTTGATCGGGGCCAGCCTGTTCTTTTTAGTCGGGGCCACCTACGATCGCACCCACACCCTGATTTTGGATGAGATGGGCGGCGTGGGCAAAAAGATGCCCAAGATCTTCGCCATGTTTACGACCTGTTCGCTGGCGTCGCTGGCGCTGCCGGGCATGAGCGGCTTTGTGGCCGAGCTAATGGTGTTTGTGGGCTTTGCCACCAGCGATGCCTACAGCTTTACCTTCAGGCTAATTACCGTCATCTTTATGGCGATCGGCGTCATTCTTACCCCGATCTACCTGCTGTCGATGCTGCGGGAGATCTTCTACGGCCCTGAGAATAAGGAACTGATCGAGCATGAGGTCTTAGCCGATGCCGAGCCCCGTGAGGTGTTCATCATCGCCTGCCTGCTGGTGCCAATTATCGGGTTTGGTTTCTACCCCAAGATGCTGACCCAGATTTACGATGCCACCACCCAGAAGCTCACCGCCCGACTAAACCAGGTGTTTGTCAGCGAAGCCAGCGCTACAAATACCGCTCCGCTGGCGGCTTTGCCCGTGCTAAAAGCCCCACCGGTCAGCCAGTAAAAGTCTAATACCCGATCCGAATTGCATACCCTCGATTTCCAAAAGGCCAAACCGTAGGGGGCGCACGGCATGCGCCCTGCTGAACCGGGGGTAACCAAGCAGAATCTGGTATAAACAGCTGCATCAAAGGCACGGCCTCGGGATAACTATCCCGAGGTCGTGCCTTTAATGTCAACAGTGCCTGAGCCCAGGCCTCCCTCCTGATCGTCGCAGCGCTAATGAATACCCCCGATTTGTCGGGGCGTGGCCTACTACGCCCCGACGGGGTTCCTGATTATGGACCGGGGTTTGCCCAATCGGATGGGTATCAAGGGGTGGAGAAATCAGCTTTGTCAAACTTCAGGGTACCGGTTGCTTTCGTCAGGGCCGCTTTGTCTAGGGCAGGGGCGATCGCAGGATCCAGAACAGCCTCCTGGGCTGACGGCACAGTAAGAGAATCCTCGGCCCCGAGAGACGAGGTGGACTCAGGGGAATAGCCAGCGCGATCGGGCAGCACAGCGGCAAGGGGCTCAGCGGGGGCAGACTGATGAGCCTCTCGGGTTTCGGCCCAGGTGGGAGGTGCGATCGCTTCGGCCTCGACAGAGGCTACTGATTCGAGCACCATGGGTTCTAGCTCCGATGCGATCGAAGACTGATTAGCCTCTCGAACATCAGCCCAGGAGGGAGATGCAGTCCCAGTGTCGGTTTGGGCCACCCTCGTCTCAGGCTCTAGGGAAGCTGAAGGGTTGGAATTTTCTTCAGGATGATTCGCCAGGGCAATTTCCGCATCAATGGCCGCTGGGGTAGGGGCAGCGGCAACGTCAGTCTCCGCCACCGTAGGCTCTAAAGCATTGCCTCGAGCAAACCGTACTCCCGCTAAGGATGCCGTCTGGGGCGTTGGGGCTTTAAAGGATACGGATCCAATCTCTGAGAGTTTTTCGGTGGTAATTTGCCAGAGCACCGCTAGGCGATGATCGTGGGATGCCTCGTCTGCGACTGCGGCGATCTGTTCATCAACAGCAGGGTCAATCTGGGCCACAGGATCGCTCGGAGACGTCCACATTTCCAGAATCTCGTCGATGGCTTCGGCTGGCGCTTCGGCTAGGGCCACGAGCATATCGGGGGCGGGGTCTTCGCTGGGGGTCAAGGTCCAGGTCTGAGATCTGAGGTCTGGGTCTTTAGCCTCATAAGCGGCGATCGCTTTGGCGACCGCATCGGCGCGGCGCTTTTGGTCACGCCGAATGCTGGGTTCGGTATTGCCTAGGCCGGGGGCGTTCCAGCGGCCAGTGTTGGGGTTGATGTAAGACCGAGTCCGGGCCACTACAATTGCTTCGGCCCCCTCATAGCCATTGGCTTTCGCCTCGGCTAAGCGCTCTATGTACCCCACCCGGCCAATGGCGGCCAGGGGTGACTGGTTGGCCAGGTCTAGCCCATTGAGGGTTTCTTCGAGAGTGAGATTGAGACCGTGGCTCAAGGCCCGTTGGCGCAATACGTCTCCCTGATTTTTAAGTCGGGCCAGCTGTTTTTGATCGGCTTCTGCCGGGGTTTTGGCCCCGTGTTGGTACGAAAAAGTGCCCATATTCCAGACCCGATTGCCAGGATCAGTATGACCAAAGTAGGCCGGGTTGATCGCCCCGTTAGGGGTACGAGTTCCTTCGGCACTGCCCACAGCCCAGGCCACCAAGGAGTTGGTGTCACCCTCAAACAGGCTCAGCAGCGGGTTCGCGGGCTGCTGAGGTTTAGCCAGCTCGGCTTGAGCCACCAACACCGCCGGAGAAGGCGCCATCTCAAAGTCTAGGGCCAGCAGAGCGGGTTCGGGGGTTTCCTCGGGCTGGGGCGTTGGCTCAGGCTCGGGAGGGGCCACTGCCACCAGAACTGGAGCCGCAGACGGCGGCGGCGGCGCTGGTGGCAGCAATGCCGTGGCGGATGTCGAGTCGTTGAGGGCAACAGCGACTCCTCGCCGATAGACCCCGGCAGGCAATTGCTGGGGTGAGTGGTAGCGCATGGGCGGGTTCAGGCCGTGGGCTGGTATGGGCAAGGGCTGGTTCTCCGGGGCAGGGGCGGAGATAGTAACTACGGCTGCCAGCTTCTCCTGCACCCACTGTGGCTCCTCCAGCTCAAAGGTGAGCACACCATCATTGGCACGGGCGGGGGAAGCACCTAAGATAGCCAGCAAAGCACTGGCAGCTAACAGAGTGGGGTATAGCTTCATGGGGGCAAATCTGTAGGGCAACAACTGACGGGTCAGGTCAACTACTCGGCACAATTGAGAGCAAACAATGGGAGCAGGCATTAAAAACCCAGGCTAGATGCAGGCTGATTCAGCGATCGCTCCAGTACGCGATCGGAGGGTTCGACAATGGCCCAGGCCCCATCGGGCTGACGGCGCAGGGTAGCAAAGTGAATGTGCCGCCCCCGCCCCATAACGTCCCCCGCCTGAAGTGCACCCAGCCGGGGCCGTCGAATGCCGCAGTAGCGAAATAGATAAGCGGGCACCTCTGGGGTAGAGAAATAAATGCAGCGAAACCCCTTAGCCGCCAGCTCAACCTGTCCGGCAAAGGGAGCCCGCAGCCGGGTGCCCTGCAACTGCACAGAGATATCTCCGAGACCACCAGTTACCAGTTGCCCAGCGACGCGATCGCCCGACTCAATCTCCCAAGTCTGTTTCAGCACAATCTGGCGGGGCACCACCCCAGAGAGATGGCTACAGCTGCCCAGGCCTGCTAGCAGCAGCCCTAGCCCAGCCTTCAAGCAGCAGCGTAGCCAGTAGCCTTGCAGAGCGCCATCGCCCCAGCGACCCAAGGCAGCATAGAGCTGGCGGAAAACACTGGGCGATCGCCCGGTGCTACAGCTACCGCATAGAGCCACAGCACTACTGAAACCGAAAACGATAGCCAGCGTACTCGTCATTTTCATACAAAATCACTAGCTGAACAGCGGGGTCCCAGGCCATGGGGTAGGCCTCTCGCTCAGAAACCACCCCAGAGCGCACTTGCAGCTGGGGCAGGCTGCAATAGGGTTCGGCCACAATTTTGCGCACGGCTTCCTTAGGGTCACGCTCGGGCACAACCAGCAGCTTGGCCAACTGCTCACGGCTAAGCTGGGCATTGCTCTGCACCATCTTTTCGCACCCCTGGACAGTTTCAGGGCTGGCCGTTGACAGCCAACGACCCAGGCTCTGACCATCGACGGCCATCAGCCCAATGGCAAACACCAATCCCCCGGCAATGAATGGCTTGGCGGTAGACAGCGCCACCCCGCCGCCTGACTGATGGGTTGAAACCATAACCTGACTCCTTATACATTTGATGAAACGTGAGGGTTAAGGAGATTTCTAGAAAAGAAGTTCCCCGCTGTGTCCGACGACTGTAGCCACCGTAGCGATTATCTTCTTTGTCAAGCTCATCCTGCTATGCGATTAGCCTCGGCGGGATGGCAGCGGAAATCAAGCCAGGAGCCCTGCCTGCATCAGACAGAGTCTTGCTGTTCCTTATGTGGCGGCGGGCAGGGAGCAAGCCGGAGCCTGCCAGAGGGTGTCATGTTCTACCATGGCATTGAGAATAATCACCAGTTTGTGCATGCAGGCCACCAGGGCAACCTTTTTGAGTTTTCCCCGCTGCAGCAGGCGCTGGTAGTAATCGCGAATGACCGGATTATGGCGAGTGGCGACTAACGCGGCCATGTAGAGGCCTGTGCGCACGGTGGCTCGACCGCCGCTAATCATCCGCTTACCCCGCATCTGGCCGCTATCGCGGTTGAACGGGGCGAGGCCACACAAGCTGGCTAGGCGCTTCGCTGAGATCTGTCCTAACTCGGGGAGTGAGGCCAAGAGGAGCCCCGTCGTCACAGCCCCAATACCCGGCACACTGGTGAGGATCTCGCGGGTGCGCTGCCACTGATCGCTCTGGGCGATGAGCTGCTCAATCTGGGTATCGAGGTCTTGGATCTGTTGCTTGAGCCAGTCAATATGCTGCTCAATGCTCTGACCCGTCCTGGCTCGTGCTGAGCGTTGCCGGGCTTTTTCGGCACTCATCATCTCGACGAGTTGCTGCCGTCGCGTGACGAGGTCTTGAAGGTGTTGACTGGCCTCACTCGCCATCGCCCGTACCTCTGGACGGATGGCATCGGCAAAGTGAGCCAACACCTCGGCATCAATTTTGTCTGTTTTAGCCATGCGCCCCGTGGCCCGGGCAAAATCACGCACTTGACGTGGATTCACCACAACGGCGGGCCAGCCCTCCGCCATCAACGTTCGCGCCGCCAGGGCTTGATAGCCCCCGGTCGCTTCCAGCACAATCAGACTCGTCTCGCGACGAAACGCCGTTAACGCCTGTAGCAACTCTCTTAAACCAGAGTCACTGTTGGCCACCTGAACGCTTAATCCAAGTGGACGGACGTACACATCTAAGGTGCGCTTGGATACGTCAATGCCAACCCATTGATGCGCTTGTGATAGTTCAGTCATGGTTGTATCCACCCGTGTAGGAGGTTAATCTGACATCACTCGTCCTTGCTCGATACGGAGTCTAAGCTCCTGGCGATTTTGCGAGTTAACTTCAGAGGTGTGCAGCGACCCATGCTACGTTCGGTTTTGGACAACCTAGGGTGGGACGGTCTGCCACACACCTCTAAAGATACAAGGGTGGGCACTGCCCACCATTAGGGAGAAAGTTTTCCAGAAGTCGCTTAAGTCACGCATGGCCGCTAAATTTGTCCACCCACCACTAACCCGACCACCAGCAAGAACACCCGTAGAGCCGGGCCAAAGGCGAGTTTGGGAGCCAGGGTAGCTCGATAGAGGGCATAGGCCGTAATCGCCGTAATCGCCGCTACCGCCACAGACCAGAAGGGCGGAAATGCCGCCAACATTACATTTAGGGCTAGACGGCCAATTACCCCACCACCCAACCAGATCACCCCATCGGTTACCGACAGCGAGGGGGCACCGCTCGACGGGTCAATCGTTTGGCCCGATGCTCTGCCGGAGTTAGCAGCAGTAGCAACGCCGGTAAAGCCTTGAACCAAGCTCCAGGCAAGGCGGCCCAGGCGGCTCAAAAGCTGTAGGGGTTCTTGCCCCAGAGCCAGCACGTCGTGGGACAGGCCACCGCGCCCCCGCGATCGCCTAGCCGGTCGTCCCTGGGCAGATCGCCGTCGGGTTGGAGGTATGACCTGGGCACTGTGCCCCCTGCTAGACTCAGGCTGGCTGGCCCTCTGCGGCGAGACCGTGCGGCAAGAGAGCAGTATGTTGCCCTGACCATCCTCCTCGGCCACCGCGATCATGGCTTGACTGAGGTCAAGTATGGGCGGCACCATCGGCTGCCCCTGAGTCAGGCGAGCCTGAATTGACTGCATTTCTGCGATCGCCCGCGCTTGCTCAGCGGACAGAGTGTTGATCTTATCGACTATGGCACGGAGCCGTTTGAGGAAAACCTCTGAAGGCACCCCTGAAGGCACAGCCCCAGACTGAGACAAACCGTTGACTGCACTCGATTGCTCCACCGCCCGCCACTGTAAGGCATCTACGGCAGCAGCAAAGTCTACCCCAGGCCGAGTCCTAGCCTCAGGCTGGGGCAGCGAGATGGGCAGATGGGGGCCACCGACCCAATCCACCTGAACCTCGCCATTGCTTTGGTTGAGGGTATTGACCGTTTGAATCAGCTTGGTTTGAATGCTTTGCAAATCCATCGCACAGTAATCCCTAAGGGAGGGCAAAAGTGAACCCAAGACGATTTCCCCAATCCTGAGTTGTCAGGGCTTAGGGAGAACTCCAAACCATCTCTCATCAAGGACAGGCCTCAAAAGAGATGGTACAAGCGTACCATGAATATCGAGAAAGCGTACTGCTTTCGTACTATGTTTAGTTGTTCTGGCTAATTCCCAGTAGTCTGCCAAGCCACCGATGACAGGTGAGTGAGGGTTCAGGGTTTGCGGTACAAGGTTCAAGGCTGGCCGTAAACCTTGTGCTTGCACCCCGAACCTTGCACCTTGAACTCCAGACCGTTGAGCCGGTCCATCAGCTTGGTCAAGTCCTAGATGGCAAAGTTTTAGGGGCATCCTCAGCTAACTAGGCACGATCGCTGAGCGGTTCAATCACCCTTCGAGCAAATTCATCCACAGGATAGATGCACCCTTGGGCTTAACAATCTGAAAACTATCCGCACAAAACCTAAAAACGCGCTCGAACTCTGTAAATTGTTGGCAGTCCTAAAGGCGTTTTGCTCGGGTGCTTCCTCAGGCACCCCATCCAATCACCGCAAAATAAGGTTCAAGTGTGGTTAGGGGGGTCTCCAACGCCGAGCCATTTAGGTAGACCAGCGCCTGACTACTCTCGTTGTTGTCTTATTGTTCTTCATACTGTTTGACTGCCCTAGGTGCTCGGGGCACACTGTACTCGAACATCTGCGTTCATCAACTTTCCCCTACGAGCTGTCGCTATGGTTAAGACCTATAACAAAGCCCTGCGGCTTTCACTGCGTTTTCCAGAGCCAGCCGCACGAGACTGTAAGCGAGCGCCCGAATTTACCCCTACATCGGTCGTCAAGCCAAAATCTTGCGCCTACCATATTGTCATGGCCTGCTTTTTGGGCGGCCAGGTGCTCATGCGAATTCTACGCAACGGCATCAACCGTCAGCGTACCGTAGAACAGATGGTGGCAGCGGGGCCGTTGACCCTAACTCCGGTGCTGTTGACTAACCTGTTTGCGGGCATGATTTTTACAATTCAGACCGCCCGAGAATTAGAACGGTTTGGCGCTTTGCACGCGTTGGGCGGAGCATTTGCCATGGCCTTTTGCCGAGAGCTAGCGCCAATTTTGACCGCTGGCATTATGGCGGGTCAAGTGGGCACCGCCTACGCCGCCGAAATCGGCTGTATGAAAGTGACTGACCAGATCGACGCACTCAAAGTACTGCGCACCGACCCGGTTGACTACCTGGTGGTGCCCCGAGTAGTAGCTTGCTGTGTCATGCTGCCGGTACTCACGGTATTGGGGCTAGTGCTAGGCATCTTCGGCGGAGCCGGAGTAGCGTTTCACTTTTATGACATGCCCATTGAGCAGTTTTTAGATTCGGTGCGATCGCTAATGGTGCTCAACGACCTGATTGCCGTCCTGATTAAATCGATTTTGTTTGGGGTGATTGTAGCCCTGGCGGGTTGTACCTGGGGCTTAACCACCACCTGTAGCCGATCGGTCGGTCGAGCGGCGACCTCGGCAGTAGTCACCACCTGGGTGGGCCTATTCGTGGTTGATTTCTTTCTATCGCTGATGCTGTTTGGGGGCGCTGGGATGGCGCTGCATTAGGCCGCACTAGGCGGAGGTGTTTGCCTCATTCGCTTCCGGCGGTCAGCAACTCAACCCCATAATCCATATAGGTGCCGTCGGGCATCATTGCCCCAATTAGGTTAGCCCCATCGAGGTTGGCGTTGGTGATGTCAGCATGGCGCAGGTCAGCTCCCTGTAGATTGGCGTTGCTCAGATTAGCGCCCCGCAAATTGGCTTGTCTAAGATTGGCTCCCCGTAAATCGCTGCCCGCCATCACGGCCTCTTGCAATAGGGAACCCTGAAAATTTGTCCCCATGAGACTGGCTCCGGACAGAATCGCTCGTTTGAGCTGAGCCGCAGATACATCGGCCCGAAAGAAATCGGTGCCAATAAGATTGGCCCAGTTGAGCCGGCTGTGTCGCAGACAGCTACGGGTAAACACGCCCCCAGGCATAAACGCCCCCGATAGGTTTAAGCCCTGCAAATTGCAATCGATAAATTCTACAAACGGCAGCTTGATGCCCTCTAAGGACAGGTGGCGCAGATCTAAATCCTGAAATTTCAGCTGGCCTCGGCTAAAACACTGGTTCAGCAAATCAAGAGAGTAACGACTATTGGTAGCCATGGGCGACGATTAAGCAGCGTAAAGGCGAATGCTTGACTTGAGATCGCGATCGCGCGACCGATAGATGACGCCAATGCGCTTGACTTACCTGCCTCAATCCGTTTACCAGACTGGGTTAGCGCATTTCCCTTACTGCCTATCCTAGGAGATTTGTCGCACGTTACAAGGTTATCTCCCTTAACTCTTTGCACCCTTCACATAATTTACATCCTTCACATAAATAGATTACCAACCGGCAAAACCAACCAACCTGCGCCACCTGAGCCCAGCCTCGACAACACCAACAGACCAGCAAGGCGTGAGCCTTATCATCCGAAGCAAAGAAAATGCAATTCAATTTGACATTTCGTTACATTAGAGTTACATTTATTTACATAAGCGGAATGCGCCAGCCCACTTTGCCCAACTTTAGAGGCGTGTTTTGCAGCTGTCACCACTTCGAACTGGAGGTTCACCCATGACTGCTCTACTCATTTCTCTTTTTGTCATTGGCTGGGTTGCTGCCGCACTCATTGGTAGTCAAGCCTACTTCCGAGGCGAGCAAACCAAGCCCATCCACGAACGCAACTGGCGCTCCGACTCCTTCGACCAGCTTGCCGAATCGGTCACGGGCCAGGCCACCAGCTTTGGCGATCGCGTGCCCGCCTACGGTGGCGACGCTTACTCTAGCCAGGCCTTGTCTAGTCAGTAATGTTTCACCGTTGACTGATACCCACTATCTGCAAGGTATCGACTAAAAACTCTCCTACTCTAGGCAACCGCTTCTCTAAAGGAAGCGGTTTTTTTATTGTTCCACCGAATCCGAATTCCATACCTCCGATACCCAATCGGTCAACCTGTAGGCGCTAACCGCCGTTCGCCCAGTGGAATCGCAGGCTAAACCGCTTCCCGCTCGACCATGATGACGTTTTCGGTCACCTGCTCAAAGGTGTCGTCGTGACTAATTACAAACAACTGTTGAAAGGTTTTGATGCGGCCAATCGCCTCAGCTAACCCCTGCCGCCTAGGGCGATCCATATTGGTCGTCGGCTCGTCAAAGAAGGCAATATCGACATCGGCTAGCACCTTCAGCAGGGCCAAGCGCACCGCCAGGGCCGCACACATTTGCTCGCCCCCCGATAGGTTGACAAAGCGGCGCTGGTTAGGGCCATCCTGCACCAAAATTTCGTAGTCCCTAGTCCACTCTAGGGCTACATTCGGACGATTAAGCAGCTCTCGAAACAGCTGGTCGGCCTGGCGAGAAATACTGCGTACGTACTGCTCAGTAATGCGCGGCCCTGCCTCGTTGTAGGCCTTGCGGGCAAAGTTGACAAAGCGTTTGGCCTTTTCTTGAGCCTGAAGCTGTTGCTTAGCCACATCACGGTGCTGGGCAATAGCGGTTAACCCCGCAATTTGTTGGTGAATATCGGCCAGTCGCTGCCGCTGCTGGGGTAGACTGCCCGAGAGCTGGTCAGTCTCCGATTTTGCGGTACTAAACTGGGTATCCAGGGCAGCAGCGGCAGCAGGATCAAAGGTGGCCAGCGCCGATTCATAGGCCTGATTGATAGCGGTGTATTGCTGCTGAAGCTGGGTAAATGCGGCGGCGGCGGTAGCTAACTCAGCCTGAAGCTGGCTGTGCTGGTTGGCTAGCTGCTGATTTTGCAGGTATAGCCCATAGCCAGCCTGGTGCCTAGCTCGATCGCCCTGGACCTCAACCAAGCGCTGGTCTAGCTGGGCAAACTGCTCTAGCTGAGTCGTCACCCCCGCTAGCTGCTGGTCAAGCTCCGCTAGGGCATGGGTTTGGGCCATGTGGGCCTGCTCTACCCGCCCTTTGTCTTGGAGGGTACGCGCTAAAATCTGACTTTTTTCTCGCGGGCGACCCAGTACCTCTAGCTGTTGATTCAGAGCCGCTAGGGCGGCGATCGCCGTAGATTGGCCGGCCAACTGCTGCGCCAGAATGTCCAGCTGATGGCTCACCTCAGCCTGAGACCGCTGAAGCTGTTCAATCTGGTCGGTTACATGACTCAACTGGGCTAGCTCGGCGCGCCAGCCATAGCGCTGTTTGAGATCGGTTTCTACGGTTTTGAGGGAGGTTCTGAGCGCCGCTGCATCGGTCTGGTCGGCCAGGTCATGCAGAATTGCCTCTAAAGCTGCCACCAAAGACTGGTGCAGCGTAGCGCTGCCCTGAAGCGCCTGCTCTAAGCGATCTAGGGTTTGCCCCGAGAGGAGGGGCTGGCTGGCGGCCAAAGTCGTTAGCTCTTGGAGTAGCGCTTCAATTTCAGCCCGTTGGGTTTGGCCTTGGCTTTGGCTGGTCGCCACCAGGGCGCTAATTTCGGTTTCAAACTGCCGGGCCGCAGCTATGCGGCTGAGCTGCTGCTGAAGGCGATCGCGCTGGTCTTCTAGCCCAGCAATTTCATCTACCCTGGGCTGGAGCGTCGCTAGGCGATCGCGGGTTTGCACTACCCCTGCGAGCTGCTGAGCCAGCAGGGCCAATTGGGTCTGCCCTTGCTGCTGCTGCAACTGCCACCGCTGGCACTGTTCGAGCTGCTGCTGAAGAGTTTGGCGCTGGGTCTCTAGCTCGGCCTGGACCGCAATCTGGGGTTGCAACTGGGCCAGATCGCGCTCAGTAGCCGCAAAGGACTCTAGCTGAGTTTGCCACCGCATCAGCTCAACCTGCTTTTGGCTTTGGGTCTTTTGCAGCGTTTGGTACTCAAGTTGCAACGCCTGCCGTCGCTGCTGATCTTGGGCCAAAGCCTGGAGCGCCTGCTCCGCCGCCTGATAGCCCTGATAGGCCTCTCGATTGGCTTTACAGTAAGCGATCGCCTGTTCGGCCTGCTCCACCGACTGCTGAAGTCGGGCCAACCCCGCTCGCTGGGCCTCAAGCTGATGGCTCAACCCCTGACGTTGGTTAGCCAGGTTTTGCACCTGCTGAGCCTGTACCTGCAACCCATCGCGCTGGGTTTGTAGCGTAGTCAGAGTAGCCTGCAATTCAGTTAAGCGGGCTTCACTGGCAGCGATCGCCTGCTGCAGCGTCTGCTGGCGCTGGCACAGATCATCCCAAACCGTCAGCGACTCTTCATACTGAGCAATTTTGCCCTTGGTTGCCTCTACCTGGTCTTCCGCATAGCGGCGCAGGGTGTTCATTTGCTTAAAGGCCAGTTTGTAGTCTTCTACCTTAAGAATCGCGTCAAACACGGCCTTGCGATGCTCAGCCGGCTGCAAAAAGTCGGCTGTAAATGTTCCCTGGGGCACTCCCAGCGTGCGGGCAAACAACTGGGGCAAGTTGGTGGTGGGGCCAACCCCTAAATGCTGGCGCAGCCAGGGCAACACCTCGTCTTTGACGCGGGTGTAGGGCAGTCGCTCGTTGAGCTGAGGGTCAAATAGGGCATAGCCCCGCTGAGTGCAGCGCTGCACCTGGTAGGTACGGCTATCGTAGTTGGAGGTAAACGCCACCGTCACCTGGGCGCTGCCGCTGCCATTGCGAATCAAATCTTCTTTGGCATAGTCGCCCTGATAGTTAAACAGCACCCAGGCGATCGCTTCTAGAATGCTGGTTTTGCCAGCGCCATTTTCTCCACAGATCGCGTTGGTACCGAGCTGAAACTCAAAATAGCGATCGCGGTGGGTCTTGAAGTTTTGCAGCGCCACCGACAAAATTTGCATACCGTTCCATCGCTCAAGCCCGCCCCCTTAGGATAACTTTCTTTAGCCGAGGCATGGCCAACTGCTAATGGCTGCGGGCAGCCGTCGACGTAAAACATACCGGCTCAGGCTGGGTGCGAGTACACCAAATTTGAATCACCAGTGAGGGATCGCTAGGGGAAATCCACCAGGCCTCTAGATCGACGACTTGATTAGCGGCGGGCAAGCTGTGGCCTTTAGCACTAGCGGACCCTGGTGCAGCCTGTTTGGGGGTGACCTGAATAGGAGCGGTCTGAACCGGAGCTGTTTGAGGCACCACAGGCTGAGCAGATGCTACCGCCGATGGTACCTCCCGCTGGAGTGCGGCATTCAGGGCAGCAGCCTGGGTAGCCATAGGGCGAAAGCCTTGGGCCGATCTATCCAGAGCATTGAGTAGGTCTGAGGCCGCCGTGTGATGGGGCTGGGGCGAGTGACCACCGATCGCACCAGGGGCGAGATTGAGCAGGTCAGTGCGTACAACTCCCGTCTGGGGCGACCCTAAAATCGGTGCGGGTGAGCTTTCTAGAGCCGGGGGCACCAGTTGAAAGGAAGGAACAACATCACTCATCCCCGGTGGCACCTCAGCTAGTGTTAACGCTAGATCAGGACGCGTCATATGGCTGTGACCATAGGCTGTGACCATGCCAGTCGCCATGCTCAACGGAATCAAGAGTCGCACCAGGTAGCGTTGGCGGCAGCAGCGGCGGGTATAGCGATCGCAGGCCTCAAGATAGCGAATTGCCAACACCGAGAGCTGACCAGGATGAGTCTGACGAAAGACTTTGGCCTCGTTTAAGCGGGTTTTAGTCAAAAAATAGTCGGGGTGGTTGGGCTGTTGATGGTGTTGCCAGCTCTGAGCCGCCACTTCAATGGTGCGTTGCTGCCGCACCATCGGCCCTTGGGCTTGTAACCACTGTTGCAGTAGCGGCCAATTGCGAATCAACGCTTCATGGGCAATGTCAAAGTAAGGATCGCCGACCAAAGGCAACGGCAGGTTAACCAGCAGGCTACTCGTCACCATCAGCGCGTCGCCTTCAGTCGATGCAGGTGACCAGCCGGGCACCGCCAGCAGTGACGAACTATCGTTGAGGTCAACCGCTGGGGCCTGAGAAACCACTAGACGAGCGTTGATCAGCTTTTCTAAGGTGCTAACTACCGCCGCTTGAGGCATCGTTTCGGTGACCAACTCCGCTAAAGCAATCTGACGACGGCTGAGGGCTGCCCCATCCCCCAGATCGCAGAGGCTCAAAAACACACGTTGGGCAATCGCCTGCTCAGCCGCCGACAGACTGTCGTATAGATCGTTGGCCTGCTGGTTGAGCAGGTGACGAATGCCCCCCATATCGGCATAGGCAGCCAGGGTTAGGCGAGGAGGCTCAGACGCACTGGGATTGACCTCTCGCCGCGACCACAGAGCCTTGAGTGCGAGCTGTAGCAGAGCCAGATCAGCCGGGGCACTCACCACATCGAGCAACAGGGTATAGACCAAATTAGTATCGTAGCGATACCCCACTTTTTCTAAAGGGCCAACAATAGTGGCTTTAAGCTGGTTATAGGTCATAGCAGGCATGGCCAAGGTGTGGCCATGCACCAGCGACTCAAAGTCAGGAAAGTCGGAGAGGCTCTGTAGGTGGCTAGCCCGCAGCCCTAGCACCAAGTGTAGGGGCAAACAGTCTTGCTGGATTGCCGCCGTTAGGCAGTCAATCACCAGGCGGCGATCGCGATCGGGAACCAAGCCAGGGGTCAGCAACACCTCAAACTGATCGATCACCAACACCAGCGGCGTAGCTCCGGCGACAGCCTGCACCAGCTGACAAAACCCCTCTGGACCTTGCTGCAAGAACGATTCAGCCCAGCGCAGTTGCTCAGCTCGCGCCAACCCCGTCGCCTGAGCCTCTACAAAGGCCTCGGCCAGGTTAGTCAACGGCGCAGGCCCCAGAGTCAGATAACGCGCTTCCCAGGGCAAGGCATCATCAATTTCGCTCAGGCGGGGCATCAGGCCAGCCTGCAAGAGTGACGTCTTACCCGAACCGGAAGCGCCTACTAAAGCACACAGACGAGATGTTCGCACCTGCTCGACCAAAGTTTGAGTAATCTCGTCACGGCCAAAGAAAAACTCTCGCTGGCCCGCCTCAAAGGGAGCCGCCCCTGGAAAGGGGCAAAACCGATAGCGTAGCCCTTGGAGACGATCGATGAGCGACGGGGCTGTGTCGGGGGCTGGTGCCATCAGTCCCGCTGCTCGGGTGAGCACAATTTCACCGCCGGAGCTTTCAAACAGGGGCTGCTGTAGCTCGCCCTTGAGTTCGCGGTTGACCAAGTCAGTTAACGAATGGCCGTTAACAATTCCCCCCTTAACCGTATAGGGGTTCAGCCCCGACAGTAGCGCCTGGGTAAAAACACTGTGATGGCTATCTAGCGCCTCGTAGGCGGCTTCATACTCGCGGGCGGCGGCCATAAATAGGCGATCGGTCCCCGCTCTGGCACCGGGATCGGCCTCTAGCATGTTGAAAAATTCACCGCTGTTGCAACAGTCGAGCAAAATTACCCGCTGGCGCACTGGGCTTTCTTGCAGCAGTCGCCGGAGCCAATGCAGCGACAGCCCATAGTGGCCGGTGGCGGGGTTGGCGTCGCTAGTGGCCAAATAGCCTTCTTGAATACCAGCCTGACGCTGTAACCCGTGACCAGAATAGTAAAAGATAGCAGTTTGGGGAATGTTTTTTCCCGCAGGTTTAAATAACCTAATTAGCGCTTCTTCCAGCATAGGGGTAGTCACAGCACCCCGCTGACTAATTGTTGGCTTTTGATGGGTAATTGCCTCTGGCAACCGCCCCACACGGCATTCGCCAAAGCTCTCTAAACACCGTGCCACGGCCTCGGCATCTTGAGCCGGAGCTTGCAAACTAGGCAAGTACTGGTAGGTGTTTATTCCGACAACAAGCGCATCCCTTGACATTTCTTCTCGCACCCTGATTTGGCATTATCTAAATCTGGCTGATGGGCCAATAGTGTTAGGAAAATAGCAACTCTAGCCATTAATTTAGGTGTGATTTTCAATAACTTGGCTCACGATGAATTTCGAGGAATTCTTTCGCAATCCAAGCCCTCACGCCTCAATAGGTTTAGTTTAGCGACTTGCCAAAAATCTTCTAAGAGGGGTTAGACCCCTATAAAAATGATTTACCAAAAATGCAATTTTATAAAAAATAAATTGAATCCGAAAAAACACGCAAAAACTTTTGCTTGAGCGCGTCTTAGTCGCGATCGCAACAGAGAAAGCCGCAATTAATGGGCATAAATCCCAACTCAATCAATTCATTTCCGAAAAGTCTCAGTAGTTTCTCGGAAGTAGCTTTGTACTTCAGCGAACTGGCTGAACAAAGATCCTGTCCTTCTGTCCTAGAAGCACCCCGTTTTCAACCAAAGAGTCAACTTGTGAGCAGACCATTGATATAGACGCAGCGTAGGCTCACCATCGCATTGACAGAGGCCATGTTCCAGCGGGCAGTGGACGTCACCCAATCTGCTTGACAGCGGATTCGACCGCGCCTGAGCCAATGGGGCAGAGTTCTCGGCCTAGTCGAAACCATAGTTGACGATGCGGGCCTGATGGTTAACCCAGACAGGTTTCAAAATTGCAGGCTTGCTTGCACCGACAGTCTGGGAAGAGAGCCGAATGCCCTACTGTCATGCCAGTGAGCGCTGCTATATCAGCCTCTGCAGCTTGAAACAATTCCTTGGCACTTAAGCGTAAGTTAGCGTTGTCCAACCCGCTACTGAAACGGTTATAAGCCTTCATCCCCAGTGGATCTGTTTAGCTTTTGTGAATCTCGAGGGTGTCGGCTAACTTTTTAGACAGCAGCGACAGCTTTGGCCAGATCAGCTCGCTGGTTGACCAAACCAGGGCCACTCAAGGACTCACCTTTTCCAGTATCTGCTGTCGAACGGTCTGCTCGATGCCTTCAAGTTTATAAAGGTTCTCTGAGGTGCTATTGCGGTGCAAAATCTCGGCAATCTCTGCCGTACAGGTTGCCAAGCACTTTTGGTCTTCAAGTGTCATGATGAGTTGTCCCTGGGGCTACTCCTCTATTCTCCCCCCTGAACCTATTTTCGCGAACGTGGGATGCTCCCCCCTGTCCTTAACTGATAAAACATGCTCGCTCGTTTCTCGAGTGCAGCATCAAGCCCAATAGACTTACTGGGGAACAATCTGAAGAGATGACATTTCTGGGCATAGTCTCGATGAGATTCCAATTGAAATTGACCTGGGCTTTCTGGGATGACAGCAGCAATAGGTCAATATTTGCCTGCTCCCTAAGGTACCCAAAGGGAGAACCTTAGGGAGCAGGCAGAAGGTCAATTTTTACCCGATGACAGCTTAAGACCAGCATTAAAATAGAACCTCTGTCATCGAAGACAGTTCTTTCGGTTATTTCTAAACAGCTCTAATAGTTAGGGCGTCGTAGTCGCATCACGCTAGAGCCTATCTTCATAGCCCTCCGTTGCCAGACCAGGTGGTAACCAAAAACACGATCAGGCTAATCAGGGCAAGCACACCCTGCAGAATGTTGCCAACGATAGTGCCCACTACAATGGCCACTCCCACCTTGACCGACTGCTTCACGCGCTGGAGCAGCTTAAGTTCGCGGCGGTGCAAAAACTCGCCGATAAACGCGCCTAGCACTGTGCCCAGCAGCAGCCCCAGCAAGGGAATGCCGGTAGGTAGTAGGGGCAGCAACCCAAATAGTCCCACAAACATGCCAATGAAGGCCCCAATCTGGCCCCAGCTGCTAGCCCCCACCCGTTGCGCCCCTAGAACTCCGGCCAGGTAATCGATCGCAAAGCTGAGGATAAGAGCAGCGATCGCGACTCCCAAAGCCCACTGGAGCCCAGCAAACCCCACCACTAGGCCCCATACTGCGATCGCGCCCACAATCAGCGTAATGCCGGGTAGGGCCGGTACCACTGCTCCCACAACACCGAACACCATGACCAACACCAGCAGCCAATACAGGAGCGGATGCCAGAGGGCTGGGGAGGTGGTGCTGACAGATGCTTGGGCGATCAGATGGGCAGCGGTGGGGCCGGTCTGGCCTAGATAGGCTGCCGTAGTGCTAGCCGTCTGAGCCACCCACTGGCTCACCTGAGCATAAAACTGCACCATGCCCTGGGGCAGAGCGGGTAGGGTCGAGACAAGGGCTAGAAAAGCAGCCATGGGGAAAACCATCCTGAGATAGCCAGCGCCACCTACTAGCCAGGCACTGGGGTTAAATCGTTATCAGTCTAAAGCGGATCATAGCCAAAACCAGCAAGCCTCAGAGGTGTGGCCATCCTCACTGGTTCTTTACCTGTCCTCTTTGGCTTAGCAGACGACTAAGGAATGATTGGCTGAATGGGTCATCGATAGCGGTCATACCCCATTATCGATGCCATGGCTAGGAGGGGTGAGTCGGGAGCGCTAGAGTTGAAGGGCTCTGCCTACTCACGTTGGGGGGATGGGATCTTGTCGCCGAAGTTTTTACTGCCAAAACCACTATTGCCTGCGTTTACCCCCCCGCCCCCCGTACTGGTGATAGCGGCAATGGCCTCGACTCAGCTGGGGTCAACCCTGGCTAAAAGCCTATTTAGTCAGGTGGGGCCGTTGGGCATGGTGCTGCTGCGGGTGGGGCTGTCGGCAATAGTGCTGGTGGCCTGGTGCCGCCCTCGCTGGCGGGGCCACCGCCCTTCAGACTATCGGCTGCTAATCGCTTTTGGGCTATCGCTGGCGGTGATGAACGCGCTATTTTACTGCGCGATCGCCCGCATTCCGATTGGCGTGGCCGTGGCGCTGGAGTTTTCGGGGCCGCTGACCGTGGCACTGCTGCACTCGCGCCGCTGGATCGACGGCCTGTGGGTAGCCCTGGCGGCAGTGGGCATTGTGCTGCTGTCGCCCCTCAACACGCCATCGTTAGACACGTGGGGAGTTGTATTTGCGCTGCTGGCTGGGGTGGCCTGGGGCAGCTATATTGTGCTGTCGGCCCGCATGGGTCAAGCCTTTCGCGGCGGGGAGGGGCTGGCGCTCTCCATGGCGGTGGGGGCACTGCTGCTGCTGCCAGTGGGGATACTGGCTGAGGGGCGATCGCTGCTGTCGCCGACCATTCTGCTGCTGGGTTTAGGGGTGGCCATGCTGGCCTCCACCCTGCCCTATTCTCTAGAGATGACGGCCCTGCGACGCATGCCGGTGAACGTGTTTGGGGTGCTGATGAGTTTGGAGCCTGCGATCGCGGCGGTGATTAGCTTTCTATGGCTGGGCGAAACCTTAACGCTAGCGATGGTTGCAGCCATTGGTCTGGTGATGGTGGCAGCAGCAGGAGTGTCGCTGTTCCAGCCTGCGGCCAAGGTGGTCTAACGCTAGTGTGCAGTCCCGCTGCGCCAGATCGATCCCAGATCGATCAACACCGTTCGGCGGGGAACCCTAGAGATAGCCCACTACGCCAAGAGCGAGAATAAACAGTGCAACAGTTAAGGGGTCACTCTCAGCAGAGATGGCGACGGCTCGCCAGTAGGGCCGGGCTGCTAGGCGCAGTGGTGGTCGTATCTGGGCTAGGCCTAGCCATGGCTACCGCCCAGCCTGGGTTCGCCTCGGCTGCCGCTACATCCCTGCTGTCCCAGGCTCAGACGGGCTACCCCCAGCGCCAAGCCAGCTTTATTAACGACTACGGCAAGGTCTTGACACCGGCCGATGCCGATCGCCTGCGCGACGATCTAGAACAGCTCAAGGCATCGACTGGCATTGAGGCCGTCGTGGTCACCGTGCCTTCGACCGAGGGCTATGGCGCGGGCGATCGCAGCTTTGAGGCGTTTGCGACCAGTCTGTTCAACACCTGGGGCATTGGCGATGCTCAGCGCCACGACGGGGTGCTGGTGCTATTTTCCCAGGGCGATCGCGCCGTGCGAATTGAGTTAGGTCGGGGCTACAGTCGCGCCTATGATGCCCCCATGCAAACCATCATTGACGAATACATGGTGCCCCGCTTTCGCAATGGGGACTACAGCGATGGGCTCTACGCCGGTACCCAGGCCATCATTCGTCAACTCACCGGCCCACCGCCCACTGAGGTAGACACGTCGCCACTCTCGGGGCTAAACCCCGTTGGCAGCGGTGCTGTGGCCCTAGTTCTTGGTGGGGGAACCTTGATGGCCATCCAGCAGACGCACAACTTTTTGCGCCCCAAATGCAAACAGTGCGCAGTGCGCATGCAGCCCTTGAGTAAAGACGCCGTCAAAGCCCACCTCAACGCCGGGCAAACCAAAGAACTGGAGCTGGGTTCTGTCAACCACGAGGTTCTAGAGTGCCCCCAGTGCCATCAGTCTCTCAAGCGCCAATTTCCTACCTGGAGCTCCTTTAGCCCTTGCCCCAGCTGCCGCTATCGGACGCTAAAAGTGGTGAAGCAAACAACACTGGTTCCAGCAACCTACCAGTCCTCGGGGGAAGCCGTGGTCGATCGCAGCTGTCACTACTGTAGTCACACCGATCAAGAAAAGGTGATTCTACCAAGGCTAGAGCGCCATGATTCCAGTTCCTCAAGTTACGGGTCGTCGTCGGGAGGTGGGTCGTCGTCAGGAGGTGGGTCGTCGTCGGGAGGCGGGGCCAGCGGCAAATGGTAGCCTAAGCCTTCGTTTTCCCTTCGGATCAATTGCAAAGAAAGCCCTATGGCTAAGATCAAGCGCCCGCATTCCGTGAAACACTGGGAGTACAGGGGAGTGCATTCTACCGTCGGCTATGAGTCTTTGTATTAACCCAAACTGCCGCCAGCCTAACCATCCCGATAACGGAGGTAGCGCTACCTGCGCCGCCTGCGGGTCTTCCCTGGTACTTCAGGGGCACTACCGCGTCATGCGCCTGATCAGCAGCAACAGCGGCTTTGGTCGGGTGTACGAAGCCTACGATCGCAACGTGCCCAAAATTCTCAAGGTGCTCAAAGAGAGCTACAACACCAACGACAAAGTCGTTGAGCTCTTTCGCCGCGAGGCTCAGGTGCTGAGCCAGCTCAACCATCCCGGCGTGCCCCGAGTCGAAGCCGAAGGCTATTTTCTCTACCACCCCGCCGACCGTAGCGAGCCGCTGCACTGCCTGGTTATGGAGAAAATCGATGGCCCCAACCTCAAGCAGTGGATGGTGCAGCAGGGCAACCACCCAATCAGTGAAAAACAGGCCATGCTCTGGCTGGCCCAGCTGATCGACGTGCTCAGTCTGGTGCACCAGCACAACTATTTTCACCGCGACATCAAGCCCGAAAACATTATGCTGCGCCCCTCAGGACAGCTGGTGCTAGTCGATTTTGGGGCCGCCCGCGAGATGACCCAAACCTATATGGCCAACCTGGGTGACAGCGGCATCACCACCGTGAGTTCGGCGGGCTATACACCGCCTGAGCAAGAACAGGGCCAGGCCGTGCCCCAGTCTGACTTTTATGCCCTGGGCCGCACGCTGATTTATTTAATGACGGCTAAGCTGCCCAACGACTCGGCCATCTACAACTCGCGCACTAATGCCTTTATGTGGCGGTCTTCGGCCCCCCACATTTCTGCTCCCCTGGCTGATTTAATCGACGACCTGATTGCCCCCGCCGCCGCTAACCGGCCCCAGACCACGGAGGTGATTTTAGAACGGCTGGCCCAGGTGCGATCGCGTCAAGTGTCTGGCCTGCCTCGCTTAGCCACTAGCTCGACCCTCTGGGCTGAAACCACGCTCAACCCCAATACAACCCATACCCAAGCTGAGCCCTCCCACAGTTTTTTCCCTCCCTGGCTCGACCAACGCCCCTGGCTGCTGGCCGGGTTGACCGGTCTGGCCTTGGCCATACCCCTCAGCTGGTATGCCCTGAGCAAAGGGTATAGCCCCTTTGCCCCTGGCCAACCTGGGATAACAAACCCATCTGTGGAAAAATTGACCGTCAGCCCTGGGGCGGTGCTCACTGGCCATAGCAACGACATCTACGATCTGCTCCTACTGCGCGACGGCAAAACCCTGATATCGGCCAGTGCCGATAGCACAGTGCGCATTTGGGATTTAGAGGCGAGCAGCCTGCTGCATACCCTGGCCCACACCAATGTGGTGCAGTCCCTTGTCACCACCATCGACCAAACCACCTTAATCAGCACTGGCGACGATCGGGTGATTCGCTTTTGGTCACTGCCCGATGGCATTCCCCTAGGCCAGATCAACAATGCCCACGGCACCCCGATTCGCGCCCTGGAGGTCAGCCGCAATGGTCGAGTCTTAGTCAGTGCAGATAGCGAAGGGGCGATCAAATTGTGGCCCTTGACCGATAGCACCGGTACCCTCAACCTCTTGGGCATGGAGATGGCTGGGGCTAGCCATACTCTCCAGGCCAACGGCACGATTAACGACCTATTGTTTACCCGCGACAACACCGTTCTGATCAGCGGTGGGGCCAGTCTTCAGCTATGGCCCCTAGCCGATCTGAAGGCTACCGATGGAGGGAGTGAGATCGTACCGATTACCCTGGAAGGGCATACCAGTTTTGTCAACCGCATCGACATCACCGACGACGATCAGACATTAATTAGTGCTTCAGCCGATCAGAACGTGCTGCTTTGGGATATGACCAGCAACGCCCAGACCGCAGCCTTGAAAGGTCATCAGAGCTACGTCAACACCCTACGCGTAGAGGGGCCTCGGCTGTGGAGTGCTGACGCTGACAAAACTATTTTTGTGTGGGATCTCCAGCAGAAGATTCCCCTTCAACGGATCACAGGTTTTGAAACCGATATTTGGCGGTTTACCGTGCAGCCCAATGGTCAAATCGTCACGATCGGTGGCACTCAACCGGTGATTCGGCTCTGGCGCTTAAATCAACCGCCAGAACGCTAGCTCTTGGCTGTCGCCAAGACTTTGCGGTGGTGGATATCGAAGCGATCGCCGTGGGCCAGCAGGTGTAGCCGCAACCCGTGGATGCTGAGCGGGTCGGCAGCGGTGATGTCGGGCTCATTGGTGTGGGTCATATCGCCGGGGTCAACCACCGCAATTACCCCTTTGCCGATCACCTGAAAGCTACCGTCGCCCTCAAACAGGGCACAGGTGTCTTCGTCTATGCCCAGGCCCAGACGGTTAGGCTGCATGGCCATGGCGCTCATCAGCCGCGCCATGCGGTTGCGGTTGTGGAAGTGCTGATCGACAATCACCTCGGGCACAAAGCCCAGGCCAATGGCCATATCTACCAAAGAGCGGTTGGGCGACTCGCCGCTGCCGCCCCCAGCGATCATGTGATGGCCCATGACAGCCGCCCCGGCGCTAGTGCCCGCTAGGGTAATCTCGCCCAGTTGCGCCCGTTGACGAATGACATCGATCAGGGGAGTGTCGGCCAGCAGACCGCACAGCCGCACCTGGTCGCCGCCAGTGATAAACACCCCTGTACAGGGCTCTACTAAGGTTTTCCAACTGGGATCTTCGCCCTGGGCGCGATCGCGAATATCCATCACCACCGTCTCGGGGGCACCCATGTCAGCAAAAATTTGCTGGTAGCGACCCGAAATCGCCACCGGATCGCGCGACGCGCAGGGAATAATGCCAATGCGGGCTGCCGTCCCCCCCGAGCGCTCAAAAAAGGTGTGCAGAATTTCTTTACCGTGGACTTTATCTTCTGCGCCGCCAATGGCGAGAATAGCATTGTGCTTAACGGGAGACATGGGCCGCTCAACAAAGGGACGAGAAATTGCTACCTAGACTCAATTACTGCATGATAGAGAGCGTTACATGCCAAGTCCAGCACGAGATCTGTAGTTTTCCTACAGGCGAGCCTTTGGGGCTAGACTTGGATGCAGTTCACGCAACCCATCAGGTCTTTAGGCCTCAGCAGTCTAGGCTATGACAACTGGCATCCACGGGGCTTCCCATCTGAGAGTAGATGTTGTCAGCCTGTTCCCAGACTTTTTTCAATCTCCCCTAGAGTCAGGGTTGATTGGTAAAGCCCTGGCGCGCCAAATTGCAGAAATTCATCTTACCAATCCACGGGACTTTACAACGGATAAGCACCGCCGGGTCGATGACGAACCCTACGGTGGCGGGGTCGGTATGTTAATGAAACCTGACCCGATCTTTGCTGCGGTCGAATCGTTGCCGGTACTGCCCCGGCGCGAAGTCATTCTCCTCACCCCCCAAGGAGAAACCATGACTCAGGGTTTATTTAAGGAACTGGCGAGCTGCAATCAGCTGGTGCTGATCTGCGGCCATTACGAAGGGGTAGACGAGCGGGTCAGCCATTTACTCACTCGAGAAGTGTCCCTAGGCGACTTTGTGCTCACCTGCGGCGAAATTCCGGCGCTGACGCTGATTAACGGCGTGGTGCGGCTGCTGCCCGGCACCGTGGGCAAAACCGACTCCCTGCGCTACGAGAGCTTTGAAACGCCGCTGCTCGATTACCCCCAATACACCCGCCCCGCCGACTTTCGCGGCTGGGAAGTACCCGAGGTGCTGCGATCGGGCAACCACGAGGCGATCGCCCAGTGGCGGCGGCAACAGCAGGTCGAGCGCACGCGCCAGCGGCGGCCCGATCTCTACGAGCGATGGGTGGGGGAATCTGGGGACGTGGGTGAGTAGAGGGATGGATGGGCAGCCGTAGGGTGCATCCGCGCAGCGATGCACCGTTCTATAGGGTCTTGAAAGCTAGTAAACCACAGGAGTAAAGGGGCACCATGACAGGCATTCGAATCGGCAATGGCTACGATATTCATCGGCTGGTGGAGGGGCGATCGCTAATTCTCGGCGGCGTCACCATTCCCCACCACCTGGGGCTCGATGGCCACAGCGATGCCGATGTGCTTACCCACGCCATTATGGATGCCCTGTTGGGAGCACTGAGCTTAGGTGATATTGGCCTCTATTTTCCGCCGGGCGATCCCCAGTGGGCGGGGGCCGACAGCCTCAAACTACTGGCCCAGGTGAGTGCCATGGTGGGAGAGCGAGGCTGGCAGGTTAGCAACCTGGATACCGTCATAGTGGCCGAGCAACCCAAGCTAAAACCCCACATTGAAGCGATGCGATCGCACTTAGCCAACACCCTGGGGCTGGCTCCCGACCAGGTAGGGGTTAAGGCCACCACCAACGAAACCCTCGGCCCAGTAGGCCGTCAGGAGGGCATAGCGGCCTACGCCGTAGCTCTGTTGACCCAAGGCAATTAGAGATTGAGTAGCTTGCCAGGGGCAGAGTCACGTCAATCAGCCCCAGCCCCTTAAGCTACTGCCCAGCGTCGTGGCAGGAAGGCGCTAGGAGAAGGATTGCTCTCCCTTGCCCAAGCTAGGAACTTTTTGGCAGTAGGTAAAGTCAAAAAACTTTGTCAAATCTTTATAGATCAGCGACCTCTGTACTCACAGATTTAAATCGATAAAGCTTGGCAACGGTTGCAAAAGATACGTATTCTTCTAGAAAAACCCGTAGGATACTTTATAATATCTTCAAGTTTGCGGCTCTCAAGCATGCAGACTGGGGGTACTAAGACTATGCACCTACCGCTGAGCTTTATAGAAACTTTGCCTTTGAGGCAATTTAGATCGGGTTCTAGCTACAGATGGTGGTTTTGTCCTAGAGACAGAAGGGGTAAGGCTCAGATGGCTAAAGTCGTGCAATCGTTAGTGGCAACAGGCCATACTATTCGCGGGGTTTGCTACCCTCAAGCCCACTACATCAGTCAGGCCGTAGCTGAGTTGTCAGCCATTCCCCCAGAGCGGGTCGGCTTGAGTGGCGAGTACGATTACTACGGGCTAGCCAAACGTATTCAGGCAAACTTTTGTAGCCATGCCGGACGCGCCGCTGTCCGACAAATCACCGTCAAGCAGCGCGGATCAACGGTTATTCTCAGCGGTCGGGTAGATAGCCTTCACCTGTTAGATCAGCTGGTCAATTTGGCTCTACACACCGAAGGGGCCACCCACGTTGAAGTCCAAGATGTACAGGTCAATAGTTTGGCGATGGTTCAGCCGGTTCAAGTAGCTTAGTACTGGTCGGCAGAAGTTGGATAACCCTAACTCAGGATTTCAGGTGCGAGGGTTTAAGAACCGTTGTCGGCCTAGGCTGCAGGGCATTAGACCAGGGGTTGGGTGCTGTTGTTGACGGCTAGCCGCAGAGCAGACAGCGCCAAAATCACCAAAAATAACGCCAGCCCAAGGGTGCAGGCGTAGCTAATTTCGAGCTTTTGAAAGGCCTGCTCATAGATGTAGTAGACCACGGTTTTAGAGCTGTGGCGCGGGCCTCCCTGGGTCATGATATAGACTTCTTCAAAGACTTTGGTCGCTGCGATCGCCGAAATCACCCCCACCAAAACCAGGTAGGGTCGCATCAGGGGCAGGGTAATATCCCAGTGGCGTCGCCAGCCGTCGGAGCCGTCGAGCGCCGCCGCCTCGTAGAGGTCTTGAGGAATGCCCTGAAGCCCCGCCAAGTAGATCACCATGTAATAGCCCAGCCCCTTCCACACCGTCACCGCCATAACGCTAAACAGTGCCAGGGTTGGGCTGGTCAGCCACGGAACGCCGCTCTCGGTTAGCCCTAGACTTTTCAGCACCTGGTTAAATAAACCGGTCTCGGCGTAGAGCCAGCGCCAGGCAATGCCAGCCACCACCATCGACACCACCACGGGCGAGTAGTAGGCCACGCGCAACCAGTGAATGCCCCGCAGCTTCCGGTTGACTAGAATTGCCAACCCCAGCGGGGCAAAGGTCAAAATGGGCACCACCCCCGCTAAGTACACCAGGGTATTGCGCACTGTCTGCCAAAAGATCGGATCGACCATCAGCCGACGCAGATTGGCAGTGCCTACCCAGGTTGGGGCCGCCGTCAGGTCTACCCCAAAGGTAGTGAAACTCAGATAAAAGGCCCGCAGCGCCGGCCAAAACACCGAGATCCCCAAGGCCGCTAGAGCCGGTAGCAAAAACAGATAGGGAATCACCCGCTGGGGAATGGTGATACCTAGAGGCCAGAGGTGATGGGATGTTTTGCGTGACGTAGCAGTCATGGGATATCGAGTTAGGCGTAGGATGCTCAGTTTTGATTACCCTAGCAGTGGCGTCAGATCCAAATGTTCACTTACGGCTTCGGTCAGTTCGTTGAGCACCGCCTCGCGCTGTTCGCGGTAGTTGGGAATGCCTGTAGGCAGCGACCCCAGACCGCGCTGCTGGCGCAGGCGGTTGAGCCAGGCCCGCCGCCAGGGGCCATTGTCGAAGACGCCGTGCAGATAGGTGCCCCACAGCGACTGGCTGGCATCAACTACCCCCAAGCTACGGTCTTCGAACAAGAACTCAAACTGGGTGCCCTTCTCGTCTTTCCCCTCAGAGAGCAGCAGCTGGGTGCGCCCCTGGTGCAGTTCGTAGCCTGCCACTGGCAGCCCCTCCTGGGGGAAACGAGAGCTAACAGTGCGCTGGCGGGCAATTTTTTGCTGGGTGATCACCGTGCGCAGGGGGAACAGGTCAAGGCCGGGGAAACGTCCCTCGTGCCCCTCAATCCCTTCAGGATCGGCCAGAAATTGGCCCATCATCTGAAAGCCGCCGCAGACACCCATGACCGTGCCCCCAGCCGCCACATAGTTCTGAATTTCTTCGGCCATGCCGGTGCGCTGCAAGATCAGCAGGTCGGCAATGGTGGTCTTGGTGCCGGGGATAATCACCGCGTCGGGGTAGCCGAGCTTTTCTTTAGGGCTGAGATAGACGACCCGCACGTTGGGCTCGGCCTCTAAAGGATCAAAGTCGGTGAAGTTGGAAATGCGCGGTAGACGAATGACAGCGATGGTGATGTCGGCCTGTTTTTTGCTGCCAGGGGTGCGATCGAGCAGACTGAGGGAGTCTTCTGCGGGCAGGGCGTTTTCAATCCATGGCACTACGCCAATCACAGGGATGCCGGTGCGTTCTTTAATCCACGCCAGCCCCGGCTCTAGCACCTCGCGCTGACCGCGAAACTTGTTGATGATGATGCCTTTTACTAAGGCTCGCTCGTCGGGATCCATCAGCTCTAGGGTGCCAATGATGTGGGCAAATACACCGCCGCGATCGATGTCAGCCACCAGCACCGTCGGAGCATTGAGATGTTTTGCCACGCGCATGTTGGTGAGGTCACGATGCTTGAGATTGACCTCGACTGGGCTACCAGCCCCTTCACAGACGATAAAGTCGTAGTCTTGGCCCAGGCGGGTGAGGCTGTCTTGAATGGCCTGCCAACCCTGGTCAAAGAAATTTTCGTAGTACTGCATGGCGGTGGTGCGCCCAACGGCTCGGCCCTTGAGAATGACCTGGGAAGTCATATCACCCTGGGGCTTGAGCAGGATGGGGTTCATTTCAACCTGGGGAGGCACGCCAGCCGCCCAGGCCTGGACGGCTTGGGCGTAGCCCATTTCGCCACCGGTCGCGGTGACGTAGGAGTTGAGGGCCATGTTTTGCCCCTTGAAGGGGGCGACCCGCCAGCCACGACGGCTGAGAATGCGGCAGAGGGCCGTGGTAATCAGTGATTTGCCCACGTGGGAGGCTGTTCCCACTACCATGATGGCTCTCATGGAGCGTCTCCAATGTCGAATAAGGTCAACCGTAGGGCGAAGGGCTGGAGATGAATTGAGATTTCGTCCTTGAGGACGAAGGCCCAGCTCGCAGCGACACCCTATGCAGATTCTTCAGGAACAACACAACTGATCAGGACGATGCTATACCAAGTCTATGGAGAGAATTGTAGGTTTACTATCTCTCACTGGCCTTGGCATAGAAGCAAGCCTAGCCTTGCCACCAGCTGGGCGATCGCATCCATCGGCACCATGCATTATAGAGATGATCGCCTAGGGTGGGACGATACTGGGTCGAGTTGAGCGGTGAGAGATGCTCAAAGACTTGACGACCCATGGGGGTGAGGCGAAAGCTATCGGTCAACCCCTGCCCATCAACTTCGCGGCGTAAAAGGCCCACGGCGATTAGCCACATCATTTCATTTTCGGCTTTAAGCTCGGCCATAGGGCGGCGACTATAGCGGCTTTTGACCCCGGCTGGGCCACACACCTGGCGAATGGAGATGCTCTGCGATCGCATATCGGCCAGCAGATCGAGCCGAAAGGGGGAGCACCGAAAGGCCCGCTCGGCCCGCTTTAGCGATCGCCGCGTGTAGCTAATAGATAGGGCTGGGCTAGGCTCAGCTAAGGGCATGGGCAAAACCTGAACGGCCTGAACAACGGTGTCTTAAATTGTAAACGCATTCCGCTTCAGGCACAGCCTTGCTCCCGAGGGTTCGCCGCTGCTGCCGTTCAACGTCTTGTGATGGTCTCCAGACATTTTCCCCGTATACCAAATCCTGCGTGGTTATTCACCACACTCTTAATTTAGTATTGCAACTCCAACCCCTCAGCGCCTCAGATGCTAGGGTTAGTCATCGTTTTAGACCCGCCGATGGGGGCCGTAGAGTTCCACTATGAGTCCGAAAGTTTTACCTGGCCAGAGCTACCCCCTAGGGGCTACGGTCTACGCTGTGGGGGTCAACTTCTGTCTCTATTCCAAACATGCCACGGCCATTGAACTGCTGCTATTTGAAGCGGATGATCTGACTCAGCCCAGTCGAGTACTGACGTTTGATCCCCAGTGGAACCGCACCTTTTATTACTGGCATTTGTTTGTGCCAGGGCTTAAAAGCGGGCAGATCTACGCCTACCGGGTCCATGGCCCCTTTGACCCTGCACACGGCCATCGGTTCGATGCCACCAAGGTGCTGCTTGACCCCTATGCCCGAGCGGTTGTCGGCGACGACACCTACGATCGCAGCCAAGCCATTGGCCCCGGTGACAACTGCGCCACTGCTCTCAAGGGGGTTGTAGTTGATACTCGCAACTACGACTGGCAAGGCGATCGCCCCTTAAACATCCCCTACTCCAGCAGCGTCATCTACGAAATGCATGTGGGCGGCTTTACCCGCCACCCCTCCTCAGGGTTGCCCGACGAGCAGCGGGGCACCTACGCGGGGCTGATCGAAAAAATTCCGTACCTGCAAGCACTGGGGATCACCGCCGTTGAACTGCTGCCCATTCACCAGTTCGATCGCCAAGATGCCATGCCCGGCTTAGAGAACTACTGGGGCTACAGCACCCTGGGCTTTTTCGCCCCCCATCGCGCCTACAGCTCAAACAAAGACCCCATGGGGCCAGTGAACGAGTTTCGCGACATGGTCAAGGCGCTTCACCGGGCAGGCATTGAAGTCATTCTCGACGTGGTGTTTAACCACTCCGCCGAGGGCAACCACGAAGGCCCCACCCTGAGCTTTAAGGGCATCGACAACGAAACCTACTACCTGCTCGAAGACAACCCAATTTACTACTCTAACTACAGTGGCTGCGGCAATACCCTGTCGCCCAACCACGCGGTGGTTGGCCGCATGATTCTCGACAGCCTGCGTTACTGGGTGTCGGAGATGCATGTGGATGGCTTTCGCTTTGACCTCGCCTCGGTGATGTCACGCGACATGATGGGCAACCCCCTCGAAGACCCACCGATTCTTTGGAATATTGAGTCAGAGCCGATTTTGGCAGGTACCAAGATCATCGCCGAAGCCTGGGATGCGGCAGGGCTCTACCAGGTGGGCAGCTTTATTGGCGATCGCTTTGCCGAATGGAATGGCCCCTACCGCGACCACGTGCGCCAGTTTATCAAAGGCGACGAAGGTGTGGTGCCCGACTTGGCGGCCCGTCTACTCGGCAGCCCCGACATCTACCAAAAGCCCAACCGAGAACCCAACCGCAGCATTCACTTTGTCACCTGCCACGATGGCTTTACCCTGCAAGATCTGGTGTCGTACAACCAAAAGTACAACGAGGCCAACGGCGAACTCAACCGCGACGGCACCGATGCCAACTATAGCTGGAACTGCGGGGTTGAAGGCCCCCAAGCCCCGCCTGCAGTCGAGCAGTTGCGCCATCGCCAGACCAAAAATTTTCTCACCCTGTTGTTTATGGCCCAGGGCACCCCAATGTTACTCATGGGCGACGAGGTGCGCCGCAGCCAGCGCGGTAACAACAACGCCTATTGCCAAGACAACGACATTAGCTGGTTCAACTGGGATGCCGTCGAAAAAGAACAGTCGCTGCTGCGCTTTACCCAGGGGCTAATTCACTTTATCCAAAATCTCAAGGTGTTTCGCCTGGAGCACCTGCTGCGGGTGACCAACACCTGGCACTACGAACCCCACATTGTCTGGCACGGCACTACCCTGGGCCAGCCCGACTGGTCTGAGCACTCGCGCACCCTGGCCTTTACCCTACGCCACCCCGACGCCAAGGAGCAAATTCACGTCATGCTCAACGCCTACTGGAAACCCCTGATGTTTGAGCTACCAGGGCTAGGGCTACGCGATGGCCATCGGGGGCCGGTCTTTGACCAACGCTGGCACCGCATTGTTGATACGTCGGTGGCTCCACCGCGAGATTTTTGCTATCCAGAAGAAGCACCGGTATTTGAAAGCGATCGCTACCCGGTAGGGCCGCGATCGTCGGTAGTGCTGATGAGCCAAGGGCAAATATAGGCCGCCTAGGTTAGCTTCCTTCGGTGGATAGCTAGCCATTTGAGAGCAACCCTAACCATCGCCAGCCCTCGGTAGCGTGAGGTAAAGAATTCTCTCAGAGGCCCCCAACTCTACCCCGGCTTAGCGACAATCAAAGCTGTCTGCCATGGCTGCGCGGCCCAGGGTGTTTCGGCAAACTCACGCTGACCACCGCCACCAAGGAGACTCACCCGATGAAACTGGCCTACTGGATGTATGCCGGCCCGGCGCACATTGGCACTTTGCGCATCGCCAGCTCGTTTAAGAACGTGCACGCGATCATGCACGCGCCGCTGGGGGACGACTATTTCAATGTGATGCGATCGATGCTGGAGCGGGAGCGCGACTTTACGCCTGTGACCGCCAGCATTGTCGATCGCAACGTTTTGGCGCGCGGCTCCCAAGAAAAGGTGGTCGACAATATTGTCCGCAAAGACCAAGAAGAGCACCCCGACCTGATCGTGCTCACCCCCACCTGCACCTCCAGCATTCTGCAAGAGGATCTGGCCAACTTCGTGCAACGGGCTAGCCTCGATTCTCAGGGCGACGTGCTGCTGGCCGATGTCAACCACTACCGAGTGAACGAGCTGCAAGCTGCCGATCGCACCCTTCAGCAGATCGTGCAGTTTTACACTGACAAGGCCCGCAAGCAGGGCACCCTGCCCGAAGGCAAAACCGAAAAGCCCTCGGTGAATATCATTGGCCTCACCACCCTGGGCTTTCACAACAACCATGACTGCCGCGAGCTGCGTACCCTGATGGCCCAGCTCGGCATTGAGGTGAACCTGGTGATGCCCGAGGGCGCATTGGTCACGCAAATCAAAGACATGGGCCGCGCCTGGTTTAACCTGGTGCCCTACCGCGAGGTCGGCCCCCTGACGGCGGAATACCTGAAAGACGAATTGGGGATGCCCTACGTCGATATCACCCCCATGGGCATTGTCGAAACCGCCCGCTGCATTCGCGCCATCCAGACGGTGCTGAATGAGCAGGGGGCCGATGTGAATTACGACGCCTTTATCGACGAGCAGACCCGATTTGTGTCGCAGGCGGCCTGGTTCTCACGCTCGATCGACTGTCAGAACCTGACCGGCAAAAAGGCCGTGGTGTTTGGCGACACCACCCACGCCGCCGCCATGGTCAAGATTCTCGCCCGCGAAATGGGCATTCACGTGGTGCTGGCGGGCACCTACTGCAAGTACGACGCCGAGTGGTTTGCCGCCGAGGTAGGCGAATACTGCGACGAGATTTTGGTCAGTGAAGATAACGGGGAAATTGGCGATCGCATCGCCCAGCTCGAACCCGCCGCCATCTTTGGCACCCAGATGGAGCGCCACGTGGGCAAGCGGCTGGATATCCCCTGCGGCGTGATCGCCGCGCCCATTCACATCCAAAACTTCCCGGTGGGCTACCGCCCGTTTATGGGCTACGAAGGAGCCAACCAGATCGTTGACCTGGTATACAACTCCTTTACCCTGGGCATGGAAGACCACCTGCTGGAGTTCTTTGGCGGCCACGACACCAAAGAAATTCTCACCAAGACCATGAGTGCCGATGCCGCCACCGAGGCCGGCCTAGGCTGGAGCGCCGACGGCCTGGCCGAGCTGCAAAAAATCCCCGGCTTTGTGCGCGGCAAGGTAAAACGCAACACCGAGAAGTTTGCCCGCGACCAGGGCGTCGCCAGCATCACCGCCGAGGTGCTGTACGCGGCGAAGGAGGCGGTGGGAGCGTAGGTCGTCTAAGGGGTCAGGTGCCTTTTAGGCCATGACAGTTATCTATCGCAGCATCAAAGGCACCTGACCCCTTGATGCAAGGCACCTGACCCCTTGATGCAAGGCACCTGACCCCTGAAGTCGGGGAACTCTAGGCCATGATATTCAAAATGTAGAGTCATGCCTCGACCTCAGCGCGACCTGGTGCCAGGGGAGTACTACCATCTCTATAACCGAGGCAACAATCGCCAGAATATTTTTTTCGAGCGAGAGAACTACCTCTATTTTCTCAAACAGTTTCGTTACTTTGTCGCTGAAGAAACGGTGCATGTTGTGGCCTACTGCCTAATGCCCAACCACTACCATGTGCTAATTTACCTGCGCGAAGTCGGGCTATCGAAGGCGATGCAGCGATTTACAATGTCGTACACCAACGCGATGAATCGTCGCTATGGTCGCTGCGGATCGCTATTTCAAGGTAGGTTTCAAACTATTCATGTCGATAGCGATGCCTATTTACTGCATCTAACTCGTTATATTCACCTGAACCCGATGAGGGCGTGTTTGGTGCAGCACCCGCAGGAGTGGGAGTTTTCGAGCTATTGCGACTATGTGGGGTTGCGGCGGGGCACGCTGCCGCAGATGGAGTGTGTGCTAAAGCAGGTAGGCTCGGCGGAGGCGTACCGGCGGTTTGTGGAGGCTCCTTCTAAGGGGTCAGGTGCCTTTGATGCTGCGATAGATAACTGTCATGGCTTAAAAAGGCACCTGACCCCTGAACCTTGAGGTAGGAGATGTTTGGCCACGTGCCACAATATGGATAGGATTCGAGCTTGCTCACGGTGACCTGTGAGCAAAATCTAAACCATGAAAATCACCCTAGATATTCCTGATAGCCTAGCCGCAAGCCACACCTTCTCTCAGGTTGATTGGTTACAAGAGGTTGCCGTAGCGCTCTTTCGGCAAGAGCTAATTACCCTTGGCACGGCCAGCCAACTCGCTGGGATGAATCAAATGGCCTTTCAAGAGCTGCTGTACGATCGTAGCATCGGCCTTCACTACGACCTAGCCGATTACCAGGCTAGACATTGCCAGCCTGCGCGACAACAATTGGCGATGAGAGATTTCGTCAAAGGGGTCAGGTGCCTTTGATGCTGCGATAGATAACTGTCCTGCTCTAAAAGGCACCTGACCCCTGATGCCGGGACGATCTTGGCTTTCTCCCTTCGGGAGACGTTTCACGTTGGCGCAGCCTGTCCAAAGGACAAACGACTCCGTTCAGCCAGCGTAGTCCTAGAGACGCTTACCATTCGCTATTCCTCCTCAAGTTCTGCTAAGTCCTCTATCCAGCACAGGTACTTAGACCAGCTTGTATCTTTCAAAGCGTTGTATAACTTTTCGTCTGAGGTCACCATTTGACGGTTTTCCTGGATCGCTAGTTGAAGATAAAAGCAGTCATAAATGCTGCGCTCGGTTTGATTGGCTAGAGAGAAGGCATCTTGACGGCAATACAAACGTCAACGACATACCGTTTCACTGATCCCTGTCCTCTCGTACCATGACTGCGCTATCTGTGTAATTTTGATGTGGTAGTGACTGGCGCATTTGGGTGACCTCTGCGCGGAAAGTCGCCATTTTTTGGGCTTGGGTTGCTGCTTCTGCGGTGATGACGTCTTGCAAGATGGCCTTTAACTCGCTCTCTACAGAACGATTGTGTTTAGCTGCTCTCATTTTGAGGCTTTCTAGCATTTGGGGATCGAGATCGTCGAGTATAAGTTTTGCCATCAATTTTGCTCCTTACTGATTTCGTTAGTGGCGTCACGCTAGCGCTAATGCACCCCAACCCTCATTCTGAATTTTTAATTTTGCATTTTCAATTTCTCTAACTGCTCCGCCGCCCATTCTCTGAGCTGCACGTCGTTGTCGTTTTGAGCGCGGTCTTGCAGCAGTTCTAGAGTTTTGGGATGGCCGGGATGTTGCTGTACCAGCACGTTGAGGGCGGTTTGGCGAGGGTTATCATCCCATTCATACTCGCGTTCAAAAGGATCGTTGAGCGCGCGATCGCACCAAAGCTCAAATAAGTTTAGGTCGTCTTTGAAGCCCTTGGCTAACTCCTGCACCGCCGCCATCCGCACAGCGTTATCTTCATCACTTTGGGCACGGGTTTTGAGAATGAGCAACGTCTCGGGGTCGTCGTTGAAGCCCTTGGCTAACTCCTGCACCGCCGCCCTCCGCACAGCGTAATTCTCATCACTTTGGGCACGGGTTTTGAGCCAGGGCAACGTCTCGGGGTCGTCTTTGAAGCCCTTGGCTAACTCCTGCACCGCCGCCCTCCGCACAGCGTAATTCTCATCACTTTGGGCACGGGTTTTGAGAATGAGCAACGTCTCGGGGTCGTCTTTGAAGCCCTTGGCTAACTCCTGCACCGCCGCCATCCGCACAGCGTAATTCTCATCACTTTGGGCACGGGTTTTGAGAATGGGCAACGTCTCGGGGTCGTCTTTGAAGCCCTTGGCTAACTCCTGCACCGCCGCCCTCCGCACAGCGTAATTCTCATCACTTTGGGCACGGGTTTTGAGCCAGGGCAACGTCTCGGGGTCGTCTTTGAAGCCCTTGGCTAACTCCTGCACCGCCGCCCTCCGCACAGCGTAATTCTCATCACTTTGGGCACGGGTTTTGAGCCAGGGCAACGTCTCGGGGTCGTCTTTGAAGCCCTTGGCTAACTCCTGCACCGCCGCCCTCCGCACAGCGTAATTCTCATCACTTTGGGCACGGGTTTTGAGCCAGGGCAACGTCTCGGGGTCGTCTTTGAAGCCCTTGGCTAACTCCTGCACCGCCGCCATCCGCACATCGTAATTCTCATCACTTTGGGCACGGGTTTTGAGAATGAGCAACGTCTCGGGGTCGTCTTTGAAGCCCTTGGCTAACTCCTGCACCGCCGCCATCCGCACAGCGTAATTCTCATCACTTTGGGCACGGGTTTTGAGCCAGGGCAGGGTATCTGATGCAGTGAACCAATTCTGGGCGATCGCGGCAACCACCGCCTCTGGAATGTATGAGTCTGGGTTAACTCGAATCCAGCTTTTGAGAAGCGGGAGCAAATTGATATGCTCTCGCCACGCACTGACAGCGGCTCCGACAACAGCATCCGAAGCATTTCGATCTAGATTATAGGGATACTGGTCTTCGACCTCAGCTTTAAGCCGTTGAAAAAGCTGGTCGGCTTGAGTGGTCAGCTCTTTGCGATTGCGGACTTCTGAAAGACAGTTTGCTGCTAACAGTAAGTTGCTCAACCCCTCTCTTTCAAGGGAACCACCATTAGAAAAAGCTACCTTATCAACTTTTTGATCGAGCAGTAACGTAGTTAGGCTACCAACAAATTTTGCTTCAATCATTCCTGCAATCAGGCGCAAGACCTCTTGCCAGCTTTCTTCCTGCCAGTGGGCTCCAAAGGTCTGATCGCGCAATTTCTCAAACGTAATCGTTTGGGTTTCCTTGAACTCCCAAACAAAGGCCCAGGCCGCAAAGAACTCTAGAAACGTGCGATGTACAAAGGCGTAATTGTCGGCACCCAAATAGCACAAAATGAAGTTCCGTGTTCGTAGCTGCTGAATCATCCGTCGCGCCACATCGCGAGGTTGATCCACATCAATAGCTTTCAAATAGTCCGTCAAAATCGCTTCTAAATCTTGAGCACTAATGATGTTTCCCGCCAGCCCCGCTTCGCCCGACTGCATGTGATACGCCACCTTTCGCAGCATCGCCTGCTTATCGCGATAGTCAATCGTCACCGGGTCAAGCTTTTGTTCAATCAAATTTCGCTCCACATCCCACTGGTGCAGCAGCACCCGCGACGCCTGGTTATACAGCTCCGGTCTATCCCTCGGTAGCTCCTGGTTGCGGTTCAAAATCGCCATCATCGTCAGCAGCAGCGGGTTCCCCGCCAGCTCCCGAATCGCCTTCGACTCTCGAATCGCCTTGTGCAGCCGCTCCCGCTTCCGCACCTTATCCGCCCCTTCCGGAAACGTCTGGTCGTGCCACCGCGCAATAAACTCGGCAATCTGCTCATCCGTCAGGTCTTGCAGCATGTAGTGCTGAAACCCGGCATCTCGCAGGGTCTGCGCCTTGTACCCCAGCCACCGCGAGGTCACCACCACCTGCACCGGGGGGTAGTCGTTGGTAAAGCGGTGAATATCCGTCACCACCACATCCCGCAGGTTGGGGTCAAACACCTCATCAATGCCGTCAAACAGGGCAATGGCATCCCCCGCCAGCAGCACCTCATGAAGCCGCTGCTGGTTCAGCCGACAGGCAATATCCCCCTGGTGCAGATACTCCACCATGCTGCTGCATTTCTGGTCGTTGCGATCGCGCGCATACTTTCGCAGCTCAATCAGCAGCGGCAGCGGTCGCTGGGTCAGCTCCTTGAGGTCGCGAATCGGCTGTTCGGCCCACTGCAATGCCACATACTGCAACAACGTCGATTTCCCCGACCCCGGATCGCCTAGCACCACGGCACAGTCTGCCACTGGGCGGCTCCGCTGCCCCACCCCTGCCGTGCGCCCCACCACCTCCAGCACATTTTGAATGGGCTGCTCTACATAGGTCTGGCGATAGGCTTCAATTTGCGCTGCTTCCAGCGCTTCGGCATCCAGTTCGCCCCGCTGCTGGAGTTCCTTCAGCTTTTCCTTAGGAATCTCGTACACCTTGGGGTTAAACTCCTGGCACGTCCGCACATCCTGGGGAATGAACATGCGCCATAGCTTCAGGTCGTTGTAGGCATAGGCAGAGGTGTCCAGCGACTCCAGCTTCAGGTTGCCGTACTGCTCCCGCAGGGTCTCCTGATACTTCTGCAAGTCAAAATCCGGCGGAATCCCTACCAGTTCTTCAATGCCCTGGCGCATCGCCTCCTGGTTGTGCAGCTTCAGCAAGTCCCGCAGTTCATCCGAACTGCGCAAAATGCCCTTTACCGCCCGCACGTACTGCTTGCCAATTTGTGGCCAGTCAAACTCCTCCGGCAAAGGTCGCAACTCTAGTGTGTCCCACCGCAGCGCCAGCATCTCGGCATCAATGGCGCGGCAATCCGGCTCAAAAGCTTTGCCCAAGGTCGCCTTCACGTCCTTATCTTTCATGAACTCCCGCAGCGGAATCTCATAAAAGTCGCGAATCTCCGCCCCAGAGCAGCCCTGAAACTTTAGCTCTTCCTCCACCAGTTCCACAAACGCCTTTAGCGCTTCGCCAAGCGCTTTCTGCACAGGCGCTTGGCTGGCTAAACCCGCTGCATCCGCAATGCAGCCCTTAAAAAAATCTTTGGCATAATCTTCCAGACTGCCTTGCAGCAGGGGCAGCAACACATCTTTAGCGACGTACTTGCCTGTTTCCTTCAACCCGATCGCAGCAAGAATGTCCAACACCATAGCTTTCAGGCCCGTGGGCGCAGTTTCTACAACTATATCGCTGGTAAAAGAATCTGCCCCCAAACCGCTAGGGTGCTTCCGCAGAGGAAGCATCCTGGCAGGATTATATGAAGCAAAGACTGAATTGGTGCTCTAGGCTCTGTAGCGAATTTGACTTGATTTGGAAGTCTGAATAGAGTACTTTACTGAGCTATGGCTGTGTGCGTGCAGTCTGAGCTTCCCAAAAATTTGGTCTAACGCCACTGGAAGGTGCTACCAACACCAACCAGCGGCTAACCCCGTCGACTGTCCTAGCCAGTCTCGGAGGCTAAGGTTGATTTTACCTGGCCGCCCCGAACTGCACATGTCTGGGGCGGCCAAGTTTTTGGGATTCCTACCCATCGTTAGTAAGGAATCCCTGAACTATGTTGTGTTTTACCCGCCAAGATCCCTGGGTTCTTGAAGAACCCAGGGATCTGAACCCGCTGCAACTGGCCTCTCCTATCTCCTCGCCCGGGCGCGAACGATTGCGCCATCTGGTGATAGGCTCGCCCGATGGGGTGCGCTCCACCATCCACACCCTGCATGTGTTGAACTATGCGGAACAGATGACCTGGAGCCAGTTAATAGCGATACCAGAGTCAGGAATTTTGATTACCCCAGAGCAGGGGGAGGCGTTTAGCTACCTGATTCGGCATCGACAGTTAGGCTAGCCGCCAATGCCAAAGGAGCCAGGAGTGCCGCCATGACCGGCTCCTGGCTCCTAGCTCAATTCTGTAGCAGAACGCTGTCTCGCCTTACCGCTCTTCAATGACTCTGGCGGTAGATAATTTAGGGTAAAAGGGCTGAGAGCTAGGCAGACGTGATGACAGCGCCCCGTATGGCCAGACCGACTGTGAGGTTTGTAGACGAATATTGCGAAAGTTACCGTGACTTATTTGTCGAAGTAAGAAGCTTTGAAGCATTTAAGCATCTGCATGCGGGGATGATTTCGGAAGCAAAGCGGAAATCGCTACCTACTATTGCGAAGGTTGCAGGCCTACCCAATGCCCAATCATTGCAGCAGTTCTTGGTCAACTCTCCCTGGCAGGCAAGAGACCTGAGACAGCGACGCATTGAGTTGATTCTTGCCCTCGTGGCGGGCCGCAAGCTAGTCCTAGTGATTGACGAAACCGGAGACCGTAAGAAGGGACATGTCACGGACTATGTTAAACGGCAGTACATCGGCAACTTGGGCAAAGTAGAGAACGGCATTGTCTCAGTTGATGCCTATGGTGTCCTTGACAACATCACTTTTCCCTTGACTTTTGAGATCTATAAGCCAAAAGAGCGATTAAAAGCGGGAGAGTGTCATCGCACCAAACCTGCCATCGCCGCAGCGATGGTTCAAGACCTCTGTCAATTGGGCTTTAAGTTTGAGTTAGTTCTTGCCGATAGTGCCTATGGGGAAAGCGGGAGTAGTTTCGTTAGGACACTGCATCAATTAGAACTCCCCTACGTGCTTGCGATTCGCTCCAACCATGCTGTGCTATTGCCCAAGGAGCAACGGGTCAGGACCAATCGCTGGCGCGAGTATGACCGGCAGTTCAGTGATGGTAAACGCGAAACTCGTTTTATTCGAGAGATCGTTTATGGCAAACGCCGCGCTCAGCGCTACTGGCAACTAACGACTGACAGAGACGTTTTACCGTCGGCTTCAACCTGGATGGTTATGACTTGGGTTAAGGGTCTGTCTTACAAACAGGTCGGAGACCTTTATGGCCTGAGAAACTGGGTGGAATATGGCTTTAAGCAAAGCAAAAACGAACTCGGATGGGCTGACTTTCGAGTGACCGACTATACCTCGATTGAAAAGTGGTGGGAGATTGTCATGAGCGCTTATTTGATGGTCACGTTACACACACCACCGATGCGACCTAAGGGAACTATCCCACCGGAACAAGATGATTCAGGTGTAGTCTTGTCGTTTACCCATCATTCAGCCTGGGGCGCAGGGAATGGATGGAAGAACTGGCTCAATAACTTACGCCTGATTCTGTTGCCCTGGGTGAGTTCAAATCTGTTGAAACCTTGGCTAAAGATTTTTCCGATCCCCAAGTTGGAACAAGGATTTCAGACGCTCACAGGGCTCATGAATCTGTTCCCAGGTGCGTCTATTACAAATCCACAAAAACTTTCCTCTGCTTAGAGTCATTGAAGAGCGTTACATGGCTACCCCTAGCTACCCTGGCAGCCAATCCAGGTGCCCTGGTCTTCGTAGACAAAGGGGGTGCCCTGATCACAGACCACCGAAATGGCGCTCTGGGGGCCAGGGAGGGTGATCATCGACACGGTACCGCCGACGGGGCTGGGCACGTCGGACAGTTCAGGCTCAGTTAGCGCCGACTCGGGGCCGACGGCATCGCCGGGGTTAGGCACCTGACAGCCGACCCAATCCATGCCCGTGTCGCTGTAGGCGAAGGGTACAAAGCCTTCTTGGTCACAGGCTACCATGGCAGCGGCTTCGGGGCCGGGCAGGCGTAGCTCTTTGACGGTGCCGCCAGCGGGGCTTTCCACATCGCCAAAGAAAACATCAATCGTGGCTCCCGGCTCCTCGGTGTCAGGGGTTTCAGTGGCGGGGGGAGCGTTGGGGTCGAGCACTTCGACTGGGGTGGTACAGCCCACGGCACCGATCAGGCAAAGGATAGTAGCGGCACCTAGGCGGCTCCAGGCACCCATAGACAGTTTGGCAGCGGATAGACGGGAAAAAATCATTGAAAATTCCTGCTTTTATCTACTTTTTCAGCATTACGGATTATAAGCACTCTGGTGACTTAGCGCTTAACTCGCTGAAAAGTGGCGTTTTTTTAGCCTTAAGTTGATGCTCGTGCAGGGTAAACGTGCGATCGCTATTTCCTCGTAGCCCATAGGGGGTGATAGCAGATCCTACCTGACTAACCCCAGTTCAGATGGCGGCATCAAGGGGATATGGCCGACTTTTTCACCCCATAGAGTTTCGCCAAATTGACCGACTAGTCAACTTTTGGCAATGGCTAAACTTGGCGAAAAGCCCCCAGGTTAGACATTTTCTCAGACTGCTGCTGAATCTGCGCCAGCAGCGAGTCGCACACCAGTTCGCACAGATCAAACACAAAGCTGCTGGCAATCTGGTAGTAGACGCAGACCCCCTGCTGCTGGCGACTGACAATGCCTGCCTGGGCCAAAATTTTCAAATGCTTAGACACATTGGCCTGGCCCAGCCCGGTCGCCTCAATGATCTCGGTGACATTTTTTTGCCCCGTCTTCAGGGCACAGACAATCTGCAACCGGCTCGACTCAGACAGCACCTTAAAGAAATCGGCCACCAGCTGTAGGGTCTCGGGAGAGAGGTGAACGGACTGTCGATCGCTCCCCATGGGCAGCGATTGCTCAACCGTAGATGAAGAAGCCATAGATGTAGACCAGGCGGCAAGAAAAGGTTAAGAGTTCATTTTATTACTCACCAGTAGTATAACAACTACACGCTCCCCCCACCCCTCTACCCCTTCACCCCACTTCCCGTCTCCGTCGGCACAATGTAGCGTTGAAGCAGAATAAAGACTGCGATCGCAGGCAGCACCGACAAAATTGACCCCGCCGCAATTAGCCGCCAATCGAGGGAGAAACTGCCTGCCAACCGGGCTACTCCCAGGGGTAAGGTGTAGCGCTCGGGGCGATCGAGCAAAATCAGCGGCCAGAGAAATTCTCCCCAAGTGCCAATAAACACAAAAATGCCCAAGGTCACCAGGGCTGGACGGGTGGCGGGCAGCATCACATTCCACCAAATACCCAAATCAGAGCAGCCATCCATACGAGCCGCTTCTTCCAGTTCTTTAGGCACCCCTTGAAACGCCTGGCGCATCAAAAAAATGCCAAAGGCAGAAGCCAGGTAGGGCAGCACCAGCCCCAGGTAAGTGTTTCGCAGGCCCAAGTTAACCGCCAAAATGTACAGCGGTATCATCACCACCTGGAACGGAATCATGATTGTGGCCACAATCAGGGCCAGGGTGGTATCGCGGCCCACAAACACCAACCGCGCCAAGGGATAAGCCGCCAGCGAGCACAGCAGCAAATTGGCCGCCACCGTCAACACCGCCACGATGGTGCTATTGAGAAAATATTGGCCAAAGGGGTTGGTCTGCCACACCTGGCGGTAGTTGGCCAGGGTAGGCTGCTGGGGTAACAGTTGGGGTGGGGTAGCCAGCAGATTCTCGGTTGGCCCCTTAAAGGAGGTGCTGAGCAGCCAGAGTAATGGAAAGACCATCACAAAGGCGATCGCTAGCAGCAGCGTGTAGATCCCCAGATTGCGCCAGTGGGGCCACTTAGCAATGGCAGAGAAAAACGCTGATTGCTTAAAATCTGGCATCACTAGTCGCTCCAATGGGGGAGAACCAGATCCCCGGTTTCTTGAAGAAACCGGGGATCTGAGTAGCGAGAATTCCCCCTCCCAAAAACCACTGAGTTACCCAAAATTGAGCTGCTGCAAGAGCCAGAAGCCCGCGAAGGATTCACTTTCAGGACTGTCTTGGACACCGATGAAATGGACCTGATTGGCTTTGGCCTTAGCGGCCTCAAAGGCCAAAGCCTCAGCCAGAAGGTTGGGGTTGGGTAATCCAGCCAAAATCCAGCTATCAGAGGCCCCAGTTTCGAGGACGATCGCAGGATTTTTGCCGGACTCAATGCGCCAGTAGGCCAGTTCTAACCCCGACATCCAAGCCGCCAGAGCGGTGGATCGGGGAGAAAAAATCAGCAAGCCGGGGATCGGAGTGTCGGGGGACACGGTAGCCAGATCTAGGGAAAACGTTTCGCCAAAGCCAATTTCCCACTCAGGCAAATCGGCAAAGGCGGCAGCCTCTAGCGTAACAAAGGCCCACTGCTGACCCAGCAGAGCATCGGGTAGGAGCTGGGGGCTAGGAGGCGGTGCCGCTACCGAGGGAGAAGGCACATCGGTGTAGCCCTCCATTGCAGGGTAGACGGTTTGGTTGCGATCGCTCAGCCACTGCTGCAGCGCCAGAGTACGACGGCTAGGCCGAGCCGGAATGCCCGCCTCATCGCAGGCCCGCTGAATCATATTCTGCATTTGATAGCGAAAGTAGCGAATACGACCGGGGGGGGCACCGGCCTCGGCGATCGCTTCATCGATTGCCGCTTTGAGCGCAATGGAGTTGACATCGCTGCTGGGCAAAAACTTGCTGTAGCGAAAGGTCTGGGTATTGTCGGTCTGGCTATCGACTAGCCCCTCACACAACAACACTTCCCACAGTTTTTTTTGGTTTTCATCCAGCACAGGCCGGGAGTAAAAATCGAGTTCCCACACGGTGCCCATAGCGCTTAGGCCTCGCTGTCGTTGAGCATACGGCTGACATCACCCAGGCGATTTTCGGCATCGGCAAACACGACCTCGGGCTCTTTGATCACCTCGCCGGGATATTTCTCAAGCACCTTAGTCGAGAGCGAAATTCGGTTGCGCTCTGGGTCTAGACCCACCACCACCGCTTTGATCGACTGCCCCACCTTCAGCACCGTGGGTAGCGACTCAACATAGTTTTTGCTGATCTGCTTGATGTGCAGCAGCCCGCTAATGCCGTCAAATTCGACAAACGCACCAAAGGGTTTAAGGCTACCCACCGTACCCTCAATGAGCTGGCCCAGCCCTAGGGTGCTCATCACCTGGCTACGAGCCGCGAGGCGAGCCGACATCACCAGTTTATTAGCGGCGGGGTTGACCTCTAAAAAGCCCACGGTGAGGCGCTGGCCCACGGCATCTTCTAGATTTTCGTAGGTGCGGCCTAGGTGCGATCGCGGCACAAACCCGCGCAGCCCTTCTACATCGACCGTCACGCCACCCTTGTTAAAGCCAGTGACCTTGACCTCCATCACCGCACTTTCTTCGGCCTGCTGGGCCAGCTTTTGCCACAGCTGTTGTAATTGCAGCTTGCGAATCGACAGCAGCACCTGACCGTCGGCATCCTGGTCGCGAATCACCTGAAACGAGTACTCAACGCCGGGTTCTAAAATTCCATCAAAGGACGACACTGCCCGCACCGCCGCTTCGCGAATGGGCAAAAAGGCTGATGACTTGCCGCCAATGTCGATGGTCGCCCCGTCATTGGCAAAGGAAATCACGGTACCCCGCACGGTGCTGCCCACCTGAAAGTCGTAGTCGTGGGCCTCAAGGGCTTTGGCAAAATCTTCAGCGGAGAAAGTCAAGGGTGAGACTCCTAGACACAAACATAATTAGACTAGCTTTCTACTATACAACGCCGACTCCAGCCGCCAACCCAGCACGGCAAGCCGAGACCCTTTACAATAAATGCCGAGAGGATAATGTTGCCCCCAAGAACCCATGGCCGACGAGCAATTTAGCCTGTTTACTGCTGGCAGCGGTGCCCCTGGTGCTACTGATATTTCCGCAGGGGCAACCAGCCCCAGTGCAGCCAATTTTGACGCCATACCCACCGACGCGTCAATTCCCATTGTGCCCGGTACCTACGACAATTTGGCCGACCTGGGTACCCACTGCCGGGGATGCGTGCGCTGCGGGCTAGCGGAAACTCGCACCCACGTCGTCGTCAGCCGAGGCAGCCCCACCGCCCCTGTGCTGATCATCGGCGAAGGCCCCGGCCAGCAAGAGGATGAACAGGGCCTGCCCTTCGTGGGCAAATCGGGTCAGCTGCTAGAGAAAATTTTGGCCTCGGTGCGCTTTGACACGGAAAAAGATGTTTACATTTGCAACATTGTAAAGTGCCGCCCGCCTGAAAACCGGGTGCCGACCACCGCCGAAGTGACCGCCTGCAAAGGTTACCTACTTGAGCAGATTCGCTTGGTGGATCCAAAAATTATTTTACTTACTGGGGCAACAGCCCTCAAGGCGTTGCTGGGGGTGAAGTCGGGCATCAGCAAGGTGCGCGGCCAGTGGATGGAGTGGGAAGGCCGACTGTGCATGCCCATCTTTCACCCAGCCTACCTGCTGCGCAACCCGTCGCGCGACAAGGGCAGCCCCAAATGGTTGATGTGGCAAGATATTCAGGCGGTGAAGGCGAAGGTTGAGGAGCTGACTAGTAGCTGAAGGCAGCCGCTGCGCCAACCTAGAGTTGAGCCACGGTTTTGGCGTACTTAAAGAGCTAGGTCGCGATCGTAGAGTTGAGATTGGGCAATTAACAGCTAGCCAGTCCGTCATTCCCGTACAGAACCTGCCCCAGCGAAGGCGTGGGGTGGGGTTCCACAATGGAGTTTCTCTAGTTCTATTTCCACAGATTTTTCTGTTCAGCAATTCTGGATCCTGACTGGGCATCCGTCAGGTTCAGTACGGCTTTCTATACCCGGCAATTTGGTAATTTCTGACAGAATAGACGGGTGGCTGACAAGCCGTTAATGGCGTTGAAGTTTCTATGTACAACGGATAACTTGCCCGGCCCAGCCCCGCTTATAACAAGGAGATTTAAATGGATACTAACAACCTTTTGCGCCAGCTACTGATGATTGGCGTGGGCACTACCTCCCTGGTGGCAGAGCGGGTCAAGGTAGTGGCCGAAGAGTGGGTGCGCGAGGGTAAGTTTAACCCCGAGCAGGCGAGAACCCTGGTGGATGAGGTCATGACCCAACTCAATGAGGGCAACGGGGCGCTCGAAGATCAGTTTCAGCGGCTGTTTCGCAATACTTTACAAGACCTAGGCGTGCCCCGACAGGCTGAAATGGATGAGCTGCGCGGTCGACTCGATCGCCTAGAGCGTCAGGTGCGCGACCTGGAAAACCGCGCCTGGAAGTAGGCTAGCGTTGAGTCTAGCTATCTGTATCGCAACCGCCGATATTGGCTAGAAAATAGCCGTAGAGTAAAACCAGGTTTTTCTCAGGCAAGCGAGCGGTGCGCATTTTTCTAGACTTTATGGTGGGCAGCCTGGCGGCGCTGTTTCCGGTGGTAGACCCCATTGGGGGTGTGCCCATCTTTTTGGTACTGACTACGGGCATACCCGCTAGCCTACGCAATCGCTACGCTCTGCACATAGCTCGTAACGTAGTCGTGCTGCTGATTGCCAGCGTGTTGGTAGGGGGCAGTGTGCTGCGGTTTTTTGGCGTGTCGCTGGCGGTGGTGCGCATTGCGGGAGGTATTGTCGTGTTCCATGCCGCCTGGAAAGCGATGAACTCTGACCCCAAGCTCAACGAGGTGGATAATCAGGATGTCGCTCACCGCCTCGACGAGCACAAAGATATTTCGTTCATGCCCATGACTATTCCTCTGCTGGCGGGGCCGGGGGCGATCGCGGTGGCTCTGGGCCTCGCCGCCCAAGCCGGGGGCGATTTGTCGGTGTCTACGGCAATGAATTTGCTGGCGATCGCCGCTGCGATCGGGCTGATTGGGCTGGTGATTTACCTGTCGCTACGATCATCGACACTGCTGCTTAAAGCCTTAGGGGCCAGCGGTATTCAAGCGATGAGCCGGTTGCTGGGGTTATTTGTGATGGCGATCGGGGTGCAGCTCATTCTCAATGGCTTGGCCGATTGGTTGGCTTCTATCCATCTCATTCGTCTCTAATTTAAAGATGCTGATTTTAAAGATACTGAGAGAGGTAGCAAACCTGGTTAACCACTCCATACTTTTGCTTTAGACTTGGGGGGTTCCTGAAGATAGTGGTCACCTGGTTTTACTGATTCGGCAATCGAAGTTGAGGATAGACGGGGTTGACGACAGACCAATGCCCGCGACCGAGCAGCATTAGCCGCGTTCGCTATTGTTCTGTATATTTTGCAACGCTTTATCTGGCGATGCGGCGTTAACCACCAGACCTCTCAGGGAACCCTTGACCCATGAGCTACCCGAGCTTCCACAGCTTTATTAAACTACTGCGCAGCCTGCTCAAGCGCAGACAGCCCTGGCTGTTTGAAGAATCTATTTTTTTGGCCGATCTGTGCCTAGCCTACGGCACGATTGCTGGGTTAAACGATCGCGACAAAAAAACTCTTTTCTTGGCAGCCCATTTCAAAAACTTAGGCGCTATTTATCTCGACGATCAAAATCTCAGGCAAGAGTACCTTGATCACAGCGAAGCCGTTGCTCAAATGGAGGTGCTGTTTAATGCCAGCGCCGAACTGGCTAAGGATGCTGGCCTCACAGAAGTGGCTGACGTGCTAGAGCAGTATCATCTGCGGGCGATTCCGCCCAATGCGTTGGCCCGCATTTTTCAGGTGTTAAACGCCTGGGTATCCTGTCGGCAGCGGAAGGGGTGGCGCAGTTCGATGAGCGATAAAGAAGCCCTGATTATTCTCAAGCAGCGGGCCGAAATGCAGTGGTCTGACCCCAAAGTGGTGTTTCACTTTATTGAGCATCTCTGTCGCTACTCGTCGCGACCCGAACGGCGCAAAGCCTGTAGCGTTAACGGGTTTGAGGTTCCCCCCCAAGTGCCCCAGGTCAAAGAATATAGCTTTGATACGCTAGAAGACCAGTTTCAGTATGAGATAGACACAGAACCCGCTAGCACCTCTGGCCTGACTGGCAGTTTCTAGGTTTGCCGTTGCCTCGGCGGCAGAGCCTATACACCCGTATCGCTCCTCAAGAGCACGCAGGCGTGCCGATAACCCACAGGGGGATGGCCAGAGAAAGCGCAAGGGGATACAGTTGGGAAGGTGCAGCGATCGCCTCAAGGTTCAGCGATTGCTCAGCGCCACACCTCTCTTTGCAGGGGTAAGCAGGTTAGGCGGCAATGAGCAGAGTAATTCTGCCGTAGTTTTTTAGTTCGACAACAGCTACCAAGGGTTTGTTATGGCTAACGAGACAATGGATATGGAACTGTCTTACGCCAGCTCACTATCTGAGGATGGCTTGGAGACAGCGACTTACCTAGAAACCATTGAGGCGGTGATTACCAGCCTCGATCAGGGCGATGGGGCAATGGTGAGCCAGACTACCGAGGGCCATCTGTGGCGGTTTAAGTATGGCAGCGTAGAGGTATATGTGCAGCTAACCGGCGAAACCGAAGCCGATACCCTCACAGCTTGGTCACCCGTGCTGACGCTGCCCGCCAAAAACGAATCTCAGCTCATGAAGCTATTGCTTGAGAAAAACTGTAACGAAACCCTAGAAGCCCGCTTTGGTATCTCTGGCAACCAAGTGCTGGTGATTTCGAGCCGCATTCTCAAAGATATTTCTGCCGCCGAAATTTCTCGGCTACTGACGATTGTAGCTACCATCGCTGACGACTCCGATGAAGCCCTTGTGGCAGAATTTGGCATGGGTTAGGCGGGGTCTTAAGGAGCAGGTGTAGGGCCTGGGGGTCAAAAGACGGCCCTACACGATAGTTCTCCTTATGCGTTCGCTTCTTCAAGCACCGATTTTGCGATCGAGGGCAGCTGCAACCCCGGCGGGTACTGGCCTTCTTCTTTAATCTGCTGAATCATGGCGGGGGAAACCCGTAGACCCAGACGATCGGCGATCGCCCGCACCACATCGCCTCGATCAAGGGTGCCAGCGACGGCATCGGCGGGGGTCAGCACCGTTAGCCGAGGCAACTGAAGCGCTTCGAGCTGGTCAATAGCAGCGGTTAGGGGCGTGCTCTCTCGCACAGAGGGAAGCTCTAGCAGGGGCTTAGCGATGTGGCTGAGAGGTAGGGTTTCCCACTGACTGCGCTCGATCGCCCGCATATCGTCAATGCTAACTAGCCCGCGGTAGCGCCCATCGGAAGCGGCAAAGTAGGCGGGAGGACGGTTTTCGTCGAGCAGGTAGGTGTCGGCAAACTGCCGGAGCGACATCGTAGCGTCTACCACCTTAAAGTCGCGGGCCAGAGCATCGCCTGCGGTGAGGGCCAGCATGGCCTCTTGCAGGTTGGTCACCTGGTTGTAGGCAGCCGCGTTGCGCAGGGCAAACCAACCGATGGCGGCGATCCAAAAGCCAGAGAAGGCCTGGTAGACCAGAGCCATGACTAAACCAAAGGTAATTGCTACCCATCCCAATAGCTGGCCCGATCGCGCGGCCCAGCGAATGCCTTTGATACGGCTATCGGTTGCCTTCCATACCAGGGCTTTGAGCACCTGGCCGCCGTCGAGGGGCAGGCCAGGAATCATATTGAACAGCGTCAGCACCAGGTTAATCTGAGCGACGCTACCGGTAATGATTGATATAGGCGTGGGCAGGGCTGGAATTTGGGAGAAGGCCGTTAGCAACAGAAACAGGCCAAAACTCACCAAAGGACCAGCGATCGCCACCTTGAGCGCATCTTCGGGAGTTTTTGACTCTTTGTCGATAGAGGCAATGCCGCCAAACAGAAACAGCGTAATTGAGTTAACCGCGATGCCCTGACCCTTAGCCGCAAGGCTGTGGCCCAGTTCGTGCAACAGCACCGAGGCAAACAATAGCAGCGCCAGGGCAAACCCCATCACCCAGGCTAAGCTGCCCCAGGCCGAGTGCCAGCTAGGCTCTAGACCATAGGACACCGTCACCAGCAGCAAAATGATAAACCAAGAGCTATCGATAAATAGGGGAATGCCTAAGATAGCCCCAATACGCCAGCTGGATTGCATCGCCCTAACCTCTTAACGCCAACCCAGACCCTTAGCCACACCCATTAGTTGGGGGCTTAGGTCTGGGATATGGTCTTATTCTATCAATCGGCCCAATAACTCGCCGGAGACCGGGTTACAGAAACGCTACAGTAGCCCGGCGTTACCCATGCCTAGGATCATGCCTGCCCCTAAAATGTGGCCAAAGCTGGCGATCGCCAGCAGCTCAGGTAGACCAAAGCCTTCAAACAACATCGGTAAGCCCACGGGTAGTGCTGGTCCTGCCCCAGGCTTGCGAATGGCATATTTGCCAATGGCCAGCACAAACAGGTTGCAGGTAATCATGATCAGCGCTACTTTGTACGACCACTCGGGGGTGGTAGGCACGGTGTAGGCAGCAAGCAGGTTAGAAAGCAGCAATGTTATTTCTCCGCTAGAGGTCTAAAATTGGGGCTTGAGAAACAGAATTTAAAGCGATCGCCCCGCGCACGGTCTAGGCCATGGTGGGCATTCGGCTATGGTTGGATTATAAAAATCTGACGGCACCCCCCCAACGGAATGTTTAATAGAGTTAACATGCGGGTCAAGATTTGTGGCATTACCCAGGCGGAGCAGGCGATCGCGATCGCCCGCCACGGGGCTACGCATCTGGGTTTTATCTGCGTACCCCAGTCGCCTCGCTACCTGGCCCCCGCCGCTCTAGCAGACATTACTCAAGCGCTCGATGCGGCTGGAGTGGTGACCAAAACCGTCGGCGTGTTTGCCGATGCGTCCCTAGCAGACATAGGCGCGATCGCCCGTCAAGCCAACCTCAGCCACCTTCAGCTCCACGGTCAAGAAACCCTAGAGCAGTGCCAACAACTACTGGCCGAACTACCTGGCATCTTCCTGATCAAAGCAATTCGCGTACGCACCACCGCCGACCTAGCAAGGGCCGAAACCTATGCCCCCTATGTCGATGCGCTGCTGCTCGATGCCTACCATCCCGACCAGCTGGGCGGCACGGGGCTAACCCTAGATTGGGATGCTCTGGTGTCGTTTAGACCCGCCTGCCCCTGGATGCTGGCAGGCGGGCTCACTCCTGAGAATATCTCCACGGCGCTCTCGACCCTCAAACCTGACGGCATTGACCTCTCTAGTGGGGTAGAGCAGAGTCCTGGCGTGAAAGATCTGGCTTTGGTACAACACCTGTTTGAGCAATTACAGCCCTGGCTACACCTTCAGGTTGAGAAGTAGGGTGACCGCTGATGGGCAGTGCCCACCCTACAAGGCTACAAAGCCTAGGCAAATCGTTTAATCAGGCTTGGGAGCGATCAGCGAAGCATCCGTAGGCGCAGGGCTGATGGCAGCGATCGCTAAATCTTTGCCGCCGTCGCTATGGGTGGTATCTTGAGCCAACACTTCGATCGCATCGGACTGATAGGCCGCCACATCAAACCAGAAAGTGGTACCAACACCCACCTCGCTGACCAGATGCACCTGGCTGCTGTGCTTTTCGATAATGTTTTTGACAATAGAGAGCCCCAGGCCAGTGCCTTCTAAGGTATGGACGCGGTTTTCGACCCGAAAGAAGCGATCGAAAATAGCCTGCTGATCTTCAGGGGCAATGCCAATGCCAGTGTCAGAAATTTCTATCCGAATATAGCCAGACTGACCAGGGTCTTCGCTGGGAGAAACAATTTGATGCGCCCTCAACATCACTTGACCACCGGGTTCAGTAAACTTCAAAGCGTTGCCCACTAGGTTACTGAACACTTGCAACAGCAAATCATAGTTGCCCATGGCCGGGGGCAAGTTAGGTTCTACGTCTTGCAAAAGCTCAATCTGTTTATCGCGGGCATTGAGCCGGTGGGTACGCAGGGTCTGCTCAATGGGCTGCACAATATCGACCGCTTCGATCTGGTACTGGCGACTCGACTCTAGGCGCGACAGGTCGAGCACATCGTTGACCAGGCGGGTAAGGCGATCGGTTTCGTGGTTGGCGGTTTCGAGAAATTCTTTGCGCTCGCCATCGCTCAAGTCTTCGCCGTACTCGTGCAGGGTTTCGATGAAGGACTTGATATTGAACAGCGGCGTACGCAGCTCGTGGGAAACGTTGCTAATAAACTGAGCTTTAGCCTCGTTCAGGGCCACCTCACGGGTAATATCTTGCACCGTAATCGCTAAACCCTTAACGTTCTCTTTGGCCTGGTCAAGCACAGTGTTGAGCAAAATCCGCAGGGTGCGATGGCTGGGCTCGGTGATCGGCACTCGAAATTCCATGGCCTCGGCCTCACCTTTGACCGCTTTAAACAAAGGGCGAGTTAGCTGTACTCGCACCGGACTGGGAAAATGCTCCAAAATATTACGGCCATCTAGAATCTGATCATCCCATCCAAAGATGCGGCGGGCGGTGGGGTTGACCAACACAGCGTGCATGTCGCTGTCGAGCAGAATAGCGCCGTCAGCGATGGTTGAGACTAAGGTTTCAAGCTTCGCCTTTTCGGCGGTAAGTTCCTCAATGTTTTGCTCTTCATAGCTTTCTAGGCGCTCGGCCATGTCGTTGAAGCTATAGATAAGCTCCCCCAGTTCGCCGCCCAGGGGCAGGTCAATGCGCTGATTGAAGTTGCCAGCGGCAATATTTTTCACCCCCAGCACCAGTTCTTTAATCGGTTGGGTAATCGTGAGGGCGTTAAACACCGCGCCTAAAATCACCATCACCCAGATTGAGACAAACACGGCAATGGTAACGTCGCGCGTCAGGTGCGACGAGGCCACCACGGTGGGGTTGGGGTTAATGCCCAAGGCCAGCACACCCAGGTGAGTGCCGTTGTAGTTGAGCGGCACAAACACATCAGTGACTTCACCAGCGGGGGTAACATGCTGACGCACCAGGGGGCGATCGGTGTTTTGGGCATAGCCCTCAGGCAGCTGCATCCGCCGTCTAAGAGAGAGCGAGTTTTGCACTGCCGATTCAGAGAAGGGAATGCCAAAGAAAATGTCGCCATTTTCGTCGGCGTAGAGCATGTAACGCACGCTAGAGGTGCTCTGGTAAAAGCTGTAGGAAAACCGGGCCAATTCGGTGCGATCGGCCTCGTTGACCAGGGGGGCGACGTTGGCAGCCAGCAACAACCCCAGATCACGAGCAAAACGGGTGTCGTTGAGGCGAGCATCCATTTGGATGGTGTTGACAGCCCAAAAGGTGAGCGCACTGGTAATCATCGACACCACTAACGTTGCCCCGGCCATGAGCCGAGTCTGTAGAGTGAAGTCGCCCCACCAGCGCAGGAAGATATCACGGATTTTAGCCAGGAGCCTGATCAACGGGATGGTAATACCAAAGGGTAAATTCAGCCTTTATTCTGGCATGTTCTTTACATCTTAGCCTTGCTCTCAGCCGTCAAACAGAGTTTCAAACTCGTGGCGGAGGCTGTCGTAGTTGACGACGCGGGCCACAATTAGGTTTTGGCTGCCCTCGGCGGTGGCAAACTGCTGCTTCCAATGGCGCACATCTTTCTCTTGGTTCAGCCAGAAGGCAACGATGGTGCTGACGATCGCATCCCAATCCCAATCGGGCTTGCGGTGCACCACCTCGGTGGCTTCAATAAAGGCATCAAGGGTGCAGCAGTAGCTGCCCAGATAGGCCTGGCTGCGATCGCGCGTTGTTTCTACCTGCTGCTGGTGGTTGAAGAATTGCAGCACCGGGGCAATGCCAATGATGTCAAAGCTATAGCTCATGGTTAAACGGGGAATAAAAACGAGGTTTACAGACAACTCGCTCCACCGCTGGCGACAGGCCTATCAGCCAAAAACTGCCCTGTTTATAGACCAGAGCGACAACGGAGCAGCGGAAATCTGCCCCGTCAGGCGACCATAGATTGGGGAAAAGCCGGTAGGACTGGGCTGAAATCGGTGACGAATCACGTTCAGAGTCGATGGAGACGCAAGTTAGTGAATAGTTTAGACAGTTCACTCTGTAGCGTTGTTCGCCCGCAACGGTTTTTGACGATTTTCTCAAGATAGACGCGTTGTTGCCATCAAAGGCACTACCGCCGGTTAGAGATCACCGACATCCCTCAGGGCCATTCTGTAACCACTCTGAATTCGCCCTTTAGCATTAACCTTGAGGCCGTTCATTTTGTTGATGAGTCGTTCTATTCACGCTGCATCTACACCCTGGAGATAGCGATGCAGCCAACCGTTATAGCATTGGCTAACGGAGCCTTGTAAGTGACAGGCGTCACATTTGGCCAAACTCTTGGCGACGGCTACCCTTTGACCAACCTGCCATGAAGATGCCGAGGCAAGCGTGACGAATCGATGGCCTTTGGGGCATTCTAGGTACAGATACGGCGGCCTTCGCGCAACCTATAGCGAACTCTTTATACTAAACAGCCCCCGGTGCCTTGGCATCGGGGGTTATTTAATAGAAGTGGCCCCAGAGTTTTCAGAAACTCTGGGGCCTGGGTTAGAACTCGAATCGCTTAGGTGCCTACGGTCCAAGAGTTAATGTAGATCTCTTGCTCAGGAGTGAGGCTATCGACTTCGATGCCCATAGCCACCAGTTTCAGCCGAGCAATCTCCTTATCTACCTCAACGGGGATGGAGTGCAGGCCCGGTTCGAGGGAGCCTTTGTTCTTCACCAGGTATTCGCAGGCCATGGCCTGGTTGGCAAAGCTCATGTCCATTACGGCGCTGGGGTGACCTTCGGCGGCGGCCAGATTGACTAGGCGACCTTCGCCCAGCACAATCACCGACTTGCCGTTGCCAAGCATGTACTGCTGAGTGAAGTTGCGCACCTGCTTAACTTCGCTGGCCATCTCACCCAGAGACTTCAGGTCGATTTCGATGTCGAAGTGGCCGGAGTTACAGACCATCGCGCCGTCTTTCATCGCCTCGAAGTGCTCACGGCGAATCACATGCTTGTTGCCGGTGACGGTGATGAACAGGTCACCCACCGTAGCCGCCTTAGCCATCGGCATCACTCGGAAGCCATCCATTACCGCTTCAATGGCGCGCACCGGGTCGATCTCAGTGACGATGACGTTGGCCCCCATGCCCTTTGCCCGCATGGCGGTGCCTTTGCCGCACCAGCCGTAGCCAGCCACAACCACGGTTTTACCGGCCAGCAGCACGTTGGTGGCGCGAATAATGCCGTCGAGGGTAGACTGGCCGGTGCCGTAGCGGTTGTCGAAGAAGTGCTTGGTGTCAGCGTCGTTGACGTTCATCGCCGGGAAGCTGAGCACGCCGTCATTGAACATGGCCCGCAGACGCACAATGCCGGTGGTGGTTTCTTCGGTGGTGCCGATGATGTCAGACAGTTGGGCCTGGCGCTCTTTGACCAGGGTGGCAACCACGTCGCTACCGTCATCGATGATGATGTTGGGGCGGTGGTCAAGGGCGGTTTCGACGTGGCGGTGGTAGGTGGCGCTGTCTTCGCCGCGCAGAGCAAAGACGGGAATGCCGTAGTCGGCCACTAAGCTGGCCGCAACGTCGTCTTGGGTAGAGAGGGGGTTGCTAGCAATCAGAATGGCGTCGGCACCGCCTGCTTTGAGGGCGATCGCCAGGTGAGCTGTCTCCGTGGTGACGTGACAACAAGCCGAAATTCGAATACCTGCCAAGGGTTTCTCTTGGGCAAAACGATCTTGAATCTGGCGCAGCACAGGCATCTCGCGCCCGGCCCACTCAATCCGCTGCTTGCCCTGGGCGGCCAGGGAAATATCTTTAACGTCGTACTTAAATTGAAGGCTTGTGGTCATAGCTTAGAAATCAACCGTAATAAATCGTCTCTGCCCAGCTTTCCTAGCTTAACGGAATTTCACCCTGGGTATTGCTTCGAACCTGTCATCCGGGGTACTGCCCCGATCGCACCTCTCCACAGAACTGCTGAGCCGCCTCAATAGCCTGCTGTCTCAGGTTGGCATAGACCTTGGCAAAGGGCGGCTGCCAGGCCGATAGCCCCAGCACATCTGCCGTCACCAGCACCTGACCGTCGCAGTGCACCCCCGCCCCAATGCCAATGGTAGGAATACTCAGCGCCTTAGTGATGTCGCGGGCCAGCTCGGACGGAATGTGCTCTAACACAATAGAAAACGCCCCCGCCTGCTCCAGGGCTTTGGCTTCGGTGAGAATGCGATCGCCCTCGGCCTGGGTTTTCCCCTGCTTGCGAAAGCCACCCAGCTGGTTTACCGACTGTGGCGTCAGCCCCACGTGGCCCATGACAGGAATGCCCCATTGCACCAAGCGACGCACCGTTTCAACGACCTCCCCATGGCCCCCTTCCAACTTCACCGCCTGGGCCCCAATCTTCAGCATCTGACCCGCTGCGCGAATGGCATCTGACCCGCTGGTCTGATAGCTGAGAAAGGGCAGATCAACGACCACCAGAGCATTGGTTACCCCCCGCCGCACCGCCTTGGCGCAGATCAACATGTCTTCCATAGTTAAAGGCAGAGTAGTGTCGTAGCCCAAGGCCACCATGGCCAACGAATCGCCCACCAGCACAATGTCGGCCCCTGCCGCATCGACAATTTGCGCCGACATCACGTCCCAGGCAGTGAGCACGGCTAGGGGCTGAGCCGGGCGATCCGTCTGCTTCCACCGCAAAATGTGATCTACGCTGACGGCCATGGGCTGCGCCTACAAAGGGGTTATGGTTGCCAGAATAACAAACCGTGCCCCCCTCAGCGTCGCCCAGATCGGCTTTGGGCAGGCACACCGGAGCTTCACGCAGGCATCGTCTTTAGATGACCGGCGGCTTCCATGCGCTTTGGGACGATCCTAGCGATCGGAGCTGATGGCATTGAGGGTAGCCAAGCCCTGGCATAGCCACAGAAGCTCGGTCTCTGAGGGCTGTGGTGCGGTAGATTCGGCTATCCCTCCAATCGGGCATCCCCCTGGTGAACACAAGTCGCTAGAATCAGGTAAAGCAGTACAAGTGGCTGATCCTCATGATTCCAACCGTTATTGAGCAATCCGGGCGTGGCGAACGCGCGTTTGACATTTATTCCCGTCTTTTGCGAGAGCGAATCATCTTTTTAGGCCAGCAAGTCACCGCTGACTCGGCCAATCTGATTGTGGCCCAGATGCTGTTTCTCGAAGCTGAGGATCCAGACAAAGATATTTATCTCTATATCAATTCCCCCGGTGGGTCGGTGAGTGCGGGTCTGGGTATCTACGACACCATGAACCACATTCGGCCCCAGGTGTGCACCATCTGCGTGGGTCTAGCGGCCAGCATGGGAGCCTTTTTGCTGACGGCTGGCGAAAAGGGCAAGCGCATGAGCCTGCCCAACTCCCGGATTATGATTCACCAGCCCCTCGGCGGTGCCCAGGGGCAAGCTACGGATATTGAGATTCAGGCCAAGGAAATTCTTTACCTGAAAAAGCAGCTAAACGAGGCGATCGCCAACAACACTGGCCAGCCTATTGAAAAAATCGCCCAAGATACCGAGCGCGACTTCTTTATGAGCCCCCACGAAGCGGTGGAGTATGGCCTAATTGACCAGGTGATCGATCGCACGTCAGTAGGTGCCCGCCCATTGGCAGTCATGTAAACCTTTACTTAACAGCCAAGGCTTTGGCCCCTTGCCCCCGCTCTGGGGGCTTTTTATTGCCTAACCCAAGGACTCGGCGGCTAGGGTCTGCCGGGGGTGGGTTGGGTTTCGAGGTAGAGCAAGAACTCCAGCAGTTCTTCGTCGGTGAGATCGTGGCGCGATCGCTTGCCGTAGGTCTTCTCTAAAAACTCGCGGCCCTGGTTAACGCCCCAGCCCAACCGCTGAAGCTCTACATCGGTTTGGGCAATAATGTCTGAGAGATCGACGGGGGCAACTGGCCCAGCTCCTAAGGTCACAAACTCGTCAGCAAAATCATCTAGCGCAGGGAGCGGCAGATCTGGAGCAGGAAACGGCAGATTGGGAGCGGCTGTTGGCTGTAGCGACGGTGGGGCTACCCCTGGTAGAGGTGGTTCTGGGGTAAGTGGTTCTGGGGTAAACAGATGGGGCTGAGGCTCTAGATCTGGCTCTAGCGGGGCGATCGCCGTTGGTAGCTCTACCTGACTACTAGCCTGATCAGCCTGCCCCTGGTCTAAATCACCTGAGGCCACGGGGGCTGAATCGTTGGCAGACAAGACACGGGTCGCCCCTGGCAAGGTGGCCGGAGAAGCAGGCAAAGGTTGCGGGGCAACATCAGCCTGAGGCAGGCGGTTAGTCGCCTGGGGAGCAGCCAACCCTAGGCGCTCTAGGGCACGGGTGGTCGCCGTGTCTTCTGCTAGCTCTAGGGTTGTATTCGCCCCAAACCCACTGGCGAGAATGCCCTCCTCAGCCCCGGCACAAGCCCGCACTACATACAACCCATCGTGAATTGTCACCAGGTCTGAGGTCAGACTGCCCTGGGGATACTGTTGTCGAAATTGCGTCAGCAGCGAACTCAGCACGCTGTAAGTCTCCCCTGCGGGTGGATGGTAACCGTACTATTCTAAGGAAGTGGGGCACGTTAAACTGAAACCATTGCGCCGCTGGCCCAATGCGCCCAGGTCAGAGTAGGCGAGGGAAATTCCCTTAACAGCCTGCGACCGAGGGCCGGATAAACCAGCCAGCCGATACCTTTCCCCTGAACTATTTGTCTGCTGCCCTAGGCGGTTGAACTGAGCTAATGCTAGATCGACTACTCGACATCTCTACAAACTTTGGGGTCGATACCCTACTGTTGCTGCCGGTGCTGATTGCCCTAGAGGCGGTGCTGTCAGCCGACAATGCGATCGCTCTAGCTGCGATCGCCCAAGGTCTAGAGAGCGAAGCTATGCAGCGACGGGCCTTAAACTACGGGTTGCTGATCGCATTCATTTTGCGGGTGGCACTGATTTTGACAGCAGGCTGGGTGCTGCAATTTTGGCAGTTTGAGGTGATGGGAGCGGCTTACCTGCTGTGGCTTGTGTTTAAGCATTTCACCTCGGACTCTGACGAAGCCGCCCATCACCATGGGCCTCGGTTTGCCACCGTACTCCAGGCTATCCCGGTAATTGCCTTTACCGACCTGGCCTTTTCGCTTGATAGTGTGACCACCGCCCTAGCCTTATCTAAAGATGTAGTGGTGATTTTGCTGGGCGGCACGATTGGCATCATTACCCTGCGGTTTATGGCGGGGCTGTTTATTCGTTGGTTAGAAGAATTTGAGCATTTAGAGGATGCCGGCTTTATCACCGTGGCCTTTGTGGGCATTCGCCTGCTAGTGCGGGTGATCGACCCCACCCTGGTACCGCCAGAATGGGCCATGGTACTGGTGATTGCCCTGGTCTTTGCCTGGGGCTTCTCAAAGCGGGTCGAAGCACCCACGCTAGACGAACCCAGCCCTGCCACCAATGGCAAAGTGCCAACTATTGCGGAGCTAGAAAGCCGGGGTGGCGATCGGGTCGCCGACTCAGAAGACCCCACCCCAGCGTTGCCCCTCCAGTCAGACTAGGGCCAGCGGTGAGGGGTTGAGGAGTATGGGGGCAGGGTTAGGTACTTTCTACCCTTGGGGAGCGAACCTTGGCAACCTGGCCTCAGCCCTATGGTTTTCGCACTCTAAGTCTAGGGATAAGAACACCAATCACTCCAGCCGCCGGGGTAAAGCTTGGCCATAGGACGACCAGCAACCGTTTGGCTGAGCAAGTTAACGCAGGCTGTCACCCCCGAGCCGCAGTAGACGATCACCTCTTCGGCCTCATCTATATCGGCCCAGTGTTGGGCTAAGGTCGCTGGCGATTTCATCAGGCCATTGGTCTCAGAAACGTCTTGCCAAAAGTAGTTCACCGCGCCAGGAATGCTTCCCGCTACGGGGTCGATAGGTTCAACCTCGCCACGGTAGCGTTCGGGCGATCGCGAGTCAATCAGCATCACCCCCTCGTCATCTTTACGGCGGCGCACGGTGTCAATATCGACAATCCAGTCGGCGCGGGGCGCAGGCACAAAGCAGCCAGTTCGGGGCATAGGCCTTTCTGAACTGGTGGGATAGCCCCCCTGCACCCACCCCGACCAGCCGCCATCGAGCACGGCGACGTCGTCATGGCCCAAGTAGCGCAGTAGCCACCAAAGCCGGGCGGCAAAGGCAAACCGTGAATCATCGTAGGCGACCACCAGAGTAGCCCCTGGCCCTTCCGATACCACACCCATAGCTGTGAGCCGATCGCTAAAGGTATTGAAGTCAGGCAGGGGATGACGACCGCCGTGGGCCTGCACCGAGCTAGACATAGCCTGGTTGAGGTCTAAATACCAGGCACCGGCAATGTGGCTATCGGCATACTGGTGCTGCCCCTGGGTGGGGTCAGCCAGAGCAAAGCGACAGTCCACCACCACTACCCTGGGGTCGTCTAAGTGATGGGCTAGCCAGTCCGCCGTGACTAGGTTGCGAGTATAGGTCATAGGGCAAGGGCAATGGGTCTAGAGAGGTTTCATCGCTGTTTGGCAGCTAGCCGCAGCTATCTCAAAGAGGGGATAGCGTTGCTTTATAGAAGTAGGGTATAAGGTTGCTGAACTGGCAACACGCATCGAGCATGAAGCTGGCCGTGGTGGGATATCAATATTCCACTAGTTTAGGTTCAATTTTTTAATCCGCAGACTATTAAGTCATCGAGGCGTAGGTCATGGTGATAGACCCTCAATTGAGTACTGAGGTGAAAGCGGCGACGGGCTGGGTTATGGCCCTCAGCCTGGGTTTAATGCTGTTAGGAGTGGTGGCAATTCTGATGCCCGGAGTTGCCCTTACCGTTTTCACCGCTGCGATCGGGTGGCTGGTGTTGGTGAGCGGCATTTTACAGATTGTTCAGGCCTTTAAGGCCCAACCCCTTAAGGGCCTATGGCTAAACCTGGTGGTCGGTGCTCTCTACGTCATCGCTGGGTTGTATATCGGGTTTAACCCAGTTAAGTCGGCGGTGGTGTTTGCTTTTGCCTTGGGCCTATTGTTTATTGCTGAGGGCTTTTTCACCATTGCCATGGCCTTTGTTTACCGAGTGGGGCACAAGCTGTCGTGGTTTGTGGCGATCAACGGCATTCTCACGCTAATTTTGGGCATTTTGGTCTTTAACCGATGGCCCTTCGGTGCGATGTGGCTCATTGGGTTATACGTTGGGATTAGCCTACTGTTGAGCGGGGGTTCACTACTGAGTGCTGCCCTAGCTACCCGCAAAACCCTCACCTAACCCGTTACCCATGCCTAGGCCATACCTTCTGTTTACACAGCACGGCTGGGCTGATACCAACCAGTCGATGATGGCGTTGGCTACTGCTCTCACCGCCAAGGACGAGGCGCAGATCATGGCCCCCTGTTTAGACTACGCCATGACCTGGCTGCGGATAGCTCCTCTGATTGATCAGGTTGAGACTCTGGCGACAGCTACTCTGGCCCAGCAGCCCGAGCTACCCCTGCGCATTGTGGGCCACTCCATGGGCGGGTTGATTTGGCTAGAGGTGCTCAATCGCCATCCAGACTGGTGGGACCGGGTCGATTTTTTGGTGCTGGTCGCTTCTCCGGTGGGCGGGGCAGACCTGGGCCGCATTTTAGACCCGCTCAAGGTGGGGCTGGGAGTTGCCGCTGACCTGGGCAAAGACCGCCGCCCCCTAGCAGGCCGCATTGCCGCTGCCATCAACACCTTGACCATCGCCGGAGACATTGATGGTGGTAGCGACGGCACGATTACGGTAGAGAGCACTCGGGTACCCAATGCCCAATTTGTCTATTTACCAGGGCTGAGCCACGCAGCGATGCGCTGTCATCCCCAGGTGATTGAGCACATTCAGGATTTTTGGGCAGGGAAGCGGCTGAGTGAACCGCTGATACCGCACCCCCTGGTCAACCGGCTACGCCAAATACCGGGCATGACCGATGCCCATCTGCGTGACTTTGCCCGGTCTACCCCCTGGCACACCTTTACCGACGGCACTAGCATTCACCTGTGGCGTAGCCCCTTTGGCATTGATCATGTCTTCCTTGCATCAGCCCAGGGCGACTGTCTCTATGCTGGCTATGTGGGGTGGCTTCATGGTGAAGACCTGCGGCGCAGCCTAGACGCCCTGCGGGGTGAGCCTGAGCTTTTAGAAAAACCAATCCTTTAACCTCAGTTCGATGGCATCCTCTGGAGCAGAAAAGTTAGCTATATCCCCTGCGGGGACGATTCACATGAAAGTTTTTAAGATCCGGCTAACGGAGGTTAGCGTTGTAGCCTCGAGGGGTGATTAGCCAGGGGCCGTGGCGCTGGGTGCTCTGGTTGCCAATTAACACCACCGTCAGCATATCGATGGGGGCCTCTAGGAGGTTGGCTAAGGTGGTGCGATGGATAGTTTCATCGGGTCGGTAGACCGATTTCACCACCGCTACAGGGGTGGTCGGGGCGCGGTGAGCCATCAAAATGCGGTGGGCGATCGCGACTTGCTCGGTGCGAGTTTTAGATTTGGGATTGTAGAGTGCCACCACAAAATCGGCCTGGGCCGCCGCCTCCAGCCGTTTCACAATCACCTCCCAGGGAGTCAGCAGATCGCTGAGGCTAATGGCACAGAAGTCGTGCATGAGAGGGGCTCCTACCCGCGCCGCCGCCGCCTGCAGGGCTGAAATTCCGGGAAAGACTTCGATCGAAGGCGTTGCCCCATCCCAGCCGGTGGCCTGGAGTTGCTCTAGCACCAGCCCCGCCATGCCATAGATACCGCAGTCACCCGACGACACGACCGCTACGCTCAGCCCCCAGCGAGCCAGGTCAATGGCGCGATCGGCCCGCTGGCGCTCTTGGGTGATGGGCCAGGGTTCAACGATTTGGCCAGGGCGGCACAGGGGGCGAATTTGGTCGATGTAGAGGCCGTAGCCAATGACCACATCGGCCCGAGCAATCGCCTGTTTGGCGGCGGGAGTGATTTGGTTCAAGTCGCCGGGGCCGGTGCCTACCAGCGCTAGATGGCCAGGGTGGGGAATGTACTCGCGCTCGGCCTGGGCGATCGCCACTGTCACGGCCCCCGGCTGCCCTTCCAGCCGCACCACCTGCTTGGCCACCCGCAGTTGGCCGCCCCCCGCCCCCGTTGCAGCCAAAATGGCAGCGGCCTCGGCCACGCTAGGGGTCTGCACCGCCTGTTCCACCACCGTGGACGGGTTGGGCACCGGAATGGCCTTCAGCTCCTCGGCGGTAAAGCAGCGTAGAGGCCACTGGCGTTCGGTGCAGAGGGCGACTAACCCCACTTCATCGGCTTTGAGGTCAAGACTGGCAATGCCTGCGATCGCCTCTAAGGCAAAGTGCCCGGCCCGACACACCCGCTCGATCGCCGCCGCAATCACAGTCTGGGGCGTGCCCCGTTCGCAACCTACCCCCACCCATAATACGCGGGGGTGCCACTGGGCCTTGGGCAAGGTGCCGTCGGGAGCAAACCGCCGCTGAATCGGACTAATCCAGAGCCTTGCCACCGGAGATTTTACCGCCTCAAACACCAAGGGATGGCCCTCTGGCAAATGGTCTTGCCAGAGCGTAGAACCAGCCTCTTGAAAAATTTCGACGGGTTTACCGTGGGCGATCGCGGCACTCACCCCTGTCCAGTCACCGCTGCCCTTGCTCCAGCCAAAGGGCACCCCCAGCACATCCACCCCTGGCAGGCCGTGGGCTGGAGAGGATCCAGTAATTACTGGCACGGCCCCAAGCAGATGGGCGACCTGACGAGTGAGGGCATCCCCACCGCCCTGGTGCCCGCCGCAGAGACTAATCACCTGATCACCAGTTTCCGCCACCACGAGCACAGCGGGATCGGTGGCTTTGTCGGTCAGCAGCGGCGCAATTAGCCGCACTACAGCCCCGGTGGCGAGGGCAAAGATCACGCCGTCGTAGGCGGTCCACAAATCAACCAGGGTGTCTTTAAGGGAGCGATCGCAGACCTGCACCGTCACACCTAGTGCCTCTGCATCGGCAACGAGGCTAGGAGAAACCCACAGATCGGCGGGGAGACCGGTGACCAGGGGCAGCAGAGACTTAAACCCGGCGGGGGTGACAGCGATCGCAGCGAAGGACGACAACAAAAGACCTCAAAGAATCTGGGGTACTCAATCTTAGAAGACTTCACTACTCCAAAGCTGAGAAATGCCGAGAAATATCGCGTTGTCTGTAGCTTTGCTCTGCACGTAGCCGTGGAAAAGCCGCACTAGACAGCCGGGACGGCTAGCCCACAACTTCAGCGTCATTTAGCTCTGGTAGGACGGCTATCCAACCGGAGCTGGGATCCTGGGTAATCTCGACTTAGGCGATTTTTAGACAACTTTCTCCCTAATGGTGGGCAGTGCCCACCCTACGGTGGCTACTGGTGGGATAGCCGTCCTACCATGGCTGGGTTGCCGGCGATTTTAGCTTAGTAGTAGGTGCCAACCTTGCGGTGATGCACAGCGGTCTGACCTTCAGGGTCAGACACCTTACCGTCGTGCACCGTGCAATACACAATCCAGTGATCACTGACTTCCATACGAGTAGTCACTTCGCACTCAATGTAAGCCAGGGCATCGGCCAACAGGGGTGAGCCATTGGTAGCTGGGCGGGTGCGCACACCAGCAAAGCGATCGGCACCGGGGGCAAACCGCTTGAGAAAATGCTTCATCAGCCCTAGGTGCTTACCCTCTTCAAGAATATTCAGCACGAAGGTATCGCCCACCTGCATCAGCGACTCGATGGCGCGGTCTTTGGCCACCGCCACCGTAAAGCCCAGGGGCTGAAAGCTGGCCTGAGACACCCAGGAAGCCAACATAGCGCTAGACAGTTCACCCTTTTTGGCGGTGATGATATATAGCCCGCTGCTAATGCGGCCCAGGGCCTTTTCAAGGTCGGCATCGAGAGATTTGAGTTTCTTGAGCTTGCCCGCCTGGGCGAGGCTCTGGCCCAGGTCGGTGCCCGCCTCTTCGCACGACTGGTACAGCCCTTCGGTGGGGCTGTCTTTAATGCGAATGGGCGCAAACGCTTGGATCAGTTCTAGATCTTGAAACTTGTTGGCCAAGGGATCGACCGGCTCGTCGTCACCACCGTAGGATTCAAACAGGCCAATAGTTTGTTTGCCGTGCACTGCCGCCAAAATCGTGCCCAGGGTGGTCTGGGTTTCCTGAGCCCTTACCCCGGCAACGGGGGGCATGCCAACAACTAAGCCCTTAGAGCGACTCACCAACTCCATCACCTCTTGGGGATCGGCGGAGCGCATGTCCATCATTTCGACGGCGACACCGGTTTTGGTAATACCGCGAGCGATCGCCTGGGAAATGCGATCGCTATAGCCGTAGTCAGATACGTAGAACACCGCGACTAAATCTTCGGCCTTCGTTTTTTCCTGGCTCCAGCGCTGATAGCGGCCCGTTAGCTCGCCCACGTTGTAGCGCAGCAGGGGGCCGTGGCCCGTAGCCACCATATTCACGGGGGGCAGAGCATCCATACGTTTCATTGCCCCCAGCACCGAGCGGGCATTGGGAGCCATCAGGCACTCGTAGTAAAAGCGAAAATCGGGGGAAATCGCCTCTAAATCTTCGTCGTAGGGGGCATCGCTGCAATAGTGCAGGCCAAAGGCATCGCAGGTAAACAGCACACCGGTTTTGTGGTCGTAGGTGAAGATGGTGTCGGGCCAGTGCAGGTTAGGGGCGCTGACAAACTCTAGAGTGTGGCCGTTGCCTAGCTCTAGGGTGTCACCGTTTTTGACGATTATGCGCTCGAAGGGGTGGTGCACCAAGTCTTCGAGGAAAGCGATCGCCACCTTAGACCCCACCACCACCACCTGGGGAGCCAGCTCTAGCACATCGCGCACTAGGCCGCTGTGGTCGGGCTCGGTGTGGCTAATCACCAAATAATCAATGGTTTTGGGGTCAATTTCGCCCGTTAGGGTCTTGAGGTACAGCTCCTGAAACTTGGCGTGGGAAGTATCGACCAGGGCGACTTTCTCGCCGCGAATAATGAAAGAGTTGTAGGTAGTGCCATTTTGCAGGCCGAACTCAATGTCGAAGCGATCGCGATCCCAATCGAGGGAGCGAATGGTAGTGGTGTCGTCAGCTACCCCTTCGACCTGAATGGTGAGGCGCTTTTGCGCTGGTGCCGCTACAACCATGGAGAACCTCCTGCAAAATTAGGTGCTGCTAACTCGAGAGATCAAGCTCAATTCTAAAGTTTAAACCTCGTTCACTGAGGAACCGGGAGCCATTTTCACCCTCACACGCTCTCCTGAAGGACAAGGGCAATGGGCAAGATTGAGCACTGCGGTTCTAAGCCAAACTGAGTTTAGCAATCGACATGTTTCTTAATTCTCGCTTTAAACCGGGAGACTGGGGATCAAAATACCTGATTACTCCAATTGCGATCGGTAACCATTGGCGATGGGTGATGATAGATCTGGAGGTTTCTAGGGCAAACTTTTGCTGACATAGAATCAGGTATGGGTAGCGCTTCAAACCGCGATCCCAAGGCAACGGATAGGCTACCCATCCCTTAGCAGCCACCTACCACTGACAACATTCACTGACAACATTTGAGACGTAGTTCAAACCTCGCTCTCAAGCAAGCGGTGGCTAACCCCCGCACCCAAACACCCTCCCTGCTCGATAGGCTAAAGAGATCCGTCCTTTGACCGGTTGTTGCCATTTTCATGGTTGTCGCTGTGCCCTACCGAAATTCTTTGCCGCCCCGCGTGCTAGTGGTCGATGATCACGCCCCTAGCCGCATGACTGCCGTTGCCCTGTTGTCGGTGGAGGGGTACCAGGTAGAGCAGGCCAACTGTGGCCAAAGTGCCCTCAGCCGGGTATTTCAGCACCAACCTGACCTGATTTTGCTAGATGTGATGATGCCTGGCCTTGACGGCTATGAGGTCTGTCGCCAGCTCAAGGAAAATGACAATACTCGGCTGATCCCCGTGGTGTTTGTGACGGCCCTAGGCGATCGCGAAGCCAGGTTGCGGGGCATTGAAGCGGGCGGCGACGACTTTCTAACCAAGCCCTTTGACCAGCTCGAACTATCGGCCCGAGTCAAGTCGCTAATTCACCAAAAACGTCTCAACGAAGATCTCGACCACGCCGAAAAGGTGCTGTTTTCTATCGCTCGCACGATCGAGAGCCGCGATCCCAATACCGGTGACCACTGCGATCGCCTCGTCAGCCTGGGGCGCAGCCTTGGCGAATACCTGAGGCTATCTGCCGCCCATATTCGCGATTTGGCCTGGGCAGGTTACCTCCACGACATCGGCAAAGTGGGCATCCCCGACGCCGTGCTACTCAAAACCGGCCCACTCACCGTTGCCGAGCGCACGATTATGGAACAGCACGTCGCCATTGGCGAAGAAATTTGCCGCCCCTTGCGCACCATGCAGGGCGTATTGCCCATCATTCGCCACCACCACGAGCGCTGGAACGGCAGCGGCTACCCCGATGGGTTAGCTGGGGCAGCCATTCCCCGACTGGCACAGATTTTTCAGCTCATCGACATTTTCGACGCCTTAACCCACGATCGCCCCTACAAACCAGCCTTCTCCATCGAAGAATCGCTGCGCATTATGGGCGAAGAGGTCGAGCGGGGCTGGCGAGACCCAGCCTTAATGGCTGAGTTTGAGCGGTTCATTCGCAACCACTATGGCGATCTGCCTCCTAGCCCTCAGCAAGTGACTCGTAGCATTGAGCAGCCTCAGTCTGTCAGACAGCCATATGTCTAACGCGATCGAGAGCAGCCAAGCTGAGCAAATCTCTAGGGTCACCAGTGGACAAACTGATTCTTTTTTTCAGTTATGTAGCGGGCTTGTCTTTTTTGAAAGACAAATCGCAACTACATTTAAGTAAACACCGCTAATTCTTCCCTTTGAGGGATGATTAGCGTAGCTGTAATCAGGGTTATTCTTCCAAGCCGCTCTAAGCGTGTTTGATCCCCAAAGCTGGTAAGTTGGGCCACCTGTCGGTTCTAGATACTGCCACTGGAGCGATCGCTTTGAGTCAGTTTTTAATCGCCTTGACCAGGCTTTGAGGTTAGGGTTGAAGCGTTGTGTAGCTGTTATCGTCAAACCAGAATTTAGTTTGGATGCACGTTTAGGGGATTTTTTTCGTGGATGCACCGCAGAAACTGGCTTTCGTTGTTCAATCTAACCGCCTTCAGGGGCTAATGTGGCAAGCCCTACTCAAGTCGCAAAAATTAGCCGTTATTTTAGAGCCGGCCAAAAGCGACTTGGCCGACTGCGTAAGTCAGATTGCCAGCGCCGGGCTTACTCTCCCTGACATCATCGTGCTGGATACCGAGGCCCCAGAACTCAACCCCTACGAATTTTGTCGATGGTGCCGCGATACCCATCCCCACATCCAGATCTTTTTAACCCGCTGCCGTCAGTTACATATCTCTGATACCGAGCGACGATGGGCCAAGCAGCAGGGAGCAACCGAATTTCTGGGTGGCTTCGATCGCAACACCCTGATGAGCGGCGCTACGGAAAACACTAAGCGCATTCTCAGCAGCCTCGACTACCCGTTCCTCAACGAAAAAGCGCTGCTGACGGTGCTACTGAACATTCGCCGCCAGCTAAATCTGTCCCAGGCCAGCACCGCCCCCGCCTCGGCCAAGCCCATCCCACTACCCACAAAGGGCAGCGGATTGACCTTGACAAGCTCTCAGGAGACGGGTAAGCCCTCTGCTGACCCTCTCAACGATATCGACTGGGTGACCTCTGGGCTACGGGCTCTGGGCAATGGGATAGCCCGCAAACCTACGAAGGAAACGTTAGCCTCACCCCCACCAGCGGTTAAGTCTAGCGCCCTACCTAAACCCGTAGCCTCCGACGAAAAACTGGCCGAAGGTGTTACCGTACGACGGTACCGGGGTGTGGTTTACTAATCGCGATCGCCAACATTTCTTCAAAAGCCCCAGGTTCTCTGATGAACCTGGGGCTTTGACTATCCATCCCCATGCGCTAGTCGTCGGACTAAGCCTCAGGCTCTGGGGCTGGGTCAGTAGCTTTTTTAGACGTGGCTTTGCGGGTTGTAGTCTTGGTGGTTTTAGCCGCCGTCGATCGCGTAGCCTTCTTCGCTTCTGTACCAGACTTTGTGGCAGACGCCTTAGTGGTAGACGCTTTGGTGCTAGTTGCCTTAGTGGTTTTCTTGGTGCCACTGGCTTTGCTGGCCGCAGCCGTTTTGGTCGTACGGGAAGTGGTCGTTTTTTTGCTGCCGCCTTTAGTCTTTTTAGTTGATGCCTTGGCGTTAATCCAGCTGAGGGCCTCTTCTAAAGAAATTGAATCTAGCTCGGTGTTCTCGGGCACTGAGGCATTGATTTTGCCATGCTTAACGTAGAGACCGTAGGGGCCATTAAACACCGCCACTGGCTCATTATCGTCAGGGTGAGCCCCCAACTCCTTAAGGGGATCAACTTTTTTACGGCCCCGCCCGGCTTTAGGCTGAGCCAGCAGCTCTAGAGCTCGCTCTAGGGTGACAGTCAACACGTCGTCATCGCCTTTGAGCGAACGATAGTCGCGCCCTTCCTTGCCCTGGTCATGCACAATATAGGGGCCAAAGCGACCCTGCCCGGCCTTGATGGACTTGCCCGTTTCTGGATGGGCACCCAGGTTACGGGGAAGTTGCAGCAGCCCCACCGCCATCTCCAAGGTAACTGCCTCGGGCTGAGTGCCCTTGGGCAAAGAAGCCCGCTTGGGGTTTGGGTTATCGTCGGTAGGTTCGCCTAGCTGCACGTAGGGGCCGTAGGGGCCAATGCGCATAAAGATCGGTTCCCCGGTGTCGGGGTGTAGGCCGACTTTGTCGGGGCCTTCAACCTTTTGCTTGATGATCCGCTCAATGTGTTCGCCATCCAAATCGGCGGGGGGCACATCGGCAGGAATCGAAGCCTTCACCGACTCTTCGCCGGTGCCAATCTCAACGTAGGGGCCATAGCGACCAATGCGAATTTTGGCCTCTAGATCGTCTAGCAACACCGTGCGGGCGGTGGTGGGGTCAATCTGGGTTTCGCGCTCGTGCACTAGGGTTTCTAGCCCCTGATCTCCAGAGTAAAAGGCCTTCAGGTAGGGCAGCCATTCGACTTCGCCTGTGGAGATATCGTCGAGGGTCTGCTCCATTCGGGCCGTAAAGTGCACATCCACCAGATCGGGGAAATTTTGCTCGAGCAGTTCGGTTACCGCAAAGGCCGTAAACGTGGGGATCAAGCTGTTGTTGACCAGGTTGACGTAGCCGCGATCGATGATCGTGCTGATCACGGTGGCGTAGGTGCTGGGGCGACCAATGCCTTCACTCTCTAGGGTTTTGACCAGGGTGGCTTCGGTGTAGCGCGCCGGAGGCTGCGTTTCGTGGCCAATGGCATCTAGATTGGTACAGCTGAGGGCATCTCCCGTAGCCAGAGCCGGCAGCAGCACCTCTTGATCTTCGATCGCCGCATCGGGGTCGTCGGAGCCTTCGACGTAGGCGCGAAAGAAGCCAGGGAAGTCAATGCGCTTGCCGGTAGCCCGGAAAATGGCGTTTTCCACCTCAATGGAGGCGGTGATGTTGGTCTGGCGGGCCTCGGCCATTTGGCTGGCCACCGTGCGCTTCCAGATCAGGTCGTAGAGGGCGGCTTCGCGACCGGTCAGGCCAGTTTCTTTAGGGGTTCTAAAGGTGCTGCCAGCGGGGCGAATAGCCTCGTGGGCTTCCTGGGCACCCTTCGACTTAGTGGCGTACTGGCGGGGTTTGGGGCTGAGGTAGTCGGTGCCGTACTTGGTGGTGACGCAGGCGCGGGCAGCGGCGATCGCCTGCTCCGACAGATGCACCGAGTCGGTACGCATGTAGGTGATGTAACCCTGCTCGTAGAGGTTTTGGGCTACCCGCATGGTGTCGCGGGCCGAGAGCCGCAGCTTGCGGTTGGCCTCCTGTTGCAGGGTGGAGGTCGTGAAGGGCGGTGAGGGTTTGCGGGTGTTGGGGCGTTCTTCGAGATTGCTGACCGTCCAGACCCCGGCTTGCAGGCGGGTTTGCAGGTCTTGGGCCTGAGCCTCGTCAAGCAGCACCACCTCGCGGCCCTCGGCCACACGCCCGGTAGACTCATCGAAGTCGCTGCCGTTGGCCAGGCGGGTACCGCCGAGGGAGTAGAGCTTGGCCTCAAAGGCATTTTTGTCTTTGAGCAGACTGGCTTTGAGATCCCAGTAGGAGCCTCGCCGGAAGGCGCGGCGTTCTTGCTCACGCTTAACGACCACCTTGACGGCGACCGATTGTACCCGACCAGCCGAGAGGCCGCCAGCAATTTTCTTCCACAGCAGAGGCGAGAGAGTGTAGCCCACCAGGCGGTCTAAGATCCGGCGGGTTTCTTGGGCATGCACCAGCTGACTATCAATGTCGCGGCAGTTGTCGAGGGAGGCCTGGATGGCCTCTTGGGTGATTTCGTGGAACACCATGCGCCGGGTAGGCACCTTGGGGTTGAGCACTTGAAGCAGGTGCCAGCTAATGCTCTCACCTTCGCGGTCTTCGTCAGTGGCTAGTAGTAGTTCGTCGGCGTTCTTGAGGGCGTCTTTGAGGGTTTTGACGACTTTTTTTTTGTCGCTGGGCACGATGTACAGCGGCGCAAAGTCATCTTCCGGATTGACCCCTAGCTGAGCCCATTTTTCGCCCTTGACATTGGCAGGAATTTCGCTGGCCGATCGCGGCAAATCGCGCACGTGCCCCATAGACGCCTCAACCCTGTACCCCGCCGGGAGATAGTTGCGAATCGTTTTGGCCTTAGTAGGAGACTCGACAATAACAAGGGTTGACATAGGGCTGCTGGCACTGGGGGATATCGTTAGCAATCGCGGTTGAGCTCTTTTTAACCTACAGGATCAATCTGTAGCGGAGCGGGTTCTAAAAACCTATCTATATATTTGGCAAGGATGATGGCCAGATAATCAACACTGTACTGCACACCTATAGAACTGCTGGTGCTCTTGGCCATGAAAACTTAACCATTGACACCCTAGAGTCAAAACCTTGGACCTGATCTATGGTTCTCACCTGCCGGGCTATACGTTCCATACATAGATCATTCCGCTGGCGATCGTCTAGCCCTGACTCTAGCCTTGACTGAGCAACGCCAGCAGGAAAGTTTTGGGCTCTCCCCTGGCCGAGAGGCTGCGATCGCGCTACCATCGGCCCATTGATTGATGCTGATGACCTCACGATTACCGAGTATGGTGAGGCAGAGATAATTTACAGTTGCGATCACCCTTGAGCTTTGGCCCCTGGTCACCGCACGATTGAACTGGTACGGTTAAACATAGAATTTCGCGGAAAAGGTACCCAATGGATCTCGTCAACCTCGGGGCACAGCTCAACGCTGGCACTATCTGGCCAGAGGCCGTTCTGTTGGCCACGATTTTGGTGATTTTGGTAGGCGACCTGATTCAGGGCCGCTCCTCCTCAGCCTGGACACCCTACGCCGCCATAGCTGGGGGTCTAGGTGCTGTGGTGATGCTGGTGTTGCAGTGGTCAATGGCCAACCCAATTGGGTTTTTAGGAGCCTTTAACGCCGACGATTTAAGTATTGTGTTTCGCGGCATTATTGCTCTCTCGGCGGTAGTAACGGTGCCGATGTCAATCCGCTACGTCGAGCAGTCAGGCACCCCCCTAGCCGAATTTTTGGTGATTTTGTTCACCGCTACTCTGGGGGGCATGTTTCTCTCAGGGGCTAGCGAGCTGGTGATGATTTTCGTTGCCCTAGAGACCCTAAGTATCTCGTCGTACCTGTTAACCGGCTACATGAAGCGAGATCCTCGCTCTAACGAAGCGGCGCTCAAGTACCTGCTGATTGGCGCGGCTAGCTCAGCTATTTTTCTCTACGGGTCGTCGCTGCTGTACGGGTTATCGGGGGGTGAAACTCGGCTGAGTGCGATCGCAGCCAATATCGTCAGCGACGGCAGCGAGGCCCCGATTGGCCTAGTCGTGGCCCTAGTGTTTGTGATCGCCGGGATTGCCTTTAAGATTGCCGCTGTGCCCTTTCACCAGTGGACCCCTGACGTGTACGAGGGGTCACCGACTCCAGTGGTGGCCTTTTTGTCGGTGGGGTCTAAAACCGCCGGTTTTGCCCTGGCGATTCGGCTTCTGGTCACGGCTTTCCCGCTGGTGTCAGAGCAATGGCACTTTGTCTTTACCGCCCTGGCCATTCTGAGCATGGTGCTGGGCAACGTAGTAGCCCTGGCCCAGACCAGCATGAAGCGGCTGCTGGCCTACTCCTCCATTGGCCAGGCAGGCTTTCTGATGATTGGCCTTGTGGTGGGTACCGATGCGGGCTATGCCAGCATGCTCTACTACCTGCTGGTCTATCTATTTATGAACTTGGGCGGCTTTACCTGCGTCATTTTGTTCTCGCTGCGCACAGGTACCGACCAAATTAGTGAATATGCCGGGCTCTACCAAAAAGATCCGCTGCTCACCCTAGGGTTGAGCATTTGCCTGCTATCGCTGGGGGGCATTCCACCCATGGCTGGGTTCTTTGGCAAAATCTACATCTTCTGGGCCGGTTGGCAGGCTGGAGCTTACGGACTGGTGCTGTTGGGTTTGGTCACCAGTGTGATTTCCATCTACTACTACATTCGCGTCATCAAGATGATGGTGGTCAAAGAACCCCAAGAAATGTCTGACGCTGTCAAAGGCTACCCCGCTATCCGTTGGGATTTGCCTGGTCTACGCCCCATGCAGGTCAGTCTGATTTTGGCAGTGGTGGCCACCTCGTTAGCGGGCATCTTGTCAAACCCATTATTTACCATCGCCAATAACGCCGTTACCCAAACCCCAATGCTTCAAAGCCCTGCGGCCCAGGTAGCGGTGCGCCCCATAGCAACGACGCAAGAGTAATGTTTTCTAGGATTTGAGTGCGGGGTTTACGCCAAAATTCTGCACTTACCTCACATGATGGATTTAATCTATAGCCCAGCCCGACTTAAGTCAGGCTGGGCTTACCGTTTTCCGGGGAAGAAGCCAGCAGCGTTTTAGGTTTTGGCTTAGTCAGGTCGGGGTAGGCCGCCAGGGGCAGGAGCAGACGACTATGGGTACGGCCATCGTCTAGGGTTGAGAAGCTCATTTCGCCGCCAAGCTGGTCAATCAACATTTTGCAAATGGCCAGGTGTAGTCCCGGTGAGCCATCGAGGAGCGATGGAGCCAGCACATCCAGGGGATGGCCCTGCTGAAGCTCATCGATCAGGCGGGGCGGGCAATTGCCATCGTCGGTAATTGAAAGCTCGACCCAGTCGAGGTTGAGCACCCGGCACCAGAGGTCAATACGCCCTCCCAGAGGAGAACGATTGCAGGCAGCGGCCATAACCTCATAGAGAATCAGCTCTAGCTTGAGCATGTCGCCCCCCAGCACTACATTGCTCTCGTTGTGCACCTTAGACCATAACTGACGGGCCTCTAAAATGGGGTTGATGCGCTCTACTAAGCGATTAAGCAGGCTGACTAGGGGCATGGTTTGATACTGATTATGGAGCTGCCAACGCTCGCCTACCAATAACTCCTCAGCTGTATCTAGAACCGCGACAATCTGACCATGAAGCAGCTGAAGGTCGCTGCTCAGAGTGCTATCTCGACCGTGCAGGTGGTCTAGATCTTGAGCTAGCTTACCGAGAACCCGGTAGAGATCTTCAAGCCGATGGTGCTTATACCAGTTGAGATTTTCCAGCTCCTGGCGCTGCTGGGTGAGCATAGTGGTCATCGACAGATGACGGCGCGACCAAGCTAGCTGACTGGTGAGTAATTTAAAGATGGTCAGGTGGTGATTAGCCCACTGCCAGTGGGGGGGTGAAACCACCACTATGACCCCAGTCACCAGGTGAACCGGGGCGGTGCGCAGGGCAGTGATGAGCAGCCGACTACCCGGTGGAGCGGTGAACCAATCAGCGGTCTCGGCAGGCAATTCCTCTACGGTAAGGGGCAGCATACCATCGGTTTGCAGCGCCCAGTTAATCACCGCATCGGCCCCTATGGAAATCGGGTGATTGGTTTTCACCTGCACGCTGGCATTTTGGCTGGCCACTTGGGTAACCTCGGCGGTCATGCTACCGGGGTGCCAGCTGATTAGCAGCACCATGGAGCTTTGGAGGAGCTGCATGATGTGCTGGAGAGTGACCTGCTCCACCTGATCGGAGTGCAGCCCTTTGTGCAACGACTGCAGCCCCCACTGAATTGACTCATAGACATGCTGCTGCTGATCGAGTTGGCGCTGCAACTGCCACTGGTGCAATATCACCCCGATCTGTCGGGCTACGGCCTCAAACAGGGACTGTTCGATCGAGGTCCACTGGCGGCTAATGCGATCGCAGATCATGACGATACCTTCGGGGGCCTGGCCTGGGGCCACATTACTAATCAGTACGGCCTGGGCACCGAGTTCGAGTAGGTAAGGTCGCCAGGCCATCAGCTTGAGGTTGGTGCTCAAACTATCAATGCTCACGGCGGAGGGGCTGCGCTCTAGCATTTGCCAATCGACATCGTCGAGGCAGGGCCACAGCATGGGCACCCCCCGAGGTCGGCTGGCTTGGCTTTGAAAGCAGAGGTCATAGCCGTTGCGATCGGGGTTGAACAGGAGAACAAAAAACTGCTGAATGGCGAGGCGAGCTTGCAGCACCGTAAAGCAGGTTTGCAGCGTGTGTTGCCAGTCAGCATCGCCGTGAATGCCCTGGATCACCCCGGTAGTGAGGTGCAGGTCAAGCTCAATTTGGCGACTGCTCTCGCGGGCAGTGGCGGCGGGTAAGGCCAAACTGAGCAGTTGGGCAGCGCCAATTAAGAACTGTTTCTCCACCTCTTTCCAAATTCGGGGCAGGTTACCTTCTACCGAGACAAAGCCGATCAGGTCGCCCTGCTGACTAATGGGGGCAACCAAAAGCGACTGGGCATGAATGTGCTGCATGAGGCGATCGGAGACAATGGTCTTGAGCGCCCCCTTGCTTTCGACCACGACCACTAGCTGTTGGTTACACAGGGCCTGGTAGAGACCCCGCACTTCATCGACAGCAATATGGGCGTTGGGGTCAGGCTCTTGGGTGGTGGGGCGTAGGGCCAAGGCGGGCATGCGTTGCCAGAAGTAGTTGCCTTTCGGCTCAAACCAAAAGATGCGGGCGCGGTGGGGTGAAATAAACCGCTGAACTTCGCGCAACACCTCTTTAAGCTGACTGTCGACATCGGGCAAGTTGCCCAGGCTGCCAATGAGCCCTAGCAAGGGCTGATCTAAGCGCTTAGTCTGCTGACGCTGCTGGTCGGCCTCAAAGTGGTGCAGGGCTTCAGCCAGCTCGCCCATCACAATGGCTAAGTACGATCGCTCACCCAGAGAGGCACTCTTGCCCCAATCAGGAGACGCCAGCACCAGCAGCCCAAAACACACATCCTGGTGCTTGATGGGAAAAATAATCGCACTCTGCAACGCCAGCTGCTTGGCAATGGTGCCCCACTCCCCCGCCCGAATTTCATTTTGCAGGTCGGCCACAATCAGGGGGCGCTGTTGAATCACCACCTGCTCCATCACATCCCCAGAGGTGAGGTTGATCATGGTGCGAATCGATCGCATTTGGCTGGGGCTATGGCAGCCTTTGGTCAGTAGGCGCTGGTTGATGCGATCGTACCGCCCGATCCAAGCCACCTCAAAGGCCAGCTCTTGGTGCACATGATCGAGGGCCAAAGTCATCGCCTCTTCTGGCGTAGTCGTACTCCGCAGCGCCTTGAGTAGGCGCGACAGGGCCATGATCTTTTGGTCGTGATGCTCGTAGGGGGAATCGTTGGATCGCAATTGCGCCATTGACGTCAACAAACTCCTCGGTTGCAGGAAAGGGATAAGCAGGCAAAACGTCTAGCCCGGTGTCTTAGCAGACCCGATGCCCGACCCCCAGAATTAACCCAGGGTGCTAACCTAACCGCCCACTCAAACCCGACCAGGTTCTTCGACAAGACCTTGACTTACCGGGCTATGGCGGTCGTGATTGCTGTAGACTCCACCCAGATCTGCTCAGTGATCACAAGCAACCCATGAGGGCTGCTTTAATGAAAGAAGACTGCAAGACCAGCACAGCCCTCTTAACCTCAAGACCACCAACCGTTGTGCTCACCTGGCGTGCTCCTTGGTGCAAAAAGCCACAGACAGCCAGAATTATGCCTGTAGCCTGAATATCAGTTTACCCCGCCCGCCGTTTGCATTCACCAATACAGTCTGTGAAAGATCCCTACCGTCAGATTGTGCGCCCGCTGCTATTTCACGGCGTCACCCTAGATCCTGAGTTCCTCCACCGCCGCGCGATTAACCTGCTGACCTGGCTGGGTCAATCTCAAAAGTCAGGGGTGGCGGCCCAAGCCCACCCCTGGCTACGGCAGCAATTTTGCCTTGCCGACCCCCGCCTGGCTCAGACCTACTGGGGACTGCCGTTTGCTAACCCCTTGGGCCTAGCGGCAGGGTTTGATAAAGATGGTGAAGCGGCCCCAGTCTGGCCTCTGATGGGCTTTGGCTTTGCCGAGTTAGGCACCGTCACTCGCCACCCGCAGCCGGGCAATCCCCAACCCCGCCTATTTCGGCTGGTGAAGGATGAGGCAGTGCTTAACCGCATGGGCTTCAATAACCACGGTGCAGCGGCCCTGGCAAAACGACTGGCCACCTACTGGGCCTCGGCCCGGCCCACCGTGCCCATCGGGATTAACCTGGGTAAGTCTAAGGTGACGGAGCTAGCCGATGCCGCTGAAGACTATCGGTTTAGCTTTCAGCAGCTCTACCCCTACGGCGATTACTTTGTAGTGAATGTGTCGTCGCCCAATACGCCAGGGCTAAGGTCGCTACAGGCCACCGACCAACTCGCGCCCATTTTGGCCGCCCTGCAGGAAGAGAACCGAGATCACAAGCCCATTCTGGTCAAAATTGCCCCTGACCTCGCCTATCCTGACCTTGATGCGGTAATTGATCTGGCCCTAGCCCACGGTCTAGCGGGCATTATTGCCACCAATACCACCATTGCTCGTACCGGGCTACAAACCAAAACCCTGCTACAAACCGGCAACGCCGTTGCTGAAGAAGCGGGGGGAATTAGCGGTGCTCCTCTGCGGCAGCGCTCTACCGCCATCATTCATTACATTTACCAGCGCACCGAAGGCAAACTACCGATTGTGGGGGTAGGGGGGATTTTTACCGCTGCCGATGCCTGGGAAAAGATTGCTGCCGGGGCCAGCTTGCTCCAGGTCTATACCGGTTGGATCTATGAAGGCCCATGGATGGCGCGCCGAATATTGGAAGGCTTGTTGACCCAGTTGGAAGAGCACCGGCTGACCACCATCGCCGAGGCGGTAGGGCTGAGCCACCGGAGTTAAGCACAGATGCCAATTGGTTTAAATATCGATTTAGGAAGGTGGATTTATTAAAGTGAAAGTCTTAGGTAGGGGCGTAGGCGATTGGGTCAAGACAGGCTAGAGGCCCATCCCACAAGAGGGTATCCCTTTGATCCTTTGGGGGTCTCTGGGGAAGTCTTGTGGGATAACCGTGGCAGCCTGGAGACAACCAGACTTGGGCTAGAGGCTATTTACGGCCTGGGGTAATTTTTTCGACCAGATCTTTAGCGTTGTTCACCACCCCCCCTTCCTCGGGGTTTTGTTGACGGTACTGCTTGAGATTGGCTTTGTATGCTTTCTGCACCCCGTTGGGGTCGTCGATCACATCTAGGGCTTCTTCGTAGGCCTGCTCTCGGGGTTCTTCAGTCATCACCTGATCGACTGGGGTAGAGGGGCTTTGGGCTTGGGCCGCGTAGGCAGGCTGGTGGGCCATCATCAGCCAGCTAGTGATGCTGGCGAAACCCAGCAATACGAGCGATCGCAAACGACGGCTAGAGACTGATTGAATCAACGAGATCAGACGTTGCATAGGGACTCCTAATGCTGGGGATAGTGGGACTTATCGTAGAAAACTGCGTTTTTGCAGAAAATTGAGGGGAATATGGTCTCTTGATGACAAAAACTAGCTTAAGCTGTATATTACGCAACCAATTGTCCCTGTTGCTCTACCGACAGACATAGGTTGTCGGCTGAGATTTACTGAGCATAGGCGAGTTGCAGCAGCGGCAATCTAGCCCGATCGGCTGGTTAGCACGGCATTTTAGAATTGTGAAACCCCTCTGGTGCGGTTTCTGCCTAGGTACCCCGATCGTTTACGGCGGGAATCGGCTGCTGTAGGATAAGGCTTGCGTAAATTTCGGCCAGGTTCAGGCATTAGCGCTCGATTGATGCAGCGATCTAGGGCTCGGGCTTCCGGAAAACTTGGTCTATCGTGCCGTTGCCATGGTTCCTCAATCCCCGTTGCAGAAGCTTCAGTCTTGCCCTAGCGGCCCATTGCAAATTCTGCCCCTGGCAGCGCTAGGCACGATCCCGAGAGGCGTTGTAGACAGAGACGCAGTAGACAAAGGCACGACCGAGACCCGGTTTGATTTGAAGACCGTGACGCTGTCGTTAGCCATACCGACCTACAACGAGGGTCAAAATATTGGCCCGCTGGTACAGCGCTTAACAGCGCTGCTCGATGCGGCTTTGCCCAATGACTACGAGCTGATCGTAGTCGATGACGACAGCCCCGATTTAACTTGGCAGCAGGCGCTAGCCTTGACGGCTACCTACCCCCAGCTGCGAGTGATGCGTCGCCAGGGGGAGCGCGGGCTGTCTTCGGCGGTGATTCGAGGCTGGCAGGGGGCTCGCGGGCAAATATTGGGCGTCATTGATGCCGACTTACAGCATCCGCCAGAGGTGCTGCTTGGGTTGCTAGAGGCGATTCAACAGGGAGCAGATTTGGCCGTAGGCAGTCGCCATGTGGAGGGCGGCGGCGTTAGCGAGTGGAGTCTGGCTCGGCGGGTGCTGTCGCGGGGGGCACAAACCGTAGGGCTGCTGCTGCTGCCCAATGTGGTAGGCCGGGTGAGCGACCCTATGAGTGGTTACTTTATGGTGCGGCGAGAGGCGATCGCTGGCCCCCTGCTCAACCCCAAGGGCTACAAGATTTTGCTAGAGGTGCTAGGGCGCGGCGACATCGGTGCGATCGCTGAGGTGGGCTACGTGTTTCAGGAGCGCCGGGAGGGGGCTAGTAAGGTCACCTGGCGGCAGTACATCGACTACATTCACCACCTGCTGCGGCTGCGGCTGGGGGGCAAGCTGTCACAACTGCACCAGCGGTTTCCCATGCAGCGGTTTGTGCGATTTGGGGTGGTGGGCCTGAGCGGCGTGGTGGTGGATATGGTGATTCTCTACCTGCTGCACAGCACTCTGGGGCTGCCGTTGACCCGCAGCAAAATTATGGCGGCTGAGGTAGCGATTATTAACAACTTTATTTGGAATGATGCCTGGACCTTTGCCGATGTCAGCATGCTGCAAAAGGGGTGGTCGGCTCGGCTAAAGCGGTTTTTCAAGTTCAATGCGATTTGCTTGGCGGGTCTCGTACTCAATGTGCTAATGCTGAGAGTCATCTATGACCTCGTGTTTGGTCAGCGCTGGCCCTACCTGGCTAACCTGGTGGCGATCGCCATTGTTACTTTCTGGAATTTTTGGCTCAACCTCAAGCTGAGCTGGCGGGTGACTCAGGTGAAGTGAGGGGTATCTGGGGTCAGGTCAATGCCGATTGAGCAAGAGTCATCTGCGCGACAGCGGGCTGCCTGGCATTGAGACCCGCTCACGGCCAGCAATTGTAATATCTAGTCACAGACAAGCCCTAAGCTACCGTCTTTGCCTTGTCGGCGATCCCCTGATCACCGATCACCAGTCCACCGCTGGTATTTACCCACGACCCCTCGCCCACCTGAGGTACCGGGCGAATGCTGCGGTAGCGGTCTTGGCGAATCCAGTCCAGCACTGACTGAATTTCAATTGACTTTTCTCCTAAGGTATTGAGCAGGTGCGATCCCAATTCTAGGGCGGCTTCAAACTCGGGCTGCACCACTTCCCTGGCTCCTAGCTGAGTAAGCACGTCGATTTCTTCGTTGGTGTGCGATCGCGCGATGATATCCAGCTCTGGTGCCCTAAGCAGCGCCCGTTGCAGCACCAAACGGGTGGTTGTAGGGTCGGGCAGGGTAATGGCCAGGGCTTTGGCGGTTTCTAGATAGGTTTTCTCCAGCACCAGTTCACTATCGGCGTCGCCGTAGACAAAGGGAATTTGCACCAGGGGGGCGTGGCGGTTGCGCAGACGCTGAATCGCGGTTTCGCTGTTTTCGACCACCAGCACCGAATAGCCCCGGCTGAGCAGCACATTCACCAGCACCTCGCCGACCCGGCCATAGCCCGCCACAATCACGTGGTCGCGAATGTCGCCGGGCACCGACAGCAGTTTGGGTTCTTCCGCCTGGTTGAGAAAATCCTTGAGCACCGGCAGATTGTGTAGCCAGTCGGCCACCTTGGGGGCCAGGTTAATCCACAGGGGGGTGAGCATCAGCGAAATGGCGATCGTGCCCAGCAAGAGCGAGTAGCGCTGCTCGGTAATTAGCCCCAGCTCTAGCCCCATTAAGGCCAGCACAAAGGAAAACTCGCCAATTTGGTTGAGGCCAAAGCTGGCCTTGACCGCCGTTTTGAGCGAATAGCCAAACCTCATCACAATGGGCAAAATAATCAGCGCCTTGCCCACCATGATCAGGGCCACCAGCTCCAAAATTTTACCCAGGTTGTTGAAAATTAGATGGGGGTCGATCAGCATGCCGATGGAGGCAAAAAACAGGCAGGCAAAGGTGTCGCGCAGGGGTAAAATTTTGCCCAGGGCCTGATCGGCGTAGTCGATTTCAGAAATCATTAACCCGGCAACAAAGGCCCCCATAGCGATCGAGAGACCCAGGATGGAGGTCACCCAGGCAATGCCCAAACAGAGGGCGACTACCGTGAGCAAAAACAGCTCGCTGCTCTCGGTGGCGGCAATGTGCTGAATCAGCGGCGGCACCACCCAGCGGCCCAGGGCGATCGCCCCCGCCAGAAACAGCCCAAACTTGAGCGCTGCGATCGCCAGGGCTGGCCCTAGGGCATCGGGCTGGTTAAGCACCGGCAGCACCGCCAGCATGAGGCCTAAGGCAATGTCTTGGGCAATCAGCAGACCCAGCATCACCTGGCCGTGGACCGTGGCGGTTTCGCCGCGATCGGTCAGGGTTTTGAGTACCACCGCTGTGGATGACAGCGACAACACCAGCCCCAGGAAAATGCCCTGAAGCACCGAATCGGCTGTGCCTGACAACAGCGACACCGAACACACCAGCAGCGTGGTGAGGCCAATTTGTAGCAGGCTGCCCTTGAGGGCGATCGCCCTTACCCGTTGTAGCTCCGTGAGCGAAAATTCGACCCCCAGAGCAAACAGCAAAAAGGCAATGCCCACCTCCGCCAGCCCCTGAATTTGCTCTACGTCGGTCTGAAGGCCCAGGCCAAAGGGGCCAATCACCAGTCCGGTGAGCAGGTAGCCCAGCAGGGCGGGCTGCTTGAGGCGATGGGCAATATAGCCGCCAATAGCAGAACACCCCAAGGCCAGGGTGAGATCAAGGACGAAGTTTGGTTCAGCGGTCATATAGGGGCGCGGTAGGGCAATGAACTCAGTGTCTGTAGGCAGCAGAGTCTACAAAACCCCCTGCACCAGTAGACACAGGGGGCATACAAGCAGTCAGAGAATGCCAGGGAGGTTGCGTTTCCCCAACGTGATCGATCAGCTAATTAAAGCAGCTAGATGCTCAGCTTCTATTGTCACCAATTGGGGGTGAGTATGCTATCAAAAGCGTGATTTCAGCCCAGTTTCTCCCCTAAACAGGACTTGAGCTCGCACTGTTCAAACTTGGCTGGAGACTGCCTCGATCGCGATCGCGCCCTTGACGCCAATTTTCTGCGCAGTTACGATGCTCTTGTTGTGCAATTTTGCGCCGTCACCGTTTGATGTTGTCTTTGCAGCTATCCCTCGCCCCTCTCTTCAGCCTGCTACTAGGGCTGGGACTGCTGCTGCGCCTTGGGCGCAACTAATTTTTAAAACAAAGGCGAAATGCCCTGAATAGTTTCCCTCCCCAGGTCCCAGGCTTTGCCTAGACCTAACTACCGCATGGGAGTTCTGGCAAAGCAGCCTTTGCAGCTGAAAAATGCTGGTGACTTTTAGGCCCTATAGGGTGGGAAATGCCCACCATCCCGCCAGGTGATGTTTAGAAATCACCCAAGTATTGCTATCTAATATTCGAGAGATCTCCCCATGTTGACCAACCCCGCCGAAAAATACCGCCCCTTTGCGCCGATCGCATTGGCCGGCCGTACCTGGCCCAATTGCACCATTACCCAGCCCCCGATCTGGCTCAGCACCGACCTGCGCGACGGCAACCAGGCCTTGATCGAACCCATGTCTGTAGAGCAAAAGCTGCGGATGTTTGAGCTGCTGGTAGCGATCGGCTTCAAAGAAATTGAGGTAGCCTTTCCCTCCGCATCGGAGACCGACTTTAACTTTGTGCGCCGCCTGATCGACGAAAACCGAGTGCCCGACGATGTGGAAATTCAGGTGCTGACCCAGGCGCGGGAAGACCTGATTCGCCGCACCTTTGAGTCACTGGCGGGGGCGAAGCGGGCGATCGTGCACGTCTACAACGCCACAGCACCGGTGTTTCGGCAGGTAGTGTTTCGCCACAACCCCCAGGAGACAATTGCCCTAGCCGTAAGCGCCGCGACGCTGATTCGCGATCTGGCGGCAGAGCGACCCGAAACCCAGTGGCGCTTCCAGTATTCGCCGGAGGTGTTTTCGCAGACGGAGCTGGAGTTTGCCCGCGACATCTGCAATGCCGTCCTTGACGTGTGGCAGCCAACCCCCGATCGCAAAGCGATCATCAACCTGCCCGCCACGGTAGAAAGTGCCACCCCCAACGTATTTGCCGACCAGGTGGAATGGATGCATCGCCACCTGGCCTACCGCGACAGCGTCGATTTGAGCGTGCATAACCACAACGACCGGGGCTGTGCGATCGCCGCCGCCGAACTGGGCCAGATGGCTGGGGCCAACCGGGTGGAGGGCTGCCTGTTTGGTAACGGCGAGCGCACCGGCAATGTCGATATCGTCACCCTGGCGCTGAACCTCTACACCCAGGGCATTCACCCTGGCCTCGATTTCTCGCAGATTAACGAGGTGGCCCGTGTGGTCGAAGACTGCACCCAGTTGCCCATTCACCCCCGCCACCCCTACGTGGGCGATCTGGTGTTTACCGCCTTTTCGGGCTCTCACCAGGACGCGATTCGCAAGGGGTTTGCCGCCCGCAACCCTGACGACCTGTGGGATATGCCCTACTTGCCATTGGATCCGGCAGATCTGGGCCGCTCCTACGCGTCGGTGGTGCGGGTGAACAGCCAGTCGGGCAAGGGGGGGATTGCTTTCTTGCTGGAGCGCGACTACAACCTCAGCTTGCCCCGCCGGTTGCAGATTGAGTTTAGCCAGGTAGTGCAGCGAGCCATGGATGCCACGGGCAAAGAGATGACTGCCCCCATGCTGTGGAACTTGTTTGAGCAAGAGTATCTGCGGGCCAATGCGCCGTTTAAATACGTGACTCACCACTGGCGCGACGATGAATCCCCATCGGCTATTTCCACAACTGTGGAATTGAGCGGCACCGTGCTGACTCGTCAGGGCCAGGGCAACGGTCCCATTGATGCCTTTGTAGATGCGCTCGATCTGGGCATTCGGGTACATAGCTATGAGGAACGGGCCATCGGCCACGGTAGCGATGCCGATGCGATCGCCATGGTCGAAATTGCCGCCGACTGGCTAGGGGGCACTATCTATGGGGTCGGCATCCACAGCAGCATTGTCACCGCTTCGCTGCTGGCGGTTGTTAGCGCCGTCAACCGAGGGCTGGCAACGATTACACCCGCGCAGCGGCAGGCAATTTTGCCGTTGGCGGTTCCTGTGACTTAAGGGGGCACCCTCACCGCCTAACAGCCAGACTCCCCCCGTCCTAGGGCAATTCTCTAGCCAGGCATGATGGGTCACCATCATGCCTGGCTAGAGAATTGCCCCGTTGAGTGGGGGTTGATGAGCTTGCACATAAGCTAGGGCTAGGGGTGTGAGCCAGGCGACGGCTTGGTCGATCACTTGGCGATCGCCCTGGCTCCACACCCGAGGAACGCCAAAGACGCAGGCTTGCAAAACGCCCCACAGGGTTTGGGCCGAACATAGATGGGCATGCACTAAAGCCCTGTGGCCAAAGGTTTCGCGCTCAAACTCACGGTTCAAAACCTCTGGGCTAGCCCGCTCTACATCTTCCACAAAAATGCTGGGCTGGGCCTGAAGCGCCGCCGCAAACATTGGATCCTCTGTGGCCAGAGAAGGGGCTTCCGGTTTCCAGTCAGGGTCGTAGATGAGGGGTACCGATCGTTGCTTTCTCCAGCAAAACGGCACTCGCCCCAGGTGAGTTTCGGGAGAGCGCAGGTAGAGAAAGACGCGATCGCACCGCAGCTGTTGCCCCAACATCGCCAAAACCTCTTCCATCACCAAGGCAAAGTTTGGGTCACCAGGAGACACGGCTGGAAAGTAACAGACCATAGGTTTAGGCAAATTTAGACAACGTGCTCATCCGGTTGTGATGAAGTACTGGCATTGTGGGCACTCAAATACCTTAAACGCTCAACCCCACGGCCTATCCCTAACCTAACTCAGGTTTTGATCTCATACTTAAGGCAGAAGTGCTGCCGTTTCTAATGTCAAAAGAACGAGGTGAAAGCAGGTTTAGCAGTTGGTCAATGGGTGGCGGTTGGTCAGCGGAGTAGGCGAAAAAGAACGCCCAACACCCAGATATGACCAGCGAATGATGTAGAGCACAGCGAAATTACCTAGCTTGTCTACAGACCAAGCAAACGATCTATCAAAACCTAAGCGATCGCCATGGCACAATCTTTCAAACCAGGAGATCAGGTCTCTTGGAACACAGCTCAAGGCAAAACCGTGGGCAAGGTGGTCAAAAAGCTGACTTCGCGCACCGAGATCAAAGGCCATACGGTAGCGGCCTCTGACGATGATCCGCAATATCTCGTAGAGAGCGACAAGACCGGTAGCCAAGCCGCCCACAAACCAGACGCGTTAACGAAGGAAAACTAGTGTCTGCGGGGGCTTAACTCTCCTTAAGCCCCCACAGTCAACCCCAGGGCGCTTCATCACACCGCCCGCCCCAGGGTTTGCTAAAGACCTGTTCTAGCGACCGGTGGAGCCGGGCAGAATAGGTTGTTCTACCGCCAGGCGGTAGATCTCGGTCTCCTCGTTAAACTCGATGGGCAGCACGGCCACAACGTTTTCGTGGGGACGGGGAATAATCACCCAGGTTTCGAGAATGCCACCGGGAGTTTTTTCGGCGGCTTCTACTCCAGCGGCCATGGCCGCCTTAACTTCGGAGACATCACCACGAATGTTGATGGCGAAGCGGGCACTACCGGCACGAATGTAGCCGATGAGCGTCACGCGCCCGGCTTTAACCATCGCATCGGCGGCGGCTAGCACCGGGGGAAACCCTCTGGTTTCGAGCGACCCGACAGCCTGTGGCATGGTTGTACTCCTGAGAAAGTTTTGTGGGTAAAAAATTCAACCTTCATTGTACGGGGCGGTGGTAGCGATCGCGCCGTGTCGATTTATTAAAGACTATGGGGGGGTTGTAACAGCAGAGCTTATACCCGGCAGGGCCTATACCCGAAATGGTTCTGAGGCCGAGGTAAAGCCAATCGGCAAGATCGCGTCGATGTTGTCGGTGGGGTTAGGGATGATCACGTGGGTGGTGACTTCGGCCAGATTGGGGCAGGCATTGGCGGCGACCAGGCCCGCTTCCATAGCGCGCTTAACCTCAGCGACTAAGCCACGCACCACCACAAACTGCCGCCCGCTCTCGGAGCGATCTTGCACAGAAATGGTGACGTTGCCTGCCTTCACCATAGCGTCGGCGGCGGCCAGTACCGCTGGAAAGGTTTGGGTTTCGATGACGCCGACTGCGATCGCCATAGGTCTGCTCCTGCGGTGTGGTTTAATGTTGAGCCCTGCTCAACATTAAACTACACCTTGATGCCGCTGGGTTCTCCGGCGGTGGCGATGATGCGATCGCAGCCCGACTCGGGCTTGGCCCAGTCGCAGTGGCAGTCTTTGGGGTCACCCCAACACAGGCTGAGGTAAAGCTCGGTGCGGGTGGCGGCTAGCTCGGCCCATTCGCTGACAGCGATGAGCTGTTCTATCGCCTCTAGAGTTGTAGGTTCAGGCTGGTTTCCGGCCATCCACAGGCGTAGCCCATCGATAGACTGTCGCCAAAAGTCGAGGATGGCGGGCCGGGCGGCGGCCAGGGCCGCTTTATCGGCGGGGATGGCAATCAGCTGAGGGTGCAGCTCGGGCACGCGAAGGCTGCGGCCCTGAAACTGGCAGGTGTGCCATACCAGGCCCGATACACCGTGCTGGTGCTGGTAGGCGTGGATCTGGGCACGAAAATCTTGAATAGCAAATACTTTACTGAGCTTGTCGGCCCCGATCGCCTTCGACAGCACTGGGTTATCAATGCGATCGGTGGAGGACAGCACCACCCGCTTGCCCTGCCAAGTAGCGCGAAGTTCCTGATCGAGAAAATCTAGGAGTTGTTCGGTGGTGTAGCTCATGGGGCTATTTTATCAAGCGCTACGGCGGAGTTTTGTGTTCGCCTATAGTTTCCCCAGCCGTTCTGTCAAAAGCGAGTAGATACCGACGGCGTGGGCTGTTTCAAGCACGATGGCGTTGGCGGGCGCGGCGGCCGTGGGGCAGGGGTTGGCCACGGTGCGGCCCAAACACAGCGTCCCCTCGGTTTCAACCGCCAGGTGCATGGGTCGGCCAGAAAACAGCTCGGGGCACAGCAGGTAGGCAATCACGCAGGGGTCGTGGAGCGGCGGGGCGACCAGATTATGACGTTCAATATCGATCTGGCCGTAGTAGCGCAGCATGCCAGCGGCGGCCTGACCCACGGGGGTACGCAGCTGTTCGAGAGCCGCTAGGCGATCGGCGGTCGTCACCACCTGGTGGGTGACATCTAGACCCACCATCGTCAGAGGAAGGCCCGCATCGATCACTACCTTAGCCGCGTGGGGATCGACATAGAGATTAAATTCGGCGGCGGGGGTAATGTTACCGCCGCCCAGAGCACCGCCCATCATCACCACCTCGTCAATGCCCTGGGCAATGTCGGGGCACTGAATTAGCGCCACTGCCAGGTTGGTCAACGGACCGAGGGTAGCCAGGGTAATGGGAGTTTTCGTAGTGGTGAGACGTTCGATTAAGTAGGCAACGGCGTGCTGAGCGGGCAGCGGCAGGGTGGGTTCGGGCAGATCGGCCCCCTGCAAACCCGTCGCGCCGTGGATATCTTCGGCGGTGGTGAGCGATCGCACCAATGGGCGGGGGCATCCTGCATACACTGGCACATCGGTGCGCTGAGCCAGGTGACCAATGCGGCGAGCGTTAGCCGTTGTCAGCGCCAGGGGCACATTGCCCGCCACCGTGGTAATGCCCAGCAGATCAAACTCGTCGGGGCTAGCGAAGGCAAGCAGCAGGGCGATCGCATCGTCCACCCCAGGGTCACAGTCAATGATTAATGGTCGAGGTGGCATAGCTATAGTCCCAGGGAAGCTCTATAGCTATAGCAGGGTGGCACAGCATAGCCAACAGGGGCGACCGGGGCTGCCCTAGAATACGGGTAAAGGGTCTTGATAGATTTCACTGTTTAAGGAGGTTGCCCCCTTGTCTGCTGCGCTTCGTCTCATGGCTCTTATGGTATCTGGGCTGGGGCTGCTGCTGGCCACCGGTTGTGCTGGCAGTCAGCTGCAACAGTCTTTAGAGGCCGACCCTCAGCTGCAAGATCGGCCCGTCTTTAGCGACGAAGAACCCGAAGTCGTCGAGCCTGTGGCCGAGGCAGAACCAGAAGACTCCACCCCCCGTGGCGACGGCAGCGCCAGCACCAATCCACCACCGCGATCGACCACCACGGCCCTCCTCGCCGAGGTGCCCGACGATCTACGCCCCTACGTTCAAGACTGGCTGGCTTTGGGCGTAGTTGAGCGATCGCTTGAGCAGCCCGCCAGCGAGTCGGCCCCGGCCCTTGAGTTTCAGCCCAACGAAACCATTACCCGGGCAGAATTTGCCCACTGGTTGCTGACCGCCAACAACCAGTTTTACCAAGACGTACCCGCCAAGCGTATTCGCGCCGCCCGTGGTAGCGCCGACCCTGCCTTTCAAGACGTGCCCGCCTCGCACCCTCACTTTGCCGCTATTCAAGGCTTAGCCGAGGCCGGCATTATTCCCAGTGCCAAGTCCGGCAACGCCACCGCCGTCACCTTTCGGCCCGACGCCCCGCTTACCCGTGAAACCCTAGTGCTGTGGAAGGTACCCCTAGATACCCGTGCCCCCCTACCGACCGCCAATGCCGAAGCCGTCACCACCGCCTGGGGGTTTCAAGATACTTCCCAGGTCGAACCATTGGCCCTGCGGGCCGTGTTAGCTGATCACCAAAACGGTGACTTCGCCAACATTCGCCGCGCCTTTGGCTACACTACCCTCTTGCAGCCCCAAAAAGGCGTCACCCAGGCCGAGGCTGCCGCCGTGCTATGGCGTTTTGGCGATCAAACCGAAGGCATTTCGGCCAAAGATTTGCTCCGACAGTCTTCCCCCCCCTCAGGTTCCCCAGCACCGAGTAACTCTACAGACTCTCTTTAATTGCTAAATCTATTGGCCTTGCCGTTTGCGATCGCACGAAACCCGCCCCCTAGGCGACTTCTGGACAACTTTCTCCCTAATGGTGGGCAGTGCCCACCCTACAGTGGCGGTTTGCGATCGCCCAGAACCCGCCCCCCTAACGCCCTCCCACAAGCGACACCCCCATGCCCACAAAGGCCAGCACCCCGGCCACAATCATGATGGCTGCGGGCATAGCTTTGCGAGTCTGCACCCAGCGGCGCACAAAAATCACCACTAGAGCTGCGGTCACCCCCATGGCCATACCCGCACCACCGGGAGAACCCACTTGCCACAGCCAAGCCCCCACCAGCAGCAGCACAGCGCTAACCAAACCGCTAATCAGTGAAACTTTGCTGCGGGCTTGGGCATAGCCGATTAGGCCGCCGATCGCAGAGAGGGCCGCGTAGGCGATCGCATAAAGAGCTCCAGTAGGCATGGTTGGGCGCTTCAGTTTGAGCAGAACTTAAGGACATCTGTAGGCTACCGAGGTTTTTGGTACCACACAACCCCGGCAGACCTTGGGGGCATAGAACCCAACCATGGTGTACCTACTAAATCAGGAGTCGCTACAACGCAAGCCTTAACCGGCCAAACCGTTCATAGCATTACAGACAGGTTCTTGCATGCACCAACACCCTCGTCCGCATCTACCAAGCGACAGAGATCGATAAGAGCGGTCGTTCCAGTCAGTGACAAGGGTCTAGAAAGGCCTGCGAAGATAATCATGAAGGATTGGTAAAGATAAGAAATCTCCGATGATCAGGCCAAAATGACCGTGTTAGGTTCACAGAAATCACGCATTTGAGAGTTAGCCATCAAAAAACTCCCTGGAAGAACCACTTGGCCAAGATTTTAAACCCGATATTAGAAACACACAGCACTGCTTAAGCGCTTGATAGTTAATTTAAGTTAGAGGATAATGTCAATGTTAGTGGCATTTAATCATCGCCTAAAACAGCATTTTTAGGTAAGTCTGGGCATGATTTTAGGAGTCACTGATCAATGAGTGTTGATATAGACCATATAGTCCCCAGGCTGACAATTTCTGTTGTCATTCCCGTGCACAACGGCGGCGAGAGTTTTCGTCGCTGCCTTAACAGCTTGAAGCAGTCTAGCCAACAGCCCGACGAGATTATTGTGGTCGCCGATGGCGATACCGATGGTTCGTGGCAATTGGCCAAGGCCTTTGGAGTCAAGCTGTTTCGGTACGACTCAGCAGGCGGTCCAGCCCGCGCCCGCAACCAGGGTGCCAGTATGGCCCAAGGTGACATTTTGTTCTTTGTCGATGCCGATGTTACGGTTGGCCACGACACCATTCTCAACGTCGCAACGGCGTTTCAACAAGACCAAAACCTGGCCGCGCTCATTGGTTCCTACGACGACCAACCAGGGGCCGACAATTTTTTGTCACAGTATAAAAATCTGTTCCACCACTACACCCACCAGGTGTCGTCAGAAATTGCGTCCACCTTTTGGGGGGCCTGCGGGGCCGTTCGCGCTGAGGCCTTTAAGGCCGTAGGCGGGTTCGACGAACGCTACCTCAAACCCTGCGTCGAAGACATTGAGTTGGGCTACCGGCTGAAGCAGGCGGGATACAGCATTCGTCTATGCAAGCATATTCAGGTTAAACACCTTAAGTGCTGGCGGCCCATCTCGCTGTTGCGAGCCGAAATTTTCTACCGTGCCCTCCCCTGGACTGAGCTGATTCTTAACCAGCGCCAGCCCATGAACGATCTCAACCTAGATTGGTCGAATCGCTTGAGCGTGGTGCTCAGTTTTGTTTTAGTAGGGAGTTTAGCAACCCTCTGGGCTTTACCTGGACTGGGACTAGTGGCGATCGCCTGCGCCCTTAGCCTCTTAATCATCAATCGTCGGGTCTATCACTTTTTCTGGCGCAAGCGGGGAGGGCTATTTACCCTGTGCGTGATTCCGTGGCATTGGTTTTACTTTATCTACGGTGGTGCAGCCTTTGCCTACGGCTCAGTAAGGTATCATTTCCGAAAGCTATCTTGGCTAAAAACCTAAGCAGCTAACGGCCTGGTATTCATCGACTAACCCTTCCTTACACCTGAGACCCGCAACAAAGTTGCTTGATCTGCGTCGAGAGTATTAGCATTTAAGAGTATATCTAAGTCTCGCAGTCTACAATTGTTTTTCGGAGATTTGAAAATCGATGGACTCTTCTCCCGTAGTTATCATCGGTGGTGGCCCAGCCGGATTGACCGCAGGCTATGAATTAATGAAGCATGGTCGTAAGTCAATCGTGCTGGAAAAAGCCGATAAGGTAGGTGGTATTTCTCGCACTGAAACCTATAAAGGTTATCGCTTCGATATCGGTGGCCACCGCTTTTTTACTAAAGTAGACGAAGTAAAGGTAGTTTGGAAAGAAATTTTAGGTGATGATTTCATCCAAACACCTCGGCTATCAAGAATTTATTATGACAACAAATTCTACGACTATCCATTATCTTTATTAAAAACCCTAAAAAATCTAGGCCCAGTTACTAGTGCTCTCATTCTATTCAGCTATTTAAAAGCCAAAAGTCGTAAGTACTTAGCTCAAGGCGTTGAGCCTGAAACTTTTGAAGAATGGGTGATTGATTGCTTTGGTGAACGGCTCTACCGCATTTTCTTCAAGACCTACACTGAGAAGGTTTGGGGCATTCCCTGTAGCCAGATTCGAGCCGATTGGGCTGCTCAGCGCATTCAGAATATGTCACTTAAGCAAGCAGTTCTCAATGCGGTCTTTGGCAATCAAAATGCTAAAAGCCTGATCAAAACCTTTGACTACCCTCGCCTCGGCCCAGGCATGATGTGGGAGCGCTGCCAAGACCTGCTGAATGTGCATGGTTCACCGGTACATCTCAACACCGAAGTGGTACGAGTTGAGCGCGAAGGCACACGTATTACTAAAGTAGTAGCCAAAACAGGAGACCAAACCTTTGATTTAGTCGGCGATCACTTTATCAACTCAATGCCGATCGCCCTGTTGGTGCACCGACTTGACCCATTGCCTCCGGAGGAGGTACTCGCGGCGGCACGGGGGTTAAAGTATCGCGATTTCTTAATTGTGTCTTTGGTGATCGACAAGCCCGATCTTTTTCCTGATAACTGGCTCTACATTCACAGCCCTGAATTTAAGGTGGGACGCATTCAAAACTTCAAGAACTGGAGCCCAGAAATGGTGCCTGATCCGAGCAAAACCTGCCTGGGAATGGAATATTTTTGCAGCGAAGGAGACGATCTGTGGGAAATGCCCAATGATCAGCTGATCAAACTGGCCTCCCAAGAGATCGCCCGTCTAAGCCTAGGGGTTGAAGCAGAAGATGTAGAGGATGGCTGCGTTATTCGCCAGTTTAAGGCCTACCCGGTGTATGACGGCGAATATCGTCAGCATCTTAAGGTGCTAGAGGACTACATCAAGACGTTTGAAAACCTGCAAACGGTAGGCCGCAATGGCATGCATCGTTACAACAACCAAGATCATTCCATGTTGTCGGCGCTACTAGCAGCTAAAAATATTGTGGGCGAAAGCCACGACATTTGGAATATCAACGTTGAGCGTTCTTACCACGAAAACTTTACCGACCAAGAATGGTCGAAGATAAAGCAGGGCAATGGAGTAGCTTCTACCGATCGCCCTTTATCTCAAACGGTCTAGTTTGACCTGCATAGGCAGTTCCAGATAGCGGCTCTTGAAAGTCGTTGCTAAAGCATAGTTGATGTCAGTGACTCCTTGGGCGGCTGCCGCAAAGCCAACGCCATGCTCCAATCTTGCTCAAAGCCCGGTCAAAGACCCCAGGGCCTAGAGCTAATGATTCATTAGGAACATCGTTAGCGCACTATCAGGACGACGCCACCTGTACCGCACCATCCCTGTGAGATGTCATCTATGTCAGCCTATTTCTTTTCGATTGTGATTCCCACCTACAACCGAGCTGAGTATTTGACCCGCTGTCTAACGGCCCTAACTCAGCTCGACTACCCGCGCGATCGCGTTGAGGTGGTGGTAGTAGACGACGGCAGCGCCCAATCTATGGCCTCTACCATAGCCCCTTTTAGAAGCACCCTTAATCTCACCCTGCTGCGTCAGACCAACGGCGGCCCCGCCCGCGCCCGCAATGCCGGGGCCGCCCAAGCTCAGGGCCAATACCTGGTCTTTACTGACGATGACTGCCAGCCCGCACCCGACTGGCTGCAAGCCCTAGAGGCCCAGCTGCAAACCCAGCCCCAGGCCCTCGTCGGCGGCCACACCATCAATGCCCTTCCTGACAATCTCTTTTCAACCGCCAGCCAGGTTTTAATCGACTACCTCTACGACTACTACAACACCCATCACCAGCCCAGCTTTTTTGCCTCCAACAACTTTGCCATGGCCACAGAGCAATTTCGGCGGTTGGGCGGGTTCGACACCGCCTTTTCCCTGGCTGCGGGGGAGGATCGCGAATTCTGCGATCGCTGGCTTCAGCATCTCTTGCCGATGGCCTACGCTCCGGGCATGCAGGTCTACCACACCCATCACCTGTCTCTCAAGCGGTTTTGGCGACAGCACTTTAACTACGGTCGAGGAGCCTACTGTTTCCACCAGGTTAAAGCTCGCCGCCAGGCAGGTCAGGTCAAGGTAGAGCCCCTGCGGTTTTACTGGCAGCTGCTCACCTATCCTCTTCCCCAGCGCCCCCTGGGCCAAGGCCTAGCGCTGTCGGGCCTGCTGATGTTGTCTCAAATAGCTAACATCCTGGGCTTTTTCTGGGAACGCAGTCAGCAGGCATCGCTGGCTACCCCACAGCCGATAGAGGCACCGCCACCGTCGGGAACGGTTGGCTAAAGTCTCGCTCAGCCTCTACCATCAGCCCACCTCGGGGCAAATCTGCCGGTAGCACGCCCGGCGGCGATCGCCGCATTAAGCTAGCGGGGGCAGGGTTTACCGAGGCGATCGGGGACGGCAGGTTGGCATTGATCAGCAGCGTCAAGCGACGGCCTGGGCCGCTGGCGGTGTACCTTAACACCGCCAAGTCACTGAGGCCATTCCCAGCCGCCAGCACCGGTCGCCGCCCCAGATGCCGGTGTAAGACATTTACTGCCTCCTCAGGCGGAGCAATACTACCCAGGCTCGCCAAATTGACCAGATCAGCTCGCTCTGCACAAAACTTCAGACGGGTGCGGGGGCTGTTGCCAATCACCCGCTCAGGCGGCAGTCCATAGCATACTGCTGCTGCCACCCGAGCAAAATCGAGACTGCCAGAGGTCAGAATATAGGGAACAAACCCGTGCTCCGTCAGGTAGGCCAGCAAATCTTGCATGGGTTGAAAGTAACAGCTCCCCACAGGCCGACCCAGATGAGGATGAATAGCGCTGCCCCACCAGTCTTGGGCTAACGCTGCGCATTCTTCGGGCGTCAGCCCGGCATGAATCTCGTCAAATAGCGCTAGCAGATCTGGCTTGCTCACCGTTTGCAGGCTGACATAATCTTGCTCTAGCAGGGCTCTAAAGGGCTGTCGGTTCGCGACAGCCGGGGTCTTAGGGGCCAGCGCTTGAATTTGATCGATCAAAAAGTAGCACTGCAATGACATTGGGCAGTCGGGCCAGAGGGTGCCATCGTCATCGAACACAGCAATGCGACTGGCCCGATCGACAAAATCGGGATGCCTGGGATTGGTGACATCGGCTACAAAGTCTAGAATGGCCTGCCGAGTGGGGGTTAAGTGCCAAGAGGGCAGTAGAGACATAGGGTGCAAACAACAGAAAAACCACTGGGAGAGAGAGAGTGGTCGCGGCTAGCAACCGCCCCTAGCCTCGGGCCAACCCAACAGCACAGCGATCTGACGGCCCAGGGTAACTGGGTCAAAGGGCTTGGGAATCACACCCGCGATCGCCATCTGCTGAAACCGGGCGTAGTCTCGGGGCATCACCTGAGACGTCAACAGCACAATCGGGCTTTGGCGGGTGAGCGGGTTGGCACGAAGGGCGGGTACTAAGGCAAAGCCCCCCAGCCGAGTTACCGAGACCTCTAGCAAAATAGCATCCCACAGCGGCGAGTTAACTGCATCGAGATGACTAGGATTTTGACAGGTCGTCACCTGCCAGCCCTCAAATTCTCCCAGGGCATCTTTTACCAAACAGCAGATATCCGGTTCATCATCAATCAACAGCAGTTGCCGAGCCGGAGCTGAGGCAGAAGCGATAGCGCTATGGATCCGTACCACACTGCTCGACTGTGAAACCGGCGACGTAGGCTTTAGGGCAAATCGGTTGGCCATACTGTTCGACAAGGTTTTAAACCTGAAGTGAGTTGTGTCATAGGAAGAAATAGCTACAGGGAACAGGTTTAGGCTAAACGCAAATCTAGATCTGGAGTCCAGCGATCGCTCCGGGTTGGCAGGAGTCTGACTCGGGTCCGGCTAACGCTTCCATGACAGTTGGCCCTTTGCCCACCGCCGCGATCGCGCTAAACCGACCCGATAGCACCGTTGCCAGGTCAATCCATAAGCAGGCTTGACCCGAAGTAGAACTAACATAATTTGAGCAGCCGTTAGACGTCTACTCAAGATCGCAAGATACTTTTGTAAGCTAAAATCTGCTGGCTTGACGTTTACAATTTGGGTGAATTTTGGTCGTGTTAGTGTTCACCCAGCCCTGTCAGGCTCCCTATCAGGGGAGCCGTCTACCGCCACCGCTCCCACCGGCGTCTAGCGCTGTGCCGATACCACCCTGCGGCAAAATTCCTAGTCGGCCATTTTTGTTATGCGTTCAATGCTCGGCAGATGGACCAGTCGAGTCTGCGAGTGCCGATCCTTAGTCTCTAACAAAAGGTGCTTGAGCAAACTACCGTTCCCATCGACAACTCTTGAGTGCAGAGTGAACTGCTACCCCTGGGCCTAGTCGATCGCCGCAAGGGCCATATACAAGTCAAAAACTCATCTATCGGGCCGTGTTTAGCCCCGACTGAATACAAGAACAACTCGACAGGCTACGGCCCTATGCCACTACCCTCAACGCCTGGGTGACATCAGACTACACCGACGAGTCAGCGCCTCAGCCGCCTCGATGATCGATTTTTGGCTGCTAGCCAAGAACTTGACTGTCGCGAAGCCCTGGCTTAGTCCGAAGCCGATCGCCTGGCCGAGGTAGACGCAAGACTGACCTAGAGCCCCAGCGCACCCTAGAGCAGCCGCGCCACCTCCACCGACGGCGATCGCCAACTATTCTCTTGACCTCAAATGTCTTGACCCCAAAGGCGCTGCGCTAGAGCACACCCAAGTTGGCCAGACCCAAAATTGCCCCGGCACCAAGCAAGTGGCCAAAGCTAGTGGTAGCCAGCACGGCGGGCAGACCAAAATTACCAAACAGAGAGGGCGAGGGCATCGCTGGCGGAGCGCTAGGATACTTGATCGTGAGCCTGCCAATGACAATGGCCAAAATATTGCAAAGGATCATGACCGCTCCCACCGTGGGGCTCCAGCTAGGGGTGTGGGGAACCGCCGCCAAAATAGGTAAAAATACCAATGTACCAGCCTCCATAACGTGAATTAAGTCAGCAGGTTGCCTGCTTAAGGCTTACTTTTCCACGGGGGCGGGATGTTCCGTTACCCGCTGTAGTAAGACTTTACATTTTGGTAAGCCGACCCAGGCTTTAGGATACAAGGCATACCCCCCGGCTCGCGCCGGTTGCTCACTCATTTCCCAATAACCCCCATGGAACGAGGACTGCTGTGGCTGCCCCTACTGGCAGTATTTATTGGTTTAGCTTGGGCCGGCTGGCACGAATTTCAAAAGGTGCAGGCCTATGAGGCCTGGGCCACCGAGTTCGATCGCAGTAAGTATGACATTCGCTCAATGCTGGGGCAGCGGGGCGACGACCTCACCTGGGGCCGCCCCACCCGCCAAGGCCCCATTGACTTAACCACCCTATCGCTGCACGAGGTGGCCACCCTTCAGCTAGAGATTGACGGTCAGCCGGCGGCTGACGATGTTGACTCGGCCAAGGGCACCATTGAGTTGGCGATCGCCACCACCAGCGGCGAAACCTACCGCATTCCCTTTACCGACCCCGATTTAGCCAGTCGGTGGGAAAAAGCGTTGCAGGAATCTCTACAGACGCTAAAATCGGCATCAGCCTAAAGGCGGCCCAAAGTCAGCAGAGGTTTCAGCCCGATTGACTCCTGCGGCCAGCGTTTTGTGGCAGCTCCTATCCCTGGGCTAGCAGCTCTACCCCGATGCCATGACCCGCGTTTCATCCCTTTCCCGCGACGAACTCAAGACTCGACGGCAAACCCTCCGCCGCCGCCGGCGAATTTCGATTAGCCAGGCGTTGTGGCGATTTTGGGCTTTGACGGGCCTCACGGCCACCATCTTTTGGGGAGCGACCCGCCCCGTGTGGCTGATCGAGAGCCCAGCTCAGATCAATGTCAGCGGCAACCACTTGCTCAGCGATGAGACCGTGCAGAGCCTGGTACCGCTGGCCTACCCGCAGCCCCTGATGAAGGTCGAGCCAGAAATCTTAGCTCGACAGCTGCGCGATCGCGGCCCGATTGTGACGGCCGAAGTCACCCGGCAGTTGCTGCCGCCCCGCCTCAATGTACGGGTGCAGGAGCGCGTACCCGTGGCACTGGTGCTGCCCGTCGGCAATGCCGACACCACCGATGCTCAATATCTTCAGGCTGGGTTTCTCGATGCCCACGGGGCCTGGATGCCCCTGGCTAGCTTTGGCCTAGGCAGCGCCTCTCCACAACTACCGACTTTGCAACTGCGGGGCATTCAGACCCAGTACCAACGCTACTGGCCCCAAATCTACGAGACCATCAGCAACAGCCCCGTCACCATTAGCGAAATTAACTGGCACGACCCCAATAACCTGGTGCTCGAAACCGCGTTGGGCACCGTCTACCTAGGCCCCTACAGCCCAGAGCTAGAGCAACAGCTGGCCACCCTCGACAAAATGCGCAACCTCCCCAACCAGCTCTCTGACACCGAGGTGGCCCGCATTGACCTCAGCAACCCTGAGGTGCCGTCGGTCGCCGTAGTAGACGCTCCTAGCCCAGCAGCCCGAGCAACATCAACCAATTCAGGATCCACTCCTTGAATCGTCTAGGAGAGTCATCTAAAAGAATTGTCTAGGGCGATCGCTCAAAGGATTGGCCTTAGACCCTTTCACCAACCAGGGCTTTTTGCCACTCAAAATTGACTCCATATATTTGGGCTGGAGCGGTTATTTTTCTAATTTCAGTGGTTAAATCAGGTAGTTTAAGACTTGCCAAGGCAATTTGTTTTTTTTCAGCGAAGTACTCTATAGTTGTCTAGAATCAGCTGGGGTTTAGATTTTTAGGGCTTAGGTGCTATCTTCGGTTATCTAGTACGGGTAATTAATATATTGTCTACGGCCTCAAATTCTATGCTTCCTGACGATCCCCACGGCAATGGTGCTGGCCACAGCGATGCTGGCTACGAGGCTTACTCATCTCACCAAGCTGAGTCTGCGACCTCGGATCCGCGTTCGTCGGCTGATGCTGTGACCGCCTTCGCTAGCCCGTCTAACCCATTTAGCCACGGCGAGCTTAACTCCAGTCAACCCCATAATGCCAGAGCTATGCCCGGAGAAACGTACACCAATAACTCGGCTTTGCCCAGCAGCGTCGCCCGCATTAAGGTAATTGGGGTCGGTGGTGGCGGCTGTAACGCCGTCAACCGCATGATTAGCAGCGGCCTCGCCGGGATTGAGTTCTGGTCAGTTAACACTGATGCCCAGGCCCTCGACAACACCACCATGACCAACAGCCTGCACATTGGTCAAAAGTTGACCCGTGGGCTAGGGGCGGGGGGCAACCCTGCTATCGGCCAGAAAGCCGCCGAAGAGTCGCGCGAAGAAATTGCCGCCGCCCTAGAAGAATCTGATCTAGTCTTTATCACCGCTGGTATGGGGGGCGGTACCGGTACGGGGGCTGCCCCCATTGTGGCAGAGGTAGCGAAGGAAGCCGGTGCCCTTACCGTAGGTGTGGTCACACGCCCTTTCACCTTTGAGGGACGCCGCCGCATGAACCAGGCCGACGAGGGCATTGCCGCCCTCCAGGGCCGAGTCGATACGCTGATTATCATCCCCAACGACAAGCTACTTTCGGTGATCTCTGAGCAGACCCCCGTGCAGGAAGCCTTCCGCACCGCCGACGACATTTTGCGCCAGGGGGTGCAGGGCATTTCTGACATCATTACCATCCCCGGCTTAGTCAACGTCGACTTTGCCGACGTGCGCGCCATTATGGCCGATGCGGGTACGGCGCTGATGGGCATTGGTATGGGATCGGGCAAGTCGCGGGCGCGGGAAGCGGCGATCGCAGCGATCTCCTCTCCCCTACTCGAATCCTCCATCGACGGTGCCTCTGGGGCAGTGTTTAACGTCACGGGCGGATCCGATCTTACCCTGCATGAAGTCAATGCCGCTGCCGAGATCATCTACGAAGGGGTTGATCCCAACGCCAACATTATCTTTGGGGCCGTGATCGACGAGCGCATGCAGGGTGAGGTGTGCATCACCGTGATTGCCACCGGCTTTAACACTCGTGCCGGGGCTCAGCCCGAGATCGAGGTGGCCCGCGTTACCCCCTTTAAACGCACCCTGGCGGCTCCTCCCATTACCCCTCCGGCTAGCAGTGGGGGGAGTGGCGGGTTGGGAGCCGGGCTCGACATTCCCGAATTTTTGCAGCGGCGGCGACCCAACAACAACCGTTAGCCATGACCCTGCCGCCCTCATGGCCTGCGGCCCTCACCATCGCTGGCTCAGACAGTGGGGGTGGGGCTGGTATTCAGGCCGATCTACGAACCTTTGCCTTCCACCGAATTCACGGCACCAGCGTGCTGACCTGTGTTACCGCCCAAAATACGTTGGGGGTCACGCGGGTCGATGCGCTGTCGCCTGAAGCCGTCATCGCCCAGCTCGATGCGGTGACCGGCGACATTGCCGTGCAGGGTATCAAGACCGGCATGCTGCTGAATGAAGCCATTATTCAGGCAGTGGCTACAGCCCTAAAATCCCTGCCCAGCAACATTCCGCTAGTGGTCGACCCAGTGATGGTGTCGCGTACTGGGGCACAGCTGATTGACGATGGCGCGATCGCCACTCTCACCCGCCGCCTGATTCCCCAGGCCTGCATTCTCACCCCCAACCGCTACGAGGCCCAGCTGCTCAGCGGCTTAGACATTGCGACCTTGGCCGATATGGAAGCGGCCGCCCGCAAAATCCATCAGCTCGGCCCCCAGGCCGTCTTGGTGAAAGGCGGCGGCATGACCGCTGACTTACGCAGTACCGATATCTGGTATGACGGGCGCGAGGTCGTAGTGCTAGAGGCAGAAGTGGTAGAAACCAAGCACACCCACGGCACCGGCTGCACGCTGTCGGCGGCGATCGCCGCTAACCTAGCCTTGGGAAAAGACCCCCTCACTGCCGTCCAAGCCGCCAAAGACTACGTGACCAGCGCCCTCAACCATGCTCTGGCCATTGGCCAAGGCCAAGGCCCGGTGGGTCATTTCTTCCCGCTTCTAAACGAGTAGACGGGGTTTGATCTAGATCAAGCCCCGTCTACTATCTATTGATCTTTCGATTGCGGCCAGACCGATTCCCAGTCGGGGCATTGACGTTCTTCTTCCGGGCCAAAGGGGTGCATGGCGCACACCAGCGTGTTGCCACCGTAGGACTGACCACAGAAATTGCGACAACCCACGCAAGCCGGATAATTTTGCAGCAGCGGCTCTACGGTGCTATTGAAGGGGCCAGACACCTCTTCAAACCACTGATCCATGCCCGACAGCCCCGTTACCAGCGGCCCCAAAATCTCGTTAAGCTCGTCGGCCACGTAGTTAATTTCAGCATTGATCGTAAATCGAAACGGCTCAACCACATGGCTAAGCTCATCGACAATGCGATCGATTTCTGGATCAATTGCCTCCTGGACCTGCTCTGCCCAGTGATCGGTGGTCTGCACCAAGGTCTCAGAGGCACTCGCCAACTGCTCAGTCAGACTATCTAGCCAGCGCTCGGTATCCTCCGAAAACTGCTGAGTAAAATCGTGGACAGCGTCGCCAAAGGCATTAAAGAATTGCTTAGACCAGTCATCCATAGGGCTAGTTACTCGACTTTTGCTTGAGGGTTTCTAGTTCTTGGCGCAGAGCGGCTACCTGCTCGCGAAGGATTGCCGTTTGAGCATCGGCGGGGCTCACTACGGTAGCCAGCGGAGCCTCGTCATCCAAAATTTCGATGGGCCGAGGCTGGGTCAGGTTCTCAGGCGCAGTATTTGCCGTATCCTGAGCCCGGTTAACCATCTCATTAACCAGTTTCTGAGCGTCTTCAGCGGTGATTTCGCCCCGTGCCACCAGTTCGTTGACAATGCCCTGGGTTTGTTCGCGCAAATCTTTCAGCGTGCCACCCGCTTTCTCGCCCGCGTAGGACGCAACCCCGACCCCTAAATAAAACGCTTTTTTAACTAAATCGCCGAAACCAGCCATGGTGGACAGCCTCCCCGTCGCTCTATGTACCCTGCCAGCTTAGAAAAGATGCTGGCTCACTGACCAGGGGCAATGGCACGCCGTCTAAGGCGGAAAACCCCACCCCCTAGCCCCAGACTAAGCAAAACCGTCAACTTTGAGGATAGTCGGAAATCTTACGTTACTCTAGCGGCTTGAACGATGTAGCGAGAGAACCTTCAAGCGCCCAATTAAAAGACCCGGAGTCCACGCCTGTCACAAGCATCCCGTAATGCTGCTACCTTCCGGTCCTGACATGATTTGGGCGTTGCGACCGCATGGGTCCGAGTCATCCTCATTATAACACCTGCCTCCATGACCAACCAACGACTCCAGCAACAAATCGCCTTTGTGATCGAAATCGATCGCCTCAAACAAGTTTTGCGCCAGACCGTATTGATGGATGCTAGCCGCCGAGAAAACAGCGCCGAGCATTCCTGGCACCTGGCGATGATGACCCTAGTGCTGGCAGAATATGCCCCCGCCGAGGTGGATATCCAGCGGGCGATCCACCAGGTGCTAATTCATGACCTGGTAGAAATCGACGCGGGCGATACCTTCTGCTACGACGCTGCCGGGCATGACGACAAGGTCGAGCGGGAGCAACGGGCCGCCGAGCGCATCTTTGGCCTGCTGCCTGCGCCCATTGGCCAAGACCTGCGCCAACTGTGGGATGAGTTTGAGGCCCAGGCGACCCCCACCGCCCGTTTCGCGGCCTCGATCGATCGCATTCAGCCCTTGCTGCACAACTGGCAGACCCAGGGCGGCACCTGGAAACAGCACAGCATTAGCCGCGCCCAGGTGATGCAGCGCATGGCCCCAGTAGAGAAAGGAGCCCCAGAGCTGTGGCCTTTAGTGGTGGAGGTGATTGAAGAGTCTGTCGCGAAGGGGTATTTGACGGCATGACAGATCCCAGGGTTCTGGTTAGCCATCGATAGCCAATCATGCTGTTAGGTCAGAACCCTGGGATCGGAACCCCGATCTCTGCGTGCGATCGATGGTGCGCCATGACAGATCCCAGGGTTCTGGTTAGCCATCGATAGCCAATCATGCTGTTAGGCCAGAACCCTGGGATCTGAACCCCGATCACTGCATGCGATCGATGGTGCGGTACTGGATCGCTTCGGCAATGTGGTGGGTTTGCAAATCGTCAGCACCATCCAGGTCGGCGATGGTGCGGCCCACTTTGAGAATGCGATCCATAGCGCGGGCCGAGAGGCCTAGCTTGCGAACGGCCCCTTCTAGCAGCGTTTTGATCGAGTCGTCGAGGGGGCACCAGTGTTTGAGGTGGCGGCTCTGCATATCGGCGTTGCATTGCAGAGCGGGCTCGGTTTTGAAGCGATCGTGGGCACGCTGGCGGGCGGCTTGGACGCGATCGCGCACCGGTTCCGAGGCTTCCCCCGGTTGGTGTTGGGTCATTTCTTCGGGCTTGATGCGGCTGACTACCACCTGCAAATCAATCCGATCCATCAGGGGGCCAGAGAGGCGCGACCAGTAGTTTTCGCGGCTGCGGGGGCTACAGGTGCAGGGTTGCACCGAGTCGCCATAGAACCCACAGGGGCAGGGGTTGGTGCTGGCAATCAGCGTAAACTGGGCGGGGAAGACAACGGACTGACGGGTGCGGGTAATGGTGACGTAGCCGTCTTCGAGGGGCTGACGCAGGTACTCCAGCACATCGCGCTTAAATTCCGTCAGTTCATCGAGAAAAAGGATCCCACGGTGGGCCAGAGAGATTTCCCCAGGCTTGGGATAACTGCCGCCGCCGACTAGAGAGGGGCCAGAGGCCGAGTGGTGGGGGCTGCGAAAGGGGCGAGTGTTGACCAGGGTGCCTTTTTCTTTCAGCAATCCCGCAACCGAGTGAATCTGCGTCACATCTAGGGCTTCTTCAAACTGTAGCGGCGGCAGAATGGAGGGCAGGCGGCGGGCCAGCATAGTTTTGCCGCTGCCTGGTGGACCGACGAATATCAAATTGTGCCCGCCCGCTGCGGCGATCTCTAGCGCTCGGCGGGCCTGGGCCTGGCCTTTCACATCCCGCAGATCTAGCGCGTTGGGGGCAGCACTCATCGCCAGGGTGGTGTCGACCGCCACAGGGGTATGGCCGGAGGGATGGTTGAGGAAATCGGCCACCTCGGACAGGTGGCTAAAGCTGTAGACCGTTAGCCCCGGTACCACAGCGGCCTCGCGGCCATTGTCGGTGGGCACCACCAGACCGCGAATGCCCAGTTTTTGAGCGGCGGCGGCGATCGGCAGCACCCCGGCCACGGGCCTCAAACTACCGTCTAACGAGACTTCGCCGAGAAACAGCAGGTCGTTGAGGGCGTCGGTATTCACCTGCTCGGAGGCGGCGAGAATGCCAACGCTGATGGGCAAATCAAAAATGGGGCCTTCTTTGCGCAGGTCGGCGGGGGTAAGGTTGATTACCACCTTGCGCATGGGGAAGGGGAAGCCCGCATTTTTGAGCGCGGCTTTGACCCGCTCGCGGGACTCTTGCACGGCGGTGTCGGGTAGGCCAACGACGACCACACCGGGCAGACCGCCCGAGATATCGACTTCGACCCCGACTTTGAGGGCGTCGATGCCCACCAGCGCTGCGCTCCAGACCCTTGCCAGCATGTTGTGTTTCCCCTGAGATGACCCCTGATTCTAGGATTTAGGGTGCCCAGGGAGTGGGGGCGATCGGTAACTAAGGGCTGTCATCTGCGATTTGGCTGATTGCGATCAAGCTGTTCAGGCCAGATCTAACGGACTTGTGACGCCTCTGTCGCCCCGATTTAATACGTGGGTGTCAATCATTGTCGTCTTCACGTCTGTATGGCCCAACAACTTTTGCACGGCGCGAGTGTCGTAGCCATCCTCGAGCAAGTGCGTGGCAAAGCTGTTACCAGAGGTGTTAGGCATGGGCTGCCCCTGGCTAGCGTGATTGACGGGCGTCCATTATTTGACAACACCCAAGACATCCACAGATTGAGCCGCTGAGATCGCCGAATTCCATCGCCCCTGCGCCAAGCGCTGCAACGCATCTGGATAGGTCTCATGATACGCCGTCAGCACCTGGGAATTGACCGCCATCGCTTTCACGTCATACATCTGGGTCGCCATCTTGGGATAACACCCGATCGCAATAATCAGCCCCAGAAAACAAACCGCGATGAAAATCTCCCGGGCACTGGCATCCCTAAACTCTGCCTCCTCTGGCAAGATGCAGTCAGTGCCAAAACAGTTCGCCTCTTGGTTACCCTGGGCCTTCAGATCTAGATCATCGAGATCACAGGCAGGCACCAGGTCACACATTTGATCGGCACTGGCCCCATGAAACACCTGCCGCACCATCGACAGCAGATAGATCGGTGTCAGAATCAACCCTACTGCTGCCAGAAAAACGGCTACCGAGCGAAAGACCGAACCATAGATGTCCGTTGTGGCCAAGCCGACAAAGACCTCCAGTTCTCCAGCAAACCCACTCATTCCGGGCAAAGCCAAGGATGCCATTGTCCCCATGGTGAACAGAGCAAACACCGTGGGCATTGCCTGCCCCAACCCACCCAACTGATTCATCATCATCGTGCGGGAGCGATCGTAGGTAACGCCTGCCAAGAAAAATAACACCGACGCAATCAGCCCGTGGGACAGCATTTGCAGCATCGCCCCACTCACACCCAAATCGGTATAGGAAGCAATCCCCAGTAGGACAAACCCCATGTGGGAAATTGAAGAATAGGCCAACCGCCGCTTCATATTGGTCTGCGCAAAGGAGTTTAGCGCCCCATAGACGATGTTGACTCCCCCTAAAATCACCAACAGCGGCGCAAAATACACATGGGCATGGGGCAATAGTTCCAGGTTAAACCGGATCAGCCCATACCCCCCCATTTTCAGTAATACTCCTGCCAAAATCATGGATACAGGAGTAGAAGCTTCGCCATGGGTGTCTGGTAGCCAAGTATGAAAGGGGAAAATTGCCAACTTGACCCCAAAGGACACCAGCAGTCCAGCATACAAAAACAATTCCAGCCCTAAGGGAAACTGCTTTCTCCCTAGTTCAGCAATATCAAAGGTGAGCGTATCACCATAGAGTCCCATCCCTAGGGCTGCCACCAAAATGAAAATCGAAGACAGGGCCGTATACATCAAGAACTTCGTCGCTGCATAGTCCCGATTTTGCCCACCCCAAATGGACACCAGCAGATAGACTGGCACCAGTTCCACTTCCCACATGATGAAGAACAGCATCAGGTCTTGGGCTAAAAACACCCCTACCTGGGCCGCATACAGAATCAACATCAGTGTATAAAACAGGCGCGATCGCCGATCCACCCGCCAGGCGGCAAACATCGACAGCGTCGTCACCAAGCCCGCTAACAGCACTAGCGGAGCCGAAATACCATCTACCGACAGCGCCCAACTCAAGCCTAACTGCGGTAACCAAACCACCTTTTCCGCCAGTTGGAATGTCGCCTGGCTCGCGTCGTAATGCCGCCAAAAGGTGTAGGACATCAGAATAAAATCAGCCGCGCCAACCCCCAATGCATACCAGCGGACAGTCTTGCCGCTTTTATCAGGGATCACAGGAATGAATAATGCGGCTAACAACGGCAATAGCACGATCACGGTCAGCCAGGGGAACTGTTCTATCACGATAAGAATAAATACCTATCCGTTGGGTTAGGACTATCTTACGCAACTGTGAGACTCATGATCTATCGCTCCTTTGGCAATTTGCCATAGATTTAGCACTATGTATCTAGATGCATCTAACGGTTACCCCAGCCAAATTTTTGAAGCCCACAACCAGCCGGGGGGGCTGTGCACCGCGTGGCAGCGCCAAGGCTACACCTTTGATGCAGGCATTCACTACATCTTTGGCACCGGCGAGGGGCAGCCCTTCTACGAACTGTGGCACGAGTTGGGAGCCTTTGAGGGTACCGAGTTTACCAACCAGACCGAGTGCGATCGCAGAGCTCCTGTAGGTTGGGTTTCCCTAGATCAACCCAACTTACTAACTGCGGTGGGTGATAGGCAACGTTAGATTGACTCTGAGAGTAATGGGAAGACTCAAACACCGTACTGGGGTGAAGCTAGAGCAACACTGTATCTAAGTCAGATAATACCTAAGTTGTTGTGCCAGAACTTGCACATGGGGTTGTTTTAGCAACGATAAATGGTTGCCAGGGACTTCGTGCAGTTGAATGTTCTTTACTAATTCACTCCAGCCCAATGTTTCATCCTGTCGATTCGCGTCTGATTGTTCTGCGGCCTTAAATAGCGCGATCGCGTGAGAGTAAGGCTGAGGCACATAATTTTGGGTTGCCTGGCTATTCGCATAGACAATGGGCAACATGGCGTTGATGGCCGATTCATCCAACAGACGCAATCGCGACTCGTCAGGAATAAGTCGGGTGATGGCTGACCACTGCCAGCGAGAGAACCACGGATTTTTAGAGTGCAGGCGGTCGGTCGCCAGTGCGCCGATATCCAGCAAGAATGGCAGCGTAGACCAGAGAGCCGTTTTCGCTAGAAACTTAAAGCTTTGATAGAAAGAGGGTTTGGTGCAGGGAGCAGTCGTATCTAGAATGGCCAGCAGCTCAACTGTTTCGCCTGCTTGAGTGAGTTGTTGCGCCATCTCAAAGGCAACTAACCCCCCAAACGACCAGCCTCCCAGGTAGTAAGGCCCGTGGGGCTGAAGGGTTTGAATCGCCTGAATGTAATAGGCCGCGATCGCCTCCATCTGATTTAAGGGACGAGATTTGCCATCTAACCCCAGGGGTTGCAACCCGTAGAAACTGCGATCGCACTTCAGGTGATGCGCCAGCTCCAAATAGGGAAACACGACCCCAAACATAGGATGCACACAGAAAAAGGGAGGCTCGCTACCGCCCAAGGTTAGGGGAACTAGCGGTGACGTAAGGGGGAGCGGGTTGGGTGCTGAAGCTTCCTGCTGGGGAGGAAGGGGAATAACCGAAGCCGGCTGACTGAGTAACGCCGAGGGTTTGCGTCGATAGGCAGTGCGATCGAGCCGAACGAGGGGAGGAGTGTTTAGGGTGGTATCGCGCAATGCGTCCAAAATGGGCGCTAATTGGGCAATGGTGGGCGCTGCAAAGACATGCTTCAGCGGGAGTTCTAGCTTAAAGGTGTCGCGGATGCGAGAGGTCATTTGGGTGGCTAATAGGGAATGCCCGCCCAACTCAAAAAAGTTGTCGTGACGGTTGACCTGCTTGAGCTGTAATAGCTCTTGCCAGATCTCAATCAGAGCCGTCTCGGTTGAGGTTTGGGGTGCATTGGCCGCAGGTGAATCGCTGTGGTGAGCGTGGTCAAGCGGGGGAAGGGCACGCCGATCGACTTTGCCACTCGAATTTAACGGCAGGGTGGCTAACGGCACAAATGCAGAAGGCACCATGTAGTCGGGTAATGTCTGGTTGAGATGTTGCCGCAGCTCAGAAATGAGGTGCCGAGCGACATTCGCCTGAAGGGGATGGTTGGTGAACGGTTGGGGCGATCGCTCCCTATGCTGCAATCCAGCATCCGCTGCATCAACCCCATGACGAATCAGCACCACATCGTAATCTCCAGTCTCAAGCGATGTAGACCAGGTAATCTCTACGGTGTAGGGCAGCGTTGTTTCTAAATCCCACCAGTCTTGCGGATCGATGGCTAAGTTTTTAGCGTCTTGCAATCGCTCTCGCATTCGGCCAACGGTTTTGGGTGCTTGCTTCTGCTGGAGCCAATTTGCTGTTGTAACAGCGGCATTCACTCGGCTATTAGTCACATTCGAGATGATTAAAATCTCTGGTTCCGTGGCAAGGAGCTGCTGGTGGATCTCCTGGGCAGTCATTGGCTGATGTCTCCAGTTGATTTGCTCCCCCGTGTTGCTTTCAATAGCAGTTGTAGGTTGGGTTGAGGCACGAAACCCAACATCATGAGATTGTCCCACTCGCAGCAAAACGTTGTAGCGGAACTGAGTCATTTCATTCTGACTGCGACCCCGTGTTAGCCGAACATTAACCTGTTGAATTTGGGTAAATTGCTCTTGCAGCGCATAAAAGAATGCCGGATCAATGGCCAATTCTGGTTCTTCAAACTGCGATCGCTCAACCTGATGCCAGAGCTGCGATCGCTCGACACCATCATCTGCCTGAGCAAATTTCATCCAGCTATGAAACGCCGGTAGCAAAGCTAGGGTTCGCACATCGCCAACAAATAAAACACCACCCTCTGCTACGGCTTCAAACGATTTTTCTAAGACCTGCATCAAGTAGGCTTCACTCGGGAAATACTGCACAACCGAGTTTAAAATCACGACATCAAATGATGCCAGATCAATTTCCTCAAAGTCGGTTGCTATACGATGCAGAAGCTCAACATGGGAGAGATTAAGCGTGTCTAGTTGAGTTTGAACTGATGCTAGAGAAACCGGCGAAAAGTCTGTGCCGACATACTGCTGGCAGTGCGGTGCAAGTTGAAATAGCAATAATCCTGTGCCGCAGCCAATTTCTAAAACGCGCTTGGGTTTCAAGGCAAGAATTTGCTGAACGCGATCGCTCACCCATTCCTGCATCTGCTCCGGAGGAATGGGCTCTCCGGTATAGCTGCTGTTCCATCCGGTAATGTCGAAGGGCTGAGGGCTGGGGACTGAGGGCTGAGTGGGTTCTGTGGATTGGTAGGTTTGGTTGTAGAGGGTTTGCCACTGCTCCAGGTGTTGAGTTTGGAGCGATCGCACACTGGTTGCTTGCAGATATTCAGTATCAAGGCTGAAGTAGGCAATCAGGGACGATGCAGCGGAGGGGATGACCACGGCATCTTGGATGGCGGGATGGCGCTGTAGAGTGGTTTCAATTTCACCCAACTCAACCCGAAACCCCCGGATCTTGATCTGGTGATCGACACGACCCAGAAATTGGAGGGTGCCGTCACGGTTGTAAAGGACGCGATCGCCTGTTTTGTAGAGGGTGGACTGCTGTTTGTGGGATGTTGAGAAAGCACTGTTTAAATCAGCACTAATAAACCGTTCCTCCGTCAGCTCCGGGCGATTGAGATACCCCTGCGCCACGCCTACACCGCCGATGTACAGTTCCCCTGGAATACCTGCCGGAACGGGATTCAAGTTGGCATCCAAAACATAGACTTGAGTATTGAGAATAGGGCGACCAATCGTGAGGGGATTGTCTCCGGGCTGAAACTCGGCAACAGTTGCCCAGATAGTCGTTTCGGTCGGTCCGTAGGCGTTGAAGAAGCGGCGGTTGACAGCCCACCGATCGATCACCTGGCTGGAGCAGGCTTCTCCCCCGGTAATTAACACTTGAAGGTCAGGTAGTTCCTCAAAGGGCAGAACGGCGAGTACGGCGGGCGTGAGTAGGGCGTGGGTGATGGCATTCTCGTGCAGAAATTGCATCAGTGCGATGCCCAGCAGTTGGGCAGACTGAGGAGGAATATACAAGGTGCCGCCAGAGCCGAGAGCAAGGGCAATCTCAAAAATAGACGCATCAAAGCTGAGCGAGCTAAATTGCAAAATTCGGCTGGTGCGGGTGGGCTGAAAGACCTGCTGAGCCTGTACAACGTTACACAACCCCCGATGAGAGAGCAAAACTCCCTTGGGGGTGCCCGTGGAGCCAGAGGTATAGATGACGTAGGAAAGGTCGGAAGCACCCTCACTAGCCCTATTCTCTGGCTTATCGTTTTTTGTAATAGGAGAAGGGTACGGTTGGTCTAAACAAACGACCAGCGCCTGAGATGCAGGCAACGATTCTACTAACCAGGATTGCGTTAGCAGAATGGAAACTTGCGTGTCATTGAGAATGAACTGGAGGCGATCGCTCGGATAGGTCGGGTCAAGCGGCACATAGGCTCCCCCCGCTTTGAGAATACCGAGAATGCCAATCACCAGGTCGGCAGAGCGATCGACACACAACCCCACCAGTGAATTGGGCTGAACTCCCATTTGCCTTAGGGTTTCTGCTAATTGATCAGCATGGTGATCAAGTTCTTGGTAGGTAAGAGTTTGAGACTCGGTGACCAGGGCGATCGCGTTTGGAGCTTGTTTTGCGTGGGCTTCAACAATGTGATGGAAGTAGAGATCCGGTGGTGCTACAAAATTCTGCGTTGATCCCCCCAAATCCCTCTTAGTAAGGGGGACTTTGACTTTAGGTTCCTCTTGGGCTGCACCTCCGATCCCCCCCTTCACAAAGGGGGCTAGGGGGGATCCACTCCAGTCACACAACTGCTGACTTTCCTCCGGTGTGAGCAACGGCAGGTCTGACAACCGGGCATCTGGATTTGCGACTATCCCTGCTAAAAGTGTTTGAAAATGACCGACCAGACGCGCAATTCGATCGCGATCGAACAGATCAGTGCTGTAGGAGATGAAGCCGCCCAAACCATCCTGCGATCGCCAGAAACTCTTCAATCCGTGGGCCGGTTCCCACAGATGAACCTCCAGATCAAAGCGGGTGCTGGCAGACTCTAGGGGGGCAGGTTCTAGGGTCAGTGCGGGTAGCTCTAGAGGCTGCATGGGGGCATTTTGCAGGGCAAAGGCCACCTGAAACAAGGGATTGCAGCTCAGGTCGCGATCCGGGTCTAGTTCTTCAACCAATTTCTCAAAGGGCAAGTCTTGATGCTCATAGGCCCCTAGAGCAACCTGGCGAACCTGCTCTAGCAATTCACGAAAGGTGGGATTGCCCGACAAATCTGACCGCATCACCAGACTGTTCACAAAAAAGCCAATTAGTCCCTCCACCTCGCTGCGGTGGCGGTTGGCAATGGGAGATCCGATCGCAATATCCTGTTGCCCCGTGTATCGGTAAAGCAAGGTTTGAAACGCCGCCAGCAGCGTCATAAATAGAGACGTTCCAGACTGCTGGCTGAACGTCTCTAACGCCTGGGAAAGAGTAGGGGAAATGTGTACGGGATAGGTCGCGCCTCGATAGGTTTGAACAGAAGGACGGGGGCGATCGCTCGGCAATTCCAGCACAGGCAAATCTTGCAATTGCTGCCGCCAATAGCTCAATTGTTTTTCTAAAACTTCTCCCTGCAACCAGTTGTGCTGCCAACGGGCAAAGTCGATGTATTGAATTGGTAAGGGAGGGAGGATCGGCACTTGTTCCTCCACAAATGCCGTGTAAAAATACCCCAATTCTCGAATCAATATTCCTAAAGACCACCCATCAGCAACAATGTGATGCATCGTCAGCAACAACACTGATTCCGCTGCACTAAATTGCAGTAACGTCACGCGCAACAGAGAATCGGTCGTCAGGTTAAAGGGGCGTTGGGCTTCGGCCGTCGCTAACTGTTTCCGAATGCGGTTGCGATCGGCGATCGCAACCGACTGCAAATTCACGACAGCAAGTTCGACGTTGGCGTTGGGTTCAACAACTTGAACGGGTTGCCCATCCACGGTTGTAAACCGGGTCCGCAGGGCAGCATGACGACGCACAATTTCTTGAAGCGATCGCTCCAATGCCGATCGATCGAGCGTTCCCGTGAGGTGAATGGCGGCAGGTACGTTGTAGAAGGGATTATGAGGGGCGAGCTGGTAAAGAAACCAGAGTCGCTGTTGAGCGAAGGAGAGGGGGGTGGGAGTGGATGGGTGGATGGGTAGGTGGGTGGATGGGAGACTACCTTCTAACTGCGGTTTTCTGCTATCTGGGTTTTTCTGTAAGTAAGTAATGAGTTCGGCTTTGCGATCGGTTAATTCTTGGCGGAGGGTGGGGGTGAGGGTGCCTTCGGGGGCGTTGCAGCGGAGTCGGGTTTGGTTGCTTGCAACGGTAGAATCGGGGTCGAGGGAGAGCTTAATATCTAGTTGGTTGAGGTGAGAAATAAAGTCAGCGATCGCCCGGTTGGTCATAGGTCTATTTCCTCACGTCGTTGAGAATTGGCTCCGCTCTGAGCGCTCGTTAATGCGGTGAAGTCAGGTTGAAGCGTTGCTTGGAGAGTGTTGATCTGCTGCGCCAGTTCGGCAATGGTCGGGGTTTCAAAGATGGTGCGCAGGGGCAGCTCGATGTGGAGGCGATCGCGTACCCGTGAAACGAACTGAGTGGCTAAGAGGGAGTGCCCTCCCAGTTCAAAAAAGTTGTCGTCAATGCCCACTTGTTGTCCTAGCAGCTTCACCCAAATTTCCACTAACGTTGCTTCTAAGGACGTTGTAGGAGCCGCCATTAAACTGGGTTCTGCCCTATGCAGCGCTGGGGGTGGTAATGCTTTTTGGTCTACTTTGCCGTTGGCCGTTAGAGGAAGCGCATCCAGCACAACAAACGCCGCAGGAATCATGTAGACAGGGAGCCGTTTTTTGAGCAGCGATCGCAGTTCTTGTTTGCTTATAACTTCGACTGCGCTGGGCACAATATAGGCCACCAGCTGTCGGTCTTGGTCGATCTCCCGCACCACGACAACCACGGTTTGCACCGATGAATATTGTGCGATCGCCTGTTCAATTTCACCTAGCTCGACTCGAAATCCCCGAATTTTGATCTGATTGTCTACGCGGCCCAAAAATTCCAAATTGCCGTCGGGGTGATAAAGAGCGCGATCGCCTGTTTTGTATAAGAACCCATTGATAGTTTCCTGTGCCCCAGTGACAGATGAGCAATCCACAAACTTTTCAGCCGTCAAGTCTGGGCGATTTAAATATCCTTTTGCCAATCCATTCCCACCCAAATAAATTTCACCAATTACCCCTGCAGGAACCGGATTAAAATGGGCATCCAGTACATACACCTGAGTGTTAGCGATCGCCTTGCCAATGGGTATAGTGGCAGCATTTTGAGAAACTTCCTGAATTTCATACCAAGTAGAAAAGGTGGTGTTTTCGGTGGGGCCATACACATGGAGCAAGTGTTGAGGTTTACCCTGTTGCACTAGCGATCGCACCCGATCAACATTCACCATTTCACCGCCAAACAGCAGATACTTAAGCGATCGAAAGGCATCGGGAATTTGACTCACGGTTTGATTCAACAAAGCCGTAGTGAGAAACAGCATACTAATCTGCTGCTGCTGCAATGTGGTCGCAAAATCAGCGGGAGACAGCGTGGTTTCTCGCTCAATGCCGACCAGGTGTGCGCCGTTTAACAAGGCACCCCACACTTCAAAGGTGGCGGCATCAAAGGCGAGGTTTGCCACTTGCGCCATGCGATCGCCAGCATTGATCTGCACATAATCGGTATTGCACACCAACCGATTGACTGCTCGATGGGGCACCATCACGCCTTTCGGGGTTCCGGTAGAGCCAGAGGTGTAGATCACGTAGGCTAGCTGATCGGCGGTACCGGAAGTGGGTAAGTTCTGCTCTGATTCCTGGGCGATCGCGTCCCAGGCTTGCTCCAAGCAAATTACGTTGGTGGTTGCTGCCTGCAACTCGCCTACCCAACTGGCCTGGGTGAGAATAACGGTAATGCCCGCATCCTCCACCATAAAGCGCAACCGTTCTGCCGGATAACTGGGGTCGAGAGGCACGTAGGCTCCTCCCGCTTTGAGAATCGCCAGCATAGCGGCGATCGCTTCTATTCCGCGTTCCAGGCAAATGCCGACAGGCATTTCTGCGCCAATGCCCAACCGTTGCAAATATCGCGCCAGTTGGTTGCTGCCCTGATTCAACTGCTGATAGGTGAATTGTTGGGTGCCAAATTGGATGGCGATCGCATCGGGTCGTTCTCTCACCTGTGCTTCAAACCGGTGATGAATACAGTCGTTGGCAGGATAGCTGGATCGGTTGCTGCTCCAGCGCTGGAGCAATTCTTGCTGGTCTTCAGTTGTGAGTAATGGTAGGGCAGAAAGAGGCTGGTTTGGGTTGGCAACAATTCCCTCTAGCAACGTTTGAAAGTGCTTGAGCAGCGATGTGATCGCGCTTGCCTCAAACAATTCGGTGTTGTAAATCACCATCCCCCGTAACCCGTCTGACTGCTGCCAACCCTTACCCCACAAATTTCTAAAGTTGTCGCCACAGGTCCAAAGGTAAAATTCCAATTCGAAGCGAGCTGTCTTAGTTTCTAGATCTACCGGACTGAGAATTAATCCTGGCAATTCTAGTTGTGTCATGGGTGTGTTTTGCAGGGCAAACACTGCTTGAAATAGGGGATTTTGACCGAGGTTACGAATAGGTTGAAGTTCCTCGACTAGCCTTTCAAACGGCAAATCCTGATGATCGTAGGCAGCTAGGGTAACCTCTCGGACTTGCTCCAACAATTCCAAAAACGTCGGATCGCCCTCCAGGTTAGTCCGCAGAACCAGGCTATTCACAAAAAAGCCAATCAGCCCTTCCAGTTCGCTCTGATGTCGATTGGCAATGGGAGTACCGAGCGCCAGATCGGTTTGTCCGGTGTAGCGATGCAGCAGGGTTTGAAATGCCGCCAGCAGGGTCATAAACAGCGTCACCTCCGCCTGTTGGCTCAGGTCTTCTAACGCCTTCAACAATCGCTGAGGCAATTCCAGCAATTGACTTGCGCCCTGAGATTTTTGAGATAGTGGTTGCCCCGATATAGGTGACAACGCACCTGGCAATTGTAGAACTGGGATGTCTTTTAACTGCTGTTTCCAATAGCTTAACTGGGTGTTCAGCACCTCACCCTGCAACCGTTGCCGTTGCCAATGAGCAAAATCTGCATACTGAATCGGCAATTCGGGCAGTGCATTAGATTTATTTTTAACTAAAGCGGCGTATCCTTCACCCAATTCTCTAATCAAAACGCCACTCGACCATTCATCAAAAATAATGTGATGCAGCGCAATCAACATCAAATATTCGTCATCCTGCAATTGCCACAGCTGCACTCGAAAGAGAGGTCGTTGATTGAGGTGAAACGGGTGTTGAAGGGTTTGCCAAATGTCTTGCAACGCTATGGCTTCGCGCTGGTGGGCAGGGTGCGATCGCAAATCGATCAACGGCAGTGGCAGGTCTACCTGATTCACGACAATCTGCATTAATTGACCGTCAACTACCTCAAACGCAGTCCGCAAAATTTCGTGCCGCTGCGCGATCGCCTGCATACTGCGCTGGAGGTGCGATCGCTGTAGCTGACCACTCAGCCGAAACACCAGGGGACTTGTATAGAGAACATCTCCCGGAAATAGTTGGTCAATAAACCACAAACGCTGCTGGGCAAACGAGGCAGGAAAGACAAAAACATCTTCCTCGCTGGGCACCTGAATCGGTTTATCTACAATCATTTCCACCTACATCAGCTGAACCTCACTCTCGTTGTAGGGAAAAAGGAGGGTTTAAAATTATGCTTTAAGGTAGATTGTGACTAAGATTTCTGTGTCTTTTTGTTGAGCATCTATTCATAAAGAGCTCTATAGTACCGAATGTAATGATGACTTTGCGAACTCGGAATGCACTCGTTTGGGAACCTGTCCCCTAGGCGATCTAGCATTGAGACATTCAGCGCGCGATCGCATTCCCCATGGCCCCTACCGCAGACATCATCATCATTGGCGCTGGCATCTCTGGGCTAGCCGCCGGGTGCTACGCCCAGATGAACGGCTACCCCAGCGTTATTTTTGAAGCCCACGACCAGCCGGGGGGGCTGTGCACCGCGTGGCAGCGCCAGGGCTACACCTTTGATGCGGGCATTCACTACATCTTTGGCACCGGCGAGGGGCAACCCTTCTACGAGCTGTGGCGCGAGTTGGGTGCCTTTGAGGGCGTCGAGTTTACCAACCAGACCGAGTTCATGCAGATCCACGGTGCCCAGGGGGAGGTGCTGCGGGTGCACAGCCAGCCCGACGCGCTAGAGGCGCACCTGCTAGAGCTGGCCCCGGAAGATGCCAAGCTGATTGAGGGCTTCTGCCAGGGGGTGCGCAAGTTTAAAGAATTTGACCTGTCGATGCTGCAACAAAAGCCCAAATCGCTGATGACGGCGGCAGACTGGGCACGGCTGGGCAAGCAGGTACTGCCCTTCATGGGCGTGCTGGGCAAGTGGAGCCAGCTGTCGCTGAGCGACCTGGCGGCCCAGGCAAAGAACCCTTTTCTGCGGCGGGCGATGCCCCATATGTTTGCCTGGCCCGATGTGCCGGTGATGGTGGGCATGTCGCTGCTGGCCTACCTAGACAACGGCAACGCCGGGTCACCCGTGGGGGGTGCGATCGCATTTTCCCGCGCGATCGCCCAGCGCTACCTGGCCCTCGGCGGCGAAATTCACTACTCGGCCCCGGTGGAGCGGGTGCTGGTGGAGCAGGACCAGGCCGTGGGGGTGAGGCTGACCAGCGGCGAAGAACATCGAGCCGCGCGGGTGATCTCCGCCTGCGACGGTCGCCGCACCATCTTCGACCTGCTGGGGGGCAAGTACCTCAACCGCCGCATCGAAAAGCTCTACGACGGGCACCTGCCGATGCACTCTCAGTTTCAGGTGTCGCTAGGGGTAGATCTGGACTTTTCGCCCCGGCCCCACTGGGTGACTCACTTATTAGAAGAGCCGATCGCGATCGCAGACCAGCCCCACCGCGAAATCGGCGTCAAACACTACGGCTTTGACCCGTCGCTAGCCCCAGCGGGCAAATCGGTGGTCAGCCTAATGGCGACCACCCACTACCGCGACTGGCAGGGCCGCGACGATGCCCAAGCGCAGGCCGATCGCCTGATCGATCGCATGGAGCGGTTCTACCCCGGTCTGCGATCGGCCATTGAGTGCATAGATGTGATCACCCCGCTCAGCTACGAAAAATTTACCGGCAACTGGCAGGGGGCCAGCTGCGGCTGGCTGCTGACCAAAGACACCCTGCCCTTAATGATCAAAGGCGTGCCCAAGCGCCTGCCGGGGCTGGGCCAGTTCTACATGGTCAGCCAGTGGACCGAGCCGGGGGGCAGCCTGCCGATCGTGGCGCTGTCGGGCCGGAACATGATCACCGAAATCTGCCGGGAAGACGGGCAGGCGTTTGAGGCATCTGTACCCCGTTAGCACAGCCACCTCTATCCCAGTCAGGCTTCTTGAAAGGTCTATAGCACCCCCCCTCATCCACCCCCAACCCGCACAATTTCTTCCGGCGAAAGGTTATCAAATGCGATCGCATATCACGGTTCGTTGCAGTCTTTCGCCACCGCCAGAGCCTAGCAAGACAATAGAGATATAGGGGAACGGTTGCAAAGAACCATCCCCCAGGGTGCGTTGCACTGCGTTGCACCGGGAGGCTCAACCCATGCTGGCTTTTTTGCTCAATTACCACGACACGCTCTACCTAGCGACCGAACTCGGTGCTCTGGGCCTAGTGCTGTTGCTCTGTTGGTTGGCCCCTCGCCTAGAGCACCATCAGCCTTAGCGTCTAGACGTCAGCGGGACGGTGAACCTAAAACCCAGGCCCTGCACCCAGGCCCTTACACGTTAGCTTCGGCCTCTTGCCCATTATTCAGAGGACACTCCATGTACAGCAAAATTCTCGTCGCCCTCGATAACAGCGCCACCAGCGACCATCTCTTTGAGCAGGCCCTCGAACTAGCCCAGGCCACCCAGGCCCAGCTGTTGCTAGTGCACAGCCTCACTAACCAAGACGAAAGCAGCCCCCTACCGATGTCGGCCAAGCTCGACAGCATCTACTGGGCACCGGGCACCGAACTCGATCTAGAAGCCTGGCGTCAAGACTGGGTGCGCTATGAAACCGAAAGTTTGGATCGACTGCGCAGTCAGGCTGCGATCGCCAACACCGTCGGCGTCACCGCCGAATTTCGCCAGCTGATCGGCAACCCCGCCGCCGTCATCTGCAAAGCCGCCCAAGAATGGGGAGCTGACCTGATTTTGATCGGCAACCGGGGCCGCAAAGGCTTGGCCGAACTGTTCCTCGGCAGCGTCAGTAATGAGGTGATGCACAAAGCCCCCTGCTCGGTGCTAGTGATGAAAGCCGCCGCGATCGAAGCCAGTCAAACTCCTGACATGGCTGACATCGCCGGGTAGCAATTTTGGCTTCAACCCAGTTAGTTCCCAAGAGAAACCCTTCTCCTGGGAACTAACTGATGAAATCAGCCGTGGTACGACCAATCTGTCAACAAAACTCCATAAAATTCCCCGTCAAAGAAAGGCAGATTTTTTCCAACCAGAGGATGCAGTTTTATCTTAATAAAGGATCCGTTTTCCCCTTCAAATAAGGGATTGAGAGCGATCGAGCGAGGGCATCTAGCCGAGCCCCATAGGATCACAAAATAGATCTTTAAAGGATCCACACCAAACATCTTCAGCCCAAAACACCTCGGGATCAAATTTAAGCAGTAATATGGGATCCGTAGTAAACAGCAGCTTGAGCGAGGAGTAACGATTTATGATCATTTTCTGCAAATTCTCTGGGGAAAACCCGGGGAAAACTGGGGGAAAACCCCAGCTTTAAAGGGGATAACCTCCATTAAAAAAGAGAAGCTACCGTGGCCCCTTCCATAACTGTGGAAACTCTCTCTTCTTTTCCACAACTTTTCCACAGCAGAGTTAACATTACGATCTATACCAGCTAAAGTTTTCAGCCGTTCTCCACAGTTTTCACAGGCTCTACTACTACTACTACTTTTTAAAATTATCTTCTTCCGGAACGCGAACTTTGTTTAACAGGGTTAGCATTTGTCAAGTTTCAAAAGGGTGATAGGATGAGCACCCAATCAAAAAGTACCTACTTCTTGAATTGCCAAAAAGCTTTCAGCAAAAAGGATCCAGCCCTTCAAGTTTTTGCAAAAAGAGTGGGCTATCTAGGAATTCATTGCAAAGATGAGATACTGCTAGTACGGAATGAGTCAGTCCTGACAGATCAGCATTCTGTCCGGTAGTTCCGCTCCAGTTGCGTTTTGTTTTCTCTGTTGCCATGAAGTTTATCTGCCCCCAGAACGAGCTAAGTGCCCAACTGTCGTCGGTAAGCCGTGCCGTATCGTCGCGCCCCAGTCGGCCTGTGCTGGCCAATATTTTGGTAAAGGCCGATATTGAAAGCCAGTCGGTCACCCTAGTGGGGTTTGACGAAGTGCTGGGCATCGAAACTCGCTTTCGTGCTCAGGTCGAAGAGCCCGGCACCCTAACGCTGCCTGCTAAGCTCTGGGGCGACATTGTGTCGAGGCTGGCCAACGAAGACATTACCCTCGAATCTGACGGCGACAGCACCACCGTTACCCTCACCTCTTCCTCAGGCCGCTACGAGGTGCGGGGCCTCAGCGCCGAAGACTATCCCTCATTGCCTACGGTCGACGATGGCGAAGCGATTTCGCTCTCTGCCGATGCGCTGCTCAACGGCCTGCGTGGCTCGCTGTTTGCCACCAGCGGCGACGAAACCAAGCAGGTGCTCACCGGCGTACACCTGCTTGCTGAAACCGATGCTCTGGAGTTTGCCGCCACCGATGGTCACCGCCTCTCAGTAGTGCAGACCAGTGATGACTCATCCACCGCCACCCCGGCGATGGATGTTACCGTACCGGCCAAGGCTCTACGCGAGCTAGAGCGCATGATTCAGGGCTACAGCTCTAACGAGCCGGTGGCCCTACGCCTCGATGAAACCCAGGTGCTGTTTGACCTGGGGGCACAGCGCCTCACCACTCGCCTGCTGGAGGGGCAGTACCCCAACTATCGGCAGCTGCTGCCCAAGCAGTTTGCCCGCCAAGTCACCGTCGATCGCCGCCTGCTGATGTCGAGCCTGGAGCGGATTGCGGTGCTGGCCAGTCAGAAAAATGACATCATCAAAATCACCCTCAACAGCGGCGATCAATCGATTGCGCTCTCGGTCGAAGCCCAGGAAGTGGGCAGCGGTCGCGAAGAACTGCCCGCCCAGGTGACTGGCGACGACCTCGATATTGCCTTTAACGTGCGCTACCTGCTGGATGGCCTGAAGGCGTTTGATACCACCGAGGTGCAAATGCAGTGCAATGCGGCCACCAGCCCGGCAGTGTTTGTGCCCCTAGGCGAAACCAAGATTACCTACCTGGTGATGCCGGTCCAGATTCGGGGGTAGACGTAACGCCAGGGGTAGTGGGTAGCGCTCAAGGCATTACTCTTGCGTTAAACCCTCAGTAAGCCTGTAGCTACTGGTGTAGTGATGGGAAGGAGTACCAAGATAGAACCATAAAACTTCTCCCACTGAACAATTAGCCCGTGCCTGCGTCCTACGTGCGGCATTACCGCAGAACGAGTTTCGGGCCGAAGACATTTCCCTATCGTCCTATGAGCGCGGGAGTTTTTGCTGGCGCAGAAGCAGGAGGGCTGCGATCGCCAGCCCCACCCCACTAACAGCGATCGCTGGCCACAAAAATCGGCGATCGCTGGCTGCGAGCGGTTCTAAACTGTCCTGCACTGCTGGTTGAGGCGGTGGTGTCATGGCCCTGGCGCTACCGGCAGCAACCACGGTGGTGTAGCTCAGCTCAAAGGGTGCGAACGTGGCATCGGCAGTGGGGTTGCCGGTGAGCACAATTCGATATTCGCCCACCTCAGGAAACGTGATCTCGGCCCCAGGAATATTTTCGAAGCTTTCGGGTGACATTGCCGTCAGTGTTGGCTGCATCACGGGCGCAGAGTCGGTCTGGTTAGCTCGGTAAACCGCCAGGGTGCAGTCGCACTGCTCCAGCGGAATCACCCTGCCGCCCTGCTGGGTGAGCGCCACCCACACTCGGGCGGGTTCTCCAGCTCGGGCGCTGTGGTTGGGCTCTAGGTGCCAGGTACCTGCCACATCGCCTGACACCTCGGTTTTGTGGGCCAGGGCGGGAAGTCCTCCGGCCAAAAGACTGATACCCACCGCAAGACTGCCAACGACGCTAATGCTTGGCCGAGACATAGTATTTTTCTAGAGACAACAGGGACCAAAACCAACGCCAGCGCAGCAGCAGCGCCACTAGCGCCAGGGTAACCAGGGCGATCGCCGCCAGCTGGTTGGGGGTAGACCGCTCAAACCCACCCAAATAGCGCGACCCCAGCAGCAGCGTGTGGATCACCACCAAGACAAAAATCGGCAAACTCAGCAGATGCAGCCGTCGCCACTGGTAGCCCAGGTAGCGCTGGGCCTGGTCAAAACTGGTCAGGGCCAGGGGTGTCATTAGCCCAAAGGCGACGATGCCGGCCCAGCCGCCTACCTGGAGTCTGGGCAGCAGAAAGGGCAATGTTAGCGGGTTCCAGCCCATGGTGACCATATGGCCGATGTGGGCGATCGAGAGCACAAACGCCCCCACCCCCAGGGCACGACGGTAGACCAGCAGCGACGGCCAGCAGCGGCTAACGGGGCGGGCAATCAGGGCTAAAAATAGGCAAACCAGTGCCCCATGCCCGGTGAGATCGACGCTGCTGCTGCCCCTAAACACAGTCAGCAGACCAATGATTAGGGTAATCCAGCCGCCGAGGCGAAACAGTTGGCCCCGCCGATCGCTGCTCACCCAGCTAGTTGAAACACCGACCCCCAGCATCATCGGCAGGGTGCCAAGGCCAAAGGCCAGCATCGTAGCCCCGCCGGCCCAGGGGTTGGTGGTCTCTGCCGCTTTAAGCTGAGCCGCATACAAAAAACCACAGGGAATCAGCCCCCACGCCAGCCCCAGCAGTAGCGGTGTCCAGCGCTGGGGGTTGAGGGAAAGGCCCTGCATGGCGCGATTGAGGCGATCGTGCAGGCCAGACATGGGGTTGAGAAAGGGCACCTTGGGCATGGACTGGGGGCTAATTTGGGCCAGCCCAAACCAGATCAACAGCAGCCCGGTCACGATGGCAACTCCCTGTCGCAGCGGACTGCCAATGCCCGCCATTTGCCCGCTGGCCACCAGCACCGAGCCTAGCGCTCCAATCCCAATGCCGACTAGGCCATAGCTGATCAGCCGGCCCAGGTTGATCAGCAGGTGAAAGAAGATATGCTGCCAACGGCTGGGCGCTGCCGATGACTGAGATAGGGAAAAGGCTACCGTAATGGGGCCGCACATGCCCAGGCAGTGACCAAAACTGCCTAAAAATCCGACGCTAGCAATGAGTAGTAGATCTAGCATGCTCGAGGTAAGGGGCACAGGCAGATTTTTTGAGAGTAACACTCCGCCTTGCCTGGTGTCTGTTGACCCCCTGTCTGTTGACGTAATCCCAAGTCTGGGGTGGTGGATAAACGCGCCGCGATCGCTCAAACCGTGCGGTCTGCCCTCAGGCTGGCCTGGCCGTGGGGGCATAAATTGAAAACCACACAGCGATCGCAGGCTGGATGTTTATAAAAGCAGCACCGTTGCCCGTGTAGCATCATCACTTCATGGTGGTCGTAGACTTGCTGGGCGTTCCACTCCTCGGGCAAGAGCGCTTCGAGGACTGCGTGGGATGGCCCCACCGCCAAGCTTTTAGCAATTAGCCCCAGCCGCTGGGCGACCCGGTGATGGTGGCTATCGACCGGCAGCGCCCGCCCCCGCAGCCGACTAAAGCACAGCACTGCCGCGCTGGTTTTTGGTCCTACGCCGGGCAGGGTTTCTAGCCAGGCGCGGGCCTGGGGCACGGGCATTGTTTGCAGAAAGTCGAGGGACCATTCGCCGTTGGTTGCCTCCCCAATTAGTTTCAGCACTTGCTGAAGGCGGGGTGCTTTTTGCTCGGGCCAGGTGCAGGGTGCGATCGCTGCCTCAACCGCTGCCGTGGGTGCATCGCGCACGGCGGCCCAGGTAGGAAACTGAGCCACGAGCTGCTTAAAGGCGCGCCCCGAATCGCGGTTTTTGGTGCGGTGAGACAGCAGCGATGACACTAGCTCGCTCAGCGGGTCGAGCGTATGAAAATAGGGTATCGGACAGCCATATTCGGCACAGAGACGATCGTGAATGGCGATCGCTTTGTGCTGCAAATCCGCGCTCATTGGTTGGCTCACCACATCTCTAACCCTGCTCACTTGCTTCAGCAGTTTAACGACTTAGGCTGAGAGCAGAATTGACCTGAGGAGAGAGCCAAATGGCGCATAGGGTGGCTTGGGTGACCTGCCTAGGAGCTTCATGGGGGCGATCGCCCTGAGTTAGCGCCATGCTCCCTCATTAGAAAGAGGTTGCCCTGCCCTGGGGTCTTTAGGATGCGAGTGAAGATAAGAATCAGGGCTGTGCCAAGCCGGTTGGCCAGCATTTCTGCTGGGGTCTTGCCTGCCTCACGCCAGTTCTCGACTCTGCTCTACCCGCCAAATTTATAAAACCATGAGCGATACCACCATCATCAAAGTCACCTCTGAAGCCGCTCCGATGGGGGCTATGGGGCAAAAGCACCTGGCCCTGAGCAAAACGATGGCAATGCGGCTGTGGGAAAATGAGCAGCCCGGTGAGGCCAAACCAGAGACCCAGCGTCCCTATGAAGCGATCGGCTACGTGATCGATGGGCGGGCGGAGCTACACCTCGAAGGCCAAATGGTGGTGCTCGAACCCGGCAACTCCTGGGTGGTTCCTGAAGGAGCATCTCACACCTACAAAATTTTAGAGCCCTTCACCGCTGTAGAAGTGACATCGCCCCCCGCGGTGGTACACGGGCGCGATCAGGCTTGACGTCTTGGGTTGCTTAGGAGTTTGCGCTGAAATAATCCCGAATTCTAGTGGTATGAGCGACCTACCGGCTGAATTTATCATGCTTGCGGTATAGGTCATGGGCTGCAATTACTGCCTAGGATGAGGGGTATTTGCTTAGGAGGGGCAATGGTTGTCGATCAGCTTCCGGTATCCCGCGTGAACGCTCGCAAGACTGATGCGTTTGACATTCATAACGGTCGGTTTTGTGAGGGCAGTAATCCTTACCTAAACACGGCGGCCTTCGTCTTCGACTTTGCCCTCACCGGAAACATTGACCCGTTGCCGATCGCAACCTACGTAGACGCGGTGAGCGATCGCTATCCTCACCTCAAAGAGCAGACCTACGAAACCTATGCCCATCTCTTTGCCCAGGTGGCAGCCGAGGTTAACCGGCTCGATATCGGGCTGCATTTGCAGCGCTGGAGCGTGACCTATCGGGGCAATCGCTGCTGTATTGCCATTGAGGCTCTACACGGGCGCACCACGCGATCGGTCATCTACGCTGTGTGGGATTGGTTTGAGGCTATCACCCAAGACCAGCATTTTTATATTGAAGATCAAGTTGAAGTCTTTCAAAACCTGTTTCGGCAGTCGGTCTATGGTGGCCCCACCGTCTATGCACTGCTGCGAACTGCCCATGAGAAGGGGATTCCGGCTTTTTATCTGTGGGATGAGGGGCTGATGCAGTATGGCTACGGCAAAAAGCTAGTGCGCGGCATAGCGACTACCTTTGATACCGATAGCCACTTAGATTCAGACTTCACGACCGGCAAAGACGACTGCAAAGCCTTTCTCAAGACTCTGGGCTTTCCGGTACCTAGAGGAGAAATCGTGGAGACTGGCCATGAGGCCTTAACCGCTGCCGAACGAGTGGGATATCCCGTTGCGGTCAAGCCGGTGTCGGGGCACAAGGGCGAAGGGGTAACGGCAGGCGTGCAAGACGACGACGAACTTGAAGCCGCCTTCGATCGCGCCTTGGCGTCAATTCCAAAAGATCAGCCCGTACGGGTGATTGTCGAGCAGAGTATTGCGGGCTCCGATTTTCGGATCCTGTGTGTCAATGGTCGGTTTGTAGCGGCGATGGAACGCCAACCGGCCTCAGTCACGGGGGACGGGCGATCTACCGTTAGTGAGCTGATTAAAAAGGCCAACCAATCGAGCGATCGCAGCGACACCCCGACTTCTCCGTTAGGCAAAATCAAAGTCGATGACGCTATGGAGATGTACCTAGAGGAGCAGGGGTTTACGGTAGACAGCGTTTTAGACCAAGGCTGCACGGTGTATCTGCGTAAAGTGGCCAACCTGTCTGCTGGCGGGTTGAGCATTGATGCCACCCCTACGATTCATCCCGACAATGTGATCTTGGCGCAGGATGTTGCCCAACACTTTCGGCTCACCTGTTTGGGCATTGATGTAATTGCCCGTGACCTAACGCGATCGTGGAGAGACGGCAATTTTGGCATTATTGAAATCAACGCGGCACCGGGAGTGTCTATGCACCTCAACCCCGCCCAAGGCGATCGCGTCGATGTCACTTCCCCCATTTTAGAAACCTTCTTTCCTGCCGAAATCAGCGCTCGAATTCCGACTATGACCTTTAACCGGGTGTCGATGCGCGATCTGCAAGAACTGATTGACCATATTTTGTTGCAGCATCCCAACTGGGTGATCGGGGCGGTCTGCCGAGAAGGGGTATTGATCAACCGTTCTGAAAAAGTCTTGAGCGCAGACTACAACGTCAATGTGCGTAACCTGCTGCGCAACCCCAGACTTGATATGCTGATTGCCGAATATCGAGGCGATATTTTTGAGCAAGATGGGGTGTTTTACTCGGGTAGCGACATGGTGATTTTAGATAACCCCACCGAAACGGAAACCCTGCTGGCCCGCGATGTTTTTCCCCATTCAACTGTGATTGTGCGAGAGGGTAACCAAGTCTCAATTCGCCAGGAGGGGTTAATTGAGCAATACCGTCTGGGTGGCACAGAACCCTTTAACCGCGTCTACCTGAAAGAGGTGGGCACCATTTTGGGCTAGGGCTTAGGTCAGCGGCTGGGCAACTCTCCACGTAACCTCAGGCCATGGTTCCTCCTTGCGATCGCCCCTTCAACCGTCGCCATGCTTAGCGATCAGGCGATTGAGGTCTTGCTGCATGTGGTCGCGAACCTGCCGATAGCAGACCTCAACGTAGGTGCGATCGCGCGCTGCATCGGCCCCATAGTGCTCAAAATAGATCGGTGTGCCAATCTGAGTGGCAATGGGCCGGGGCCAGGGAATATTGGGCAGCGGCCCTAGGGCCAGCCCCCACGGCAGCCCTAAATAGATGGGGAACACCTCCGGATCGATCCCCAATAGCCAGGGCATCCCTAGGTCGTGGAGGCGTTCTACGAGGGGATAGATATCGGCTAACACCAGCAGCGTTTCGTGGGCACCCCAGGAAACCGCCGGGACAATGGGCAGGTGGCGCTGGAGGGCAATTTTGATAAACCCTTTGCGATCGCCCAGACAAATCTGCCGCCGCTGGCTAAAGGGACGAAACACATCTTGCGCCCCGCCGGGATACACCAAAATGCTGGCATTGCGATCGAGGGCCGCCAGGGCTGTCTTGGGGTGAGCCGCGATCGCCCCCGCCCGTTCTGCTAGGGCGGCCAGCGGTGGGCTAGCGGCCCACACCTTAGGGTGCATCAGACCATAGACCAATCGCTCAGCCCCAAACCGCCTGACCCAGTCATAGATCATCATAAACATGTCGGGCGCGGCCAAGCCGCCGTTATGGGAGCCGACCAGCATCACCTGACCTTCAGGAATTTGCTCCCACCCAGACGTTTGAACGCGAAAGTAATGGTCGTAGAGCCAGCCCCACAGCGGCTGAAACGCTTGAATAAACTCAGGATCTCGAACATCTAAAGACCAGCCTGGACTATGCGCCGCCATAGGGACGTATCTCTTACTTTAAGGGGCAGGCTCGTTGCTAACGGCAGAGAGCTAATGAAAGCTACCACGCTTCTGGAATCTTTCCGCCTATTTCTATTGCCACAGTTGATTGAGTTAGCCTGCATTATTCATAGTGCTGGAGAAATGCCCGTCATTCTCGTGAAGACCTACAGCCACACAAAAGCGCCCCAGAAGTCTGGGACGCTTAAACCTTCATTCGACCAGTTCACAGACAGGGTAAGGCAGGGGCCTTACCCAACGCAAACCTAGCCGTGGATAGCAGGAGCCTGCAATGCCACGGGGGTAGCCTCACCAGCAAACGCTAGGTCGAGGGGGAAGTTGTGAGCATTGCGCTCGTGCATCACTTCCATACCCAGGTTCGCCCGGTTGATCACGTCAGCCCAGGTGCCAATCACGCGGCCTTGGCTGTCGAGAATCGACTGGTTGAAGTTGAACCCGTTCAGGTTGAACGCCATGGTGCTGATGCCCAAGGACGTAAACCAAATGCCAATCACCGGCCACGCACCCAGGAAGAAGTGCAGAGAACGGCTGTTGTTGAAGCTGGCGTATTGGAAGATCAACCGACCGAAGTAGCCGTGGGCTGCAACGATGTTGTAAGTCTCTTCTTCTTGACCAAACTTGTAGCCGTAGTTCTGCGACTCGGTCTCGGTGGTCTCACGCACCAGTGAACTGGTAACCAGAGAGCCGTGCATAGCAGAGAATAGGCTGCCACCAAACACACCGGCTACACCCAGCATGTGGAAGGGGTGCATCAGAATGTTGTGCTCAGCCTGGAACACCAGCATGAAGTTGAAGGTACCCGAGATACCCAAAGGCATGCCGTCGGAGAAAGAACCCTGACCGAGGGGATAGATCAGGAATACGGCGGTAGCAGCAGACAGTGGTGCAGAGTAAGCGACGCAGATCCAGGGGCGCATGCCAAGGCGGTAGCTCAGTTCCCACTGGCGACCCATATAGGCAAAAATGCCGATCAGGAAGTGGAAAATGATCAGCTGGTAGGGACCACCGTTGTACAGCCACTCATCGAGGGAAGCGGCTTCCCAGATGGGGTAGAAGTGCAGGCCGATGGCGTTAGAGGAAGGCACAACCGCACCAGAGATGATGTTGTTGCCGTACATCAAAGAGCCAGCCACGGGCTCACGGATGCCGTCGATATCTACCGCAGGAGCGGCAATAAACGCAATGATGAAGCAGGTGGTTGCAGCCAGCAGCGTAGGAATCATCAGCACGCCAAACCAGCCTACATACAGGCGGTTTTCGGTGCTGGTAACCCACTGACAAAACTGCTCCCAAGCTCCCGCATTATCGCGGGCGCGAAGAGAAGTAGTCATAGTAAGAGTGCCAATGAATAACAACGAAAAATGAATAGTGGATGAATAGACTTACCCATCCATATGCAGTGTAAAGTTTCTCTTTTCTCTAGAAAATCACGAGAAAGGAAAGTTTATTTCGTTGTACAAAAGTAAATGGATCAGCCTGGTGGCCAAGCCAAACCGCGACCGCCAAGCAAATGTAGATGCAGATGAAAGACGGTTTGCCCACCGTCAGTGCCCGTGTTGATCACGACTCGATAGCCATTTTCGGTGAGGCCTACCTGATCGGCGATCGCCTTTACCGTGAGCAACAAATGGCCCAGCAGTTCTTTGTCGTCTGGGGTGGCCTCAGCAAGGCTAGGAATTGGCTGCTTGGGGATGATCAAAATATGGGTCGGAGCCTGGGGCGTGATATCGGTAAACGCCAGGCAAAGATCGTCTTCATAGACGATATTGGCCGGAATCTCTTTGCGAATGATTTTGCCAAAGATAGTGTCGCCACTCATGGGGAAATAGGGCTAAAAGACGCCGCTATTGTCGCACGGGCTTAATCAATCACAAACCTTTGCATCTAAGGGCTTTACGGCAGGCCCGTGGAGAATTTTACCCTCGGTGCTAAAGCGGGAGCCGTGGCAGGGGCAATCCCAGCTGGTTTCGGCTTCGTTCCAGGCGACGATACAGCCCAGGTGGGGACACACCGCCGAGACAGTGTGGAGCTGGTTGTGCTCGTCGCGGTAGGCGGCGATTTTGCTGCCTTTGTGGGTGACAAGTTTACCTTCCCCTGGAGCCACGCTATCGGTGGAATCAAACAGCCCTTTGAAGCGATCGCCCACCCAGCGCGTTCCCACTTCCAAATTTTTCTGAATTGAGGTGGTGGTCACAAAAGGGGTGGGACGGGTGGCTTCATAGAGGTCTGCCCAGGGGTTCTCAAGGCCCAAAATGCGGTCTGACAGCACCATGGCCGAAAGCACCGACTTTGCCATGCCCCAGAGGCTAAACCCAGTGGCGACGTAGGTATGCCGGTGTGCCGGGGTCAGCGTACCGATGTAGGGCAACTTGTCAAAAGAGACCATGTCTTGGGTTGACCAGCGGTACTCAGGGGTGACCCCAAAGGTCGATTGCAGATAGTTCTCTAACCGCTGAAAGCGTTCGTCTGTGGCCTCGTCGCTACCCACCTTGTGGCCCTCGCCGCCGACCATCAGCATTGTGCTGCCGTCATCGGTAGGGGCGGTGCGAATAGAGCGATAGTTTTGACCCACACCGATATACATGGCTTGGGGGGCTTGGGTCGCCTCAATGCGGCCCCCGACGATGTAAGACCGCTGGGGATAGGTTTTGGCAAAGTACAGCCCGATATCGAGGATGGGCAGGTTGGTGGTGATCACCACATCTTGGGCCGTCACGGTAGCGCCCCCTTCAGTAATCACGCGGCAGGGGCTTTCATCGTCAACGGTGGTGACGCGGGTTTGCTCAAAGACGTGGCTACCGTCGCCGGGCAGGGTGGCGGCGATCGCCAGCATAAACTTGCGCGGGTGAAACTGCGCCTCGTCGGGCATCATGATCGCCCCCGTGATGGCAAAGGGTAGATCGACGCTTTCCACAAAGCGGGTAGGCAAACCCAGGGCTTGGCTGACTTCCACTTCGGCTTTGACCTTAGCTAAGCCGTCCTCATCGGTGGCGAAGGTGTAGTTGGCTTTGCGCTCAAAGTTGCAATCGATGGCTTCAGTGGCAATTAGATCGGCCAGGCGGGCGATCGCCGCCCGGTTCGACTCCCCATAGAGTCGTGCCTTCTCTTGCCCGTGCTCGTCAACCAAATCGGCATAGATCAGCTGGTGCAGGGCCGAGAGCTTGGCGGTAGTGTGGCCTGAGACGCCACATCCAATGCGATCGGCCTCAATGAGAGCCACGGTTTTGCCCGCCTGCTTCAGCAATTTAGCGGTGACTACCCCGGCCAGACCCCCACCCACTACGGCCACATCGACAGCTATATCTGTACTAAGGGTTGGATAGCTAGACGGCAATGTCGAGTCAATCCAGTAGGAAATGGGGCGTCCGGTCAGAACCATGCAAAAAAACCAGTAAAAAAAGCCAATTTCAATCTTCTTTGATTCCACCGCTGGGTTCGTCCCTCCCGAGGCTAGCCTGGGCATAACCCGATCGATAGAAGTGCTCTGTCGAGAGTTAGACAGAGCATTGCCCTAAAGCTCAACCCTAAGGATCTTATTGCGGCAGTTTATTGAGTTAGAACACGTTGACCGGCAGAAGCCTCTGGTAGGGGCATTGCACTGCCCCTACGTCGCACTTGCTTATCCCATAGACGTTTGTAATAAAGAGCGTTGCCTTAAAACACCTGGCGCAGTCGACCCAGCAGCGTCTGCAACTGATCGAGATCTGCCGGGTCGAGCCGTTCAACCCGTTGTCTAAGCTGGGCAAGGTGCGCCGCACTGGCTTTCTCAAACAGAGATTGCCCAGCCGGGGTGAGCCGCACAATCACGCTGCGGCGATTGTCAGCAGGGGTTTCTCGCAGCACTAGCTGCTTTTGCACCAAGCGATCGACCACCCCTGTGAGGGTGCCCTTCGTGATCAGCGTTTTTTCGCCAATATCGCCCATGGCCATGCCCACAGTATTGTTCAGAGTCGCAAGCACATCAAATTGAGCGGGGGTAAGGTCAAACTGCCGCATGTGAGCATCAGAGTAAGTCGAAAACGCATGGTAGGCCCGCGCTAACTCACGCATCGCCCCAACAAACGGCTCTTGAGCAACCTGGCTCGATGAATTAAAGAAGATGGGGGCCATAGATCGCAGCCCGTATAGTTCTAGCTAGGTTTATTTTAATGCCCAGCTTTTCTGCCCAGCCTCGACCAAAGGTATTGTGGCGAGGGCAGGTTCACGGCGCAATCTAAGCCCTGCACCGTGAACCTCAAACCCCCACTCATCTCCCCGCTGGGGCGAAAACTAGCTCTGTTCAGGGCCAAAGTAGTGGGGCACAAACGAGCCGTGCAGACCGTAGGGCACGTGGTGAGACAGCTTGAGCCGTGCCACTGGGCCAGCCGTGAGGTCACGCCCCTCCAAAATAACCAGGTCAGAGCACTGGCGCTCGGCGTTGTACATCAGCACCAACACCCAGCCGTCATCTTCTCCTTGGCCCTGGGGCCGGGGCACAAACAAGGGTTCTCCCATAAACCCGCGCGGGGCCGCGCTCCAGGTTTGGGTCTCGCCTGTGTGAGTGTCGAGCTTGAGGATGGCTTGCAGCGGGGCATTGCCCTGGGGCGCGTGAGCTGTACCTATAAATAGATGTTGGTAGGGTCGCCCCACACGGTCAGGATGCAGGGTAGGGAACTCTACACAGCGGGTCAGCAGCTTGCTGACCTCAGCGGTACCCGCCGCCCTATCTAAGCTAAAGCGCCACAGCTCTCCTGCCGGAACTCGGTCAAAGTCGACTTCGCGAAAGTCGCTGCTACCGTCTAGGGACGGGAAGCTGTCGTAACAAATAGAGTCGATTACGATCTGGCCTTCTTGCTCGAAGGCATTGGCGTGGTGAAACACAAAACAGGGGTCGGTTTCGATCACCTGCATGGGGTCGCCATTGCGGGGAATGATCAAAATTTTGGTGGGCTGTTTGGGGTTATAGCTAATGCATTCTGCTGCCCCCTTGAGCCCCAGCAAAAAGGGAATCGGCCCAAAGCTCACCGGATTTTGAAAGAAGATGGCGTAGTTGGGCGTTAGGGCAAAGTCGTGCATGAAGGCAAAGCCAGGAATCGTGTGGCTGTGCTGGCTGAGGGCGTTGCCCTGGGCATCAATTTCGTAGAGCGTGATCGTGCTAGATAGCCCGGTTTTGACCGAAAAGCCCACTAGCCGCTGGTCGCCGTGGTGGCCAGGGTCAATTTTGGGGTGAGCGGTGAAAGAACCCCCGGGGGCAATCAGCCCGTTGAGGTAGTCTAGCCCCAGGGTTTCTAGAGTAGATGGATCTAACCGATGAGGTTCAGCGGCTTCCCACAGGGCCAGCAGCTTGTCGGCCCAGTAGACAATGTGGGTATTGGCAATATTCTTTAACTTGAGGTCAAAGGCGTTAGCTAAAGGCCCACCGGGCTTTTGGGTGCCAAATACGCCGCGAAAGAGGGGTTTTTTAGCCTGCTGCTCGGCGACGTAGCCCGCTGTGCGCACGAAGCGGTTGCGAAAAAATGCCTGTCCATTGCGAATGGCGATGCTGCTGATCATGCCATCGCCGTCAAAGGGGTGCTTGACCGGGTGGCCGTGGATATCGAGCAGGCCGGGGCCATTGCGAAACAGAGTTCCGTCTAGGTCGGTGGGAATGCTGCCCTCAATGTCGGTAATCCAATAGCTGTGCTCGTCGGGCTGGGAGCGGTAGCCGCTGCTCCAGTCATCAACGGAAAAGGTATCAGCGTTCGGACCGGCCTCGGGGGCGGTCATGGTTGGGGAGTTGATGATGGGGTAGGTAGACATCTGGGCGAAGAAAATAAGGGGTAGTGGGATAGATCAGGCGGTGGGAAGACAACTGTAGGCTGGCTGGACGCAGCCATACATCTTTCTCTAGGAGAAAAAAGCCTTAAGAGAAAAAGGTTCTAGAGAAAAAAGGGCTAGTCGCGATCGCCGGCAGGAACGGGGCGCTCCGTAGACGGAATAGCAAAGAGCGTTTCTGACACTAGGGGTGTCTCAACCGGGGGGTGGGCGTTAGGTTGACTATCGCCCACCCCCTGGGATGAGGAGTTTGGCAGCAAAAACAACAGCGGCAGGGGCAGCAGGGTGGTGAGGTTGGTGATCAGCACCAGCTGCCACAGGTGGTCGAAGTTGGTCTCGGTAACGCCAAGCCAGTGGGTGAGCAGCGCCCCTAGCTCGTGGGAGAGCAGCCCGGCCAAATTCACCACCGACATCAGCAGGGCAAATAGGGTGGCCTCGACGCCGGGGGGGCATAGCCGGGCCGAGAGCACCAGCACCGGCATAAAGGCAATCTCTCCCATAACCGTGAGCACTAAGCTGTCGCCCAGGCTAAACCACTCATCGCCAATGCCCAGACTGCGGTTGACGTGGGTGACCAGCAGCAGCATGCTCATGCCCAGCACGCTGGAGAGCACCGTCGACCAGGCAAAGATGGTGCGAAAGGGCACCGTGCGCAAAAACCGCTGAAATACCCAAATGCCCAGCAGCGCCGCCAGGCTAGTCACTAGCCGCACCCGGCCCAAAAACTCGGGCTGAAAGCCCAAATCGTTGGTGGTAAAGAAAAAGAAGGCGGCATCGGCGGTGGGGGTGGCCTGCCACAGAAAGAGAAATAGAGCGGGCATCCAGATGGCGCGCTGGCGAACAGCTTGCCAGAGCTGCTTAACCTGGTGATTCACCACCGTCCAGCTGGGCGAATCGACGGCCTCTTCGGCGATCAGCACCGCCACCAGCGACACAATTAGGGGAAAGGTGGCGGTAATGCCAAATACGGTACGGGTGCTGACATGCTGGAGCAATGCTCCGCCCAGGTAGGCCGTGAGAATGCCGCCCACCGCTGAGGTGCCCCAGGCCAGTGATTGCAGGGTACCGGCGTTGCCCAACGATTCACCCCGGGCACGCTCTACCACGAGAGAATCGACGATCACGTCGCTGACGGCGACCGAGAGAGAACTGAGGGTAATGGCTGCGATCGCAGCCCAGCCCGTCTGCACCACCGTTGCCAACGCCAGCCACGCCCCTGCCCCCAAAATTCCCGACAAAATCAGGTAGGGCCGCCGTCGGTAGCCAAAGATGGGGAGACCATCTGAGAGCAGACCAAACACGGGCTTGATTGTCCAGGGCAGCGTGGCAATGCCCGACAGCGCGGCGACCTCTGCCGGGGTTAAACCCAGGTCATCTTTCAGGAAAAAGCTCACCGCTAGTCGCGCTAGCCCCAAAATGCCCTGGACAAAATACACCAGCAAAATGGCTGCGAGTTCTGAGGTCAGAGGCTGGCCCAGCAGAATGCGAGTTTCTACAAAGCCTTTGATGCCGCTGGAAGTGGAATGAGAAACCGTCATGCAGTAATGTCTTGCAAAATAAGCGTGTTAGAAAAGCGTGCTAGACGCACCTCGGAGTTTGTTAAGAAATGTCAATGGTTTTCCCCATGATAACTCGCAGCTAGCAGGGCCGGGAGATTGGACGCTACTGGGGCTGCACCTGGGGTGGAGGAGTAGGGGGCCAGCCCAAGCTGTCAAGACAATGGAGGTTGGGGTTCTTGCTAGGTGTAGGCCAACAGCACAGGGTCAGTCGTCTGTCAGATGGAAGAAGATCGGTGGTACCGAGAGGGTTTAGATCCAGAGTTTGGTTAGGCAGAACTCTAGGAGAAAACTTCGCCGGATTTAACGCTAACCCTGGGTTGAAATCAGGAGTGACGAATGGGTGTTTGGAGGCGACAAAGCCCTATTTTGATTGGGCAAAAGAGCCGAATTTAGCCGATAATTAGGCTGTTTAGGCCAAAATTTGGCCTGGTGTATTCCCCAGCCTTTCCCCATTGACTCCCCTGGCGAATGCTGCAATAGTTGAGCGTAATTCTCGGGTACGCACCAAATCTGGGTTAATTAACGGGTTTTGCGAGATAGCATACTCCTGTTCTGATTGCTCACTTGGTATATTTGCCTAGCCTTCAGTTCTTTGCCTCCCCCGTCAAACGATGCAGTATTCAGTCAAGCTTCTTGTTGCCGCACTGTTTGCCCTTAGCCCGGCAGCTCACCCCAATCTGAAGACGTTTGCCCTAGCCCAGGTGACGCCAGCGTTTTCAGTACCCGAAACGGTGCCCGCAGGAACGACCCTATCGATTCAGAGTTCCCCCAATTTGGGCTTTGCCACTGAGGCACTTAAACAAGAATTTGAGGCGACCTACGAAGGGACTGATGTCGGCGTCGCGGTGACCAATAGCGATCAGGCGATCGCGTCCCTACTCGACGGCACTACTGATCTAGCGGCGATCGGTCGGCCGCTGACTGAAGCAGAACAGGCCCAAGACCTGAATACGGTTGCCTTAGATCGGGCCAAAATTGCGATCGTGATTGGCCCCAACAATCCCTTTACCGGTAGCCTTACCTTTGAGCAGTTTGCCGCCATGTTTCGTGGCGAAATCACCGACTGGTCAGCGGTAGGCGGTCAGCCCGGCCCAATTCGCTTTGTCGATCGCCCCGAAGACAGCGACACCCGCCGTTCGTTAGGGCAGTACGACGTCTTTGCTAATGCTCCTTTTGTGGCTGGGGCCACTGCCGACACAGTGGCTGAAGACGATACGGCCGCGGTCATTCAGGCGTTAGGCGATGACGGCATTAGCTATGCGATCGCCCCCCACGTACTCGACCAACCGGCGGTTACCGTCGTGCCGATGCACCAGACCCTGCCCGATGACCCGCGCTACCCTTATTCTCAGCCCCGCTACTTTGTCTACCGGGGTGAGCCGAGTCCAGCAGTGGCCGCCTTTTTAGGCTATGTGACCTCTCCTGAAGGAGCAACGGCCCTGACTGCGGCCCAGGTTGCCGAAGTGGGCGCGGTAACCGCAGGCGTCGTCGCCCCTGCCGAGCCCCTGCCTGAAGCGGATCCCGTCGCTGCTCCGGGTGTTGCCGACTCAGACACCGTGGCTCAAGCGCCAACCGACCCAGCCCCGGCTGTCGAAGCCAATGAGGGTGGCTTTGCCTGGTGGTGGGTGCTCTTGCCCCTCGCGGCCCTGGGTGGTTTGGCCTGGCTACTCGGTCGTAGCCGAGGCAGTATGGCTCCCAATCCCGATACGTCCGTTGTGACCCCTGCCGCCTCCGACCTCCCTGGCCCACCGCCCACCGCCGAACATCCGGTTCCCCCTGTGGTTGAGCCGCCCGTGGCACCGCCCCCGGCAGTGCCCTTGGTCGATGAGCCCGCAGTGGTAGCTGTGCCTGAGCCAGTTGTCCCTGAGCTAGTCGTACCTGAACCAGTCGTACCTGAGCCAGAAGTGCCCGAATTAATCGTGGCCGATGTGTCAGTACCCGAACCAATAGTAGTTACCCCCGAACCTGAGAGTAGTCCCGAGCCCGAAGTCGTTCCCGAGCCCGAGCTTGTCGTTGTCGAAGAAAGTATTATCGAGCCTGCGACTATTCCCGAGCCCGAAATCGTTCCCGAGCCCGAGCTTGTCGTTGTCGAAGAAAGTATTGTCGAGCCTGCGACTATTCCCGAGCCCGAAATCGTTCCCGAGCCCGAGCTTATCGTTGTCGAAGAGAGTATTGTCGAGCCTGAGATTATTGTTGTAGAAGAGGTGCCACCCCCTGCCGAACCTGTGGCAGAACCGCCACCGCCCCAGCCAGTAGTGCCGCCGGTTGTTGCTGCCGGAATGGGTTTGGCAGGGTTGGCCGCTGGCGCAGCCGCTTCCTTAGCAAGTACTAAAGACCAGTCGGCGGTAGAAGCCAGCAAGTTTAACGTGGTGGGTCGCCCTACCGATGGCGACATTGATCTATCGACCATTGATGATGGCCTGCCGCCCTTGCCCGACGGCTATGGTGAAAGCCGCATTGTGCTGATGCCCCGTGACCCCCAGTGGGCCTACGCCTATTGGGATACACCCCATACCCACAAAGAAGAACTGCGCCGCCAGGGAGGAGAACATCTGGCCCTGCGCCTCTACGATGTCACCGGCATTAATCTGGAGGATCAGGCTCCCCACAGCCTGCAACAGGTGGGCTGCGATGAAATGGCTCGCGAGTGGTACATGCAGATTCCGGTCAGCGATCGCGACTACCAAGTCGAGATCGGCTATCTGACGGGCGATGGTCGTTGGCTGGTACTAGCCCGTTCCAACCCCATTCGCATTCCCCCCGTTTACCCATCCGACTGGACAGAAGAACACTTTCTCTCGGTCACTTGGGAAGAAAATCTGCGCGGCAGAACTATCATGACCCTGAGTGACCCCAGCACCGCAAGGGCCGATGCAGGTTTGCACGAACAGCTCTATGCCCTAGCCCAGGGGGGTGAAGCTCTGCGAGTAGATGGGTCTTTATTTGGCTCTATGCACCATGTGGCTGGATCAATGGCACCGCCCATGAGTTCCTTTATCTTCCCCTCTGGGGCAGGGTTACAGGCTGCGGCTATGGGGCCGGGGCTCACCATGTCTGGAGTTTCGGGCTTTACGCTGTCTGGGTTTCCTGGCCCCATGGCCGAATTTCCTGGTTTAACCCCGTCAGGGATGGGGTTTGCTGGGCTGACGATGTCGGGCTTTTCGGGGCTAACCATGTCAGGTGTTTCGGGGTTAACTATGTCAGGGGTGGGGCTGGGCGCGTCTATGCCGCCGATCCGCCCCCGCAAGTTTTGGCTGGTGGCCGACGCTGAACTGATTGTCTACGGTGCCACGGAACCCGACGCGTCGGTAACGGTGGGCGGCGTGCCCATTCAGCTGGCCGAAGACGGCACCTTCCGGTTCCAGACCTCCTTCCAGGACGGCACTATTGAGTACCCGATCATGGCGGTAGCAGCCGATGGCGAGCAGAGCCGAAATATCCATATGACCTTTGAGCGCCAAACCCCCGAGCGACGCACCAATACTAAGGACGAAGCTCAAGATGAATGGCCAAGCGCGTAGGGCTTAAAGGATGGGAGGAACAGGCTACCCCATGCTGGTAACAAACTCACTGCTGAAAGACTAGCAGACGCAATGCATGAGGCTGTGAGCGATCGAGCAATGCGTCAACGCTCCGCCAATCCTTGAGCAAAAATTCAAGCTGAAGCTGGGGTGGCCAATGCCGTCGCAATCATCTCCCAACTTGAAAAGCGCGGAGTTTTCTGTGGAAAAAGCTGTGGAAAAAACTAGTAAGGGAAGTCTGAGCCTAGTCGTCGGCACGACATAATACCGAATCCGAGTGCCATACCCCCAATAGCAAAACTTTGCCCGTCATCTCGCGCCGCTGAGGGTATGGGTTTTGGTGGGACTTGGGCGAGGTGTTGCCCTGCTCCAGCGCTTCTTCGATCAGCGCCTGAATCACCACGCCGTTCTCAGCGTGGAGGTTAACCATGCCGCCGTGGTCACCGGTGTGGCGCATGGTTCTAAAGCTATCGGCAGCATCGACCATCAGCACGCCGGGGTAGGCCATGTAGAGCTTAAAGCGAGAGACCCCATCGTTGTTGATCAAGTCGGGCAGTTCGGCCAGCGACCCTGGGTTGATATCGGTGAGAATGACGTGAAAGGCGTAGTCGACGCAGCACTGAGGCGCTGCCGCTGCCAATCGTCTGTCTAGCGCCGCCTTGGGCTTTCGTCGTGGAACTGCTGGGCAAAGTCAATGATCGTGGTGGAAGGTTCCCGGTTCGAGGGCCGCCTTGCACCTTGAACCTTGAACCCCAAATCCCTAGTTGCGATAGTGCAGCTCTTCTAGCCAAACGCGCAGTTCATCGTCAGAGGCGTGGTTGATGGTCAGTTGAGTCAGGGGGTCGTAGGCATTCCATAGGGTTGCGCCCGAGTCGTCGGTGGCTGGCCAGACATGGGGTTCGTTGGTGGCATTTAGATGAGCTAAGATGCCGTGCCAAACGCTAGCCAGTTGGGTAACGAGGCTGGGGCGCTGGTGAGCAGTATTGATGGGCCAGTAGCTGCTGTTCATAGTAAATCTCCTAATTTATGGGTGAGGTGTGTCTGCGAACTTCCATTCACACTCTAAGAATAGATTTCTGTATCAAAAAGAACAAAAGCTTTCTGTCATGGCAAACATGAAAAACTTTCATGGGTAGTACGGCGGCCTACTCCTCTATGTAGAATTATCAAAAGCTGATATTTTGAAAAAACAGTAGCGTATTATACAGACATAGAGATAAAACGTTCATCTTTTGCCTTGGTGCATGCCCCTCAGGCACCTGGCCGAAAGACGGAAGTAGGGACACTCCCGAAGGAACGCGCCTCACTACGCATCGCTTCTAGGAGGCGACCTTATGAAACTCACCTATCGCGGCATTAGCTACGATGCTACCCCTAGCGCAGCTCCACAGCTGAGCAAAACCCTGGCTGTAGGCCGCTATCGCGGGGCTCCGGTGGTTTTGAATACGCTGGCCGAACTGCCCGCTCAGCCCGGTGACAATTTGACCTGGCGCGGTGTGCCCCACCGCACAGGCATTGCGGCTCCGGTCGCGGCCACCCCCGTGCCACCCCTTGAAATTCCTGCTGTTGCAGCTAGCATTGCAGACCCGGTTGTTACCCCAGAAGTAGGTCCTGAGATGACTCCCACTAACATTCCTGACTTGGCTAGAAATCTGTTCATTCGCCGCCACCAGCGCAGCCGTCGGCGCGAACAGGGCATGATGGTGCGGTTAGCCGCTGAAGTCGGTATTCCCGTAGAAGATGCGGCCCACTACGAAAGCCACATTCAGGGCAAAATGCCCCACGATTTCTCTGGTTACGATCGCGGCTCAGCCGCCATGAGCTAACGCTTAAGTCTTTACGGCAGATGGCCCGGTGCGCTGGCACTCCGGGCCTTTTTTGTGGGCGATCGCATCAATGTCGGCCCACTCTAGCTCGGTCAACGGCTGGGTTACGAGTTGCGCGCCAAAACAGTCGCTAGCGGCCTGGGTGAGCGAGGCGATCACCTGATCTAGGGTGAGTGTGCTCTGCATGGCGATCTGGGCTTGGCTGGGCGGCAGCGCAGGAGTCTGAAAGACCTGCTGCCAGAGGGTTGGGTCGGGGTGAAGAGCGATCGATCCATGCTGTAGCAGGTAGGCACCCCGTCGTCGCTGGGCGCTGCCGATCACTTTGTGGTCGTGGGCATCGACCAAATCGGCGCTGGTGGCCAGGGCAAAGCAGTTGGGCGATCGGCTATAGTCTCGGCCTGGTTGGCCAAACTTGAGGGATACACCCAGTTCTGCCCAGCCTTTGATCAAGAACTGGCACAGAAATTGATAGGCCTGGTCACGGTTTCCAGCCAGCTGCGAGGTCACCACCGCATAGGTTAGATCGCCCTGGTGCAGCACGCCGCGCCCGCCTGTGGGTCGCTGCACCAGATCCACAGGCTGCCCCTGCCAGCTCAGGTGTTGCCAGTGCTCAGGAATTTGGTTGCGCTGGCTGACGCCCAGCGAGATTGCCGCCGGATGCCAGGTGTAGAACCGCAGCGTGGGCGGGTGGCCGTGGTGCTGGTGCTGGTCGAGCAGCCAGGTATCGATCGCCATGTGCACGGCACCGGGCGCTTCTAGGAATGGAAGCAGCCGCCAGGGGGTTCCACTCACGGGGCCTCTCCGGCGTGGTACGAACTGCGCACCAGCGGGCCAGATCGCACGTGGGTAAACCCCAGGTCGCGGGCAATATTCCCCAGGTGGTCAAATTCCTCCGGTGTCCAGTAGCGATCGACCGGGCGGTGATCGAGGGAGGGGCGCATATACTGGCCGAGGGTGAGGCGATCGCACCCCACCGCCCGCAAATCTTGCATGGCCTCGATTAGCTCAGCCTCGGTTTCGCCGTGGCCCACCATCAGCCCCGATTTGGTGGGAACAGTGGGGTCAAACGCTTTGACTAAGGCCAGCACTCGCAGAGAGCGATCGTACTTGGCCCCCCGCCGCACCGGGTCTTGCAGCCGTCGCACGGTTTCTAAATTGTGGTTATAGCAGGTGGGTTTGGCCGCTACGACGGTCTGAATGCGATCGGCCTGGCCAGCCTCGCGGGTTGGCCCACCCCAAAAATCGGGGGTCAGCACTTCGATCTCCGTGCCTGGGTTCACCTGGCGAATGGTCTCCATCACCCGCACAAACCAGCCTGCCCCGTGGTCGGGCAAATCGTCCCGCGCTACTGAGGTCAGTACCACATAGCGCAGACCCAGCAGTCGCACCGATTCGGCTACTTTTTCGGGTTCGTGGGGGTCGAGGGGCATGGGGGCGTGGCCCTTGTCTACCTGGCAGAAGGCGCAGGCGCGGGTACACACCGCCCCCATCAGCAAAAACGTAGCGGTGCGGTTGGCGTAGCATTCACCCCGGTTGGGGCAGCGGCCCTCTTCGCAAATGGTGTGAATCTGCCGCTCTTTGACAATCCGCTGCACCGTCGAGATCTCGCTGGCCTTGCCAATGGGTCGCCGCAGCCAGTCGGGCATGCGCTCTAGCTCATCCCGCAACTGCTGTCGTTGATCTGCTGTAGAAGAAGCCATAACCTCCGTAGGGTGGGCACTGCCCACCAAATGCTTTGCCGCCAGCAGGATTAAATTACCCCATAGGCTCAGGGCAAACGACCGTCTGCCCCTACTGGATTCTATCGCGGCTAATCTCGACTGCGACCTGGCCGGTGTAGTCAGGAATGGGGGGGGTGAGCTTGGTTACTTTGACGGTCACCCGCTGTAGGCGCGGATCAGACTCTAGGGCAGAGGCGGCGATCGCCCCTGCCAGCCGCTCAATCAGCGCAAACTTGGCTTCTCGAATAATCTGCTGAGTGCCCGCGATCACAGTGCGGTAGTCGTGGGTGTCGGTGAGGCGATCGCTCTGGGTGGCTTCTGCTAAATCCAAGTACAGAATAATGTCGGCCTGAAACCACTGGCCCAGCACATTTTCTTCGGGCAGTGCCCCCGTGTAGCCGTAGGCGCGAATGTTGGTGAGGTGAATGGCATCCATGTGTCGGGCGCTGTATACCAACTAAAACCCCCCTTTACTAAGGGGGGCAGGGGAGATCCTGGAGGGAAATTGGGTTGGGAGACAGTCTGCTGCCGGAGGGCCAACAACTGCCGGAGGGCAAACCACCGTTTGCCCCTACTTGAGCCAGCCCTTTAGGCGGGCGGCTACCTGGGGCCGCCGCAGCTTGCGCATGGCCTTAGTTTGAATTTGGCGCACCCGCTCCCGCGACAGATTAAAGATGCCGCCCACCTCTTCGAGGGTGTGGGTTTCGCCCGTGGTGAGGCCATAGCGCAGGGTAATGATGTCTTTTTCGCGCTCGGTCAGCACCTCGGCCAGCACGCTGGTAATCTCCTGGCGCATCATGTTTTCGCTAATTTTTGACTCCGGCGTTTGGGTACGGCTGTCTTCGAGCAGCTCCATCAGCTCGGTGTCTTCGCCTTTGCCGACGCGGTGGTTTAGAGAGAGCGATCGCCTGCGCACCTGCTGCAAACTTCTCAGTTGTTCAACCGTCACATCTAGGGCATCGGCCAATTCTTGTTCGCTGGGGTTGCGCTGTAAATCGCGACGCAGATCGCGGTGAGCTTTTTTAAGCTTGTTCAACTTTTCCACAATGTGGATCGGCAAACGAATGGTGCGGGCATCGTTGGCAATGGTGCGGGTAATGCCCTGACGAATCCACCAGTAGGCGTAGGTCGAAAATTTGTAGCCTTTGTCGGGATCAAATTTTTCGGTAGCGCGGTTTAGGCCGAGGGCACCTTCCTGAATTAAATCGAGAAAAGGCACCCCACGATTTAAATAGCGCTTGGCGATCGACACCACCAGCCGCAGATTTGATCGGATCATGCGCCGCTTTGCCGTGCGACCCTCATGGAGCTTTTGGGTAAACTCAGGTTCGCTGAGCTTCATTTTTTCGACCAGTTCTTGCCGGGTAGGTTTTCGACCTAGCTCCTTCTGAAGTTTTTCGCTGGCAGCTTCTACCTTAGATAAGAAGCGAACCTGCCGGGCTAACTCAATTTCTTCACTGGGTTTGAGCAGGGGATAGCGGGCCATCTCTTTAAAGAAGGCACCTACGGCATCATCGGTGAGGGTTTTGCTGTAGCCCGACAACCCCATCTCCGACATGGCTTCTGACTGAGAAAACTTGGCTAAGACCTCGCGATCTTCGTCCCATGCGGTTAGGTCAGGGGTTAATTCGCTATCGGCAGCAGAGACCTTTTCGGCCACCCTATTTAGGTCGGGGGCAAATCCATCCAGCGATTCGTCGGCCCAGGCTATAGAACTATCTCTGTCGGAGTTATACGTAGTAGTCATGGGGTAAATAAAACGGTATACCTACAGGACGAAGCATGCAGATTGAAGAATGAATATCAGGCTGCCCTGCCGACGGCAACCCTCCAGCAAAACCTCTTGATCCCAAACCAAATCTTTGGATTTATTTTGTGAGTCCACAATACGGATTTTTCTACGAATTCCTAGGCAATGTAACATTTCTTTGGCATCTTGCGTAGTGTAACAGCGAATCCACAAAATGAACGGCAACTTAGCGGTAATTAGCCGCCAATTTTTGCTATCCTCGGTTGCTTTGTTGATCTATTGATCTCTATCTAGGAAGAATCTACCCAACCGGGCAGGCAAACATCGCTTGCTGATGGTTTGCGGTGAGTCTCTCAAATTTTCTGGAGTGGTGAGGAAAACTTTTCCACGGTCTGTGGAAAAGTTTTTTAAACTGTGGAAAAGTTTTCCACAGACCGTGGAAACTAAGGACTCTTTATAAATAGAAAACGACTGGGCGGTTAGATTGCAATTGAGGGCAGACTCTTCCCGGCGTCTCAATCCACCTCTTACACTGGCAGAGGTAATGTATCGGGATAACGACGCGTGGGCTTTGGCGATAGTGCAATTCTGCCCCAGTGGGTCAACGTTTTGGTGGACTATGGCGGTCAGCCCGCAACCTATACCTACGCGATACCAGCTGGTTTAAATGTGCAGGTGGGCGATATCTTAACGGTGCCTTTTCGCCATCAGAGCATTGGTGCGATCGCCCTGGCCTTGGTGACGACCCCCCCAGCTAACCTGCTGCCCGATCAAATTCGGTCGGTAGAGGGCATTGTCGAACAGCGGTTTTTTGCCCCGCCCTACTGGGCGTTGTTGCAGCGGGTAGCCGACCACTACCAAGTGCCGCTGATGCAGGTACTCAAAACAGCCTTGCCGCCGGGGCTGCTGGCGCGATCGCAGCGACGGTTGCGGTTAAAGCGCGATCGCCTGCCTTTAGCGGTTCCCGATGCTCTACCGCCGGGGGCAATAGCTTTGCTCGATGACCTTCAGCGATCGCGCAGCGCAGACTACACCTGGCCCTATCTGCAAAAGCGCGGCCACAGCTACCGAGCCATCCAGCAGCTAATTCAGCTGGGCTGGGTCGAGTCGTATCTGGCACCGCCCCAGCCGCCCAAGACCAAACAGCGCCAGGCCGTTACCCTCGTCTGTGGCGATGTTTTACCCTCAGAACTAAGCCCTCGTCAGCAAGACATTCTTGCCACGCTTCGTCGCCAAGGGGGCGATCTGTGGTTGAGCGATGCTCTGCAACTGTGTCAAACCACCAGCCCCACCCTCAAGCGCCTCACCCAGGCGGGCTGCTTGGTCATCGAACCGCGAGAACAGTTGCGCACCGAGGCTGGGCCTACCCTGACCGCCGATCGGCCAAAGCCGTTAACCCCAGATCAGGCTACTGCGCTCAACTATATAAATAGGAGTCAGCAGGGCAGCCAATTTTTGCTTCACGGGGTTACTGGGTCGGGGAAGACCGAGGTCTACTTACAGGCGATCGCCCCCCGTCTCGCCGCTGGCCAGTCGGCTCTGGTGCTGGTGCCCGAAATTGGCCTGACCCCTCAGCTCACCGATCGCTTTCGTCGCCGCTTCGGCGATCAGGTGTGGGTCTACCACAGCGGTCTGTCCGATGGCGAACGCTATGATACCTGGCGGCAGAGCCTTAAGCCCTTTAAACCCCTGGTGATCGTCGGTACTCGTTCCGCTATATTTATGCCCCTGCCCAACCTGGGGCTAATCATTCTCGACGAAGAGCACGACAGCAGCTACAAGCAAGACGTGGCCCCCTGTTACCATGCCCGCACCGTCGCCCGCTGGCGGGCTGAACTGGAGAATTGCCCCCTAGTGCTCGGGTCTGCCACCCCCTCCCTCGAAACCTGGGTGCAGTGCCAGGGCCTCGGCAAAAGCCAAACAGAACCAGTAGGGTCGGCACTGCCCACCATCAGCCCAAAACCCACCGATTTCCCTGCAGCCGAGGCCCATCAAAGCCCTTCACCCCCCTCCAAACCCGGCACTTCCCCCCCCCATCCCCCCATCCCCCCATCCCCCCATTCACCCATCCACCCCCTCTCTCCCCACTCCCTCCCCTGGACCTACCTCTCCCTACCCCAGCGGGTGCAGGCCCAACCGCTGCCCGAGGTCAACGTCATAGACATGCGCGAAGAGCTGCAAGACGGCAACCGCAGCATTCTCAGCCGCCCCCTGCAAACGGCGTTGACCCAGATGAAATCCGATGGTAACCAGGGTCTATTGTTCATTCATCGGCGGGGGCACAGCAGTTTTGTCTCGTGCCGCAGCTGTGGCCACGTCATGATGTGCCCCCACTGCGATGTGTCGCTCTCATACCATCAGCCAGGAGCCCATAGCCCAATGACGCTGCGCTGTCATTACTGCGGCTTTAGCCAGGGTCACCCTAAGCACTGCCCCCAATGCAGTTCGCCCTACCTAAAGCACTTTGGCAGCGGTACCCAGCGGGTGGTTAATGCCATCGCCGAAACCTTTCCCGAGTTGAGCTGCATTCGTTTCGACAGCGATACCACGCGCACGAAAGGAGCCCACCGCGCTTTGCTCACCCGGTTTGCCGAGGGCGGGGCCGATCTGCTAGTGGGCACTCAAATGTTAACCAAGGGCATTGATCTACCTCAGGTCACTCTAGTCGGCATTATCGCCGCCGACGGCCTCCTATATATGAACGACTACTGGGCCAGTGAACGGGCCTTGCAGATGCTGATTCAGGTAGCGGGTCGCGCGGGCCGGGGCAGGCAGCCGGGGCAGGTGATGTTGCAGACCTATACCCCCGATCATCCGGTGGTCGAAGCGGTTACCCGCCATGCCTATGAGGGGTTTATCGCCGAAGAATGGGCGCAGCGGCAGATGTTGCAGTACCCTCCCGCTGGGCAAATGATTTTGCTGCGGCTGAGCAGCACTGAGGCTGAGCTGGTGCAGCAAACCGCCGAAAGGCTTGCCCATGATGTAACCCAGCTATTGGGCGATTCTGACTATCAGCTGCTAGGCCCCGCCCCGGCTCCCATTCCTCGGGTAGCGCGCCGCTTTCGCTGGCATTTGTTGATTAAAGGGCCGCTCCATCAACCTCTTCCCAATGTGCAGGGGTTGAAGCAGCACTGCCCAGCCGCAGTCAGCCTCACCATAGATGTTGACCCGCTCAATCTAGCGTGATGAGGCGAGTGCCATTGCTATGTATGTCAGCTTTTTCCGCACCCCTACACCGTCCGTGAGGAGAAGATGGCAAAACTTTATTTTTTGGGGAGAGTTTTGTTACCATTGCTAACCCCTGTAACGAGGGGTAACAATTGGCCAACAACCTTCCCACTGCTCTTTTGCTGTGATAATTTGGATACATGGAAAACAACTGAATAGCCCAACAAGCTCTCCTCAATTTAACAGTTTGTTTGAGCTGGCTTGTAGGTCATAAAACCAACCAAATTTGCTGCATATCAACCCTCCTTGAGGTGGCCATTGTTGGCCTTACCTACTCTAGATGCCGGTCAGGCAATGGGTTGACAAGAGCACCTGTAGTTTAGTGAGTTTTCTGATTCTGCTCCATTTTCTGTTTATTCAAGAGGTGTTTACCTCGGTTAAGCAACCTAGTTTGGTCAAGATAACCCCAAGGTTGTCTGGCTCACATACAGCAAAAGTCTTAACGAAGAGTGGCCACGATGGTCACTCTTCAGTTGTTTAAAGGGGCGATGCTTAAATTATTGATTTTAGCGGCTGGCCACGCTTTTCTGGTCGATTGAAGTGCTGGCCAAGGGCTGTGCTGCCCTAGGGAATTATCGGTATGGCCTCGCTCAATCATGGATTGATGAATTGATTTGATGTCGGCCCGCAGGCTTCTCTGCTGTGTCTAACTGGGTAGCTATTGAGTGATGGGTCTAGTTCAGCAGTCCTGGTTGGCATTAATTATTGGCAATAGCCGCTGGCATTGGGGGGCCTTTGAGGGCGATCGCTGGCTAGGGGCCTGGCACACCGCTCCTTTGACTGCCGCTCAAGTGCAGCAGCTCCAGGAGGGTCGCTTTGCGATCGCAGTCTGGTGGCAGCTCGGCATCAACCCGGCCTTACCGGCTGATCGGCCCGATTCGCTCTGGTCACCCCAAACCTATCCTCCCCTGTGGATGGCTTCGGTGGTCGCGTCTCCGGTGGACTGGCTGGCAGATTACCCCAGGCTAAATCGGGTGGAAACGGCCCAGGTACCCCTGCAAAATACCTACCCTACCCTGGGAGTAGACCGCGCTTTGGCCTTGGTGGGAGCGGGTGAAACCTGGGGCTGGCCTGTGCTGGTGATCGACTGCGGCACTGCCCTGACCTTTACCGCTGGGGTAGACCAACGGTTGATTGGTGGTGCCATTGTGCCGGGACTGCGATCGCAGTTTCGCGCCCTGCATGCCCATACCGATCAGCTACCGGCCTTAGATCTCAGCGCCGATCTAACCTTAGATCCGTGGCCTCAGCGCTGGGCTACCAATACAGCCGGGGCGATCGCCAGCGGTGTTTGGCATACCCAGCTAGCGAGCATGGGCGACTTTATTGCCGCCTGGCAGGCCGATTGGCCCGAGGGGGCGATCGTGCTCACGGGGGGCGACAGCACCGCTTTTTACCAGGTCCTTAAACAACAATCCCCAAAGGCCCAGCGGATCCATCACGATCCAGATCTGGGCTTTTGGGGATTGAGGGTCTGTCGTCGTCAGCAGGGGGAGAACAACCCGAGCCTATAGACCGCGAATGCGGTTGCGGTAGGCCGCCGCATCGGTACCGGCTTTTTACCAGGTCCTTAAACAACAATCCCCAAAGGCCCAGCGGATCCATCACGATCCAGATCTGGGCTTTTGGGGATTGAGGGTCTGTCGTCGTCAGCAGGGGGAGAACAACCCGAGCCTATAGACCGCGAATGCGGTTGCGGTAGGCCGCCGCATCGGTACCGGCTCCGGCATTGGCGTAGGTGCCAGCATTGTGCATGCTCTGAAGGTTGTTTACCCGGTTGCCGGGGTTGGGGTGGGTGCTGAGAAATTCGGCAGTATTTCTACCCTCCAGCTTTTGCATAAAGCTAATGAAGCCCGCAGTATCGTAGCCTGCCCGTCCTAAGTTGTGAAACCCTCGGCGATCGGCGTCGTGCTCGGCCTCACGGCTGTTGGGCAACTGGAGAGCCAACTGCACCCCCAGACCCACCAGGGCATCTTGACGCACGCCAAGACTGCCAGCTACGCCGCTGGCCAGAGCCTGCTGTCGCATTTGGTTGAGGGCGTGCCGTCCGGTGATGTGGCCGATCTCATGGGCCATCACCCCGGCCAGCTCGGCTTCGTTTTCAGCGGCGCGAATCAGTCCGGTTTGAATGTAAACAAAGCCTCCGGTAGTGGCGAAGGCATTGACGCTGTTGTCGTCAACCACTTGAAAGGTATAGGGCAAATCGGGGCGATCGCTGGTAGCCGCCAGGCGCTGCCCAATTTCGTTGATATAGCTATTAATAGACGCGTTGCGGTTATAAATTCTTACCCCTTGCTGGGCCTTGAGCTGCCGGTCGATCTGAGTGCCCAGGTTAACCTCATCTCGATTAGACATATTGCCCAGCTGCACATAGCGAATGCCCTGAAAAATCAGGTCAAAAATGCTGGCATGGGAGGGCGTTGGGGTGGCCAGGCCAATGGTAATCGCCATCAGGGCGGCCATAAGACTGTAAAGCCCGCGCCGCAGCAGAGAATTCTGCTTGAGATAAGTGAGAGGAGAAAGCATAGGAAGGAGCGCCTCACGTGCTGCTGAGGGTCGTAGTTACTACCATCTTGCCCGGCTCAGTTACTGACGACCACAACCAGTGGTCAATAATAAATTTGGCCCCTGTGCTTGGTACCCTAGCGGTAGCTAACGTGGTGCCCAACCACGAGCTGGCTGGCATGCGCCCCAAAGGAGTCTGCCTGTGGTTCAATGGTATCGGCATTCTCCTGCACAAAATCCTTCACTCCCTCCCTCCGTCGAGGGCACCTAAGCCATGACTCTACTTGACTCTAAAGGCCGCCTGTTTGGCAAAGTCAGCATCTTAGATGTGGCAGCAGCGCTGATTATCTTGATGGTGCTATTTGGCATTTTTCTCTACCCCGGCACCTCGGGGTCGGTGGCTCAGGTGGGGTCTACTAGCCAACCGGTGGAAGTAGATGTCATGGTGCGAGGGCTGACCTCCTCTGACCCCGAAGGGCTGTTTCAGTCAATTCAAAACTCTGAAACCACCAACATTATTATTCGTAACCAACCCTACGGCAAAGTCAAAATCAAAAGTGTGCAAAAGCTGCCTCGCAGTACGGTGGCCCCTCAGCCCGATGGCACAGTGCTGGCGGTGCCTGACCCTCGCCCAGAGCTAAACTACACCATTGACATGCTGATCACCCTCGAAGACAACGCCCAAATCACCTCCACCGGGCCGGTATTTGGCAATAGCAAGGTCAAGGTCGGAACTCAGATCGAGCTTGATGGCGACCTCTACAACTTCAACACCAGTACCGTAGGCGTTAGGGTGCTCGAAGCCAGCTAACCCAGATTTGCCCTACGAAAGGCCCAGAAAAAGACTGAGGAGATTTCTAGAAAAGCAGATCCGGCTTTCTGCGGTGACTGTAGCCACCGTAGGGTGGGCACTGCCAGGGGCGACAGTTTTCAGAAGTCGCCTCAGCAAGGGCAGGGGGATCTGATCTGAGACAATGGAAGCCTGATCTAATCCAGAATAGTTGACCTCATTGCTATGACCGTTACCCCCATTGCACCCGCTCGCGTTGATTGGCAAGCCTTGGCAGACCAGGCTCTCGCCGGGGACATGATCAGCCGCGATCAGGCCCATGCGGTGCTCGCCGCCCCCGATACAGAGCTGCTCGATCAGTTGGCGGCGGCCTACCGGGTGCGTCGTCATTACTGGGGCAACCGGGTGCGGCTGCACTTTTTGCTCAATGCCCAGAGCGGCCTGTGTCCCGAAGATTGCCACTACTGTTCTCAATCGAAGCTTTCTGGCGCTGAGATTGAAAAGTATCCCTTTATGGCCCAGGAGAAAATCTTGGCTGCCGCCGAGCGGGCCAATAGCCTGAAGGCGGGCACGTTTTGTATGGTGATCTCAGGGCGATCGCCCTCAGAGCGTGTCTTTGGCGAAGTGCTCGATGCCGTACGCCAGGTCAAGGCCCAGTACCCGATGAAAATCTGTGCCTGCCTGGGCCTGCTCGATGAGTCGCAAACCCAGCGACTGGCGGCGGCGGGAGTTGACCGGGTCAACCACAATCTCAACACCAGCGAAAACCACTACGACGATATCTGCACCACCCACACCTTTGACGATCGCACGGCAACCATTCAAGCAGTGCAGTCAGCGGGCATGACGACTTGCTCGGGCGGCATTTTTGGCCTGGGCGAATCTCACGATGACATCATTGATATGGCCCTGGCCCTGCGGCGGCTAGAGGTAACCAGCGTGCCGCTCAATTTCCTCATTCCCATTCCGGGTACCCCCTTTGAGGGGCGGCAAGACCTCAACCCGCGCCAGTGCCTGCGGATTCTTTGTCTCTATCGATTGCTGTTGCCCGCCCAAGAAATTCGTATTGCCGGGGGGCGGGAAGTGCAGCTGCGACAGCTACAACCCCTAGGGTTATACGCGGCTAACTCGATTTTTGTGGGCGACTATCTCACTACCCCAGGCCAAGCAGCTCAGGCCGACTATGCCATGATTCGCGATGCTGGTTTTGTGCTCGAAGGGCCAGACGGCGGCGAGATCGATCTACCGGCAGAGCTGGCTGGGGCTGTCTAGGCGACCTGCGATCGCATCACCAGACTCACCAGGCTATCGATCAGCCGCTGCGGATCCATCGGCATGATGTGCTCTCCGTGCATCATGCTCTGGGTCATGATAAAAAATATCGTGGCCCCCAGCACGATCCGGGCCGTCGCCTCTGGGTCGGGCAAGTTCAGCTCTGGGCAGGTTTTGAGGTAGGCGGTCAGCTGATCGGCGGCAGGCTTGGTTAGATACTCCACAAAGGCCTGGGCCAGCTGGGGAAACCGGCCCGACTCGCCCGCTACCAGGCGCACAAAGTTTTGGTAGTCAAGGTCGTGCAACTCGCTCTCAATGGCGTTAGAGATCAGGCGGCGCAGCACTATTTCGGGGCGACCCTCCAGGTTGCCATCGCCCATCACCTGGGCGCATCGAGCCTGGGCTACATACTGAATCAGAGCGCGAAACAGTCCCTCTTTATCTTTGAAATAGTTATAAACCGTCGGTTTAGATACCCCAGCCGTAGCGGCTACCTTGTCCATGCTGGTGCCAGCGTATCCGTTTTGCAGAAACTCTTGCATGGCTCCCTGCAAAATCTGAACCGCTTTGTCATTCAGCACTGGCGGACTTTGAACCACGCGTTGACCCCTCCTGTTCAGGCTAATTAATGTATACCACCCACTTGTCGGGCAAACACCATTCCAGGCTGCCGGCAGCGATCGCCTCCTAGTCTCTCTTAGAATACTGCCTCGGTATGACTGGAACGGATTAGGCTGTTTCAATCGCTGCTCTAGCTTTATCTTAAAAAGGAATTGACTAATTTAACCAAACCGTTTAGTTTAATTGCAGGATGTTACGCTCTCAAATGTCCCTGCCAGTTTAGGCGGTTTGTCCTATGTCAACTCATGCCCGTCTCCCTCTCCAGTGGCATCGTCTGCTGTGGGCAGTGCTCGCCACCTTGATCATGGCCGACACAGTTCCCCATCCCCAGCTGGCTCCCGGTTTGCTGCAATCGTTAACGTTGCGGTTGCAGGCTCACTTCGACAGCGGCGATCAGATCGCTATTCCCTAGCCTGCTGGGGCTAAGATTCCGTAAACTCCTTTCCCACTGGGATGGTTTGATGATTAAGCTAGGGGTGCCCCCATTGGCCTGTCTTCCTGCTGTAGGCAGCGGCCTAACCCTCGCCCCCGATCGCCCATGACTCTGTCGTCAAAGACTAAGACCGCCGACTTCTCTACGGGCTACCGCGTCAAAGGCTGGATGCAGCGACAGATCAAGCGCGACTGGGTCAAGCTTTCGCTGGCTGGTCTGTGGCTCAGTTTTGTGGCGGCTCACGTGGCCACCGATTCGACTCCAGCTCGGCTGCTTGAGGGGCAAATTCAAACCCTCTTTTTTGACATTCGTGGCCCAGTTGCCCCCCCCAACGACATCGTCATTCTGGCCATGGATGACGAGTCTTTTGGTCAGGCCGAATACTACCGGGCTGACCCGGATCAGTATGGTCACCTCGCCCCCATTGCCGGTAGTCCGTGGCAGCGTCGTGCCTATGCGATCGCCATTGAGCGGTTGCTAGAGGCTGGGGCCAAGGCGGTGGCGGTCGATGTGCTCATGTTTTCCGACAGCAGCTACGGCCCTGCCGATGACCAGGCCCTGACCGACGTGCTGACTCGCTACGGCGATCGCGTGGTGCTGGCCACCTCCGTCGATGATGCCCAGCTACGCCAGGGAGCGCTGGTGCGCCCCACCCAGCCGCTTCCTCAGTTACTCAATACCCCCGTTCATATCGGCAACGTCAATTCTCCAATTGAGCCCGATAGTCGGATTCACCGCCACGGGCGCGCTTACCTCAACGACCTTGGCCTCAGCCTAGCCGAGATTGATGCTGCCAGTAGCCTAGAGAGCGATGTCGAGACCACCCAATCCTTTGCCGAGGCCACGCTGAAGGCTGCCAACATCGATCACCCCTCCTACCGGGGAGACTTCCTCAACTTCTACGGGCCGACTCGCAGCTTCCACCACCTGCCCTTTTGGTACGTGCTCGATCCCGACCCCTGGGCTAACCACCTCAACGACGGGCGCTACTTTGAAAACAAAATTGTGCTGATTGGCGGGACCGCCAAGTTTCTGCAAGACCTTCACCAAGCTCCTTTTTCAGAAACTCTGCTGCACCCCGAAAAAATGGCCGGCGTCGAGATTTTAGCCACCGATATTGCCAATCTGCGCGGTGGCTACACGCTGCGTCTGGGCATTCCCAACCCCTGGTTGCGGGGGCTGTTGGTGCTCGTGGGTGGGGCTGGATTTGTGCTGCTGCTGCGGCGATTTAACCGCCCTATTGCCCGCCTGGGTTGGACGGCGGCTAGCCTGGGCAGTTGGTTTTGGTTAAGCTACGGAGCCTTTGTGGGCCTGGACCTGCTGCTGCCTACCGGGGCACCCATCGTGGGGCTGATGGTGTTAGGCAGCACCTACATCGTGGCCGATATCATCACCGAGCAACTGCGCAAGCAACGCCTGCGCCAAACCCTAGAGCAGTACGTCACCTCTCCCATTGTGCAGGAAATCATCAGTCAGCAAGACGACCTGCAAGACCTGCTCAAACTGCGGGAAGCAGAGGTGATTGGCCTGCTGTTGGCCAACCGCTACCGGATTGTGCAACTGCTGGGGTCGGGGGGCTTTGGCGAAACCTATGTGGCCGAAGATACCCAGCGCCCAGGTTCGCCCATCTGCGTTGTCAAACAGCTACGGATCATCAGCGATGATCCCAGAGCTCACCGGCTCGGGCGTCGATTTTTTGAAGGCGAGGCTGAAACCTTAGAAAAACTGGGTCATCATCCGCAGATTCCGCGATTGCTGGCCTATTTTGAGGTGCAAAACTCTTTCTATTTGGTAGAAGAAATGATCGAGGGCCGCCTGCTCAAAGATGAGCTAGCCTCTCGCCGGCCGATGCCCCAGACCTATGTGCTCGACCTGTTACTAGGCCTATTGCCGGTGGTGGCCTTTGTCCACGACCAGGGCGTCATTCACCGCGATATTAAGCCCTCAAATATTATTCGGCGGCAGTCAGACGGGCAGCTAGTGCTGATTGACTTTGGCGCGGTTAAGCTCATCTCCAACCAACTGGCTGATACTGGCGTCAACCTCACCTCTACCTCTACCGTGGGGGTCGGCACCCAGGGCTATATGCCCAGTGAGCAGTCGGCTGGATTGCCTAAGTATGGCAGCGACCTCTACGCCTTGGGCATCACGGCCGTTGAGGCGTTGACGGGCATACCGGCCTATGCCCTCCGCCGCGATGTCAATGGCGAATTGATCTGGCGTCATGAAGCCTCTAAGCTTGACCCTAGGTTCGCCGATATTATCAGCCGACTCGTGTTTTACGACTTTACCGATCGCTATCAGCGGGCCGAAGCCGTGTTGGCTGATCTGGCCGAGGTGGAGGCGGTGTTGCGATCGCAGTTTCCCGCCGACGATATTGCTGACCCCAGCGCCTCTGGGTACGCAGGTCATCTTGCCTATGGTGTGCACATTGACAGTGTTGCTACCGACAACATGGATGATCCAGAAGCCGCTAACGAAACCACTCGAATGCTGCCTGGTGAGTGGTTTGACACTGTCGAAGAGACGGACTCTGGCGAGGCTGATCTAGGTAACGCTGACCAAAATGCCTAGCTATATCGCCTACCCCCTCACGCTCCCGGCTGGGGAATCGTGATGTCAATGGGGGTAACCGCAGTATTCGGTGCCAACGAATCGAGGCTCGGCTGGATCGCCTCGGGGTTGCCGACTACCAAAACGACGATCTGGTCTGGGGCTAACCGGGCTTGGGCCGCAGCCAGCACATCCGACGCGGTAGTCTGGCGCACCTGGTCTTGAAACTGAAAGACAAAATCCTGGGGATAGTCGTAGTATTCGTAGCGCATTAGACGGGCCAGGGTTTGGCCAGGGCTTTGAAAGTTAAACACAAAGCTGTTGAGCACCGCATCTTGAGCCTGAGCCAGTTCGTCAGCAGTCACTGGGGTGGTGCGCATGCGGTTGATCTCGGCCAGGGTAGATCGAATAAAGGGCACCGTGGCTTCAGAACGGGTTTGGCCGCCGCCAACAAACAGGCCGGGGTGGTCGTAACGGGGCGACCAAAAAGCATAGACCGAGTAGGCCAGCCCCTGGCGCGATCGCACCTCGTTAAACAGCCGCCCGCTAAAACCGTTCAATACCTCATTCATCACCGCCAGAGCAGCGTGATCGGGGTAGTCGAGCTGTCCACCTAGGTGACCGAGCTGAATGTAGCTCTGGGTGAGCTGGGGCTGCGCCACCGTAAAAATTCCGGCCCTCGCCTGGTTGACCTGGGGCATAGTCGCGTTTAACTCTACGCCTGACGGTTGCCAGTCGCCAAAGGAAGCGGCAATCCACTGTTTCATTTGGGCGCTGTCAAAGTCGCCCACAATCCCCAAAATGGTTTGTTCAGGGCGGATCGAAGCTTGGTAAAACTGCTGAATATCGGCTCGGCTGATGGCCGCTAGGGTGGCGTATTCTGTAGTGCGGGCGTAGGGACTGTCGGCCCCGTACACCAATTTGCGAAACTCGCGGCTGGTAATGCCGTCAGGATTGTCGTTGCGGCGGGCAATGCTACCGCTGTACTGGCGCTTGAGCAAGTCAATTCTGTCGTTAGCAAAGGCAGGCCGCTGAATCACATCGGCAAACAGGCCAAATACCGCCTCGGTATCCTCGGTCAACGATCTAAAGCTGGCGGTACCCTCGCTCAGGTCAATACTGGTTTCGATTGATGCCGCCCGCTGTTCTAACTGCTGGTTGAGGGCATCGGCATCGAGACGGGTTGTGCCTCCGGCGCGCATGGCGTCGCCTGTCAGGCTGGCCAGGCCTACTTTGTCAGCGGGTTCAAACCGTGAACCCGTCCGAAAGGTAGCAGAGCCACTGACTAAGGGGAGTTCATGATCTTCCAGCAGATAGACCACCAACCCATTGGGCAGTGTGTAGCGTTCGTAGGCCGGAATCTCAATATCCCGCAGGGGTGGAAACTCTAGCTCGTCGTAAAAGCGCGGTGTTTGGGCATTAGCCGGAGCCTGCCAAGCCAACAGCAATACCCCCAACAGCCCGACCAGAGCCAGTATTGGCATGAGGCCCCGCCGTAGGGTGCGACGGCCACCCCTCAACCAACTGTTCGCATTCATCACTGTGCGTTTCACTACCGTAGGTCTCGAATAGGTTTGTTTTGACGACTGACTGAGTTCACTAGCCCCAAGCCCCAGGGCTACTGTGCCGATGGGGGCGGCAATAGCTTGCCAACGGTGCGGTTGGTGGGTTGAAATAGCGTTTGGGCTACCCGCTGAATGTCGGCTGCCGAAACAGCCTCAATGGCGGTGAGATTGTCGAAGATATTGCGCCAGTCGCCGGTTTTAGCCTGATACTCAGCTAGCAACGATGCCATCCCGCTATTGGAGGCTAGGCTTTGCAGCAGCCCAGCGCGGGCTTGAGTTTTCACCCGGTCTAGCTCTTGGGCGCTAATGGGTTCTTGCTGAAGTTTCTGGAGCTCTTGGGCGAAAAGTGCGCCAATTTCATCGGGGCTGTTGCCCGGTGCGGTTAGCCCGTAGAGTAAGAAAATATTGTCGTAGCGATCGCCCGGAAACCCATTCAAACTGCCAATATTTAAGGCAACTTGGGCATCATCCACGACGGTTTTGTAAATTCTAGAAGTGCGGCCCCCCACCAGCAGGCTCTCAATCATGCCGTAGATCACGTGGTCGGGATGGCCCAGGCTAGGTCGGTGGTAGCCCTCTAAGTACCAGGGTTCTGAGGGCAGCGTGAGCGTAAACTGCCTGGGTGTAGTTTGCGCCGGTTCATCAATGGTCGGCTCGGGGGGGGCCGCCCTCGACGGGTAGCGACCAAAGTACACTTCTGCCAAACGCTTCACCTCGGCGGGGTTTACGTCGCCGACCACCACGGCGGTCAGGTTGCCAGGGCCGTAGTAGGTGTCATAGAACGTTTGAATATCGTCGCGAGTGGCAACGAATAGATCGTCTTGGTAGCCAATTACCGGGCGGCGATAGGGATGGCTGACAAACGCCTCCTCCAAAAATCGCTCGATCATGGTGCCAATGGGAGAATTGTCGACCCGCATGCGGCGCTCTTCGAGAATTACGTCTTTTTCTTCGTAAAATTCACGAAAAACGGGATCTAAAAAGCGATCGGACTCCAGCGACATCCACAGCTCTAGCTTGTTGGCGGGCAGGCTGTAGAAGTAGCGGGTTTCATCGGCGGAGGTAGTGGCATTGAGGCCGACCCCACCCGCTTGCTGCACAATCTGGCCGTACTGGTTTTGCTCGATAAAGCTGGCTGCCTGCTGTCGTAGGGTTTCGAACTCGCTCTCAAGCTGTGTGACCTGGGCCGTATCGCCTGCGGCTTGGGCCGCCAGCAGGTTGGTAAATACAGCATCTAGCTGGTCTAAGACGGCCTGTTCGGCCGCAAAATCTCGGGTGCCAATGCGGCTGGTGCCCTTAAAGGCAAGGTGCTCTAAGTAGTGAGCCACGCCAGTTTTGCCGTCGGTTTCATCCACCGCGCCCACGTTGGCGTGAATCATAAACGACACTACCGGGGCCTGGTGTCGCTCCATGACAATAAACGCCATGCCGTTGTCGAGGGTGAACTCGGTAACCGCATCGGCAACCCGATCGAGGTAGGGCTGAATGGCCTGGGCGCTGTGCAGAGGCTCGCGCGCCGCTGCTGGAGCAATGGGCCACCAAAGCCAAAGGCCGACTATGGCCATTAGGCCGACTAAAGCCGGGCGCAGGCGCTGAACGGCTACATACCCTCGGGCCGTCTGCGGTTTTCCAGTCATAGGCTGTACTCAAACACGGTGAAACAACACTGAGAGAAACAATACCGGCGAAATCGGGCGGGTTAGACTCCGCCTTTCAGGATAGTGGAGTCTTACAGGCAATGACCACACCCCTAGTCTGGGGAGGATAGCGACCTGCCTCAAGGCAGTTGTCAAAGCCTCTAAACCTGGGTAAAGTTCCCATAGACTTGTGTTTGTAACAGGGCTTGTGTTTGTAACAGGACTTGTGTTTGTAACAACCCTAGAGCGATCGCACTGCTCGACTATAGGTTGCGATCGCAGTCCCGAGGCTGGCTGGCTCAGAGGGCTGGCATTCCTCGGTGACGTCACCTACGCCAACTGGTTCCATCAGTATTGTCCTTTATTTTCTTCCTTAGAGGGGTCGGGCATTGACACAGGCGGCGGATAGCTCAAACTTGAGGCAGTGGGGGCGGCGGGCGCTAGCGGCCACCTTTTTGTCGGGTCAGGTGGTTATGCACCTAATTTCACGCCCCTTGCATCGGCGCAATACCCTAGATCAAATGGCGGCAGTGGGGCCAGAGTCGCTGCTGATTGCTCTGATCACCGCAGCCTTTGTAGGCATGGTGTTTACCATTCAAGTCACGCGAGAATTTCTCAGCTTTGGCGCTGGAGCGGCAGTAGGCGGTGTGCTAGCCCTCACCTTGGCCCGAGAACTTGGCCCTGTGTTAACGGCGGTGATCATCGCCGGTCGGGTTGGGTCGGCCTTTGCCGCCGAAATTGGCACCATGCGCGTCACTGAGCAGATCGATGCCCTACAAATTCTCAAAACCGATCCGATTGACTATCTAGTCATTCCCAGGGTAATTGCCTGCGCTTTGATGCTGCCTTTGCTCAACGTACTATCGTTTATTACCGGTATGACCGGCGGAATGCTGATTGCTACCAATCAGTACGGCATTCCGCTATCGGTCTTCTTAGACTCGGCTAAGAATTTTCTCTCCATTTGGGATCTGGTTAGTTCATTAATCAAAGCCTTTTTCTTTGGCATTTTGATTGCCATCATTGGTACTAGTTGGGGATTAACCACTACTGGTGGTGCTAAAGGCGTAGGCCAATCTACGACCACCGCCGTGGTGACGGCGCTACTGGCCATCTTCATTAGCAACTTTTTTCTTTCTTGGGTGATGTTTCAGGGAACCGGCAGTGCCGTCATCAGCAACTTTTAGACCAACTATACTTTTGAGTAATTGTCCCTATCGCGCATAAATCCGTGACCTCAACTACAACGGCTACCTACACTGACCTGCCCGCTAGCTACCGCATTCCGTTGGTGGTGATGGGGGCTGCAATTCCCCTGGCGCTAGCCAACCTGTGGATCGGCGGCATTGTCGGTGCCTTTGGACTATTTTTGATGGTGCAGGCCAAAATCCTTACTCTGCGGTTTACCGAGACAGCCCTAGACGTGTATCGGGGAGATACCGTAATTCGCCACTTTCCCTATGCTGAGTGGCAGCATTGGGAGATTTTTTGGGAGCCGGTGCCGGTGCTGTTTTACTTTCGTGAGGTCAACAGCATTCACTTTTTGCCGGTTTTATTTAGCCCCCCAGCACTGCGGGCTTGCCTTGAAACCCATTGTGCTTTGGCTCAAGACCCAGCCTAAGAGGCTGTGGCCTAGGGCCGGGGCAAGACCGGGTAGCTGTAGACCTAGGAAATAGGCCCCGACCAGTTGTCTCTTGAGGTGTCGGGGGCGAATTTGGCCTGCATCTGATAGGCTGACAACAGGTCTATGGGAGCCGGTATGACCGCAGAGGAGCTATCGAAATCAAGCCTAGGGAACAACCCCAGCGGAGGGGGCAGCAGCAGTGATGCCAGCGTCGGGTCGGCTGATTCGACCGGTCTCAAGTCAGACTGGAGCACTCGCATTGATGCCCTGCGCCAGCAGGAGGTTGACCTCAAGCGCAGCATTGCCGATCTGCAATTGACCTACAATCGACTCACCCAAGATCAGTTTCAAAAAATTCAGACTGATATTGGCCGCATGGTGCAGCAGGGCACTGCAGACCTAGAGCAGCGCAAGCGCACCCTGCAACAAGAAATTGAAACTCTGGAGCGACGCCAAGAGCGCATTCAAGTCGAAATGCGCACAACCTTTGCGGGGGCATCCCAAGACTTGGCGGTGCGAGTGCAGGGCTTTAAAGATTACCTGGTGGGCAGCCTGCAAGATTTGGCGGTGGCGGCAGAGCAACTTGACCTGGCTCCAGCGGCTCGACCTACTGCTATGCCAGAGGTAGAGCGTGGGCGCGATCGCTCCTCCTCCCGTCGAGCCGCTGCCGAGCCTTCTGGGGCTCAGCCTGCCTTTGCTTCAAACAGCTTCCAAGACCAGACCGAGCGCATTCGCAGTTTGCTCGACCAGTACCGCATGCGGCCCGATTACTATGGCCCGGTGTGGCAATTGCGCCGCACCTTCGAGCCCATCCACGCTGAGCGAGTGTCTAATTGGTTCTTTGCCCAGGGAGGGCGCGGGGCTGTTAAGAGCATGGGCAGCCGCCTGCAAAATGTGCTGGTGGCTTCGGCGGCCGTGTCGATTTTGTATGCTCTCTACGGTAACCGCCTGCGCACGCTGGTGCTATCCAATAGCCCTGAGCGGCTGGGCGAGTGGCGACGGGGGTTGCAAGACTGCCTGGGCATCTCTCGGGGCGACTTTGGCACCGGCCAAGGGGTAATGCTGTTCGATGCGCCTGAGCCCCTAGCGCAGCGAGCCGATCGCATCACCGCTGACAATGGCCTACCGTTTATTGTGGTCGATGAAGCCGAATCGGTGATTAGTCTGGCGCTGCTGCAATTTCCGCTGTGGCTGGCCTTTGCTCCCGACCCCATGAATCCGACGGCTGAGTACGACTATTTTTAGACTTCTTTAATCCCGGCTGCCTGTCTAGGACCCTGCGGCATAAATCAGCCAACTGTTCCTGGCACCTGAAACCCAGCACCTGAAATCCTCAGCAATGGTTGCCCTATCTCTGCCAACCCGTACTAGCCATTAATCACCGGTTATCTGCGGCATGGGGTTAAATGCCCTATGTCATAGCGTCGCAGTTTACGACTAGGGCGTTATAGAACGGGGGGCAGTAGGGTCTTGAGCAGTTGATCGACCACCCGATCGAGCGCAACAGAGCGTGAGGCCTTTAGCAAGACGCGATCGCCCGGTTGCAGGCTCTCTAGTAGATGCTGCGCCAGCGAGTCGTGGTCGGTAAACGCTAGGGTGTGCACGCCTGTAGCCCCCTCCGCCAAGGCCAGGGCCTCCTCGGGATCGGCTAACGTCAGCAGAGCATCTAGCCCCAGTTGGCCGACCAACTGCCCTATCTGACGGTGGAGATCAATCGATCGTTCTCCTAGCTCTTTCATGGTTCCCAGCACGGCGATCCGTCGCTGGCCAGGCGTTTCGGCCAGCAGGTGCAGCGCGGCAGCCATTGACTCTGCCCCAGCGTTGTAGGTCTCGTCGAGCAGCACGATGTCATTGGCCAGGGCAAGCTGCCGGGCGCGGCCACCGGGTAGCTCTACTGCCAAGCCCTGACTGAGGACTCGCCAGTCGAGATCAAGGGCCTGCATCACTGCGATCGCCGCCAGCAGATTGAGGGCATTGTGGCGACCGGGCAGCGGTAGGGGCAGTTTGATTCCCTGAACCTCTAAGGTTTGAGCATCGATGAGTTGCCCCTGGACATCACCACCCTCTAAACCAAACGTCAGACTTCTCCCCGACCATACGGTGCTAGCCGTCGCCATCAACCGGAGATTGTCGTGGTTGAGTACAGCGATGCTTTGCTTGGGCAACTCAGCCAGTAGCTCACATTTGGCCTCAGCGATCGCCTGCTCTGACCCCAAACGACCAATGTGAGCCGTCCCCACGTTGGTAATCACCGCCACATCGGGCACCGCAATCCGAGCCAAGCGGGCAATTTCTCCCGGCCCCCGCATGCCCATTTCAACAACCCCAAAGGCGTGGTCTGGCTGGATCTGCAACAGGGTTTTGGGCACCCCAATGTCATTGTTGTAGTTGGCTTGGGTTTTGTGTACCGAGCCCTGGGTCGCCAGAGCCGCCGCGATCAATTCTTTCGTGGTGGTTTTACCGACAGAGCCAGTAATCGCGATGATGCGGGTCGGGAGTTGGGTGCGCCACCAATGACCTAGGTCTTGGTAAGCCACTAGGGTGTCGGCTACCGGTAGACAGGGCAGGTGAGATAATTGTCTACCTTGCTCGACAACGGCAGCAAGGGCACCTTGGGCGATCGCGGCTTCGACAAAATCATGGCCATCAAATCGCTCACCTACCAGCGCTACGAAGAGGGCATTTTCACGGATATCTCTAGTATCTGTAGTGATATTTGCTACGCAAATCTGCTGAGTTGGTAGTGGCACCTTGTCTAAGGGAGCCTGTATAGCTGCTGCCAAGGTAGCCAGTGACGAAAAACCCATAACCTCAACCTAAAATGCTGTAGCGGTCATAGCGCTGGATTTAGTCTTTACCAGAGCTTTTCTGTAAGGTGATTTGATTGTAAAGGAATTGAGAGCAGAGATAGGATGAAATCCGCTTCTGGAGTTTGGGTATTCTATTGGTCAGGCCGGCCGACTGAGCTCAATAGGCAGGCTTGGCGCAGCGGGTTAGGCTTGTCAAACTAGGTGATGGCTGTAAGCCCCCTTTTCAGGAATTGGGCTTCAAGCTATTGTTTAGGAGCTCTTAGGTACGCGACAGAGGCATAGGTTAGGAGCCCAACATTAAGCTTGGGGTTTATAGTGGCCTCATAGTTGGGTTAAAAGGTTCACCTGAATTTCGTTAACCCTACCGACATATACCCCGAAACCGGAAAATCCAGGCAGTAATCTAAAGATATTCGGATGGGAGCTCAGTGTAAAAACTGACGCGAGTGTGGTTCTTTAATGGTTTTAATAGACTGAAGGACTGTTACTGCCATCAAAACCGTGCATCTCTTAGGGTCGTAACCTTAGCAAGTGAGTCAATTTCGAGTTTTTCTCATCGCAGTCTGTATGAGCCTGGTTACTTGAGCTCATCTGTTGATGGGGCAAGGGCGGTGAAGCCGTGAAGACAAAAGCAACCTATAACAGCCGAACTACAAGTGCTGATGAACAACACTTGTATAGTCACTTACTTGCCTGTGTGGCGGTAGAGTCTCCCGATGCTATGATTGATCGCTTTCAGGCGCTCTTTCTAGATGGGTTTGGCTATCCCGATCGCGATGTGGTGGCTTCCCTTGATCGCTTGCTCAGCTGCTACGAAATTGAAGACTATTTCCGCTTTATTCTCAACCGTTGCTGCCACATTCTCATCAACCGTTGGCAAACCAATACGCAGCTTCAGCCTGCTATCCCCCTGCTGGTCGAGCTGCTAGAGACTACTCCGACTGAGCGGATGTCAGAACTATCGCGATCGCGCTCTGTGCGTCGTTTGCGTCAGGTTACCCAAGGGTTTCTCGACACTGAGCAGTACCTAGCCCTCAAGCGCCTCGCTCGTGTGATCGAGGCTCGCCATTCTGCGCTGCCCCGCAATCGGCAGGCTATGGCAGTGCCCTTGGGGGCATTAATTAACCGCTATCCCTACCTCTATGAACACTGTCTGGTGACCGAAGACAGCGATCTGCAACATCAACAGTATGTGCGTACCATGCAGGCTGAAGCTCAGCACAAGTTTGAGGTAAACCTCAGCCACTATGTTACCTACCGAGTGCGCCAGGGACGGATGCACCGCCAGGGGCAGACAGATTTTGAAAGGCTGCGGGTCGTGCCCAACCCAACCCTACTCAACGACCAAGATCTAGTGTCGTCGCTTAAGCAATTTGCCCGGCGTCGCGACCATGGCCAAAGCTATCGCGATGGGGCCCAGCGATTTTTGCTTGCCCACAACCAGGGTGCCTCTTTTAGACAGTTTAAAGAAGACCTGTTTGAGTACATCATTGCCGATGTCGACTCTAGCTATAGCCAGCGACAGTTCAAAGCCATGCTGCACGATCACCTGCTTACTGCTTTTGCCGATAGCGATGGTAAGCCTGTCGATGATTTTCTGAAAGTGCGTACCTGTAGCAACTTATTTAACCTTTTGGTTATGGATCCCAGCGCCGGGCGACAACACTACGTGTTTCTCGATTTGATTAATAACCTGGGGCCAATTCACACCACAGGACTGCTGCTGAGAATTTTGCTAATTTGCCAAAAGGTCAGGCCCTTTCTAGATAGACGCTTTTCAATGTTGTTTAATCACTATGAAACGGCCTCTAGCGAAACCGTGGCTTGGCTGGTGAATATGTTTGAGAACATCAACATTGCTCTCAGCCTCAACTTTGGTAGTGTAGACCTCTCCCATACCGGTGCTCGCTAGCCCTAATATCGACTCAGGGGTAGTTAAACTCAGGGACTCTGTCTCATCGAATCGCTCGATTGCTGCTTATCCTAGACTAGCGCGGTAACACCATGGGGGCATTCGGCGGATTTCGACGGTGTTTGTTTGGTAGAAAAGTTGGCTCTGTAGACAGTAAAAGTCCTGGCTCAACTACCCCGAAGAACCAGGACTCTTGAGAAGCGGAGAGTCTCCATCCGTCTCAAGCTTGGAGGGTGCAGCGGGCGATTGTAGAGAGCCGTCATGCACCTTAAATTATTCAAAATGCTTTTTAGGGTGGGCATTGCCCACCATGGAAGACTGCTTTGACTCAGAAAGTTTGCTGACTAGAAAATCTTGTTTCTCGACCAGTAGGGGTGGGTCTAACCTAGCTAAGGCTCGACCCACCTGGCCCTGGGGCACCTTTCCCTGGAGGGGTGGGTTTTCCCCAAGGGTGTAAGGTGGGCACTGCCCACCCTACGGGTTGTTAGCCAAAGCGACTTGATGTCGAGGCTATGAGGAAGGCGGCGTAGGTGAGAATGTAGCCCACGGTAAAGTGAGCAAGACCCACCACTCGGCCCTGAATAATCGACATGGCAACGGGCTTGTCCTTCCAGCGAACCAGGTTCGCCAAAGGAGTGCGCTCGTGGGCCCAGGCCAGAGTCTCGATCAACTCCTGCCAGTAGCCCCGCCAAGAGATCAAGAACATGAAGCCGGTCGCCCAGACCAGGTGTCCAAAGAGGAACATCCAGGCCCAAACCGCGAGGTTGTTCATGCCATAGGGGTTATAGCCGTTGATTAGCTGTGACGAGTTCAGCCACAGATAGTCTCGGAACCAGCCCATCAAATAGGTCGAGTTTTCGTTAAACTGAGCCACGTTGCCTGACCACAGCGACAGATGCTTCCAGTGCCAGTAAAAGGTCACCCAGCCGATGGTATTCAACATCCAGAACATCGCCAGGTAGAACGAGTCCCACGCGGAGATGTCGCAGGTGCCGCCCCGACCAGGACCGTCACAGGGGAAGCTGTAGCCGAAGTCTTTTTTGTCAGGCATCAGCTTGGAGCCGCGCGCATCCAGCGCACCCTTGACCAGAATCAGAGTGGTGGTGTGCAGACCCAGGGCGATCGCATGGTGAACCAAGAAGTCGCCAGGGCCAATATTTAAGAACAGCGAGTTAGTGCTGCTGTTGATAGCATCAAGCCAACCGCCGAGCCACACGTTGCCGTGGTTGGGCCAAGCTGTAGTGGCAATACTGTCGGGGTTGGATAGGAGAGTATCCATACCGTAGAGCAGCTTACCGTGGGCCGCTTGCACCCATTGAGCAAATACTGGTTCGACCAGAATCTGCTTTTCGGGCGTGCCAAAGGCGACTACCACATCGTTGTGCACGTACAGTCCCAGGGTATGGAAACCCAGGAACAGCGATACCCAGCTGAGGTGGGAGATCAGTGCCTCCTTATGCTCCAACATGCGATAGAGCACGTTGTTTTCGTTGGCTTTCGGATCGTAGTCGCGCACTAAGAAAATTGCCCCGTGGGCAAAAGCCCCCACCATAATGAAGCCAGCAATGTACTGGTGGTGGGTATACAGCGCTGCCTGGGTGGTGTAGTCCTTAGCGATAAAGGCGTAGGACGGCAGCGAGTACATGTGCTGTGCTACCAGCGATGTCACCACGCCCAGACAGGCCAAGTGCCAACCTAGCTGGAAGTGCAGTGAGTTGTTGTAGGTGTCGTAAATGCCCTTGTGGCCTTCCCCAAGCGCACCGCCAAAGGGGGTGCCTTCCGGGGGACGGTGGGCATTCATGATGGTCTTCATGTCGTGGCCAATACCGAAGTTAGTCCGGTACATATGGCCTGCGACGATAAAGAGCACCGCGATCGCCAGGTGGTGGTGGGCAATATCCGTCAGCCACAGCGCGTCGGTTTGGGGATGGAACCCACCCAAGAAGGTGAGAATCGCTGTCCCAGCTCCATCGCTGCTGTTGAAAATATGGTTTGGCGTGTCTGGATTTTGGGCGTAGACCCCCCACTGGCCGGTAAAGAACGGCTTCAACCCAGCTGGGTGGGGCCGCACCGACAAGAAGTTATCCCAGCCTACATGCTGGCCCCGAGCCTCAGGGATCGCTACGTGAATCAAGTGACCGGCCCAGGCCAGAGAGCTGACCCCAAATAGACCAGCCAGGTGGTGGTTCAGGCGCGATTCTGCATTTTTGAACCAGGCCAGGCTAGGGCGAAACTTGGGTTGCAGGTGTAGCCAACCCGCGAACAGGAACGCTGCTGACAAAATCAGCAGGAACATGGCACCGCCGTAGAGGTCGGCATTGGTGCGCATGCCGATGGTGTACCACCAGTGATACACCCCAGAAAATGAAATATTAACCGGATAGCTGGCTCCCGCCTGGGTGAAGGCATCCACGGCGGGTTGACCAAATTGCGGATCCCAGATCGCGTGAGCGATTGGTTTCACACCCAGTGGATCTTTGACCCACTGCTCAAAGTTGCCTTGCCAAGCGACGTGGAATAGGTTGCCCGACGTCCACAAAAAGATGATTGCCAAGTGGCCAAAGTGAGAAGCAAAAATCTTTTGGTAAAGATTCTCCTCCGTCATGCCGTCGTGGCTTTCAAAGTCGTGGGCCGTGGCAATCCCGTACCAAATCCGCCTTGTGGTCGGATCTTGGGCCAAGTCCTGGCTAAATTTAGGGAATTTAGTTGCCATGAATCAAAACAGGTTTGATGTACGAATGGGTCAGAAAACGCAATTCGTGAAATGCGGTGGTCTGGGTTGTGTCGGGGCACAGCATCCTGTGCCCCGACGGGATCCCATGACCAAACGGGTCATCCCACCGCAATTATTCGCGCTAAGAAGAAGGCCCACGTCGTGGCAATTCCCCCTAGCAGGTAGTGGGCTACACCCACGGCCCGACCTTGGGTAATGCTCAAGGCCCGGGGCTGGATCGCTGGAGCCAGTTTCAGCTTGCTGTGCGCCCAAACAATTGATTCAATCAGCTCTTGCCAGTAGCCGCGACCGCTGAACAAGAACATTAGGCTAAAGGCCCACACAAAGTGCGCTCCAAGGAACATCAGACCGTAGGCCGACAGCGCCGACCCGTAGGAACCAATCACCTGGGAAGCTTGAGCCCACAGGAAGTCGCGCAACCAACCGTTGATGGTGATGGCGCTGGCCGCAAAGTTGCCGCCAGTAATGTGCGACACGGCTCCATCCGGCGACACCGTACCCCACACATCCGATTGCATCTTCCAGCTGAAGTGGAAAATTACAATTGAGATGCAGTTGTACATCCAAAACAGGCCCAGGAACACATGGTCCCAACCGGAAACCTGACAGGTGCCGCCCCGGCCTGGTCCGTCGCAGGGGAACCGGAAGCCCAGCTCACCTTTGTCGGGAATTAGCCTAGAGCTGCGAGCAAACAGCACGCCTTTAAGCAGAATTAGCACGGTCACGTGGATGGTGAAGGCGTGGATATGGTGCACCATAAAGTCGGCTGTTCCCAGGGGAATTGCCGCCATAGCCACCTTGCCGCCGACAGCAACTAAGCCGCCGTCAAACACCGGGCTAACGCCGGCCAGCGCATTCGGCGCAGTATTGCCCGCTGCGGCCCCATGGATGCCTTGGATCCACTGAGCAAACACGGGTTGTAGATTAATCGCCGTATCTGAGAACATATCCTGGGGTCGCCCCAACGCCCGCATGGTGTCGTTGTGGATGTATAGCCCAAAGCTGTGGAAGCCCAGGAAAATACAGACCCAGTTGAGGTGCGAAATAATCGCATCCCGATGGCGTAGTACGCGATCGAGGTTGTTGTTGACATGCACCGATGGCTCATAATCGCGCACCATGAAGATGGCGGCGTGGGCTGCTCCCCCCACAATCAAGAAGCCGCCAATCCACATGTGGTGGGTAAACAGCGACAGCTGAGTGGGATAATCCGTTGCGAGATACGGATAGGGAGGCATGGCGTACATGTGGTGGGCCACGATGATGGTGAGGGACCCAATCAGGGCCAGGTTCCACGACAGCTGGGCATGCCAAGAGGTCGTGAACACTTCATACATGCCCTTGTGGCCTTCGCCGGTAAAGGGACCCTTGTGGGCTTCCAGTACCTCTTTGAAACTGTGGCCAATACCCCAGTTGGTGCGGTAGAAGTGGCCGGCCACAATGAATAGAACAGCCAGCGCTAAGTGGTGATGGGCCGTATCCGACAGCCACAGCCCGCCAGTTTGAGGGTTGAGCCCGCCCTTGAAGGTGAGGAAGTCGGCGTAGACTCCCCAGTCTAGGGTGAAGAAGGGCTTCAGTCCTTCGGCAAATCCGGGGTACAGATCTACCATCAGGTTTTTGTTCAAAATCCACTCGTGGGGCAATGGTATTGCTGCCACCGAATCGATTACCCGGCCACCAATGGTCAACGGACGACCCGCATCAATGGCGTCCATACAGGCGTTGATGGGCAATGATACGTGGATCTGCTGACCGGCATAGCCCAGACAGCCCAAGCCTAGCAGCCCGGCCAGGTGGTGGTTCATCATCGATTCCACATTTTGGAACCACTCCAGCTTGGGAGCCCGCTTGTGGTAATGGAACCAGCCGGCAAACAGCATTAGCGCTGCCATGACCAACGCACCAATAGCGGTGCAGTATAGCTGGAAGCTGTTAGTAATGCCGTTGGCGCGCCACCACTGAAATAGGCCAGAGGTGATCTGAATGCCGTGGAAGCCACCGCCTACATCGGCATTGAGAATTTCTTGGCCAAAGATGGGCCAAACCACCTGGGCACTAGGCTTAATGCCAATGGGATTGGTGAGCCAAGCCTCATAGTTGGAGAACTTGGCACCGTGGAAATACATGCCGCTTAGCCAGATGAAAATGACGGCTAAGTGGCCAAAGTGAGCACTGAAGATCTTCCGCGAAATATCTTCTAGGTCACTGGTGTGACTGTCAAAGTCATGGGCGTCGGCGTGCAGGTTCCAAATCCAGGTGGTGGTTTTGGGCCCCTTGGCCAACGTGCGGTCGAAGTGGCCGGGCTTGCCCCATCGCTCAAATGAGACGGGCACCGGATCTTTATCGACCACGACCCTGACTTTTTGTCCCGGTTCAGGGGGACTTATGGTCATGGGACTCTCCTCTCTTCTACTCGAAAATACAGAGCGGATAAAGGCGCTTCCTACTACAGAGACAGATACGAACTGAGCTATAGAAAGCTTGAATAAAAAGGGTCTTGAGCACCAAAAGCCGACCTGAGCGGTCAGGTAAGTTCATTGGGCTAACGGTTAGGATAGCCTGTGAAAACGGCTGATGGCCTTGAACTGCCACAGTTTTGAAGATGGGGGAAAGCCTCTAGCAGATAGCGTAGAGCCCTTGCCATCCGTAAAATAACGGCAGGTTAAGTAACAAACTACAGAATCACTGCCGCCCTTGGTAAGCGAAGTTTTCACAAGTTAATAACTCTGGCGAAATTAAATTCAGCTGCTCGATCGCCGTAGGAAAAAGGCAGATGTTCGGAGGCTATTTATTTTTCCGGAGAATTTTTGGGGCGATCGCAGGACCGTAAAATCCTCTCGTTGCAGATATTTATCTGCTCGAGATCGCTTGAAGTTAGAACAGCTCTTATCCCCTATTTGCCCTACCTCTGTATGCGCTACCCAGTTGCTCATTCTCCGAAGTCGCTGAGCCATTTCAATGAGTAATTGATCGCCAGTGGCGCGGCCTAAGCTGTCGTACGATCTAGATTTAATAAAGAGTAGAGAGGTGGGTGATGACTAGAAGCATGAGAGCATCACTCCAGTTGGTTTAGGGTGCCCAGCCCGGGGGCAATACCAGCCCTCTCTATCCTCAATTAATATTCGCTCAAGGATTGATGAGGCTCAAGGGTTGGGTAGTGGCGTGTCTGTGGCCAGGGTTAGGCAGATTTTAAAGCTTCTGGGTAGGCAGGGGAGTTGGGCTACTAGGGCTACCAGCGATCGCCCTTGGCCCGGTTGGTCTAGGTAAACCCCCAAATCCTCCCGCCTGCGATCGCCCCAGATGGTGTACATTATGAGAAAATTGTGACAACTGTTTAAGTAAAACCGATTTAGGAGGGCGTGCCCCATGGACTGGAGAGTCGTTGTTGTTTTACTGCCGATTGCTGTAGCGGGAAGCTGGGCTGTGTTTAATATTGGTCGGGCTGCCCTAGGGCAACTGCAAGATTTTCTCAACCGGGAAGCTTAGATTTACAGGCTTGAGAATCAGGGGTGCGATCGCACCCCTGATTTTTTGATCTGGCTCTCACCCTGAATCCGCCCTGGCTAGCCCCGGTTAGACTGGGCAAGCACCGTTTACCCCTGCGCAATCCGCCTGTTTGGAATCGGGGTTATGCGATTCGGATTCGGTATCCATGGTCGAATGGGTCCAGGTTTACTCCATCGACAACGTTGCTAGGTGGGGCATGAGCTGGCGAAAGGCGATGCCCCGGTGGCTGTTGGCCTCTTTTTGCTCGGGTGACATGGTGGCAAACGTTTTGCCCAGGGCGGGTACATAAAAGATCGGGTCATACCCAAAGCCGCCGGTTCCTTGGGGAGCCAGCAAAATTTCCCCAGGGCAAATGCCCTCGGTTTCGAGCACAATCTCGCCCTGGGGGTTAGCCAAGGCGAGAGCGCAGATAAACTGAGCCTGGCGATCGCGGCTGTCCTCTAGCTCTCTCAGTAGGCGATCGATTCTGGCAGTATCGCTGTCGGCGTAGCGAGCCGAGTAAATGCCGGGAGCACCGCCCAAGGCATCGACCGCTAGGCCCGAGTCATCGGCGATCGCCCACTGGTTTAGGGCCTTGGCTACCCCTGTTGCCTTCAGCCGAGCATTCTCTAAAAACGTAGCGCCGGTTTCTTCAATATCTAGATCGTCGGGCTTCAGCTTTAGCTGCCAGGCTAGATCGTTGAGATAGACCTGCATTTCTTTGAGCTTGCCGGGGTTTCCGGTGGCAACAATAACCGTGGGCATAGACCGCGACCTATTCATCAAACGTTAGCTATAGGTCGATTGTAGTGTCTTATTCAGGCGCACAAATGGCTGAGACATCAAATGCAGATCGAGCCCAAACCTGGTAGCGTGGTTGAACAGTGATTGCCAATGCGAAGGTTTAACCCTTGACCCCCAAGCGCCCCTCCCAAAGCTCCAACTATTGGACGCTTGCCCCCTACGTGCGGCGTGAGTGGCCGACGATCGCCCAGGCCTTGATTGGCACCATTATTTTTGTGTCCTACTGGCCGATTTTGGCCTGGCTGTCGGGCAACATTTTAGAGCAGCTAGCCGCAGGCAATGTGCCGGTTGTGGGTCGATTCATTGCGATCACTATGGCGGGCTTTGGGCTGCAAAAAATTGGGCAATATATTCAAGACTCGCTGATGGCTAAGGCCGCCCTAGAGGTGGCCTTTAACCTGCGTAGAGACGTCTATACCCACATTCATCGGCTCAGTCTTACCTATTTTGAGCGCAGCCAAACCGGCGATCTGTCCTATCGGCTGACCGAAGACATCGATCGCATTGGCGAAGTCGTGCAGAAGCTGTTCCACGACTTTTTGCCCTCGGTGCTACAACTCGTTGTGGTGCTGAGCTACATGGTCTATCTCAATTGGCAGCTCACCCTGACCGCTCTAGTGTTGGTACCCATTTTGGCTGTGCTGGCCGGATGGTTTGGCGAGAAGATGCTGACGTTTTCGCGGCGCAGCCAAAATTTGGTGTCTGACCTGTCATCACTGGTAACCGAGGTATTTAGCGGTATTCGTCTAGTGCGGGCCTTTGCCGCCGAAGACTATGAAGTAGAGCGCTTTACCCAAGAGGCCGAAAAAAATCGCCAGGCCCGGTACAAGGCGGCCTGGTTGCAGGCAGTGCAGTACCCGGTAGTGGGCTTTACCTACGCTGTAGTGGTGATGCTGATTTTGCTGGTGGGCACCTGGCAAATCGCCGAAGGCAACCTCACTGGGGCTTCCTTTGGGAGCTACGTCGTTGCCGCGCTGATGTTGATTGATCCGGTCAACCACGTGATCATCAACTATGGCGAATTTAAGCAGGGCGAAGCTTCGGTGGATCGCGTGATTGAGCTGCTCGATCTAGAACCGGCGGTACGCGAGCTGCCCACTGCTGCTGAGTTGCCGAAGGTGACTGGCCGCGTCGAGTACCGCAATGTCACCTTTGGCTATGAGGCTGACGAACCCGTACTGCACAACCTCGATCTACTGGCCCTGCCCGGGGAGAAAATTGCCCTGGTGGGCTCTTCGGGCGCTGGTAAGTCAACTCTAGTGAACCTGCTGCCTCGTTTTTACGATCCCCAGGCGGGCCAAATTTTGATCGACAATGTCGATGTCGCCACCGTCAAGCTGCGCAGCCTGCGGCGACAGATTGGCATTGTGCCCCAGGAGACTACGCTGTTTTCTGGCACGATCGCCCAGAATATTGCCTTTGGTCAAAAAGACTTTGACATAGAAGCTGTAGAAGCGGCGGCTCGTATTGCCAACGCCCACGATTTTATCACTCAGTTTTCCCAGGGCTACTACACCTGGATGGGAGAGCGGGGGGTCAACCTGTCGGGAGGGCAGCGGCAGCGGGTGGCGATCGCTCGGGCTGTGCTGCTGAACCCTCGCATTCTCATTCTTGACGAGGCCACGTCGGCCCTCGATGCTGAGTCAGAGGCCCTGGTGCAGGAGGCTCTCGATCGCCTGATGAGCGATCGCACCGTGTTCATCATTGCCCACCGGTTGGCCACCGTGCGCCAGGCCGATCGCATTCTGGTGATGGAAAAGGGCCAGGTGATTGAATCGGGCACCCACAGCGAGCTTTTGGCCAACCAGAACCGCTACGCCCAGTTTTATGCCCAGCAGTTTGCGGGCAGCGGCGCAGGCTAGGTGCCTCAACCCTGTCAGTCGACCCCCGTAAGTACTACCCTGGAGTAAGTAATTATTCCTGGTTTGTCATGGCATCGCCCCCGGCCACGGGCCTTGGCCCCACTTCAGAAAAAGCCATCTATGACGATGGCCCTGGTGCGCGCTTGTTTATCTGGCTCTTCAGCCGCAAGATGGCCAAGGCGGTTGGCAAAGACACTGCCTTGAGTGGCTACGATGGCTTTGTCGATTTGTCGAACCAAATCATGCAGGGACGCAATGCCCAGCAGCAGCAGGCACTAGTGGCCGTCGTGCTCAAGTCGCTGGTGCCCACCCAGGTGTTGTGGCTCATTCGCACCCTGTTTTCACCGACCCGGCTAGTGTGTGAGCTCAATGCCTGGTTTGCCACGCTGCTGTTTGAGTGGCTGGTCGGCCCCTGCGAGGTCAAAACTGTAGAGTTCACTGACGCCCAGGGCCAGGTGCGGCAGCAGCGCAGCGGCGTCCATATCAAAAAATGTCGCTATCTCGACGAGAGCCGCTGCGTTGGCATGTGCGTCAACATGTGTAAGCGGCCTACCCAGCGCTTCTTTACCGAAGACTTTGGCATTCCCCTAACGATGGTGCCCAACTTTGAAGACTTTAGCTGCGAGATGGTGTTTGGCCAGCCCCCGCCGCCCTTGGAGACTGAGGACGCCTATAAACAGCCCTGTCTGATCGATCATTGCTCGCTTGCGACTCGCGATCCCCAACCTTGTCCCAAGGTCAGGAACTGAGAGCTTCCGAGTAGAGGATAGCTAGCGGGGGGTGGGGGAGATAAGGGATGGACTAGATCGGGCGACTTAAACGCATTGGAGTAAAAAATCGCTACTGTATTCAGCAGTACAATGTCCAATGGTTTGCTGGCGGTTCTACACCCATGATTGAAGTTGAGCACCTGAGTAAGACCTACGGGTCTACTACGGCCATTCAAAATATTACCTTCGAGGCCCAGCCCGGAGAAATCTTGGGGTTTCTGGGGCCTAACGGGGCGGGTAAGACGACCACCATGCGAATTTTGGCAGGATATCTGCCAGCCTCAGACGGTACGGCGCGGGTGGCGGGCTACGACGTGCACACCGACTCAATGGCAGTGCGGCAGCGGATTGGCTATCTGCCCGAGTCGCCGCCGCTTTACCCCGAGATGACGGTGCAGGGGTTTCTACACTTTGTGGCCAAAATTAAGGGGGTGCCCTCCGACCTCCGCCAGCAGCGGGCCGACATTGCGATGGATCACTGCGGTCTACGCGATAAGCGCAAGGTGCTGATTCGCAAGCTGTCGAAGGGCTATCGACAGCGGGTGGGCATTGCCCAGGCGATTATTCACGACCCGCCGGTCATTATTTTAGACGAACCCACCGTAGGGTTGGATCCACGCCAGATCAATGAGGTGCGTCAGCTGATTAAGGGTCTGGCAGGCAGCCATACGATCATTCTCTCCACCCACATTTTGCCGGAGGTGAGCATGACCTGCGATCGCGTCACCATTATCAACCGGGGCCAGGTTGTGGCCACCGATACCCCCGACAACCTCACCACTCGCCTTTCGGGTGAATCGGCCTATGAGTTAGAGATCAAAGGCGATGTCGATACTGCCCAGCGCCTGCTGGCAGCGATGTCCCCTGTGCGCCAGGTGACCCTACTGGGGTTAGAGCATCTGCCGGAGTATCATCACCGATTGCGGGTGAGCGCGGAAGCCGATCGCACCTTGGGAGCCGTTATGTCTGCCGCCCTTGTCAACGCTGGCCTCGAACTCCACGAACTGCGCCGCCAACAGGCCACCCTCGAAGATGTCTTTCTCAACCTCACTACCACCGAACCCGCCCCTGGAACGATCGCCCAATCCGAAGGGCCCATGGGCGATGGGGTGACAACTGAAGTAATGCCTGAGGATCCCGAAGCCTAGCTATGTTGGATTTAGGGTTGCCGTTCTCGCCACCCATCCACCCCAATACCCAACCCACTCCATCCCCGTTGCCCCATGACCCTCCTCTTCAAAAACATCCTCGCTATTTACCAGCGAGAGCTTCAGAGCTACTTTGCTTCACCGCTGCCCTATATCATTGCCGCTCTGTTCTGGCTGCTGGGGGGCTTCTTTCTGGTGGCTATTTTGCTTGGCCCCCAGGGCATTTTGGCCCAGGCTGCCATGGCCGACCAGGCAGTGCAGATGGGGATGCCTCCGGCACCGCCCTTCGATGTAGCCTACGAATTTAATAAGGGCTACGTTGGGCTGTTGGGGTCGCTGTCGCTGTTTGTGTTACCGATGCTCTCCATGGGGCTTTACGCGGACGAGCGCAAGCAGGGCACCCTCGAACTGCTGGCCACCTCGCCCGTGGCCAACTGGGCCGTGGCCCTGGGCAAGCTGATGGCGGTGGTGAGCTTTTACATCGCCATGGTGCTGCCGCTAATGGTGTGCCAGGCGGTAGCGTTGGGGGCCGCGACTCCCCCCACTGGCTCAGGCGTCTTTTTGCTGTCTCACCTGGGGCTCGTGCTAATGGCTGCCAGTATCTTGGCCCTCGGCATGTTCATTTCGTCGCTGACCGAGAGCACGGTGCTGGCGGCAATTATGACCTTCGCGCTGATTTTACTGCTGTGGCTCGTCGATGCGATCGCCCAGGGATTGCCAGGGATCCTGGGACAGGCCCTCGGCCACCTCTCCCTGCTAAAGCACTTCACCGATTTCACTGAAGGCATTTTTGACACCGGTGGGTTAGTGCTGTTTCTCTCATTTATTGTGTTGGGTTTATACCTCACTGCCCAATCCATTGAGACCCTGAGGTTTCAGCGCTCTTAGCAGCACTTAGCAACAGTTGAGTGATGGCAGGTTAGTTTTAGCGGGTTTAGCGGGTTTTCTATGGCGATGAAATCGTTTGCGATCTACCAGAAGTATTTGAAGTACCTGGCGTTGCCGGGGCTGGCCCTGGTTACAGCAGGCCTGCTGGCCGGAGTGCTAGCCGGATGGACGCTGCTGCCTGCTGGTCTGTTAGTGGGAGGCACCGGACTTCTACTTATCGGGCTGGTACTGGGCAACTATGGCCAAGGCCGGTTCTGGGCTCAGCGATCTACCGAAGCCGGGGCCAATGCGCTGGTGTCAGCCCTGGCGGTACTGGCGATTTTGGGCTTGGTCAACTTTTTAGCAGTGCGCTATGCCAGCCGAGTAGACCTCACCGAAAATCAGCTATTTACCCTGGCTCCCCAGTCGCAGCAGGTGGTGCGTACCCTTGAAAACCCCACCCGCATTGTGGTGTTTGACCCGCTACCCAATCCTCAAGATCGGCAGCTCCTCGAAAGCTATCGCCAGGCTGGGTCACGGTTTACCTTTGACTATGTCAACCCCTACAACGACCCGCGCCAAGCCCAGGAGTTTGGCGCGACCCAAACCGGCATGGTGTTTGTAGAAAGTGGAGATACCCGCCGCTTTTTGCAGAATGTCGGCCCCAACGAGCGGCTGTCAGAGCGAACCCTGACGAACGCACTTGATCAGGTGGCGAGCGATCGCGCCCTCGCCGTCTATTTCACCCAGGGGCATCAAGAGTTTGCCATCGACGGCAGCGAAACCGGCTTTTTGCAAGCCACCACCGCCCTAGAAGACAAAAGTGCCCTGGTTCAGCCCCTCGATCTCTCCCAAACCGGGTCAGTGCCTGACGATGCCAGTGTGGTGATCGTGGCTGGCCCCGCCGCCGAGTTCTTTGAGGCGGAGGTAGACGCCCTACAGACCTACCTCGACAGTGGTGGTAGCCTCATGCTGCTGATCGACCCCCGCACCAGCCCCGGCCTTGACAGTCTGTTAGATCCCTGGGGCGTCACCCTTGACGATCGCATCGTGCTCGACACCTCCGGTACTGGTCAGCTGGTGGGCCTGGGGCCTGCCGCTCCCCTCGTCACCGACTACGGCGATCACCCCATCACCCGTGACTTTCGCAATGGGCGATCGTTCTTTCCTCTGGTGCGCCCGGTCAATGTCGAAGAGGTGCCTGGCGTCACGGCTGTGCCTCTACTCCAAAGCAACTCCCAAAGTCGGGCCGAAGCCCTTTCCCCTGAAGGCGAGCTTCAGTTCGACGAAAATGCTCCCCCCTCCGGCCCCTACACCCTGGGGGTAGCGCTCAGCCGTCCGGTTAATCAAGCCCCCGCCGTCGAAGACAGTGAGCCCTCTCCTGAGTCGCGTCTGGTCGTCATTGGCAATGCCACGTTTGCTACCGATGGCCTGTTTGATCAACAGCTCAACGGCGATGTGTTTCTCAACTCAGTCAGCTGGCTCGGTCAGCAGACCGATGCCACCCTCTCCATTCGTCCCCGAGAGGTGACCAACCGCCGCATCACCATGACCGTGCAGCAGCAGATTGGTCTGGGCGTGTTCGCCCTGTTGGTGTTGCCCCTAATTGGGTTTGCCTTAGCGGTGCTGATGTGGCTACGGCGGCGTTAGCCATCCTCTGGGGGCGGGGGCAGACATGTCGTTATCGCTGCCAAGTCTCCGTTTTGTCCGTCGCCACTGCCCTGACCTATGGTTGGGGCAAGGGCTAGATACCTTGAGTTTTAGGCTGGCTATAGCCGAATGTCGCTGTTGCCTAAATCGGCTCCGTCAGGTCAATCCCGGGCCTGACTGCTTTATTGCCGCCACAATTCGCTACTATAGGGAAACTCAGGTCTTCGGGCTTGGGGTCCTTTAGCAGAAATGTTTAGGGAGGTGGGTCGAGGCCCACTTTTTTATTGGCATTATTTCAGACGTTACATGGTACATCCTCTGATTCCCCAGGTGCTTGAGTTAGCGGCCCCCGTTGCCGAAGAACTGGGGCTAGAGGTGGTTGAAGCGGTATTTCAGACCAACCAATCGCCTCCGGTGCTGCGCATCAACGTGCGCAGCCTCGAAAACGAAGACACTGGCCTGAGTGACTGCGAAAAAATGAGTCAGGCGTTTGAGGCCGTCCTCGATACCACCGATCTCATCCCCGATGCCTATGTACTCGAAGTGTCTAGCCCTGGGGTGTCTGCGGCCCTAGAAACCGACCGCGACTTCGTCGTGTTTAAAGGGTTCATGGTAGAGGTCAACCTGTCTGCTCCCCACAAAGACAAGCGGCAATGGGTCGGCCAGCTAGTGCGGCGAGATGACGCCGCTGTGGTGCTGAGCCAAAAAGGTAAAACGGTCACCCTGCCTCGGGAGCTGGTGACGACGGTACAGCTCAGTGATCAAAGTCCCGATTAGCGCCCTCTGCGCTCAGAATTCTGCCACAACTGAAGATTTAGCCCCTAGAGGTGAGTGATTATGTCGCTAGTTAGTCTGCCAAACCTGCAGGAAATGATTGATGTCATTAGCCGCGAGCGCAATTTGCCCAAGCACGCGGTCGAAAATGCCATTCGCGAAGCTCTGCTAAAGGGATACGAGCGCTATCGTCGTACCCGAGAAATCGATACCCACTTCGATGAAGAGTACTTCGACAACTTCGATATTGAGCTAGACGTAGACGACTACGACGATCAGGGCTTTCGGGTGCTGGCCACCAAAACCATCGTTGACGAGGTCACTAGCCAAGACCACGAAATTGCCCTAGCCGAAGTGCGCGAAGTCGCGCCTGAAGCCCAAGCAGGCGACACCGTAGTGCTCGATGTCACCCCGGATCAGCGTGACTTTGGCCGGATGGCTGCGATTCAAACCAAGCAGGTGCTGGCTCAAAAACTGCGCGATCAGCAGCGTAAGCTTGTTCAAGAAGAGTTCCAAGATTTAGAAGGCAGTATTCTATCGGCCCGAGTGCTGCGGTTTGAGCGCCAGTCGGTGATTATGGCCGTCAGTAGCAGCGTCGGTCAGCCCGAGGTTGAAGCCGAACTGCTCAAGCGCGACCAGCTCCCCAACGACAACTACCGCGCCAACGCCACCTTCCGTGTCGCCCTGAAGAAGGTATCTGAGGGGTCTCATCGGGGGCCTCAGCTGCTGGTGTCTCGCGCCGATGCCGCTTTGGTGGTCGAGCTATTTACCAACGAAGTGCCCGAAATTGAGGACGAAATTGTTCGGATTGTGGCGGTGGCGCGGGAGGCCAATCCGCCGTCTCGCTCCGTTGGCCCTCGCACCAAAATTGCGGTGGATACCCTAGAGCGGGATGTGGATCCGGTTGGGGCCTGTATTGGGGCACGGGGATCGCGCATTCAGGTGGTGGTCAATGAGCTACGGGGTGAAAAAATCGACGTGATTCGTTGGTCGCCTGACCCCGCCACCTATATTTCTAACGCCCTCAGTCCGGCCCGCGTTGACGAAGTGCGCCTGGTTAATCCCGACGATCGCCAGGCCCATGTGCTAGTGCCTGAAGACCAGCTCAGCCTGGCCATTGGTAAAGAGGGCCAAAATGTTCGTTTAGCGGCTCGCCTCACCGGGTGGAAGATCGATATCAAAGATTCGGGCAAGTACGACTACGACGAAGAAGATCGCAAGATGGCTGAACTTCTAGCGGCTCGGGAAGAAGCTGCCCGAGAAGCGGCAGAACAGGCGGCTGAAGAAGCCGAAGCGGCGGCGTGGCGAGCGGCGGCGGCAGCAGAACGCGCGGCGGCTGAAGCGGCGGCCAGCGGAGCAGCGGCTACTCCTAAAGTTGCCCTAGGGGTAGAGCCTGAAGAGGACACCGATGGGGCGGCAGATGCCCCCGAACCGCTCGCCACAGCGGTTATTGCTCCAGAAGACACGACACTGGAAGAGACCGATGATGACACTGAGGCTGACTTGGTCGCAGAGGCAGATTTGTCCCCTGAAGACGCGACCTTAGAAGACGAAACCCAAGAAGACGAGTCTTTGGAGGACGAGACCCTAGAGTAAACCCATGCAACCAAACCATCGGTGCTGTGTAAGCTGTCGGCGGGTTGCGCCTAAAGCCGAGTTTTGGCGAGTGGTGCGGGTTTATCCAGACCGCACGGTGGTTTTGGGAGAAGGTATGGGGCGATCGGCCTATATCTGTCCCCAGGCCGCCTGCCTGCGCCAAGCCCAAAAAAAGGGTCGGTTAGGTCGTGCCCTTAAAGCCAATGTGCCAGAGGAGCTTTATCAAACTCTATGGCAGCGGCTGGAGGGGGCTGATCAAGCGGCGATCGCACTACTTCCCCAGGCTTTGAGCCCCAGTTCACCCCAGCCGTAAGGAAAAATTTTGTGTTTACTAAAGATTCAACCAACAATTTTTGCAAATGAATCGTCCTAATTGGCTCTCCCTCTGAGATTCTGTTCATTAGGGGAGCAACTGATTACACTCATAGTATGGGTAAATAACCGGCAGCCCAGCCGTCGGTAAACTTGCTTAGGGCCCCATCACCCCTGGCCTTAGGTTACAATGCCTTGCTAGGGCTAAGTATCCGTCAGAATGGTTTGATGTCGTTTTGTTGGACGAAGCAGGTTGGTTTATGTAACAAGCTTGACTAGCGTAGGGAGATGTGGATGAACGGCAAAGTGAGAATTTACGAGTTATCAAAGGAATTGGATTTGGATAACAAGGACATCTTGGCGATCGCCAGTCGCCTTGACATTGCCGCGAAGAGTCACAGCAGCACCATCGCTGAGTCAGAAGCCGACCAAATTCGTGCGGCGGCTCGTCAGTCTCGTAGTAGCAGCAGCGGCCCTAATCGGCCCGATCGCCCTCGGCCCCCAGCCCCCGTGAAAAATGGGGCTCGGCCTGAGCGCAAACAGCAAATTTTGGAAATTCGTCGGCACCGGGTTACCCCCAAGGCTGACAGTGGCGCTGAGGTGACTGCACCTACGCCTCCGGCGGCGGCTCCAAGCACGCCCCCGACCCGGCCCAGTGGTGGCAGTAGCGACAATCTATCAAAGCCGCCTAGCCGTCCCAGTGTCGCTCCCCGCAGCGAGCAGGCTGATATTAAGCCGCGCCCTCCGGTGGCGTTAAATCGCCCTGCTGTCGAGCCGTCAGACCCTTCGGCTATCTCTGCGCCAGAGGTGGTTGAAGAGGCTCCTGCTCCGGCTGTGGTCAAGCCTCGCCCTGAGTTGGTGAGCCCAGTGTCGCGTGAGCGGGTCGAGACTGCCAGCGATCGCTCCGAATCGACGGTAGACATGCCTCGTCCGCCCCGCCCGGTTATTCGTCGGCCCGAAATCCGCTCTAGGGAAGATCGTGCCCCTGAGAGCCGTAGTGCTGATGGCAATGGGGCACCGCGTCCTACCATTCCCATTCGCGAAATTGATGCCGATGAGGATGTGCCTCGGCTGAAGCCCAAGCCCAAGCTGCGTCGTCCCACCACTGATGCTGACACGGCTAGAACCGAAGCAGAGCGCGCCGAGAAAGCGGCACCCGGTGGTGACTCCATCTCTGTGATTGGGGTAGGTGGTCTAGATGAGTCTCATCTGCGTCGTCCTTCGCCCCCTCGCCATCGGCGCGAAGAGCGCGATGATGAGGATGACGATCAAAAGATGCGTGAAAAGGCCAGCAAGGTCGGCAAGACCAAGCGTCGGGGCCAGGGAGTACTGGGCGAAGACGACGAAGATCTTGACGTGCTGGTTGATGAGCTAGAAGAAGGCGATGATCAGCCTTCTGAAGTCGCTCAACTGAGCATTTCTCTGGCTCGTCCGCCTAAGCCTAAGAGTCAGGGGGGCGGCAAACCGTCGTCACCCACGATGAAGAGCCACAAGCCTCAACACCGCGACAGCAGCAGTGGTGGCGGTCGCTCTCGTCGAGGTCGTCGCGAAGCTCAACCTACCCAAGAGCGCCCAGAGCTGATTGTGCTCTCTGAAGGGCTCACGGTGCATGAGCTGGCTGAGCAGATTATGGTGCCTGAAACAGAACTGATCAAATCGCTGTTCTTTAAAGGCATTGCTGCCAACATCAACCAGACCCTCGATATTGAAACGGCCAAGATGGTGGCCGAAGAGTTTGAGGTCATGGTCGAAACCAGCCAAGTCGAGTCAGAGGCCAAGAAGGTCACAGAGATGCTCGACGCAACTGACCTCGATAGTCTTCAGCGGCGACCTCCCGTAGTCACCATCATGGGTCACGTGGATCACGGTAAGACTACTCTGCTCGACTCCATCCGTAAGACCAAGGTGGCCCAGGGAGAGGCTGGCGGTATTACCCAGCACATCGGGGCTTACCATGTCGATGTGGAGCACGACGGGGTGTCTCATCAAATCGTCTTCCTCGACACTCCTGGTCACGAAGCCTTCACCGCCATGCGGGCGCGGGGTACTCGGGTTACCGACATCGCCATTCTAGTGGTGGCCGCCGATGATGGTGTTCGGCCCCAAACCATTGAGGCCATCAGCCATGCCAAGGCGGCTGAAGTGCCCTTAATTGTTGCCATCAACAAGGTCGATAAGGAGACTGCTAATCCTGATCGCGTTAAGCAAGAGCTGATGGAGCACGGTCTTGTGCCCGAGGAATGGGGCGGCGACACCATCATGGTGCCGGTTAGCGCCCTCGCTGGCGACAATCTCGATAGCTTGCTTGAGATGATCGTACTTGTGGCTGAGGTAGGCGATCTACAGGCTAATCCTGACCGAATGGCTCGGGGTACTGTGATTGAGGCTAACCTCGACAAGGCTCGCGGACCAGTAGCTACCCTGCTGGTGCAAAACGGCACCCTGCGGGTGGGCGATTCCCTAGTGGCTGGTCCTATCCTGGGCAAGGTCAAGGCCATGCTCGACGACCGCCTGCAGCGAGTTAAGGTGGCAGGGCCTTCCTTTGCCGTTGAGGTGCTCGGCCTCAACGATGTGCCTGCTGCTGGTGACGAGTTTGAAGTCTATGCTGATGAGAAAACCGCTCGGGCTGTGGCCGACAAGCGTATGCTTGACCAGCGCCAGTCGCGCTTGCAGCAGTCTATGGCCTCTCGGCGGGTGACGCTCAACACTATCTCGGCCCAGGTGCTAGAAGGCGATCTCAAGGATCTCAACCTACTGCTGAAGGCCGACGTGCAGGGGTCAATCGAAGCCATTCTGGCGGCACTTCAGCAGCTGCCCCAGAACGAGGTACAGATTCGGGTGTTGTTGGCGGCCCCTGGCGAGATCAGCGAAACCGATGTCGATTTGGCTGCTGCTAGTGGCGCGGTCATCATTGGCTTCAACACTACCCTGGCTCCCGGGGCACGGCAGTCTGCCGATCGCCTAGGGGTCGATGTGCGCGATTACGAAGTGATCTACAACCTGCTCGATGATATTCAGGGGGCCATGGAAGGCCTACTCGACCCCGAAATGGTGGAAGAGACCCTGGGGCAAGTCGAAGTTCGGGCTGTCTTCCCCGTGCGCAAGGGTGCTGTGGCTGGTTGCTATGTGCTTTCGGGCAAAGTTACCCGCAACTGCAACCTGCGGGTGGTGCGAGGTGGCGAGGTGGTTTACACCGGCAAACTCGATTCTCTTAAGCGCATGAAAGAAGACGCTAAGGATGTAGCGGCCGGGTTTGAGTGCGGTATCGGCATTGACAACTTCAGTGATTGGAAGGAAGGCGACATTATTGACGCCTTCAAGATGATCACGAAGCGCCGTACCTTGGCTATGGCCTAAGCAGCCCGCTGGGTAACCCTAGGAGAGTAGCTGTCTAGCAAGCAACGGAGTCAACCATGAAACCCTGGCGCTGTGATCCATATCTGTGGGTACATCTGGCGGGTTTGGCCACTGTACCGCTGTGGATCGATCTGTGCCTGATGGGTCTGGCCGTGGGCAATCCCACGCTGCCAGGGCTGGAGCTGGGTTTCATGGTTCTTTTGGGAGTGCTGCCGGTACTCTCGATGCAGCTGCGTCGTCCCTTCTATATTTTCAGCTTGCCTGGGTTGGCTTTAAGGCCCTCGGTTTTGCAGGCTGATCAGCGTCGCCTGCTGTCTCAGTTTCGCCAATGGCGGGTTCGATGGGGTGCTTTAGTGGTGCCCATACCCCTGGTTTGGGTTTTAGTTAAACTCTATCCTCTGGCGTTTTTAGCCCGAGATCTGACGCCGTTTGGGGACTGGGGACGGGTAGGGGGAGTCGCGATCGCTGCTCTGAGTTTTTTCATGGCCAACTTGTTTTTGCAGGTGCCAGTAGCGGTACTCCAGGTATTAGCTACCCCCGATCGAAACCTGCAAAAGGTTTTGCCCTATCCAACCGACAAAATCGCTGCCGATTTTAGCTGGTTGGGGTTGTCTGTGGGCCAGATTCTGCCTGTGATAGCGCCACCCGCCTCGGACCAGTCGGCTTCGATGGGTGATGCTGCTGTTGTGGGTAAGTCTACAGTCGATGGGGCGATCGCTCAGGCCATCTCCGCCGAGGGCGATCTCAACCCAAGGCCTCCTGAAGAATCATTGCTGCCTGAAAAATTACCTGAGGCGATGACGCTCCATCCCAAAGTCATACATCCTGAGGCAATACATCCTGAGGCTCTTCATCCCGAAGTGAGCGATGCAGACATCATCCATCCACTCCAGGGTCGTCTAGGGTGGCAGCATCCTGAGAACGATGACTTAACTACAGATTCGGCTGAACATGATGTAATGGCGATGGAGGATTGCCCTCAGCCTACTGAAAAGACGCTGCTACCCGATGCCGGTGCACTGTCGGTGCCGGTACATTCATCAATTAAGGATCGCAGGGGTTAAATTTATATCCATAGATTTTTGTCAATTCAATATACTGTGGTCTTTGTCACAATCCCTGGGGAAGGGTTGCGCTATGGTGTATAGGTAGTCGTTCAACGCTCCAGAATTGTCTCTTAGCTCACGGGTGTTTGAGCAGGCTTGATTCTTGGAATGGCACAGGATTTAGCGTTTATCTAAGCTTTCTTTGAGGCAGCTATGGCCGTAACTCGTTCTGCAAACTCTACACAGCTTTCTGACCACGCCCGTATTTGGTATGGCCTTAAATGTGCGATCGCCGGTAGCTCTGGCTTCAAAAGCTGGAAAGGTGAACTGCCCGTTTCTGAGGCTGAGTCTGCCCCTTTAGACCAATTAGTGCGTCGTTATCTGCGCGAAACATTGGAAACTCTGGCCTATTAGCACTCTGTGCATAAGGCAGCTCACTGTTTTTCAATCCTGGCTCCTAGGATTCGATCACTCTCGGCAAGAGCATCCTCAGCAAGGGTACATCCCAGTTTTGCAAAGTCATTACTCTGACGAACAGCTTGCCTGTGGTTCCCGTGCAGAGCCTGCCCCCGCGAAGGCGTGGGGCGGGGACCCCACGCCGGATAGCTTACTCTCCCGTAGATTTCCACCTGCGTGGGAATGACGCAGCGCATTCACAAAGCCGGGATGCACCCCTCAGCAAGAAATATTGTAGTTTTGCCAACCACTGTAAGCCTGTTGTCAAATTCTGAGGCTATTGGGTTAAGTTACCTACTCGAAGCGATCGCTAGCCCATAACGTCAGCATGTTGGCAATCTAATGAGTTTAGAGGCTTAACGGTCAGCGATCGCGGGAATGAGAACAGTAATGCGATCGCGTTTGAGCTTGCCTTGCAGTCGTTATTGAAATGGTCAATGCCCTTACATCTCAAGACCGCTAGCTCATAGCGCTGGGCTGCGATTGACCTACAAAACCTTGCTGCTTCGCTCACCAATACTGCAATAACGGTTTCTCTTGTTGGCCGTAGCCCCATTTGATCAGGGTTACATTGGGTTGCTGCCAGGCTGAAAACCTTAAGTCTTTTGCCTAATTTTGTCTACGGTGGCCTCGGCAAGAAGCCATTGCCGCCATCGGTGCTAGGATCAGGCCAAAGTAACACAGAAGAATGGAAAAGAGAAAGGACGTAGGCGTACATGCAAGAATTTGAAAAAACAATATCCTTCGGCGGCCGTGATATTCACCTGAGAGGTGGGCTGCTGGCTCCCCAGGCCGGGGGTGCTGTGCTGGTGCAGTCGGGGGAAACAGCGGTTCTGGTGACCGCAACCCGCTCAGCCGGTCGTCAGGGCATCGATTTTTTGCCCCTGTTGGTTGACTACGAAGAGCGACTCTATGCTGCTGGGCGCATTCCTGGCGGATTTTTGCGTAGAGAGGGACGGCCCCCCGAGCGGGCTACTCTGATCTGCCGCCTAATTGATCGCCCGATGCGGCCTCTGTTTCCCCAATGGTTGCGCGACGACATTCAGATTGTCGCGACCACGCTGGCTATGGATGAGCAAGTGCCCCCCGATGTCTTGGCGGCAACCGGCGCTTCCATCGCTGTGCTGCTGGCTAAAATTCCTTTCAGCGGTCCGATGGCGGCAGTGCGCGTTGGGCTAGTGGGCGACGATTTTGTGATCAATCCCACCTACAAAGAAGTGGAAAACGGTGATCTGGACCTAGTGGTAGCTGGCTCTCCCGACGGTGTGATCATGGTTGAAGCTGGCGCTAACCAGTTGCCTGAGGCCGATGTGATTGAAGCCATCGACTTTGGCTATGAGGTGGTGCAAGACCTGATCAAAGCTCAGCTAGAGCTGATCAAGGAGTTGGGCATTGAGGTCGTTACCGAAGCGGAACCCGAAACCGACCCCACCCTGGCTACCTTTATTGAAGAAAAAACGGCAGCGGCGATCAAAGAGGTGCTGAAGCAGTTTAGCCTCACGAAGCCCGAGCGCGATGAAAAGCTCGATGCGATTAAAGAGGAGCTAGTTGCCGCCACTGATGCCCTAGAGGACGATAACTCGGTCAAAGTAGCCGTTGCCGAGAACGCTAAGGCTTTGGGCAACACCTATAAATCGGTGACTAAAAAGCTGATGCGGCAGCAAATCGTCGTAGACAAAGTGCGGGTTGATGGCCGTCAGCTCGACGAGGTGCGCCCCATTTCTTGTCAAGTCGGCCTGCTACCCAAACGAGTCCACGGCACGGGGCTATTTCAGCGTGGGCTGACTCAGGTGATGTCGGTGACCACCCTGGGCACCCCTGGCGATGCCCAGATGATGGATGATCTGCACCCCGACGAAGAGAAGCGCTACCTGCACCACTACAACTTTCCTCCCTACTCGGTGGGCGAAACTCGGCCGATGCGATCGCCCGGTCGGCGTGAAATTGGCCACGGTGCGCTAGCTGAGCGAGCTTTGGTGCCGGTGCTGCCGCCCAAAGAAGAGTTTCCCTACGTCATTCGTGTGGTGTCAGAGGTGCTGTCATCTAACGGCTCCACGTCGATGGGGTCGGTATGCGGCTCTACCCTGTCGCTGATGGATGCCGGCGTGCCCATTACCAAGCCGGTCAGCGGTGCTGCCATGGGCCTGATCAAAGAGGGTGACGAGGTGCGCATCCTCACCGACATTCAGGGTATTGAAGACTTCTTGGGCGATATGGACTTTAAGGTGGCCGGTACCGATACCGGTATCACTGCCCTGCAAATGGACATGAAAATCACCGGGCTGCCCTTGCAGGTCATTGCGGACGCCATCAACCAGGCCAAGCCTGCCCGGCTGCATATTCTAGAGAAAATGCTGGCCACCATTGACACCCACAGAACCGAGCTATCGCCCTACGCGCCGCGCTTGATTAGCTTCAAGATCGACCCCGAAATGATCGGTATGGTGATTGGCCCCGGTGGCAAGAAGATCAAAGCGATTACCGAGCAAACCGGCGCTAAAGTCGATATTAACGACGATGGCACCGTGACTGTGTCGGCGATCGAGGGCGAAAAGGCGATGCAGGCCAAAGCCCTGATCGAATCGATTGTCTTCAAGCCCGCCGCTGGCGATGTGTTTGTCGGCAAGGTAACTCGGGTTATTCCCATCGGGGCTTTTGTTGAGTTTATGCCCGGCCAGGAGGGCATGATTCACATTTCTCAGCTGGCTGACTACCGAGTGGCCAAGGTTGAAGATGAGGTCAATGTAGACGACGAGGTGATTGTCAAAGTGCGTGAAATTGACGGTCGCGGTCGCATTAACCTGACCCGCCTCAACATTCACCCCGACGAAGCGGCGGCTGCCCGTGCGGCGGCTGGTGTGTGAGACTAGGTTGGTTCCCCATTGAGGAACTCCCGTAGGTGACTACGGGCTAGACGTCACTGCCCGTAACCTAAGACGGCCCGGTGCGTGAAACTAGGCTGTTCAGGGAAACTGGACGATGGCTAACCGATTGAAACAGGGTAAGGCTATCGTCCAGTTTTTGATGATGGTTAGCGTGGTGGCGCTGGCCTTGGGTTTCTCTCGCCAAGCTCGACTCGGGCTGGAACTGGCTTCCCCCGATGCCCATTCCACGGTTTACGGCACCTATCTGGCTGCCTGTGTGGTGTACGGATTTCTGTTAGAGTGCAACCCCGTGGGCAACTCCTATCGAGATGCCTCTCTTTATGCCGATATTGCTGCCTCTCTGCAACGCCGCGCCGCCGAGACCCTGGGCTACGATGACTAGGCTCCAGGGTTCTAGGTTGCACCTCGCTGGGGTGAATTGAATTTGATCAGGGGTGCCTTTACTTAGTAGGATGCAGTGATGCGAGTTGATCTGTACAACCCTCGACCTTAAACTACCGTGCGAAAAATTGTAATTGCTGGCAACTGGAAAATGTATAAGACCCAGGGCGAAACCCTGGATTTTCTGCGTCATTTCCTGGGGCAACTGACCGAGACCCCAGACGGGCGCGAAATAGTGCTATGTGCGCCGTTTACGGCTCTGGGGGCACTGTCTAAGAGTCTGCACGGAGCCAGAATTAAGGTGGGTGCTCAAAATATTCACTGGATGCCTGAAGGTGCCTTTACCGGCGAAATCTCTGGGGATATGCTGCGGGAGCTAGGGGTGCGCTTCGTGATTGTGGGCCACAGCGAACGCCGTCAATATTTTGCTGACACCGACGAGACGGTGAATCTGCGCTTGAAAGCGGCACAAAAGTGCGGCCTGACGCCGATCTTGTGCGTGGGTGAGACCAAGACCCAGCGCGATGCGGGAGAAACAGAAGCGGTGATTGCCACCCAGATTGAGCAAGGCCTGGTCGATGTCGATCAAAACAACTTGATTATTGCCTACGAGCCCATTTGGGCGATTGGTACTGGCGACACCTGCGAAGCGGTTGATGCCAACCAGGTGATTGGCGGCATTCGCAAGCTGCTGAAAAACCCTGATGTCACCATTCAGTACGGCGGTTCGGTTAAACCCAGCAACGTCGATGAGTTGATGGCTCAGCCTGAGATCGACGGGGCCTTGGTGGGCGGTGCTAGCTTGGAACCCGATAGCTTTGCTCGGATTGTCAACTTTCAGTGATGTTAGGGGCGCTTTCTAAAGGCATGCTGGTGAAACCGATGCCCTTGGCTGGCAAAACTTAAAATGGGCGCGCGGGCGGCATTGGTTCAACTACTTGATTGCCGCCCTAGAGCTAGATGACGTGGTAATTGGTGGTGGCCAGGTAGCTACTGAAGCGGCTGCCGGAGGGCTGTCGCCCAGGGCACAGTAGGTTATGTCGTTTTAGGTGGGTTTCGCCTGTGAGAACCGAGGAGAGAGCGGTTTGTGGCGGCCTGAGAAGGGGGGAGGAGGTCTGCCTGTAGGCGGGAGTTTAAGGCTGCTGGCGAGGTGATTGCGGTCTGGGCTGATCGGCAATGTTGGCTGCCGCCGTGGGGTCGCAGCCCTGGGAGGGGTTGATGGGTTGGATATAACCCTGGTTGTAGGTGCTACCGTCGGGCATGGTAGCAAACTCTAGGCGTGCTCCGGTGAGGTTGGCATTGGTGAGGTTGGCTTCATAGAGGTCGGCATAGCGCAGATCGGCTCCTCGCAGGTCGGTGTTTGACAGGTCAGCCTGACGCAAAATTGTGCCGTAGAGGCTGGCTTCTGAGAGGTCGGCTCCCTGAAGTTGGGCTGAGCACAGGGCGGCATCGCGCAGCTCGGCTTGGGTAAGAGAGGCGCTGGTCAGGTCGGCTTGAACTAGACTGACGTGGAGCATTTGGGCTTGGGATAGGTCGGCCTGGGTAAGGATGGCCTGGGACAGGTCGGCTCCCTGGAGGTTGGCCCCTTGGAGGGTGGCTTGGGTCAAGTTAGCTTGGTGAAGTACCGCATTGATGAGTTGGGTGCGGGTAAGGTTGGCCCCAGCCATGTTGGCCTCACGAAAGTTTTTGCGGCTGTGGTCTTGACCACTGAGGTCGGCGGCGACTAGGTCGCACTGCTGACAGGGCTGATCGGACGTCGGCAGGGCCGATCGCACGGTGGCTCCGGATTCTGTGGCTATGGCCTCGCCTGATTGATACTGACTGAGCTGCTCACGAGCGACTCGCAGGGCCGCAGGCATGACGGCAGTTAGCAGGACTAGCAGACTCACAACAATATTCCACCGCATAAGTTGTATCCCGTTGCTGATCAAAGACTCTGGTTTTAATACTCGCGGATGATCTCAGGCGATCGGGAGCAGAGGCATTAAGTTGTGATGGAACTAGATCAGGTTGTGTAAAGAAACGCTGAACAGGGTGAAAAATCGGCGGCTGTCTACGTATAAATACTGATACAGCGGAAAGAATTTATCAAAGTATCACAGAGCACCACCCGTGAATTCGCAGATTCTTGCTGATTGATTGCGTATTCTGAAGGGGATTCCGCTGTAGGGCTCTACTGGCCCGGGTTATTTTCTCATTGTGCTTTCGTTATGGATGATTCGCCCTTCCGCCGTATTGTATTGCCAGCTCTACTGGCCTCTAGCGCTGGGTTTGCTGCCCTCACATGGCCGATGGCATCTGACAGTGCCGCTCGGCTGACTGAGCGCCTGCCTGCTCCCCTCGATCGTTGGGGTGGCTCAGCATTGAGCATCACCCAACACAAAGAATTTTCGATTCGCTACATTGGGTTCGCGATTTTATCGAGTGTAGCTATCGGGATTGGCACGGCTGAGACCATGCGATTGCGGCAGGTGCGAGTGCAGCGTCACCAAGGGCTACTTGATGCTGTGCTGGCCAAGACAGAGGCTGATCGCCCCTTAGCGGACTCGCCGGATCTAGAGGCGTCTTCGACCCAGGTACTAGAACCAAAGCTTGCCGATATAAACGGCGCTGCGGATGCGGAGACTGCCCCTGGCGATCGCGCGGCTGACGCCTTTGATTGGGCGAGTTTTGTGCAGGCCACCCCCATCAACCCCGATCAGCCGGCTGCGGTCGAAGTAGAGTTGTTGGCGACTCCCATTGAAGGCCATCGGTTTTACCACATTCAATCGGGTGACCAACACCGCTGCTTAGCTGTGGCCAACGGGGGTGAATATTTTCGCTACTACCGCCATCGTCCTGACCTAGACAAAGCGCGATCGCTAGTACAAGAGCTGCAGCGGCGGGGTCAGCGGTCTATGACCACCTGTGATGACCATGGCTACGTTGTCTGGGTGCATTGGCCCAATGCGGCAGCCCAAGCGAGACCTTGGCCCGAACTGGCGGTGAGTAGCTAGGGGGCATAACCCAATGGGCAGAACCAGGCAAACGGTAAACCATGATGACAGGCAACTCTGAGCAGTACACCGGCATGAACGTGAAAACGCTAGAAAATCTTTGGACGGCCTTTGTGGCGGGCGAGCGAGACTTTACCGGCATTGATTTGGCCGGGGCCGACCTCAACCACTGGAGTTTGTCTCGGGTCGACTTTTGGGGCGCTGATTTTAGCGGTGCCAATCTCACCCAGGCCAACTTTCGTCGGGCCAATCTGAAGGAGGCGCAGTTTAGAAATGCCAACCTTACCAGGGCCGATCTGCGTTGGGCTGACCTGCGAGACTCGGTGCTCATCGGGGCTGATCTGAGTGAAGCTCGCATGGAGGGAGCCCTCTACAATGCTCAGACCTGCTTTCCCCAGGGGTTTGACCCCAACCAAGCCCGCATGTGGAGATTAGAACCCGGTGCCCTGCTGGCAGCTAAAGACCTACGCGATCGCGACCTAGGTGGCATAGACCTGAGTGCCGCCGACTTGAGCGGTGTTCTACTAGTCAACAGCCAGCTCTTTGGCGCTGTGTTTAAAGACGCCAATCTACTCAGTGCCTTGCTGGGCGATAGTGATCTGCGCTATGCCGACCTTCGCCACGCTACGCTCATGCTGGCTGACTTGCGCGGGGCCGACCTCCGCCAGGCAGACCTTCGCCGAGCCAATTTAATCGGTGCTAATCTACGCGGTTGCAAGCTGGCCGGAGTCAACCTAGACGGCGCGCTGTATTCCGATGCCACTCAGTTTCCGCGCGGGTTTCACCTGCCTGAAACCCTTTATTACTTGGCTCCAGGAGCTTCGCTGTGGGGAGCCGACCTCAGCGGTGCCCGGCTCACCGGAGTTGACCTCAGTGGTGCCAACCTAGCTGGTGCCAACCTGATGAATACTGACCTCTGGGGAGCTTGCTTAGCCAATGCTGACCTCAGTGGTGCCAACCTGATGGGCACCAACCTGTTAGGTACCGATCTGTCTGGGGCCAACCTGAACCAGACCAACCTCATGCAGGCCATTATTGACCTGCCGGGAGAGTTTACAACGACGGTGTCGTTTAACAGTCAGCCCGCTTAGTATAGCGATGGCCATTGCGCTTAGGACATCGGCCTCTGCTCCGGTTAAAAACTGGGACGGCGCAATGGCGTATAGCCATCGCTTCAGGGATATCGGTCATGTCCTAACGCGTCTGGCGATGGCTATAATCTGCCAAGCTCAAGATGAAAGGTTAGCGAGGGTTTCAGGTTCACGACCGGCCATTAACCGTGCACCGCAAATCCTAAACATCACAGCAGGGTCATCTGACTATCTTCTCCAGGGGCAACTTCGTAGCCGAGGTGACGGCGGGCGGCGGGAGTAACCATTCGGCCACGAGGGGTGCGCTGCAGGTAGCCAATTTGCAGCAGGTAGGGTTCGTAGACCTCCTCAATAGTTTGGGGATCTTCACCCGTGGAGGCGGCCATGGTATCAAGGCCGACAGGGCCCCCGCCAAAGTTTTCTACCATGACCGATAGCAGGCGGCGATCGGTCCAGTCTAGACCGCAGGGGTCGACGTTGAACAGCTCTAGGGCCTCAGCTGCCAGCGATGCTGTAATGGGGCCGGCTTGTTTGACCTCGGCATAGTCACGCACCCGCCGTAGCAGGCGATTGGCAATACGCGGTGTACCTCGCGCACGGCGGGCAATTTCTGCGGCCCCGGCAGGTTCAATCGGGGTTTTGAGCACGTCGGCGGTGCGCAGCACGATGGGCGTTAGCTCCTCAATTTCGTAGAAGCGCAGTCGCTGGATTAGGCCAAAGCGATCGCGCAGAGGCGAGGTCAGTGCTCCTACCCGCGTAGTGGCTCCCACCAGGGTAAACGGACACAGCGGAATGCTGCGGGTACGGGCCGACTGCCCTTTGCCAATGGTGATATCGAGGCGAGAATCTTCCATGGCTGGATACAAAATTTCTTCGGTCACCCGAGGCAACCGATGAATTTCGTCAATAAACAGCACGTCACCGGGTTTGAGGTTGACCAGCAGTCCGGCGATGTCGCGGGGGCGCTCTAGGGCCGGAGCGGTGGTAATTTTGCAGGCCACCCCCATCTCTTGAGCCAAAATCAGCGCCATGGTGGTTTTGCCCAACCCCGGCGGCCCGTACAGCAGCAGATGGTCGAGGGGTTCTTGGCGCGATTGGGCCGCTTTAATCGCAATATTGAGTACTTCTTTGAGCGCCGCTTGGCCGATGTAATCGTTCAGGCGCTGGGGGCGCAGGCTGTCTTCTGCTGCTAACACTCCGGTTGCCGCAGATAGCTCAGGTTGAACATCTTCAGGCTGAACGTTCCCCCCCTTGACTAGGGAGAGTGAGGGCTGCACAGCGGTCTCGTCTATGGACGGTGTCGGCGGTTTGGCCTTAGCCCCTTTGGGTTTGGCCGAGTCGTCGGGAGCGTGGGAAGAAACAATGGCCATAGGGGAGCCTAAGGGGCAGCCCCCCTATAATACTGTGGTGCATTTGCACTATCAAGCTAAAGCTAGCCTTAGAGCAGCACCAGCAGCACCAGGCCAAAGCCCATCAAACCCATAATGGTCGCCCCCAGTCCAGAACTTTGGGGTTCTGGGGGCAGGCTCAGATCTTTTTCAAAGTCGCATTTTAGGCAGTGATACACCGTGGGCTTGTATTCCACAATGCTGTGAACCCCACATTTAGGGCATTGCACGCTGGGCGGGGTGAGGGTAGATACAGTCATGGCTACACACCTGGAAATAATTGGGCAACCAAAGGGGCTTCAGAAGGGCTGAAGCATCGCTTCACTCAACAGCGGGGAACACATCTAACAGCATGGAACAGATACCCTATTTGCACGAGGGGAAAAACTTCTGAAAAACTCTGGTCTAAATTCAGGGAATGATTATGCACAAGTTCCTAGTGCTCGACGGTGGGGAAGGGAATGTAGAAATGTTGGAACCTGAAATGCTGGCCATGAGAGAGGCTTAGTAAAAAAAGAGCGGTGATAGCGCCCTATTGAAGGCGATAACCCGATCGAGACTGAGGTTGATTTCCTTCAAAAGTCATAGAAAGAAGTTATTTCCCCTGGTAGATAGGGTTCAGAGGTATTTATTTTAAGGTAATGAGGTGGTGAGCGGCTGACGCAGTTGTTAAACATCCGTTATTCCTGAAGCGACTGAATAACCGATGCGGAATGGCTAGTAGTGGCTCAAAATTTATCCTCAATGGAGGCTCCTATGTCTAACCCTAGAGTTGAAAGCGATAATTACGATCCTCATATTGTTCCGGCAGAAACTGCTGCCCGTAAAGAGCGCGAGGGTGCTAATTTCAAGCAACTGCGCGACGAGTCTGATAACTCTATCGACACTAGCGGGGGCCAGACCGTAGACCGAGAAGGTCTGGCTAATAACTACCCCATTGAGCCAGAAATGTATATCAACGAGCCTGGTGACCTACGGGAAGAAGCGGAAGCTGATAAAGCGCAGCGGCGAGCTGAACTGAGTGAAATCAACCAAACCGACGAAACCGGTAAGGTCACTACTAAATCTGACGAGCGCAGTAAGGGTGCTGGACAAGTCTAGCGGTTTGTCAATGTAGCATTCTTGTAACGCTTGATGCACTGGCGCGATCGCAGCGCGACAATGGGGATATGGCCACCGGGTCATATCCCCATGTTTTTGGGCGTTACTTTGAGGGCATAGCCACGATGACCCCAGCTACTTTACTTGAACTTGTCAACCGTTATTACCAGGTCGGTGCCCGAGATTTACACGGGCTAGACTTCCAAGGCTTAGACCTGTCTGCGATTCACTGGGCTGAGGTCGATCTGCGTCGCGCTAATTTGACTCGCGCCAACCTGCACCAGGCCGACTTAACCCACATTGATGGCTATCAGATCACCCTGGCCCAGGCCAACTTGACTGGGGCTGCTTTGGCCAATGCGGTGCTGCGAGAGGCCGATCTACGCAAAGCCCACTGTCACCGGACGACGTTGATCAATGCCGATCTGCGATCGAGTTGCCTTGATCGTGCTGATCTAAGCCACGCCAACCTAGAGGGTGCCAACCTCACCCAGGCTGATCTAAGCCATGCCAACCTCTATTGGGCCAATCTGCGCTATGCCAACTTAACTGGGGCCAATCTCAGCGGGGCTAACTTGGTCGGAGCAAAATTTTGCCAGACTCTGATGCCCGATGGCACTACGCGCGACTTAAACTGCCCGGTCAACTCCCATCAGCTGGCCTGATCTCAGTGCAATAACTCTGCCGGGTTGAACGGAGCGGTGGTTTGGCGTTCGTCTTCAGGGGTGAGGGTGTAGGGTAGCGGTGGCTCTGGCACTAGCAGGTAGCGCTGGCCCCAACCGCCATTGGTACGCGCCACCAGATCGGTGGGTGGGGCGGTTTGGCCCTGGGGTAGGCTTACGGGGAGCGATTGGTCGGCCCATAGAAAGGGTTCCCCGGTAGCGGTGACTCTCAGCACGCCAGCGATCCGGCGGCGGCCCTCTTGAGCCAATATGTCGCTCATGGCGGCTCCCAGTCGATGGGGCGCTAGAGTAATGGCAAACTGCACGGTGTCTCTGGGCTGGGCCGTGAGATTGAGGGCTTTAGTCTGGTTTTGCCAGGGTTCTTGATAGCGGCCATCGTCTGCTACCTGCCAGAGGGTTAGTTGGCTTGACCATTGCCCCTTGGTGACGGTGACGGGTTGGTAGTCGAGGACGGAGTAGAAGGGGGCTTTTAGAGGAGCGATCGCCCCTCCAGAAGCGTCGCTAACCAGCGCTGTCTCGGGGTCTAAATACCGTAGGGCAATGGCGGTAAGTTGGGTGTTATCGGGCAGGTTGGTCGTACCCGCTAGGTCAAAGATGCCCTGGCCTGAGGCGGTCGCTTCGATGGTCAGAACCGTAGCCTCTGAGACTGGCGGTGACCCCGGCGGCAACGGTGCTTGACAGCTCAGGCAGGTTAGCAAAACCAGGATCAGTAGACATTTAGATGGCGTCAGCAGTGGAATAGTCATTAACCCATAGGATGTACGGATCTATCTCTACCTATGCAACCACAGCCGCTAGCCAGGAGCCTCTAAACGAGCCTCAGCTTTTACGACTCCACACAGAACCCACGGTCTGACAAAATTTTAGATATTTATCCTGATGGATATAAAACCCCTCGTATGGTGGACTAGCGCTATTACCTGAAGCTAACACCGTACCTGAATGAAAATCGTCCTGACGTCGTTAACGCATTGGCAGATGCCTGAGTTTGATGCTCAGGTTTCTTTGTTGAATCAATATGTTTGTAAAATTTCCTTTTATTGAACGGCTTCTCTTTTAAGCAATCATCAACTTGCACAAATTTTATCTATAGCTAATTGTTTTTAAAGAGGATGCTTGGATTGTTTGAGGGATGCGTTAGCAACAACGTAACCCATTAAGCTTATTGAAATGGAGTGCTATGTCTACGATTAACCCACCCTGCACCATCGTTTAATTAGAACCCTTGCCTTTACTGGGTAATGCCAGCCTAGAGGTAGCTATTGAAGCAGCGTTTAGGCGATTTTAGGCTTTGATGGCCAAATATAATTGGCAAATTCGCTGATATTCTTGTGCGCTGGGCGATCCTGGTGTTTGGTGTGAAAGCCTGAATTTGGGTTGATGCCTAGCGCTGAAAAGCAAAAAAATAGGCCATCTTCATTTATTAAATCCACTTATTTTGAGTATCTTATGGAGCATTCTGTAGGTGCTTGGATGGCGCTGAAGTGTGCGCTGAATCCCGGCACGATGGGTATTTTGGTGCTGACAACGGCGGGATCTAGTCTGGTGCTGCCTGCCTGGGGCAGTGAGCTGCCTACCGAGGCCCTAGGTACCAATGCCCAACTTGCCGAAACCCAACTTGCCGAAACCCAACTTGCGCCAACTCAGGGGGCGATCGATGGCATTGAGTTAGCGCTGTCTAAGCCTGGATCTGAGAAATTTAGCCCTGACCTAGGGATGGTGCAGGGCAGACCGCTATGGCCCACCTCGGCAGCGTTGGTGCGGTCGTCGGGAGTGGTGCTGGCCCTCGAAGCCGTTGTTTCAGATGCTGTGTCTCCTGCTGAGGGGGAGGCTGCTGCGAGTGTGACCCCCGAGGGCCCGGCTCCTGAGAGGCTGACTCTAGAGAGCGGGAATCTGGACGGCGTGGTTCCTGTGATGTTGACCGATGCTGAACCGGCGACGGCGATCGCCCAAGAGCCGATGTTAGAGGCTGAATCGGGGTTGGCCCCGGCGGAACGCTCTGAGGTGTTTGTGCAGGCGGCCTACTTGCAGCAGGGCGATGCTGGCTCGGCCCGATTGCGGGGAGGCGGCATTTATGTGCTCAGTCCGTCGGTATTTGCGGGAGTAACCGCTGACTTGAGTACTGGCCAGGCCTTTTCAGATAATGACCAGACGGGGTTTAGCCTCGGCGAGCTGTATCTGACGGCGTCTCCTGCCAACCTGCCCGAACTGCGGTTTACGGTGGGGCTAATGGATTTGACCGCTTATTTAGACCGCAACAGTTTTGCTAAAGATTCGCTGACTCATTTCTTTAACCCGGTGTTTCAAACCAACCCGGCGTTGAGCACGGTGAATGTGGCGTCGCGTCCTGGTGCCCTAGTGAACTGGACGCCCGTGGATGCGGTTTCACTCACGGCCACGACCTTTTCGGCGAACCGCGGTTTGGGGAATTTTGCCCTGGACTCGTTTGCCGGGGAGGTGGGGGTGCGATTTGGCAATGCGATTGTGCGAGGTACCTACGTCACCTCACCCGATACGGGTCGGGGTGATGGCTTGGCAGAAAGTTTCTCGATTGACCGAGGCAATGGCCAGTTTGGGCCGCTGCCCGGTGATCGCGAGACGGGGTTTGGCCTCAATGCTGAGGCCTTTATCCCTGGTCTCAACCTCGGCCTGTTTGGACGCTACGGTTGGTACACCAACCAAGCGCTAGGGGTCAGCGGCCAGACCTACAGCTTTGGTGCCAACGGGTTAGATGTGTTTTTGCCGGGCGATCGCCTGGGCTTGGGCTATGGTCGCCAGCTCTCTAACGATGCCCTGCGACAGTCTAGCGGCGGGCCGGTGCCCGACGTGTGGGAGCTATTTTACGACGCGCAAATTGTTGACAACCTGCGGGCTGGGGTGAGTGTGCAGCAGCGCAACGCCTTTACAGAGACGTACCTGGGCTTTCGGGTGCGCTACGACCTGCGGTGGAACCCATTACGGAGGGCGGCAGAATGAAGATAATCCCCCCAGCTCCCCTTGGGACGGACGATAGGTTACGGGGTGGGAGCAAAGATGAGATCCCCCCAACCCCCCTTAGAAAGGGGGGCAGTGGGTTACGGGATGGTGGCAAGGATAGGATCCCCAGAGAGTTGTCTCTGCTAAGACATTCTCTGCTGTTGGGCGTCTTTGTCTTGGGTCTAGAACTAGTCGCCAGCCCGGCGGTGCTGGCCCAGCGATCGCCCCAGGTGAGCGAGGGCTACACGCTGCTCGATCGCGGCTGGGTCAATGATGCGATCGTGGCCTTTCAGGCGGCGCTGCGCCGTGAGCCTAATGCTGTAGAGGCGCGGCTGGGGTTGGCGATCGCCTACCAGCGGGCGGGCCGCGACGCCGATGCCTGGGCGGCCTATCAGGCGGTGCTCCAGGTGAGCCCTGAGCAGGCCACTGCCCTAGCTGCCCTGGGTGAGCTGGGGGGCTACCGGCCTGAGTGGCAGCTCGACGGCATTCGGGCATTGACTCGGCTGCTGGGCCAAAATCCTCAAAATACTGCGGTTTTGAGCCAGCGGGCGCTGCTCTACGGCTACCAGGGCCGTTTTATAGAATCTTTGGCTGACTACGACCGGCTGCTGGCCCAAGCTCCCTCCCCGGCTACTGTGCTGGGGGCGGCGCAGATTTATGCCTTTAGCGGTGATTTTGACGGTGCCCTGGCGTTGTTTAACCGCTACCGGCAGACGGGGCCATTGCCCGTTGAGGCGCTGACGGCCTATGCCCTGACGCTGCAAGAGACCGGCAATGCGGCCGAGGCGATCGCACTGTTAGAACCTGAGCTACGACCGAGCGATCGCACCGATGATCTATCCCTGAGCCTGCGCGCCGGGCTGGCCAATGCCTACGACGCCAACGGCCAAACTACCCAGGCCTTAGCGTTGCTCGCCCCCTTAGATGGCCGTGCCAACGCTCGCTTGCCCCTGGCCCGTGCCTATAGCGCCATCGGTCGCCGTCAGCTTAACCCAACGTTGTTTGAGCAGGCTACGGTGCTGTACCGGCAGGCGCTGGCCGCTAATGCTTCCCCCGGCTATGGTCTGCGGGTCGAAATTGCCGATGTGCTGAGCGAATGGCCCGACACCGAAGCCGTGGCGCTGGCCATGTTTGACCAGCTAGCTACGGAAAATCCGACGGTGGTCAGCCTGGCGGTGAGAGCGCGTCTGTTGGCCTATCGCCTTGGGCAGGAGAATGCTGCTGCTGTGGCTGATCAGCTGATGGCATTACTTGCTCCTGTGCCCGCATCGGCCCCGGAGCAGCGTGCGATCGCCACGGCGCTGAGCCAAGTTGACAACCCCGACCCAGCCCTACTGCCGGTGTACCAAACGGTGGCGGCGGCGGTAGAGGCTCCTTTGCTCACCTACCGTCTGGCTCAGATCTATCGGAGCCAGGGTGAGTTGCAGGCGGCTCGGGCTGCCCTCAGTACCTATCGATCGACCGCCATGGGCCAGGGCGACTGGGGTACCGAACTGCTGATCGCCGATCTGGAGCGTCAGCTGGATGAGTTGGCGGCCAGTGGCCGCCGCTACGAGGCGATTATCGCTGCTCAACCGGGAACGCAAGTGACGACGGCGGCCCTGCGCGGGTTGGCGTTTGTGCGATCGCTGCAAGGTCAGCCTGAGGCGGCTCTGCCAATCTATGCCGCTGCGATCGCCGCCGACCCCAACAACCCCGACTACGAGCTGGGCTATGCGCTGCTGGCCTACCGCACCGGGCAAATCACCGCCGCCGCCGCCACGGAAACTCTAGAGCGCTGGCTAGCGTCCTCTCCTGTAGATCAGGAGACTATGGCCTCGCCCGATCTGGTGGCCCTCGTCGGTGCGCTCCCCGCCGATCCCACGCGGGCAACCCTCTATCAAACCCTGCTGACCCAGCAGCCCGATGACCTCTGGCTGCGCTGGCGGAGCCTGGAGCTGTTGGCCCTCGATGCCCCCACCCAGGCCCAGACTGAGCTAGAAGCCTTGATCGCTGCTCACCCCGACGACATCACGGTGTATTTCTTTCAAGGAGAACTGGCCCAGCGCCAGGGCAATTTGCCCCTGGCGGCCACCGCCTACCAGCAGGTGTTGGCCCAAGAGCCCGACAATCTCGGTGCGCTCAGCGCCTTAGCGGGTGTGCAGTTTCAGCTAGGCCATTTGCCCGCCGCCCGCGCCCTCTACGGTCGGGTGCTCGCCCTAGACCCTAATTTTTGGGAGGCGCGCTATGCGATCGCAGAACTCAACATTGCCGACGATCAAAAGCTCTCGGCCCTAGAGCAACTGCGGCAGCTGCCCGATACCGCCGCCCCAGTCAACCTGGAACAACGCGCCCAGGATGTGGAGTTTGACCTGCTGCGCCGCCGAGGCTTTCAGCCTAGCTGGGAACGGTTTTAACCTCCTCTGCTCTCTGCCCCTCTGTTCTCTCCCGGTGACCTACCATGCTTCAACTGCTGCGCTTTAGACGAACGCAAAAACGACTGCTGCTCTCGGTGCTACCCCTGGCCATGCTGCTGGCGGTGGCGGGGCCAAGCTGCACCCAAACCGCCGCCTGCGCCTGCCTCGATGGGGCCGAGGCCGTTACCCTGGTGCTGCCCGTAGACACTGTGCACAATGACCAGCTCCTAGAGAGTTGGCAGGCCTACCGCGATCGCTTCATTCAGGCCGATGGCCGGGTGATTGACCGCGAAGACAGCGATCGCACCGTCTCCGAGGGCCAGGCCTACGCCATGCTGCGAGCCGTGGCCATTAACGACCCCGACACCTTCAATCGCACCTATACCTGGGCTAAGGCCAACCTTGTTCGAGTCGATGAGAATGGGCAGCCCAAAGATCTGCTCTGGGCCTGGAAGTGGGGCCAGCGCCCCGACGGTAGCTGGGGCGACCTCGATGCCAACTTTGCGACCGATGCCGACATTGACGCAGCCACAGCCTTAATCATGGCCGCCGAACGCTGGAACTGCCCCAAATACCTCGACGAGGCCCGCGCGCTGCTAGCCGACATTTGGGAGTATGGCACCGTAGAGCTACCCGACGGCACCCGCCAGCTCATTCCCGGCCCCGCCGAAGACTTTCGTCTAGAGCCAGCCCAGATTATTCTCAACCCCTCCTACTTTGCTCCGGCCAGCTTTCGCCTGTTTGCCGAAGTTGACCCCGATCGCGACTGGCAGAGCCTGATCGACAGCGGCTATGCCCTGCTCGACGATCTCTCAGAATTTTCGACCACGGGCTTGCCCCCCGATTGGATTGCCTACACCCCCGCCACCGGAACCTATCGCCAGCTACCCCTCGACTACCCGCTGCAAAGCCGCTACAGCTTTGACGCCTTTCGGGTGTGGTGGCGGGTATCTCAAGATGCCGCCTGGTTTAATGAACCCCGCGCCCAGGCCTATCTCGAAGCCCGTCTGCCAGAACTGATTCGCCGCTGGCAGCAGGAGGGTCGTCTGCCCGCCCGCCTCACCCTCGACGGTGGAGCCCAGGCCAGCTACGAAGCCACCGCCCACTACGCCATGCTTTACCCAGCGCTGCTGCGGGTTGATGCGGCGATCGCCAACGAAATTCTCACCACCAAGCTTCAGCCCGCCTACAGCGACGGCTTTTGGGATAGCGACATCGCCTACTACACCCAAAACCTCGCCTGGTTTGGCCTGCTGCCCCTTGAGGTCTCCCCCGATCGCATCGCTGCTAGTCATGAGCAGGCCTGTCGCCCGTAAGGGGTGAGGGGTTTACGCAGAACTCTAGGTTTCTGCTCGAACCCTCACCCATCCACCCATCCACCCCCTACCCTCCCATGCCCTTCCCCCTCTCCCCCCGCGCCCGCCGTCGCCTGGCGCTCTACCTGGTCACGCTGCTGCTGATCACCGGTCAGCCTCTCTTGGCCCAAGATTTACCCAGCGATCAGGCCGCCCCGCCTCTGGCAGAAATTACCCTGCCTACCACTCTGCCCCTCGCCCCGGTGATTGCCCCCGGTGACCCTGGCCAGTACGTGCTCGAATTTAACCGCAGCCCCGTGGTGGGCAACCGGCTGCGCTTTACCGGTATTTATGACGAACAGCGGCTGCACTTTACCCGTCCTCGCAACTGGTCGCCCCAGTCGGTCAAGGTGCTGCTGCGCTACCGCCATTCTGCTGCCCTCTACGCCACCCGCTCTAATCTGACGGTGCTGATTAACGGCACCAGCATTGGCAGCCTGCCCCTCAACCAGCCCATGGGCGAAATTGGCGATGCGGTGATGGAGGTGCCCGTTGATCTGCTGCAAGACCACAACGAGCTGATTGTGGCGGCTTTGCAAAACAACTCTCCCACCTGCACCCAAGACCCCTACGACCCCTCGCTGTGGACCGAGGTGCTGCCTGACTCCAAGCTAGTGTTTGACTACGCACCCCAGGCGGTGACCCCAGACTTTAGCCAGTTTCCCTACCCACTGTTTGATGTGCTGAGTTTGCAGACCAACCGGGTGGCCTACCTGCAACCCGCCACCGCCGACAGCCTCTGGCTAACGGCGATGGCACGACTGCAAACCTACCTGGGCCGCACGGCCCACTATCGTCCCCTCGACAGTCGCCTGATCGGTGACCCCGAGGCCCTAGCGGTAGAAGAACGCCTGGTGGTAATGGGCACCCCGGCTCAGCAGCCCGCCCTAGCTAACCTGACTCTGCCCTTTGTCTTAGAAAATGGTCAGTTTGTCGATGACGAGGGCAAGGCGTTGCCCGCCGAGGCCGGTCTGCTGATGTGGGCCACGGCCCAGGACGATCGCTCCCCCGTGCTGGTGATTACTGGCAACGGTGAAATTGGGGTAGCTAAGGCGGTGCAGTATCTGGTGCAGCCCCACGATCGGCAGATTGCCACGGGCCACGGCATTATTGTTAACCAGACGACTGATTTGCCCTCGCCACCGCCTCGCCAATGGCCAGGCTATCTGCCCGAGGACGACAGCTTTTTGCTCTCAGACCTGACCACCGCTACCCGCGCCCCCCTCGATGATGTCACCGTGCGCGGCTCCCATTCTCCTGCGCTAGAAATTGACTTTAAGGCCCTGCCCGACGATCGCCTGCTGCGGGGCAGCAAAATGCGCCTTTCCTACAGCTACGGCCCCCAGGTTAACCCCCTGACCTCGCTCGTCGATGTCGAGTTAGACGGGGTGTCGATTGCCGGCGAACGGTTGACGGAGATAAAAGGCGCAAACCGCCGTACCCTAGAGGTCGATCTACCCAGCGATCGCATCACTCCCACCTCTAAACTGCGGGTCAACTTTCGCCTCGACGCCCGCGAACGGCGATCCTGTAGCCGGGTGACCGACCAGCAGCTATGGGGCACCATCCACAGCGACACCAGTTTTACGCTCAACCGTACCGCTGTCACCAACCTGCCCGACCTTGACCTACTCAAGACGGGGTACCCCTTCACCGCACCCCAAGATCTCTCCACCACGGCGGTTGTGCTGCCCGACAGCCCCACCCCTACCGATGTCACCGTACTGCTGGAGTTAGCCGAGCGCCTGGGCCGCCTCAGCCTGGCCGATTCGGTGCAGCTGGCGGTCTATCAACCGCGCGATCTGCCTGAAGCCGTGCGCAACGACCGTCACCTGGTGGCGATCGGCTCTCAGTCTCGCTTTCCTTTGCCGGAGTTGCTGACAGAAGGCGGCTTTGCTTTGCGGGGCAGTGGCACCCGCCAGTGGGGCAACACCCAGGTGCAACCTCTGCCCGATGGCGAAGGGCTGATGAAATCAGTGATTTCGCCCTGGAACCCCCAGCGGGTGGTGCTGGCCCTCAGTGGCCGTGACGACACCGGCCTAGCCCAGGTGAGCGATCTGCTGCGCTACGACCCCCTCTTTTACCAGATTGAAGGCGACACCGTGCTGGTGAGTGCCCAGGTAAGCGACCCCGACCCCTACGACAGCGCCGACTACCGCCTCGCTACCCTGCGCCAGGTTCCCCAAGTGCAGATTGCCACTACCGCTGCCTACCCCTTGCTCTGGCAGGTCACCCGCAACAACTGGATGTTAATTGTGCCCGCCACCGTGGCTCTGTCGCTGTTGCTCTATGGCGCGGCGCAGGCGATGATGCGCCGCAGTATTGGCGAGTAGGGGAGTGGGTAGGGGGAGGGAGTAGGGGTTAGGTGAGTGGTTTAACGCTTTTCCCTGACCTTCTGCACCGGTTACCCATCCACCCCCTATCCATCCACCCCCCTTACCCTCTGCCCCCACCTATCCACTCCCCATGCTCCATCCCACCCCGCCCCTCTACCGCTGGCTAACCAAAACCCTGCCCGATCGCATCTATGCGCTCACCCAGTACCTGAACCGCTGGCAGATGCTCTTGCTGCTGGTCTGTCTGGGGTTGTTGACCAAGCCGCTGCTGGTGGTCAATCCCGCGATTTGGCAGCAGGGGATTGTGGCGATGCTGCTGATTGCTCTGGGCTACAGCGTGCTGAGTCTAGAGGATAGCCATGCCCACAGCAGCAGCGATCGCGAGCGACTGCACCTGTTCATGATTGCCCTTAGCAGCCTGACCACTCTGCGCTACCTCTACTACCGCACCCGCAACACCCTCAACTTTGACACCCCGCTAGACGGCTTTTTTTCGCTGCTGCTCTACGCGGCCGAGCTATATGCCCTGGGAACGCTGTTTTTGTCGTACTTTCAGACGCTGCGGCTGCGCGATCGCGCCTCGGTAGACCTTACCCCTGTGCCTCAAGCCCAGTGGCCCACGGTCGACATCTATATTCCTACCTACAACGAGGAGGTAGAGATCGTGCGCAAAACCGTGGTGGCGGCAGTGGCGATCGACTACCCACCGGAGAAAAAGCAGGTCTATGTGCTGGATGACGGGCGCAAATACCCCGAGCGGCGGGCCGAGCTCCAGGCAATCTGCGATGAATTGGGGGCAGCGCTGCTCGTCCGTGACAACAACGACCACGCCAAGGCGGGCAACATTAATACTGCGCTAGAGCGCACCATGGGCGACCTGGTGCTGATTTTAGACTGCGACCATATTCCGGTGCGGGGCTTTTTGAAAGAAACCGTGGGCTTCTTTCTAGACAAAACCGTGGCCCTGGTGCAGACCCCCCACTGGTTCTATAACCCCGACCCCTTTGAACGCAATTTGATGACCCAGGGCCAGATACCCGTGGGCAACGAGCTATTTTACAAAGTGCTGCAAAAGGGCAATGATGCCTGGAACGCCGCCTTTTTTTGTGGTTCGGCGGCAGTCGTGCGGCGCAACCACCTGCTAGAGGTGGGAGGCATTGCCACCGAAACCGTTACCGAAGACTGCCACACCGCCCTGCGGCTGCACTCTCTGGGCTACCGCACTATTTACTACGACAAGATTATGGTGGCGGGGCTGGCCCCAGAAAAATTCTCGGCCTACGTGGGCCAGCAGGTGCGTTGGGCGCGGGGCATGGCCCAGATTCTGCGGCTAGAGAACCCGCTGTTTAATCGCCAGCTCAAGCTATCACTACCCCAGCGGGTCTGCTACTTCAGCGCTACCTCGCACTTTTTCTTTGGCTTCCCCCGGCTGATGTATGCCCTGGCACCGACGCTGTTTTTGCTGTTTAGCATTAACTCGGTGCAGGGGTTGGGCATTGAAACCCTGTTTTACGCGCTGCCCCACATTGTGCTGTCAATGCAGACCAACCACATTCCCTACAAGCGAGTACGGTTCTCGTTTTGGAATGAAATCTACGAGTTTGCTATGTCGTTTCAGGCAGGAATTGTGACGCTGCTGGCCCTGGTCAACCCCAAGCTGGGCAGCTTCAACGTGACCGCTAAGGGCCTAGTGGTTAACCAGCGCACCTTCGATGCCAGCAGCGTACGGTATTTGCTGATTTTGGGGTTGCTGACGGCGGCCTCGCTGGTGGCGGTACCCTTTTGGCTGCTGCTTAGCCCCGAAGACACCCAGGCCGTGCTGATCAACGCGCTGTGGTGCAGTTTTAACCTGGTGTTGGTGTTGGCCGCCTGCCTGGTCGCCCTCGAACAACCCCAGATGCGCCGCTCCCACCGTCTGCCTCGGCAGATCACCGCTATCATCCACAGCAACGGCCAGAGCTGGACGGGTAAAACTCTGGATGTCAGCGAGAGTGGTGCTCAAATTCTGCTCGATGAATGGCCCAACGTGGCTGACCAGGTGTGGGTCGAGCTGGTGGGTGACTACGACGGGCGGGCGCTACTCGAAGCCCAAATTGTGCGTGCTACGGCCACCAGCCGCCTTGAGACTGAGTTGGCAATGGATTTTGTCAATCTCAGCCCCAGTCAGGCCGACGATCTCACCCTGGTGCTGTTTTCTGACGTTAAAGAATGGTATTCCCAGAACCGCAACCAGGTGGATAAGCCGCTGCGATCGCTGCAATTTATCGCCACTACGCTCTGGCGGGTGTTCACCGATCTGCAACCGGCCACCGGCCAAAAAATGCGCAAGCAGGTGCAGGCCCCAGTCGAGCTCGCCTGGGAGGGTTGGCACGGCGAAAGCTACCCGGCCCGCGTCGTCGAAATGGGCAGCCGCGACCTGCGCCTAGAGGTGCAGAACGTCACCGAACTCGATCGCGCTACTCTGCTTGAAACCCTGCCCACGGTGGGGCTGCTGTTTCCGGCTGGCCCTGCCCTGCCGGTGGCTCAAAGTTTGGTGGCCCAGGTCGATCAGGCCATGGAGCTACCCAGCTTAACTGCCGACCAGTCACGCATGGTGCTAGAGCTGACGTTCCCGACCTCGCTGGCTTCCCAACAGCGCCGCAAGATTCAGGCATTGTTGCGATCGCTGGCCTAGGCAAAAGGCCTGTCATCCCCAAGCCTGGTTAGCTACCCCTGGTTCAGCAGAGCGCATGCCATAGTAGTTTCACCGGTTCTATAGGCTAGTTCACTAAAGCCCTGAACCCCAGATTCAGCAGAGTGTATAACTTCACCACCACTTCACGGTTCACTCGGTATATTTTCTAGGGTTCATTGGGTTTTTATACTCTCAGTTCATCAATCTGCTAAAGTTAAAACATTAGGTAACGGTTTAGCGCTTCATTCCTGACTATCGTTCATTTTTCAAGTCACATTGTTTTGTCATAGCCATCAATTCCGATATTTATCTGAGACTAGGTTTTAATCTATCCTCCAGTATTAGATTTAAGACTTTGCTCACACCATTCTTTTCTCGCATCTACTCCAAGTTAAATAGTTAAGAGCTTTTTGGCAGCTATTTAGAGAATGGTAAAACGGGTTTGAGCGGCTGGCTTTGAGGTGAATGGTTGGGTTTGTTGCCAAACTTCTAGGGCTGCCTTGTGATCGCAGGCTAAGGCTAAACCTTAGGAATGAGGATTTTTTAGAACCTGTTTCCGTCACGATTTGGTGTAGTCTGCGACCTGGTTTTACTAGGTAAACCCAAAACGTTTTGATGGTGCAACGGTTGTTGGTGCAGCTTTCAAGCAGGCGCTGAGGTGTCCCTTAGGGGGCGATCGCCGTTGTTCAACCCATTGCAGCAGCAGCCTGCCAATTGGCTTTTGCGGTGCCTGAGGGCTGGTGATAGTCGCAGTTGGGCCTGTAGGGCGCTGCGGCTGAGCTACCCCATCTACCCTTTTGTGCATTTCCTTGTCTTTGTTGTGAACCGCTATGCAACCATCGCTCTTAAATACCGTTCCCATGGCATCCTCATCTTCCCCTACCCCTCTACACCCGCTGAGCCTGCTGGCCCAGGTGAGTAGTCGGCAGGTGACCGGCTGTCTTCAGGTGATGACGCCGACTAATACCTGGCTGCTTTACCTCGAACAAGGGCAGCTCAACTATGTTTCAACCGTTGAACGGGCTTTCGAGCGCTTGGATAGCCATCTACGGCGGTTGAGTCTTCAGGTTCCTGCTTTAGTGAGTGCCGTGCGAGTGCAGGTGCGGCTGCTGTTTGAGCAGCAAGCTGTCCCCTTGGCCGATTATCAAGCCATTTGCTGGTTGGTAGAGCAGCAGCACTTGCATCCCAATCAGGCCTCAACCCTGGTCGAAACCCTGTCTAAAGAGGTACTAGAAGACTTTCTGGATGTGCGCGAGGGTAGCTATGAAATGTTTGAAGGCGATAGTTTGGGCAATGCTCCCCGCTACTGCCAACTCAATCTGCGCTCTACGGTAGAAGAATGCTACGCCCGCCTAAAGCAGCGCCGTAATAGCATGAGCCACATCAACGGTGGTTACCAGCGTCTGGGAAGCAATGGGGTAGCTGCGCCCTCTGGGTCTCCGACCTCTACGACTCTGCCGTCGAGGGAAAAAGCTCCCAATGGATCGACCAAGCCGGGGTCTAAAGCTCAATACACAATTGCTTGTATTGACGATAGCCCTACGGTGCTCCAGGCCATTAATAGCTTTTTAGATGACAAAATCTTCTCGGTCATCATGATTGATGATCCGGTTAAAGCGTTGATGCAGGTGATTAGAACTAAGCCCGATTTAATCTTACTCGATGTCACTATGCCTAGCCTAGATGGCTACGAACTCTGCTCGCTACTGCGGCGTCATCCAGACTTCAAAAGTACTCCAATCATTATGGTAACGAGCAATACTGGTTTGATCGATCGAGCTAAAGCAAAACTGGTTAGGGCATCGGGATATTTGACCAAACCTTTTAATCAATCTGATCTACTTAAGTTCATTTTTAAATATTTGAACTAGATTGGCCTAAAACTGACCTGAATAAGTCCTTTAAGGTCAGTCTATTGGTGAGATATTTTTTCCTAGGTTAAGCCCCCCTGGAGATTTCTAATCCAGACTTAGGTCAAGATGTTGTCTGATCTTAACGCCAGATTTTGTCCCCAAAACTTGGCCAATCTTACTCAGCGATATCGGTGATTTTTGGAGCCATTCCTTCGCCAATCGTAGCTGTGGCAGCCCATACATTATCTAGGTGAATTCATATGCAAGCGATTTTAACAGGCACCATTCTGGTGGTTGAAGATACCCCTTCAGAAATGGAGCTGATGGTGCATTATCTGCGCGAAAGCGGCTGTACGGTGATCTGTGCGGTCACGGCCCAAGAGGCCTTAGAAAAGGCGGCTCACCAGGTTCCCGACGTAATTGTTAGTGACGTGGTGATGCCTGGTATGAGCGGGTTTGAGCTATGCCGCAGCCTCAAAAAACAGCCCGCCACTGCCCATGTGCCGATCGTGCTGTGCACCTCCAAAAACCAAGACATCGATCGGTTGTGGGGCATGCGTCAGGGGGCTGATGCCTATCTCACTAAGCCCTACACCCGTGAACAGCTCGTGCAGTCGGTACTTACTGTGATGAGGAGCAACCGATGAGCAATCTATCGCTGGCCCAAAGCTCTCACTTGGCTCAAACGTCTGCTGGGGCGGCTCTGGCTACCCAGGCCCTAAGCCCGCTGACCGATAGCTACCTCCGTTTTACCCTAGGCACCCAGGTGGCGCTGTTGCCAACTCGCCAGGTGCAGGAGGCGATCGCCACTCCGGCGGCCCGTATTACCCCCATGCCCAATATGCCCCCGGCTCTGCTGGGGCTGATCAACCGCCGCAGCCGGGTGCTGTGGGTTGTTGATCTGGCGCTGCTCCTGGGCTTGCCCACGGCCTATCCCAATTCTCAACAGTACAACCTGGTGCTGCTGCAAGTTGGCACGGTAACTCTGGGGCTGCGGGTCAGCGACATCGAAGGCATTCTCAGCCTGCCGCCCCAGCAGATGCAGGCAGCCCCCACCCACGTGCCCCCTGGGCTGGTGCCCTTTTTGCGGGGTTGTGTGTTGCAAGACGGCGCAGTGCTGCTGGGCTTAGATGGCGAAGCTTTGCTGCGGGCCCCAGCTCTGCAAGCGCTTTAGCTCGGCCCCTTTGGCCCGGCCCCTTTGTCTGGCCCTGCTAGCCTCGGCCTGCTGCCTGTCTCCCTGCCATCAGTGAGTTTTACCGCATCTCTAGCGAACGTTTTTGCCCAGGGCTGGCCCTGGCTTAGCCTCATCCCCCGCTCAAATCAATAAGGTAGTTGACCCATGACCACAGACTTTCGACCCTACACCTCTGCTTCGGCTGCTGACGACGGTGGTTTGGTGCCGCAAAATGGTGCGGCCTTACCCCCCGAGCAGTCGGGTAAGGAGACGATGCTCTATCGCGGTGTGGCCTACGGCACAGACGTGAAAGATTCAATCAAAATTACCCGGCGATCGCAGTTTGGCTTAGTTCAGTGGTTTAGCAACCTGAGCGTGCGGCAAAAGCAGCTGGCGGGCCTGTTGACCTCCGAGGCGATTTCGGTGCTGGGTCTGGCGGGGGTAGGGTCGTTGTTGATTATCTCCGGCGGTCGCAGCCAGCTGCTCAACCAGGCTGAGGCAGAGCTAGCGGTTACCGACATTGAGTACAACATCAAAATCGATCAGATGGGCTTTGGCTTTCGGGGCCAGTCTGATAACCGCGCCATTGTGGATGCGGCGGTGGCCTATGCCCGAGGTGAGACCGTTGCTCCAGGGTCGATCGCTACGGTGCAGCAAATTCTTGAAAACGAAATCAAAGCCCGCAACATCGAGTATGCCACCCTGGTGGGCAATGACCTGAAAATTATTGCCAACGCTAACCGCGATCGCCAGGGGCAGCAGTTTGACCCCAATGGCTTGGTGGGCACAGTCCTAAAAAACCCACGACAAATTAAAGCTAGCGCCATTGTCAGCTGGAATGAGCTGCGCAACGAAGCCCCGCCCCTGCCCCCCGGCTTTGCCGACCAGGATGCGCTGATTCGTTACACGGTCACCCCGGTCAGCGACCCAGTCTCTGGAGCGGTGGTTGGGGCGCTGGTTGCGGGCGACATTGTCAACGGCAAAGACGCCATTCCTAGCGGAACGATCGCCCCCTTTAGCAATGGCTATAGCGCCATTTACCAGCGCAACGCCGACGGCGGTTTTGACCTGGCTACCGGCCTCTACGCGGGCGATAACCCCAACCTGGCTCAGGCGGTAGCTAATGTGCCCCTCGACTCGCCCGCGCTGATTGAGCAGGCGGTGGCCCGCCCCGGTCAAGAGGTGACCCGCCGCGACCAGATCAACGGCACTACCTACACCCTGGCGGCTCGCACGATTGAAGATTTTTCCGGTGAGCCCGTAGCAGTGATGGTGCGGGGCACCTCTGAAGCCGCCCTCAACACCCTGATTGGCAACAGCCTGCGGCTGCAAATGCTGATTGTGCTACTGGCCCTCGCCGCTGACGTAGGCCTGGCCACCCTGTTGGGCCGCTCCATTTTGCGACCGATGAAAAACCTTCAGCAGGCAACCTGGCGCTTTGGTATGGGCGATCGCCAGGCCCGCGCCGATGTCTTTGCCAGCGACGAAGTGGGTCAGGTGGCCCAAGCCTTTAACCAATTGGCAGAAAACATCGCTAGCTCAGAGGCTCTGCTGCGCCGCCAGAGCCAGCGCGAACAAAGCGTTGCCGCTCGCGCCACCCTACTAAACGATTTGACTGGCCGCATTCGCCAGTCGCTCAACGAGCAAAATATTCTCAGCACCTCCGTGGAAGGGCTGCGGGAGGTGCTAGAAGTCGACCGCGTGCTGATTTACCATTTCCATCCTGGGTTTAAAGGGGGTGATATTACCGCCGAATCTGTGGGACGCGGCTGGAAGCGGGCGATGGGGCAGTCGATTCAAGACCCTCTTACCCCCGAGGCCCTAGAGCGCTACTACACTGGGCAAGTCACCACCATGGCCAATCGTCAGGAGGCTGAACTGTCTCACTGCCACTGTGCGATTTTAGAAAAGCTGAACGTAGTGGCTAACATGGTCGCTCCCCTGATGGTCGGCGACGAGCTAATGGGCTTGCTGTGCGTGCATCAGTGCGATCGCCCCCGCGACTGGAGCCCCGACGACATCGAACTGCTACAACAGGTGTCGGTGCAGACTGGCTACGCCCTCAGCCAGGCTCGTCTGCTTCAGCAACAGCAGCTCAATGCCACCCGCGAGCGCCAGCTCACCGAAATTGTCTCCCTCATGCGCGAAAGCCTAGAGGAATCCCGTATCTTCCGTGCCGCCGTCACCGAAACCCGGCGAGCCCTAGGCGCTGAACGGGTCACTGTGTACCAATTTGACGAAACCTGGCGGGGCACCTTTGTGGCCGAGTCGGTGGAGCCAGGCTGGCCCGCTGCCCTTGAAGACAAGGTCTTTGACCCCTGCTTTAAAGAAAAATTTATTGAGCAGTATCGCCAGGGCCGGGTGCAGGCCGTAGCCAACATCGCCGAATCTGGACTGACCGAGTGCCATCTGCGCCAGCTTGAAAAGTATGACGTCAAGGCCAACTTGGTGGCCCCCATTGTGATTGGCGAAAAGCTGATGGGGCTGCTAATTGCCCACCAGTGCAGCGCCCCCCGCGAGTGGAACGCCCTGGAGATCAATTTCTTCCGCCAGGTGGCTCTCCAGCTCGGTTTTGCCTTAGAGCAGTCCCGCGTCTACGCCCAGGCTGCCGCGCTTTCTGAAGAGCGTCGCCAAAAGCAAGAAGCCTTGCAAATGCAGCTCATTGAGCTGCTCAGCGAGGTCGAAGGGGCCTCCCAGGGCGACCTTACGGTGCGCGCCGACGTTACTGCCGGAGAAATTGGCACCGTCGCCGACTTTTTTAACTCCATTGTGGAAAGTCTGCGACAGATTGTGACTAAGGTAAAAACCTCTGCTGAGCAGGTCAACGCCTCCCTGGGGCAAAACGAAGGAGCCATTCAAGACCTGGCCAACGAAGCCTTGCGCCAGGCCGACGACGTGACTCGCACCCTGGCTTCGGTCGAAGCTATGACCAGCTCCATTCAGCAGGTGGCTCGCAGCGCCCAACAGGCTGCCGTAGTGGCTAACAGCGCCTCGACCACCGCCGAAACCAGCGGCCAGGCGATGGATCTGACGGTACAAAATATTCTCACCCTGCGAGAAATCATTGGTGAAACCTCTAAAAAGGTGAAGCGCCTGGGTGAGTCATCTCAGCAAATCTCTAAGGCGGTGTCGCTGATTAACCAGATTGCTATGCAGACTAACCTGCTCGCCATCAACGCTGGCATTGAGGCCGCCCGCGCTGGGGAAGAAGGCCAGGGCTTTGCGGTGGTGGCCGAAGAGGTGGGCGAGCTGGCGGCCCGCTCTGCCGAAGCCACCAAGGAAATCGAGCGGATTGTCGAAACCATTCAGCGCGAAACCGCCGAGGTGGTCGACGCGATGGACCAGAGCACCACTGAGGTGGTCGCGGGTACTCGCCTAGTCGAAGACGCCAAGCGAAGCCTGGGCCGCATTCTCGATGTCTCTCAGCAAATCGACCTGCTAGTGCGATCGATTTCTGAAGCCACGGTCTCCCAGGTCGAAATTTCTGAAGCCGTTACCCATTTGATGCAGGGCATCGCCGAAGAATCGACTCGCACATCCCAGTCTTCGCGGGAGATTTCTACCTCCCTGCGGGCGACCGTCGATGTGGCGCGATCGCTCCAGGCCACCGTCGGCACCTTTAAGACCGGCGAAGAGTAGATGGGTAGAGGGTTTACGGTCCAAGGTGCAGGGTACAGAGCATCAGGCATTCTCTAAACCGTGAACCGTAAACCGTAAACCCTAAACCGCTGATCCGATATCCGATACCCGATACCCAACCACCCCTCTATCCCTATGTCCGACGCAAAGGAACTTGAGATTCGGCTTCAGTTTCTCGACGAGGCCCAAGAATATCTAGAGACCCTGGGCACCCATTTGATGGGGCTGTCCCACACCTTCGAGGCCGCTACGATCAACGAAGCTCTGCGGGCGGCCCACTCGATCAAAGGTGGGGCTGCCCTGATGGGGTTTCAGCTGCTGAGCGAGTTTGCTCACCGGCTCGAAGACAGCCTCAAGGTACTCAAGGTGCAGCGGGGCAAACTCGAGATCGATAACCCCTTAGAATCGCTGCTGCTGGCGGCGGTTGACTGCCTCAGCCAGGTGATGATTGGCCAGCGCCAGTGTCTCAGCCAAGGCAACCCCCACCAGTTGCCCGTCGAGGAGCCCTGGATTGAGCAGCACGCCGCTCCCATTTTTGAGCAACTGCACGATCGCCTGGGCGACCCGGTAGAAGAAGACGTCTACTCGATGCTGTCTCCTGAAGAGGGCCAGGATGTGATTCCCCTGCTCTTTCAAAGTGAGGTAGAGGGCTGCCTCACGCGGCTAGAGGGAGCGCTGAGCGAACAGTCACCCTGTCTGCGCGAAGAGGCCCAAATTTTGGCCCAAGAGCTGGGTGGGCTGGGCGAAATGCTTCAGTTGGAGGCCTTTGTGGCCCTGTGCCAGTCGGTGGCGGCCCAGGTCACCGCCGCCGACGAGGAGGTTTTGGTGCGAGTGGTCGAAGCAGCGCTGGCGGTGTGGCGACGGACCCAAGCTTTGGTGCTGACCGGCAATTTAGGCGAAATTCCCGTTGAGCTGGCGATCGCCGATCTGCCCTTCGAGACTATCCCCATTGCCACCCATCCCGATGCTCTCCTGGTCGATCTGGAGGATGGCGAAATTACGGCCCCCCTCTGGCCCCTGGGGGATGATCCGGCGCTGAGGCCCGACTATATCGAGGCCGACCTAGGGGCCGACGCCCTAAATGAGGCTAGTATCACCTGGCCAGAGGACGACCTGGGTGCTGACATGGTGGTTCCTTGGTCAGAGCTAGAAAGCGGTGTGCAGAGTAGTGCCGACCCTGAGGTATCTGCCCCCTGGTCAGCGGTGGGGGGCAGAGCCGTGTTTAATTTTGAAGATCGGGCGGCGGTTGATTGGGATAACCCCCAAGGTACGGCCCCCAGCAGCAGCCCTGCCCCCGATGTTGACTCGGTCGATGACGACAGCACCGTGCGAGTGCCGGTTAAGCAGATCAACCAGCTCAGTGACCTGTTTGGTGAACTCACGATCGAGCGCCACCGCCTAGAGCTAGAGGTCAGTCGTCTGCGGGGGCTGGTGGGCACCATGCAGGCTCGCATGCACACCCTCGATCAGGCCAACAGTGACCTGCGCGCGGCCTACGATCGCGTGGCTACCCAAGATACGTCGGTGCCGCTGCTGCCTGCTGCCCCAGCGATGCAGAACGGCCTGGCGATCGCTTCCTCTAGCCTGCTACCCGTCTCTGCCGACACCACCCTGCAATCGCAGTTTGACGTGCTCGAACTCGATCAATACCGCGACCTGCACCTGCCCTTTCGCGAAATTATTGAATCTATTATTCAGCTGCAAGAGGTGGGGGCCGACATTGAGCTGTCGCTCGATGGCACCGAGCAAACCACCCACACCCTGCGCAAAACCTCCCGCCAGCTGCAAAAGAATATTACCCAGTTGCGTATGCGGCCCCTCTCAGATATTTTTGATCGCTATCCTCGCTCCCTGCGACAGATGTCGTTGCAGTACGACAAGCCAGTAGAACTCAAGCTCAAAGGCGATCGCACCCTGGTCGATCGCAACGTGCTAGAGGCCCTGCAAGAGCCACTGATGCACATCATTCGTAACTGCTTTGACCACGGCATTGAAGACGCCGCCACCCGGCAGCAGCGCGGCAAGCCCGCCGTCGGCACGATCACCATCAGCGCTGTGCAGCAGAGTAGCCGTACCATTATCACCATCCGCGACGATGGCGGCGGCATTGCAGTAGAAAAAATCCGCGATCGGGCTCGTCAAATGGGCCTCGATGCCAGCCTGCTCGCCGCCGCGAGCACCCAAGAGCTCCTGGCGCTGATTTTTGAGCCGGGCTTTAGCACCGCCAAAGAAGTCACCGATCTCTCCGGACGCGGTATCGGCATGGACGTGGTGCGCAGCAAGCTAAAAGACATTCGCGGCGATATTCAAGTCGATACCCAGCCTGGCGAAGGAACCACCTTCACCCTGTCGATCCCCTTCACCCTCTCGGTGACGCGGGTGCTGATCACCGAGAGCAAGGGCATGCGTATGGCTTTTCCGGTGGATGCGATCGAAGAAATCTTTGCCCTACCCACGGACGAGGTGCTCACCACCGCAGGCCGAGACAGCTTTGAGTGGAACGGCGAACTGGTGCAGCTGGTGCGCCTGGCCGACTGGCTCCAGTTCAACTGCCCGGTGATTATCGAAAGCCCCGAAACCGCCCCGGCTATCTCGACCCCTACCGTGATGCTGGTGCAGGTCAACCAGCGGTTGGTCGGCCTGCAAGTCGATCGATCTTGGGGTGAGCAAGAGGTGGCCCTTCGCCGAGTAATTGGCAATTTGCCCATGCCCAAGGGCTTCAATAGCTGCACCATCATGGGTGACGGCCAGGTCGTGCCCCTGGTTAACACCGCCGAATTGCTCTACTGGATCGCGAGCTGTGAAGCTTCGGGGGCCAGCACCCTAGAGGAAACTCCGATTCCCGCCTTTCTCGCCAGTGGCCCGCGCTATGAGGCTAGCACCGCTGCCCGCAGACCCACTGTGCTGCTGGTCGATGACTCGATCAATGTGCGTCGACTGCTAGCCCTCACCCTCGAAAAAGCAGGCTACCAGGTAGCCCAAGCCAAAGATGGGCAAGATGCCCTCGACAAACTCACCGCCGGTTTGGCGGTTGAGGCGGTGATCTGCGATGTCGAAATGCCCCGCCTCGATGGCTACGGGTTCTTGGCCCGGCTCAAAGCCAAAGCCGACCACGGAGATCTGCCCGTGGCCATGCTCACCTCGCGCAGCAGCAAAAAGCACCGCCAAATGGCCATGAGTTTAGGGGCTGCCGCCTACTTTACTAAACCCTACAACGAGCAGACCCTGCTCAAAACCCTCGAAGACATGATTCAACCCGCCGTGGCGTCCTAACGGAGTTTTAAGTGCTTAGGTTTAAATGCTTGGTGCTTAGTTAAGGGCTTAAATTCAAATCTCAAAATTCAAAATTCAAAGCTTTCTTCACTTCCCCTTTTTCCATGACTTCTGCCCTCACCCGTTATCGCCGTCTTCCCGCCCAAGAACCCACCCTGCGGCTGATTGCCTTTCAGCTCCGCCACAACTGGTTTTGTCTGCCCCTGGCGATGGCCCGCCGGGTAGTTGCTCCCCAGGATGACGGTCCGACTCGCGGTCTGGGCTTGACTCAGCTGCGCCATGAAAACGTTCCGATTATGGATGTCGCTGATCGGGTGTATCAATCGGTGCCGCTGCTGCCAGGTCAGACTAACTCTGACCTTAGCCTCTCAACCGTCCCAGCCTATGGGCCAGCGAACGATCAGACACCGTTGCTTCAGTCAATTGTGATCATTGACTCGTCTCAGTTTGGGATGCTGGGACTGCGGGTAGACGGTATTCCTAGCCTAAAGAGAGCTCGCAAATCGGACTTCAGCGCGTTACCTGCCACATATTTGATGATGAATCATCTTCGGGGTATCACCACTTTGGTCACGTTAGATGCAACAGAGCCGCCTCTGTTCTTACTAGAGGTTGACTCTCTACTGCTCTAAAAGAGAGAGCTCAACAAATGGCTGATTAAAATATTTCATTAAATCATCATATCGGTTTATAAAAAAGCTCCTGAAGTTACTTCAGGAGCTTTTTTGATGATCTTTGAAATGGGCTTATTTGATTGCTTTGTTCACAGCTTTGTCACATTTTGGTTTTATCATTATAGATGTAATTAAATCCTTCTGATTGACGAGTAGAGTATGTAAATTTTTGCCAAAAATGAAGGGTGTAATGCCTGGAGTCTGAATCTTAAGTGGTTGAACTCAATCAGGAATTCAACTCATGTAATAGGTATGCTTTAGTTGCTAAGCCGCTGCTGAAATGGAGAATTAGTTTTTGGTTGACTCAATCTTTTTGTTGTGGGTCTCTGGGATCAGGCGATCGCGCTGACTAAGCCCTAGGCATGTCTGTCGAGCATGGCAAATTTGACTAAGAAAGACTGCTTCTATACGTTAAATTTTAGGGATATTTGTCTGACTTAAGTCGCTGTACACTGGCGAAATTACTTGGCACTTGAATGATTGATGAGTGGAAGGTGATCATTGCTGTTTAACGTGAAAACAAGCCCGGTTTGCGATCGCATTTTGAGTATTTTGGTGAACTACTTTAATTTTGAATGTGGCTAATCTAAAACGGTTTTAGATAACACTATTCTGTATTGAGTGCTTGGCATGAATGATAAATCGGTTCAGTATTCTAAGCCTTTGGCTTACTATTTGCAGGTTAAAAAGCTAAAAATTTTCTCGGTTCTAAAACACCAAAGCTTCAGTGGGGAGCTATTCTGGTCTTCTCCTACAGGACACCACTGGACTCTGTTTATTAATCAAGGCCAGGTGCTGTATGGCACGGGTGGAGTTCACCCGATCCGGCAATGGTACCGTCAGGTTCGGGCTCATGCTCCTGAACTTGATCTGGGGCAACTGGCTTTGCCGCAGGGTGCTACTTCCCCATCAGTCTGGCTTCACTGTTGGGACTATCACCTGCTTCTAGATTGGTTTCGCCAAGGATATTTGTCCAAAAAAGCGTTAGGAACAATTATTGCAAACATCATTGCCGACATTTTGTTTGATGTAGTGCAGTCCCGAGCAACGCAATATCAGCTCACACGATATCCAGCCCTCGATCCCAACCAAGCACCCATCTATCCAGACAATACGGAGCGGCTGTTTGCGATTACAGATCTCTGGCAATCGTGGCTGGAGGTGGGGCTAGAGGCTTACTCGCCTAACCTGGCTCCCGTAATTGTGCATCCTGAGAAAATCCAAACCCATGTTTCGCCTCAGGTTTATACATCGCTCATTCATCTGCTAGATGGTCAACGTAGTCTCAGAGATTTAGCGGTCAAACTGGGGCAAGACGTGCTTACGCTAACCCAAGTGTTGCAGCCTTACATTCGCGCAGGTTGGATTAGCCTAGTTGAAATCGCTGACTATGCTCCGGTTATAGGAGCTGGGCTAAATGCTTCAACGGTCAAGAATGCGGGAAATAAACTGTGCGATCGCTCCGTAACCATTGCCTGTGTTGATGACAGCCCTATGGTTTGTCAAACTTTGGGTCAAGTGATTCGAGCCGCAGACTATAATTTTGTGGCTATTACAGAGGGGGTAAAAGCTATTCCAATTTTACTGGCCCAAAAGCCTGATCTGATATTTCTAGATTTAGTTATGCCCGATGCAAGTGGTTATGAAATTTGTAGTAATTTACGCAAAATCTCTTATTTTAAAAATGTTCCAATCATTATTCTCAGTGGCAACGATGGCTTGGTTGATCAAGTGCGAGCTCGCCTGCTGGGGGCTACCGACTTTTTGAGCAAGCCAATAGAGCCGATTGTCATTCTTTCGGTAATTCAAAAATATCTCAAGCATTTGATTGTAGCTTGATTGTATAACCCTAAAAACGCTGCTTGCCTTGCTCAATTAGGCTTTTTTAGGGAATTGAATTCGTGGTCTGAGTCAAATTAATTTGTATTTTGGTGAAGCTTGTTATGAGTAAAGTTTTGATTGTTGAAGATAGCCTGACCGATAAAGAAATTCTCACCCTCTGCCTGCGCGATCGCGGTATTACCGTGCTTGCCGCAAACAGCGCAGCAGAAGCGTTAGAACAGGTCAAAATCCATCGCTTTGATCTCATTATTCTCGATGTGGTACTGCCCGATCGCAGCGGGTTTGAAATTTGCCGTGAGCTTAAAGAAGACATCACCACTAAGCAGGTACCTGTGATCATGTGCTCGACCAAAGGCACTGAAATGGATAAGTTTTGGGGGCTAAAGCAGGGGGCCGACGCCTACCTGGCCAAACCGATTGACCAAGACGAACTGATGCAGACCGTGAATCAGCTGGTCAAAGTTTAGGGCTATCCCCTGAGAAATCGAAGGCAACCGCTAAGCGCTGAGTGGGATGCAAGGCTGTGCAACCCGCTAGAGACAGGCCTAGATGGGTGCTGCTGGTGCTCTGCCCACCTATATATCTAGAACTTAAGGATGCTGAGCTATGGATTTTGAAGCCGCGATCGCCTCTGAGGCCAAAGCCGCGACCTCTGACTCCCCAGAGCCCTCTTTCCCGGCGGCGGAAGCCGATCGCTTGATCGAAGCGGCCAGTAGTGGACCATCAGAGGCGCAATTCTTGCAGGTTACCCTCAACGGAGATTTGCCCTTGCTGCTGCCGGGGGCCAACCTGGTCGAAATCTTGAAGCTGGCCATTGGCCAGGTGGTACCGATGTTTGAAATGGCCCCTTGGGTGATGGGCATCTATAACTGGCGGGGCGACATGTTGTGGGTGGCCGATCTAGGCCATTTCCTAGGGTTTGCCCCCTGGTACAACCAGGCCGAAGCCGCCACCCGGCACACCGTGGTGGTGCTCAAGCCCCCCTACTCGGCGTCCCAGTCCGGCGATGAACCCTCCACCCTGGGCTTGGTGGTCAGTGCTGTCGATGCCATGGTGACTTACCCCACCGACGCCATTCAGCCAGTGCTCAACGCTGGGGCGGGGGCCGCCGAAGGCGTGCGTGGGTTGCCCATTGAACCCCATCTGTTGCCTTTTCTTCAAGGGTGCTGCTTCGATAGCGCTGGCCAACCGCAGCTGATTTTAGACGGCACGGCGGTTTTGGCGGCCATGGCTCAGCTACAGCGTTAATCCGGCCAGATTTTTTGACGCCGGTTTGCCGTCTACCGTGCCCACCGTTGCTGGCTGTCCCCCAGCCTTTCCTTCAACCCACTTAATCAACTTTTTAAGGTTATTTGCTATGACTCAAATGCCCTCGTTGTCTCAGCCTTCCCAACCATCCCAGATGGTTGAGGCCAATGACTATAGCCCCGTTGCCCCTAAGCCCAAACCCTCAACCGTTAAGTCCTACTTTGCGGGGCGCACCCTGAGGCAGCAGCTCTTGGCTACGGTTCTGCCCTTGACTCTGCTACCTCTGCTAGCGGAAAATGTCATTTCCTACGGGCTAACCCAAGGCCGCACCCGTACTGCCATCAACCAGGAGTTGCGGGGTCAAGCGCTGCTGGCCAGCGAAAACATGGGTAGTAACCTCACAACGCAGATCGCCTTTGCCGAGGTCTTCGCCCAAAACCCCCTCGTCTTAGACAAAGTGCGCCGCGATCGTACCCTGGCGGATAGCCTCAACCTGCCGGAGCAGCCAGAGGCAACCCTCGAATCACGCTTCACGCAGTCTAGGCAGCTGGCTCCTAACCCTGCGTTTAATGAGTATCTCGCCCAGACCGCTGAGATTAAACAGTTTGCTGAGATTATCGTTACCGAGGCCAACGGCTTCAACGTGGGCTATAGCAGCCTGCCCTCTGACTTTGTGCAATCTGGTGAAGACTGGTGGGAGCTAGCTAAAAGCGAGGGGGTTTGGGTTGGCCAGCCCGGTTCTGACGACGCTACCTTGCAGGCCGGTATTGACTTGAGCTATGCCATTCGCGATCCCAACAGCGACGAATTTTTGGGGGTGGTGAAGTTCTTTATTACGGCTCTACAGTTTGAGCAGCTCAGCCAGTACCTGGCCAACGCTGGTCTTCAGGGCTCTCAGCAGGTGCAGCTGTACGAACCTAGCGCTAACTTCGTACTGGCTAACTTTAACCAGCAGGGGCAAGAGGCCGCTCTAGCGAATGAACCTCTTAACCTGGTTGGTGGCCAGGTGATCGGTGACCTTGCCACGGCCCTCACCGCAGCCACTCTTGCCGACTCCCCCACGGCCATCAACGACCTTCAACAGCAGCTCAGAGCTGCCTCGCCGATAAAAGATTTAGAAGTCTCTGCCGCCTCTGTTGAGGGCTCAGACAGCTTTGTCGCCACCTTTTCTTACCAAGGCAAACAATATTCGATGGCAACGGTGCCCCGGCTTAGCTGGGTGGCGATCGCCTCTATGGATATTGCCGAAATTCGCGCTTCTGGTCGCGATAACCTGGTTACCCTGGGGCTGCTAAGTTTGGTGCTGGGCGGTGTAGCCACCCTGCTGACCGTAGCCGTAGCCCGGCAGGTCTCCTCACCGCTCGATGCGTTGGCTGGCACAGCTCAAGAGGTATCCCAGGGCAACCTCAACGCCAGGGCCGAACTGACCGGGTCGTCTGAGGCCCAAACCCTAGCCCAAACCTTTAACGAGCTGGTGGTGCGGGTGCGCGGCTTCCTGCGCGAGCAAACCCTTAACACCCGCCGGGCCAACCTGGCCGCTGCCATTACCGGGGTTCAAGCCGTTGATTCGACCGACCTGTTGCCCATTTACGATCGCCTGGTAACTGAGGTTCGCGATATTCTTGAGTCCGATCGAGTCGTGATTTACCAGTTCAACCCCGACTGGAGTGGGCAAATTGTGGCTGAGTCGGTGGCGGCTATGCTATCCAGTGCCTACGATCAGCAGCTGGGCGATCCCTGCATTCCCACCGAAACGCTAGATAAATATCGGAGCGCAGGCATGCTCCTTGAAGACAACGTTGCTACGGCTACGTTTCACCCCGAGCACCTAGCGCTGCTACAAAGTCTTGAAGTCAAATCTATTTTGGGCGTGCCTGTGCTGAGCCGGGGTAAGCTATACGGCTTGCTAATTACCCACCACTGCCAAGCGGTGCACCCTTGGCAGGAGGTCGAAGTTGACTTTCTCCAGCAGATTGGTCTGCAACTGGGTCTGGTGATCGAGCGGGTGCAGCTGATCGAGCAAACCCGCTCCCTAGCCGAAGAACAGCGGCAGATTAAAGAAGGCCTTCAGCGCAGCGCCCTGCAACTGCTGATGGATGTGGACCCCGTCAGCCAGGGCAACCTGACTGTGCGCGCCCAGGTTACCGAAGACGAAATTGGCACCCTGGCCGACTCCTACAACGCCACCATTGCTAACCTGCGTAAAATTGTGGTGCAGGTGCAAGACGCCTCCCGCCAGGTGGCCGACACCACTGACGTCAACCAAACCTCGGTACTTACCCTGGCCGAGTCGGCAACGCAGCAGGCCCAGTCGATGCTGGCCGCCCTCGATCGCGTCCAGGAGTTGACTAGCTCAGTGCAGTTGGTGGCCACCAACGCTGAAAAAGCCGAGGCGGCTGTGCTCCAGGCAGAGCAAACCGTGGCCCAGGGCGACGACGCCATGAACCGCACCGTAGACGGCATCATGGCCATTCGTGAAACGGTGGCTGACACTGCTAAAAAAGTGAAGCGCCTGGGCGAATCGTCCCAAAAAATCTCTAACGTCGTGAACCTGATTAGCGGCTTTGCCGCCCAGACCAACATGCTCGCGCTCAACGCCTCCATTGAGGCCTCTCGGGCTGGTGAAGGGGGCAAAGGCTTTGCGGTGGTCGCCGAAGAAGTGCGCGAACTGGCCCGGCAGTCGGCAGAAGCCACCACCGAGATTGAGAAACTGGTGGCCAGCATTCAGTCCGAAACCAACGCCGTAGTCACGGCCATGGAAACTGGTACCGAGCAGGTGGTCACCGGCACCCAGCTAGTGGATGAAACCCGCCAGAGCCTCAACCAAATCACCGCCGTCAGTCGCCAGATTAGCGCCCTGGTCGCGGCGATCGCCGATGCCACCGTCGTTCAATCGCAAGCCTCTGAGGTGGTGAGCAAGACTATTAATAATGTGGCGATCACCGCCAGCCAAAACTCCAGCGCCGCCAACCAAGTGTCTGACGCCTTCGCTGAACTCCGCTCTGTAGCCCAGGCGTTGCAGGAAGAAGTAGGTCGATTCAAGGTCAGCTAGAAGAGTGGATGGGTGGGGGGTAGGGGGTGCATGGGTGTAATTTGGCCCCCAATGAACCCGTAGGGTGGGCATTGCCCACCATTAACCCATCGGTAACCCCTAAATCTCTGCCTTAGAACCGCATCAACAACAGCTGACCTGCCTTCAGTTTTCTTTCTCTCCCCCACTCCCCTCTGCCCTCACCCCTACCCATCCACCCCCCCCTGCCATGGCAACCAACCCCCACATCCGTGACCAGGCCTATCAGTTCTTCCTTGAAGAAGCCCCGGAGCTGCTGCAAACCATTGAGTCAGGGCTGCTGGCGCTGCGATCGCAGCGCGACACCGCCGAAATACACCAAATCATGCGGGCGGCCCACTCGCTCAAGGGGGGAGCTGCCAGCGTGGGGTTAGAGCCAATCAAGGCGATCGCCCACCGTCTCGAGGCTGTGTTCAAAGCCCTCTACAGCGACACCGTCGTGCTCGACAGCGAGTTAGAAAGCCTGCTGCTGCAAGCTTTTGACTGTCTGCGCCTGCCCCTCACCCAGCAGCTCATCAAGGGCGCGTTCGACGGCGACCAGGCCCTAGCCCAGGCAGACCCGATTCTGCAAGACCTCGAAACCCGCCTCGCCAGCGCTATGGCTGCCACCGAAAACTTCATCCCCAGTTCCTCCGATCTAGGGTTTGACATGGCCACCTCGATCTTTGAAGTCGATGTGCAGCAGGGGCTAGACCACCTCAACCGAGTGCTAGAGCAGCCCGAAGCCCACGAAGTTGCTGGCGAACTGCGCGCCCAGGCCGAAATTTTTATGGGCTTTGCCGAACTGCTCGATCTCTCTGGGTTTGCCCAGATCGCGGAGACCGCCCTCCAGGCTCTAGCGGCGAATCCAGACCAGGCGATCGAGATCACTCGACTGGCTGTGGCCGATTTTACCCAGGGCCGCGCCGCCGTCTTAGCCGCTAGCTCCACCACTGGCGGCGAACCCTCAGCCGCTCTGCAAGCCTTAGCCACCAGCCTTGCACCGCCAGCACCTCTCCCAGAACTCTCTCTAGAACCCATGGCAGAGTCGTTCTTAGCGACTGTCTTTGGCGATCAAGCTGGGGACGATGCAGACCTGGTTACACCCAACTGGGATGCAGACCTCCCCAGCGAAGCCGATGCCCTGGCCTGGCTCACCCAAGCCCAGCTCCCCCCAGCCGATCTAGTCATCTCGGCAGAAGCGGCAGCCTCCCATTTCCCTAGCCCAGCCCCAACCCAGCCGCCCGGTGCAGAACCACTAGGCTTGGTTGACCCCAGCGACGATATCCTCAGCCCAGCGATCGCCCCTTCCCTCGAATCCCTGTTTGGCTCACCTGCTCTAATCACCGCCGCTGAAGACAGCGCTATTCATGCCGCCTTCGCCGCCCCCCCCGCCACCGATATCCCCCCTGACACCTCCCCCATTCATCCACCCATCCACTCATCCACTCCCCCTCCCCCTCCCCCTCCCCCTCCCCGCCTTCCCACTCCTACTCCCACTCCCCCACCTCCTACCCCCTCACTCCCCACCCCCGCCCCCACCCTCACCGTCCGGGTCGATACCCAGCGTCTCGCCCGCCTCGATAACCAGCTGGGCGAACTCACCATCAACCGCAACGGTTTGGCGCTGCAAACCAACCAAATCCGTCTTGGTCTCAAAGAACTGGTCAGCCGCTTCGAACGGGTACGCGCCACCGTAGAGCAGCTCCAAAGCGTCTCCGACCAAATCTTGATCGCCCCCGATCGCCAGCGCCAGCCCATCACCATCGGCGAATCTACCTTTGCGTCGCCTGTCGCTGCCCCGGCCCGCCCCCCCGGCTTTGACTCGCTCGAAATGGATACCTACACGGCCCTCTACACCCACACCCAAACCTTGCTCGAAGAGATGGTGCAGCTCGAAGAAGCCGCCGCCGATATTGGTTTGTTTAACCACCAGACTGACCAGCTGCTGGGGCAGCAGCGCAAAATGCTCTCCCAAGTGCAAGATGACCTGATGTACGCCCGCATGGTGCCCCTGGGCCAGGTGCTCAATCGCTTTCCGCGCGTGTTGCGAGATCTGTCTAATGCCTACGGCAAACCCGCCGATTTGATCCTAGAAGGCACTACCCTGTTGGTCGATAAAGCCGTGCTAGAAAAGCTCTACGACCCTCTACTACATCTGCTGCGCAACGGCTTTGACCACGGCTTAGAATCGGCTGAAGAGCGCGATCGCCAGGGCAAACCCCAGGCTGGTCAAATCACCATCGGGGCCTGCTACCGGGGCCGCCAGATCGAAATCGAGGTCAGCGACGATGGCCGTGGCCTCGATCTAGCACGGGTACGCCAACGGTTGATCGATCTAAACTGGCTCTCGCCGGAGGAAGTCGCTGCGGCTAACCCCGCTCAACTCCATAACTATCTTTTTGAACCCGGTTTTTCTACCGCCGAACAGGTCAGCGATCTGTCAGGTCGGGGCGTTGGCTTAGATGTCGTGCGCGACCAAATACAGCGGCTCAAGGGCACTGTCACTGTGCATTCCGTGCCGGGAGCAGGCACCCGCTTCACCCTTTCGCTGCCCATGACCCTGAGCATTGTCAACCTGCTGATCTGTTTTGTGGGATCCACTCCGATCGCCTTTCGCAGCGACAGCATTACCGAAGTTCTGGTGCCTCGATCAGCACAGCTCACCCAATCATCAACTCAGACTTGGCTAGACTGGCACGACCAGCAGGTGCCAGTCTACGGCCTAAACGATCTGTTGACCTACCGCTGTCTGCGGCCCGAGCTACCCCTCAGCCAGGTGCTAGCCGCCGTGCCCTCCCCCACCGACTGGGAAGCGCCCGTGCTGATTTTGGCGCGGGGTAATCGCCACTTTGCCATTCAAATCGATCGCCTTGTCACCGAGCAAGAATCGGTGATCAAACCCTTTGGCCCGTCCCTGAGCCCGCCTACCTATGCCTACGGCTGTACCGTGCTGGGCGATGGTAGCGTCATTCCAGTGATCGACGGTCAGGCCTTTTTAGATAATTTGCTGAGCCGCCAGGTTAGCCTCGGCTTTGAACCTTCTAGTCTTGTTACTCTAGGCACGCTAGATGCGCCTCCAGCCGTTATTTCGCAGGCCGCCTTGCATCCAGCGACGACTGTGCTGGTGGTCGATGATGCCATTACCTCCCGTCGCACCCTGGCGCTTTCCCTGGAGCGGGCAGGCTACCGAGTGTTGCAAGCCCGCGACGGCCAAGTCGCCCTAGAGCAGCTTGAGCAAAATCCTGCTGTGGGGCTGGTGGTCTGTGATATTGAAATGCCCAATATGAATGGCTTCGAATTTCTCACCGCTCGCCGTCAACATCCAGCGCTGGCTAACATTCCTACCCTGATGCTGACATCGCGCAGCAACGACAAGCACCGCTGGCTGGCCATGCAGCTGGGGGCGACCGGCTACTTTACTAAACCCTATTTAGAGCAGGAGTTTTTGGAGGCGATTGGCGAAGCGATCGGGGCTGGCATCGCCGTCCCCCGCACCACTAGCCAATAGATATTCCCCTAGGGGGATAAGAGCCCGCAACCGGCTTCAGTACTATGCCCACACAGGTTAAATCTAAGTCCATAAACTCTTCAAGGTCTATGGAACCTGCTGGTTTTGTTAATGTTATCCCCGGTAGGGGGATGTTAGCCTGTACAAGACACTCCTCCGAAGAGCAGGCATTATGGTTGCAACCCCCGACGTTATTCAAGCGTCTGCATCTCACTCCCACACTTCACCCGCTGGCGAAAGCCGGGTCGCGGTGCTGCTGATGGGCTACGGCGAAGTCGAAAGCTACGAAGACTTTGCCAACTACAACGAGCAAGCCCTCAATTTGCTGACCGCCAAGTTTGCTCCGGTGCCCACTTGGGTTTATCCCCCGCTGGCAAAGCTGCTAGCTGCCTTCGACCTGCACGAGTGGAGCCACCAGCACGGCAATTTTATTTCTCCCCACAATGCTATTTTTGAAGCCCAGCGGGCCGGTATTGAAGCCAACTTAAAAGAGCGCTGGGGCGATCGCATCAAGGTGTTTAAAGCCTTCAACTTCTGCAAGCCTTTTCTGCCCGACCAGGTGCTTGAGCAAGTCAAAGCCGAGGGCTACGACAAACTCCTCATCTATCCTCTGCTGGTAGTCGATTCGATCTTCACTAGCGGCATTGCGATCGAGCAGGTGAACCAGGCTCTAGTCAAGCTGTCTGATGGCACCGAGCACTGGGTCCAGGGCACCCGCTACATTCCGTCCTTCTTTGATGCGCCCGACTATATCGACTATTTGGCGTCGATGGTCGAAGACAAAATCAAAAACCACCTGGCCGTCGCTCACCTACCCTCCCAAACCGGCATCGTACTGATGAACCACGGTTGCCCCCACGAGGCCAAGGGCTTCACCTCCGGTATTGACGAAAGCCAAAAGCTCTACGACAAGGTGCGGGATAAGCTGATCCACAAATACCCGCTGATCTCGGTGGGCTGGCTCAACCATGACACCCCGCTGATCAAGTGGACCCAGCCCAACGCCGACTTGGCTGCCCGCAACCTGATCGACCTCGGGGCCACCGCCCTGGTGTTTATGCCCATCGGCTTTGCCACCGAAAACCACGAAACCCTGCTCGATGTCGAGCACATCATCGAAGGGCTGCGCCGCAAGCACCCCCACGTTACCTACGTGCAAATGCCCTGCGTTAACGACGACCCCGCCTTTTTGGCTATGGCCGCCACCTGGGCCGATAAGCACATCGCTGATCTGCTCGAAGAAGATGCCCTGGCGATCAATCCCTCTCTGGCGGCTTCCCAGGCGGCAGCGGTGCACAGCCACCACGGCCACACCCACGACCACCACCTGCCGGGGCACGATCATGGGCACAGCCATGACCACGGCCACCACCACTAGCCCGCTGAGTCTAGGGTCAGTCAAGGTCTATTAGCAGGTAGACCGATAGAAACGATTAAAGCGGGTGGGCTTAGGCCTGTCCGCTTTGATCGTCTGCTGGTCTGGTGGGTCGGCAACGCGATCGCAGGCCTTGTGGCCAAACCCGTGACAAGCCCAATCAAACCCGTTAGAATCAGCCGTTAATACAGGCGTTCTAAGCGACGGATGGGTTATGCCAGTGAGTACTAGCCAAATTAAAGCCCTGCTCGACCAAAAACGGGCGGCCTTTAGCGCCTTTAGTCGGGCTAAATTTGAGCTGCTGCACGCCTACCACCGAGCGTGGGCTGAGTTTGCGGCTCTGACCCATAGCCAACAACTCGCTCAGTTAGACCACCATTCTGGCCCGGTGGGGGCGCGTCCGTTAGAGGCGATCGCCGCCGACACAGAGGCAAACAAAGGCATTTTGCCCTTCTTTTTTGCCGAATCTGGCCCCGTGGGCGATCGCTGGACTAACCGCGAGCAGAGCGCCCAGTGGGTGCAGACAGTGCTCGAAGACATTACCACCTTTGCTGTAGACGGATCCCAAATTGCCCCTGGCAAAGATATCTCTATCCCGATTGCGCTGCTGCAAATTGGCTGGTTTGAAAACCCCCACAGCGCTACTCGTCCCTACCAAAAAGATGTGCGGGTTGATCTGATGACCCCCGCTGACCTGGGGCCAAACCCTGCCCAGCCGGTCGAACGGCGGGTCAATATCCGTCGCTTTCAAATGGAAGTGGCCCGCCTGGTGGAATATATCAACGCCTGTCAGGAGCCGGAGCGCACCCTGGTATTTTTTGACGGCGCGCTAGTAGTCACCTTTGCCGAAGCCTTTGACCAGGAGAGCCAGACTGCCTACGTGCAGTCGATGCTGTCGCTGCTAGAAGCTAGCGATCGCAAGCGAGTTCCCCTGGTGGGCTACGTCGATACGTCCTACGCCCACGACCTGACCGGCATGCTGCACCACGCCTACGGGCTTGAGGCCACTGAAGGAATTCACGATGCCCAACTCTTGGCCCGGCTGATGGACTGGGGGGATCGCACGGCTGTATTTCAGTGCGATCGCGGCGGTATTCTGGACCAGTACGACCGCTACGGCGACCAGATCGCCTTCACCTATCTCAAAACCACCCGCGATGGCTACCCCGTGCGCCTCGAAATGCCGCGCTGGATGTGGGAGAGCGGCCAGATTACCCAGTACCTCAACTGGGTGCGGGGCGAAGTGATTATCGGCGGCGGCTATCCCTACAGCATTGAAACCGCCGACCAAACCGCCGTTCTCCAGGGGCAAGACAAACACCTGTTTCTGCGGGTGCTGCAAGACTGGGCCGAGCGGGAGGAAATCAACCTGCGGCTGTCGCGCAAGATGGTCAGCAAGCAGCGCCGTCGCTAGGGGGGCGTTCACTCCCTGGTGGTTGTGGCCGGAGTTCGCAAGTCATGAGCGCCATAAAAGTTTGGTTATGGTTGAATCGGATCATGCCGCACTGATGCCACTTTAGGGGATTTTTTATGGCCGATACCGCACCGCAAACCCGCCAAGAAACCGACAGCATGGGGGCGATCGCCGTACCGAGCGATCGCTACTGGGGGGCTCAAACCCAGCGATCGATTCGCTACTTTTCCATTGGCCAAGACAAAATGCCCCTGGAGGTGGTGCATGCGATCGCCCTGACCAAAAAGGCCGCCGCCCTGACCAATGCCGATCTGGGCAAACTCGCTCCAGAGCAGGCCGAGTTAATTGCGAAGGCGGCAGATGAGGTGATTGCCGGCCAGCTCGACGATCACTTTCCCCTTCACGTTTGGATGACCGGCAGCGGCACCCAGTGCAACATGAACGTCAACGAGGTGATTGCCAACCGCGCTATTGAGATGGCCGGCGGTGCGATCGGCAGCAAAACCCCCATTCACCCCAACGACCACGTCAACATGTCCCAGTCGTCCAACGACGTGTTTCCTACGGCGATGCACATTGCCGCTGCTCAGGCGCTTACCCATACCCTGTGCCCCGCCGTTACCGCCCTCAGAGATGCTTTAGATCAAAAAGCCACAGCCTGGGCCGACATCGTTAAAATTGGCCGCACCCATATGCAAGATGCCGTGCCCCTCACCCTGGGGCAAGAATTTTCTGGCTATGTGGGCATGCTCGACGACAACCTCAAGCGCCTAGACGGTGCTCTGCCGGGGCTATACCAATTGGCCCTCGGCGGAACGGCCCTCGGCACCGGGCTCAATGCCGGGCCGGGGTTTGCTGAGGCTGCCGCCAAGCACATTGCTCGCCTGACCGGGCTACCCTTTGTGACTGCCCCTAACAAGTTCACTGTCATGGGTGCCCACGACGCCATGGTAATGGCCAGCGGCGTGCTCAAAACCCTGGCAGTATCGCTTTACAAAATTGCCAACGACATTCGCCTGCTGAGCTGTGGCCCGCGGGCGGGCTTTGCCGAACTCCACCTGCCAGAGAACGAACCAGGCTCCTCGATTATGCCAGGCAAGGTCAACCCTACCCAGTGCGAAGCTTTGGCCATGGTGGCGGTACAGGTGATGGGCTACGACGCAGCGGTGGCCTTTGCCGGAGCTAGCGGCTACCTAGAGATGAATGTCTACAAGCCGATGATCATCTTTAACCTGCTACAGTCGGCGCGCCTGATGGCCGATAGCTGCCACAACTTCTCTGAATTTTTGGTGGCTGACATGACCCCCAATCGCCAAAAAATCGACCAGTATGTGGAGCAGTCACTCATGCTAGTTACAGCCCTGAGTCCGGCGATCGGCTACGACAAAGCCTCCCAAATTGCCCACCACGCCTTTGAACATGACCTCACCCTCAAGGCAGCAGCTCTCGCCCTCGGGTACGTGTCTGAAGCGGCCTTTGACCAACTGATCGACCCCCACCGCATGACCCATCCCTAGGCGTTACCGCCTCTGGAGTGCCTGCCCCTATGGAATGTTAAGGACTATGTTGATTTACTCAGGTGGTCCAGGTTCGCGGCAGCCATTCCCGTATGATCGTCCTTAAAGTTTGTAAATTTTCCTAAGATTCTGGAGATTCAAACGTGTCTCTTCCGCTACTAAATTACTCCCCGTCCAGCCAAAACCAGCGTGTTGCCAGCTACGAAATCGGTGGCGACGAACAGCCCAGATTCTTTTCTACCGATGATCTGTACGACACCAGCGATATGGATTCGCTGATTGAGGCAGCCTATCGGCAGATGTTCTTCCACGCCTTCAAGTGCGATCGCCAGATCTTCCTGGAATCGCAGTTGCGCAACGGCCAAATCACCGTGCGTGACTTTATTCGTGGTTTGGCGCTGTCGCCCACGTTCTACAGCAGCTTCTACGAAAAGAACAGCAACTACAAGTTTGTTGAACACTGCGTGCAGAAGATCCTGGGCCGCGATGTCTATAGCGATCGCGAAAAAATCGCCTGGTCTATTGTGGTTGCCAACAAGGGCATCCAAGGCCTGGTCGATGAACTCCTCGACAGCGAAGAGTATCTCACCAGCTTTGGCTACAACACCGTGCCCTACCAAAAGCGCCGTGTGCTGCCCGGTCGCCCCGAAGGCGAGCGCCCCATTCACATCAAGAACCCCCGCTACGATGCCTACCACCGCAACCAACTGGGCTTCCCCCAGATTGTGTGGCAGTCTCAGGTCAAGCGGTACGTTCCTCAAGAGAAGAAGGTTACCGCTGGCAACCCTCAAATGTTCTTGAACATGGCCCGCAGCATCGGTGCTACTGGTGCCGCTCCCGCCCGCGTGTCTACCGGCGAAATCAACATCGCCACCGCTGTGCCCTACCGCAAAGTCACGGTTGACTAAGGCCTCAGTACCATTCGGTTAGGTTTCTAACACACCACAGGGGATGTAGGTCATGACCTACATCCCTTTTTGTTAGTTACCCCCCGGTTCAGAGGGGCGCAGGCCCTGCGCCCCTACGAGTGGCATTGGCATATCGGAGTTATGGGGCTCGGATTTGGTCTGACAGCCTTCAACGCCTGTCCTCATGAATAATTTGGGATAGGCAAAAAAAAATCCCCTGGCAATTGCCAGTGGGACTTTTCAGGGTGCATCTACCATTCACCTTTTCTGCCTAGACGAGCCTCCGTCCGGAAAAGTTGCTGGAGAATTTGGAAAATTAGTTGGGGCCATTGAGGTTGCGTAGCACCTCAGCCTGCTCCCGCAGGGAAATAGCCCAGTCCTCAGACCCGCTGGCCTCAAACAGATTGGCCGCCTGCTCAAAATCGGCAATCACCAACTCCCGCGCCTCTAGAGGGATATCTTCTGGCCCCTCAATCGCCTCTCCTCCTTCTAGGTAGACCTGCCCGAGAACAGCCTGGGCGCGACCCAGATAAGCCGACGGTTGGTCGGGGTCAAGGGCGATCGCCTCGGTGTAGGCCACAATGGCGTCTGGGTAGTCTTCGGCTAAGACCAGGGCCTCGGCTTCAGCCAAAGTGATTTCAAACTCGGTGGCGGTGCGGACAACCAAATCGTAGTCACCCCCCTGCCCCGAAAACGACCGAGCCACAACGGTGTAGGTTCCATCTGCGGGCAGCGTAATTGTGATTTTGGAGTTGAGCGTGCCGCCAAAATCATCATTGAACGCAATTTCTGTACCCTCGGCATCCCTTAGGGTCAACACCGGGTCAAAGTCAGTACTGTCGAGGGTAATGGTCATGGTCTGCCCAGCCGTGCCCTCAAAGGTGTAGGTCGACTCTGCTGGGTAGATAGTGCCTGCTTCTTCTAATATCGTGTCGGCTCGGGCGGGCAGGATGGTCGGCCCAGCCAGTAACCCCAGCAGGGTCACAGGCGCTACTATTCCTGCAGAAAACAGCCGTAAGAAACCCATGCAATCTCCCCCAGGGAAATAACGAACACACAAATCTTGCCATGCAGCCTAGCACAGCCTGGAGATAACGCTGGACAGTACCCCCAGCAAGCTATGGTTATACAAAAGCTAAATCACCGATTTTCTCTATGCCTCGCCCGCATCTACTCCTGCTGGGGCCAGCAATTACAGCCATTCTGGGGAGCACTGCTCTAGCGCTACCGCCGCCAGAGGATATTCCTGAAGAAATTTTGCGTACCCAGGTCATTACCGAGGCGCGATCGCCTTTGACGGGCGAATCTATCACCGCTGCTGACTACGCAGTGTTGCAAGATCGCCTGCGAGACCCCAACACCGAAACCGTCGTTGACCCCGATCTAGCTCACCTCATTTATCTGTTGCAGCTCAGGCGTGTGCTTAGACCTGTGGTGCCTTTCCTTAGATAGGGGCGCAAAGCAGCTAACCTCTGCAAAAATTTCCCTGTGGAAACCGCTAAGTTTTGTTACTCTATTCCGCAGATAGTAAATTCACACAAACCGTTTATATCCCCGGTGGACCTTTAATAATATGCCTGCAACCGTTGACGCTGAGCAGATTGACCGGATTGTCTGGAACCAACACCACGACCCCTTTGAGATTTTAGGGCCGCACATGGTGCAGCAGGCCGGCCGAACTGTTTGGGCTGTAAGAGCCTACCTACCCCAAGCTGACAAAGCCTGGGTAGTGCTGCCACAGGAGCACAAAGAAGTGGAGATGGAGCCCAACCACCACCCTCACTTCTTTGAGTGCGTGTTAGAGGTGCAAGACCTGGCCAACTACCAGCTTAAGTACGCCATTGCGGAGCACATCCACGTCATCTACGACCCCTACGCGTTTAAGACCCGCGCCATTACCGATTTTGATATTCATCTGTTTAGCGAGGGCAACCACCACCGCATCTACGAAAAACTCGGTGCTCACTACACCGAGGTGGAGGGGGTTACCGGGGTCTACTTTGCAGTGTGGGCACCCAATGCCCGCAACGTCTCTGTACTGGGAGATTTCAACTACTGGGATGGCCGCAAGCACCAGATGCGTCGCCTCTCTAACGGCATTTGGGATCTATTCATCCCCGGCCTAGATATAGGTGCCCACTACAAGTACGAAATCAAGAACTACGACGGCCATATCTACGAAAAGTCTGACCCCTACGGCTTTCAGCAAGAAACCCGACCCAAAACGGCTTCGATCGTCACCGATTTAGATAGCTACGCGTGGCAAGACGCCGACTGGATGGAGAAGCGTCGCCAAACTGAGCCCCTCACCCAGCCTGTCTCCATCTACGAGTTACACCTGGGTTCGTGGCTGCATGAATCGTCGGCTACCCCAGCCCTGCGTCCCGACGGCACTCCAGAGCCGGTGGTTACCGTGGCCGAACTCAAGCCCGGTGCCCGCTTCTTGACCTATCGGGAGTTAGCCGATCGGCTGATTCCCTACATCAAAGAACTAGGCTTTACCCACATCGAACTGCTGCCCGTGGCCGAGCACCCCTTCGATGGGTCCTGGGGCTATCAGGTCACCGGCTACTATGCCGTCACTTCCCGCTACGGCACTCCCGACGACTTCATGTACTTCGTTGATCAGTGCCACGCCAACGACATCGGCGTCATCGTGGACTGGGTGCCGGGCCACTTTCCTAAGGATGGCCACGGGCTGGCCTTCTTTGATGGCACCCACCTCTACGAGCACGCTGACCCCCGCAAAGGTGAGCACAAAGAGTGGGGCACACTGGTCTTTAACTATGGCCGCAATGAAGTGCGCAACTTCCTGGTGGCCAACGCTATCTTTTGGTTTGAAAAGTACCACATCGACGGAATTCGAGTGGATGCGGTGGCTTCAATGCTCTACCTCAACTACTTCCGTAAAGACGGTGAGTGGGTGGCTAACGAGTATGGTGGTTGCGAGCATATTGAGGCGGCAGACTTTTTGCGTCAGGTGAACCATGTGTTGTTCACCTACTTTCCTGGCGTGCTGTCGATCGCAGAAGAATCTACGGCTTGGCCCATGGTCTCTTGGCCCACCTACGTCGGTGGCCTAGGGTTCAACCTCAAGTGGAACATGGGCTGGATGCACGACATGTTGGACTACTTCAACATGGATCCGTGGTTCCGCCAGTTTCATCAAAACAACGTCACCTTCAGTATTTGGTACGCCTTCACTGAAAACTTCATGCTAGCGCTATCCCACGACGAGGTCGTGCATGGCAAGAGCAATATGCTGGGCAAAATGCCCGGTGACGAGTGGCAAAAGTTTGCTAACTTGCGCTGCCTCTACACCTACATGTTCATGCACCCCGGCAAGAAAACGCTGTTTATGAGCATGGAGTTTGGCCAGTGGAGCGAGTGGAACGTGTGGGGTGACCTGGAATGGCACCTGCTGCAACACCAGCCCCACGCCAATCTCAAGTACTTTATGGGCAAGCTCAACGAGTTCTATCGCAGTGAACCGGCCCTGTTTACCCAAGACTTTGACCAAGCCGGCTTTGAATGGATCGATTGCAGCGATAACCGCCACAGTGTGGTGGCGTTTATTCGCCGCGACAAGGACAGCGACGGCTTTGTGGTGGTCGTGTGCAACTTTACCCCCCAACCCCATAGCCATTACCGCGTCGGCGTGCCCGAGCCGGGCTACTACAGAGAGCTGTTTAACAGCGATGCCCGCGACTTTGGCGGCAGTAATATGGGCAACCTGGGCGGCAAGTGGTCCGAGGACTGGGCTTTCCACAACCGGCCTTTCTCGCTCGATCTGACGCTGCCGCCCCTAGGGGTCATCGTGCTGAAGCTGGCTCAAGACGAGGCTCAAAAGGCTCTAGCGGACCAGTAGGCTCAAAGCCCTTTCACTCGGGTAAGCACTGTTCGCCATTGCTCGTGAAGGCCAGCGGGTAGTCGGGCTGGAGCGGATATCCCTCTGGCCCGGCCCTAAAGCCGTAGCCCCTGACGATTTCGTAGGTTTGGAGGGGCTGACCAAAGCGGCGCACTTCAACGATCTCTGGCGGGTCTACCCGGTCAAACATGGCCCGGTGGGTGGGGCAAATGGGGTGCCAGGTTTCGCCCAAGAGCACGGCGTCGCGGCCCTCTAGGGCCGGGGCGTCATACCAAAAGTCAAACTGATCGAGGCGGCCTGAGATCGCCAGTACGTCGGGGCGGTTGAGGGTGTAGGCCAAGGCTGAGGCCGAGCGGTAGTCAGTGGTTAACAGTATCGGATCCGTTAGGGTGTCAGCCTGGGCTGTAACGGCTTGGGCGATCTGGGGCCAGCCAAATAGGGCGGCTCCGTCGGGGTCAACGGCCCCAAAGAAGCTGCCTAGGGGCACTAGGGTGTAGTAGGCCACTAGAGCAGCGGCGACTATGAGTCCTAGGGCTTGGGCGATCGCCAACTGAGCCGTCCGCACTGGCTTTTGTAGCTGAGGTCGATAAAACTGATCGCTCAGCAGGGGCAACAGCAGCGGGTAGGCCAGAATATTCCAGTAAAACAGGGCGACGGAGACGGTAGAGAGGGCGGTAAAAGCGGCGGTAGACAGAGCAAACACCCATAGCGCCAGGGCTGGGTAGCAGGAGGATCGCGCGATCGCACCCTGACCACCTTTACCTAGCCATCGGCCCACGCTCCAGGACTGGATAGGACCGAGCGTGAGGCCACACAGGGCCAAAAACACCACGGGTTGCAGCAGGTTGAGGCTAAACCCATCGCCGGAGGTGCGATCGCGGTAGAACCGAAACGAAAAAAAGTCGTTCTGCACATTCCAAATCAGAATGGGCGAGAGCACCAGCAATACCAACCCCAGAGCCAGGTAGAGGCGGCGATCGCGCAGCACCTGTCGCCTGCGTTGATGGCTCACCACCAGCGCTAAAAAGCCCAGCCCCACAAACACCGCATTGTACTTACACAGCCCTGCCAGGCCGAGACATAGGGCCGCGCCATAGAGATCCCAACTGCTGCCCTGGCCCCCCTCAACGCTGCCATCGACATAGCGCACAAACAAAAAGCTGCTGATGACTGCAAAGGTCACCAGCCAGTGATCGTGCCAGGCCAGCCCCAGATACCAGAAATATAGCGGCGACGCCACGGTTAACAGCACAGCTAGCCAGAAGCGATCGCGGGTTTGATCGCCATAGAGATAGCGGCAGATGTGGTAGAGGGTGAACCCCAAAATGCCGTTGCTCAGCAGGTTGGGCAGCCGCAGTACTACGGGCCATCGCCCCAACACCCGGCTAAACGCCCCCTGTACCCAGGCGTGAAAGGGCGGATGGTCGTAGTAGGAAAAGCCCAGCTTTTGGCCCCAGAGCCAGTAATAGGCTTCGTCGGGGTTGGGAAAAGCGGTGACCCAAAAGATCAGCCGCAGGGCCAAAAACCCCAGCAAAAACCAGCGTCCCCAGCGCCAAACCGGAGAGTCGAACAAGTCCCAGCGTTTACTCATCCGGCGATTCTAAGGCGCTGGTGTCAATGTCGTCTAGCTCAGGGATATCGCCAATCTCCAGATCGCTCTCGGGCTCAAAGGAAAGTGTTTCTGTCTGGCCCAAGGGCAGTACCACCGTCGGTAGCCCCGCCCCCCGCAGCCCCTGAAGGATGTGATCGGGGGTTTCTGGAAACACCACAAACAGAGGATGGCTCTTGTCGGTGCCGTCACTGAGCAGATGCTCGTGTTTTTGCGGCAGCAGCCACTCATAGCCGCGATCGCACAAAATTTGTGTGTGCCGCCAGCGCATCAGGAGGTCTGAAAAATCTTCCTGGGGGCGATGAATGTAGATCAAAATTTCGATCCCGGTTTTAATTTTCCATTCGGGATCGCACATCAGCAGCGCCACATCGCAGGGTAGGGTCATCACGGCCCCCGGGGCAATGCCTGGGCCCTGAGGGTTGAGGTGCACCGCATCGCGCACGCGAATGTTGGGCAACGGCAGCGTAATCACGCTCTCTTCGGGCCGCCGCATACTGGGCACTGCTTCTAGGTAGGGGCGATGATGTTTGAGCAGAGCTAAGGCCCCCTCATGGTCGGTACAGACCGAGAGCAGTGTTTCGTACTGAATGGGTTGGATCGCCATGCCGTCTACCGCGATTGCAGGTCAAGGTCAGTATTCCCTGCATTTTACCCAACCTGGTAAGGGCTCCTCCGGCCCTAGGCCCTGAGGCTGGTCCAAACCTCTGCGACTGATACCGAATCCTGGTTAGTTACCCCCGATTTGTAGGGGCGTAGCCTGCTACGCCCCTACCGGTTGGTCTTGACGCTGCACTCGTGGAGGTCTAACCTCTGCCCGAGCTAGATCTGGTGTCTAGGGGGCCACGGGTGACCCCGAGCTTGCTCTGCACGTTGAGAGTGCGCCAAAGCTGGTTGCCGCTAATGTCGCCAGCCAGCAGCTGCCGGTACTGGGCGATCGCCCGTTCGACCTGCTCTGGCGGTTCATTTAAAAACTCCAGGCGAAAGTGCCTGGCCCCCGCCTGCATTAGCCGCTGGGCGTACTCGGCTCCGGTTTGGGCCAGGCCATTAAACACCGTGTTGCGACAGCCCGCATCGGCCAGCAGAATGTGCTCGGTGCCCACGCGATCGCGGAGCTGCACCGACTGCCCCTCGCAGGGGCGGCCACAGTCGCGAAAGTCTTTGCCCTCAGACAAAAACGCGCAAAATACACAGTGCTCCATATGGAACATGGGCATGTGCTGGTGCAGGGTAATCTCAAACCAATGGGGCGGAGCCGAACGCAGCAGGTCCACTAGCTGATCGGCATTGAGGTCGTAGGACGCGGTCACCCGTTCTAGCCCGTAGTGGTTGAGCAGATAGTCAGCGGTGAGGGCATTGGCCACGTTGAGAGAAAAATCGCCGATACAGCGCTGGTCGGCAAAATAGGCCAGATGGTCATAGTTGCGCACCAGATAGCCGTCGGCCTGCGATCGCCTGACCTGGTCGAGAATGTAGTTCTCCAGCGGCTTGGTAATGCGCGGAGGTGCCACCCAAACCGTTTGGCCGGGGCCGATGCGGTTGGCCCGAAACCATTCCACGGCCTGTTTGTAGGTGGCTGGGTTTTCAAACTCGCAGTAGATGGTCTCGATGCCCGCTTGGGTCGCAGCGACGAGTTGGGCACGATTGCGAACCAGGGCCGTGAGGGTCGCTGGGGCGATCGGTAAAGCGGGTGATGGGTGAGGCAGAATCTGTTGTAGCGTTGCCTCAGCGGTCAACTGCCACAGGCGAGGACGCTCGCGCAGGGTCTCTAACTGCTCCACCAGCTCTCGTCGCAGCCGGTTCAACTCGCTGACGGGGATCATCACCGAGCCCTGGAGCTGATTGTTAAGGCCGTCTAGGTAGAACGGAGTGTTGCCCAGGCGACCAAACTGCTGCTCTAGGCGATCGCCCGTCAGCGGCTTGGAGTGAGCCTCAACTAAGGGCATCGCCGAGGTGACCTGGGCAATATGCCCCTGGCCGTCGCGGGCGATCGCCACCATCGCTTGCCCCACACCGCCGTGAATGTCTACCGTCATGGGCCGAGTGAACTGAGGCTGATCGCCCCTGTAAGTCTGCTGAATGGCCTTATCTAGCGCCGGGTCGCTGGTTTTCCACAGGCGATCGCCGCTGTGGATACGGCGTAGGTTGAGCGCATCACGACCAAACTCCAGCCGGGTCTCTTGGCCCAAGACATCGACCTGATAAATGCGCCCCCCCTGCTCGTGCTCGGCGGGATGGCCATTGTCAAAGACCACCCCATCCCCCGCTTTGAGGGGGGCTTGGGCGTTAAGAAAGACCGCATTTTCGCTCACGCGGGTGACCTCGCCCAGGTAAACACCGCGTTTTTTGCCAAAGCGAGCATGCACAAGCGCCTGGTTGTCGATGCCCTCGAACCAGCCCGTGTAGAGACCTCGGGAGAAGGCCATTTCGAGCTGGTAGCGCTCTGCGGCGGGTGGATGGGTGGATGGGTGGATGGGTGGATGGGTAGCTGATCCCAAAGCCCCCGAAGCCGACCGATCTGTCGCCAACCGATCTAGCGCCTGTCGATATACCTGCGTCACACTCGCCACGTACTCCGGTGCTTTCAGCCGCCCTTCGATTTTGAGACAGCTAACGCCGGTTTGCACCAGCTCAGGCAGCACCGCAAGCCCAGAGAGATCTTGGGGGCTGAGCAGATAGGCGCGATCGCCCAAATCGACCCGTTCCCCATCAACGATCAGATCGTAGGGCATGCGGCAGGCCTGGGCGCACTCGCCCCGATTGGCCGATCGCCCCCCCAGGGCTTCGCTAGTCAGGCACTGGCCTGAGTAGGCGACGCACAGTGCTCCGTGCACAAACACCTCTAGCGGCAGGGTAAGGTTGCGATCGCCCATCTGATCCCGAATTTTGGCGATATCTTGCAGTGAGCACTCCCGCGCCAGCACTACAAGCTGACAGCCTAGGTCCTTGGCAAACTCAACTCCAGCGGTGCTAGTCACCGTCATCTGGGTCGAACCATGAATGGGAAAATCAGGCGATAGGTGGCGAATCAGCCGACAAATGCCAATATCCTGCACAATCGCCGCATCTACCCCAGCCGTAATCATCGTTTTGAGATACTGCTCTGCTTCGCTCAGCTCTGAAGGAAACACCAGCGTATTGAGGGTGATATAGCCCTTCACGCCCCGACCGTGGAGAAAGGCCATGAGAGCAGGCAAATCGGCCTCGGTAAAGTTTTCGGCCCGCATGCGGGCATTGAAGCGATCGAGGCCAAAGTAAATGGCATCGGCCCCGTTTTCGACAGCGGCTTTGGCACAGTCCCAGTTGCCTGCTGGGGCCAGCAGCTCAGGCAGGGCAGGGCGGTCAGAACTGGGGTCAGAACAAAGAGCGGGGTTGATGGCAGGCATGGGCTTCGGCTCACAAAATTTCGCCCTAGCGGCTAGGGATGACCAAGGGCACAACCTGTGCCCGCAAGTGCCAGCTATGGCTGCAAAGGCCAGACATTGCTGGTGTGATGGCGACAGATGGCCCAGGTAGATGGCACAGCTGTGCTTAAAAATGGCCTAGAGCCATTGTAAGCAGCGCAATAAATAATTTGGTGATGATCCCTCTGGTTCCTACAATGGGTAATTAACTATTGATTAGAACCCCCTGGAGGAATTCATGAGTCGTCCCGTAATCCTCGGTATTGTGGGCGATAGCGCCGCAGGCAAAACGACCCTGACACGGGGCATCGCTCAGATTTTAGGCGAAGACCAGGTTACCACCATCTGCACGGACGACTACCACCGCTACGATCGCCAACAGCGCAAGGAGATGGGCATTTCGGCCCTACACCCCGACTGCAACTACATCGATATTATTCAGCAGCACCTAGGTCTGCTGCGCACTGGGCAACCCATCCTCAAGCCCATTTACAACCACACCAGCGGCGAGTTTGACGCCCCCGAATATATCGAACCCAAACGCTTTGTGATTGTCGAAGGTCTGCTGGGCTACTCAACCCGCGCCTGCCGCGACGCCTACGATGTCAAGGTCTATCTAGCCCCCCCCGAAGACCTGCGGGCCAACTGGAAGATCAAGCGCGATACCCGCAAGCGCGGCTACACCCCCGAAGAAGTGATCAAGCAAATCGAAGCGCGAGAAGAAGACTCCGAAGCCTTCATTCGTCCTCAGCGTCAGTGGGCCGATGTAGTGGTCAGTTTCTACCCACCCGAAAATGAAAAAAGCGAAGACGAACTGCTGCTCAACGTGCGACTGGTGATGCGGCCCACTATTCCCCACCCCGACTTTACCCACCTGCTCGAAGATAAAAACGGGGGATCTTTGAGTGATGCGGTGCGTATGGGGCTCGATCGCGACATGGGTAAGCCCGTAGACCTGCTCGAAATCGATTGCCACGCCACCGAAAAGCCAGTGCAAGAGCTAGAGCGCACCCTGTGCAACGAAATTCCCTACCTGGGCCAGTTCTGTAGCATTCAGGGCAATACCGATATTGGCAAGGTGGTCGGCACCACGGGCGAAACGCTGCAAAGCTATCCCCTGGCGCTGACTCAGCTACTGATTACCTATCACATGCTGAAGGCTGCCAATATCTACCAGTAGAGACGCAGGGCCTGTCCCCCAGGGTTCGGGCTGAGTTAGGGTGTAACACTTTTTAGCCAAAGGCTGGCATTACCCGGGTTGAAGTGGTTAAATCGGCTGGCTGGCGTAGTTGTTTTGCCCTTGAGATAGTGACCATAGTGCTCACGGTCAAGGGCTCAGCTCCCAATTACACAATCAGGTACCGCCTGTGACCCCATTGCGATCCCCGTTTGTGTCTACCCTGTTCCGACAACCCCTGGCTATGCCCCGGGGGCAGAAACGTGCATTTTGGTGGCGGTGGCTGGGCGTGGTGATGGCGCTGGCGCTAGCCAGTTGGTTGGGGTTAGCGACCCTATCCCAGGCTCAATCAGCGCCGCCTACCCTGGTGGCCGAATCCATTCAAGACCTGCAAAATAAGCAAAAGACCCTCGAAGAGCAGCGCAACCAGCTTCAGCAGCAGCAAAACGAGCTGCAAAACCGCCAGGCCGACTCAGAATCGACCCTGCAAAATCTCGAGCAAAATATTGTTTACACCGCCAACCAAATTGCCGACACCGAGTTTCGCCTTGAGCAAGCCGAGAAAGAGCTGAAAGACTATGAAGCTCAGCTAGCTAAAGCCGAGGCCGACTACGAAGACGTGCGCACTGGTACCGTAGCCCGGCTGCAATATTTGCAGCGTCAGCAGGGCAGCGAAGGTTGGGCGGTGCTGCTGCAAAGCCGAAATTTTAATGAGTTTCTCGATCGCCAGTACCAGCTCAAACGGGTCTACGCTGCCGATCGCCAGGTTCTAAGCGATATCAAAGCCCAGGCCGATGCCATTCAGCAGAAAAAGGCAGCCGTAGAAGACAAGCGCAACCAGGTGGCCCTGCTGCGCCAGCAGTTGCTCTCCCAAAAGCAGCAGTACGAGGCTGAAGCCAGCGAAGAAAAGCAGCTAATCGCGCGCCTGAAAGACCGCCGTGGGGCGTTAGAGGCCGCCGAGGCTCAGCTCGCCCGCGACTCTGAGCAAATCGCCGGGTTAATTCGCCAAAAAATCGCCGCTAGCACCGGCGTGATTCGCGGCACAGGGCGGTTTGTCTTCCCTGCCAATGGCGGCATCTCCAGCGGCTTTGGCAACCGCCGCCACCCAATTTTGGGCTACAGCCGGTTCCACGCGGGCGTCGACTTTGCGGCTAGCCAGGGTACCCCAATCTATGCCGCCGACTCAGGCCGCGTCATCTTCTCGGGTTGGTATGGCGGCTATGGTCAAACGGTGATCATCGATCACGGCGATGGTATCAGCACACTCTACGCCCACGCCAGCCGCCTGTTGGTTAGCGAGGGGCAAGCGGTGCAGCAGGGGCAAACCGTCGCTGCTGTGGGCTCCACCGGGCTCTCTACCGGCCCTCACCTTCACTTTGAGGTGCGCCAGAATGGCAACCCGGTGAACCCGATGGGGTATTTGTAGGCAAGTAGGTGAGTAGGCGGGTGGGTGAGTAGGCAGGTTTTGGCGCAGGTGAGAAAGTCGCACCTAGCTCTAACTCGCCCACATTACTCGCCTACCCATCCACCCGCCTACCCATCCACACCTATCCCAGACTCTTCTTCACGTGTTGCATGATCTTCGCCTTGCGGGGGTCTTCGCTCTTGGCGGGAGTGACGCCCTTGAAGTTGATTTTGCTGGTAAGGGCAAGGTGTTGCTTGATCTGGTCTTTGCTGGCCATGGACGTAACGCTCCATAAATTATTCTGTCTACGAATAATTTAGTGCATGTGCCCAGGGTTACTGCAAGCTCCTAGGATCAATGGCTGTATAGCAATGCAAGGGGTGTTTGTTCCCTGCCTCTTGCTGGCACCTACCGGGAGACGCCTGTGTTTAACCTTCGCACTGTTTTATTTGCCTTTGTTTTGCTGGCGCTGCTGCTGCTGGCCGGGCGTTACTTCAAGCAGCGCTTTCGATGGTGCCAGAGGCTTTACCTGCCCGCCTCGATTTTGGCGGGGGCGCTGGCGCTGCTGCTGGGGCCAGAGGTGCTAGGCAGCATTGCCACCGCCATTGCCGGGCCAGAGTCGCTGTTGGCGGGCGGCTTGTTTACTGAAGATATCCGTGGCGTCTGGTCGCAGTCTCCGGGGGTGTTTATCAATATTGTGTTTGCGGCCCTGTTTTTGGGCGAAACGATTCCGGCCCCGCGCCAGATCTGGCGCACGGCGGCTCCCCAGGTAGTCTTTGGCCAAACCCTGGCCTGGGGCCAGTACGTCGTAGGCATCTTGGCTACCCTGCTGATTTTGGGGCCGGTGTTTGACGTCAACCCCATTGCCGCTGCCCTGATCGAGATTGGCTTTGAGGGCGGCCACGGCACCGCCGGGGGTATGGCTGACACCCTCAACGAGCTGGGCTTTACCGATGGGGCCGATCTGGCCGTAGGTCTGGCCACCGTGGGCATTGTGTCAGGCATTGTAATTGGCACCGCCCTGGCCGACTGGGGCCGACGCAAGGGCCATATCGATACTGTTAATCGCCGAGTGATTGAGCCTGAGGAGATTCCTGATCTCAATGTGGTTGCCGAGACCCCAGAGATTCGCCAGCAGCGGGCGCGCCTGCTGCGGAACCTGTTGGTTGACCCGCTGTCGATCAACTTTGCCATTGTCGGTATGGCGATCGCCATTGGCTGGCTCATTCTCGAAGCCCTCCGGTGGGTCGAGGCTGCAACCTGGGGTGGCGACGGCGGTTTTGCGGTGTTTCAGTTTGTGCCCCTGTTTCCGCTGGCGCTGATTGGTGGCATCATTACCCAGTCCATTCTCAATCGGCTGGGGATAGGGGCGCTGGTGATTCGCCCCATGGTGCAGAACATTGCCGGGGTTGCGTTAGATGTGGTGGTGATCTCGGCGATCGCCTCTATTTCTTTGCGAGTGATCGGCGGCAATCTGGGGGTCTTTCTGATTCTCAGCGTGGTTGGCATCGCCTGGAACGTGCTGTGCTTTCTGCTGTGGGCACCGCGCATTTTTCCCAGCTTTTGGTTCGAGAAGGGCATTGGTGACCTGGGGCAGTCGATGGGGGTGACGGCCACCGGCATCTTGCTGCTGCGCATGGTTGATCCTGACAACAGCACGGGTGCCTTTGAGGGGTTTGCCTACAAGCAGTTGTTTTTTGAGCCTATTGTGGGAGGTGGCTTGTTTACCGCTGCCGCTCCCGCCCTGATTGGCCGTCTGGGTTTGCTGCCTGTGCTGGCTATTACCGGTGGCCTGCTGATTTTCTGGCTTGCCGTCGGCTACGTGCTGATTCAGCAAGAACGTCGTCGCCCCTCTGCCAGCGGCGTGTAAGGGCTGCCCTGTCTCGGGTAGCGGCGATCGCTGCTACCCGAGACAGGGCGATTGCTAAGCGTTTTAGAGTGACCAATCACAGGGTGATAACCGTGAATTCATCGATTAAATTGTGCGCAAGAAATTTTCATATAAGTTTTCTTAATGAAAAGCGGGCATATTTTATAGCCTTTACAGTGCGTAATGCCAGTGCCAGAGGGTAGAATTTAGCTTGTTTTAGCTTTGGACGGCATCATGCATCATGGCAGACTCTGGGACTTCTCCGATTAACGAAAATTTTGATTCATTACCCCGCGAGGTTAGAGTTGACAGCCTCCGCAATGTTCTAGAAACCCTGCAAATTGCCGACGAAATTGCCAAGCAGGGTTACCTGATCACCAGTTCTGAGCTGGCCGATTTAATGGATGTTAACGCCAGTGCTGTGACCAGCAGGGGCGAGTTTTGGGCCTGGCGCAACTGGTCAGTGTCGCGGGTGCGGCGAGAGGGCAACCAAATTCTCTGGCAGATTGAACGCATCGACTAAAAAGTCTGAACGTTTCAATGCCCGCACGTTGAAACGTTCAAACCTGCTAAAAGCTTGAATTTAATCGCCCCTCCCGCAGCACGGGCAGCGCCGGGCAAGGGGTGGCTCCCTGTACCGTCTCAGGTTTGCTCCAGGTAAACGGTGCCTGCTGGGATGCAGACATCCACAGCAGACGCTTGGCGCGGGTCATGGCGACGTAGAGCAGACGATATTCTTCAGCCGCTTTAAGATGCTTGGCCTGCTCCCAGGCCGTAACAATGTCAGGAATTTCGCCTCGACCTAAGCCAGCGTGGGCATGGGCGCGAATTTGGGCACGGGCCACCTCGGCCAGGGTAAAATCGCCGAGAAATTCTCCCTGGGGGGGCACCCACAGCGTACCAGGGATGGTTTTGTCGTGGAGAAACGGCAGAAACACCACGTCCCAGTCGAGCCCCTTGGCCTTGTGCATGGTGATCAAGGTGAGCTGGCCGGGGCGGGTATAGAGGTCATCGGTATCCTCGGTGTCGACGGCGGTGAAGCGCTCAGACCCAACAATGTCTTGGAGGACGGCGATCGCAGCGGCCAGCGTGTCGTCATTGCGGATCTGCTGACTGACGCGGGCAGCCAGTTTATCGGCGGTAGCCAGCTCGCTTTGGTTGTAGCCCAGGGTGAGGCCAATGAACGAGAACAGGCTGTAGGGGGGCAGCTCTAGGCGGGCTCTCAGCAGCCCTGTGCAGTATCGTCGCGCTGTCCGCGCTACTTCGCTATCGAGCGGTGCATCTAGAGGGCCGGGGTAGAGAAACTGCTCTGGCGCTTTGGCCAGGGTATTGAGGTCTTGGGTGGGCACCCGCTGGCGATCGACCAGCACTCGCAACGCTGCCTTGAGGGTGTCGGGCGAGTGGGGGCGCTCAATAAATTTGAGTAGGGTGAGCATCTCGGTGGGCACCTGGGTTTGGCGATCTTGCTCACCCACGTCGTAAACCGCTAGCCCCAGCGCGGCCAAATCTACCCCTACCTGGTCTGGATTTCGCAGCAGATCGCCGACAAACTTGCCCTGACGCCCCTCCCGCACCAAAATGGCAAAGCTGAGGTCAGGGTTTTCGGTGTAAAGATCGCTCACCCGCTGGGCGATCAGCCTCACCGAATCTACCGTAGTCGGCGGCGACAAAATTTCGACTCCGGCTCCGAGGGGGGCTGGGTTGGCCAGGGGTTGAGGGTCGTCGGGGGGCACGGGGGCGATCGCCTGGTTGCGAAAAGGGGTTTCTGGCCCCGCCACTTGGGCTTGGTTGACCCAGGCCAGCAGGCGGTTGGCGGCGGTCATAATTGCCCCGGTGCTGCGCCCCGCTTGATCCATCGTTACCAGGCGACCTAGCTGACGGCAGCGATCGCAGAACTGGTTAAAGAACACCGGATCCGCCGGGGTAAAGGTAGAGTTGATCGCCTGGTTGGGGTCGCCCACCCGCACCAGGTTAGGCTCCCCGGTTGGATCGTCGGGGTTGGCCGCTAGCAGCGTCAGCAGCCGTGTTTGCAAGGGGGAAGAGTCTTGGGCCTCGTCTTCAAACACCGCAAAGGTGCGCTCCTGCCAGAAACGGCGGCTGTCGGAGTCTTCCAGTGTCCGCAGGGCACCGAGGATCATGTCGTCGTAGTCGATCCAGCCCCTTTGTGAAAGCAGGGCTTGGTAGCGATCGTACAGTCCGGCGGCAATGGTCAGCAGGTCGTAGTCTTCGACCTCCCCCGGCAAAGCGTGGTTTACCGACTGGGCTAAATCGAGCAAATCAGCGGGCATCAGCCCTGAGCTTTTGGCTTCGCGAATGACGGTGTGGGCCAGGCTGGGCAAAACTTCGGTACGCAGCACCGACTGCCGCCTCAGCTGCTCGGTTTCTTCGCCGTCAAACTGCCGCCCCTCAATCAGTCGGTGGTAGAGGTCGGGGTTGGCGACAATCCACTGCTCTACGCAGGTGCGCAAGATCCGGTTGTTCTGCGCCGGAGACACCAGCGTCAGGGTGTCTAGATTCAGGTTCGACAGTTCGGGGTTGCGGGTGGCGATGGTGAGGGCCAGCCCGTGCAGGGTGGAGACGGTAAAGCTAGTCTGGGGCAGGCCCAGGGCTTTGAGGTGGCCGCGCACTTTGGCTTTGAGGTTGGCCGCCGCCGATCGCGTGAAGGTGACGAGCACTAGCTGGCGGTTGAGGTGTAGCTGGTGGCGGGCGATCGCGATCGCCGCCGCCGCCGCCATGCCTGTAGACTTGCCGGAGCCGGGCACCGCCGACACCGCTAGCTGCCCCCCGGCCCAGTCGGCCAGCTCTTGCTGCCCTCGCCGCAGCCCCGCGCGAATGGCCTGTAGCGCCGCCTCTCGATCTACGGGTGCTGCTGTCACCATAGGGTTTACCAAGCTGTGGGCTGAAAGGTTGAGTTGTTGGCAATCATCACTGTGTCGCCAGTTTGCTTAATTACAAACAGTCCCCGCTGATAGGCGAAGCGGTCGACCCCTTCGTCGATCTCAATGCCTGCCACAGCACCGTAAATGTCATAGGTGGCATAGTGGGGAAATGACTGCTTAAACCGTTTCAGACACCCTAAAAAGTACTCTACGTCCTGGCGAGACAGCCGCGATTTGACTTCCACAGCAACGGCAACATCACCATTCACCGCGAAAATATCAATTTCCATCTCAGCGCCAGGCCGTTGCGATCGCATGCGGCGGCTGACCTCTTGCACATCGATCCCCCGTTCCTGAAATAGTCTCAGTACAGCAGGTTCTACTAAGTTCTCAACAAACTGCCCCCAGCGGGTCGTGAGTCCATCTACCGCGCGGGTAGTGTTGTCAACCAACCGCTTGAGTTCTGCCAAAGACTGTCCAGCTTCCGCAGCTCGGCGGTCGGCCTCGGCTTTAGCTTCTGCAGCACGGCGATCAGCTTCTGCGAAGCGGCGATCGGCCTCGGCTTGGGAGGTTTGGAATAGGGCGTAAATATCGTTAAGGGTGATTGGCTCTGCCATTATCTGCATCCTGTCGCTGCGCGCGTACTTCTATTATGCGGCAGTTGTCGGTTGGGTTAGTGCGATCGCCGCCGCCGCCGCCATGCCTGTAGACTTGCCGGAGCCAGGTACCGCCGACACCGCTAGCTGCCCCCCGGCCCAGTCGGCCAATTCTTGCTGCCCCCGCCGCAGCCCCGCGCGAATCTTAGCTAAGACCGCGTCTCGATTAATCAATGTTGCTGTTGTCATGGATGAAGTCTAAATCCTTGATGCCAGGCTAACGGGAGCGATCTTCTATTAGCGAACATAAGGCTACTCAAAGTGCGATAGTGGTAGATCTAACGGTTGCAGTCAGTGGTTACAATAAAATCGAATTAAGCACCAAAGTCTTTCGTCAATCCGCTGCACTGCAATTGCTAAATGCTAAAGATTATTGTTTCCTGAAAAGGGAAGGGTATGATTTTGTGAAACCAAATCCTGCACCTCTCCTAAACTTTGCTTCCCTCTCTTGAAGCTCAATAGTCTGAGCACCTATTTCTTTAACTTGTTGTAGAAACCAAACACCTCCCGCAACTAAAATTAATTCTGCACTGCCCATGCCATTACCTATCTGAGTGATTTCACCTACAAATTTTGGGGCAGCAGCAGTTGAAACAACACCAATTTCGCAAATCAACTTTAAACGAACTTTTTTCCATTCAGACTCGAGTTCTTCAGCCTCTGCTCTATAGCTTTTGACCTGCTGTGTCGCTTCATTCATGAAATCATCATCATTTCTTGTGTTTAGTGCAATTTCTCGAAGCGATTCAAACAGTTTCTCTTTAGCTGTGAAAGTTTTACCCCATACCTTGCTTCGGAGCTTTAATATTTCCTTTATACTCAGGCTTTCAAGAGCATCAGTATCGACAAAATCCTCATGAATCACATTTTGAATGCGATTAAGTCGAACCCAAAAACTGTCGCTAGGCTCAACATTTTGCCTGATAATAGAAGAGCTGTTTTGAAGTAGGAGATTGGTGATTTTTTGATAGCCTTCACTAGGCAAGACAGGTACTATATTTTTTTCATGGCAGTAGCCAATATATTTGACTACAGAACCCAGTCTTGCGTAGCTAATACGAGAGATTGCTTGACGTAATTCTGCATCTTCGTGATATTTATCAGTGAGAGGCAACTCTTGTATGTCATTTATTTTGCCCTCTCCACATCCCTGAAGGGCAAGAGCTAGTACATCTTCTTTGTTAGTCAACGATGATAAGTATCGATCATGCAATACGGCATCAAGCAAAGCCTGATCTGAAGCCATTGACCTATAAATCCAGAAAACTGCTTGAGGATTAAGTGGATAATCTTCAATACCCACAGTGCCGAAAAGAATACTTCCCGGCGAGATCTCCTTGTAGGTTGAAATAATTTCAACTACTCCCTGATCAATGGCATCCTTAAGGGTGCTAGCTAATTCATCAAAGTCGTTGTCATACCTCGCAGTTTTTCCCATGGGCTGAACGGGTCCCATATCCCACGTCATTACTGGGGGTAATCCCATCGCAATCCCAAAGGTTCTTGAAGGTATTACATCTCTATCAGTAGGAGTTACCAGTAAAATCTTGTTGTAAGAAAGCAGTGCTCTCTTAATATCTATAGCTGATGGAACATATTCTGTTGGAACTATGAGTGTATCAGGAATCACTTGACTGGAGACCTCATGGCTCTTGTGGCTCTAACCTACTGTATCTAACTATATATTAAGTGTCAGATCTGCTTGATAGGACTCTACATTTTCTGCATTATCTAGCGGTTTTACAGGATGAAACCCGAATTTAAGGAATTAAACAGAGTATTTGCTGGATAAGCCCGAGTTTTCGGTGTTTTATCCGGTAGATCTGATAGTTGATTCTAAAGATTGGGTTGCTTATCCGTCAAAAGTGCTGGATAACACTTTTTATATCGGGGTTAGCCAACATCTACCTATGTCACCATCTCAACCGCCGCGTTTGCTTGACCAGGTTCGAGAGTCCATTCGACTCAAACATGTTCTACACCCATGTGCTTAATCGAGGGGGCAGAGGTGTCAAGAGTCCGTTAGATATCGGCTAGGCAATACGGTTGAACCCCCCGGCAAGTTCTTGTAGGGTAATGTTTGCGGGGAATGATTCTAGGCGGGGAAGAGAGAGGTTGCCGCCTCTCCAATCCCCTAATCATCCCAACTTAGGTTAGGTAAGCTGCGATGACTGGGTTCATTCTAGATCCGGTCTCTCAACTCACCACAAAGAGGGATCTGGATAGTTCCCCGTTTTCTTTACCGAAAACGGAGTTACCCGTATGTTTCAAGAGTTCGACCCTGGGGATGCCCTCCCCACCTCCTTTACCCTACCCACCTACCGCCAAGAGACTCTGCGCCACATTCTGCTCGGCGACTACGCCGCGCTGATAGAAGCCATTAACCATATGGCCTCGCTAGGCTACTGCGACAAAGTTGCCTGGTCAAACCCCATACCCACCGGGCGCAGCGGCGAATACCTCAGCATCATGACCCGCCGCCGAGGGGTGACCACGAGCTAACCAATGCAAACGCCCCAGCGGGTTTTCAGCTGGGGCGTTTCGTTTATTTCAATAGGCTCAATATGTAGCGCTGGCTATCCACCCATCCACTCCCCCTACCGCCTTACCCGCTCCCGCAGACGGGCGGCCAGCTGCTTTGCCTCCGGTATCGGCAGCAAAAATGCCCCCACTGTAAACACCAGCAGCCCCACCCCTCCAGGGATCACCAGTTGCAGCGCCAGCACCCCCAAGCCCTCGGTGCCCAGCCAGATTTCGAGCCCTTGCAGGGTGCCCCAGGCGGCGGTGCCCGAGACAAAGCTTAAGAGGGTCAGGAGTGCGATCGCCCCTGCCCATTCCCCCAGCGGCAGCCCCCGCAGCTTGCGGTGCAAAATCGCCGTCAGCGCCAGGGTCGAAAACACATTTACCCCCACCGTGGCCAACACCAGACCCGGTGCCCCCAGCCAGCGAATGAAGAAAAAGTCGAGCACCCCATTCAGCACAATGTTAATCAGGCTAATGCGAAAGGGGGTTTGGCCGTCGCCTATGGCATAAAACACCCGCACCAGCACGTCGCGGGCCAGGTACACAAACATGCCAATGCCGTAGACCATCAGCAACGACGTCACCAGGTTTGAGGCGTCTTGGTCGAACGCTCCGCGCTCGTAGATCACTCGCACAATCGGCAGCGCCAGCACCACAAACAGCGCTCCCAGCGGCAGCATCGTTAGCGCCGTAAACAGCAGGCTCTGGCGAATGCGAGTCTTTAGCTCTGGCCAGTTTTCGGGTGCGGCCAGCCGGGCAAACATCGGCAAAAACGGCACCAAAATCACGTTCGAAATAATGCCCAAGGGCGTCTGCACCAGCAAATTTGCGTAGCTCAGCGCCGCTGCCGTGCCTGGTATAAACGAGGCAAAGAACAGGTCGGTAAACAGGTTGATTTGCAGCATCCCCGACGACAGCGTGGCGGGCACCAGCACCCGCATCACCTCACGCACCCCCGGAATCGACCAGTCAAACCGCAGGCGTGGTCGCCCCAGCCCCGACTTCCACAGGGCTGGAATTTGGGCCAGCCACTGCAACACCGCGCCGCCCAGGGTGCTGGCGGCCAGCACCGCGCCGCCCAGCAGGTAAAACTCTGGATTGGTGATGTCGCCGCCGATCGCACCGTAGAGCAGCCCCAGCCCCACCAGCACCGCCCCGCTAGAGAATATTGGGCTGATCGAGGGCAGCCAAAACTGGCTATCGGCATTCAGCGCCCCAAAGCCAATGCCAATCAGCCCCGCCAGCAGCGCCATCGGCGACATAATCCGCAGTTGCAGCACGGCGATGTCTCGGGCCACTGTGTCGGTCAGCGACAAACCGGGGGCAATGGTATCGATAATTGGCCCCGCCAGCACCACCAGCAGCAGCGACACCCCGATCAAAATCAGCCCCACCAGGGTGTTGACCGCCTCGATCAGTTTGGCGGTGTCTTTGCGGTCTTGCCGCGCTACCACACTGACTATCGCACTGTGAAACGGCCCGTTGATGCCCCCCAGCAAAATCAGCAAAAAGCCAGGAATAATATAGGCAAAGCTGTAGGCGTCGGCCACTGGCCCCACCGCAAAGGCCGCCCCGATCGCCTGCTGGCGAAACAGCCCCACAAACTTACTAATGATCGTAGCGACGGCCACAATGCCCGCAATGTTGGCGAGAGAACGAGAAGGTTTTGCGTCTGACACAGGGCCTCGGCGGGGGTAAACAGCATCTGAGCCACAGTCGGCCTCCAGAACCATCCCTCATTTAACTGCATAATTGAACTAGGCCGAACTGGTGGGTAAACAACTATGGTGCAAGCCCCATCTACATCCCTAACCCTAGAAGACTTTCTAGCTCGCTATGGCGATGACCCTCGCTACGAACTGATCGACGGAGAGCTGCGCGATTTGGAACCCACTGGCCCCCACGAGTCGGTCGCTGGCAAGGTAGTGGGCTACCTGTTCGCCGAAATTCTGCGGCGTGGGGAGCGGTGGACGATTCCGAAGAACTGTTTGATTCAGCCCCCGGCTTATCAAGCCACCGCCCTGCGCCCAGACGTGATCATTCTGAATGAACCAGCCCTAGAGGCAGAACCCCTGTGGCAGCGAGAGCCCATTGTGACCTCGGGCCAGCCCATTGTCATGGTGGTGGAGGTGGTCAGCACCAATTGGCAAGATGACTATGCCCGCAAGGTAGAAGACTATGCCCTGCTCGGCATCATCGAATACTAGATTCTGGATTTTCGGGGGTTAGGCGGGGTGGAATTTATTGGCCGACCCAAGCAGCCCAGCCTGACGGTGTGCCAACTGGCGGGGCCAGATTATAAAAAGCAGATTTATCGACAGGGGGATGCGATCGCATCCCACCAATTCCCTGACCTAAAGCTGCGGTTAGCCGACGTAATGCCCTAGGCCAAGGGTGTTCTCCCTTGTGACTTCAGAGCAAGTGTTAAAGTCTTACCACGCAAAGCTTTCTCCCTCGACCCATGTATGACCTTGTTTCAGCCGCCCTGGGGGCACAGCAGCTGACCCAGGCGGCTCAGCTCATCAAGCAGTGGCAGCAAAAGAACCCTCAAGACCCGTGGCTTAAGCTGGCGATGGGGCAATACTGGGAGGCCAAAACCGAGCTAGAAAAAGCCCAGGTCATCTACACGCGGCTGCTGCAAAGCACTGCCAACCCCAAAGTGCTCAGCCAGGCCCGCGAGGGCGTGCAGCGGGTGCGCGATCGCCTAGCCCAGCAGCGAGAGCACGACCTCAGCGCCGCCAAGCAGCAGCCGGGGGCCGAGGCGGCAGCGGTACTGGTGCTAGAGCCGGTGACAGGCTCTGAACGCGAGGCGGCTGCCCAGGGCCTTGCCCGTGTCATGCAGATCGACGCCTACACCGCCAGAACTCGACTGCCTAGCAAGCACTGGCGGCTGCTGCGGGTCGGGCCAGCGGGAGAACTCCAATACTTTTGCGAACAGCTCAAGGCCGGGGGCACTCCGGCCTGCTGGGCGACGGCCAAGCAGGTCAAGGAGCTATCGACCTTTCGGGTAGAGTCTATTCAAGCGGTAGACCCACAGCTCACCTTAGTTTGCCAAAGTAGCACCGGTCAGCGGGGCACTATTCAACTCGCCTGGCGCGACATTACCCAGTGGGTAGTAGGTCAACTGCCGATCTACGAATCGGTGGTTGACCTGGATGCCCGAGGCAAGCTCAAACGCAAAGATGCCACCCAAGACTATGGCGAAATTATCGATTGGCATTTGCACGGGCGGGGATGCATTTTGCGGTTCTGCGATCGCACCTACAAATACCGCGACGCCATACCGCTGCCGCCCGCTGAAGCTTTCCCATCACCACTGATTGCCGCCACCGCCTGGAAGGCCATGAAGCGCTACTTCGCCGACTGCATTTTGGCTGCGCCCAGAACCGACTTCAGTGGCTTTGGCGAGGGTGCCCTCGATTTTATTGATCTGCTGCCACCCTTTGAAACCCATATAGAGCTGGGGCGATCGCTGCCTTCGCCCTGGGATGGGGCCTTTCACCTGTACAGCAGTCTGCGGTTTCTGGCGGCTAGCCCCACCCCCTAAAGACCAAGCAAAAACAAAGCCAGAGATACCAATGGCATCCCTGGCTTAGATAGGTACTGTAACCCGCTAATGTAGGCGCGATCGCACCTGTCTTAGACCTATCTTGCCTTAACCTGCTTAGCCATATCCATAAAGGGAGACAGGCTGGGGCCAGGGCGACGGCGGCGGGGCATGGCTGTCCCCACGCTGGTGAGGTAGTTGCTGGCAAAGCCGGTGGGCGCGGGCGCAATGGCGGTAGTTGCCACGGGCGCAAGAGCCGGAGCTGCTGGAGCCGCCGGAGCTTGGGTTTTAGCTGGTGTTTTAGTCGCGGCCTTGGCTGGGGCAGCGGCCACTGGCTCAGCCTTAGCTGCAGGAGCCGGGTCAGCGGAGGGCAGGCTATCGCTGACGGCTTCCTCTAGCTCCAAGAAAAACTCAGACTTTTTGCCCCCACTAACCAGACCAGCGACGGCCTTAAAGATGCCGCCCAGCAGTCCAAAGATAGTCCCAAAAATAGACTTGATTAAACCCATGGGTATGTCCTTGATGTATCTGCGTTTCTGCTTTGATTATCAAGTTCCGTTACGCCCTCTCACAAGGAAAGGCGACATCTAGACAAAAAAGTTAACACTGGCTCTCACATTCAATCGGCACGCCCGTGACGGGATAACCCGCAGCCCTACAGCCCACCCGCCTGAGCCCAAACACTCATTTCTTCGCCTCAAACACCGCCAGAGCATTTTTTTGCCTAGGAAGCAAATCTGTATAAGCAGACCCTTTACTTTACTTAAAACTTCGTTACGATAACTAATAACGATGTTAACTTTTCTTAATCCCCATGATTGCTCAGCAACGCATCCTATCCTTGGGCGGGCTTGCGCTTCAGCCCAATCAGTCCACCAACATGGCCTTTCAGATTTCTTGGACAATTCTGAGAGTTGTGGCCGGTGTTGTGATGGTTCATAACGGTCTTGACAAGCTAGCTAACATTGAGAGCTTTGCCCAGGCCTACGTCGCCTACCTGGGTCTGCCCTTTCCCATTACCCTCAGCTACATGGCCGCTTTCACCGAGTTGATTGGGGCTCCCCTGGTGGCTCTAGGACTGTTTACCCGGCCTGCTGCTCTGGGTCTGTTTTTCACCATGACGGTGGCCATGTATCACCACATCAAGGTGGCGGGCTTTAGCATTCCTTACCTAGAACTGTCGGCCATCTACGCAGCTACCTTCCTGTTCTTTGTAATCAACGGCGGTGGTCGGTTTTCTGTGGATGCGCTGCTGGCCAATGTGCTCAACGGGCTGCGTACCAACCAGACCAACGGTAAGCGCGCTTCGTTAGAAGATGTGTTTCAGCGCTCGGACAAAGCCAAGTCTCCTCTGTAGGCGATCGCGGCAATTTAGGTGATTTTTGGGAAACTTTCTCCCTAGTGCTGGGTCGTGCCCACCCTCCGGCAGCTACAGTCGCTAGACAAAGCCGGGATCGTGTTTTCTGGCGATCTCTTTAGCAGAACCCCCCGCGTATTCAGATACGTAGGGGGTTCTGTGTTGAGCTTAGGTGTGGGGTTCGCCAAACAGCACGAGAGAACAAGTGGCTTCGTCAATCACCTGGTGAGTGACATCGCTCACAGCCAACCCACCGGCGGTGCGCCGCCGCATCGATCGCAAGACAATCAAGTCGTGGTCGCGGGCAGTTTCAAGAATGATCTCGGCAGGGTTGTCGTGGATTTGGGTAATCAAGTTCCAGCTAATCTGGGGACCGCTGGCCATGACCTTGTTGAGGGCTGCTTCGAGGGCTTTGACTTGCTCGTCGGGGGTATGGCGATCGCACACGTGCAGCAGCGTCACCGCAGCCTTGTGGGTATCGGCAAACATTTGGGCAAAGCGCACCGTCCGTGCCGCCTGGGGGGTAATGTTCTTCATCGGCACCAAAATGCGATGAATGTCGATCGGTTCGGCGAGCAGTCGGGCCACGGCTACCGGGCAGTGGCTTGACCAAAACACATCGTCCACCAGGGTGCCAAATAGCTTGGCCCGAAATCCCTGGCGGCTCCAGCCTAGCAAAATGAGACTGGCGTTTTGCTCACGGGCAGCGCGGGTAATGCCCTCTGACACGTCATCGTCGATGCGCAGCACCGAGTAGGCCTGGGCGTTAAACTCCTGGCTGAGGCTTTCGGCCTTTTGCAGCAGTTTGCGGCTCTGGCCCAAGGCATCGACCAAATTAGGATCATCCATGTGCACATGGGCACGGGCCACGGTGACCGGGATGACATAGCCCCCTTCATGACTAGCCAGCAGAGCAGCCATTTCGATCAGGTATCGCTGAGTGATGGGGTTATAGATCGGCACCACTACGGTAAACGGGCCGGTGATAGTCGAGTCAGCGCGGTTTTCGGGGGCAGATCCGTAGTCAAACCACAGAGAGGTTGACTCAGGTCGAATTAGCTTAGGTGTCACCAGTCGTCCGGCAAAGCGGGAGGTTAGCAGTGGCCCGACCACTGAGGTGACCAGCATCATCACGATGACGGCGTTAAACTCTAGCTCGGAGATAATGCCTTGCTGTAGCCCTACTAAAGCGGCGGCCAAGGTAGCCGCTACCTGAGGCATCGACAGCGACCACATGGTCAAAATTTGTGCCCAGCGGTAGCCAAAAAAGGGCTTGGTCACTAGGGCCGCCAAAAACTTGCTGGCGATTAGGGTGCTGGTCAGGGCCAGGGTAAAGGCCAGGTTGGTGGTAATTGACTCCATAAAGACCTGGAGGTTGAGCAGCAGCCCCATGCACACAAAGAAAAACGGGATGAACAGCACCCCGCCGACAAATTCCACCTTTTCTTTGACCGGGCCATGGCCGACTACGTCGTTGACCGCTAGCCCCGCCAAAAAGGCCCCCACAATTTTGTCTACGTTGATCAGCTGCGACCCCACCGCCGCTACAAACACCGCCGCCAGTACGAACAAAAACTGGTTGCCCTCGCGATCGCCGTTGCGCTTAAAGTACTGCTTGCCTGCCCAGTCAATGCCCACCAGCACCGCCGTGGCAAACAGGCCCAGCATCACCAACTGGGTCACCACCGTTTGGGCCGAAAACTCACCGGCCTGGGCTGCCACACACATGGCCAACACCAGCAGCGCGCCAATATCGGTAAAAATTGTCGCCCCCACCGTGGCCGTGACTGAGGGTTCTTTGCTGATGCCTAGGCGCATCACAATCGGGTAGGCCAGCAGAGTGTGGGAAGCCAGCAATGAGCCGATCAGCACCGCCGCCACCCAGTCAAACCCAAAGGCCCGGCTGAGCAGCAGCCCCGCCGTTAGGGGCACCGCAAAGGTGGAAAAGCCAAACCCTAGAGAGCGGTTGCGGGTGCGCTTAAAGTCTTTGAGGTCGATTTCTAGCCCGGCTACAAACATCAGGTAGATTTTGCCCACGTCAGAAAGCAGGGTCTCGACCTCCCCAGCGGGGTTCAACAACCCCAGCACACTCGGGCCTAAAATTACCCCCGCTGCCAGCAGCCCCACCAGTCCCGGCAGCCGCAGCCGCTCAAAAATGGGCGGGATAATCAGCGTCACCAGCAGCAAAATTGTGAATGCGATGATCGGGCTGTTTGGCAATGTGCTTAAAAGTCCAACCATAGCGCCGCCTCTACAACAACTGGTCTGATACCAAATCCGACCCACAAAACACCGATTTGAAACCGATACCTCGTAGGGGCATTGCACTGCAATGCCCCTACAAATCGGGGGTAGACAGATTAGGATTTGGTCTTAGCTCTAAGCCTATGCCATTTGAGTCGTTCTCTTTGGCTGCCGCGATCGCAGCCTAGATTCCCAGGCGTTGGTAGACCTGATCGAGGTTGCGCAGGTGGCGATCGGGGTCAAAGCAGGTGGCGATCTCCGCTGGGGAGAGGTTGGCCTTGACGCGATCGTCGGCCTCAATCAGGTGGCGAAAATTGCCGTTGTCGGTGTTCCAGGCCTGGTGGGCGCACGACTGCACAATGGCGTAGGCCTCTTCGCGGGCCAACCCCTTGTCAACCAGCGCCAGCATCACCCCTTGGCTAAAGACTACGCCGCCGTAGACGTTCATATTGCGGGCCATATTTTCGGGGTAGACCAGCAGATTTTTAATCAGCCCGGTGGTTTCAACCAGCATAAAGTGGGTGAGAATGCAGCTGTCGGGAAAGGCCACCCGCTCAACCGAACTGTGGGAGATATCCCGCTCGTGCCACAGGGCCACGTTCTCTAGCGCCGCCATCGCGTTGCCCCGCAAAATTCTAGCCATCCCCGTCAACCGCTCTGAGCGAATGGGGTTGCGTTTGTGGGGCATGGCCGACGAGCCCTTTTGCTTCTTAGAGAAAAACTCCTCCACTTCCAGCACATCGCTGCGCTGGAGATTGCGAATTTCTACGGCGAACCGCTCAATCGAGGCTCCCAATAGCGCCAGCGCATTCATAAACTCAGCGTGAATATCGCGAGAAATGACCTGGGTGGAAGCCGTATCGGGACGCAGCCCCAAATTTTGGCAGGCCAGCGCCTCGATTTTGGGGTCAATGTTGGCGTAGGTGCCTACCGCGCCGGAGATTTTGCCCACGGCGATCGCATCTTGTAGATGGGCCAACCGCTCCCGGTGGCGCAGCATCTCAGCCAGCCAGCCAGCCAGCTTAAAGCCAAAGGTAATCGGTTCGGCGTGAATGCCGTGGGAACGACCGATCATCACCGTATCGCGGTGCTCCTGGGCCTTGTAGCGAATCGCCTGAATCAAGTTCTCCACGTGGGTCATAATCACCTGAAGACTGTCGACCATCTGCAGCGACAGCGCCGTATCCAGCATGTCAGAGCTGGTCATGCCCAGGTGAATGTAGCGCCCCGCATCGCCCACGTACTCATTGACGTTAGTGAGAAAGGCAATCACATCGTGGCGTACCTCAGCTTCGATCTCGAGAATGCGCTTGGGGTCAAACTTGGCTTTGGCCTTGATTTCGTCTACGGCCTCTTGGGGAATGTAGCCCAGTTCGGCCTGGGCTTCGCACACCGCAATTTCGACCCGCAGCCAGGTCTTAAACTTGTAGTCGTCGGTCCAGAGGTCGCCCATTTCGGGCAGGGTGTAGCGTTCAATCAAGGCTTTGGTCTGAATACAACCGTCCCATTCTACCCGGCCACCCCAGGCTGTGGAAAATCACCGCCCGATCTTGACCTTGAAAGGTGGGTCAGGGGGGATGCTCGCTCCCGACCCACCTTAGAATCTCCCCAGCGATTGACTAGGCGATCTACTGGAGCCGCTGCACATTTTGCTGAGCGTAGGCCAAATTGGGCTGGTACTCTACGGCCTTTTGCTGGGCGATCGCATAGTTGGGGTCAGTCTCGGGCACCTGCTGCATCAGGGCAATCGAGCTGGCCCAAGCGTCGGCTACGGCCTGCCAGTCAGCCGCCGTATTGGCAGTTTGAGCCTGGTTCGCGGCAGCCTGAGCCGCATTGACGGCCTGCCTAAAGAGGTCGGCCTCTTCTACCGCTGCCGGGTCAACTGGGGCGGGGGCGGGCGCCTCACCATCAGGGGCGGGGGCCTCACCACCCGGATCAGGGGTGGTAGGCTCAATGACCGCCGGGTCGCCGTCCCCAGGGGTAGGCTGTTGTGGGCGTCCCAGCAGGCTGTTGAGCAATAGCCCCGCCAATACCAGCGCCACGGCCCCCAGACCCAGCCCTAAAATTAACCGCATGGGCAGACCAGACCCCCCTGAGCGGCGCCCACGGCCATCGTCGTTAAACTGATCAGGAGCTAGCGAGACGTGGGTAGAGGGGTCTGAGCCAAATTCTTGAATGAAATCGTCGGTGGCGTCGGGTTCGTCATCAATGACTGCCGTTCCATTCGGAATGAAGCCGTTTGTCTCGGGGCGATCGCTAAACACGTCAGCATCAAACGCCCCGTCGTCAAACCCCTCATCATCAAACCCTGCGTCGTCTATGCTGCGATCGCTAAAGTCTGCTTCACCAAAAGCCGGATCGCTAAACGCTGTATCCCCAAAGCCCTGCGATTCAAAACCCTCGTTGCTAAAGTCTGCTTCACCAAAACCAGGGGGCTTTAACTCATCGCCACCCCATTCGACCGATTCAAGCGCCAGCTCTTCGGCAGCGGCATTATCGACCAATCGATCTGACGTTGGGTCAGCCGCTACGTAGATGTCAGGCGGCTCAAAGGCCAACTCATCGCTATAGTGACCCTGTTCTCCTAAGTCACCGTCAAACCTCAGATCATCGGCGGGGGCATAGTCACCCCCCACAGTTTGATCTAGCTCCATAGTGGCAAAGGGCATATCAGCATCGGCCTCAAAGCCAAAGGCATCAGCCGTGCCTGCCTCTGCATCTAGCTCCAGGGTATCAATGCTAGTGAGCGTTTCGTCATCGGCCAAAAAGGCGTCAACTTCGAAGGGGTTAGGCGTGGCATAGGCGCTGTCATCGAAATCGGCGGACGGGTCAAGCACCAAGCTGGGGTCAAAGTCCCCTGCTGATTCATCCCAGGAGGCGAAATCTGTGCTGCCGGGGTCAAAAACCTCAGCCTCAAACCCAGATGACTCGAAACCGAGCAGATCAGGGGACAGATCGTTGGGAGTAGTCAACTCCTCCCCATCGATCAACGGCATCTCAAACGATTCAGAAGATAGATCGGCATCGGCGACATCGAGATCAAAGTCAGTGGTGCCCTCGTCACCCAACTCTTCAACGCCTGCCCAATTCTCATCGGTATCAAAGGCCATGTTGAGTTCTGTGCTCCCAGCCTCTGCCACTAGGCTATTGGGTTCAGCCGCTAGGTCAAGATCGGCGGCGGCCCCCAAGTCTTCGAAGGCTAGATCGTCTGGCACTAACAGTTCGGGAGGTAGGTCTTCTAGACCTGGGTCGAACGGGCCTGTGGTGGCATCGGTAGAGAGTCCGAGGTCAGAAAAGTCCGCATCGTTTGAGGTGGCTGCTTCTAGGTCAAATTCTTCGGTATCAAATCCCTCAGGTTCAAATCCCTCGGGTTCAAACTCTCCAAGTTCGAATCCTTCAGGTTCAAATCCTTCCGGTTCGAATTCTGCAGGTTCGGGCTCGTCGGTATCCCATCCTCCAACCGCCGAAGAATTGAGGTCTAGATCTAGACCCTGGCCATCGATGTCTAGATTGTCAGCGCCCATGTCGCTGAGGTTTAGATCATTGGAGTCGAGATCAGTGGGGTCGAGATTGTCGGAACTTGAGCTGTCAGCAGTCAAGTCGTCAAAGCCTAGGTTGTCAAAGCCCAGGTCGTCGGCAGGCGCGTCTAGATTGATCGGGTCACTGGGGGCATCGGACTCTAGCTCGAAGCCGTTGTCAAAGGCAGACATATCATCGATCGCCGGAAAATCGGCATCCTCCGACCAGGGGCTACTAACCCCTGGCACATCAGGGGCCGCATCGAAAGATAGGGCAGCGTTATCCTCGCTATCGCCCCACAGATCATCTAGATCGTCACTAACGTCGGGCGCAGTGGCTGGCGCAGCCGGAGTCTCAAGGTCAAAGTCGATGCCGTCTAGCTCTACAGTGGCCGCGTCATCGGCTGCCATCAGATCGGCCTCGTCAGCCTCTTCACCTAAACCCAGAATAGCGTCAGCATCAAAATCGAAACCTAGATCAGTCGTAGACTCACTCGGATCGTCCTGATCAAAGCTCAAATCTAAGTCAGAAGTGCCATCATCAACATTTGAATCGAAGTCGAGAGCGGTGGCCTCGCTATTGTCAGCAGAGGCCTCGGTCAGGTTTAGATCAAGGTCGGGGGCAGCCTCGTCAAAACCTAAATCAAAGTCCAGGGCGTCAGTCGAGCTAACTCCAGATGGATCTTCAGAGGGATCTTCGGTTAGACCCAGACCCAGATCCTCTACAGCCGTCGCTGCCGAATCATCCTCTAAGCTCAGATCAAAATCGAGCGTTGCCGCAGTTGTCTCGGCGGGGGCATTGTCGAACTCTAGGTCGAGATCAAAGTTGTCGTCGGTGAGATCCGCAGCTGATTCATCAACTAGATCCAGGTCTGCATTTCCAGGGGTATCCCCTAACCCCAGACCCACCTCTAAATCGTTGGACGAGGTAGCCTCAGCAGACGCATCGCCCAGCGCCAGGTCGAGATCAAAGTCGTCACTAGCCGCGTCACTGGGGCCTTCCCCTAGGTCCATGGCAAAATCGAGGTCGTCGGCAGCGTTCACTTCAGGCGCATCGCCCAAGGCCAGGTCCAGATCAAAGTCGTCACTAGCCACATCACCGGGCGCATCACTGGGGGCTTGCCCTAGGTCCATGGCCAAATCGAGGTCGTCGGCAGCGTTCACTTCAGGCGCATCGCCCAAGGCCAGGTCGAGATCAAAGTCGTCACTAGCCGCATCACCGGTCGCATCGCCGGGGGTTTGCCCTAGGTCCATAGCAAAATCGAGGTCGTCGGCAGCGTTCACTTCAGGCGCATCGCCCAAGGCCAGGTCGAGATCAAAGTCGTTACTAGCCGCATCACCGGTCGCATCACTGGGGTTTTGCCCTAAGTCCATGGCAAAATCGAAGTCGTCGGCAGCGTTCACTTCAGGCGCATCGCCCAAGGCCAGGTCAAGATCAAAGTCGTCACTAGCCGCGTCACTGGGGCCTTCCCCTAAGTCCATGGCAAAATCGAAGTCGTCGGCAGTGTTTACTTCAGGTGCATCGCCTAAGGCCAGGTCGAGATCAAAGTCGTCATTGGTTGCATCACCGGTTGTATTGCTGGGGTCTTGTCCTAGGCCCATGGCGAAGTCGAAGTCGTCGGCAGCGTTAGCCGTAGGCGCGTTGTCCAATGCCAGATCAAGATCAAAGTCGTCACTAGCCGCGACACCGGTCGCATCACTTGGGGTTTCCCCTAGCTGATCAAAGTCGAAGTCGGCGGCAGGGGAAGTTGCATCGGCGGTATTATCTAACCCCAGATCGAAACTCAGGTCAGCATCGGTAGCCGTATCGTCTAATCCCAAATCGAAATCTAGGTCGGCATTGGCATCGGGGCTAGTGCCAGTGTCGGCAAGGTCAAAGTCGCTGGTGCTATCGGCAAAGTTTAGATCAAAATCAGCGGTAGACCCGAGTCCGCCATCGTCGCCAAAGCCCAGATCAAGTTCCTCTCCGTTGAGGTTGCCACCCAGGGCAGTGTCAAAATCTCCCAGGTCTAGATCGAGGTTGTCAGCAGGGTTTAGATCGAACCCTAGATCTAGATCGGCGTCAGTGCTGTCAGCAGTGTTTAGATCAAACCCGAGGTCTAGGTCAGGTGCGGCAGCTGTATTCGCGAGATCAAGATCTAGAGTGAAGTCGTCAGCGACGGCGGGGGCAACATCGTGCAGCACCAGGTCTTCGCTCCACGCACTGGTGTCAGTGCCGATCTGTTTGCCACTCACAATCAGATGGTGAACAGCGGCTAGCTCTAGGCCAGTAATGCCTTTTTTAACGTAGGCCACCAGATCGTCCTGGTTGGGCACTTGGGCACTCTCCAGGCTAACCCGCAGGATATTCTCCTGCTGAGCCACATAGGCTGTAATGCCCTGGGCCTCTAGGTGGCGATTCATCAGAGCCGCGATCGCATCTGGGTTGCCCTGGCGGGCCATTTGCAGAACATTGGGGGGCGTATTAGACATAGGGGTCTATTGAATTCGATGAATTCAGCGCACAGGCCGGAGAATTCCCTATAGTATGCCCGCGGTGGCTGATATTGACACATCATCCTGTAACCGCGTGTAAACCGGCTCTAATGTCACCCCAAATGTTACGGATTTTGTTGATCGAGCTGCCTCAAGATAGTTTCTAGCTGCTGCTGGGCTTCACCGTAGCGCTGCCAGTCACCCTGCTGAAGGGCCTGCTGACCCGCCTGGTAAGACTCTAGGGCGGCCTGAATCAAATTTGCCATGGTGTCTGGCAGGGGGGCTGCCTCACCAGGAGCGGTTGGGGTAGCGGCTTGGGGTGCGGGCGCATCGCCAAAGATTGCGTCTAGACCTTGGTCGAGGGTTTCGCGCATAACCACGCGATCGCCGTAGGCCAAAATAACTCGCCGCAGCTCAGGCAACTCGCCCTGGTCGGCCCGCAGATAAATCGGCTGCACGTACAGCAACGACTGCTCAACGGGAATTACCAGCAGCGTCCCTCGAATCACCCCCGACCCCTGCTGGCTCCAGAGGGTAAGCTGTTCAGAAATTTCTGGGGTTTGGCTAATGCGGGCCTCGATCTGGGTGGGGCCAAACACCAGTTCTTGCTTAGGAAATTCGTAGAGCAACAGCCGACCGTAGTTTTCACCGTCAGAGCCGCCTGCCATCCAGGCGATCATGTTGTCGCGGTTGGCGGGGGTAAACGGCAAAATCTGCAAAAACTCCTCCTGGGCCAGCCTGGGGAGCTTCATGATGATGTAATAAGGCTCCATCGCCGTCACGACATCCTCTTCTACATGCTCCGGAAACCGCCACAGGTCTTCGCGGTTGTAAAACACCTCGGGGTTTTCCATGTGGTAAGCCCGGTACATCTGGGCCTGCACGGTGAAGATATCTTGGGGGTAGCGCAGGTGCTCACGGTAGGTGGCGGGCATCGCTTCGATGGGTTTAAACAGGTTGGGAAAGATGCGGCTGTAGGTCGCTAACAGGGGGTCTTGGTCGTCGCGGGCATAGAATTCTAGAGTGCCGTCGTAGGCATCGATGAAGACTTTGACAGCGTCACGAATGTAGTTGACGCCGTTGCGCATCAGCGGGTTGGCGCTGTCTACGAGAGAAATCAGGTCGTTGCGCCGGTTGAGCGGTTCGGAGTAGGGGTAGCGATCGCTACTCGTATAGCCATCCAAAATCCATTTAATTCGCCCTTCGACGAGGGCTGGATAAGGGTCGCTGTCAAAGGTGAGAAACGGGGCTACCTGACGCACTCGATCGGCAAGCAGGCGGTGATAGTGGATGCGGGTGTCGGGGCTGAAGTAGTTGGAGATTAAAATCCGAAAATTGCCCAGATCGTAGGCGTAGGCCAGCCGCCGTAGCCAAGAACCCAAAGGCACGCCGCCGACTCCGGTGTAGCGATAGGCGGCATTGGTATTGCTGAGGGGGTAGTCAAACTCGTCAGTGTTGGCTCCGGTAAAAATGTAGTTGCGTGTGCTTTCGCCGTAGTAAATGCGAGGCTGATCGAGGGGCACATCTACCGTCGAGACGGGGGGCACATTGCGAATAAAAAACTCAGGCAGTCCATTGGGGGTCACCTGGTTGACCGGGCTCATCACCACTCCGAAGCCGTGGGTAAATTTGAGCTGGCGGTTGATCCAGTTTTGGGCCTCGGGGGGCAGTTGCTCGACCGGCAGTTCTCGGGCCGAGAGCGTTACCTGGCGGTAGTCGCCATTGAGGGTATAGCGATCGATATCAACATCTTCGAAGTTGTAGTAGAGGCGAATTTCTTGCAGCTGTTTGTAGGTGCTTAGCAGGGGAGCGTAGTCCCACAGGCGAATATTGCCAATGGTCGGCCCGTTGGCATCGACCACGGCCCGGCTGAGGTTATTTTCGGCGGGGAAGGGTTCTGAGATAACGCTGGTGAGGTTATAAGCTTGCCGGGTAAAGGCAATGTTGTGCTCAATGTAGGGCCGCTCAATGGTGAGTTCGTTGGGCTCGACCACAAAGTTTTGCTGAAACCACGGGTACAGGCCGTTCACCAGCACCAGCACTCCCAGATAGATCACAATGCCAAAGATGGGTAGCGAAAAGCCGCTGCGCCCCAGGGCAATCAGAAACAGCGCTGCCACGGCCAGGGTGACAAACCCCATGAGCCAGTAGGCCTGAAGCCGGGCATGAACATCGGTATAGCCTGCACCAAAAATCACTCCGCTGTCGGAGTACAGCAGCAGGTAGCGATCGAGCCAGAAGCCTACCGCCAGCATCACTGCGATCGCCGCTAGCAAAATACACAGGTGGGCCTTAGCTTCCCCGGTGAGAAAATACTTCCAGCCGCGTTCGGGGCGCACCTCGCCCTTGAGGGCATAGACGGTGGCGGCCAGCAGTAGGCCCCACACCAGCAGCCCTAACAGGTTCGCCTGTATCCCCTGCCACAGGGGTAGCCGAAAGACGTAAAAGCTAATATCGCGTCCAAAAATGGGGTCAGCCGTGCCGAAGGCGGTGGGGTTGAGGTATTGCAGCACCGTTTGCCAGGTCGCCGCCGATCGCAGCGCAACACCCAGGGCCAGCACAACAATTAGGCCCAGTGCCCCCAAGTTAAGCAAGCGTCCAATCTGCTCCCGCTGGTGCAGATCGCTATAGCGGCTCAAGAACCGGTAGGGGCGATCGCGGGTAATGCGTAGAGCTATGGCGTAGTTAGCCCACAGCACCCCGGCATAGAGGGCAAAGGCGCCTAGCCCCAGAGCCAACTGCCACCGCAGGCGCAGCCAAAACACCGACTCATAGCCCACCGACTCAAACCACCATGACTCGGTGAGCAGATGCACTAGGCTGCCCGAAAACACCAGCAGTAGAGTAATGGCCACCACCCAGGGCAGCAATCGACGCGCTCGAAAAGACTTAGCGGGGGAATAGGTCACAGGTATTGCAATTAAGGGCAGAGCGCACCGCCAGAGACACCTCTGGGGCACCGTTGCTCTTAAAGTCTAGCGATCTCTCTCCCCCGGGACTGGCTTCATACGGCTGGGCTTAACGTTTTTTAGCTGGGGCTAACGTTAAAGTAACCCGCCAAAAACCAGAAAACTCGACGAACAACCCTAGGTTCTATACCAAGTTCCGATTATTGCCCTACTGCCAGTAGATCAATCAGTTCAGGATCCACCATGTAGCAATAGGCTAGAGCCAGCAAGAGCAACAGCAGGCTTCCCAGTAGCCATAGGGGCCAGCGGGGTCTTACCTCACTAGGGTCGCCCATGGTGAAATCTCCTTAGCGTGATGGTAAGTTAGCTATCCAGGCCTGGGGCCTGCGGCTCATGAGACGAGATCCGGGCTGAGATGGCCGTGACATTCTTAAATAATGCTCTACCAAAAGTAAAGTCATACCTGACTACCCCTAAGTCGCCCACCTAAACTGCTCAATACCGACACCTTTGCCTCGCGCTCTAACCCAGCCAAAATTCTCTCCCTAAGGCATGGGTCGAGGTTGTTACAATTTTTAAGGGCAATTATTTGAGAGATCCTTAAGAATCTCGATGCCCAAATGCTGAACTATGGGGATGAAATAGAGACTATGGCGGTTAATTGCGCGGTAGATTGCAAAAACGGCTGTGTGCTGGGCAACGACTGCCCTAACCTGAAGTACACCGCAGAAGCCTCAAAATTTATTGCCGACACCTCCCTCGATGACATGCTGGCGATCGCCGATGAGGCCGTGCGGCGCAGGGTTATGGAGCGGGCCTCCCAGCCACCTAAATGGGTCTTGCCAGAAGATTAGGCCCCTGGTTTAGACAACCCAGCTCAGTCAGCTACAGGTTGTACCTCAACCAGGGTTGTCTGACAGATCTATAACCAGGTCCACAAAGGCCCTATGCTATGGTGGGTAGAGCAAGTTTTTAGTTGCATTGCCAGCTTGGCTATCGTCTGAGTTTGGGTACATCTCCTATAACTTCATGCTCTCTTTCTCTTTGTTTCGGAGATGTAATCATGTCAATTTACGTCGGCAACCTGGCTTTTAACGCCACCCAAGACCAAATCACTGAGGTCTTTGCCGAATACGGTGCCGTCAGCCGCGTTAGCCTACCCACCGATCGTGAAACCGGTCGGCCTCGTGGCTTTGCATTCGTAGAGATGGAAAACGAGGCTGATGAAGATGCCGCTATTGAAGCTCTAGATGGGGCTGAGTGGATGGGTCGCGATTTGAAGGTTAACAAAGCTCGCCCCCGGGAGTCTCGGGGTGGCGGCAGTGGTGGTGGTGGTGGCTGGAACAGCCGCCGCTAGGCCAAGGCCAGAGGTCAAGTTAGGATTCCATGGATTTCTATGGAATCCTAGTAAGTCGGTTGACCCTAACACTGGGGTTAACGTGGTTAGTGGAATCCGTATGGGTTCAGCGCCGATGGCATGGGTAGATTGATTCGTCTTCTTCCCGTGCCTAAATAAGCTTTCAAGCTTTGTTTGTTGTTAGGCTGAGCTTGGGGAATGTCATCCCCATAGACCAGCAAAGATTTTCAGGAGTACAAATGGCCCAAGTTGTTTTGGGAGAAGACGAAAATATTGAATCAGCCCTGCGTCGATTCAAGCGCAAGGTTTCCCGTGCAGGCATATTTTCTGACATGCGGAAAAACCGCCACTTTGAAACCCCCATCGAGAAGAAAAAGCGCAAGACCCTGGCCCGCCACAAGCAGCGCCGCTGGAGCTCAAAGCGTTAGCGACTCCAGCGCTGATCGTCCAGGTGTTTACAATGGAGGCAAGCTATGACCCCAGAGGTAACTCAGCAAGTTTCCAGACTGCGCAGCGAGTTTTATGCCCAGTTTGCCGACGCTCAAAATACTGCGGTCACTATCAACAAAGAAAAGTCCTACGCCAGTACACCACCCAAGGTGTCCTGGACAGACACCCAGCAACGGTTGAATTACCTTTGCATCTACGCTTACTCTGCGCCCGATGTTTTGGTACCCGATCGCCCTTTGGTGTTGCGTATTGGGGTCAATCTGGGGGCAGAGGTGCTAGCGGGGGTAAGTCGTGGCAAAGGCATTCGCCGCTACAACCAAGCCTGTCAGTTTTATCTCACTCTGCTGCCAGACGAAGCCATGGCGCTGATGCCTTGGGTGCTTGATGCTTTAAACCGCGATGCCAAACCCCAACTGACTACGTTACCTCTGCCTTATCACAAGCTCGTTCCAGAGCTAGGCGGCAGTGTTGCACCCTCCTTTTGGACTCACACTGCTCAACGGGCCGTCAAATCACCCCTCTCCGCTGCCCTGAGCCCCAGCTAGGGCTGGTTGGCTAGGGCTCGTAGAGCAGTTGTCAGGTGGTCAAGATGGGCTGGCTGATGAGTTGCCATCAGCGTAATGCGTAGGCGGCTGGTGGGCACTGTGGGGGGGCGTACTGCGGCTACCCACAGGCCAGCCCGCTGTAACTGTCGACTGGCTTCAACCACGGCGGCGGCAGAGGAAATTTGCAACCCAATGATAGGGGAGCCTGAGGGCAATCGTTTTAGCCCTAGGCTATTTTTTTTGGCCTCGGCCAAAATCTGATCGATCTGTTGCGTTAAGTGGTTAACGCTGCGCCACAGGGTGTCACGGCGTTGGGGTTCGTGCTGTACAATCTGCACCGCCGCTAGTGCCGCCGCTGTATCTGCCGGTGATAACCCGGTTGTATAAACCCATCCGGGAGCACGATTGCGCAAAAATTCTATCAGTGGCTTGGAACCAGCCACGTAGCCCCCCAGACTACCTAGAGCTTTGCTTAGGGTGCCAACGGTGATCAGCGGTCGTTTGGTGCAGTCTAGGTGCTCAACTACGCCACTGCCACCAGCGCCAAACACGCCGGTACCGTGGGCTTCATCGACCAGCACCATAGACTTGTAAGCTGCCGCTAGGTCAAGTATGGCTGGCAAGGGGCAGAGGTCTCCATCCATGCTGAACACGCTGTCGGTGGTGATCAGACAGCGGCGATGGCGATCGCGGTGCTCCTCCAGCAGTTGCTTCAGGTGGTCTGTATCGTTGTGGCGGTAGTCTAGTGTCGTTGCCCCACTCACTTTGCCCCCGGCTCGCAGGCTGGAGTGATTGTATTCGTCGCCCACGATCAGGTCTGGGGTGCCGACTAGAGCGGCGATCGCTCCCAGATTGGCCAAATAACCCGAGCTAAATACCAAAGCATCGTCAGTGCCCTTCAGGGTGGCGATCGCCTGTTCCAGTTCCTCATGGAGTTGGCGGTGACCACTGAGCAAGCGGGAGCCAGTGCTGCCGGTGCCATAGGTCTGGATAGCGGCGATCGCTGCTGCCGCTAGTCTGGGGTCACTGGCTAGCCCCAGGTAGTCATTGCTGGCAAAGTTGATCAGGGGCTGTCCTTGGCACTGAATCGTCGCCCCTGCCCTGCCCTCGATCGCCTGTACCGACCGGTAGCGATGGGCGCGGTGTAGGGCGGTCAACGAGTGATTCAACCAGTCGTAGGGGGCACTGCCCTCAGCCGAGCCATCTTTTACCATCTCAACCCTAACCGTGCATCGGTCTGACCCATTCCAGAGCAGTTCCAGCAGACTCCATCGAGCCTCCTCAAAAGCAACTCGCTAATATCGTTCCACATCGGGGAACGACTGTGCCGCAGGGCTATGGGCCGCTTCGCCACAGGTGCGGGGGGTAGGCAAGAGCTTGGTGGGGTTCGCTAGCCTAGCTGGGTCCAAAGCTTGGCGCACCCAGCCCATCGTTTCTAGGTCTGAGGGCGAAAACATATCGGGCATATAGCAGCGTTTGTCTGCCCCAATGCCGTGCTCGCCTGAAATGCTTCCGCCCACCCGCACGCAGAGTTTGAGAATGTTGCCGCCCAGTTCTTCCACCTGCTCTAGCTCGCCAGGGATGGCATTGTTGTAAAGAATGAGCGGGTGCAGGTTGCCATCCCCCGCGTGAAACACGTTGGCCACCCGGTAGCCGTGCTTGTCGCCTAGGGCTTCAATCTCTTTGAGCACGTAGGGCAGCTGAGTGCGCGGAATCACGCCGTCCTGCACGTAGTAGTCGGGGCTGAGTTTGCCCATGGCGGCAAAGGCGGCTTTGCGGCCCTTCCACAGGCGCAGACGCTCCTCAGGATCGGTGGCGGTTGTGAGGGTGCGGGCACCGTTTTGGCGGCAGAGATCGGCGATGCGATCGCCCGTTGCCGTCACCTCTGCCGGCAGTCCATCGATCTCAATCAACAAAATTGCTGCCGCGTCGCGGGGGTAGCAGTTGGTCGCCACCACATCTTCCACCGCGTTGAGGCTGAAATTATCCATCATTTCCATCCCCGCCGGGATGATGCCCGCGCTGGTGATAGCCGATACCGCTGCCCCCGCCGCTTCCACCGAGGTGAAGTCGGCCAGCAGCACCTGAATCGACTGAGGCGCTTTGAGAATGCGCAAGGTAATTTCAGTGGCGATGCCCAGGGTGCCCTCGGAGCCGACAAACAGGCCGCAGAGGTCATAGCCAGGGGTTTCGGCCACCTCACCGCCGATGTCTACAATGTCACCATTGGGCAGCACTACCTTGAGTCCCAGCACGTGGTTGGTCGTAACGCCATATTTGAGGCAGTGCACCCCGCCCGAGTTTTCGGCCACATTCCCCCCTACCGAGCATACCGACTGGCTAGAGGGGTCAGGGGCATAGTAAAAACCCGCCCCACTCACCGCCTGGGTCACCCAGTTGTTGATCACTCCCGGCTGCACTACCACTTGCTGGTTATCAAAATCTATCGAGAGTATCTGGTTCATCGTGGCGGTGACAATCAGCACCGAATCTTCGATCGGTAGCGCTCCCCCAGAGAGACCTGTGCCCGCGCCCCGCGCCACAAAGGGAACCTGGAACCGGTTGCAGATTTTTACCGCCGCCGCCACCTGCTCAGTGGTCTTAGGTAGCACCACTACGGCAGGGCGCTGGCGATAGCTGGTCAGCCCGTCGCACTCGTAGACCAAAATTTCTTCTTTGCGCCGCACCACTCGGCCCTCGCCTAAGGCCGCTGAAAAAGCGTCGAAAATCGGTGCCCAGTTGATGGCGGCTGGCGCTGCTACAGTCATGGGTTTGAGTTGCTCAAGGTATTTTGATCCTATCGCGAATTACAGACTGTCCAGCTATATTGCAGCCAGCGTTATCTTGGGCGTGGGTTAGAGGCCGCTATTCAACCTTTTTGGGCACCATGTTTTCGCCGTTGAGCATGCGTTTAGCCGCATCCAGCAGCATTTCCTCTAGATAAGGCTTAGTAAAGTAGCCCTTGGCCCCTAGATCTACGGCCATCTGCCGGTGGCGATCGGCCCCCCGTGAAGTCAGCATTGCCGTAGGAATTTGGCTGAGAGCACTGTCTTTCTGCATACGAGAGAGCAGTTCCAGGCCATCCATACGGGGCATTTCGATGTCGCAGAAGACTAGGTCGCAGGGTAGGCCAGAGCGCAGTTTTTCCCAGGCTTCCTGACCGTCGCGGGCCTGCTCGACTCGGTAGCCGACTTTGTTGAAGCTCATCGACAGCAGCTCGCGCACCGTAATTGAGTCGTCTACGATCAGGACTGTTGGGTCAGTGTGAGCTACGACCTCAATGGGTTCCTCATCGACCGTCTGAGCCCACAGCGAAGTAGACGCGTCACGGCGCAGACGACCGCTAGCCAGGTCAATGAGCTCTAGCACATCGGCAATGGGCATGACGCGTCCGTCCCCAAGCACCGTCGCACCCGCGATGCCAATGGGCTTGGGCACCGGCCCTTCTAACTGTTTAATTACAATCTCCTGTTCACCAATTACCTGGTCAACCTGGAGGGCAATAAAGGTACTGGCGCTGCGCAGCACCACCATCGACACCACATCTTCGTCCTGGGGACCGCCGTAGACCCGACCCCGGCCCAGACTGCGGTTAAAGCGTAGCAGCTCACTCAGCGGACGGAAGGGCAGCAGGGTATCGCGCCAAAGAATGCAGGCATGGCCCTGGTCATCGGTTTGAATGCGCTCTTTGGGCACGTCGAACATGTCTTCGACCCCGTCCATCGGGAAGGCGATGCGGGCCTGGTTGTTGACACAGCTAAGCGCTTTGGTAATGCTGAGGGTAAGGGGCAGTCGAATGGTGAAGCTGGTGCCCTTGCCCACCTCAGACTCGATGGTGATCGAGCCGCGAATGTCGGATAGGGCAGTGCGCACCACGTCCATGCCCACGCCACGCCCCGAGAAGTCATCGGCCTGGTCGCGGGTGCTAAAGCCCGGCAAGAACAGTAGATCGTAGACCTCGATCTCGGTCATGGTCTGGGCTTCGGCGGGGGTGATCACCCCCTGCTTGAGTGCTTTGGCCTTAACCACTGCCGGATTAATACCGCCGCCGTTGTCGGCGATGTAGATCACGGTTTGGTTGCCTTGATAGAAAGCCCGCACCGTAATAATGCCTTCCCTCGGTTTGCCCGTGGCCATGCGCTCTTCCGGTGTCTCAATGCCGTGGGTAATGGCGTTGTTAACCAGGTGGGTCATCGGGTCGTAGAGGCGCTCCAGAATCATTTTGTCGATTAGGGTGTCGCGCCCTTCGACCACCAGCTGGGCCTCTTTGCCGCACTTGAGCGAAATGTCGCGCACAGCGCGGGGCAGGCGATCGGCGGTTTGGCCAAAGGGCACCATGCGCGCCTTGTTGAGCCCCTCCTGAAGCTGGGTGGTGACCTGACGAAACTGGCGGGCAATTTGGTCGGTAGAGTCGATGGTGAACTCAATGTCTGACGAGGCCTCCCGCACCCGGACGATTAACTCGATCATTTCCTGGGAGAGGGTGTGAAACCCGGTGAAGCGATCCATCTCTAGGGCGTCGAAGGTGGCTCCGGTGGCGTGGCTGCCGCCCCCCCGGTCAGAGGATGAAACCCCTAGGGCAAAGGCTTGACGGTTGGCAATTAAAGAGCTTTCCAGCAGCGATCGCTCGTAGAGGTCGCGCATCCGCTGGCCCACATCGTTGAGCTGTGACACCTGGTGTAGCAGGTTGTCGAGAAACTGCCGCAGACGCTCCTGGTCTTGCTCTAGGGAGTTGCGATTGACGACCAGTTCTCCCACCAGGTTGCTGAGGTTGTCGAGGTGGCCTACCGAAACCCGCATGGTTTGGTCGTTGGTATTGGTCGCCCGCCGGGGCGATCGCCGAGAGGTCTGCCCCGTCGCCCGCCGCGACCCAAGTGATGGAGCTGACCCGCCTAGCTGGTCAGCTTCTTCCAAGAGCTTTTCCAAATCACCAAATTCATCGTCACCGACTGGAGCGATCGCGCTATCCTCGGGCGGCCTCGGGGGTGAGGTGCGGCTTCTCATCCGCTCAGCGCTCAGATCGCTGCTACTGGAGAACCCTTCCCCCAGCAGCGCCTCTAGGTCGTCAAAGTCATCGTCGTCCAGTGCTTGAGAGGCAGATGCAAGTCCATGACTAGCTCCGTTTTCGAGATTATTTTGCTTGTCCTTAGCTACCTCCGGCACTGCTGGAGCTTCGTCCTCGGAACCCTCCATCAGAGGATCTAGAGTAAAACTGTCTGCCTGGTTTGCATCATCAGTTCCAGCCCCATCGAGCAAGCTGTCCAAGTCATCGAAACCAGCGTCATCAAAGTCACTGTCATCCTCCCAGAAGCTACTGCCATCGGCAGCGGTGACATCAGCCGTAGGAGTACCAAGGTCGTCTCCCCAATCCTCTACCGGAGCATCGAAACTAACATCTGCCTGGGCTTCAGACCTCTCAGGGGGATCGGCTGACTCCAGCGTTTGTTCTACCGAACTGTTTCCTAGAATCAATTCCCCAAAGGGGTCGTCCTCTAAAGGATCTGTTGCTGCGAAAAAGTTGCCAGTCGCTTCACCAAAAGCACTAGCACTCTCCGCTAGATCGGGATCTAGGGTATTGGAGGACGTCAAACTGTCTGCGAATAAGCCATGATCGGCCCCAACGGCAGGACCATCTGAGCTATCGGGGGCGAGCTCAAGGGTGAGTTCGGGCATGGCTTGGGCGTCATCATTGGCAAAAAAGTCGCCCTCAAAGTCGCCCTCGCCCTCAACGTCGTTCTCCTGAAGCGATGCAAAGAATCCATCCAGCTCGTCTGCGGTGACGGCATTGGTGGTCGCGGTGTCGGCCTCACTCAGATTAAAGAAATCATCGCCTTCGGGCACTGTAGGCCTCTCTGCCGAAGCCACAGGTAGCGGCTGATCGACAAGAAAATCAGCCAAGGGATCCGTAGTGACTTCAGCTTTTGCCTCTGCCCACGGTGCTGGCGCGTCAGCCATTAGCTCTGTCAAGGGAGCGGAGGGGGTGGCTGGGGTATGAGGGCGATCGCCCCCGCTCGTCATCTCCAGCTCCAAGTCGAGATCGTCAGCCGGTGCCGACGGTGGCCCAGCATCTAAATCGTAACCAAACAGACTGGCCATATCATCGCTGGCCTGGGCATCAGAATTGCCATCGTCACCATCGGCAGCCAGTAAATCGGCAAACTCTGCGTCTAAGTCTTCAGGTGTGTCGGCGTCATCGAGATCTAAATCATTCAGGGATACGTCAGAGAGGTCGTCTTCCCAAATACCATCTAGACCGTCAGTCACTCCTTCAAACAGATCAGCTAGGCTATTGAGCTCGGCGGCTCCCACTTCTGGCCCTATGCTGCCAATCGACCGCTGGGGCACAGTCGGTTCAGTCGGTAAAGGTTCGTCTAACTGGCCAAATACCGACTCTAGGCTAGTATCAGTGATATTGTCGCTATCGACTAAATCTAGCTGTTCTAGCCAGCTGTCGGCATTGGTCAAGGCCAGGTCGTCAACCCCACCCTCTTCTGCGGACGCAAAGAGATCGGCTAGATCGGTTTCTCCAGAGTCATCGTTAAGGGCCTCGGCCAGCAGCGCGTCAAGGGCAGAGTCGTCGCTAATGGGTGGGGCAACGGGGATGGGTAGCAGGTCTTGCAGAGTGGTAGACGCACTAACCTGGCTGGTGGCCCCAGCCAGCACTTGGTCTTGGGCCTGCTTCAGGTCTCTAATGACTACCGGGGCTAGGGTACGGTAGGTTTGCTGCGAGTTTGTAATTGCCCCTTCAACAACCTGGGTTAGGGCACACCATGCATTCAGCTCAAACTGTTCGCCAATGCTGTGCAGGCGGTGACAGATCCGTCTCAACTCCTGACGGGAACTGCCATTGTCGGGTTGCTTAAAGGCAGCCAGCATATCCCGCAGCAGTGCGGGAATATCACTGCGAAATACCAGCTGAAGGGCGCTGGTTTCGGGGTGGGGCGTGACCACTGCCGGACGAGGCGGAGCGACCGGAGCAACCGGAGCGGTGGCTGGAGCTGCGGCTACTAACGCGTCGATATGGGCTTCGGCCTGGGCAAAAATAGGCTCTAGGGGAGCCATGATCTCTTGAGCCTGGTCGTTGGTCAGGCCAAAGGGGCTTTGCAACTGCTCTAGCTGCTCTTGCAGCCCGTCAAAAATTTGCAGCAGCATGGTCTCCAAGTCGCGATCGGGGCGCATGGGCGACTCTTTCATCACTTTGAAAAAGTCTTCCATGCGGTGGCTGGTGCGCTGAATGCTGTTCAGCCCCAGCATGGCCGCTCCCCCTTTCACCGAGTGGGCCGCCCGAAACACCTCATTCATCATCTCGGGGTCGTCGACGGTAGCCGCCAGGTTCAATAACCCCTGCTCGATGGTGTTGAGATGATCCTTGGCTTCTTCGATGAAGTACCCCAAGATTCGTTTTTGATCTTCAGGCGACATGACGATTCCCCTCTGAACACTTTTCTACCGTGACCAGTTCACTCCCGTTTGCTAACTCCACCTAGTTATCTTTGTTCACCTTAAAGCGCTCCACTGATGTGAGTAGGTCGCGAGCCACTCCTACTAGGTTTTGCAGTGACCCCGACACCCGTTGGGCCTCCTGGGAGGTTTCCTGAGCGGTGAGTTCTACCGATTGCATCACCTGGGCCACCGCGCGTGACGTCTCGGTTTGTTCCACGGTATCAGCGGTGATCGATCGCACCAGCACGTCAATGCGGTTTGACACTTGAATAATGTCTTCGAGCGATCGCTTCGCCTGTTCCGCCAGGCGGGTGCCTTCAATCACCTGCTGCGTGCCCTCTTCCATCGCGGTCATGACCCCGCCCGTCTCACTTTGAATTTGCAGCACAATCTGCTCAATTTCCTTCGAGGCCTTCGCGGCTCGGTCAGCTAGTTGCCGCACTTCGTCCGCCACGATGGCAAAGCCTCGCCCTGCTTCCCCAGCTCGGGCTGCCTCAATACTGGCGTTGAGGGCCAACAGGTTCGTACGGGAAGCAATCTGTGAAATCAACGCCACAATTTTAGAAATCTCTTGGGACGACTCCGCCAGACGCTTCACCTTGCGGGTCGTTTCCGCCACCGTTTCGCGAATCTCTAGAATCCCCGCCACTGTGCGCTCTACCGACTCGCCGCCCTTGAGCGCCGTAGACGATGCCGTCCGCGCCACTTCCTCTGCCTCGCGAGCGCTCTCGGCCACCCGCTGAATCGAGTCGGTCATCACCTGTACCGAGTTCAGCGTCACTGCTAATTCCTCGGCCTGGCGCAAGGCGTCTGCCGATAGGCTGCGGGCAAAAATCTCGTTTTCGGTAGAGCCTTTGCTGACCTGGCGAGCGGCCACACTCACCTGTTCTACAATTTCCCGCAGGTTTTGAATGGTGAGGTTGAACGAGTCGGCGACAGCCCCCAGCACGTCGGCGGTGACCTCCGCCTGTACGGTTAGGTCGCCTCGTGCCGCGCCCTCTACGTCATCTAGCAGGCGAATAACCTGGCGCTGTAAGTCTTCTTTGGCCTGCTCCTGCTCTTGGGCTTTGCGCTGGGCCTCACTGGTGGTGGTTAAAATCACCCGCGACATTTTGTTAAAGCTGCTGGCCAGACGACCAAACTCATCTTCGGTGAAGACCGTGGCTCGGGCAGTCAAGTTGCCCTGAATGACGGTGTCAAACTGATGCTGTAGATCATCGACGCTCTTTTTCATCTGGCGGTTGGCCAGGTGGCTCGCTCCGAAGGCTGCGCCAAATCCAGCAACGCCACCGGCTAAAGCCATGGCCGCGTGTACATCCTTAGGCATCGACTGACCCGGCCGCAGGGTAGAGGCGGCAAAGTTAATCACTCCGACCGCCAAGGCCGAAGCGACTCCAGCGGCGATCGCCACGATAATTTCTTTATGGGGCAAAGGAGCATTGTCTAAAAAGCCCAGCCAGTCTTGCTCAGCCGACACCGCCTCTACCTCATGACTGTCGCCCTGGGTAAAGACCGGCAGGCTATCGGTAGCCCCGGCAATACTAAAGATATCGTCATCGCTAATCGCCGCCTGATCGCCCATATCACTCAGGTCAAAGGCTGAAGTGCCGTTGCTGTAACCGCCGTTATCATCGGTAGAACTAAGGCCTGAAGTACCCACGGACGGGGTAGTAAAGCCGGCGGAGCTATCTGACAGCTCAAAGTCAGGCAAGTTACCAAGATCGTCAAAATCGCTAAATTCGTCTAGAAAATCGACGTTGCTGCTGGGCTGGACACTGTCGTCTAGCTCTAGCGCCGATGGGTAGCCATTTTCGGCGTAGGCGTCGTAGTCGGCGATACTATCGCTGGCGGTATCCAAATCATCGGTCAGTAGATCGGGCTCAGGGGCAAAGACGGTCATATCGTCGCCACCATCGTCGGCTGGGGGCCAGTCTTGATCAAACGACTGGGAGGCTAGGCCGCCGCCATAGAGGTCCTCGCCATGGAGGACTGTCCCGCCAAAGGGGTCATCACTATCATCGACAATTTCTAAGGAGTCAAAGGGGGGATCGTCATCGAAGGTGATGTCGCTAAGGCCGTTTTGTCCGGCTGCCCAGCGATTGTTCTGCGCCGCGTCGCTCCCAAAGTTATCCTCTGTGCCTATACCTGGTGTGCCGAAGGGGTCACGAGAACTGCTAGAAAAGGGATCGGCTAGACCCGCGCCAGTTTCGGCGATGGAGGCAGGAAAATCGTCCTCTAGGCTGAAGTCGTCCAGCTCGAGATGGCTGTCTGATAGGTCGGCGTCGCTCATTGGCCCAAGACCACTTTCTAAATCCATCGACAGCGAAGTACCCGCGTCGAAGAAGGTTTCTCCTGCATCAGTTTCGTAGTCTACGGCTGAGCCATTGGCTGCGAACTGGTTGGCATAATCAAGCCCATTGCTGGCATAGTCAACGTACTCCGGCTCGGAGGTGAGGTCGAGCACCGCGCTGTATTGAGCCGCTGCCACCTCGTACTGCTGCAAGCCATAGCAGTAGATGTGGCCTCGCAGCAGCAGCACACTGGGGTCTTCGGGGTAATCGGTAGCGAGCTGATCGATAACCGCCGCGGCCTCTGGATAGTTGCCCTGTACGTAGGCTCGTTCTGCTTTTTGATAGGCTTGAGAGTAATCGATGCCTGAAGCCATGGTCTTCTCCTGCCGGTGCAAGTGTCCTAAGGGGGTGAGGATGGGCTAGGCCCTAGGTGGCCCAGCGAGCTGAGCGAATGACAGCAACGTGGTCGAGCAACCTGAGAGTCTTATTCTCTTCGGCGTCAATGACCCATTCACCGCGCAAAAACGGGGCCATGGTGTCTGGGCTGCTGTCTGATGCCTGGGTTTTGTCAGGGTTGAGCCAGCGAGTGCCCACAATTCGGTTGACGGCCAACCCTAACATAGTTCCCTGGTCTTCGATGGCAATGACCGAAATCTCTGGGCGATCGGTGTTCAGAATGGCAGAATAGCCGAGAAACTGACCCAGATCGGCCACCCATACTACCCGCCCCTGCTCGTTGAGAGTACCCAGCAGCAGGTGGGAAACGTTAGGAATCGGTGTGATGCGATCGGGGGGTTGCTCAATAATGCGACGAATGCCGGTGGCGGGTAGAGCAAACTCGTCTTCGGCTGTGACAAAAAAACGCAGAAATAATTCGCCGTCAGGTGTTTCCAGTTCTTGCAGCTCTGGATCTTGGTCTTGTCCGGTCTGGGTGAGAAAGTCAGGATTGCCTACCATAGCCCTCTTAGATTATCCCCTCAGTAATTGCTTGACCGTACCTACTAGCTCGGTCGGCTGAAACGGTTTGGCAATGTAAGCGTCTGCCCCCTGCTTCATACCCCAGTAGCGATCAAACTCTTCGCCCTTGGATGAACACATGACTATCGGCACGTTCTGGGTAGAGGGATCGGCTTTGATGCGACGGCAAAGCTCGTAGCCATTCATGCGGGGCATAACAATGTCAAGCACAACCATATCGGGGCGCTGGTTTTTCATCTGTTCTAGGGCTTCCATGCCATCGCTGGCGACGGTTACCGTCAGGCCAACCCCTCGCAGTAGCTTTGTAATCATTTCCCGCTGGGGAACGCTATCTTCTACCACCAGAACTGTACTCATAGGTTGATTTAAGAAGGCCTGCTCAATGGCCAGAGACGTACCGGCAGATAGCATCGCTAGGGGTTAGAGGTGCAAATTGTCTGTCTTTCTAGGGACAGTGACTGCCACGCAAAGTCCTGTGACTCTAACGTACCCTCAAACGCAAACTCTGCCGTAGGTTGAGACAAATTAACCAACCTGATTGTTTAGATTATGGCGAATCTTATCGAAATTGATCCAAAACCGTTTCTAATCTAAGGAATGTTACCGAGGCAGGGAGGCTTCACTGAAGTCAATGTCAAACTCATCTTCGATGGCTTCAGCCAGTAGCGTGTCGGGGCGGGGGCGGTTGCGATCGCCCGGGCCAACATATTTCTCAACTAGGGCCAGTAGTTCGCCAGAGCCAAAGGGTTTGGTAAGGTAGTCAGTCGCTCCTACCATTCTGGCCTTGACTCGGTCTAAAAATCCGTCTTTGCCCGTCAGCATGACAATCGGGGTCTGCCGAAAGGCACTGGAGTGCCGCAGCATAGCGCACAGCTCGTAACCATCCAGCTCGGGCATGGTAATGTCGCAGAGAATCAGGTTGGGCTGGAGCTGAAACAACAGCCCCAGAGCCTTAAGCGGGTTGCCAATGGAGGTGGCTTCGTAGCCCTGGCCATCCAAAATTTTCTCTACCGACTGGCGCACAGTGGTGCTGTCATCGACACAGACAATTCGGGGTAAACGGTTTGGATCGGGGCGTTGGCTGTTTAGGGCCGGGCTTGCCTCCGTTGAGTTGTATACGAGGCTAATCTGACCCTGTTGAATGGCGGGTACCAGGCTGCGAGCCACGCTCAGCAGATCGCGACTCAGATAGCGAGCAATTCGCCGAATTGACGTTTTGCCGTCCATCCAGGTGACCATACGGCGGTAGACCTGATCAGATACACTGGCGCGAAAAGCCTCAGGCGCTAGCAGCACCGGGCATTGGTCGGGAGATTGCAGGTGAGGGTGCAGCTGATGCCAGGTTTGAATTTGCTGGGTTAGCCCAGCCACCAAGTTACTAATCGTGTGAGTCATCAGCTGAGGACTGAGGGCTGAGCTGAGCTGAAAGACAAAGGCCCCATGGTGTAGGCTCAGCAAGTCGAATAGGGTTTCGTGAACCATATGGCTGAGAATGGTTCGCCCTTGGTCGGGGGTGATGACGTGTTGCTCTAGCAAAGCCCACAGGGTGCCGTATTCGAGAGAGTTAAAGGCGGCGATCGCAGCAGTAGTCGTGGGATCAGGCAATGCCTTATCAATGCCGTAGCGGTGTAAATGGTCCCGTAGGCGATCGAGTTTGTTGTCGGTGGTGCCAGCATAAACAAGCTGACCGTTGGCCAAAAACACAATCCAAGACGGGGGATCACTCACCATCAAAGCGCCGTCAAAGGGCTGTCCGAGGGGCTGATTGCTATTGCTGCCGTAGCTCTCCAAGTAAAGCTCGCCAGTGCGCTGCCCCAGTTCGATGAGCTGCAAGATGCTGCGAATATCAATTTCTGACAAATAACCCTGCATGAAGCAACCCAAGGATGGGAACAACACCTGATTAACCAGGCATGGCGGAAAAACGCCAGCTTGGCTCAGAATGCCCTAACTAGAAACTTAATCCTACCCCTTTGTCTAATGAGCTTCACACATGCCCCTGTCATGGGCGGCCGGCCTGACCCTTGAAGCTACGGGGGCTAGGGCTTTAATCCTTTGCATCTGCTCCCAGTATAAAGCGCACAATTGATGATTTTTGGGCCAAGGCGCTATCACCGCCTGCTCGACCTTAGGGCTGCTTGGGCACTATCAAGATTAAGTGTAGCGGCGTGCCGCTGCGAAGGCTCTAGGGTTAAGCCATGGCTACCCCCAAAACTGCCGCTGTCCCATAAAAATTAGCTAAGATGCCAAATAGCTTTGGCAGCAAAACTAAACATACAATTGGGGGCAATGGCTTGAAATAGTCAACTGTTGGCAGTAGTCGCGCAAGGGGTAGCAGCGTAATTGCCTGGGGGTATTCATTAGCACTTTGTATAGCCCTGTGCCCTGATCGCTTGGCACAACTCAACTCCTTCATATGGAAGGTGGGCTAAGAAGGCGTCAGAAACCCTAGTTTAAGACTAGGATAGGCAGTAGATTAGTGTGTGAGCTCAGTCCTTGAGATTCAAGCTCTGGCCCCTTGAGAGTTGGTAGCTTGTCATCTAGGGCACATTTGTTAGGTCCTTAAATGGTTTAAGTAATCTAGCCAGTGAGCTGATCTACAGCGCCTAGCCTGTCGGGCGAAACATCATTTAAAAATGAGGTCAAGCGACTTTCTCTTGCTCGTGCCTTATTCATCTTGTTGACCGCTGACCCCGCTAACTTCACTCTCTAGCCGTTTTAACCCCTAAAGTTGACCTTCTAAGCCACGAGGACCACCAGCGTGCTGTACCTAGCAGAAGTCCAAAAAAAGACCGGATTTATCGGCAGCGGCAAGCCTGAATTTAAGCTGTTGGCCTGCCAGCGTAGTGAAAATAGCTGGAGTGCTGTGACGGGTGACGAAAGTCTCACCGCTCCTGACGATGCTTCCTACAATGCCGGTGCCCTGGTGATGGTAGAAGTAAGCGGCAACCGCCAGATACAGCGTCACTATGAAGCTGGACGCACGCTTACCAGCATTTTGCAGAATTTTTCTAACCTAAGCAAGAAATCTAAAACTCAGGAAGAAGAAATTGAGCAGTGGAAGCAGTCGCTGACCTTTCAAAGTCAGGAGCTGAACCGACGTGAGCTAGATTTAGAAGCCCGCCAGGAGCAAGTTGAGCAGGCTGAAGCAGACGTTGAGCAGCTCGACGCCCAACGTCAGGAACTAGAGCAACTCCGCCAAGCCCTAGAGCAGCAGCAGGAGGAGTTAACCCGTAAAAACCAGGACTTAGAAGGAGCATGGGCTCACCTGAATGGCGAAATGCGCCGCCTAGAAGAACAGCGGGCTGAGACCAATCCAGTGGCTGGCCTGGATCCAAGCCAGGTGGCTAATCTTCAGGGAGCGCTCAATCGTCTCACCGAGGCTGTTATGCCCGTTGAGGCGCTGCGGGAACCGCTCACTCACGCAACTGATGGTTTGAACTATCATCAGGGGCTGCTGGGCGACTATCGGCAATCTCTTGAAGATCAGCGTCAGGGTTTAGAGCAGCGTCAGCAGGAGCTAGATCAGCAGGCTGGCCAGCTAAAACAGCGCTGGGCCGATTGGCGCCAGGCCGAAGCCCAATTGGTGGCCAAACGAGAAGATTTGAAGCTTCGGCAGCAGGTGATTAAGAGCCATCAAGATCAGGTTCAGGCGCTGTCGATTACCCTACAAGCCCAGGGTAACCTGCACCAAAAAATTTATGATTTGCTCAACACAACCGACAAGGTGCGGTTGAGCAAAAAGGTAAATGTAGCGGCTCTAGAGGCGATGGATCTAGAGCAACTCCAAACGATGGTCAGGGACTTGGAAACAGATTTGGAGAAAATGTCGCACTTTGTCTCTGATCAAGAAGAAGAGCTGACTCTGGAGCAGCAGGCCCTAGAAGAGATTCAGGCCAAAATGGAACAGGCTAGTGAGTTCGATCGCCTTCAGTTGGGTACAGAACTGGCTGAGGAGGAAGACCGCTACCAAATGCTCAATGCAACTCTGGTGGGACAGCGCCGCAACTTAATTGAGCGGGAAGAGGTGCTGAGCCAACACCAGGCGGTACTGCGGCGACGTCAGGGCCTAGCGGTGGAAGAAACTCCGGTCAGCGCCATTGATCTAGAACCGTTGCTCAACACCATTGATCTTCAGCGTCAGCAGACCACAGATACTATTCAGGCCTTAGAAGCGGAGATCAATCAAATTCAAACAGCTGTTAGCCAGCTCAAAAAAGACATTGAGAGCAGTGAGGTGGCTTTGGCTACCCAACGTACCGAGGTTGAGTCTTTTGAGGCTGATCTGCACCAGCAGCATCGAGATTTGGCGGGGCTCATGGGTAAGGTCGCGGTGTGCGAAGAGTTGATCAACCCGGCGCAGGAAAGCGTCAACGGTTTGCGGCAGTCCTTAGACAACTTAGCCGGTGCCGTGACCAAGCTTCAGGAAGTGAACGATTATCAACTCCAGGCGATCGCCGAACTTAGACAGACTGTAGTCAGCGTGGGCGCACCACAAATGGCGGCATCCTGATCTCTGAGCGCCGGTAGAGATGCTAGAGTCGGCTGGTGATGTCTAGGGAGCTACGCATGATCTGGGTCAACGAGCAAATTGATCCGTCTGGGATTATTTATTCCTGCATTGCCTGCTGTGATGAGGCTCAGGCTCAGGCCTGTCACCAAGAATTTCAAGACAACCTAACCGACGAGCAACGGGCAACGGGCTGGATTGCCCAACTGCGTCAGGTAGAGTCGTGGGAAGATGTGCCCGTCAATGCGCTGAAGCTAAGCTATTAGACTGCCTCCAGCGCTACAGGCTAGACCCGTCTCTAGCGGCTTGACTGCCGCCACCGCCACCGCTGATCGAGGAGGGTGCGGCTTAACACTCTGACCGGGTCATGGGTTTCACCAGAGAACAGGGCAAAATCTACAGGCCCCCAGGTTTGTTCAGCTTCTTCTGCTAGGGCCAGCAAGAACGGATCGTCAAGGGCGATGCGATGATCAAAGCGCAGGGTGAGTAGCGGCAGTCCTCGGTGACCGGCCCCCGTGACAATCCCCCAATCGTGCTGGTCTAACATCGCCTGAAGTGATTTACCGGCAGCGCGGCGAAAATGCTCTAGCTGCTGTTGTTTTTGTCTTAGTTCTTGCAGGAGTTGGTGGTTGGTCAACATCGTGCCTCTTCGCTAGTGGCAAGGGTAAAAACACCCTATATCCTGAGTGTAAGGGGCAGCCTAGCCTGTAGAGTTGAAGACTTTCTATTACTCTGTTGTTGTTGACTGTGTCGTTACTATTTTCTTTTTAGCGCTATGCCCAGTATTGAGTACATCAAACTTGACCAGTTCTTAAAGCAAATGCAGGCGGTTGGCACGGGAGGGCAGGCTAAGCTGATGATTCAGGATGGCGTGGTCAGGGTCAACGGCGATATTGAGACGCGGCGGGGACGCAAACTGGTGACGGGCGATCGCATTGAGCTAGAGGGGCAGACCTGGGTGGTTGACCTGGCTAACCTAGGGTAGTCGAGGCTGGCGGTGGGAAGAGGGCGATCGCCGTTGCTTGAGTAAAGTTCATAGATCTGTTAAGCCCCCTCGAATCTGGCCAGGAAAATGGGGATTGGATTGAGCGGGTATGAACAATAGAGCTAGATAAACTCGTCTAAAAACTGTTATTGGCTTTAAGAGTACTGTTATGGCGTTAAGCGATATTACAAAGGATCCAGCGGTTAAGGACAGAGTGGTGGCGGACTGTGCCCAACTCATCGATCGTCAGGTGGCGACCAAGGGCGGCCTAGGCGGCATGGCCCTTAAGGCCACCTATGGTGTGGTAAAAGGGGTAGGCGCAGGCTATATTCCTGGGGCGATTGAGCGCATCTTGCCGGAGGTTGTGGCCGCCCTAGAGCCAATGTGGGCCGAAGGGGTGCAGGCCGGCGATCCGGTGGCGTATTTGAGCCAAAATCAAGTTCAGGCCGCCGATGTCATTCTTGGTGTGACCGACAGCCGCATCGCCAATACCAACAATGGGTTGGTGAAGTCGTCGTACAGCAAACTGCGCCAGTCAGTCAAAGGCGATGTGGCGGGGGCCGTACCTGATCTGGCCCAGATTTTGGGTGCCTACAGCACGGTTGCCCAATAATCTAACTCTCAATGGGCTGAGAGCCAAGCCTGCCTTAGCCTTAGCCCATTGTTTGATAAAGCTGATCCCAGTAGGGCTCTGCAAATTTTACCAGCCAGTCTTTGATGTGATAGGTGGCGCGGCAGTCGTCTTCGTTGTAGCGCAGAATGGCGTCGAGATAGGTGCGATCGCCGGTTTCGGCCCAAGCGTTATACCAGCAGATCGACTGGGCTCCATTGGCTCCCTGATCGCGCCAGTCAAAGCCCATCCAGCGGGCGATGTGTTTGAGGGCGTAGCTCTCAATGGGTAGCGTCACCCCGTCGGTAATACATTTATGTATGTCAAAGAAGCGATCGAGCAGAGCCTCTATTTGGCGGTGGGGAGTGCCGTAGAGCTGCCCTAGCTTGCGCACCGTCTGTGCTTCGTAGGGGCAGAAGTGGTAGACCGGGGCGTGGGGATACGTGTGCACCAGATCGAGAAAATCATTCCAGGCGCGGCGCTCTTCGTGGTGGCTTTCGGCCAGTAGGGCATGAAAGTTGGTTTCGCCAGTGCGATGGTTAACCACCAGCACCCCATGGAGGTAGATCAGGTTTTGGTCAGGGGCCGCTTCGATGTCGAAGTAAAGTTCGATCTCACCTTCGGGCAAATCTTCAGGCCACAGGGGAAAGCCGTGGGGGGCGTGGGGGGCACTGCGGGGAATAGCCCGGTTGTCGCGCAGGGCCTGGGCCTGGTGTACCAGTTTTTCGGCTACCTGTTCGCCAAAGCCCGTTAGAGGAGCTAGGTAGGCGGGGCTGGCTTGGGCCAGGGCGGCCACGGTTGTGAGGTTGTGCTGTTTGAGAAACTCGTAGCGGGCCGGAGTGACGCCGGGCAGCAACGATAGGTGGCGGGTGGCTTGGGCTTCGGTGTAGCAGTGGCTAAACCAGTGGCACAGGTCGCAGCGACTGTGGGAAATAAACAATTCTGGGACGGTAACACCGCGTAGGTCGCGCAGGCAGTCGCTCAGCACCGTTTGTAGCTTAAGCACTAAGCGCCCGAGATCGATGCTGTACATTTGGCCACCACGGAGGGCCAAACAGCTGGCATCGGGCCAGACCCCTTGCACCCGCGACAACACGTAGGCGTGGTAGGCAGCGACTATTTGGTAGTCGAGCTTGGGTTTTTTACCAAGCTTAATATCGACGGGAACGTATACCCAGTTGCCCCAGCAAGACCAGCCAGGCTGCTTGATGAGTAGGTCGGGCTGGCTAACCAGCTGCACCCCGGGCAGGGCGGCATCGGCTACTAACACCCCTTGCTGAATGGCCTCAACTCCTTCTGCCATCAGATCTAGGGTGGCTTTGGCTCCGGTAGCCCAATCGCCGGAGTCAAATTCGGGTCGGTAGAGGGGGGAGTAGTCGGCAAACACTCGCTCTCGATGGCTCAGGCTGTCTTGGCGCAGTTTGAGCAGATAGTCAGAGGGAGGGGCTTGTTGGGCGCGATCGCCGTAAAGATCTAAAAACGCCCGCCGACTACAGCGCTGATAGTGAAACAGCACATCGTCGGTGATCCAGCGAATCAGCGGAAGATTGGGCGTGGTTACCTCAGGCGGAAGCTTCAGGGGACTGAGTGAGCCATCCCCTGAACTAAAACGTGACGGCAGGGGGTAACTAGCAGACAAAGCGCGTTGTGTGACAGAAAGTAAAACGAGAACCGAACGGGCTGATTGGCAGAGGCCTGTAAAAACCGGTGCGGAGCATGAGGTGGCAAAGAATGGCGCGCAAAGCGTGACTCAGCGATTTCTGTCGCTGATGCGTGTCAAACCAAAGCCAAAGAAGACCACAAGTCATGCCAACATTTAGGTCGTATAGACCAAAAAGACAGCGTTTACAACTACTCTAAAAGCTATGGTATACCCTATCGAGGTTTCCGGGGAGGCCGAGGTGGTTGTGGCCCAGCCAGGAGTCCTGGATGAGGGTGGCTGTGCGGTCGTTTAGACCGGTGAGGTGCCAAGCATGCTAAAAGACTGTGCTTGAAACAGCGGGTTCAAAAGGGCGATCGCCTACCTTAGAACTCCTAAAGGGGCTAAGGCAGTCCCTGTGGTATAGGGTTGAAAAGACCCCGAACCGAAGTCTTCAGCGTGAGCAATTCTCTGTCTAACCCATCGGTCGATAGCCTTGTGGCCCATCGCCAGCAGTTTCCGGCCCTAGTCGGCAAACAGTACTTCAACTATGGCGGTCAGGGGCCGATGGCCCAGGCTACCCTAGAGGCTATTTTTCAGGCCCACCGACAAATTCAAGCTGTGGGGCCGTTTTCAGGAGCGGCTAACCAGTGGATAAGCGCTGAAGCGGCCCAGACCAGAGCCGCGATCGCCAGTGAGCTAAACACCACCGCTGACACCATTGCCCTCACTGAAGATGTCACGGTGGGGTGTAACATTCCCCTTTGGGGGCTGGCGTGGCATGCTGGCGATCACATCTTGCTGTCAGACTGCGAACACCCTGGTGTGATCGCTGCCGTACAGGAAATCTGCCGTCGGTTTGGCGTCACCTACAGCACCTGCCCTTTGCTGGAAACCGTCAACGGTGGCGATCCGGCGGCGGTAGTGGCCCAGCATCTGCAACCCAACACCCGGCTGTTGGTGATTAGCCACATTTTTTGGAATACAGGCCAGGTGCTGCCGCTGTCGGCCATTGTGGCAGCCTGTAGCGATCGCCCCCAACCCGTGCTCACCCTGGTAGATGCGGCCCAGTCGGTTGGCTCATTGCCCCTAGATTTGCCTGCCCTTGGTGTCGATTTCTATGCCTTTACCGGCCACAAGTGGTGGTGTGGCGCAGCCGGTCTGGGAGGCCTTTACATCCGCCCAGAGGCCATGGCGCAGATGGCTCCGACCTTTATTGGCTGGCGGGGCATTGCCACCGATGCCGCTGCCAACCCCACTGGCTGGAAGCCCAATGCCCAGCGCTATGAGGTGGCCACCTCTAACTACCCGCTGCTGGCGGGGTTGCGAACTGCGATCGCCCATCAGACTGAATGGGGCACTGCTGCCCAGCGATACCAGCGCCTGGTAGACCTCAGCCAGCGGCTGTGGTCACAGCTGCAAGAACTGCCTGAGATTTGCCCGGTGCGGCAAACCCCGCCCGATTCTGGCCTAGTCTCGTTTTGGGTTTTGGAGAACGGTCAACCTTCCCCAGCCTGGCACAAGCGGCTGGTGGATGAGCTAGAAACCCAGGGCGTGTTTTTGCGCACTCTACAAGCGCCCAACTGTGTGCGAGCCTGCACCCACTACCTGACGCTGGAGTCGGAGGTAGACGAACTGGTAGAAAGCCTCAAAACTACGCTGCAAAGGGGGCTGAGCTAACGATCCCAGGGTTCTAGCCGCGTTCTTGGCTGCAACCCATCAGCTCGGAGCAGAACCCTGGGATCTGAGGTTCCTAACTACTTCAGCAACACCCGGTTTTGGTCAGAATTACCATCTAGGTGTCTACGCTCTGGGCTGTGGGCGATCGCGACGATGATCAACCTGCCCTGCCTGCTGGCGCTGAGTCTGTGAGGTTGGTTGTAGTAAATATAGCCATGATCACCTGGGTTAGGACATCCAGAAGCCCTAAGAACGTTTGAACGTTCAAACGTTCTTAAAGGAGATGTCTTGATTAGGCTGACCACAGCTATGGTAATTTTTTTAACCTAATCAATCTCTGGGTAGATTTGAGCTGACGTATTCCTATGCTAATCGTCTTTACAGAGACCCTAGGCAGCTAAGTTTACACCCACTCCTGAAGTATCGTTCCTCTATGCTTAAACCGTTCTCAACAGAGGGATCGATGCGACTGGCAGACTTTATTCTGGGGAACGTCGAGCCGATCTTGGCAGAATGGGAAATGTTTGCGCGCAGCCTCGAGTCTGGGGCAAAGATGACCAAGCCCGCCCTGCGGGACGATGCCGAAGCGATGCTGCGGGCAACCGCACGGGATATGCAAGTCGGCCAAAGCTCTGCGCAGCAGGTAAGCAAGTCTAAGGGGCACGGTGGCGCTGGCGGCGGCGCGAGCAACCCGCTCGACCACGCCTCGGTACGGCACGGTGTGGCCCGTGTGGGCTCAGGATTTGACATTGTGGAGGTCGTCGCTGAATACCGCGCCCTGCGCGCCAGCGTGCTCCGCCTGTGGTACCTTAGCGACCCGCAGCTCGACCTCAGTGCCATCGACGACATCACCCGCTTCAACGAGTCGCTCGATCAATCTCTTGCAGAGGCCGTCGGCAGCTACACCAGCCGTGTCGATCAGTCGCGCCGCATGTTTCTGGCTATTCTCGGCCACGACCTACGCAACCCGCTGAACTGCATCAGCATGGCCGCTCAACTGGTTTCGCGCACCACAGCCGCAGGCCCTGGCTCTGCCAGAGCGCTGGCGATGATCCAGACGAACACGCAGGCGATCACGCGGTTGATTAGCGACTTGATCGATTTCGCGTCGACAGGGCTAGGCAGCGCGATGCCGCTGACGTGCGGTCCGGTTGATTTGGAAGAACTTTGCTGCAAAGTCTGCGACGAATTTTGCCTTGCCTACCCGCAGCGCACGCTGCGCTTTCATCCAAACGGCGACCTCACAGGTGACTGGGATGCGGCCCGACTGCGCCAGGTTGTCTCTAACCTGATAGGCAACGCCCTGCAGCACGGGGCAACTGAAAGGCCAGTTGACTTATCGATCTCTTCAAATACATCAACCGTAGTCTTGAGCGTGCATAACGAAGGGCCGCCGATTCCGCCAGAGATGCTGGCCACGATCTTTGATCCGCTCATGCGCCATACCCTGCCAGAATCGACAGCGCAGCGGGTGCCAGGTAGCATTGGCCTGGGGTTGTACATTGTGCGCGAGATTGTCGTTGCTCACGGGGGTACGGTAGAGGTTGTCTCGACGGCGCAGGCAGGCACCACTTTTACCGTTCGTATGCCGCGATCGCACCCTGAAGACAACTCTCATGTCGACGCTCCAGCCGCGAGATAACCCACCGCTGGAGCGAACCGTCAGGCGGGTTTATTGGCTCCTACCAACGATCTTTGCCCATACGCTGCTGCCACTGACAACCATGGCAGAGCCTAATGCCGCAGTGTTGGCTCCACCGACCCGCTAAAATTGATCATGTCTGGCCCTAATTGCGTCACCCATTGAGTAGCCGCCTGCATGAACGCTTCTGTAGAGTTTTTAGATGAATACGATGTCGTCGTCGTGGGGGCGGGCCACTCTGGCTGTGAAGCAGCCCTGGCCTCGGCGCGGCTAGGCTGCCGCACGTTGCTAATTACCCTCAACCTCGACAAAATTGCCTGGCAGCCCTGTAACCCTGCCGTTGGTGGCCCCGCCAAGTCGCAGCTCACCCACGAGGTCGATGCCTTAGGGGGCGAAATTGGCAAAATGGCCGATCGCACCTACCTACAAAAGCGCGTGCTCAATAGCTCACGCGGTCCCGCCGTGTGGGCCTTGCGGGCGCAGACCGACAAGCGTGAATACGCCACCGTGATGAAAACCATCGTCGAAAACCAGGAAAATCTGGTGATCCGCGAGGGCATGGTGACCGACCTGGTGCTCGGCCCCAACGACGAAGTCATCGGGGTTGAAACCTACTTTGGTATGGCTTTTAAGTGCAAAGCTGTAATTTTGACCACCGGCACCTTTTTGGGTGGCACGATCTGGATTGGGGCCAAATCGATGGCGGCGGGCCGAGCGGGCGAATTTGCTGCCACTGGGTTAACTGATACCCTCAACCGCCTGGGCTTTGAGACCGGGCGGCTGAAGACGGGCACTCCAGCCCGGGTCGATCGCCGCTCGATCAACTTTGACGCGCTAGAACCTCAGCCCGGTGACGAAGACGTGCGTTGGTTTAGCTTTGACCCCGAGGCCTGGGTCGAGCGTGAGCAAATGCCCTGTCACCTCACCCGCACCACCGCAGAGACTCACCAGCTGATTCGCGACAACCTGCACCTGTCGCCGATCTACGGCGGCTGGGTCGACTCTAAAGGCCCCCGCTACTGCCCTAGCATCGAAGACAAAATCGTTCGCTTTGCCGACAAAGACAGCCACCAGATTTTTCTAGAACCCGAAGGGCGCGACATTCCTGAGATCTATGTGCAGGGCTTTTCTACTGGCCTACCTGAGACGTTGCAGCTGGCGATGCTGCGCACCCTGCCAGGGCTAGAGCGCTGCACCATGCTGCGCCCTGCCTACGCTGTGGAGTATGACTATCTGCCCGCTACCCAGTGCTACCCGACCATGATGACCAAGCGCGTCGAGGGGCTATTTTGTGCGGGCCAGGTGAATGGCACCACCGGCTATGAGGAGGCGGCGGCCCAGGGCTTTGTGGCCGGGGTAAATGCGGCCCGACTGGTGCGGGGGCAAGAGCTACTGGTGCTGCCCCGCGAAGGCAGCTACATTGGTACCCTGCTCGATGACCTCTGCACCAAAGACCTGCGAGAACCCTACCGGATGCTAACCTCGCGCTCTGAGTATCGGCTGCTGCTGCGATCGGACAATGCCGATCAGCGCCTCACTCCCCTGGGTCGAGAGATTGGGCTCATTGACGATCGCCGTTGGGAGACGTTTACCGACAAATATGCCAACATTGCCGCCGAAAAAGAGCGCCTGCACGTCACTCGTATCAAAGAGCATGATGCCCTCGGCCAGCAAATTGCGGCGGATACCGATCAGCGCATCAAAGGCTCGATTACCCTATCCGATTTGTTACGACGTCCTGGTTTTCACTACGGGACGCTAGAACACTATGGGTTGGGCCATGGCGATCTGCTGCGGGAAGAGAAAGAAGGAGCCGAGATCGATATCAAGTACTCGGGCTATATTCAGCGACAGCAGAACCAAATTGATCAGGTGGCTAAAAACACTAACCGCAAACTGCCCGAATCGTTGGACTACATGACCATAGAAACCCTCTCTAAAGAGGCGCGAGAAAAACTGAACCAGATTAAGCCTCTCACCATTGGCCAAGCCTCGCGCATTGGCGGTGTCAACCCCGCCGATGTGAATGCGCTGCTGGTGTATTTGGAGATGCGATCGCGCCGCGATCACTTACCTGAGCCTGTCGGTGCAAAACCCTAAGCAGCTGACTAGCGCAGCAGCTGGTCGATCATCCGATTGGCCTGGGCTTCGTAGCTGCCGCCAAACAAATTGAAGTGGTTAATGACGTGATACAGGTTGTACAAAATTTTGCGGGTAGCGTAGCCTCCCTCTAAGGGGTAGGCTGCATTGTAAGCGCGATAAAACGCCTCCGGGAAGCGGCCAAACAGCTCGGTCATGGCCAGATCGACTTCGCGATCGCCATAGTAAGTCGCCGGATCTAAAATCACCGGTTCACCCTCGGCAGTCACTGCCGCATTGCCCGACCACAGGTCGCCATGCACCAAGGCTGGAGCTGGGTGGTGACTAGCTAACAAATCGGGGAGCGCCATCAGCAGCTCGTGCTGTCGCGGAAACCGCCCGCCGCGACGACCCGCCAGGCGAAACTGGTGGCGCAGACGCTGTTCTCGGTAAAACTCCAGCCAGGTCTCAGTCCAGGGGTTGGGCTGGGGGGTAGCCCCAATGGTGTTAGTTTGCCGCCAGCCAAAGCCTTGGTCGCTCGTGACCCGGTGCATAGCAGCTAGAGCGCTGCCCATCGGCCCCCAGGCCTCGCCACTGCCGCCCAGGTCGAGCCATTCCATCACGATATAGGCTGAACCATCTACGGTGCCCCAGCACAGGGGTTTGGGCACCCGAATCGTCTGGCTATCATACATCTCGCTGAGGCCCAGGGCTTCGGCCTCAAACATAGCTACCTGCGATGCCTGGTTGAGCTTGATAAAAAACGCCTGGGCACCGTCGTTGATCTGGTAGGCCTGGTTAATGCACCCACCACTCACCGATCGCCGTTCTTGAATGGTGAAGGCTTGCCCGGTTTTGGCGCTGATATGCTGAGCGATCGCAGTCCACATGCTCTCCTCACCTGATGATCGATTGGCCTAAGCTGGGTGCACCGCGAGAACCCCGTAGGCCTCGCTCGAGAGATGGCTCTGGGCGGCCTCTAGTACCTCGTCTACGCCCAGCTGCTGAATATAGGCCGGGTAGTTGATGCCGTCGGCAATATCGCCCGTGAGGGTGTGGTAGTAGCCGTATAGCCCGGCGCGATCGCTGGGAGTTTCGTTAGCAAAGATAAACCGGTTAGCCACCTGGGTCTGAACCCGGCGCAGCTCTGTCGAACTGACCCGTTGCTGGGTCACGGTGGCAATGTGCTGAGCGATCGCTGCCTCTGCCACCTCTAAGTGCTCAGCCGGCAACTGCGCCGAGATCAGAAACGCCCCCTGGTGAGCCAGGGTCATGTTGTTGCAGCTGATGCTAGTCACCAACTTGCGGTCTTCTCTCAAGTCGCGCACCAGGCGTGAGGTTAGCCCTCGCCCCAAAATTGAGGCCAAAATATCGAGCCCGTAGGTGTCGTCTAGCTGGGCCACGCCCGGTACTCGCCAAGCCATCACCAATCGAGCCTGGGTGAGCGAGACATCGGTATGGACCGCCCGCTGCACAGTGGTAAACGCAGGCTCTAGGTCGCCGGGCAATAGCGGCTTAAACCGCTCCATCGAATTAGACTGCGTGGCTGCTGCCGCCGTGGCTCTCTCGGCCATAGCTCGCTCAAAGCCTTCTGCCACTGTTGCAATCAACGTCTCGACGGGTAGGTTGCCCACCGCGATCGCCGTCATGCTCTGGGGCTGGTACCAGGTGCTATGAAACTCACGCATTTGCTGGGCAGTTAGCCCCTCCACCACCGCTGCTGGCCCTAGCACCGGCCGGTGGTAGGGTAGACGCTCAAACACCAGCTCCATGGTGCGGGCGTAGTTGCGGCGACGCGGGTTGTCGTCGGCCCGGCGAATTTCTTCTAAAATGACGGGGCGTTCTCGCTCAAAGTCTTCGTCGCTAAGGCGGGGAGCCATCACCATCTGAATTTGCAGGGGTGCTAGAGCGGCAAAATCTTGCGGTGCCGTAGTGACGTAGTACTGGGTGTAGTCTTGGCTGGTTGCGGCATTGGTAAAGGCCCCTCGATCCTCGACCCGGCGCTCAAACTCGCCGCACTGAAGTTGCTGAGTGCCCTTGAAGATCATGTGCTCTAGAAAGTGAGCCATCCCGTTGATGGCATCGCTTTCCACTGCCGAACCCACTCGCAGCCACAGGCTTAGATTGACCACATCTAACGGCATTTGCTCAGCAATCACGGTCAATCCGTTGGGCAGACGGCGAATCGTAGGCGACACCAGACGAGAAGGCAGATCAGCGGTCGCAGCGAGCAAAGCCATAGAAATAATTAGGACCCTGGCAAAACGTTAAGCTTCGAATATCTTAACGACTGAATCGCCTGGCTGGGAAAATCTGCCGGATTCTGCCCAGGTCTGGTTGAGCGCGAACCGGCGATCGCCAGCCTGAAAAGAGATTGAATTGGGGCATTGTTCTGTGAATGGGGCACAATCCTAGAACTAAATGATTCATAAGTCTGAAAGTATTGTAGATTCCTGGTATGCGGACTGTTCCGGGGAGGTTACATGGGAACCTGGATAAAAGAGACAGACATTGCGATTTACCTAATGCAGGGAGGTTATTGGATCTCTCGCATCACCAAGTATCCCTCTACCAGCAACCCTAAGGAGCAGGTAGTCAATATTGGCAGTCTTAAAACGTGGTTTTTGCGGGACGATTATCCCCGTGCCATGACTGTGTCCATTGGCACGGGTGCGCCAGAACCTCAGCCTATGCCGCCACCGCCGCCACCGCCGCCGCCTTCTACAGGCAACACCATTAACGCTGCCGGGCTAGAGATTATTAAGGGGTTTGAAGGGCTGGGCCTCACAGCCTACCCCGACCCTGGTACTGGGGGAGAGCCTTGGACTATTGGCTATGGCCACACCTCGGCAGCGGGGCCGCCCCAAGTCTTTCCAGGGCTCACCATCACCCGTGCTGAGGCCGAAGATATTCTCAAGCGTGACCTTACTAAATACGAAAAGGCGGTCGCTACTGCCGTCACTCGCCCGCTGACCAGTGACCAGTTTTCGGCCCTGGTGTCGTTTACCTTTAACGTTGGCGCGGGCAACCTTCAGGCGTCGACGTTGCTGAAAAAAGTCAATGCTGGCGATTTCGCGGGAGCAGCTGAGGAGTTTGGTCGCTGGGTCTATGCGGGGGGGAATGTGATGCCCGGTTTACAGCGGCGGCGGCGCGCCGAGCGGGCGCTATTTCGCAGCGAAAACTGGCGACAGTTCCTGTAGGGTTGCATAATTTTTCGGCAACACTGCAAAATACGGTGTGGATCTGGGGGCAGCCCAAGGGGGGCTAGGTGTGCGCCGATAAAATGCGAATATTAGGTATAGCTGTAGCCAGGCCGGTTAAGTCATTTTCCCTAAGCACGTTCGAACGTGCTTAGGGTGCTGGATGGCCTAACCCAGGTGACTATGGCTATATCGGACAAGCTAAAAAGCATTAAGAGCTGTGAATCTGTACGGCAGTCCGTGGTCTCATGCTGGGAAAAATAAATGGGAGAAGCTTAGGGTGGTAGTGCAGCATGTCCCGCTCGGGCTGCTTTTTCTCCCAGAGCTGAGTCTATGACCGATGACTGGCCACCAAGTTGCCCCTATGCTTTAACGCCTCTTGTCAGCGATCGCAATGCAGAGCCGGTCAATAGCCAAATGGTTACTTTTCAGGCATCAGAACAACATTTTCAAGCCGTACTTAAGACTATGGCCCTAGCTGGGCTAGTCGTTGATCCTGAAGGCACAATTTTGCTCTGCAATGACTACCTGTTGAGTCTCACAGGGTGGCAGCGCCACGAGGTGGTTGGGGGCAACTGGCTGGACTTGTTTATTCCTCTCGAAGACCAGCAGCCCTTGCGGGTATTGTTTGAAGCCGCCATGGCTCGGGGTGAAAGCATCGCTCAGCACGAACATGAAATTGTCACCCGCAGTGGCGATCGCCGCCTGATGGCCTGGAACAACACCCTACGGACTCACCCAGACGGCACTGTTCACAGCATGACCAGCATTGGTCAAGACATTACCAATCAGCGCCGGGCTGAACAGCTCTCCCAAGCCAGCGAAGCGCGACTGCGGCAGTTTACGACCAACTTGCCGGGAGGTCTCATTTGCCACGTTTCCTGCCCTTCAGGAGTAGAGGAGATTGTATACATCAGCCAGGGGTGTGCTGAGCTTTGGGAATTGTCGGTTGAGCAACTTCATGCGCAGCCCCATCTGCTGTGGGAGGCTATTCATCTGGGCGATCGCAGTAGATTGCAGAGCCTACTGCACCAGTCTGCTGTGTCCCTAGCCCCCTGGTTTGGCGAATGGCGCATTGTTGCGCCCTCGGGGCGGCAAAAGTGGCTCCAGGGTATGGGGCGATTGGCTCGTCTGGCTGACAACCGCATCGCCTGGGATACGATGGTGCTCGATGTGAGCGATCGCAAACAGGCCGAGCAGGTGTTAGTCCACACCAGTCAGCAGATGCAGGCCTTTATCGACAACACCCCGGCCCTGGTTAGCCTGTTTGATGCCACTGGGCGCTACCTGCGCGTTAACCAAGCCACCGCTGACCAATTTGGCCTCAGCCCTGAGGAAATGGCTGGCCAGCAGTTTGCCGATCTGCTGCCGCCCTCGGCTCACAACACCTTTATGCAGCGGGTGCAGCAGATTGTGGCCACCCAAACCCCCATCACCGTTAAAGATTCGCTGTATCTAGAGGGACAGCGCAAGGTGTTTAGCTCGGTGCTATTTCCGGTCAGCACTGGGGAAGATGGCATTTTAATCTTGGGTTCAGTCGCGACCGACGTCACTCCCCTGGTTGACGCTCAAGAGGCCCTGCGCCGCCAGGCCAAAGAAGAACGCCTGATTCGCACCATTACTCAGCACATTCATCAATCGCTAGATCTCGACCAAATTTTGCAGACTACGGTATCTGAGATCAGGCAGTTTTTACAAACCGATCGGGTGCTGATCTATCGTTTGAACCCCAATGGTAGTGGCACCATGGTCGTCGAAGCGGTGCTGCCGCCTTGGACCGCTATCCTCGGCAAGACGATTGAAGATACCTGCTTGATCAACAACCCCACCCTGGTAGAACAGTATCGTCAGGGGCGCACCCACCACACCGACACGGTTCATGGGGCTAGCATTAACCCCTGCTATCGCGATTTGCTGGTGGGGTTTCAAGTGCAGGCCAACCTGGTGGTGCCGATCAACTGCGGCGGCGACCTGTGGGGGCTGCTGTGTGTGCATCACTGTCGCGGCCCTCGGCAGTGGCAGCCCAAGGAAATTTCTCTGGCCAGCCAACTCGCTGACCAGGTTGCGATTGCTCTCCAGCAGAGTCAGTTATTGACTCAAACTGCTGTGCTGGCCCAGCAAGAAAAGCTGCTCAACGATATCATTAGCGCCATTAGCGACAGCTCAGATTTGGCGGCCCTGCTACAACGGACCGCTGACAAGATGTTGCATACCTTTAACGCTAGCCGCAGCATGGTGATTCTCTGTCAGAGCACCGATACCGAACTGGAGCATACCGCCACCGCCACCGTCTCTGGCTACCAAGATCTTAAACATCAGGTGATTCCGATTGAGGGCAATCCCCACGCCCAGAAAATCTTAGCTGAGGAAGCGCCAGTGGTGGTCGATGACGTGACCCAATCACCTGATTTGGCCCCCATGCTGCCCCTGGCCCAGTCGCTAGAAATTGGGGCTATTTTAGCCGTTTCTATCCGCTATCGGGGCGTTGTCAAAGGTATTCTCAGCGTGCACCAGTGCGCTGGCCCCCGCGTCTGGAGTGAGGCTGAAATCAAGCTGATTAAGCGCCTGGCCGATCATTTGGCGATCGCCATTCACCAGGCCGAATTATATGCCCAGGCTCAGACCGAGCTAGCTGAACGCAAACGTCTCGAAGCACAACTCCGCTACGATGCCTCCCACGATCGCCTCACCGGCCTGCCCAATCGAGTTCTGTTTACAGAACGGTTGACCGATGCCCTGGCGCTGCTACACGAGCGTTGCCATCAACATCCTGGCCTCAGCGATTCAACCTTGGCAGATCGCCTACCCTCCGACCTTGAAGCCGAGTGCTGCTCTCAGCAATTTGCGGTGCTGTTTTTAGATCTAGATCGCTTTAAGGTAATCAACGATAGTCTCGGTCATGCCATTGGCGACCAGCTCCTGCAGGTGGTGGCCCAGCGGCTACAAACCTGCTTGCGCCCGGTAGATGTAGCGGCCCGTTTGGGGGGTGACGAGTTTGTGGTGTTGCTGACTGACCTCAGCGATGCCACCGTAGCGATTCACCTGGCTCAGCGAATTCATGCCATTCTCGAAGCCCCCGTGCTGTTGGAGGGCCATGAGGTGTTTGTGCATGCCAGCATTGGTATTGCCCTCAGCGCTAATACCTACACTGACCCCAACCAGGTGCTGCGCGACGCCGACATCGCCATGTACAAAGCCAAGGGCAGCAACCGTGAGTACGCCATCTTTAACGCCCCCATGCACACCCTAGTGGTGCAGCAAATGGAGTTGGAAAACGACCTGCGCCGCGCTCTCGAACGCGATGAACTGCGGCTGCATTACCAACCCATTATTGACTTGGCCACCAGCCAGGTGCAGGGGTTTGAGGCCCTAGTGCGCTGGCAACATCCTCGGCGAGGGCTGGTGTCGCCTCTCGAGTTTATTCCCATGGCCGAGAATACTGGGTTGATTACCCTGCTTGATCTGTGGACCTTGAATGAAGCCTGTCGTCAGCTCAGCCAGTGGCGCGATCGCTTTGCCCACAGCCGTCAGCTGGCCTTAAATGTCAACCTTTCCGGCAAGCAGTTTGTGCGCCCTGACCTGATTCAGCAGATCGACGCCGCCTTGGCCCGCAACGGTATCCAGGGGCAGCACCTCAAGATTGAAATTACCGAGAGCGTGCTGATTCAAAATGCTCAGCTGGCGATCGATCTGCTCAAGCAGCTGCGTCAGCGCCACATTCAGGTATGTATGGATGACTTTGGCACCGGCTATTCGTCGCTGAGCTACTTGCACCGCTTTCCCATCGACATTCTCAAAATTGATAAGTCGTTTATCACCAATTTGCACAGCCCGAACCCCTGTCCGGGTGACTACGAAATTGTCAAAGCGATTCTGAGTTTGGCTACTAGCCTGAATCTCTCGGTGGTGGCTGAAGGTATCGAGACCGTCGAACAAATGCGTTATCTGCAAATGAACCATTGCCAGGGGGGGCAGGGTTACTATTTCTCGAAGCCCATGGCCGTAGCCGCCGCCACAGAGTTCATTGCTCAACTCAAGCCAGCGGCGATCTCAGTGGATGCCGCTTACCCTGAGCCTTCTGGGCTGATTTATAGCAAATCCGAATGGCATAACCCCGATGCTCAAGCAGCCAACCCGTAGGGACGCATAGTCTATGCCCTACTAAATCGGGGGTGAATCATCCAGGCTAGAAGGGAAATGGCTTGTAGGGAATCCACTGTGCCCATAGCTTAGCCAGGGTGCCGTCGACTATGAGCTGGTTGAGCGCCTGGTTAAGCGCTTCTAGCAGCTCTCGGTTGCCCGGCAGGACTCCAATGCCAAACGGGTGCTGGCTGGGCAGCTGGAAGGCCACCCGTAGGCTGGTGGTGTCAGCCTCGGCGGTGAGCAACAGCAGCGCGTCGCCCACCAGGGCATCGACGGTGCCCTGGCTGAGGGCCGATAGCACGTTGGGTAGGGTTTGCTCCGCTCCGGCAAAGCAGACCCATTCTAGCTCAGGTAGGGCTTCGGCTAGGGCCATGGGAGCGCTGCCAGCTAGGGTGCCCAGGCGCTTGCCCGCTAGATCTGAGAGGGTGCGAATGGGGCTGGCTTTGAGCACCAGCACGGCCTCGTCAAAACGACCGTAGGGTCGGGTAAAGTCGGCCCAGGCACGGCGATCTTGGGTGATGGCCTGGCTAAACCAGACGACGTCATAGTCGCCAGTGCTCAGGGTAGGGTAGAACTGGTCGGGGGGATGGTCAAACCATGCCAGGGTGAGGCCCAGCACCTCGCCGAGGGCGCGGGCAACGGCGGGCTCGTATCCCAGACGCTCGCCATCTTGTACAAAGCTCATGGGCCGGGCGTCAAAATCGCTAGCTATAATCGAAAGCTGACCCGGGTGAACGGTGGTGAAATCCATGGCTATGCCAAAAAACCTAGGGTTATTGTGACATCAAACTCGTTTTGACCACGGGGGTTATCTCCCCCCACCGCCCCGCCCTTGAAATCGCCCTCTTTTCGTGAAATGGTAAAGGGGGTATGACAAGAGTACGCGAGAGCTGCATGACTGTTGGTAACCCTGCTTCTGACCCGGCCTTTGCCCCCCTGCGGGAGCTGCGGCCTCTGCTGCTGAAGGCCCACAAAATTTTGATGGATGCTGAGAAAGATCGCTACGAGGCTAACCATGGGGCGATCGCCAACAAAGGCGATTACCTGCGTCTAGTGCTCAGCCATGAGCAGTTTAGCTGGCTGCGGCCCATTTCTCAGCTAATCGTACAGATGGATGAAGTGCTGATGGCTAAACAACCTCAGCCCCTAGAGCGTGCCCCTGAGTTACTCGACCAGGCGCGGCATTTGCTCTACGATACCGAAATTGGGCAAGCATTTCAGGCTCGCACTGAGAGCACCGCCCGCAGCAATCCCGAGATGGCCGCGATGGCCCAGCGCCTGCATGAATTGATGCAGCCTACCGACTAGCTTTGGCGCGACGGCTGGTCTAATCTGCGGAGCCTGATCTGGGGTACGGGAGCCATCCTGTGCAAAGATAATAGGATTGAAATTGAATTTCCACCTAGAGTGCTAGGCGCTAGGGAGGACTGAGTAAGAGCGAGTGTGTGCTATGAATGTTGGTGAACGCGTCCGGATCAAAGAATCAGTTATCTTTTATCACCACCCGCTGCACCGCAACGAAGCTTTCGATGCCAAGGGTCTCGAAGGAACTGTGGTGAACATTCTGACCGATTACAAGGGTCGCCCTATCAGCCCCAATTTTCCGGTGCAAGTCGAGTTTGAGATCGAAGGGGCAAAGCGCCCTATGCGGGCTCACCTCAAAAAAGATGAGCTAGAAACCCTGTAGCTTATCTAGCCAAGATTTCAGGTTCACGACCAGCCTTGAACCGTGCACCGCAAACCTTGAACCCGCACTCATCTGTCATCTTTGGCTTGGCAGACTATTAGTCTGATCGTGAGCACAGGTTTGGACTGTAATTAAGGTGATCGGCGGTTAAAAAGGGTCAATAAATTGACTTCTAATCGCATGTGCTCCAAGTCGCGCTGGTTTTCGGCGGCCATTTGGTCATACCACTGGCAGTAGGCCGCTAAATTGTCGCGGTGCTCTAGCTCTAGGCGAAACTCTTGGGCTGCCTGGTGAAGCTCCAAATAGTCAATGATCTCCTGGTGTGTAGCCAGCGATCGCGGCGATGGCGATAGGTAGTCAAACATATAAGCCCGACGGAACACAGGGCTATCATAGCTTGCTCTTTTAGGGTCTGCTGGGGGCTAGGGGAGTGGATGGGGTTGGTCGATTAACTCGCTGGTTCGTCGGGGTGAGTTCACTTTAGGACTTCGCTGCTCCTAGCAGACCGGCTGCCAGCAGGCAGCTCCACCCTGCGATCAGTGCTGCGCCGCCCACCGGGGCTACAGCGCCCAAAATGGTCTGTCCGCTCAGGGCCAGGGCATAGAGACTGCCCGAAAACACGGCTGTACCGGCAATAAAAGCCCAGCCTGCGGCGGTCAACCAGCCCGAAGCACCCAGCCCCTGGCTGCGAATCAGGACCACTAGTAGCAGAGCCAGGGCATGATACATCTGATAGCGAGCGGCGGTTTCAAACACTGCCAGCAGGCGATCGCTGAGTTGGGGCTTGAGGGCATGGGTCGCAAAGGCTCCAGCCGCTACGGCGGTGCCGCCGAGCACTGCTGCGATCGCTATCCACAGTCGTTCTAAGGTCATGGCTGCGCTACCCCATCAGACGTCAGGTTTACTTGTCTTTGACCGCTTCTACCAGCCGGGAGAAGTAGAACTGGGTCTTGGTCATGGCGCGACGCTCAATTCGCCAGCCATCGGCCTCTAGCGCTTTGATAATATCGGCCTCGCGGTGCAGGTAAGCGCGGGTAGCTTTGCTTGGCCCCGGAAAAAACTCACCCACTTTCTTGAGGGCGCTGTAAAACACCGTCTTTGGCGCAAAACTCATGATCAACCGCGACTCAGCTAGGGAACTCAGGTGGCTAATCATGCCCTGCATTTTGTCTTGGGGGTAGTGAATCAGCACGTCTAAACAAATCACCGTGTGGTAACTGCCCGCTAGCTCTTCTAAGTCTTTGACCTCAAAGGTCGGCAGGTTTTTGCCCTCTAGGGTGACCTCGGCGCGGCGCTGGGCCTCTTCGACCATTTTGGCGGAGATATCGCTGGCGTAAACCTTAGCCCCGGCCTGAGCTAGAGGAATAGACAGACTGCCAACCCCACAGCCCGCATCGCAGCAGGTCAGCCCATCTAAGTTGCCGTCGGCATTCAGCCAGCCCAAGAGCGTGTCTACCGTGCGCTGGTGGCCCTTGCGAATATCGAGTTGAACTTTGTTGACTTCGCCATCACCGTAGATACGCTGCCAGCGGTCAAAGCCCGTGGCATTAAAATATTCGCGAACTACGGTCTTATCGTCAGTGGCAGTCATGGGTGGGCTTGGGGATTTGCTAACTTCTGTAAAATTCTATGATGTTTTGCTGCGTCAAAACGACCCGCAACGAAACTCAACCTTTCCTGGCGATCGCCAATCGTCGAGTCTAGAACTGCTCGGTGAACCGCTCAGGGTCGGGCCAGTGGGATGATAGGAGGGCAAGTTTAGCAGCGGTTTAGGCTATGACTATTTCTGACGTTGGTCCCGAAGTTGGCATCATTATGGGTAGCGACTCAGACCTGCCCACCATGGCGGCAGCCATAGAGATCTGCGCTGAGTTTGGGGTAGCCCACGAGGTGGCGATTGTGTCGGCCCACCGCACCCCAGAGCGCATGGTCACCTACGCTCAGACGGCCCGCGATCGCGGGCTCAAGATCATTATTGCTGGCGCAGGTGGGGCGGCCCACCTGCCGGGCATGGTGGCCGCCCTCACCCCGCTGCCGGTAATCGGGGTGCCCGTAGTCAGTCGCACCATGCAGGGACTAGATTCGCTCTACTCAATTGTGCAAATGCCCGCAGGCATTCCAGTTGCTACGGTGGCCATTGGCAACGCCAAAAATGCTGGACTGCTTGCCGTGCAAATCTTGGCCTGCGATCGCCCTTCCCTGCTTGACAAAATAGAGCAATATCGCCGCGATCTGAGTGCATCGGTCATGACCAAGCAAAATGAGCTGGAACGCCTCGGCCCCCAAAGCTACCTGCAAGCCCATCGTCCGCCGGTTTAGCTGCAATCTGGCTGGACTCCATGTACTCCCATAAAAGAGTCCTCTCAAAAAGGACTGTCCCCGAACCATTGACCCCAGGAAAACCAATCCCAGAAAACGTCGCTAAAAACCCTTTTAACCCAAAATCATTCTCAAGATCTTCTTTAGCCGTACAGAGTGAACGCACCTGACCCGACTGCTGAGGGACGCAATTTTCTGACAGTGCCTCTTTTTAGAAGACAATTTTGTGGTCAATTTGTCCTCTGTTTTCAAGGCTATACAAGGCAGATAGCGTCTTTACAGTACATTGTGTATCCCTCGATACAGATTGACTGACTCAGAATTGATGGAATCGTTTTGTTCTGAGTATGCGCAAATACATCTGCCTGCTAACGCCATAGAAGTGCCAGGGCAGTTGAGCGTAAATTTCCACAGCCATCACCTTGTTGATGTCCATGCCAGTAGAAGTTTGCGTTCTTGGCATATCGGTCCTCGGGCTTAATTAAGTCCTGGTGGCCCTAGCTCCCATACTGGTCTGTCTCGCCGCGCTGCGGTGGAGGGTTCAGGTCTAACACCGTTAAGCCGTGTTCACTGTCTGATTGTGTTGAAGGAACGTCTGTTGAGATGTCTAACTTAGTGTTGCGTAACCGTTCTAGGTTTCGGAAACGGTCTAAGACCGGCTTCTGGGACTCCAGCGTGCCGCCTTTTGACAAGGCGTTTAAGCGTCTGTTTAGCCGCATTGGCGGCTGGGCTTGGGTAGCCTGTATTCCTCTAACGCTAGCTATTCTGGCCATCTGGGGAGTTGCGGCCCAGGCTCAAGAAGAGCTGACTGTCGATGATCTGCAAAATACCTTAGATAACATCTGGGTACTGATTGCCGCTTTCCTCGTTATTTTCATGAATGCCGGCTTCGGCATGCTAGAGACCGGCTTTTGTCGGCAAAAGAATGCCGTCAACGTGCTGACCAAGAACCTGATCGTTTTTGCTTTGGCCACGTTGTCGTTTTGGTTCGTTGGCTTTTCGCTGATGTTTGGCGGCGGCAACGGCTGGGTTGGCTGGGGCAACTTCTTCCTCGGTGGTGCGCCTGAGCTCTACGGTCTTGATTCTGCTGGTGGCCTCACGAAGGACACGTTCTTTCTGTTTCAAGCCGCCTTTGCGGGCACCGCTGCCACCATTGTGTCGGGGGCTGTGGCTGAGCGCATCAAGCTGGTTGACTTTATTGTCTTTAGCGTTTTACTCACGGCTATTGCCTACCCCATCACTGGCCATTGGCTATGGGGTGGCGGTTGGTTGGCTGAAATGGGCTTCCACGACTTTGCTGGCTCGACCATTGTGCACTCCGTTGGCGGCTGGGCCGCGCTCATGGGCGCTGCATTTCTTGGCCCTCGCATGGGCAAGTACACCGCCGAAGGGCAAGTTAGCGCTCTGCCGGGGCACAACCTCAGCATTGCTACTCTGGGCTGTCTAATTCTTTGGTTGGGCTGGTTTGGGTTTAACCCCGGCTCTCAACTAGCAGCAGACTTGGCCGTTCCCTACATTGCAGTCACGACCAACCTTGCAGCAGCAGCTGGTGGTGTGGCCGCCACCTTTACCTCCTGGGCTCTCAGCGGCAAGCCTGACCTATCGATGACGATCAACGGCATTCTGGCTGGTCTCGTAGGCGTTACTGCTGGCTGCTTTGTTGTGGGTTACGCCGGTGCTTTCTGGATTGGCTTGGTGGCAGGCATCCTGGTGGTGTTCTCGGTGGGCTTCTTTGACAGCATCAAAATTGATGACCCCGTGGGCGCTACCTCCGTGCACCTGGTGTGCGGCATCTGGGGCACCCTGGCTGTAGGTCTGTTTGCTAATCCCAACAACTTCACCCAAGCGGGTGATCCTGATGCGATCAGCGGCCTGTTTTACGGCGGTGGTATTGGCCAGCTAGGAGCTCAAATCCTCGGCGTTCTGTCGGTTGGGTTGTTTACCGTAGTAATTTCCAGCATTTTCTGGCTAATCCTCAAGTCCACCATGGGCCTGCGGGTAAGTGCCGAAGAAGAAATGAAGGGTCTGGATATTGGCGAACACGGCATGGAAGCCTACAGCGGTTTCCTGAAAGACACCAGCGATATGAGCGGTGTGATGTAGCTTTACGCTATACCATCTAGTTCATTACTCCGGTTCAACGCGGAGATTGTCTAGGCACCCGAGTCACTGGCTCGGGTGCCTAGTTTTTGGGAAGTCACGAATTTGAGTTTTAGTAAATGTGAACGGGGCAAGGACTGATCTTGGCAAATGGTTACAAAGTGCCGTAGATAGAGAGGCAACTGGTAGTCTAGGTGAAAGTAACTGCTGCCGAGGCACCTGGTCTCTGTGGTTTCTATTTTGAGTTCCAGTGCAGCATCTTTGAATTGACAGTTCCCTAACCCTGAACGATGAGCAATTCCACATCCGTGGTGGAAGAATTGCTGAGCGCAATTCCCCAGCTTAGGCCTAGCCTCTATTTCAAAACCTCGCTGACGGCGTTGTCCCACGCGATGGAAGATCACGTGCTGGCGGGCACGGCGAAGTCGCTGGTGATTGCCAGTTTTCAGCAGGAGCGGTTTTATTTGCAGGAGGCCAATCGCTACCTACGCATTGCCGAACTGAGTGACCAGGTCTACGTGCTGTCGGCCCTGGGTACCAGCTTTGTGAGCCGCTCTGAGAACTACGAAACAATCGCTTTTGATGCTGACGACGCTCTCACCCAGGAGTGGCATCTAGTTGTCATTGGAGACGATTACAACGCCTGTTTAATCTGCCGGGAGCGATCGCCTGAGCCCTTGATCCATGGCGGGTCTACCCTCGACCAAACCCGACGGTTTGAAGGCATTTGGACCCAAGACCGCTTTGTCAGTCAGCAAGCGGCGGCGCTGCTGCTCGATCGCATCGTCGGATATCGCCCTGACCTGAGCGATAAAATTGCGATCGCCCGGCAGGCCTACATTGATCCCACCCTGGCCTCCACCGCGCGGCTAGACGGCAGCGGCGGCCCCGACCCGTTTACCCAGAGGTTAGTGACCTACCTCCAGGCGGGGCAGTACAAGTTGCTCAAAGCCTATAAAGCGATCTCCGCCCAAGAGCGTCGCGAACGCCTGGTCAACTCAATTACCTCGGTGGTGCGTCAGTCGTTAAACGCTGACGAAATTTTTGCCAAGGCGGCTCGAGAACTGGGTCAGGCCCTGCAGGTTTGTCGCTGCCTGATCTATCCCTGTAGTGCCACCGATGCCACGCTGGTGATCGCACACCAACACCTCAACAACGGAGTCGAATCTCTGCTGGGCGAGACCTGGCCCCTGGCAACCAATCCTCTATTTGACTATGTGCAAGACACGAAAGAAATTGTTGCCATTGCTGACACCCAGGCCCGCGATTCTCCCTTTCGCCAAGAGCTAGACGCGATTCAGCCGTTGATTGAGCGGTGGCAAATTTTGTCGTGGCTGATTGTGCCCCTCACCTACCAGGGGCGACTGGTGGGCCTGATTGAGCTGCACCACTGCCAACCCCAACCCTATGAGTGGAGCGAAGACGATACCGCTCTGGTCGATGCGATCGCCACTCAGCTCAGCGTTGCCATCATTCAGGCCGAAGCCTACGCCAACCTCCAAGACCTCAACCAGCAGCTGGCCGCCCTCGATCGAACCCGCGCCAACCTGATCGCGATCACGGGGCATGAACTGCGCACCCCCCTCTCCACCATTCAGGTCTGCCTCGAAAGCCTCGCCACCGAGCCAGATATGCCCAACGAGCTTCGCCAGATCATGCTGCAATCGGCCCTCGAAGATGCCGAGCGCATGCGCAAGCTGGTGCAAGACTTTCTCACCCTGTCAAGGCTGGAGAGTGGACGGGTCGAGTGGAATCTGGAGTCGCTATCGATTCAAGAATGTGTAGACTTGGCCCTCAGCAGCATCCACGGTAGCCAAGATAACGCTAAAACCCCGACCATTAAGGTCAAAATCCCGAAGCAGGTTCCTCTGGTGCGGGCCGATGGTGAGTGGCTGGTTGAGGTGCTAGCCAAACTGCTCGACAATGCCCAAAAATTTACGCCTCCCACCGGCAAAATTACGATTCAAGTTACCCGGTCTAGCCCTACCCACCTCCAGGTCACCGTGGCCGACACCGGGCGTGGCATTGAACCCAGCCGCCTCAACATCGTATTTGACCGGTTCTATCAAGAGGAGGGCGCGCTCCGCCGCACCACCGGGGGCACGGGCCTGGGTTTGGCGATGTGTCGCCAGATCGTCGAGGGGCTGGGGGGAACGATCTGGGCTGAGTCTGAAGGCAAAAACAAAGGTAGTCAGTTTCACTTTACGGTGCCCATTGCCCAGGGCAAACTCGACGGTCGCAACCATCGATCGGCAGGGAGCACCAAACGACAGCCCGCTACCCTGCCGGGCAATCCCTCGGTGCTGCTTGACGACTAAACCGCCACGCCACAACACCCGTCACCTATTCTGAGCAGACGAACCCTGATGGTGGCTCACCCTGGCGAAACTCAGCCCTAGCAGTAGGATACAAGGAGGTTGTTTTAGCCAGTAAACCATGGTAAATCAGGGGCATGGGCGATTCTAAACCAGCTAACTCACCAGACCAACCCTCGGCGAAGGCGTCTTTTTTGACGGGGGTATGGCAGCAAATGCGCGATCGCACCCGCAAACTCAGACCCGCGGAACAACTCAACCGGTGGTTTAACGTTGACGACGACAAGGTCGCCACTATTTTGGCGGCGGTGCGAGAGCAGTTGCCCACCACCGAGGCCCTACTGATCGGCAAGCCCCAAGCCGGCAAAAGCTCCATTGTCCGAGGGCTAACCGGTGTTTCTGCCGACATCATTGGCCAGGGGTTTAAGCCCCACACCCAGCATACTCAGCGCTATGCCTACCCCTCAGAAGATCTGCCGTTGCTGATCTTCACCGACACGGTGGGTCTGGGCGATGTAACCCAAGCCACTGACGACATCATTGCTGAATTAGTAAATGATCTTAGTGCGAGTACTAGCCCGGGGCGCATTCTCATCCTGACCGTCAAAATTAATGACTTCGCTACCGACACCCTCAGGCAGATCGCCCTGCGCCTGCGCCAGCAGTTTCCCACAATACCCTGCTTGCTGGTGGTGACCTCTAGCCACGAGGTCTACCCCCCCAGTCTCGACAACCATCTCCCTTATCCCCCCACGGACGAATCTGTCGATCGCCCCTTTGCGGCGGTGCAAGCCAATTTTGAGGGGCTGGCCGATCGCAGCGTCCTAATTGATTTCACCCTAGAAGAAGACGGCTTTGACCCCGTATTCTATGGTCTTGAGGCCCTGCGGGATGCCCTGGCTGACCTGCTACCCGAGGCCGAAGCCCAAGCTCTCTACCAGCTGCTAGATGAGCAAGCCGAAGCCACCGAACAGCTGGGCAATCTCTACCGAGATGTGGGGCGACATTATATCTCCGCCTTTGCGGTCATGGCCGCTACCCTGGCCGCTGTGCCCCTGCCCTTTGCCACCATGCCCGTATTGACGTCGCTGCAGGTGTCGATGGTTGTGCTGCTGGGCAAACTCTACGGCCAAACCCTCAGCCCTTCTCAGGCGGGCGGTCTGATTAGCGCGATCGCGGGTGGATTTTTTGCCCAAGCCGTGGGGCGAGAGTTGGTCAAATTCATTCCTGGCTTTGGTAGTGTGATCGCAGCCTCGTGGGCCGCTGCCTACACCTGGGGACTCGGGGAAGGGGCCTGTGTCTACTTTGGCGATCTAATGGGGGGCAAAAAACCCGATCCTCAGAAGATTCAATCGGCTATGCAAGACGCCTTTACTGCGGCTAAAGAACGGTTTACTGGCAGCGCTGGGGCCCCTAACCCGCCGCCAGAAACCTTCTGATCAGACTGGATGAACTGATTCGCTAGCCCGCTTAAGCCTGGCCACGCCGTTGGCGCAAGATCGCTAGCCCCATACCCATGAGTCCCGGTAGCAAGGCCGGAGTGGGAATCGGGATCGGTTCCACAGTGAGATCAACGCGGAAGCCGAGTTGCCCAGGAATGGCTGTTAAATTGGGTTGAGTTCCAGGGGCGAACCCCAGGGGAAACACAATATCAATCCAGTTGTTTCCCCTCTGCCTGACTATGGGATTAATGGCAAACTCTAGGCTGTTCTCTTGGGGAATAACGGTGAACCCGGTCACTGCATACTGACCAGGTTCACCAAAATCAGTAGCGAGGAACCGGTAGATGTCGTTGCCGGACGTAACATTGCCAAAGAGTGAGTTGAGGGTAAATGAAATCGACCGATCGCCGAGATCGATATCCCAGATACCGCCGAACTGGCTGAGTTCTACTTCGTCACCAATCACTACGACATCGGTGGGGCCCTGAAAAATATCAGATCCTAAAGCGCCTCTATCGAGGATATTGGTGACGGTAACCGGGGTGCCAAGGGAAAAGGCTTGAGCGGAGTCTGGCCATAGAGCACCCAGAGTAAGCAAGGCAACGGCCCCCAGGCCGATACCGATCGATCTCTCCTTCATCTGCTTCTCCAAAACGGGGGGCTTTAAATAATTACGAGAGGCAGATGCACAGTCCGGGTAGCTCGCGGGCCAAGGTTAAACGTTTGGCAAAACTCATACTCCGTTCACGTTTTAACAAAAGAAACTGAGGCGTTGCCGAGCCTAATGTATAAACTTTACTAAGCCTTGACAAATGTGTCTTTCTTCTGAGCGGTTACCCTTCTGTGAAGTTTGATAAATTCACCAACCGAAAACGGGCTGCCTGTCATTCCCGCAGAGGCGGGAATGACAGGCAGCAATGTCTCTCGTAGGGGCAAACGGTCGTTTGCCCCTACCCACATTCATGCTTCAATTCGGCAACACCATCAGGCTTCAATTTAGCAACGCCGTTTCATGGGTTGAGCCATGTTTATTCAGGAAACGCCTTGATTGGCTTAGCTATCGCTATAAAAGCCTCTAAACCGTGTTGGCCGATACAGAGGATTGTGAAGGTTCAATTCACCCTATAGGGGATATGGCTCAAACACCCGTGAGTTCTGCCCCCGTCGGCGTGGATAGTTCCAGAGCTGCTTTGCCCAGTCAGGCCCGGCTGCTGCTCAATTTACAGCGGGTTAATAAAATTGCCCAGCGGCTCTCTGGCTGTCTTGAGATTGAGACGATTGCGCGCTTTGTTACCGATGGCTTAGTCGATCAGTTTGGTTGCGCTTTTGCCCGCATCTGGGTGGTGGAACCCAATCAGACCATGCTGCGCTTGGTGGCCTCCTCTGGGTTATATACCCACACCGACGGCTCCTTTGCTCAGGTGCCCATGGGGGCCTATAAGGTGGGCAAAATTGCTCAAAATCGGGTACCCTTTCTCAGCAACCACCTGGCCGATGAGGCTTGGGTCAAAGACCGAGACTGGGCGATCGCCAACAACATCCAGGGGTTTGCAGGCTATCCGCTGATGACGGGCGATCGCGTGATTGGTGTGCTGGCTACCTTTAGCCATAGCCCCATGGCCGCAGAATTTCTAGAGGTGTTGCAGGTGCTCTGCATGACTGCCACCGTTGCCCTTGATGCTGCCCTCAGTGTAAAAGTCAAGTCGCCTGGATCGGCGGTAAGCGCTGCTCTCAGCCAACCCTTGCCCCTCTCCGATCAGCTGGCCACGATTCTCAAGTCCACCACGATGGCGTTGGTGGGCACCGAAGTGCTGTTGCCGGTTTCCATTAACCATATTTTTGTGCAGCTAGCCGAACTGCTAGACGCACTGTACTGTGATTATGCTCGGTTGGTCTATGGCTCAACCGGAGTTTTGTTAGAAGCCATTGTGGCCGTGCCTGAGGCTGAGGGCGACCCCTCGGCTCAGCAACTGGCGGCGCGCTGGCGATCGCGCTGTCACCAGCTACAATTTATGGCCACTTGTCTCGGGGGCGGTTTGCAAACCCAGCCTGGTCCTCAGCAGCAGCTGGTGCAAATTACGCTCCAGGTTCCCTACAGTGGCGGACCGTACGGCCCTAAGGTCAGCATTCAGTGCGAGGCGGTTCTGGTGCAGGTTGCTCTGACCTGTCTCGTCTACAAAGCTAGACTCACCCTTGCCGATCCTGTTGATCCAGAGACCGTAATTATTACCAACAGCGCCTCCTTGGTTCAGGGGGCTGCCAACGTCATCTGGGTTAGAGTGAACGCTTTTTCTGCCCCTCCGGCCCAGGTCAAAGCTGTGATCGACTGGACAGTGACTGCCGATCAGCTCTGTCAGGTTGTGCAGCTTGTGCATCAGGGCCAGTGGGTTGAGGCTATAGCCACGCCTCCAGGCAGCCCTCGCCCTTCAGAGCGAGAGCGCGAAATTATGGCATTGTTGGCCCGGGGGCTGCGCGATCGCGATATCGCTAACCAGCTATACATCAGCGAAAGTACAGTAAAATTCCACATCAATAACAGCCTTACTAAGCTACAAGCTAAAAACCGCTATCAGGCCGTCTACCAAGCTGCTATCCACGGATGGATTTAGCTAGCTGCTTGTTGTCCCTGGTTGGCGCTTGCCTAAAGCGATCCCAGGGAATATTGAGGTGAGTGCAGTAACGCTACAGCCATAGTCGCAGTGGTTAAGCCCTCCCAAAACCAACGACGTTCAAACCTTTGAACCTCCGGTGCTAGGTGTCTCAACCAGACTGGCTATAGCTGCATAACACGCAATCCCAGCAGCCAATTAGCTCTGGGTTAGGAGTACACCGACATGGATGATTTGATCAGCCTGCTAGTTCAAGTCTTGATTGCGATCGCCTGCGCTTTCACGGCCAATATCTTAGTTCCTAGACAGGTGCCGGGCAAACTTTTGGGCCTAGTGCTCATTGGTCTAATTGGTGTATTTGTGGGCCAGTGGATGGCCGATTATCTCCTTCAGCAGTACGACTTTACCTCGACCTGGCTAACCTGGAGTTTTCAGGGAGTGCCGGTAGTGCCGTCTATCATTGGGTCTACTATTGTGCTCTATGTGGTTACAGCGTTTCTTAGCTGGGGGCGCTACGGCAATCGGTAGGAGGATAGAGGCAGGCGGAATGGCAGGTGGGCAAGGTGGGCTAACGCTACCGCCGAGTGGGAGGCATGGTCAAGTTCAGCGGTTGAATGCCCCGATCGCTCGAACGCCAAGAGCTAGCGATCGCTATAGCGCTCCTCGGCCCAGGGTTCACCTCGCTGGTGGTAGCCGTTGCGCTCCCAAAAGCCCAAAGCAGGACCTGCCAAAAACTCAATGCCGCTCAGCCATTTAGCGCTTTTCCAAGCGTAGAGGTGGGGCACCACCAACCGCATGGGGCCACCGTGGTCGGGGGGCAGTGGCTCACCTTCTAGGGTATGGGCCAAAAAATTGTCGGGCCGCACAAAATCTGCGATGGCTAGATTCGTGGTGTAGCCGCCGTAGCAGTGCAACATCACGTGGGCTGCCGCCGGATCCACCACTAGCTGCTCCATCAGATCGCTAATGCGAACCCCCCGCCAGGTGACATCTAGCTTTGACCAAGTGGTTACGCAGTGAAAGTCGGCGGTAAAGTCGCTTTGGGGTAGAGCCATAATCTCGGCCCAGGAAAACGTTTGGGGCTGAGCCAGTCCGCTGATGGTGAGTGACCAGTCTGCTGGGGCGATCGCAGGCGTGTCTCCGTAGGTCAGCACCGGAAAGCCCTTAGCGAGATGCTGGCCGGGGGGCACACGGTCGGCTAATTCGGGACCTGGTTTTTCAAAATACTTGCCGGCCATAGGTACTGAATCGATCAGGGCCTTTCTATTGTCCCTCACCCCACGCTGGTCGGCTCTATCCATGGGGCAGCATTTTGAGGGGGCGCAAGGAATCCCTCTATCCTCGGGCCTAACCTGGCACAACAATGAGCTGAGCAGTACCTGCTAGACAGCGCGAGAATCAGTCTGTAGCGCGTTCTGGGGAGCAATGCCAAGGCCTAAGCTGCCAAATCACGAATCCAGCGCCTGAACCAGTGGGGCGATCGCACATCGACATAGGCTCTACAGCGAGAGCACTGGCGAATACCCCGCACCCCAATCCGCAGCAAATGTTGGTTATTACAGTGAGGGCATTTGTATTGCTGAGCCATAGCTTTTTTGAAAACTTGCGGTGATGGTCTAATCAACGACCTAGATCGAGCGAGATTGGAGATCTAAGCACCTCGATAGTGTCATTGTGACGAGTGAAACGTCGTTGTCAGAGTACCCAAAGCCAGTGTCTAGATTGTCCTTAAGATGGCGCGAAATCCCATAAGCCGATAAAAAACCGCACTTTGGCCGAATAGCCAAAGTGCGGTTAAAACCGAGCTAATTGAGCCTTCTCAACCTAGTCGATTTGAGGGATAGCCAGAGTGGGCAGTTCGGCTACTGTCACCTGGGGAGCCACAATGATGTGGGCGTAGAGAGATGACGTCGGGGCCGCCGCTACCAACGTATGCTGTACTCGGCTTGCCACTTCCACGGTTTTAGCATCGTAAACTTGAGTCGCCAGCTTGGGATATAGACCGATGCCAATGATCGGCACCAGCAGGCAAGCCGCCACAAAGGCCTCCCGAGGGCGAATATCGATGATGTTAGGTACCTTGGCAACAACCTGACCTGCATCGCCGTAAAAAATGCGTCGCAGCATAGAGAGCAGATAGATCGGAGAGAGCACCACGCCCACGGCTGCTCCGATGATGACGACTGTCTTGAAGGTCGTGCTGTAAACATCGCTGGTGGCCATCCCCAAGAAGACGGCAATCTCGCTGACGAAACCGCTCATGCCGGGTAGGGCCAGCGATGCCATTGACGATGCCGTAAAGAACGCAAAGGCGGTCGGCATTTTGCGCGCCATCCCACCCATGGCATCCATATCTAAGGTTTGAGTGCGCTCGTAGGTCACCCCTGAAAGGAAGAACATTACCGCCGCAATCAGCCCGTGGGAAATCATTTGCAGCATGGCACCGCTCATACCGAGAGTGGTGAAGGAAGCACAGCCAATCAGCACAAAGCCCATGTGAGCCACCGATGAGTAGGCCATGCGACGCTTGAGGTTGTCTTGGCCAAAGGCCGTCATCGAAGCGTAGATCACATTGACTACGCCCAAGACAGCTAGCACCGGGGCAAAGTAAAGGTGGGCATCGGGCAACATCTCAATGTTCATGCGGATCAGGCCATAGCCCGCCATTTTGAGCAGTACCCCAGCCAAAATCATCGAAACTGCCGCAGGCGCTTCGCTGTGGGCATCGGGTAGCCAAGTGTGCAGCGGGAAGATCGGCAGCTTGACCGCAAAGGCCACTAAGAATGCAGCGTAAACCAATAGCTGGAAGGTAAGGTTGTAGTCTTTCTGGGCTAGCTCTGTCAGGTTGAAGGTGACGGTGTCGCCGTAGAAAGCCATGGCCAAAGCCGCCACCAAAATAAAGATGGAGCCAATGGCGGTGTAGAGAATAAATTTGGTAGCTGCGTAGAGGCGCTTTTTACCGCCCCAGATGGAAATGAGTAGGTACACCGGTACCAGCTCTAATTCCCACATAAAGAAGAACATGACCAGATCTTGGGCCAGAAAGACCCCGACCTGGGCGCTATACATAATCAGCAACAGGCTGAAATACAGGCGAGGGCGACGGGTGATGTTCCAAGATGCCAAAATCGCCAGGGTAGTCACTAACCCACTGAGGACGACTAAGGGCATGGCCAAGCCATCAGCTCCCAGCGACCAGGTTAAACCCACCTGGGGCACCCAGTCATAGCGCTCAACTAGCTGTAGACCAGGCTGGTTGAAGTTATAGAAGTTAATGAAGGTATAGAGAATTAGCGAAAACTCGATGAAGCCTATCCCTAGGGCATACCAGCGTAGGGTCTGTCCATTGCGATCGGGCAGGACAGGGATTGGCAAAATCGCCAGCAAAGGCAACACAACTAGGGTCGTTAGCCACGGAAATTGCTCGGTCAGCATGACAATTCGCGTGAGTAGTACTACAACAAAACAGCCAGCGCATTCAGGTTCCGGTTTCAGTGTCTGATTTGAGGCGGACACACACCTTGGGTAGACATCGGTTGAAGGACGTAGCTACCAATGCTGTTCGCGGCGGCCTACCCTAGGCGAGAAGGTCGGAGGACTTCAGCGAGCGGGTTGTGGCTTTAAGGGGCACAACCAAAGAAATAAACCGGATGACAGGTCGATAGAGAAATATACCTATCTTTGCGCTCGATTCCAGTATAGGAAACTTAATAAACATTTGATAAGTGATTTTTGGCGAAAATCTCAAAATATTGACACAAAAAAGCCTGGCATCAAGACTGTGCAAGCGTTTGAGCCATTTTGCCTATTTGTATTAATTGGAGCGAGCGCTCACATTTAGATACGTCAATATCTAAATCGTTACCTTTCCCAGCCCGAGTCCTGTCAAGACCTCTCTGGCGGAGGTTGCCCTAGGCTTGAGCGATTTGGGCTCCGGTCGTTTCTAGAGCGAGTTCGTGGGCCTGGGCCGATTGCCCAACCTCTGCCCAGGCGACAACCATGGCTTGACCCACGGCGGCGCTTTGGGCCGCTGGCGCTAAGGTTAACAGGGTGGGGCCAGCCCCGCTAATCACTAATCCGTAGGCTCCGGCGGCGGCGGCGGCGGCGGCCACGACCTCATAGCCAGGGATTAGGGCTTGGCGGTAGGGCTGGTGAATGCGATCGCTTAGAGCCTTTTGCAGCCAGTCGCCCCGACCACTCTCTAACCCCCGCAGCAATAGGCCCAGGTGAGCGGTATTAAAAATAGCATCGGCCCGGCTATAGGTAGGAGGCAAGACCCGACGAGCCTCGGCTGTAGATAACTCAAAGTCGGGTACTGCCACCACGGGGGTAATGTCGGCATGCCAGGGGATCGAACATAGGGTAGATGTGCCGTCAGCATGGGTCACGGCTAGCTGGCAACCTCCCACCAGGGCTGGCACTACGTTATCGGGGTGACCCTCAATGGCAATGGCCATCTCGACCAAAGCGGTTTGATCGAGGGGGCGATCGCTGAGAGCATTGGCCCCGAGCAACCCACCGACGATCGCTGTCGACGAACTGCCCAACCCTCGTGCTAGGGGCACCTCTAGATCGATGGCAATAGCTACCGCTGGCACCGCCAAGCCCTGTTGTTGATAAAAATAAGCAAACGCTTTGTAGGCCAGGTTAGACCCGTCTGTCACAACTCGGTCAGCCTCTAGCCCGTTGACTGCGATCGCAACAGTATCGGCTGGCTGATCGAGGGCCGTAAAGTGGAAGCGGTTGTATAGGGTAAGGGCGGCCCCCAAACAGTCGAAGCCGGGGCCGAGGTTGGCAGTCGTCGCAGGCACAATAACAGAAACAGGCGTTGACACCGCAAAAGCCTCCGACGGTTGAGGAACATTCAGGCCAAGGATACTATCACTTTTTGGGAAGCCTCTGTCAGACTCAGACTAAAGCCGGGGCGACTGGCGAGAGCGATGAGAGATCCGTTGATGAACTTTTGTATAGGAGGTTGAGAATGCTGCACTCACGCAAGCGATCAAGGTTAGGTCTAGGAATTGCTCTGGGTGCTGCGCTAGGGGCGCTGGTTTTGGTCGCACCCGCTCAGGCAGAGTCCGATACTGCCGATGGTCGGGGAGCTGAGCAAGAGGTCATTGATGAAGGCACTGTTGCTCAATCCAGTGAGGACACGCTGGTATTGCCCTTTACCGATGTGTCTCCCGACCACTGGGCCTATGGGGCATTGCTCAACCTGGCTGGTGTCTATGGCTGCATCAGTGGCTACCCCGACGGCACCTTTCGGGGCGAAACTACTGTCAGTCGCTATGAGTTTGCGGCTGGCATGGATGCTTGTCTTAGCGTGTTAGCTGGTCTGGCGCAGCAGCAGCAAGAGCAGCAAGAGCAGGAGGTGCGATCGCTGATTGACGCTATGGAACAATCGCTCAGCGATCTGCGCCAGCTTGAGGCCGATTTACCCGAAGCTCCCTAGCGGTTAGAAGTCTTCTCTTGCGGCGATCGCCCCCGCTACCCGTTCTACCACCTCAGCCACAGGCAGTGCACCCAGCTCGCCCTGGGCACGGGTGCGAATGCTGAGGGCATTGGTTTCTAGCTCTTTTGCCCCGACCACGGCCATAATCGGTACCTTGGCCTTCTCGGCATTGCGCACCATTTTGCCCAGGCGATCGCCGCTGCCATCGACCTCAACCCGCACACCCCTGGCTAACAGCTGATCGGCCACCGACTGGGCAAAGCCCAATTGCTCTTCGGTAACGGGCAACAGGCGCATCTGCATCGGGGCCAGCCATAGCGGAAAATCGCCTGCATACTCTTCAATCAAAATACCGATCAGCCGCTCCAGCGACCCAAAGGGAGCGCGGTGAATCATCACCGGGCGCTGACGCGAGCCGTCCTCGGCCACATACTCCAGATCAAATCGCTCCGGCAGGTTGTAGTCGACCTGTACCGTGCCCAGCTGCCACTCCCGCTCTAGGGCATCCCGGAAGATAAAGTCGAGCTTGGGGCCGTAGAAAGCCGCTTCTCCCGGTGCTTCAAAATAGTCCATCCCCAGAGTCTGCACGGCGCGGCGAATGGCGTTTTGCGACGTTTCCCACACCGCGTCACCGCCGATGTACTTGGTTGACTCAGGGTCACGGAAGCTGAGCCGAGCCTTAAAGTTCTTGAGCTTTAAGCTGCGGAACACCGACAGAATCAGATCCACTACCTTGAGGAACTCATCGTCAAGCTGCTCAGGACGGACAAACAGGTGCGAGTCGTCTACCGTAAAGCCGCGCACTCGGGTCAGGCCACCTAGTTCTCCTGACTGCTCATAGCGATAGACCGTGCCAAACTCCGCCAGTCGCAGGGGCAGTTCCCGGTACGATCGCAACTCACTCTTATAGATCTGAATGTGGAAGGGACAGTTCATCGGCTTCATTACAAAGCCCTCCTCCGCTAGACGGGCCGCGTCATCGTCGGCCATCAGCGGAAACATGTCCTCCCGGTAGTTCTGCCAGTGCCCCGAGATTTTGAATAGATCGACTCGGGCAATGTGGGGCGTCACCACAGGCAGGTAACCGCGCTTGGTCTGTTCTTCTTTAAGAAATGTTTCTAGGGTAGAGCGCAGCACCGTGCCCTTAGGGGTCCACAGGGGTAGGCCCGGCCCGACATCGTCAGCAAAGATAAACAGACCCAGCTCTTTGCCCAGCTTGCGGTGGTCGCGGCGCTTGGCCTCTTCGCGGCGGCGCTTATACTCTTGCAGTTGTTCGGGGGTTTCCCAGGCAGTGCCATAAATGCGCTGGAGCTGAGCCCGATTTTCGTCACCGCGCCAATAGGCCCCAGCGACGCTCTCTAGCTCAAACGCCTTAGGGTTGAGGTCAGCGGTATTAGCTACGTGGGGGCCAGCACAAAGATCCCACCACTGGTCACCCAAGTGGTAGAGCGTGATCGGCTCTTGCAAGTCTTGCAAAATCTCTAGCTTGTAGGGCTCTCCCAGCGTCTCAATGCGCCGCTGGGCCTCTTCACGCGTGACGGTCTCTTCGGTGACGGACAGCTTCTTGTTGATGATCTTAATCATCTCTTTCTTGATCGCCTTCAGATCTTGCTCGGTGAAGGGGGTCGGGCTGTCAAAATCGTAGTAGAAGCCATAGTCAATCGAGGGTCCAATGGTGACTTGGGCTTTAGGGAACAGGGTCTGCACCGCCATCGCCATCACGTGGGAGAAGGTATGGCGAACGCGCTTGAGAGCCTCTGACTCACTGGTGCGAGGCAAGGACATGGGAACACTAGCTTGAGGTGCAGATAGGTCGGTTTGAGCCATTGGTCAGTGCTGAAGCGGCAAAGGGTGCGATCTCTAGTTTAGCGACTATTGAGTAACCCTTTGCTCCAAGCGCCCGTAAGCTAAAGCCACGGTACGGTTATCTACCCCTCTTGGGGGGCTGGTCAACCAACAACTGTCGCTGCCGTTGGGTATACTAAGGGCTAGTGGCTATCTGATAGACAAAAGGAAAGCTGCTCCTGCAGAACATGCATAGACAGGAATTGCGTTTTTTCCTTCTTGTGTTATGCTGTTTTCCTGAATAGAGGGTTGGTGCCTGCGCAAGTTTCAAGAGTGTGCAGATTAGCCCTAGACCGACGTTCCCAAGAGCTTTTTTAATCTAAAATATGACTGAAGCAATCGCCGACTTAGTTGTCGCTCACCCGATGGTGAAATTTCAGCGCCAAGTTGAGTCTCTAGTTAAGAAATCCAAAGTTGTTAGTCCCAGCGATCCTATCTGGAAAATCGCTTTCCTGTTTGGTGATGACTGGGCCCACTGGAAACATGAACTAGAAGAGTTCGACTTTTCCACTCAAGATCCAATTCAAGAACTGTTGGCCGTACAGTCTTGGGAAGAAGATTAACCCAGTACTAAACTGCTGAGTCAAGCCGCCAGCCCTAAGCGGTCATTACCCTAACCAATGATTGATGACATATCTGGCTGAAGCTTGATCCGAATAAGAATGGTCGTGATGTTATCATGGCCATTCTTTTCGTTAGCTAGGTCAATGAGCTGATTGACGCCATTCTCTAGGTTGGCTTTAGAACTCAAGAGACCAGCAACATGACTGTCGGTATAACGTTCTAGTAAGTTGTTGTCGCTGAGACCGTCGGAGCAGAGTAGCAGCAATGTGTCTTCGGTAATCTCGTGATAAGCCACGCTGGGAATGAGGTCTTCTTGCCCCCTTGGCCCTAGGGCTTGGGTTAGCTGGTAGGCGTCGGGACGGGCGTAGGCTAACGTTGGCTCTACGCCCCGGTTAATTTCACGTTGGCCTACTTCGTGATCGAGAGTCATCTGCCGCAGCCCTAAGCGCTTGTTGTAGCTGTACAGGCGACTGTCGCCTACGTGCACCACGGCGATGTTGAGGTTATGCACAAGCACCATGATTAAGGTTGTACCCATGCGCCCGATCCCCGAGGTCGCATTGGACTGATTAATATCGAAAATAGCTTGGTTTGCGGTTATCACTGCGTCGACAAGCGTCTCTTGATTGGGCAGGCGATCGCCCCAGTGCTGGGTTAAATAGTCTCGTAACGTGCGCACTGCTAGCTGGCTGGCTACTTCTCCTGACGCGTGACCACCCATACCATCACAGAGGATGTAAAGCCCCTTCGCTCGCATGATAGTACCTTGGGGGCCGCTGACTTTGTGTAACTGAGTTTGGGTAAAAAACCAATCTTCGTTGTGATGACGTTGTTGCCCTACATGACTCTGGCCCGCATCATCGAGATCGGCCAGCTTCATCGGCAACACCATAGTGGGTGCTTCAATCAGTCCGCTGCCTTCATCTTCAGTAAGCTCTTGGGTATCAAAGACCGTGTCAACGTCTAGCTCTAGGTTTTCAAGGCTAGGTTGAGAAATCGCAATGGCCGGATCTTCAGTCTCTGCCCACGCTACTGGGGGTAGATTGACCTCTGGTTGTTGATAGGCTTGGGCAGCTTCAGCCAGGGTGTCTTGCACATAGGCAATATCGTTAATAACGCCCTCCTGTAAGGTGTTCGCCAAGGTTTGTACTTTGGGCGGCAGGCTGGTTGATGTACTGTCAAGCAGCGCTTGCCACATCTGTCCCAGGGTCTGTAGCGGTAACGGGGTTTGATTGGGTACCTGATCGATCTGGCTCAGGCAGAGCAGGCTATTTTCGTTCAGCGTCAGCCGTTGAGGATTGAGTAGTGTGGCCTGCCCCCGCCAAGGGGCTAGCGCTTGCCACAGCAGCGTGGTCTCAAACAGCCACTGAATATGTTGCAGTGGGTCGTCAATAGCCGTCCAACCCACACTCAGCGGTAGCCAAGTGCTGCGGTCCTCGATCAACAGAAGAGTGCGCTGGGGAGTTTGCCAGGCGTGATGCAGCTCAGGAATGGCTGGAAAGTTGTCGGCCTGGAGAGCTAGGTAGGGATAGGCCTCAAGGGGTACCGTAGCGGCCAACGGCTGGTAGGCCGGATCGAGGCCTGGAGTTTCAAGCCAGGCCTGCTGTAAGGCTTGCAACGGAGAGTCAGCCTTGGGCTGGCAGTCAAGGACTAGTAGGGCTGCAGCCGACTCGCTAAAGGCACCGACCGTTGAGGCAGGAATGAGGCGGTAGCGTTGGTCAACGTCGAGATAGCCGTTGTAGCAGTCGTCGGAGGCGATCGCTGCTGCACCAGGGGCAGGAAAATCGATGACTCGCCATCGCTGAAGTGGCTGGCCGCATCGTTCGCAGGACCGCTGAGAAGCGGCATTTTCAAACTCACAAAAAGGGCAAGTTAGCATCCTAGCGATGATCCAAAGGTAAACCAGCTAGCCAGCACGATGGAACCTGTAGCACCCTCGATCCAATGTCAGCCCAAAGGTCTAGGCCGTGAATAAGTGGGTCGGTTGACCAGCACTTGGGGAAGCCCCGGTCTGGTCAAGATAGAGGCACGTTGATATAGACGACTAGCAGAGTGGCATCGGCTTGCACGTTAAGTATTGCATAGCTGCCTTCTGTTACCCTGCTGAAGCCCATGGTAGCTTACTGGTCTAGCCCTGATCTGCTCAATCTATCGATTCTTGATGAAGACTCCACCACTTTCCGCTACGTAGCGGAGTCTTCGTCAGGACTGACCTTCGCTCCTAAAGTTGTAAGAGATCTTGGCGCTCGCGGGGGGTGACAAATCGCCATTGGCCAGGTTCGAGGTTGCCTAGGCCTAGATGGGCGATCGCAACCCGCACCAGCCGTAGGGTCGGGTGTCCGACAGCAGCAGTCATGCGCCGAACCTGGCGATTTTTGCCCTCCTGAAGGGTCATCTCTAGCCAAGCGGTGGGAATGCTTTGGCGGTAACGAATGGGCGGTTCTCGTAGCGGTAGCGGCGGGTCGGTCGCCATCAAGGCTACCTGGCACGGGCGGGTACGATAGCCCTTGATCGTAACCCCCTGGCGCAGTTGAGCTAGCGCTGGGGGGGCTGGCCTATGCTCAACCTGAACCCAGTAGGTGCGCGGGTGGGCAAACCGTGGGTTGCTAAGGCGATGCTGCACTTGGCCGTGGTCTGTCAGCAGCATGAGGCCTTCACTATCGCGATCGAGCCGCCCCACGGGATAGACATCGGCAATGGGCACAAAGTCTTTGAGGGTAAGCCGAGACGCTGAATCAGACGTAGGTGGTGTGCTCCCCTCGCTGAACTGACTCAGCACATTGTAGGGCTTATAAAACAGAATGTATTGGTAACCCATAACCCTAACTATCGGCAGAGAAATGCCCAGCGTCTATAGCTCTAAGCACTATGAGCAAGGGATAGTCCCTCGGAAGTATGAACCGTAACCTACGAACTGCAACATTTTATTGCAACTTTTATGGAAATGTTGAGAAATAACGGTGGCTAGGGTCAGGCCGATATGCTGATCCCTATAGGACTGATTGTGGCAGGACAGCACCATGGAATTCGGGAATAAGTATCGTTTCGCTTGCACCCTTACCTTCGGCGATATCTATGGCCAAATTATTGCGTGGCTGGTCATTTTGTTTATCAGTCTGGCCACTTCTCTAGCGCTGATGGGAGCCCGCCAGCCCATGTTCGCCCTGGCGACAGTGGGGCTAATTTTAGTCCTGTCGCTGCCCTTTTTGCTATTTGCCTTTGTCACCACTCTGTTCAACCACATTGAGTTTGAGACGGTGGCCGATAGCCAGACTGCCCCCGATGCTTCCGGTCAATCGGTGACTTCAGGTACCCCCGCTCGGGCTGTGAGCTAGCCTATCTTTTTGAACATTTTGATCGCTTCGCACGGTGGAGGCTCGATAGCCACACGCCGTGCGAAGCGTTTTAACGGAGGCGACCCTGAAAAACTTGTTCCCTAATGGTGAGCAGTGCCCACCCTACGGTGGCTACAGTCGCCGGATACTTCTGGAAATTTTCCTAAGGCAATGCAGCGCCGAATTAGTCTGCTGAACCTTCGGTGGCAGGGGCTGGCTCTAAAGGATCTACGCTTTCGCTGCCCGTGGTAGGGGCAGCCTGATTTTGGGTAGACATGAGCTCAATTTGATCTTTAAACTGCGCTGGGGCGAGGGCCGTGGCTTGGGCGAAAAGGGCCTGAGCGGTGTCGGCCTCACCCTGTTCTTGCAGCACCAGAGCTTTGGCCAACACTGGGCGGAAGTCTTCTGGGGCAGTGGCGATGGTTTCGTCGTAGAGCGCAATCGCTTGGCCAGGGCTGTTGGCCTCTACATGCACCTGAGCCAGGAGTAGCTTCACAGAAACGGTATCAATGCCCGCTGTCGCCCCTTCAGCCTGCACCTGCTCAGCGGTTTTAAGGGTGTCTTGAAGCAGCCCAATGGCGGCTTGAGGTCGATTTTGCTGAACCAATAGTACGGTGAGACCTTGTAGGGCGTTCATGTTGCCGGGCTGTTGGTCTAGCACCTGGCGGTAGGTCTGAGCGGCACCTTCTAGATCACCGAGCTGCTGTTTAGTTTGGGCTAGCAACACTGCGTAGTCGGGAACGTCGGGGTTTAACTCTACGAGCCGCTCTAGCGGGCCTAGGACCCCATCAATATCATTGAGCTGAATTCGAGCATCTACCAAGCCTTGCAGGGCTGTTTGGTTGTCGGGCTCGCGCTCTAGCACTAGCTCATAGCCCCGGGCCTGAGCTTCTAGCTCGGCCTGCACGGAGGCGGGGTCGGTGGCGGTGGGATTGGCCTCGGTAGGCTCTCCCCCCCGACGGGTGCCGTTGCCACCCAAAAGGGGCAGGAGCGATATCGACAAAAAGGCCGCTAACGCCAGGGTTAGAACGGTACCAACGAGCCAACGATTGCGGTTTGCAGTCACAGGTCTACCTCATCAGGGGAGCAGCGGATCACGGCGAAAAGTCGGGGCGATCGCAAAATTCAGAACAATGATTCTAGCGCTTCGGCTTTGGGGTGGACTTGAACCCAGAGCTAATTAAGCCGATGAACAGGGTTACAGTAGCAAAGAAGTTGCCAAGCTGTTCAGAAACAATACGGATTGCTAACCGTCAGCGATGAAAACTAGATGAGTTACCTCCATTGGCCCCTTCGCGGTGACAAATGATGTGACCCCTAGGGGCAAGTGGGCGATCGCAGGGGCAGTCAGTCAGGAGTAAAGCTTCTGATCGGTTGCGTTAATGCTTAATATATTTGCCCTAACAATGCACATTTAAGGGTGAATGTTACGCTAGGCTTACAGGCTAAGTCATGCGCAAAGTGCCATTGCGTTGGGTAGCTGGTTCATGTTGAGAGGAGATCGGTGGTGTCATGGGTTCTGCAGAACAAGACGCTTCTAATAAAAGCGACATTACAGCTAAAGACGGTAGCGACCAGGGGGCAGCGCCCGCAGCGGAGCGGCCATCGTTACTGTCTCCTCCCCAACGACCGGTGCGACCGGTGCGACCGGCTGTAGCGCCAGAGACCAACGCAGTAGCGGTTAAGCCAGCGATCAAGCCGGTAGACACTGTGGTAGCCAAAAAGGCTCCGCCTGCTCCGCCCCCTGAGCCTGAGATCGACCCTGATGCCTATCGCTATCAACCCATTGCGCCCCCCAGTGAGCCAATGCAGTACCGGGCGATTGGCTTGGTACGTGGCACCTACGAACCCAGCGAGGCTGACCAGCTCAACCGGGGCAATCTCATCACTGAAGACGGTCACGTCATTGACTCAGTCCTGCTGGGCCGCATTACTAGCTTGGTGAAGAAACACATCGATCTGTCAGTGCCTCACCTGTGGGTCGTCTATCCTCGCACTCGGCGCGAGCTCGATAATGACGATCAAGATCTGCACCTGCAAATCGTTGGCGTTTGGGAGCCTGAAACCCTAGGGTTGCCTGGCGAAACCCCCGCCAGCGAGGACAGCGCAGAAGACGGGGATGAAACCACCGCTGAAAAACCAGATTTGGCGGATTTGCCGCCGGTAAACGACAACTTTTTCTCCATTCGTGGCGAAGTCATTAAATACACGCCTGAAGACCAGTGCATTGCTGTCAAAATTCTCCAAGGGGCAAAGCGTACCCCTGGCACTTCTAAACCGTTCAAGCTGCTGCTTCACGGCACGATTGAAGGGCGTACCGTGGGCTACTTCTGGGATTTTAAGGTGAAGCGTGAAGCCAAGGTTTTGGTGCTCAGCGAAGCCTCGGTGGTGGGCATTGTGCCACCGAAGAAACGGCCTAAGGGCAGCGGGGGGGGTGGGCCACGGCGGGGAAATCCTGGCCTGCGCAGTGGGCCAGGGGGCAGTCGCCCGCCCATGCCCAGCCGTCGGCCTGCTGGGGTTAAAGGCAGCAATTTGGGAACAGATACTCGTTCCGAGCCGGTTTCCGAACGCCTCTCGAATCGCCCTAAAAAGCGCGAAGAAAACCACGAGAGCAGTGCCGAGTAGGCGACATGTTGGCCAGGTTAACCGCTCAGGGCATCTTGGGGCAGAAAGGCGCGGTCTTGGGGTAGCGATGCCACCGGGGCCGCCAGCTCAAACTGGCCAGATTCAATCCAACCCTTGAGTTCGTTTGCCACCTGGCGGGCCAGGTAAACACTGGCTAGCGGTGCCGTGCGTACGGTTTGCCCTTCGATGGCGATCGCCCCCGACTTGAGCTGAGCGTAGCTCACCAGGCCAAAGGTGGGGCGCACCCGTCGAGGAATGGAAAAATCCATGACTGGCGCAACAATGTCGGAATCTTGCACCGCACAGTGGGCGGCAACGGTTTCGTTGAGTAGGGGAATGGGAACGCCTACGCCCAGCATCAAAGAGGGGCCGTAGCCTTTGAAATAGCAGCCCCGCACCCATTCTGACCGCATTTGTTTGGCATCGCCAATCAGGGCCAAGGTGGCCGCTGGGCCAATGGGAGTGCGGTTGGGCAAGCGCCGCTGCAGGGGAAAGTGCTGTGTTCCTTCCCAGGCGACATAGCCGACGCCGCCGCCCAAAAAAATGCGGGTGCCAATGCCGATCGCTTCAAGATCGGGGTCGTTTAAAAGTGGGGAGAGGGCACCGGGGTTGGCGTAGACCGCGTTGCCCAGGCGAGGTTGCAGCGGGCCTAGGTAGGTGGAGAGGGTGCGATCGCCTCCGTTTACCCCAACAATAAAATTTTGGTATAGCCCGCGCGGGCTGTACAGGTAAAACTGGTTGATCGTGTCGCGGGTAATGGTGGTTTCGAGCGAGGTGCGGGGGTAACAGTCGGTACCGTGGCCCGTGGCCTGGAGGGATACACTGCGTCCGGCGATCAAATCGGCAATCACGTGGCCGCCGCCGTGCTCACGCACAGGTTCGGTGTCGCCCAGGTCGCCGCCCCGCCCTGCTACCGCAGGCTGGCTGGCCCCCAGACAAACATCCACTGCGCCAAAGCCCGCGTAGGCCGGCACCCCATCGAGATAACATTCCAGCAGCTTGATCGGTGGGTCGGTGTGGCCGAGGTTAAGCATGGCCCCCGACGATTCCATCGGCTCAAAGGTGCCAGTTACCACCACATCGACGGCTTTGGCGGCGGCGGCTATGCCCTGCTCTTGGGCCTGAAGCTTAAAGGCTTCGGCAGTTTGCACCACCGCTTTGCCTTGGCGAATTTTGGCGTTGATGCTGTCGATGGTGCGCATGGATGGTGCCTAGAGGGTAGAACGGCGACGCAGCCAGAATAACCCCCCCATCAGCACTGAAGGCGCAATCAGTAGCAGGAGCACTAGGCTGAGGGCTGGCTGATTTTGCCCTGCTTGGGAATCTGCTAGCAGCGCCGGTACCCCATATTTGATGGCTGCGCTCAGCACCCCAGAAACGGCCACCACTTTGAGCACAAAGTTGAAATTGGAGAGCGTCATGGGCTTAGGAGGGCGATCGCCGCACGTTGAGACAACACCATTCCTGCCGTCGCCAGAGGGTAGACACCACCCAGCCATGCTGCTCTAGGGTATCGGCGACTAGCTTAGACTGGTCGAGCAAAATGCCGCTGAGAATGCCCCAGCCATCGGCGGTGACAATGGTGTGCATTTGAGGGATTAAGTCCATAATCACCTCAGCTAGAATATTGCACACAAGGCCGTCGGCGGGGGCATCCATGGCCTGGGCGATCGCATCTAAACTGCCATGAAGTAGCGGCAGCTGCTCTTCCGTCAGCCCGTTGAGGGTGCGGTTGCCCATAGCTGAATGCACCGCCAGATCGTCAATGTCTGCGGCGTAGGATTTTTTAGCTCCCAGCAGCAGCGCTCCAATTGAGAGAATGCCAGACCCACAGCCAATATCGGCAATTGTGACATCGGTTTTTTCGTAGGTGAGCCGCATTTCGAGCGACTCCAGGCAGAGCTGGGTGGTGGGGTGGTTGCCGGTGCCAAAGGCTACCCCTGGGTCGAGGCGCAGCACCAGCCGCTGATTGCCATCGGGCGGTTCGAGCCAGGCCGGGGTGATCAAGAAGCGATCGCCGATCGGCTCCGGCTGCCAGTGGTCTTTCCAGCTCTTTGACCAATCTTCTTCGTCAATGAGCTGCCAGCTAATGCGGGGCAACACTAGATTGCTGCACAGGGCATCTTGCTTGATCAGCAGGGCTAGGGCCGATAGATCGAGCAACTCGAGCCGATGCTGCGGAAAATAGGCCTGAACTACGCAGGAGGAACCCCGCTGCTGGGTAGATGTACCCTGGCTGCCAAAACTGTCGAATCGCCAGAAGACCGTATCCTCTAGGGCCGGATCGCACAGTACCTTTACTTCCCACCAGGTGTTGACCACAGCCATTCTAGAGATTGCCTCGCAACTATCAAGATTGGGCCTGCCCCGTGCGGGCTAAAGCCCCAAATTTTCGGCTGTAGGGTGGGCACTGCCCACCACTTACTCACCGCCTATCGCGTTAGCCCACCGCAGCTTAAGCACCCTACGCCTTGCCCCCCTACAAATTAACTGTGTAGGCATCGCGAATACCCGGCACCTTGAGAATCTCTTCCAAGATGCCTTCGGGCAGGGGGTCATCGAGGCTGAGGGCCATCACCGCGTCGCCGCGCACAATTTTGCGGCCCACCTGCATGCTAGCGATATTGACATTAAAGCTGCCCAGCAGCGAGCCAATTTTGCCAATGATGCCCGGCATATCGCGGTGCAGGGTAAACAGCATATGCTGCGTTGGCGGCACGTTGATCGGAAACTCGTCGATGTCGGTGACCCGAATTTCGCTGCCTCCCAGCAGCACCCCAGTCACCGAGTGCTCGCCCAGGTTGCCCTTGGCCGACAGGTTCAGCGAGCCGGTGTAGTCGCGAATGTCGGCGTCGCGGGTTTCAATCACGTGGATGCCCCGCTCCTTGGCTTCGATGGAGGCGTTAACGTAGTTGACCCGTTCTTGCAAGGCGTGGGAAAGCAGACCCTTGAGGGCCGCCACCATGATCGGCTGGGTGTCGCCCCCGGCGATGTCGCCCTGGAGCCGCACGGTGAGTTCTTCGACCCGACCCCCAGCTAATTGCCCCACCAGGTTGCCCAGGGTTTCCGCCAGTTGCAGGTAGGGGCGCAGCTTTTGCATCACCTCGGGGCGCAGACCGGGAATATTTACCGCAGATCGCGCCGGTAGCCCCAGCAGCACATCGCGAATTTGCTCAGCCACATCGATGGCTACATTCACTTGAGCTTCTTCGGTAGACGCGCCAAGGTGGGGGGTCAGAATGATTTCCTTGCCCAGCTCCCGCAGTTCCGACTCGCCCAGGGGTTCAGCCTCGTACACGTCCAGGGCGGCACCCCCGATGGTGCCCTCCCGTACGGCCTTAGCCAGGGCCGCTTCGTCGATGATGCCGCCACGGGCGCAGTTGATGATCCGCACCGTGGGTTTCATCGTAGCCAGGGCCGCCTCATTGACTAAGTGAGTGGTTTCTGGCGTTTTGGGCAGGTGCAGGGTGATGTAGTCGGCCTCGCGGAACAGTAGGTCTAGCTCCACCAGGCGACAGCCTAGCTGTTCAGCGCGATCGGCGGAGATAAACGGGTCGTAGGCCAGCAGCTTCATGCCCATGGCCCGGGCGACCGTGGCTACATGGGAGCCAATTTTGCCCAGGCCCACCACGCCCAGGGTTTTCTTATAGATTTCGACCCCGGTGAAATCTTTGCGCTTCCATTCGCCCGCCTTGACCGAGCGATCGGCGCTGGGAATGTAGCGCGACATCGACATCATCATCGCCAGGGCGTGCTCTGCCGCTGCGATCGTGTTGCCCTCGGGGGAGTTGACCACCACAATGCCCCGTCGAGTGGCTTCAGGCACATCGACGTTGTCGACTCCTACCCCAGCCCGGCCAATGATTTTGAGGTTCTGCCCCGCCTCAATCACCGCCTTGGTCACCTTGGTGCCAGAGCGAATCATCAGCGCGTCGTAGTCGCCAATGGTCGCCACCAATTCTTCGGGCGAAAGGCTGGTATTGACGTCGACCTGGGCAACTTGGGAGAGAATATCGAGGCCCGCTTGATCGATGGGGTCGGAAACTAAAACCTTGGGCATGGGTCAGCCATAAAAATGTCACAGGGATCTACTTTACTGCAAAGCCGGGGCAGGGCATTAGCGTGGAGAGTACTTTTACTGTTCTTCTAAGGCCCGAAAACAGTCAGACAGCACCACATTAGAAAACAGAAAACCTTCGGGATCGCTGAGACGCAAACAGCGGAGATCATCCCAGGTGTCGCCTTCAACGATGACAAATCCCTGCTCAATGTGAGGCTTGAGGGTTTGTTGGAGCATTGACCAGGTTTTAGGAGAACAATGCGATCGCAGCTCATCGCCGTTAATCCCCTCTTTGAGCCGCAGCCCCAGCATCAGCCGATCCAATAATTGTTCCAGGGTTGGTGTTGGTGGTTCGCTGTGAACTCCCCCAGCGGCTTGAAAGGCCTTGACCCACTCGCCGTAGGTCGTCAGGGTGCGGGGCCGACTGACGCGCTGGTGCTGGGTGTAGCTGGCGGCCCCCAGGCCAAACCCGTAATAGGGCTGGTTGCGCCAGTAGGTCAGATTGTGCTGGCATTGGTGTCCCGGCTGGGCATAGTTAGAGACTTCGTAGTGGTCGTAGCCCTGGGCAGTTAGCCATTGCTGAGCCAGCCGATACATGGTGGCGGTTTGATCGTCGGTGGGCAGGGGCGCATCGCCCGGTTGGTAGCGTTTGGCAAAGACGGTTTGTGGCTCTACCGTGAGGTCGTAAATGGAAAGGTGGTGAGGTTGGAGGGCTACGGCCTTAGATAGGCCGGTTTCCCAATCGGTCAGGGTTTGGTGGGGCAATCCAGAGATTAAATCGAGGCTCCAGTTAGGCATGGCGACCTGGTGTAGCCAATCTACAGCCTGGTATACGTCGGCAACGCGATGGTAGCGGCCACAGCTTTCTAAGGTGACATCGTCTAGTGCTTGAACGCCGAGACTGATGCGGTTGATGCCTGCGGCTAGGTAGCCCTGCAAATGCTCTAGGTCAAAGGTGCCGGGGTCCATTTCCATGGAGATTTCGGCGGTGGGGGCGATGCCAAAGCGGCGATCGAGTTGGGCCAGAATCGTTTCTAGCTGGGGGACAGAGAGCAAAGATGGAGTACCGCCGCCGAAGAACACAGTGCTGAGGGGGTGTTCATTCAGCTTTGGGGTGGCTACGATTTCTGCACAGAGCGCGTCCACATAGCTTTCTACGGTGCCTGAGGTCTCGCCACGCTGCTGGTTACCCAGCACTGAAATTGGGAAGTCACAGTAAAAGCAGCGACGACGGCAGAAGGGAATGTGGATGTAGGCGGCGGCAGGGCTGGAGATATTGCTAGAGAGGGTAGTCATCGCCTATACCTTGAAGCGAGAGGCCGGGATTGATACCAATTGTCCATGCCGCTAAGGCGACACCTGGAAGGATGAAAACTGTAGGGTGCATCCGCGCAGCGATGCACCATCTTAGGGTCATTTTCAGAGCAAATCCGCAGCACAAAATCCCGATTCCCAAACGGCTGAACCGTAGGGGCGAATGGCATTTGCCCTGTTGAAGCATGAGTGGTGAGGCAGGATTGGGTATTGTAGCCAGGTCTACCGCTGGGGACATTTCGATTGTTCCCAGACCCCCTCAACCAGGGACGTTCCGCCGCCCTGGACCCGACGGACGTATTAGGCTGTAGGCGGCATGTCGCGCTTCGCATCGGTCTCGGCTTGTAGGTGATCGGGGGGGCGATCGCTCTGTGCATGGTCTTGCCTGTGTTAAAGCAGGCTAACACTATCCCCAACCCTAAGACTTTGCCCGCATTGATTGGCGATGTTGGTGTTGACCGCCAGTTTGTAGAAATGGTCAAACCATTGGGGGGGTGCCCAGCTCGGCAGGGTGGCGGTGCGCTGCTGGGCGAAGGTTTTTTGGAAGCTTTTGGTGGCAGATCCGGTGAGGGCGTCGCGAGTGGGCACAATGCAGCGTTGGCAGGGGTTGATGCCTTGTAGCACCACATCACCGATGGTGAAGCAGACGGGGGTTTCATCGGTGCTGAAAAGCTGGTCTTCCCAGAAGGCAGGCACACCGTCGATCTCCAGGTTGGTGCGGAAGCGACGGCGGGTTTCGTCGAGGGTAAGGCTATACCAGTCGGCGACGGTCTGGAGAGTGGCGGTGCTGATTACCGTTGGTCCAGCGGCATAGGTGTCGTCAGGAAAGCCGAGGTCGTGGTTTTCTTGTAGGGTGACGGGCTGCTGAAAGTAGTTGGCTAGCCAGGTTTCTAGGTCTGGGCGCTGCTGGTGCAGGGAAAAGGTGACGGTTGAACTATCGCTATCCACGGCTAGAGTGATGAACTCGCCATCGTCAGAGAAAGCCGATCGCAGGCGGTGGATGGCGGCGGTGCGCTTGGCGTTGATGAAGCGGTTTTGGGCATCAAACAGGGCATAGGTGCGATCGCCCCTCAGCGCCCCACTCCCCAACACCGTCGCCTGGGACACCGCAACCCCATCTAGCGACTTGACGGGGAAAATATCAATGCGAGACAGAAAAGGGAGCATGGGGCTGGATCCTCGCTCGATGTCGATGCTCTAGCCATCATAACCATCCCTTGCATGCCCATCATCAGGGCGATGGGCACAGGCTTTGCCCTTTGCCTATCCTACGTTTAATCACAACTATCTACTTAGCCCTCGGTCTTAGCCCTCGGTCATTGATAAAAAAAGACCCCTGAGTTAGCTATCCTCAGAGGTCTGAATCAGGGTGCATCTACCATTCCACTCTCCTGAGGCGGCGGCTAAATTCCGGTGAAATACCTGGAGTTCACGGATACTTGAAACAAAGTGGCTATGATCTGGGGGCTGTATGAATTCTTGACTTTTGCCCTATGGCCAACGCCGCGACCTCGCCTAAAATCCAAGATTTTCCTGCGGGCACCTCCTCGCAGGTTGCGCCCCTAGCGCCGGGGGTCTATATCGTAGGGGCTGGACCGGGTGACCCAGAACTGTTGACGGTTAAGGCACAGCGCCTGCTAAGCCAGGCGGATGTGATTCTCTACGCCAACTCTCTGGTGCCCCAGCAAATCCTTGAGTGGACCCGCCCTGATGCTGAGCGTATTGGCACTGCAACGATGACCCTGGAGAGCATTCTGCCGCTGATGGTGGAGCGGGTGCGGGCCGGCAAGTCGGTAATTCGCCTGCAATCGGGCGACCCCAGCCTCTACAGCGCCATCCACGAGCAAATTCAGGCGCTGGCGGAGGCTGAGGTGCCTTTTGAAGTGGTGCCGGGTATTAGCGCCTACCAGGCGGCGGCGGCCAAGCTCAATGCTGAGCTGACCATTCCGGGGCTGGTGCAGTCGATCATTCTCACCCGCATTAGCGGGCGCACCCAGGTGCCCGAGGCGGAGGATCTGGCCAGTCTGGCGGCCCACAAAACCAGCCTGTGCCTGTATTTGAGTGCCCGCCATGTGGAAGAGTCTCAGGCCCAGCTTTTAAAGCACTACGAGCCGGATACCCCGGTGGCGATTTGCTTTCGGATTGGCTGGCCCGATGAGCAGCTTTTAGTCGTTCCACTGTCGGAAATGGCCCGAACCACCCGCGAAAAAGACCTGATTCGCACTACGCTTTACGTGATTAGCCCAGCGCTGCGGGGGCAAAAGGTGAGGTCACGACTGTATAACCCCGACCACACCCACCTGTTTCGTCCCAAGGATCGATCGGTCATCCCCTCTGATGCGACCCAAGATGCGGTGACTACTGAGGCTTGACCTGAGTGATGGCTGGGCTTAGAGTGTTGGCATTAAAACTGAATTTAAGCCTCTAGGGTTCCGGTTTGGCGATGGTGCTGAACGGCTGGTCCGAGAGAGGCGGGTTGGTGATGGCCAACTACACGGCGGGACAAAAGCCCGGGAGGATTTTAGAAGTTGATCGCGTCAACTTCTCTGATTTTCCCGGGCTTTGCTGTACCTGGCCTGGGAATCGCGTTTAGTCTAGTGCTCAAGTTATCCCTGTGAGGCTTTCCGATGACCACCGACCCCGCCAATGATCCAGTATTTCAAAGCCCCAATGGCCAGTCTTCTGAGGCCCAGCGCGCCCTAGAGATGGAAGCTCGCTTGCCCATGACCGGCTGGCAGCAGGAAGTCTCCCAGGGTCTGGAGTACGGCCTAGAGGCGGCGGCCAGCATTCGCGATCGCACCATCCCCACCTTTTCTCGTGGTGAGCTGCCCCACTACGCAGGCATCAACACCTTTCTCAAAGCACCCTACGTCGAAGATGTGCGCCGGGTGGGCGAGTTCGATGTGGCGATCGTCGGTATTCCCCACGACAGCGGCACTACCTACCGCCCTGGCACCCGCTTTGGCCCCCAGGGTATTCGCCGCATCTCGGCCCTCTACACCCCCTACAACTTTGAGATGGGGATCGACCTGCGCGAAAGCATCACCCTCTGTGATGTGGGCGATGTGTTCACCATTCCCGCCAACAACGAGAAGTCCTTCGACCAGATTTCTAAGGGCGTGGCCCACGTGTTTGCCTCTGGCGCGTTCCCGATCTTGCTGGGGGGCGACCACTCCATCGGTTTCCCCACGGTGCGGGGCATCTGCCGCCACCTGGGCGACAAAAAGGTCGGCATCATCCACTTCGATCGCCACGTCGATACCCAAGAAACCGACCTGGATGAGCGCATGCACACCTGCCCCTGGTTCCACGCCACCAATATGGCCAACGCCCCGGCCAAAAACCTGGTGCAGCTGGGCATCGGCGGCTGGCAGGTGCCGCGCCAGGGGGTGAAGGTCTGCCGCGAGCGGGCCACCAACATTCTCACCGTCACCGACATCACCGAAATGGGCCTCGATGCCGCCGCCGATTTTGCCATCCAGCGCGCCACCGACGGCACTGACTGCGTCTGGATTAGCTTCGACATCGATTGCATCGACGCGGGCTTTGTGCCCGGCACCGGCTGGCCCGAACCCGGCGGTCTACTACCCCGCGAGGCTCTCTACCTGCTGAAGCGCATCATTCAAGAAACCACCGTCTGCGGCATCGAAGTGGTGGAGGTGTCGCCCCCCTACGACGTCAGCGACATGACCGCGCTGATGGCCACCCGCGTGATCTGCGACACCATGGCCCATTTAGTAAAATCGGGCCAGCTACCCCGTCGCGAGAAGCCCTCGTACATCCATGAAGAGGCGAATATGAACGTGGATGAGCCCTGGGAGTAGGGAAGTGTGGAGAGGTGAAGAAGTGAAGAAGTGATCGCGTCTCCAGCTCTTTACCCCTTTACCTCTTCACCCCTCTACCTCTTCACTCTTTCCCCCCCGTTCCCTGCCATGCATGAAACCGATATGACCAAGGCTCTCATCCTCACCGTGCGCGACTGGTGGGAGGCGCAGCCGGGGCAGCCTGCGATCGAGAAAGTTCACCTGACCGTCGGCAAGTTTACCTGCGTGGAGCCGGTGGGCCTACAGTTTGCCTTTGAGGTGCAGACCCGTGGCACCTTTTTAGACGGGGCCGAGCTGGTGATTAACGAAACACCGCTAATCGCCTACTGCCACGATTGTCAGAGCGAGTACCGGCCCGAAATTGGCCTGCAATACGCCTGCCCTACCTGCCAAGCACCCATGGGCGACATTCGTTCCGGGCGCGAGCTAAAGATCGATCGGGTAGAGTATGCGGAGGCGATCGCCCAACCGTAGGGTGTATTAGCGCAGCAATGCACCGCTTCATGTCTCGGCTTAATCTCATCTAAAAGTCTTGCAGACCCACCCCCGCCCCTCCTAGGAGGGGCATCGGAAAATCCAAAATCGCAAATTCCCAATCTAGAATCGCCCTATGCACCAAACCTTTGACGCTGCTTTAGGAATCGATCTGCTCCACGTCAACCAGAGCGGGGCCGACCACAACCGCGCCCACTTTGACCGCTGGGGCATCACCTGCATGAATATCATGAGCAGCCCTGGGGCGGGGAAGACGGCGCTGCTGGAGCGCACCCTGGAGGGGCTGCATGGGGATCTGGCGATCGCCGTGATCGAAGGCGACATGACCACCGAACTCGACGCCGATCGCCTGCGCCAGTACGGGGTGCCAGTGGTGGCGATTAATACGGGGCGATCGTGCCATCTCGACGCCAAAATGGTTGCTGGTGGGATCCATACCCTAGAGCACAGCTACGAACCGAATGCCCTGGATTTGGTGCTGGTCGAGAACGTGGGCAACCTGGTCTGCCCTGCCGAGTTTGAGGTGGGCGAACACGCCAAAGTGGCCCTACTGAGCATCACCGAAGGCGAAGACAAGCCCCTCAAGTACCCGATCATGTTTCAAGAGGCTGACTGCCTGCTGATCACCAAGGTAGATTTGGCCCCTTACCTGGATGTCAGTATCGAGCAAATCGCCGCCAACGTGCGGCAGATGAACCCCGATGTGACGATTATTTCTGTCTCGGCCAAAACGGGGGAAGGGTTGGAAGACTGGTTTGGATGGGTGCGCGATCGCGTGTCAGCCGCTACTTCGGCTAAGACCCACGTTCACATCTAATATCAAATCCTGGTGAGCTACCCCCGATTTAGCAGGGCGACAAGCCAAAATCAAGAGAATCTCAACAGCCGCTGCATGACGCCACCTACGGCCCGTTTCATCTGCTGCTTGCGCCGCCAGCGCTGAAACTCTTTGCGGTAGCTATACTCGTTGGGGCGATAGATGCGCCATGCATCCCAGGCAATTTGCAGTGCCCAGGGGCCTAAGGTGATGTAGAGCAACCAGTTCCACAGCCAGCCGCCCGTGACCAGCTGAAACACCACCACACCACCGCCGATGATCAAAAACTGGGCCAAATCGTGGTGAAGGCGCTGCCGTCGCTGGCTATCAAACAGCTTTTGGTCGGCCAATTCATATTTCTTGACGTCCCACTCGCGCTCGGCTTCGGTAACCAGGTCAGCGGAGATCCCCAGCTCGTCGGCAATTTCTAGTAGCTGAGTACGAGAAAGCTCGCCAGACTCAGTTTGACGGGCGATCGCAATGCTCAAAATCTGCTGGGCATCTTCGGCGGGGTACAGAAACTCGCCATCCCGGATGTACGAATCAGTTGTTAAATCAGCCATCGCTGCCCTCTTGCCCATAAATCCCTTCTTATTTTTATAAACAAAATCTGGGGGATGTGGGGGGCGGTTGCAGTACGGAAAACCTATCGGCACAGCGATCGCTCCCTGTGGTGAGACCTGCGCCGGTTAGGGCATGCTAATGGGTGGATACGCATCTTAACCATCGGAGTGTGCACTATGACCCAACTGGTACCGATCCGCCTAGAGGATGGCACCGAAATCTATATGGAAGCCACCGACGATGTGGTCGCCCCCCCTTCGGCCCCCGACCCCTACGCTGAAACCACCCGCACAGCCAAGGGCCTGGGTATGACCCCCCAAGCCGCCCAGGTGCATGCCGCTCAGAGCTTTAAAGCTATTGAAAGTACCATTCGTACCTACACTAGCTACACCATGAATGCCTTCAAAGACATGGCCACCGCCAATGTCGAAAAAGTCACCCTAGAGTTTGGCCTCAAGGTCGGCGGAGAGGCAGGAGTTCCCTACGTTACAAAAGGCACCGCCGAGAGCAATCTCAAAATTACGGTGGAGTGCTCATTTAACTAATTTGCTTACCGACAGAACGGTAAGTCATCGTCACCATCACCGGGTTCCTTGGAGGGCGGCTAGGGAGCCGTCATCTAAAGACCCGGTTTTTCGCTGCGCTATAGAGATCCCCAGCCTCTGTAACCCTAGCTGAGGGTTGCCCGTTTTCTGCCAGCCAGTACTAGGTAGAATAGCGGGATTGGCCCAGGGGATGACTAACCGAGGACAATCAGTATATTTGTTGTGCCAATTCTTGGCCAATGTATAATAATTTGATAATCAATCTCGCAGAAACGAGGGTTTCCCTGGGATATTTTCTAAGATTTCGTCGATATTAGGGAGCCGTTGGCTTCTTGTTATAGTGATCTAGAGACCTCTTGGTCTTGACTCTGCTACCTTTGGAGCTGTACCTGCGGCAAGTTTGCTCCTAGATAAAGCTACATTCTGAAGCCCGCTCCTGACAGTTCCTGAAAATCTGACTGGCCACCACCACTACAAGGGAATGAGATTTTGCAGGGATTGACGAAGGAGAAACCTATCTTAATCACCTGCTGTGCTGCCGGGGGGGCACTGCTCGTTTTGACTATGCTGGTGCGATCGGAGCCGAGCAACAGGTCTACGCTACCACCTCCGCCCCCCAGTGCCGAAAGTCTCAACATTCAGACGGTGCCGGTGCCGCCCCCTCCCGGTGTAGGCCAAGAAATTTTGCAAGATCGCTTAGAGCGCGATCTGACTCGGCAGCAAGATCTGGTGAGCAGCCTGCAAGACGAACTGCGCGCCCAAAAGAATCTGGCCGATGATCTCAAAGTTCAGCTGGAGCGGCAACGGGCTGAAACCGATAAAGTCTTAGAACAGCTGGATACCTATCAGGAGACGGTCGAGAATATGACCTCTCAGCAGGTGCGGCTGATGGAGTCGATTCCGCGCAACAACGAAACCCAGACTATGATTCTCTGGGGTATTTTGGGCCTGTTTATGATGCTCATGCTGGGTGGCGGGACAGCCTTTGCCATTCTTGCCCTGTGGTTGATGCACCTTCAGCGGCGCACTTCTCAGCCGCCCCCGATGGTTTATCCCATGCGCATGCCGCCCAACCCCTACGTATACTACGAAAATCAGCCTCTGCCACCATCCGTGCATCCACACGCCTTTGTCCAGTATGAGGTTAGGCCCTACCAAGATTAGGGGCGGCAAACAGTATGGGTTAGAGGGAATAGGGATAGGATTCACGGTGTAAGGTGTAAGGCGCAGGGCTCAGCCTGATGATCTGCCTCAGACCCTGTACGGCTAGATCTCTCCTGTTCGCCGTTGTGCCGCTGTAGTCTTTTAAGTTGATTGCCATGACCCTGACCCAGGTTTGGGGTGCTTTTCTGATTTTTGTGCTGGCTCCGGTGGTCGGTGGGTTGCCCCTGACCGGCTGGTCAACGCGACTGCTGACTGGGCAGCGACTGCGGCGGGTGGGCACCGGCAATGTCGGGGTGTCGGCGGCGTTTTATCACGGCGGCAAGGTGGCGGGCATTGTGGCGGTGCTGCTAGAGGCTGCTAAGGGCATTGGGGTGGTGCTGCTAGCCCGTTATTACTTCCCAGCGGATCCGGTTTGGGAAATTATTGCCCTGATTGGGCTGGTGATGGGGCGCTACTGGTTTGCTAAGGGGGCAGGCACCACCAATGTCGTGTGGGGCATTGCGGTCTATGACTGGCCCACGGCGCTACTGACGTTTATTCTTAGCGGGCTAGGATTTACGATCTTTCGCGAGCGACGGCAGGGTCGACTGCTGTCGCTGGTGCTGCTGCCGCTGATTACCGCTCTGCGCCACCAGGATGGGGCGTTGATTATGGCGATGACCTGTCTTAGCGTGCTGATCGCCTGGATCTATCAAAAGCTACCGGACGATCTCGATTTGCCCGATGATCAAGGACGATTGGAGTCTCGCACCATGTTTCGGTTTTTTCGCGGCGATCGCGGCTTAGTTGCCCTTGATGCCCCCCTCGATGCGGCTAAATTTGGCCAAAAAGCCGCTACTCTGGGCCAGCTGCGAGCCTGGGGCTACCCGGTGCCGCGCGGCTATGTGCTGCCCGCTGGGGATGACCCGACCGCTCTACTGGCGATCGCCGATCCCTCCCCCACTCAGCCGCTTGCCGTGCGATCGTCCGCCCAGGATGAAGATATGGGCAGCGCCTCGGCGGCGGGAATCTACCAGTCGTTTTTGAATATCACCGACCAGGAGGGGCTGACGGCGGCGATCGTGCGGGTGTTTTCCTCCTACAATTCTCAGCGGGCGTTGGCCTATCGCCAGAGCCAGAGCCTGCCAGAACGGGGTCTGGCGGTGATTGTGCAGCAGCAGGTGCAGGGCCAGTTTTCGGGGGTAGCCTTTAGCCGCGACCCAATTACCCGCTGCGGTGATGCGGTGGTGATCGAGGCGCTACCGGGGGGAGCCGAGGCGGTGGTTGGGGGTCAGGTGACGCCCGAACAGTACCGGGTACTGGTGCAGCCCGACGATCTGCCTCCCCTGGCGGAGATTGCCGAGGCCGACTGGCAGATCTCTGACGCGCTAACGCTGACCGTAGACGGCGAAGGCCAAACCCCGGCGCGGCTGTTGCAGCAGGTCGCCTACCTGGCCCGCCATCTGGAGAGCCGCTATCAGGGCGTGCCCCAAGACATCGAGTGGAGCTACGACGGTGAGGCCCTGTGGCTGTTGCAGAGTCGCCCAATTACCACCCTGCAACCCCTGTGGACGCGCAAAATCGCCGCTGAGGTGATCCCCGGCACGATTCGGCCCTTGACCTGGTCAATCAATCGACCCCTGACCTGTGGCGTCTGGGGGGAGATTTTTACGGTGGTGCTGGGCGATCGCTCGGGCGGCCTCGACTTTGAAGCCACCGCCACCCTGCACCACGCCCACGCCTACTTCAACGCCACCCTGCTGGGGGATATCTTTCGCCGCATGGGCCTGCCCCCAGAGAGCCTAGAGTTTTTGACCCGTGGTGCCAAGTTTAGCCGCCCGCCCCTGGGCTCTACCCTCAAGAACGTGCCTGGCCTGGTGCGACTGCTAAGGCGCGAACTCAAGCTGGAACAACAATTTACCCAGGAAAACCGCGATCGCTTTGAGCCTGCTCTGCAAGCCTTAGCCAATACCCCCAACGATGCCCTCACGCCCCAGGAATTGCTGAGCCGAGTAGACACAATCCTCGATCTGCTTAAGCAGGTCACCTACTACAACATTCTGGGACCACTGAGCTTTGCCCTGCGCCGCGCCCTGCTCAAGGTGCCCGAAGAAAGCCTCAACCCCATGCAGAATGTCGAGATTGAGGCCCTGGAGGATCTGCGGGCGATCGCCCAGGACATTCGCCAGGTGCTCTCGACCCCGGAGCTTGATCGCATTACCGATAGCTCTTCGTTGATGTCTACCCTGGCCGAAAGCACCGATGGCGACTCGCTACTCCAGGAGATCAGCCAGTTTATTGCCAAATACGGTTATCTCAGCCCCGTTGGCACCGACATTGCCGTGGCCACCTGGCGAGAAAATCCTAGCCCGGTGCGTGAGCTGCTGGCTCAATTTGTGCGGCAGCCACCCCCACCTAAGACCCCCTCTACCCCTGCCCAGGGTCGGAAAATGGCTCTAGTGCAGCGCCGCCTCGATCTGAAGGGGCAGGTCAACACCCTCTATAACCGGCTGCTGGCCGAGTTGCGGTGGAGCATTTTAGCCCTGGCGACCCAGTGGCAGCACCAGGGCCACCTGGCCGCACGAGACGACATTTTCTTCCTCACCCTGGAGGAGATTCAAACCGTGGTTGCAAAGGCTGCGCCCGATTGGCGATCCATTCGGGTGAAGATTGAGCAGCGCCAGGCCCAGTACGATCAAGACCGGCAGATGGCCGTCGTGCCCTATTTGGTGTTTGGCAACGAACCTCCCAGCCGCGAGATGGCCCTAGCGCCCGGAGCCACCGTGCGGCAAAAGCTGTCTGGCATTGGCGCGAGTGCGGGTACGGTCGCTGGCCCCGTGGTGGTCATGACCCAACTTGAGACCGTGACAGCGACGACAGGCCCCTTCATTCTGGTGGTGCCCTACACCGATGCGGGCTGGGCACCGCTGCTGGCCCGCGCCCAGGGGCTGATTGCTGAAGTGGGCGGCCGCCTTTCCCACGGGGCAATTATTGCCCGCGAGTACGGCATTCCAGCGGTAATGGATGTGACCAATGCCACCCAGCGCCTGCACAGCGGTCAGTGGGTGCGGCTCAATGGCGAAACTGGCATTGTCGAGGTGATCGATACTCCCGACGATGGGGCTAACCACAGCCATACCCTACCTTCTCTGCCCCCCAGAGACGAAGAGAGCTAGTCACCTAGGACTGTCCACCGTTGCTAGGGCTAGGTGGAGGGAAGGGGCGAGGCGGTGGCGGCAGACTGCTGCACGGCCTCGATCGCATGAGCTTCAATCCAGCCGCGATCGTGGGCATGGTGGGCAACGGCGATCGCATCCTCAAAGGTCACTAGCTCACTACCGGCTTGCCGTACTTGCTCTGCTAGAGCCTCTAGTTCGGGTTGGCGATCGGGGTGTTCTTTAGGAATGTTGCGGATGTAAATGCAGGCGATGCGATTGGGATGGTCGCAGGCGATCTGAGTGTAGATCTCGGGGTCTTTTTGGCCGCTATCGCCAATCAAAATAAAGGGCAACTCGGGGTATTGGTCGAGAATAGGTTCGATTTCGCCGCGCTTGTGGTCGCTGTGCTCGAAGGAAAACAATTTCGACCAAGACAGATCGAGGGCCACCAGGGAGATCGGCCCGGCGGGTAGCCCCTGGGCATCCATGAACTCTTCAAACAGGTCGTACATGTTCCAGGCGCTGCTGGAGACGTAGAAAATCGGGTTCTCGTGCTGCCCATCGCCCCCCACCTGAAGCGCCTGGTAGAGGTCTGGTACCCCCGGTATGGGCAGACGGGTTTGGCTATTGCCCAAGTAGGCTAGCCGAATCATCTGCCACAGATCGGTGGCGCTGGTGTGCACAATGGTGTCATCAATATCGCTGATCACGCCAAACTGCGCCTGCGATCGCGGCACTAGCATCTGGGCCACCGCCTGAACGCTTCCCTGATCAGAGCGAGGTTCTAGCAGTTCAATGTGGGCTTCGTGCCATAGAGTATCGTCGGCCAAGGGGGCATGGGGCCGCACCTCATCGATAAAAAAGCCCGCTTTATCGGTTTCCACCTCGTGGGTTTGGTCGTTAAAAGTTAGCCGCAGCCGCGCCCCAGACACTTCATCGTGGTCAAACCGGCGAAACATATTGAGGGCATTTTTCCACAGCGGCCAGTCTTCGTCACAGGGGTGAAGGCCATCATCGCGCAGCACTCGGCCCCGAAAGCAGAGTTGGTCGGCGCTGCCGTAGCCCCGGTAGGCCAACACTTGCAGCGGGCCAGCCATACCCAAACGTTTGGTGACAGCGCCTCTAAGGTTATTTAAATAATTGATTGGCATGGCGGAATAGGGGGTTTCTCTTCAAAATCATTCATGGTGGCCCAGGAGCCTTGGCTGGGCCGGCACCAGAGTCAGGGGATCGTTGCCCCGATCTGGGTCATGATGCTCCGGGCTAACTGAACGGGCTGGCGCTGAGTGGGCCTAAGGCGATTTTTGGAGAAGAAGATGTCTGCTTTAATCCAGCGACTGTAGCTGCCGTAGGGTGGGCATTGCTCACCATTGGGAAAATTATTTTCCAAACATCGCCTTACCGTGCGATCGCCGATCGCCTTTAGCCTGTTGTTGGTTGCATCAACCCCAGTGCCAAAGTGGCTCCTCTTCAAAATTGCAGACTTTAGCCCCGACCATATCTATCGGCTGAACGACCTGATGACAGTAGCAGGGGAGAACTTTGTCTAAACTGCCTCGACTCGGTCTAACTCAAGCTGGCAGTAAATCTTGGTGATTTGGTACAAATGAACTATGCTTATGAAGCAGTTGTACTGTTGCAAATTTCAGCCACTCAAGTTTTGCAAATATGAATGGTCACCGTGGCGGGGCGCAGGCCCTGAGCTGGATTGTGGTGTTAAGCGTCGGCATTGGCATGATGGCAGAACTGATTCAATCGACCGCCCAGGGCATTGCCGACGAGTTGGGGGCTGTCGCCGAGACCGCTTCGGCCCACCCCTGGCTGGGCGCGTCGTTTCCGTTAGAAAATTTCTCCCGCTACACCTCGCCCTTTGGCTATCGGCAGCACCCCATGGGGGGCCACCGCTTTCACTATGGGCTAGATTTGGCCGCCCCTATGGGCAGCTATATTCGTAGCTGGTGGGAGGGCAAGGTGATTGACGTGCATGACCACACCGCCTGTGGCACCGCCGCCATTATTCAGTCAGGCCGCTGGACCCACATTTACTGCCACATGCAGGGCAGCGTGGTGATCGAAAAAGAAGGGGGCCGGGTGTTGGTCGATCGCGCCGGGGGCATTGAAATTCGCCAGGGGCAGATGGTGGCCTCTGGCCAGCGCATTGGCCGGGTAGGCATGACTGGCAGCACCACTGGCCCCCACCTGCACTGGGGTATGAAATATGACGGGGCTTGGGTTGACCCGGCGATGGTGATCAAATCTGGGGCCGACGCTCAGCAGCTACAGGCGGCGCAAACCGTGGAGTAACCCCTGGCATACCTGGGTGAGAAACGCCAGATCTAGGGTTTCTAGGGTGTCGGTTGGCTGGTGGTAGTGGCGGTTGCGGAGGTTAGCCGTGTCGGTAATCAAGATGGCCGGATAGCCCAAATCCCAAAAGGGGGCATGGTCGCTGCGGCGGGTGTCGGGTACCGCCCTACCCTGCTGGATGACTGGCAACCACTGGCTACGCACCCCAGCGGCCCGAAACCCCCACCATAACTGCACCATGGTGGGTAGACTCTGCCACTGGCCAATCTGGGCGATGTAGTTGCCCCGGTTGGGATAGAGGCGCTCTAACCCTGCTGGGTAGGTCTGGGAATGGGGCTGGTGGCAGCAGTAGCCCAGCATTTCGAGCGAGAGCATGAGTTGTATCGACTCGCCCCGCTGATGCAGGTCGGCGGCATAGCAACGGCTGCCGACTAGGCCAAATTCTTCTAAGTCAAAGGCGATCAGGCGCAGGGGAGATTTGCCGGGCTGGGTGCTAAAGGCGCGGGCTAACTCTAGCAACGCTGCTAGGCCAGTGGCGTTGTCGTCGGCTCCGGGGGAGCCAGGCACTGAGTCGTAGTGAGCCCCGACGAGAATGGGCAGGCGATTGAGATCTTGGCCCGGCAGGTTCAAGATCCAGTTGGTATGCTTTTGGCCTTGAAAATCAAAGGTGTGGCTTTCAACGTCACCCCAGCGGGAGAATTCTTGCTGAATGTATTGCTGCACAAAAAAGTGGTGGGCAGAGGCGAAGAAGGGGTTGCGATCGCGCGCCACCTGCTCTAGATGCCCTAAAAGGCGCTGTTGCATCGCGCGATCGCTCACCTTGTGCCTCCTAGGCGGGCTTTTGGGTATCGCGAGAAATTTCAGCCAGCTTTTTGCGGGGCAACAGCCGGGTCACCAGGGTCAGCATTTTGTTTTTGGTGCCGTGAACCGCAATCCGTTGTCCTTTTTCCATCGCTTGATAGCCGTAGATGGCTACATCCCCAGAGGTGGGCAAGTTTTTAGCATCAAACATGGCTACATTCTGCATGGCCGCCTTATCTTGAAACTCAGACTCGGTTGGGCCAGGGCAGAGGGTGGTGGCTGTGACCCCAGTCCCCTCTAGCTCGGTGGCGAGGGCATCGGTAAATGACAGCACGTAGGCTTTGCTGGCGTAGTAGACCGCCATATAAGACCCCGGCAAAAAGGCTGCGATCGAGGCCATATTGAGAATGCGACCCTGCCCCTGGGCGATCATGCTTGGCAGGTATAGCCGGGTCAAATGGGTAAGCGCCACAATGTTGAGCTGAAGCATGGCATTTTGCTGATCCCAATCGGTTTCGGCAAAGGGGGCCAAGGCCCCAAACCCGGCATTGTTGATGAGGCCATAGGGGGTAATGCCTTTAAACTGAGTCCAGTCAAAAAATTGGTAGCGGGTGTTGGCATCGGTAAGGTCGCCCCGGTAGGTGAGCACTTGCACCCCATGGGCGGCTTGAAGGCTGTCTTTAAGCCCTAGCAATCGATCTTCGCGACGGGCAATGAGTACCAGGTCGTGGCCTTTGGCCGCACAGACTTTGGCCAACTCGTAGCCAATGCCGCTAGACGCCCCGGTGATGATGATTGGCTTTGCCATGGTTTGCCCCTGGAGTAATCGGCTTGATTCTAACGAATCGGTGCGGCGATCGCCGGAGCTAAGCCAGCCGCCCTGCTTACCCTGCATTCACCATAAATATGAGGATGACGAGACAAGACGCTGCAAAACTCAACGCTTGACGAACATATTCATCCTCAGCTCAAGAAACTCTTGACGCAGTTCGTCGCGATCTGGAACTTAATCAACAACATCTCGCCAAAAAAGAGCTTTTATCTGTTGATCAGACAAACCCGATGCTAAAGAAAGCATTTTTTCCTTGGGCAGAGATGACTTGCAATAGTAAGGACGCTTAGGATATCTGGAAGTATAGTCGAAAAAAATAGCGAAGCGATCTGCAGATCGAGGAACCTTGCCCCGATGAAAAAGTTGCGCCGTATCCATCAAAATAACAGTCTGCTCTGGCCCTAGACAAGACTGCCAGCTATGGGAAGGTATCAGGCTTTGCATGAGTGAATCCTCTATGTAGCCGTAATTACGACCGAGCTTCTTTAATGCTTTTTCACCCATACTCTTGGGAATGAATTGCATTGGACCACAGGACTCATCATAAATATCATTCAGATAAACTATGATTTTTAGAGAACGATAGTCTTCCATATCTCGATGCCAGAGCTTTGATTTGGCGGGCTTGACATTGGCAAAGTCTCGGTGAAAATACATTCCGTGGTAGGCGACCGGCAATTCTAAATAAGTCTCAGCTATGTTCAAAAACTTTTCGTTTAATCCCCAAAGAAATATTTCTGAGTGATTGCTAACTAGAGAGGGTGAGGCTAGTAAAAATAATTCTTTGAAAACATTGCCAGGCTTCTCCCTTGATAATTTCTCCTTGATTTTGTAGGCAAACTCCAAAAATAAAGGAGTAGAATTAATCGCGAGATCGTTGCAAGAGGTGATTGCTACACCATCCTGCCTGAGTTGTTTAACTAGGGCAGAGTCTTCTGAGCAAAGAGGCGGCAGGGTTTCAGCATGCTCAAGAATTCGCTTGCGATAGAGATTTCCAGAGAAGTTTTGAAAAATAAATATGTCTTCGAGGTGTCGCCTGCCAAAGTTTATGGCTCTCTTAAATTCTCCGAGGAGTCTTTTTTTGTGAATTGCCATACTACTTTAAGAGACCAGAATCTCATTTCTACACTGCGTGACAATTAATACAAAATATTCAAGCCTCGTTGAAGGCTGGTTAGCTGTTGTTATTCGACACAGCTTGACATTTCAAGTAGACCCTTTGCAAAGTTCTCGAAAAGCCAAGAAAAATTCTCAAGCAATAGTAAGCAACTAAGTCCTATAGCGCTAAGCTGCTATGGTTTTAAGCCCTAGACTAACTATCTATAGCAAAGGTTCCAGTTTCAATGCCGATCGCTAAACTTTGCCAGAGCTGCCTTCCTCAACCTGCGATCGCATCTGAGCCTCGCAGAGTTGATGGCCACGTTATCGTTGCCTATGATGGCGCTCCTGCGTCCCGTACTTAAGGGGACGCAGGAGCGTCTGGGGATGCGGTGTCAACGCAGGAGCGTTGGCAAAGACCTCCGCAAAACGTGAATTAGCTTGGCTTAAGCGGCCAGCATTGCGTTAACCCGATTCAAAATGCTATCTAGCTCGCCAATCGCATCTAGCGCAGCAATTTTATCAGTCGTGAGTTGATTTGCTTTTTTCTTTTCTAGAAGGCTCTTCATTCGTAGTTGAAGAGCCTCGCTCAATTAAACAGATTCCAATCGCCAACGTTTTCAAGCTGAATTTCATGGATCAAAGACGATGCCTTATTAATAGCTGCAACTATTGCATTCTCTCTATATTTACCCAGGTTCAGTAAGGGCTAGTATCCTTTTTGAAAACATCTTGAAAATTCTTTGAACCCAGGTGTATACCAATCTTGAACCTGCGCTAATCTTTGACATAGTATGGGGCTTTGCTTGAAGCTTTCAGTGATATAGTTTTCCCAACCCAAATACGACTCACCTTTAGGGTCACGAGAATGTGGAAGAAAATAGCTCACTTGGTCATGGAATAAATCAAAGAAATCTAAGTAGTAATCGGCCATAGCTATAGCCTGGTAATACGCATTAAGATCGCTTTCTTCCAGATCCTTGAGGTCGATATTAGGTTTATCATTCTTTAAGAAATAAGAGCCCAATTCTGGCTTTTCAATAAAAATACTTGTTAATGAAAGTTGTTTGTCGACAACCGCCGCATATGAACTGCTGTATAGTGATTCGACTTGTGCATGCGTTTGCTGTGATAACAAAAGAATAGAGATTATAACAGCAATAAAACCTGTGACTTCAATGCCAAGAGACCATCTCTCATATTTATTCACTGAATTGACCTGCTCTTTGAGCCAACTGCTCACAATTGGTTTGGCATAAGGGTTAGCAATCCATCTTACAAGAACGCGGATCCATCTTTGCATTGGGGTGAAGCCTGAAAAAGAGATATATCAGTTATTTCTCACTAGAAAATTTGTGTGTGCAAAATTACGTTCACTCTTGCACTCTCAAGCTGTCAGCACATTAGGCAACTTCCGACGTAGCAGTAACGAATTAACTACTACCGCCACAGAGCTAAACGCCATCATGCCGGCGGCGGCGGCGGGGCTGAGGCTAACTCCGGCAGTGGGCAGCAGCACCCCTGCTGCTAAGGGGATCGCCACCAGATTGTAGGCAAAGGCCCAGGCTAAGTTTTGGCGAATTTTATTGAAGGTGGCGCGGCTGAGGGTGAGGGTTTCGAGTAGGGCGGAGAGGTGGTCGCCCATGAGAATGACATCGGCGGTTTCCATAGCGATGTCGGTGCCGGAGTGGAGGCTAATGCCCACATCGGACTGGGCGATCGCAGGCGCATCGTTAATCCCGTCGCCCATCAGCGCGACGGTGTGCCCCTCGGCCTGGAGCTGACGAATCGCGTCTACTTTACCCTGGGGGGAAACTTCGGCGGTGACTTGGCTGGGGTTGAGGTTGAGCTGGGCTGCGATCGCATCCGCCACTTCTTTCCTATCCCCGGTCAGCACCCGCACCTGGAGCCCCTGGTCTTGTAGGTCTTTGACCACCGCAGCGGCATCGTGACGCAGCTGATCGGCGATCGCCACCAGCCCCACCACGCGATCGCTCAGCGCCACATACACCACTGTCTGCCCCGCTTCCGCCAGGGCCTTGACCCGGTCTTGCACGTCACCATCCAACACCATTTCTCGCTGGCTCATCCACTGCTGATTGCCCAGGGCGCAGGGCTGCACGATGTCGTGCCAGCTAATGTGAGCGGCCACACCGAGGCCGGGTTGGGTATCAAATTCGTCGGCTTGCAACAGATCGAGTTCCCGCGCGGCCGCAGCTTGATGGATGGCTTTGGCCAGGGGATGCTGGGTGCCGCTCTCGACGGTGGCGGCCAGTTGCAGAATATCGGTTTCGGTCAGGTCATCTGCCAGCACCTGAACCTCGGTGACCTGGGGCTGGCCCAGGGTGAGGGTGCCGGTTTTGTCGAACACCACCGTATCGAGGTGGTGAATGGTTTCGAGACTGTCGCCGCCGCGTATCAGCAGGCCGCGCTCTGCTCCCAGGCCCGAGCCGACCAGAATGGCGGTGGGGGTAGCCAGGCCCAGGGCGCAGGGGCAGGCGACGACCATCACCGCGATCGCCAGTTTCAGGCTCACCAGCAGAGTCGAGGAGGTGTAGGTCATGGTGTGGCCCATGTGGGCCATGCCCAGGGCCGAGTGCATCACCTGGGGCCAGTGGTGCAGCCCGATGAAGTACCAAAACAAAAACGTGAGGGTGGCCAAAGACATCACCCCGTAGGTGAAGTAACCCGAGATCAGGTCGGCCAGCCGCTGGATCGGGGCCTTGCGGCTTTGGGCCGTTTCTACCAGGCGAATCATCTGGGCCAGCACGGTGTTTTGGCCGGTGCTGGTCACTTGCAGGGCGATCGCACCACTCTGGTTCACTGTGCCTGCCGTCACGCTATCACCGGGCTGCTTCAGCACCGGCATCGACTCGCCGGTCAGCATCGACTCATCCACGGTGCTTTGGCCCGCCACCACCGTGCCGTCGGCGGAGATTTTTTCGCCGGGCAGCACCTGCACCCATTCGCCTACCTGCACACAGCGGGCGGGCACCTCGACGCCGGTTTGGGCGGCCCCGGCGGTGGCGGGGTTAGAGATCAGTCGGGCCACGGCGGGCTGGAGTTCGACTAGCGATCGCAGCGCATCTGCCGCCTGGTACCGCGCCCGCTGCTCTAGGGTGCGGCCCAGCAAAATAAACGCCAGCAGCATCACCGGCTCTTCAAAAAAGCACTCCCAGCCCAGGTCAGGGAACACCAGCGCTACTACACTGGCCAGGTAGGCGCTGCCGCTGCCCAGAGCCACCAGGGTATTCATATTGGGGGTCAATCGCCGCAGACCGGCCCAGCCATCGACCAAAATTTCTCTCGCCGGAAACGCCAGGGTTACCGTCGCCAAAACGGCGTGAAACCACAGGTCACTGAGGATGGGGATCGTCAGCCAGCCAAAGTGGTTGAGGTGGCCAATGGTGGAGAGAATTAGGAGGGCGATCGCAATCCCGAGCCGCCGCCCCTGCTGCTTTTGTTCCGCTCGCTTCGCTTCTACCCAGGCGGTCAGGTCATCGCCATCGCCGTCGGTGGCGCGAGGGGTAGCGGTAAAGCCGGCCTGAGACACCTGCTCTACCAAGTCTTCGGCAGTAACAGACCCGGTTTTGGTTTCGACCACCGCCACCTCGGTTACTAGATTGACCGTAGCCGATCGCACCCCATCTACCTGGGCCAATCGATTCTCGACGGCCCGCACGCATCCGGCGCACTTCATGCCGCTGACATTTAGCACCACGGTTTGACTGGGCAATGCCTCTGAGGCGGTATCTTGAGCAGACGGTTGGGCAGAAAGCACTGGCATAGGACGAAACGCTAGGAGCAGCAGCAGATCTAGCCTACCAAGCCCCTTCGACCTATGGGTATCGTCTCATTGAGCTAAAAATTCTTATTACCCTGCGCCTTTCGTCTTTACCGCTGGGTCGGGCCAGTCCCTACATTCCTCTGGATGAGGGAAATCTGGACGTTTAGATAGCGTTGGCTCAGCGCCCCCAAATCACCATCTGAGGCCCCCGGCCAGCCCTCAAGATTTGGGCAATACTCACAAAGATCATAGAATTCGGGCACGGCATCTATCTATAGACATAGGGATATACCCCCAGGTAGATGCCAGCGTAGGTCTATATACATAGAATTGCTACGTAATGTAACAGTACGTGTGGAGTTTGCCCAGCAGCCGTCCCGCGCCCATTGCCAAAAGCAAAAAAGCCAGGAGCAACCAGTCATAATGAAATCCTCTTTAGTTATTCTCTATCACCGCGAACCCTACGACGAGGTCGTTGAAAACGGCAAAACCGTCTACCGCGAGAAAAAAAGCCCCAACGGCATTGTGCCGACCCTAAAAAGTTTTTTTGCCAACGCCGATAGCAGCACCTGGGTGGCCTGGAAACAGGTGGCCGAAGATCAGCAGGAAAGCTTTGACGACCGCGTCACCATGGAAGGCTGGAGCGATCGCGCCGTTATCCGCCGCATTCCCCTCACCGCTGAGCGGGTCAAAGATTTTTACTACATCACCGCCAAAGAGGCGATCTGGCCGATTCTTCACTCCTTCCCCGAGCATTTCACCTACGAAAGCTCTGACTGGGAAAACTTTCAGTACATCAACAAGTTGTTTGCCGACGCCGCCTGCGAAGAGGCTGCCGACGACGCCCTGATCTGGATTCACGACTACAACTTGTGGCTAACGCCCTTCTACATTCGGCAAAAAATGCCCAATGTGAAGATCGCCTTCTTCCACCACACCCCCTTCCCCGCCGCCGATGTGTTCAACATTCTGCACTGGCGCGAGGCGATCATCGACAGCCTGCTCTGCTGCGATCTCTGCGGTTTTCACATTCCCCGCTACGTCGAGAATTTTGTCTCCGCCGCCCGCAGCCTGCGCGATGTGAAGCTGGTCGAACGCAAGCCCGTGCCCGAGGCCTTTACCCCCTTCGGTACCGCCCTGGCCGAACCCGACATGACCACCCGGCTTGAGTACAAAGGCCGCACGGTCAATGTTGACGCCTTCCCCGTCGGCACCAACCCCGGCTACATTCACGAGATGGTCAACAAGCCCTCGGTGCAGCAGCGGGTCGCCGAGATCCGCAACGACATTGGCGACAACAAGCTGATTGTCTCGGCGGGCCGGGTTGACTATGTGAAGGGCGCAAAAGAAATGTTGCTCTGCTTCGAGCGTCTGCTAGAGCGTCGCCCCGAGCTGCGCGGCAAGGTCAACCTGATCATGACTGCCGTGAAGGCCGCTGCTGGTATGCGGGTCTACAAAACCGCCCAGAGCGAAATTGAGCAATTGGTTGGCCAGATCAATGGCAAATACTCGACCCTCACCTGGAACGCGATCTCGCTGTTTACCGAGCCGATTCCCTTCGATGACCTGATGGCGCTGTACAAAACCGCCGACATCGCCTGGATTCCGCCCCTGCGCGACGGTCTCAACCTGGTGGCTAAAGAATACATCGCTGCCCACGGTGGCGAAAACGGCGTGCTGGTGCTGTCAGAATTTACCGGCTCAGCGGTGGAGTTGCCCGATGCAGTGCTCACCAATCCTTATTCTGACAAGAATATGGACGAGTGCATCGACATTGCCCTCGACATGCCGCTTGAGGAGCAAAAGCGCCGTATGGCAACCATGCACAAGGCCATCACTGAGTACGATGTGCAGCAGTGGGCCAACCACATGTTTAGGGAAGCGAATGCGGTCGATATGACCGAACCCGAGCCTGAGCCCGAGCCTGAGAAGGAACTGGCGATCGCCTGATCATGCCGCTGCCCGATAACCCGTAGGGTGGGCACTGCCCACCCTACCCTAGGCTCAAGACCAACTCGCTAGGCTAAGCCCAGATCCCAGGGTTCTTGTCCCAATTGGTCTGTCACAGCCCCACCCACCGCAGAACCCTGGGATCTCCTCGCGCTATTGGGTCGTCACTTGTAGAGGGAGATCATGGCTGACCAACGTTTAGACCTGTAGCGGGTGCGATCGCTAGCTGTCTGCGATCGCACCCTGTGCTTCAAAGCCCAGCGATTCTCTCGGTTAGCTTTAGGTGGGTGGTGGGCAGTACCCACCCTACGCAGGTCTACGCAGGTCAGATCCCAGGGTTCTCTCACAAATTTATCTGTCGTAGCCCCATCCTGTCTCAGAACCCTGGGATCTGCCTAGGCTACCCATCCACCCGCCCACCCATCCACCCGTCCACCTGATCACCCGCCCACCCATCCACTCCTACCCCATGCGTAATCTTCAAACCCTCACCAACCAACCCTTCGACCTGATTGTGATCGGCGGCGGCATCAACGGTGCGGCCACGGCTCGGGATGGGGCCTTGCGGGGGCTTAAAACGCTCATTATTGATAAGGGCGACTTTGGCGGTGGCACCACTAGCTGGTCGAGCCGCCTAATTCACGGCGGGTTGCGCTATTTAGAATATTTCGAGTTTCATCTGGTGCGCGAGTCGCTGCATGAGCGGGAGGTGCTGCTACGCAATGCGCCCCACCTGGCCAAACCTCTCCAGATGACGATTCCGATCTATCGCAGCGGCTCGCGCAGCTACCGGGTCATTCAGGTGGGCATGGTGCTCTACGACGTGCTCAGCTACGACAAGTCGCTGCCCAACCACCGCATGCTGTCGCGCCAGAAGACCCGGCAGCTGTTTCGGGCGATGGATGCCGATGAGCTAGCCGGGTCGGCCCAATACTACGATGGCCAGTCTGAACATGCCGAGCGCCTGTGCTTAGAAAATATTCTTGATGCCCAGCAGGCCGGGGCGATCGCCCTAAACTATGCCCAGGTAGACGATATTCACCTCAGCGCTCAGCGCATTACTGGGCTGACCTGCCGCGATGTGCTGAGTGATGAAACCTTTGAGGTGACCACCCACGACCAAACCGTAGTAGTCAACACCTCTGGCCCATGGGTGGATGAGGTCTGCGGCCTCAGCGAATCGCCAGTTAGCCAGGGGCAAAAGATTGGCGGCACCAAGGGGAGCCACATTATTGTCGATGCCTTTCCGGGTGCGCCTGGCTCGGCGCTATACGTAGAGGCCAAATCGGACGGACGGCCCTTTTTCATCATTCCCTGGCTGGGCCAATACCTGATTGGCACCACCGACGAGCGCTACAGTGGCTCTCTCGATAACGTGAAGGCCGATGACGCCGAAATCGACTACCTGCTTAAAGAGACCAATGCCGTACTGCCTGCGGCCCACCTCACCCGTGAGGATGTGCGCTTTACCTACGCTGGTGTGCGGCCCCTGCCCTACGCCGAGGGCAAAAAGGCGGGCAGCATTAGCCGCGCCCACATTCTGCACGACCACGGCAAAGAGGGTGCCAAGAATCTGATCTCGCTGATTGGCGGCAAACTCACGACCCATCGCCAGGTGGGCGAAGAGTTTGTGAATGCGGTCTTTCGTCATCGGGGTGAGTCGGTGCCCGCCTGCCCCACCCATAAGCGATCGCTGCCCGGTGCCATTCTGCTCGATAACCCCAAAGTCGGCGAATGGCACGATCGCTACCGCCACCGGATTTCTACCCCCGTGCTCGACCATTTGATCGGCATCTACGGGGCTCGAACGGGCGACCTGCTGGCCCTAGTCGATGACAACCCCGCCCTGGCTCAGCCCATCGTCGAGTACGCCCACGACATTCAGGCTCAAATCGTCTTTGCGGCCCAGGCTGAGATGGCCCACACCTTTGTCGATATTTTGCGCCGCCGCACCACCGTGGCCATGCACCACAACTATGGCTTTGATGCCCTGCCCGTAGTGGCCCAGGTGCTACGCGAGTATTGTGGATGGAGTGAGGATCTGTGCGATCGCAACATTCGCGCCTACCACCAGTTCATGGCCGACAACTGCATTCCCGACTATGCTCTGGGGCAAGCGTCGCTCTCGTTGCAAACCGCCTAATTAGGAGTGGATGGGTAGGGGGTAGATGGGTAGGATCTCTACCCTTCACCCTTCACCCTTCACCCTTCACCCCTACCTACCCATCCACCCATCCACCCATCTACCCTCCACCCCACCACCTAATCACCATGCTCACTGCCACCCAAACCCCGGCCCAAGTCTTCGAGGCTTACAAACACCGCCAGGTTACCCTGACCATTCTTGGCTCTGGTGCCTGGGGCAAAGCGCTAGCCCACATTGCCAACAGCAATGACCATAGGGTGCGGATGTGGTCGCGCAGCGGCGATCTATCGCTCGAAGAGGCGGTGGACGGAGCAGAGGTGATTATGTCGGCAATCTCGATGAAGGGGGTGCCGGATCTGGTGCAGCGGTTGAAGGAGTTAAATATTCCTGAAACGACGGTGCTGGTCACCGCCACCAAGGGCCTCGACCCCGAAACGACGCTGACCCCCTCGCAGATTTTCCAGCGGGCCTTTCCCAACCATGCCGTGGCGGTGCTCTCTGGCCCCAACCTCTCTAAAGAGATCGAAGCTGGGCTGCCCGCTGCCACTGTGATCGCCTGCGCCAACGAAACCGCCGCCGAGGCTGCCCAGCACGTATTTGCCGGCGAAAACTTTCGTGCCTACCGCAGCCCCGACCCTTTGGGGGCCGAGCTGGGTGGCACGCTGAAAAACGTAATTGCGATCGCCGTCGGTGTGTGCGAGGGGTTAAACCTGGGCTCGAATGCGCGATCGGCCTTAATTACTCGCGCCCTGCCGGAGGTGATGCGGATTGGCACCCACCTGGGCGGCCAGCCCGAAACCTTTTTGGGCCTCTCGGGCTTGGGCGACATGCTGGCGACCTGCACCAGTTCTCTCAGCCGCAACTACCGGGTGGGCTATGGCTTGGCCCAGGGCAAACCGCTAGAGCAAATTTTAGAAGAACTGGGCAGCACTGCTGAGGGGGTCAACACCGCCTACGTGCTCCACGATATTGCCCAGCGCGAGCAAATTTCGGTGCCGATTTCGCAGCAGGTGTACCTGTTGCTTAAGGGCGATATTTCTGCTGAAGAAGCGGTGGCGGCGCTGATGGAGCGCAAGCTCAAGGCCGAAGACTATCAAGAGATCTTGCAGAGCGAGTGAGCCAACTAGCCTTTGCCAACGTCATCTAGCTCTCCTTGAGTGGTGGTAAGTCTGCGCTTGCTAGACTTATGCTGTTAGACGTCTTGGTGTCTCGCAGGGCTTCAGAGTGCAGTTTGAGTATGATCCTAACAAGAGCCGCAGCAATCTAGCTAAACATGGCATTGACTTTGAAACAGCTAAACTACTCTGGCGTGATCAATACCGGGTGGAGTTAGAGGCTACATCAGCGGTGGAACCTCGTTCTTTGGTGATTGGTACAATTGAAGGGAAAATTTGGTCTGCAATTGTTACCTATCGAGGTACAAACCTTCGGATTATTTCTGTACGTCGTTCTCGCGATAATGAGGTATTGCTCTATGAACGCTGAAGACCTAGATCGCAAATTTGACGAAGGCGAAGACGTTCTAGAATACTTTGATCTATCTACACTTAGACGCCCCGGATTAGAGCCTCGAGCGATTGAAATTACCTTTCCCCAGTGGATGTTGGCTGCATTGGATAAGGAAGCCCAGCGGTTGGGTATTCAGCGTGAGGCTATTATTAAAGTTTGGTTGGCAGAACGTTTAGATGCAGCCCCCGCTATTAAGACGGAAGCATAAACCATGCAGATCTGGGTTGATGCGGATGCTTGCCCGAATGTGATTAAGGAAATTTTGTTTCGGGCTGCTAAACGAGTGCAGGTCAAAACTACGTTGGTGGCCAATCAGGAGTTGCAGATTCCTGGGTCTGACTATATTGAGGCGGTGCAGGTGCGATCGGGTTTAGATGTGGCTGATAATTACATTGCTCAGCAGCTACAGCCTGGCGATCTGGTGATTACGGCAGATATTCCTCTGGCGGCTGATGCGATCGCAAAGGGAGCCTATGCGATCAACCCGCGCGGCGAATTTTATGACCAGGGCAATATTCGCGAACGCCTATCGATGCGAAATTTTTTGCATGAATTGCGTAGCGGTGGGGTAGAAACTGGTGGCCCCCGACCGTTTAACCAGCGCGATACCCAAGCCTTCGCCAACCAGCTCGATCGCTTTTTGACCAAGCATAAGCATCAAATTTAGGGCTGATTGAGGTTTCTACAGAACTAACGCAAACCCTGGCAACACATCTTCTCCAGACAAGGGTGCAGGTAGTTGCAGCACCTCAACAGCCTTGTTAGGGCGATAAATTTCTGCCTGCTGATCTTGGGGATTAATTAGCCAACCTAAGCGAAGCCCGCTAGCTAGATATTCCTGCATTTTGGCCTGTAGGGGTTGAAGCCGATCGCTACGAGAGCGCAACTCAATCACAAAATCGGGGCAGATGGGCGGAAACGTTTCTCGCTCGGCGGGGCTAAGGGCTTGCCAGCGAGGTTTAGCGACCCAAGCCACATCTGGAGAGCGATCGCCACCCTCTGGCAGGCTAAAGATGGTGGAGGAACTAAAGACATACCCAAGCTGGGTTTGCTCGTTCCAAATGCCGACTTTAGTAATTAGGGTCGCTTCTCGGTTGCCGCTCTCACCACCAACTGGGCTCACAATGATTAACTCTCCTTGCTGCGATCGCTCAAGCTGAAGGTCTGGGTTGCTCTGACAGAGACCGATAAACTGCTCTCTGGTCAGGCTGCGGGTGAGTGCGTCTAGGTTGAGGACGGTAGTCATAGGCGAGAACGCTGCCGTTGCGACTTGGAGAAGGCACATTGCTGAAGCCACTCTTCTGACTCTATCTTATACAATGCCAATAACCGGAGACTTGTTCTATAATCGCTGGCAAAATGATTCGCCGGCTTTTATATTTATTTTTAATTGGCCTCATGATAGATAATCTAATAACTAAAGAAGATCTTATTGCTTTTCTTAAAGGCATTTCACCCAAAAGTATATATCGATGCAGGTTTGGCGAAGTTGTTAGTGAATCACCTGTTGAGATTGACTTTGATAGCAATGATTTTCAAGAAGAAGCTAGAGAAATCATCAGAAGATACGTGAATCAAGGCTTTGCTTTATTTGATTCCAGATCTTGCGAAATTAATGTTGATATCATAAAAACCTTGGAATCAATCTTATGTCTTGGTGAACCGTATATTCCATGTCGCTACAAAGGCAGTAATATTATCAATCTTTATAGCAAGGGCGTGAATATAATTTCATCTCACTTGAATGGAAAAATGATCAACCAGCCTAATACGGTCATTCAAACTAAATTGCATGCATTCACTACTGCTTCCGAACAGAATCTTCATGTAGATGGAACCCTCGAAGCGATAGGTTCCATCAAGACATCTATTCTATTATGCGTTAATCCTGCAATTAGTGGAGGTGAGAGTATTATATTTAACTCTGTAGCAGCCTTCGTTGAACTTGCCGAGCAAGACATGGAAGCTGCCATCTCCTTACTTGATTGTATGTGTTTGAAAAGAGAGAATTTGGATTGCGGTGACTTTGCTTTTGGCCCAGCTTTTCTGCTAAGGAATAATGATTTATTTACTAGGTACTCGATAGATGTGACTTCGTCTTGGAATTATGATTTTAAAGATTGTAGTCATTTTAAGCGCGCCTGTGAGTATCTAAAAGAGAAAACGAAATCTGGCTCTTCTTTTCTCTTTGAAAAACGGCTTCTGTCAGGTCAGGGGATAATTATAGCTAACGACAAAGTGTCACATGGCAGGAAAATCTATGTCGACTCAAGTGGCCAAACTCGTACTTTTTTAAGATCAATATATTATTCCCAGCCACATTTTGACAATGGCTCTTGGTAGTATCTCTAAGCTGTTCTGATAACCCCTCAGTATCCTTGTAGTAATTCCTATGCTAGTTAAAAAATATCAAAAAAGGTTGCTTTTTGGCAGCTCGTTTCTTGCATTTATATCTTTGCTTATTGCAAGATTTTTTATGGTTCCGTATTTTTCGGGAAAGCCAACTGCATCCGCTTCAGGAATCATTAGTTCGATCTTAGATAATTTGTTGGCTGCTCTCGTTACATCTATAAGTATTGCTTGTTTGGTTCTTTGGCTGAATCCTCCAGAGGAACAATCAGCCATTATGGAGATTGTGGACTCGCCCCATATTTCGGGAGTGCTAAAAAAGGGAAGAGATCGAGTTTCAGAATATTGGTATAAGGGTAACACCGGAAGATATTTCCGTTCAGTTACGCTTCCCGACTTGGCTAATGAAGCAAGGCTAGATAATACCACCAAGAATATATTTTTGATAATCTTAGATCCCACCAACGAAAAAACATGTAATTACTATTCGTCATTTAGAGGGAAATTAAGATCTGCTGCAAAAGATAAGCCGTGGACGGGATTGCGAGTTCGCTTAGAACTTTATTCTGCAATTATATCTGCATATGCATGGAAGGCACAAGAGCCAGCTCTAAATATAACAGTTGCTTTAGTTGATACAGTTTCTTTGTTTCGCATAGATTTTTCATCACGTCTCGTTGTTATCACGCGAGAAGATGAGCGACAACCTGCTCTGATGTGTAGATCCGATAGCTTGTTTTATAAATCTTACAGGGAAGACCTGTTTGTCAGCTTTCAGCAGGCAAAAATATTATCCAATAATATATTAGGGGTTCCTTTTACGCTTTTAGATGTAGAAAGCACAAGAAAGATACTTGATGACGTGGGGCTAGGCTGCCGAGAACTAAGTGATTCTGATATCTTTGAAATAATTTCTCTTTCGAGAAGAGCTGAGAATCCATATGCCTGATTTTTTGAGGTCGGCATCTAGCTTTTTCCAATGTAACCCTGTGCCGCTGGGGGGGATTTAGACCATGGCTGAACCTTTTAGTGCAGCATGGCTTAACCCTTGAGCAATAGTAGGAAAACTAAAAATGGCTCCGTTGGCTCCGTTATTTAAGCGCATCACAATTAAATGGGTCAAGGTATCGTAGCGAACACTTATGGCCATAAGCTCAGTTTGTAGTTCGTACATTTTTAATGACCTTTTGCGAATACGGTTGAGCTTTTAGAGCGCATTTAGTACATTATTTCTTGCGGAGAATGGTTTAGGCGGGGAATGAGAGAGGTACCAGCTCTCCCAAACCCCTAATCATTCCGACTTATCGTAGCTAAGCCGAAATGCCTGAGCCTATTTTAGGTCAAGCCTTCGGTACGGCACCCTTACGGGATGCTCTAGGCGGTTCCCCGTTTTCTTTACCGAAGGTGAACACCCATGACTTATGAATTTCAGCTACCCGTGCGCAACCAAGAACTGGTGCGCCTAATTGCCATTGGCGACTACGGTGCCGTGCGCGACACCATCCACCACCTCGGGGCGATCGGCTACGCCGACCCCGATCGCTGGTCTAAGCTCATCCCCACCGGTCGCGAGGGCGAATACCTCGCCATCCACACCCGCCGCTACGCCCCAGCGGCAGAGTAAGCAAAAGCCCCCGCAGAAAACTGCTTTCTGTGGGGGCCTTACCCTGGTTCAATCTCTGCCTTCAAAAGGCGAATTCTAGAATCACAGCCCTTGGCGAAATTCGTTTGCGGCTTCTAAGCGAGACGTTTGACCTAGCAACACACAGCGGCTCAGCAGAGCTATATCCAGAGTGGCGAGTTCTGGAATTTCACTGCGGGTAATCGGCTCGTACCTATCACCTTGCAGCCTGTATAGGCTAAACACACCATCTTCCCAAAACCACACTTCGGGTACTCCGAGCGCCTGGTAGCGCTGAAGCTTGCCCATGCCACCGCTGGTAAAGACCACCTCAATAGCCAGGTCAGGCATGGATTTTGACGCGCCAAAACAGTAAGATTCATCCGCCTGGGCTGAGACTTCCCCTTCTTTTTCCTGAGTCATAGAGCCAGTGGGTTCAAATTCGATCCCCTTCTCTAGGCAAAACAGGCCAATCAAGAAACCAATCAGCCGACTAAACATTTCGTGGTCGCGCCCTGGCATCAGAATCTCGATAGTGTTGTGGTAGTAACCCAGCCGCACCCCCGGCGACTGGGCAAACCCAGCCTGAATCAGCTTGAACTGCTGCCAGCTAATGCCACCGTAAACCACACGCTGATCGGTAGCAGGAGGGGTAGGCAGCGGAGTAGACGTCATAGCCCCAGTCCTTCCGGCGCAATATCGTATGCCTTATCGTAACCAAGGGGGTTGGCTTTTGATGTTGGCGTTCTGCCATCACGCCGACAACATCTAAATCGAAAGACCCAGCCGCAGGCCCAAAAAGGCGTGGACAAACATCACCGCCAAGGCAACGCTGCCCAGGTAGGCGTGGGCGGTACGCAACGAGTCTTTGCCGCCGCCAAATTTGCTAAAGGAGATCGCCCCATTTAGCCCCAGCAGACCAATCACCAGGCTGCCCGTCCAAAAGTGGGGGCTTTGAAAGATGTCTTGCTCCTGCATCACCAGCGACAGCACGCCGCCCGTGTAGCCCAGGCTAATAAAGGTAAACATCCACAGGGCCAGACGCTTGTGGGTGTGGCGGTTTTCGGCTTTTTTCTGGGGGTCGTCGTCGCCGATGCGGCCCTTCCAGCCCATGTAGGCGGTAAAGCTACCCATCACAAAAATGACGATGCCCATCATGGCCGGGTGGCCCCAATGCACAATCGGTTCCGGGGTGCCAAACCCGGCAAAGAAGTCAGCAATGGGCTGCAAATAGCCGCGAATTGTAGAAACCATAATCCTCTCCCAACAGAGCAGTGAAAAGCGCCATTCCTAAGGTGCCACATTTTCTCTATCGAAAGGTAGAGATGGAGGTTGGATTGATGGAGGGGATACAGGATGTTACAGCGCAGACACCTGTAAGAGCATTGCATGCAACGCCCCTACAGGTATTGTCTATGTTAAAAAACTATGGCAACCGCCGAAATTTTGGAGTGTCACCACGTCACAGGCGACGACGACCTGCTCAAGGTGCGCTGCCGCCATACTCACGCCCTAGAGTCGCTGATTACCGATCGCCTCAAGGCGATCGCAGGAGTCGTCAAAACCCGTACCCTAATCGTGCTGTCCACGGTAAAAGAAACCCAGGTGCCATCGCTGGATCACTTGAGCGAGCCGTAAGGAGGGGCTATGGAAGGTTGGACGTTGCTAAAAGGCATGGGGCTGGGGCTGGCGATCGCGGCTCCTGTCGGCCCCATTGGGCTGCTCTGCATTCGCCGGTCGCTTACCCAGGGTCGGTGGATGGGGTTGGTCACGGGGCTGGGGGCCGCCACCGCCGACGGGTTGTATGGCTGCATCGCTGGCTTTGGCCTCACCGCCGTTGCCGATCTGCTGGTTGACCATACCCAGATGCTGCGGCTCATGGGTGGCTTATTCCTCTGTTATTTGGGCCTCACCACGCTACGGGCCGACCCAGCCCGCGAGGCCGCCAAGCTCTCTAGTCGCGGGCTGTGGGGAGCCTACGCCTCAACCCTGGTGTTGACGTTGACCAACCCCGCGACTATTTTTTCTTTTATCGCAATTTTTGCCGGGCTGGGCCTGGTGGACAGCAGTCAGTCGTGGGGGGCCTCGCTGGCTCTAATTTTTGGGGTGTTTTTGGGGTCGGCCCTGTGGTGGCTGTGCCTGAGCTGGGGGGTCACGCTATTTAGCCAAAGGCTGACGCCCACCCGGCTGAAGTGGTTAAATCGGCTAGCCGGGGCGGCTATTTTTGCCTTTGGCTTAGTTGCGATCGGCTTAGCGATTGGTTCTGTTTTATAGGATCAGGCTCTGCCCGCTACCCTCTCGCCAGGCCTACTGTTGCGAGATCGTCTCCGCCTGCGATAGCTCACCCAGCATCATTTGAATGAAGCTGGCGGCCACATCTGCCGATTGCTCATGGGTGGCAAACACAACGGCTAGGCTGCTGTCATCGCCAGCGCCATAGCAAAGAATGCGAAAGGCCCCATCTTCGAAGTAGCCTGTGCGATCGATGCCGCCCTGGTCAAACTGTACGCCGAGGTTGGCAATCAGCCGGTCGGCTCGGGTCAGGCAACCCTCTACATCGGTGGTGAGTAGCTGGTCGCCGCTGGCAATCTCGGGGCGGGCGAGGGCTGGCAGGGTCAGAGACACTAGGCCTAGGCTGGCCAGAGCGATCGCGTGTAGAGGCCGTTTCATAACGCTTACATTTAATAGATAGGACAAGTATGCTCCCCCGTGGGGGTAAAAGGCCACCGGCCCAGCCAGCGGCAGGCTATGGAGTTACACCAAATCCGAATTGCCTAACCCCGATTCTCCAACGGCCAAGCCGTAGGGCGCACAGCATGCGCCCTGCTGAACCGGGGGGTGACCAAACAGGATTTAGGATTGGAGCCTGGCTACTTAATACAGAATTGCCCTCCGGCTTTCCGGATGCCCAAAGACAAAAAAGCGCCGGAGCTAGCTCCGGCGCTTGTGGTGTTGAGGAGTGAACGATTAATCATTAATGTACGGGGCGAGTATGTCACTGAGGTAGCCTGGATATGTCAACCCTGTGACATTTTCCCCAACCCTGATCTGGCCTAATGCTGCCAGCCATGGTTTACCTGCTTGTTTATTTCTGCCCTTCTACCCTGCCCCGGTTCCCCTGTGACCCAGCCCGACGCTCTTCGTGCTTTACTCAGCGCTGTTTCTCAAGGTCAGCTCAGCCCTGATGCTGCCTTTAACCAGCTCAAATATCTCGACTTTGAACCCATTGACGACTTTGCCAAGGTCGATCACCATCGCACCCTGCGAACCGGCTTTCCCGAAGTGATCTGGGGGCCGGGCAAAACCGTTCACCAAATTGTGCAGATCATGCGTAGCCTGCATCAGCACAACCCTGTCGTGATGGCGACTCGGATCGAACCCGAGGTGTTCGCTCAGGTCAAGCAGCAGATTCCAGGGGTCTTGTACTACGAGATGGCCCGCATTTGTGCTCTGGTACCGCTGCACTGGCAGGCCCAGCACCCTGGCATTATTGGGGTGCTGACGGCGGGTACCGCCGACCTACCCGTGGCCGAAGAGGCTGCCGTCACCGCCGAGCTGAGCGGGTTTCAGGTCAAGCGGCTATGGGATGTGGGGGTAGCGGGGCTGCATCGCCTGCTGCGCCACCGCCAGCTCATTCGCGACGTAGACGTACTAATTGTGGTCGCGGGCATGGAAGGGGCCTTGCCCAGCGTGGTGGCTGGGCTGGCCGACTGCCCCATTGTGGCCGTGCCCACCAGCGTCGGTTATGGAGCCAGCTTTAACGGGCTATCGGCCCTGCTCACCATGCTCAATTCTTGTGCGGCGGGCATTGGCGTCGTCAATATCGACAACGGCTTTGGCGCGGCGGTGCTGGCCGGGCAAATTTTGCGTACCGGGGCGAGGCTGGCCAAACCCATCGATTAGGGGCAAGTTCTCCCCTGGCTCTTTAACCCTAGCCACCCTTCTCCCTGCCCGCTACCGCTGATCAGACGGCATGGCAGCGGGTTTGACAGCAATGGTTTGGTCGCGGCCATCGCGGTGAATTTCGAGGGTGAGGGTATCGCCGATGGCGCTGGCTTCTACCTGGGCTTGCACATCAGGGGGGCTGTCTACGGGCACGCCCTCAATGGCGCGAATGACATCGCCAACTTCTAGCCCAGCGGCGCGGGCTGGGCTATTGGGCATCACGCCGACAATCAGCACGCCGGGTTCGTCGTCATCGTCGAGCTTAAGGTTGAGCTGTTGCTCTGCGTTGATGCGCTCGACCATTTCGGCGGATAGCTCCACCATTTGAATGCCGAGGAAGGGGTGCTGCACCTGGCCGGTGGCAAACAGCTGATCGGCAATGCGCTTGGCGGTTTCGATCGGGATCGCAAAACCGAGGCCCTGGGCGTTGGCCCGAATGGCGGTATTCATGCCGATCACTTCACCGCGATCGTTGAGCAGTGGCCCACCGGAGTTGCCGGGGTTGATGGCGGCATCGGTCTGAATGAACTGCACACGTTTGTCGGGAATGCCCACCTGGTTGCTGCTGCGGCCCAGAGCGCTGATGATGCCAGCGGTGACGGTGTTGTCGAGGCCGAGGGGGTTGCCAATGGCGATCGCCCATTGCCCCGGAGCCAGGTTTTGGGTGCTGCCCAGCTGCACCGCTGGCAGATCCTCCGCTTCGATTTTGACGACGGCGACATCGGTAACGGAGTCGACCCCGGCGACGCGGCCCTCAAACTTGCGCCCGTCTCGCAGGGTTACCTCTACGGTTTTAGCCCCTTCTACCACGTGGGCGTTCGTGAGAATTTGACCGCTGGCGGAGAGAATAAACCCTGAGCCAGTGCCCTGCTCTAGGCGATCGGGCAGGTTCGAGGGGGGTATTTCTTCTTCAAAAAACCGCCGAAAGAACGGGTTATTAAAGGCGTCGGGGGTCATATTGGGCACCGATCGCTCAGCGTCAATGCGCACTACCGCAGGGCCAACCCGCTCTACCGCTAGAGCAATAAAATTTTGGCTAGCCCCCATCTGGGCTGAGGCCGACGCCTCAGAGGGTGGATCAGCGCTCTGAATGAGTGATGTTTTAAGGGCAGGAGCTGTCTCAGCGGTCAGCCCTGGGGCCGCTTCAGCCGAGGCGGAAGACAGGTTCGCTTGCGACACATAGCTGTGACCGGCCCAACCCGCACCGCCCCCGACCATGAGGGCTGCCGCTATCCACATAACCTGCTGGGGAACCTGCTTTGGCAACGAGTTCATGTCTTTGCCCTCTGCTACTGTGCCTGTGTAACCTGGCCGCCCGCCTTGGCTTGCTGAGGCTGCCCTGAGCTATGTAACCAAGCGGCCTGGCCCCTGGGAATGGTCATACTCTAACGAACACTCTTTGAAGAGAATAATATCGCAGGGTTAGACGGTGCCTCGGAAAATCGGAGGCAACCCCTGAGCAATCGAGGCTGTCTTGCCTATTATAGGGGCTGTACCCCTTTGGGGCATGGGGCTAAGTCAAGGTGGATTGAAACGCGACTCGTCATGGCAGTTTACGATTCTATAAAACACTGGTTTCTCAATTGGGCCGCTCCCAGCTCAGGCCCGTTTGGGCTTCAGCGATGGACCCCACAGCGGGCGACCCATCTCTATCTAACTTGTAGTTGGCTGAGCGCGATGAAACCAGCGATGCTGCTCACGGGGCTGACCACCGCCTTGGTGTTAGAGGGGGCCTTGCTACCTGGGGCGATCGCCCAAACTACCGCCCCAACCACCTCGTCACGTTGTCCTCAACCAGTGCTGTCGCGGCTGACCCGTCACCGGGTTGCCCAGGGCGAAACCCTAGACACCATTGCTCAACGGTACGGTTTGTTGCCCGCCACCATCATGGGGCTCAATGCCGCCGTCCAAGGGGGCGCTGTGCGACCTGGCGAAGAGCTGCTGATTCCGCCCTACAACGGTCTGCGGGTGTCTGTGGCCCCAGGGCAAACCTGGCAGCAGGTGGCCGAGGCCTACAATAGCCGGGCCGATGTGCTGTTTGAGGTCAATGGCTGTGTCAGCACTGTGCCCGCTAGCGTTTTTGTGCCAGGGGTCAACTGGTTTCCGGGGGTGCGCACTACCGCCTCGGCCCCGGCGGCGTCAGCCAGTCCACTGGGGGGCTACCCACTACCCCAGCGATCGCAGGTAATTGTCAACTATGGCTGGCAGCCCGACCCAGCCCAGGGCAAGCTGGTATTTAACACAGGCGTTGCTCTGGCTAGCCCGCCGAGCAACGCGGTGCTTGCGGTGGGGCCAGGCACGATCGCGTTTGCTGGCACTGATGCGATCTACGGCAACCTGGTGGTCGTCAACCATGCCCAGGGGCTACAAACCCGCTACGCCAACCTGGCCAACCTAGATGTTCGAGCTGGGCAGACGGTGCGCCAGGGCGATCGCCTGGGGGCTGTCGCACCCGGTGATGGCAATGGGGGCACGACGCGGAGCGGGGCCAACTCGTTTCTCTTCTTTGAAGTGCGACTCAACTCTAGCGCCGGCTGGGTGGCCCAAAACCCCCAAGATTTTGTGCCTGCTATGGTGTTGCGATAGAGGTAGCCCTAGCGTGGGCAGCATGAACCTATAGCGCCGCCCCCAGCCAACCACCCAAGGCTGGTAACCACGGGCAAGACCGCCTACAATTGGTTCTAAATTGAGTGTTTTGATATTGAAATTGGCAGCATTGGCGACGCTGAGCTTATTAACCGGTGGCTCTAGGTGACGTTATGGCCCAGCACTTCTCTCGACCCCCTGTGCCACCTCCCCCTGAGCCTTTCTCCGAGGCTCGCGATCCGGCGGTGATCTCTGGCCTGTTTTGGGCGCGGCTACTGACCTATCGACCCCTGTTCTTGTTGGGGGGGCTGTGGTTGGTGCTGGTTTGTGTGTCGGCGATCGCCTACCACGGCCTCATGTTCAATGAACCGGTGAAAGATATGCCCGTTCGCGAGGCCCCGATCACCGTTGCTACACCCCAATCCTTAGCATCCGCCTCCGAGGTTGAGCCCATTGAGGTCGAGCCTCTTGAGGCCGAGCCGCAATTTAGCGGGGTGATGGCCTGGGGCCTGATTAGCCTGCTGGGCCTGTGTGGGTTTGGTTGCTTTGTGCTGACCCAGCAGATCAAGGCATCGGCCCGCCCAAAACGCAAAAAGGTGCGTCCTCGCCCCGTCGCCCAGGCTCCGACCCCGGCCCGACCACCTCACCCTAAGCGTCTAGCTCCCTATTCACCCCAGCGTGACGGGGTGGTAGTGCCCGGCTTCAGAATTGTTGAAACCCCCTCTGAGCTGCCCCCGGCAGCGCCGACTGCGCCGCCGCCAAAGCCCAGGCCTATTCCCCAGGCTCAGCGCCGTTCAGTGTCTCGGCCCCAGCCGGTGAATCCGCCGCCAAAGCCCGCCACTGCGGTGCAGCCCTACGCTCCGGCGGTAGTGCCCGAGGGTACCGATCTGGCGCTAGATTGGTCTGAGGGCAGCGTCGCCCATGCCCTAGATGTGCGACAGCGGCGATCGCTGTCATCATTCATGTAGATATATAGAAACTTTTCCCCTGGGGTGTTGAGTCAGCTTCCGGTTATCTATCACCCCGACTATGTCGCCCCCCTGCCCGACGGGCATCGCTTTCCGATGCCCAAATTTCGCCTGCTGCGCGATCGCCTGCTGCGCGACGGCGTGATTACCCCCGACCAGATCTATCAGCCCGGCGAACCGCCTCAGAGTTGGCTAGAGTTTGTTCACCACCGTGAGTATGTGAACGCCTACTGCCTTGGCACCCTCGATGCCAAGGCCCAGCGCCGCATTGGCCTGCCCTGGAGTGCTGCTTTGGTCAAGCGCACCTGCACGGCGGTGGGGGGCACCATTCTCACCGCCAAGCTGGCCCTAGAGCGAGGGCTGGCCTGCAACACCGCTGGGGGCACCCACCACGCTTTTCCTGACTACGGATCAGGGTTTTGTATTTTTAACGATTTGGCGATCGCTACCCGTGTATTGCAACAGCAGGGTCGTGTCAATCGAGTGCTGATTTTGGATTTAGACGTGCACCAGGGCGACGGCACCGCCTGGATTTTTCGCGATGATCCCAATGTATTTACCTTCTCCATGCACTGCCAGGAGAACTTTCCTGCCCGCAAGCAGGCCAGCGACCTGGATGTGCCCCTGGCATTGGGCATGGAAGATCAGGCCTATCTAGACTGTTTAGCGCAGTATGTGCCCGATCTGCTGGCCCAGGTGCGGCCTGACCTGGTGCTCTACGATGCCGGGGCTGACCCCCACCGCGATGACCTGCTGGGCAAACTGGCGCTGACCAATGCGGGGATCTACGGGCGCGATCGCTACGTGCTAGAAACCTGCGTTAAAGCAGGCTACCCCGTCGCCTGCGTCATCGGCGGCGGCTACGGCAAATCGATGGATGACCTGATCTTTCGCCACTCTCTGCTGCATCGGGCGGCGGCAGAGGTATACCGAGCAAATACCTGATCAGGCCTAAGCCTGGTTGGATGTCTCCTACCGCCCTCGCCACCTCGGCCCGAGCTTCTATAATGATGACTTTGCCCACTGCGATCGCACTATGACCTGGGTTGTTGCCACCTTTTACAAATTTGTGCCGCTGAGCGAGCCAGGGGCGCTGCGGGTTGAGCTATTGGAACGCTGCCTGGCCTGGGGATTGCGGGGTACGATTCTACTGGCCAGTGAGGGGCTGAATGCGACCGTAGCGGGCGATCGCCAGGGCCTTGATCTCCTTTTAGACTGGCTCCACTCCCATCCCGAGGTTGGCCCCTTCTCCCACCAAGAATCCACCACGGCGGCAGCGCCCTTTGAGCGCATGAAGGTGAAACTCAAGCGCGAAATCGTCACCCTGGGGCGGCCCGAGGTCAACCCTGCCCGGCAGGAGGTCGGCACGTACATCCATCCCCACAACTGGAACCAGGTGATCACCGACCCCGAGGTGGTGCTGATCGATGCCCGCAACGACTTCGAGGTGGAGCTAGGCACCTTTAAAGGCGCAGTCAACCCCCAAACCCACTCCTTTAGAGAATTGCCCGACTACGTCGCCAACCACCTCGACCCGGCTCAGCACAAAAAAGTGGCAATGTTCTGCACGGGCGGCATTCGCTGTGAGAAGGCCACTGCCTATCTGCTGGAACGGGGCTTTGAGCAGGTCTACCACCTCCAGGGCGGTATTTTGAACTATCTCAAGACCGTGCCCGAGGATGACAGCCTGTGGCAGGGCGACTGCTTTGTGTTTGATGAGCGCGTTGCCGTAGACCACCATCTGCAACCCACCGACCACGACCTGTGCCTGGGCTGCGGCCATCCGATCAGCCCTGCCGAAAAAGCCTCCCCCCACTACGAAGCGGGGATCAGCTGCCCCCACTGCTACGAGGCACTCACCCCCGAAAAACGGGTGCGCCTGGCAGCCCGTCAACGCTACCGCTAACCTAAGGATCTTATGCTGCCTACCGATCAAACGCTTCAGGCGCTCACCTATGGTCCAGATACCGCCGACTGGTGTTTGGTGGCCTTGCACGGCTGGGGAGCCAACGCCGCCGACCTGGTGGGCTTAGCGCCTGCTCTCAAGCTCAGCAACCTGGCTATGGTCTTTCCCGATGCGCCGTGGCCTCATCCCCAAGCGCCTGGGGGGCGGATGTGGTACGGCTTTCCTTCGGGGTATGATTTTCGTCGCCCCCACGATTTCACGGCCCAGGACGATCTGCAAGCTAGTCAAGCGCGGTTGAAAACCTGGTTACTGAATCTGCCCCAGACCACTGGTATTCCCCTAGAAAAAACCTTCTTGGCTGGGTTTTCCCAGGGGGGCGCAATGGCGCTAGATGTGGGGTCGCAAATTCCCCTGGCGGGGCAGATTATTCTGAGTGGCTATCTGCACGGTGTGGCCCAGGCTCCGGTTAGCCCCCGCCCGGTGATGATGGTGCACGGAGCCTTCGACCCGGTGGTGCCTCTAGCTCTCGCCCAGCAGGCCAGAGCTGCTTTGGCGGCCCACGGCCAGCCGGTGACCTGGCACGAACTGGCTATGGGGCATGAAATTCCGCCCCAGGTCATAGAGTTGATTAGTGGGTTTTGCGAAGATTTGAGGCAGGCCGGGCAGAATCCCCTGAGCCACCCTTTAGGATAGAAGCAGAGTGAATGACTTCAGGCTGCGATCGAGGATCGGCCCTTTAGGGGGTATGGCGCCGCTCTGGGGTAACTGTCACCAAGGGGGAAAGGACTATGCTAAGCCTACATGTTTCGCAGCAAACCGTCTCAGATATGACACCGGATACGGTGGCTGAGCTGGCTACTCGTCTAGAGACCGATGCCTACGAGAACGCTTTTGAGGGGCTGCAAGACTGGCACTTACTGCGGGCGATCGCCTTTCAGCGACCTGAGCTAGTAGAGTCCTATGTCTACCTGCTCGACCTCGAACCCTACGATGAATCGTAGCGGGTCTAGCCCTAAATCCTAGCTGCATATTCCCCACCGGTAGGGGCGAACGGTGTTCGCCCTAACTTGCCTATGGTTAAATCGAGGTTTCTGCATTCGGAGCGGGCATGACAGGCAGGTCTACAACTGGGGAAGCTCCCCGCCGGGTGCTACTGGGCATTAGCGGCGGCATTGCGGCCTATAAAGTTTGCTCTGTCATTTCGTCGCTGGCCAAGGAGGGTCTAGCGGTGCGGGTGGTGCTGACCCAGCAGGGGCAGGCCTTCATTCCGCCGCTGACCGTAGCTACCCTGGCGCGTCACCCCGCCTACACCGACGAGCAGTTTTGGCAGGCTAGCCAGGGACGACCGCTGCACATTGAACTGGGCGAATGGGCTGAACTATTTGTAATTGCGCCCCTGAGCGCCAATACCCTGGGCAAGCTGGCCCACGGCCTAGCCGACAACCTGTTGACCAACACAGTGCTGGCCTCTACCTGCCCGGTGCTGCTGGCCCCAGCCATGAACACTGACATGTGGCAGCAGCCGTCGGTGCAGCGCAACTGGCAGCAGGTGCTGCAAGATGATCGCTACCACGCGATCGCCCCAGGCAGTGGGGTGTTGGCCTGCGATCGCGTGGGCACCGGGCGCATGGCCGAACCTGCCGACATTCTCAGCCACATTCACTCGCTGCTGCACACTGGGGGCAAGCGCGATCTAGCGGGCCAGCAACTGTTGATCAGCACCGGCAGCACCCGCGAGTTTTTAGATCCGGTCCGCTTTATTGGCAACCCAGCCAGCGGCAAAATGGGGGTGGCCCTGGCCCAGGCAGCACTGCATCGGGGAGCCTCGGTCACCCTGGTGCACGGGCCGATGGAAGAGGCCCTCAAGGCCCGTTTGGGGGGTATTCAGACCGTCGAGGTGACCACCGCTGCGCAGATGCACCAGGCCATGCTAGCTCACCTTGCTCCAGCCGATTGGATTGTGATGGCAGCGGCGGTCGCCGACGTGAAACCGACCACTCAGGCCGCGACCAAGCTCACCAAGGCCGACCTGCCCGAGGCGCTGCCCCTGGCCCCGGTGCCCGATATTGTGGCCGATTTGGCCCAGCGGCGATCGCCCCATCAAAAACTGGTTGGTTTTGCGGCCCAGACCGGCGATATTTTGCCCCCAGCGATGGACAAGCTGCGTCGCAAAGGGCTCGATGCGATCGTGGCGAACCCGGTTGATGTGGCGGGCAGCGGATTTGGGGGCGATCGCAACCAAGCCATTCTGCTGACCAAAACGGGAGACAAAATTGTCATCCCTCCCTGCACCAAGCTAGACATGGCCCATCAAATTTTTGAGGCGTTAGGAAAGCCTGCCACTCAAAACCCCTAATTCTGCTGAAACAGTTGCACACCCTGCTGGGGCAGGGCAATGAAGATGCCCTCCCTTCGAGTGGCACAATCTAAGATGTTTAGGACATCGGCGCTGATTGTAGAGGCCAAAATCTGGGCATACCCTATAACAACTCCTCTCCGCTGTTCCATCGTTCAGGGCACATTTGGTTTATGAAACAAGCTAGCCCCGGCTCGGGTGAAACCCTTGAGCGCTTGAAGTTGACCCTTTATCTGGTGCCGATTTTTGGGGTAGTACCTGCGGTCTATAGCCTGTGGCAAAAGCAGGGCAGCCGCCAAGAGCTGGCGGTTAGCCGCCTGGTGATTACCCTGGCCTTGACCTGGCTCGTGACCTATGGCTTGCTCAGTGCTGGCAGCCACCTGTCGCCGGGGCTCTCGCTGCGGCTGCTGATTACCAATACTCTGGTGACGACAGGGTACACCCTGACCAGTCTGGTGCTGATGATCCGGCTGTTGCAGGGCAAGTCTGTGAGCTTGCCTGGTTTTAGCCAGTTGAGTAAGCGGCTACCCTAGGGTAATCACCAATTTTTGTAGAAATTACCGTGAATTCTTAGGCCTGGCTTAGATTACGTGAATCGGCTGGCTGAATTGCTGTTACCATGCAGCTAAAATTTTTCAGGTTCTGTCTTTAGACAGATCTGTCTTCAGTCGATCATCTCCTAATTGCCCCCTGAGGTTTGTGGTGTCTCAACGAAATCCCCAACATTCAAAAGCCCGCTCACCCCAGGGACATCCTCAGCCAGTGCCTGCTAAGCCGCGTCGCCGTATTCCGCGTCTGTTAGGAGTGGGAATTGCGCTGGCAGGGGTGGCGGGGATATCTGGCGTGGCTGGGGCGCTGCTGGCGGTTTCGCTGTCGGCTGCACCGCTCATGCAGCAGGAGCTCAGCGCCGAAGAATCGGGTGTCTTCAGCCAAGAAACCCCAATTTCATCCAGTGGCAACTTGCGGCTACCGCGCCTAACCCGGCCCGTCAATATTTTGGTGCTGGGCATCAAGGTGTTGTCGTCGGATGTAGACAACGTGCCCCCTGAGCTTCAAGGTCTGGGCTATCACGCCTTAGTCAACTCCTTTGATGGTCTGTCAGACTCGATGCTGCTGCTGCGGTTTAACCCTCAGACTGAGCAACTGGTGGTGCTGTCGTTGCCCCGCGACACCCGCACCTATGTGCGCGGTCGCCTTACTAAGCTCAATGAGGCCAATCGCGATGGGGGCCCGGCTTTAACGGCAGAATCGGTGAGCGATCTGCTCGGCGGCGTGGCGATCGATCGCTACGTGCGGATCAACGTGCAGGGGGTCGAAAAGCTGATTGATGCCCTGGGCGGGGTGACGGTGACGGTGCCCCAAGACATGAAGTACCAAGACGATAGCCAGCACCTCTACATCAACCTCAAGGCGGGCGAGCAAACCCTGGATGGCAATAAGGCGCTCCAGTTTCTGCGGTTTCGCTACGATGCCCAGGGTGATATTGGTCGGATTCAGCGCCAGCAAATGTTCATGCGATCGCTGACTGAGCAAGCCCTTAACCCCGCAACCATTACCCGGTTGCCCAAGATTTTGTCGGTGATTCAGTCCAATGTCGACACCAACCTCACCGTAGAAGAGCTGTTGGCGCTGGTGGGTTACGGCGCACAAATCAACCGGTCTAATGTGCAGATGCTGATGCTGCCCGGCACCTTTAGCCGTCCCCAAGACTATAACTTGAGCTATTGGTTGCCCAACTATGGCGATATCGATGGCATGGTCGATCAGTACTTTGGCTATGGCACCCAGCGGGTGGCCACCACCAGTACCCCCAGTCGCGTGCGGGTCGCCATTCAAGACAGCACCAATAATCCGGTAGCGGTGCAGGCTCTCACCAAGGCCCTGCGGGATAGTGGTTATTCCAACGTGTTTGTCGATAAGACGTTGCACGATCCTCTACCGATTAGTCGCATTGTGGCTCAGCGGGGCGATGGAGCTACAGCCGAAGTGGTGCACCGGTATTTGGGCATTGGCGAAGTGCGAGTAGAAAGTACCGGTGCTTTAAATTCCGACATCACTATTCAGCTGGGCGAAGATTGGAACCAGGGCTTAGGCGAGTCGCTGTAGCCATGCTCAGGCCATTCTCCGCCGCTCCGTTTGCTTGTGTTGATAGCTAGGTTTTTCGCTGGTGTCCCATCGTAATCATCCCCAGATGCAACCCCGAACCTCCGAGGGAACGCCGCGCGATCGCCGCCAAGGGCTCTCTAAACTGTCTAGGAAGCAGCGGCGATGGACTCGGCTGCTGGGGTTAGGCGTTTCTCTAGCGGTGGTGGCTGGCATCTCTGGGGTGGCTGGCGGCCTGTTGGCGGTATCGCTGTCGACAGCGCCGCTTCAGCAGCAGCTCAGTGCCGACGAAGCAGAGGTATTTAGCCATGAAACGCCAATGCTGTCTTCAGGCAGTCTGCGCCTGCCGCGCCTGACCCGCCCAGTCAACATTTTGGTGTTGGGCATTAAGGTGCTGACCTCCGATGTCAGAGAGGTGCCGCCTGAGCTCAAAGGGCTGGGCTATCACGCCCTAGTCGATTCCTTTGAAGGCCGGTCAGACTCGATGCTGCTGCTGCGCTTTAACCCGCAAACCGAGCAGTTGGTGGTGCTGTCGCTGCCCCGCGATACCCGCACCTATGTGCGCGGTAGTCTGACCAAACTCAATGAGGCCAACATCTATGGTGGTCCGGCCCTGGCGGCAGAGTCGGTCAGTGACATGCTCGGCGGCGTGGCGATCGATCGCTACGTGCGGATCAACGTGCAGGGGGTCGAAAAGCTGATCGATGCCCTGGGCGGGGTGACGGTGAATGTGCCCCAAGACATGCGGTATCAAGACGATAGCCAGCACCTCTACATCAACCTCAAAGCGGGCGAACAAGTCCTGGATGGCAATAAGGCACTCCAGTTTTTGCGGTTTCGCTACGATGCCCATGGTGACATTGGTCGCGTGCAGCGCCAGCAGACGTTTATGCGCGCGTTTACCGAACAGACGCTCAATCCGGCCACGATCGCCCGGCTGCCCAAGATTCTGTCGGTGATTCAGTCCAATGTCGATACCAACCTCACCGTCGAAGAACTGCTGGCGCTGGTGGGTTACGGCGCTCAAATCAATCGCTCTAACGTGAAAATGCTGATGCTGCCCGGCACCTTCAGCAACCCCCGAGATTTTTCGCTGAGCTATTGGCTGCCCAACCACAGTGAGATCGATGGCCTGGTCGATCAATATTTTGGCTATGGCACCCAGCGGGTGGCCACCCGTAGCCCCAGCCGCGTGCGCATCGCCATTCAAGACAGCACGGGTGACCCGGTGGCAGTCGAAACCCTGACCCAGGCCCTGCGCGACCACGGCTACGCTGATCTCCGCATCGATCGCCCACTCAATCAACCCCTACCCATGAGTCGGGTGGTGGCCCAGCGGGGGGATGGAGCCACCGCCGAACTGGTGCACCGGCTTTTGGGCATTGGCGAAGTGCGGGTCGAAAGTACGGGCGTGCTCAACTCTGACATCACTATTCAGCTCGGCGAAGATTGGGTCCAGGGGTTGGGCGAGTCGCTCTAGGCCAATGCTCTAGGCCAGGTTGAGGGTTGGAGAACGCTACCCAGGGGCGTAGACTGGCGGAGTAGCGATCGCACTAGGTACAAGCTATGGCGCAGTGGGTATGGGGCGCAGCGGCGCTGGCGAGTCTGGGTACGGTGAGCATGGCTGCGATCGCCCGTGCCGAGGCTCCGCTCCAGGTGGTCTACCCCCCCAATGGCCACGAGACCACGGCGGCGCAAATCTTCTTGATTGGCACGGGAGCCGCCGATCAACCGGTGCTGCTCAACGGCGAACCAATTGAGGGCCGCAGCGCAGCGGGCCACTTTGCCCCGTCGCGATCGCTAGATCTAGGCCCCAACACCTTTACCCTCAGCCAGGGCGACCAAACCCTCTCCATCGCCGTTACCCGGTTGGCCCCAGGCCCGCAGTTGCCCGATACCCTGGGCTTTGCTGGCGGCTCTCTGGTGCCCTCGGTAGATGTGGCCCACGCCCCTGGCGACTGGGTGTGCCTGGGGGCGATCGCTCCCGCCAACGCCACGGTGACGGCCTCGCTAGCGGGGCAGACCTACGCCCTGGTACCCCAGAGCAGTCAGGCTCTGCCGCCCAACTCAGGGGTGTTGATCGATCAGACCAGCCCCACCGCAGTTGGCCCCACCCCCTACCAACGCTGTTTTGTCGCAGCAGAGCCAGGCACTTTGGGCCAGCCCGTCTATAGCCTCAGCCAGAATGGAGCCACCGTTACCGAAACAGCGACCGGCACCTTGAGCGTCATGGATGTCAACGCCGTGACGGTGGTGGAAGTAACGGTGCCCGCCGGGGTAGCCCGCACCGGCCCCAGCACCGACTACTCGCGCCTCACCCCCCTGCCCCAGGGCACCCGCGCCCGCGTCACCGCCCGCGAAGGCGACTGGCTGCGCCTCGACTACGGCGGCTGGATCCGCGTCAGTGAGACAGAGGCGGTGGCCGGGGCTTCGGGGGTGCGATCGCAGATTCGCGGCATTACCTCTCGCCAGGTGCCCGGCTGGACGGAGATTCTTTTCCCCCTTCAGGTGCCCGTACCCGTCAGTATTCAGCAAGACACCGATGTCTTTACTCTCACCCTGCACAACACCGTGCCCCAGACCGACACCATCTTCGTCACCGACGATGGCCTGATCGATCGCTTCGACTGGTCGCCCCTGCTGCCCGACCAGGTGCAGTACCGCATTAATCTCAAACCCGCCCAACAGTGGGGCTACAAGCTGCGCTACGAAGGCACGACCCTGGTACTCTCCCTCAAACAGCCGCCCACAGTGCAGCGCGATCGCCCCCTGGCAGGCACCACCATTCTTGTCGACCCCGGCCACGGCGGCGACGAACTGGGTGCCCGTGGCCCCGACGGCACCCCCGAGAAGACCCCCAACCTCGATGTTTCGTTGCTGCTGCAAGCGGCCCTAGAAGCGCGGGGTGCCCGCGTGATCATGACCCGCACCGACGACAGCTTCCTTGGCGTCAACGATCGCGCCATCCAGATTGCCCAAGACCAGCCCACCCTTGCCCTCAGCATTCACTACAACGCCCTGCCCGACGCTGGCGACGCCCAAAATACCGCTGGCATTGGGGCTTTTTGGTTCCATACCCAGGCCCACAGCCTGGCCCAGTTTCTCCACGACTATCTGGTGGCCGAGCTAGACCGCCCCTCCTACGGCGTGTTTTGGAACAACCTTGCCCTCACTCGCCCCCATGTCGCCCCCTCGGTGCTGCTAGAGCTGGGCTTTATGATCAACCCCGACGAGTTTGAGTGGATTGTCGACCCGCAACAGCAGGCGAGGCTGGCCGAAACCCTGGCTGAGGGGGTAGAGCTTTGGGTGCGGCAGGCGGTGGGGGAGTAGATGGGGACATGGGTGGATTGGTACTACGGGGCACCCCCAGATCCCAGGGTTTTTGAAAAACCCTGGGATCTTCATCTCACTCTCTTGGCCGCAATGCACCGCTCACACGACATCCTGTTTGGTTAACCCCCGAGTCCTTAGGGCGCAGGGCATGCGCCCTAAGGACTGGTCTGTTAGACGACGCCCCTGGGGTGGCTAAAGACCGATCTTGAGGGCCAACCCCCCACCCCCTAAAATAGAAGACTGTCCCATTTGTCGAGAGTGCAGGAATTTCCCATGACCGTTCGTGTTCGCCTTGCTCCTAGCCCCACCGGGACGCTGCACATTGGTACCGCCCGCACCGCCGTCTTCAACTGGCTATACGCCCGCCACGAGGGTGGCCAGTTCATTCTCCGCATCGAAGACACCGACGAAGAGCGCTCCAAACCAGAATTCACCGAAAACATTCTCACCGGCCTCAAGTGGCTGGGCATGGAGTGGGACGAAGGCCCCTTCTTTCAGTCGCAGCGGCTCGATCTCTACCGCCAGGCCATTCAAACCCTGCTCGACAAGGGCTTAGCCTACCGTGCCTACGATACGCCTGAAGAACTCGACGCCATGCGCGAGACCCAAAAAGCCAAGAACCAGGCCCCCCGCTACGACAACCGCCACCGCGATCTCACCCCCGACCAGCAGGCCGTCTATGAAGCCGAGGGCCGCACCGCCGTCATTCGCTTCAAGATCGATGACAGCCGCACCATCACCTGGCACGACCTGGTGCGTGGCCCGGTCACCTGGCAGGCCAGTGACCTGGGCGGCGACATGGTAGTGGCCCGCGCCTCCTCTGCCAGCACCATTGGCCAGCCCCTCTACAACCTGGCCGTAGTGGTCGATGACATCGAGATGGCCATTACCCACGTCATTCGCGGCGAAGACCACATTGCCAATACCGCCAAGCAAATTTTGCTCTACGAAGCCCTGGGTGCTGCCGTGCCCGAATTTGCCCATACGCCGCTAATTCTCAACCAGACGGGGCAGAAGCTCTCCAAGCGCGACGGCGTGACCTCCATTTCTGACTTTCAAAAAATGGGTTTTGTGGCTCCGGCCCTGGTCAACTACATGACCCTGCTGGGCTGGTCGGCTCCCGATGCCGCCGAGCAGTTTACCCTCGCCGAAGCCGCCCAGCAGTTCAGCTTCGATCGCGTCAACAAAGCCGGGGCCAAGTTCGATTGGGACAAGCTCGACTGGCTCAACAGCCAATACCTCCACGCGATGGAGCCCGCCGCCCTGTTAGACCTGACCCTGCCCTACCTCCAAGCCGCCGACTATGCCATTGACCCTGATGCCGATCGCCGCTGGCTGCTGCCGCTGGTGGGCATGCTTGCCCCTAGCCTGACCCGGCTTACCGACGTAGTTGAGCAAAGCCGCTTTTTCTTTACCGAAACCGTCGACTTTGCCGACGATGCCAAAGCTCAGGTGCAACTCGACGGCGTCGCTGCGGTACTGGAGGGCATTCTCGCCGGGCTGAATGACCCAGCCCCTGCCACCCTGGACGATTTGAAAGCTTTGGTCAATGACGTGACCAAAGCCCAGGGGGTTAAAAAAGGACTGGTGATGAAATCGATGCGGGCTGCGTTGATGGGTGCTCTGCAAGGACCAGACCTAATGGAATCTTGGCTAATTTTGCGCCAGCGCGAGTTTGACGTGTCTCGCCTGAAGGCGGCTCTAGCGTTGGTATAAGGCAAGAGGTGGTAGCGGCTCCCTGCTCTTCTACCACCTCTGCTTCGGCATCTCGCTCCCCGGCCTTCCCGCTAAAGAAGCGATAGACTGTCGTTAATCCCTCGAATTAACAACATTTCCTGGGCCAGTTTGATCCAGTTGCGTTGCTTACGTTACATTAAGTAAAGATTTATCTCATATTTCTTTTTCGCGTTGGGATATTGTCCTGCCAGGTCTGGCCAACTTAGGTTGTTAGCCACGCCAAATGCAGGGTCAAGTTTAGTCAACCCCGTTAACTAAACCCGCATTAACACTGTGCACGTTAGTCAGAAGAGGCCATTGGTATGAAATTTTCCTGGCGAGTAGCCTTACTGTGGACCCTGCCGCTGCTGGTAGTGGGGTTCTTTTTGTGGCAAGGAGCGTTTTCGTCGGCCCCTGCCGATATGGGGCGTAATGCGGCCAATACCCGCCTTACCTATGGTCGCTTTCTCGACTATCTCGATGCCGGTCGGGTGACCGCCGTAGACCTCTATGACGGCGGCAGAACAGCCATTGTTGAAGCCGTTGATCCTGACCTAGACAGCCGGGTGATGCGCTGGCGGGTAGACCTGCCGGGCAACTCCCCCGACCTGGTCAGCCGCCTACGTACGGCCAACATCAGCCTCGATTCTCATCCGCCCCGCAACGACGGCGCTCTGGTGGGTGCCCTGGGCAATCTGCTGTTCCCGCTGCTGTTGATTGGTGGTTTGTTCTTTTTGTTCCGCCGCTCCAATGGGTCGATGGGTGGGCCTGGTCAGGCGATGAACTTTGGTAAGTCAAAGGCCCGCTTCATGATGGAAGCCAAGACTGGCATCATGTTTGACGATGTGGCCGGTATTGACGAAGCCAAAGAAGAGCTAGAAGAAGTTGTTACCTTTTTGAAAAAGCCGGAGCGGTTCACCTCCATTGGTGCCCGCATTCCTAAAGGGGTGCTGCTGGTTGGCCCTCCTGGAACCGGTAAAACGCTCTTGGCCAAGGCGATCGCAGGCGAAGCCGGGGTTCCTTTCTTCAGCATCTCGGGTTCTGAATTTGTCGAAATGTTTGTGGGCGTGGGTGCCTCCCGCGTGCGCGACCTGTTTAAGAAAGCCAAAGAAAACGCTCCCTGCATCATCTTTATTGACGAGATTGACGCTGTGGGTCGTCAACGGGGCGCAGGCATTGGCGGCGGCAACGACGAGCGGGAGCAGACCCTCAACCAGTTGCTCACCGAGATGGATGGCTTTGAGGGCAACAGCGGCATTATCATCATCGCCGCGACTAACCGAGTCGACGTGCTTGACTCGGCCCTGCTGCGACCCGGTCGCTTTGACCGGCAGGTGATGGTTGATCCGCCCGATGTGAAGGGCCGGGTCGAAATTCTCGAAGTTCACGCTCGCAACAAAAAGTTGGCCGATGACATCTCTCTAGAGGCGATCGCCCGTCGGACGCCTGGTTTTACCGGGGCTGACCTGGCTAACCTGCTCAACGAGGCCGCCATTCTCACCGCCCGTCGCCGCAAAGATGCGATCACCATGGGTGAGGTAGATGACGCCGTAGATCGGGTGATTGCGGGTATGGAAGGCACTCCCTTAGTCGATAGCAAGAGCAAGCGACTGATTGCCTACCACGAGATTGGCCACGCCATTATTGGCACCCTGGTCAAAGATCACGATCCAGTGCAAAAAGTCACCCTAATTCCTCGGGGTCAGGCCCAGGGCTTGACCTGGTTTACCCCCAGCGAAGAGCAGATGCTGATTTCTCGGGCGCAGCTGCTGGCCCGCATTACTGGCGCTCTCGGCGGTCGCGCCGCTGAGGATGTGATCTTTGGCGACGCTGAAGTGACTACTGGGGCCGGCAATGACCTGCAACAGGTCAGCGGCATGGCTCGCCAAATGGTGACGCGCTTCGGCATGTCTGATCTGGGTCCCCTTTCCCTAGAAAGCTCCCAGGGAGAAGTGTTTCTTGGCCGCGACTGGCTGTCTCGCTCGGAGTACTCCGAAGAGGTGTCGTCTCGCATTGACGGCCAGGTTAGGTTGATTGTCGATAGCTGCTACGCCAACGCCAAGCGGATTATGGAAGATAACCGCGCCTTGATCGACCGCCTGGTAGATCTGCTGGTTGAGCGCGAAACGATCGATGGGGACGAGTTCCGCCAGATTGTCTCTGAATACACCGCCGTGCCCGACAAGCAGCAGTTTGTGCCTCAGCTTTAGAGGTATCTGCTTATGATTAAGGCTCGCCCCACGGGGTGAGCCTTTTTTTGTTGAGAGTGTTTGCTATGCCCGGCCCTACCCTGTATCTGGCCATCACTAACCACGGGTTTGGCCACGCCACCCGCGCTGCCGCCATTGCCGCCACAATCAAGGCTATGCAGCCGGAGGTAGAACTGGTGATTGCCACCACAGCCCCCCAGTGGTTGCTGAATGAATATCTGCCAACGGAGTACGAGTATCGCCCGGTGGCGTTTGATATTGGGGTGGTTCAGCCCGATAGCCTGGCGATGGATCTGCCCGCTACGCTGGCTAAGCTCCAAGCGATTCAGGCTCATCAGCAGGACACGATTGCCGCAGAGGCCAAGTATCTCAAGCAGCGGGGGGTAAACCTGGTGCTGGCAGATATTCCGCCGCTGGCACCGGCGATCGCCCATGCCGCCGACATTCCCTGCTGGATGGTCAGCAATTTTGGTTGGGATTTTATCTACCGCGCCTTAGGCCCAGAGTTTGCCCCCGCCGCCACCTGGATTAGTGACTGTTTTAGCCAGTGCGATCGCCTGTTTCGCCTGCCCTTCCATGAGCCCATGTCTGCCTTTCCAGTAGTAGAAGATGTTGGGCTGACCGGGGGCAACCCTCGCTACGGGGTCGATGACCTCAGGCAGCAGTGGAATTTGACCATACCCCGCGATCGCACCGTGCTGCTTACCTTTGGTGGCCTCAGCCTACAGGCGATTCCCTATGGCCGGTTGGCTCAGTTTCCCGACTGGCAATTTTTGACCTTCGAGCAAGATGCCCCTGATTTACCCAACCTCTTTAAGGTGCCGAGGCAGGGTTTTCGCCCGGTAGATGTGATGCCCCTCTGTAGCCGAATTGTCTCAAAACCAGGGTTTAGCACCTTTTCTGAAGCCTGCCGATTGGCGGTACCGATTATCACCATCACCCGCGACGACTTTGCCGAAGGCCCGGTCTTGGTCAACGGCATGCAAGATCATAGCTGGCACCGGGTGCTCACCCCAGACGATCTCTTTCACGGCGATTGGCAGTTTCTGCATCAGCCCCTCGACCCACCTCGCATGGCGCAGGCGATCGCCAAAAACGGCAACGAACAGATTGCCCAGGCTGTCATCACCTACCTGGCTACTGCTGTCTAATGCAGTTTTCAGTTCGGGATAACGCCGTCCCCTCCTTGGGAGGTGTGCCCAGAGGGCGGGGTGGGTCAACCCTACGGCAAACAATACCTTTGGGCTATTCCGATCGCCCCTGTCCCGCAGGCAATACCGGCGGATTTTGGTACGGCATCGGAATGTACTGCACTGTGGGTCGCCCCATCATTGGCTGCGGGTAGAGATCCATCAAACTATAAATTTCTAGCGGTAGGCCTCCCCTGACCGGCAGCCCGATCTCCGTCGCTTCTTCCACCGAGATGGGGTAGTCGTGGGTGACCTGGCCGGTGGTGAGGCGATCGATAATTTTGTCGATATTGGCCGGATCTACCTTTTGCTGCGGGATCGCATCTTCCAGCAGGGCGCGCACAAACCGCTGCACCTGGTGAATCGCCTTGCGGGCCACATCGGCGGTGATTAGGGTTTGGTCGTCAATTTTTTCGGGGGGCTTGGCCTCTAGCACCTTGAGAATGCTGGCCGCCGCTACGTTGCCAAGCTGTGGATCCACCGGCCCCAGCACCGCATTCTCATCCATCACAATTTCGTCGGCGGCCATGGCCAGCATCGTGCCGCCGCTCATGGCGTAGTGGGGAATAAACACCGTTACCTTAGCGCTGTGGCGAATCAGCGCTCGGGCAATTTGCTCGGTGGCCAGCACCAGACCGCCTGGGGTGTGCAGCACCAGGTCAATGGGCACGTTGGCTGGCGTCAGGCGAATGGCCCGTAAAATTTGCTCAGAGTCTTCAATATTGATGAACCGGGAGATGGGAATGCCCAGCAGGCTGATCGACTCCTGGCGGTGAATCAGCAAAATCACCCGACTGCCCCGCTGTTGCTCCAGGTTACGAATGGCATTCAACCGACGCGACTCAACGATCCGGCGTTGAATGGCAGGTTGAATAGAAGAAAAAATCAAAAAGACAAAAAACAGGCTGATGAAGTTCATGGGCCGTAGAAAGATACAACATCGGAGCCAGCGCTGGAATCAACCCGCTCATTCTCAGTCATAGTAACTGAGGCAGGGTCTTAGTGTTTTCTACCTTGGTACTGGTAGCCAGTAGCCACTTTGGTTAGAACATGAAGGATCTGGGCCAGGGTTTGAGCACTGGAATGCTGGGGTCTTGGTGAGCGGGGTCTTGGCCATCTCGGCTGATCTGGCGACGGCTCTAGCCTCTCAGCCGTGGGCCAGCGGTAGCGGGCTGCCAAAGCAATCTCTGGCCTGCGAGTTAAACTCAGGCCCCCTGGCCTGTAGCTATGATGACGAGTGGAATGCGCGAGGATGTGGAACTGTGATTCAACCTTCTGTGGCAGTGCTAACTACCGGGCTGATGGCCTTTAGCTTAACGGCAGGGCACGCGGCTGACCTTACCTTTGCTACCCCCGACGGTCTGTTTCGCCTAGCGCCGAGCAGCAGCGATCGCACCTCTCTACTGCCTGCCAGCGATCGCCCCGTCAACGCCCTGGCCTGGTCGGGCGATGGGCAGCGGTTAGGCGTGGTGCAAAACTACGGTGAGGTCTATCGCCTTGACTCAGCATCAGCAACGCCAGAACTGGTCTTTTCGAGCGACTGCCAGCGTCCACCCACCCTCGAACTCACCTGGCAGCGCGACGATGAAACCCTGGTGATTGAGCACTACTGCCCTGCGGCTATCGCCGGGGCACCGGGTGAATTAGAACTGTTGCTCAGCCGTGCCACTGGCGTGTTGATTCCCCTCCCGGCTTTATCGACTGCTCTATCGACGGCCTCAGAGTCCGCCCCCTTTCTGTCTCCCGACGGCAGCCAGGTGGCCTACGTGACTAATCAGCACATTTTTGTAGCTGGGCTAGACGGCAGCCGGGCGCGGCGCATTACCCAGACCCCTGGTGTCTACGGGGCGGCAGGTAGCCCCCTGGCTTGGTCGCCCGACGGCACTCGCTTAGCCTTTTACGAAGGCAATTATCCGTTTCAGCGCCTCAATGTGGTGGGGGTCGATGGGGGCGATCGCCGGGTGCTTACCCCAGCCGCCGACTTTCAGATCTACCGTAGCCGCTTGTTTTGGTCACCCGACGGACGCTACATCGCCTTTTATCGTCCCCACAACCCACCCTTTAGCAATCAGGAAATCATTGCCTTAGTCAACGTCAACACCGGAGCGATCCAAGACCTGACTCGCCCTGGCTTCTATGACGCCTTGAGCTGGGCACCCAACAGTCAACAGCTTGTGCTGGCCTCTGGGGTACAAGCCGGGCTGCAAACCCTATTTCGCCTCGACCTGGTCAATCAGGAGTTCACCCCCCTGACTGACCAACCCCTGCAAAACCTGCTCGAAAGCCAGTGGTCTCCCGAGGGTGATTGGATTGCCTTTACCGCCACCCCCCCGGACGATGCCCTGGGAACTCAGGTATTACACCGGGTCAGGCCCAACGGTACCGAATTCGCCCCCCTCACCACCACCGACGAATATGTTTATCCTTTCGTTTGGAGCCCGACGGCCTTAGCTACTGGAACCCAGGGGGTAAGCGAGGCTCCCTAGCTGGGTTTGAATCTTGCCTTGGTCTTGGACGGCGGCTAGGGCTTTGTGTACCACCTCAACGCCGGCCCCAGCTTTACACGACTCTGCGGTTAAAATCTGTTTCCAGCGGCGGCTGCCGGGTTGCCCCGCAAACAGCATCAGCATATGGCGGGTAATTTTGTTGAGCTTAAGCCCCTGACGCACCCAGTGGTCAATGTAGGGCAGCATGGCCTCAACCACCTGCTGCCGCGTGGGGGGAAGTATGTCTGAGGCAAAAAATCGACCATCTACCTCGGCAAATTGGTAGGGATGGTCGTAGGCGGCTCGGCCAATCATCACGCCGTCTACCCAGGCTACCTGGGCTGACACCGCCTCGAGGTCGGTAAAGCCACCATTGATTTCAATCCACAGGTGGGGAAACTCTTGCTTGAGCCGGTGCACCTCGCTGTAGCGCAGGGGCGGCACGGTGCGATTGTCTTTGGGGCTAAGGCCCTGAAGCCAGGCCTTGCGGGCATGAACGGTGAAGTGACGGCAGCCGGTGTCTGCCACGGTGCTGACAAAATTGGCCATATCCTCATAGCGATCGCAATCGTCGATGCCAATGCGATGCTTGATGCTGACGGGCAATGGGCTAGCGGCCATCATAGCAGCAACGCCTTCGGCCACCTGCTCGGGCTGGGCCATCAGACAGGCCCCAAAGTTGCCGCTCTGAACGCGATCGCTGGGGCAGCCCACATTCAGGTTAATGGCGTCGTAGCCAAAATCGGCGGCGACTCGGGCGCAGGTGGCCAGCATCGCCGGGTCATCGCCCCCCACTTGCAGCACCAGGGGAGTCTCGCTGGGGGTAAAGCCCAGCAGATGATCGCGATCGCCGTGGAGAATCGCCTGAGCCGTTACCATCTCGGTGTACAGCAGGGTGTGGCGAGTGATCTGCCGCATGAAGTAACGATAGTGGCGATCGGTGCGATCCATCATCGGCGCGATGCTGATCGGCACTTCAATAGCGGTGGTTTGGGTGCGATCGCCCACAGAGTTAGGGTGTACGGTCATAGAACCGTGGCGTTGGGTCATCGTTGCCTTCGTAGTCTAGCACTGGGCTCGCCGCCGCCAAGCCTTTAGCCTGGGGCTGGCATCTGGGGTGCAGAATGACTCTCTGGCGTCGAGATCTGGTTAACCGACAGCCCCAGTTTGTTTGTAGGCTAGCTAAAGCGGATCTCGGCCTAGTGGCCAATGCCCCGCTCGCGGTGTTCCGCTCATGACCCGCCCACCTATCCATCTCAAGGATTTTCCCTATGGTCCATGCCACCAACGTATTAGGTACCGAACTGGTTCCCTGCTGCACCGACCCCATGACCGGCTTTTACCGCGATGGCTGCTGCAACACAGGCGCAGGCGATATGGGGGTGCATGTCGTGTGCGCCCAGATGACCACCGAGTTTTTGGCCTATACCAAAGCCCAGGGGAACGACCTATCTACCCCAGTCCCCGCCTTTCAGTTTCCAGGACTCAAGCCCGGCGATCGCTGGTGTCTGTGCGCGGCCCGTTGGCAAGAAGCCCTAGACGATGGCGTTGCGCCGCCGGTAGTGCTCAACGCCACCCATGCTGCCGCCGTGGAGCACGTTTCTCTGGCCGACCTCAAGCATCATGCCCTCGACAGCTAACTGAGGCTAACTGAGGCAAAAAGCACTTAGCCTAACCGTACCGCCGTACCGCTAACCGCCACCATCAGCATGTTGCCGCCATTGTTAATTTCTAGAGACTCGTAGTCAATATCGACGGCAATAATGGCATCGGCCCCCAGGTCCTTGGCTGCCTGGGTCATTTCTTTTAAGGCCGTATTGCGCGCCTGACGCAGCGAATGCTCGTAGGCCCCCGATCGCCCGCCCACCACATCGCGAATGCCCGCGAAAAAGTCTTTAAAGATGTTGGCCCCTAAAATTGCCTCTCCATTGACGATGCCGCAGTACTGAATCACCTGCCGACCATCGACGTTTGGGCCTGTGGTTAAAATCATGGGTAACCCCGCTAGCACTACACAATCTGCATACTAATATCTAGCCACGGTGCCCGCGTGACCGGGGCACTGCTAGAGATAAAATCTACCCCCGTGGCGGCAATTGGCCCCAGGGTTTCTAGGGTGACGTTGCCCGAGGCCTCGATTTTGATCTCGGGCCGTTGCTCACGAATGCGAACTACGGCGGCTGCCATCACATCGGGGGCCATGTTGTCGAGCATGATGATATCGACGGGGCAGCTCAGCGCTTCCTCGACCTGCTCTAGCGAACTGGTCTCAACCTCCACCGTCATCGGGTAAGGAATTGCTGGGCGAATGTGGGCCACTGCTTGGCGCAGGCCCCCCGCAGCGGCAATGTGGTTGTCTTTAATCATCACGGCATCGTCAAGACCCAGGCGGTGATTGATTGCTCCGCCCACCCGGCTGGCATATTTTTCGAACTGGCGCAGCCCTGGAGTGGTTTTGCGGGTATCGACAAACTGGGTAGGGCCAGGGGCCAACTGCTCCACGTACTGGCGGGTAGCAGTGGCAATGCCGCTGAGGCGCATGACTAGATTCAGGGCTACCCGTTCGCCGGTCAGCAGGGCGGCTAGGTTGCCCCTCATTTTGGCGATCGCCGTATCTTTGGCGCAGCAGTCACCGTCGCTGACCAGGGGCTGAAAATCGAGATCGGGATCTAGCTGTTGAAAGAGTCGGCTGGCAAAGGGCAACCCCGCCACCACGCCGGAGGCCCGACTGATCCAAATGGCCTCCCCTGGCTGCTGTACTAACGCTCCTAGTCCAGCGGTGGTCCAGTCGCCACGGCCTACGTCTTCACGCAGCCAGGCCTGTAGGCACTCATCGAGATTGCTCTCGGGGATCGAGACAAAGGTGTTTAAGGGCATAGGTTAGGAATCTGGAGATGGCAGTTTAGCCTGGCGATCGCAGGCCAACTCTTTCAAAGGTCACAATTTCTGCCACAGCCAGAATTATTGTGTTAATTTACGAGTAATGCCGCTGTTACGGCAGCTCACTCTACAGATTTTATCGTTTAGAACCCAGGAGGTGATGCTCATGCAAGAGAGTAGTAAACGCATGGGTCTTCAGGTTGAGATCAGCCGGCTGTGTGCCGGGGCTGTACTCTAGCTTCAGTGTTAGTTGCTTTGGCAATTAACTAAGCTCTCGAAGCTGGCTGAATAGGGTTCCTCCCGGCAGTCAGGTTCAACCTAAGATCCGACTAGACCGCCCCTGCTTAGGAAGACTTTCTTCCCCTGGCAGGGGCGGATAGTTTTTTAAAGGGACTGTTAGTGCCTTAACCCAGCTCTCTAGGGAGGCGATCGCAGCCCTGGGCCGTTTGCGCTTCACCCTTAAGATGAGAGGGCAGCCTATAACTTTAGAACTATGGCCACCTTGTTCAGCGATCGCGATATTCAATCCAAACTCAGCCAACTCCCCGACTGGAGCCTGAACGGCAAGACGATTACCTGTACCCGCACCTTCAAGGATTTCGTGACCGCCATTGACTTTGTTAACCAGCTGGTAGAGCCTGCCGAAGCTGCTGGGCACCATCCCGACTTAGAGATTTCCTACAACCGCGTCGTCATTACCCTCTCCACCCACGATGCGGGTGGGCTCACCGAGAAAGACTTTGCCCTTGCCCACACCATTGCTGCTCTGGGCTAGCGTCATCGGCGAATCTCTACCCTAGGGGAGGTGTTGCGCTCCACGCCTTGCACCCAGAAGATCACAGCTATTTAACCTACGGTTAATAGCGTTAATCAAAGTTTCGCCTAAAGACTATCCCTGCTTAAATCGGCTCTCATTTTAGAGCTGCTGATCTCCCCTAATCTTCTAATTGAGCAGCGTTTCGGCACTTTTGTTACCAAAGGTGTGCGCGCTCATTTAACTGGTGTAAGGAGAGATTTACGGATGTCTAAGGTTTTTTGGCAATCTTTACTGGCTGTGCCTGCCGCCCTAGGTGCAGTTGTTGCTGTGTCAGGTGCTGCGATCGCGGCTGAATCCGCTGCTACTACCCAGGTCAGTAGCTTCGATCAAGATTCTGTTCAACTGGCTCAAATCACCAGTGTGTCAGAGCTGACCGACGTGCTGCCCTCCGACTGGGCCTTCCAAGCCCTGCAAAGCCTGGTTGAAAACTACGGATGCATTCAGGGCTACCCCGATCGCACGTTCCGTGGCCAGCGATCCATGACTCGCTTCGAGTTTGCCGCCGGTCTCAATGCCTGCTTAGACGTGATCGCCACCCTGATTGCCCAGTCGGGCATCAACCCCGATGACCTGGCTACCATCCGTCGTCTGCAAGAAGAATTTCAGGCAGAGCTTGCCACCCTGCGCGGTCGCGTCGATGCCCTCGAAGCTGAAACCGCTACCCTACGGGCTCAGCAGTTCTCGACCACTACCAGGCTGCGGGGGCAAGTTGACCTCCACCTGGTGACCCCGTTTGACATCCTTGAGGGACGGGGCGCTGCCAGCGAAACCAGCACCAGTGTCGCCTCCCGCGCCCGATTAAACTTTGACTCCAGCTTTACCGGCAGAGACCGTCTGCGCATTCGCCTTCAATCTCGCGATGGCAATGCCGTGGTGCCCTTCGGCGGTTTGGCCAACGCCGGTAGCAGCGACAACTTCAACGTTTCCATTGATGATTTTTACTACAGATTCCCCCTCGGTAATCGCATTACCGTAACGGCGGCCCCCCGTGGGCTATCGGGGGGTGACTGGGTAACCAGCAGCATCGTGCCCTTTGATGGCCCCTCGGTTGCCGATGCCGGTGGACCTCAATTTTATGATGCAGGCGGCAGCAGCTCTAATGGAGCTGGGTTGGGGGTGAACATTGCCTTTACTGACAACCTTGTGCTCGACCTGGGCTATACCGCCGGTAACCCTGGTGCTACCCAGCCCAACGTGGGTCTGTTTGCGGCAGCTAACCAGAGCTACATTGCTCAGCTCAACTTCCTCACCGATGGCTTCTTCAATGCGGCTGTCGCTTACCTACACAATGATCGCTCGCAGACCTTTGCCCTCAACAATACTGGCGTTGCAGCAGCGCCAGGGGGGACTGACACCTTTGCGGGTCTGCTGAACCTCGACTTCGGCGGCTTTTTCATCGCGGGTCATGGGGCTTTTACTAGCTTCAACGGCGGCGATGACTTTAGCTGGACCGCAGGGTTTGGGTTCAACGACTTTTTGTTGGAAGGGTCTCAATTGGGTATTTATGGCGGTCAACTGCCTCAGCTAGTCGGGCGCAGCGAAAACCCGTTTCTGATTGAGGGATACTACGAAATTCCCTTCAATCGGTTCCTAACCATTACCCCGGCGCTAATTTATGGCGAGGCTAATCAGGTTGCCTTTACCGACAACACTGGCTTTTGGGGCGCACTGCGCGCCACCTTCCGGTTCTAAGGTTTAGATCATGCGCTTGAGGGGCTGCATGGAGGGTTAGCCCAACCTGTAGCTCCTTAACCCCAATAATTTTGCCCTCCGGCAAAGCCCGAAGTTTTCAATAAGCGCATCTAGTTCGCAACAATGTCGGCACGGTATTTACATCCCAAAGGCTAACTATGGTATCCTTGGGCTTGTCTTTATTGACATGAATTGTTAATAAAGGCTTGAACTTTTCTGAACGGTGTGAGGAAGCGATACTTAATGGCTAAGCTATTTTGGCAATCTTTGCTGGCTGTGCCTGCTGCTCTAGGTGCGGCTGTTGCAGTTTCTGGCTCTGGCTCTGCGATCGCGGCAGGCGCTGCTACCCCGCAGGTCAGCTTCGATCAAGATTCTGTTCAACTGGCTCAGATCACCAGCGTTTCGGAGCTGACCGACGTGCTGCCCTCTGATTGGGCTTTCCAAGCGCTACAAAGCCTGGTTGAGAACTACGGTTGTATTCAAGGCTACCCCGACCGCACCTTCCGCGGTCAGCGCAGCATGACCCGCTTTGAGTTCGCTGCTGGTCTCAACGCCTGCTTAGATGTCATCGCTACTCTGATTGCTCAGTCGGGCATCAACCCCGAAGATCTAGCCACCATCCGTCGCCTACAAGAAGAGTTCCAGTCTGAACTTGCCACCCTGCGCGGTCGCGTCGATGCTCTAGAAGCTGAAACCGCTACCCTGCGGGCTCAACAGTTCTCCACCACCACCAAGCTGCGCGGTCAGGTCGATATGCACCTGGTTACCCCCTTTGACACTATCCCTGGAGAAACCAGCACTAGTGTTGCAGCTCGGGCGCGTTTAAATTTTGACTCCAGCTTCATTGGTGATGATCGCCTGCGCATTCGGCTGCAGGGTGGCGAAGGAAACGCTTTTGAGGCTATATACGGCTTAGCCAATGCTGGCGGCAGTAACTACAACGTCACTGTTGATGATTTTTACTACAGCTTCCCTGTGGGCAACCGCATTACGGTGACGGCTGCCGCCCGTGGCCTTTCCGGTGACGATTGGGTCACTAGCACCATCGTTCCCTTTGATGGTCCGGCAGTGGCTGATGCTGGAGCCCCCCGCTTTTACGGTACTGGCGGCAGCAGCTCCAACGGTGCTGGGGTGGGTGTCAACATTGCCCTCACTGACAATATTGTGCTGGATGCTGGTTACACGGCGGGTGCCCCTGGTGCTTTTGATCCCTCTGTAGGCATCTTTGCCGCAACTGGCCAGAGCTACATTGCGCAGCTCAACTTCCTCACCGATGGCTTTTTTAACGCTGCGGTGAGTTATCTGCACAACGACCTGTCTTCTGAGTTCGCCGTAGATGGGCTTGGTACTGCTGCACCTGCTGGTGCAACCGATACCTTCGCCGGTTTGTTAAGTCTTGATTTTGGCGGCTTCTTTATCACCGGTCATGGAGCTTATCAAACCTTCAATGGTGGCAACGACTTTAGCTGGACAGCGGGTGTTGGCTTCAACAACTTCCTAGCTGAGGGGGCTCAACTCGGCGTTTACGGTGGTCAACTGCCTCAGCTCGCTGGTTATACGGACAACCCCTTCATTGTTGAAGGTTACTACGAGATTCCCTTCAATCAGTTCCTGACGATTACTCCCGCACTGATCTACGGTGACGCCAGTCTGGCTGGTACGATCGACAACACCGGGTTATGGGGCGTTCTACGCGCCACGTTCCGCTTCTAGAATCCAATTCCCTGCGCAGAGGGGGGCTTGAGGCTGCTTCAGCCCTAGCTCCCCGGCACTAAAGCTTGCTACGGTTACCTCATTTATTAGTAAAGGACTGCATTGCCAACGGTAAAATCCATCGTTACTACAACCTGCCTTATTACAGGTGTTGGGCCAGCATAACCCTTGGGAACTTTGAGTCAGCAGTGACCGTCTCTAGGCGAGTGAGTTACCTTTGGCTGCTTTAGCCAAAACTTATTGGCCGATACTGAGCATATCTGCTAATATCGGTTTTGGATGTACGTGAGGCTCAGCTATTTTGACCTACTTGTGGGTTGAAGTTGTGCTTTATTCATAGGAATGGCTTAGGCCAAACCGCTGGCAGGTACACAATAAACCTTGTATAAGGTGTGAGGAGAAAATACCGAATGGCTAAGTTATTTTGGCAATCTTTGCTGGCTGTGCCCGCTGCACTAGGTGCGGCTGTTGCAGTTTCTGGCTCTGCGATCGCGGCTGAAGCAGCTACCACCCAGGTCAGCAACTTCGATCAAGATTCTATTCAACTGGCTCAGATCACCAGCGTTTCGGAACTGACCGACGTGCTGCCTTCTGATTGGGCTTTCCAAGCGCTACAAAGCCTGGTTGAGAACTACGGTTGTATTCAAGGCTACCCCGACCGCACCTTCCGCGGTCAGCGCAGCATGACCCGCTTTGAGTTCGCTGCTGGCCTCAACGCTTGCTTAGATGTCATCGCTACTCTGATTGCTCAGTCCGGCATCAACCCCGAAGATCTGGCTACCATCCGTCGCCTGCAAGAAGAGTTCCAGGCTGAACTGGCTACCCTGCGCGGTCGCGTTGATGCTCTAGAAGCTGAAACCGCTACCCTGCGGGCTCAGCAGTTCTCCACCACCACCAAGCTGGCTGGTCAGGTGGACATGCATATTGTCACCCCGTTTGACACTCTGGCAACCGACACCAGCACCAGCGTTGCTGCTCGTGCCCGTTTGAACTTTGACTCCAGCTTTACAGGCCGTGACCGCCTGCGGGTTCGCCTCCAATCTGGTCAAGGCGATGCGGCTACCGGGTTTGGTTTGGCCAATGCTGGTGGTCTTGACTACAACGTTACCGTTGACGACTTCTACTACAGCTTCCCCCTCGGCAACCGCATCACTGTGACTGCTGCTGCCCGTGGTTTGTCTGGCGATGACTGGGTCACCAGCACCATCGTGCCCTTTGACGGCCCCGGTGTGTTTGACCCCAGCGGTCCTCAGTTCTACGACTTCGGTGGTAGCACCTCCAATGGCGCTGGTCTGGGCATTAACTTTGCTCTCACCGACAATATCATCCTAGATCTGGGCTACACCGCCGGTAACGGTACTTCTCTTGCTCCTCAAGCCACTGGCCCTGCTGTTGGTATCTTTGCTGCTAACAACCAGAGCTACATTGCTCAGCTCAACTTCCTGAGCGATGGGTTCTTCAACGCAGCCGCTACCTACTTGCACAGCGATGGTGCGGCAGCTGGTGTACCTGGTGCTACCGACACCTTTGCTGGTCTACTCAACCTTGACTTCGGTGGCTTCTTCATCGCTGGTCACGGTGCGTTTACCTCCTTTGTAGGCGGTGATACGTTTAGCTGGAATGCTGGCCTTGGCTTCAACAACTTCCTGGCTGAAGGTACTCAGCTTGGTGTTTATGCTGGCGAGTCCCCTAGCGCCACCGCTGCCAAGCCCTTCTTTGTCGAAGGCTACTACGAGATCCCCTTCAACCAGTTCCTGACCATTACACCGTCAGTGCTTTACGGTAACACCAACGCTCCTGGCGTTGCTGACACCAGCGGTCTTTGGGGCGCTCTGCGTGCCACCTTCCGCTTCTAGATTGCTTCGGCTCTCTAGGTTGTTGAGCTAGTTTTAGCTAACAAAAATGCCCCGACAATATGTCGGGGCATTTTTGTTGTGTTGCAGAAGGGAGTCTGGCTAAAACGTTTTGGTTTCGCTCCAGTAGCCCTGCGGTAACCATTGCCCCCCGAGGTCTGCTATGCGATCGCGCTCCATGGTATAGATCCAGGCTGCTCCTAGCGGTTGCTGCTGGCTGTCGTAGATAGGGTGCTGGTGGCGGTTGTATTCGCTGTCCTGGGGGCGATCGGGGTAATACTCTTCAAAGGCATCAATGGGGCCTAGACAATCTATGTTGGGAAACGTCAGCAGTGCCCCCTGCACCCAGCCCGATTCTAGGGTCATTGCCGGATAGCCCAGGGGTAGATGGTACAGACGGCCTTGAGTTTGGGCCACTTGGGTGGCAATTACAAAGGGTTCACACAACTGGGCAAAGGCCCGTTCTCCGGGTTTAAGGGTGCCGTAAACAAAAAGGCGACAGCGATCGTCCATAGAAGAAGCTAACCTCAACCCAACGCTCTAGAGCAAAAAACACAATTGTAAAAAAGGTTTCGTGCTATTACTCTTCATACAGAGTTAGCCATTTGGTCAGAATTAAACTCTAAGAGGCAGTGTTGGGACAACACTACCTGGAGGGAAGAGTAAGCTTGTGGTTGAGCTACTTACTCGTAGTGTACTAATTCATTGGTTATTGGCCTATGAGAATTCTTGTAACTGGTGGAGCTGGCTTCATTGGCTCTCACCTTATCGATCGCCTCATGACCCAGGGGCATGAAGTGATCTGTTTAGACAACTTCTATACGGGCCATCGGCGCAATCTGCTGCACTGGCTTGATCATCCTTATTTTGAACTGATCCGTCACGATGTGACCGAGCCTATTCGGCTTGAGGTTGACCAAATTTATCACCTGGCTTGCCCTGCTTCACCGATACATTATCAGTACAACCCAGTTAAGACCATCAAGACTAACGTCATCGGCACCTTGAACATGCTGGGCTTGGCCAAACGGGTTAAAGCACGGTTCTTGTTGTCGTCTACCTCTGAGGTCTACGGCGACCCCGAAGTGCATCCCCAATCCGAAGAATACCGGGGCAACGTCAACCCCATTGGCATTCGTAGCTGCTACGACGAAGGTAAACGCGTGGCCGAAACCTTGGCCTTTGACTACCACCGTCAAAACAATGTTGATATTCGCGTGGCCCGTATTTTCAATACCTACGGTCCCCGAATGCTTGAGAATGACGGTCGTGTGGTGAGCAACTTTGTGGTGCAGACGCTGCAGGGTACTCCCCTAACGGTCTATGGCACGGGTTCCCAGACCCGTAGCTTTTGCTATGTGTCTGACTTAGTAGAGGGCCTGATGCGGCTCATGAATGGCGACTACATCGGCCCGGTGAACCTGGGTAACCCCGATGAGTACACCATTTTGCAGCTGGCCCAAACGGTGCAGGCAATGGTTAACCCCGATGCCGATTTGATCTATAAGCCGCTGCCCCAAGATGATCCCCAGCGTCGTAAGCCCGATATCACCAAGGCTAAGACTTTTCTCGATTGGAGCCCCACCGTTCCTCTCCAAGAGGGACTCAAGCTCACCATTGACGATTTTCGCGATCGCTTAACCCAGTCCGATGCTTCCGCTGATGCACCATCAGCTCTGCATTCCGTAGCGGCTCCCTAGCTGCGGATCAATCGACAATAGCCACAGTTCAGCTATAGCTGGCTGCGGCTACGTTGCTCTAACGATGTCAACTAAATTAAGAGGTATTTTCTATGCGTGTATGTGTGATTGGTACGGGCTATGTGGGCTTAGTGACCGGTGTTTGTCTGGCCCATGTAGGCCACGACGTGGTTTGCATCGATGTGAACGAAGAAAAAGTGAAGCTCATGCAGTCTGGGCAGTCGCCTATTTTTGAGCCAGGGCTGTCTGAGCTGATGAAGTCTTCAATGGAGGCGGGGCATCTCCAGTTCTCCACCGATCTGCAGGCTGGGGTTGAGCATGGCGATATTTTGTTCGTTGCGGTAGGCACTCCGGCGCTGCCCACTGGTGAGAGCGATACTCGCTATGTTGAAGCGGTGGCTAAGGGAATTGGTAGCCACCTCAACGGTGGCTATAAGGTAATTGTGAACAAGTCTACGGTACCGATTGGTTCCGGAGACTGGGTACGCATGATTGTGATGGATGGTGTGGCAGAACGGCAGAAAGTGCCCGTACCGGCGGGCGGCATTCCTGAAACGACCCATCCGGAAATGGTCGCTGATTTTGACGTGGTCAGCAACCCCGAATTTTTGCGGGAAGGGTCAGCGGTGTACGACACTTTTAACCCCGATCGCATTGTGCTAGGCAGCAATAGCCCCCGAGCGATCGCCATGATGAAGGAACTCTATACCCCAATCGTAGAGCGTCGTTTTGCCGAAGACTCGACAGCAGCGCCGGTTCCAGTCCTGGTTACCGACCTGAGCTCAGCCGAAATGGTGAAGTATGCGTCGAATGCATTTTTGGCCACCAAAATTAGCTTTATTAACGAAGTAGCTAATATTTGCGATCGCGTGGGTGCCGATGTCACCCAGGTAGCCCAGGGTATCGGCCTAGACTCTCGCATTGGCAAGAAATTTTTGCAGGCGGGCATTGGCTGGGGCGGGTCGTGCTTCCCTAAAGATGTAGCAGCACTCATTCATACCGCTGATGACTATGGGTACGAGGCACAATTGCTCAAATCAGCGGTGGAGGTGAACAACCGCCAACGCCAGATTACCCTTGAGAAACTTCAGCAAGTGCTCAAAATTCTCAAAGGTAAAACCGTGGGTCTGCTGGGGTTAACCTTTAAGCCCGACACCGATGACATGCGGGATGCGCCCGCCCTGATTTTGATTGAGCAGCTCAATCGACTGGGCGCTAAGGTCAAAGCCTACGATCCGATTGTGTCGCAGAGCGGTCTGCGACACGGACTCAGTGGCGTGATTGTTGAAACCGATGCTGCCCACCTGGCCGATGGCTGCGATGCCCTAGTGTTGGTGACCGACTGGCAGCAGTTCCAAGATCTCGACTACACCGCGATGGCCCAGCGGATGAACAGCCCGATTATGATTGATGGCCGCAATTTCCTCGACCGCGAAGCCATGGTGCGGGCCGGGTTCCAATACCTGGGAATTGGCCGCTAGGCTATAGCCTGATGGGCTAGTCTACAGGGGTTGTACAGCCCTGAGAAACCCTAGGGTTTCTCAGGGCTGTAGTATGAAGAGAGTGCCACACAGGTTGATCGCGCCATGACCTCTTACCAGTCCTCCTCTAGCTCTGCCTATGCGTTAGAAGACGAAGCATGGTGGGTTCAGCGTTGGGTCGATCTGCTTAACTCTTATCGGTTTAAAAAGCGGCTAGAGCGTGGGCGTAAGTATGCCCGCGAAGGCCACATTCTTAGCCTGGAATATAAGGGCTCTAAAGTGACAGCCCTGGTGCAGGGTACCGCTGAGGAACCCTACAAACTGTCTATTTGGCTCGATGCCTTTAGCGACGAAGACTGGAATTATGTGATCGACTCGCTGTCAGAGCAAGCGATCTATTCAGCCCAGCTGCTCGCTGGAGAAATGCCTGCCGAAATTGAAGCGGTGTTTACGGCCAATGGTTTAAGTCTTTACCCCTTCAACTTGTCAGAGGTGCATTCTAAGTGCAGCTGCCCTGACCCCAAAAATCCGTGCAAGCACATTGCCGCTGTTTACTATCAGCTAGGCGACTTTTTTCGAGAAGATCCCTTTGTGCTGTTCCAGCTGCGAGGGCGCAGCCGCGATAGCATTCTCGACGCTCTGCGTCAGCGGCGACAGAGCGCTACTCCGGTGGCCGCTGAGTTGTCGGCGGTTAATGTGGAGGCTGATGCGATCGCAGAACCCATAACATCGACTAACAGCCTAGAGCTAGAGCGGTTCTGGGCGTATAGTCAGCCCTTAGACCCAGAACTGGTGGTTATTACCCCGGCTGAGACGACTGTGCTAGACGTGCTCGGCAAGATACCTTTACCACCCGAAGATGCACCCATAGTCATGGGCCACCTCAAGGAAATTTACCAAGCGGTGGCCCAACAAGCCATGATGCAGGCCCTGGGCTAGGCTGCTCGAGTGAGTGATAGCAGCTGCCTAAGCCCTAGCCAGCCAATGATTGAGTAACCAGCGGCTAGCAAAAAACTAATGATCGAGACTCGAATACCTGAGCGCAAAGCCTCGGTTCTGACCTGGCGCTCGGCCTGGGCGCGGCGGGTACCAATTTCGGTTTCGATCTGCTGTTGGGCTTGGTCGGCCTGTTGCTGTAAGAATTGAGTCAGCCCTTCGGGATTGTTGCGGTACTGTTCAATATCTGGAGGTAACTGTCCGCTTTGAATGGCTTGGGCCAGCAGTTCATCGTTTTGTAGCAGGGCTCCGAGCTGGGTTTGTTGCTGGCTCAGTTCGGTAGAAAGGCGCTGCTGTAGCTGGGTGGCGGCTTCGCCCGCCTCGGTGTTAACTTGCTGTAGGGCAGTCTGGCTAGAGAGCCTGACGGCACTGAGGTGTAGCAGAATGAGCAGCAGGTACAGTAAACCTAGAAGACTGGCAAGGGAGCATACCCAAAAACGCAGGTCCGTGGTTAAGTTCTTGCGCTGTGCAACTCGCCCGACTGAGCTTTCGAGCCAAAACCCAGACAGCAATAGGGCCATACCAATCATGGGTACAATGCCGCGATCGACGAGTTGGGTTGTGGTCGCCAACTGCCATTGGGTGTTGGCCAGGTTTGGCGGAATCAGCAGAACTAAAAAGTCTAATAGGGCTGACAAAATGGCGATCGCGCCAGCCACCTTGAGGGCGATCGCGGCTAAGGGAGACGCCACCGGACTGGTAACAGTGGGTTCAGAGGTCATAGGGTTGGTCAGTTGTTACAGATAACCATTCTGCCTTGACCTTGTCAGAAAACGACAAAATCGCCACAAAATCTTGAGCTTCTGCCTTTGGTATAGCTATAGCCAGTCTGGCTACGACAATGTCTCTGAAAACGTTTGAGCGCTCGAACGTTTTTAAGGTTTCTGGATGTCCTAACCCAAGGGACTGCGGCTATATGTGCTTGCTAAGGTGGGTTCCCCAGAGATGAATCGGCTGGTCTTGGATCAGAGGAAGGCGCGTTATTTGGCCTCCGCCATCGCCTGACGGAGGCGATGGCAGAGATAGCGAAGCTTGCTACTGCTCAGCTTCGGAGTCTAGAGGGGCTGGTCGCCAGTCTTTGATCGCCCAGGTGCTGGCATCCCAGGGGGTAAATGCGACGCCGGTGAGGCGATCGCTGACCGCATTGGTCATGGCCCGATGCACCACTGGAATCACCGCTACATCTTCAGCCAGTAGCTCGTTCATTTGCTGAAATAGTTCGGTGCGGCGATCGGGGTCGAGTTCTTGCTTAGCTTCTGCCCAGAGGCGATCGTATTCGGGGTTGCAGTACCGGGCATTGTTGGGTTCTTGCCACTGGTTGGCCTGGGAGGCAATTTTGGCACAGGTCCACCAGCCCATATAGGTGCTGGGGTCGGGGTTTTCGTTGCCGATAGAGTACACCTGCATGTCGGCGAAGAAGTGGTTGAGGCTGCCGGTGTCTTGGGGGTCTCCCGAGAAAAACTCATCCATGCGCACTCGCGCAATTTGCACATCTACCCCGAGTTCTTTGAGGCTGTCGCTGACAATGGCCTGGGTTTTTTGGCGCACTGGGTTGACCGCCGCCTGAAACAAGACCTCTAGGGCAACGCCATCCTTTTCGCGCCGACCGTCGCCGTTGCTGTCGACCCAGCCGGCTTCATCTAGCAGGGCTTTGGCGCGTTCTAAATCGTAGGTGTAGTCGATCTCTGTCGATTGGTAGTTGGTCGGGGCTACCAACAGTTGGGCGGTGGGTTTGCCAGCAGTGCCGTAGAGGGTTTGGGCAATGGTGTCGCGATCGATCGCCAGGTTGATGGCCTGACGCACCCGCAGGTCGCTGAAGTAGGGGTGCGGAATCTCAGGGCTGGAGCGCTCTCCAGCTTCGGTGCGGGCAAAGGGGTTAGCAAAATTGAGCATGATGCGCTCTACCTGGGAGCCAAACAAGGTATCGATATGGCCGCCAGCATCGGTTTCTAGGGCGCTGAGAGCCTCGGCTTCAACCTGGAGGTTGTGGGCAAAGTCTGCGGTGCCAGCCTGCAAAACTTCTCGAGCCGCCGCATAGGGAGCCATGCCGCCCAACAGTTCGATGCGTTCAAAGGCCGGTCGTCCGCCCCAGTAGCTAGGGTTGGGCTCAAAGATCACGGTGCCAGACTCGAACCCTACCGCCTGGTAAGGGCCAGTGCCTACGGGCTGGAGGTTGGCGGGGGCTTCACGGGCAGTTTGGTCGTTGAAGTCGGCAAACTGGTGACGGGGCAAAATCAGCCCGGTTTGGCCGGTAAAAGGCACCGACCAGGCCGGGGTGGGATTGGCAAAGGTGATTTTGACGGTGTAGTCGTCGATCGCCTCAACGCGGTCTACTCCTTCGTAAAACTGGGCAGTGGCAGCCCCAACTAAGGGGTTGCGAATAAATTCAAAGGTGAAGACGACATCGTCGGCGGTAAACGGTTCGCCGTCGGCCCAGGTGACGTCAGGGCGCAGGGTCCAGGTGACAGAGGTGCCGTCTTCGGCGACGCCACCATTCTCTAGAGAGGGGATTTCGTCAGCGAGAAAGGGTACCAGCTCTCCAGCCTGGTTGTAGCTGGCTAGAGGCTCGTAGACGATCCGAGCCGCTTCAAAATCTTGGTAGCCAGTGGCCAGGTGGGGATTGAGGGTGAGGGCCGATCGGCTATAGAGCAGTCGCAGGGTCTGGGGATCGCGATCGCTCTGCCGCGGGCTAGCTACCTCGGTTTCGGCCGGCGGGGCAGTGGTTAGGTTGGTAGATTGGCTACAGGCAGCAGTAGCGGCTAGGGCGACGCCAGCAGCGGCTACCAAAAGTACGGTGCGAACCCCTGATCTAATCATTGTTTAACGCTACTAACCCCAAAACGACAGCACAACTGGGGCTCGCTTGCCCCCGATCTTTCATGGTAGACAATCCGCGCCTGTAGGTAGCCTTTCAGGGGCCAGTTTGCCCCTTGGCTGGGGCTGCCAACGATGGCGATCGCCCCTCCCAAGCGAACTCTATTCAAAGTTGTGGATTCCTATGTCTATCAAAGGGAGCGTTTGGGTTCCCGGAAACTTTGGTCTGAAATTAGTCAGAAAGCGATGGCGAATCGGTGAGATGGCCCCTGGAGTTGTAATGGGGCGCTGTAGGTTTGAATTGCCCTCTAGGGTGCGCTATCCAGGCGATATTTCACGCGTTGACAGACGATCAGGAGATCGAGATTACGCTCTTGACCGCCAAAGTTTGACCAAGGCGGGCTTGGAAAAATCGGGACAACGAAAAATCTCAAGCTACAAAAACGAAATATTCAAACCAAATAGACTATAAAGAGGTGAATATATTGACAAGATTAGCTACTCTTGGGGTCAACAGCCCTACTAGCGGTTGAATGTTGAGTGTGAGACGACGCGACCAGGATCAGGCGATATTATGACTGACACTACGGCTTCGAGTGGTTCCTCAGAAACCCAGGAAACGAGATCCCCGGAGCAGCCTGGGGTACCTATCTATCCATCCCAAACCGACGCTGGTTGGGAAAGTGTGACGTTTCCTGGTCAGATGCCCTTAACGACGATCTCTGAGGCAGAGAGCCCTGGGATAGAGGGTTCTGGGGCAGAAGCTGAGGCGGTGTCGAGGGGTGCAGAGCCTGGGCCGCAAGCGGTGGCCTATGATGCTCAGCCAGAACCAGCCCCTGAAGATTTGGTGCAGCTGATTCAAGATCTCAACCAGTGCAATGATGCGCTGCTGCTGCGGGTGAGCGAGCTAGAAGAAGATCTGGAGCGATCGCAGGTGGCCCTGCAAGCCGAGGTAGAACGTAATCAGGCTCCTGCCAATCCTGCTGCGCTGCCCATGGGAGCCCAACCTGGCCCAGTGCAACAGCAAATTGCCCAACTGCTCAGCGAACTTGATGTTGCCAACGATGGGCTGCGGCGCACGACCATTCACAATGAGACTTTGCAGGCTGAGCTAGATGTTGCCCAACAGCGGGTGGCGCAGCTAGAGCGAGAGTGCACACTGCTGCAACAGCGGTTTGGTGACAAAAATACGGCACTACACCAGGCCGAGGAGACCTGCCGCGATCTCAAGGCTCGACTGCACCGGCAGCAGCGCTACACGCTTCAGTTCAAAGCCGCGCTTGAGAAATGTCTCAATATGACTCCGGCCTCAAGCTCAGTCTCTGGGGCCGCGCCGGTCCCCCTGGCGGTGTCGGCTGCCGAGCCTGACAATCAGCCCGTGACTATGCCGCGATCGCAGCAAATTCAACCCTGGTCGGCGGGTAAGGCTTCGCTGGATGATAACCCTAGTTTGACTCATCTGCTGCGAGGGCTGCGGGGCGCTAGCCCAGCTACTCTAGTAGAGCCTACCCCCGTGGAAGTGCAGCCTGACCTGTTTGCTGTCTCAGAGCTATCGAGTAGCCGGTTTGTGGAGATGTCGGTGCTTGAGGTCGAACCTCAGCCCCGAGTCACGGTTGGCCCAACAACGCCCCCAAAGCAAGCCCCTGAGGCGTCCTTAGAGCCAGCTCCCAAGGCATCTCTAGAGCAAGTCCCCGAGGTCGTTCCTGCTGCGATCGATCCTTGGGTAGAGGTAGCGTCGACACCAGCTTCGGACTCAACCACTGCGGCTTCTCTCTTTACCGAACCGTCTCCCTGGGGAGAGCCGGTGGCCTCCGCTCCGCCCGCTGATGTACCTATGCCAGAGCCACTGCCGATTCCCCCGCTGGTGACGGCCCCCCTTCCTGCGGCGGCACCGACGACAGCGGCGGCACCGACTTTGCCAGCCGACCTAACTGCCGACGCTAAAGTCGTCCCCTCGCCGCTCGTGTACCCACTGCGATCGCAGAAAAAGATTAAATCTATTGCCGCAGTAGAGCTGCCTAGCTTTGGCCGCACCGTGCGCCGCCGGTAGCGTTAGCGGTCTCTCTTTGAGCCCTACTATAGCTATAGCTAATTCGGTTAGGACAGAGCCGTCATTCCCCTCTATGCAGGAATGACAGGCAGAGATCGTTGCAAGCAAAACGTCCTGTCGGCTATGGCTATAACTGAGAAAACTGCTGTGGCTTTGCCCCGGACCTGTTGATTACTCCCATAGGGGAGTAATACCAAAGCTTGCTTGGCTACCCCCGATTCCGGCAGGGCGCATGCCATGTGCCCCTACGAGTTGGTCTGTTGGAACTCGGGGACATGGGAATCGGATTTGGTATAACCCGGGCAGACTGTGCCTATTTGAGGTGGTGGCCAATGACCATCTGTAGCAAGGTCGGCTCACCCCCTGGCTGGTGATATTTGTCAGCCCAGGCGCGGATGACTTCGTCAAGTTCTTGGAGGGCGACCTCGCGATCGCTCACCGGGATATCTAGCTGCTCTAGCACTCGCATCGTGCCGGGTATGCGATTAGCCCACTCGCGAATCATGCGGAAGTACTGGGCGGTGTCTTCGACCATGGCATACATGCGCTCTTGGTCATCGACTGGAGCGTAGGAGGATCGCACTAGCCCATAGTACGATGCGCCCCAGGAGGCATCAATGCGGGCGACCGTACCCGAATAAATCAGGCGACGGCGAATGTGCTCTGCCAGGGCTTCGCTGAGGGGTGCCTGGTGAGCGGCGGGGAGGTCTTCTTGAGATTTTTCGTGCAGAATCTCGATCAGCTCTAGAAACTGAAAGGAATTGATAATGCGGGCATCGGGGCAAGGCGTAGGCAGCTTGTTCTCTAGCAGAGTTTTCTCTTCGATGGTGAGGGAGGTGCCCGCGACGCGCGACTGCCCTGGTGCCCAAGGGTAGCGCCGCAGCCACATGTAAGGAAACTGGATCAAATAGCGGGGTTCTTGGGAGCCCAGCATTTTGAGCAGCTTGCCCTCGGTGAGCGCCTGGCGCATTTCCTCGACAATGGCCTTTACCCGCTTTGGCTCGATATGGTGCAGATGGCCAGTCATGCGCAGGTTTTCGCCCTGCTCAAGGTAGGTCATGTAGATGGCGCACTTGGCGGCGGTGGCGGCAGCATCTAAAAAAGCGCCGTGACGATGGCCACCGGTACGCATCGCACTAAAGGCGATGTACAGCAAAATCTGGTCGATCGCGCTAGGGCTAAGACGGCGAATCAGGGCTTCGTCTTCTACCGGTAGTGGAGACAAGGACATGGAGTGAAGAGGGTCAGCCATCGGACTTAGGGCAACTCATAACGACGGGCGGCTGCACGACCCCTGCGGCTAAGGGCGTGAAACCGCTAAAAACCACCAAAAATAGCAGATATAGCTTAATCTAAACCTTCTGGAAGACCATGCACTATGGACATGCAGAATTAATATACTTGCTTTGATAAAGCTTTACTTCTAGCCCAAATAGTTGACTACTGGGGCAACAACCTGATTAAGCTTAAGTTTGACTTAAAACCGGCCCAAGTTTTGCTGTTAATCAGGTATTTAATCCGTAGATCTCAATTATTGGTGCTTGGGTGGCTGAGAGACTGCCGGAGTTGATTGAACCCTAGTGCTTTGACTCAGACTCGCACCCATTAAATCGGCTCGAGGGTTGGCACCCAGACGATTTAGCTGCGAGTCTGAGTGACTCTGCCGCTGCCTCGGTAGGCCAGCGGGCTATGCCATCCGGTAGTGCGAGAGGGGGTAGTGGGCTCAACTCGGCCACTGCCGCGAAAGCTGAGTAATTCAGCGATCGTAGGCAGGCGGCTGAGACGACCGCTACCGCGATCGTCTTCAAGGAGAGCAGCGGTCTGTTGGCTAGCCGGGTTGTGAGCTGATAAGTGAACTGACAGCCCTAGGGTGGTGGTGATCATCAGGCCCAGGCTAGCGGTGCAGGCCAGACGGGTCATCGAAGAAAGGGGATAGGGAGGATGCATAGGACATGGCCTTGTAAGCGCTTCTAGTCCTAGTTACAAACCTGCCGGGCCTCAGTCAGGAAAATCTTTGTGCGTAAATCTGCGGATTTCTTATTTTCGGTAGCTCCCTGCACCAATCTTCCCGGTTTTGTAGCCGGCGGCAAGGGCTGTAGTGACCACGCTAAGAGCCTTTACGGTTTTGATCGGTGGGCAGAGGGTAGGGCTGGAACGGGGGGATGTTTACCAAATCTTTTTAAGCTGCGATCGCGTTGTTGAGAGGGGAGCACTGCGGGCCATTGACTGAACGCGATCGCGGAAAAACCCCGGCCTGCAATGGCCAGAACCGGCTAAACGATCTACTCTATGGGGAATGTGTTTTTGTTCAGGCTAAAGGCGCTGTTTTTGCACAGGTCTGTAGCCGCCGTTCGTTGAGGTATGGTCGTGCCCCCATTAGCTCTGGCAAACCGTGTAACCTGTGTAACTCCGTCGATGACCCTGGCTATTTCGGCTCGGGCGAAGGCGATGAAGGCCGAGGGTTTGTCGGTATGTAGCTTTAGTGCTGGAGAACCCGATTTCGAAACGCCCGATCATATTCGAGCGGCGGCCAAGACCGCCCTCGACCAGGGTAAAACTCGCTACGGTCCGGCGGCCGGTGAGCCGGGACTGCGCCAAGCGATCGCCCATAAGCTTCAGCACGACAACGGCCTGTGCTATGGCCCTGAAAACGTGATTGTCACCAACGGCGGTAAGCATTCGCTCTACGGCCTGATGATGGCGCTGATTGAACCGGGCGATGAGGTGATTATTCCGTCCCCCTACTGGCTCAGCTACCCCGAAATGGTGAAGCTAGCTGGAGGTACACCGGTGATTGTGCCCACGACCGCTGAGCAAAACTATCGCATCACCCCCGAGCAGCTGCGCCAGGCGATTACACCCCAAACCAAGCTATTTATTCTCAATAGCCCCTCTAACCCCACGGGTATGGTTTATTCACCCGCAGAGATTGCGGCCCTGGCAGCAGTGGTGGTAGAGGCTGATATTTGGGTTGTGTCAGACGAAATCTACGAAAAAATTCTCTATAACGGGGCTACCCACCTCAGCATTGGGGCGGTGTCGCCTGAATCGTTTGAGCGCACCATTATCAGCAACGGGTTTGCCAAGGCTTATTCTATGACCGGTTGGCGGGTTGGTTATCTGGCTGGACCCGTCGATTTGATCAAGGCTGTGAGCACTATTCAGAGCCACAGCACGTCGAATGTGTGCACCTTTGCTCAGTATGGTGCGATCGCTGCCCTGGAGGGGTCTCAAGATTGCATTGCTACCATGGGGCATGCTTTTGCCGAGCGGCGGCAGGTGATTATTGAACGGTGCCGTGCCATTGATGGTCTCAGCTGTGGTGCTCCAGAGGGGGCATTTTATCTCTATATCGATATCAGTGCGCTAGATATCCCCTCCCTTGATTTTTGTACCCAACTGCTCGACGAAAAGCATGTAGCGGCGATCCCAGGTATTGCGTTTGGGGCGGAAGGTACCCTGCGCATCTCCTACGCCACCGACATGGAGACTATCTTGACCGGTATGGATCGGCTGGAGTCGTTTGTCGCCAGCCGGTTGGGCTCTCAATAGCCTCTGCTTTCCCTTAGCTGGTGATGCGTCATTGGGCGCTGTCTGAATAGGGCGCTTTATTAAATGTGATGTCGATCGCGTAGCTTTCTCCTTAGGCAGGAATACTAAGGGAGCTGTTGGTGTTGCATGATACATGGGCTTTTGCTTTCCCCATTTACCAAGCCAAGGTACGTTGAGGCACCTACCGCTGCGGCTGCTGATTGTAGTGCCTTTTGTACTACAAATGTCGGTGGCGGTGGGCGTAACAGGGTGGCTGTCGATGCGCCATGGCCAGCGAGCCGTGAACCAGGTGGCCAGTCAGCTGCAAGATTCGGTTGCCCATCACATTGAGCATAAGCTTGAAGAATTTTTAGGCACCTCTCATCTAGTCAACCAGCTGACCTATGAAGCCTTGACCCTGGGCCACATTGATCCGGCTGATGATGAGGCGCTGTTTCGTCATTTTATGCAGCAGTCTTATACGTTTAGCCATATTGACTCACTCTTTTTTGAGCAGGCCAATGGTGAATTTGTCGGTCACACTACGCTGGGGCAGCAGGGACACCAGCTGATGCGCGGTGGCCCCAAAATGGGCAATCTTATTCAATTTTGGACTGTGGATCTGACTACCGGCCAGCCCACCGAGTTAGTACAGTCTACCCCTGATTGGCATACTCAGGCTCGCCCCTGGTACCGGGCGGCGGTGCGAGCCAAAGGGCCAGTGTGGGGAGAGGTTTTTCCATACCATAGTTCTCCGGCACTGGCAATCTCGACCTCTAGGCCGGTCTATGACGACAGCGGTGCGCTAATTGGGGTGTTGGGCAACAATTTTTTTCTTAGTCATATTAGTCAATTCCTGCGAGAGGCCGATATCAGTCAGCATGGTCAGGCGTTTATTATCGAGCGATCGGGGTTGCTAGTGGCAACCTCCACCGATACTGACCCCTACGAGGTGGTGGCTGGTCGCCCCCGGCAGTCCTACGCAGTGACGAGCCAAGACCCTGTCATTCGAGCGAGTGCCCAGCTGCTGCTTAACCAGTCGGGGGGAGATACTCGCCGCATTCAGCCCCAGCAGGCCGAATTTTGGCTAGGTCGCGATCGCCAATTTATGCAGGTGGCTGCGCTGGCCGATGACTACGGCTTGGATTGGCTAATTGTGGTCGTCATGCCTGAGAGCGCCTTCATGGCTGAGATCGAGGCTAGCCGCCGTGACACCATTGCCCTCTGTGCCCTGGCCTTGGTCGGGGCAGTTGTTTCTGGTCTCTACACCAGCCGCTGGATTACGCGCCCCTTGAATGCCTTTAGCTCGGCCTCGCGGGCGATCGCCGATGGCCACCTCAACCAGACCATTGGCCACACGGGCCTGCAAGAGCTGGAAGGGTTGGCCCAAGCCTTTAACCGGATGGCTGCCCGCCTTCAATCCTCGTTTAGCGATCTGCAACACTCTAAAGCCGAAGTCGAGCGTGCCAACGCTGAAATTCACCAGCAGGCTGCTCTGTTTCGCCTAATGGCTGAAAATATGAGTGATCTGGTCTGTCTCCATGATCTAGATGGCACTTATCTGTACATTAGCCCCTCAGTGCAATGGCTGCTAGGCTATACCCCCGACCAGCTGCTGGGGTTACATCCCTTGAGTCTTGTGCACCCCAATGATCTTGACCAGTGCAATCAGTATCGGCCTCTGCCCGACTCTCAAGCCCTAGCGCTAGAACCGGTGATCTGCCGCATGCGCCACAGCCAGGGGTATTACCTCTGGATGGAAACGTTTATGCGGCCTATTGTCGATGCTACGGGTGCGGTGGTGCAGTTTCAGACCGCATCGCGCGATGTGACTGAGCGAATGAGAATGCGCCGCCAGCTCGAGCATGACGCCTACCACGACAGCCTGACCGGGCTATTTAATCGCAAGCATCTTCAAGAGCGGCTCGAAAACGCTTTGAACCAGGCTCGTCAGCATAGTCATTACCGCTTTGCCCTGCTGTTTTTAGATATTGATCACTTCAAGATCGTTAACGACAGCCTAGGTCACCTGATTGGCGATGAATTATTGATGGAAGTGGCCAGTCGCCTCAAGGCCGCCCTGCGTCCCGCAGACCTGGCGGTGCGCCTGGGGGGTGATGAGTTTGTAGTCTTGCTGGAGGATGTGGGTCACCGGAGTGTGGCGATATCGGTGGCGGAGCGGATTTTAGAAACTCTGCGCCAGCCGTTTCAACTCAGCAGCCACCAAATGTTTGCCACGGTGAGCCTGGGATTGGTGATGGGCGATGCCCAGTACCAAACAGCCTCAGAGCTGATTCGCGATGCCGATACGGCGATGTACCGCGCTAAGGCCCACGGGCGCGATGGCTATGAGGTGTTTGACAGTGGTATGCACGATCGCGCGATCGCCCGGCTCACCCTCGAAACTGAGCTACGCCATGCCTTGCTCCACCATCCCGAAGAATTTGTGCTCTACTATCAGCCCATTGTTGACCTGAAAACGGCTGACGTGAAAGGGTTTGAAGCGCTTGTCCGCTGGCTACACCCCCAGCGGGGGCTGGTCATGCCCGGCGATTTTATCCCCGTTGCCGAAGAAACTGGGCTGATTGTACCCCTGAGCTACTGGCTGCTAGAGCAGGCCTGTAACCAAATGACCACCTGGCAACGCTCCTATCCCCAGGCCCAGGCGCTGACAGTCAGTGTCAATCTGTCGGCGCTGCAACTGCACAGCCCCGAACTTTTAGACCAGATCGATGGGGTATTGGCCAAAACCAAACTCTCCCCCCACAACCTGGTTTTAGAAATTACAGAAAGCATGCTGATTGATAATATTGATGACACCATTGCTGTGCTGAACGGCGTGCGTCAGCGAGGAATTGCCCTGAGTATTGACGATTTCGGCACTGGCTATTCGTCTTTGAGCTATCTATATCGATTTCCGATCAACAGCCTCAAGATCGATCGCTCGTTTGTGAGCCAAATGGAAACTAGCCCGAGCCACGAAACAATTGTGCATACCATCATTAACTTGGGACGGCAGCTAGGCTTTAGGGCGATCGCCGAAGGGATTGAAACCCCTCAGCAGGTCAACACCCTCAAACGACTCAGCTGTGATTTTGGCCAGGGCTACTGGTTTAGCAGACCTCAGCCCGCTGCCGATGTCGAAACCTGGCTGACCCAATCTATTGCCTACTATCGGCCCCAGCCGGTAGACTAAGCCGTTGATCGACCCATCGTCGCGCCTTGAAAATCGCTTCAGAGCGGCTGATCACGCCTGGTACGGCTACGGCACAGCCGCGATCGTAGGTGGCCCACACGGCGTACATTAGCACGCCATTCTCTGTGCTTTGGTCAAGCTCAAGGCGGAAACCCCGGTAGTCGAACGACAGCACTACGTGGGGGTAGTCTGGGTCAGCAAACAGCATAGGGGTAAGGGGTTGGGGTGAGGAAAAGGTTAAGGCGTTGTGCCGGATAACTAAAAAAGGGTGGGTTTTTAGGCCCACCCTGGTGAGTCGCGGAGCACGACAGCTGTGTTCTCGCCAGGTTATGCAGCGGCTAAGTTGCTGGCGACAAAATCCCAATTGACGACATTCTTGAGAAACGTATCGATGTAGTCGGGGCGCTTGTTCTGGTAGTCAAGGTAGTAGGCGTGCTCCCATACATCCATTGTCAGGAGGGGCACCTGCCCAGCGGTGAGAGGGTTATCGGCGTTGAGGGTTTTGGTAACCTTGAGGGTGCCGTTGTCGAGCACTAGCCAGGCCCAGCCACTGCCAAACTGAGTGGCTCCAGCATTTTTGAAGGCTTCGACAAATTGATCAAAGCTGCCAAAGTCAGCATCAATTTTGCTGGCCAGATCGCCGGAGGGGGTACCGCCACCACCGGGCTTCATCGAGTTCCAGTAGAAGGTGTGGTTCCAGGCCTGGGCACCGTTGTTGAACAAGCCCTGCTGAGAACTGTCCCCAGCGATCGCTTTGATCACATCCTCAATGGGTTTGCTGTCGTGATCGGTGCCTTTGACCGCATCGTTGTACTTGCTGACGTAGGCGGCGTGGTGCTTGTCGTGGTGAAACTCTAGGGTGCTTTTAGAAACATAAGGTTCTAAGGCGTCGTAGGCGTACGGCAAAGGGGGAAGTTCATAGGCCATGGGTTGGGGCTCCTGAGATAAACGCCAAAGGCATCATAAAGGGCGGTCTATGCTAAAAACTATCCCCCTGGGGTGGAGGGGGATACGCATAAAGACTGCTTTGGCGTTATCTAAAGAGAGAGATTTAACCCGCCCCTCAGCTCTCAATGGCGACGAGCTCAATGTCAAAAATCAGGGTTTCTCCGGCTAGCGGGTGGTTGGCATCAAGGGTGACTTCGGCTTCAGATACCTCGGTGACCATGACCGGTACCGCCTGCCCTTGGGGGCCTTGTAGCTGGAGTTGCTGACCAACATCCAGCGGAATATCGGCGGGAATGTGGTGGCGCTCGACCACCATGACCATGTCGGGCTGATGGGGACCGTAGGCGTTTTCGGCAGCAATGATCTCGGTTTTGGCATCGCCGGGGGTCATACCCACGACCGCTGCCTCAAACCCGGGAATTACCTCGCCGTTGCCAATGGCAAACTGTAGCGGGTCGCGATCGCGCGATGAGTCAAACACAGTACCGTCTTCAAGCCTGCCAGTGTAGTGAATCGAAACGCTGTCGCCTGTTTTAGCTGGGGTCATAAAACTATCCTTGCAATGAATGGGGCTTTTCTATAGGTCACGGTCTTTCCCATTCACGCTAGCGGGCATTTTGCCGCACCCTGGTAATACTAGAGATTTTCCTAAGGTTTCAGGTTAGGCCACCTGCAACGCCTAACCCTACCCACCGTCACTTGCCACGGCTGAATCCCTTGATATGCTTTAGGAGTGGGCCAGGCCCATTGTCTTTCAGCCTGTAACAGTTCACTATGGGGCCATCTAACCCAGTGTCTGACCTAGCTACCCCCAATATTTGGCTGGCCGAATTTCAGGCCATTTTGCAAGGGGCGGTCGGGGGCTTCTTGTTTGGCATTCCGCTGCTGTATACCGTTGAGGTGTGGTCGATTGGCTCGTCTACCAACCCGCGCTGGCTCTTGGTGGTGCTGGCCACTACGCTGCTGGGGGTAGGACTATTGACCCAAGTTGAAGGGTTTCGCCAGACCCTGAGCCTGCACCCTCTAGAGGCTCTGCTCGAAAGCATTGAGGCCGTCAGCATTGGGGTGGTCTGCGCCTATCTAGCTCTGGTGCTGCTGCGCCGCATTACGCTCGATACGCCCCTCTCCGAGGCCCTAGGCAAGGTGGTGTTTGAGACGGTGCCCTTTGCGCTGGGGGTGGCCCTGGCCCGCTCCACTCTCCAGGGCAATCGAGGACGCGATCGCCGCATCACCGCCCCCTTCACCCGGCGGTTGGCCTCTCCTACCCTCGCTAACCTGCGCGACGCCCTGGTCGATTTTGACGCTGCGCTAATTGGCGCGGTGCTGATTGCCTTTAGCATTGCCCCCACCGAAGAAGTGCCCCTGCTGGCGTCATCGCTGCCGCCCCTGTGGCTGCTGCTGATCATGACGGCTTCTTTAGGGCTCTCCTACGCCATTGTGTTTGCCTCGGGCTTTACCGATCGCACCGAACGACGGCAGCGGGGGCTGCTGTTTAGCCCGATCACCGAAACCCTGGTAGCTTATCTAGTAGCGTTACTGGCCTCGGTGGTGATGCTGGTGCTGTTTCAGCAGCTTAACCCCAGCGACCCCTGGTCAGAATGGCTGAGCGATGTGTTAGTTTTGGGCCTGCCTGCCTCCATTGGTGGGGCCGCAGGGCGTATTCTAATTTAATGAATTTGCCCAACTCCTCTACAAGCACGACTCCGTCCGATGGGGCGCAGACCCGCTTTGGCCAGCGTTCTGCCGCCGAGTGGGTGACCTTTGTGGTGGCCACGGTCATTCTGCTGGCCCTGGTGGGCCTAATTTTGTTTGACTGGCAGACTAACCAAAACCGCCCGCCCGCCTTTGCCGTAGCGGTGTCGGAGGCAGTGCGCGTGACCGATGGCCGCTACTACGTGCCCTTTGCCATTACCAACACCGGGGGGCGCATTGCCCGCATGGTGCAGGTAACAGCCGAACTCGCGATCGAGGGCGTTGATGAGGAAACTGGCGAACAGCAGATCGATTTTCTCTCGGGCCACGAAACTAAGGCCGGCAGCTTTGTGTTTTCCCATAATCCCCAGGGGGGGGATTTGATGGTGCGGGTAGCGAGCTACCGGCTACCCTAGAAGCGTTGAGGATGGGGCGCAAAATAATGGCATCCCTGGAGACCAATAAGGGGGATGCATGCTCGGCTACGTCTTGATTTTGCTGGCAACAGTGTGTTTTGGAGCCCAAAACCTGATCACCCGCGTTCTGTTTATTCCGTCCAATTTGCTGGGCGTGGTGGAGACGGGCGGCTTTGTGGAACCCACCCTGCCCAACTCGTTTTTGCTGATGTTTATGCGCATGATGGTGGGGGTGCCGCTGATGGCGCTGCTGCTGCCGCCAGTGTATCCCCAACTGTGGGCCGACCTCCGGCGGTTGGGCTCACCGAGCTACCGCCGTGAACTCTACTTGGCTTTGGTGGGCGGCGTGCTGATGTTTTCATACCTAGCGCTGCTTTATGTGGCGGTGGGGCGCATTGCGGCGGGGATTGCGCTGACGCTATTTTTCACCTTTCCGGTGTACACCGCGCTGATGGACTGGTATTGGTTTGGTCGCCGCCCCAGTCCTAGCCGCTGGGGAATTTTGGCGCTGATCTTGGTGGGCAGTGCGCTGACGATTCCGATGACGGGGGCGGCGATCGAAAGCTGGGTGGGGGTGACCTTTGGCCTGGCTTCGGGGGTGGTCTATGCGTTTTACACTGTGGCAGCCCAAAAAGCCTTTGAGACCTTTCATCCGGTGCCGTTTACCGGCATTAGTTTTGCGGTGACACTGGTGCTGTCGGCGGTTAGCCTGCTGCTGTGGCCGGGAGACTTGAACGGTCTGCTGTGGCCAGCGCTGTGGGTGGGTGGGCTGCTGTCTGCGATCGCAACGCTCACGGGCCACGTGCTCAACAACCTCGGCATTCGCGTGGTAGGGGCCACTGCCGCCTCTATGCTCGGGGCTGCTAATCCGGCCCTCACCGCCGTCCTCGCTTGGGGTGTGCTGCAAGAGGAGCTTTCTCTGGTGCAGGGGCTAGGCGTGCTGCTGGTCACGGTCAGCGTAGGCCTACTCAGCCTGACCAAGCCGTCCTGATCAACCGGTTCTAAAACAATCTTGCCGTAGGTTCTCCCAGCCTATTCCTCGAACTAAACGATCTCCTGTACAGGGACAGGGCTAACCACAGGAACAACCTTCGCAGAGGGGCAGAGATCGGCTAGGTCACACATACCGCATTTTGGGTTGCGGGCATTGCACACGGCCCTCCCGTGGTACACCAGCCGAATCGACCAGTTTTCCCAGTCGGGCTGGGGCAGCAGCTTCATCAGGTCGCGCTCAATTTTGACCGGGTCGGCGTATTGGGTCAGCCCCAGCAGGTTGGTGATCCGCTTGACGTGGGTGTCGACGGTGACCCCAGCGTTGATGCCAAAGCCGTGGGCCAGCACCACATTGGCGGTTTTGCGGGCAATCCCCGGCAGGCTAACCAGGTGCTCCATGCGGCGGGGCACTTCGCCACCAAACTCAGTGATAATTTTTTGACAGGCGGCGCGGATATTCTTAGCTTTGTTGCGGTAAAACCCGGTAGATTTGACCAAGCGCTCCAGGTCGTTTAAGTCGGCCTCGGCGAAGGCGTAAACATCGGGGTAGGCGGCAAACAGGGCTGGCGTGACCAAATTCACCCGCTCGTCGGTGCACTGGGCCGCTAGCATGGTGGCGATCATCAGCTGCAACGGATTCTCAAAATCGAGGGAGCAGGGGGCGTCGGGGTAGAGCCGCTTGAGGCGAATGAGGATTTCGATCGCCCGCTGTTTTTTGGAGGCTCGCCGCTGGTTGGGCATGGAGGGGTTGGGGTGGGAGGGTGGATGGGTAGGGGGTGGATGGGCGTTCCCTGGGTTCATCTGGAGCGATCAGCCAAAACCCTGATTGCTCCAAGGTGCATGGGTTAGCGCAGGTTCTGGAAAAATTCGAGCTGGGTGGTGTCGCGGACGATGAGGAACACGCCTAGACCCAAAAGCAGCACCAAGCCGGTTTGCATGACGTTTTCTTGAATGCGATCGGGCAGAGGCTTGCCGCCGCGCAGGGCCTCAATGGCCAAAAACGCCAGCTGACCGCCATCTAGAGCAGGCAGGGGCAGAATGTTGATGATCGCCAGGTTGATGCTGATGATGGCGGTAAAGGGAAACAACATGGCAGCACTAGACTTAGCCAGCCCGGCTCCCTGCTCGACGATCTTGACCGGCCCGGCCACCTGGCTGGCCATCTCGCCAAAGTTAGTGATGAGCATGACAAAGCCCCGCACGGTACGCACCAGGGTGTCTTGAAACTGCTGGGCCGCCAGGGTAAACACTTCGATCGGGTTGCTGGGGCGACGGTAGCCAAAGTCGCCGTTGGGCTGAAGCTGCACACCAATCACCGCTGAACCGTCGGCTCCAATTTCGGGGGTGACCGAGACTTCTAGCTCTCGGGTACCGCGCTGCACGGTGAGATCTACGGGTTGGTTAGGGCTATCTTTGATCAGTTGAATAAACGATGGAATGCTTTCTTCGCCAGCGCCTAGGGGTTCGCCGTTGGCGGCAATCAAAATGTCGCCCGAGCGAATGCCCGCCTGACCTGCCGGAGAACTCTCTGAGATCACCTGGGGCACGAGGATGCCGGGTTGGGGGTTGAAGGTTTCGGGAATGCCGACGGCGGTGAACTGGGCGACAAACACCAGGTAGGCAAACACCAGGTTGGCAATTACCCCAGCGCTGATCACAATGGCGCGATCGAGAATGGGGCGATTTTTGAGCAGGTTGGGGTCGTTGGTGGGAATGTCGCTGTCGGGGTCGTCGTCGGGGAAGCCGACAAAGCCCCCTAGGGGAATGGCCCGCAGGGAGTATTCGGTTTCAGCTCCCTGGAATTTCCACAAAATGGGGCCAAAACCAATGGCAAACCGATTGACGTGAATGCCCTGTAGCCGAGCAGCCATGAAATGCCCGGCCTCGTGGACGGCTACCAGCAGGGCAATGACCGCGATCGCAGCTAAAACCGACATAGACAAACCCGATAGGTTAAGAACAGTCTCCCCATTCTAGCGTTGCTTATTCCCCTACCCTAGATTCAAGCCTTGTCCTAGGGGTGCGGCTATCCGCCCAACTGTACGCCGCTCGAGATAAATTGGGCCGTCCACACGCCTAAATCTGGATCGGGCAGGGCCGCTCGCAGACTGGCGGCCAGCGACTCAGCTTCAGCCTCAGATTCGGCTAGGGTAAAGACTGAGGGGCCTGAGCCCGACATCAGCGTGCCCAAACCGCCTAGTTCTGCCATGGTGGCCTTGAGGGCAGCGGTTTTAGGATGGGCGGGCAGCACAATTTTCTCAAAGTCATTGCAGAGGTGTTGAGCCAGGGCATGGGCATTGCGATGGGCTACTGCCCCCACCATCTCGCCCGATCGCACCTGAGACTGCCGCGCTTGCCAACTTTGGGTATCGGCTAAATAGGTATCGCCGTATTCAGCCCGGTAGGTGTTGTAGGCCCAGGGGGTCGAGACAAACTCCGACTCATACTTAGCTAGCACGAGATGCAGCCCATCAATGCCGGGCAGGGGATCTAGCTGTTCGCCCCGTCCGGTGGCGATCGCGGTGCCCCCCGACACGCAAAAGGGCACATCAGACCCTAGCTCTGCCCCCAGGGTTTGCAGTTCGGCCTGGGTCAGTCCCAGGTTCCAGAGCAAATCGAGCCCCACCAGCACGGCGGCGGCATTAGATGATCCCCCGGCCAGACCTGCCCCCACCGGAATGTGCTTGTCAATGGTGATTTCGACCCCGCCTAGCTTGGCCATTACCCCAGGGAACCGCTCGACTACCAGGGCGGCGGCTTTGTAGGCTAGGTTAGTTTTATCGGCGGGCACGAGAGGATGGTCGCAGCGCACTCGAATTTCGTCAACACCAAGACTGCGAATGGTGATGCGATCGCACAGACTGACGCTCTGCATCACCATGATCAGCTCGTGAAAGCCATCGGGGCGGTGACCCACAATTTCGAGGTAGAGGTTAATTTTGGCGGCGGCCAGCAGGGAATAGAGACGCATCTAGCGATCCTTCGTGAATGTGTGAGTATCCATAGGGCAGGCGTCTCGCCTGCTTGGTTCCCGTGGGTTCCACAGTCGTAGGGTGGGCACTGCCCACCAGCTCTAAATCAGCGCTCTTTAACCTGATGATGACGACTGCTTCAGGATTGTATTACTCAGCGCTACCCACTGCTCAACACTGAGGTCTTCGGCGCGGGCGGTTGGTTCGATTGCCAGACTGGTCATGATCGCTTCTAGATCGTCGCGATCGATCGCCCCCTTGAGGTTATTGCGCAGCATTTTGCGCTTGCTGCCAAAACCCAGCTTGACTAAGCGGTCAAACCCAGCCAGGTCATCGGATGGTGTCACGGGCGGGCGGGGGGTGAGTTTTACCACCGCCGAGTCTACCTGGGGCGGCGGCTGAAAGGCACGGGCGGGCACCGGGCACACCAGCTCACAGTCGGCCAAATACTGTACCCGCACCGATAGCGCCCCAAAGGCTTTGCGGCCAGGGCGAGCATAGAGCCGCTCGGCTACCTCCTTCTGAACCAGCAGCACGATCGCGTCGTAGGGCACCGGGTTGGGCTCCGCCAGGGTGCCCAGCAGTTTCTCTAAAATTGGCCCGGTGATGTAGTAGGGAATGTTGGCGACAACTTTGTTGGGCACGCCATAGTTGAAGTACTTATCTTGAGAGGCGGCGGCGATATCTAGCTCTAGAATGTCGCTGGGCACCAGCCGAAAGTTGTCGTGCTTGGCGAACTGGTGGTTGAGTTTGCGAATCAAATCGCGATCGATCTCCACGGCAACCACGGCGTTGGCTAGGGGAAGCAGCCAGCGGGTCAGCGCTCCGGTGCCAGGGCCAATCTCGAGCACCGTGTCTTGGCGGGTGACAGCGGCGGCCTCCAGCATACGGTGGAGCACCTTTTCGTCGGTGAGCCAGTGCTGGCCAAAGCGCTTACGAGGTCGTTGGGAAAACATGGCTTCGAGTTTGCGGTTAGCTGTGGCTGAAACAGGTCGACTAATCCAACGGCTAAACCTGACATCTCGATGATGTCGCCAGGTATAGCCAAAGCCAAACAGATGAGAATACGTCCAAGAGAACGCTGTTTAAGGAGATTTCTAGAACAGAAGATCCCCACTTAATCCGACGACTGTAGCTACCGTAGGGTGGGCACTGCCCACCATTGGGGAGAAAGTTTTCCAAAAATCGTCTAAGTTTGGAGCCCCATCCTAGAGCCTCGGCGATAATGCGACCTTTGAGCACTGGGGCGGATTGTCGGATGGGTTGCAGCCGCTAACTGCCCGATGGTTTTTCTCCGCCCCAGTCTCCTGACGTCAAGGGCAGTTGCCTCTACTCAGAGGCAGTCCTACGAGTCAGACGGTTCTCCAGCTTCAGGGGCAACCGCTACGGTTTCGGTAATAGTCTCGGCCTCGGCTTCGGCTGCTTTTTTGCGCTCTTCACGCTTTTTGCGATCGGCAGCTAGCATGTCTTTCATGACTTCTTGCGCCTGGGCAAACTTCTCTAGGTTGCTGCGGTAGAGTTCAATGTCTTTTTGCAGCTTTTCAGTAGACATATTGAGCTTTTCGCCCAATTCTTTAAACAGCGCTTCGACAGATTCTTTATCTTTGAGCGCATCGGCAGAGGCGGCAGCTTCGACCAGGGTGTACAACCCAATGCCAAAGGGGCGACTGTACTTAAACTTGTCTTGGTTAGCCACTTTGGCCAGAATGCCGCGCAGACCCTCGCCGCCCTCCCCCAGGTTGTCAAATTGACCTTTGAGGTCATCTAAGGACATGCCATTAACACCAGCTTTGACCGCTTCGGCATCGCCGCGATAGTGCTCTGGAGTGCTGTTGATGGAGCGACACAGGGCGTTGAAGATCGAGCTTGTGTCGTTCTCGGGCAGGTAGCCCGTCATGAAGCGATCGAAGGTGGTGACAATGCCCAAGGCGTAGATCGGATCGTAGGCAAAGTCAACGTTGACAGAGAGCAGATGCATTTCTACCATCAGCTCGTCTACCACGCGCCGGTAAATGGAATTGATGGGACGAGTGTGGTGGGCGTAAAAGTCGCGCTTGGCGTCAGATACCGTGCGTACGGGTGCGTTGTTCACAGCCTAAGGTCAGAGAGTACAGTTATTCTCATTGTCTCGCGTGACCGTGTGTTTGCCAAGCGGCGGAAAACCGAAGCCGGGGATCAGCGTCTGCTGAGCTTTTTGCTGATTTTGCCCGTGGTGCGCTGCAACCAGAGGCGAGCTAGCCGAGCGGGGGTGAGATCGACGATGTCGGTGGGGTGCTTAGCTCGGTAGTCAAAGAACTGGTTGAGTTCTGCCAAAATCACCTCTAGCCTGGGCAATAGAGATTCGGCTCGGTAGGGCAACAGATCAGCTGCCGTCATGGCCAAAGGCGTAGGGGTTTGCAGGGCGGCCAGAATGCGATCGCAGTCGTACCCCACCGCATACACCCCGAGCTTATGGCAGTTGAACCCCGGATCGAGATAATCGGCCAATGCTCCGTTGACGCTGGTAAACACCTGGCACCCACAGGCCATGGCCTCCATAGGCGGCAGGCCAAATCCTTCGCTCACGCGGCTCAGCGCCCAATATTCTGCCGAGTCGTAGAGAAAGATCTGGCTACGGTTGAAGAGCACCGAGAGATCATCGACAAATCCGGTGAGTTTGACCAGGTTGCAGCGGCTCTCCAACGCCGGGACCAGCTGATTGAGTAAATAGTCTGACGACTTGCGCACCTGCACCAGCACATCGATATCTCTAGCCTGCTGCCGGTTAGTGAAATTGGCAGAAATTTGGTTTGGCAGGTAGAACACCAGCCCCGTGGGGCGCTTCTGCCCCCAGTAGCCCATAGAATTGCGACTGACAGTAATGATTGGAATATCGCCCGGCAGATTAAACCCATAGCCGCTGCTGTGGGCGTGGTACACCACCGGATAGCCTCGCAGTCGCTTCACCAGGCGAGGAATGTGAAAGCCCCAGCTAATCACAAACATGCTGTTGTCTAGGTTGGGTTGCCGGAGCAGGTCTTCCAGAAACAGGGTGTCGGGCTCCCGCTGGTCGTAGGTGACGACCTCGGCGGAGCAGATTTGCTGGGCCAGTTTGAGCGTCTTTAACTCCGCAAATAGTCCACCACAGTGGTAGCGCTTGCCAGTCCCTGGCACAAGAAAGTAGAGATGGCGCATGGGTGGGCCGCAGGTAGAGATGCCCCGCATTTTACCTGTATTTCTAGTCGCTCTAAACGGCCCTGATGTGGCTAAACTCGCCCGTCTCCCGCAGGGCATCTAAAAAGGCATAGAGGGCAGGGGTGTGCAGGGCATCTTTGAGAATAGTGGCCCCAATCGGGCGCGAGATTGGGAAGGGCAGGGAGCAGATCTGCACCTCGGAGGGCACGGGCTGGGCGGCTAGGCGGGGCAAAATGGCAATGCCTAGGCCCTTTTGCACCATCGCCACCATCGATGAATCGTGACGGATGCAGTAGGCGATCTCTAGGGGTTGGTCTTGGGCACCGAGCACGGTGCGAATGCGGAGACCGCAGCTGCTATGGCTAGAGCCAATGATCGGCCGCTGACGCAGTTCGTCTAGGGTGAGGGTGCTGCCCTGGGGCTGGTAGCCGGGGGGCAGCAGGGCCACGTAGTCGTCTTCAAAAATTATCAGGCTCTCGACATCGTCACCTGCGATGGTTTCGGCCACGCACAGGTCTACTTCGCCCTTGACCAAGGCCTGCTTGAGCTGGTGCAGTTCATCCATTTCGTGGACGCTGATGGCAATGGTGGGGTAGCGGCGGTGGAGACGGGCGATCGCCCCCGGCAGCACATGGGTGGCCACGCTGCGAAAGGACGCAATCCGCAGGCTGCCTCCCTGCACGCCTCGGGCCTGGTTGGCCTCACTGCCAATGGTGTCGAGCAGGCCTAGCATGGCGCGGGCATGGGCGGTAATGCGATCGCCTACGGGGGTCAGCCTAGCCCCATGGCGGCCCCGCTGAAGCAGGGTAATTCCCAGTTCGTCTTCGAGAGTGGCGATGGCGTGGCTAACGGTGGACTGGGTGATATTCAGGGTGAGGGCCGCTTCGCTGAAGTTGCCGCAATCGGCGATCGCCACCAAAGTCCGCAGTTGAGAAAGCTTGATCTTGCTCAGGTTCATGGTTGCTCCACAGCACCTAAACGCTCACCCCAAGCTATCCGGTAGGGCTAAGGTCAACCTATCGATTTTTTGCATAGAACCCATTCACGTCATGCTTTGTTACAAAGCCTCACCACCGATAGATTGAGGACATCGGCAACAGTAGCCCCTCAGCTTGGTTGTCGATGGTTATGGACCAGCCCATCGGGCAAAGGCCTCAGCACTCTCACCCGATTTTTGGATTCCGGGTTAGCCCCTGGCGACAGGCGCTAACAGAGTCTGTTGCGCGCCCTGCTTTGGGTAATGACGTCTAGTCACGGGAAGACAGCACGATGACCACAACTCGCGACCACAACTATGACCTGCATCGGCAACGCCAGCGCCTAGAGGTCCTGGTTCAGCCCGTCCAGGGTGCTACCACGCTGGCCCAAACCCTCAAACAGTTAGGAGATAAAACCGTGAGATTCTTTACCGGACAAACCGAACCGCGCATTTGGCAGCGCAATCGCCAGGGGCAACTTACTTGGTTTGCCCACGACCCCATGACCAACCGCACTCGCCAGTTCTCCTCAGAACAAGACGTGAGGCTCTGGTTAGAAAAGCGCTACTACGAGTAGCCTGCCTTACGCCCCATCTACGGCCCAGGGACTTGTCTCTGAGGCAGTAAATCCATTGCTGGCATTATCCCCGCCGTTGTGAGTAATGGAGTCGTGATGTAGTGGCACTAGTGCACCGTAGCTCAGTCAGGGGGAAGACTTTGGGCATCATTCTGACTTGAAGCGCAACCCCCTGGGTTATCCTCAGCTACCCCTCGCTACAATGGGCAATAGACTCATGTAAGGAATGCGTTTGCTATGAAACGGTTGTTTGTTGCTCTGGTGATGTGTTTTGCGCTGGTGGGCTTTCCAGCTCAGGCAGGAGCGCACCAGGTAGAAACCTTTTACACCCTCGACAACCAGCTAGAGTTTCAGTCGGTCTTTAGCACCGGGGAGCCCTTTGCTGGAGCAACGGTAACCATCTACGCCCCCAACCAGCCCGATGCGGCTTGGAAGAAAACCACTACCGACAGCGAGGGCCGGTTTTCGTTTTTGCCCGATGAGTCAATCCCAGGGAACTGGGAAATTGCCATTGAAGACAGCAATAATCTCAGCCATGCCGACTACTGGACAGTGCCTGTAGGCGACAAGGGCATTATCTACGATGGCATTGTGCTGGATTCCACTGAGGATGTGCACTACCGAGCCGCAACGGCGCTGCTGCCGATGGTGGTATCGATTGGGGGGGCGTTGGCCTGGCTTGGGTTTACCCGGCGGCGGCGCTAACGGTCTTCTCTCACTGCTTGGGCACCTAGTTGCTAGCAGCAACCAGGTGCTCCCATCTGTCTTTGGCTAGATGTAACACTCATCCTTTCCTCGCTAGTGGTACGATGTTAAGGAATAATAAGCATTTCCACGGGCCGTTCTTTGCCCCTTTAAGCTGTTTGCGGCGGTTATCAGAGTTATTGAGTTATCTGAAGTAGTTCGGTTTGCTGATATCTCGATTTTGCAATCAAGCTTGGGTTCTGTTCAACTCCCACAGGGTGAGCAGTTTTTTTTTGGGCAAATATAGTCCAGCTCTGATTTGCGCCCCTTAAACGTTTGTGGAGACCATTCCTTGACTGCAACTATTGAGCCTTCCGCTAGAGCCGCGGAGACTAATCCTTACGACAACCTGACCCTAAAGCAGGTAATTCAAACTATTCCTAAAGCCTATTTTCAAAAAGATCCTCGCAAAGCTTGGACCCAGCTGGGGCTGAGTGTAGGGGCGGTGATCTTGGGCTATGGCGCGATCGCACTGTCGCCCTGGTTTTTGCTGCCGGTGGCCTGGTTTATCACGGGCACTGCCCTGACTGGCTTTTTTGTAGTGGGCCACGACTGTGGCCACCGCTCCTTTGCTAACCGCCGTTGGGTAAATAACTGGGTGGGGCACCTCGTGATGCTGCCGCTGATTTACCCCTTCCATAGCTGGCGACTACTCCATGACATTCACCACCGCCACACCAACGACATGGAGATCGACAACGCCTGGGCTCCCTGGAGCCCGGAAGAGTACGCTGGGGCCGGTGTTGTGTTGCAAACGGTGTACCGTCACATGCGGCGCTGGCTGTGGTGGTTGGCTTCGGTCGCCCACTGGGGGGCGCTGCACTTCGACCTGCGCAACTTTGAGCCCCGCGACCATGGCAAGGTGAAGCGCTCTATTGCAGCGGTGGTGATTTTTGCAGCGGTGTTCTTCCCTACGTTGCTCTACTTCACTGGCCCCTGGGGCGTGGTCAAGTTTTGGCTGATGCCCTGGTTGGGCTACCACTTTTGGATGAGCACCTTTACCCTGGTGCACCACACTATTCCTGAAATTCAGTTTCGCTACAGCGATACCTGGAACGAGGTGGAAGCGCAGCTTTCCGGTACCCTGCACTGCGATTATCCCAAGTGGGTTGAAGTGCTGTGCCACGACATCAACGTCCATGTTCCCCACCATATTTCAGTGGGTATTCCGTCCTATAACCTACGGCCAGCCTACGCGGCTCTGTTAGAGAACTGGGCTCCGCTGATGAAAGAAACTAAGTTTTCTTGGGATCTGATGCGAACGATTACTAGCCGTTGTCACATCTATCATCCAGAGCGGGCTTACCAAACCTTTCGGGACCTAAAGCAGTAAGGTGATTCCTCGCCCTGAGTGGTGCACCTCGTTCATTTGACCGCAACTAACCGGCTCAGCACTCCTGGGCCGGTTTTGGCTTAACTGGGGACAATTGGTAAACTGCGACACGTTAGGCCCGCAAGAGATAGTTGCGATCGCCACAATCGTGGGTAGCATTAGGAGTCTTGTCAGCCTAGATCCTGATCTCGATTCCACTCCACTCGACTCCACTCCTCACCGCCGCTTCACTATCCTATGGCCCTGTTCTCTCGCCCGCTGAGTACATTGATGACCACTGCCGCCGTGGTGCTTGCGGGATTAACCGCAGCCCCGATGGCCAGAGCCCAGCAGTTTGACCAACAGCCTATCGACCCCAACCTGGCCGTGGCGATCGCCAGCCCGGTGCGCGATGGGGCGCTCCACAACCTGATGATTTTGACCCAGGTGCCTAACCAACGGCAGTGTTGGCAAGAGCAGGGGACCGCCCAGGGGCCGGTGACGGTTGATCCGCTGCTGCTGAACTTTGACTTTACCGGGGCATGCGATCGCAAAACCGACAGCAACGGCTATTCTGTGCGCATCAATGGTCAAGATCTGGGTGTGCACTATCGCCTAGAAATTTCGACCCGACAGAATGATCTGGTGCTGTTTGCTCGACCCACCCGCGATCGCAGCGCTCCCCCCATCGAAATTGGTCGCACCAATGGCCGCGCCAACGGTTTTCTCAGAATTCAGCTTAATCCCGGCTGGCAGATGGCCCGTCGCCTCTACAATGGGCAACCCGTCGGCCACATCTATCTCACCCATGATGCTCCCCTAGAGGTGCAGCTAGCCGCCGGGGCTGCCCCCATCGGGAGTACCCCCACCCCGGCGCGCCCCCAACCGAGCCCTCCAATATCGACCCTACCGCCGCCGCCACCCCCCAGTGGCACCACGCCCACTGGCAATCACTTTCGCGTCGTTGTCCCCATTACCGGCGGCGACACCCTCCAGCGGGTGCGGGCCGTAGAACCCGAGTCGTTTCGCACTACGGTCAATGGTGAAGCCGTGGTGCAAGTAGGCTTGTTCAGCGAACAGCAGCGGGCCGATGAGGTCTATCGGGCCTTAGTCGCCGCCAGTTTGCCCGCAAAAATTCTCAGCGCCTCAGCTCCGGCAGTCGCTTCTATGCCTCCTCTGCCGCCCATTCCCCAGGGAGCCGTGGTGGTCGTCATTGACCCTGGTCATGGTGGCCGCGACCCCGGTGCTGTGGGCATTGGCGGCCTGCAAGAAAAGCAGATCAATACCACGATCTCTAACCGGGTAAGGCAGCAGCTCCAGGCGGCGGGCATTACGGTACTGATGACCCGCGACAGCGATGTCTATGTCGATCTCGATGCCCGTGCCCAGTTTGCCAACCGGGCCGGAGCCAACCTGTTTGTCAGCATCCACGCCAATGCCATTAGCATGAGCCGCCCCGAGGTGAACGGGCTCGAAACCTACTACTTCTCTAGCGGCGAGCGGTTGGCCCGCAGCATTCACAGCGCTGTGCTGCGGAATGTCAGTATGCGCGATCGCGGCGTACGCACGGCTCGCTTCTACGTGCTGCGCTATACCACCATGCCCTCGGTGCTGGTCGAAACTGGCTTCGTCACTGGGACCGAAGACGCTGCCCGTTTCCGCAATCCCGCCGCCGTCAACCAAATTGCTGATGGCATTGCGCGCGGGATTCTCGACTATCTCGGCCGGTGATGGGCCTTATGAATCATGCAGGCTCAGGCTCAATTTAATAGTTCAGTCGGGCAGGGGCAGGTTGTAGCCGGGCTGGCTTCGCTTGGTGGCCAGGCACTGAAGGAGCGTCTAAAGCAGCCTCTAGCAACGCGGCTTCTAGCAATACTTCAGAAAAATCAAATTTGATGGGCTGAGGTAGAAAGTCGAGAGGCTGCATGTCTACAAGATCGCCAGTAAACACGGGTGCAGCCAAAGAACAGGGTGCCCAACGGCTCTCTACGGGCACTCCCAGTTGGCTACACTGCCCTCCTCGCCGCCCCTCGGGATCATAAAAACGGCAGCGGCTGCAAGATGACACCTGGCACTGCACTGATTTCATAATGGCTTCCTAAAGCTGCACGTACCTCCCCATTCTTACTCTTGGAAAATTTAAGGGTTGTGGAATCTAAAATCCCAAACACCTAGGCTTTGCTAGACCTTGGCCTCTAAGGTAAATGAATCGACTTCACATTTTCTTTATATTCTTGTTAGGCATAGTCACAATTGTATGAACGGCTAATCCAAAAAACTTTACTCAACGTAAACCTGTCGGGGATCGCCTCAAACAAGGGTAGTATCGCTGTGTAATAAAGTGCGGTCAAGATAAAATAGATAGTCTGCTTTTGTAAACAGGTTTTAAATATCAGGGTGCAGAGGCTTCAATTACAAATAACTGCTTGTTCTATTCTGCATCCTTCTCTAGGTAGATCCGGCAATCGATATTGAGTTTCCTGGCTTACTCTAGTTAAGCGTCTTTGTTAAGAGCCGTTGATGGATCCCTGATGCAAAGCAATATGGCCTGCTGCGGTGTCTAACCCCAGGCTGTGGCATAATCCTGGCCTATGGGCGCTTCTAACCTGCTGCTAAAACTGAGTCGTCGGCTATGGTCTGAGGAGAGCGATCGCGCTGCCTTTATCGATGCCTTAGTCCACCCTCAACCCTACCCTGCCGCCATTGTCTGGACTCAGCCGCGTCCCGAGCAGGTTCCCTTTGCGATCGCGCCGCCGCTGCCCTGGCAGCCGGCTTGGGTAGATCGCCTGGCGGCGGATCAGCGACCTGGGCGCCATGCCCTGCACCAGGCGGGGGCTTACTACTGCCTAGATATGGCTTCGGTATTTGCGGCGGCTGTGTTCAGCGCGATCGCGATCCCGGTAGAGTCAGTGCTCGATCTCTGTGCCGCCCCTGGGGGAAAGAGCCTGCTGGCGCGCCAGGCATTTCATCCCGATCGCCTCTGGTGCAACGAGGTCGTTCGCAAACGGGTCAAAATTTTAATCTCAAACCTCAAGCGGTGCGGGGCGACTGAGGCGCTGGTGTTCAACCTCGATCCTCAAGCCTTTGCTGAGCAGATGCCCCACAGTGCCTCGGTGGTCATTGTCGATGCCCCCTGTAGTGGGCAGTCGCTGCTGGCGAAGGGCGATCAGGCCCTGGGCTGTTTTCATCCGGTCACCATCAAAAAAAATGCCAGCCGTCAAAAACGTATTCTCACCAGCGCCGCCCAAACCGTGGCCGGGGGCGGTTACTTGGCCTACATGACCTGTACCTTTTCCTCAGAAGAAAATGAGCAAGTCGCTGAATGGCTACTCAAAAAATTTCCTCAGTTTGAAGCGGTTGAGGTGCCCGTCCTGGCTGACTACGCTTCGCCCCTGGCCAGCTTTCCCTGCTACCGGCTGTGGCCTCAATCGGGGCTCGGGGCAGGCGGTTTTACCGTTCTTCTGCGCCACCGACAAGAGCCCTTGCCGCCCGTCGATCTCAGCTTGCTGACTGCTAAAGCCATGCCGATCTACGGCGATCGCCCCCCACCCGACAGTGGCACAACCGGCCATCCCTCGCTCTAGCTAAGGAGATTGCTAGAAAAGAAGCTCCCCGCTGTATTCGGCGACTGTAACCACCGTAGGATGGGCACTGCCCACCATCAGGGAGAAAATTTTTCAGAAGTCGCCTAACCGGTCGGGGCACCCAGGGCCGCACAGCAGGGGCACTGTCGCTGCAAACACGTACTCCCTATCAGGCCGTGGCGTTGGCCTTTGGCCTCTATCTTGAGGGTCTACCTTGGGGCCTAGCCCGAGGGCCGCTATGCTGAAGACTGTATCCCTACAGTGATCCCCGGCGACTATGGCGAGTCCTTCTACCCGTCCTCGACCCTCCCTTTTCGATGCCATCATTCGACTGTTGCGTTGGGACAAGCCGGCTGGGCGACTCATTTTAATGATCCCGGCCCTGTGGTCGGTGGTGCTGGCCGCCGAGGGGCAGCCGCCGTTGCCATTAGTGGGTGTCATCATCTTGGGCACTCTGGCGACCAGTGCAGCTGGCTGCGTCGTCAACGACCTGTGGGATCGTAACATTGACCCCCATGTGGCCCGCACCCGTACCCGCCCCCTGGCGGCCCGCGATCTCACGGTACAAGTCGGTTTGGGCGTCCTGCTGGTATCGCTGCTCTGTGCCTACGGGTTATCGCTCTATCTCAATGCCCTTAGCTTTTGGCTCTGCGTGTTGGCGGTGCCATTTATTTTGTTCTACCCGCTGGCAAAGCGGGTGTTTCCGGTGCCGCAGCTGGTGCTATCTCTGGCTTGGGGGTTTGCGGTACTGATTCCCTGGGCAGCGGTGAAGAGCACCCTAGAGCTGCCCGTATGGATATTGTGGCTTGCCGTGGTGCTCTGGACCCTCGGCTTTGATACCGTCTATGCCATCCCCGATCGCGACGACGATCGCCGCTTGGGCGTCAATTCTGCGGCCCTTTACTTTGGTGACTACACCCCCCAGTTTGTGGGCTTTTGCTATTTAGGCACCTGGCTGCTGTTCATTTGGCTAGGCCTATTGCTCTTTTTGGCTCTGCCCTACTGGCTGGGGTTAGCGATCGCGCTGATGGCCTGGTCCCGGCAGTCATATCTACTCAGCCGTTACAACCCACCCTTGAGCCTCTACGGGCAAGTCTTCAGGCAAAATGTCCAGCTCGGCTTCGGGTTGCTAGTCGGTATGATTTTAGGCATGCTGCTCTAATTCCCACTTTCCTGACTGGCTAGCTTGGCCGTAACTCGGCAAACGCCGTTGCTGGCCCACCTCCGCACCCCCTCCAGAGCTACAATAGGCAAGCTACTGTGATTGTCCATTGGAGCGGTCTATGACCACTGCGGCCCCTGCCAAAACCAAGTATGAAGCTGTCATCGGTCTTGAAACCCACTGCCAGCTGTGCACCGAAACCAAAATTTTCTCTCCGGCCTCCACGGCCTTTGGTGCCGACCCCAACACCTACATCGACCCCATTGTGCTAGGCATGCCTGGGGTGCTGCCGGTGCTCAACCAGCGGGTGCTAGAGTACGCCGTAAAAGCTGGGCTAGCGTTAAATTGCCAAATTGCGCCCTACTCCAAGTTTGACCGCAAGCAGTACTTCTACCCCGACCTCCCTAAAAATTATCAAATCTCCCAATACGATCTGCCTATTGCTGAGCATGGCTGGCTAGAAATTGAGCTGATCGATAAGAAAACTAAGGCCGCCACCCGCAAGCGCATCGGCATCACCCGCCTGCATATGGAAGAAGACGCGGGTAAATTGGTGCACGGCGGCAGCGCTAGCGGAATCGCGCGGAACGAGACTCGCATTGATGGCTCGACCCATTCTCTAGTCGACTACAACCGAGCTGGCGTGCCGCTGATTGAAATTGTCTCTGAACCCGACATTCGCACCGGTCAAGAGGCCGCTGAGTATGCCCAGGAACTGCGCCGCATTGTGCGCTATCTGGGGGTTAGCGACGGCAACATGCAGGAAGGGTCGCTCCGCTGCGACGTGAATATCTCCGTGCGTCCGGTGGGCCAAGCCGAGTTTGGCACCAAGGTGGAGATCAAAAACATGAACTCCTTCAGTGCCATTCAAAAGGCGATCGAGTACGAAATCGAGCGGCAGGTCAAGGCCAACGAAGCGGGCGAAACCATCGTTCAAGAAACTCGTCTGTGGGATGAAAGCAGCCAGCGCACGAAGAGCATGCGGGTCAAAGAAGGCTCCAGCGACTACCGCTACTTTCCCGAGCCCGATCTGCCGCCGATTGTGGTGTCGGTGGAGCAAAAAGAGAGCTGGCTAGCCGATCTGCCTGAGCTACCGGCCCAAAAGCGCACCCGCTACGAAACAGACTTCGGGCTATCTCCCTACGATGCTCGTGTGCTCAGCGATGAGCGGGCGATTACCGAATATTTTGAGGCAACCGTAGCCGCAGGGGCCGACCCCAAACTCACCTCCAACTGGATTACCCAGGACATCGCGGCCTACCTCAATACCGAAAGACTCTCGATTGATGCCCTGCCCCTGACCCCAGTTGCTCTAGCAGAGCTGGTGCAACTGATTGAGGCAGGCACCATTAGCAACAAAATCGGTAAAGATCTGCTGCCGGAGTTGCTGACCCAGGGCGGTTCCCCCAAAGCCCTGGTAGAAGAGCGAGGTCTGAGTCAAATTTCTGATCCCGCTGAAATTGAGGCCATGATCGATGAGGTGCTCGCGGCCCATCCCGAAGAACTCGCCGCCTATCGCGGCGGCAAGAAAAAGCTCCAGGGCTTCTTTGTAGGGCAGCTCATGAAGCAGAGCGGAGGCCGTGTGGATCCAAAATTGAGTAATCAACTACTTAGTCAAAAGCTGAATCAATGAGATCTAGTAGTTTCATTGATAAAAGTTAATGAGGGGTCATACCCCCCATGCAAATTTTGAGCTAGCATGGTATCTAGATGCACCCTGATGGTAGGGAGAGCTGTTTTGAGCTCTCCTTTTTTTTGTCTATTTTTTGGATGGCTACCATTGTCAAGGCAGGTTGGACTGGAGTTGAGGCTCTAGGGGTAATGTGGAGTTGATGGTTAGGGTGCTGATGGTGCTGCTGACCCCAGGATTGTCACCGCCTCCCCAGACGAGTTGACGGCTGCCACTGGGCAGAGTGATGGGTTGTGTGCCAGTGGTCGTGAGCCACAGCGTGGGTGCCTGAAGGAGGGTGCCGCCGCGATCGCTAGTGGCTGCCATAGTCACCTCCGCTAGGGCATACATGACCCGGCTAGAGTCTCGCAAGGTTTGTTCGCGGGGCAGCCACAGGGCAGCGGCAAACCCTTGCTTGAGGGCATAGGTGTAAAGCGACGCGGCAGCGATGACCGCCTGTTCAAAACTAGCGTCATCCCAGCGGGCGGCGGTGTTCAGCGCCACAATAATTTCGCGACTAGCCGTCATCGTTTCAAGCTCACGTACCCGCAACTCACCGTAGCGGGCACTGGTGCGCCAGTGAATCAGCCGGGTAGGGTCACCCCAGCGGTAGGGCCGCAGCGATCGCGTTACCCCCTGAGTATCTGCTTTCGCCTGAGGGCTGTAGCGCCAGTGCTGACCATGGCGAGAACCTACGGTGTCTAGTAGAGGACAGCGCTTAAGGGGCAACACCTGGGGATAAACCACCGCTGTAGCCGCTGCCATCGTTGTTCGGCGGCACCAGAATAGTCCTAGAGGCGCGGCTGTGCGTAAGTCAGCTGTCTGCCAGTGATAGACGCCACGGCGGGTGGTCGGCACCTGATAGCGCCAGGTGTAGGTTTGGCCTCCCGGTAGCAGACCTACAGCTGTGGTTTGAAGCCCTCCCAGCCGAGGCGGCAGGCAGTCAATGACTTGAAATAGCCCCTTTGACTGCCGTTGGGAGTTGCGCACCCGTAGCTCGATGTCTAGCGGCACTTCAGCCGTGACCGGTTGGATGACCGATCGCGTCACAACCAGGCCCTGGAGGTTACGCGGTGGCAATAGCGCGGCTACCAGCAGCAGTGCCAGCATGACGCCGCTAATAACGTAGAGCCAGCCTGCCAGGGTATTGGTGGCCGCCGCAAAGAAGAACAGGGCTAGACCTAACAAAATCCAGCCTACGTAGGCTGGGTTAACCCAGCGATGCTCTAGCCACTGCGTGAGTCGTTTCAAACCGCTTATCCCCTCGGTCAACTGCTAATAAATTGAGCGCCAGGTAATCCTAAATCTTGCGTAATCGCCCCCGATTGAGTAGAGCAAATGCGATAAAGCCTCTAGCTTAGCTACGCCACGCCCCTATGGTTTTGCCTTTTAGAAAACGGGGTTATGTGATTCGGAGTTGGTATAACTTGGCTTGCAGGTCTCTGGCACCATGCCTCAGCATACCCAACCGCTGTGTTAGCCCAGCGGTTTAAAAACCAAAACGCCTACATCCTGATGCTCTGCGCGTGAAAGCAGGCGAGATGTAGACGCTTTGGGTCGAGCCTAAACTCAGATGGCCTAACGCTTGGCTAACTTTTTAGTCATCTTGCGCAGACGAATCGACTCGGGAGTGATCTCTACGAGCTCGTCAGGGCCAATGTACTCTAGGGCCCGTTCTAGGCTCATATCGACAGGGCTTTGTAGCTGCACCAGTTCGTCGCCGCTAGCAGCCCGGTGGTTGGTCAACTGCTTAGTTTTGCAGATATTCAGTTCGAGATCCTGGTTGCGGTTATGCTCACCCACAATCATGCCCCTATACACCTTAGTGCCGGGGGTAATGAAGAACACGCCGCGATCCTCAGCGTTCTTGAGGGCGTAGAAGGTGGCCACCCCTTCTTCAAAGGCAATTAGCACCCCGTTTCGACGAGCCTCAATGTCACCACCGAGGGGGCGGTAGTCTAAGAAGCTGTGGTTCATGATGCCTTCGCCTCGGGTCAGACGCATGAACTCGCCGCGAAAGCCAACTAAGCCCCGAGCCGGAATCACAAACTCAAGCGTGGCACGACCGTCTCCCATAATCCGCATGTCTTGCAGTTCGCCTCGGCGCTGGCCGATACGCTCCATGGATCCACCCACGCCATCTTCGGGTACATCGAGCACCAGCAGCTCGTAGGGTTCGCAGGGCTGACCGCTGACTTCGCGGTAGATCACCTGGGGCTGGGAGACCTGAAACTCGTAGCCTTCCCGGCGCATGGTTTCGATCAAAATGCCCAGGTGCAGTTCGCCCCGGCCCGAGACCGAGAAGCGATCGGGAGAATCGGTGGGTTCGACCCGCAGCGCCACGTTGGTCTCTAGCTCACGCATCAGGCGATCGCGCAGCTGCCGCGAGGTGACAAAGTTGCCTTCTTGCCCCGCAAAGGGCGAGTCGTTGACCACGAAGGTCATCTGGAGGGTGGGCTCGTCCACCTTAATCAGCGGCAGCGCTTGAGGGTTGGTGGGGCAGGTGATGGTTTCACCGATGTTGGCATCGGCAAAGCCGGCTACCGCCACAATGTTGCCCGCCGAGGCCTGCTCGATCTCAATCCGGCTCAGACCTTCAAAGCCCAGCAGTTTGGAGATTTTTGATTTCACCAGGCTGCCGTCTTCTTTCACCAGGGCGGCCTGCTGCCCTGCATTGATGGTGCCGTTGTGGATTTTGCCGATTACAATCCGGCCCAGGTACTCGGAATAATCGAGGGTGGTGACCTGAATTTGCAGGGGCTTTTCGGGATCGCCGACGGGAGGAGCCACGTGGTCGAGAATAGCCTCGAACATGGGCTTCATGTCTACACCCTCGTCTTCGAGCTTGGTTTTGGCATAGCCCGCCAGCCCCGAGGCAAACAGGTAGGGGAATTCGCACTGATCGTCGTCGGCACCCAGCTCAATAAAGAGATCGAGCACCTTGTCGACCGCGCCATGGGGCTCTGCCTGGGGGCGGTCAATCTTGTTGACCACCACAATGGGACGCAACCCCTTCTCCAAAGCCTTTTTCAGCACAAACCGAGTCTGGGGCATCGGGCCTTCGTTGGCATCGACGATCAGAATGCAACCGTCAACCATACCCAATACTCGCTCGACCTCACCACCAAAGTCAGCGTGTCCAGGCGTGTCAATGATGTTGATCAGGGTCTCGCCGTAGCGGACGGCGGTATTCTTCGACAGAATGGTGATGCCCCGCTCCCGCTCTAGGTCGTTCGAGTCCATCACGCAGTCAGGTACGGCTTCCCCTTCGCGAAAAATGCCGGACTGCCTTAGCAGGGCATCCACCAGTGTGGTTTTGCCGTGGTCAACGTGGGCAATAATTGCAACGTTGCGAATGGGAAGCGTCATACTCTGTAAAACCTGGGCGACAACAAGCGGGCAACGAAACTACCCCCGAGCGCCAAACGTTAGGAAGCTCAAGACAAGTTCCGAATATGCAAAAAGACTTAACAATTGTAGCTTACCAAACAGACCCCTGACGAAAGCGTCTCGAGTAATTCAGCTGTGCTGATCCTAAAAACGCCGAAAAGAGGGACGCTATTAGCGTCCCTCTTTTCAAAGAGGCTTGAGGGGCCGAGCTGAGCTAGACCCTCAAGGCCGTGATGGAAGTCTAGGCTAGAAGGTCATGCCAGCGGCCTGAACTTTCTCGACCTGTTTCTTCTTCAGCACCAGCATAATCTGGGTCAGCATGACGGCTGCGATGAAGGCCACCAGACCCTTAATGCGGTTAGGGCTTTGCAGCACAATCTCTGTATCCATCTGACCAAAGCCACCCACATTGGGATTAGCAGTCAATGGCTTACCAGCTTCGACCACATCGCCTGCGGCAACTAGCAACTCAGGGCCAGCGGGAATGGTTTCGGTGATAGTGCCACCCGCATCAGACTGAATCGTAACCACATAGCCACCCGCTGCTTGGGGCTCAACATCGGTCACGGTGCCGCTAGCAGTGGCGTTGTAAGCGGTATTGTTGCTAGCCTGACCCGTGGGGTATACCTGACCACGACCGCGGTTGCCACCGACGTGAATTTGGTACTTTCCAAAGGAAACCGAGCGATCTTGGCTGGGGTCTGGAGCCAGCACGGGGAAGATGATTTCCTGATATTGTTCGCCGGGTAGGGGACCTACCAGCACAATGTTTTCTTGAGTATCGCTGTAGGGCAAGAAGTAGGTGCTGCCCACTTCTTCTCTGAGCTCCTCAGACATCCGCTCCGGGGGGGCAATCTTGAAGCCTTCGGGCAATACCACCACAGCGCCGACGTTTAGCCCGCCTTTGCTGCCGTCGCCCAGCACCTGCTGGGTGTTGAGATCGTAGGGGATTTCAACTTTGAGCTTAAAGACTGAATCGGGTAAGACGGCTTGGGGCACTTCCACCTTGGTGGGCTTAGCCGCCAGGTGACAGTTGGCACAGACAATCCGACCGGTGGCTTCGCGAGGGGTTTCGTAGTTTTCTTGGGCCCAGAAAGGGTAAGCCTCAGCGCTCTGGGGAACCGCCAACCAGCCTGCAAACACCGTCAGAATGGCGGCACAGGTGATGGCAAGAGGGCGCAGGCCATTGATTAAGGAGATGAATCTATTCATGCGTTCAAGGGTTGTGTCAACTGGGGTGTTTGTCGCAGTTTGCCGTAGCCTAGGCCCACCAGGGAGATTCGCCGGTGCGGAAGTCGGTTTCAGTCCAATCGGTTAGAGAAACTTTGTCGTCTTCTGTGACATCGGCGTGGGCTAAGGCTAGAGATAACGGTGCTGGCCCACGCACGACTTTACCGGTGGCATCGTACTGAGACCCGTGGCAAGGACACATGAATTTGTTTTCACTGGCGTTCCAGGGCACCACACAGCCCAAGTGGGTGCAGATGGAGTTGATGCCGTAGCTTTCTAGGGAACCACTTTCTTGCACTACCAGGTAGGTCGGGTCGCCTTTGAGGCCTTGTACCAACACGCGATCGCCGGGGTTGTGGGTTTCCACAAACTGGCTCGCAATCACATCGTTGCCCAGTTCGTTTTTGGCGGTTACCCCGCCCCCACCGGTGCCGCTAGACGGCGGGACGAAGTACTTAATAACGGGATATAACATGCCCCCGACGGCTCCAGAGGCAGCCCCCAGCAGCAGCAGGTTCATAAATTGGCGGCGTCCCAAATCAGGGACATCGGAGGTTCCAGAAGCTTGAGTCATAATCCAGACTGGTATACCTGTTTCAAACGAATAACAGCTATCAACGGCGGTGGCTGAAACCTAGACCCATAGGGGAACATACTGTCCTTACCCTGGGCCAGGTAAACCCTTGACGGGGCACCAATTGGAGCAGTCCTGATGTCGCTGACCACGCCTTTAGCTTTACCAATCGTATTATTGCACCTTGCTGTTCGCCGAAAATCATGACTAAAGGTTAACTGGCTTAAGCGATCGCAGATTCTGGCTTTCAGAGGGGTGCAAAACGCTATAAAACAAGGATTTCGGCGTTTAGGAAGGGATGAGAGGCTGTTTGAAGAATTATTAAGCCTCAGAACCTAACTTTATGGATGGTTTAGTCGGTTTATAAGGGAGTGCATCTTGGGCTTAGTGCGGGTGAGTCGACAGGGCGTATTGTAAAGAAATGTATGGGTGGCGGCGATGGTGATGGCAAAGGTGGCGGCATGACAGGGGCAGATTTGCAGGGGCTTCTCATTGAGAAATGGGGCTACTCCTTTGATATTCAGTTCCGACGTACCCAGGGCAAAATATTTCTCCAGGTCATGTGGCGCTATCTAGAGCAGGCATCGTTTCCCCTCAGTGAAGACGAGTATTTGACCCATCTTGACCGGGTAGCGCTCTATCTCAACGAGTGGGGGCAAGTTGACTATGTGCAACGGTGGATCGCTGAAACCCGCGATCGCCCCCGTCTGGGCAAAGCCGTCAGTGTTCCCCTCTCTTTGGGAGAGCGAGCGCTTGAATGGCTAGCCGACGAGTTTTAGGTTAGTTAACCTGTGAGTAGATATGTGAGTAGATAAATGGGGGCAACACTAAAGCCCAGCGCAGCCTAAGGCTGACCTAGCCAAAAAGCGGCCACGATGCCGCAGCTCAAACACTCGCCCTTGGTTGGGGTTAAGGGCTTGTTAGGCGCAGCCCTGTTAATAACGAGTATGTTTTTTAGCCCGGTGCTGGGTTATAAGGGTAAATACTCAAAAGCTTTTGAGGGGAGAGTGTTACGATTTTCTAGGTGAAACTGCTCCAAAGGAAGAGGGCTAAGCTGTGATTCGTTCTGCCACCGCACCGCTTCAAACGTCGTTGCTGCCCAGTTTTGGGGATAACAGTCGCCTGAAGCTTTTTTCTGGCTCAGCCAATGTTGATTTGGCTAGAGAAGTGGCCCGTTATCTAGGGCTTGATCTTGGCCCCATGGTGCGCAAACGCTTCGCCGATGGTGAAGTTTATATCCAAATTCAAGAGTCGATTCGAGGCTGTGATGTTTACCTGATTCAGCCCACCTGCTATCCGGTGAACGATCACCTGATGGAACTGCTGATTATGATCGATGCCTGTCGACGAGCCTCGGCACGGCAGATTACGGCGGTAATTCCCTACTATGGCTATGCCCGCGCCGATCGCAAAACCGCTGGTCGAGAGTCAATCACCGCTAAACTCGTGGCCAACCTGATGACTAAGGCCGGGGCCAGTCGGGTGCTGGCCATTGATCTACACTCTGCTCAAATTCAAGGATATTTTGATATTCCCTGCGACCATGTCTACGGCACGCCGGTGCTAATCGACTACATCGCCAGCAAAAAGCTAGAAGACCTGGTGGTGGTCTCCCCTGACGTGGGCGGTGTGGCCCGCGCCCGTGCCTTTGCCAAAAAATTAAACGATGCCCCTTTGGCCATCATTGACAAGCGTCGTCAAGCCCACAACGTTGCTGAGGTGATGAACGTGGTGGGGGATGTGCGGGGCAAAACCGCCGTGCTGGTCGATGACATGATCGATACCGCTGGCACGATTTGCGAAGGGGCTCGCTTGCTGAAGCAAGAGGGGGCTAGGCAGGTCTATGCCTGTGCCACTCACCCCGTCTTCTCACCGCCCGCTGTAGAGCGCCTATCGGCAGGGCTGTTTGAGGAAGTGATTGTCACCAACACGATTCCGATGACGGCGGCTCGCCAGTTTAAGCAGCTGACGGTGCTGTCAATGGCTAACCTCTTAGGCGAAGCCATCTGGCGGATTCACGAAGAAAGCTCCGTCAGCAGCATGTTCCGTTAATCCGTTAAATAGTCCTACCTCATTAAAGCCAGTGGGTCACGGCAGTGCTGTCATGGCCCACTGGGTTCAGGCATTAGTTAGGCGTCTTCATCGACAAATTCGGGCTGACCGCTGCCTGGAATGGGCCAGTCAGAATTTTCGCCTCCAATGTAGCAGGTCTCAACGACGACATATTCACGGCTGAACTGCTCTAAGGCATTGATCAGCACGTCAATCGCCAGGGCATCGCTAGTGCCTAGATCAATCCAACAACGCGCCCACAGCCCGTCGTATTCCACTTCGCCAATGTTGTGCATGACCGACAGCATGCTGTTGCTGAGCTGGTTTTGGTCGTAGGGTAGATAGCTAATATCGAGCCCCGTATCTTGCACCTGGAGGTTTTCGGCGTTAAACCCGCCTAGTTTGCCCAAGAAAAACCATGACGAAAAGACTTCGTCAACGTACTGCTGTTCCATGACGGAGGGCACGGTTTCAAACTTGAGCCAGATCCAAAGGTTAAAGAAGTCGCACTCGCGAAATTCGACCTGCATAGCAAAGCCCTATACTGCATTACTCAGCATAGGGCTTAACCAGCAGAACCGTTCGGAGACTAACGCGCGTTGAGTTGCGATCTCTCAGAGCAGGCCTCGGGCACTACGCCCTCTGCGAGGCAGGCCTCGTAGGCAATTTGTCTGGCCGTGGATGTCGGCAGTTGATCGGCGTAGGTCAGGGCCGATCGGTAAAAGGGCAAGCTGGCCTCATACTGCTGTTGAAGGAATAGAATCTGAGCCTTCAAGTAGAGCAAATCGGGGTTGTTGGGAGCTGCGGTCAGCGCCTTATCCACCTCCGTTAGTGCCTCGGGGTAGCGGCCTAGGTCGCGCATGCCAATGGCAACCCCCCGGTGCGATAGGTAGGCTGGGCGGCCATTTTGCAGTCGGGCAATCGCTTGATCAGGATTGGCAAAGGGTAAGTTGACTGCCAGCAGCAAATCCATAAAGCCTTTGAGCAAGCTGAGCTCGGGATCATTGCGATCGATGCGCTCTGCCGCCTCCAGTTCACTAAAGACCCGCTGCAAAAGGCGCAGGGCCGTGGGAGTGCCCCGAGCAATGCCCTGGGTTTGCAGAACGTGGGCTCCTTCCATAAAAATCCCCACTGCCGTATAGAGGTGGCCTCGCAGGGGGTCGGTAGCCTTGAGTGCAGCGGCGGTTTGTTGGGTCAGGCGGGCCTGTTGGGCCAGCTTGTCTAAGTCTTTATTGAGATAGCCTAGAGCGGCGGCGATGGCATAGTTCATGGGCTCATCGGGTTCATCGGCCATGGCCTGGCCAACCAGAGTCTGAGCTGCCGTGTAATTTCCCTCATAAAACAGTGCATTAAACACCGCTTCAGTGCTGTCGCCAATAGAGTGGGGATTGTTGGGCCGAAACGGATCCCCCGCTTGGGCTGCCATGGGTGCTAGTCCGAGGAACGCTGTGGTGAGAGTGCCTGCCAATACTGCTTTGCAGCGTGAACCCAGGCGAGTCGGGATGAGCCGAGCATTTAAAACCATAGTGAATTATCCGTTACGACCTGAAGCATTGAACCGAAACCGTACGACATGGAGGGAAAGATGCCTGCTCGATCAACTATCGTGGTCCTTGATGGCTCAATTGTGGCGAATTCCAGTGGAGTTTGTGGCAGTAATGTTACAGAAGCTACACTGGCCTAGCTCCTACCTAAATTGCTATTCGGTCTACCAAGACCAATCCTGTAGGGCAAACTGGAAATAGGCTGGCTTGAATGGTGCCTGCTCAATCCAAATTTATCGCCCATTGTTTTACTGCTGGGGTGGCATGCTCTATCTTCGTGAACTCACTTACCATCCACCGGCCAGTCAAACGGCTATTTTGAAAAACATTTCTCTGGAGCTGCCACCCCAGCACCTGGGGTTGATCTACGGCCCCAGTGGCTCGGGCAAGAGCACTCTGCTGGAGCTGATGGCGGGGTTTGCCCAACCCACCCAGGGTGCTATTCAGTGGCGAGAGCAAGACTTAGACCCAGAGGCACTGCGGCAGTTGGCCGGGCTGGTCTTTCAATTCCCAGAACGCCACTTTTGTGGTCACAGTTTGCTAGAAGAATTGCGTCTAGGGCATCCAGAACTGGCTCGCAACCAAATTGAGCAAGCCCTAAAGGCGGTTGGGCTGGACCATCTGCCACTTAAGGCTGGCCCCCATGCGCTCAGCGGCGGGCAGCAGCGGCGGTTGGCGCTGGCGGTGCAGTTGATTCGCAAGCCCTATCTACTGCTGCTAGATGAGCCTACGGCGGGGCTAGACTGGTCTATGCGTCAGCAGATCATTGGGCTGCTCAAGCAGCTGAAGCAAAACTGGACGCTGCTGGTGGTTTCTCACGATGCAGATGAACTGGCTCATCTGGCCGATCGCTGTTGGCAGCTCGACCACGGCAGGCTTAGAGCGGTGCCTCAAACTACACTGTCATCCACAGCAGGATAGGGTGGATAGGGCCTCAACGGCAGGATAGGGAACACATGAATCAATTGCCGACGTCCAGCGATCGCTGGCAAAGCACTTTGCACTGGCAGCCGACGGATGACCAGCAAGAGCGCTTTCAGACTCTTTACGACGCTATTCTGCTGGCTAACCAGCAGGTTAACTTAACGCGCATTACCTCCCCCGCTGATTTTTGGGAAAAGCACTTGTGGGATTCGCTCCAGGGGGTAGCGCCGTGGTTGAGGGAGGCTGGAGCCAGCGCTCCGGGGCTCCGAGTGGTGGATATTGGTACCGGGGGTGGGTTTCCTGGCCTGCCGGTGGCGCTGGTGTTTCCCCATTGGGCGATCGCTCTGCTCGATGCTACCCGTAAAAAACTTGCCGCGCTAGAAACCGTCTGTGAACGCGTGGGGATCGATAACGTTAGCTTTTTGCCCCAGCGGGCTGAGCAGGTTGCCCACCAACCTCTCCACCGAGAGGCCTACGACTTGGCTCTGCTGCGGGCCGTTGGCCCAGTCAACACCTGCGCTGAGTACGCCCTGCCATTGCTCAAATTAGGGGGGCAAGCCGTGCTCTACCGAGGCCAGTGGACGGCGGCAGAAGAAGCTGGGTTAACCGCCATTCTCCAGCGGTTGGGGGGGCAGCTGAGCGAAGTGCGATCGCAGGTCACGCCTCTAACCCAGGGCGTGCGCCACAACGTCGTGCTCACCAAGGCAGAGCGCACGCCTGACCAGTTTCCGCGTCTGCCGGGGATTCCGGCGAAGACGCCGCTGGTTTAAGGGTGGATGAGTGGGAGGGTAGGAGGGTGGATGAGTGGGAGGGGATGGGGGAGGTTAGGAGGTAAAGAGGTTAGGAGGTAAAGAGGTCAAGAGGTCAGGAGGTAGAGAGGTTACTTGGTTGACGTTGTGGATCGGATTCTTCTGAGGCTGTAGGGGTAAGAGGCAAATCATTCCGATAGCAGGCAACGCCACGTTTGTTTCCCACCTGATTTTTGGCTCATCCACTTCCTCTTCTACCCATCCACCCATCCACCCATCCACTCTCCACCCTTAAGTCCCGTCACCGTCTCCGCGCCTGAAGCTTGCGGTAAACGTCCTTAATATCGACCCCGTGGTGGGCCAGGGCGACGAGGGTGTGATAGATCAAGTCGGCGGCTTCTCCGGCTATGCCATCAGCGTCATCGTCTTTGCAGGCCATCACTACTTCAGCGGCTTCTTCGCCAATTTTTTTGAGAATTTTGTTGTCGCCCCCCGCCAGCAATTTGCAGGTGTAGGAGGCGGGGTTGGGGTGGTCGCGGCGATCGCAAATTACCCCAAACACTTGCGAGAGCGTGTCAGCTGGGGGCGCAACTTTGTGGTCGTCGATCTGGTGAAAGCAACTGCGCTCGCCAGTGTGGCAGGCGATGTCACCCAACTGTTCTACGGTGACTAGCAGGGCATCGCTGTCGCAGTCGTAGCGGATCGACTGCACCTTTTGCACATGGCCCGAGGTGGCCCCCTTGTGCCAAAACTCTTGGCGCGATCGGCTCCAGAACCAGGTTTCGCCGGTGTTTAAGGTCTTTTGCAGCGACTCGGCATTCATCCAGGCCATCATCAGCACGGTGCCGTCGAGGTAGTCTTGCACGATGGCAGGCACCAGCCCCTGGTCGTTGTAGCGAATGCGATCGATGGGCACAGCGGTGGCAAAGGGCGAAGACGGAGAAGTGACCATGGCAGGGCGATAAAACATCCTTACCCACTCTAGTATTTCTTGGTCTGCGCCCAGACCCGATGCGCCAGAAATGGAAAGCCGACTTGCCTGGCCCTACCCACCGCTCTCATAAACGCCTAACCCGATACAAAACGCGGATTGAGCGAATTCGTCCTAACTTTTCTGCCAACAAAAGTTAACATAGTAGTTAACAAACCTTCAGCTAAGTCTAGTCTGGCTATCTGCCCTGCTCAAGGGCGCTTTGCCTGCGGGCTTGGCTCATTCGACCTTACTCTTTACAGACGCAGGAGAGTTTCATGACTGGATTTATTCGCGGGTTGTTTGGCGGCAAAGCTAAGAACCCCGGAGAAGCAGACCGCCCGGTGCGGCAGCAACCCGCTGCTCAGCAACCCACCATTAAGCAAGTTGGCGGAGCTTACTTTTTGAGCGAAGACGACGCCAAGAGCTACGGCAACATCGAGTACATGCGATCGTCTAAAACCGTGCGGCGCACGTATGCCAAAAAGCGGGGTGAAACCGGGGAGAAAGAAAGCATTCGGCAAATTTCTGCGATGGAAGCTAAGCGCCTGCAAGACCAGGGCTTGTCTGTGGAAAAAATTTCCCAGGCCGACGTTTCTGTGCAACCCGCCTTCAAGAAGGATGCGAACTCCGATCGCCGCAAGGTTGATACCAATCTCGATATGTTTCGCAAAATGGCAAAAGACATCAAGAAGTAGTCACTCGCTACTGGGGCTAATGCCCTGCCAATGAATAACGGGGACGTAGCTGAGCTGCGTCCTTTTTTTGTGAAAATCTGACGTATGGATTTTTCTCTCAAGGATGAATTAGCGACATAGCGCAGAAGTCGACAACCTGGCCCCATTTTTCGTTACCTTTGGTAAAGATTCGTTTACTCCCCGCCTTTGGAGCCGCCCATGCTGCGTTTAGAACACATCAGCAAGATTTACCCCACTGGGGAGGTGCTCAAGGACGTGAACTGGGAGGTGAAACCGGGCGATCGCATTGGTTTAGTCGGCGTCAACGGCGCGGGTAAGTCGACCCAGCTCAAGATCATCACTGGCAAAATTGAGCCCACCACCGGCACGATCATTCGCCCTGCTGACCTCAAGATCGCCTACCTGTCGCAAGAGTTTGAGGTTGACCCCAGCCACACTGTGCGTGACGAATTTTGGACCGTATTTAAAGAGGCCAACGAGGTGCAGTCAAAGCTGCATCACATTCCCACGCTGATGGAGAGTGCCAACCCCGACGAACTCGACAAGCTGATTCACGAGTTGGATAAGCTACAGCGGCGCTTTGATGCCCTGGGTGGCTACGGCTTAGAGTCACAGATTGAGAAGATTTTGCCTGAGATGGGGTTTGAGGCGGCTGACGGCGATCGCTACGTCAGCGAGTTTAGCGGCGGCTGGCAGATGCGTATGGGCCTAGGCAAAATTTTGCTACAAGCCCCCGACGTGTTGCTGCTCGACGAGCCCACCAACCACCTTGACCTCGACACCATTGAGTGGCTTGAGGGCTACCTCAAAAAGCTCACTACCCCGATGGTGATCGTTTCTCACGACCGGGAGTTTCTCGATCGCCTCTGTACCCAGATCGTTGAGACCGAGCGCGGCGTCTCTACCACCTACCTGGGCAACTACACGGCCTATTTGACCCAAAAGGAAGAGAATCTAGCCGCCCAGCTCAGTACCTACGAGCGCCAGCAAAAAGAAATTGCTAAACAGCAGGCCTTTGTCGATCGCTTTCGGGCCAGCGCTACCCGCAGCACCCAAGCTAAAAGCCGCGAAAAGCAGCTCGACAAGGTAGAGCGGATTGAGGCCCCCACCGGCAGCGTCCGCACCCTGCACTTCCGCTTTCCCCCTGCTCCCCGCAGTGGCCGCGAGGTAGTCACTATTGCCGATCTGACCCACAACTACGACGAGAAGATTTTGTTTCTGGGGGCCAATCTGCTGATCGAACGGGGCGATCGCATTGCGTTTCTGGGCCACAACGGCTCGGGCAAATCGACCCTGCTGCGGATGATCGCCGGTCTCGAAACTCCCACCGACGGCCAAGTCGAGGTGGGCAACCACAATGTGATCCCCAGCTATTTTGAGCAAAACCAGGCCGAAGCGCTAGATCTCGAAAAAACTGTGATCGCCACCATCCACGACGAAGTGCCCGACTGGACCAACGAAGAAGTGCGTACTCTGCTGGGGCGGTTTCTGTTCACCGGCGATATGGCATTTAAACAGGTGAAAGCTCTGAGCGGTGGCGAAAAGGCCCGTCTAGCGCTGGCCAAAATGCTGCTGAGCCCCGCCAACCTGATGATGCTCGACGAGCCCACCAACCACCTAGACATTCCTGCTAAGGAGATGTTGGAGGAGGCTCTCCAGCATTACGATGGCACCGTGCTGTTGGTGTCCCACGATCGCTACTTCATCTCCCGCGTCGCAACCAAAATTGTCGAAATTCGCGATGGTGAGCTGCGCCTGTATCGGGGTGACTATCATTACTATCTCGACAAGGTGGCCGAAGAAGCCGAGGCCGCCAAGCAAGCGACCCTAGACGCCGAGCGAAAAGCCAAGGCTGCCGCCAAGCGCCAGCAACAGCAGGCCAAGCGTAAGGCCAACGCTACAAAATGATGCAGATGTAGAGTAATATGCCTTTTATAAAAAATCTTGCTTAAATTAAAGGTTTACCTACCCCTTAGCTGGCGCAGCAAGTTTAGGCTGAGCCCAAGTGTGCGATCTTCGATCCCTTGACCGCGGGTGGTTCTGCGGTGGTGTAAGGCTAAGTTATCTACCTAAGCGCTGTTTAAAGGGCGCTGCTTAATGACCGATCCAGCGCTGCCCCGGCTCAGAACCGAGGCTGATTTTCTGGATAGTATGATTACTAAGACGTTAGTCCAAGTCCCAAGGATTCTTACCCATGAGTCAAACGTCAATTCCGCCGATGGTGTTAATCATTCTCGACGGCTGGGGATACCGGGAAAATAGTGATGGCAATGCCGTTGCTGCGGCTAAAACTCCGGTGATGGACAGCCTCTGGGCTGCCTACTCTCACACCTTGATTCGCACCTCGGGTAAAGATGTGGGGCTCCCTGAGGGCCAGATGGGCAACTCTGAGGTCGGCCATCTCAACATTGGTGCGGGGCGCATTGTGCCGCAAGAACTGGTGCGTATTTCTGACGCCGTGGAAGATGGCACCCTGCAAGAGAATGAGGCCTTACTAGAGGCCTGTCAGGGAGTTCGCTACCGCAACAGCAAGCTGCACCTAATTGGGCTGTGCTCAGAGGGCGGAGTGCATTCGCACCTGTCGCACCTGTTTGGCTTGCTTGAGATGGCTAAAGCCCAAGATATTGATCAAGTTTGCATCCACGTGATTACTGATGGCCGCGACACTAAGCCGACCGAAGGCAAAGTGGCGGTACAAAAAATTCAGGACTACGTTGATCAACTGGGTCTGGGCCGCTTGGTCACCCTCAGTGGCCGCTACTACGCGATGGATCGAGACAACCGCTGGGATCGCGTCGAGAAAGCCTATCGGGTCATGACTGACCCTGGCCCCGGCAGTGGCCAGACGGCTATGGAAGCGCTGCTGGCCTCCTACGAGCAAGATATTAATGACGAGTTTGTGGAGCCGGTGCGGCTGGCCCCTGGGGCGATCGCTCCTGAAGACGGTGTCATTTTCTTCAATTTTCGCCCTGACCGGGCCCGGCAACTCACCCAAGCTCTGGTTGACCCGAACTTCCAAGGCTTTGAGCGAGAACTCATTGCCCCGCCTAACTTCGTCACCATGACTCAGTACGATCCCGAGATGCCAGTCAAAGTGGCCTTTCAGCCCCAAAATTTGAGCAACATTTTGGGTGAGGTGATAGCCAATCACGGCCTGAAGCAGTTTCGCACCGCTGAAACCGAGAAGTATGCCCATGTCACCTATTTCTTTAATGGCGGTCTCGAAGAACCCCTCGAAGGCGAAGATCGAGAGCTAGTGTCTAGCCCCATGGTCGCTACCTACGACAAGGCCCCCGCCATGTCAGCGGCAGCCGTCACTAACACCGCTCTGGCTGCGATTGAGAAAGGCATATATTCCTTAGTGGTAATTAACTACGCCAACCCCGACATGGTCGGGCATACCGGCAAGATGGATGCCACTATCACCGCCTTGCAGGCTGTTGACCATCAGCTAGGCCTACTGATTGACGGCATTGGCAAGGCCGGGGGAACAGCGATTATCATTGCCGACCACGGCAACGCTGAGCTGATGTGGGACGAAAACCACAAGCCCTGGACGGCCCACACCACCAATCCGGTGCCCTTTATTTTGGTTGAAGGGGAGAAGCTCAAGGTACCTGCCTACGGTGGTGACGTCAACCTGAGAGAAGACGGGCGACTGTCTGATATTGCTCCCACGATTCTGCAAATTTTGGGTCTGCCTCAGCCCCCAGAAATGACCGGGCGATCGATGTTTCTCCCCGCCGATATGGAGATTCGCAACAACCGCACTCCGGTGAAGCTCTCAATCTAGGCGTAAGCCTAGATCGGGTCTGAAAGGGTTCTGGGGCTTGAGGTATAGTGAAGATTGGGTTTGAACTAGGCTAGGAACGCGATGATAGTTACCACAATTTTGAAGGTCATCTGGATGGTGGCAGCCGTGGGTCTGACGGCTTTGGTGCTGCTGCACAGCCCCAAAGGCGATGGCTTGGGCGGTTTGGGCGGGCAGGCTCAGCTGTTTACCAGTACCAAGAGTGCTGAAACAACGCTTAATCGCGTCACCTGGACCCTCACGGTACTGTTTATGGGCCTCACGGTTGTGCTGAGTGCAGGGTGGCTAGATGCCGCAGCGACTACTCCGGCTCTTTAGACTGCTAGAGTCGGGCCAGCCGCCAGTTAATCACGGCTGATGGGTCCGACACTGTTGTAAGTTTTGGTGTGTGAATTTGTTGAGAGTAAGCCCTCTGAGCTAGCTAGCTCAGAGGGCTTTTGTTTGTGCCAGTTCTGGTTGCACAAGGATATTTGGCCCAGAGTTACCAGTCGCCAGACATGACCGCTAACGCTTGGCCCGTAGTGGTGATGATGCTCAGGGGCAATCCTTGGCTGCTCTCTTGCCGAGGAAACTGCACAAGTTGAAGCCCAGCCTCACCAGGTTCAACGGTCGCGACGTATTGATTGTCTTGCCAAGCTAGGTTCACCAGGCGGTGATGCAGCAGCCATATTTCAGCCAGATCACCCTGGTTAATTTGCTCGGCTTGGTCACCGTTGTAGCAGTCCCAGGTGTTCTCTAGGGCCGTCCATACCCCAGAGAGATAGAGGGGATCGGTGCGGGCGCTGAGACCATAGGTGGTGAATGAAAAAACGTCGTGGCTCCACCAGTCTTTGGCGATGTCTACCAGGGGATCATTCTGGAGGTCTAGGTCATTACCGTAGCGGGGCATGGTTTCGAGCTGCTTGAGTTGAGCATGCTCAGAGGGGCGCTGCCAGTCGGGTAGGTTAACGCAAATGGTGGCTGCGATCGCACCCCTGGGCGCTTCGTCGATCGCCGAGTTGGCGGGTACATCGAGCTGAGCCAGGTAGGTGGTGAGAGTCGGCTCTGCAGTGCTATGGCGCAGCAAGCTTGTCTGCAGTGGGCTGGGGTAGAACGGTTGGGCCAGAGGCTGGCTGGAGGCTGTTAGTAGCCCCGCTGAACCAGCACCGAGGGTAAGCAGTAAAACCGTGGCAAACAAGTGACTCATGAAGGCAGGCAGGGATCAAAAATGGGATGAGGTCGGTTCGATAGGGACGATCGCCCAGACACTGCCCAGAGGGCATGGTACAGAGGACTGGAGCACAGGGGGAGAAAACCCAGATTACCTGCTTTGGTCTTCCTTGGCGGTCTTTCTTAACTTGGGGCTGGGATGTGGCCCAAGTTTGGGTGACAGCCTGAAAAAAGGTTGGCGTTAACAGGTGGGCTGTGGGGAGAAGCCCAAGGTAGATCAACCCGGTTGGGAGAGGTGATGAGACTGCTGGCATCAGGTCTGAGCGTTGAGGCTCCTAACCTTGGTCCGGCAAGACTTTTGCCTATTACTAAGATAGCGGTTGAGGGCTTTTGTGAGCGGTAATTCTTGCCACTTCTTCGGGATCATTTCAACTGGCCTAAGGAGGGTTGTTTTAAGGGATTGGCCTAATAGGGCAGGTCGTCCAATTCGGGCGATGGTGCCTCAGCCGCTCGGGGCACCGAGGGCAGGGGATCAGCTCTATAAACGGGTTTGACGGGAACCAACTCAAGCTGGCGCGGGCGATCAGGGGAGGACTGCACCCCCTGACGGCGGCGGTTGGAGATCGCCTCTTCGGTGGTTTCTTCTGCAACTACCTCGTAGAGCACAGCCTGTTTGTGGCCACTGCCCTTGCGGAGAATGCGCCCCAGCCGTTGTACATATTCGCGGGTAGAACCGCTGCCCGACAGCAAGATGGCCACCCGGGCCTCGGGCACATCGACCCCCTCATTGAGCACGTGGCTGACCACCAGGGTGGGATAGTCGCCGCTGCGAAACCCTTGGAGAACGGCATGGCGCTCTTTGACTGGGGTTTGGTGGGTGATAGCGGGGATCAAAAATGTCTCGGAAATTTGGTAGACAGTGCTGTTGTCGTTGGTAAACACAATAGTGCGATCGGGATAGTGCTGGGCCAATAGATCGGCCAAGACCCGTAGCTTGCCTTCGGTGCCCAGGGCGATCGCCCGCGCTTCTCGATGGGCGAGCATGGCCCGTCGCCCCCCCGCCGACTGGGCGCTGGCGCGGACAAACCGCTGCCAGCCCTGGGCCGAACTCAGCCAAATGTTGGCTTCCTGCAAAAAGTGGTTGCGCTGGGCGATTAGCTGGTTATAGCGCGATCGCTCCTGACTAGAGAGCTTGACCTTAATCGGCACAATCTGGAAGGGCGCTAGGGCATGGCCTGACAGATCGGCGGCTGACTTGGCGTAGACCACTGGCCCCAGCAGGTGGTTGAGATCGTCGTGGCGACCGTCGGCCCGGTCTGGGGTTGCGGTGAGGCCTAGGCGATAGGGCGCGATCGAATATTCGGCAATGACTCGGTTAAAGTCGCTGGGCAGGTGGTGACACTCGTCGCAGATCAGCAGAGCATATTGGTTGCCTAGGTTCTCGGCATGGATGGCGGCGCTATCGTAGGTGGCGACCAAAATTGGTGTGCGGTCTTTTGATCCCCCGCCCAGGAGCCCCACATCGATATCAGGAAAGGCGGCCTTGAGGTGGGCATACCACTGGTGCATGAGGTCTAAAGTAGGCACCGTGATCAGCGTGGGCCGGGGCGTAGCCTGCATGGCCATCTGGGCCAGATAGGTCTTGCCGCTGGCGGTGGGCAACACCACCACGCCGCGCCAGCGCTGATCGATCCAAGCCTGAAGGGCCTCTTGCTGGTGCGGGTAAGGGGTTAGGCTCAGCTGGGGATCAAGCGCTAGTGAGGCAAAGGTCTGGGCCTGATCGCTAAAGGGCACTTGCTCGGCCCGCAGCTTTTCTACCAGGGCGCGATACTGCTGGGCCGGGATCCGGAATTTTTCGATGCGATCGTCCCAATGGGCGAAGTCAACCCAGCTTTTGCCGCGCGGGGGCGGGTGGAGAATCAGGGTGCCGCGATCGTAGGTGAGGGTAGGGGTGCGCCCCATGGGTGCCAGTAATAAACAGAGGGTGCTCTGACGCTAGCATAGCCATCCTGGGGCGCATTGCTGAGGTGTGGCTAAAATTGGCAACCTCTGGGCCAGTTTCTGGGCCAGTTGTGCGTAGACTGTCCCGTTTGCGTTAGCTGCTGGTGTCTTGGCCGACTGGGGTAGCACTGTACTGAAGGCATTTGAGCCGATTGGCGGGCATGGTGAGATAGAGCACATCGCCGTCGGTCAGGGTGATGTCTAAGAGATCATCGCCGTGGATGGCGCGGTGTGCTTTAGAGGCTGTCCTTGGAGTCTCGCGACGCTCAAGGTACAGGGGAACCAGATGAACCCTTTGGGCTACGGCCTGCATGGGCTGGTTGTAGAAGGGATGGTGGGGGGTAATCAGCGTGGCGATCGCCACCCACAGCAGATTCCCGGCCATGCCGCTGCCCAAAATGTGACCGCCTAAAGCGGCGGCGGCAAAGGTGGGGGCGGCTAAGTCCATCGGGCTGAGCACTTGGTCAAACTCGAACACCTGTTGCACCTGCTGGGCAAATTCGGCATCGTAGATGCGCACTACAGCGGGCACCTTAGGGCCAATGCTGCGAGCCGTAAGGGCAATTTCTAGGTTGACCGTATCGTCGCTGGTCACTACCAGTAAAGCTTGGGCCGAAGCCAGATTGAGGGTTTCGAGGGTAGAAGTTAAATTGGCGTCGGCAATGATCACCGGAATTTTGCGCGCCTGGACGGCGGGTAAAAAGCGGTTGTGGGCATCTTGCTCGACTACGGCCACCTTATGCCCGGTTTCGTGCAGGTGAATGGCAATGCGGTAGCCCACACCCCCCAGCCCACAGACCACAAAATGGTGCTGGCGGGGCATCCGGGCCACACTCCATAGGCTTTGGAAATGGGATCCTAAAATGAAGTCGTTGAGGAGGGCGTAGCAGATGCCGATCACCCCGGCTCCGATCAACATCATGATGGCGGTAAAGACTTTGATCGGGGCCGATGCCTTTTCGGCTACCTGCTCTTGGCCGCCAGCGCCCGTAATCATACCCACGGAAAAATACAGTGCGTCAACCCAGCTGGTGTTGAGGTTGTGCCATAGGTAGGTAAAGGTGGCTAACCCAATGGTGAGCAGCAGGGCCAGAATCACCATTAACGTGGCGCGGGCGCGACGGCGACCGTGGTCGAGGGTGACCAGCAGCCGCTGCCAAAACTGGGAGACATGGCGCGATTGTAGCATTGGCTGCTGGGGGCGGGTGGCTACGACAATGCGATCGCCCGGCTGCAACACCTGCCCCGTCACCACAGCGGTGACTAAATCAATGGAGCTATGGGCGGAGTCGTAGTGAATCAACAGCTGGGATCGGTTGTCCCACATCGCTTTGAGCGGTTTGCCATGCCAGGGATGGGCGGCATCAATCACCTCTTCATACATTGGCCAGGTGAGATCAAACAGGCGCAGTTGCCCCATGGCGCGATGGCCCTTGGCGGCGAAGGCAAACAGCGGTGCCGCCAGGGCGGCGCTGCTGAGGCTGACGTGGTGGGGCAGGGTATGGTCGAGGCGATCGCCCAATCTGATATTAAACAGCCGGTTAATAATCCGAATGTTGGGATTGAGCAAGCGCGCCTGGGTCAGAATTGCCAGGTTGAGAGCATCGTCTGAGGCGGCCAGCACCAACGTTTGGGCCTGGTAAATGCCTGCCTGAATCAGAGTCGAGGCCGATCGCAGTTCTCCGACCACTACATCGCCCTCTACCTCAGGCATCGGGTGGTAGCTGATGCCGACTACTCTAGCCCCCTGCTGACGTAGCAGCGTAAAAATTCTCAGCCCCGTGCGTCCCAACCCGCAGACAATAATGTGGGGCAGTACCTGGGGCAGATCCCGAGGTTGAGAGGAGATCCCGACCATAGTGAGCGATCGCAGAGACTATCCTCTGTTGTCGAGGCTAGAGGCTGCTGCCGCTGTAGTCTTCGGCACGTTGTCTTAAAAATTTGGGGAATAGGGGCGAGGGTGCTTCACTCACCCCCGTCCCTACTCCCTCCCGCCCTGATCCATTGCGCGCCTACTCTCCTGCAATCTCTTCACTCTTGCCTCGCACGGGCGGCAGCTTCTCCACCAAGCCCATCTCAAAGGCAGTGTCGGGTAGCTCACCTGCCAGGTATTTCCCCGGCTCAAAGACGCGCCCCGGCGTCAGGCACATCTGCCGCAGCTCGACAATTTCAGTGTTTAAGAACATCGTGCGCGATAGGCGTCGTTCGAGGGCCATGGCCTTTTCCTCCTACTCGTCTAGTTGCCAGAGTTCGCGGTTGTAGTCTTCGTCCAAAATGCGCTTGGGCCGCAGAATCAAAATCATCTTGCCCAAAATCGGCGTATCTAAGGGCTGGGGAGACCAGGCCAGGGCGAGCTGGTCGCCCTCAGCGGTGAGAAAGTAACCGTCATCGCTCCACTCGCGATCGCTGCGATCGATCACCGCCAGCACGACCTCATCGGCGGCATCGGCAGGATAGTTGGGCAATTGGCGGGATGGGGTGAGCAGCCCCACCGGGTCTTCGGCTCGAAAAATCACCTGCCAGCCGGGCACGGCGATCCACGCGCTGGCTCCATTCGCGGCCACCATGCCAAAGGGGGCTTCGGGTACCACCACCGGTACGGCTTTGAAATCTTCTACCGTCAAAGGCATCTGGCCGACCACGGGGATCACGCGGGGTAAGTCGCTTTCGCTTTCGAGGCGGTATAGGGGGAGCCGAGGCGCTGGTCGGCTTTTGTCTACTGTAAAGTCGGTGAGTAGCTTTTCGATCTGCTGGCGAGCTGTCGGGCTTTCGGCAAAGCGCAGTCCTTGGGCAATTAGACGAGAGCGATCTTGTAGGTCGTCTTTTTGGCGAGCCAGCTTCCAAAAGTGGTAGGCGATCGCATCACCTGGCCCATCCCCAAACCCTGGCGGCTTTTCCTTCCGATAAGAATATTCTTTAATCGGTTTTACCAGATCTCGTATGGCGTCAGAATCTAGCCCGTGCTGGAGGGCAAAGTCGGCAGTGCTGGCGCGATCGGCCTGGGAAAGAATCCGCAATTCGTAGAGTGAGTCGCTACCTTGCTGAGTAAAGTGGGCCTTGGTAGTTTCGGCTACCCCTACCTTGAGCAGCGATTGATAGACCTGTTCTGCCACCACAATTTGGTTTTGCTGAATCGGTTCAAACCCCGTTTCTTCAAAAATTTGATGGGGGTTAAACCCGGCCTTTTGCAGAGCCTGGCAGCCCTGGGCCCAGTCTACCCAGGTACCTTCTTTGCGCCGCAGCCTGAGCAATATGTCCTTTACCGCATCGGTATTGGGGGGAGACGAAGAACCAGGGGAAACCATTGTCAGTGCCACGTTAACGCTATACACCCTGACTCTATCGCGGATGGCTCCGCTTCACCGCTTCCCCTAAAAGAAAATTTGGGGTTGACGAGGGTACCTCCCTTAGGTCACTATTGTTGATGCGTTGGGCACAGGCTTGAGCGCATGCGGGGCTATAGCTCAGTTGGTAGAGCACTTGCATGGCATGCAAGGGGTCAGCGGTTCGAATCCGCTTAGCTCCATCTCGCTCATTCACAACAGAAAAGGGGGCGATGGCATTGCCATCGCCCCCTTTTTGCTGGTTCAGAGCCCGTGGTCTAGGACCTAGAAGGTGTAGCCCAGACCGACGGTGCCGTTGATTCGGCTGTTGCCATGAAGCGACCAGTTGACTGCGCCATTGGCCACAACGCGCTCGGTGATGCGGTAGTCAACCCCACCAGTGACCAGCGGGCCGACAGTGGTAGAGCCTTCGGTAGCGACCGACAGGCCGCCGCCCACGTAGGGCAGCAGACGTCCGTTGGGGGTTACGGGGTTGAAGTCGTAGGTCACGGGCAGCAGGAAGGAGGTTGCGCCGTCGCCATTGAAGTTGAGGTCGGAGATCACGCCGGGGCGCAGCGAGACGCTGTCGGCTACGGTGAACTTGCTGTTGACAGATAGGCCCACGTCGCTAGTACCTACGTTGCCGATGCCGACACCAGCGCCGACGTAGTTGTAGTCGGTGGGAGCCTGTTGAGCGTTAGCGGCCATGGGCAGGGCGGCCATAGAAGCGGCGGTGAGACCTAATGCGATCGCAGCGATAGAACGGGTTTTCATGGTCATTCTCCAAATGCAAACTGTGTGTTGTTGACTGTGTGGTTGAGAAGCCCACCCAAAACGGTTTGAGCAATGCCATTAGGTCGGGATGGGGCTGGCGGAGAAGCAGAGGTCTTCGCTTTCGCCATGACACTGTTGTAGCGCTGCGGGCTAGGTCCCCTTGATGCAGGTCATGACACTTTTTGTAGTGGGTGATACGGGCTGAACAGTTAAATAAACCAGGCAAGTTTCTCAACCCCTGTGCTGACGAAGGTTTGAGGGGTTTAGAGAGGCCAGAAAAGCGCGATCGCAGAGCTGTAAACCCCTGGGCTAGCGGTGGCTTTTGGCAGGCAGACGCCCAACTGGCACAGTCAACTGGCATAGCCCTGCGATGGCGCTATTAACCAATCCAGGGCGATCGCTTAGCCCCTGGTTTGAATCAGATCGTTAATCTGGTTAAAGATTTCTTCAAATAGCTGCGGCGGCGCGCCGCCTGGAATCAGCAGGTCATTCATGATGAAGGAGGGAGTGCCCTGTAGCCGCAACTGCTGGGCCAACTCTAAGTCTTGCTGAATGGCGGCCTCGGCCTCGGTACTGGTGCGATCGCGGTTAAACTGCTCTAGATCGAGCCCCATGGCCTCGGCCAACTCCAGATACAGCTCTTCGCCCAGACGGTTTTGGTTAACAAACAGGCCGTCGTGGTAGAGCCAAAACTGCCCCTGCTGCTGTGCCGCCCAGGCCGCCTTGGCCGCAGGCATCGCCTCAGGATGAATCTGCGTCAGCGGAAAATGTTTGTAGACGTAGAGAATATCGTCTTCGTGGTTGCCCACAAACTCCTTCATGTGCCCCGCTGCCACCACACAGTAGGGGCACTGAAAATCAGAAAATTTAAACAGCACAATGGGCGCATTGGGGTTGCCCCTGGTCGCTGATGTGCCCACCAAGCTCGCCCGATTTCTCGAGCCGATCACCTCGGTCACCACGGTCTGACGATCTTCTGGGCTGGCCGGAGCGACGGTCTGATTGCGTCGGGGCACCAACAGCAGCAAGGGCACCAGCATCCCCACTCCCAGAGCCGCAATGATCCCCCACAGAACTAGCTTCGAGCCTTGCAGCCGTCCCCAAAGGTTATTCATCGTCAACTCCTGTGCTAGCGCTACCCATCATCATGCCGTTCAAGGGGCGCTCCAGCCAGTTTTTGCGTAGGATGGGCCAAAACAGCCTATCGGCGACTTTGGGTTTCGCAGGATCGGCAGGTTTGAGACAGCGGCTCACCCTGGGCTAGGCGCTGCCAAAAAATATCTCTGAGCCGCCGCTTGGCCCGTGAAGCCCGCTGGCGCAAGGTCGTTTCGTTGGCTGGGGGTAGCCCTTCGCTGAGCAGCCACTGGCTAATCTGGCTCCAAGACCAGCCCCGGACGTTGCGCAGGTAGAGTAGGCAAGTGCCCTCCGGATCCTCGTCGTGCAGTAGGGCCAAAGCCTCGTAGAGCAGGTCAAGTTCTTCGCTCAGCACCTGCTGCTGCATGATGTTGAGGCGGTGATCGGGCAGTATGGCCTCGATCACCTGAGGGTCGGTGGCACCGCTGCGATGCTTGCGCTTGCGCTCGTAAATGACGTGAAAGGCCGTTGCCCGTAGCCAGGCGTAGGGGTTGTGGATCAGCTCTCCCGTCTGCAGCTTCTTTTTGCCCCGCAGGTAAGCTTCGTGGAGAATTTCGTGGGCTTCGTATTGGTCGTGCAAGCTGTACTGCTTGAGGGTTCGCTGAATCGCACTCAGAATTGGGGTAGCGTGAGGGTTATCTTTGCCAAGAATTTCACTCAGCGCTTGATCGAACACATCTTGGGCAGGAGCATCGGCGGGGGGGCAGAACTCATTAAAACCACTGGTGTCGTCAGATTGGCTCATATTCCCTTTAGCATCTTAGGTGCGGCATCACTCACTGAATAAGTGATATAAGCTGCTCCAATGTGACAGCTAGAATTGCGGAAAATCAGGCCTCAAAAAAACAATCAAAAAAGATGACGCAACCCTGTCACAACCTCAAGGTACAGGTCACTAATACACTAGTGCGGCAATCATTAGACCCCATTTGCCTAAAGCCCATTGCCTAAAATAGGCTGTGGCTTTCTAGATTGGGTTGGGGGTGATACTAGCCTGTCCAACCGCGTGCCCACGTGAGCCTGGGTCAGGGGGGTAGCCCGACGACCGTCATTCATAGTGAGATCTATTCTGCTTTCTTAACGGAGGCACCTGAGGAGTAATGGACACAGAACACGCGACAGCACCCGTGCTAGATACCGCTCTTCTAACCGCAGAGCCAGCTGACACCCCTATGGCTGATCGGCTGAGGGCTGAAGGGGTGTCTCCCACCGCCGACCTGATGCAAGCTTTGCAGCAGCACCGCTCTACGTTGATCGACTACTGTACGCTGGCTCTCCAACCGACGCTGTCAGACGCTGACGGCGATCGCCTAGGTGAGATTTTGGCCCAGGCGATCGATGACCCGCTGCTCAACTTTTGGATTGATGAAGCCGACTGCTGGGTGGCCGAACACCTAGAGGTCTTGTCTCCAGAGGTGCTCAAGCAGCAGCAGAGCAAGCTCAAACGCCTCATTGGCCAAACCTGGGTGGATACGCTTTGGCACGATTTACAACATCGAACCAAGGCCCTTCAGGCTTATCTCAAGCGGGCGGGAGTCTACAGCGGTGCTATCGACGGCATTATGGGGCCGACGACCCAGCACGCGATAGAATCCTTAAAGACCGCCTACCCTGACGATCTGCCGCTGGGGTATTTATAGGGATAAGCCTATGATCTGGTATCAACGAAGAGATCCAGGGAATTGGCGAGGGATTTTGGCCGGGCTGATGTTTGCTCTAGTGCTGACCCTGATGGTCGGGGTTAGGGGCGCGATCGCCGCCACCGCCACCGCTGAAACCCTCACTATTCACCTAGGCACAGCTACCGGTGCCCTGCGCTTTGAACCCGACCAGATGCAGTTTGTGGCCGGTCAGCGCTACCGCTTGGTGCTCGACAACCCCAGCCCTGAGAAGCACTACTTTACCGCTAAAGACTTTGCCGATGGCCTTTGGACTCAGAAGGTACAGGCTGCTGGGGTCGAGGTCAAAGGGGCGATCCACGAGCTAGAGCTGAAGCCAGAGGCGATCGCTGAGTGGGTGTTTGTGCCCGAACGGCCCGGCATCTATGAACTACACTGTGCGATCGCGGGTCATGCCGAAGCCGGCATGGTAGGGCAGCTCGAGATCTTGTCCGCCACCAACCCCTAAGACATTGTTTAGGCGTAGTGGTTTTGTTATTGCTCCAGACGCTGCTCGGCGCAGAGTAGGTGCCCCTACAGTGTTGGTGATTGGCGGCATCATCACTGTGGTTGCCCGTCTAGAAGCCCTAACCGAAGCCCCTGGCCATGCTTTGCTGTCAGCGCTACAGGCCAACAGTTGGGGGCTGTTAGGAAACCGCCAACCTCGCCCTAGTGCGCTTAACCTCTAGCGGTGAACGACAGCCCAACTAGAGCTTATGCCCTGCGATAGAGGTGATTCACTGAATACTATGACACTTATAGAGGAATAGAAAAAATGCCCTTCTGCTGTTTTTGCCTTAGGTCCTCGTTTATTTCCCGGTTAACATTTTTAAATAGCACCGCGTTTATAGTGTTGAGCTTGTAATGCCCCCGGATCTCCCCAATGATTCCTTTGCCATCTTGGCCGTAGACGACTCCCCCGACAACTTATTTTTGATCGAATCAATTTTAGATGACCCGGACTACCGCATGACCTGTGTGGAGAGCGGGCAAGAGGCTTTACGGGTAGTGCAGCAAGCACCGCCTGACCTAATTTTGCTGGATGTTATGATGCCGGGGCTGGATGGCTACGCTGTCACCCAAAGAATTCGCAGCGATTCTACCCTGCCCTACATTCCCATTCTGTTAATTACTGCCCACGACCAGTCGAGCCTAGTGCAGGGTCTAGATGCGGGGGCCGATGACTTCATTCGCAAACCAGTCGATGTCAACGAGTTGCGGGCCAGGGTGCGATCGCTGTTGCGCCTGAAACGCAGTATTGATGCCCAGTCGGCCATGATTCGTCAGCGGGATGACTTTGTGGCCCGCCTCACCCACGACCTCCGCACCCCTCTAGTAGCGGCTAACCGCATGCTTAAGCTGTGCCAAGGTGACGCTTTTGGCACGGTCGCTGACGACGCCAAACAGGCCCTTGGGAACATTGCCGAGAGCAATCGCCACTTGCTGAGCATGGTCAACACCCTGCTTGAGGTCTATCGTCATGAAGCTGGTCATAAGGCACTGACGCTATCGCCGGTCGATCTGTTTCAGCTAGCCGAAACTGTGGTCATGGAGCTAGCCCCCATTGCCGCTGAAAAAATGCTCACCTGTCTGCTCTGCCGAGCCGATCGGGGGGATGTTTTGTATAGCTACTCTGGTAACGGGGTTCAGCACTCTAGCCATGGTCTAGAGCCTGTGGCGGCAGGCCCTGTGGCTTTAGAAGCCAGCAGCCCCACCAGTGACGACTTTACTGTCCCAGGCGATCGCCTAGAACTGCGGCGGGTGATTACTAACCTAGTGGGCAATGCGATTAAATTTACCGATACCGGTAGCGTTAAGGTAACAGTTGGTACGACAGAGCATCTGCCTGCCGAGGTTGACCCCGTTAGCTCCGGCGATCGCCCTCACCTGTGGGTTTGGGTGTCGGTCGCCGACACTGGCATTGGCATCCCTGAAGCAGAGCAAGGGGATGTGTTTGAGTGGTTTCGGCAAGGCAACCAGGCGCGGGCGGGTCACGGACTGGGCTTGCACCTGTCGCAGCGCATTGCTCGCCTGCACGGCGGCACCATTGCGCTGATCTCAGAAGCCGGGCAGGGAAGCTGTTTTACGCTCTATTTGCCACAGTCGGTGAATCAATAAACCGCAGGGGTCTGTGAGCAGTTTTCAGCAATAGCTGTATGGATCCACATACAGACTAAAAATCTCGAACCGCCAGCCCTAAACCATTGTCTTTCTTGGGGTTTAGTAGGATGGGAATACCCCGTCATCTATCCAGGGCAACACTATGCGTATTGGGTTACCGAAAGAGATCAAAGACCAAGAATTTCGGGTGGGCTTAACGCCAGCTGCGGTGCAAAGCCTTTGCCAGCAGGGGCATCAAGTCATGGTGCAAACTGGGGCGGGGGCTGGCTCGGGCTTCAGTGACGCTGACTACCAGCGGGCAGGGGCTATCCTAGTGGCCGATGCTGCTACCGCTTGGGACCAAGAGTTGGTGGTTAAGGTTAAAGAACCCCAACCATCCGAGTACGGGTTCTTTCGCCCCGATTTGATCTTGTTTACCTACCTGCATCTGGCGGCTGAGCGATCGCTGACAGAGGCTCTAATGCAGAGCGGCATCAATGCGATCGCCTACGAAACCGTAGTCGGCTCCGATGGCCGACTGCCTTTACTCACCCCCATGAGCATCATTGCCGGTCGGCTCTCGGTGCAGTTTGGAGCCCGCTATCTAGAGCGGCAGCAGGGTGGGCGCGGCGTGCTGCTGGGCGGTATCCCCGGCGTGGCCCCTGGCACCGTGGTGATTTTAGGTGGCGGTGTAGTGGGCACCGAGGCCGCCAAAATGGCTGTGGGCCTGGGGGCTAGGGTACAAATTATTGACCTCAATGTAGATCGCCTGGCCTACCTCGAAACTCTTTTTGGCTCTCGGGTAGAGCTGCTTTACAGCAGCACTGCCCAAATCGCTGCCTCTGTACCCCAAGCAGATCTGCTGATTGGGGCAGTGCTGGTGCCCGGTCGCAAGGCTCCCATCCTCGTGTCGAAGGAACTGGTAGCAACTATGCGCCCCCACTCAGTCATTATTGACGTGGCCGTTGACCAGGGCGGCTGTATCGAAACCCTGCGCCCCACCTCCCACAGCCAGCCCACCTACGTTGATCAGGGCGTGGTGCACTTTGGGGTACCTAACATGCCCGGTGCTGTTCCCTGGACGGCCACCCAGGCGCTCAACAACGCTACCCTGCCCTACGTGCTCAAGCTCGCCAACCAGGGCATGGCTGCCCTAGCCACCGACAGTGGCCTCCAAGGCGGGCTAAATGTGTCAGCCGGTAAGCTGATCCACCCGGCGGTGCGCGATGTTTTTGCTGACCTAGCTAACCAACCCGTGGAGCAACTGGCGACTATTTAGCCGCTAATTTGTGACCACATTGCCGTGGGCGCGGGGGTTGTCATTGACAGTGCTCTGTCGCGACAAAAAGTCGCCCTCCACAGCTGACGTGCGGCCAAAGGTTTGCTGGTGGGGTAGGGGGGCCTGGGCGATCAGGGCATTGAGGTTGTCGCTGAGAATCTGGCGCGGCTGTTCGCCAATGGCCGTAGCAATGGGCGCGCCATCGGCCCCCGAATAGACAAAGTGAGGAATGCCTTCGACCCGGTAAGCTAGCATTTCGGGTAGCCACTTGTTGTTGTCGATGTTGAGCATGACAAAGTTGACGCGATCGCCATAAGTCTCCCGCAGTTCTGCCATGTCTCCGGCCATGGCTTGGCAGGTGCCGCACCAGTTGGCGTAAAACTCTAGCAGGGTCGGCTTGCCGTTGATCTGGGCCACCTCGTAGGGCACTGCGCTGGCGGCTAATTCGGGTAAAGAAGGCACCGCTGACTGGGTGCGAATGCCCAAAACCATGGCTGTCGCCAGTACCACGGCGGCCACGGCCACGATCAGGTTGCGGGCCCGGCTGGGGGCAAGATTAGAGGTGACAGGCAGATTGTCTGGCATGGTGAAGACGTATTTCCTAGGGTTCTGAAAACGTGAGGGCTGCGAGCCGATGGTTCGAGATCTAACGGGCCTACCAGGTCTCCCGTTAGGATGAAGGTAGACCTACTGGTTTTAGTGTAAAAGAATCGTGGTATTGAGTCGGCTATGAAAAAACGGGTGAAGCTAATTTTCCCCAAGCGGTCGGTACATATGCCGATCACTTACCGGTTAGCCAAAGACTTCAACATTGCTGCCAATATCATTCGGGCTCAGGTAGCCCCTAACCAGGTGGGCACCCTGGTAGTAGAGCTATCGGGTGATATTGACCAGCTTAACGACGCCATTGACTGGCTTGAGGTGCAAGATATAGAGGTCTCTGGGGCCAGCGGCGAAATTGTGGTGGATGAAGACCTCTGTGTCCACTGTGGCCTCTGTACTGGCGTGTGCCCCACTCGCGCCCTCACCCTCGATAGCGAGACCTACCGGCTGACCTTCGCGCGATCGCGCTGTATTGTCTGCGAGCAATGTGTGCCCACCTGCCCGGTGCAGGCCATCTCCACGAATTTGTAGGCCCGGTTGATCGCCATGAAATCCGACCGATCACTGCGCACACTACTTCAAGCTCACTGGTTATCTTGGTTGCTACTGGTGATGGCCTACGCTACCTATGGCGGGTTTTTGCACCATCGTCAGGCACCGGCCGTGAGTTGGGGGTTAAGCATTCTGCTGGCGATCGCCGGTGCCTGGGTGATTACCCTCGGCTGGCCGTGGGTGCGGCGAGTAATTTTGCTGGGCTTTCAGTCAGACATGGGATATTTTGTCATGGCGCTTTCGCTGGCCTCTTTGGCCGTGGTTGCCGTTACCCAGTTCGAGCTGTTTGCCTACTTTGCCATGCTGGTGGCGGTGTCGCTGCTGGCTAGGGTAGACAATCTGATTGTGGGCTTTAGAGATGCGATCGCATTTATCTGTCTGTCAGGGCTGGCGCTGATCGGATTAGCGTTGAGCTGGCTGCCAATTTTGCTGGCAGCGACTACAGCCTAGGTCTGGGGCCGGCGATGCCTGCTGCGTATCAATCAGGGCTGACCTAAACCGGTCTAACAACCCTTGCCAACTTTAAATTTTGTTGCTTTTGGCTGTGGCCTGGGTAGATTAAGGTTACCCATTTGCTTGCTGCCCAAATCTCCGCTTCACTATGAACACCGCTTTAATAGAGTCTATTAAGCAGTCTGACGGACGCTACCTCAGCGATGCTGAACTGCGGCCCTTGGCTCAGTTTGTAGCTTCCTTCGACTCGCGCTATGCAACCTACACTTACCTTAAAGATAACGGCGAAACCTTGGTGCTCAACGCGCTGCGCCGGTTGATGTCGACCCAGCACCGCCAGGTGGTGCAAGAGCATGGGAGCAAATGTCAGCGCGACATGACCTATACCCTAGAGTGCATTGCCAAAGCCATCTTGCTCGATGACCCAAGCGGGTTTATGGAAGAGTACGTGGTGTGGATGCAAAACATTACCCGTGCCCTGCACAAAGAATCCTCTGCCATTGACTCCTATCGCAGCCTTCAGACAGAACTTACCGATGCTCTGGCTCCAGAAGCGGCCCAGCTGGTCAACGGCTACCTTGAAAAGCTCGTCACTGCTTTTGCCGATGGCATGTAAACCTTACTCAACCCAGCCCTAGCAATAACTTCATGCTCAGGGCTGATGCTCGCCTAGGTTGGCTGGGCAGACTATAGGGTGCTGGTGCACTTAATCATCTGAGCCTATGAGTTTTTGTCGTAGTGCCTACCCCCTAGACTCTGTGAGGTTAGATCCCTTGACTGACGGAACCGCCGCTAGGGCTTATTTGATCGGGCTATCTACCTTTCAGCAGCAGCCCTTGCTGGGTAGTTATCAGCAGGGGCTACTGTGCTTAAACGACTGTGGGTTGATCGTGGCCGATGAATGGGTGCGCTCAGCCGCTAGCCGCAAAGGTATTACCCTTGACGCCTGGGTGATCACCCCTACCAGTCTCAGCGGAATTGTTTTTCTCCAAGGGGCTAACCCCATCGGTATAGGGGTTTCAGGCCCATTGGCAAGTCAAAAACCTTGGCTGCTGTCGTCTTTCATCGCCGGATTTAAAGCTGCCGCCGCCAAGCGCATCAACCTCTGCCGCAACCATCTAGGGCAATCGGTATGGCAGCGCAACTACGATGAAAGGCTGATTTCTGACAAAACTCAGCTGGCTAACCTTCGCAATCAGCTGCAAGGCACCGCTGGCCAAGTTTTAGATATTGGCCACGACTAAACGGCTGATCGCTAGAGTATGGGTACAGTACGGCTCAACCCTCGGCTTCTCCGTTGCGCTAGCGGCATGACCGGTAATCTGGGATAGCAACCAGTTCTGGACGGCTTTCAAGGTCTTATACCCAATCCTGGTTGGTTACCCCCGACTTGGCAGGGTAAATGCCCTTTTCCCCTTCAGTTTGACCGTTTGAGAACCGGGCTGATGCTATCCAGATTTGGTATCAGCCTGCCAGCTTGGCTTTGACCAGGGCCTGCACCTTGCCACCATCGGCACGGCCTTTAAGCTGTTGCATCGCAGGTCCCATGACCTTGCCCATGTCTTTGGCTGATGCAGCTCCAGTTTTGGCAATCAGCTCGTCGATGATCGCTTCTACCTCGGTATCGCTGAGCTGCTGGGGCAAATATTCAGCAATAATCTCTAGTTCCTGGGCTTCTTGGGCTGCCAGGTCTTCTCGCCCCGCCTTTTGATATTGCTCAATCGAGTCTTTGCGCTGTTTGGCCAGCTGGGTCAAGACCTCTAGCTCTTGCTCGACGGTCAGGGCATCTTGTCCGCTGGGGCGCACTAGGGTCTCGCGGTCGAGAATCACTTTTTTGATGCTGCGTACCGTCTCTAGGCGTACTTTGTCTTTGGCCTTCATGGCGGTCTTGATGTCGTCGCTGATGCGGTCTTTTAGGCTCATGGCAAACTATCCTTGCGCCGATCTCGGTGGCGCGTTGTCGGCTATGTTCCCACTTTAAACCGTTGGCGATCGCAACAGAGTAGGTGGCGTCGCCTTTGCCCCGTTCTTACCTTCTTAATGGTTAAGGGCGTAATGCTAGGGGGTCTCTGGCTCTGGGAGAGTCAGCTGTTGGTGTAAAAAGTGAATTAGATCGGCGAAGGTGGTGAACTGGGTTTCGTCAAACTGTTCGCTGATGTCGAGAGCAAAAATTTCGTCAAAGTCTTCGCACAGGGTGATCCCCCAGTCAAACCAGCACACGGCGGGAAAGGCCAGATCGTCAATCAGGTGGTCGCTGGGCCGCACCCGGCCGATATCGAGCCCAGAGTAGGCGTGCAACTGCTCGTAGGCAAAGTCGCTGAGCGCTCTGGGTAGGGCACGAGGCACAGCCGGCGGGGTCCAATAGCGGATGAACCACTCGGTGCTGGTAAGGCAGGGGCGCGATCTCAGCCACTGGTTCACTCGTTGGCGGGTGACCATATCGGGGCTGAGGGCCATGTAGGTTGTGAGACTGTTGACTAAGTTTCTCAACGGTTGCCACATCGCTTTCTTAAACGTCGAGCCTCTTGGCTTGGCCTCTGGGGCTTGGTTAGAGTGTGCCCAAGGTCGTGGCTGAAGTCATGGTTTTGGCATGAATTAGCCTTGGCCACAGAGTTGAGCCAGCGTAGCGACGAAGTTAGGATAGGACACCGCTGCTGCCTCGGCCCGCTGAATCTGTAGGGAGCCTGAGGTGCGTAGGGCCGCGATCGCCAAACTCATGGCCACTCGATGATCAGTGTAGCTATCTACAACCGCACCGCTAAGGGGGTTGCCGCCATAGATGGTCAAACCGTCGGGACGTTCTTCGATGCGCGCCCCCAAGTGGGTGAGTTGGCTGGCCATTACGGCGATGCGATCGCACTCTTTGACCCGCAGCTCTGCCGCATCGGTAATGGTTGTGGTGCCCTCGGCAAACAGAGCAGCCACCGCCAAAACGGGCACTTCGTCGATCATGCGGGGCAGCAGGTCACCGCTGAAATTGGCGGCCTTAAGACGGCTGTGGCGCACTCGCAGGTCGGCCACGGGTTCGCCGGTCACCTCGCGAGGGTTCTCCAGGGTAATGTCGGCCTCCATCGCGGCCAGGGCATCGAGAATGCCGGTGCGGGTAGGGTTAATGCCGACATTCTCGACCACCAGGTCAGAGCCGGGGGTGATCGCTCCGGCCACCAACCAAAAGGCGGCGGAGCTAATGTCGCCGGGCACCACTACGGTCTGCCCGGTGAGGGTGGCAGGGCCGTGAACGGTGACGCTACAGGTGTCAGGATCCACTTCAATCTCGGCTCCAAAGGCTCGCAGCATGCGCTCGCTATGATCGCGCGACAGGCTGGGCTCGGTCACGGTAGTTTTGCCCTCGGTCATTAATCCGGCCAGCAAAATGCAAGATTTGATTTGGGCCGAGGCCACTGGCGAGTGGTAGTGAGTAGGTTTAAGGGACTGTCCTCGCACGGCTAAAGGGGCGAGGCGGTTGTGCTGTCGGCCCCAAATCTCTGCGCCCATCTGGGTGAGAGGTTTGATCACGCGATCCATCGGGCGCGATCGCAGTGAGCCATCGCCTGTGACCGTAAAGTAGCGATCGGGGTGGCTGGCCAGCAACCCTAGCATCAGCCGCAGGGTGGTACCCGAGTTGCCCGCATCCAGCACGTCGGCAGGCTCTTGCAAGTTGCCGAGGCCCACCCCCTGCACGGTCACCCACTCGTCGTCTAACGATGACATGGTCACCCCCATGGCCTGAAAACAGGCGGCGGTACTGCGCGGGTCTTCGCCCAGCAGCAGCCCCTGAATACGGGTTTCGCCACTGGCGATCGCTCCCAGCATCAGCGCTCGGTGCGATATTGACTTGTCACCTGGCACCCGCACTCGGCCCGTGAGGGCTACTCCTTCAGCCGGCAACTCTAGGGTGAGGGTTTGGTGCGGGGCAGCGTCGGTCAGGGCAATGCGGGCGGTCATGGCAGCAATAGTGAAAAGCCGTTGCGATCGTACCCTATTGCTGTCTAGGTCAGGAGGGCTGTGTCGTTAGGAGGTGACCATTGATGTTTTAGGGCGGGCGAAGATCATGCGACCCGCAGAGGTTTGCAGCGACCCGGTCACCACCACCTCTAGCTCTTCACCAATGTAGTTACGGCCTTCTTCGACCACCACCATAGTGCCGTCGTTGAGGTAGCCCACGCCCTGGGAGGGTTCTTTGCCCTCTTTGAGAATTTTTAAGTCGATGTCGTCGCCGGGCAGGTAGGCGGGACGAATCGCCTGGGCCAGGTCGTTGATGTTGAGCACTTCGACATCTTGAAAACTGGCGACTTTGTTGAGGTTGTAGTCGTTGGTGAGCAGCATGGCGTTGAGTTCTTGGGCCAGCTTCACCAGTTTGGCATCGACGGTGGGAATGTCGTCGTAGTCGACAGAGTTGATCAGCAGGCGATTGGGATAGGCCTCGCGAATGCGGTTGAGCACGTCAAGGCCACGGCGACCGCGATCGCGCTTTTGGTCGTTGCTGGCATCGGCCACATTTTGCAGTTCTTGCAGCACAAACTGGGGCACCAGTAGCTGCCCTTCCAAAAAGCCTGTCTCCATCAGCCCCTCAATGCGGCCATCAATGATGCAGCTGGTGTCGAGCACCTTGGTCTTGCTGGGCTTGAGGGTGCCTTCGGCCACCAGGGTTGACTCTAGGGTGCTGGGGCTGATCAGCCGCAGCAGCGATCGCCCGTGGGTGTCGGCCAAATTCATGCCCGAGACAGCAAACAGCACGCTGCCCAGCACCGCCGTCATCGGTTTAATAAAGCCAAACTCGGAGGGAATTGGCAGCAAAAACAAGGGGGCCAGCATCAGGTTGGCGATCAGCAGGCCCAGCACCAGCCCTACGGCGCGGGTGAGAATGCGATCGGGGGGCAGTTCTTTGACCTGCCGTTCTAGGCGGCGGTAGCTGGTCTGCATCACTAGGCCCAACCCAGTGCCAATCAGCCCGCCAAATACAGCGGTGACAGCCCCCAGCGCCTCAATATTGGTCACCTGCTGCAAAATCGGCTGGGGCAGCAGGTCAATGCTGTAGAACCCAATGCCCGCCCCGGCCAGGATAAATGAGAATATAATCAGTGCGTCTAGCATGGTGGTCTGCGGTTCTGGCCTTGATTTTGCAGCGGTTATAGGCTATTGCCTATCCCTCTCAGTGTACTCCCCTAGATCAAAAGCGCCAGAAGAGACGCGATCGAGCAGCCAGGTTGGCAAAAGTATACCGCTAATACCCGTTTCCCTAGCCGCCCCACTGGCTCTGCAATAATGGGGGGGTTACTGCACTTGCGTTCTCCATGGCTTTGCCCTTTTTGCGATCGGCGGTGGTTCAGCTGGCGGCCTACATGCCCCACGTTGAGTCGGCAGACGACCCCTCCCCAGCTAGGCTCGACATTCTCGACACCAATGAGTGCCCCTACGATCTACCCAAGGCGCTGAAAGAAAAGCTGGCCTGGCACCTGCATCACGACATCGCCGCCAACCGCTACCCCGACGGCGGCCATGGGGCGTTGAAAGGGGCGATCGCTCAGTATGTCACCGAATCTGCTGACGGCGCTTCTGTGAGTGCCGACCACATCTCCGTCGGCAACGGATCTGATGAACTGATTCGCTCACTGCTGATTGCCACCTGCGTCGGTGAGGAAGGAGCAGTGCTGGTGGCCAATCCCACCTTTTCGATGTACGGCATTCTCGCCCGTACCCTGGGCATTGCGGTGGTGACAGTGGGACGGAACGAGGAAACCTTTGAAGTTGATCTGGCGGCGGCGCAGCAGGCGATTGACCAACCCCCAGCGGCCCCCGTGCGAGTGGTGTTTATGGTGCACCCCAACTCCCCCACTGGTAACGCCCTCACCGCCGCCGAATTGGCCTGGCTCAAGGCCCTGCCCCCCGACATTCTGGTGGTGGTGGACGAAGCCTATTTTGAGTTCAGCCAGCAGACCACTGTAGCCGAGGTGCTGACTCGGCCCAACTGGGTGGTGCTGCGAACGTTTTCTAAGGCCTTTCGCCTGGCGGCCTACCGAGTGGGTTATGCCGTGGCCAATCCAGAGCTAACCCAAGCACTCGAAAAAGTGCGTTTGCCCTACAACCTACCCAGTTTGACCCAAGCAGCGGCCCAGCTTGCCCTCGCCCACCGTCAAGAATTGCTGGCCGTGGTGCCTGAGATTCAGCAGCAGCGGCGGGAGTTGGCGACGGCGATCGCCCAGCACACCCCCCTGCGCCTGTGGCCCAGCGACGCCAACTTTCTCTACGGACGACCTCCGGCATCTTCTGGTCAACCGCTGAATGCAGAGCTAGAGCGCTGGTTTAACCAACTGCGTCGCCAGGGTACGCTGGTACGCCACACGGGGGGCGGGTTGCGAATTACCGTGGGCACTCCGGCAGAGAATCAGCGAACCTTAGCCCACATGCAGCAGCTCTAAACCTCCCCGTAGAGGCATTGCATGCAATGCCCCTACACCAGGGCGCGGGCGCGGCGGACGGTATAGGGCAACACTCCCACTAGCAGCGCAAAGGCTTCATCGGGCACCTGATCGACAATGTTCTGATCAAAGTAGCTCTTAAACTGTTCCAGAATGAGCTGGGCGCGATCGAGGGGCACAGGCTTGTCGGTAAAATTTTGGGTGAGTCGCACCCACTGCAAGCGGATTTTAAGCGCTTTTTGTTGGGCATCAGCCGACTCAGGGGAGATCAGCGACAGACTACCTAGGGGGATGACGGCACGACAATCGTCATCGAGACCGCCGCCCACGGCGGCACCAGGGCCAGCAAACTCGGTGTAAAACTCTTTGTAAATAATCAGTCCATTGCGGCGGCGACTGTTTACTACCCACAGACTGCCGCCGCGAATTTTAGCCAGAATATCATCGTCTTCTGACACCGATAGACTGGATTCAAAAAAGGGATTTGAAAGACGGCTCACTGGGGTGACAGCATGGGGGTGGGGAGCCTTAGGCGCAGCGAAAAAGCCAGGGGAGTGCAATGAACCCCCGTATCCTGACCGTGGAATATTCTGCTCAAAGTTGGAGATCATCCCCGTCACATACTAGCGATAACCGTTGATTAACTGTGGCCTAAACTGGATTTTTGGAAATTCTGGAGATCGTCAGTTCCCAGGTTTTTATTCTAGAGTAAATGTCTGGTTCCCCCCCGATGAAGTATTTAGCTGCGTTGAAGTGGGGGTGAATTTCTTTCGCTATAGTTTGAGGTTTGTATGAAGCTGCCTAGTCTAGCTGGGGGGTTGCTCTGGAGCCGGTGACGGCAGTAGGGTCTTGCGTAGCAGCAGGCGGCGGGCCTGAAGCCCAAGCCAGGAGGCGGGAGTATCTTCGACCTGGGCTATAGTAAAGCCCGCTTTAAGATAGAGCGCTCGGGCGGCGAGGTTGTCTTCCATCACGTGGAGACGCAGTTCGTAGATGCGCCATCGTTGGGCTACCTGTTCGCAGGATTGCAGAAGAGTAGTAGCAATGCCCTGTCGCCGGAAGCTGTGCCCTACGGCCAGGTTAGAAATGTAGACGTGGCGATCGCCTTGCCAGGGCCAGGGCTGACGGAGAGCTGCTTCTACCGTACCGGCGATTGCATCATGGCTGTTGGGTGGGGCTACAGACAGCGGGGTGGCCGCTGGGTCAGTTGCTATGGCGGCTAGGCAGGCATAGCGAGGCGATTGAGCCCTGAGCCGCTGCTTCAAATCTTCTTGAATGCCCAGTCGAATGAATGGATAGACCCACTGTCGCCAGCCATCGCAGTTGTAGAAACTGGCGGTTAGTACATCGGTCAGCCGCTCGATATCGTGCAGGTGAGCGGTGCGAACCTGCGGGGGCGGTGCGGCTGAGGTGGGCAGGAGGGGAAGGTCTGGGTCGGCCTGGATCATGAGCTTTTGTGGCGAACACATTTGCGGCGAACACAGCTAGCGCTGGCGTTAACGAAGCGAGTACTCGGCACTCAGCCTAAACGGTTGGTCAATCGCCTTCCAGTCAATATACCCTCCTCCTCGCCGCCAACGAGTACGATCTAAAGAATGGTTTTTTTGTCACCGCTGTTTGTCGTAGGTGGTGTTTATCGGGTTTGCCTGGGCGGGGGCACCTTATAACTATGGCCGATTCCTCATTTCTCACTACCTTTGTGCGCCACCGCGATCCCAAGCTGCTGTGGCCTGGGGCAGCGGTAGCTTCGGTGCTGGCTCACGGTCTGGCTCTGGGGATGGTGCGGACCCTAGCGCTGCAAACTCCAGCTCTCTCCGAGGGTGAGATGGCCCCTCTGCCCATTCAGATGGTAGCTCTGCCTCCAGATCAGCCGCCTATCGCTCAGTTGACTGATGCTGCCGGGGCGGCACCGCCATCGGCAGAGCCTGTGGCCACCCCTGTGGCCACCAATGATGCAGCACCGGCCCTGGCGGCTCAGGCCGCACCCACTGTAGCCAATCCTCCTGAGGTCGCCCCGGCCCCAGCCCGGCGACCGGAAACCCCGACGGTAGCTGCGCCGCCCCAACCCGCTGCACCCCCCATAGTCAGCCCCCCGGTGGTCCCGGCCCCGCGACTGACTCCAGCGCCTAGGTCTGTGGCCCCCCCTACAGTGGCCCCCGCCCCGCCCCGCCCAGAGCCACCCCTGGCAGCGGCCCCAGAGGTGAGCCGACCCCCAGGGGTAGAGGCTCCACCCGGAGGTGCGCCGCCAGTGCCCAGTGGTAACGCTGGCCAGGGCGGCCAAGTAGTGCCCGTGGGCTTGCAGTTGGATCCTAACGGTAGAGACATTCCTGAAACGGCTCCGCAATTGCTGGGCGCTAGCGCGATCGCCATGCAGCCTCTGGCCTCTAGCTGTGGATTTGCCAACCTGGATGCTCTGCTGGCAGGAATGGTGGCTACCTCGGTACAGATGCAGATTCGGGTAGAGCCGAGCGGGGAGATTTCTAATGTCAGGCTATTGCAGGGGACTGGCAGCAGCGCCGTGGATGATTTGGTGAGCTGTGTGGTGCGCCAGCGCCTGCTGCTGCAACCGGCTAGCTCGGCGGGGGTACCCCAGCTTACCGATGCCTTTATTTTGGAGGCCCGTATTCAGTTTTGAATGTTTAGTTTTAAGGGTTGAACTTTCGCGTTCAAGCAAAATTCAAAACTGAAAACTCAAAACTGGCGTTAGCTCTGCAAGTGGGTGGTGTCGTTAAAGCGTTTCACTCGCCAGAGTTCGGTATTGAGGCGGTTGGGGCCGGTTTGGGGCCAGCGATCGCGGTCTAACCAAAACTCAAAGCAGGCGGTGTTGTCCATGGGCAGCCCCCAGGCGCGATCGCAGCCCATCAGGCCCGTGATCACATGCTGCAAAATCCAGTGGTGGGCGATGACAAGAATGCGATCGCCGTTGCCGTGCTGGTGCAGCAGTTGAGCGACGAATCGCTGGGCGCGAGCTTGTCCCGCAGTCAGGGTTTCGGCCTGGGGAATGGGCTGCCAGTCGAGGCTGGTGGTGAGCCGTTGGCAGAGGTCGGGGTAGCGATCGCAGGCCTCGGCCCAGGTGAGGCCGTTAAACACGCCTGCATCGTATTCTTTGAGGTCGCTGAGCAGCGTTACAGGGATGGGCTGGTCTAGGACGGCCCCAGCGACAGGCTTGGCCTGGAGCAGCACCATGCCTGTTGTGGGAGGGGTTGGCGATCGCTGGGATAGATCTAACTCGACTAACTCAGCCCCGAGGCCTTCGACCATGGCTGCCAGGGTAGCGGTCGCTCGCTCTAGGGGGCTGCAATAGACGCCGGTAGGGAGCCAGCCGGTCGCTCCTAGGTGCTGGCCCAGCCGCCGCGACTGTTGCCGCCCCAACGGCGTCAGCCCAGTAGAGGTCGTCCCTTCCATGCGGCCTACGGTGTTGCCCACCGACTGGCCATGGCGCACCAGCAGCAGCTTCAGCAGGGTCATCGGCTCAAACTCATTGCTAAGGGGTGTGATCAGAATTGCCAGACTTGATTTTAGGGGCAATGTTTTTCCTGGCGGGCAAACGGGCCGAATGGCCGCAACTCAGTTGTAATCCTGAATCTTGTTTGGTTGCCCCCGGTTCAGCCGGGCACATGCCATGCGCCTCTATGGTTTGACCGTTTGGAAATCGAGGTTATGCAATTCGGATTTGGTATAAGTGAATCGACTTGAACGAGGCGTGGCCAGCGTGGGGGTGTGGGCCTGATTAGGCCGGGGTGGGTAGTCTAGAGCTGAGCGGTGGCGGCGGTAAAACTGTCTATTAGTGCCGCCATAACCTGGAAAGCATGCCAAAATGCTAGAGAATTTCTCGCGGCCTATCGTTTGTTTGCCCATGGGTTCTTCAGTTCACTCGACGTCATCGTTTGCCTGTCGCTGCGGGTTGGATGACGCTGATCGTCAGCGCTTAGGTCTGTTTCTCAGCCTGGTGTTGGGGTTTGCTGTGGTGGAATGGCTGGTGGGCAGCCACAGCCATAGCCTGGCCTTGCAGTCAGATGCAGGACACATGCTGACCGATGTGGGGGCGATCGCCCTGGCGCTTTCAGCCAGTTGGCTCACACGGCTGACGTTGGCCCGCCCCCGCCCTGGTCAACCGCGCCTAGAAGCGATCGCGGCGTTAGTCAATGGTCTGGGGCTGCTGGTGATGGCGGGGCTAATTTCCCTAGAGGCCTGGCACCACCTGATCGCGCCCCCTGCTGCTCTGGTCAGCGCGCCTATGGTAGGCACAGCCCTGGTGGGTCTAGGGATCAATGGGTTTGGTGTGTGGTTGCTCCATGGCCAAGCCGACGAGACATCTTTGAATCGGCGGGGCGCATTCTTGCACGTGGTGGCTGATCTGGCTAGCTCGGTGGGCGTAATTGTTGGGGCGCTGTGCATGGCCCTGTTTCAGTGGTTTTGGATTGACGGTGCCCTGAGTTTGGCGATCGCCCTACTGATTGGCAGCAGTGCTTTACCCTTGATCTACCAAAGCTGGGGCCATCTGAAGGGGCAGTCTGCCCCCGACCTATCGGCCCTAGGCTTTTTAGAAACTGGTCGCACCGATCTGAGTGCTCATATTTCTGGGGCATCCTCCGACTAAGGGGAGGCTAGCCCGCAGGTTCGGGTAACAAACCTGCGGCATTAGGCCACAAAACTGCGCCAGATCGTCTATTAGACTCTACTATTCTTAGCTAGGTGGCAATCTCTGCGTTGGCCGCCACTACGTCTACGGGAGTGACCGCCATGGGTACCTGGGTTAAGGAAACCGATGAAGCTTTTTACCTGATGCAGGGAAACCAGTGGATATCCCGCATTCAGAAGCGTCCCTCTGCCTCGAACCCCAAAGAGCAAGTGCTCAATGTGGAGGGTATGCGAGATTGGTTCTTACGCTCTGATGCGCCTTTGGCGATGACGGTCTCGGTGGGTACCGGTGGTCCAGAACCCGAGCAGGCTGGCGGTGGATCGGTGGTGGTGCCCCCCCCGCCGGAGGAAACTCCTCCCCCCGAAGCCGTGACGCCCCCCGACATTGTGACGCCCCCCGAAGTCGTGACGCCCCCCGAAGTCGTGACGCCCCCGGAAACCATTGCCCCACCTCCACCCGACAGCGGCGAAACGTCTCCCCCTGGTGCTGGGGAGGGTACTGTGCCTAGCCCGGTGACCAACTTGGCCCTGCGGGTGAAGAGCACGACTTACTTTAAGCTTCAGCCCAAACTGTCGAGCGAGCTGACTGATACCGAAAAGGTGCTAGTGACCAACGGTACCGTCCTCGATATTCAGTACTACATCAATGTTGGCCGCAACCACTGGCAGGTACAGCTGCGCGAACCTACCCTGGGCGATAAAACCAACCGCACTTGGTTTGTTTACACGCCCGATATTGATGTACTGACCGGCATTCGGCTGCGAGTGGTGAGCGACACCCTGTTTAAGACCGAACCCAAAATATCGTCGCAGCTGAGCCCGGCACAAAAGGTATTTGTCAAAAACGGCACCCAGCTTAATTTGCTGGCTTTTAAGCCAGCCGCCAGCGACCACTTTGAGATTACTCTGGCCGATGCGATCGTGGGGGCTGAGGTGACGACCAAGTGGTATGTTTACAGCCCCGATGTCAAAATCGACGGCAACCGCGAAACCCTAGAAGTGAGCGGCGACACTATTTTTAAGGCAAAACCTGTGCAGTCGAACCAGCTCTCTAATGCTGAAAAGGTGCTGGTGAAAAAGGGCACGGTGTTTTTGCTCAATTCCTACGCTCAGCCTGACAAAAACCATGTGCGAGTGGCCCTCCAGGGAGCGTTTTTGGGGCCTCAAAATCGCACCACCTGGCATGCCTACGCCCCTGATATTCAAATCTCTGGCACTGAGATTGGCAATCACCCGAGCGATCGGGGGCCGGAGCAACCTGCCAACCCCACCGACCGAGGCGTGGCGCTAACCTTGCCGGGGTTTTCAGGCACCTACTATTCCAACCAGCCCATTCAGCCCAAGAATCGCTACGGGGTGCGGGGCAATTTTACCTGGGGCGAGGCGCTGCACGTCAATCGGGCCACGGGGCGATATCGTAAACCGGCTAACGCCGGGGTGGTCTACAACATCTTGAAAGTGGCCGATGTGATGGAAGAGATTCGCAAAATGTACGGCGACAAGGCGCTGAAAATTAACTCCTGGTATCGCGATCCGGCGACTAATGCGGCGGTGGGTGGAGCGTCTATGTCTCGCCACCTTTTGGGTGATGCGGTAGATTTTGTGGTGCCTGGCGTGCGCTGCTCAGACGTCTATGCGCGGCTAAATGGATGGTGGGGCAACCGAGGAGGGCTGGCTAGCTCTTCGGTGTTTACTCATATCGATATGCGCGGCTACCGGGCTCGTTGGAGCTACGGCTATTAGGCCCAATCTAGGACGACAACAAGGGATGACTGAGCGGTGGAAGAACCGTGGCCGCCCAATTATTTCCCTGGGTTTACGACGGTGCCAGCGGGCGCTGGTGAGAGTGGTCAGGCGGGGGTGGGTGCTGGCGCTGCTGGTGCTGAGCTTGGGGATGGCGATGGGGCCGGGGTTGGCCTTCTCCCCGCCGCCGCCGGCGACACCCTCTCCAGATCTAGCGGATTTTCCTTTAGTGCGATCCTACGATCTGGGCTCAACCACGCTCAGCCAAACTGACGCGGGCGTTGCTACCATGCCGCTGCGGTTGACGGGGGCGATCGCGCTGCCCCCCGGCCCTGCTCCCCGGCCCTGGGTTATTGTGCTCCACGGTCGCCATGCCGGTTGCCACTTTCAGCCAGAGGCCACCAGCCAGTGGCCCTGCGCCGCTGAACCCCGCTTTGACCTGGGGTTTGCCTACCTGGCCCAGGCTTTGGCTGAGGCAGGCTATGGAGTGCTAGTGCCTAACCTCAATGCGGCCTTTAGCGAAACCTATGGGGCGACCGCTGATACCCGCAATCAGCTGGCTGACCAGCGCAGCGGCCAGATTATTGATGCTCACCTAACTCGTCTGGCCCAGGCCCACCGGGGGGACGAAGTGGGGTTTGGCGTTTCCTTGGTCGGGCGGGTTGATTTGGCCCGGCTGGCTATGGTGGGCCACTCTATGGGCGGTGGGGCGGCGGCGCTGAGTGCAATCCAGAGGGCAGAGGCAAGAACGTTTGGGACAATGACCGCTGGCCTAGGCTCTGTTTCAGCTCTGGTGCTGGTCAGCCCCACGCGCAGTTACCCTATGCTTCAGCGACCCGATGCTTACCAATTGCCCGATGTGCCGACGGCGGTAGTAGCGGGCGGGTGCGATCGCGACATTTTTGACCTCAGCAGCCTCTACTACGTAGAAACGGCTCGATCGCAAGCTCGCACTACCCCTGTGGTGGGTCTGGTGCTACCGGGAGCCAACCACAACTACTTCAATGCCGCTGTGGCCGAAGATGACTATTATCGTCAGCCCGACAATGGGCCGCTGTGCAACCCCCAGCGATCGCGCGATCGTCTGTCGCGGGTGGCCCAGGAAAATTTTCTTGCCCAGTATACTCAGGTGTTTTTGCAAACCGTTTGGTCTAACCCAGGGGAGGCGGCTTTAGCCACAGCAGGGCGGGCCACCCAGCGGGCGGCCCCAGCGACTATCTTGGGACAACCGGTGCTGACCACGCTGGTTGTGCCCAGCGCCCAACGCTACCCCCTATTCGAGAGCGAAGATAACCCAACGGCTAGCTTTACCGCTGGTCTAGAGGCATCCTTTTGTCAGCCGCTCACCGATTGCTCCCAGGCGCGGCGGCCCTATCCCCACTTTCCGGGGGTGCTCACCCTGGCTTGGCAATCTGCCCCCCAACAGCTCAACCTGACGGTCGCTAGGGCCGATGTCAGCTCTTTTGACAGTCTGGAATTGCGCCTTGCCCCCGATCCATCTTGGCTAATACCCCAGGGGCAGCCGGTGTTGGCGGTGGTGCTGCGCGATCGCCAGGGCCAGGCGGCGCGGGTCGAAATTCTCTCTAGCGTGCCTGCTCTGCGCCAGTTTGAGCCTGACCCACCCCATGGTGCTACGGCCCCCCTCTATCCCAGTAGTCTCCGCATTCCCCTCGGGCAATTTTCTGGAATCAATCTGGCCGACTTAGCTCAGGTGGAACTGGTGTTTGACCAGGTACCCCAGGGTAAGCTGCATCTGGCCAGCCTTGAGTTTGTGGGGCGACCTTGACGGGAAAGAAGAACCGGGTTTCTTGGGTGCGATCGCAGTGCTATAGCTGTGGCCAGCCTGGTTAAGACATCTCCCTTAAGAACGTTTGAACGTTCAAACGTTTTTTGGGCTTCTGGATGTCCTAACCCAGGTGTTCATGGCTATATCCATGCCTTTCACCAGAAATCCGGTTGTTCCAAAGCGTCATAGGCCTGCGAAAGTAGGATGGCGAAACTCGTAGCCTGCGGCCTTGAGCTTTTGGTTAGACACGCGCACGTTGTAGGGCCGAGCGCTGGGCTGGGCTGGATCCCAATGTACGGGGTCTAGGTTGTGGGCGGTGCAAACGCGATCGATCAGTTCGCGCACGGTGGGAATTTCGTCTTGCACCAGGTTGTAGAGGCCGTTGAGGGCGTGGGCCTGGGCATGGGCGATCGCTCCTACAATGTCGTCGAGATGCACCCAGTTGCTGGCCTCGTGCCCAACTCCGGGGCGAGTCTGCCCAGCGGCGCGGCTGTAAATCTTGGCCAATTCTCGTCCTGGGCCGTAGATGCCGCCCAGACGCAAGATGCAAACGGCGCGATCGGCGGTGGCCGCTTGAAGCAGAGTTTTTTCGGTCTCTGCCATTGTGTGCCCATTGTCGGTGGCCGGTTTGGCGGGGTCATCTTCGCGCACCCAGGCACCGTCGTAGTTGCCGTAGACCGAGTAGGTGCTGGTAAAGATGATTTGCCTGAGGCTTGGTGCGCGATCGAGAACGCTGGTTACGGTTTTGGCGGTGTTGAGGTAAGTCTCTTCGTAATTGGCCTGACGACCGGCTCCGACACAAATCAGCAGGGTATCTTGGCCTTGCATCAGCGCCGCAATTCCTGCGGGATCTGACCCGCTAACGACCTGTACGGCTGACGCGATCGCTTGCAGATCGTCCACCCGCTCAGGACGGGTGGTTGTCGCCGTAACCCGATGTCCCTGACTGCCCCACAGCTGGGCCACCGCTTTGCCAACGTAGCCACAGCCTAAAATTGCTGCCTTCATCGTTTCAGCCTCCTCAGTGCCTCAGTGGCGGCATTTTTACGCGCGTCTTTGATACTACGCCCTTGGCCGGTGCCGTAGCTGGTATCGGCGATCCGCACTTCTAAAACAAACAGTTTGGCGTGGTCAGGGCCAAGGCGATCTTTCTCGACGTAACTGGGCAAGGCACCGCCCATGTGGGCCTGCACATACTCTTGCAACTCAGTTACCGGATCAATGACTCGAAGCTCTAGAACGCGATCGACAAGCGGGCCAAAGACGGCCTCGACATAGCGGTGGGCGGCTTCAATGCCGGCATCTAAGCGGTACGCCCCAATTACGGCTTCAAACATATCGGCCTGAACGCTGGGGTTGTTGCGCTCGTGCTGTGCCCCTGCTCCTAAGCGCATATGGTTTGGAATGCCCATCTCTACCGCTAACTTTGCCAGGCAAGGCTCATCCACTAAGCGATCGCACCGCCGCGACATTTCCCCAACGTTGATGTGAGGATAGCGGGCACCCAGCAGATCGCGCACCACAAACTCGAGAATGCTGTCGCCCAAAAACTCTAGCCGCTCGTAGTCGGGGCCTTCGGCGGGGTGTTCGTTGGCGTAGCTACTGTGGGTGAGCGCCTGCCGCAGCAGGGCCAAATTTTGAAAGCTAGGCAAATCCATGATTTACAGCGTCAGGGAATAGGCGAGGCATTAGCGCCGTCCTGTATCCTAAACCAAGTCCAGCCTCAGCTTTAACCCCCTTGTATCTCACCCATCTATCGCTCAGGCACTTTCGTAACTACGGCGAGCAGCAGATCGACTTTGCTGCCCCCAAGACAATTTTGGTGGGCGAAAATGCCCAGGGCAAGTCGAACCTACTAGAGGCCGTAGAGCTGCTGGCGACGCTGAAGTCGCACCGAACAGGGCGCGATCGCGATCTCGTGCGGCAAGACCAGCCCGCTGCCCAAATCACCGCCTCCGTCCGTCGGGATCTAGGTATGGCCGATCTGTCGCTGGTGCTGCGGCAGGCGGGGCGGCGTACGGCCATTCTCAACGGCGAAAAGCTGCGGCGACAGCTCGACTTTCTCGGTGCCCTCAATGCGGTGCAGTTTTCTAGTCTCGACCTCGACCTGGTGCGGGGCGGGCCGGGAGAACGGCGCACCTGGCTCGACACGCTGCTGATTCAGCTAGAGCCGGTCTATGCCCATATTCTCAGCCAGTACAACCAGGTGCTAAAGCAGCGCAACGCCCTGATCAAGCAGTCCTACGGCGGTGATGAGGGGGAAGCCAGCCAATCTGTAGACGCCACTGAGTTTGCCCTATGGGATGCCCAACTGGCGGCTCTGGGGACGCGAGTGATTCGGCGGCGGGCCAGGGCGATCGCGCGGTTGGCCCCGATCGCCCACCAGTGGCACCAGGCCATCAGTGGTCAGCGCGAAGACTTGCGGATTCACTACCAGCCCAACGTGCCCATGGCAGAGGATGACCCCCAGGTGATTCAAGCCAGCTTTTTAGAGAAGATCAAACTGCGCGCGATCGCCGAGCAGCATCAGCGCACTTCGCTAGTTGGCCCCCACCGCGACGACATCGAGTTTGCCATCAACGATACCCCCAGCCGTCAGTACGGCTCTCAGGGACAGCAGCGCACCCTGGTGCTGGCCCTCAAGCTGGCCGAGCTGCACCTGATCGATGAGGTGGTGGGTGAACCGCCCCTGCTGCTGCTCGACGATGTGCTGGCCGAGCTAGACTTGAACCGCCAAAACCAGCTACTAGAAGCCATTCAAGACCGTTTTCAAACCATCATTACCACCACTCACCTGGGCGCGTTTGGCAGTCAGTGGATGACCTCATCACAAATTTTGACCGTCAAATCTGGGCGTATTGAGGGCTAATAGACGGCTTTTCACCATTGAGCCGACAGCTGTAGTTGTACTCCCTGGTGGTCACCTAATACCCCGTATAGCTGTGGCCAGACTGGTTAAGACATCTCCCTTAAGAACGTTTGAACGTTCAAACGTTTTTGGGCTTCTAGATGTTCTAACCCAGGTGATCATGGCCCTACCCCTGTGTTGGGCCATCAGTCCGATGGATCAGGCGGGTGAAACCGAGGATGGAGGCGATCGCGCACCCATTCTCCCTGCCCCAAATGTTGCTCCACAATTCGCGGTACATCCTCAGCGGTGACTCGGCAGTACCAGGTATTGCCGGGCATGATCTTAACCGTAGGCCCAGCGCTGCATTGGCCCATGCAGTCGCTCTCGGCGATTAAAATGGTAGGGCCTTGGTGTTCTCTGAAGGTTGCTAGCACCGCTGCCGAACCGCCGCGATCGCACGACCGATGTCGACAGACCTGCACCAGCCAGCGACTGGGGCGACTAGGTAAAGAGGAAGACATGGTCATGGGGCCTTGGAGGGCGAACTGACTACTCCCAGCCTGCCACAGATCGTCCCCAAACTGTCTACAGACCGTTGTAGCGGTGGCTGAGTCGGAGGGTGATACCAAATCCGAGTCACACAACCCCGATACCCAACCGGTTAACCTGTACGGGGCCAACCCAAGGGCACAAGTTGAGGTGATGATGACGCGATTTTTGCAGGTTTTTCTGACGACGCTGCTCATGCTGGTGCTGTTGTTTGTAGCTCTGCCGGCCCTGCTGACGCTCATGGATGTCGATTCGTTTCGCATTGGTGATGGAGTGTTACTCGTTTTAGATTGGCGCAATCACCCCAATGGCAACAGAATTATGTTTGGTGTTTTGCCGTTGGGCCTGGGGGCCACAGTGGTTGCCCTGATCGACCAGTGGGTAGGCGATCGCGATCGGCTCTAAATTGGGGCCAGGGCTAGACGTTGGTGTTGGCCTGTGGTCTACAGGTAGCCAGCAGTTCCTCGACCCAAAATGCATCAATGGCCAAGCGCAGACGTTGTTGTTGTTGTTGCAGGTGCTGCTGGCAAAGGCAGGGCTGTAATCGCTCTACCAGCCCATCGGCTTCGTCGATTAGCAAACTGAGCAAGGGTTCGGCCTTCGCCTGCTGTAAAATTTCGCCCATGCGCTCTGCGGCAGCCTGGTCGAGGGTGGGGCGCAAGGCCAGTTGGCAATAGTCATACACCGTAGACCGGTAAGCGAGGGCGATACTGAGCCATTCGTCACAGGGTGGCATAGGGTCTCCTAGGACTGTCGATTGGGCCAAGCGCTGGCCTCGCCGAAAACACTCGACCCCAACAACACGGTAACCGGCTACCCCAGGGGCAACCGGTACAGCGCAGAACTCCGTCTTGGATCTTGAGTCAGAGTCGGTCTCTTTGAGGATTAGTGTAGGCAGTAGCGCTGCCGTGACTCAGCTATTCGTGAAGTTTAGACCTCGATCGCGATCGCTCTTTAAAGCAAGTGCAAAGCTCCACCTAGGCTGCGACCAGAGCTTGCACCAGGCTTTGAAACAGCGGCAGCCCGTCAACGCTGCCCAGCACCGCATCAGCGGCCCGCTCGGGGTGGGGCATCAGGCCCAACACGTTACCCGCCCGGTTGCAGATACCCGCAATGTTGCTGAGAGAACCATTGGGGTTCGTACTGTCGTTGCACACACCATCGGCGCTGCTGTAGCGAAAAACGATTTGTTGGTTGGCCTCTAGCTCAGCTAAGGTGGCGGCGTCGGCATAATAGCACCCTTCGCCGTGGGCAATGGGCAGGGTAATCACCTGGCCCGGATCGTAGCCTGAGGTCCATAGCAGGTCGGTGCGCTCGACCTTGAGGGGGACGCGATCGCAGATAAACCGCATGTCTCGATTGCGTACCAGCGCCCCCGGCAGCAGCCCGACCTCGGTTAAAATTTGGAACCCGTTGCAAATACCCAGTACCGGCTTGCCAGCGTTGGCATGCTCGACGGTAGCCTGCATGGCTGGAGAAAACCGGGCGATCGCCCCACAGCGCAAGTAGTCACCGTAGCTAAAGCCACCGGGCACCACCACCACATCGACATCACCCAGGTCGCTATCTTCGTGCCAAACCATACGGGTGGGCTGTCCCAAAACATCACGGGTGACGTAAGCCACATCGCGATCGCAGTTGGCTCCGGGGAAGACGATAACGGCAAATTTCATGGGAGAGTCAGTAAGGGTGAAGAGGCGAAGGCGTGAACGAGGAGGGAAGCGTAGGTGCTCGGACTTGGTGCGTTGAACCCCGGAAGCTTGACCCCCTCGATTTAGCAGCGGCTATACCTGCGGCTAGTTAAGCGGTGGCTAGGGCTTGTAGCTCAAAACGGTAGTTCTCAATCACGGGGTTTGCCAAAAGCTGATCGCACATGCGATCGAGTTGTTGGCTAGCGGCAGCTTCATCGTCAGCTTCCAGCGTGAGCTCAATGTATTTGCCAATCCGAATTGGGCCGACGTTGTTATAGCCCATGTGGGCCAAGCCAGCTTGCACCGCCGTTCCAGCTGGGTCGAGCACCGAAGGGCGTAGAGTGACGTAGATGCGAGCGCTGTAATGGGGCACGACAAACTCCGGTGGTGGCTGAAAAAGCCATACATAATAGTTGGCATTATCATCCTACCGTATCAACCGGTTGATAAAATTGAGACAGTACAAGTGAGCCAGCATGGTACGACGCACCCGCAGCCAAGAGAAAGTTTTGACGGTCTTAAAGCGGTTGAGCAAGCCGATTTCGGCTCAAGATCTCTACGTGGAAATGCGGCAAGACGGCAACACCATGGGGCTAGCCACAGTTTACCGCTCGTTAGATGCCCTCAAACTAGAGGGGGCGGTGCAGATGCGGACTCTGCCATCGGGCGAAGCACTCTACAGTCTGCCCCAAGAAGACCGTCATCATCTCACCTGTCTCCAGTGCGGCATCACCATCGCCATTGATGAGTGCCCTGTGCATAGCCTAGAGAAAGATCTCCACCAAGCCCACCAGTTCAAAATTTTCTACCACACCCTTGAGTTCTTTGGCCTTTGCCCTCGGTGCCAAACTGAGATGCCATTGGATCCGGTGCAAGCCTAAAGCTAAAGTATGGGCCACTTCCCGAATGATTCACGAGAGCCGATATTGTCGCTACCCAATAATCCTTGACCAAGCTGATTGTGACAGGCTCTAAACGTAAAGGGGGCATGTGTCAGGTGTCAGGTCTGCCATGAACCTGACACCTTGAACCTTGAACCCACTAACCTGTCACCTTTTGCTTGGCAGAGGACTAGTTGGCCTGGGCTTTAGCTGGGAGTCGCCAGTCCAAGCAGCCTTATGACTTTTAGTTGGGCATCTCTTTCTTTCGAAAGAAGACCCTAGCGTCGATCAGCGGAAAGATGACATTAAGACAGTTAGTTTGATGGCTCCTGTTTTTGTGAGGAGAACATTCAATCTTTGGGGCGATAACGACTGGGGAAAATCGATCGCCAATCTTCTGCTTGTGGGCTATGCCTACAAATTCCTTTCGCTCAGATTGAGGAAAGCATAGAGTGATTCTTTTGTCAGGTGGGGTAGTGCTTGGGCCTACGCCGTGATGATTTTTGCTGGCCAGAAAATAGCTATGGCTAAATCAAAGATTAATGAGGACTTATACCAAATCCTAAATAAAGTCATTTAGCACCGATACAATAGCCACAAACCCCTATGGAAAGCCAAATATTTCTACCGCCAGATTTGCCTCGCCATCGTGCTGATATTAACCAGCCCACCTCTCAAACTTTGTTTTGGACAGAAATTGATGCGGCTGAAGCACCAGTAGTTGAAGACTATCGATCTCCCAGCAGCTTTCTGGATGGTCTGGTTTTAGTGGGTTGGGGCTTTTCATTCAGTATTTTGATTGTTTTAGCTGTACGAAAAATTGTATTTTTTAAACTAAATGCTCGCGAGGTTAAGTCTCCCGATCGCAGTCAAACTACCCCTTGCTCTCAATGCCGCTATTTCAGCAAGAATCCCTATATAAAATGTGCCGTCAATCCTTTAGTTGTGCAAAAAATAGAGGCTAACGATTGTTCTGACTTTTACGCCAATGATTGCTAGGGGTTAGAGTATTGTCTTAGATCAGGATTTCTTAGGCTGAAGAGTTTGGCCCTATGCCCAGTAAGGCTCCATCGGCAATAGAGAGCTAGGCTTGTTTAGAGGATAAACCTTTGCAGATAGATGAGTGAAATGCAGTGAAACTCATCTTCAAGCCAGGTTCGGTTTGCGTCGTAGATGCTGCCCCCTGGTCGATTCTTTTGGCCTAACGATGAATCCTCCATCGCCGCCGGATGGTCTGCTGAGTGCATGCGATCGCACCGGCTAGAGATGCCGCCGCTTGCAAGTGAAACATTCGGCTAAGGGGCACATTATAGCCAAACTAAGAACACATCTAAACGCGACTATTTGTTGGCTTGGATCAGGGTTTTATGGCGCAAGAAAGACTAAGTCAGTCTAAATATTTGGATCCAAAAACTGATAGTTTGATCTGAGAAAACTGTCTGATATCGCTAAACGCTAAGACAAGCGGTTCGGGTGTTAGTTAGACCTAGGGTTTGGGGTAAAATCAGCCTCGGGTAAGAGGCGTACTCGCAGTTTGGTGCGCGGCTTACCGCTGCCATAGCCCTGGAGGCTGCTAGCTCACTCTGCTTGTTAATCCCCCCGCCGAGAAATTATCAAGTTGCGGTAGCGGGCAAGACTTGCAGTCTTTTATTGATGTGTTTTGCGCGATCGCACCCTAGATCTTCATGCTAAACCGCTTATTTGGTCTGTCGGGGCTTGCCCTAGCCCTGAGCTTGATTGTGCCTGCTGCTCAACAGGCCCGTTCTAGATCCTTGCCTGAGGCAATGTTCTCTTTCCCTGAAACCAATTTGGTAAGCGACTTTGCTGCCCTAACGCCTGAATCTGTGCTCCTGTCACCCATTCCTGAGCCTGCTCAAGCATGGGTCAACCCAAGCGTTGCTGATACAGCTTTGGCTATGGCCCCTCCGCCCCAAACTGAGGAGGTGCGTTTAGAGATCCACCTGGGACAGCGAGAAGTCTGGGTCTACCAAGGCACAACTATCACGAAGCGTTATCCCATTGGTATTGGGCGGGCGGGTTGGGAAACCCCTACGGGCACCTTTCAAGTACGCCAAATGCGCGAAAACCCCACCTGGATCAGTCCCTTTACCAATGAGCGTATCCCTAGCGGCGATGCCCGCAATCCTTTAGGTACAAGGTGGATTGGCTTCTGGACAGACGGCAACAATTGGATTGGATTTCACGGCACTCGCAATCCATCGACAGTGGGGAGAAACGCATCCCACGGCTGCATCCACATGCACAGCACCGATTTGGAGGATCTGTATCGCCAGGTCAAGCTGGGTACCTCAGTCACTGTAGTGCAATAGCCAACGGACTGAGCAACTGCCAAAACCAGTGAAAGGCCTGTCTGTTGTTATCTGTCCCCTGTAGAGCCTGCCCCGCCAAGACGTGGGGCAGGAATCCACTAGCCCGTAATTACTCTCGAATGGTTTTCCGTGGAACCAGGTTTGCCAAATCGGATTTGGCAAACCCGGTCATAGTCAGAAACACCGTAGGGGCGTAGCATGCTATGCCCCTACAAAACGGGGGTATTCATTTGGGATTCAGGATGATAGAAACAATGCCAGACTATTGATAGATAAGTCTATGAAGCAGCCTCTTTAAGCTTTTGATAAGTGCTCGAAATTGAGTCAGATTGAAAACGTTTTAAGAGGCAATTTTATGAATACGAAGAGTCAAAATCGTCTTATTCTTGCGCTAGCTGGTCTGGCTGGTGCAGTAGTGACCGGTGTCCTGGTTGGCATGCCCAGTGTGACTGCTCAAGTGGATGGAGCCGGGCAATCGCCTGGTACTACTGGTGCGGGTCAGCAGCAGCAGCCTGGCACCACTGGTGCGGGTCAGCAGCAACAGCCTGGTACTACTGGCGCAGGCCAACAGCAGCAGCCCGGTACTACTGGCGCAGGCCAACAGCAGCAGCCCGGCACCACTGGCGCAGGCCAACAGCAACAACCTGGTACTACTGGTGCAGGCCAACAGCAACAGCCTGGTACTACCGGCGCAGGTCAACAGCAGCCCGGCGCGATCCAACAGCAGCAGCCTGGCACGGTTCAGCAACAGCAGCCCGGCACGATCCAACAGCAGCAACCTGGCACGGTTCAGCAACAGCAGCCCGGCACGATCCAACAGCAGCAACCTGGCACGGTTCAGCAACAACCTGGCACGGTTCAACAGCAGCAACCCGGCACGATCCAACAGCAGCAACCCGGCACGATCCAACAGCAGCAACCCGGCACGATCCAACAGCAGCAACCCGGCACGGTTCAGCAGCAACCTGGCACGGTTCAGCAGCAGCAAGATCAGTTTGATGACGATGGTGTGCGTGCTTTGTGGTAACCCCAGTGCTGTCGAGTAGCCTCTCAGCCGAAGGTTTTACTAAACAATACTGTTGAGGCTGCTAGGTGAGCCCGTTATAGGCTGCCTGACGAGGGGTTGATACTGAATCCTGTTTGATTACCCCGGTTCAGCAGAGTGCATGCCGTGCGCCCCTATGGTTTGGCCTTTTGGGAATCGGGGTTATGCCCTTAAAACGAAAGATTCCCCTATGCTCTCGCCGAGAGCATAGGGGAATCTGTACGAGCGGTTTTACCCGAATGAAAGCCACCTAGAAGCTGGTTGGGGTTAACTTAGCCCGCCTCACAATGACAGGTATTTCTCCCAAGATCAATAATGCAGGTTAGGCGGCTGAGAGGGCTGGGATCGCCTCTGGGGCGGCAGAGCTAGAGAGCTGAGCGAGGATGCCGTTGACGTTGGTTTTGGCATCGCCAAACAGCATCAGTGTGTTGTCGTTGAAGAAGAGCGGATTCTCGACGCCAGCATAGCCGGAGGACATACCGCGTTTGAGCACCACCACGGTGCTTGCCTCCCAAACTTCCATCACGGGCATGCCAGCGATAGGACTGTTGGGATCATATTTGGCACTGGGGTTAACCGTGTCGTTAGCGCCGACGACCAGCACTACATCAGTTGCGGTCAAATCGTCGTTAATTTCGTCCATTTCTAGCACGATGTCGTAGGGTACATTGGCCTCGGCCAGCAGTACGTTCATGTGGCCCGGCATGCGACCTGCTACAGGGTGAATGCCAAACCGCACCTGTTTACCCTGGGCTCGCAGCAGGCGGGTGATTTCGGCTACGGGGTGCTGGGCCTGGGCAACAGCCATGCCATAGCCGGGGACGATGACAACGCTCTGGGCGTTGGCCAGTAGATCAACCACTTCCCCGGTGGTAGTGCTGGTGGCGGTGCCCTGAAGGGCGGCGGCTTTACCAGAGCTAGTAGTTTCTCCAAAGCCGCCGAGCACTACGTTAATGAAGGAGCGGTTCATGCCTTTGCACATGATGTAGCTGAGAATGGCACCGCTGCTGCCCACCAGCGCCCCGGTAATAATCAGCAGGTCGTTGTTGAGCATAAAGCCTGCCGCCGCTGAGGCCAGGCCCGAGTAGCTGTTGAGCAGCGAGATCACCACCGCCATATCGGCTCCGCCAATCGCCATCACGATCACAATGCCGAAGATGGCTGCGATCGCAGTCATGGCCCCCAGCGCGATCAGCGGTAGATTGCCAGTGGCGGTGAGAAAGGGGAATCCAAGCGCAGCGATCGCCCCCAGCATGCCCAGGGTGAAAACGTGGCGGGCGGGCAGCAGCACCGCTCGACTGGGCACCCAGCCCCGCAGTTTAGCCACTGCCACCATCGACCCGGTAAAGGTGACGATGCCAATGAACACACCGACAAAGATTTCGACTCGGTGGATGATCACATCTGCGCCGACCAACGCCGCACTGGGCTGGAGATATTCGGCAAAGCCCACGAGTACAGCGGCTAGGCCCACAAAACTATTGAGCAGCGCCACCATCTCTGGCATGTCGGTCATGGCTACGCGGGAGGCGGCCAGCGCCCCCACTATCACCCCCAGGCCAATGGAGCCGAGTTGAATGGGATAGCCCTGGCTAATGGCGGCAGTAGCGGCAAAGGCGACCGCCATGCCGACCATACCCAGCAGGTTGCCCCGCTTGGCGCTCTCGGGCTGCGACAGCCCCGCCAGACTGAGAATGAAGAGGGCACTGGCGGCGATATAAGCGGTGGTTACGAGGTTGTTTTCCATATCCTTGGAGAATGGGTGGGTGGGCATTTTTGAACGTTGAACTCAACGGTCAAAAATTATTTATGAAACATGTTCAGCATGCGCTGCGAGACCATAAAGCCGCCGGCAATGTTGACGGTGCCGAGGAAGAGGGCGATCGCGCCCAAGATGGTCATGGGTGACGTAATATCGCCGGAGATCTGGAGCATGCCGCCGATGATAATGATGCCGCTGATGGCATTGGTAACGCTCATCAGGGGAGTGTGCAGGCTGGGCGATACATCCCAGATCACCTTCCAGCCCAAAAAGCTGGCCAGCACAAACACCGTCAGGTGGGTCATAAAGGAAGCCGGTGCCCAGAGACCGATGGCAACGCAGACGAGGCCCAATACCACAGGCCAGAGGAGCTGGCTGTACCAAGGCTTGGCGATCGGGGCAGCGGCCACCGGAGCGGTCGACGGGGTACTGGGAGCCGCCGCCGGAGCCTCTACCTTCGGCGGTGGCCAGGTGACCTGGCCGTTGTGAATCACGGTGGTGGCGCGAATCACCTGGTCTGCCATATCAATGGAGAAGTTTTCGGCTCCGCCCAGGTCGCTGAGCAGGTGTACCAGGTTGTTGCCGTAAAGCTGGCTGGCTTGGGCGGCCATGCGGCTGGGCAGGTCGGTGAGGCCGATAATCGTGACACCGTTGTAGTTAATCACCTCACCGGGCTGGGTGACTTCGCAGTTGCCACCCTGTTCGGCGGCCAGATCGACCACCACCGAGCCGGGTTTCATGCTCTCAACCATTTCGCGGGTAATCAGCAGCGGGGCCGGTTTGCCGGGGATCAGCGCCGTGGTGATGATGATGTCGATCTCTTTGGCTTGCTGGGCAAACAGCGCCATTTCGGCGGCGATGAAGGCTTGGCTCATCACCTTGGCATAGCCGCCCTCGCCACTGCCGTCTTCTTCAAAGTGAAGTTCGAGAAATTCTGCGCCCAGGCTCTGCACTTGCTCTTTGACCACCAGGCGGGTGTCGAAGGCTTTGACGATCGCCCCGAGACTCTTAGCTGCCCCGATCGCCGCCAGACCCGCTACGCCCACGCCAATCACCATCACTTTAGCCGGGGGCATTTTGCCCGCAGCAGTGATTTGGCCAGTAAAGCAGCGGCCAAAGTTACTGGCGGCCTCAATCACCGCTCGGTAGCCGCCAATGTTGGCCATCGAGCTAAGGGCATCGAGCTTTTGGGCGCGGGAGATGCGGGGCACAGCATCCATGGCTAGCACCGTGCCGCCCTGGTCGGCCAGTTGGCTCAGCAGGTCGGGGTTTTGGGCAGGCCAAATGAAGCTGATCAGGGTTTGCTCGGGCTTGAGCAGGGTGGCTTCGTGGCGATCGAGGGTGGGGTGGTGCTGGGGCGATCGCACCTTGAGCACCACATCAGCGGCGGCCCACAGACTGGGGGCATCGGCCACAATTGTGCAGCCTGCGGCTTCGTAGGCACTATCGGTAAAGCTAGCCCCTACCCCGGCCTGGGTTTCGACCAAGACATCAAAGCCAAGCTTTTGTAGCTTTTTGGCTGTATCGGGGGTGGCGGCGACCCGCTGCTCACCGGCAAAAATTTCTTTAGGAATGCCAACCGTCAACCCTGAGGAGACAGCCTCTGCCGGGTTAGCTACAGGGGTTTCTTGGGGTGCTGCAATGGTCATAGGAAATTACTACCGAAATGGCCTATACAAAAAGAACACAGGCAAAGGGAAACACAGTGAAACGGAAAAAACCTCGTAGGTAAGCCGTCAGGGCATCGTTAGAACCGTCAAACTTTGACCCCGCTTAACCTTGGTGACGCGCTGTAGGTGGGAATGATTTTTGCCCTAGTTGATGGCAGGTGGGTAAAAAGAAAGCGGCCAAGCCCTTGACTAACGATGAAGCTGCGCCCCCATGGTGTCTGAACCAGCTCATTGGTTTCCGCTTAGACGATTTCTCGAAAAGAAGATCCCCGCTTTATCCGCCAACTGTAGCCACCGTAGGGTGGGCACTGCCCACCATTAAGGAAAAAGTTTCCCAGAAGTCCCCTTAGCCACCGTCTGCCCTAGGTTCTGCGCTAGATATTGAGACGGTCTAGATGTTTAGATTGTGGTTTGATTTCACTCAAGTGCAAGGATTCAGCCCAAAAGCTAGGGATTACAAGCTAGAAAACTAGAGATGACTTCTTGGCATGGTAAGGGGCACACCAGAGCATAAGGATAAAACTTTAGGAATGTTTTATGAGTGTTGAAACTTTGAAGATTGATGATCGCCAATCAACAACAAAGGCCTTCTGGGAGATTGGGTGAGTTCATTTACAGGCAAAGCGTCGGTGTTAACCAGCCGATGTCAAAGCTTTGACCACTTCTAAGAATCCGTCTACTTCAGGAGCGTGGGTGAGGTGGGCCGGGCGGTGCTCTAGGTGCTGCCAGTAGTCTTTGACGTTTGCCACACCCACCGCATTCGGAAAGATGGCTGGGTCAAACAGGCTCTCGTCGTTGGGGCTATCGCCTAGGGTGATGACCTCGGCGGTAGAGATCGGCGCAAAATGGTGCTGCAACACCCGCTGCAACCCGGCGGCCTTAGACTGACCCAGTTTAAACAGGTGGCACTGGACGGTGCTGTAGGTAAACCCCCAGCCCAAGGTCTGACAAACGTGCGCCATTTCGTCTAGGTCTGCCTGAGACAGGCCGTCAAGGTCAAAGGTCCAGTCGGTGAGGCGAAAGCGGTTGTCGTCAGACTCTTGCAGTTGGGGCCATCGCCATTGCAAATGCGCAAAGGCTGTCTGTAGCTGCTGGCGGTGATCGACTAGATCGGGGATCGCTACTAATGGCTCGGGGGGAGCGGTGAGCGGAAAATAAAACCCGCCATTCTCGGCCATGGCCCCGGCGACAGGGAGGTAGTGAGCCAAACCATTTACCCACCCCGCCGATCGCCCCGTGACAATCACTACCGGCAGACCCGCAGCCTGGAGTTGCTCTAGCCCTTGCAGCAGGGCGGCGGTAAACTTGCCCTGGCGGGTGAGGGTGCCGTCCATATCGGTAGCTAGCAGCTTGAGGCCAGGTGCTGGGGAAAACCCAGGGGTGGGTAATGGATGAATTTCGCCCATCGGGTCTACACTTTGTGGTTACTGTGAATGGGTCATTATGGCCCGATTTTGCAGCCTAGAAAAAAATGCTACGCATGTAGAGGACTGAGGGTGGGCGGCTGACATGGCCTTGGCACCCAAACCTTACTCTCTGCTCACGCCAGCAACTACCCTCTAAACGCCCCGTTAACGCCATGAGCACCCTAGCACCCGATCAACGCAACTACTACTATCTCCTAGAAGGGGGCCGGGCGGGCGTGCACAAGCCGATTTTGGCCGCTCTCTATGCCGTCCACAATCAGCCGCAGCTCAGCGATGGAGAAACAGGGCTGGGTCTGGCTCCAGCCAATCAGCTGGCTATGACTGCGATCGATACCTTCTCGACCCAGGTACAGTACGGGGCCAACACCATTCGTAGCCTGACCCAGGGGCTGATTGCGCAGGGCTGGAGTGGGGCCGACATTTGGGATGCTAGCGTGGGACGGTACAGCGATCGCTTTTTGCAGGCGGTGGCTAGAGGCTTTACCCCTGCCGCTAGCGATCTCGACGCCGCCCAACTCGAACCCAGCGACCCTGGGGCGCTGCTGCAAGCCTATCTAGAAGACATCAGTGCCGACTACAGCGGGGCACAGCTGCCCCAGAGCTTAGCCAAGCTCGATCCGGCCCTGTTGGCCTTTGCCGAACGGGTGCCCCCCAACTACGGGCGGCTCGACTTTCAGCGCCTGGCGCTTTTAGAAGCGGTGCGCCTGTGGCGACAGCTCAACACGACGGCGGCGGCCATCGATGCGTTGGGGGTGCCGGTGGTAGACCAGGTGCCCGACGAGGCCGCCCTCGACAATGCCCTGGTGGCCTTTATGCAGTCTGCCGGGCGCTATTACTCGGGCTACCCCAACCAGCGGGAGGCGTTGATTCGGCTGGTGCAACTGTGGCGCGAGCTGGATACCCGTGAGGAGGCGATCGAATGGCTGCTGACCCACGACCCCTTCGCTACCGAAACCAACTTAGACATCGTCGATCCGGCGCTGATCGCTTTTGTGCAAAAAATTCCTGCCGCCTATGGGGGCCAGGGCGATCTCCGCTTTGCTCTGACCGAGGGCTATCGCCGCTGGTTTGGCCTCGACTCGCGCACTACGGCGATTCAGCAACTGGGGGTCGACCCTGACGATCTGATGCAGAATGCTGAGAATCAGGCGGCCTTGCTGACCTCGGCCCGCACCTTAGACCGCGCCCTGCTCGACTTTGCCGCCAGCATTCCTGCCACCTACACGCCGACAGAACAGCAGCGGGAAGCGTTGATTCGGCTGGTGCAACTCTGGCGGCGACAGGAGGGGCGAATTCCGACGATTCAACTGTTGTTTGACGATCTGCGACGACTAGAGCGGGCTTCACCCTCCTCGCCAGAGGCCATGCCTGTGCCAGTGCCCGCACCATCCCCGGCGCGCCCGTCCCGGTGGACCCCTAACAATATTCAGCTCGACGCCAGCATTGTGCCCAACGGCAATTTCACCTGGTCGGAGGCGACGCGGGGCGGTGCCCGGATGCCTCCCAATCAGGCGACGGTCGATGCCATAGTACGGATTGCGGCGTTGGCCCAGCAGGCCCGCGATCGCATTGGCCGTCCCTTTTTAATCACCAGCTGGTACCGTCCGGCTGAAATCAATCGTCGGGTGGGGGGTGCCTCCCAGAGCCGCCACATCGTCGGTGACGCCATTGACTTTTACTGCGTGGGGCTGACCGGCAACCAGGTCTACTGGGCCCTCGACCCCTGGTGGCCGGGGGGGCTGGGCCGCTATCGGCAGTTTCCCGCCCTGGTGCATTTGGACGCGCGCGGGTTTAAGGCGCGGTGGATGCATTAGGGAGTGGATGGGTGAAGGGGTGAAGGGGTGAAGGGGTGAAGGGGTGAAGGGGTGAAGGGGTGAATGAGAGAGATAAGGGGGATGGGGAGATGCTAGACCATTTGAGCCTCGCACAGGTTAGACAGGCCTATGCAAGTCCTCACCGGCAAATCGAAGCGCGACTGTTCAGTGTAGGGTTGCAAGCTGGCGAAACCTTGCCTTTAGTGCCATGTACCCGATATGGCTATGCCTGAAGAGGATAACTGCATCACCGGGGCCGAACTGTGGGCCTGGCGAGTCCAGGCATTACAGGCCGCCAAGGCCGCTGGAGTCGAGGCTGAGGAAGTTGATTGGTTACTGACGGCAGTGGCCGATGTCGATCGCCTGGGGCTGAAGCTGGGTAATGTGCAGCAGCGATCGCCCATTGCCCTGCGCTACCCCCTCAGCGAGCTAGACCGTCGCTGGCAGCAGCGCCTCAGCGATCGCACCCCGGTGCAATATCTAGTTGGCGAAACTCCCTGGCGCGACCTGATGCTAACGGTCTCGCCAGCGGTGTTGATTCCCCGGCCAGAGACTGAGCTGATCATCGATCTGGCGGCGGCAGCAGTGGCGACTAGCCCGATCAGAGATCGCCTAGCCCAGGGCCTATGGGTCGATATGGGGACCGGCAGTGGCGCGATCGCCCTTGCCTTAGCCCAAACCTTTCCCGCCGCCCGCATTCTTGCCGTCGACCAAAGCGCGGCGGCTCTGGCTGTTGCCCAGCACAATGCCGATCGCACCGGACTACGCGATCGCATTACCTTTTACCATGGCAGCTGGTTTGAGCCCCTGGCGGCCTACCGGGGGCAACTCAGCGCCCTGGTGTCGAACCCCCCCTACATTCCCTCCGCCCTGCTGCCCACGCTTCAGCCCGAGGTGATTGACCACGAACCCACCGCCGCCCTCGATGGCGGCGACGACGGCCTCACTGCCCTGCGCATTCTGGCCGCCCAGGCCCCAGTGTATCTGGTGCCCGGTGGTCTGTGGCTAGCCGAAATCATGGCCGGGCAGGGCGAGGCGGTGCGAGATCTGCTGGCCGCCCAGGGCTGCTACAGCGAGATTGAGATCTGTCTTGATTTGGCCGGGCGCGATCGCTTCGTGCGAGCGATTTACACGCCAGACTGCCAAGCCAAAAATGACCCGTGATACCAAATCCAACCCACAAAAACCCGCTGCGAAACCGATACCTCGTAGGGGCATTGCACTGCAATGCCCCTACGGTTTGGCCTTTTGGAGACCAGGTTTATGCGATCCGGATTTGGTATTAGGCCCCTAACCCCGATCCAACCAATCCCGCTGGTGCTGCCAAAAGCGCTGCCACCAGTCGGAAGGCTCATCCTTGGGGCCATCGTGCTCGGTGGGGCGAACGCTGGGGCCATCGACCACCAGGCTGCCCACATAGTCGGCATCGGCATAGACGCGATCGATCTGCTGGCGAATCTCGGCCATATCGGCTTCTGAGACCACACCGTTGCTGGTGGCCTTATAAAACTGCACCGTCACCCGAATCGGGTAGTTGGGGTCGCGTTCGATGGCGAGGTTGTCGATTTCGGTAAACGGCCCTTCTACCTCGCCGTGGCCGATCACTGCGGCCTCCACATCGCTGGGGGCGCGGCTGCTCTCCGTGCTGGGAGCCGCCAAGCTCATCAGCCCGCTGTCAAAGGTTGATTGCGCCATGGGTGCCCGCTGCTTGAGGGGCACCTGAATCAGCAGCACCATGTTTAGGCCCTCGGTGTCGGCTTCGGCCATCACCTCCCCAGGGCGGTCTGGGGTCTCGGCCTGCTCAGTTTGAAAGTCGCTCAGGCGCTGGCCTGTAAAGCTGGCCCGCTCCCCATTCTTGTTGAAAAACAGGCGCTGCCCCCAGGTGCGCCCGGCTTCAAACCCGTCGCGCTGGTTGTCGATCACCGTCACGCTAGTGCCTTCTCGGGTGGCCAGAATGGTCAGCACCGCCGGGTCGCCGGGTCGCGATTGGTAGTTAAACAGCACCGGGTTGAAGGTGGCCACCCCCGCCTGGGGAATCGGCAAAAAGCAGGCCTGAGCGCTGACCAGCACATGACTGTCGCGCTGGGGAACCAGCAGCGATCGCGAAGCGTCCCCGGAGGGGAATTGCCCCCGCCCCGCCCACGACTGGGGGGTGTGTAGATAGCTGCGTAAATCGCCCAATACCTCTGCCAGGGGCACCCGGCGTAACTCACGGCCCTGTTCATTGCCCACCAAGACGGCAAACTTATCGAGGGGCACATCGGCGCTGAGATCGGCAAAGTTGGGATGGCGAATCACAGGCATAAGGTGCAGCTGGTGCCGCCCGGTGTCTGGGTCTTGCTGCTGCACCTGAATGGTCATATCGCTGATGTTGGGGCCGACCGCCGAGCCATAGAAGCGCCCGGTGTCTTCCCAGGTGACATTGAGAATAGTTAGCTCTAGGGCCTCGGCCAGCTGTCGAGCTATGGGGTCAGACACCATCGCTTGGGTGCGCTCAATCACCTGGCGATCGCGGTTGTAGTGTTGGCGTTGCACAATTGGTGGCACTGGCGAAAGGTCTGGGATCGTCAATTCTGCGGCTTGCAGGTGAGGAGCTATCAGTGCCACTAGCGTTGCGATCGGCACCGCGCCTAGGGGTAGCCAAAATCTCAGCGGTTTCATGGTCGTGCTCCTAACCCGAACTATTTCCTTAACCTACGGCAGGGGGCTACAGGTGTCAGGATGGTTGCAAAAACTGAAACTGCCGCTGCGCTATAGGAAACCGTCTCGCCGCTGGTTGCTTTCAGCCTCGGCATTCACCGCCCGGCGATAGGTATCGACGATGTGGTTGGGCAATATGTCGCCCCCCTGGCTGAGAAAAGCCCACTCTTCGCCCACATGCACAAACTCAGCCCGCAGTTTGGTGGGCGGCATAGTGGGGATGGGGTCGGCCAGGTTAGTAATCCGAAAACTGTTGGGCAATATCTGGGCGTAGCTGCGCACAAACTCGGGGTTGCCCACGCGGGGGCTAGCGTAGACGTAAACTTGCAAACTGGGCCGCAGCTCGGGCACCGCTAGGGCAATGTCGAGGGCGAGCACTGTGGCCAGGGCGGCCCCCAGGCTGTGCCCCGACACGTAGCAGGGCTTGGCGGGGTTGATCTGGCGCACCGCCTCCACCACCTGAGGATTGATAATGCTGTTGGCAATGCGGCGAAAGCCCTGGTGAATATTGCCTAGGCTCTCGCCTGTGGTGGGGTCGAGGTAGGGCTGCTGCACGGCGTAGATATTGCCCACCCACTCGGCGGTGCGCTGGGTGCCGCGAAACACCAAGATGCTGTCGGCCTCAGACTCGAGCAAAAAGCCGTAAAACACCTCAATGCGGCGACCCACCCGCACCGCCGTCGTTACCCCGGTGCGAATGGCGTCTTCGGTTTGGCCAAGGTTTTCCTCCAGGGCGGTGGGATCATTCACCAGGGTGGGGTCGTCGATCAGCGCCTGGGGCACCTGCACCTCGATGTTGTCGTTGACCTGACGCTCTTGACCGCGAAAGCTGGTGACTAGACGGTAGGGATCTAGCTCGGGACTGTAGTCAAACAGCCGTTGCAGGCTGCCGTCGTAGCTGGGGTCGTTGCGACCGGTGATGTACTGCTGGGTGGCCAGACGGCTGAGCAAGATCAGCCGCTTCGAGACCTGGCGGTTGTAGGGGATGGGCGGCGGCGGAAAGGCCGCCGCCGCCTGAATCGCCTGGAATTCTTCGACCATGCGGGTGTCGCCGGTCACCGCTGCCTGAATGATATCTTCGGGGTCGTAGAACTCGGCAGCAAAGGCATCGATCGCCGCCTGGCGGGCCTGGGCGCGATCGCGCCGCACATACTCTGTCCCCAGGGTGGCGGCGGTGCCTGCGGCCACACCTCCCAGCAACACCTGACGACGCTTAAATTTATCCATGGTGGTGCTCCTGGCTAGGGTTGGCGATCGGGGGAATGTCTGAGAGAGTTTCTGGAATAGCGGCTGGAGAAGACTGAGCGATCGCCTGGAGGTTGGGAAAGGCCCGTTTGAGGGCCACAGGGTCGGGCCGCTTGGCGCTGGTGTAAAACTGGTTAATCGCCTGCCCGGCAATCCAGGTGGCGGTGGCAAACCCCGCCGCTGGGGCAAAGGCTCCGACATAGGGCACCACCACGCCCAGGCCCACCACGGTGCCCCAGGCCAAAAAGCCTACGACTACTGCGGCCCAAAAGCCAAACAGGTTACCCGCGATCGCCAGCAGATCTTGCCCCCGAGGCCGCCCCCAGAGGTTGCGAATATCCCAACTCATCTTCAAAATGAGCCCCAGCACCACCAGAAACTTGATTTCCAGACTACCGCCGCCGCGCAGGGGCACCAGGCCCGCGATCGCCGCCCCCAATGCATAGTCAAAAATCAGGCGGCGCACGTCTCCCTCGCGGCCAATCAGCGCGGCCATGCCCGCCAAAGCCGAAGTGATCGACCCGCCAGACAAGTTGGCCCGCAGGGGCTGTCGAGCGAGGGCCGCCGCCAGCTCCGGCGAGAGGCCAAAGGCCGATCGCAGCTGCCTCAGTACCGCCGTCTCCTGGGGGTTAATGCCCTTCGATCGCACAATGCCATAGGCCCCTCGGTACACCTGCTGTTGCCCCTCCGGCGTTTGAATCTGGGGCAGCCAGTGCTCAATCGGGCGGGTGTCGCCCAGCAGACTCTCCAGCGTCACCCCCACTGGCAGCGGTGTAAAGGGGGCGATCGCCGCCAAAAAGGCCTCAAATTCTCGCGGCGTGGGCATACCCTTGAGCTTGGCCACCCCGGCCAGGGTTTCGAGGCAGGCGAGCTGTTCGCGATCGGAGAGGATCATGGGGGGAGGGGAGAATGTCAAAGGAGCAATTTTGCAGTGGTCATTCCCGCCCAGGCGGGAATCCATTTGAGCGCAGTTACGGGCTAGTGGGTTTCTGCCTACGCCGGAGTGATGGCCTTGTCCCAACTTGATTGGCGATAGCTATCAAGCGGTTTTTGCGGGGCAGTCGTTCCTGGCCACCCAAGGTATAGATCCAGATCATCACGACCGCCCAATGAATCAAAACAATCGGCCAGAGTGAGCCGGTGAGCCAGTAGACGGCGGTGAGGGTGAGGCCTAGCCAGCCTGCCAGGGTAAGAAAGCGGCGATCGCTGAGGGTAGGCCAGGCGGCGGTGTAGGTGGTTTTGCCCAACAGCAGGTGGTAGAGCAGAAACAGCACCAGGCTGACGATGGCCCACAGCAGCCAGCGCCCGCCTGCCACACCCTCACTGGGGTGGGGCAGCACCATAACCCGAAAGCCAATTTCTTCGAGCAAGGCAGGGATAACGAACACTCGTAGGGCGCTGAGGGCCAGGGGCAGCGGCGGAACGAGGGCCAGCTGGCGGGTAAGAAAGCCGGTCTTGAGGCCGTAGGGAATGGCGATCGCCCCGTAAAGCCCCAGCGCCAGCAGCACCAGCAGCGGGGTGGTCAGTCTAAACGGTGTGCTGAAGGCATCGGCGAAGCGCTGCACCGCCCGCCCCACCAGGGGAATGCCACCCATCAGCGTGGTGGGCGGCACCGGCTCGATGCGAGGGTCATTGCCGCCCACCATATTGGTGCGCAAAAACCACAGCTCGGCCCCGTGGCGCAAAAACACCCGAGCTACGGCGTCGTGGGCCCAGCGGGGCATCATGGTTTGCCAGCTCAGCACCCCGGCAAATAGCCCGTTATTGCTAGTAAAGGCCCCTCGGGGCACCACCCCGGCCAGGGACTCGGCATTGTTTTGCCAGTCAGCGCGAATGACGCCGTAGGGCACCAGCAGCTGTTCCAGGTCATTAGCTAAGGCCACAAACTGGAGGGCACGCTGGGCCTCAGGACTTTTGATATTGTCGATCACCCACCGCACCACCTCGGGGTGCTCCTCAATGCGCCGCCGCACCTGCTGCATCGCGATGAACAGCGCCTGGTTTGAGTCCTGCACGCAGGAGGTAGCCGGGGTTACCCCCGCTACCCCGGTGCCGTCGCCCGTGCGGTATCGGGCCGCAATCACTTGGGTTTGGATCAGCAGTTCCTCAAACAGCGAAATCCGGGTTTCGCCCAGCTGTAGTGGTGTAGTCAATGAGTCGAGCTTCACGACCACGTCCGAGATTGGGCGAATGCCCAGCCAGCCCCGCTGCATATCCCCGGTGTAGCTGCCCCAGTCGTGGGTGCCCGACAGCACCGCCGGAGAGCTGTGGGCATAGATCTGCTGGTACTGAATCTCGAACTGGAGCTCGTCGGCGATCGGTTCGCGCACCACTCGGGCCAGGCCGTAGGCAAAGTGCCCTGTCACCGTCCCCAACGGAATGAACTCACTGTTTTCGCCGCCAATGCCGCCAAAGAGATGAATGACTAGAGCGTAGTCGCCCTCCTGCCACTGGGCGCGGGCGGCCTCAGGGCTGCCACCGTTGGGGCTGACCAACACCCGCTGAAGGGTGCCCTGGCGCTGGGGGGTATGACGCCAATTCTGGCGATCGATATATTTCAGTCCTGGTGTGCGGCCTATCACCACCTGGTCGGGCACCAGCTGGAGCAAAGCGCGGGGTTTGAGTGCCTGTACCGTAAACATCCCCTCGGCATCGCGGCTGCCGTAGATGTACCACCCCGCCCGCCCGGCTGGAGAATGCTCTAAATCTCGCAGGTTAGAAAAAAAGCGATCGCCATTGACCGCAGGCTGCTGGGGAATGCGCACGGTGCCAATCGGACCAGTAAAGTCTTGGGCCGCCCTGTCGTAAAACTGCACCTGAAAAAACTCTGGGGGGCAGGGGGCTGGCCCAGGGCAAACCGTTGGCCGAGGCGCACTGACCGTGGTATCGGGGCCAATGATCTTCACCAGACCATACTCGCGCCCGGTGATTTGCACCGGTTCTAGCCGAGTGTGCACCACGGGCTGGCCCGCTTGCACCGTCAGTTCGGCATCCACCAGCCGCACTATGACATCGTCGCGAGGGCGTGCCCCCGCCAGCGATTGTAGTGGCCCCACCTGCTGCCGCCCATTCAGCCGCTCTGGCACCACGTTGCCTCTAGCTAAAAACTGCTCGGCCTGGGCACTGAAGGCGATGTCGGTGGTGACTGTCTCTACGTAGGCCTGGGCGATCGCCGTGGGTTGCCAGGTCAGCTTTACCCGCTGCCCCACCAGGGCCGGATCGCCATGCCACACCTCGAACCAGGCCCAATCACCGGGGTCGGCAGCATAGTCGGCGACGCTGGGTAAAATCAGTCGCCCCATCCACTGGCCGTTGGGCCGTAGGGTTGGGGCAGTGGGCAGGGGCTGCACCGGGTAGGTCTCGACCCGGTTAAAGGGCTGGGCCTGAGCCAGCTCATAGTTAGAGACGTTGGCGATCGCCGCCCCACTGCCGATCAACACCAGCAGCAGCGCCATTAGTCCTAGCGCTATCCCCCGCCAGCGGTGCTTAGAACGACCGTGCTTTGGGCGAGGGATGGTAAACGGCATGGCTCAACACTCCCGACAGGCGATCTGTAACATGCTGGCAATTATCTGACCCAGTCGGTTCAGACTTTAGCACCACGTTATAAAGAAGCCATAGGGGAAATGTGTTGGCTGTAACTAATGGTTAGAATGCTCCAGCATTTCTAGCCCTAGGCCGCCTGCCAGATATCGCGAACTTTGCCTTCTGGGAGCCAATGAGCCACCGCTTGAATGCGCTCCTGAGACAGCTCGTCTTTAGTCGCTGAAAACACTGCTGAGACCACTATTTCTGCATTGACTGTTTTGGGCACCCCGGCCTCATTGTCAATGCGGGTTAAGAACAGCTTCGAGTCAATTCCTAAGGGGGCTGGCCCTTTTAAGGGCGGACGAATCCGGCTCAGCAGGCCCACTAGAGGATTTCGATCCTTCCATAGATCGGCCACTTCCATTTGCAGGGCTTTCTCGTCGGTCGGCAAGACAGCATCGTGCAGTTCTGCCTGTACTCGGTCAGCTTCGGCGGTGGTCATAACGTCGCGCATAACGCGAAACACCACTTCGGTAATGTCTCGAGCATCGTAGATATCGGGCAGACTGCCTTTAATTTTCACCTTTTCTAAAAATGGTGTGTGCTCCGTTAGCACTGGCACCTTCGGCCCCTCTTCAAGCGCCTGGGGTGGATCGTTTTCCATATCAGCCAGCATGTGCTGGCCTTTTGGGGTCAGGGTGGCGCGCTTAAAGTCAATCAGGTGCGGTAGGGGGCCATCTTTGGCTCCATAGGTGTTGGCAATGCGAAAGCCGACTTCATCAGAATTCACGACGTCGGGCACATCTTCCTGATTGCCATAGGCGTTGCCGCTAAACTCGGCGACAATATACTGACGTTGGTTTAAGTAATCCAAGTGGCCGAGCAGGTCGGCCTTGGTCAACCCCAAGCCGGTGAAATCGGTAGGCGAAAATTCGGTTTCGCTCTTGGTGTCGTTTTGGGAATCGTTTTGGCTAGACTCATTAATCTTTTGCAAGATAATGAATACCACATCATCTCGAATAGAAATTGGCATAAAGCCTCCTAATTAAACTGTAGAAATCGATTTTCGGTGGCCCCGTCCGGGCAACTATTCTTCGACGTACATGGGGGGCTCAACGGCAAAGTTATCGATTTTGCCCGCTTCATCGATGACAAACCCATGGGATGTCGGCAGCGTGCCTTCTTCTTGCTCGGCATAAGCTGCGATCTGCTGCCGATTTTTCTCTACATCGACGTTCGACGGAATGACTTCATCGTCAGGATTGACGTCGGTAGATTGAGCCGTTTGTACGGCCCACTGATTGCCCGAGGCCCCCCGGCCCGGTTCGGCCTCTTGAGGATTGCCAATGGGATGAGGGCGCTTAGTTTTGTCAGTCATAGGTCAGGGTGATCCATAATTACGGCTGTGGCGGGGCCAAGGTGGGCGCTAACGAGCTAGCCTAGGCCAGCGATCGCACCCGCTTAACATCTGCACAGTCTTCAGACAAGCTAACGCGGCTCCCCTGGAGCACGGCCCTGTCATTAGTAGAAGGTTTTGCCCCGTTGGCTTCACCCTTTAGCCAGATGGTGCGACGTTGGCGATCGCACCATCCGCCGGAGGACCTAAATCCCCCTTTTTTCAGAGCAACCTTGCAGCGGACTCAGACCCCCCTTATCACGGGGGCAGCGGGGATTCCCCAGCCTAGGCCCACCGTTACCAATTACCGAGGCCAGATATAGCCCAGATCATCAATTTCTAAAGGCGTATCGGGAAAGTCGCGCTGGGTAAACTGACGCACGAGAGTAACGCCGCCAAAGTGGTCGTCGAGGTAGGGCACGCCGTTGCGATCGAGGGCGACGGGGATAATGCGCCCGCTGACGAAGTTGCCCTGGGCATCGAGGTCGGTCTGTAAGATCAGCGAGGTACCCAGGGGGCCAACGGTGGAGAGGCTGCGGTAGCCGACAAAATTGCCCAGGGAGTAGGCGATCAGCTTGCCGTTGTAGAGTTCGAGAGCGCGGGGTACGTGGGGGCCGTGGCCCAGCACCAGATCGGCCCCGTGGTCGATCACGGTGCGAGAAAACTGCACGACATTGCCGCGATTTTCGGAAAAGAAAAATTCGGTCTGGTCGCGGGTGACGGTGGCGTCAGTGCCTTCTTTGCCCGCGTGGAAGGAGACGACGACAATATCGGCCTGGGCCTGGGCGGTTTGCACCAGGGCGATCGCCTGCTCCAAATCCTGTACCCGATTGTGCTCTGAGTAGGTGCTAAAGCCAATAAAGGCCACCGTTTGCCCCTGGGCCTCGACGTATAGAATTTCGTCTTTGCGGCCCACGGCCCGCATGCCCGCCGCTTCGATGTGGGCAATGGTGTCGTTAAACCCCTGCTCAAAAAAGTCGAAGGAGTGGTTATTGGCAACGCTGAGCACGTCAAACCCGGCCTCTTTGAGCACGCTGGCGTACCAGGGCGGGGTGCGAAAGGCGAAGGTATTGCCTCGGCTCGTATCTTTGGCGCTGTGGGGCACCTCGGTTAGGGTGCTCTCAAAGTTGCCAAAGGTGATGTCGGCATCCCCCAGGTGGTATTGGATGCTGCTAAACAAATACTGCCAGTCTTGGGGTAGCCGATAGCCCCGATAGTCGGTACCGGGGATAATATCGCCTACGGCTTTGATGGTGAGGGTAACAGGAACGGCTAGCTCGGGCGCAGCCAGGGCGGCGGTGCGCTCTGCGGCCAGCATGGGCTCTAGGGCAATGGCCGCCGCAGGGCGAGGGTCGCCAGCCGAGGCTGACTGAGCGGCGGGGTTGGCGGTTGACTGCTGGCTAACGCGCCACTGGGTGACTGCGGCGGTCAACCCAAACCCCAGAGCGACAGCGGCTGACAGGGCTATCCAGCGCCAGCGGCCCTGCGATCGCCTGCGATCGCGGGTCGGTTTTGGTTTACTGGGTCTGGCCACCGTTAGCTCTGCCGCTGCCCTAGTGCTTGGCCCAACAGGGGAAACTAAAGCCTCAGTTGTAGGGGGGAGTACAGGCGGGGCAGCGGGGGCCGGGGGGGCCAAAGGCTCTAGGCTAAAGTCGTGCTGCCAGCGGTTGAGCAGGCGCTTTTCGGTGCCGTCGAGCACCTTGAGGTGGGTCAGGCTGCCCAGTCCTAGAGCCGCGACCACCCCATGAATGCGGTGCAGATCGCGCTCTAGCTGAGGCAACTGGGACGCAGTGAGAAAGACGTAGAGGGTGCGATCGCGCCGCGATACCTCTACTTTTACGGGGGGCTTTACTGGAGGATCATTGAGGATTGCCGTGAGTAGAGCGGCGATCGCGCCCACATCTCCCGTTTGAGCTTGCGACCAGCTCGACTGTTGGGTTAAGTCAGTCATCGTTGCCCCTCAAAAGCCATCCTGCGCGCTGCTACGCCAAATCATAGCGCCAGGGTCAGCTAGTAGCTCAAAAAAGCGTCACAGCGGTAGTTACTGCCAAAAAATACCCCGTCAGCACAGGCTAACGGGGCAGATGTGGGTTTACGGAAAACGCTAGGACAGATCAACTATGGACAGACAAAACTCGCTATCTCAAGTCAGGACTCTCGACCTCAGCCGATTAAGACCGGGGTGACTGAAGGTCGCGGTAGCGGCCCTTGCGGCGCGATCGCCCCGACGAGGCCGTCTTGGCTCCGCGTCGCCCCACCGGCAGACCAACCCCGGCCAAGCCCAATAGTCCCAGGGTCGCCTTGGCCCCCGGTCGGTGAGACATTGCCTGGGGCTGAGTCTCGGCGGGTTGGTTAGGCTGCATGGTCTGGCGATACTCGGCCCCTGCGATCGATAGCAGCCCCGCCACGATAAAGGCACTCAGGTGACTCAGCGACTGATCGACGGCGGGCATCTCGTGGTGGGTGGCAAAGGTTCTGACCAAAAACCAAATAAATAACCCAACGCAGATCAGCAGGGCAATGGTGTTGATAGCGGGGTTGTTGGCAAAGGTATAAATTGCCCCGCCAGTGGGGCCATCAATGGCCCCCTCAAACTCTTCAAAAGTAGAAAACGGGCTAGACATAGCACTTGCTCCTCAATTTTCTAGCATGGGGGCTAGGGTTTCAGTAGGGGTTCAGACAGATTAGCTACTTAGATACCACCGAAGGCATCGGCATCACCACGCGATCGGCATGGCCATTTTGTTCCGATAAAATCGAATATTCTGGGTAGCCCTCAATGCCAAAGTCAGCCAAATCTAGACCAGCAATTTCTTCAGCTTCAGACACCCGCAGTAGGCCAAACTTCTTCAGTAAAAAGCTCACCCCATAGCCAGGGATAAAGCCCAAAAGCACCGCAGAAATCACCGCGCCCACCAGTTGCCCCCAAAAGTTAATCGAGGGAATGCCATCGGGCTGCGGGTAGCCCGCCGCAAAAATGCCCACCATCAGCGAGCCAAACATGCCGCAGTAGCCGTGTACCGCAAAGGCACCTACCGCGTCGTCAATGCCAGCTTTTTCGACGGCATTGCCCACAAAAGGCATGGTGTAAGCGCCCACAAAGGCCAGAATAATGACGATCGCCGGGCTGTAGATATCCATCGCTGCCGCCGCCGAAATAATTCCCGCCAGACCCCCAGAAATGGTGTAGAACGGGTCAGCTTTCGAGCCCATGTATGCCCCCACCAGACCAGCAGAGAGTGCCAGCGTGGTGTTGACCCCAATCGAGGCCAGAGTCATCGGCGTGCCGTAGATGGTAATCGCCCCAGTTTGGCCAGGGGTAAAGATCACGCAGGCGGCCAAAAAGGCATAGAAACCGACAAAAATCAGCATCAGCCCCACCATCGTTAGGGGCAAATTGTGGGGCATAATCACCCGTGGCTTGCCCTGGGCATCAAATTTGCCAATGCGGGGGCCGAGGTTAATCAGCACACCCAGGGCAAAGAACCCCGCCACCGCGTGGAGTAGGGCAGAGCAGCCAAAGTCGTGGTAGCCCATCTGGGTAAAAAACCAGCCGTAGGGGTTCCAGCCCCAGGCAGCGGCTACTACCCAGGTAAACGAGCCCAAAACAATTGCCAGAATGCCATAGGCCCCAACTCTGATGCGCTCAATGACTGCCCCCGAGAGAATGGAGGCGGTGGTCATGGCAAACAGGGCGAAGGCAAACCAAAACACGCCAGTCAGGTTATCGGCAATGTTTGGCCCCAGGGCAGGCGACCAGGGGTAGGAAGCTTCGACCAGCGCCAGCACCTCGCCCACAGTGCCGTCAGCGGTGGCGCTGGTCCACGGCCCCACAATGCCGCCCTGCAGGGGAAATAGCGGAAAGGCGTTGTACACCCACCAGCCAAAGAAAAAGAAGGTTAGGCCGACCAAAGACAGGGTCATCAGGTTTTTGACCATGGTGGCCAGCACATTCTTAGAACGAGCTGCACCACCCTCGTAGGCTAAAAAGCCTACGTGAATCAGCAACATGAGCACCGAGGCCCAATAGTAGTAAGACTCTGCTACAAAAGTTGCTAAAAACTCTTGCGATTCAGGAGACATAGATAACTCCTAACTGTCAGTTAAGTTGTACAGAGAACCTGAAAAACGAAACGACCAACCTGCAACGTTTGCAAGCGGCTAAAAACCAAGCTAAATACGCCGAAAAGGTCAACCCGTTCGAGCAGACAGACTAGGTCTAGGTAAAAATATTTCGGCTGGTATAAACACAAGGCCCAAAACCCCAGGCTGAGCCCAAGATTAATCATCAAGCTATCTGAGTTTTCTCGGCTAACTTGTTATGTCAAGAGTGTGCAATGCAATTTGGGGATAGGCTGTAGTCAGCGATACTGAACTACCATTGAAGGGTTGAATAACGTCCCATAAGCTCTTAAGTTGTGGCCGAGCCAGGTGCAGTTCTAACCCTTACTGACCCGCAATGGGATGTGCCACATCTACACAGAAACTGCGCCACCTGACGTCATCGACCATGCCGCTGTGGAGGTTGACTAAGCTGCCGTAGGCTCCCTGCCCCGTACCACTGTCTCCAAATGGCGTGAAACTGTGGACTGCAACAGCGCTAAGGCTTTGGCTGCCCGATGTCTTGCACTACATCCGTTGATTGAACTTGGCCTTGGGTTGCGCTCCGTTTGACTCAACCTACCTCTAACATTGTGTCAGTCAATCATTCCAACGACCCAGCTAGAAGTCTTACAAAGGTACGTCAGCTCTACGGCTTGCCTTCACTCTGCACCTTGCCAAGCACAATGGAACCGAATTTTTACGGATCTATCTCTACCACAAGAACCGTAACTACCCGGATGTTGCAGGAGTACCAGCTATCTAGGATAGGTAATATCAGTAGGTCTCCTCCCTCCAGTTTCTTCCTAAGCATCTCCATCTAACTCCTAGCCAGCTTGACTCAGCACTGCTTACTAATAAGTTGATTCAGCATGGCTAACACTCAGGGCTCTACCACCATCTCATCTAAAATACAAGCAAAGGACTGCATCGAGACCAAGCAGCCTGAGCGTTTGTTCGGTTAATGGGTAGACTCTCAAGTTTCACAAAATGAATTCAAAAATACTTCTTCAGGGAATTACTCTAACAATTTCATCCCTACTTTTAGCGCCCCTATCTGCGCAGGCGCTAACGATCTCAGGCACCTTCACCGATGCCAATGCTTGGCAAGACGCTCTAACGGGTAGCGGCCAAGATTTCACCTTGGAAAACCGTAGCTTAGCGGGGCTAGACTGTTCTCCCTATACCAACGGCAGCAATTACTCAACCCTGAGCAATTTCTGCAATACCGGTATCACTAGCCAGTTGAAAGTTAACGATGTGCTTTCAGATCCAGAAGCAACTTTGACGACAACTAACCTGACTAGCCATGGCATCGATGGCAGCGGTTATAGCGTTAGCTATGGCACTACCGGAAAACAAACTATTTCGGTGGTTTGGTCATTTCCAGAAGCTGTTCAGGGTTTGTTTTTAGATTTCACCTCCAGTGCGTTTACCAAAGATACTCAAATTGTTGTTACGGGCATTGATGGAATCTCTCAAGTTGTAGCCGTTCCAAACCGATCTGCGACCTGGGGCTTTATTGCTGACACAGCCATCAGCACTATCGAGTTTATCGCCACCCGCAGTGGGGATGAGAACTTTAGTGTCGCTTCTCTAACTATGGCTACAACTGGCAATGGCACCACTACTGTACCTTCTCCCCTTTTAATTCCAGGCTTAGTAGGATTTGGTGTGGCTGTTTTTCGTAAACAAAAATCGGTGTCTTAGCCTGGTAGCAGTCGCCAGTCTTATTGGGCCAAGATGGCGACCCCATAATCTTTTGACAACTTGCTATAGGCCAGATATCATCATGCGCCAATTTAACGATATTGCAGACCAAGATAGCTCCATAATTCATTCTTTGACACTGATTGCCAGCTTGATTTGCATCGTTGGCTTTAGTCTAGACATGCTGTCTATTAGTTTAGGATTAGCTTTAGATTCGATTGAGTGGCGGATGGGATTTGTCCAGCAACTGGGAGAGCGCTGCATTATACTGCTCTTTGGAGCCGCCCTACTATGTCACAGTTTGCAAACAACGCCTGCGCGACTTAAACAAATTGGTTGGCTTTGTTGCGTACTGGGTTTGTGGATTAGCTTAAGCAGTCTTTTTTATCTACAAGATAGCTTCCGATTTAAAAGCTTAGCCCTTGAAAACCTGGTAAATCAACAGCAAAATCTCACGCAAGAAATTCAACAGTTTTCGCCCCAGCCTACGGAAGCGTTAGGGGCAATCATGGATCCAGTTCGAAAAGAGCAGGCTGTCAAACTTTTGGAGGAAAGAACCCAAGAGCTATCGGCGATCGCAAAAATTCGAATTCGAAAAACAGTTGCCAGGACCTTTTTTAGCCTTTTGCTGACTGGTATGGGTTTAGGTGCTTTGGGGCAAGTATCTGCCCGGTCAGTGCGATCGCTTGGGATGGCAAAATACTCCGGAAAAGCGCTTCAGTTGGTTGAAAAATGAACTGGAAAAGTAATCGTTTTTCTTATGCTTAAGGTGGAGTTTAATGGCTAACACGCAGATGCCTTGGCAAGCCCAAGGAGTAGTGACGACTCAGAAATTGGCATTTATCGTCAGTGGTATTTGCTTAATCGGATTCGTCATTGATATTTTGGTGATTGGATTGCCGCCAAATCCGCTGTCGCCTCAGTGGCGGCTCAATTTTTTGCAACAGGTTTCAGAACGAAGCCTGCTGCTCTTTGTTGGCAGCGCTTTACTGGTCTATAGCAAGTTAAATAGCCGCTTGCAACAGTTAAAGGTAATGGCGATAGGTTGTGTGTTAGCAGGGCTTTTACTGGGGTTGTCTAGCCTGCTAGTCATTAAAGATACCCTGACGTTGCAGCACCAGGCTATAGCTAATCTTGATACCCAAGCATCTGAACTACGGGCTCGTATTACCCAGGGCCGAGAAGATCCTGCCTTAAACCAACAGCTTGATGATGATGCCTTTACCAACGCCATTCGTAGTGTTGATAATCAAGCCACAATCTTGAAGCAAGATGCCCAGATTGGTTCAATGAAAACACTGATCTCATCGTCTGGGAATCTTTTGCTAGTCGGTGGAGGCTTAATTGGCGTCGGCCGGCTAGGTCTTTTGAAAAGCCTTGGCAGAAGACGATTGCGACGGGCTTAGCCAGGTTGAATTAAATGATAAAGTCCTGTTTTAAGTTTTATGCAGCATATCCCAAAACGCCCCATACTGTGATTGTTTCCTTGGGCTTGTTTGTGGGCCTGTGCTATTTGCCCAGTTGGATACGTTTTCTAGTCCTTCAAATTTACCAGTATGGTTCTGGTAGCTTTACTCTGGCGGTTTGCCTGGCAGCGATTGGAATTATCAAGCTTTGGCAAAATCGGTACTCCCTGGCAGTGGTCGATTCTTTAGAGGCCGATCGCTGGCTGGGGCATTGTTTGATTGTTGTTGGTATACTAAGTTTTCCCTTTTGTCGATTTTCGCTTTGGTCACAAGCATTCCTATGGCTTTTTATCTTGATCGGTGTGGTAATTAGCTGTTGGGGAATAGCTTTTTTTAGCACATATTCTGGTATTAGTTGGGCTTTTGCGCTGAGTGTATATCCTAATCCTGGCCATATTGCCGGCACACTATGGCAAACACTGCTGCCCGCCCGGATATTGGAATCATCAATGGCGTGGGTGACAACCACTGTTTTGCGCTGGGTAGGGCAACCGGTTGTGGTGTCTGGGCCGTTGGTTTTCTTCCCACATCACACCGTTGAAGTAAGTTGGGGATGCAATGGTTTTGATACGGCCTTGGCCATGCTAGGGGCTAGTTTGTGCTTGGGTTGGTATCTAGGCTTTTCAAACTATAAAATCTTTCAGCTCAGCTTTATCGGCATTGTCCTTGCCTTTCTGGTCAATATTCCTCGTTTGGTGCTGATGGCTTTGGCCGCTGCCTATTGGGGAGCCGATATATTTGATTTTCTGCATGGCCCTTGGGGTGGGCAAATTTTTGTAACTGTTTTACTCGGAGGGTATTACTATCTTGCGCTGAGGCTGTCCCCTGCATCAGAAGGCTCTTGATTGGGTGTTGTGGTCCTTGGCGTGAGCGCCCAAAAGTCAGTGCCCCCAGTATTCTCATACTACGTAAAGGAGACTGGAGGCACCTATTTGGTCTTAGTTGCAACAGCTGTGTTTGCTAGCGGCAGGGGGCACATCGTTGGCCGGGTTTTGATCAAAGAAATTGAGCGGCTTGAGCATGAAACCGACGTAGGCCGTAGGCATTACTGGCCAGTCTTCGGCGCGGGGCACGTGGGTGTGGGCAAAGGTATACCACACCACTAGGTCGGTATTGTCTACCGGGCGGTTGGCCTCAGTCCATTTTGGTAGTCCTTCACCGCCGGGGTGTTGGTTGGGGTAGTCGCCCGTCGGAAATTTTTCGTCGGGGGCGTAGGGGGTGACCCATAGATGCTTGCCCATGTAGCCGGCCCGCTGCATCACGCTGGCCCCTGGTCGGGCCAGGGGCAGGGTGTTTTCGCCCGGCATCAGCTTGTAGGCCGTGGGGTAGCCTGCGGCATTGGTTTCGGTGGGGTTAACGATCTTCCAGTACCGGGCTTTGATCGGGTCGATCAGGCGCTGGGCCTCCAGTTCGGTGGCAAGCAGGGTCGATTTGGCGTAGAAGGCGTTGCCGTAGGGGTTGAGGGCCTCGTCTGCCTCCGGTTCGACATCCACTTCGTAGACGGAGTTTTGCAGGCCGTCGATGCACATATCCATGCGCACGTTGAAGATGTGCTGGTGGGCAGGGGCGTAGAGCTGCGGGGCGATCAGGGTGCCGTACTTGGGCACTTCGCCGGGGGGGACGGCTGCGGTGCTGAGCATACCCGTCAGTTTGACTTCGTACTGAATCGTGCCGTCCTGGTAAAAGTACCAGAAGAAGCCATACTCGTAGTTGCCCACGGTGGCGATAAAGGAAACGACCAAGCGGCGCGATCGCCTCACTTCAGTCTCGTTGGTGCGCCAGTCCACATGCTTCCAAAGAATGCCAAAGTCTTCTTCGTGGAGGCAGACGGCGTGCTCGATCTGGGCCACCTCGCCGCGCGAGTTGGTCATAAAGGCATCGAAATAATAGATTTCGCCCAGGCAGTCGCAGCCCAGCTTGAGGGAGTTGGCCAGGGTGCCGACGCCGTATTCGCCCACGTCAAAGGCATTTTTGCGGTAGTGGTGGGGCTGGGGGTCGCCGTAGGGCACGGTCATCTCGGCCAGAGAGGCGCGGTAGAGAATGGGCCGCTCTTCGCCACCGTCGTTGTAGCTGACGGTGTAGAGTACCAGCCCCTCGCGAGGGGTGAAGCCGATGCGCATTTTCCACTTTTGCCAGCGGATTTCGTGGCCCTCGACGGTAAAGCTGGGGCCTTCGGGCTGAATGATTTCGAGCGGCTTGAGGTCGGTACGAAAGTTTTTGATGTACTCCTGGGAGTAGTTGGCCGACTGGGGCGGCAGGGGCACTACGCCGTGGTCTTCGACCCGGATGACCTCCATTTTGTTGAGATCGACCACAGGAATGACGCCTTCGATTGGGCGGGCGTAGCCGTTGTCAGTGGGGTTGGCCCGCACCCAGCAGAGGGCACGGGAGAGGCGTACACCCTCTTCGTCGTCTAGTCCGTAGTGACCCGCCGACCAAGGGTCAACCATGACTAAACTGGGGTCGGTAATGCCACGCTTGGCGATCGCCTCAATGAACTCCGGGCAAGCCTTGACCGCATTCTCACACTCGATAAATTCATCCAGCATGATCGGCGGCTGCACGCCGGGGATATGTTTCCACGAGATGACGGTGCCCGCCGTGAGGGAGACGATCGATTCGTAGGTTTGGGCGGTGGCGTTGTCGAGAATGATCGCAAAGGCTTCGCGGACAATGGCATCCCCCGGCTTAAAGCCCAGCACGGTTTCCTTGGCAGGCTCATTTAGGGTAACGGTGGCGAAACGGGTCGTTGCTCCCAGAGATTTCTCCTGGCGCAGAATGGCGACGGCGGCGGCAATTTCTGCTGGCGTTAGAGGTTCTAGGGGATGGGCAACGGCGATCGCGGTCGGTCGTTCTTGGGCGATGGTCATGGGATACGCTCCTGTGGGGTAGTTGAATGGATCCTGTAAGGTGGGCACTGCCCACCATTACTCTGAGCTACAAACTGCACAACCGCTTGGTACTATGCTTGACGTGACGAAACTTCTGCTGGCGGTGCGATCGCAGCATTTTGGGTGAAATGTGATCGACTCTGGCCAGGGTGGTGGGCACTGCCCCTACAGGGTGAAAATGCCATGGGTGAGTAGGCGAATGGGTGGGTTAGGCCCTAGGTCGCTGTGGGGGAGGCCTAACCCACCATCAGAGAATTTTGCCAACAACCCAAAACCGCTAGGCGATCGCCATCTCGGCCCCCAACGGGTCTTCGCAATACTCGGCTAAGTGCGGGCTGCGGTAGCCGTCGCTGCGCCACAGAATCGGGAAAAAGCTCTCATCCATTTCGGTATGGCCTACCCGCTTGTAGCGCCCGTAGATGTAACCCTGGGGGTTGGTGGGGTGAAACTGGGCACTGGCGGGGAGGGTGTGCAGGCCAATGCTGCGGAACATGCCCTCGGTGCGGGTGGTGGGGCCGAGGCCGTGCCAGGTGCGCCCGTGGTGAAAGGCGCAGCCCCCAGCGGGCACATCGACCACCACCAGCTCAGGTTCGGGCACGCCAGCATTTTCAGCCGCTTGCAGCATCGCCCAGCGGTAGTCTTTGGTGGGGGCGTGGAACTCGCCCTCAACGCTGGAAATCGGCCACTGGTGGGAGCCTTTAGCATAGACCAGGGTGCCGTCGGCGGCGGTGGCGCGATCGAGGGCGACCCAGCAAGTCATCATCTCGGCAGGATTGAGATAGTCGATGTAGACGCCGTCTTGGTGCATGGCGATCGCCTGGGCACCGGGGGGCTTCATCCACAGGCTGTCTTGACCAATGCGGGCACCCTCCCACCCCGCTAGCGTGGCGCTGAGCCGACCGATTTCTGACGAGAGCACCAGGCTGGCGATGGTGCGATCGCTCTTCCAGCCATTGCAGATTTCGCGGGTGATGTCGGGCAGACTCATACGCGGTCGCCAGTGCCACTCGTCCGGAAAAATGCCGGTCTCAAACTCGCCGTGAAACATGGGTTCCAGACGGCTGGCTAGGCGTTCGGCAAAATTGGGCGGCAGAAAATTTTCCAGAATCAAAAAGCCGTCGTTTTGAAACTGCTGAATCTGCGCGGGGGAGAGCTGAGTGGGTTGATAGTCCATTGCAAACCGAGTCTCTGGAGCAGGAAACACAGCGGGTCGAGCGAGTCTGATCTACAGGAATTTGGTGGTGGTGGGCCTTGCCCACCCTACGGGAGCAACGGTCGGTAGGGTGCATGCGTGTGAAGCACAATGCACCACAGGGATTCATCTCGAAAGGGGATGCATTGCTGCCCGTATGCACCCGAATGAGCTGAATTTGACTCAGCTGAGTTGACAAAATCGGGGGTGACCGATGTACTTGTCATAATAAGTTTTCCCCCCAAACATTATGTGTCCCTCGTTACCCACCACCGAATCTTTGACTAGCCTCACCGTTGAGCCGGGCGTTTTGCATATTGCCACCAGTGACTTCGATGCCCGCCCCATGAGCTTTATCACCGCCAACGGGCAGCGCACTGGCTACGAGCCCGAGTTAGCGCGCGCGGTTTGCGCCCAGCTGGGCCTTACCCCTGTGTGGCACAACTTGCCGATGTTCGAGTTTTATACTTGCTTTGCCACGGGCAAGTACGATGCGGTGTGGTTTAACCAGGCAATTACGCCAGAACGCCAGCAGCTGGTCAACTTTACCGAGCCCTACGGTTTGTTTGACGAGGCCGTGCTGGTCAAAAAAGGTAGCGGCATTGCCTCAGTGGGTGACCTGGCAGGCAAGCGGGTGGGTGGTTTGGCCGACAGTACCAACATTGCCCTAGTTGAGGGTTTTCCGGGGGCGACAGCGGTGCCCTACCCCGGCAGCGACCAGGTGCTACCCGAAATGCTAGCGGCACTGCGGGCGGGAGAGATCGACGCGCTGATTGATGACGAACTGGTGCTGGTGGCCGCCGCCGAAGACGATGCATCCCTAGAGATTGGGCTGACGCTACCGACCCGAGTGCCCTTTGCGATCGCCACCCCCAAAGCCAACCCCACCCTGCGGGCAGCGCTCAATGCCGCGATCGCCGCCACCCTGGCCGATGGCACCCTGGGTGAACTCTGGGCTGAATGGATTCCTTGGAAGCCGTTTCCCTTTGAGTAGCCCAGGTTGACCTGCCTGGGTATAGCTATAGTCACCTGGGTTAGGACATCCACAACCCTAGAAACGTTCGAACGTTCAAACGCTCTTGAGGAAATGTCTTAACCGGACTGGCTACAGCTATAAATTAAGCGCCAGCCTACCCCTGCACGCAGGCCAGTAGGACAGTCGCAGCGGCGACAAAATCTCTACCCCTTGGCCCACCCATAGCTTGCCCCTGTGAAGGAGGTGAACCAGCCAGAACTTGCTTAACCTTTATTGAAAGAAGATGGTTATCAATAAAGGAACCAACGATGGTAGATGAAGCTGTAAGAGAAATACCAGAACGTGATCCGACTGAAACAGAAGATTCTAGACTGGCGATCGCCGATAAAGATCGCTCTTTTTTGGAATATGTCATGGTTGAAGGAGGGTTCGCTGAGCCCTACGATGCTAGAGACTTTACCGAAGTTGTCTTTCGCGTCATGCGCGACTTAATGACAACCGAGTCAGCCGATCGGGTGGCCGATGAACTGCATGAAGACGTCATGCCAACCGATGAAAAAGCTTTGCAAATGGAAGTCACCGATCTGTGGAAAGACACTAATCCCCTGGTCGGATTTCTGAGCCGGGTGCGCCCGCCTTGGCAAGGCCCAGGCATCTTTAAAATTGACTCCGATCGCTTCTTCTTCCGAGTAGCCAATGAGGGCGGTTTGCGCCGCGATCCTACCCATAAGGATGCCGAGCGCAAGCGGGCAGTAAAAGCCGTGTTCTCAGCAACTAAAAAGGAGCTGTCCAAAGAGCGGATTCAGGAAATTGCTACCTGGCTGCCCGAAAATGGCGTTCGCGAACTCTGGGATCAGGCGTAGAAATTATTCCTCTAAAATATGACCTTGAGGTGCGCTACTGCTCTGCAATGGCGCACCTTTTTTTGCGATCGCACGCTTTGGAATGAACAACCGAGTCATATAGCCGTAGCCGACGTCGTTAGGATGTTTTGCAGCAGTGCCCACGCTACAGCAGCTACAGGCGCTGGATTTAAGTTGGCGTCTGCTTTTTCTAGATGTCGCCTAACGGTTAGGGGCTGACCGGTCGAATGGGGCCGTTATAGAGAATTTGAAAAGTCCGGTCTGAGTTTACCAGCACCTCTGTTTCAAAGGAGAAGGTGGGGTTGCCGTTGATGTCTCGATCTTCGGGGCGAAAGCCTCGGAAGGTAAACAACAGGGAACCATCCTCGTTGATCACCATGGGGGCATTTGCTGTGGGGCCATGCATGGCGGGTTCGGCCATGTAGTTCCCTAGCCCCCCGTTGGCGGTCTCGGCAGCGGCGCGGGCGATGTTTCTGCTGCGCATGAGGAAGATTTGGTCTACGGCACCCTGGGGTGGGGGACTGGCAGGGGCAGCGGGAGACTGGGCCGGGGCGCTGGTGGGGGAAAGGCTTACTACACCCAGGGCGAGGGCTAAGACTAACCAGTATCGCATGGCAAAATCTACTAAAGGACAGGACGATATCGCATAACTGTTTCTCTCAGTGGTGACTGCATCTCCGGGGCAGGGGCTGGGGTTAGTCGACCGCTAGAGAAATCGGTATGACGGCAGGTAAATCTGCCGCAGCACCCCAACCAACTATAGCGATTCTGAGCAAAGAGAAAGGCAAGGGGTAGGCCAGTGGATTGCCAGTGCCCACCTACCTACTCTCTCGGCAAAAACTTGACCAGGGCTTTCATGACTTCACCAGGGGCGAACTGCAAGGGCCTATCGGCGTTGGGGGCGCTGAGAAAGTCTGTCCACTCGAAGATTTCGGCAAAGCCGAGCTGGTGAAGGGCGACGACAATGGAACTGACGGACTGCTTGCTGCCAATGACGAGAATTTTGACGGGTTCGCGATCGGGGTGGGGGTAGCTGTGGAGTTTGAGGGTGAGTTCAAGGTGAATTGGCCCAGCAGATTCGGGGTTGAGGATGCGGGCACTGTAGCGGGCGGTAGGAGATTGATCTTGCATAATTCTGTCAACCACTAGGACGTTAAAAAGCAGCCTATCTGCCTAGTGGTTGACTGTCAACCACTAGGATGTGTCTGGATGGGTAAAACTCTGAAACCATGAACGCATGGGAAAAGCAGGCAAAGCGCTCAAGCAGGTTTTAGCGGATTACAGCATCAGCCAGTTTGCGCTGGCGGGGACTATGGATGTAGAGCGCAACAATGTCTACCGCTGGGCAAACGAGAAGCGCGATCCAACCGCTGAAACCGTTGTTGAAATTGTCAGAGCACTAAAATCTATGAACCCTGAAGCGGCTGAATTTTTTGTCAAGCTTTATCTAGGCGACGAAATTTGACCCGTAGGGTGGGCATTGCCCACCATCCACCCTCGCAACTAACCAGGAACCCTAAACCCGTTCATTCCTGTCCATCCCCATGCCCGACTGTCGCCGCACCTACACCCCCAGCGGTGCCGTCTTTCTCCCCTGGTAACATTTAACCGCAGACCGATTTTTGCCAATCCAGAGAATGTGCAACGGTTGCGTTGTGTCACGGCTACCGTAAAAGCCGAAATGCCTTTTGACGTTACAGCGGCGGTGGTTTTGCCCGATCACCTTCATCTTTTGTGGACTCTGCTACCGGATGACGGCAATTACTCGAAGCGGGTGGGGCGGTTGAAGGTGCTATTTACGCGATCGCTACGGGGTAGCGACGCATTACCCCAAGATGTTTGCCTACCGCGACAGCGGCAGCGAGAAAGTGATGTGCGGCAACGACAATTTTGGGAGCACCAGGTCCGCGATGAGGCAGATTGGGTGGGGCACTTGAAATTTGCACTACAATCTGATGAAGCATAGGTTGGTGAGGTGCCCACATGAGTGAGAGTTTTCGGTGATTTGTGGGAAAGGGGGTGTGTGGGGAGGATTAGGGATGTGGGGATGTGGATTTTGTGGGGGAGGGATTGGATGTTGGGGAGTGAGGGATGTGTGGTAGGCAGTGCCTATTTACAGAATTGGGTTCCTCCAACGCTCCATCGAAACTCTGCAACTATATTTTAGTGAAAGCCTTCAAATCTAAATTGTGTTGGCGTTCTGAAACTTTCACGGTGAACATCAAAATTGAATTTTTCAATTAACTCTTTCTCTCCACTATAACCATTATAAGTGATTTTTAATTCCCAGTTTTCCAATGAGAGTCCCTCCCAGTCATCGGGTAGTCTTTCGCCAGAAACATTAGCCGCAATTGTAAGAAAAAGATATTCAAATTCTTCTAAACATAAAGATTAATTTCTATTTCTCGATGGCTGGCTAGTTTTTCCTTGAAAATTTCACTCGTAGCAGCAGAGAGGAAGTCTTCATTTAAACTTTTAAATATTCTTGGATCTGATACAACCCGCCTTTCATTCCCATAGCCAATAACTTCTTGCAAAGAGATCTCCATTGATTTGATTACTATTTTCTTGGTAGCAAAAATCTCGATTTCAACTTGAACCCCATAGTCTACATTTGGAATATAAGATCTTATTTTTCTCTTAAGAATTTTGACTTGTATGTCATTGGCGACACTCAACATGCTCGATAGAGTATTACTTCTTAATTTTGTGTTTGGAAGCTCCCTCTCGAAAGATCGAAGATACAAGACAAAAGGAATTAAAAAACCAGTGATTATTGCAAACTGAGATTCGCCACTAGAATCAGAGGAAATCCACTTCCATGCAAAATAGGCTGTAGAAAGAGCAAGAAAAACTATCAGGAAATCATAAATTGCTTTTTTCTTGTTCTTTGTCAATTGACTGAAATGGGCTTTCACTTTTAAGTTTCCCTGGATACTTTTAGGATTTGATGCTAAATACTCCATCTCTTTCGATGCCACCTCAACCCCTCTAAGCTTGGGATGAATCTTTCCTTCCTCGGTAAATCAATCCACTCTCCCTTAAATGTCATCATTCCTCGGCTCTCTGCCGCAGCCTCCTCCGTGAATCGATCCCATGGAACCAAAATGCGGTAATTATCATCGATCCCAAACCAGCCGTGGTCGAAAGCCCAGTGGTGGTTTTTGCAGAGGGCGATGCCATTTACAAACCGATCATCCCGAAACTCAGAGAATGGTTGAATGTGTGCCCCATCTACCATATTCACCCCATCCCAACCCACCACTCGCACCTTGCAAAACGCACAACGTTGGTCATACAGCTTCACCACATTGCGGCGGAAGGCGGCATTACGGACAAAGATCCGGTCTTCATCCCGTAAGTCTTCGACGTTGTAGGTTGCCCCGCCCGAGTCAAATAGCGATCGCTGCACCGCCTCAAACTCGTCATACTTAAACGCCTCCGCAATCTCCCCACCCCGATCTGTAAACCATGCCTGGATCAAAATCGTGGTTAGCTCCGTGCGGCTCTGGGGGTTTTGCAGCAGGGCAAACAGTTCCCCATCCAGGTAGGCATACTTCACCGCCGATCGCAGCGCTGGCAGCGATCGAATCTTCACCTTCGCCTGTATCGCCGCCTCAAAGCCGGGGTTCGGCATCAGATGCCAAAACTTATCCCCCGTCAGGTGAAAAAACGGCAGCGCAATAGTCGAGTGGTGATCGCTAGCCACAAACTGGTGCCAAAACTTGAGAAAATTTGCCGTCAGCTCCGGCGACAGGTAGATCTCATTGCGGCTAAGTAACCCCTTCTCAAACAGATCTAGCACCGTCAGCAGCAAGATCGGCTTGTGGGGAGCCGTGCCCCGAGCCTTGTCAACCCGCAGGTTGGCAAACTTCTTGGCATAATAGGTCAAATCTTTGGTCAAAATCGGTGGCTTTGGGGTCAGGCATCGTCGGGCCTGGCTCCAGTCATAGCGCAGGCATCCCTAAAGTACTCCAGCAGGTCTTAAAATTCATCAGTTCTTGCACTTTCCTGATCTTGGTCGAGCAAAACATCGAACAGGTCTTCATCCACGCAGGCGTAGGCGATCGCCCAAGGCTCATGCTCTTGTTGCTGGTTTAGAGCGAGTTAGGAGAATGAGTGAGCGCCCAGACCCTAGACTAGAGGCTCAGTAATTGGCAAACCGAGTCTAAACCCCAATGACCAATCCCCTTCAAGTGCTTGTAACCGGTGCCACTGGGCGCACGGGCGCATTAGTCGTCCAAAAGCTCCAGCAGCGACCCGCGCAGTTCACCGTCCGAGGCTTTGTCCGCTCTGGGCAAAAGGCCAGCGATCGCTTCGGCACCACCGTCCCTCTCTACATCGGCGACATTGCCCAGCCCGATACCCTCTCCCCAGCCCTGGCCGGTTGCGATGCCCTGGTCATTCTCACTAGCGCCATCCCCCAAATGAAAGCCCCACCCAAGCCAGGCCAGCGGCCCGAGTTTATCTACCCCGAGGGCGGCACCCCCGAGCAGGTAGACTACCACGGCCAACTTAACCAAATCGCTGCCGCCAAAGCCGCCGGAGTGAAGCACATCGTCCTTGTCGGCTCCATGGGCGGCACCAACGAGCAGCACCCCCTCAACCGCATGGCCAACGGCAACATCTTGATCTGGAAGCGCAAAGCCGAAGCCTACTTGATTAGCTCCGGCCTCGACTACACCATCATTCGCGCCGGAGGGTTGCAAGATCAGCCCGGCGGCCAGCGAGAGTTAATCGTCGGCAAAGACGATACCCTCCTAGCCCATCCCCCCGACGGCATCCCCACCTCCATTCCCCGCGCCGATGTGGCCGATGTGGTGGTGCAGGCATTGCTAGAACCAGCGGCCCGCAACAAAGCCTTCGATGTGATTTCGAAGCCAGAGGGCAATCCTGGGGCGGTGGTCACCACCGATTTTGGGGCGCTATTCGAGCAGACCACCCCAGGGCTCTAGCAAAACTTTGAACGCTTCAACCTCATGGGATCCCCCTAAATCCCCTTAGAAAAGGGGGCTTTAATTCCGGTTCCCCCCTTTTTAAGGGGGACCAGGGGGGATCCTCAAGGACTACCGCATAGATGCTATAAGGTGTGCTGTGGCGAAGCCCAACGCACCTTAGGTCTGGGCTTGGTGCGTCACGCCGGGCGATGACGCACCCTACGATAAATGTCACTAAAATAAGCTGAAATCAACCCTCCCCAATCGCCGAAAGCATTAATTTGCCCTAGGGTGGGCACTGCCCACCCACCTTATTTCAGTGACATTCCACCCCACGATAATCAAAGCGTTCTATTTAGAATCCATCGATCGCCGGGGCTTAGATTTGCCCGATCGCGACAGGTTAAACGACTGCGAAAACGCCTTCTTGCGGGCGCTGGTCACATTACCGCTCTGGTAGTCAGCTTCTAAATCTTCCAGAATAGATTGCTCTTCTAGCAGCGCCTCACTGGGTGCCATCGCGGCCATCTCCATCCGAGCATTGGCTAGGGACATACTAGCGGCAGCATAGTCGCCCCGGTCGGAGTACATGACCGCTTCGCGACGGGCGCGAGCCGCCATCAGCAGAGCTACCTGCTCTTGCACCGCTGGGTTGGCCGGGAAATCGCTGAACTGCTCGGGGCTCACCAGGGGTAGTTCCAGCCCCGCCCGCAGCACCTGCCGACCGGGCTGTTCCGCGTCATCCCAGGCGAGGCGCACCTGCATCAGTTCGCTGCTTTGGCTCAATGCGGGCACCTGCAAACGCACCACCACCTGAATGGGCGCACCCACCATCAGGTTGGGCAGTTTGTAACGCCGGGTGTCGGTTTGCTCAAAGTCATTCAGTACGTCCATGACCGTGACGCCATTGTTCGGCTTAATGCCGAGGCTGACCCGCTGGCCCAGAGTAGCGGCTAGACCCGACAGCTCGGTTTCAAAAATCGTCGGCAACTGCTCGGCAGACTCGATGTGGAAAAAGTTGCCGTCGCCGCTGCGGGCCATTGCCGCCAGCAAGTCTTCGCTGTAGTCGTCGCCAATGCCCAGGGTGGTAGTGCTGACACCGTGCTGGGCCAAACCGTGGACATCGCTGGCGATCGCATCTGGTCTAGTCTCCCCCACATTGGCCAGTCCGTCAGAGAGCACAATCACCCGGTTGAGCTGGGCGGGGTTGAGGTACTGGCTCACCTGCACCCCACCTTCGACCCAGCCCGCGTGGAGCGCAGTCGAGCCCCGCGAGTGGACATGGCGCAGCTTCTCTAGCAGGGTGTTTTTGTCGGTAGCTAGGGTGCTGGGCACTAGGGTTTCAATGCGATCGTCGAAGAGGACGATGCTGATGCGATCGCAGGGCAGCAAATTCTCCACGGCAAAGCGGGCGGCCTCGCGGGCGTAGTGCATCTTTTTCCCCTGCATAGAGCCAGAGCGATCGATCGCCAGGCTGAGGTTGAGGGGTACGCGATCGGCCTTGAGGGTGACGGCTGGGGGCGTGATTCGCACCAGCACATCAAGGGTCATGGGCTGCTGGGTGACGATCGCCCCGTGGAGCGGAATCAATTCGACGGTGGGGAGAGCGGGTTTAGGTTGGGTCATGGTGGCCTCTGGGTGGATTTAAGGTGGGTGAGATGGTCGGCAATCAGCTGGAGCAGACTGTCCCGCTCGTGGGCGGTGGCAGGTGCCACAAAGTCTTGGCGGACATGAAGTTCTAGACCGTCGAGAATCTCTAGACGAGTCCAGGCTTGGGGGGGAGATGCGGGTGGGGCAGTGGGGGCCGGTGCCGCCAGGGGAGCCTGAAAAGCTCGACTGGCAGTGCGCTTGGGCGATTGGTCTGATGGTGAGGATTCCCTGCGTTGGCCTTTGGCCGGGCCTTGCCCATCGCGAATTTGAGCTAAAAACGCCAGCGCCGGGTTTGCCGCCTCCACCGTCAGCTGCACGCCGCCTTGCAGAATGTCTTCCAACGCCGTATCCGCCTGACCGCCAATCAGGCTGCCGATGGAGCTAGCGCTGTAGCCTTCCGCCAGCAGACGGCGCAGCACCAGCAATTGCAGTAGATGCCGGTAGGTGTATCGGGCTTCGCGCCCCTGCTTAAGGGGCTTGTCTAACCATCCCTGAGTGGTGTAATAGCGCACCAGCCGAGGATTCACCGGTTCTTGCCCGCGATTTCCAGAACTCTGGTCGGGCAAAAACTGGGGCAGCAGGTCGTTGGTCACCTCAACGAAGCGATCTAAGACCATCTCGGGCTGTTGCTGGGCAATCTGTTGCAACATGCTCATAGGCCCATAATAGACACTTGCAAATTAAACTGTCAATGACGCATTTTGCTGTCACTGTCTTTGGTAGCTACGACATCCCCTGTCGTTCTGATCACTGGTTGTTCGTCGATGGCCCGACTTCGAACCCCGTCCAACGTGGTTGAATACGCCCTCGATGGCCGTATCGAAGGAATGGGTGCTCGGGCCACAGGGCGAGTGTATACGGTCAACTTTGCTCTCGATTCACCAAGGCAGCGAGATCTAGAATGGTGATCTCCTCCTGCTCAGGGCGGTTAAGGCTAGTGGCAGAAACTGGAGCGGCAGTAGTCATAATCTTGGTGCGGCTCTGCGATCGCCAAAAGCTATAACGCAGCAAAGGGAATGAAGCCACCCGTTTCGCCAGTGCCCAGAAAAAAAGATAGCTGGTCAGCAATCGCCTAAACGATCCATACCGCGATTCACGCAGAGTTTCAATTAAATTTGTTGTCAGGGGAGGTTGTTCACTGTCTTCACAGGCCTGTTGAGTAGGACTGGGCAGTAAGATAACCCTAGCAAATCCTTGATCTGCAAGCATTGGATTGGTGCCCACCGCGATTACCTCAGGGCCGGTGCGCAAATGTTGAATACCATTAGCCTGTCGAGCCGTCATCAGCACAGATTTCTCTTCATTCGCCTGTTTTTCACTGCAACGGCCATCTGGAAACCCAAAGAACAGCAAAGTGCCGCGCACCACTTGATGGCCAAACTGGTGGACTAAATGGTCTTGAGGATTGGCCCCGTGAATTTCTAACGAGGTGATACCGTAACTCAGGGAAAACAGCTTACTCACGTAAATTCTCAGGGTTTGCTGCACCCAGGGCACATCGCCAATTACCAGGGTCCGTTTTCCGGTGCGAGCTAATAACTGACGTCGCTGTAGTAGCCTCAGCCCCAGGGTCCATAACCAAGGGCCAAAAATATAAATGCCGATGTCTATCAGGACGCAATCAGTTAATAAACTCTTACTCAACAGAGTGGTCGCTGGCAAATTGCATAACATCAACGTCCCCTTCATCAGGGTTTGGGCTAGGGGAATACTGTAGCCAAAGGGAATCAGCCAACCTACTGTAATCACAATGTAAAGGGCATGGATGCCCCAGGCCAGCGGGGTTTCAGTGATGTGAAGGGACCATCGCTGCCCACCCTCAATGATTTGGCGATGCAAACGCGTGGGCTGCGCTTCGCCCGAGGTATTGGCACCTAGAATATCTACCGCACCTTGCAGAAAAAACTCATCTTCCATTCCTTGCAGTACTAGCAAACCTTCTGGCGATAGCGTCATGCCCAAGGGGCGCTGGTCCGGGAAGGCGATTTGCATTTGGCGAGTCAGGTAAAACAGCAACTCGGTTAAGGTTTGGTGAGTCGCAGCCACTGAGGCGGTTGCGGGTTCGGCTAGACGGCGACCGCTTTTGTTGGTAAACATACGCCTGCTAAACGGTTCTCCTGAATACACCGGACGCGCCAGAGAAGATCCGATAAAACTGGTAGGTTCCCCAGTGAGGACAAAAAACTCGCGAATAACTCCCTGTCGCACCAGTAGATCACTGGTGTGGAGCACCTGCAAGGTGGAGAACGTTTGCCCCGACTGGCTAATGGCAAAAACAATAGATTGCTTGGCCAGTCCTAGACTATCGAAGTCGTGCTGCAGCTGTTGTAACACTAGGTTCGATGAGAGGGTCTTAATTGACAACAGGGGAAAAATACTTTTCAAATCTTTGGCGAATCGTTCCCCCAACCAGAGACTATTTTCAACGCCGGTAATGAGAATATCTACATGACGTGACTCCGCTAGTGCAGGGTCTAAATCAAAGAATTTGAGTTTGCCTTGCTTTTCAGATAAATATCGAGCCTTGGGAATCAGTAAACTCAATAGATACTCAGCACTTTGACGATTCCAAGACGTCGGGTCAACCCAAGTCTCCCGAATGGTTTGCAAAATAAAGGGAATGTCTAATAAATCTTTCTCTATGGGATCCATCCCCGGTGTGGTCAGTTTTGGAATCCGCTGCAAGTCAGGGGATTGCCTGTAGAAGAATCGTCGATCAATAATCTCACTTTCCTGAAGCTCGCGCTTTTCCGTCATTGAGAAAATTTCAAGGTGCGTTGGAGATAAAACTGCAATTTCTCCTGTATTTTGGTTTAAATCTAAGCGATAAGTCTTTGGCTTGTGAAGCAAGACCGCATCCACTGCCGAAGGCTCAGAGGCATAAATGGAATATTGCTGCTGAGGGTCGACACCAATCGTTATTGGCTGTCCCAAACTACTTAAGACCAGCTTGTCAGGGGTTAACGTTGACACCGTGACGAGGCCAAAGCTGCCTCGTGCTCGCAACATAAAAAATTGAGTAGCTCGATATAGGTCGTTGTATAAAAAGCCCTCTAGGGTGGCTTGTACAAAGAGGCAGAGCTTACATTGATCGATACTGGCTAGTTGGTTGTCCTGCTGCAGATGGTGAATCATCAGCTGCTGCAGTTGGTAAAGACTGTGGGAAGTCGTGAGTTCTTTGGCTGCGGGAAGGTAGTTAAGATGTTCTACAAAGGCGGCTTCGCAGAGCTGAGCCCAGCGTTCGAGTTGGTCGCCAGCCGGGGCTGTATGGGGTGCATCCTTAGTCAATTCAGCCCCTCCAAAGGCATCGTCCACAGAGGAGGCAATCATCAGTTGATAGGCCAACCGCACCGAAGGCAACCACATGCCCTGGGTAATGAGCAGATCCATCATCCCGGCAATCTTTGGAGAATCGCCGACGGTTTGGTTAGGTACCTGTAACACCCGCTCTAGCCACAACCCTAAGGTTCGGTAATCAACTAATCGGCCGAAGAGTTGCCAAGCATCGAAGTCACCGTTGTGGGTAATCCGGTGATTCACATTCTGGAGCTTGGCGGTATATTTATCATTTTCGATCTGCCAAACTTTTTCGAGGCGATCTGGGCTCCATTCGTGCCAATGCGTTTCTAAGACAGAAGGAGGACCACTGGTACCAAAGCGGTAGTGCCAAACACCAGTAATGGCATTGTATCGAGGACGATATCCGGCTCGCCAGGCCCGATCGCGAGTGCCATGAAAGACCTTTTCTAAAGATTGAGTTAAGTTACTGCGTTTGGCATTAACTATTTTGTCCCCCACAAAATAGCTTCGACCGGTCCAGTCTTGGCCGATGGTCAACCCTCCACCAGCTTGCTCTCCCCTTACCTCTGTTTCACGCCCCATTGTCTTAAATAATTCGAGCCAACGCTGGGGAATTAATCCCTCCAGTTGGGGGTCGGTCTTTTGGGCAATAAAGCCAAAGTTACCGCAGTAGAAGTAGTCGGCGCGACCAGACACTATCGCTACCGCATCAGAAACAGAACAAACCAGCGTGATGGCATTGGCGATCGCGAACATAGGAATCGCTAATACCAAAACGTTTGCCCAGAGCAATTGGGGAAACCCTGACAGCAAAGGCAAAAGGCTCCCATAGCAGAGGCTGGCCCATCCCACGGCCAAACCATTAAACAGCACCCCCCCCATAGCCTTACTGCGAACCTTCCAAGGCGTGCGATCGCCCACGGCAACCCAGGGGAGATGTTGACTATCCCGCGAGGGTAAAACAATTGGCTGTAAAGGCAGGCAGGAGCGGACTACCTCTGCAAGTGTTCTATTTTCTAAGATTGATGCCAGGCTGAAGACCGCTGGGTTCTGATCGACCAGAACCCGGATAAGACAATGCCCGAATCCGTGGATCAGTAGAGCACTATTCCACAGCACTCTTAACCCAAAGGCCGCTAACAAAGACCAAGCTATGCCCTGGCAAAGAAGTTGCCAACTTCCTAGGTCTAAATGATTTCCTTTAATGGTTTTAACAAAAGAAGTTTCCAGTAGAATTACACTTAGAATCTCTGGATAAATTTGAATATTTGAAAAGCATGGTAATTTACCAAAATGCAAGCTGCCTTCGAGAAAGAGAGAGAAAAAAATCTTTTATTTGAATTGGATTTGATCTGTTTTCCATTTTGTCAAACAAGCGTTTATCAAAGGCATCAATCAATATCTGATTAGCCAGCCAACCCTCTGAACCGCCTTCAAAACCAGGAACATAACGCTTCGATCGCTGAATCCTATCAACCTTGTGTCACAAAGCTTCCGGAGACGCGAGCAACCTCCGAGCTATGCCCCCGGCAGTGTAGAGCCAGCCAGGCAAGGAGTACGCTGTCTGGAAACTTAAACCCATAGGGAAGCAATACGACGATCGCCGTACTAAATTATGAAGCTGCCATTGCCTGCTGAGAGAAGTATAAAAAATTGCTAGATTCCAGCTAAAAATACCCGGGCAAGCCTCCGAAATTGCTCTATCCTCCTTATGATTAGCCAAAATTTCTGATTTATTGACGTAATAGACCTAAGAATGCCAAAATCTATTTTTAGAAGCAATACGACGATCGCCGTACCCAAATCTTAAGCAGCTCTGCTTTTGGTAGCAAAGTATGGAAACCCTAACGAATGCGGATTGGAAAAGCCTTAATGGGTTCTTAAAGTCGCTCTACATCCCTTGCAGCTTGGAAGCTTTTCCAGTAGATCTCATAACTGCTTTGCCCAGGGTCGTTGGTTCAGAACTGTCGGGAGTGGTCACTTTTCGCATGGGTGCCAAAACATTGCCACGTTTTGTGACATTCCCAGATCCGACGGTGGGTGTTACGGCAGAAACATATACAGCAGTGCCTCAGCATTTTTTCTCACATCCTGTAGCAAGTCACTATGAAAAAACAACAGATGAGCACGCTTTAGCTATATCTGATCTTTTGACCGAGTCAGAATTTCACCGTCAAGACCTTCTATACACAGGCTTTTTTAAGCACTATGGCTTGGAAGATCAAATGGTAACTTACTTTAAACTTCCATCTACATTGCAAAAACTGCCAAAGACTGATTCCTTTTATAGGGGACAAGAACGATGTGGTTTAATGATCAGCCGCGATCGCCGCAATTTCACCAAGCGCGATCGCCTCGTCCTAAACCTTATCCGTCCCCACCTCAAACAGGCCTATGACAACCTGGCTGCTTTTCACCAAGTACACGACCATCTAGCTCAGCAGCAATCTGCCACCGACCAAACGGCTCTCATTGCCCTATCCACCTGCGGCACCGTGCAGTGGATCACCCAAAAAGCCGGGGAAATCTTACACCGCTACTTTCCACCCTCCAAGGCCCCGATTGCCCTGCCCGACCTGTTGCAGCAGTGGGTCAATCGTCAGCTCTCCATGTTTTCTCAGGTAGAAGAAGTTTGTAGAGTAGCTCGCCCCCTGAGACTACAGCTAGAAGAGCAACGGTTGGCCATTCGCTTTAGCTACTGCCCAAAAGTTGAACAGCTTTACCTGCTGCTCGAAGAGACTGAACCAGAGCCGTTCTCGGCAGAGTCATTGCAATTGCTGGGCTTAACCAAGCGAGAGTCAGAAGTCTTGTTTTGGGTGGCTAAAGATAAAAGCCTGGTGGAGGTAGGCAAGCTGCTGGGCATGAGCGATCGCACCGCCAAAAAACACCTAGAGCATATCTATGAAAAGTTTGGCGTTCAAACCCGTCTCTCTGCCGTCATGCATGCCCTAGGGCTTCTAGGCATCTTTAACTAAGACCCAAACAGCATCTGATTTTCTAGAATTCAATCTTTGCACCTTATCCATCTCCAGGCCCAGGGTAATAAACATGTGCCGATACTGGTACGGACGACGATACTCGCTCACTACCCCTGATTGGCAAGCTGCAGCACAATGCTAAACTCGCCGTCTGTCGGAACCTCTGGAGGCTGAATTGAGCGGTTTACCGTTAAAAAGGCGACACCCGGATTCGAACCGGGGGTGGAGGTTTTGCAGACCTCTGTAGGTAAACGTAAAAGGCTTGCCATATAAGCATTCTGGGTTGTGGTTGCTAATCCTTGCCTAAGAATAGCCCTATAAATTCCTGTTGGTGGAGCTGAGTTAGGGCAAAATTAGAGCAAATTCGTGGTTCTCTTGTGAGCAAAAAAAACCGCCGAATCCCTCCTCTCTATTTCCCCTTTCAAAGTTGGAAGCAAGCAGCCCTGGCCTATGTGCTTGGCTTTGCGGGGCTGGCGATTTTGTATCTGATTCTCAATAGGTAACCTGATGACTGCTTTCAACCCTGCTACAGACTTACCCGCCAGCGTCAACTCTCTCTCTAAGTTGGTCGGATGGGCCAACGGAGCCTTCTACCAGCTCCACAAAGCCACTGACTACCAAGAATCTGTCGGTGGCATTTTAGTGCCAGTTGTCACGGCTCAAGATGGCCTGGCGGCTAACAAGACAGAGCGGATTATTTTTCGCGTTTCCTTAGAACTAGAAGATACCTGGCGCGCATCACCCCAACCATTCTGGGTGAATGTTCGAAGCATTTCTACCGCAGCAATCCCAACGCAATACCGCCCATGACGACTGTTCCCCTTGGTGAGAATCCCTACCTCTATCAAGGTGGGCCTACAGTTCCTCTGCGCCAGCAGCAAACCGGCACCTATGCCGCCGACAGCTTGGGCAATCGGGTTTTTTATACCCCAGAGGGCCGATTGCCGAATAGTACCCTGGCCCCCGGCTTGGCCCCTACCGCAGGGCAGCTGGCTAGGCAAAGCCTCTCAGGCGCGGGCCTGGCTGGGGCTGCTATTGGCGGCGGCATCGGTGCAGCTCAAGCCTATAACCAAGGGGCCGGGCTGTTTGAGGGATTAGGCGTAGGCCTGGGGGGCGTAGCTGGCTCGGTTGGTGGCCAGGTGGCCGGTTTCGCTGGGGGCAGCGCTGCTGGTGGTGCGATCGGCTCTGCCGTGCCAGGCGTGGGCACTGTAGCGGGCGCGGGTGCTGGTGGCGTCGTTGGTGCAGTCGGCGGCGGCCTGGCGGGCGGTGCGGTCGGCGGTGCGGTCGGCGGTGGTATTGGGAGGGCCGTTGATGGTTTCTTTTGGCCAGATCCGGCAGAGCCGGGTGTAGGCATTCCCCCACAGCCAGGCGCGGCCACCCCTCGCCCCGGTGGGGAGGAATACCCTGGGCAGTTTCCCCCAGCAGCAGCTGGGGCCGGGCCTGTAGTTGTGCCTGGCGATCCTATCTATGGCCCTGCACCCTTCACTGGTGGGCAAATGCCAGGCATACTCTACCGAGCATCGGGCCGACTTGAATTCGATCGGGTTTGGTGCGATGGGTCGCTTACCGTTCCATGGAGTATTGAGTTTTTATCGGAATTCAATATTTTGGGGCCTGTCTCTAATGCTCGCCTGGAGTACAGTAACCCTGGCCTTTGTGGGCCGAGAAACCTGGCCTTGCTAATTACTCAAGGCGATGGCTCTACAAGGGCCATCGCTCAAGACAACGATGTTTCCTTTCGAACGAAAGAAAAGGGCACTTTTACCCTTTCGTTCGAAAGGGCTGGCGGCCTGCCCGATACAGGCGGCAACCCTCCAGCTCCACAAACAGGCAGTACCACCCCAGAGCGATCGCCCAATCCCTACCGCCCTAATGGCACAGATGGCGCAGGCCGCCCGCGCGCGGTTCCAGCGGCACCTAATGCGCGCCCTACGGCCCCCGCGCCTAATTCACCTTGGCCAGAACGATCGCCCGCCCCTGTTCCCGATACAGCTCCCATCGGGGCTGGCTCTCCTTTTGCGGCCCCAGACGCGCCCCCCAATTTCGCGCCTGCACCCGCTAGCCCTCAGCCCGACACCGACCCACTCGCACCAACTCAGCCCCAGCAACCCCTCGACCCGCTGAACCCCACTGGCCCCAGTCGCCCCCTGCAACCCGACCAAGAGGGCAAGCGAACCGCTCAACCCTTCTTTATTCCGGTTCCCATCCCTACCGGGTCGATCAACCCGCCAGGGTTTATTAATCCAGACCCGCCGATCACTGTCCCGGTGGGCTTGAGGCAGCCCGCAACCACCCCAACCGGCACCGCGATCGACCTCACCACCCCTGGAGAGATCACCACCACCAACCCCAACACCAGGCCCCAAATTGAGCCAGTACAGCAGCCCGCCCGCATTGAGGAGGGCAAGTGCTGCATTCCCCCGGCCAACCCAGAGATCATTAAGCGCCTGGAGCAAATCAAATCGGGCATTGGCTTCGACGGTATGCCTGTTAGCGTGCCAGACCAAATTGCCAAGCAAAACCCCTCCCAATTGCAGATCGGCTCACTGGCAGAACTGCATCTATGGCAGGTGCAGCAGCTTGACGGGGTTATGGGCCAATGGCCCCAGCAAATTCCCATCCCCACCCCAGCCGGGACGGTAAATGTGGGGATGCCGAATATGGCCGAGGCCGTGGCAGAGCTGGTGGGAATGATGGTGAGCCAGCAGGTGACGGCCACCCAAATTCTCAATACCACCAGTCGCACGCTAGCCCAGGCGGGCAGCGCCACCCAGCAGGCTCACCTGGCACACCTCACCGCCAAGGCCAACGCCGAATTTCTAGGCTTTGAGAGCCGCCCCAGCGTGGTTGATATGCCCCTGGCCTACACTCCAGGCCAAGACCCCTTCGACGGCCTGCTCAATGAGTCTGTGGCCAAGGTGAGGGGCTTTGAGAATGCAGACGGGCAAGACCTCAAGAGCATTCTGGCCGAACTGTTGCAGGCCGCCGCGATTATTCGCGCCGTTTACTGGAGAAGGCTAGATCCCAAGGGTGACCTTAAAACCCAAATCCGGCAAAACATCCGAGGGCAGGGCGATTTTGTGGATGAGGCCGCCGCCGGTGGGGGCCAGGGCGAAGACTGGGAAGCCTACCTAAGAGATGTGGAGGCCGGGTTTAGATCGGCCACTGGTGACGATAACCCCTACGGCAGACCCCCAGGGGAAGGCCCGCAAATCAGAGATCGCAGCCCAAAAAAGGATAGGTAACTATGGGTTTTACGCTCACTTCTGCCCAGCTATTCAGCAGGGGAGTACGGCTTCAGGTAGGCAACCGTGGGGGCGGTGGTGGCTTCTTTCAGAAGATTGTTCAGGCCGGTAAGCAACTGGCTCAGATATTCACCTGGGGCAATTTGAGAGGCTTTCTAATCGGGGCAGCTCTGGCCCAGATCCCCAGCCTGGTTTTTAGCCTGACTAACCTCTGGTCGATGTTCACGAGCGCGGCGATCGAGTTGTATTACTTTGACTGGAACATCCCAGACGATCGCATAGACCAGATGGCTAAGGCCCGATGGAGCGCCTACGGCAGCATCCTGGGGGGCACTGCTGGCAATGCCCTGGGGTTTTTCGCCTGCGGCATTGTGCCCGCCACATCGCTGTTTGCCTTTGACGAGCGTCTGGCTAGCTATGTGCTGCGCGAAGTGTCAGAGGAGGCCTTTGAGGAGCTGACCTTTGAGATCGCCTATGTGCTGCGCCAATCATTCCGCAACCTGGCCCGGCAGACCGCTGGATGGCTCTACAAAGGGGCGCGGCGGTGGCTAAAAGACCCTAGCAACCCCATCGGCGGGCTAATTTTTGGCAGCAATGCGGATAACGTACGAAATACCTGGGGAGAGGCCAACGCCCCTAGCTGGAGCTTTGCCCAGGCCGTAGAGGAGCGGGTCGAGAAAATCCCTAACCAGTTCTGGCAAAATTTTACTGAAGAGCTGATCGAGGAGGCGATCGACGCCTGCATAGAGGCCGGGTATGTGGTCTCTAACTCGATCGAAGGCTACTACGCCCAGCAGCGCCTGGCCGCCACCATCAACCAAGGCCCCCAGCGAGTGGTAGAGGTGCAACCCAACCGGGCCAATGATGCTGAAAAGTTTGTGGTAGCAGGCCCAGAGAGCGAAGTCAGGGGCCAGCTCACCACAATTCTCACCACCCACCAGATGGTAGAGGATCGTGATTTAGGTCAAATCGTGGGCCAATCCCTCGACGACTACATTCGAGCCCGCCCCCTCGACGGCTTGAGATTGCAATTCAACCTCTACAGCCTGAAAACTCCGCCCTATGCCCGTCGAGGAGAACAACGCCTAACAAGGGTAACCGTTACCATTCCCGAGGTTTCGCGTGCTCTGCTGGACTGGGAACGCCTGCGCCAGGTATGTGGAGGCCCTAATGGTTACCTGTGGGGGCGCTGGCTGGCCAAGGCCAGGCTAAACAATGGCGGCACACTGAAGGTCTATGGAGGCACCGAGGCGGAGGCCGAGGACAGGCTGAGGGCATTCCTTACCCTGAGTACAGCAGAAATCAAGGGCCTGACCGTTACCGAGGAAAAACGCACGGGTGAACGCCAGCGCAACCCCAAAATGTGGAAAGAGATCACCCGCGTTTATCCAGGCCACTTGACGATCATCAACCGCCAGAGAACGCTTTATTTAGACCGTGGCAGCCCCAGTACAGATGGAAATTTCATCGACAAGCGCGCCCGGTTTGATCTGTGGCGATCGACTAAACCTCCAGACTTTGACCAAAACGTCATAGAGCTGCTGCGGCGTCTAGACGCAGCAGATACTGCCGTTCCTTAGCGAGTTGATCTAAAACCCATTCTCGATCTCTCCCTGTCTCCTGAGATAACCGTCTGACCAAGTTGCCATAGGGTCTATATTCGTATGGTCTACCATAGCGGCCTTTCCTCCTTCTAATTGCGCGTCTAGATCGAGTGCTTAGCTTTGGATAAAGTAAAAGTTCCATAAATTTATAAGTCTGTTTTTTCCTTCTGTGCAATGACCGACAATCATGGATGTTGTACTGTCGTATTGATAGTTATAACCTAAGTAGATTCACCTGTTGACAGGTTCAAGGAATAGGCTAGGATGCTGGACAGATGGACGTTCTAGGGCTTGCATGGCAACAGTTACACCGGGCACAGGTGGCACTATCAAAAGCACAACTGCTGAAGGGCAGGCTCACGAAATACTGAGCTTTATTTCCCTAAAACAGTTGAGTACGGTGGTAAACCCTGGTCAGGTGGAGAATGTTCTTGGCAGTCATGACCAACAGGCTCAAACCTTTAGTGGTACTTATCAGTTTTCGGTTTCTCAAGCCATCGACGGCAACGGAAATCTAACTTTAAGTGCGAATTCTTATCTAGTGGGGGCTGGGTTTCAGGAAGGAACCGGGGGCACATTCAAAGGCAATACGCCAGAGAAGTATGCCCTTGAGGTGCTTATGTACCTCCAAAATCTAGAACGAACCCCCGCGCTAAACCCCAGCTCTAGAAACTTTGTGACTGGAACCTATAACAGCGACACCGGAGTGTATCAGGGCTCTTTTAATATCCCTGTGATTATGGGCATTGATGCAACCTCCGGCGTGGTCTCTTATGGGGCCGATCCTTACCTACTCTAATCAGGAGACCTAACCCATGCCCGAATATACAAGGGGCGAACTTCGAGATGTGCTGACCTTTGTCGCCATCAACCCGATCCTTCACTACGGCTTTAAAACCGTTGATTTGGCCGCTCGTACCGGCATCTCTGGGGCAGACATTAAGACCCAGCTGGGGCACATGACTGCTGTAGAGGCCGCTGCGGTCGCTAATCGGATCATGGTGACCGGAGCCAACAGCCCCAAGCCCGCCCGAGTGGTCAAGCGAGACCCGACCGCCCCTATCTCTCAGCCTGCGTCCACTAGCACTTTTATGGCCTATAACAAGCTGGCAGCAGCTGCTGCTGGTGGCTGGTCTCTGAGCAAGCCGGGGCGTGGTGTACGCCTAACGGCCAACGTAGACGGCAAACGCTCTGTTACCGCCATTGCAGAGCTAAGCAACGGGGCTCTCTATGCCTTCCCTCTGAACCGGGTAGACTTCGACCGGGTCTCCACCGTGCTAGGCCTGCAAGCGGCTAACCAGATCAACACCACCATCGAGCGCCAAAGCCTGGTAACTGGCTCTAGAACCAAGCCTGGCCGGGCCTCGATTGAAGATAACGGCGGTGTGTTTGCCACCTACTACAGCACCGACGCAGAGGCGGCGGCGATCGCAGCGGGCTACAACATCGAGCGGCCTGAGGTGATTGAGTATCCCGCCGCTGGTGGTGGTGGCTAATGGCTAACCTGATCCTCCCCGGTACGCTCGAATTTAACCTTGCCCTGGCCGACATCCCACCGGTGCCGACCTGGCGAGAGAGCTTTGATCGTGCCAATGGGGAGGGCTATCTAATTTGTAGGGCGGGCTCTCTGGGCCTGATGGAATCTGTAACCCGGCAGGAGTGGGAAGATTATGTCTACGGTGGAGAACTCGACGCCAGACAAGCCGAAATCGACGAACATGACGAGGCGCTCGAAGGCGTTATCTACTGAGCAAGAGGCAGCACCGGAGGCCCCAGCAACGCCCCCGGCGCAACCGGAGCCAGAGCCCCCAGCAGAGGCCACCGATGCCCCGCCAGACTTAACCGGCGTAGTGTCGGGCAGAATAGCCAAGTTAGGCGGCTTCATGGCCACTGTGGCGGCGATCGATGCCGAACGGAAGGCGCGCAAATTGCCCAGCCTGACGAGCAAAGATTACCGCTGGGTGCTGGGCCGCCCTGGGGGCATTCCGTTTTCGTTCCCTGTGACGGTGATCTATAAGCCAGAGAGCCCTGATGAACAGGCCTTGGGCACCTATAGGATCGGGCGCTAATGCCATGGCAGGGCCTGGGGGTGGTGGCCCCAAAGCTAAAGGTATGGCGGGCTTATAGTGGCGCGGCTCCTTTGGCAGCAGGTAACGCGGTATTTCGCGTTACCTGCAAAAACCTGGGGGTGGGGGTGATTTTCAAAACCTATGCCCTGGTGCGGTTTCGTACAAATCAAGACGGCGAGACGTTTTACACCACCGCGAAGCGCATTTACCCTAGGGCTGAGTCGCTAGTCATTCAGGCCGATATCCCCCGAGAGGTGAGGGGCACAGGGATACTGTGGCGGCCAGAGGTGCAAAAGGTTGTCTATCGAAACTTTCGAGGTCGCAGCCCAGAGCCCGCCTTTTTGGTGCAAATAGAACACCTGGCCAGGGAAGCAGGCCCCCCACCCCTCGCCGCCGACAACGACACTCACCCTTACGCTGATCGTGAAGATACGACGGTGGATATAACTGATGTCTTTAACTTCGATTAACGTTGGCACCGAGCCGAATGATGGCACAGGCGATCCGCCTCGGGTGGCCTTCCAAAAGATAAACGCTAATTCTCGGGTCATCGACCAGGCTTTAGCGGCCACCGAAACCACGCCCCAACTCAATGCCCGCGACACGGCCAACCGCAACAGAGCCAACCACACCGGCACCCAAACCGCCGATACTATCGCCGATTTTGCCGAAGCCGCCGCCGAAGCTGCCCCCGTGCAATCTGTAGCGGGCAAAGCTGGGGCCGTGGTGCTCACCAGGGCAGATGTCGGTTTAGGCAGTGCGGATAACACCGCAGACCTAGATAAGCCCGTCTCGACTGCCACCGGGGCGGCTCTGGCTAGTTTAGAGACTGCGACCCAGGCCGCCCTAAGCCTAAAACTGGAAGCCGGAGCCCTAACAGCCTTTGAGAGCACGGCCCAGCTCAATGCCCGCGATACGGCTAACCGGGCAAGGGGCAACCACACAGGCTCTCAACCGGCAAACACGATCACCGGGCTGGCGGCGGTGGCTACATCTGGGGCCTGGGCTGATGTGTCGGGCAAGCCACCCCAGGCGCTTCATTACGAACAAACCGCAGAACCTATCGCCCCTAGCGTCGGGCAGGTGTGGCGAGAAAGGAACAGCGGCGGGCAGATCGTTGGCGAGTGGGAGTGGTCTGGAAGTTTATGGTTAAGCGTCCTTCATTACGAGCAAGGAGCGGTAAACGTAGGGGCAAATATCACGGCCAGCCTGGCATTCCTCAGCCTAAAAACTGCCCCCAAGACTTTTGTTTCGAGTATTCGAATTACTATTGGTCGGCCCGATACCTACGATGCATCTAATTACAATCAATTTAGGCTTAGATCGCTTACTCCCAGCACCCTTGGGATTCTCGGGGATTTTGTTTTAGGCAATCAATCTGAGTTTCTGACAGCCCCAGCAAACTCAATTATCAATTTTAGTTTGCCGTTATTTTCGCCGATACTGCCCTTGGACTTGATAGGAATTAGTGTGGAATCGACTGTAGCGGCGGGTGCCCCCTCCGGCCTAAAGAGAGCGGCTGCATTGTGTTCTTATAGGGTAATACGATGAAAGTCTCTATTGATGTTGATTCTGTTGCCCACATTGTAGAGACCGTAGAAGGCAGCCCCGATTATGCTGCTTACTCCACCAGCGCCAACACGCAGGCAGCGCTACAGACCGCCTACGATCGCGGCGACTGGCAACCCTACACCCCGCCAGAGCCAGAGCCAGCGGCCCCAGAGCCAGACCCCAAGGGCTTCAAAATCGCCTTTATGGCCGATCCTGCCTTCCTTGAGTGGCAGGAAGACATACCCCCAATTCGGCGGGAAGATTTGAAGCTGGCAGCGATCGCCGACAATTGGCCCCTGGTGCAGGCCCTTTACGACCATCTAAAAGCAGTAATCCTCATGCCTGAGGGGGCGGCTGAGCAGTGGCAGGCCCTAGCCGACGCTCATGCTATCCCGTTGGTTTTTTGATGGTTGTTGACCTGGCCTTTCCCCTTTTAGCTTTCGTGCTCACCCTGGTGCTATCTGTCTCGCTGTCTACGTCTGGCGATCGCAACAAAGCCCCCAAGCGGCTTCAGGATGGCGGTAGCCATTCCGCCGCCCCCACCCGCCTAAACGATGACGATCCATAAGCTGACGCTCTATTTTGATGAGAAGTTTAAAGACCCGGTTTGGGCAGACATTACCTATGCCTTAGAGGCCCCCAGCGGCTCACGGCAGGGCGAGTGGGTGTTTGGCCGTAATCCCACATGTGATGTCACCATCAATATTCGAGATGTGAGTCGGCGGCATTGCGTCATTGCCTACAGCTACGCTGCTGATCGCTGGACAGTGCAAGACCTGGGCAGCAGTGAGGGCACGTTTATTGCTGGCAAACGGTTGGCCGTGGGTGAGCTGCACCCGATTGGGATAGGCGATCGCCTTTACCTAGCCTCAAACCTGGTGAGGGTGGTTGAGGATGAGCACGATACGGTGGGCGAGGATTCTGGCCCTGCGACTATTTCTAGCAATGTGCCCATAGATTTTATAGAGCTTCTGCCTAAGCCGGAGCCACCACCACCACCACCACCACCACCACCACCAGAGCCCCAGCGCACTTATGCCGATTCGGCCTATTTGATGGCGCAGTGGGTGATCAGCGGTCAGACGGTGCAGGGCAAAATTTACCGGGTTGTGGTGGCGGCTACTGGGGTGGCTGGCTTCATATTGATGCTGGATTGGTTAGCCAATTAGTTTTGTACGGAATTAGCGGCCCCTGCTGGGAAGACTCTAGTAGGAGTGCAGGTGGGCCATGGATGTATTGTTAGCGCTGGCTGTAATTGGTTTTGTGGCGTGGTGGATTCGCTACAACCAGCTCTATCGCTCTGGGGCGGTGAAGACGCCTTTTTTTAGTTTGGGTGGGCAGAGCCAGAGCCGGGCGCGACGGGTGAAGGTGGCCCATAGGCCTGTGGCTAGAAAGAGGGCAACCCCAGCAGCAGAGAGAGAGATTGGCCAGGCGGTGAGCAAAATCACAACCTACACCCATAATTACGAAGTTTCGGTGCGGCTGCTGCATTCGACCCGCCAGGCCAATATGAGCAAGTCGCTCGATTGGTGTGCAGAAAAGGTGATTGATGATCTTTTGCGAGATAGGCGATAAAAAAGCGCCCCAGGTGTGGCTGGGGCGCGGTGTGGTTTGAGGTCTATGTTATTGCGGGCCGGTGAACATCCAGTAGATTCCCCCGACGATCGCCACACAAGCGGCGGCAACGATGATTGGTTTTGCGGCCAGAGCTAGGAACAGTAGCAGGGTGCCATAGCCGATCGACTCGTAGGGGTAGAGCCTCGACCAGGCCCACAGGCGTTGTGGTGTGGCTAGGAAGGATTTGATATAGGGCTTAAACATTGTCGCCCCCGTCTAACCAGTCAAAGGCCACCGATAGGTTTTGCCCTGCGGCTTCTGCTTGCTCGACCGCCAGCTTTCGGTAGTGGTCGAGCACTTTGTTATGGGCCTCGACCTGAATGGCGCGAATCTTAGCGAGCTGCTGGTTCTTTTGCGCCCCGATGGCGATTCGGTCTCTCAATCTAAAGAGAATCTCATCGCCAAAGGCTAGCAAAACGGCCAGGGTTGCATTCCACAGCAGCAGGCCAATAGTGCCAAGGGGGTCGGCCCAAAGGGCATTAATGGATAGGTATTGAGTGCCCCCAAACCCAGCAAAGTTACTGAAGATATCGAGCACATATAAACCCTTAAGAGTGATACCCCACCAATCATCTGCGCTAGTGCTGCCACCAATGCCCTTAAAGGGGTCTCCTCCTAACGCTTGAATGATGCCAGAGCCAATCTGAGAAACGGCCACAATTGCGGTGAGGATAGCGGCGATCCACCAGTCAATCGGCATGGTAGAAAAGCCTTCCCAACTCATCCAAGAATCTGCACCAATGGCAGCAAAACCGCCGACAGTTAGGAGTAGTAAAGCCAGGTCTACCCGCCAGGGGGAAACCCTTGGCGGAGTGACAGAAATTGCGGTAGATGTGACTGCTGCTGTGGGGGCTGGGGAGTAGTGGCCCGAGTTAACTTTTCTGATTCTACGCTTAGGCATTAGGCTTCCTCAAAACGGTAATAGTCGAGGCGTTTGGCGAAGGCATCGCGTCGGTTGCGTGCGGCTTCATAGGCAGCGCTACGGCCTGGGGTGCAACCCCACAGGCGCTTAATGATGTCGTTGCCTTTGGGGTTGAGGCCATCGGTGTCTACGTACTTTCTGTACAGGTCAAATTCCCCCGCTTGCTCTGGCTGAAGTGGGTCGCAGGGTGCCCCCATGGTTTTTGGGGGCCAGTCTTGCGAATCGGCTGGAAGCCCCGGAATTCCTAGCGAATTCGCATCTTGGCTGTTTTGCGAATTCGCATCGGCCCCATGCGAATTCCCCTCGAATTCGCGCGAATTCCACTCGAATTCGAGGGGCTCAACGCTAGGAATTCCGTGGGTTCGATTCCCCTGCGGCATCAGGTGCTTTGGGTGGTTGTCCCCCTCCTCCTCTGTCACCAGCTCGTAACCCTCGGGCACCTCTTCCCCGTCTTCGATCTCGATGTAGTCGATGGCTACGGGCGAGTAGCGCATGGGGGGCAGAGATAAATCTAAGTCGGCGTGGGGGTGGTAGGTGGGGTCTGTTTTTTTGCCCCGGTTGACCCACCACAGCCCGGCTGCGGCGGCGGTGGCCAACAACACCAGAACACCAAAACCGCCGTCACTCATGCCCCCATGGATGGCATTTGCTTGGGTAGGTGCTGGGGCATTTTCTACTACGGCTAGGGCCTGTCCATTGGGCGAGAAATCACGCATTCTTTCGGGCGGGGTATTTTGCCAGCGGCAGTAGCCGTTGTCTGCCAAAACCCAGCCGGGATCTGTACGTGTCCAACTTTGTTGATTGGGAATTTGATTGGAGAATTTGTAGGTTTGGTCTAACCAAAAGTGCTCCCAGGAACGCCCTTGGTTATCGCCGCTGATTGAGGTTTGAGCCCCTTCGCAAAATTGATTAGTCATAGCAAAGAAAAGACCCGAACGATAAGAATGCTGAAGAAAGCGATAAACAGAATGGCTGACCAGGAAAGGCCAACGGCTAGAGCTAAAACGATCATTCGCCAGGCTGCCCCAGCACAAAGGAGAAGGATGAAGAAGTTGGACATAATTTTTGCTGCTTTAAAACGACAAAAAGCGCCCCCCAGGAGAGTTGGGGGCGCGGGCTCAGCGAACTATTGAGGCAGGCAAGACTGCCGCTTTATAAAGCGGTGGGTTGTTTTGCCTGGGTTCGTAGGAATCTCGCAACTGTAGACATGCTGCACATCAGGGAGGGCCTTAGCGGCTTTTGCGCTGCGCTCCGATGTGGTGCTGTAGTGGCCTTTGGTCTCAATTTGCTTGAGAATCTTTTGCTGGGATGGGGAAGCCATAGAATAGAGGTGCCCTTGTTGGGGTATCCCAGGGGTGTTTGCTTTCGACGGCTGCCCCTGGGGTTTACAAGATTGAAATTTAATTAGTCTTCGATATCGTCGCCGGCGGTTTCTCTCCGCTTCAGCTCTGCGATCAGATCGTCGGCATAGTCGGCGGCTACTGGGGCTAAATCCTTACTCTCCCAGCTAGGGTCGAGGTCGATCAGTGCCGCCATCGCTTCGATCGCCGCCCGATGGTGCAGACGCCGGTAGTAGCTGCGGAATTTAGGTGGAAGTGGTTTCGGCATAATGGAAGTGCCCTCTTTGGGTATCCCAGGGGTCTGCTTTCCACGGCTCTGCCCCTGGGGTTTACAACTTGTGGTTTAACTCTGACCTGCTGGACGACTGAGATCGTCTGGCAGGTCTTTTAGCGTGATGCCGTGCGGTTCAAGGTCTGACAGCAAGATTTTGAACTGGCCAGAGCTAAGCAATGCTTTCCCTTTCCCGTTCTCCCATCGACTTAGCGTGGACATAGCCACGCCTAACCGACCGGCAAACTCTTGCTGCGTCAACCCCAACATTTCTCTGATCTGCTTCATCGGGGGGTCTCCCTCGACACCAATCACTTTTCGGTCTACCATTTGAACTTAACATAGCAGGCTCGGATGTGCAACTCACATCCGAGTCTGCTATGCTCCAAGAAACGACAAGGCGGGCTACCGACTCTCACATCTGAGCCCGCCTTTTATTCTCTCAGTCACTTAGAACCGGAGAAACCGTATGTCTATAGGTAGATTGACAGCGACTTTTTGCCCAGTACTAGGCGCACCTAGCTACGACGGCGGCGGCGGTGAAGTCGTGGGTTGGCAGCAGTGCAGCCCCTGGAGTGCCCTGCTAGGTTGGCTGCCCCTTTTGGTCGATCGCAATATGCGGGGCTGCTTGCCCTACGGCACCAACCCCGAGCCGTGGCCGGGGTTTTGGTGGTCTACCGAAAATGCCGAAATTTCGCACCTCAACAGCCCCTGGTATTGGGGCGAAGCCTTCGAGAATGCCGCCCTAGTTGCGCTGGCCCACACTCTCCGCGACGTTCGGCAGGTCTACCCCATGGCCACCCCAGACCAAATTCACGATGTGCTGATCGAATACGGAGTCATTTAAAGCAAAGGGGCGGCCACCCTCAATAGATGCCGCCCCTTCGTTTTCACTATTAGAGCGGGTCACTACCCCGCCACTGAAACGTAACCCTATTAACCAGAGAGATGCCCGAACATACAAGCATTTTAATGCCAGAACACCGCTCAGAGTGGGAAGCCTCGGCGGTGTTGTCAGACATCATTGACCGCAACGTATGGAGCATAGACGATCCCTCCGACGTAGACAAATTACTCAACCGCAACACAGACAAGCGATGGAAGCACAGCACAGATTTAGCACCAGGGTGGGCAGTCGCTGGGGTTGCCCCCACTACAGGAGAGCGCACCTTTGCCGGGGCTCAATATAAGCCAGACAACCCACCCCTAGACCCAGAGACCAAGAAGCCCCGCAAATATTTCAGCCCTAGCCGCCAGGCCCTAGCTCCACTCTTTCTCGAAATGGAGGATAGAGACTACTGGCCCAAACTCATCACCGACACCAGCCAGGCGATCTGCATCTGTGAAGGGGCCAAGAAAGCGGGGGCACTACTCACCGAGGGCCATCCGGCGATCAGTATCCCTGGGGTGAGCACCGGCGGCAAGCTGGGGAGGCTACGGCCAGAGCTGGAGCTGTTCTGTGCTTATGGCAGAGTCTTCTACCTGTTTTTTGACCGAGACATTATCGAGAAACGCCAGGTGAGACGCGCCCTGCACAACCTGGGGCGAATGCTCGCCGCCAAAGGGGCCATGGTCTACGTGGTGGAGTGGGATAACAAACTGAAGGGCATCGACGACGCGATCGCCGCCGGCGTCGAGGTTACCGAAAGGATCACCGCTGCCCCCACTCTCGAAGAATGGAAGGCCGACACCGACGAAAACGACACCGAAGCCCCCGAGGGTGAACCCTGCGCCTTGGCCCGTAGGTACCAAATGGTTTCGGACCGCCTAAAGAACCGCCTACGGTGGAATGAGCTGAAATCTCAAGTAGAGCTAGATGGTGAACCCTGCGACTTCGACAGCCTTCGCCTACAGCTGGCACTTTTGTACAATATTCAGCTGCCAGACGCCGACTGCACCGCCATCTGTAGCCACATCGCCCGCCAGCAGAACTTTAGCCCCGTGGCCGAATACCTCAACCAGTGCGCCAAGCTCTACCCCGCAGATAGCGAGCTGCTTGATAGCCTGGGGCCAACGTTCTTGGGCACCACCAGCGAACTGCACCAGGTCTATCTGAGAAAAACGCTAATCTCAGCTGTGGCCAGGGCATTCTGGCCAGGTTGCAAAGTAGACACGGTCTGCATTCTCAGTGGTGGCCAGGGCGTCGGTAAATCCAGTTTTTGGAAGATTTTGGCAGGAGAGGAGTGGTTCGACGACACCGTAGGCAGCACCAGCGACAAAGACGAGCGGCTAAAGCTACACCAGAGCTGGTTCATCGAGTGGGCCGAACTTGAAGCGGTCTTTAAACGCAAAGACATTTCAGCGGTCAAGGCCTTTATCACCACCCAAACCGACCAGGTGCGGCCGCCCTATGGCCGCACGGTGCAAGAGTTCAAGCGACCCAGCATCATCGTGGGCAGCACCAACGAAACCGAATTCCTGGCCGACGCCACCGGCAACCGCCGCTATTGGGTCATTCCGGTCGAAATTCCGATGGTGCCCTTTCAGCAGCTGTCGGTCGAGCGCGATCGCATCTGGGGCGCGGTGGTTCACGCCTTCCGTAGCGGCGAACGGTGGGAGCTGCCCCACGAGATGCACCAGGCCGCCCAAGAAGATGCCCTCAACTACGTCACCAGCGACCCATGGGAGAAAAAGATCCTCGACTACTGCGAAGACTTCAGCGAAGTGAATACCGCCGACGTGTTAGCCGTGGGCCTGCAACTGCCCTACGACCGCCAGGGAAAGCGCGAAGAAATGCGAGTGTCCAACCTTCTGCGCATCAACGGGTGGAGGTCGGTCAGGAGGTTGGTCAACGGCAGAAGACCTAGATATTGGATAAATCCAAAGTTTGGAGAAAAGGTTGGATCAGGTTGGTCAGAGGAGGTTCAAACCCATGTAAATGGGGGTGACCAACCTAATGACCAACCTAATGACCAACCCCCTGACCAACCTACCCAAAACGACAATCTAGAAACCGTTGACCACCGGACATCTAGCAAGGTGACCAACCTGACCAACCTGACCAACCAAATCCCTAAGAGGGGAAATATCCAAGATGAATCTCTATGTCCCGATAGAGAGGTGTCTATAGTTCTTCCCCCGGTAGGGGCCAAGGTCGAAATCAAGAAGGGTCGCTATGACGGCGTGGCCGCCTGGGTGGTCGCCCACGTTGACGAAAAGGTAGCCGTCAAGCGCGACGGCTGGATGATCACCCGTGAATATTTACCCGGTGAAGTGGAGGTGCTCAGCGATGCCAATGGATAGAAGCCGATACCCCGAGAACTGGGAAGAAATAGCACTTCAAGTTAAAGTCGCCGCTGGGTGGAGATGCTCTGGTTGTGGCAGGCCCTGCCGCGTCACTGGCCAGGGCTGGGAAGATTTTTCGGACCTGGCCCTAGGTTACTGGGCTGAAGACCTCGACCACCCCCAGCGCTTTACGCTCACGGTCGCCCACCTCGACCAAAACCCCAGCAATAACGACCCCAGCAACCTGCGGGCACTCTGCGCCCCCTGCCACCTGCGCCACGATGCCCCCTACCGCAAAGCCAACAGCATCGCCAAACGCGAGAGAGCTGGGCAATTGCCTCTACTGGGAGGTGCGATCGATGGGTAGCCCCACAAAGCAATCCCTCAAGGCAATCACCCTGCACCGCCCCTGGGCCTACGCGATCGCCCACCTAGGCAAGCGCGTTGAGAATCGCGGCTGGGCTTGCCCCCTAGCCCCAGGCAGCCTAATCGCCATCCACGCGGGCAAAAAATACGACAAACAGGCTGCCGACTGGATACGGCAAACCCTGGGCCAAGACTGCCCGCCCGATGGCGATGAACACCCCACCGGAATCGTTGCGATCGCCCGATTCGTGGGCAACGTGACGGCATCAGATTCCCCCTGGTTTGTTGGCCCCATTGGCTGGCAGCTTACAGAGGTTGTGGCGATCGACCCGGTGCCATGCAGCGGGCAGCAAGGCCTTTGGTTGGTGCCTGATGTCTTGCGTCCATCCGTGCGGAAAACTTATCACCGCGAACTAATGCGCCGGCTAGTGGAGGCTCTATGACTGAGAAAACCAAAGCAGGCCGCCCCGCCAAATGGAGCGGCCCCACCCGAGCGATCCGCGTACCAGAGGCCCTGGCCGATCATTTGCTCGAAATTGCCCGCCAGCTCGACAACCCCCAACCCGATAACGTACAAAACCCCACCGGCTTGCCCATCTGCAAACCCGCCGCCGATGCGGCCACCATCGCCCAGGGCCTAGCCGAAGGGTGGATCGCCCCCAAACCCTTACCCCAAACCCAAATGCTCACCAGCGAAAGTAGCAGTGGCACCTACCGCCTATTCCTCGAACCGCCCCGTGAGCTGCCCCCACAAATGGCCGCCAGCATAGATGAATACTGCGATCGGCTGCTGGCAGGCCTAACCCAATCAGAGCAGGCCGCCCTACTCTGCCGCCTAGTCGATGAAATGGGAGAAAAAATCGATGGCTAAACCCTCCCCCTGGCTCACCACCGCCGCCGCCTGCGAGCGCCTGGGCATTAGCCGGTGGGTGCTGGCCACGGCCCGCAAAAACGGCGAGCTCAAGAAGGGCCAACACTGGAAAGTTAAAAATCCTAGTGCGGCCCGGCTTACCTACCTCTGGCACTGTGAGCGCCTCGAAAAGTGGCAAAGCCAGGTTGAGACTCAGGCCGGGGCATGAGGGCGATCGCCCCGCTCAATGCCCTGGTCATAAATGGCGCGATACACAGACTCATCTATCCATCGCCGATAGACCTTGCAGTGGGTCTCTGGCGAATGCCCCATCAGCTTTGCCCCAAACTCTGGGCTATAGCCAAACTCAAGGCATCGGCGGGCAAAAGAATGCCGCAGATCATACGCCTGGCAAAAGCCCAGCCGGTTAAAGGCCCTCGCGGTTTTTGTACCCAGCTGGGCATTGCTGCACCCTGCGATATTTTCTAGCGGCGGCATCGTCACCGCCGACAGCTCCCAGTCCGTGGCCCATTCTGGGTAGAGCGGCCAAACAAACCTCGACCCGGTTTTGGTAGCCTCATGCACCCTCACCGTAGGAAAGTCGGCCAGGTCGGCGGTGTAGACCTCATGGGGCCGTAGGCCGTAGGTGGCCAGCATCCCAAACAGCCACCGCCACCCAGGATCAGCAATTTTGCCCCGCCAGCTCGCAATCTGCTCATCGCTGGGCAGCGCTCGCGGATCGACCGCCGACGCGCTATAGCTGCCCTTGAGCTTTGCGAACCCCTCCCCCGGCAGGCCCGCAAATTCTGCGAGCTGGCGATAAGCATTGCAGGCCCGCAGGCGCGAGCGAGAATCTTCTTCCGTCCGTTTCTCAGCAGTCTGCTCTAGCAGGGCCAGAGTCAGCGGAGCCTCTGAAGGCAGTTTGTTAAACGGCTGCTGATAGTCGGTTTTCCATGTAATGGCGGCCCCCCGCCACCGGCGCTTAAATCGCTCTACCCAATCCCCCACAGATTCGGCACTATCGCCCCGATACTGCCCCCAATCAAACCGGCCAGCCTCTAAGGCCACGCCGATCGCCTTCGCCTGTTCCTCAGCCAGCGACAACCCCCTAGGGTTAGCAGGCAGCCCCAACGCGATCCGCTGCTGGTAGGGCGCGTCTTTCGTGCTCCCGGGGGCAGGCGGAAACGTGCCCCGAGCATAAATCTTCTGATTGAGCGCTTGCAGCCGCACACGGATTCTGCCCGCCTTAAGTCGCCCGTTGGCCCGGTTCAACCGCTCTGCAAAATCCATGCCTAAATTTTGCCTAAAAACTTAGGCTCAATTAACTACAAATGGCTACAACTAGCAACAATATACAAAAGTAGACAGAGCCGAAAGGCCCTGTCTACAGTCGTTCTGGCTCAAAAATTGCCAGCTAAAAGAAAGGCGACACCCGGATTCGAACCGGGGGTGGAGGTTTTGCAGACCTCTGCCTTACCACTTGGCCATGTCGCCACCTTATCAGCTATTGAGTATAGCAAACTCAGGGGCGCAATCTAGCGATCGCACTAAGGAACCTGCGGCAAATCCAGCCTGGCCTGGGGCTGCTGAAACCGATAAATATCTTCCAGCACTGTTACCCAGCCCTGAGCTAACGACTCCAGCAGGCGATCGCCCTTTTCTACCGTAGCCACAGTCGGGTCGCCCAACACACCGCTGGCGCTCAGGTCGCGGGTCACCCAAGCAAAGGGCAGCGCCCCTTCCATCGTCAGCCAGCTCTCGGTGGGCAACCCCTGGGGAAATTCCGTCTGGGCCAGCTCCATCCGCACCTGCTCAGGCAGAATGGACAGCATCAGGCTAGTTTCGGCATCTCCGGCATGGATACCCAGCTCCAGTTCTTTCTGGCTCAGCAACTCTCCGGCGCAGTTGGGCACCGCCCACACAAACAGTGGGAACACCATCAAATCGGGATGGGCCAAGTGCAGATCGCGGGCGGCAATCTCTAGCACCTGGGGTTGGCCACCGTGGGCATTGAGCAGCACCAGCTTGCGAAACCCGGCCCGATACACACTCTCGGCCACGTCATGGATCACCCGTAGCAGCGTTTCTGCCGACAGGGTGATGGTGCCTGGAAAGTGCCAGTGCTCGTTCGATTTGCCGTAGTACAGCGGCGGCAGGCTATAGGCCGGAATAGCCGGATTCAACTCTGCCAGGGCCTGACCCAACACCGTAGTGCAAATCGCACTGTCGACAGCTAACGGCAAATGGGGGCCGTGCTGCTCGATCGCTCCCATCGGCTGCACAATCACCACATTCTCGCGATCGGGCATCGCCTCAATCTCAGTCCAAGTCAGGTAGGGGAAGTAGCGATGGGGAGGAATAGGATTGTGCATAGTTACAAGGTGGCTTTTGCTAGGAATTCCTGACAACGTGACTTGACAGTTATGGTGCAAACAGTAACAATGAATACAGAAACAAATCGTTCATCTCCTTTGAAAGAGACGGAAGTAGAGCTCAGCTCGAAGGAACGCGCCTCTGTTTATACACCTTCACTCATTAAGGAGAGGCGGAATATGTCCTTGAAATATCGTGGCGTTGATTACGAACCTGCTGCTGCCCAGGTAGCTATTTCTGAAGAAGTCATTGGTCGTTACCGTGGCGCAGTGGCTACTCGCCACCTAGCGAAACAGGTTAAGGCCGATCACCCCCAAGGGCTAAGGTACCGTGGGGCTGCGGTTAACTAGTTAAGTTTGCCCGGTTAGGCTAAGCGAGGGCTCCAGTCAACATCAACTAGGGCCTTCGTTCTATTTCAAAGGGGCCAGAGCCATCTTAAACTCTGACTTTATCTTTGATTTAAAAAGAGCACCTCTACGGGGGTGCTTTTTTGTGCGATAGGCTTGAGCTAGAGATACTTCGCTACGGACAGGGCAAACGTTGATTATTGGGATCTACCTGCTGGGGTTGGTTACCGGAGCGCTGCTGCTGATCTGGCAGCAGCGCCGACAGCGGCGGCGAGAGCAACGGCTAGTTGCTACCCTCAAGGCAACCGATTGGCCTACAGCCCTAGGACAAGTTGAGAAACTGGTGCAAACCCATCCCCAGCAGCAGCGGCAGCTGCGATCGCTCGGCACCAGCCGCGATACTTTAGAGCACATTTTGCAAAATGCCCCCATCGGCTACCTGCAAGTAGATGAAGAAAACCAGCTGGTGTGGTGCAACGCCCAGGCCAACCGTTTGCTCAAGATGAATCAGCCGCTGACGGGGCCAGTGCAGCGGCGGCGACTGCTGTTAGAAGTGGCCCGTTCTTACGAACTCGATGCACTGATCGAAGAAGCCCGAGAACAGCAGGCCTGCTGCCAGCAGGAGTGGATGCTTTACCAAATTTCTCCCGACCCGCTGCACCCTAAAGAAGAGCCGACCTATCCCCTGCGGGGCTATGCCATTCCCCTCGGCAACGGTGAGGTGGGGGTGTTTTTAGAGAATCGGCAGGAGGCGGCATTGCTGGTGCAGCAGCGCGATCGCTGGACGTCAGATGTCGCCCATGAGCTGAAAACTCCCCTGACTTCAATCCGTCTGGTGGCCGAAACCCTACAACCCCGAGTCGATGAAGCTCAACGGCGCTGGCTCGATCGCCTGGTCAATGAAACCATTCGCCTCAGCAACCTGGTCGAAGACCTGCTCAACCTCAGCCGCCTCCAGGGCGATCAATTTCAGGGCCTTAACCTCAAGCCCGTTGATTTACCCCAGATGGTGCAGCGAGCCTGGCTCAGCCTCGAACCCCTGGCCCAGGTTAAGCAGCTCGACCTAGCCTATGTCGGTCCGTCCCAGTGTTTAGTCAACCTCGACGAGCCCCTCTTCCACCGGGTACTGCTCAACCTGCTTGACAATGCCATCAAACACAGCCCTAGCGGTGCCACTATCTATGCCCGTCTAATCGTGCCTGCGATCGCCCTAACCCCTGACCTTGAGGCCGACAGCGAGGCCCCTGCCGGCCTTATCCTCGAGGTGATCGACATGGGGTCAGGCTTTAGCCCCAAAGATTTACCCTATATTTTCGATCGGTTTTACCGAGCCGATCCCTCCCGCACCCGCAACACAGCCAACACCGATCTCAGGCCCGTAGACCCTGGGTTAACGCCGACCCTAAGCCGGGGTTCTGGATTAGGACTCGCCATTGTTAGCCAAATTATCGAAGCTCATAACGGCACCATTACCGCCGCCAACCACCCCGACCTAGGCGGAGCCTGGCTACAGCTAGAGTTACCGGTATCGGCCCTGCCCGAACATGCCAAGGGCGCGATCGGCGCTAAAGATCCTGCCTAAATTGCTGGAACTCCCACCGCCAGGCGCATTCGTCGGCCGCTTCACTGAGAACTTATACTCAGCCACCCTCAATTGCTGCCATAATCATTAAGCGGGTTCAAATAATCTCTAGCGTTTTCCCCGCATTGCATTGACTTCGGCTATGTCAGAACGGCTCCAAAAAATTCTTTCCCAGTATGGGGTTGCCTCTCGACGGCAGGCCGAGCAGCTGATTGAAGCTGGGCAAGTCATGGTCAATGGAGAGGTCGCCCACCTAGGCCAGCGGGCCGATCCTAACTGCGATCGCATTGAGGTCAACCACCGCCCCATCCAGGCGCATCATCGCCCGACCCAGCACTATCTGCTGCTGCACAAACCCCGAGGCATGGTCTCTACCTGTGCCGATCCCGAAGGCAGACCCACCGTGCTCACTGCCCTGTCCCCCGACCTCCATACCGTCGGCATCCACCCAGTGGGGCGGCTCGATGCCTACACGACCGGGGCACTATTGCTGACTAACGACGGTGACTTTACCTTTAGGCTCACCCACCCCCGTCATGACGTCTCTAAAACCTACCGAGTGCGGCTAGAGGGTCAGGTAACTGCAGCAACGTTAAAAGCGTGGCGTCAGGGTATTTGGCTCGACCACAGCCCCACTCGCCCGGCCCGCGTAGAGGTGATTTCTGCCGGCTCCACCGATACCCACCTGGAGGTCATTCTTCAGGAAGGGCGCAACCGCCAAATTCGTCGAGTCGCCCAGGCCCTGGGGCATCGAGTGCTAGACTTACACCGGGTTGCGGTGGGCTCAGTCCATCTAGGCAACCTGGATGTGGGGGCTTACAGGGCTTTATCATCTGCCGAAATTGAGGCATTATTAGCTGAGTCATGGGTTCAATCAGACTCCGCCGCTTGTCTGCCTCAGTCATCAGTTAGCCATTCGCCGTCTTGAGCTAAATTCTCCCTGTATGAAGACAAAAGAGTTGGTTGATCCTAACGCGCTCTACCGAGAGCAACTGGTAGAACTCGGTACCCTATTGCAGGCCGCGCGCCAGCAGCAGGGAGAAACCCTTGATGCCATGGCCACCACCACCCTAATTCGGCCCAGTCTATTGGCCGCGATGGAGCAGGGTGACCTCGACAGCCTACCCGAACCTGTCTATATTCGTGGGCTCATTCGCCGCTACGGCGATGCGCTTCACCTCGATGGTGAAACCCTAGCCAGCCAGTTTTTTACCCCACCGCGCATTCAGCGCCGCACCTGGCAAGAATCACCCGCCGCCCAGCTGCGGCCTCTACACCTCTATGGGGCCTATTTTGTGCTGCTGATTGCCGCCATTAGTGGTCTGTCCTATGTGCTGCGGCAAACTGCCCCCGAGGCCACCATGCTGCCGCCTCTGGCTCCCCTCAGCGATAGCGAAATCGACACGGCCAATTCTGCCGCTAGCAATAATACCGCACCCGAGACCGCTGAGGTCAACGAACCCGAGGCTCCGATCAAAGTCAAAATGACCCTCACCAGTCAGTCGTGGCTACGCATTACCTCAGATGGCAAAACCGAGTTTGAAGGAATTTTGCAGCCTGGCGATACTCGCCTTTGGATAGCCGACCAAGCGCTAACCATTCGGGCGGGCAATGCCGGTGCCGTTATGGTCAGCTACAACGACAACCAGGCTGAGGCTCTCGGCCAGCCCGGCATGGTACGCGAGGTAACCTATTCTCCCGGCTCAGCCATTAGCCTAGCCTGGTAGCGCAGTTATAGCCATAGCCAATTAGGTTAGGACAGGGCAATCATTGATTCATAATCAGGAACCCCGTAGGGGCGTAGCATGCTACGCCCCTACGAATCGGGGGTATTCAGTTAGGGTTTGGTATTAGACTTAGAGACCACTTCCTCTGCCTCCATCTGGTTTAGGTCAAAAATAAAGGGGATATTGCCTCCCTCGCCCATAACGAGCACCTTGGGCACCTGAGCACCGCCATCTTTCCAAGCCTCGATCGCTTCTTTTTGTAGCACCAGCTGGCCACCCTGGGCCTTGAGGGTTTCGGCAATCAACCGCTGGGCTTCGGCGCGGCCTTTAGCGCGGTTGATCTCAGCCTGGGCCTCCTGCTCAGCCTCTTGGGCAATATAGACCGCTCGGCGGGCGCGCTGCTCAGCAATTTGCTTGTCTTCTACGGCCTTGGCAAAATCGGTCGAGAAGGTCAAATCGACCACGCTGGTGTCAAGGACTAAAATGCCGTACTTGGCTAGGCGCATGGTGAGGGCATCGTCAAAGTCTTGCTTTAGCTCAGAACGCTGGGTAATGGCTTCTTCTACCGTGCGGCGGGCGGCAGCAATCTTAAACGACTCCTGGGTTTGGGGCGCGACAATTTTAGACACAATGTTTTCTAGCGTGCCCTGGGTGCGGCGAATGTTGACGACCTCAGTGGGGTCAAGGCGAAAGTTAATAGCAAAGCGCCCCGAGAGGTCTTGCAGGTCTTTGGTCGAGCTTTGGGCCGGCACCTCAAACTTTTGCACGGTCACGTCGTATACATCGACGTTAGATACCAGGGGCGGCTTGAGGTGAATGCCCTCCAGCAGCGCCCCATCCTGAGATTTGCCGAGAATGCTAAGCACCCCGGCCTGGCCGGGGTTAATGATCACAAAACTGCTGGTCACAAGGGCCAGGGCCACGATGGCGAGAAAACTGAGCACCACTGGCGGCCAGTTGAGGGTCGAAGATTTCAACGGAAGTTCCTTATCACACTGCCTCTTTAAGGTATCGGCTATTCGAGCAGGGCGGGGGGTTCTTCAGCAAGGCTTTGGATCAGCAGGTGTGGCGGCAGCTACTCGGTCAGCCCCGTCACCTGGCCCGATCCGGCTACCACCTCCCCGACCAGATAGGCCGCCATCTGGTGCTCAGCCAGCCAGCTCAAGGCCGAATCGACCTCTGCGGCAGGCACAATCAGCGCAAAGCCCAGGCCCATATTGAAGGTGTTGTACAGATCCATTTCGGGCACTTGCCCCGCCTCAGCCAGCCAGCTAAACAGGGTGGGCACCGGCCAGCTATTCGGGGTGAGGTGAATGCTCTGCCCTGGCCCTAGACAGCGGGGCAGATTCTCTGGCAGACCACCGCCGGTAATGTGAGCCATACCGTGGATGGGCAGTCCCTCTCGGCGGGCCTTAAGCACAGGGTCTACGTAGATGCGGGTGGGGGTGAGCAACAGTTCACCTAGGCTCAGGTTGCCCAGGGCCGGAACCGATTCATCCCAACGGTAGCCGGAGCCGCCTTCAGGGCGCTGCCCTTCGGCGACTACTTTGCGCACCAGGCTAAAGCCATTGCTGTGTACGCCGCTGCTGGCTAGCCCAATGACGCGATCGCCCACCTGCACCTGGCTGCCATCTAAAATCTGAGACTTTTCGACCACACCAACGCAGAACCCCGCCAGGTCATACTCACCAGGGCCATAGAACCCTGGCATCTCAGCGGTTTCGCCCCCCAGCAAGGCACAGCCCGCCTGGTGGCACCCCGCTACAATGCCTTCTACCACTGCCGCCAGGGTTGCCGGTTCGAGCTTGCCTATGGCCAAGTAGTCAAGGAAAAAGAGCGGTTCAGCCCCGCTGGTGAGAATGTCGTTGACACACATGGCGACTAAGTCGATGCCAACGGTGCTGTGGCGCTGGGTAATCTGAGCAATTTTGAGTTTGGTACCTACGCCGTCGGTACCAGACACCAGCACGGGCTCGCGGTAGCCAGTGGGCAGCTCACAGAGACCGCTAAAGCCACCAAAGCCACCCAGCACTTCAGGTCGCCGGGTGCTGTCTACCATGGTGCGAATGCGCTGCACAAAGCTGCGTCCCGCTTCTACATCTACACCAGCGTCCCGATAGTCCATGGGGGTTCATCCTTGTGCGTGGGCCAGTCTCTTACCTTAGAAACGGGGGGCAGCTTCGTCAATGGCTAGCCTCAGTCTAGGCAAGGGACCCCTTATTTTAAGTCGGTGAGATTGAAAAATAATCAAATAATTTTCAAGTATTGGATCCAGAAAATAATAATAAATAGGAAATATTCACCTCAAGAGCGCGCGATCGCCGCTCAAACCCCAGTCCTGTGGCACAAAAATCTATCATTAGTACTACGTCGTTAGTTCCCGAAAATTCATTTTTTGCTGACAAAAAGCGCCTGAGCCGGTAAAACGACTGATGATTTTTCCCTAACTTATCAGAACTAACCTATAACAAATTTGGAACTGAACTCAACCCTCTTCAAGTCCGGTAGGCCTTGATACCACAGTATCTTAGCCAATTGCAGGGCAGCAGCTCCTTTGATATTTTGTGGTGGCGAAATAAGTCCACCGCATCTCCCCGGATTCGCAACTCTGACTGAACGTGTTAGGTTACATTTCGATAAAAACCGAAGACCAATGTGTAACGGGTATGGGATTTAAGGCAATTCCTGTGTTGTCTGTTCTGCTGTCTCCCTGAGAGGCCAGGATCTATCCCCTGCTCTTCCTGTTGAATTCTTTTGGTGTAAATGAAACATTCCGTATTGGGCGGACTGACGGTTGCCGTCGCTATGTCCGTCTTTGGAGCACCCTTGCCCAGCCAAGCTCAGGAAGCCAGCGATAGCGCTGCTTCCATCGATGCAGAACACCATGCTGATAGTCTCTCGCACACCCTACAGACCGATACAGGTTTACTGACCGCCGCCGACCTTTCAAGCCCCGAGCCCGCCGACCCTGAATCTCCTGTATCGACTCAGCCTGTTGAAGACAGCCACGACGCCCTTGACTTAGCCACCGTATATCCCCACGCCCTAGACGCCCGGCAGGCCGCTACGGTCTACATTCGTTCCATTCCGGTCATTACCTTTGTTGGCGATGAGCTAGAGACCCTAAGCGCTAGCAGCACCCCCGCCTCTCTGGCCACCGATCATGAAGCGCCGCTCAAGCGAGCCAATCAGACCTTGGCCCGCCTGCAAGAATTGGCCGTCGATGGCGATGCTGCCGATATCAAAGCCCGTTGGGATAGCGACGACAAAGCCTTTGTGGTGACCTGGGGGGACGAAGAAATTTTTGCCCTCAATGACCAAATTATTTTGCCCGACACCACCGAAAACCCTGGGGAAGATGCCCTACATATCACCAACCGGCTGCGACGACTGCTGGGCGATGCGCCACCTTTAGCCCGGGTTGAAGGATTGCCCCAGCCTGCGCCTGAGTCTCGGGTGGCCGTCGTGTCTTCGACCCTCAGCGGTATGGCATCTTGGTATGGTCCTGGGTTCCATGGCCGACGCAGCGCCAGTGGCGAAGTGTTTGACCAAAACGCCATGACTGCTGCCCACCGAACCCTGCCGTTTGGCACCCAGGTGCGGGTGACGAACCTGTCTACGGGCCAGTCGGTGGTGGTGCGCATTAACGATCGCGGCCCCTTTTCCCATGGTCGAGTGATCGATCTCTCAGCAGCGGCGGCGGGCCAGATTGGCCTCAGAGCCAGCGGTGTTGGCCGCGTGCAGCTTGAGGTGCTGTCGGGCCAATAATTCCCTGCGATCGCTCGGCGTTGCCCGAGTCTATGCGCCCTGGGGAAGTGACCAGAGACCCTCTCTACCGCCTCGGTTGGAGAGGGTTTTTCGCGATAGGCGCTGGCCTTGGCGCAGTGGCAGGGGCGGGGGAATGTCATGCAAAGGTCATGCAAAGGCAATGGCTAAACCGATATGCTCCCGACTTTAAATCTGGTACGGTATTACCTTTGGAACGGGGTGCCAGAAGTTCAGCTGTCACACTCACTCACGCAGCAGGTAGGTAGGACATTGTGCGGGTACTTAAGACGGTTGAGGGGTTAAGGCGTTACCTGGCTCAGGAGCGCACTGTAGCCAGGGAGGGAGAGGATGCGCCAGCGGTGGGCCTAGTACCCACCATGGGCAACTTGCACCAAGGCCACCTCAGTCTGATTGAGCGATCGCGGCGAGAGAACACCGTCACCGTGGTCAGCATCTTTGTAAATCCGCTCCAGTTTGGCCCCCAGGAAGATCTGGCTCGCTATCCCCACACCCCAGAGCTTGATTTGCACCTGTGTGAGCAGGCCGGGGTCGATGCCGTCTTTATGCCCACAGCAGCTAGCCTTTACGGTCGCCCTGCCCCCTTGGCCGCAGACCTGGCCCAGGTAACTCCCCCCAAGGACATGGTGGCGGTATTGTGTGGCCCCCATCGCCCAGGGCACTTTGAAGGCGTAGCAACGGTGGTGACCAAACTGCTGAATTTGGTGGCCCCCGATCGCGCCTATTTTGGCTATAAAGATGCTCAGCAGCTGGCTATTCTCAAGCGAATCGCTAAGGATTTGCACCTGCCGGGCCGCATTGTTGGCTGCCCCACCGTGCGAGAGGCCAGCGGTTTAGCCCTGAGTTCGCGCAATGCCTACCTGAGCGATGCCGAGTGCCAGCAGGCGGCGACCCTTTACCGGGGGCTGATGGCAGCCCAGACGCAGTTCAAAGCCGGAGTGCACTCCAGCCAGGCGTTGATTGCCGCCGTGCAGCAAGAACTGGCTCAGACGCCTGCCCTTAAACCGCAGTACGTCGAAGTGGTACACCCCGAAACCCTGCATCCCCTAGAGCGCATCGACACCCTAGGAATGTTGGCGGTAGCCGCCCACCTGGGCAACACTCGACTGATCGACAATATTTTGCTGCGCGATCGCCAGCCGATTGTGGCCATTGACGGCCCGGCGGGGGCGGGTAAGTCGACGGTGGCTCGCCAGGTGGCCCAGCGACTCAATTTGCTCTACCTCGATAGCGGTGCCATGTACCGGGCGGTGACCTGGCTGGCTCTCGATCGGGGGGTCGATGTGCATGACGAGGTGCAGGTCGCCGAGCTGGTGCAAGACTGTGACCTGCACCTCACGGCCTCGGGGGATGACCCGGCCTTTGCCGCCTACCCTAGCCGCATCTGGCTCAATGGCCAGGAGGTAACCCAGCTGATTCGCAGTGCGCAGGTCACCGAGCAGGTGTCGCTGGTGTCGGCCCAGCCCACGGTGCGCGAAACCCTGCTGCACCAGCAGCAGCAGTATGGGGTGACGGGCGGGGTCGTGATGGAAGGGCGCGACATTGGCACCGAGGTATTTCCCCAGGCCGAGCTGAAGGTGTTTCTCACCGCCTCGGTCGAAGAACGGGCCCGTCGTCGCCAGCGCGATCTGGCCGCCCAGCAGCAGCCGATGGTCGATCTAGTCGATCTAGAGCGGGCTATCGACGATCGCGATCGCAAAGACAGTAGCCGCCGGGTGTCGCCCCTGCGCCAGGCCGACGACGCGATCGCCCTCAATACCGATGGCTTGACGATCGAAGCTGTCGTAGAAAAAATTGTGGCGTTGTATCAAGAAAGAGTAATGATGAATTGACTCGGTCAACTCTTTAGCCCCCTTTGATGTCTATGGCAATTACCGGCACCACGCAACTGCTTGGCGTTATCGGCGACCCGGTGACCCATTCGCTCTCACCTGTGATGCACAACGCGGCCCTGGCAGAGTTGGGGGTCGATTACGTCTATGTGGCCTTTCCGGTGGTGGCAGAGGGGTTAGAGGCAGCGATCGCAGGCTTTGCCGCGACGGGGGTACAGGGGTTTAGCATCACCATTCCCCACAAGCAGTCGATTATGCCCCTGCTGGCCGAGGTGAGCGCCGAAGCCCAGGCCGTGGGCGCAGTTAACACCGTGTGGCGCACGGCCCAGGGCTGGGCAGGCACCAATACCGACGTAGCGGGCTTTGTCGCTCCGCTCAAAGCGATGTCAGCCTGGACGGGGGCTACGGCCCTGGTGCTGGGCAATGGCGGAGCCGCCAGGGCCGTAGTGGCGGGCTGTGGGCAGCTTGGCTTTGCGGCAGTGCAGGTGGTGGGGCGCAATCCCCAAAAACTCACTGAGTTTGAGCACAGCTGGGCGCAGTCGCCCCTGCACCCCCTGCTAACAGTGCACAGTTGGGAGTCTTTACCTCAGCTGCTGCCCACTGCCGATCTGATTGTGAATACAACCCCGATCGGCATGCATAGCCTGGCTGGCCAAACGCCCCTGACCGCCGATCTCCTGGCCCTAGTCCCCGCCACCGCCGTGGTCTACGACTTGATCTATACCCCTCGTCCCACCCAGCTGCTCGCCCTAGCCGCGCAGCGCGGTTTAGTGACCCTCGATGGGTTAGAAATGCTGGTGCAGCAGGGAGCAGTAGCTTTAGAACTCTGGCTGCAACAGCCTGTACCCGTAGCCACCATGCGCCAGGCCCTAGTGGATTGGTTAGAGGGTTAAAGAGCTTCTAAGAAAGAAAATACCAACTTTAATCCAGCAACCGTAGCCGCCGTAGGGGAGGGCACTGCCCACCATTGGGGAAACTATTTCCTAAAAATCGCCCAAGGTCGTTGTTTAGGGCAAGAATGTTCGAGACCGGACATCTCTCTCGGCTGAGGAAACCACGGTATGGTCAAAGCCGTGGTGGGTTAGCAAGTGCTGCATTACCCCGGCTAGAACGGTTCTGAGGGCGGCTTCGTTACTGCTGTGGTCTAGGGTGGCCGTGAGAATGTAACGCCGACCGCTGATGTTAACTGCGGTGGTCGTGCCCAACAACTTAGACGTTCTGCCGGTCTTTTCGCCCAGCCAAACTAGAGGCGGCTGCACGGTAGCGTGGCCCAGGGCCAAATCCGCCTGCTTGGCCAGCGCAGCTTGAATCAACTCCGCCCCCGGAATTTCTTGGTTATAAATGGCCACCATCATATCGGTGAGTTCGTCAGTGGTGATCACGTTGGCGGCGGAGCCCAGGTTGGCTGGGTAGGTCGATGCGCCGACGAGTTTGCTAGTCACGCGGGTCGTCGTGTAGCCCCGACTTTGCAGCTGTTGATTGACCTCAGCCCAGCCCATGTAGTCGATCAGCTGATTGGTGGCAATGTTGCCGCTGGCGCTCACCATATCCGCCATGATCACCTGAAGGGGATACTCTGATCCAACCCAGAGGGAGCCAGCGTCTTCGGTCCAGTTGCTGGGGTCAACCCAGATCGGTGTCTCAGGCGATCGCCCGACCTGGTGAAGGTGGGTCAGTAGCGCGATCGCAATGGGCACTTTAATCAAGCTGGCGGGGGTAACGGGAGGCAAATGCCCCTGCCAACGGCGGCACTCGCGCTCCAGGGTGCAGACCGTCAAGCGCATCTGCTGGGCCAAGCCGGTTTGCTCAACAATGGGCACCAAAAAGTCTGAGCGGGCAGTGTCGTAGTGGTAGGCAACGATCGCGCGCTGCTGCTCGTACTGCGATCGCTGAGTCGCGGCTAGGGCCTCCCCAAAGGTATCGGCAGGCATTTGGTCTAGGGCTGAGAGGGCATCATCCCAGTGGGCATAGGCCGCCGCTAGGGCAACCGTAGGGAGCGTGGAGGGTTCGCCTAGGGCGATCGCCGCCGCTGCCCGCTTCCCGGCTTGGTGTCTTAGCCAGCGGGCTCGCTCTTCTTGGCGCAGGCGATGGTTAATGGCCCACAGCTGGTCGAGGGTCTCTGTTGGCGTGATGCCAATGCCTGACCGGGTCGCCACCATCACCGTCGGCTGCTGGTCTAGGTCGGCTCGCAGGCGATCGCGCAGGTGATAGAGATCGGTCAAGCTACTGGTCTGAGGCACCGCCACTGGGTCCGGCTGGTACTCAAGCTCTGGCGCTGTTACCGGCAGATTGGGCAGCACCACATGGGCCACTAAACTGCCCACCACCACCATGGGCTTTAATAACTGTGGCCCCAAAACAGGCATGGCCTTCTACACCTAACAGGACTTCAGCTCAACTAGAACAAACCTAGCCCAAGCAAAATTTGCTTAAAAACCGCTGCTCATGCCGCAAAATAGCTGTTTTTTCGCCGAAAAGATGCCAGATAGAACACAAAACCCCGCCTTTCCCTTAGCTAGTGGTTGACACCAGGTTGCGTTCGACCACCCGCTGCCAGCTCTGGCTCAGATCGTCTTCGCCACGGTGAGCTTCCCAGGGGCCAGCATCAAAGCCTGCAATGCTCCACTGTCCTGTGAGGTGGTTGCCATTCTCAGATACAGTGCCGGTATAGTCAATCGTTGGCATACCAGGGGCTAAATAGCGTTTGGTAAACTGCACCTGACGACCAACCACCGTGCCGCTCAGGTGGGCTTCACCCAGATAACCAGCATCAAGACTACTGCCGCTCAGCCCATTGCCTCCCTGCACCAGGGTGGCCTCAAACCGAGTTGGCTGGTTTCGCTGCCAGTAGGTACCCAGCCACATGCCACTCACATTTGCCATCGGTTTACCTGACCTCCGCTGCCTGATCCCCGCTGTCCTACCCAACAGCCTTACACGTACAATTTAGACATTGAGCAATGCAAGGAGCTTTGCCCCATCTATACCCGTCCCTTGGCTCGACTAATTGAAGAATTCCAACGACTGCCTGGGGTTGGCCCCAAATCGGCCCAGCGGTTGGCGCTGCACATTCTCAAACGCCCGCAGAACGAGGTGCAGGCTTTAGCGCAGGCACTGCTCGAAGCCAAAGCCCAGGTGGGCCAGTGCTCAGTGTGCTTTCACCTATCGGCAGACCCGGTGTGCGACATCTGCCGGTCTACCAGTCGCGACCCCCAGACCCTTTGCGTCGTGGCCGACTCCCGCGATGTGATTGCCATTGAAAGGACCCGCGAGTATCGGGGGCGTTACCATGTGCTTGGCGGGCTCATTTCACCCATGGATGGCATTGGCCCCGAACAGCTCACCATTGGCCCGCTCGTGCACCGGGTCAACCAAGAGGGCACCCGGGAAGTGATTATTGCCATTAGCCCTAGCATTGAGGGCGACACCACGACTCTGTATGTTGGCCAACTGCTCAAGCCCTTTACTCGGGTCACCCGGATTGCCTTTGGCTTGCCCATGGGAGGCGATTTAGAATATGCCGACGAAGTCACCCTGGCACGGGCATTAGAAGGACGGCGGGATTTGGAGTAGATCATGGAGGAACATGGTTAAGCTAGGGGCTTCACCTGAGCTGTCTGGCTAGAGAGCAGGGCCTTTAGCTAAGTCTTATACAATTCTGAACCTGTTCTGGCTTGCCTGGCGCGTAGGTTAGATTAAGAATGCACGGCCCGCTGATAGACATTCACTGCAATCAGGGCTAACTGCAATCAGGGCTACTGTACTAGGGGCTACCGCCTTGGGCACCACTGTCCTTTTCTTACCGCCAGGCACCGATGGGAGTTTTTCTTTACTTTTTGCGCCATGGTCAAACGGCCTATAGCCTCACGGGGGGCTATTGTGGCATGCCCGAAAACGACCCTGGCCTGACTCCCGAGGGTATTGCCATGGCCCAGGAGTTTGCGGAGACCTATGCCCACCTGCCCTGGAGCGCTGCCTATGTCAGTCCCCTGCGGCGAGCGGTCGAAACCGCTCGCCCCCTGTGCGAACTGATCGGGATGGAGATGCAGCTGCGCGACGGGCTGCGGGAAGTGATGTATGGCCGTTGGGAGGGTATGCACCCTACGGTGGTCGATCGGGAACACCACGATGAGTATGTGGCCTGGCTGACCGACCCCGCTTGGTATGCGCCCGTTGGCGGCGAACGGGCCGTAGATATTGCCCGCCGCTCAGCTCAGGTGCTCGATGAAATTGAGCGCAATCATATCAGCGGGCATATTTTAATTGTTTCGCATAAAGCCACCATTCGCATTATGCTGTGCACGCTGCTGGGCATTGATGTGGGTCGCTATCGCGATCGCCTCGATATGCCGGTAGCAGCTGTCAGCGTGGTGGAGTTGGGCAACCGAGGGCCGTTGTTTCACACCATTGCCGATCGCTCTCACCTAAGCGATCAGCTGCGATCGCTCCCCTGCACCTGAGGACAAGCACCCTATGCCCCTGAGGCTTTACCTGCTCCGCAACGCCGAAACCGAGTACTGCCGCACTGGCCGCTATTGCAGCCAAGATGGGGTGGCACTCACGGTGCAAGGGCAGCAAATGGCCGACTATTTTGCTAAGGCCTACCACCACGTCGATTGGCAGGCCATTTTTTGCAGTCCCCTGCACCATGCTGCCGCTACGGTGCAGCCCCTGTGCAAAATCACTGGGCTCGCGGTACAGCGCCGCGAGCAGTTGCGAGAGCTCTCCTTTGGTCGGTGGGAGGGAATGGCCCCCACCCAAGTCAACACGCTGTTCCACGATGATTACATTCGCTGGCTGGCCGACCCCGCCTGGAACACCCCCACCGACGGCGAAAAAGCGATGCAGGTGGCCCGCCGCAGCTCCGATGTGCTGGCAGAGATTGAAGATACCTATCCCGACGGCAACGTGCTGGTGGTATCTCACAAGGCTACTTTGCGCATCATGCTGTGCACGCTGCTGGGCATTGATGTGGGTCGCTACCGCGATCGCCTAGCCATGCCCGTCACCGCAATTTCCCTCGTTGAGCTGATGGACTATGGCCCCTTTGTGCGCCAGCTCAACAACTGTTCTCACCTACCTTTGCATCTGCGTCGCCCCTGGGCAGGCAACGGCTCTGACAGTTAGTACCCTTGGTGCCCGACTAGCTTGTCTCTAGCCCAACCGTTCCAGGCCCTAGTTTTCTGGGGGCATTGGTTGCCATGGGGTGCCTTGCGCCTAGGTTTGTGGACCGCGCCAATTCGGGTTTTACGCTTCTATAACCCTCTATCCAACGAAATATCCCGCCTGCCAGATGTCAGCGACTCAAAAAACCGGTCTGATGAGAGAGAAGAGCAAAGGGATGGAACCAACATGACTGGATGGTTGAGTGAGATACAAGGACAGAGTATGGGTTGGCTGCATCTGGTACAGGTACCGGTGGCACCTGTGTCGCCGCGTGTCACAACCCCAGAAGATGCTGCGCTCATTTTTTCGGGGCCGCAGTTTTTTATTGCTTTACTGTCAGGGATAGTGCTGGCCTTTGGCTTTCAGTTACTACTCACCAACCTGTCAGTAGCTGTTGGCATCTCTGCGGTCGGGCAGAGCCACTCTAGCCGACGCGCTAGCAGCAATGGCAGCAGCCCACCCATTGCCACCGCCGTGGGCCTCTGGACCGTGATTACAGTGAGCCTGGCTCTGTTTTTCGCCTGTCTGCTTGCGGTCAAGCTCAGCCTCTACAGCAGTGCCCTCCTAGGAGCGATTACGGGCCTAGTGATTTGGGGCACTTATTTTTGTTTGCTGTTTTGGGTCAGTTCCACCACGGTTGGGTCTTTAGTGGGCTCGGTGGTCAAAACGGCTACCTCTAGCTTCCAAGCGTTGATGGGCACGGCGACCTCGGCGATGGGGGCGCGTGCTGCTAGCAGCCAGGTTGTCGCTACGGCTGAAGCCACCGCTGCCGCTGTTCGCCAAGAACTAATGTCTGGCTGGGATAGTAACGACATCAAAGACACTCTGCGGGAATATCTTTCTGGCCTGCGATCGCCCGGTATTGATACCGCTGCCATAGAAGGGGAGTTTGAGCGTCTGCTGCAAGAATCGGGCGTCGTCGCTCAAACCGATCGCGATGTGCTAGCTCAAATTGATCGCGGCGCCTTTGAACAACTTGTGAGCCGTCGCACTGACCTCTCTCCCCAAGAAACTCGACGGATTGCCGATCGCCTCTATAAGAGCTGGTCGCGAGCCCTGGGCCAGGCCTCGGAGCGCAATTCTATAGAGCAGTTGGTCGATTACGTCAAGTCGGCCCAGCGCGATGATTTAGTCTCGGGTCAACTGAGCGATCGCCTCGGTCAACTGCTATCAAACGACGACAAATCATCGTCCTCTGGTGGAGCGTCTTCCGGTTTACTACAGCAGGGTCTAGGCATGCTGATGGGGGTGGCCATGCAACGCCTCGATCTGTCTGACCTCGATATGGCTGACATTACTCGCCAGCTAAAGCAAGCGCAGCACCAGGTCACCGATACCGTCGCCTCCCTCACCTCGGGCAGTGAAAATGAAAGCGAGTCTTACAACGTCATTAAGGCGGATGTTGAGACCTATCTTTCTACCGCTTATCCTTGGCAGCTTCAGCCCCAGCGCATGAAGCAAGACTTCTGGCAGGTAATCTACGACCCGACAGCCGATCCGGGTCAGCTGCGTCAGACCCTACGCCCGCTCAATCGCGCTTACTTTGCCGATATTCTGGCCCAGCGAGGTCTACTCACTCAGCAAGAAATCGCCCAAGTCTCTGCCCAGCTAGATGCCGTGCGTCAGCAGGTGCTGGCAGAAGTGTCTGAGCGCTACCGGTTAGAGGCCGCTAAAACGTTGCAGACTCGGGTTTACACCTTCTTGCAGCGCGCCGATCGCCAGGACTTGGTGGCGGGTGACGATACCCAGACCTTTGAGCAGATTATTGCCGATCCCTACGCCGATGCCGATGAACTGCGCGATCGCTACACCAGCTTTAGCTACGACGCCTTCCGTGATGCCTTGAGGGCACGCGGTGATCTAAGCGAAGCTGAGATCGAACAGGTAGCCCACCGCCTAAAGCGGGCCATGAACACCGTCCATGCCGATGCCGTAGGGCTTCAGACCGCTGCCACCACCCGCATTGACAACCAGTGGCAGGCACTACAAGACTACCTGCGGTCTACCGGCAAAGCCGAACTCAGCCCAGAGATGATTAAGGCCGACATTCGCGCCCTATTGGACGAACCCGATGCTGGTCTCCACCAAGTGCGGCAGCACTTAGCCCAGTTTGACCGCGACACCCTGGTGCAGTTGCTCAGTCAACGCAACGACCTCAGTGAGGAGCAGGTGCAGGCGACCCTTGATAATGTCGAGGCCACCTGGTACCAGACCGTTCATGCGCCAGCGGCCCTGACCGCCCAGGCCAAGGCCAAATACAACGAGGCTACCCAGGCGATCGAAACTTACCTGCTCAAAACCGGTAAGCCAGAGCTAAATCCTGAGGGCATTAAGCGTGACCTTGATCTACTCATGCACGATCCTAAGCTGGGTTTGCAGGCGGTAGGCGATCGCTTGGCTGAAATGGACCGCGATACCCTGGTGAAGCTGCTCAGCCAGCGAGGCGACATGACCGAGGCTGAGGTCAATCAAACCATTGACAGCATTCAGGGCAGCATAGTCGATGTGCTCAAGCTACCTCAGCGGCTAGCTCGCCGGGCCAAGACCCAGGTAATGTCCTTTGAGGAAGCTCTAGAAGACTACCTGCGCAACACCGATAAAGCAGCCCTCAACCCCGATGGCATTAAGCGTGACCTGCGGCTGTTGCTGCAAGACCCTCGCCTGGGAGCCGATCGCCTACAAACCCGCCTGAGCATGATTGACCGCGATGCCGTTGTCGCTCTGTTGGCTCAACGCCCCGACATGACCCAGGCCGAAGCCGAGGCGGCTGTCGATCGGGTGCTCGAAATTCGCCATCAGATCTTCGCTCAAATTCAGCAGGTGCAAGCCAAAGTTAAGGGTGTGATCGACGGCATTCTAGGCCGTATTCGCCAGTACCTAGAGTCTCTCGATCGCCCAGAGCTAGACTACTACGGCATTAAGCGCGACCTGCAACAGCTGATGGCTGACCCCAAAGCTGGCTTTGACGCCCTCAGCACTCGTCTCAACCAGGTCGATCGAGATACCTTAGTCGCCCTGCTCAGCTCCCACGACGCCATTTCTGAAACCGATGCCCAACGGCTGATTAACCAGGTAGAAGAGGTGCGCACCTCTGCCCTCAACAAGGCCGAACAGCTTGAGCACGAGGTCGAAAAGCGTCTGGCCGAAATGCGCTACCAGGTCGAAAAGCAAGTTGAAGACACCCGTAAAACCGCTGCAACCGCTGCCTGGTGGATCTTCGGTACCGCTACGGTATCAGCCATCTTTGCGGCGCTCGGGGGTGGCCTAGCTACCCTATAGCCCACTTGGTCAAATGAGAAGCAGCCGTTCTATTGATTTAGGATGGCTGCTTTCCGCATTTCAGCCCCCCTCAACGTAAAGCTACGCCTTTAGATACAGAGTTTTGACTATGAATTTTCAGTGGTTTACGCCTCTTCTAGCCCCCATAGTATTAGGGTTAGCCATCGCCAGTTGTGCCGCCTCCCCGCCAGAAAATGGCACAGATACTTCGGAGGCTGGACAGGCCACAGACCCTGCCCCTGAGTCCCCTGAGGCAGCCTTACCGGTTGTTGACTCAGTGGAGCCGCTCACCCTGGTCGAGGGGCTAGAGCACCCCTGGGGCATGACCTGGCTACCCAACGGCGATCTGCTGATTACCGAGCGTCCAGGCCGTCTGCGCCGGGTCAGCAGCAGCGGAGAACTCGATCCGACCCCCATTGCCGGTGTACCCGATATGTTCACCGCCGGTCAAGGCGGTCTATTAGACATCGCTCTGCACCCCGACTTTGAGACTAACAACTGGGTTTACTTTGCCTACGCTGACGGCACCTCCCAGGCCAATCGCACCCAGGTGGCCCGCGCCCGCCTAGAGGATAATGCCCTCGCCGATTGGGAGGTGATCTTTGCCGTCAACCAAGATAAATCCGATGGCCAGCATTTCGGGTCACGCCTGCTGTGGCTGCCCGATGGCACTCTGCTGGTAGCCATTGGCGACGGCGGCAACCCACCGCTACAGATTGGCGGCGATCTAGCCCGCAACCAAGCCCAAAATTTGCAAACGCATCTGGGTGCAGTTGTGCGCCTCCGCGACGATGGCTCTGTGCCCGACGACAACCCCTTTATCGATGACCCCACAGCCGATCCCCTGATGTGGAGCTATGGTCATCGCAATATTCAAGGATTGGCCCTCGACCCCACCACCAACCAAGTCTGGTCAACGGAGCACGGCGCTCGGGGCGGTGACGAACTCAACCGCCTGGCCCCTGGAGAAAACTATGGCTGGCCGATCGTGACCTTTAGTGAAGAATACAGCGGCGGACCTATCACCTCTGAGACCTCGCGCCCCGATATGGTCAACCCCGTCACCTACTGGACTCCGGCGACTGCCCCCTCAGGGCTAGCGGTGTATCGGGGCGATCGCTACCCCCAGTGGCAGGGACAGATTTTTGCAGGAGGCCTTGTTTCCCAAGATATTAAGCGCATTGAAGTCGATGCCAACGGCAATGTGGTCAACGAAACCCCTATCCCCATTGGGCAGCGGGTGCGCGATGTACGCCAAGGGCCAGACGGCTATCTCTATGTGCTCACCGATGCCGCCAACGGGCGCTTAATTCGTCTTGAACCAACCTCTTAACGGCGAAACGGGGGCACCCCGTTTGCGAGTGCCCCCGTTTGACTTCACCGGTATTAATGATCAACTGTCTGTGGAAGAGAGCACACTTTTGATCGCGCCCGCATTCTAGATTGCGCAGTGTTAGGCAGCGTAGTCAAAGACAGCATCTAGGTAAAGGCGGTTAATGCGGCGATCGCTAACACCATTCTGCATCAGAAAAAGCGACAGGGCCGCACAAAATACCCGATGCTGACTCCAGGATGGATGGGTTTCTACGTAGTCTCTCATTGCTTCAAACAACTCTTCTGGCACCTCGACGCTCAGGCTGATTCTCGACGCCATTGCTGCCATAGACTGCTCACTCATCGCCACTTCCCCAATCTGAAAATTAGACACCAGAACACAGCCCCTCCACCCTTCTGGCGGATTGGATCCCTTACTGTGAGGGAATCCTAGAGCCGCCGACCAGGTCAGAACAGAAGCGCTGTGTAAGCCGGTCGAACCATTGTCACTAGTGGGCCGGGGGATGTCAATCTTGCCAAGGTGGCCCCAATCCGCTAGCCTCACCAGACTTCAAACGAGGTATTGAGGGTTTCAGCGATCCCCATCGTTTCCCTCAGTAGCTGCTGCCACCAATAAGTACTAGAGTACCTGTGAATAACGCCCATGGCCATCCCATGGCCAAACCCTTAGCACTGCGTTCAAAGCTGGGGAAAACTCCTGTAAAACTGGGGAAAAAGTTGGGGAAAACCTCGTTGGATTTAAAAGAAAAGATTAAATCCCGCTGGGCTACAACTTTTAAGCAGTTTCCCTAAACATGGTCCCGTCCCTTGCACCCCCTTAACCCAGGGGCAATTCTCCATCAGGTGCCGAGTCAAGGTAGTCTGCCTGATCGTCAAGGTTATAGCGCAGTTCGTCTAAGTCTTGCTTTTGACTGCGGCGAGATGGGCGACGGTACTTTTTAGTCTGAAGCCGAGGCTCGTGGTGGCGCTGCCCTTTCTCGCCTACTCTGACTTTCAGGGCAGCATCGGGGTCGCGCTGTTGACGGAGGTCTGCGTCATACTCGATCGCCTCCGCTAGCAGAGTGAGGTAAAACGGGTAGCGGGGCCAGGCCGTACCTACAGCACAGCCTGGGTCGCCCCGGTGCAGGCAGTCATTAAACTGGCAGTCTTCTAGGGCCAAGCGCTGACGAATTTCTGGGAAACACTGTCCCAGCGCCTCTGGTGGCAAGGTTAGGTCAGGCTGGTTAAAGCCAGGCGTATCGGCTAAAAAGCCGCCTTCTGGTAGTTCAAATAGCTCCACATGGCGGGTGGTGTGGCGACCCCGCCCCAGCTTGCCCGAGACGGCTCCAGTTCTTAAACTAGCCTGGGGAATCAGGCGATTGATCAGGCTAGATTTACCCACCCCCGATGGCCCAGAGACAACCGTTGTGCGGCCTTGCAACTGCGATCGTAGCCCATCGAGAGCATCTCCCTCTTGCAGGCTGATCGCAGTGGGTGAGTAGCCCCATTGACCTAGCTGGTCTTGCCAATAGTGGAGCGTCTCGGCACTGACTAGATCCTGCTTGTTGAGGCAAAGGCTAACCGGCACGCCGGTGGCTTCAGCTTTTACCAAAAATCGCCCCAACTGCTGGGGGTCGAGGTCAGGTTCGGCCAGGGCAAATACTAGCAATATCTGGTCGGCATTAGCGACAGGCGGGCGGTCGAGCAGGCTTTGGCGGGCCCCTAGGGTAGCGATCGCCGCCCGCCCGTCAACCCAATCGATCGCCTCTAGCTGTACTCGGTCCCCCACCATCACCTGCTGACCGGTCTTCTTCAGCCGTGCCCGGCGAGTGCACAGCAAGACTGTCCCCCTACTACTCGGAGCATCGGGGGTATCTAGGCGCACGCGGTAATAATTGGCCTGGGTAGCCACAACGACCCCCCAAGGGCCCACGCCCTCCTCCCCAGCCATGTCTTTCCTAGGGTCGTAGGGCGCAATCATTAAGCAGGACGGCGCACATGCAGGGCAAAGTAGTCGGTGCAGTCTTCTAAGTGCTCGATCACGTAGCCTTCCATCGTCAGGCTGTCGGGTACCTGCTCGACTGGCTCACCCGCATCGAGCCAGACCTCAAGCAGAGCACCAGGAGCCATTTTGTCGAGTTGCAGCTTAGTGCGCACAAAGTTGATAGGGCAGGGTGTGCCGCGCAGATCGAGGCGATCGCTAGGCAGCGCCGAAAAAGCAGTAGTCATCCGCGAAATAGCCCCCCTAAAAAGCCCTCTATGCCCCCTCGGTTGACCTTTTCGCCGCGAATCTCGGCCAATTTCTCGACCAACTCACGCTCTTCAGGCTTCATGCGCGTCGGGATATCAACCTGAATAGTAATCAGGTGATCCCCCCGGCTGACAGGATTGCCCAGCTTGGGCACACCCCGATTGTCTAGAGTCAGCACAGTGCCTGGCTGGGTCCCCGCAGGAACATCCAACTCCTCTGGACCATCCACAGTGTCGATGGTGAGCTTGCAGCCCAAGATAGCCTGCAAATAGCTAATCTTAAGGTCAGAGAGAATATTGATGCCATCGCGCTTGAAAGCCGCATCCTCGGCCACAAACAAGTAGACGTACAAATCTCCCGCCGGGCCACCGCGTAGTCCAGCATCTCCCTCATTCGACACCCGCAGTCGGGTGCCATTGTCTACTCCCGCCGGCACAGTAATTTTGAGCTTTTTCGTTTCCTGGGTTTGACCGCTGCCACCACAGACCTCACAGCGATCTTCAATCACTTCGCCAGTGCCGTTACAGGTGGGGCAGGCCGACACCTGAGTAAAGCTGCCAAAGGGAGTGCGGGTGGCCCGACGCACCTGACCAGTACCACCACAGGTGCCGCAGGTAGTTGGGCGTGTGCCTGGCTTAGCCCCGCTGCCGGTGCAGGTGCCGCAGGTTTCTAGGTGGCTAATTTTGATTTCTTTTTCACCACCAAACACCGCCTCCTTGAAGTCGAGGCGCAGATCAAGACGCAAATCATCGCCGCGAGTTGGCCCTCGCCGCCGGGTTCCCTGACCCTGCCCCCCAGAAAACCCGCTGAAAAAGCTCTCAAAGATATCGGCAAAGCCACCCATATCGCCGAAGTCTTGGTACCCACCCGCACCAGCTCCAAGCCCTGCTTCCCCAAAGCGATCGTAACGGGCACGAGATTCAGGCTCAGACAGCGCCTCGTAGGCGCGGTTGATTTCTTTAAACGTGTCTTCAGCCCCAGGATCTTTATTGACATCCGGGTGGTACTTTCGGGCTAGGCGACGGTAGGCTCGCTTAATATCGTCTTGATCGGCGTTGCGCGAAATACCAAGAAGGTCATAGAAATCACGGGCCATAGGGGGCTACCTAGACAACTCCAGCAACAATCAAACATTAAACCATTTTAAAAGGAGTGCCCACCTTGGCTAGGTGGGATACCCGCCCCCTAAATTCCGGTCTCAGTCATTCCGGTCTCAGTCAATGGCCTCGTAATCAGCAGTGACGGTTGCGTCTAGCCCTACGTCACCGTCGTAGGTGGCATCGTCGTCCACATCCGGTTCACTGTCTGGTTCAGCATTGAAGTAGGCCGCAGCCGGAATCCCCATATCAACGTCCTCATCGGGTTGAACCTCCCGATAAAAGTTGGCCCCTACCGCAAAGATGGCCGATTGCAAGGCATCAATAGCTCCTTGGAAGGTAGCGACCTCAATGCCGGGTGTATGGGTAGCGGCCCGCAACTCATTGGCCTTTGCTTCGAGATCGGCTCGGGCCGTATCGTCGAGCAGACTACCGTGGTCGCGCAGTGTGGCCTCGTAGCTGTAAAACAAATTGTCGGCTCGATTGATGAGTTCAGCGATCTGTCGCCGTCGATCGTCTTCACCAGCGTAGGTTTCGGCTTCGATCCGCATGCGATCGACCTCATCATTGGTGAGGCCACCAGTATTGGTAATACAGATACTCTGAGCACGCCCAGTACCTTTATCGAGGGCGGCTACCTTGAGAATGCCGTCGGCATCAATTTCAAAAGACACCTCAATCTGCGGTACGCCCCGTGGAGCCGGAGGAATGCCAGTCAGCTCAAACTTGCCCAAGCTCTTGTTGTCGCGCGCCATGGCGCGCTCTCCCTGTAGCACATGAATTTCTACGGATGTTTGTCCATCAGTGGCCGTAGAAAAGACCTGAGACTTGCTGGTAGGAATAGTCGTGTTGCGCTCAATGATTTTGGTAAATACTTCTCCTAGAGTTTCAATGCCTAAAGACAGGGGGGTCACATCGAGCAGCAGCAGGTCTTTGACCTCGCCACCGAGCACCCCGGCCTGAATGGAGGCCCCTAGGGCTACCGCCTCATCGGGATTAACTGAGCGATCGGGCGGCTTGCCGTTGAAATAGGCGCTAATCGCTTGCTGCACGGCGGGAATGCGGGTCGACCCCCCCACTAATAGAATGCGATCAATCGCTTCGGGGCTGAGGTCGGCGTCTTTGAGGGCCTGCTTGACCGGTTCCAAGGTTGCTTGTACCAACTCTGAGGCAAATTGCTCAAACTGTGCGCGAGTCAGAGCCATTTCTAAATGTTTTGGCCCTGATTCATCAGCAGTGATAAAAGGCAAGTTGATTGAGGTCGACGGCATATTTGACAGCTCAATTTTGGCCTTTTCAGCAGCTTCACGAATTCGCTGCAACGCCATGCGGTCGGCAGAAAGATCGATACCTTCCTGCTCTCGAAAAGCCGCTGTCATCCATTCGACAATGCAGTTATCGAAGTCGTCACCACCGAGATGGTTGTTGCCAGCGGTGGCTTTGACCTCAAAAACACCGTCCCCTAACTGCAAAATAGAGACATCAAAGGTGCCACCGCCAAGGTCAAAGACCAAGACGATTTGGTCTTGGTCTTGCTTGTCGAGACCATAGGAGAGGGCAGCCGCCGTAGGCTCATTAATAATCCGCAGTACCTCTAGGCCAGCAATGGTGCCAGCATCCTTGGTCGCTTGACGCTGGGCATCGGTGAAATAGGCAGGTACGGTAATCACGGCCTGGGTGACTTCGGTACCCAAATAGGTTTCAGCATCCTGCTTCAATTTTTGCAGAATCATGGCAGAAACTTCCTGGGGCGTAAACGCCTTGCCACGAATCTGCACATCTACCGTGCTATCGCGTCCGCTGACGCAAACGTAAGGCACCCGGCTGCGTTCAGCCTCTGTGTCTTCCCAACGACGGCCGATAAATCGCTTGATACTGTAAACCGTATTTTCGGCATTAGTCACGGCTTGCCGCTTGGCTAGTTGGCCTACCAGACGTTCGCCGTTTTTGCCAAAACCAACAATGCTGGGTACCGTGCGGCCCCCCTCAGTGCTGGAAATTACCGCTGGTTTACCGCCTTCGAGGACGGCGACACAGCTGTTGGTTGTTCCTAGGTCAATGCCGATTACTTTTCCCATAACCCACGGTGCTCAACTTGATCGTTCGCCATATCCTTCTGCCGTCAGCCCAGGTTAAAGGTCCCCGGGCGATGTGACTAGATTGCCCGCTTATGCCAAGGAAGTTATCGTTCGCTGCGGGACTTTATGATGATACTGGTTAGATCTAGTTAGCTAAAGGTTTTTCTAGGCTCAACGGAGGCAACTTCATCAACGCTAGAATGCACCTGGCATTATCTATACAGAGTCGGCTCCATCTCCAGCTTCAGCGTTATCAGGAGCATTCTCTGGAGGAGCGGCCACTTTAACCATAGCGTGGCGTAGGACTCGATCGCCCAGTTGGTAACCCCGCACAAATTCTTCAATCACGGCCCCTTCGGGATGCTCGGCGGTGGGCTCGCGCATGACGGCCTCGTGGAGCAGGGGGTCAAACTCCTGACCTTCAGCCCGCATTGCCGATACTCCAAGGCGCTTGAGGGTCTCAACCAGCTGCTTATAGACGCTCTGATAACTCTTGTGTATGGTCATCTCGGCTTCGGTCTGTGGCTTAATCTGCGATCGCGCCCGCTCAAAGTTATCAACGACTGGCAGGAGCTCAATGACGGTGTCGCCCTTAATCTGAGTAGCTAACTCATCTTTTTCTTTGCTCGTGCGCTTGCGGTAATTTTCGAAATCAGCAGCAATTCGCATTGACTGGTTAGCTCGATCTTCGAGCTGAGCCTTGAGTCCAGCTACCTGACGCTCTAGATCGGCGACCAAAGCGGGATCACTACTCCCTTCGGAGCCTGTCCCACCCTCAGCGGGCTCAACGGTAGCGGCGGCGGCTTCTACCACATCCTCAAAATCAATATCAAGAGCGGCATCCTCTTCAAGCAGCTCTTCAATTGCCTCAGGATCGGAAGCGGGATCGTGTTCGGTTTGGTGAATATCGTCAACCATGCTGGTACGTAACCCGACGAATGAATGCAACAACGTTACCCAGGCCAGAGCCTACCTTAGCGAAACCTAATCTTGCGCAGGGGCCTGATCCTAGCACTGTTTCTCATTCTATCGTGAATTGTGGGTTTAAGGACCGCTGGTTGCCGCTTGCCTTTAGAAAACTCTTACCACCTAGGGGCTTGACAAGCCACAGGGTCATCGTGGTGCAGATAAATTGGATGAGGGTATTATCGAGACTACAGGGTCAACGCGAGTGGGGCTTGCGATCGCGCCAACCAGTGAGTCTAGCCCCTGCTTATAGGGCATACTGCCTGCATACGGTTGGTTTCAGGCCTGTTTTACATCAGCACTTTGGCATCAGCGCTATGACTAATTCCTCCTCCTCCCGGCGAGCTCTGGTACTCCAACGGAGCTTTTCGCCCTTTGGCAACAAGCTCATCCAGTCGGGCTATGTCGATTCTGAGCAGATGCAAAAGGCCCTGGCAGAGAGCCGCAAAACTGGGCAATCGCTGACCGATGTACTCGAGTCTCTGACTGGACAACAGCTCTCCCCCGAATTGCTACGCCAGTACAAGAAGCAGCAGCTATTTGAGCTAAAAATTCTCTACGGGGTTGAGTCCCTTGACCCAGAGCTGAACGATATCTCACCGGCCCAGATTGGACACCTGATCGATACTTTGGTACCGGTTGATACCTGCCGCCGCCATCGTTTGGTGCCGTTGTCCAAAGACGACGGCGAAGTGCCATCCATGCTGGTGGCCATGGTCGATCCTGAAAATCTGGAAGCTCAAGACGACCTCAACCGAATTTTGAGGGCCCAAAATCTGACCCTCAAACGCATGGTCATCACCGTTGAAGACTACCAGCGGTTGATGTCCACCTACCTTGATGACGCTGTTGCTCGCCAGAAAAAAGAAGAGCTAGACGCTGCTGTAGACGTCAACACCAGCCTCGAAGAACTCGATTTTGGTGAAGGCAGCTTAGAAGATGTGATTGACGAGGAAGCTGACCTCGGGGCCGCTCTCAAAGATGCAGGCGCGGCTCCGGTGATTGCCTTGGTCAACAAAATTTTAGCAAAGGCATTACAGGAAGGGGTGTCTGACATTCACGTTGAGCCCCAGGAGGAGTACCTACGGGTGCGCTTTCGGAAAGACGGGGTGCTTAAGGAAGCCCTGCCTAAAATGCCTAAGAAAATCATCCCCGCCGTTACTGCCCGCTTTAAAATCATTGCCGAGTTAGATATTGCCGAGCGCCGGGCTCCTCAAGATGGGCGGATTCGGCGCGTGTTTCAGGGCCGCAAAGTCGATTTCCGGGTCAACACCTTGCCCAGTCGCTGCGGCGAAAAGGTAGTGCTGCGCATTCTCGACAACTCCGCCACCCAGCTGGGGCTAGATAAGCTAATCACCGATCCCGATTCCTTGCGCATTGTGCAGGAGATGGCCTCTCGTCCCTTTGGCCTACTGCTGGTTACCGGACCGACCGGCTCGGGAAAAACCACGACCCTATACTCGGTGCTGTCGGAACGTAACGACCCTGGTATCAACATCAGCACCGCCGAAGACCCGATCGAATACACGCTGCCCGGCCTTACCCAGGTGCAGGTGATTCGCGAAAAGGGCATGGATTTTGCGTCGATTTTGCGAGCCTTCCTACGTCAGGATCCTGATGTGATTCTCGTAGGTGAAACCCGTGACCGAGAAACCGCTAAGACCGCAATTGAAGCGGCTCTCACCGGTCACCTAGTGCTAACAACGCTGCACACCAACGACGCAGCCGGGGCGATCGCCCGCCTCGACGAAATGGGTGTCGAGTCTTTCATGGTTTCTAGCGCGCTGATTGGGGTGCTGGCTCAGCGCCTAGTGCGGCGGGTATGTACCGACTGCCGCATTCCCTACAACCCATCCCCCGAAGAGTTGGCTCATTTTGGTCTCAGCGCCTCCTCCGAGTCAGATATTACTTTCTATAAAGCCAATACCCTTTCTGTCGAAGAACTTAGCGCTGCTAAGGAGAACAACACCCTTTGCGCGAAGTGCCAAGGCGGTGGCTACAAGGGCCGGGTTGGGGTATACGAAGTTTTGCGCGTCACCGAGCGTCTGCAAAAGCTGATTTCGGAAGGGGCTCCCACCGAGTTGATCAAAGAGGCCGCTGTAGAAGAGGGCATGCAGACCCTGCTTTCCTATAGTCTCGACCTAGTCCGTCAGGGCTACACTACCCTAGAGGAAGTAGAACGGGTGACTTTCACCGATACGGGACTGGAGTCAGAACTCAAGGCCAAACGCAAGGCATCGTTAACTTGTGCCTGCTGCGCCGCCGAGCTTCAGCAAGAATGGCTCGACTGCCCCTACTGTCTCACGCCCCGTTTCCATGATTAGCGGACACGATTAGCGATCGGTTAATTGAGAGTTCTGACAGCATTTTGTCGCAAAGTGGGCATCTTGTTACCAGCAATGGACTTTTCGGCACGAACAGTTTGCTCGGCTTAGCCTAAGCTTCTCTAACCCTGTACTCTCCCTATAATTCTCCATCCCCACGAGGTAGCCCTATGGAATTGATGATCGAAGACCTGATGGAAGAGGTGATTGAGCGGGGCGGCTCTGACCTGCACCTGTCCGCAGGACTGCCCCCCTACATCCGCATCAGTGGTAAGCTCACCCCCACCGAGCACGAGCCCATGACCCCCGAGTCGTGTCAGCGGCTCATTTTTAGCATGCTCAACAATACCCAGCGCAAACAGCTGGAGCAAACCTGGGAGCTAGACTGCTCCTATGGGGTAAAAGGGCTGGCCCGGTTCCGGGTCAATGTCTATAAAGATCGCGGTACCTATGCCGCTTGCTTGCGGGCGCTCAGCTCTAAAATTCCGTCTATGGAAACGCTGGGTTTACCCAATATTGTGCGAGAGCTGTCGGAGAAGCCGCGGGGACTAATTCTAGTCACCGGGCCAACGGGCTCGGGCAAATCTACCACTCTGGCTTCGATGATTAACAACATTAATCTGACACGGCCAGAGCACATTCTCACCGTTGAAGACCCTATTGAATTTGTCTACGAACCCATCAAAAGCCTGATTCACCAGCGCCAGATTGGAGAGGACACTAAGAGTTTTGCCAACGCCCTGCGAGCTGCCCTCCGGGAAGACCCCGATGTGATTCTGGTGGGTGAAATGCGTGACCTAGAAACCATTTCGCTGGCCATTTCTGCTGCAGAAACTGGGCACTTGGTATTTGGCACCCTGCACACGAGTTCGGCTGCCCAAACCGTTGACCGGATGATCGACGTGTTTCCCCCCGAGCAGCAGCAGCAGATTCGGGTGCAGCTCTCAGGTTCGCTAGTGGCGGTACTCAGTCAAACTCTAGTGCCGAAGGCTAATCCTAAACCAGGCGAATTTGGCCGAATCATGGCTCAGGAAATTATGGTGATTACACCCGCTATTGCCAACATGATTCGGGAAGGCAAAACTCCCCAAATTTACGGTGCAATTCAAACGGGGGGTAAGCTGGCGATGCAAACCCTGGAGAAAGTTCTGGCCGATCTTTACAAATCAGGCACTATTTCTTTTGAGGCGGCTATGTCTAAGACCTCTCGTCCTGATGAACTTCAGCGGTTGATTGGGGGCGCGCCAGCACCCAATGCGGCAGCTCGCCAAGGGGCGGCGGCTGGTCGTCATTAACCTCCAGCGATCGCGCTCAGGTGAGGTCATCTGAGCGCCCTAGGCCATAAATGCTCTCTCTTGGTGACGCCAGATAGGAAGAGGGATTTAGCTAGATTAGCTGGAGCAGAGCCCAATAATACGCGAGTTCAGGTAGATTTAGCGGGTTCGGCAACCCGAACCCGTCGCTATAATTGCAGTACCTTTAAGCCATTGAGCCACTGAGCCATGCCTACCTACGTTGCCATTGGTCGTGATACCAGCGGATCCCAGCGCAAAGAGCGAGTTTCTGCTGAGAACCCCAATGAGGCCCGCAACCTCTTAAAAGATCAGGGCCTCTACGTGATGGACCTGAAGGAAGAAGCCGGCTTCAACATTGATCTGGAGAGTATCAAAACCTCCATGACCAAGGTGACGGTGAAGGATAAAGCAATCTTCTCCCGTCAGTTTGCCGCTCTGGTAAATGCGGGGGTGGCCTTGGTGCGAGGGCTGGGGGTACTGGCAGAAGACTGCTCTAACCCAAAGCTGAAGAAGGCGCTACTGGCCATCAACGCCGATGTGCAGCAGGGCACCAACCTATCGGATGCGATGCGTAAGCACCCGGCCTGTTTTGACAATCTCTACGTGGCGCTCATTCAGGCCGGGGAAGTGGGCGGGGTCCTTGACGAGGTGCTCAACCGTCTAGCGAAGCTGCTAGAAGACTTGGCCCGATTGCAAAACCAGATTAAGTCAGCCATGGCCTACCCAGTCACAGTGGGGTTTTTGGCGGTGATTATCTTCGTCGGTATGACGGTGTTTTTGCTGCCAATCTTTGCCGATATGTTTGAGGATTTGGGGGCTGACCTGCCGGTGTTTACCCAGCTGATGATGCTGATTAGCCGGTTTCTGCGGCAGCCCTTGAACTGGGTCTTTATGATTGCGGGGATATCGGCGGCGGGGTTTGCCTACCGGCGATATTACGCCACTCTCAATGGACGTCGAGTCATTGACCGCCTTTCCCTTAAGATGCCCCTATTTGGCGACTTGATTCAAAAAACCGCCACCGCGCGCTTTTGCCGTACCTTTGGTTCGCTGTCAAAATCTGGGGTGCCGATTCTAACGGCCCTCGAAATTGTGCGCGATACGGCGGGCAACCAGGTGATTGCGGAGGCAGTCGATGAGGCTCGCAAAGATGTGCAGGGCGGCGGCATGATTAGTCTTGCACTCCAAAAGCATTCGGTGTTTCCCAGTATGGCCATTCAGATGATCAGCATTGGGGAAGAGACCGGAGAATTAGACGCGATGCTGATGAAGGTGGCTGACTTCTATGAAGATGAGGTGGAACAGGCCGTGAAGGCGCTTACCAGTATCATGGAACCAATCATGATTATGGTGCTGGGGGGCATGGTCGGTTCGATTCTGATATCGATGTACCTGCCGATGTTTAAAATTATGGATGCGATTGGCTGACCAGTCTTTAAACCATCACGGCTCTACATCTGTGGCCAAGACAAGTTTGCCTTGGCCACAGTTTTCTAGCAGGTAGACCTTGAGGAAACCATTAAGACAGCAGGCCTCCACTCAGTCGTTGAATGGCCTTCTGGACGACTTGTCCATAGCTTAATTCGCCGCAGAATACCTTGACCATCGTGAGAGTGCTGGAGGGGCGTTTGATTCCAACTCGATAGGCGAGGGCGGGGGCTTGATAGACTAAGCGGGCAAGGCGTCTAGCCCAGCGCATTTCTTCGCCCCATTCTGTATTCATCACCTGGCTGTAGATTTCGAGGGCGCGATCGCGACCTGCTAGGGCTTGGGCGATCGCCTCCGCAGCCTTCATCCCGCTCCAGATTGAGGGTCGAATGCCCTCAGCCGTAAAGGGATCAACTACGCAAGCGGCTTCACCGGCCAATACAGCCCGGTGGGTATGCAAGACTTGAGGGCCATCCCAAACAAAAATTGGGTGGCCAAAGTGCTGCACAGAGCTGGTGTCAACGTCAAAAGCCGCAGCATAGTCAGCGACTGGAGTGCGTAGGTCTTGCTTGCGTTGGGGACCGGAACGAAAAACACCACCGCCAATGGAATAACCATCGGCTTTAGGGAAGTTCCACAGATAGCCCTGCTGAATGAGCCCTAGGTCAAAGTGCACAACTGGGTCCTCGGGGACAGTTAAGCGCGGCTCAGCCTCGAGGGCTGCTGCTAGTTTGTACTGGCGCTGGGGAAAGCCTAACCACTTAGCCATCGACCCGCGTGCCCCATCGGCGGCAATCAAAAAGCGCCCTTGCACCGGGCCACGACTGGTGTTGACTTGCCAGTGGTCTCCTTGGTTTTCAAGGCCTTGGGCCTTGGTGCCATCCCAGAGGGTAGCTCCCTGCCTTTGGGCCTGTTGCACAATGAAGTGGTCAAATTCGTCGCGGCGCACCATCCACAGGGCCTTTTCGGCAGGTAGCTCAGCATCAATGGGATCGGCCAGATCAAAGGTGTAGCGCACCTTGCGTACCTTGACAGAGATGGCTGGAGAAAAGTCAAAATCAAACCACTGGGCGACTTGGGGAGAGACACCCCCGCCACAGGGCTTATAGCGGGGCAGCTTGGCCGCATCGAGCAGCAGCACCTGATGGCCGACCTTGCTCAGGTGATAGGCGGCGGTTGCTCCGGCAGGGCCTGCGCCAACAATAATGCAGTCGTACATGGTTTGTTGCGTCCTTAGCAATCTCATCTGTTTTGCCCTAGGCCAGCCAGCACGCCAGGGGGAACATCAGGTATTGCAGAAAAAATAACTTCCAAATGAACTGATAGAACTGGGGGTAGGCTAGTTTTTTCGTCGGAGTCATGGCTTGACCAGGTCGGGGTACGCAACGGCTCATCCACCACAGCAGGGCCAGGGCGAGCAGATGCGACCCGATTAGAAAAATCTGATTGACGCCAACCAGCCAGGGAGCCGCCAACGCCATACCCAGATAGCAGGCAGTGAGGATCCCTAAGGCCACATTAAACACCGTGCGCTGCCCCAACTTGAGGGAGAGAGTACTGATGCCATAGCGCCGATCGCCCTCAATGTCGGGGATATCTTTAAACAGGGCGATCGCAATGCTAAACAGCAGAATAAACGCCGTCAAAGCCCAAACTCGACCAGGGATAGTCAGGGGGAGTGCAAGGCGATCGCTTATGTGCAGAAACAATCCCAGGTTTACGATTGCTCCCCGCACAGCCAAAATGCACACCGAGGCCCAAAACGGAAATCGCTTGAGGCGAATAGGCGGTAGCGAGTAGGCAGTGCCAATCGCCAAGCTGAGGCCCACAGTCGCCAGCAGCCAGGGACCACCGACTATGGCTACCACTATGGCTCCCAGGCCTGCTAGGCCGACAATCCAGCGACCGTCGGTGACCGAAAATTCTCCGGCGGCCAGGGGGAGGTGGGGCTTATTGATGCGATCGATGGCGATGTCTTCAAGCTGGTTAAGCCCCACGATGTAGAGATTGCCCAGCAGACAGGCCACCCAGGCAATGGCCACTACCCCGAGCCATACGCCGGGAGTGGGTAAGATCCTGTCCCTCACATCAGCTAAGACAACGGCCGCAATACCCAGGACACTAAGGCTAGTACCAATTACCGTATGGGGCCGCCAAAATTTCCACAGAGAGTAGAGCCAGGGCAAAGGAGTTTTGGTAAAGCGCAAACGGTTACTGGGAGGAACCGTGGAGTTTGGCGAAGCAGCGTTGGGCATAGATGAAAATAATGGTGCCAGAGCCTCAGTTCTCTAGCTTATCGGCTGATGGCTAGCTTAGCGGCAGCGCGCCCAGATCAACAGCGTTTTTGGGCTAATCTGCGGTGGGTTTACCCCGCATCGCTTCGATATCTAGCCAGGTAATGATCACGCCGGCTACGGGCACTGCCAAAAACAACCCTAACACTCCCGCCACTGTAACTCCTACAATCAAGGCAAAGAACATGACCACTGGGTTAATGTCTAGGGAATCTTTCATGATGTAAGGCAGCAGCAGGTTCTCTTCAACCTGTTGGAGGCTAACGCACACCACCAGCGCTTGAATGGCCAGCCATACCCCCTGGGACAGCAGCAGCAAGGCTACTAGCCCCACCCCTAGGGTGGCTCCAATGCCGGGAATGAGATCAAACACCCCGGCAATTAGTGCCAAAACCAAGGGAAAGGGGACACCCAAAATTAAAAATACGACGAAGGTGGAAACACCGAAGAAGATCGACAGCAGCAGTCGCCCCCAAAAAAAACCAAGTAAGTTGCGCTGTAAAACGGTATTAAATCGCTCTTTATGGCGAATGGGAACATTATTGAGGAGCCACCACCAAATTTTGGCCCCATCTAGCATCATAAACAGGGTGACTACCGCAATGAGAATAGCCAGCCCCAGGTTAGCTAAGGTCGATTGCAGTAGCCCCAGCCCGGTGGTTAGCAGTCCTACGGCTTGTTCTTGCACCTGGGGTTCTAGCCCCTCTAGGTTAACGGGCAGGTTCAGCGTTTCTAACAACTGCTCAAGCCCGCCAAACCAGGGGATGACCGAGTCAGAAAAGTCTTGGGCACTGGCGGCTAGCTGCTGCCCCTGAGAGAGTACGGCCATCCCCAGCGTTAGAGACAGACCACTGGCCAAGGCTAGGCAGACGATAAACACGGCGATCGCAGCTACCCCTCGCGGCATCCATCGGCTGAGCCAGCTAGCGGGGTAGTTGAGCAAAAACGCCACAATAGTGGCGGTGACAAACACCACTACCAGCACCTCAAAATAGACCAGGAGCTGAATCACCGCCCAACCACTGGCAAACAGCAGCAGAAACCGCACTAGGGCACTGGTGCTCAAAATAGCCCAGAGATTATCTCGGCTGCGGGGGGCTATACCTTGGGCCGTCTCTTCCTGATGCTCCTCAGTTTTCATGGGCGACGAGATCTTGCACCAGCACAAAGGGTTGAACAATCAATGATTGAAACTGCTTCTTCGCAGTCTGATCCCAAATCTCAAGCTGGAAGGGAGAGGGTTTGGTGATCAAGTCTTCGGCAATCCAGTGATTGACGGCGGTGGTGTTATCGGTGGCGATCGCCACCCCCACTTCAACTAAATCTAAGCTAGGGTCGATCACGACTACGGCCCCTCGATTGGCATGGGGGCTAATCCATGCCCAGTCAGCGGGAGCGACCATTTCTGATAGTTCGTGCTTGAGGTCTTGGCTCATGGGCTTGAGAATGCGCGAGTTTGTTACAGGCTACCAGATGACAAGCGGAGGGTGTAAGTAAGTCAGTGAGAGGCCTAGACGGTAGCAGGAGTAAGGCTTGAGCGGGAGAGTGGATGAGGTTAGCGGCCCAGGTCGTGAAGTCGGTGGATCTCGGTAGCGCATTGGGCCGTAAGGGCTTCTAACCCCTCGCGGGCGGTGGAAGGGGGAGGCGCAATGGGTGCGCCAATGCGAATCGTGAGGGGGACAGGGCGAGGGATAGAGGAGCCTTTTCTAAACACCCGATGGGTACCCCAGAGACTGACAGGCAGCAGCGGTACTTGAGCTTTAGCAGCAATTAACGCTGCCCCAATTTTGGGTGCGGGAATGCGACCATCGGGGGTGCGGGTGCCCTGGAGAAAAATGCCCACCGCCCAGCCCTGCTCAAGCTGTTTGAGAGCTTCGCGAATAGCGCTGCGATCGGCACTGCCCCGCTTGACTGGGTAGGCCCCGTAAAGGCGAATTGCCTGGCTGAGCACCGGCACCTGAAACAACTCCTCCTTTGCCATATAGGAGACTGGGCGACGCACCGCCGCAGACAGCAGCGGCGGGTCAAAGTCACTGGCGTGGTTGGCCACCACAACTAGCCCCCCGGCTTTAGGCACCTGGTCGGCCCCATAGACCCGGCCCCGAAAATACAAACCCAGCACGGGGCTAACCACCGACCATTTAAACAGGTGGTACCACAGCAGGTTTACAGGGGGTTCGCGATCGCGGCTCATCTCAGACCTATTCTGTAACACCATCACCGTCTTCTCCCACAACCAGAGAAATTTGGGGCCAGGACTGAGCTTAGCTCGCCAGTGTTGCTGTTTGCTCCAGGTTCCCCACATTGACTAGCGTTAATTCGCGGCAGGTGCGCTTGGTTAGCCCCGTGAGCACATTCCCCGGCCCCACTTCGATTACCGTGTCAATGCCTAGACCGGGCAACGCTAGGGTAATCTCACGCCAGCGAACCGACCCTGTCATTTGCTGCACCAGGCGCTGCTTCAACACGGCCCCATCGGTGGCAGGCGCGGGGTCTACGTTAGAGAGCACCGGCACCTGGGCGGTGGCAAAGAGAACCGGCTCTAGCACCGCCTCAAAGGTGGCGGCGGCATCGGCCATCAGCGGCGAGTGAAACGCTCCGCTGACATTGAGCTTGACGGCCCGCTTTGCTTTTATCCCTTCCATCACCGCTGTCACCGCCTCGGGAGTACCTGAAATTACCACCTGGCCAGGGTTATTGTCGTTGGCCAACACCACGCCGGGGGTAGCCTCAAGTTTTGCGGTTAGTTCGTCGGCATCAAAGCCCAGCAAAGCGGCCATCATGCCATCAGAGGCCTGAGACATCAACTCAGCACGGCGTTGCACTAGGCTCAAACCAGCGGCGAAGTCAAAGACTCCAGCCGCGTAGAGAGCCACATATTCGCCTAGGCTGTGGCCTGCAACGACCGCTGGAGAATGCCCGTTCTCTTTAAGGACATCAGCAAGAATGCTTTCTACCACGTACAGGCAGGGTTGGGTGTACAGAGTGCTAGATACTTTGTCGCCCGCATCTTGCACAACATCTAACACCGACCAACCCAGCACCGACTCGGCTTCAGCAAAACGCGATTGGGCGAGGGGAACGGTTGCTAGATCTGCCCCCATACCGATTGCCTGAGAACCTTGCCCAGGAAACACCCACGCTGCGTTTGCCATGCCAGTACCTTACTTACTCTGCAAAGCAATACTGTCTCACAAAATGTTCGTGTGAAACAGAGCGGCTTGGGGGCGATCGCTCCAAAGATGCAGCAACGGGTCAATGCCCCTAAACCAGAGGAGGCACCGGCTGTTACCCCAGCCTGGGCAGAAGTGAGAGCAAGACTATCCCCACTGGATAATAGCGGCCCCCCAGGTTAGCCCAGCCCCAAAGCCAGCGGTGGCAATCACATCGTCAGGCTGAATTTTGCCCGCCCTCACGGCTTCATCAAGGGCGAGAGGAATGGAGGCTGCGGAGGTATTGCCGTGGTTGGCCATATTGCTGACCACTCGTTCTGAGGGCACATCTAACCGATTGGCCACGGCATCGAGAATGCGCTGATTGGCCTGGTGTAAAACCAGCCAGTCAATGTCAGCAGTGGTGAGACTGGCGCGAAACAGAGCCTTCTCAATCACTTCAGGAACACGGCTGACGGCAAACTTATAGACCTCACGCCCGTTCATGGTGATAGGAGAAAACGTGCCTTTCTGAACAGCGATATCTTTTACCAAATCGGCGGATTCAGTTGCATAAGCAAGATTGAGGCAGTGGTTTAAGGTGCCATCGCTACAGAGTTCAAAGCCCAGCAGGCGATCGCGCTCACTTGCCCGCAGCACTACGGCCCCCGCCCCATCGCCAAAGAGCACACAGGTGGTGCGATCGTCCCAATCAACCCAGCGGGAGAGCACGTCGGCCCCGATCACGATCACATTTTTGAACACTCCGGTGCGGATGTATTGCGACGCCGTCACCAGGGCAAACACAAACCCCGAACAGGCCGCTGTCAGGTCAAAGGCCACGGCGCGCGTAGCACCCAGAGCCTTTTGCACCTGACAGGCCGTGCCAAAGAGATCGTCGGGGGTCGAGGTCGCCAGCACAATCAGATCGATCTCTTCAGCCGCCATGTCAGCCATCGCTAGAGCATTCTGAGCAGCTTCAGTGGCTAGTGAGGCAAGGGAATCTTGCGGGGTAGCTATGTGGCGCTGACGAATGCCAGTACGTGCCGAGATCCACTCGTCGGAGGTATCAACGCGCTGGCTGAGGTCATCGTTAGTGAGCCTTACGGTTAAGCAAGCCGAACCACTGCCCACCAGTGACACACCGGGCATAAACTGTTCCACGGGCTATTCTCCGTCTGCTGCGGGCATGGCAACCCGCTGGTACTGCGCCTGAATGCGGTCTTGAACGCGGTTGTCAACCGCCTCCTTGGCTAAGCGAATGGCGTTAAACACCGACGGTGCTTGAGAGCTACCGTGACTAATGACCGTCACTCCGGCTACGCCCAGCAGCAGCCCGCCGCCATGTTCCGCGTGGTCGACCCGTTGCTTGATGCGCCGCAGGTTAGGCTTCAAAATTGAGGCTCCAATTTTTCCGCGCACTCCCTGGGGTAGCTCTTCGCGCAAGATTTGCAGCACCGACTCGCCCACCGCTTCGGCAAATTTGAGCAGCACATTGCCCACAAAACCGTCGCACACCACGACATCAAACTGCCCCGAGAGAATATCTCGCCCCTCGGCATTGCCGGCAAAGGGAATGTTGGGGTTTTCTTCGAGCAGCTGGTGTGCTCTCAGTGCGGCATCGTTGCCTTTGCTGGGTTCTTCGCCAATGTTGATCAGCCCCACTCGCGGGTGCTCTACCCCCAGCACGTAGCGAGAGTAGATGGTGCCCATCATGGCGAACTGCTCTAGATATTTGGGACGACAGTCGACGTTGGCCCCCACATCTAGAATCAGCACGGACTTATTGGCCACTACGGTGGGAAACACGGCCCCGATCGCAGGGCGGTCAATGCCCTTGAGCCGCCCTAGCCGCAGCAACGCCGCCGCCATCGCCGCCCCTGAGTGTCCCGCCGATACCACGGCATCGGCCTGGTTGCGCTTGACCAAATCCATCGCTACGTTGATTGAGGCCTGCGGCTTTTTGCGCAGGGCGCTCAGCGGCTCTTCGTGCATCTCAATGCTGCCCTCGGCAGGCACAAGATCGATACCCTGGAGCTGCTCAGGGCTAGCCGTCGACGCCTTAATTTGGTCGATATCGCCGACTAGGGCTACATCGACATCTAGCTCAGCCTTGGCGCGAATGGCACCTGCAACAATCTCGCCAGGGGCGAAATCTCCCCCCATCGCGTCAATGGCAATGCGTGCCCGGTTAAAACCCATCGGCTAAATCTGTGTTGAAAAACTTGAGCAAATTCTAGCAGACTACCCTACCGACTATTCTTCACCCGGTTCCACTATCCGCTGAAACAGATAGCCAGTACCCCGAGCGGTGAGAATAAGTTCGGGGTTGCTAGGGTCGTCTTCGAGTTTGGCCCGCAGACGGGAAATGTGAACATCGACCACGCGGGTATCGACGTGACGCTCTGGGGTGTAGCCCCAAACTTCTTGCAAAATCTCGGAGCGGGAGAAAGGCTCTCCAGAACGGCTGACCAGCAATTCTAGCAGGCTGAACTCCATGCCCGTGAGGCGAATGCGCTCGTCGCCTTTATAAACTTGGCGCTTGTTAGTGTCGATGCGAATAGTGTTGACAGAGATGACCCCAGAACTGGGGATGCCAGTCATGCCAGTTTTATCGACCCGGCGCAGCACCGAACGAATGCGGGCCTCTAGCTCTTTGGGGGAGAAAGGTTTAACGACATAGTCGTCGGCACCCAACTCTAGGCCAGTGATGCGATCGGCCACATCGCCTAGGGCAGTGAGCATAATGATAGGGATGTCAGACTCTTTGCGTAGCTCTTGGCAGACACCGTAGCCGTCAAGCTTCGGCATCATCACATCGAGTACCACCAGGTCGGGATCGGCGTTGCGAAAGGTCTCTAGCGCCTCTTCGCCATCGGCGGCAGTAACAACGTCGTAACCAATCATCGATAGGCGGGTTTCAAGAATGCGACGAATGCTGGCCTCATCATCGACTACCAGAATCTTTTCTTTGTTATTTTCCAAGGCTCTCACGTCTCCCTACATAACGTCATATTCTATAAACAATCGCAACGTTTAATGATTAACTTTTGAAAGCTAACGCGTTGAGCACGCTACACAGCTACCGATACTGCGGGAGTCGGCTCCTGAAACGCTGCTGAAATCAGGACATACAACGCTTGTCTATTCTAGGTGTATTGATGTATTGATTCATGCCCCATGCTTGAAACATCTACGCTTTAGGCTTTTTTAAGCTTTATTGCGGAGTCACCGCCAGCCTGCAAGGCCAACTATTGCCCTCAGTTATGGTGGGCAGGGGAAAACATGGCTAAATCGCGCTCAATTTTTGTCTGCAACGAATGTGGGGCTGAGTCACCTCAGTATTTTGGCCGCTGCCCGGTGTGCAACAGCTGGAACGCCTTGGTAGAGCAAGCTCAGCCAGTGAAGGAGACGAGCGCTCGGGCGGCAGCCCTGGGGCGCAGCCGGGGCGGAGCGACAACCGCAAAAACCAGCCAGCCGCGCCTGGCCATGACCCTTAATCAAATTCAGGACCATCCCCAAGCTCGCTTGCCTTCGGGCTATGGCGAACTCGACCGGGTGTTGGGGGGTGGCATTGTGCCAGGGTCGCTGGTGCTGCTGGGGGGCGACCCCGGCATTGGCAAATCGACGCTGCTATTGCAGGTGGCAAACCAGCTGGCGGCCCGACAGCGGGTGCTGTACGTGTGCGCGGAGGAGTCGGGGCAGCAGGTGAAGCTGCGGTGGCAGCGACTGGGGCCAGTGGGGAAGGTGGGCAGTGAGGAAGTAGGGGGTAGAGGGGAGAATTCAAAGGGTAAAGGTCAAAAGGTCAAAAAAGAAGCGGCAGAAGATCCGGAGGTCTATGAAACTTCTGGTATGGAGGCGGTGGATTCTCAGCTGTTTTTGCTGCCGGAGATTGACCTAGAGACGATTTTGATGGAGCTGGAGTCGCTGAAGCCGACGGTAGCCGTGATCGATAGTATTCAGGCGCTCTACTACGCAGCGCTAACTTCGGCTCCTGGATCGGTTTCGCAGGTGCGGGAATGTACATCGGCGCTGATGCAGCTGGCGAAGCGATCCAATATTTCGCTGTTTATTGTGGGGCACGTGACCAAGGAAGGGGCGATCGCCGGGCCAAAAGTGCTGGAGCACCTGGTCGATACGGTGCTGTACTTTGAGGGCGATCGCTTTGCCAGCCACCGCCTGCTGCGCTCCGTCAAAAACCGGTTTGGGGCCACCCACGAGCTGGGCGTATTTGAAATGGTCGATCGCGGTCTTGCGGAGATCAGCAACCCCTCGGCCCTGTTTTTGGGCAACCGCGACGAGCAGGTACCGGGCATTGCCACCATCGTTGCCTGCGAGGGCACTCGGCCCCTGGTGGTGGAGCTGCAATCGCTGGTCAGCCCCACGAGCTACAGTTCGCCCCGTCGTTCGACGACAGGCGTGGAGTACAACCGACTACTGCAAATTTTGGCGGTGCTGGAGAAGCGGGTGGGCATTCCCCTCTCAAAGCTCGATGCCTACGTGGCGTCGTCGGGGGGGCTAGCGGTGGGAGAACCGGCGGCGGATCTGGGCATTGCGATTTCGGTGGTGGCCAGTTTTCGCGATCGCCTGGTAGACCCAGAGCTGGTACTAATCGGCGAAGTGGGCCTGGGCGGCCAGGTGCGACCGATCTCTCAGCTAGAGCTACGGCTAAAGGAAGCAGCCAAGCTGGGCTTTAAGCGGGCGATCGTGCCCAAGGGTCAGTCGGTTAAGGTCGATGGGCTGGAGATTGTGGAAGTGTCGCGGGTGGTGGATGCGATCGCCCACGCGCTGAAGGGGAGTGGGTAGGGGTCAGGTGTCAGGTGCTGGGGATCATGACTACCTAACGTTGTGAACCTCAAACCTGCGACCCTTACCCCTCTCCAGCATGAAAGGCTAAGATAATGTAAAGAAACTGAAACATTGCCTTGGAGGCGTGCCATGAACCCCACCGTCGAAATCTACACCTGGAGTAGCTGTCCCTTCTGTATTCGGGCTAAGCGGCTACTCGATCAAAAAGAGATTGACTACACTGAATACTGCATTGACGGGGACGAGGTGGCCCGCAGCGAAATGTCTCAGCGGGCTAACGGACGGCGATCGCTGCCGCAAATCTTTATTAACGATCACCACGTCGGTGGTTGCGATGATCTGTTCGCCCTCGATGCCCAAGGCGGCGTAGAGCCTCTGCTGTCAGCAGCCTCCGCCAGCTAACCTGCATTATTCATAACGCTAAGGCAAGGCCCGTCATTCCCGTGAAAACGGGTATCTACGCGAAGCAACCTGCTCCCGACTGGGTTCCCGCCTCCGCGCGCATGACACCTTTTAGCGCCTACTCGCGTGAATAATCCGCGCTAAGCGCCATTAACGCAAAGACCCGGCTTCTTCAGGAGATACACAGATGATTCTGTGCTCTAGGAAGAAGCCGGGTCTTTAGTTAGGCAAGCCTAGCTGTGGGCAGCGGCCTCAGCGGAGTGCTTGGCTGTGCTGTTGCCGTTGAGGTGGCCATTTGAGTTGGCTTTGCGGGGCTGAATTAGCCCATAACCGCCGTGGTTGCGCTCATAGATCACGTTCATTTCATGGGTTTCTGCATTGAGAAACATGTAGAAATCGTGGTCAATTACGCTGAGCTGCTCTAGGGCTTCGGTCACGGTCATGGGGGCCATGGCGAAGTACTTGGTCCGAATCACCTCCTCCGGCAGCTGAGGCTCACTGGTGCTGAGCACGCGAGAGACATCGGTTGCTGGCGCTTCGTTGAGATAGGCTTCGGTGGTTTTACCTAGGTTGCCCTGCATACGAGTGTTGCGCTTTTCTTTGAACTTGCGCAGCTGGCGGCTGATTTTATCGGCCACTAGGTCGATGCTGGCGTAGAGGTTTTCGTTGCTCTCTTGGGCTCTGACAACGGCACCGTCTACAAACAGGGTGACCTCAGCAGATTGGCTAGCCTCAATTCTAGGGTTTTTGGCTACGGATAGATGGACGTCAACCTCGTTGGTTAGGTGCTTGAAGTGGCTCACCGCCTTGAGGATTTTTTGTTCTACATGCTCCCGAATCGCGTCTGTGATCTCAATATTTCTGCCATGGATTACCAGCTTCATAAAGCGGACTCCTTGATACGTCGGCTCATGGTTTCACCCTAACACCTTGTATTCTGCACAACAGGGTCCGTTAGAATCCTTTGCATGGGTTGATAATTCTTGATTGCAAATCCCCGAAGAAATCAGCCATTCTCGATGATTTACGGTTGACAAGCATGGCGCAAAACCACAAGGGAGCAACGATTTCCTGCGATGTTTACGACCTGGGGCTCAGACCCTTTGTAGACGTCTGGAGGTTGCAAAAGGACTTAGTGCAGCGCCACCGCGAGCAGCCCCAGCCCGATCGCCTGCTGCTAGTCGAGCACCCCGGTGTCTATACTCTCGGCCAGGGCTCAACGCTGGATTACCTCAGGCAGCCCGAGGCGGCGTTGCCCTACCCTCTGTTTCGCACTGAGCGGGGTGGTGAAGTCACCCACCATTGCCCCGGCCAACTGGTGGGCTACCCAATTCTTGACCTAAAGCGGTACCAGAGTGACCTGCACTGGTACCTACGCCAGCTCGAAGAGGTGCTGATTCAAACGCTCGCTAGGTTTGGGGTAGTTGCCAGCCGCCAGCCGGGGCTGACGGGGGTATGGGTAGGCGATCGCAAGCTAGCGGCAATTGGGATTAAAGTCAGCCGCTGGGTGACGATGCACGGCTTTGCGCTCAATGTTTGCCCTGACTTAGCGGGGTTTCAGCCCATTGTGCCCTGCGGTATTGCCGATAAATCGGTGGGCAGCCTGGCCCAGTTTTGCCCAGGGGTAACGGTGGCAGTGGTGCGGCCTGTGATGATTGCCTGCTTTGGCCAGGTGTTTGGGGCTAGCCCGGTCATACAGAATGGCGACCCACTGGACCTTTGAGTCCGTGCACGGCGCAAATGCTACAGCGGCCCCAGCGCTTGAGTTCGCCCAGGGGGCAGGGGCACTGACACTGAGGACAGAGGGGTTGCTGGGCTGCGAGTTGCTGAGTCAGGCTAGCCCAGCGCTCAAAACTTTCTGTGGCTGTTTGGGGGCGCTGGGGCGATCGCGGAATGGCCCGAGGCTCAAAACAGGGATGTTGCCGCAGCCACTCTGGTACCTCTGGCAGGGCTGAAACAGCCGCTTTAGCAGAGGTACCAGCTTTGTTGTGTTTATACCAGTCGCCGCTAGAGAAGCGAATGTCTTGGAGTTGGAGCTGGAGGCGATCGTTGAGTTTGGCGAGAATCCTCAATCTCTCTAGGGTGAGGGTTTGTGCCCACATCGGGTTGGCCACGGCCACGTAGAGCACGTCTTGATCGAGGCGTACCGGAGCCGCCTGGCGGGCCACCCCTTCCCCCACCACGGCAGACCAGCTGTTAAGCACCCGACGATATTCCCCCCGCCCCCGCCAACGGGGCTGCTGCTCTAGGTGATGAATCACGCTATTGATCGAGTTCAGGGGCATAGCAAACTGGGGCGGGCAGAAACACAACCATAGCGTAGTCAACGGTAGCGCAGTGCAACCCAACAGATTGCCGTGATGCTGTTGGGGCAGGTGATAGCAACGGGGGCAGAAGCCTGTTTGGTCGTCGTCTGGCCCCCTAGGCAGTTCGGCAATTTTAGAGAACTCAGATTACCCTGAGTTTAGGCCTTTTGCTTTGGCCAGTCTTCAGCCGCCGCGCAACTTCATCCCTAGACCCATGGCTTCCATTCTTGACCCGCCCATTTTGACCAAAGTTGCCAAGATGAAGGAGCGTGTCTGTTGGCAGCATCCAGTTTTCATGGAGCGTCGCATTGACCAGACCCGCCTGATTCTCGAAGACGGTCACAGCGATGATGCGGCGTTTTCGTTTTTGGTGATTGGCGACAGTGGCTCTGGGCCGCACCCCGACCATCATCCCCAGCGGCGCATTGCCGAGCAAATGGTGCCCCATCTGCAAGACTGCCGATTTTTGCTACATACCGGCGATGTGGTGTATCAGGTAGGCTCTAGCGAGCAGTACCCCGAGAACTTTATTCACCCCTATCAAGAATGGCTCGTGGGGGGCGATCGCCCCGATCAAGTCGCCTTTGATGAGATGCTGTTTCGGTTTCCGTTTTTGGCGGTGCCAGGCAACCACGACTACTACAACCTACCTAGGCTATATAGCCTCTTGGTGCAGGTGAGCCGACCCGTGCGCCAACTGCTAAGGCTCACCCTCAACCCCAACGTAGGCTGGCGCGGCTCTGGGGTGGGCGATGCCTATGCGCGGGCTTTCTTAGACTATTTGAAAGGCATGCCCGCCGACCGGCTGGCCGATCACCTCGATCGCCACTACGGCCCCTGGAATGAAAAAAGCCTGGGGTTGCGCTACCAGCCGGGGCAGTTTACCCGCTTGCCCAACCGGTACTACACCTTCCGCTATGGCGGCATTGATTTTTTTGCCCTCGACTCCAGTACCTTTAACGACCCGGTTCTGTCGCCCCAACAGGCGATGAATCCGACCCATCGGCAGCGGCTGGCCGCTCAGCGGGCCGCTATTCAACAGCAGCAGCAGCAGGTGAGGGAAGAAGCCTTGCATCTGCAAAGCACCGACCCCCACGCCCAAGAGCGCTTAGACGACCTCCAGGCCAAGCGTGAGCAACTGGAGGAAATGCTGCTCGATATTGAAAAGCAGATTCACCCCGGCCCCACCGCCCTGGTCGATACAGAGCAACTGCTGTGGCTGCGGGATGCCCTAATTGCCTCTTGGCAAGACTCCTCGGTGCGGGGGCGCATACTCTTTTTCCACCATCCCCCCTACGTGACGGAAGCCACCAAGTGGGACCAGGGCCAGACTATGGCGATTCGCCAGAACCTGCGCTGGGTGCTCGACCAGGTGGCTGCTGCCGTACCCGAAATTGGTACCCACCGCCCGCCCGTTAACCTGGTGCTCAACGGCCATGCCCACTGTTTTGAATACATCAAGACCGAGGCGACGGGTTACGCCGATAGCCACATGAACTGCGTAGTCTGCGGCGGCAGCGGGCTGAGTCTGCGGCGGCAGCGCCCCGAAGGCACCATGCTCTATGAACCCCTAGGGGCCAATGCCGATGGCAAAATGGAGTTTAAGCTAGTAGCCAAATCGCAGCTGTATATTGGCTTGACGGGGCACAAAGCCAAGCGGCGGCGACCCTACTCGTTTGTGCGCATTGATGTCACCCCCGATCCGGTGCCTCAGTTTGTGTTGACGCCCTATATTTCGGAGCGATCGCACCAAGATTGGGAGGATTATGCCTTGGATCCGTTGGTGTTGAGTTAGCTGGTGGTTAACAATCGGATGGGGACAGGGCTGGGCCAGATCTAGGGAGACCTCTGCAATGGCAACGGAACACATTTCACCACAGGCCGAGGCAATTTTACGTTTTTGGTTTGGCGACCCAGCCGATGCCTCTGGAGAGTACGGCCAGCAGCGATCGGTGTGGTTTAAGAAAGACCCGGCCTTTGATGCCACCATGCGGCAGCTGTTTTTGCCAGAGTATGAGCAGGCGGCGGCAGGCGCACTGAACGACTGGCGCAACCAACCCCGCGCCTGTCTGGCCCTGGTGCTGTTGCTCGATCAATGGCCCCGCAATTTATTTCGCGGGGACAGGCGGAGCTTTGCCAGCGATGGCGCAGCTCTAAAAACAGCCTATTTTGCCCTGGCCCAAGGCTACGATCAGCAGGTTTTACCGGTGGAGCGCATATTCTTTTACCTGCCTCTAGAGCACAGCGAAGCGCTGGCGGATCAGGAACGCAGTGTAGCGCTGGCGCGATCGCTACACAGTGCCCACCCCGAATTTGCTTCCATCCTCGACTATGCTCTGCGGCACCAGCAAGTAATTCAGCGGTTCGGGCGATTTCCCCACCGCAACGAGATCTTAGGCCGCGCAACCACGGCAGCAGAGGCAGAGTTTTTGCGGCAGCCGGGGTCGAGGTTTTGATTGGGGCAAGGGGGCATGTGTCAGGTTTTAGGAGCAAGGTGACAACTCGATCCGAAATCTGAAACCTTGGACCCGATTAATCCACCCCTGCCCCTCCCAGGAGGGGATCCCAATACCTGGAACCCGAAACCCTGTACCCGAACTCCTGGCCCGTCCCCCTATCCCCCCAGCCGATAGCCTTTGCCGTAGACCGTGTGGATGATCGGCGGAGTGCCCTTGGGTTCGATCTTGCGGCGCAGCAGGCGTATTTGGGCCGCGACGACGTTGCTGCTGGGGGCGTCTTGGTCATCCCAGACGCCTTGGTAGATCTGCTCGTGGGTGAGCACTTGGTTGGCGTGGCGCAGCAGGTAGGCCAGCAGACGGGTTTCTTTTTCGGAGAGTTCGGCGGGTTGCCCCTGGCGATGGGCAAGCTGGTTAGCTTCGTCGAGGGTGAGGTCTGCGTAGGTGAACCGGGCTGGAGGAGGAGAATCTAGGTTGGGCGATCGCCGCAGCAGCGCCCGCACCCGCGCCAGCAGTTCGCGCAGCTCGAAGGGTTTGACTAAGTAATCGTCGGCTCCGGCATCGAGACCATCGACGCGATCGTTGAGGGTGTCTTTGGCGGTGAGAAACAGCACGGGGGTGGTGTCTTGGCGCGATCGCACCTGGCGACAAATCTCTAGCCCGCTCAGCCCCGGCAGCATCCAGTCGAGAATCAGCAGATCGTAGCCGCCCTGGCTGGCTAGCTTGCAGCCCGACTCCCCATCAGTAGACACATCCACCTCGTAGCCCTCACGGCTGAGCAGGCGACTGAGCGGGTCGGCCAGTTCTACTTCATCATCAACGAGCAGAATCTTCATGGGGAAGATAACGGGTTAAGGAATGGGATGTGGGAGGGGATAGTGCCCACCCGTTGGAAAACTATCCCCTAGTGTATGCCATGGTGAAATGGCCCTACTCGACCCAGTTTTTAGCTCGATCCACAGCTTTCGTCCACATGGCAAAGTTGTCCTGGGCTTCGGCTTGACCAATACCGGGTTCAAACACGCGATCGATCGGGCGGCTTTCTACCAGGGTGCGGTAGTCATGCCAGAAGCCCACCGCCAGCCCGGCGGCAAAGGCAGCTCCCTGGGCGGTGACATCGAGCACCTGGGGCCGCTCGACCGGAATGCCCAGCACATCGGCCTGAAACTGCATGAGGAAGTCATTGTTACAAGCGCCGCCATCAACCTTGAGCTGGCGGATGGGGGTACCGGCGTCTTGGTTGACGGCATCGACCACTTCTTTGACTTCATAGGCGATCGCCTCTAAAACCGCCCGCACCAGGTGTTCGCGTTGGGCCCCGCCAGTCAGCCCAAAAAACGCGCCCCGAGCGCTCATATCCCAGTGGGGGGCACCGAGACCGCTGAGGGCGGGCACAAAGTAGACGCCGTTGTTGTCGACGGCCTTTTGGGCCAAAATCTCGGTTTCGGCAGCGCTAGAGATCACTTGCAACCCGTCGCGCAGCCACTGAATGCAGGCTCCGGCGGTAAACATACTGCCTTCGATCGCATAGCCAATGTGAGGCCGTTTAGCATTGTCTGTAGCCTTCGACCAGGCCACGGTGGAGAGCAGGTGGTTCTGCGATCGCACTACGTCATCGCCAGTGTGAGACACCAAAAATGCGCCCGTGCCGTAGGTGCATTTGAGCAGGCCAGGGCGATCGCAGCCGTGGCCGTAGAGGGCTGCCTGCTGGTCGCCAAAAATCGCCGCGATCGGAATTTCAGTACCCAAAATAGACTTGTCGGTGTGGCCAAAAATCCCAATACTGGGCTTGATCGTCGGCATGATGTGGGGCGGAATGCCGAACAGATCTAGCAGTGTGTCATCCCACTGACCGCTGGAAATATTTAGCAGCATGGTACGACTGGCACTGCTGTGATCGGTGGCATGCACCTGCCGCCCAGTCAGATTCCACAGTACCCAGCTATCAACGGTGCCCGCCAGCACTTGGTCAAAGTCTACCGGGGGATCGGCTTCTTTTTTGGCCTGCTCTAGCAGCCAGGCCAGCTTGGTCGCCGAAAAATAGGCGTCGAGCACCAGGCCGGTGCGATTGTAAATTTCGCCCGCTTTACCCGCTTCGCGCAGCTGATTGCACAGAGGCGCAGTGCGACGATCTTGCCAGACAATGGCGTTAGAAAGGGGCCGCCCGGTGCTGCTGTCCCACAGCAGGCAAGTTTCACGCTGCACCGTGAGACCTAGAGCCGCAATATCCGTCGGCTTCAGACCAGCCTTAGCAATCGCTGCGCCCATGGCCCACTCGATTTCTTCCCAAATTTCACGGGCGTTATGCTCAACCCAGCCCGGCTGTGGATAGTACTGAGTTAGCTCCCGGTAGGCTTGGCCAGCGATGTCACCCTTCCGATCAAACACAATCGCCCGGTTGCCGGTGGTGCCCAGGTCCAGGGCCATGATGTAGTTAGCAGTCATCGTACCTGTGGTTGGCAGCGCCCAAAGCGTAGCAAATTACGCCAAGCCCTGCCCCTGTCGTAAGGTAGGTTCTCACGCCGTCATGGGTGAGAACCTCGCCGCTATCCGTTATCCTTCGGCCCTGCCCACTCAGAAGTTCGGTATCCCCCTCCCCCGCTGAGCAGGCACTTGTGAAACAATTTTGATTAATCAATGGGAAACTACCCCCTTGCTGTTGCGCGTCAAAATTGTGTTTAGGAGGCTTGCTCCCTTGAAAAAAGGACTTTGGATACCCCTGAAGCAGTTGCTGGTTACGGTGCTAGCGGCGGTCATGATGCTGGTTGGGGCGATCGCACCCCCCGCCTATGCCCAAACTCCGGCCACAGCAGCCATTGGCAGCGAAAGCTTCGTCGCGGCAGCGGTGCGAGAAGTTGGCCCAGCGGTGGTGCGTATCGACACCGAGAAAACCATTACTCGCCAGACTCGCGATCCCTTCTACGAGGATCCCTTCTTGCGCGATTTCTTTGGCGGCATGCCTCGCCAACCCCAGGAAGAACTGCTGCGGGGTCAGGGGTCAGGGTTCATCATTGACAACACCGGCAACATTCTCACCAACGCCCACGTAATCAACGGAGCCGATCGGGTGGTAGTCACTCTCAAAGATGGCCGCAGCTTTGATGCGATCGTCGAAGGGGTAGACGAAGTCACCGATCTGGCCGTGGTCAAAATCGACGACGGTGAGGACGATTTGCTGCCGGTGGCGACCCTAGGTGACTCAGACCAGGTCGTCGTAGGCGATTGGGCGATCGCCGTGGGCAACCCCTTGGGCCTCGACAACACCGTCACCCTGGGCATTGTCAGCACCCTCAAGCGCACCAGCAGTTCCGTGGGCATTCCCGGCAAGCGCCTAGAGTTCATCCAGACCGATGCTGCCATTAACCCCGGTAATTCTGGCGGGCCACTGGTGAACCAGCGGGGCGAAGTGATCGGCATCAACACCGCCATTCGCGCTGACGCCATGGGCATTGGCTTTGCCATTCCAATCAATAAGGCGAAGGAAATTAAAGACACGCTGGCGCGGGGCGAAACGGTAGCTCACCCCTACATTGGTGTGCAGATTGCCAACCTCACCCCCGAGCAAGCCAGGCGCAACAATGCCGATATCAACTCTGGGCTGGTCCTGCCGGAGGTCGATGGTGTGTTGGTCATCCGCGTGCTGGAGGGTACCCCCGCTGCCGACGCCGGTCTGCGCCGGGGCGACGTGATTTTGCAGGTCAATGGCACTTCAATTCGCAGTGCCGACAATCTCCAGGTCAAGGTTGAAAACACTAAAATCGGCGACGCCATTGAGCTAAAAATTCAGCGGGGCGATCGCCCCCTCACCCTGCAAGTCAAAACCGCCGAACTCCGGGAGCAAGCTGACTAGCGCCGTCCTACCACCTTGCGGAGAGAGCCTGGTCTATCCAGAAAGGCCTAGAAAGCTGGGCTAAGGCCGTTCTTTTCCCTGACCCAACGACTGTTCCCAACGACAACCACTACAACTCATTCACTACAACTCATTTAGGAGACCGACCATGCAATCGACTGAAGACACCGGTACCCGTAAACTTCTCTCCGCTGTTAGCCACGCCTCAATTTTTCTCAATGCTTTGGTGCTGTCCATCGGCGTGCCGATCGCCATTCTGCTGATCTCTGAAGATACCGTGATCAAAGACAGTGCCAAAGAGGCGATCAACTTTCACTTAAACATGTGGTTCTGGTGGACCGCCGCTGGCATCTTGGTCTGGCTGCTGGTGGGTATTCCCCTGCTGTTTGTGTTGGGCATTGTCAACTTCATCATGCCGATCTTTGGCATCATTCACAGCCTCACGAAGCCCAACACCGTCTTTCGCTATCCCCTGATCCTGCGTCTGTTCTAGCGGGGTCCCTGCTAGGGGCATTGCAGGCAATGCCCCTACGTCTTCGTTTGCGTTGACCCACCTACCCTCTCCACCCAGTCCAGCGCTCGGTTCCACGCCCACCACGGATCACTGTCTCCGGCTTGGCGTTGACCAGCGCTGCTGCTGTAGTAGCCCACGTGGCCACCGTGGTTGGTCAACACTAGATCGAGGGTTGGATTGGCCGCGTCAATGTTTTGGAGGTCGGGGATGATCTCTGGGCTAAACATGGGGTCATCGGCGGCGTAGAGAATCAGGGTAGGAATGGTCAAGTCGGCCATGAATGGCAGGGGACTGCTGGCGGCGTAGTAGTCTTCGACTGAGGCAAACCCTAAGCGAGCGATCACCAATTCGTGGTCAAAGCCCCAAATGTTATTGGCGCGATCGATGGCAGCTAGGTCAAAGTGAGCGGGGTGGGCCTGGTATAACCGCTGGGCGAGGCGCTTGAGTTCTCGTGAGATCGCCTTTTCAAGCTGGCTTCTCAACGGCCCCTGGGTTAGATACTTCAGCGATCGGTTGGAGTCAAGGCTGGGGCACACCACCGCTACCCCGCCCACCTCTCCCGGCTCGAGACCGATTTCTGGCGATCGCTGCATAGCGGCCTTGGCCCCCCACAGCGCTAGCTGCCCACTGAGGGAATACCCCATGAACCAAAAGGGCGGCGCACAGCCCAGCGCTTTAGCCTGGGCGGCCAGGGCCACGTAATCGTGTCCTTCGTAGATGCCGTCCGAGGTGAGGGTGGGCGACAGCTCACCCGTTTTGCCATGGGCGCGCCAGTCAAACACCACAATGCCGTAGCCTCGGTGATAGGCCTTGCGGCTGAGAATTTCTAGCTGCCATTGGTCGTCGAGGCTGCCAGTAATGCCGTAGGTGGCGATGATGGTGCCTTTAGCTCGGTCAGGGACTGCCCAGCGGCCAAAGATCGGCACCTCCCCATACCCTTTGAAAATATGGTCTTGGTAGGTGATCGGCCCTAGGGTAAAGCCCCGCTGCCAAGACCGGTTAGCCACCAGGGAGGTGTAAAGGGTCATGGCTAGACCGTTCTGCAAAAACCAGGGGGGTACAAAGGGGGCTGCAAAGGGGTGCAGAAAAGCAGGCATAGAACCGGGGGTAGACTGCCTACAGCATTTCAGAGAAAGCCAATCGCGACCATCCCCCCAACGGAGAAAAAGGTAGGATGCGATCGCAGCAAGGGAGTACTGGGGTAATGGCTGAGGGCAGGATAGCGGGTGAGCAGGTGCGAGTAGGCATCGTGGGCACTGGGTTTGTGGCTCGCCTGCGGGCCGAAGCACTACAGACTATAACCGGAGCGCGCTTGGTCGCCGTTGCCGGGCATAGCGCCGCCGACACCGAGGTCTTTGCCCAGCAGTATGGGGCTGTGGCCCTCAAAACTTGGCAAGACCTGGTCGACTACCACGATCTCGATCTCGTCATGGTTTGCCACATCAACCGCGACCACGACACTGTAGCGGCGGCGGCCCTCCACTGCGATCGCCACGTCGTGGTCGAGTATCCCCTGGCCCTGAGTAGCGAGGCGGCCCAGCCCCTGCTGTCCCTGGCTGAGACCAAGCAACGGCTGCTCCATATCGAGCACATTGAGTTGCTGGGCGGCACCCACCGCGCCCTCAAGACCCATCTACAAGCCGTGGGGCAACCCTACTACGCCCGCTACTGCACCTTGGCCCCCAATCGGCCTGCCCCCCCAAAGTGGACCTACTGCCCCGATCTATTTGGCTTTCCTCTGGTGGGGGCACTGTCGCGGCTACATCGGCTGATCGACTGCTTTGGCCCCGTGGCTCGGGTCTACTGCCAAAACCACTACGCAGGCTTTTATACCGGCCCAGACGCCATTCCCTACTACACCACCTGCCTGTGCACCGCTCAGCTCACCTTTGCCACCGGCCTGATCGCCGAGGTTGTCTACGGCAAGGGAGCCGATGTCTGGGCCACTAGCCGCCGCCTAGAGGTGACGGGCAACCAAGGCCATCTCTGCTTTGAGGGCGACCAGGGCACCCTCAGCGATGCTGACGGGACTCATCCCATTGAGGTAGGATCGCGCCGGGGCCTATTTGCCACCGATACTGCCCAGGTCATCGACCACTTACTCACCGGGCAAGCACTCTACTGCCATCCTGCCGCCAGCCTGTATACCTTGCAGGTGGCCACTGCCGCCCAGCGATCGGCAGCCACCGGGCGAGTGGTAGAGGTAGCCTAGGCCGGTAGCGACGACCCGCTGTCCACCTTGCCTCAGTGAGCGCCACGGCTGTGATGCTTCACCCTCCCTATCAGGAACGGTTACAGACCTATAATGACTGTCTTGGTGGTAGCCAAATTAGCTGGGCAGGGGCTACAGTTCACAGGCCTGAGTTGACAGCAGGGCTAAGGTTGATCAGATGATTTGGTAGCGTTGATGACGGCGGGGCGTTCATCCCCCTTGGAATCATAGGTCAGCGAACGGGAGCGAATTATATGACCGTATGTGAGTACAGACCTGGTTTAGAGGGTGTACCAGCCACCCAATCGAGCATTAGCTTTGTGGATGGCCAGGCTGGAATATTGGAGTATCGCGGTATTCCCATTGAGGAGCTGGCCCAGCGCGGTACCTTCTTAGAGACAGCCTATCTGCTGATTTGGGGCGGGCTACCTTCTAAACCCGAACTAGAGGCTTTTGAGTACGAAATTCGCTACCACCGTCGCCTCAAGTACCGCATCCGCGACATGATGAAGTGCTTTCCCGAAAGTGGCCATCCGATGGATGCTTTGCAAGCCTGTGCGGCTGCCCTGGGTTTGTTTTACTCGCGCCGGGCGTTAGACAATCCGGTCTACATTCAACAGGCGGTGGTGCGGCTACTGGCCAAAATTCCCACCATGGTGGCGGCGTTTCAGCTCATGCGTAAGGGCAACGACCCCGTGCAGCCCCGAGATGACCTCGACTACGCTGCCAACTTTCTCTACATGCTCAACGAGCGCGAGCCCGACCCGCTGGCGGCCCGTATTTTTGACATTTGCCTGACGCTGCACGCCGAGCACACCATCAACGCCTCGACCTTTTCGGCCATGGTGACGGCCTCGACCTTGACTGACCCCTATGCGGTGGTCGCCTCGGCGGTAGGCACCCTGGCGGGGCCACTGCACGGCGGGGCCAACGAAGAGGTGATCGAGATGCTGGAGCAGATTGGCTCAGTCGAGAATGTGCGCCCCTATGTGGAGCGCTGTATTGCCGAGAAGTCCAAGATTATGGGCTTTGGCCACCGGGTCTACAAGGTCAAAGACCCTCGCGCTACCATTTTGCAGGGGCTGGCGGAGCAGTTATTTGAAAAGTTTGGCCAGGACGAGTACTACGCGATCGCCCTAGAGATGGAGCAGGTGGTCTCTGAGAAGCTGGGATCTAGGGGCATTTACCCCAACGTTGACTTTTACTCGGGGCTGGTTTACCGAAAGCTGGGTATTCCCACCGATTTGTTTACGCCGATCTTTGCGATCGCCCGGGTGGCTGGCTGGCTAGCCCACTGGAAAGAGCAGCTAGGCGAAAACCGCATCTTCCGCCCTACCCAGATCTACACTGGTCCTCGTAGCCAGAGCTATGTAGACCTGTCTAACCGCCCCCAAATTTGGGACAAACAGGGTTTCTCTGTGTCTTTGCCTTCTTAGGGAGCCACCTGATGGGTCAGACCCCCCTGGGCACTCTCTCCCTCAGCACAGATTATTGATTCAGTGACGATTTTCAGGAACTCCTGCCCCTCTGGCGCTTGCGTCGGGGGGCTTTTGTTTGGCTGGTAATCAGATTCAATGTGTCAGGTTTCAGGCCACCCCTTAAACTTGACACCTGATATAGCTGTAGCCAGCCTGGTTCAGACATTTTCCCTAAAAACGGTTGAACGTTTCTAAGGTTTCTGGATGTCCTCCCCCTCTCATCCCCCAACTGTGGCCCAGACGATGCCCATGAGTCCCGCTAGGCCTAGGTAATAGATCACCACCGGCAAGAGCTGGCGCACTAGCAGCCCCTCGCGCCCCAGCAATCCCACCGTGGCCGCTGCTGCCACCACATTAGAGACGCAAATCACGTTGCCCGCTGAGGCCCCCACGGTTTGCAAGGCCAAAATTAGCGACGGCGGCGCGCCAATATTCTCGGCGACCCCAAACTGAAATAGCGAGAACATCATGTTGCTGACGGTGACGCTGCCCGCCACAAAAGCCCCTACCAAGCCCACCACAGCGGCAAACAGCGGCCAGGTGCCCCCAGCTAGGGCCGACATGCCTTCGGCTAGGGCCAAGGGCATGCTGGGCAGACCAGCACTGTTGACGTCGGAGTTAATAAAGACCCGCGCCATCAGCACCGCTGCCCCCAGGGCAAGCGTGGTTTTTTGCAGAATCGGCAGCGATCGCCCCACGGCCCGGCCCAGATCACTGGGTTTCATCTGGTGCAGAACGTAGGTGATGGCCACCACGAGCAAAAACATGGTGGCGGGGAGGTAGAGCGGCGTCGAGGCCACCGTGATGGTGGTGCCAAACATGCCAGTCCACGCCGCCCGTAGGCCCTGAAGCCAGCCCTTGAGCGGCAGCTGCGTCAGGCGTGACAGCACCAGCAGCACCCCGAGGAAGACGTAGGGCAGCCAGGCTTTGAACACCGTCATTCCCGCTGGTGGCGGAGTGAGCGATGGCATCACGGTTCCTGACCACGTCTCGGGCCAAGTCTCTTCAGCCGGGAACTGCCATGGCTGCTCAGGTTGCAGCCAGCCTTGGCGAATGATCGTGACGACAATGGCCAGCCCCACCAGCCCACCGATCATCGAGGGGAACTCTGGGCCTAAAAAGATGGCCGTCAAGGCGTAGGGTACCGTAAAGGCCAATCCTGCCACCAGGGCAAACTTCCACAGGCGTGGACCCTCAGCCCTGGCCTGGCCCTCACCAAAAGTGCGGGTAATGATCACCACCAGCAGCAGCGGCACAAAGGTGCCGATCGCCGCATGGAGCAGCGCAGCCCGGCTACCCACCTGGGCAATAAACTCCATCAGGCTTAGGTTTTGGGCCGATAGGGCGGCCTCTACCGCTGTGGCCCCGCCCAGCCCCGCCTCCATGCCAAACACTAGGGGGGTGCCCACTGCTCCAAAGGTCGAGGGGGTACTCTGAATAATCAGCGCGGCCATCACCGCCGCCATCGCCGGGAACCCCACCGCTACCAGCAGCGGCACACAGATCACCGCCGGAGTGCCAAACCCCGAGGCCCCTTCGATAAAGCTGCCAAACAGCCAGGCAATCACGATCATCTGCACCCGGCGATCGGGCGACAGCGCCAGCAAACTCTGACGAATCACCGCGATCGCCCCGGAGGCTTGCAGCACGTTGAGCAGTAAAATTGCCCCAAACACAATGAAGAGAATTTCGGCCGCGATCGCCACCCCCTGCACCAGCGACGCCGCGATATAGTTCACCGGCACCCGCCAGGCCAGACCTGCCGCCAGTGCCGTTACCACCAGCGCCCCTGGCATGGCTTGACTGGCCGGGCGGCGAGCTACCACCAGCAGCAAAAAAACCGTTAGCAGCGGAAGTAGAGCGACGAAAAACGCAAGAGTCAGGGGCATCTGGCCAGCGGCAAGTAGAGATGCTCAGAGGTTACTCTAATCTGGCGACCTGAGCAGGGAGACAATGGCATAGAATGTGCCGAGCCCCTACGCCCCTTCAATACTTCTTACCGAAACTTCCTATGAATCCCCGGCCTTCGCCCCGGTGGATGGGGAGAGATGACGGTAGAATCTAAAAAACTGTTTTTTCCTCGTTAGAGTCAATCGTACCGTTGCTAAGGACTGGCCCATGAATCAAGGAATTGACCTACAGGGTAGCTTCGTCAATACCCTAGTTGATCTGGGGTTACCCGCTGGAGCGGCTAAAGCCCTGTGGCTACCTCTGCCCATGGTGGTCATTCTGGTTGGGGCCACGGTAAGTATCTTTGTGACGGTATGGCTAGAACGCAAGATTTCTGCCGCCGCTCAGCAGCGGATTGGGCCAGAATTTGCCGGTCCCCTGGGCACCCTCCAGGCCGCCGCCGACGGCATCAAGCTGATTTTTAAAGAAGACATTACCCCCGCCAAGGCCGACCCCATTCTGTTTACCCTGGGGCCTGCGATCGTGGTGATTCCGGTCTTTTTGTCCTACCTCATTGTGCCCTTTGGCCAAAATCTGGTGATTACCGACATCGGCGTGGGCATCTTCCTCTGGATTGCCCTCTCCAGCATCGCCCCCATTGGCCTATTGATGTCGGGCTATTCCTCCAACAATAAGTACTCCCTACTGGGAGGGTTGCGAGCGGCGGCCCAGTCCATCAGCTACGAAATTCCCATGGCCCTGGCGGTATTAGCGGTGGTGCTAATGTCCAATAGCCTGAGCACCATCGACATTGTCAACCAGCAGTCGGGCTACGGCATCCTGGGCTGGAACATCTGGCGGCAACCGGCTGGGTTCTTGATCTTCTGGATCGCGGCCCTGGCGGAGTGCGAGCGTTTGCCCTTTGACCTCCCCGAGGCCGAAGAAGAGCTGGTGGCGGGCTACCAGACCGAATATACCGGCATGAAGTTTGGCCTGTTTTATGTGGGTTCCTACGTCAACCTGGTGCTGTCGGCGCTGATCGTCTCCATCCTTTACCTGGGCGGTTGGGAATCGCCGGTTTCGGTTAGCTGGTTAGCTAGTCTGATTGGGGTGAGCGAAACCACTCCCTGGCTCCAGGTGATTACCGCCTCCTTAGGCATCATGATGACCTTGTTTAAGGCCTATGCCCTGGTCTTTATTGCCGTGCTGCTGCGGTGGACCGTGCCCCGCGTTCGCATTGACCAGCTGCTCGACTTTGGCTGGAAGTTTTTGCTGCCGGTTTCTCTGGTGAACCTGCTGCTGACGGCAGCGCTCAAGCTCACCTTTCCCATGGCCTTTGGTGGCTAGCCCCGAGCCACTGCCTTACCCTATAGGTAGGGATGACTAGCACTACCCCACTCAATCACCTGTAAAACTCTGGAGGTCACCCCCCCATGCTGGGTTTTCTCAAACAAGTCAGCGACTACGCCAAAGAAAGCTTACAGGCGGCCAAATACATCGGCCAGGGGCTGTCTGTTACCTTCGACCACATGAGCCGCCGCCCGGTCACGGTGCAGTATCCCTACGAGAAGCTAATTCCCTCTGAGCGGTTTCGAGGGCGGATTCACTTTGAGTTTGATAAGTGTATTGCCTGTGAGGTTTGCGTACGGGTGTGCCCAATCAACCTACCGGTGGTTGACTGGGAATTTGACAAAGCTACAAAGAAAAAAGATCTTAAGCACTACAGCATTGACTTTGGAGTATGCATTTTTTGCGGCAACTGCGTCGAGTATTGCCCCACCAACTGCCTTTCCATGACCGAAGAGTATGAGCTAGCCAGCTACGATCGCCACGAACTCAACTACGACAACGTGGCCCTCGGTCGTTTGCCCTACAAGGTCACCCAAGATCCGATGGTGACTCCCATGCGAGAGTTGGCCTACCTGCCTAAGGGTGTAATGGATCCCCACGATTTGCCCCCCAACGCGCGGCGGGCTGGGCAAATGCCTCAGGAGATTTTAGAAGCAGCCAAGGCCAAGGAAACCGCTGAGGCCAAACTCGAAGCGAAGGGCGATGCCACCAAAGCCGACTGAGGCACCGGATGCACCGCGGGAAGAATGCGCCAGGGGAAGTTCCGTGGTACATTCGCCTAAGCTAAAACCACTGCTGCAATAGCTCGATTTTTTATCAGGAGTTCAGGATTGTGACGCTAGCGGAAGGGGTACAACTCGTTGCCTTTGGCATACTGACCGCGATGACGCTGGGGGGTGCTCTGGGCGTGGTGTTGCTAGATAACATTGTCTACTCAGCGTTTTTGCTGGGAGGTGTGTTTACCAGCATGTCGGGCCTATACATTTTGCTCAACGCTGGCTTCGTGGCGGCGGCTCAGGTGCTGGTGTACGTGGGTGCAGTCAGTGTGCTGATCCTATTCGGTATCATGCTGGTCAATAAGGAGCAGCCGTTTGTGGCCGTGAAGCAGGCCTGGGTTGGCAAGGTCGCCACTGGGGCGGTCTGTGCTGGCTTGTTTGCCTTACTCACTATCTCCACATTAAATACACCCTGGGCGATCTCAACCGAGGTGCCAACTGGCGATATGGCGACCGTGACAATCGGCATTCACTTCTTCACCGATTACCTGCTGCCCTTTGAGCTGGCTTCGGTGCTGCTATTGATTGCCCTGATTGGTGCGATCGTGCTGGCTCGGCGCGAATTTATCCCCGACGTTGCCCCTGGATCGCCTGAGTCTGAAGCCTTACAGCTACCTGAACGGCCCCGTGAACTGGTGTCGTCGATCGCATCTCCTGACACGGAGAGCTAGTTAGCCCCTGAACCTGCATTGTGGGTTTAAGCTACGTCGATGGGGCATTGGCTAACTTTGCGATCGCTATTTTAAGCCCGAGACTCAGCCCGAAACTAGTCAAGATCAAAACGGATTGTTCTTCAGCTATGCAACTTGAGTATTTTCTGCTGACCGCTGCCGCCCTGTTCTGTATTGGCATTTATGGCCTAGTCACCAGCCGCAACGTGATTCGAGTGCTGATGTCCATTGAGCTGATGCTCAACGCGGTCAACCTGAATTTGATGGCATTTTCTAACTACCTCGATCCGGTAGGTATTAATGGCCAGGTGTTTGCCGTGTTTGTAATTAGTATCGCCGCCGCCGAAGCCGCGGTGGGGCTAGCGATCGTGCTCTCGATTTACCGCAACCGAGACACCGTTGATATGGAGCAGTTCAACCTGCTGAAGTGGTAAGCGCAAAACCCGTTTTACAATACGTAGGGTGCCCTTAGCATTGGCGGGCTGTTGTGCAACTTGATCAAGTGATTATTGTCCATAAGGCTGGCAATCGGCTGAGCCAGCAGTGGGCCGAGAAGTGCGCTAAGCAGATTGAAAGCCTAGGCGGAAAGGTGCTGCGCGGCCCCAGTGGGCCGAAAGACAATCCCTATCCGGTATTTTTGGCTTCGGTTAGCCAGCCCATTAACCTGGCAATTGTGTTTGGGGGAGATGGCACCGCTCTGACAGCAGCGCGCAATTTGGCCGCAGAAAATATCCCGATTTTGGCGGTCAATATTGGCGGCCATTTGGGCTTTTTGACCGAAAGCTCTGAGGCGATGGATGACACAGAGGCGGTGTGGGAACGGCTGCTGAGCGATCGCTTTGCCGTCCAGCGGCGCATGATGCTCCAGGCTTGCATCTATGCAGGCAACCGCACCAATTTAGAACCCCTGAGCGAGGTATACCTGGCCCTCAACGAGATGGCGATCAAGCCCGCCTCCCCCGATCGCATGATCACCTCCATGCTCGAAATGGAGATTGACGGCGAAGTGGTCGATCAGTATCAGGGCGATGGCCTGCTGATTAGCACCCCTACGGGCTCTACCGGCTACACCGTGGCCGCTGGGGGGCCAATCATTCATCCTGGCATGGATGCGATCGTGGTCACGCCTATTTGCCCCCTCAGTCTGTCGAGTCGCCCCATTGTGCTGCCGCCGGGGTCAGTCGTCAGCGTCTGGCCCCTGGCCGACCCCGATCTGACGACCAAGCTGTGGACCGATGGGGTGATGGGTACGGCCATTTGGCCAGGGCAGCGGGTCGATGTGCGGATGGCCGACGCGATGGCCAAGTTCATCATTCTGCGGCAAGATTATTCCTACTATGGCACCCTGCGCAACAAGCTGAACTGGGCAGGCACCCGCATCAGCTACGCGAACAACCATAGAAATTAGGCCAGGCACTAGGCCAAGCAATAGAAAAAATCAAGAACTATGGCGATCGCGCTGAATATCGTAGATCGCCTTTTCCCAGCACCACTGCTCGCTGTGGTGGGGGTTACGCAACTGCACCTGCTCGACTAAGCGTTCGGCAACGGCGCGGTTGCCGCCAACCAAGCGCAGGAGCTGGCGCTCAGTACGACTCCGTACGGGCCGCGACGGCGCAACCGTGGCCGAGGCTGGAGACTTGGGGCGGTGACGACTGCTCTTCAGTTGGGGCTGGCGACGTCTGAGCCAGACCACTAGAGCAATAATCAGCGCGATCGCCAGTAGTAGAGATAAATCCATGGGTGCAGGTCAAACGTTCTTAGGGTTCTGGATGTCCTAACCCGGTGATTATGGCTATAACTGTTCTACCCAAAACTCCCCGTCCCTGGTGCTGCTTCAGACTCTGATGCCACTAAACTCCCAGGGTTTGCTAGGCTTAGGAATGTATCTGGTCTAGCCTAAACCCTGGGGTTACATTGGGGCAACAACCCCCTGCTACCGGGTTAGGTAAGCGTTATCGTCCCTCATTTGCGCGCCGCTACCCATGCCAAGAACCCAACGCAACGACAACTTCATCGACAAGTCCTTCACCGTAATGGCTGACATGATCTTAAAGATGATGCCTGCCAAAAAGAGCGAGAAAGAGGCCTTTGCCTACTACCGTGATGGCATGTCGGCCCAGGCCGATGGGGAATATGCCGAGGCGATGGAAAACTACCGCGAAGCCCTCATCCTCGAAGAAGAGCCCTACGACAAGAGCTTCATTCTCTACAACATGGGTCTAATCCACGCCAGCAACGGTGAGCACGAAATTGCCCTAGAGAAGTACCAGGAAGCCCTCGAACTCAACCCCCGCCTGTGCCAAGCACTCAACAACATTGCGGTAATTTATCACTACAAGGGCGAACAGGCCGAAGCTAGCGGTGACACCGACGCCGCCGAAAATTTCTTTGACGAAGCCGCCCGCTACTGGCTAGAGGCGATCACGATCGCGCCCAACAACTACATCGAAGCCCAAAACTGGATGAAGAACACGGGCCGCATGAAGAATGACATTTTCTTCTAGGCAAAACTTCCAGAGCACGGCCCGTAGGGTGGGCACTGCCCACCACCTCTCCCTCGCCTGGTAAGCCTAACTTTTGCCGAGCTTCCCTCACCCCGCTAACGGTGGGTTTGGAATTACCGCATTTCATCTCCTGATCCACCAAACCTCAGTTCTCCTTTCTAAACTCCTTTCCCATGATTGATCTCGAACAGGTCCGCAAAGTTGCGCTTCTGGCCCGCCTAGAACTGTCCACCGAAGAAGAAGACCAGTTCACCGGTCAGCTCAGCGGTATTCTCGACTACGTTGAGCAGCTTAAAGAACTCGACACCGACGCTGTAGAACCCACCACCCGCGCCATTGAACTCAACAACATTACCCGCACCGATCGCCTAGAAAGCTTTGGCGATCGCGACACCATGCTCAACTGTGCCCCCGATCGCGAAGACGATTTCTTCAGGGTGCCAAAGATTCTATAGGGCTAATGCTCTAGGCCCCAGTCGGCTGACTGCGCGTAGAAGCCGGTACCGAGTACCTGCAACCCTCAAAATATGATGATTGCGGCTAAAGCACCTGCTAAGACCCCATAGCAGCAGGCCAGCAGCGCTTTAAAGGAGCCTCGGTACTTGTATCGCCATAGCATGGAAGCTAGCGTAAACGAGTAAAGTAGCTCTTCGATCGGGAAATAGGCGGTCTGATTGTTTAGATCGATGCCCAATACCAGCATCGTCCAAAATAGAAAAATGACAAAGCTGTTGATAATGGGAGCCCGGCTTTCTCGAGTGGGCACCTGAAGCCGGGCAATAAACCCTAGATAGACCAAAACGGTGAGGGGAAACAGTGCCGCTGCCAGGCTGCGAACGCCTGACCCGGTAGAATAATCGAAGGCGAAGACTACGCTAGAAAATAGCTGGTATAGCAAAAAGCCGACCGCTAAAAATAGCACAAAGAAGCTTACCAGCCCTTTCGAGCCCTTAGTCCAGTCGCTAGAGGATTGCCGGGGGCGAGACTGCATAGTAAACCTCAAAAATGGCTGAGTTGGCGATGACGGTAATACTTGGCTTACCCGTTCAAGGGATGCGTTAAATGATTGATACGTCAAATGACCTTTAGGTGCCCACATAGGATGGGTAACCTTTAGCCTAATGCAGACCAAACTCAAGGGAGATCCAAAGGCTGCATTTGTGCTTCGTGCTCACCTGTATTTCTGGTCATCGCTGTAGATTAACAGGTTTTTAGAGTTGATTTTACCGCCCAATGGGTAGATTGTTGGCCCTATAGGCTTTTGGGTCAAACATCGACATCAGGCTAAATCTGGCCTGCCGCTTCAGCTAGACAAACTGCTCTCCAATTTGAGCGGGCGTGAGTAGTAGCTTTGTTCTGCAAAGAAACAAGGCCAGTGGTGTCGAGCCACCGCGATCGCAGCAGCTGACGCTAAGATAAATGAGATACTCTGCCCTTGGTGGGTGTTGATTAAGACAGCGATTTGGGGCAAAAAATAGGTTAAGGCGATGCGGTTCTACACTCATCTTTTTTCTTTTTCCCTAGATGCTGTGTTGCCTACGGATGGTTGTCCCTGTTTACCTTCCATGGATTGCTTAACCGCTAATGCCTCCAGTGCCCTCACCCAACCACGAATCGGGACGTTTAGAAGCCCTGCGGCGATATAACATTCTAGATACTCCGCCCGAGCCTGGATTCGATCGCATCACAGCTTTGGCGGCCCGCTTATTTAATGCTCCCACGGCCCTCATTTCGCTAGTCGATGAATCGAGAGCTTGGTTCAAGTCGTCCTACGGTTTTGACCGCCAGTCAATCCAGCGCCATAACTCTATTTGTAACTATGCTCTGCTGTCTGATCAGGTGCTAGTGATTCCTGACTTGAGCCAAGATCAGCGCTTTGTCGATCACCCTCTGGTGCAGCATGGGCCTAGGGTTCGCTTTTACGCTGGGGCACCGCTGCTCAGCCAGGACGGCTTTAACCTCGGCACCCTTTGCATCCTCGATACTCAGCCCCGCGATCAATTTACCGACGATCAGCGGTTGGTCTTGGCTGATCTGGCTGCTATGGTCGTCGATGAGCTCGATTTGCGCCTAGCCGCCCACCGGGTAGCCGAAATTGATGCGGCCTTGCTGGCGGTAACCCAGGGGGTTTCAGCGCAAACGGGGGTAGCTTTTTTCGAGGCGCTAGTGCAGCACTGCACCCAGGCCTTGGGGGTCGACTATACCTACATTGGCTTGGTCAGCGGTGACGCGCCAGCGTCAATTCAAACGATCGCGGCCTGTACTCCGGCGGGCATGGCCGACAGGTTTGACTATCTACTGCACCATACTCCCTGTGAGCAGGTGTTGCTCAAGCGCAGTCTGTGTTGCTATCCCAGCGGGGTGAGGGCACAATTCCCCGAAGCTTTGCTGCTCAAGCCTTTGGGGATCGACAGCTATGCGGCAATGCCATTTTTTGATGCCCAGGGCCAACCTTTGGGCCTGTTGGGGATAATGGATAGTAAGCCCCTAGCCAACGTGCAGCTGACGGAAACCCTGCTGCCTATTTTTGCTCTGCGCATCAGTGCCGAACTAGAGCGCCAGCAGACCGATGTGGCCCGGCAGCAGGTACAGCAAGACTTAGAGCACCTCGTCACCCAGCGTACGACCGAATTGTCTCAAGCTAATCAACGCCTACAGCTTGAAATTGCTGAGCGCAAGCACACCGAAGTTGCCCTCAAAAAAGAGCAGGAAATGCTGAAGGTGGTGCTAGAACATGTGCAAGCGGGGATTGTGGCCTGTGATAAAGCGGGTATTTTGACCCTCTTTAATCAAGCGGCCAAAAACTTTCATGGTCTACCAGAATCTCCTATTCCCCCTGACAAGTGGGCCAACTACTACGATCTCTATCTCGTCGATGGTCAAACCCCGATGCCCCAGCAGGCGATTCCGCTGTTTCGCGCCCTGAGTGGGGAACGGGTTAACAATGCCGAAATGGTGATTGCCCCCCATGGGGGGATCGCCCGAACGCTGTTGGCCAGCGGGCAGGCGATCGCCGATGTCGATGGCCAAAACCAGGGGGCGGTGGTGGTGATGCACGACATCACCGAGCGTAAGCAGATCGAAGACGCGCTGCGAGCCAGCGAAGCCCAGCTCTCTAGTATTTTCGAAACCATTCCCAATGGCATTGTGATCCTTGACCAATCGGGGCAACTGATCACCGCTAACTCCGCCGCTGAAGAGATGTTTCGGTTGAGTCGCAGTGAGCTGGCAGGACGAGCCTATAACGATCTGGCCTGGGCCATTACGGCAGTCGACGGGGCTCCCTTTGCCGAGGCCGATCTGCCCTTTAGCCAGGTCATGCGCACGGGGAAAGCGGTCTATGGGGTTGAGTTGGCGGTGACCCACGCCGATGGCACCCAATCTATTCTCTGTGTCAACGCTTCGCCTCTAGTCGATGCTGACAACAATCTAAGTCAGGTGGTGATGTCGATTAGCGACATTAGCGATCGCACCCGGTCAGAAGCCATTCTGCAAGCTTCAGAAGAACGCTATCGATCGGTGATTGAAACGGTGGCCGAAGGCATTGTGCTGCAACATGCTGACGGCAGTATTTTTACCTGTAACGCTAGCGCAGAGTCTATTTTAGGCCTTACCACTGAGCAGATGGTGGGCCGCAGTTCCCTAGATCCTCGCTGGGCCGCCATTCGTGAAGATGGGTCGCCGTTTCCGGGCGATCAGCATCCGAGCATGATTACCCTGAGTACTGGAGACCCCCAGACTAATGTGGTGATGGGCGTCTGCAAACCCGACGGCACCCTGACCTGGATCTCAATCAACAGTCGGCCGTTGTTTCATCCCAACGACCCTATCCCCTACGCGGTGGTAGCCTCTTTCTTTGACATTACCGATCGCAAACTAGCCGAAGCTGAGCGCACTCAGCTAATTCGCGAACAGGCCGCCCGCCTAGAGGCTGAGGCCGAGCAGTTTCGATCGGCGCTGCTGGTCGATATCAGTACCCTTTTGGCGTCTTTACTAGACCATAGCCACACCCTGGAGCGGGTGGCTCAGCGAGTGGTGCCGGTGTTTGCCGACTGGTGCACCATCGATTGGGTAACCTCCGATCAAACGCTGGAACGTATAGCTGTGGCCCACTGTGACCCCGCTAAGGTAGACCTAGGCTGGCAACTCTACCGGCAATATCCCCAGCCCCTCAATGCCCCAGAGGGAGTGCCAAAGGTATTGTGCACAGGGCAAACCCGTCTGCTCACCAATATGACCGACGGGGCGCTAGCGGCGATCGCCCAAGATCCAGAGCACCTGCGCCTGCTCCGGGAACTGGGGCTTAAGTCCGGCATCATAGCGCCGCTGATCGCGCGCGGCCAGACCCTGGGTGTGATCTCCTTTGTGACCGCCGAATCTGATCGGCACTACACCCCAGCCGATCTGGCCCTGGCTGAAAACGTTGCCCACCAGGTAGCGATCGCTATCGACAATTCCCGTCTTTACCAAGCAGAGCAGACAGCCCGCAGCGAAGCCGAATCGGCCAACCGCATCAAAGACGAATTTCTAGCGGTGCTCTCCCACGAGCTGCGATCGCCCCTTAACCCGATTTTGGGCTGGGCACAGTTGCTGCAAAAACGATCGCCTGACGCCACCACCCTGGCCCGAGGTTTAGAAACCATTGAGCGTAATGCCAAGCTCCAAACCCAGCTGATTGCCGACCTGTTAGACGTTTCTCGAATTTTGCAGGGCAAACTTAGCCTTGATGCCGCTACTGTAGACCTTCGGGCCACCGTTGAAGCGGCCATGGAAACGGTACAACTGGCGGCTGAGGCTAAGGCCATTCAAATTCACACCCAGCTTGAACCCAATGTGCCCTCGGTTTTGGGTGATGCAGGGCGTTTACAGCAGGTGGTTTGGAATTTGCTGACCAATGCTGTCAAGTTCACCCCTGTCGGTGGCCAAGTGTACATTCACCTGGGGTTGGTCGATCCTAACTCCTCAGATGCTGCTGCCTTCGACACCATCTCCCAGGCCCAAATTACGGTGACTGACACTGGTAAGGGCATTACCCCAGAATTTCTTCCCTATATTTTTGAGCGTTTTCGCCAGGCCGACAGCAAAACCACCCGACAGTTTGGCGGCTTGGGCCTAGGCCTTGCGATCGTGCGACAACTCGTCGAACTTCACGGTGGTACGGTTGCTGCGTCTAGCCGTGGCGAAGATCAAGGATCAACATTTACAGTGCGATTGCCCCTTGAGCGCAGTCTAGCTGACGCCTCCCAAGCCACTTTGCCGGCTGTCTCACTTCACCGCCCGGTGCTGTCCGCTAGCCTGACGGGAGTTAGCATTTTGGTGGTCGAAGATGAAGCCGATGCCCGCGATCTAATTGTTTTTGTGCTTGAGCAGGCCGGTGCGATCGTGACGGCTACTGCTTCAGGGCAAGAAGCTCTGAGCGTATTGCCCGACCTCAAACCTAACGTGCTGATTAGCGATATTGCAATGCCCGATATGGATGGTTACATGCTGATGCAGCAAATTCGATCGCAGGCAGCTACGTTAGGCAAGCCCCTTACCTTTAAAGCCATTGCCCTGACCGCCTATGCTGGCGACCTCAATCAGCAACAGGCCCTAGCCGCTGGTTTTCAACGTCACTTAAGCAAGCCCTTTGAGCCAATTGAGCTAGTGGCTGCGATCGCCGAACTCATCTATTAATTCAAAGCCAAACCAACCTAGGGGACTGTGCCTCTAGGTTGCCTAAGGTTTAGACAAATTGTGATGTCCTTTCTCTAGCTGCTCCTTGTCTAAAAGGGCTGCAACCTTAGTGAGTAGGCCATCAAACTCGATAGGCTTACGAATGAAGTTGTTGATGCCTAAAGACAACGCACAATTGGTATTGACGGTATCGTAGGCTGTGACCATCAAAATAGGCATGAACGGCAGGCTCGGATTCTGACGAATCTGCCGTGTAACTTCATAGCCATTCATGTCGGGCATCATTACATCCATCAAAATCAAGTCGGGGGGCGAATCCTCAACCTTAGCCAGGGCCGACCCCCCATTCCCGGCGGTATCAACCTCATATCCAGCCGTTTCTAAAATAGTCTGTAGTAAAAACAGATTGTCGTCGATATCATCGACAACGAGAATACGGAAATCTGAAGGGGTACACACGGTAAAAAAATATAAAAAGGTTGAATGAGATTAGTCTAGTTCGATACCTACAACCTTAGCCTCAAACTTCAGACACAGATCGGTTTATCTTACGTGTCTCTGTAGTGCTTCTAGAGCGCTCATGGGGCACTACAGGAGTCCTGTTTCAGGTACTGCAATATCAGCAAATCAGACGTTAGTTAGGAGCAGTTCTGCCCTAAGGTACATGTCGATCGTCGGGCCATTGCCCCACCCTTGAAAAGGAATGAAACGGAATCTAAGGTTGAATCGGTTCATATAGCTATTGAGTTTAGCCACCGAATCAAGCTGATGGTAGAGCATGAATAAGGGGATGCTGTGAATAAAGTATTAGGTATTGTGCTAGGTGGCGGTGCTGGAACTCGCCTGTACCCATTAACCAAAACCCGAGCTAAGCCAGCGGTACCCCTGGGCGGGAAACATCGATTAATCGACATTCCAATTAGTAACTGTATTAACTCAGACATTTCTAGGATTTACGTGCTGACGCAGTTTAACTCTGCCTCCTTGAATGAACATATCTCCCGATCCTATAGTTTTTCGGGCTTTCAACAGGGGTTTGTGGAAGTGTTAGCTGCTCAGCAAACTCCAGAAAACTTAGATTGGTTTCAAGGCACCGCCGATGCTGTCAGGCAGTATCTTTGGCGCTTTAAGGATATGAATGTCGACGAGTATCTAATTCTGTCAGGCGATCATCTGTATCGCATGGACTATCGAGATTTTATTCGTCGCCACCGTGAGAGCAATGCTGACATTACCCTCTCCGTAGTACCGATTGATGAGAAACGGGCCTCTAGTTTTGGTCTGATGAAAATCGATGATTCTGGCCGGATTATCGACTTTAGCGAGAAGCCCAAAGGCGATGCCCTCCATCAGATGCAGGTAGATACCACTACCCTGGGCCTCTCCGCTGAAGAGGCCAAAGATAAACCCTATATTGCCTCGATGGGAATTTACCTATTTAAGCGACAGGTCTTGATTGATTTGCTAGACCAACAGCCTCAAAAAACTGATTTTGGCAAAGAAATTATTCCCGACTCAGCCAAAGACTACAAGGTGCAAGCCTACCTATTCAACGACTACTGGGAAGATATCGGTACCATTGAATCGTTTTTCAATGCCAACCTGGCCCTAGTCAAGCAGCCTAACCCCCTGTTTAGCTTTTACGATGAATCTGCCCCAATCTACACCAGAGCACGTTATCTGCCGCCAACCAAGCACCTGCAGTGTGAAATCAGCCAATCTATGATTAGCGAAGGCTGCATGCTGAAAGAATGTCGGATTACTAACTCGGTTATTGGCATTCGCTCTCGGATTGAGTCAGGCTGCACCATTGAAGATAGCTTGATCATGGGAGCCGACCACTACCAAGACAATTTCGAGCGCCAGGGCAGCTGCGATCACACCACGATTCCCTTGGGCATTGGGGCCAATACCACCATTCACAAAGCTATTGTCGATAAGAATGCTCGTATTGGCTGCAACGTGAAAATCCTCAATAAAGACCGGGTTGAGGAAGCCGATTGCGAAGATCAGGGTTTCTGTATCCGCAGCGGTATTGTCACCGTGTTGAGAGGAGCGATGATTCCCGATGAAACGATAATTTGAGATCTCTGCTCTCTCAATCTAGCAATAGACCAAAGCCAGAGTCTGCCTAAACGCATACTCATGCAAGCAAAAGATGGCTAATCTTCCCTAGCCTCAATCAGGTTTCCCTAAAGGAGGAGTAATCAGCATTGCTCCTCCTTTTTTTGCTTTTCAATGGAGCGGATCTTACCCAGTAGGTTGCCCTAAGAACTCTTAGGATGCGTATTGTCTCAGCATCACTATTGGCCTCAGCTCTACAGTATGTTGGGCGTTGACCAAGGTCGCTTTTTGAACATCGCCGTCACTTTCCCGCGGTTAGGGGCTATACCGATGTCCACTAATGGATAGATGGCAGCACAAGTTTACATTTTTTAATATTTATTCGACAGATTAATTTAGATTTTAGGAAACACAATGGATTTTGGTATTCATGGCAAGGTGGCTGTCGTGACCGGCGGTGACTCTGGCATTGGCCTAGCCACTGCTAAGCTGCTGGCCCAGGAAGGAGTAAAAATTGCGCTCCTCGATAAAACGGCTGACCGGCTGGACGAAGCGCTGCAAGATCTGCAAACCGTCGGTGAGGCGATGGCAGTACAGGCTGACTTGCGCCATCTATCTGAGGTTGAAGCGGCTAAGCGCAACATTGTTAACCACTACGGCCATGTAGATATTTTGGTGAACTGCGCGGGTATTACCGGCGCTACCGGTGACTTTTTAGACATCAGTGATGACGATTGGCTTGAAACCTTAGAAGTGGATCTCATGGCGGCGGTCAGGGTGTGCCGCACGTTCATCCCGCTGATGCGTGAGACCGGTTGGGGACGAGTCGTGCTCGTGGCTTCAGAGGATGCCGTGCAGCCCTACGCCGATGAAATGCCCTACTGTGCCGCCAAGGCCGGAGTGCTGAACTTTGCCAAGAATCTTTCCAAGGCCTACGCCAGCGATGGAGTGCTGGTCAATTCGGTAGCCCCTGCTTTTATTGCCACCCCTATGACCGACACCATGATGGAACAAAGGGCCGAAAAAATGGAGACGGATGTAGATGAGGCAATCACTACGTTTCTTGACCAAAAGCGCCCCCATCTAGAGCTTAAGCGCCGGGGCAAGGCCGAGGAAGTGGCGGCTGTCATTGCTTTTCTATGTTCTCAGCAATCTAGCTTTGTGGTGGGAGCTAACTATCGAGTAGACGGAGGGTCGGTGGCCGGTATCGGACTATAGCTCTGTGACCCTCGCCTTTGTCGCCCATGAACTGCATCTAGGGAGGGATGTGGCTGCCGATTGGCCCACGCAGGATAAAACAAGTCTGATCTTGCTATCACCACACGACTATCCATGACCGCTGAGCGTCCAGACTTGCGCCTGCTGATTATATCAAGTCCGGCTAATAACCCTTAGAATGGTGAAGTTGAAAGGCGAGGATAACGGGTGATGGGGCGTCGTCTTACCCTGGCATCACATTTGAGCACCGAGGAACTCGAACAGCGTTATAAATCGGCTAAGAGCGGGATTGAACGAGGGCATTATCAGCTGATCTGGCTATTGCAATCGGGCAAGGGTACCGCTGAGGTCTCTGAGATGACCGGCTACAGCCGAGCCTGGATTTATGAAGTGGTTAGAAGCTATAACCGTCAAGGCCCGGCGGCGCTTGGCGACCAACGGCAGCACAATCAGGGCAATGGGCAAGTCATTCTTGAAGATGAAATGCAGACTTTACTGTACCAAGCCTTGCAAGAGGAACCCCCAGATGGCGGATTCTGGAATGGAGGTAAGGTAGCCGACTGGCTCAGTGAGCACCTAGGCCGTTCAGTTCATCGCCAACGGGGGTGGGAGATTCTCAAACAAATGGAGTTCTCTCTCAAGGTGCCTCGTCCCGAACATCAGCACGCTGCCACCGAAGAGGAGCAGCGGGTGTGGGAAAAAAAATCTGCACGCTCAACTGACGGAAATCAAAGTCGCCCATCCCGACGCCGACGTGCAGCTCTGGGCTATGGACGAACATCGCTTGGGGCTCCATCCCATCCTGCGTCGGGTGTGGGTCGATAACTGGCTTGGATCGCTCAGTGCTCCCGTCCACTGTCGCTATGACTGGTTTTGGCTCTATGGCTTTGTCCATCCTCGCAGCGGACAAACCTACTGGTGGCTGTTGCCTCGAGTCAATATCGACCTGTTTAATCGGGCCTTGGCTGATTTTGCCGAACACTTTGGCATTGGCCCCAAGCACCGAGTCGTGTTGGTCATAGATCAAGCTGGGTGGCACACCTCAGAGCAGGTGGTCGTACCCGAAGGTCTACATCTGGTTTTTCTGCCACCGTACTCCCCGCATATGCAACCGGCAGAGCGACTCTGGCCTATCCTCAATGAAGCTTTAGCCAACCGGGTATTTGAAACCCTAGACGACCTCTTGGAACGAGTAGAGCAGCGCTGTGTACAACTCCTAAACCTCACCGATTTCATCTCAGGCTTAACCCAGTTCCACTGGTGGAGGGCATTTCAATGCTAAGTGTGGTTGATTAAACGGACTTGATATTACAATGAATTTAGGCTTTTGGGGCGTGCAGATCGGCAATGGTCTGCAAACGGCCAATGCCAGCGCCATCTTCGAGAGCCTCGGGGCAGAAGCAAGCCAACTGCCGTTACTTTGGCTGGGGGCACCGCTGATGGGGCTACTCGCCCAGCCAATTGTCGGTGAGCTGAGCGATCGCACCCTCAGTCCTTGGGGCAAGCGGCAGCCTTATTTTCTAGGCGGTGGCCTACTGGTAGCGATCATGCTGGTGGCACTGCCCCTGGCGACCAGTCTGGCCCAGGCGGTGGCCCTCTACTGGCTACTACAGCTAGCCCTCAACATTAGTGTTGCTCCTAGTCGCCCCTTTGTGGGCGATCTGTTGCCTGCTCGCTACCGTACCTGGGGCTATTCGGTACAAGGGTTTTGTGTAGGGTTGGGCACGATCTGCGCGGCGGGCATGCCTTGGTTTTTAGAACATGGGTTTCATCTAGAGCCCACCGCCGCCGTCGGTGTTCCCCCGGTGATTGGTGCTGCCTATCTGGTAGGGGCAGCCCTATGTTTGGGCAGCACCCTGGCCACCTTTTGGGCCGTCAAAGAACCCTTACCTCAGCCCAGGGACTCAGCCATCACCTCAACAGCCGATAGCAATTCCGTTAATCTAGTCAGCGCTATTGGTCAAGCCATGGGGTCGCTGCCGCCGATTATGCGGCAGCTAGCCGGGGTGCAGGCCCTCAGCTGGGCGGGCATCTACTGCATTTTTTTATATCTACCCACTGCGATCGCTCTAAACGTACTCGGAGCTCCCAATCGTCAATCAGCCAGCTATGCCCATGGGGTAGAGTGGGCGGGTCTGTGCACCGCCTTTTACAACCTGATCTGTCTAGCAATCTCGTTTTTAATTCCAACGTTAAGTCGGCGCTGGGGCCGAGTTACCACCCATGCGATCTGTCTAATGTGCGGGGCCGTAGGGCTGATCTCGCTGCTGTTGGTACACAGCCGCTATCCAATTCTGCTTTCCATGGTCGGCGTGGGCATTGCCTGGGCCAGCATTTTGTCCATCCCCTACTCTCTATTGATGGATAGTCTGCTCGAAGGGCAGAGTGGGGTCTTTATGGGGTTGTTTAACGGGTTTGTCACCCTGCCGCAGATCGCGATGTCCTTGGGGTTTGGCTGGGTAATGCGCCATATATTGCAGGGCAACCGCCTCTGGGCCTTGGCCCTAGGGGGCGTCTTACTCGGTCTAGCCGCCCTATTGATGTTGCGCGTCCCCGAACCGGTGATTCCTTTAAAGAACGCCGAGGGTACTCAAAATGTGCTTGAACCAACCTCAGAGAAGGCATTGTCTTCTTAGGGCCTCTCGGTTCAACGGCACTCTATCAGTTGGGTAAGAGGAGGACGAAATAGTTTCCCCATGCTTGGCAGTGCCCACCCTACAGCGGTACAGTCACTGGCTTTGAGCGGGTATCTTTTGTCTTGGCAATCCCTTTAGATATGAACAGCCCAAATGGCCCAGGGTTAGAGACAATGCTTGTCTCTAACCCTGGGCCATTTGGGCTGTGGGCCTTTAACTTGAATGAATCCAAGCCCTATCGCTCTACGGCCAAGCCCACAGGGCAAGCCACATTGGTACCCCCCAACCCGCAGTAGCCGCCTGGATTTTTCGCCAAGTACTGCTGGTGATAGGCCTCAGCGTAGTAATACTCTGGGGCCGCTAAAATCTCGGTGGTGATCGGGCCGTAGCCAGCCTGACTCAGAGCCTGCTGGTAGGCTTGCTTAGAGGCTTCTGCCAGCTGGCGCTGGGCTTCAGAGTGCACGTAAATGCCCGAGCGATACTGGGTGCCCACGTCGTTGCCTTGGCGCATGCCCTGGGTAGGGTTGTGGCTTTCCCAAAAGGTTTTGAGAATTTGCTCGTAGCTTACCACTGCCGGGTCAAAGACCACACGCACCACCTCATTGTGGCCCGTCAGCCCAGAGCAGACTTCCTGATAAGTGGGGTTGGGGGTGTACCCAGCAGCGTAGCCCACCGAGGTCGAATACACGCCATCAAGCTGCCAAAACTTGCGCTCGGCTCCCCAAAAACAGCCCATGCCAAACAAACCCAGTTCCATTCCAGCGGGGAACGGTGGGACTAGTGGGTTGCCGTTGACGTAGTGTTTGTCAGGCACAGCCATGGAGGTAGCCCGGCCAGGTAATGCTTCGTTAGCAGGCGGCATTTCAGACTTTTTGCCTTTGCCTAAACCAAAGAAAACCATAGGAATTATTGCAATTTGTGTAGGAGTACTAGCTCAACTATAGCGTCAACCCCTAAACATTTCCTGGAGAGAAGCTGGTGTCCTCAAACTGTAGGTCGGGGGGCAATGAGCGGCGACAGAATCGGTGAAAAATCCCCAGAACCGCGCGGCTCTGGGGATACCTGCAAACTGACTGGTATGAGTCGGTAATCACCTAAGGCCCTGGCCGTGGAGGCTACGGGTAGTAGCGATCGAGTCGCAGCACGGTTTCAAGCAGCACATTGGCTCCGTTCACGCATTCCTCAGGGGTGGTGTATTCCACCTCCGAATGGCTGAAGCCCCCTTCGCTGGGCACAAAAATCATGGCCATGTCTGTAAATCGACCCATCTCTAAGGCGTCGTGGCCTGCCCGGCTGGGCATAGGTAGGTAGCTGAGGCCAACGCTGTCACATACCTCAGCAATAATCGCTTGAATGTGATCCGCTGCGGGGCTAGGCGCGACGTTCAGCTGGGGCACAATCTCGATTTTGGTGCCGGTATTCTGGGCAATCAGCCGCAGTTCTTCCTTTAGGTCGTCGATTAGATCATTGATGACGTATTGGTTGAGATCGCGCACATCAATACTGCACTGCACCTGCCCTGGCACAATATTGTCGGCGTTGGGCCACACTTGTAGGGCTCCTACGGTGGCCACCTGTTGACCAGGCGGGCGCGTGCCCAGGCGGTTGACCACTAGCACCACTTGAGCGGCTGCCACGAGGGCATCTTGGCGCTGATCCATTGGTGTGGTGCCAGCGTGGTTGGGGCGTCCGGCAATGTGAATTTGATAGCGCTGCATGCCCACAATGCCCTGCACTACGCCGATCTGCTTTTGGGCGGCTTCGAGCACCCCGCCCTGCTCAACGTGGAGTTCGACAAAGGCGCAGATGTCATCGCGGGTGCGCTTAGATAGCGCTAGCTGATCCCAGTTCCCCCCAGCGGCGTTGACGCCCTCGTCGATGGCGCGACCGTCTTTGCGGTGGTAGTCGGCGGCCTCGAGGGTCGCAGTACCAGCGATGGCGCGACCGCCGATCATGGTGTCTTCTTCATCGGCAAAGACAATTACCTCGAAGGGATGCTCTAGGAGAATGTTGTTTTCGTGGAGAGTACGGGCTACTTCTATCCCGGCTAACACACCGAGAGTGCCGTCAAATTTGCCGCCGCAGGGGACGGTGTCGATGTGAGATCCGGTGGCAATGGCCGGGGCGTTGGTACGACCGTTGCGGCGACCAATCAGGTTACCAGCGGTGTCAATACAGGTGCTCAAACCCGCTTCTACCATCCATCGCCGCACCAGCTCCCGCCCTTGCAGATCTTCCGGGCTAAAGGCCAATCGACAAATGCCACCGTTCTTTAGCTGCCCGATCTGAGCTAGGTCATCGATGCTTTGGTTGAGGCGCTTGCCATTGATGCTAAGGGTTTGTAGTAGAGCCATGGGTATTTAGTGGGAGGAGTATGGTGAAGAGATGAAACGTTTGACTCCAGAAAACGTTACAGTCCATCATAAACCGTGATGTCTCTGTATACAGTTTATTGTATGCAGAGAGCTGCTCAAGTTTTGTTTAGGAAGAACTTTCTGTCGGCTAATGGGGCGAGGGGTTGCCCAGACTTGGGCGATCGCGGCTTTAGCCCAGCAATGCCAATGAGCCACAACGGTTAAACTGCTGTGGCTCATTGGCTAACCCTAGTATTCCCTTGGGCGACAACGACGAGCGATCGCCCGAGCCTGCCCTAAAACTGTCGCAGAAACCGCAGATCGCTGGTGTAGAGACGGCGAATGTCGTCGATTTGATGTTGCACCATGGCCAGACGCTCTACCCCCAGCCCAGCCGCAAAGCCACTGTAAACTTCGGGGTCATAGCCAACCGCTTGGAGCACGTTAGGGTCGATCATGCCGCAGCCCAAAATCTCTAGCCACTTGCCCTGCCACTCGACGTCTACCTCTGCCGAAGGCTCAGTGAAGGGGAAGAAACTAGGCCGAAACCGCACTGGAATATCGCCGTAGAGGGCTTCTAGAAAAACTTTGATGGTGCCCCGCAGATCGGTGAAGGTGATGTCGGTGTCGACGGCAAAAAACTCGATCTGGTGAAAGACGGCAGCGTGGGTGGCATCTACCGTGTCGCGGCGGTAGCAGCGGCCAATCGCCAAGGCCCGCAGGGGGGGCTCGTTGGCTTGCATATAGCGAATTTGGGTGTTGGAGGTGTGGGTGCGCATCAGCTGGCCATCGGGCAGGTACAGGGTGTCCTGCATGTCGCGGGCCGGGTGGTCAGGCAAGAAGTTGAGCGCCTCAAAGTTGTAGTAGTCGGTTTCAACCTCGGGGCCATCGGCGACGGTATAGCCCAGGCCCACAAAAATATCGACAATGCGATCGATGATGCTGTTAATCGGGTGTACCCGGCCCTGGGGGTGAAAAATGCCGGGCATGGTCACATCGAGGGTTTCTGTGGCCAGCTGGGCTTCAATTTTGGCGGCTTCGAGGGCGGTTTTGCCCTGGTCGAGCTGGGTCTGAATTAGCTCTTTAACCTCGTTGGCGATCGCGCCAATGCGAGGGCGCTCGTCGGCTGACAGTTTGCCCATGCCGCCCAGCACCTTAGAGAGCTGGCCCTTTTTACCCAGATAGCCAATCCGCAGCTGCTCTAGCTCGTCTAGGGTGGTAGCAGCGGCGATCGCGCCCTGGGCGGCCTGCTTCATGGCCATCAGGTCGGTTTCGAGCGAGGTGGGTGCGACGGTCATAGGTAGGGTGCAAAAGTATTGGAATGGTAGGCTAGGTGCTCCACGACGGGAGTAGGGTCGAGGGGTAGTTGGGGGGGTACGGTGCGAGGTCTACGGTTTGCGGTTGCTAACCCTCGCGGCTGGGTGGTTATGCATGCCGTATATCCTGTACCGATCCCCAGATCCCCTGGGCTGGCGATCCGCGATCTAGCTTAACTATTTTAGTGTGGTGGGGAACAGTCATGAACATTCTAATCAGCAACGATGACGGCATTTTTGCCCTGGGGATGCGTACCCTGGCGACCACCCTGGCGGCAGCAGGGCACCAAGTCACTGTGGTTTGCCCCGATCGCGAGCGATCGGCTACCGGCCACGGCCTCACCATGCACAAGCCTATCCGGGCTGAGGTGATTGACTCAGTTTTTCAAACAGATATTCAGGCCTGGAGCTGCTCGGGCACCCCCGCCGACTGCGTCAAGCTGGCCCTGGGGGCGCTCATGCAAACCCCGCCAGATGTGGTGGTCTCAGGCATCAACCACGGCGCTAATTTGGGCACCGACGTAGTCTACTCAGGCACGGTGTCGGCGGCGATGGAGGGAATGATGGAGGGCATTCCAGCGATCGCAGTCAGCCTGACCAGTTTTACCCAGGGCAACTTTGCCCCTGCCGCCGAGTTTATTCGCGATCTGCTGGCCGAGGGGGCGAGTGGGTTGCTGGCAGCTCCCCTGCTGCTCAATGTCAACGTGCCAGCCCTGCCCGCCGCCGAGATCAAGGGAGCCAAAATCACTCGCCAGGGTATTCGTCGCTATTTTGACCAGTTTGAGAAACGCCTCGACCCGCGCGGCAAAACCTACTACTGGCTGGCAGGGGAAGCGATCGCAGACCTCGAAGATCCGCTGCCCAATCAGGGCTGGCCGCCCGAACTCAAGCAGTCTCTGACCACCATACCCACCGATGTTCAGGCCATTCACGATCGCTATATTTCGGTTACGCCGCTGCAATATAACCTCACAGCCGTAGGCGATCTGTTAGATTTGGTCGGAGGGCAGCGGCCCCTGCTGCCGGAGGTGGCTGGAGAAAAAAAACTTCATACCGATGGGATCTAGCCGCAGTTCGGGGCAGACTAGCAGCAGGGTAATCTATAGCACCTTGAGATCGGCCAACCAGGATGGTCAGCCCACCCTGACCATTTTGATCAGAGTTCATTACTATTGAGGAATCTCAGGTTTAGTGCTCTCTCCTACGGCGCATCAATCATCTTGAGCCTCATCATTCCATGCTTTTCACCTTCTGAGAGATTCATGGCTGAGCCAAACCAGCAGTTTTTAGTTCGGTTTTGGGGCGTGCGGGGCAGCATTGCCTGCCCTGGGCCGACCACGGTCCGCTACGGCGGCAATACGTCCTGCGTAGAAATGCTGGTCGGTGGGCATCGGTTGATTTTTGACGGCGGCACCGGCCTTCGAGAACTGGGGCTAACCCTTTTAACGGAAGGCCCGATTGAGGCCAATCTCTTCTTTACCCACTCCCACTGGGACCATATTCAGGGGTTCCCATTCTTTGTGCCCGCCTTTATGCGAGGCAATCGCTTCAATATCTATGGGGCGATCGCACCCAATGGCTCGACCATTGAGCAGCGCCTCAACGACCAAATGCTGCACCCCAACTTTCCGGTGCCCTTGCAGGTGATGGGGGCTGACCTCAAGTTTTGCGACATTGAGGTGGGCGAAACCCTGCACATAGGCGACATCACCATTGAGAATGCCCTGCTCAACCATCCCGGCGAAGCGGTAGGCTACCGAGTCACCTGGCAAAACTATGTGGCCGCCTATATTTCTGACACCGAGCACTATCCCGATCGCCTCGACGAAAACGTGGTCTGGCTGGCCCGCAATGCCGATGTCATGATCTACGACTCCACCTACACCGATGACGAGTACCACGATCCCAAATCGAGCAAGGTCAGCTGGGGGCACTCTACCTGGCAAGAGGCGGTTAAGGTAGCCAAGGCGGCTGGGGTAAAGACCCTGGTCATTTTTCACCACGACCCTGCCCACGATGACGACTTTATGGATCAAGTCGCGGTGCAGACTAAGGCCGCTTTCCCAGGCGCAGTGGTCGCCAAGGAGGGTATGGTCATCGATCTAACTACCTCGGCCTCAGCTCCGCTGTCCTCACCGATGATGGGTGCCTAGAAATCTCTGTGCCGGGGTATAAGCTGGCCTAAAAACCCGCTCACCTGACGCTTAAACCGGGCAAGATTCTCCCCCAGGCATTCGGGCTGGGAAAGTCTGTGTAAAAATGTAAAGCGTGTGGATCACGTCTTCGCTTACAACTGCTATTACCCCAACGGCGATCGCCCTGGGCAATTTTGATGGTGTGCATTTAGGGCATCGGGCGGTGATTAGCCCGGTGGTGCCAGCACCTCCCCAAGAGGGCAATGCCGGGCCTCAGCTAGAGGTGTCTGCGAGAGAGGCGGCTTTGCAAGGATTTAGCGATCGCCAGAGAAATGGCCCTAACGCGGCTCCAGTTGGGGCGCGCACCAGCGATCGGAAGGCCACTCCCATCCCTACGGTGATGACCTTTTTTCCCCATCCCCAGGAATTTTTTTCTGGGAAATCGCGGGCGCTGCTGACGCCGCTACCGGAGAAGGCGGCCCAAATTGCCCGGCTGGGCATTGAGCAACTGGTGCTGCTGCCCTTTGACCAGCACCTGGCTAACTGCTCTGCCGAAGAGTTTGTTGAGTTGTTGCTTGTGCAGCGGCTGCAGGTGCAGCATATCAGCGTGGGCAAAGACTTTTGCTTTGGCAAGCGGCGACAGGGCACCGTGGACGACCTCAAAACCTTAGCAGCCCGCCATGGGGTGCAGGTGCACATTACTCCCTTGAGCTGTCTAGGCACCGAACGCATTAGCAGTTCTCGCATTCGCCAAGCCCTAGAAGACACTGATTTAGAAACAGTCAAAGCCCTGTTAGGCAGACCTTACAGTCTCACGGGCCGAGTTGTGCGGGGGCAACAACTGGGGCGCACCATTGGCTTTCCTACCGCCAACCTGCACCTGCCCGCAGACAAGTTTTTGCCCCCCTCCGGGGTGTACAGCGTATGGGTTCACGGGGTCACCCATACCCCATACCCACGGGTGCCTGGGGTAATGAACCTGGGCACTCGGCCCACGGTCAGCGGGGTGGCCCTGACCGCTGAGGTGCATCTGCTCAACTGGCAGGGTGACCTCTACGGCAAAACCCTAGAGGTCTATCTCCATAGTTTCCTGCGGCCCGAGCAAAAGTTTGGTTCTCTCGACGACCTCAAGGCCCAAATTCACCGCGACGGTCAGCAGGCCCTGGGCGAACTAGCGCGAGCGCCGGTAGGCAATTTAGGCGCGATCGGGGCATCATAACCCTAGAGACATCACACCTAAGTTCAGTCGTGGCCGGTTGCCAGGGGCAATCATCCGCACGGATCGACCGCCCTGGACTGGACTGGGTATAGCAGGGAAGCTTGGCATGCGAGAGCGGATTGAAACGCTAGTTCAGAATTTAGACAAAACCATCGTCGGTAAATCAGATTCGATTCGACTGGTGCTGGTGGCACTGCTTTCGGGCGGTCATGCCCTGCTTGAAGATGTGCCTGGGGTGGGTAAAACGCTGTTGGCCAAATCGCTGGCCCGCTGCATTGACGGCAAATTCCAGCGGATTCAGTGCACTCCTGACCTGCTGCCCACCGATGTCACTGGCACGAATATCTGGAACCCCAGCAGTGGCGAATTTCAATTTTTGCCGGGGCCAGTGTTTGCCAATATTCTGCTAGCCGACGAAATTAACCGGGCCACCCCCCGCACCCAGTCGGCGCTGCTGGAGGTGATGGAAGAGCACCAGGTGACGCTGGATGGGCGATCGCGACCGGTTCCGGCCCCATTTTTTGTGATTGCCACCCAAAACCCGGTGGAGTACCAGGGCACCTTTCCACTGCCTGAAGCCCAGATGGATCGGTTCGCGCTCTCCTTTAGTCTCGGCTACCCCACAGAAAACGAAGAGATGAGCATGCTCCAGCGGCTGGGGGGCGCGACAACGCCCTACGATATTCAGCCCTGCATTACCCTCGACGAGGTGATGGCCCTACGGCAAGCCTGCGCCCAGGTGGCCATAGAAGATTCGCTCCAGCGCTACATTCTCGATCTGGTGCGGGCGACCCGCAGTCACAGCGATATTACCCTTGGGGTGAGCCCGCGTGGCTCAGTGGCGTTTTATCGAGCCACTCAGGCCCTGGCCTATCTGGAGGGGCGTAGCTATGCGACCCCGGACGATGTGAAACAGCTAGCTCCCCACGTGTTGGCCCACCGGCTTATCCCCGCCGGACACCACCGTTCCCCACAGCTTGTGGCACACCTGCTCGACACTACCCCCATTCCCTAAGGGGTTTAAATGCCTGGCGGTGTTGCTCAAGCAGGGCAAAAAATCTCCGGGGTGAAATGGTAGTTTTGAGAGCCAAACAGCCCATAATAGGGGCGGTGAACTGAAGGATCGCAATCTCCTATGCCAAGAACGCCCAGTGAGTACATCATTCACATGCTGTTTGATGGCGGCCACCACGAAGAGGTGCGCTTTTCTTCCATTCAAGATTTTCAAAAGTGGTACAGCGGCGAACTCATGCCCAAGGCTACTTCGGATGAATTTATTACGGTGCCTCTGCCCAAGGTAAACCCTGGCGAATACATGGTGATTCGCCCCTCTCGCATCAGTGCGATTCGGGTTGAGCCGGTGTTTAGTTCTAGTGTTGAACGGTTTTAATGGGCAATCGGGTGAGGTTTAGTGCATATTCTCGGTGGCTAGCGGCAGGGTTGGGGGCGATCGCCTCTCTCCTGGCCGCTGTCGAGGTGCCCTCGCTGGCGGTAGCTCAGGCAGATGTTCGGCCTCGGCCCCAGGTGGCGCAGCAGCCCGAGGCCGAGGCGGCAACGCGGCGGCCCCTGCGGCCCCTGCCCGCTGAGGCCGCCGCGTTGCTCTGGCCTGAATTGACTCTGCCCAGCGATCGCCAGGCGCTGATTCAGGCGATTAACCACAGCCTCACCTACCTAGCCACGCCCAAGGCCGCCGCTGACTATCAGGCCTATCCGGTGCCGGGGGTGACGCGCGATCGCGTCTACCGCAGTCTGCAACGCCTGCGCCAGTTAGTCGTCATCAGCCCCAGCCCTGCGGCCTTCCAGGCGGCCCTGCGGCGAGAATTTGTGGTCTACGAATCTATTGGGGCTGACGGTGAGGGCACCGTAGCCTACACCGGCTACTTTGAGCCGCAGTACCGCGCCAGTGCGGTACCCACCGCCGAGTACCGCTATCCCCTGTACCGCCGCCCCCCAACCCTAGATAATTGGCCCTTGCCTCACCCCACCCGGCTAGACCTAGAGGGAGTAGATGGGTTGGCCAGCAGTAATGGCCCCCTAGCGGGGTTGGAGTTGGTGTGGTTGGCCAGTCGGCTTGAAGCCTTTTTGGTGCAGGTGCAGGGGTCGGCGAAGCTCCAGCTCACCGATGGCCGGGTGATGTCAGTGGGTTATGCAGGTCGCACTGAGTACCCCTACACCAGCATTGGCCGTGCCCTGGTCAACGACGGTAAGATTGACCCTGATAACTTATCGCTGCCCAACCTGCTGGCCTACTTTGAGGCCCATCCCGAAGCCCTCGATCGCTACCTGCCCCAAAACGAGCGCTTTATCTTCTTTCGGGAAGGGGGCGAGGGGCCACCGACCGGCAGCCTCAGCGTGCCTGTGACTGCTGGCTATTCGATTGCCACCGATAAGTCGGTGCTGCCACCCGGGGCGATCGCCGTCATTCAAGTTCCTCTGCCCCAGCAGACTCCAGACGGTGACTGGGAAGAGCAGCCCACCACTCGATTAGTGCTCGACCAAGATACCGGCGGGGCCATTATTGGCCCTGGGCGCGTTGACCTATTCGTTGGCTCGGGGGCACAGGCCGGGGAGATGGCTGGGCGGATCAATACCCCTGGGCGTCTGTACTACCTACTGCTCCGGCCTTGAGCAGGCACCGTCGTTCTAGCGCTCTTCTTGCTGGTTTGCCACAGTAGGGGTGTTACCCTATAGGCCTATGGATACTTCCTTTGCCCTCACCCTTCAGATTGTGCTCACGGTGTTGGCCGGAGTCACTGCACAGGTCATTGGGGAAGTAGCTCGGGTCCCGAGCATCATTTTTTTGCTGCTGTTTGGCATTGCGCTTGGGCCAGACGGCATTGGGCTGCTTCATCCCCAAGATTTGGGGGTGGGCCTAGAGGTGATTGTCGCGCTCAGTGTGGCCCTGATTCTGTTTGAAGGGGGGCTGAGCCTAGAGCTGAGTGAGCTGGGTCAGGTTTCTAATAGCCTGCGCAATCTGGTCACTGTGGGCATTTTTGTAACGTTGATTGGCGGCGGGATGGCGGCCCACTGGCTCGGGGAGTTTCCCTGGTCGCTGGCGTTTCTCTACGCTTCGCTAGTCGTCGTCACCGGCCCCACGGTTATTGGCCCGCTGCTGCGCCAGGTGGAGGTAGACCGCAAGGTGGCCACCCTGCTAGAGGGCGAAGGGGTGCTGATTGACCCGGTGGGGGCAATTTTAGCGGTGGTGGTGCTCGACATTATTCTCAATGGCGATGCCGACCCCACTACGGTAGTAGGCGGGCTGATTTTGCGGCTCGGCATCGGCACCCTAATTGGGATGGTAGGCGGCGGGCTAATTGGTCTTTTGCTCAAGCAGGCCAATTTTTTAGGAGAAGACCTGCGCAACTTAGTGGTGCTGGCGGGGTTGTGGGGGTTGTTTGGTTTAGCCCAGAGTATTCGCAGCGAGTCGGGGCTGATGGCCACGGTGGTGGCGGGCATGATGGTGCGCTGGTTGTCGGTGCCCGACGAGCGACTCTTGCGCCGATTTAAAGGGCAGCTCACGGTGCTGGCCGTGTCGGTGCTGTTTATTTTATTGGCGGCAGATCTGTCTATTGCCAGTGTGTTTGCCCTGGGTAAAGGCGCAGTGCTGACCGTTTTGGTGCTGATGGTGGTGGTGCGCCCGATCAACATTTGGCTTTGCACTCGCTCTAGCGACCTGAATTGGCGACAGAAGTTATTTTTGGGTTGGGTGGCTCCACGCGGCATTGTGTCGGCCTCGGTGGCCTCACTGTTTGCCATTTTGCTCACCGATCGCGGCATCAGCGGCGGAGAGGCGATCAAGGCCCTAGTGTTTTTGACCATTATTATGACGGTGCTAGTGCAGGGGCTAACGGCGCGGTTTGTAGCCGGTTGGCTGCGGATTACCAAGGGCGACGCGGTAGGCGCAGTAATTGTGGGGTGTAGTCCCCTGAGCTTGTTGATCGCTCGCCTGCTGAAAGAGTATGGCGACCCCGTGGTGATGATTGACACGAACGAAAGTGCCTGCGAAGCCGCCGAGAAAGAAGGCATTGAGTTGTTGATTAGTAGTGCTCTCGATCGCGATGCCCTCGAAAAAGCGGGCCTCGAAAAGGCCGGTACCTTTTTAGCCATCACTAAAAACGGCGAGGTCAATGCTGTCGTCTCCCAGCGGGCTTTAGAAGAGTTTCAGCCTGCTCGGGTGATTGCAGTATTGCCCCAAGATAAAAGCCTAGGCGACCTGCCCAACAAAGGCCAGCTGAAGGGGGCACAAACGCCTCGCCTTTCTCTCAAGCAGTGGAATGCTTACCTGACCGACGGCGAGGTGCGCCTGGGCGAAACTCGGCTGCGACCCGAGGGCACCGACCGGCAACGGGAGCACTTGGCGACCCTGATGCGTAATGGAGGGATGGTGCCTCTCTTGGTGGAGCGCGATGATGCCCTGCGAGTGGCGCTGGGGCAAGAAGCGTGGGAAGTGGGCGATCGCATCATCTACCTGTGGCACGACTCTAAACCTAAGCTGCTCAAACAGCTAGCGGGCGGCATTCAGCCTACCCGTCTGAGCCTAGAGACAGTGCCCGTAGTCGAGGCAGTGCCCCCCGCACCAAAAGGCCCTTTGCCTGAGCAGACCGCCGCAGCAGTATTGCCCGATCTGCCCGATCCGCCTAACGGGTCCGCGACAGCGCTTGAAGTGCCTCCAGCTGCTGAGGCATCCAACCCAGATCGCTCCACAGATGAGTCGGCCTCGGCAGCAGATATCTAATCGATTATTCCCCTGTTTCATCCATCGGTATGGCGTCTACCTCCGCTCACTCCTCCCGCTTGGGCATTCTCACTGGCATTGGCGTCGGCCCCGGCGACCCCGATTTACTCACCCTTAAAGCGCTTAAGTGCTTACAAAAAGCCGATGTGGTGGCCTTTCCCCAAGGGCGTCATGGGCAGCCGGGGTTGGCCCAGCGAATTATTGCGCCGCATCTGGAGCAGCAGCAGCAATTACCCTTGGCCTTTCCCTATGTGCTCGATCAAGACCAGCTCTCCCAGGCTTGGCAGCAGGCGGGCGATCGCGTTTGGCAGTGCCTGAGCCAGGGGCAAAGCGTGGTGTTTGCCTGCGAGGGCGATCTCAGTTTCTACGGAACCTTTAACTACCTAGCCTTAAATCTAGAACGCCGCCACCCCGAGGTCACCATTGAGCGAGTTCCCGGCATTTGTTCGCCGATGGCGGCGGTCAGTGCCCTGGGTTTACCCCTCACGGTTCAGTCTGACAAGCTGGTGGTGCTCCCGGCCCTCTACACCCTGGCCGACCTCGATGGTGCTCTGGCCTGGGCTGACGTGGTGGTGCTACTCAAGGTGGGTTCTGTATACGATCAGGTGTGGCAGCGGCTAGAACAACGGCAGTTGCTCGACCAAAGCTGGGTTGTTGTCAACGCCACCCAACCTAGCCAGCGGATCTATCGCCCCCTTACCCCCTACCCCCATCTAGATCTGCCCTACTTTTCCCTCATGGTCATAAGGTCGGGGGCAAATCCGTTACCCTAGAGACAGTGAGGAACCTTGGCCCCCAGGGGCTAGTCAATACACCACACCGACCGTAGGCAGCGCAGTAAGGCATGAACCCACCGACCGCACCCAGGCTTAACCAATTACTCAAAACTGTACGCCAGCCCCAGTGGATAGCGGCTGGCTTGTCGATCGGTTTTCACGTGGTTTTGTTCGCGGCGGGGCCTTCGTTCTCAAGCCTGAATGTGGCAGGCCTGGGGGAAAACGAACCTAACGCAGAAGAGCGCCAGGTGCCGCTGATTGAGCTAAGTCCTGACGAACAGGGCCGCTTACCCGATTTCTCCTCCCCTGCCTATTCTCTGTTTCCCAGTGGCGACGACGACGATCTCTTTAGCTTGTTTCCACCCTCGGGTAACAGCTTGCCCCTAGATTCTGACTCCGACTTTGGGGCGTCGCTCTCCATTCCTGCCCCCCGGTTGCCGTCTAGCTCTCTGCCGTCGAGTATTTCACCTTTTATCGGGTCGGGGCGATCCTCGATTGTGCTGCCATCACGCCGTTCGACTCTGCCCCCAATTTCCAGCGGCGGCACCTTACCTCGCCCAACGCAGAACCCTGCGGCGGCGGGCAACGGCAATGCAACGGCCTCTGCACCTACCGCTACGCCTCCTGGCGGTAGCAACGGCACAGCAAGCGATCTGAGCACTCCCGAGGGCAATGGTGCTGACAGCGGCACGATCGGATCATCGCCTGAAACCGCTGCGGCCAATCCAGAAACCCCTGCTGCCGAGCGAGCCAGTGAACTGCTGGCCCGAGTGGAGTACAGCGAGACTCAAACCAGCGCCGCTGAGGTCGAAATTGCTAAGGCGGCCTGGCTGCGCACCGTTCAAGAGAAGTTGGGCAATGATGTGGCTCAGGCCTCAGAACCAATTACGCTTCAGGTGCCCTATAGCGGTCGACTCTGCCTGTCTCCAGAACCCACCGATGGGTTGCTTGGCCTAGTGGGCTTACCCAACGACGACAACGATGACCTTAAGCTCTGGACTGCGGTGCTCAAGAGCACCGGTTATCCCTTCTTAAACCAGGCGGCGGAGCAAGCGCTGCAGGGCATTGTGCAACAGGCCGATGAAGCGGGTGGCACCCTAGAACCCAACACCCTGTATCAGGTTGTGCTGGAGGTTGAGTACGATCGCCAAACTTGCATCAGCCGCGAGGCCCTGCTTCAGTCACGCACCACCGACAACGATGAGCCTGAGGCTGCGCAGGAGTAGGCTCGGAGAAAACCTGAAGGTGTTGTTGAGTGGGTGCATAAATTTGGGTAGAGTCCAGCAGCCGTTTACCTTTACGACAGACATTGCAGCTCTGATGCATCCCTCTATCCAGCAATGCCAACCTCAACAGGGGTTACGATGCCGCCTCTAGGTCTTGGGTGAGGAGCTCTAATTTATTGATGAGATAGGTTTTGATCGTGCTGAGCTGCCGCATTTTTTCGTTGATTTCGTGGACCTTGCCTTCAATAACTCTAATTTGGTCCTGTTGAGACATGGCCCCGCCTTCCCACTGGTCGAGCAGAGGCTTAATTTCTCTCAGGGTAAACCCCAGTCCTTTGCCCTGCACAATTAGCGTCAGGCGCTCAACGGTTTCGTGACCGTACTCTTTATAGCGGCGTGAACCAGCCTGGCGATCGCGGGCGGCAATCAGCCCCATTTTTTCGTAAAAGCGAATTGTGTCTTTAGACAACCCAGTTTGCTTAGCCAGTTCGCCAATCAGCATGGTGACACCCCAAATTTGTCAACCCCCTTGACTGTGGAGCATACTCCATAGTTTATGCTACCCGATATTCACGCCCTGCCTAGACTCATCTGTCGGGGTTCAGGGCCCATGTTTCTGCGGTTCTCTGCCTTACCATAGGTAGTGGCGACCGTTGCCTAATGCGCTCAACGTTTAGCTACCCTATGCCATTCGTCAACAGTTATCAAACCTGCCAGGCGTTAGGGTTTGCCCTGAGCCTGGCACTTGCGGTTTCGGCCTGTAGCCGACCTGATGCCCCTGGGGCGATGGAACCTCAAGCTGTGCCTGTGCGGGTGCAAGAACTCCAGCCCGGTGCCTTTGAAGAAAGCTCTGATTTTGTGGGCTCTCTAGAGGCGGCACAGCGCATTGAGCTGCGGCCTGAGGTAGCGGGTCGGGTAACTCAAGTTTTAATCAGCTCTGGCAGTGTCGTTAGCCAAGGGCAACCGGTGGTGCAGCTCAGCCCCGACCAAACCCAGTCCCAGGTGTCTGCATCCCAGGCGGCGGCCCAGGCGGCTGGTTTTGGCCGCGATGCCGCCCAAGCCCAGGTGGAGGCGGCCCAGGCCCAGGTGGCTCGCACCCAGGCCGACGTAGAACTGGCTTTGGTAGAGTATCGCCGTACTGAGCGGCTGGTCGAGGCGGGGGCGCTGAGCCGTCAAGACCTCGACAATGCCCAAAATCAGCTGACGGTTGCCCAGGCGGCCCAACGCCAGGCCGAAGACAATGTGCGCTCAGCCCAGGCCCAGCTTCAGCAAGCCCTCTCAACCTTTGAGCAGGCCCGCGCCCAGGTCGATGTCAGTCAGGCCGACCTGGGCTTTACGCAAGTGATTGCCCCAGTAGCTGGTGTGCTGGGGGATGTATCGTTGCGGGTAGGGGACTACGTGGAGGCAGGCGAAAGCCTGGGCACCATCACCCAAAATAATGAGCTGTTGTTGCGCATTCAGGTGCCGACGACCAGGGCGAGCCAGCTGAGATTGGGCATTCCGGTAGAGCTACTTAGCCCTGAAACCGGAGAGCCCTTGGCCACGGGGAGCATTAGCTTTCTCTCACCGGAGGTCGATGGGGCCGGACAATCGATTTTAGTCAAGGCTCGCTTTCCCAACGAGACGGGCAATTTGCGGGATGGGCAGTTTGTGCGGGCGCGGCTAATCTGGAGCACTACCGCCACGCTGCTGGTGCCGACTGTGGCCGTGACCCGCATTGCAGGGCAGAGCTTTGTGTTTGTGGCCGCTGATCAAACTCAGGAAAATGGCCAAACGATGCGAGTGGCGTCCCAGCGGCCAGTGCAGCTGGGTGAGATTCAAGGGGGCAACTACCAGGTGATTGACGGTCTGCGACCGGGAGATGAGGTGATTGTCACCAATATTCTTCAGCTGCAAGATGGTAGTCCCGTTGCCCCCGAGGCCCAAACATCGGCCTCGCCGCTTTAGTGCCTTGCTCGTTTGCTTTTAACTGCGTTTCTACCGGTGACCATCCATACTGCTGATTGTTGACCGCTTGATCGCTGATCGGCTGCTGATCGCATTCTTTACCCCCCAAGCTTCGGTATAACGCCCATGGCGCTGTTCTCCATTGCTGATACGTTTATTCGTCGCCCGGTGCTGACCACCGTGTGTACTGTGCTAATTGTGCTAGCGGGGGCAGTGGCGATACCGCTGCTGCCCATTGAGCAGTTGCCAGAAATTGCCCCGCTGCAAATTCAAGTGTCGGCCAACTACATTGGGGCCGACGCTGAAACCGTGGAAAGCAACGTCACTACGGTGCTAGAGCGGGAAATTAACGGGGTGGAGGGCATGGAGTTTATTACCTCCAGCAGCACCAACACGGGGCAGAGCAGCATCAACGTGGTGTTTCAGCCGGGGCGTGACAAAGACATTGCCCAGGTGGATGTGCAAAACCGGGTGGCTCGGGCAGAACCCCAACTGCCGCCGGAGGTGACTCAGCTTGGGGTGACGGTGAATGCTCAGTCGCCCAGCATTCTGTTGGTGTATCGGTTTTTTACCGATGACGATCGCTACGATGCTCTCTTTTTAAGCAACTACGCCGATCTGTTCATTCTAGATGAGATGAAGCAGATCAATGGGGTGGGCAACGCTGAGGTGTTTGGGGCGGGGCGCTATGCCATGCGCCTGTGGCTCGACCCGACGGCGTTGGCCAGTCAGCAAATGACCCCTGGCGATGTGGTGGCAGCCCTGCAAGAGCAAAATGTGCAGGTCGGTGGTGGCTCGGTTGGCGCGCCACCCACCAATAGCGGCCAGCCCTACCAGTACACGGTGCGTTTGCCCGGTCGCCTGCAGGAGGTGAGCGAGTTTGAGAACCTAGTGGTGAAGGTGGGGGAAGGCGGCAACCTGGTGCGTCTGCGGGAGATTGGGCGGGCGGAGTTGGGCGCGGAGGACTACAGCTTTGATGCCAGAACCCAGAGCAAGCTGGCGGCGGGCCTGCTGGTGTATCAGCTGCCGGGCAGTAATGCCCTGGAAGTGGCTCAGGCGGTACGCGATCGCATGACCGAGCTGCAAGCCAGCTTTCCCCCGGGCTACCGGGCAGAACTGGTGTTTGACACCACCGACTTTGTGCGGGTGTCGCTGCAGGAGGTGCTGAGCACCCTGGCGCTAGCGATCTTTTTGGTGCTGGCGATCTTGTTTTTGTTTTTGCAAGATTGGCGATCGACGATTGTGCCTGCGATCGCGATTCCGGTAGCGCTGATTGGGGCAATGGCCTTTTTGCTGGCCTTTGGCTTTTCGATCAATACACTCACCCTATTTGGCTGCATTTTGGCCTCGGGACTGGTGGTCGACGACGCAATTGTAATTGTCGAAGCCATCGCTGCCAAAATCGACCAGGGGATGCGGCCTCGTCTGGCCGCCCTAGATGCCATGCAGGAGCTATCGGGGGCGGTGATTTCGACCTCCCTGGTGCTGATGGCGGTGTTTATCCCGGTGGCGTTTTTTCCGGGCAGCACTGGCCGTATCTACCAGCAGTTTGCCCTTACCATCGCCTTTACAGTATTGGTCTCTACCTTTAATGCGCTGACCTTTTCACCCGCCATGTCGGCGCTACTGCTGCGGCCCAACGCCCCCGGCAATCGGGGTGGCCCCCTGGCCGGTTTCTTTAACCGCTTTAACACCACGTTAGTGTGGATCATTGAGCGCTATCGTCGGCTGGTGCGGGTGCTAATTCGCCTGCGCTACGGGGTACTGGCCCTGTTTGCCGTGGGGCTGCTGTTGCTAGTGGCCATGCTGCGGGTGGTGCCAACGGGCTTTGTGCCCGAAGAAGACCAGGGCTACTTTTTAGGAATTGTGCAGGCCCCCGACGGAGTGTCGCTGGAGTACACCAAGGGGGTGATGGCCCAGGCCGATGTCATTCTCAATCAGTTTCCTGAGATCGAGAGCACGTTTATGCTGTCGGGTTTTGGCTTTGAGGGGCCGTCGCCCAACCGGGGGGTGTTTTTTGCCACCCTGGCCCCCTGGGCCGATCGTCGGGCGGCTGAGTCAACGGTTATGGGGCTGTTGCCTCAGGTAAACGGTGCTCTTTCAGGCATTCAAGAGGCGCTGGTGATTGCCTTTAATGCCCCGCCAGTACCGGGCTTTAGCCCAACGGGAGCCCTGGAGATGCAGCTGCTCGATCGCAGCGGCAACCAGATGAGCATTGACCAGTTTTTGGGCAACACCTACGAAATTATGGGGTTGGCCAATCAGTCGCCCGCGTCGATGGGGGTGTTTACCCAGTTCACGGCCAGTTCGCCCCAGGTGCAGGTCGAGGTCAACCGCGATCGCCTCAAGGCTCTCGATGTGGATATCAACGAGGCGCTAACCACCGTGGGCACCTATCTGGGGTCTCGCTACGTCAACGACTTCACCAGTGGCGGTCGCAACTACCGGGTCTACGTACAGGCCGATCAGGCCTTTCGCAATGAGCCGAGAGATATCAACAGTATTTACGTGCGATCGCGCCAGAATGTCATGGTGCCCCTAGGCGAGGTGGTGACCTTGAGCGAGGTGGTTGGCCCCTCAACCATCAACCACTTCAACCTGCTGCGATCGATCAAGTTAGAGGGCATGCCCGCACCGGGAGCCAGCTCAGGGCAACTGATTACCGCCATGACTGAGGCCCACAGCCAGGCGGCTTTACCGGTGGTGGGGCAGGCTTGGCAAGGTACCGCCCGCGAAGAAATTACCTCAGGCGGCTTGGCCGTGGTGATCTTTGGGCTGGGGGTGCTGGTGGTGTTTTTGGTATTAGCCGCCCAGTACGAAAACTACGTCGACCCGATCATTATTTTGCTGACGGTACCACTGGCGGTGCTGGGGGCGCTGGTGTTTCTGTTCTTGCGGGGGCTCGACCTGAATATTTATGCCCAGGTGGGCCTGGTGATGCTGATTGGCCTAGCCAGCAAGAACGCCATTCTAATTGTTGAGTTTGCCAACCAAGCCAGAAGCCAGGGGCTGGGCTTAGTGCCCGCCGCCGTTGCCGCCGCCGAACAGCGATTTCGCCCGATTATCATGACGGCGATCTCCTCCCTGGTGGGCTTCTTTCCGCTGCTGATTGCCACGGGGGCGGGTAGCGCCAGCCGCTGGGCCGTGGGCTACACGGTGTTTGGCGGCCTGCTGGTGGCCACCGTGCTGAGCCTGCTGGTGGTGCCGGTGCTCTACGTGGTTTTAAAGGGCCTGGCCGAGCGAATGTTGCCCGGTGACCCTGGGGCACCACCCCCAACTACTTCTAGCCAGAGGCTGAGCGATCGCCCCCCCGAATTTCAAGATGACGAGGCGATCGCCCCCCTGCGTTCTCAGGGAGAACAGCCTGGCTAGGGCATTGGCGCGATCGTCGCTATGGGCTCAGTACTAGAATCTATAGCGTTGGCAAGAGATGCCGTTGCGCCGATCAGCGTGTTAGGACTCCCCCTAAGCCCCATCAGCAGCGAGGGGATCAGGCTTACATTCACTACGGCTTACATTCACTACAAGGAGTCAGCATGGACGGGGAAGGGTCTCAGGCAGAACTGGCTGCTCGTTTAGAGGCACTGGAGGCCAGGGTAGAAGGGTTTCTTCAGCAGGGCTTGGTAGAGCGGATTGCCCGACTCGAAGACGCCCTAACCTTGGTTACCGACGTAGAACGCTACCAGCCCCTGCAACTGTTGCTGAAAACCGGCAAGCTGCAAGAGGCCGATGAAGAAACGGTGCGGGTAATTTTGCAGCAGGCGGGCACCCCCAACCGCGAAGACCTCACCCCCGAAGCTATTCGGCTGTTTCCCTGTAGCGTGCTGCGGGTGATCGATCGCCTGTGGACTACCTATACTGGCGGGCGCTTTGGCTTTAGCGTGCAGCTTCAAATCTATAAAGCGGTGGGCGGCACCCTAGAAAGCGCGATCGCCCAAGACCCCGCCGCCCTCAACCGGCTGGGCGAACAGGTGGGGTGGCGACGAAACGACCAGTGGAAGACCGTTGACCAGGCCCGGCACGACTTCAATGACCCCGTGGGCTGCTACCCCGTAATCTGGTGGGATTCGCCCTACGGGGCCAAGATGGTGAATTATTTTCTCAGTCGACTGTTCACCTGCGAACTGTAACAAACAGCCGATGCTGAAGGGTTTTCAGCATCGGCTAGGCGTTAGCGGCCTGGTGGGAGATGTTTTGAACGGGGCAGTGGAGCGGCCTAATCCTCAAGCCTGCTTGGCTAACCCCCAGTTCCTCTCGGCAAAACCGCCAACCCCATCCAAGATTACTCGGCCCCAGTTTCAGGGGTGGTTTCAGTCGCCTCGGGCTGAGCCTGGCGGCGCAGAGCTTGTTCTCGCAGGGTTTGGAAATTCTGAGCTTCGTTGCTGATGCGGCCCCGGTGTTGGCGGCTAAAGTCGCTCATGCTGGTGCCATTCATCAGAGTGACCCGGTGAATGAGATCAAAGGGACTGGCATTATCGCCAAAGATGCCGCCGCTGGTATCTGTGGTGCCAAACCCTTCAGCGGCATTGACTCGGGGTGCACGGGTGGGGTCGGTGCCGGCGGCAGATTGGGCCAGGGCAGCCGGGGCTAATGACAATAGACCAACCGCCGCGATCGCAGCAGCTATCGGTCGAGACAGGGGGTGCAGAACAGCCATAGGAAAACTCCTAGACACCGTAGAACTAAACAACTAAATCACTGGAAAAACGCACTGTGCAATCGAAGCAAGCAGGCTGGTGATGGTGCTATTGTAGCGGCTAACTCCCAGACTGCCGAACCGGCTTAGACCAGTGGCAGAGCTGGTCTAGGTAACCTAACGGCCACCCTATCTAGGCAATACGGCGGCGCAGCAGCGGCTGAATCAGCCCCAGGGACAGCCCGCAAAATGCCACCAGCACCGCCAGACAGGCCCCCAGCGACACCGCCGCAAAGGGCGTTTGCATCACCGTGCTGCCCAGACTCCAGGTCGGATGCAGGTACACGTAGCGAATTGGCTCGATCGCATAGGTCAGCGGGTTTAAGCTGGCCACCACCTGTAGCCATTGAGGCATAAAGTCTAAGGGCACTAGCGCCGTGCTCGAAAACAACAGGGGTAGGTTAGTGACAAAAATTACCCCGATTAGCTCAATGTGGCCGGGCAGAGCAAAGGTCAACCCCAAACTCAAGGCAGTGACCCCTAACACCAGCGCCATCACAATAAATAGCACCAGCAACAGCCCAGGCACCGTGGGCAACCCGGCTCCAAGTACCGCACTGAGGGCCAAAATGGCCGCTGTTTGCACCAGACTGAGGGCGGCAATAAACAGCGCCGACGCCACCACAATGGAGTAGCGCGAGGCCAGCGGGGCCACTAAAAAGCGGTTGAGAAAGCCAAACTCGCGGTCAAACATTACCGGCAGCCCGGCATTGAGCGCCCCGCCAAAGGCCGTAAACACGATGATGCCTGCCCCCAAAAACTGACCGTAGTTGCGGCTTTCGCCAAACAGGCCAGCGGGTACGTTTTGAAACAGCGCCCCAAACAGCACCAGCCAGATCAACGGCTGAATGACCCCCGCCACCAGGGTGGTCGGGCGACGCTGAAGCTGAATAAACAGCCGCCGCGTCATCGCCAGGGTCTCTTGCACAAAGGCCCCAGAAACCAATCCCTGAGATTTTAATACGTCGGTTTTCCAGGCTTTAAGTTCGGCATTTTCGAGGCTGGGGGCAGCCTCTCGCAGCGCAGATGAGGTGGGAATGGTGGTACTCATAGTGTTATCCTAACGTCCCTTCATAGCCTGTTTCTTTTCTTTTTTTAAGTCGCGCTGCCCCACAGCAGCCAATTCGGCATCCATGAGGGTGCGCCCCGTGGCCGCCAGATACACGTCGTCGAGGCTAGGCCGCGATTGGGCAATGCCAAAGACAGGCAAGTCGGCAGCTTTGAGCGCCTGCTGTACCGTCAGCAGCACATCGGGCTGACGGTCGACCACCAAGTTCAACGAATTGCCCTGGGCCGCATTGACAATCACTTCCCGCACAACGGGCAGCTCTGACAACATGGCTTGGGCCTGCTCGGCCTCAGCGTCGGAGGTAAATTCGCGGATGCGCAGGGTGATGCGATCGCCCCCAATTTTGTCCTTCAGGTCGCTGGGGGTGCCCGCTGCAATCACCTGACCGCGATCGATAATGGCTACCCGGTCGGCCAAGGCATCTACTTCTTCTAAATAGTGGCTGGTAATCAGAATGGTGGTGCCCGCCGCCCGCAGCTGCCGTAAAAACGTCCACACGGCTGCGCGGGTTTCAATATCGAGCCCCACCGTGGGTTCGTCGAGCACCAGCAGATCGGGCTGGTGCAATAGCCCCAAAGCTAGATCTAGCCGCTTTCTAAGACCGCCGGAGTAGGTGCCGGTCTTTTTGTCGGCCCAGTCGCCCAGTTCTAGCAGATCGATCATCTGATCGATGCGGCGGCCCGACACCCTTTTAGGCATGTGGTAAATGTCGGCCTGGAGCTGAAGCAGCTCGCGTCCGGTCAGCACCTTGTCGAGGGCCACCTCCTGAGCAATGTAGCCCAGGTACTGGCGCACCAGCCGAGGCTGATCGACCACCGAGATGCCCATTACCTCTAAGGTGCCGCTGTCGGGGGTGGTCAGGGTGCAGAGGCAGCGAATGGTGGTGGTTTTGCCCGCCCCGTTTGGCCCCAGCAGGCCAAAAATTTCGCCGGACTCAATGGTGAGCGACACATCGCGCACTGCCGCCACTGTCCCGTAAGACTTCTTCAGGTTTTTAATTGTTACCGCTGCGGCCATCTGTAGAGCTAACCCCAAACGTATTGCTTCCTACCCTTGTCATTCTACAGAACTCCACCGGACGGCGGGAGGGTGAGCCGAAGCGGATAGGTTGTAATGCCCCGCCCCGCCCAAAGATCCCCGAGTTTTTGCCCAAAGATCCCCGAGTTTTTCAAAAACTCGGGGATCTGAACCTAGCCGTAACCTCCATCTCGCCAGGGGTGGGTGGTGAGTTATGGCAGGGCGACAAGTTCATGGTTGGTAATAGAGGTTAGTGACCGCCTAATCCACCCTACGGATGCCAACAGCCTAAGAACCCCGGTTTCTTCAAGAAACCGGGGTTCTGAACTCGCCCGCAGGCCCAAACCCGCTCTCTAACAACAACCTTTGTAATCTGCCCATCCCGCCCAAATCGCGGCTATAAAAGGGAGAACCCCGCCTGCTCAACCCAAAATTGCCATGACCCACGACGAGCTGCTGCAACTGATCGACCAGGCCGCCGCTGAGGGGTGGACAGAACTAGACCTCTCGGGCCAGGGGTTAACGGAGCTGCCCCCCGAAATTGGCAAACTTACCCAGCTAGAAACCCTAACTTTGGGAAAGATGACTTGGTGCGCCTATGGAGATGACGGATTTCAAGCAGGATACACCTCACTATCAAGCAATGATTCTCCAAACAAAAATTCCATATCGCACCTACCAAGAGAATTAGCCTTACTAAGCAGACTTCGGACATTGATCCTTGACGGGAATCCTTTAGAAGAGATCCCGGAAAGCGTGACCAAAATTGCCTCCTTGGAAAAGATTTCAGCAATCGAAATTGGATTAAAAAGAATCAATCCGAGAATATCCAAGCTTGAAATTCTAAATAAAATTGATTTAAGAGGCAACCAAATAGAATGTTTGCCAAAAGAGATCGAACAACTTAGAAAATTAAAAGAACTTGATCTCTGTGGCAATTATTTAGCCACAGTTCCGAGCTTCGCATTCTCTCTTGACTCACTTAGAACTTTAACCCTGAGCGCCAATCAAATAACAAGCTTGCCAGAGGATATTCAGCAAAATAAAGCCCTCGTAAATCTTGCACTAGACTATAATAAACTTGAAGGAATTCCAGATTGTGTAGACAAGCTTCAGAGCTTAAGAAGTCTAAATTTGAGTGGGAATAGAATTTCCCATGCTTCTGAAGCCATAGGCAATATTCACAGCCTCTTATACCTAGACTTGTCCTTTAATGAACTTGAATTAATACCAGCTTCTATTAATCGACTCAGAAATCTGCAATCTCTCGTTTTACATAGCAATAAAATTAGAACCATTCCAGCCTTCATTTGCGAACTAAAAGAGCTTGAAAATGTCATTTTCAGATGGAACCAGATCAAATCTATTCCTGATGAGCTAACTTGCTTAAAAGAGCTTCAAAGAATCGATTGTTCACACAATAAAATCAATGCGATACCCAGAAATATAAATCAACTGAAGAAGCTAAAACATCTTGAGCTTGCATGCAACGAAATTGAGGCATTTCCTGTCGAACTGACAGCATTGAAAGAGCTTGAATTTCTTGATCTTCAAAGCAATTCAATACTTTCTATTCCCAGAGAGATCGAATTGTTAACCAATTTAAATTACTTGGATTTACGAAGCAATCCTCTTCCTATATCCCCAGAGATACTTGGCTCTCCTGACCTCGATGATTCACCAGGCTCTGTAGAAGGTATTTTCAACTATCTAAAAGAACTATATGGTGGCAAGGTAAAACCCCTAAATGAGGCTAAGATGCTTTTGGTGGGACAACCCCTTGTTGGTAAGACTTCTTTAATAAACCGACTTGTCGATAATCATTACAATAGTGATGAATCACAAACTGACGGCCTTAAGGTTCGCTCTTGGGGTGTCCACATCAATAGCAAAGACGTGCGCCTCAACGTGTGGGACTTTGGTGGCCAAGAAATCTACCACGCCACCCACCAGTTCTTTCTCACCAAGCGCAGCCTCTACCTGCTCGTCTGCAACTGCCGCACCAGCGAAGACGAAAACCGCATCGAATACTGGCTGAAGCTGATCCAAAGCTTTGGCAGCGAGTCGCCTGTCATCATCGTCGGCAATAAAAGCGACGAGCAACCCCTTGATATCAACCGCAAAGCCCTGCGGCAAAAATACCCCAATATCTGCGCCATTCTCGAAACCTCTTGCCAAAGTGGCAATGGCATCGAAGACCTGCGGGCCACAATCACCTCAGAAGTGGGCAAACTGCGCGATGTCTACAATTTGCTGCCTCTCTCCTGGTTCAAGGTCAAAGAACAGCTCGAAGCCCTCGACAAAGACTTCATCAGCTACGGCGAATACATCGGCATCTGCCACCAAAACCAAATCCCCGAAGAGCAAAACCAAACCCAGCTCATCGACCTACTCCATAATCTGGGCCTGGTGCTCAACTTTCGTGAGCACGACTTTTTGCAAAACACCAACGTCCTCAACCCCGATTGGGTCACCCAGGGCATCTACACCCTGCTCAGCGACGATACCCTCAAAACCCAGGGCAAAGGCATTCTCGATTACGACGATCTGAGCCGGGTGCTAGAGCCGACCCGCTACCCTCCCGAGCGCCACCGCTACCTCACCGAACTCATGCAAGAGTTTCAGCTCTGCTTTGAGCTGCCCGACTGCTCCTGCCCCCGCTTTCTCATCCCCGGTCTGCTGCCCAAAGACGAACCCGACGACACTAGGCTAAAGGGTGAAACTCTTGAATTTCAATACCACTACCGCATTCTGCCCGAGAGCGTGCTATCGCGGTTCATCGTCCTCAGCCACGAAAAAATCCACGAGCAAACCTGCTGGCGCAGCGGCGTCATGCTGGAATATTGCGAAGGCGACGAGGTCTGTAACATTGCTCGCGTCAAAGCCGACCCCGAAGATAAAAAGATTTTCATCTCCATCAGCGGGCGCGAAACCATCCGCCGAATTTTCCTGGCTCTTATCCGCGACACCTTTACCAAAATCCATAAGAGCTTTGCCGATCTGGAGGTGACCGAGTGGGTGCCCGTCCCTGGACACCCCGACCATCCCCCGCTCGACTACCAAGAGCTACTGGGCCAAGAAGGCATGGGCATCCAAGAATTTCCCATCGGCAAACTGCGCCTGCGCCTCAACCTGCGCCAGCTCCTCGACGGCTACGAACCCGTAGAAGCCCGCCGCCAGCGCGACCTCAAAGAACGCGGCCTCGATATCGAAGAACGCTACGGCGATATTCATCTCAACATTCACCAGGGTAGCCGCGCCACCCACCAGCACGGCAGCGGCGATAATGTAGCAGGCGACCTCATCCAAGGTGACAAACACAGCCAATCGTAGGGTGCATTCGCGAAGCAATGCACCACTCTCAACCACAGACCCCATGCAAATTTTCTGGACAAAGCACGCTGAGGAACGTCAACAGCAATGGCAACAGCGATTGGGTATTACTCGCGAGGAGGTCGAAGCCGTCGTCAAAAATCCACAACAGATTGTTATTGAAGACGATATTTTTATCGCCCAGGCAATGCGAGGTAAAGGGCTGTTACGGATTCCCTTCGCTGATGTAGCTGGCACCAGACGCATTATCACCCTGTACTGGACTAATCAAGTTAACCGCTACTGGCAGGAGAACTAGCATGAATGTCAAATATGACGCTGAAGCCGATGTGCTGATTTTCATCATGAAAGATATCCCTCCCTATAATGCTATTTCTGAACCGGGCGGGGTGATTGTCAGCTATGACGAAAACGATGACCCAGTCAGTATCGAATTTCTCAACGCCTCAAAGCGCCAACTCTTCAACCCCAGTGAGACCGTGCTTCAAGTACTTAGTTAAATAGGTTTCAACCATGGCAAACACCATTCACCAGCACGGCAGCGGCGACAACGTTGCAGGCGACAAAGTGATGGGGCAAAAAATCGGCACCCAGGTCAACGGCGGCAACATTGGCAACCTAGTCAACGAAGCCAGCGGCAATGCCCAGGTAACCGCCACCAGCTTTAGCCAAACCAGCGGCACCACCACTGCCGAACTGCTCCAGATTGTCGATCGCCTGCGCCAGACCGCCGCCCAACTGCCTCCCAAAGTGCGCGACGACCTGATTATCGACATCGACGACGTTGAGGCCGAAATTCAAAAGCCCGACGACCAGCGCAGCATGCCGAAGTTGCGAAAACGTCTCGCCGCCCTAGCAACCGCAGCCACCATGCTGACTGGCGGGGTATCGGCAGCAAATGAATTGGCTGATGGTGTCATTGAGCTAGGCAGCAAAATCGGTATTGAGATTCAGCTGCCGTCATCATCAAATCAGCCATAGCTCGGCCTTTCTGCTGCCCACCGTTAGCGCCTAAAAGGGCAGCAGGCTCACCAGCGGCTCTAGTTGCCCAGAGACAGCCGCCACCGCCGATCGCGTCACCGGCCAGCTATCGACCACCATGCCTGCCGATAGCAACATCATGTAGAGAATCGAAAACTTGAACAGACCCTTAGCCAGGTCGCGATCGCCCGGTGTTTTGAGTAGCGCCCAAGCTCGCTGCATAAACATGATCCCCAACCCCAGGGCGATCGCGGCATAGACCACACCCGTCGCCTTAAGCGGGTAGGTCATCATCAGCGTCAGGGGCACCAGCACCAGCGTGTAGTACCAGATCTGCCGAGCGGTGGCCTGGTCACCCACAACCACGGGCATCATCGGCACATTTACCTTGGCGTAGTCATCTTGAATCAGCATGGCCAGACCCCAAAAGTGAGGCGGCGTCCAGATGAACACGATCGCAAAGAACAGCCACGCTGCCAGGGGTAGATCGCCCGTCACCGCCGCCCAGCCCACCAGGGGCGGAATGGCTCCGGCTGCGCCGCCGATGACAATATTCTGTGGCGATGACCGCTTTAGCCAGTGGGTATAGACCCCGACGTAGATTGCAATGCCCACCATCGACAGCACAGCGCTGAGCAAATTTGCCACCAGCACTTGCAGGCTAAACGAGAGCACCGCCAACACTCCGGCAAAGACCAGGGCGTCGCGCACCTGAATGCGCCCCGAAGGAATCGGACGGTGACGGGTGCGCTCCATGTCGTAGTCAATGTCGCGATCGTAAACGCAGTTAATGGTTTGGGCCGAGGCGGCAGCCAGGGTGCCCGTGAGCAGCGTCACCATCAGCAGCACCGGGTCTACCTCGCCCTGGCTCGCTACCCACATGGCCGCCGCCGTTTCAATCAAGAGCAGCGGAATAATGCGAGGCTTAGTTAGCTGCACATAGCTCTGCACAACGGCCTTAAACGACTCGTGGTGGCGGGTAGGGGCATTCCATGTGGTGGTCTGATTCATGCAAAAAATCCTAAATGGTTCTAAAAACCTGTAAATAACCCAACTTCAAGGTCAGAGGTAGCGGTTTGCCGGCAAGAAACCCTACAGTGCTTGAGCTGGCCCCAAATATGACCGTTGACCGCAGCTTGTTTCAGATAAACCGGGTTAAAAACGGTTTGCCATGGCCAACCCAGTCGGCGACAAACAACGCATTCACCCCTAGGCCACAGATCTAGGCTTCGGCAGGGGTAGAGGGTGCGCCGATCGTTTCCCCCAGCCCATCGGGGATGCTGAGGCGGTGGTCGTCAAGGGCAGGGCTGAGGCGATCGCGCCAGGCCAGCACCGTAAAGCACACCAGGGTACCCACCAGCGCGGCCCCCAGAGTGTGGTGAGCCACCGTCAGAGGTTCGACCTGAAGCCGCAGCCGAAACGTCGCAATGCCCATCACCAGCTGAAACACCAGTAATACGCTGGCCAAACTGCCCAACCGGCGGAGCGGATAGGTGAGCGCCGGGGTGCGCCATACCGTCCAAGTCACCGCCAGCACCGCCACTGTGGCTGGCAAAATGCCCAACAGGTGGCTGTTCATCACCTGACAGAGTTCCTTGAGCCCCAAGCACTGGTGAGCGGCCCAGCGCGACCCCACTAACCCTCCCAGCAGGCACTGGGTATAGACAATCAGGGTGCCTCCCAGCCCCAGCCAGGGCAGGCGACCGACAGTGCCGGTGCTGCGGTAGGGCAGCAGACAGCTAGCGATGATCAGCATGGTGCTAAAGAACAGCAGCGCCGTGCCCAGGTGGGCGGTCACAATGTCGAACCGCAGCAGCTGAGTTACCGTGAGCCCGCCGAGCGCCCCCTGCACGCCAATGAGGGCCAGGGCACCCACCGCTGCCCAGGGCAGCCAGCCCGGCACCTGCCGCCGATACCAGGTACATAGGGCCACCAGCCATAGGGTGCTAAGGCCAATCAGTGCGGCATCGAGCCGGTGAAACCATTCGAGAAACACCTGAAGGTTCATCTGCTGCTGGGGTACCAGTTGGCCGTAGCACAGGGGCCAGTCGGGGCAAGCCAACCCCGCATTCATCACGCGGGTGGCGCTGCCCACGGCCATGAGCGCCAGCGTCGCAAACGCGATTTTCCAGACTAAACGGCGAATGCGATCGACGGGGGTGGAGGCAGCGGCTGCGGACGGCCACAGCACCTCACGAACCGTTGCCTGGGACAAAAAGGAAGGGAAATTTGCGGCCATGCCATCTCCAGCGGTGCGGTTGGGGCTTTGGAATGAGAACATGCGTGCTTTGACAGGCGTAACAGATCATCCGAGTAGAGATCTGTTCAAAACCTTGTCAGGGAAGCAGCCTTGAAAGGATTACGACTGGGGAAGGGGATGAGAGTGCATGCTCTACCGTTTGATTACAAGCTACTAAGGAATATCAGTGCCGACAATCCTGGGTACTAGGTACTACTTTAGGGAGTGCAACCCTTGAACTGCCAAAGCTTTAGGGTTTTCTTTGGGATTTGAGCTAGATGATTCGAGCTATATAAAACCTAAAGTTGTGCCGTAGCGAGACACACAACGTAACCTATTGTTACTTTTGGCGATGGTTGGTGGCATACGTCAGGGCAAGATTGAGGCGATCGCCGCTCTGCTACCCGCAGCGCCCCCCAATGCCGTACGCTGGCTACCAGATACCCCATGAAGCGGCAAGCTTAGGGTTGCTGTCTGGGTTTTGCCCCTAGGTTCATCACCCCATTGCCCCCGTCCACCGATCGCGAAGAGCACGTCTACTATGAGCGCCCCCCTTACCCTCAACCTGCCCCAAGGATCGCTGCAATTTACCTTTTCCCCTGAGGCAGCCCAGGGACTCAAGGCCGCCCTCGGCGATCTCATGACCGCGCTCAAGGCGACCGCAGCCCAAGCGGGCGACCCGGCCCGTCGCCCCCCCCAACCCTCAATGGAATATCGCCACACCGGGGAGGTTTTTTTGGAAGTCTTTTGCAATCCCAATATCTGGCCTAGCCCCTTTGCGGCCAAGGCTCTAGTGACCCTACGAGACGATCGCATTCGCGTTACCACCGAGGCTGAGCTGTCGCAGATCTTTGAAGACGTCAACACTTATTTGGCCTAGCGGCGACTACTCCACAACCCTGATCTCGCCTCAGCCTTTTCTCTATCCCAAGGCGGATAGTAGCCTGAGATGCTCCATTGCCGAGGGTGAACAGGCTAGAATGTGAGCGCAAAATGCTGCTGGGGCGGTGAATTGGACTTGTCTGGCCGATCTAATCGGGCCGATCTGACTAGATCGACGAGCCCTTGGTTAGTCTTGGCCCACCGCCTAGCGTTTGGAGTTTCTAAGGCAGTAAAGCTATGCACCCTGATGACCTCTCCCAGACCTTGCAAAAAGGGATCCGCGTTACCCTCGGGGCCACCGCTTCTCTGATTGAAGCCATACAGGATCCTGAGAATTCTAGCCAAAAGTTTTCTGCGTTGGGGGGCGATGTCAACCGCCTGACCGAAGAGCTTGAAGTCAAAGGCGAACTCACCGAGCGCGAGGCGCGACAGTTTGTCGATGCGCTGCTCAGCCAGGTGCCCAACCCCTTCACCAGCGCTCCTTCTGAGACTGACGGACCGACGATTATTACCGTCGCCAGCCCTGTAGTCGACACCTCTGTACAAAATGATCTAGAAGCCCTTACCCAAGAACTGGCTGCCATTCGCAGCGAAATCGAGGCTTTGAAGGGATGATCGGCCCTGTGAACGGGCAACGGGACGACAGACGAAGGTAACAGCCGTGCCTTGCTGGTTTCAACGACTGGCAGGGCACACAACTATAGCTAGCGTTGGAGACAGCTTGGCTCACCATCGCTCTGCTTGGCCCCATTAACCCAATGTTTTTTTGCAGGGCATGCGCGACTAGACTGCCTCCAATTTGCATTAACTTAAAACTTCTTCATAATTAAAGTAAGGAGAGCCGCTAACACCGCAGGAGTCACTATGGCAGATGGGACAGAATTGCCCCTAGCAGATGGAGCAATAGCCAAAAGCCAGGTAGACCTTATTGCCAAGGCCACCGATGACATTCCTTCCGATCGCGAAATTTATTTTATCAGCGGCTTAGGGGCCGACTGGCGAGTCTTTCAGCGCCTGCGGCTAGAGGGGTATCGGCCTGTGCACATTCGCTGGGAGCATCCTCAGCGGGGCGAATCTATCGAGCAATATGCCCAGCAGCTATTGGAGCAAGTCACGGGAGAGTCGCCGATTTTTGTGGGGCTTTCCTTTGGCGGGCTGATGGCGGTCGAGATGGCTAAGCTGTCTAACCCAGCTCAGGTCATTGTTATTTCTGGCGCGACGACTGGCGAGCAAATTCCGGCTTACTTTAAACTGTTGCGCTGGCTGCCTCTGCAATGTGTTTTGCCTTTAAAACAACTGCTGTGGGCGGTCTATGGGGTGTTAGCCTGGCTGTTTGGGCTAAAAGATCCCGACGATCGTTCGCTATTCAAACAGATCTTGATGGATACCGACCCTGGCTTTCTCAAGTGGGCCATTAACCGAGTCGTTGGCTGGCGCAACCAGGTAGTACCTAAAAATCTGGTGCAAATTCATGGGGAGCGCGATCGCGTGTTTCCATCTGGCCACCGCAGCGCCGATGTCGTCGTGCCCGAGGGCGGTCACCTGATGGTGCTCACCCGAGCTGAAGAACTGTCTGAGCTGCTGATGGCTGTGCTAGAGACTACCCCCGCAACGGCTTAAATAAGCTGGCCCAGGGGAGGGCTAGTCTGGTTTGACGGCCCAGGGTGGTCAGTCGTTTGAGGGGCTTGAGGAATTATCCACTGGCCCAGGGCGGTGGCCAGATCGGCGGCTTCTACTCCGAGGGGGGTGTTGGCGGCGGCAATCGGCACAGCGTAGGGATTGCTGAGCTGTTGCCGCCAGATTTGAGCTAGGCGCTGGGTCGTGGAGTCGGCGGGGGTCGGGTCGATGATCAGGGTTGGTACTGCGAGCTGCCCCAGCCGCTGCTGAAGCAACTCACCCTCAATGGCCGCACTCCGCCGTTGAAAAAGGGTTCTACAGGCTGCCGGGTGCTGGTGCAGGCATTGACGGCGATCGCGCAGTTCTTTGGCCCAAGCGCTTTTACCCAGCCAGGGCAGTACCCAGGGCAGGGGCGACCAGGGAGCCGCCAACCAGCGATCGCGTCGCCACCGCCCCCCCAGCCCAGCCTCGGTCACGCCCTCGGGGGCCATGACGGCCAAGCCCTGCACCTGCTCGGGGTAGGTGAGGGCATACTGGCCCGCCACCCAAGCCCCAAGCGAATGGCCCACCAGCCGACAGTGGCTGATGCGTAAAGCGCTCAGTAAACTGCGCAGGGCTTCTACCTGCAACGCAACAGAGTAGGTGCTAGCGACCGAAGATTCGCCAAAGCCCAGCAGGTCGGGAGCCAGGCAGTGGTGTTGGGACCCTAGGCGCTGCAACAGTGGTAACCACTGGGTGCTGTCGTGCCACGAACCGTGGAGAAAGACTATTGTTTCTGCCTTAGGCTTGCCCCCCTCGTGCCAAAACAGGCTTCCCAAAGGGAGTTTCATTCGACCAGTGCGTAGGGGCGTTTTAGCAGGTAACGGCATAGCAGCAATAGATAGATGGCAGCTGGGGCATTGGGTCGTGATCTAGCCACAGTCTCTTTGGTGAGACTGTTTGACTAATCCTGAATCCGACTTGGCTAGCCCCGGTTGGGTTGGGCAAACACCGTTTCTCCTACGTAATCCGCCTGTTGGGAATTGGGGTTATATGACTTGGATTTGGTATAGAACATCAAGTCAGCCCAGCCCCATTCAAACGTTTGCCTGTTCGTTGAGGAACTGCCTCAACAGGCTAACTACGGCTATACCCGAGTGGCCGAATCTAGCAGACTTATCCAAAAGCTTAGGCTAAAACCGTTTCTCCCCTAAAGAAATCTTGCAAGTGCTGACGATGGTCGTGGGAAAGCCGATCCCAAGGGAGATCGTCAGGGGTAAACGACCGCGCCTCTAAAATTTCGCGGGGGTCAGCAGGGTAAGGCTTCCCCGTTACCCGCACGGCCACCGTCACACACACCGAATGAAATCTCGGGTCGCGCTTCGGTTGTGAATAGACCCCCACCAGGCGGTCTAAGCCGACGGTGTCTAGCCCAGCTTCTTCCTTGAGTTCCCGAGCGGCGGCGGTCATCACATCTTCGCCCCAGTCGACAATGCCGCCGGGCAAACTCCATAAGCCGTTGTCGCGGCGCAGGACTAGCACAATGGTGTCATCAGCCATCAGCGGAATGACGCAGGTACCCAGAATGGGGCGACGTAAAATCAGCCCCACCAGGGTGCGCAAAACATGGGTAAAGTAGGCCATGGGCTAAAGGGTTCCCAGATCGGCTAGCACGGTATCGGCGTGGGTTTCGGCTTTAACCTTGAGGTAGACTTTCTCCAGGTTGCCGTCGGGGCCAATAATAAAGGTGCTGCGGGTAATACCCATATATTCTTTGCCCATAAACTTTTTCAGGCCATAAACCCCGTAGCGGCTGGCCACTGCGCCGCCCTCATCGACCAGCAGCGGAAAAGGCAGGTTGAACTTGTCGATAAATTTGGTGTGAGATTTGGCGTCGTCGGTGCTGACTCCCAGGACTACAGTGTCTTTGTCTTGGTACTCGGCGTAGCGATCGCGAAAGCCACAGGCCTCTTTGGTGCAGCCGGGGGTGTTGTCGCGGGGGTAAAAGTACAGCACTACCCGCTGGCCCTTGAGGTCGGCCAGGCTGTAGGTTTTGCCGGTGGCATCGGGGAGATTAAAGTCGGGGGCGGGGTCGCCAGCGGAGAGAGGCATAGTCGGTCGTAAGAATAAACGTTACAGGCCATCGCCTATTGTATAGCGCAGGTTGTATAGCGCAGGTGCAGAGGCCAACCGCTCACGCCTGCCTTGAGTCTGCTTACTCTGGCCGTCGATGAACGTGGAACACTGACGATTGATCCGTCGGCAGCAGCAGCACGTCGCTGAGGTTGACGTGGGGTGGGCGAGTGACGGCGAACAGAATAACATCGGCCACGTCGTCGCCCGTGAGGGGAGTCATCCCCTGGTAGACGCCCTTAGCGCGATCGCCATCGCCGCCAAAGCGCACCAGGCTGAACTCAGTTTCGACTAGCCCTGGGTCGATGTTGGTGACGCGCACCGGGGTACCCAGCAGATCGAGCTTGAGGCCCTCAGAAAGCGATCTGACCGCCGCCTTGGTGGCACAGTACACACTGCCGCCGGGGTAGGTCTGCCGTCCTGCGATCGACCCCACATTGACTACATGGCCCCGGCCCTGAGCCACCATTCCCGGTACCACCGCCCGCGTCACGTAGAGCAGGCCCTTAATGTTGGTGTCAATCATGGCCTCCCAATCGTCGAGGGGAGCTTCGTACTGCTTGTCGAGGCCCCGGCTCAGGCCAGCATTGTTGATCAAAATGTCGATCGCTTGCCAGTTTTTCGGCAGTCCAGCGATCGCCGCCTTCACGGCCTCCGGCTGGCGCACATCCAGCACCACCGTCAACACCTCGGTAGAGTGCTGTCGCTGTAGATCTTCGGCCAACGCCTGTAGGGGGGCCTGGCGACGGGCGGCTAAAATTAGCCTCGCGCCAGCCGCCGCAAACTGTCGGGCGCAGGCAGCTCCAATGCCACTGCTAGCGCCAGTGATCAGAACGGTTTGGTGGGCGATCGAGACAGACATTTTGAGCAGGCTATTGACGACAATTGATTAGGTAAAGTATCTGCGCCGAGGGCAAGTACCCGAGTTGCTTGGCCCCATGCTGCCAATACGGCTGCTGTTCCGGGCACCTGGCACCCTTCCGTCAGGGTTGCCCTAGGTTTACCGCCATGACTAGGGTGCAGTTTCCGGCTCAGGATTCTGTACGCTGGTCTCTATTTCATCTAAGGTTTGCAGCACCAGCCGCTTAGCCTGTAGCTCCCAGCCCCACTTCTGCACCTGAAAGGCCACATAAAAACCAATGCCCGTGGCGATCAGATCGAGCGGCTGTCGCCCCGAAATGCCTAGCAGCAAACCCAGCCCGCCAATGCCCCAAAACGGCAAGGCCACGGTTTGACGATTTTCTTCAACCAGCTGGGCCAAAAAGTTGTTGGGTAGACTGGCTGCCACTTCCTCTCTCACCGCCTTCTGCTTGGGGTAGGGCACCGCAAAGCTAAACTTGCGGCGCAGCTTCTCAATTTTGCGGGCATCGGTACTGTACTCCGTCAGCTCGTCTTCTGCCATGCGAATGAGCTGCTCAGCAATGGTCATAGGGGGCTCGTCCAAATTGAGGTCAAAGGTGGCTCCATGCCGAAGCATCTCAAGACAATTGTCCCAGAATCGGCACTGAGTAATTATCTCACTGTATCGTCAGGGGCCGTCGGAGAACCGCTACCCCAACGGCATAACAATGCTCTTGGGATCAACTGTCTTTGCCTAAGGATCCCGGCGCGCCTGCCAGCGTGCGTTTGGGCGAACAGGTCAGAATCATAATCACCAGCGTGAGAAGGTAGGGAGCCGCATTAAACAGGTAGTAGTACGAATCAATGCCCACCGACTGAAAGGCTGGCCCCAGGGCTTGAGCACCGCCAAACAGCAGCGAGGCCCATAGGCACTGCCAGGGCTGCCAGCGGGCAAAAATCACCAGGGCTACCGCCATCAAACCTTGGCCGCTGGAGATGCGTTCGGTCCAGACACCGGGGTAAAACAGCGACAGGCTGGCTCCGCCAAGGCCTGCCAAAAAACTGCCTCCTACAATGCTGGCCATGCGCACCCAAAAAATCGAAATTCCCATAGCCAGAGCTGCATCGGGGCTATCGCCTACAGCCCGTACGTAGAGCCCCCAACGGGTCGATTTGAAGAACCAGCTCATCAGCGGTACGATCGCCACTCCAAGCAAAAACAGGGGGCTAATTTGCAGCGCCGACTGCACCTGGGGGAGGTTGCTCCAACCGCCTGCTGCTAGGGTAGGCAACTGCGGTGCCTGGGGCTGAATAAACGGTTTGCCGAAAAAGTTAGCCAGACCACTGCCAAAGATAATCATGGCGATGCCCACTGCCACATCGTTGACGCGGGGCTGCTGCGACAGCCAGCCGTGGATGGCCCCCAGGCCCATGCCTGCCACCCCCGCCGCCAGCACCCCCAACCAGGGGGCCAGCACAGGCCCTACCAAGCCCGAACTTATGTAGGAGACGGCGTAGGCGCTCATGGCCCCCATCAGCAGGGTGCCTTCTAGGCCAAGGTTGATTTTGCCGCTTTTCTCGGTCAGGCACTCGCCCAGGCTGACCAGCAAAAACGGCACGCTACCCCGCAGTGTGCCCGCCAAAATACCCAGGGGTACGCCCCACCAGCCTAGTGCTTCGGTTGCCATTGTCTCTCCTCAATCTATCTGCAACGGGATCTGAATCAATCTGGGGAGACCATGAAAGCCCCTAGTTGATTGGTCTAGAACTCCCCGACTCATCCACTCATCCACTCCCTACTTACCTACACCGAAGTCACCGCCCCCTCAGCCTGCGCCTCCCGCTCTTGGAAGATGGCGAAGCGGCCATAGAGCGATTCGCTGTAGAGCACACAGAGAAACACAATGCCCTGAAAGACAAGCACCGTGGCGTCGGGCAAGTTGTGAGCCCGCTGTAAAATGCCACCGCTGGCCAAAATACCGCCCAGCAGCACTGACACCAATACCGTGGCCAGGGGGTTGTGGCGGGCGACAAAGGCCACCAAAATGCCTGCGTAGCCGTAGCTCGACACAATCGATTCGTTCAGCCGCCTTTGCACCGCCGCAATTTCTACCATGCCCGCCAGCCCGGCGCAGGAACCGGCTAAAAAGCACACCGCCAGGGTGAGCTTACCCACGGGCAGACCAGCAATGCGGGCGGCGCGTACATTGCCGCCAGCGGTTCGGGCGGCAAAGCCAAAGGTGGTGCGCTGAATCAGAATGTAGGCCACTGCCGAAGCCACCAGGCCATAGATTAACCCCCAGTGAATGCGGGTGGCGGGCAGGGTGCCCAGCCAGGCGGCAGGGGCAATTTCAAAGCTGGAGGGTTTGCTGACAAAGGCGGGGTCGCGCAGGGGGCCTTGCACCAGGTGGTTGATCAGGGCGATCGCTACATAGTTCAGCAGCAGGCTGCTGATGGTTTCGTTCACCCCTCGGTAGTGGCGCAGGGCTCCTGCCGCCATAATCCACAGCCCCCCGGCCCCAATACTGGCCAGGGCCATCGCTAAGAGCACCAAGCTACCGGGCAAACTCGTCCCCAGGGCTAACCCGGCCAGCACAGCGGCCAGCCCACCCATGACCAACGCTCCCTCATTGCCGATAATCACCAGCCCTAGCCGGGCCGGGAGCGCTGTACAGAGGGCCGTAAGCATCAGCGGCGAGGCGCGAATCAGCGTATTTTGCCAGGCGCTCCAGCTGCCAAAGGCGGCTCGGTAAATCGAGCTATATACTCCCAGGGGGTTGGCTCCGGCCAGGGCACAAAAGAGGCCAAAAATGACCAGGGCCGCCAGCACAGCCCCCACCGGCAACGCCACCGACTCTAGCGATCGCAGCAGCGATCGATTGCCCCATCGCCGCTGGGTTGTTGTCAATGCCATGGTGCTGTCCTAGCTAATCGACCCAATCACACCCTCGACAAAATAGTCCATTTTTTCTAGCTCAACGTTGTCAGTTTTGAGCTGTTCGTTGGCAGGGAGAATTTCTGTGCCAGTGTTGGTCATCAATGGCCCGTCGTAGATGACCAGTTCTCCCGATTTAATGGCGGCTAGAGCGGCATCGGCGTCGGCTTTAGCGGCATCGCTGACCGCCGCACCGTAGGGCGACAGCTTACAGAAATTGTCGGCCAGTCCACCCCGCAAAATATGGGGAATGTCTCCATTCATCAGGGTTTTGCCCGCCATCACGTCTTGGCCCAGGGCCGTGTAAATGCTTGACCAATCCCACTCGGCTCCGGTGAGGTAGCCCTGGGGGGCGAGGGGGCTTTGGTCAGCGTGGTAGCCAGAGGTCATCACCCCGCGCCGCTCGGCGGTTTCCATGACTACCTTGGGGCTATCAACGTGGCAGGTAATCACTTCAATGCCCTGGTCGGCCATGCTGTTAGTAGCCTCGGCCTCTTTGACCGGCACCGACCAGTCGCCGGTAAAGATCACCTGGGTGGTGGCAGCTGGGTTCACTGACCTAGCCCCCAGGGTAAAGCTGTTGACGTTGCGCAATAGCTGAGGGATGGGCTTGGCGGCGACAAAGCCCAGTTTACCTGCTGGGCTCATGTGGCCAGCGACGACCCCGGCGACGTACTGGGCTTCGTCAATGTAGCCGAAGTAGCTGCCGACGTTCTTGGGGTGTACTCCTTCCTGGTATAAGCCCCCGGCGTGGAAAAACTGGACGTCGGGAAATTCTCTGGCCAGGGCCAAAATGTGGGGGTCAAAGTAACCAAAGGAGGTGGGAAAAATCACCTTGGCCCCATCGATTTCGATCATGCTACGCATGGTTTCGGCCACCGCCGTGGTTTCAGGCACGCTGGCTTCTTCGACTAGGCGAATGCCGGGCACGTTGGCCGTCATGGCGGCGGCTCCTTCGGCGTGGGCCTGGTTATAGCCAAAGTCATCTTTGGGGCCGACGTAGATAAACCCGACAACAAGCTCTTCGGTGGTAGACCCATCGGCAGCCGTGCCGCTAGGGCCAGGCGACTGGGCGCAACCAGTACTCAATTTGGCCGTTAGCCCAAAGGCCGAGGAGGCCAGCAGCCCCCGCATCATCTGTCGCCGCGATAGGCGAAACGAACGGTTGCGATCGCTCATTATGGTTATTGCTCTCTGATACGTTGATAGCACAAGACCTCAGCAGCATCACCACAGTCCTAGGTAACGGACCGCATTATTCCTCGGGTCAACTCGGATGCGCCTACGGCTGTGCTTAGCTTTTACACTATTCCCTAAGAATTGGTAAAAGCTCTCGAAGTAGTTGTATCAGAAAAAACGGTTTTGTAGAGTTGGCCGCTACTCTCTTAGGGTAGAGATTGCCAAAGTCCCCTGGAGTTATACAACTCCAGGGGACTTTGCGGTGGGCGACAGGGTAGCGCAACCGAGCCCTATACTGAATCCTGTTTGGTTGCCCCCGGTTCAGCCGGACGCATGCTATGCGCTCCTACGGTTTGGCCTTTTGGGAATCGGGGTTGTGCAATTCGGATTTGGTATTAGATGTGCTGCTCTAGCAATTCGGCGATCGCACGGTGTTCCACGGGCGGCATAATCGGAAACTCCTGCCGGGTATCGGTGATTAGCCAGTCGAGAGCGGCGGCTTTCATATCAATGGAAGCACCAGTTTTGTCGACGCAGTAGCGACCAAACACCAGTTTGTCCACCAGGCGCACGCCGGGGCCAATGCGCGAATATTCAAAGATCACGCTCTTATCGACGATTGCCCCGCTGCAGATCGAGCAGTTGTTGCCGATGGCGCTGGGGCCAATGATGGTGGCTCCGTCTTCGATGTGGGTCATGCCGCCGATATACACTGGCCCTTCGATGTTGATGTTATCCCAGTTGGCCTTCACATTCAGGCCCGCATAGACGCCCGGGCGAATCTCTTGGCCGGGGATATCGACCAGGTTGACAACGCCCGTGAGCACGTCTTGAATGGCGCGCCAGTAGTCGGGCACTTTACCAATGTCGACCCATTCAAACTCCATGGGAATGCCATAGAAGGGTGCGCCATCGGCCACTAGCTTGGGCAACAGATCGCCCCCAATGTCGAAGGAAACCCCTGAAGGAATGTAGTTAAACACCTCGGGCTCGAAGATATAGATACCGGTGTTGATCTCGGTGCTGAGGGCCTCTTCCACCGAAGGCTTTTCTTGGAAAGATTTGACTTTACCCTCGGAGTCGGTGACTACCACCCCGTAGCTGGGCACCTGCTTGAGGGGCACCGTTTTGGTGATGATGGTGGCAATGGATCCTTTCTCGCGGTGACGACGCACGGCCTCCGTAAGGTCGAGATCGATGAGGGCGTCGCCGCAGAGCACCACAAAGGTGTCGTCAAAGAAGGGCGAAAAGTCTTGAATTTTGCGCATGCCGCCAGCGGAGCCAATGGCGTCGCCCACCAGTTCACCATTTTCTTCGATGCGGCCCTCAAAGGAGTAAGCCAGCTCTACCCCAAAGCGCTGCCCATCGCGAAAGTAGCCCTCGATTTCGTTGGCTAAGTGGCTGACATTCACCATAATCTGGTCAAAGCCGTGTTGGCGAAGCAGTTCAAGCAAAAATTCCATCACCGGCTTCTGCATGATCGGAATCATCGGCTTGGGGATGGTGTAGGTAATAGGCCGAACACGGGTGCCTTTGCCGGCAGCCAGAATCATGGCTTTCATAGAAATTAAGTCCTTTAATTGACGAGAATAGGGTTACAGCAGATCAGTTCTATGTATTGAGGCCAGCATGCCCTAGAACACGGCGGGTTTATATCTCCCTCGGGAGGCAATTGCACTTGGCCATGCTAGCAGTGCCCTCGACTAAGCCACCGATAATACAGCGTCCTTCAAGGAGTTCTCACACTTCCTTTAAGGTAGCCCGGTGAACGAGAAAACGGCAGCCCTGTTGAGCACGCCTTAGCTCTAGCGTAATTTATGCAAACAAGATAAGTATCTGCGACAAAAACGCCAAACGCAGCAGGTTGGGCCTCACTAGGCCCTCAGTCGGGCAGCATGAAGGCTGGCAGGTCGGTGTCTTCGGCGGTCAGGGGGGCGCGGTTGAGGTTTCTCACCCGGAGGTCGCCGTAGAACTGGTCTTGGGCCATTTCGACCTTAGACTGAGCCGAGAGAAACAACAGTCCCCAAAAGACCCCCACCTTTTCGTGCACGGCTTCGGCGTGGGGAGTCTCAAACTCGTGGGCGTCTTCTAGATCGGCAGGTTTGAACTGGGGCCACTGGCGAATTAACTGCTCAAAATCTAGCCACAGGGCCGTTTCGCCCAGCTCGTCGCAATATTGGTCGAGAAAAGCTTCGAGGGCGGCGGCAATTTCGGAAAGGTTTTCTTGGTGGGCTAGCTGGGCGATCGCCCGTACGGCCTGGCGCTGGGGCTGAGGTCTGGCTCGCCTGGCCCGCAGGCGGGGTGTGTGGTCGGCCATCACCGTGGCCATGGTTTCGAGCTGCTGAATCAACTCTTGCAGGGTGACCTGCCTCCGTTGGGGAATGGGGGCCACGGCTCGACGGTGGAGGTGGCGCTCAAGGTTGCGGGGCAGGGGTACTAGCTCCGCAACCTCCTCTTCCCAGGGTGCTTCGTCACTGGCTTCAGCCTCGGCCTGGGCTTCGGCTTCGGCCCGCACCATGGTGTCGGCCTTGAGCAACACCAGCATTGAGGCGTAGAGAAACCCCTGGCCCGACTCCGATAGGTTGGCTTCGTAGGGGGTGCGGCCCTGGCTGGCCAGCGCTTCAGATTGGGTTTTAAGCAGCGACAAAAAGCGATCGATCACGTCGATCACCTTGACATCCCACGGGTCAATTTCGCCCTGATCGGCCAGGTCGATGAGAAATGCGATCGCAGTTTGAGCCAGGGACGATGACATAGGGACTTGCGAGAATTGGCCCTATCTTAACGAACTATCCCAATTCCATTCGCCCAACCTACAGAACCCCCTTACTGAGCCAGGGCTTCCCCCTCATCAACCTTAGCGGCGGGCAGCATCAGGCTTTGTTCTTCTAGCTCAACCTGATAGCGCTGCACGTCTTGTTCGAGCTGCTGAATGCGGATTTCTCGCTGCTGCATTTGCTTACCAAAGGACATATAGCCCTGGACTTGAGCCCAGACGCTAAACACCCAGGCAAACACAGCCCCAATGCCCATCGCCATAATCAGCTCTACGCACAGGGGGGCTTCCACATCCACTCCTGGCGCAATGTGAATAATCACTGGTTCAGTATTCTCAATGCCAAATAGCACTAGGGCTAGGGCAATTACAAAGATAACGACGAAATTTATCTGCCTCATGGCGCTGAGCCTCCCCTCATTAGGTCAAATCGCTAGGTCTATTTAACCAGGCAGACTTTAATTTTGGCGAAAGGTTTTTGGGAAAGGCAGGTTCAAGGTTTTAGGTTTCGGGTTTCAGGTTTCGGCATCCCCTCCTGGGAGGGGCAGGGGTGGGTTAATCGGGTTTCAGGTTTCGGCATCCCCTCCTGGGAGGGGCAGGGGTGGGTTAATCGGGTTTCAGGTTTTAGGCCGAACACCCGAAACCAACCCCCCGCTTCAACCCTAAACCCTTCTCGCGACTCGGTAGCGGAGGCCGTAGCCAGCGAGCACCAGGGCCACAATGCCGAGGGTGCCGAGGGCGATCGCGTTCGGGAGCCAGAAACTGGCATCAATAACTGTGATCTGGCCGGGTTCAAGCTGCCAGGTGGCTCCAGTGGCGTCTTGCTGGGTGGGTGGGGTAGCGGCGGGCGCAAGCTGGGCTAAGCCCCAGGGCGTCTGAAGACGAAAGTGCAGATCGGCCCAGGCAGCACTGGCGGCAGCGTCGCCGTTGGCGGGTAGGTCTTGGAGGTCGAGGCTGTAGGTGAGGTGGGTGCGGCTGGCAAAGACCCAGTTGGTTTGCTCGAGGTCGAGGGCAAAGGGCACTGGCCCCCAGCCGGGCAGTTGTAGATAGGTGGGGCTGTCTACAAGCGAAGCGGTGTCTGGAACGCGGTCTGGATTGCCACTCGGGTCAGCCGAGAACAACTGCTGAAAGCGATTGGCCAAGTCGGGGGCGGTGCCAAAGGGCACGATCAGGGTAATAATTTGGGAATTTTGGCTGAGTTGGCCACCGAAGGTTTGCGATCGCACCTTTAGCTCCTCCAGCCAGGGCTCTAGGGTGGGCTGAGCCAGTGCGGCCCCGCGATCGCTGAGCTCAATGGTCTGCTCGATCTGGCCGTGGGTGTGGTGGTCAAAGCGCAGGGTGAGGTCGTAGCGCAGACAGCCGCTGAGCAACAGCGGTAGTACCAGGGCCAGTACTCGCCACGGGAGCCGTTTAAACCCAGCGTTAAGGTATTTCATGGGCCTTTGGTACCCCCCCTGTGTGATGGGCCAAGCCATAGGCCAAAATCCCTTTCCTTCAACTGTTCCACAGCCTTAACCAACGCTATACCATTAAAACAATAGACCCAACGGTAGCCGGTAGCGTTGCATGACTGACCTTTCTCCCGCCCCAGCACCTGCCTGGCACACAATTGGCATTGACGAAGCCCTAGAAAAGCTAGAGAGCCATGGCAGCACTGGCCTGAGCGCCCAGGCCGTGATCGATCGCCGCCGTCAGTACGGCCCCAATGAACTAGAGGAAACTGGAGGCCGCCCCACCTGGCGGATTTTGCTCGACCAGTTCACCAACATTATGCTGGTGATGCTGATGGCGGTAGCGGTAGTGTCGGCGGTGCTGTCGCTGCGGGCAGAAGAATTTCCAAAAGATGCGATCGCTATCTTTGCGATCGTCATTCTCAACGGCGTGCTCGGCTACCTGCAAGAGAGCCGAGCCGAAAAGGCCCTAGCCGCCCTCAAGCAAATGGCCTCCCCCAGCGTGCGAGTGCGGCGCGATGGTCGCCTGCAAGAAGTACCTTCTCCAGACCTGGTGCCGGGCGACATTATGCTGCTCGAAGCGGGAGACCAGGTAGCCGCCGACGGTCGCCTGCTGGAGGCGAGCAACCTGCAACTGCGCGAATCGGCCCTGACCGGAGAAGCCCAGGGAGTCAACAAGCAGGCCACCCGTACCCTCGCTGCTGACACCGCCCTGGCCGATCGCAAAAACCTGGTATACGCGGGCACTGAGGTGGTGCAGGGCCGGGGCCAGGTGCTGGTCACCCAGACCGGTATGGGCACCGAGCTAGGCCGCATTGCCACCATGCTGCAAGGGGTCGAAACCGAGCCCACCCCGCTACAACAGCGCATGACCCAACTGGGCAATGTGCTGGTCACCGGATCGCTGACGTTGGTGGCCCTGGTGGTGGGCGGCGGGGTTATCTTTGGTGGCTGGCAAGCCTTTGAGCGCCTGCTAGAAGTGGCCCTGAGTATGGCGGTGGCCGTGGTGCCCGAGGGGTTGCCAGCGGTGATCACCGTCACCCTGGCCATTGGTACCCAGCGGATGGTGCGCCGCCACGCCCTGATTCGTCGCCTGCCTGCGGTCGAAACCCTAGGGTCGGTAACGACGATTTGCTCCGACAAGACCGGCACCCTAACCCAAAACAAAATGGTGGTGCAGCAGGTGCGTACCCTCTCCCAGGCGCTAACCGTGACTGGGGAAGGCTACGCGCCTGAAGGCGAGTTTGTCGGCGGCGGGCAGCCTATAGACCCTCGCCAGGTGCCCGATGTCGGGCTGTTGCTGGTGGATGGCCTGCTGTGTAATGACTCTGTACTGCAAAAAGAGGCGGGCGACTGGGCGATTATGGGCGACCCCACCGAGGGGGCGCTGGTGGTGATGGCCGCTAAAAGTGGCCTCGATCGCCACCGTTTGGGTCACGAATTGCAGCGGGTGGTAGAGTTCCCTTTTTCGTCAGAACGCAAGCGCATGAGCGTGGTGCTGAGCGGTGTCGAGGCCTTGGGGGTTGATTTGACCCTGCCGGGGGAGGTCGCCCAGGCTACTTATTTAATGCTGGCCAAGGGGTCACCGGAAATGCTGCTCGACTGCTGCACTAGCGGCCTCAAGGGCAGCGATCCATTACCGCTGAACCAGGAAATGCGATCGCACATTCTGGCCAACAATACCGAGATGGCGGCCCAGGGTCTGCGGGTGCTGGGATTTGCCTACCGGCCTCTCGACACAGTGCCCCCCGAGGGCGACCCCGACCAGGCTGAGAAAGGTCTAGTGTGGCTGGGCCTGGTGGGCATGATCGACGCCCTGCGGCCCGAGGTGCGGGTGGCGGTGCAGCGCTGCCGAGCCGCTGGCATTCGCCCGATGATGATCACCGGCGACCACCAGCTGACGGCCATGGCGATCGCCCAAGACCTGGGCATTGCCGACGCCCAGGCCCGTTCTCTCAGCGGGGCTGACCTTGAAGCTATGGATCAGACCGAGCTAGAGGCGGTCGTTAAGCAGGTAAATATCTACGCCCGGGTGTCGCCCGAGCACAAGCTGCGCATTGTCAAAGCCCTGCAAAAAGATCACCAGATTGTCGCCATGACCGGCGACGGCGTCAACGATGCCCCTGCCCTCAAACAGGCCGAAATTGGCATCGCCATGGGTATTACCGGCACAGACGTCAGCAAAGAGGCCAGCGACATGGTGCTGCTCGACGACAACTTTGCCACCATCGTCGCCGCCACCGAAGAGGGCCGGGTGGTCTACACCAACATTCGCCGGTTTGTGAAGTACATTCTGGGCTCCAACATTGGCGAATTGCTGACGATCGCCCTCTCACCGCTAATTTTGCCAATTCTCGATGTGCCCCTTACGCCCCTGCAAATTTTGTGGATGAACCTGGTCACCGACGGCTTTCCGGCCCTGGCCCTGGCGGTCGAACCCGCCGAACCCGATGTGATGGAGCAGCCCCCCCACGACCCCCAGGAGGGCATTTTTGCCCGGGGGCTAGGGGCCTATATGGTGCGAATCGGCGTGGTGTTTGCCGTGATTTCTATAACCATGATGGTGTGGGCCTACAACTGGTCTCAGCAGGGGGGCGACCCCGAGCGCTGGAAAACCATGGTGTTTACTACCCTCTGTTTGGCTCAGATGGGCCATGCGATCGCAGTTCGCTCCAGCACCCGCCTCACAGTTGAGATGTCGCCCTGGTCGAACCCCTTTGTGCTGGCCTCAGTCATGCTCACCCTGGTGCTCCAGCTGATGCTGATCTATGTCACCCCCCTGCGCAATTTCTTTGGCACCCAGTTGCTCAGCCCGTTAGAATTGCTGATCTGCTTTGGCTTTAGCACCCTGCTGTTTGTTTGGGTCGAAGCCGAAAAAATCTACCGTCGCCTCACAGGCAAAGTGGCGAGGGATTAATCTGATTTCACGCTATATCCTATCCCTGCCATGGGTTTTGCTAATATGAAATTCGGCCTGGCTACCCCCGATTGGTTGAGGGCAAACAACCGTTTGCCCCTACGGGTTGACCCATTTGGAACCGGGGGTATGGAATTCGGATTCGGTATAAGACCTTTAATGCTAAGCCTTGGCAAAACCCAAAATCATGTTGCATAGTGACTGTGGTCAGCGTCTCACTGAACTTGGCTGCTTAGCAGATAGTGGTCGTACAGGAGGTTGGCTCAATATCATGGCTGCCGGAAAGAGGACAGGCAACTACCGTTTTCCCTTTCAAGTCTGTAAAAGTGGTCTCAGTTTTGTAATGGCGGGGAGTTTTCAGCATCAAGCGCCAGGCCTCAGAGGCATCTAGCAAATTAAAGCGATCGCCGTAGTGAGCCTGTAGCAGAGCTTGAACCTGCGGATAGTAGTTTGAGTTGACACCTGGAAAGATATGGTGCTCTGTGTGATACGAAAAGTTTAGGTGCAATAGATCAAATAGCTTAGGAACTCTAATGGAAATGCTATTCATGAGCGGATCATTTACCTCAGTCATACGACACAACATGTGGTTGGTGTAGACATAGAACATGATGCCAGCGTACCCAATCCAAAGGGGTAGGAAGTAGCTGAGAACGAGCTTGACAGGATGAAAACCCAGATACGATACGATGCCTAAATGGATACCCAGAATAACTAGGAACTCCAGGGCGATCGCCTTCCTTTCTTTTGAACTCACCCTGAAAGCGGCTGGAGGATAGTTGGTCAAGCCGTTATTGAATAACAGTACAGAGCTTAGATTACGGAACATATGAATTCCCCATGCGTGACCCATACCCACAGCTAACCAAAGCAAATTCACTTCTGCAGAAGGAACAAAGAGGTTCTGAATCCACTTTCCCCAGTTGTTAGGGTGCTCATATAAGTAATTTCGATCGGGATCTTGTGAGGAGTTCGTTTTGCTATGGTGCTCTCGATTGTGCACAGCCTTCCAAAACGTCGGCGGGGTCCACAGCATAGTCAGTCCAATCAGGCTAATAGCTTGTCTGACGAATGGATGCTTAATTGCTTTGCTGTGCAGTAGATCGTGGGTACTAAATAACAAAACAATAATGCTGTTTCCCATAACCAAAGAAAATGGCAAATAGAGCCATAGCCACTGCCAGTTCCATCGATCAAGGTCATGGGCAATGGCCCAACCCAAGATCAGAATTGCCCCATTAATTAACAGCAGCCACACGCTATTGTAATTGGGCAAAAAAGCCTCAGGAGGGAGCAATGGACGCATTTTTTTTGCATACTCCGCCTGGGTATTCCAAAACTCACGATCTGTATAATTCATAAATTTTTGCAAGTTTTTTGCCAGGTTTGTTTACGTCGATTGCGATGTCTAATGACATAATATCCGAGCAATTTTAGGCACATCCATCACCTATAATTTCTGATAATCCTTTGCTGAAAATTTTAACAGTTCTAGCAGAGATTATGTTCACTAATTTTGCGCCTAAAAATCAACATATTGGATGTTGTGTTTTTGGTATTGGTTGTGCTATCGGCATCTTCCTGGCATGTCTGTGCGGCGTTAAAAATTGGAGATTTTACGCCGCACGGATGAATGTTTTTCAAATGAAGTTCGCAAGCATTTTTATCAAGAGTTTATAGCGAAAATTCTAAAGTTTTTAGCCAGGTCAGGCCCTGCGTTGGGTCTGATGGCACAGAGAATATTGGCAAAGGTTGGAGATGATCCGCTGCCGCACAACTGTCCGTCATTCTTGCCCTAAATTGCCAGCACCTTACCCCGTAACCCCGCTGGCGGGTCAATACCGTAGCGGTGCAGCAGGGTTGGCAGCAGGTCGTAGAGCTGTGCGCCCTCCAGCACCTGACCGCCCTGGGGTGCTTTGGGGTCATAGAAAATCATGAGTCCCAACGGTGCGTGGTTGGCGTCATCGGGGCCGGTGTCGTTTTCGATAGTGTAGAGGCCGCCTGTGCCCACGCTGCCTACCGATCGCCAGGCCAAATCGTCAAAGGTCATCATGCAGCTCCAGGCGGGCACGGTGATGGCGGGAATGCTGCTCTCTAGCCTGCCGTAGCTGCCGCCTGCCATCAGTCGAGAGAGGTTGGGCAAGTCTGGCCGCCCCTGGTCAAACACCAAACCCGGGGCCATACAGTCAAGGCCGATGACCAGCAGGCGGAGGGTAGGCCTGGAAAACTACAGCGCCCCTTCGACCTGGGCATTGAAGCCGTAGACCCGCCGCTCCCCAGCCAAGGGCACCAGTGTCACATCGCGCTCATCGCCCGGCTCAAACCGCACCGCCGTCCCAGCGGGGATATCGAGCCGCATGCCCCGCGCCCGATCGCGCTCAAAGCTCAGGGCCGCATTCACCTCAAAAAAGTGAAAGTGGGAACCCACTTGGATCGGGCGATCGCCTGTGTTAGCCACCGCCAGGGTCACCGTCTCTTTACCCGCATTCAGCTCAATTTCGCCCTCGGCGGGCAGCAGTTCTCCAGGAATCATTTGGGGCCTCCTAGGTTGGCAATTAAATCTTGACGCGCCCGCTGGAGCGATCGCTCCACCCTGGGCAAGGTTTCCTCCAGTTCGCGGCGGGCTACGCCCTCGGCCCCAGTTTCCAGCAGGTGGTTAATGGCCATCAAGTGGGCCGTATCGAGGGCGGTTTCCGCCGGTACTTTAACGGTAGGAATCACCCCCGTCCCATCCCAGTTTTTGCCGGTGACGGGGTTGATTGCCTGGCCCGTGGGCATAAACACCCAAAAGTGATCGTGCAGACGAAAGCCCCGTCCAGGGTTGGCCCCGCCCCGCGTGGTTTCGCCGACTACGGCCCCGCGCTTCAGCACTTGCAGGTTGTAGGCAAACTCCTCCGCCGCCGAAAAGGTCTCGGGGCTGGTGAGGGCAAACACCGGCTTGTCGAGGTAGCGCTGCCCCGGTACGTAGGGCACCGTCCACCACTGGTGGGTTTCGTCAGTCTCGCTCCAGTACAAGTCGTTGAGGTGAGTCGGCGGATGGGCGGGCAACAGGTAGCTGCACAGCAGCGCCACCGTGGCCGGAGAGCCGCCCTGGTTGTAGCGCAGGTCAAAGATCAGGGCGTCGGTGTGGGCTACCAGGGTCATAGCTGCCGCCAGGGCGTCGCCGGCAAACTCCGGCGGCTCAAAGCTAAACAGCTGGATGTAGCCTACGTTTCCCGGCAGGCGCTCCACCCGGTTAATGTCAAAATTGCGGCGGCGGCTAGCCTGGCTCTGGCGCTCTAGTTCCTCAGCGCTAGGAATCGCATCAGGCTCAATGTGGGGTAGAGGGACGGGGCTAAAGTGCAGACGCAGGTTGCGATCGCCGCTCATCTGCTGTAGCTGGGCCGTCAGCGTATCGGCCAACTGCTGCCCGCCCGTAATCTCGCCATAGCCGCCGGTTTCCCGCCGCTGCTCAATGTCAGCCTGAATTTTTTCGGCCACTTCCGGAAACACATAGGCATCCAGCTGGGTCACCAGTGCCCCCAGCACGGCATCTAGACTGGTCGCATCGAAAGAAATATCCTGAGAGCTAGAGGCCGACACAGCAATGCATTCCCCTACCGAATGGGTTCATGAACAGTAACCAGCTTAGTGCCATCGGGAAAAGTTGCCTCCACCTGCACCTCGTGGATCATCTCCGCTACCCCATCCATCACATCGGCTCTGGCCAGCAGGGTCGTGCCGTAGCTCATCAGGTCAGCCACAGTGCGGCCATCCCGTGCCCCCTCTAAAATTGCTGCCGAAATATAGGCTACCGCTTCAGGATGGTTGAGCTTTAGCCCCCGGTCTTTACGGCGCTCAGCTACCAGGGCAGCCGTGAAAATGAGCAGCTTGTCTTTTTCCTGGGGAGTGAGTTGCATGGGCCAAGCGATCCGTTGGGAGAAGAGGATAGAGCTAATCGTAAGCTTTCAAGGTTTTGGGCGGCTTGTCAACCAGAGAATGAACAGTCTGGGCCTAAGCGTTGGCGATGGCTTAGAAAGTAAAGCTTAAGTCACTGAGGTTAGGGCCTGAACTGAGGTAGGGTGCGTTATGAAAAGTTGATAAGCACACCTCTCTGGGACCGCCGATCGGTGGAATCTACCTATGACTGCGCCCCTGATTGAAATTTTGGCCGACAAGCCTGCTCTCGTGCAGCGGGCCTTAACTCTCACCGTAGAGGCCATCCATGCCGCCGTAGCAGACCATGGCTACTGCACCCTCGCCCTTGCCGGGGGCAGTACCCCCAAGCCGCTATACATGGGCCTGGCCAAGCAAGACCTCCCCTGGGATAAAATCTATATCTTTTGGGGTGACGAACGCTACGTGCCCGTCGATCACCCCGACAGCAACGCGGGTATGGCCAAGGCCGCCTGGCTCGACCAGGTGCCGATTCCTCCCGATCACATTTTGCTGACTCCGACCTTAGAGGGTGATCCTGCCGCCTCGGCCAGCCAGTACGAAGCTATGGTCAGAGCCATATTTGGCAGACTCCAGGGCACATCATCCGATCAGGTACCCGAGTTTGACCTGATTTTGCTGGGTATGGGCGACGATGGCCACACGGCTTCGCTATTTCCCCACACCGATGCGCTGGCCGTGAGCGATCGCCTGATTACCGTCGGCTACAAAGGCAGCGATCCCCGTATTACCTTTACCGCACCTTTGATCAACCACAGCCGAGGGGTGATGTTCTTAGTGGCTGGAGCCGACAAACAAACTGCCCTAGCCCAGGTATTTGCTCCCGATGGCGATGATCAGTCTTACCCATCTCGCCTGATACGCCCCCAGGGCACCCTGCGCTGGCTGCTCGATCAGCAGGCTGTTGGCGACCTTGACCTGGGCCATCTGAGCTAACCTTGGGTGGCCTGACTACCCCTGGTTACCCTAAATAAAAAATTAGGTTAGGGGTTGTACTCCTCTCATAGATCTTTCTCGACCTAGACTATTATCTAGGCAGTGGATTCCCTGGTTGGGGAGCCGCCGCTGCTGGGACTGAAGCTAGGCTGTGGGCTGCCAGACTCTTCTATGATTAGAAACTACAGGGATCGTTTTTGATTGAGTAATGTGATTACCCTTTCGCTGCTCCATCCTCTCCACAAAACTCCGGTACAAAGCTGGTCCTTTGAACAGGAAGCTGTGGTTCGCATTGGTCGCTCGACCGATAACAACGTGGTTCTCTACAGTGCAGTAGTGTCTCGCCATCACGTCGAAATCTACCGCACCGATCCGGGCTGGGTGGTGAAGAGCATTGGCACCAACGGCACCTACCTAGAAGGGCGTCGTATTACCGAGGTACCGGTAGAAGATGGCATAGTTATCCGCCTAGCGCGATCGGGTCCCAACATTCAGATTCATATGACAGAGGAAAAGCGCGACCCGCTCAAAGAACTGCTCAACCGCCGCCGCGTCGAAGAAAGTCAAGAGATCGACCAAAGCACTCGCCACGAACCCCCCGCCAACGATAAGGCGGCCCTGCCCCATCAGACCACGATCATCAATCATTAGGGTTCAACCGCTAGCTTCTCATCGCTGCCTTTAGAACTGCTAGAACACTGGCACAGAAACCCGGTTTCTCGGCCAGAAAGCTAGTTCAACCGTTGACGCAGCGATGAAGAAACCGGGTTTTTAGCCAACCGTACCAATGCTTAGGAGATTTCTCGAAAAGAAGATCCCCGCTTTATCCGGCGATTGTAGCCACCGTAGGGTGGGCACTGCCCACCCTTGGGGAAAAAGTTTCCCAGAAGTCGCCTTAATACCAAATCCGATTTGGTAAACCCCGGTTCATAATCCAGGAACCCCGTAGGAGCGTAGCATGCTGCGCTCCTACTACAAATCGGGGGTATTCGTTCAGGATTCAGTATAAGGCGCTGGCTCCAAGGCGATCGCCCATTGAAGTCAGCGCCTTAAGCATTTCACCGCCAGGCCTAGAGCGCTGCTTTGAGCGCGGTGGCCTTATCGGTTTTCTCCCAGGTAAAGTCGGGTAGTTCGCGACCAAAGTGACCGTAGGCCGCCGTCTGCTGATAGATCGGGCGACGCAGATCGAGCATGTCGATCAGCCCCTGGGGCCGGAGGTCAAAGTGTTGACGCACCAGGTCGGCAATGGTGTTGTCGTCTACTTTGCCTGTGCCAAAGGTGTTGATCGAAATCGAGGTCGGCTGAGCCACCCCGATCGCATAGGAAACCTGAATTTCGCAGCGATCGGCCAGGCCCGCTGCCACAATGTTTTTGGCCACGTAGCGCCCAGCGTAGGCCGCCGAGCGATCGACCTTGGTAGGGTCTTTGCCAGAGAACGCGCCGCCGCCGTGACGGGCCATGCCGCCGTAAGTATCGACAATGATCTTGCGCCCGGTGAGGCCACAGTCACCCACGGGGCCGCCGATAATAAACTGCCCCGTCGGGTTGATGTGGTACTGGGTATCGGCGTGGAGCCACTCGCTGGGCAGCACTGGCTTGACAATTTCTTCCATCACCGCTTCGCGAATATCGGCCTGGGAGATATCGGGGTCGTGCTGGGTGGAAAGTACGACCGCCTCAACTGCTACAGGCTTTAGGTTTTCGTAGCGCAGTGTCACCTGACTCTTGGCATCGGGGCGCAGCCAGGGCAGCACGCCGTGCTTGCGCAAGTGAGCCTGGCGCTCTACCAGCCGGTGGGCGTAGTAAATGGGGGCGGGCATGAGGGTGTCGGTTTCGTTGGTGGCATAGCCAAACATCAGCCCCTGGTCGCCTGCGCCCAGGTCTTTATCGGTGGCCACATCCACCCCCATGGCAATGTCTGACGACTGCTTACCAATGGCATTGAGTACCGCACAAGAGGCCCCATCAAAGCCCACGTTAGAGCTGTCGTAGCCAATGCCTAAAATGACATTGCGCACGATGTCTTCGAGGTCAACGTAGGTGTTGGTTCGCACTTCTCCGGCAATCACGGCCATACCGGTTTTAACCAGCGTCTCGACCGCCACTCGGGCATGCAGATCTTCTTTGAGAATGGCGTCTAAGACGGCATCGGAGATCTGGTCAGCCATTTTGTCAGGATGGCCCTCAGAGACTGACTCAGAGGTGAAAATGCTGTACTCACTCATGGAATAGGCCTAACCAGTAGCAAAAGGAATGTTCGCCCAGCCAACCAGGACTGAATCGCATTCAAAAGTCTACCAAAGTTTAGCGGTGGTGCCAGCACACGCCTGGTCTTGGACCTACCCTAGAGCGCAATCAGGGGGAGCGAGATCGGCAGGCGCGATCGCCCATCGCCCCCACCCATTTAGTAGCCTCTAATTGAGTAACGCTGCTGGTGCAGCTCCATCTAGCAGGGCCTGAGCCTTTTGCTGCATAGTTTTGAAGATGTTGTAAAACCCGTTGGCGCGCGATGGCGTTAGGCTGACATCTAGCTGGGTGTCTTTAATAAAATCAGGGCTGAGATCAACGATTTCGCCAGGAGTGAGGCCGCTGAGAGCTTTAATCAGCAGAGCCACTAGCCCTTTGGTAATTTGGGCGTCAGAGTCGGCCTGATAGACCACTTTTCCGTCTACCAGGTCGGCTATCACAAACACCTGGGACACGCAGCCCGGCACCTTATTCTCAGGAGTTTTGCACTCCTCCGGCAGCGGATCGAGCTTTTTGGCAAACCACAGCAGTTGCTCGTAGCGGCGCTTAGGATCGGCGGCCTTCTGAAAGCGGGCCACAATTTTCTCAATAGACTCGGGGCGATCGGCGGGCATAGGTAGCGAGGGGAAACAACCTCCTAGTAGTCTATCAAGCGGCGTGAAGGTGGGTGTGTAGGTGCGTAGACACAGGCGTGATCCAATTTTCTACAGTTTTATACCGACCCACCTCCCTACGCATCCACCCGCCTACCCATCTACGCCTTGCCATCCCCATCTTTGCCGCTGACAAAGCGGTGGGCTACGGTCTCGGGCTGAATGGCTGAGAGAATAGTGTGGCCAGAGTCAGTAATAATGACGGCACGGGTGCGGCGACCGTAGGTGGCGTCAACAAGCTGTCCGCGCTCACGGGCATCGGTGATGATGCGTTTAATTGGGGCAGACTCGGGGCTCACGATGGCAATGACCCGATTGGCCGATACGATATTGCCAAAGCCGATATTGATGAGCTTGATATCCATAATATGAAAGGAGGGCGATAATGGGAGGCTCCGGCACTGATGCCAGGGTTCTCCCCGACTGGCCAGAAAACCAAAGGCTTTTTTGGCACAATGCTCTACATTTAGGCCCAGAGCAGGCTTATTGCCATACTAACGAATCCCCTTGGCGCTGAGGGTTAATATCCGGCAAAAGTTCAGTCTTTTTGGAGTTTTCGTTCTTTTGGCTATACCTTGCGGCTAAAAGACCCCTCTATCGATAGTTTTTAGCTCTTTTCCCGAGTACTGCCCTCAGCCGAGGGAGCTAGGGCGTTGGTGATGCCGTTGTCTATTGTGTTTGCCTGGAGGGTTAGGTTGTGCAGCCGGTTGACTTTACTACTCTGATGGCTCTGTGCCACAGCCTAGAGGCTGACTGGGTGCCTGCCCGCTGCGAAACGGTTGTGCAGATCGATACCACCACCCTAGCCCTTGGCCTTAGAACCTTGGATCAGCGCGGTTGGCTGACAATTTCTTGGCACCCTCAGGCGGCTCGACTACACCTGGGAGAGGCTCCGCCCAAAGGGCAAGACACCTTTACCTTTAGCCAGCAGCTCAAGCACCAGATTAACCAGATGGCCCTAGTGGCGATCGCCCCGGTAGCCCCTTGGGAGCGCGCCATTGATTTGCAGTTTGGCCCCCGCCCCGGCGACCCACCCCAGTGGCATCTGTACGTTGAAATTATGGGCAAGTACAGCAACGTCATTTTGGCCAATGCTCAAAACCAGATTGTGACCGCCGCTCACCAGGTGAGCGACCAACAGTCGCGGGTGCGGCCTATTCAAACGGGCGACCCCTACCGGCTGCCTCCGGCGATTATGAATACGCTGCCGAGTTTGCAAGAATCCCAGGCTGACTGGCAAGAGCGGGTGACCCTGGTGCCCACAACGCTGAAAAAAATGCTGATGCAGAGCTACGGGGGCCTGAGTTCTTCCCTGGTGCGATCGCTCCTCGCTGCCGTCCATCTCTCCCCTGACCAACCGGCCCAAACCCTGACTCAGGTCGACTGGGATCGACTGTTTGAGGCGTGGCAGCGCTGGCTTGTCTGTCTCGACAAGGGCGAATTTTTTCCGGGCTGGGTCGAAGGGGGCTATACCGTCCTCGACTGGCAGGGGGTGGCCCCAGCGGCCGATGTGCACACCCTGCTGCATGGGTACTACAGCCACGAACTCAACCTGCAACAGTTTGAGCGGCTTAGAAACCAGATTCAGCAAAAGCTTAAGGGAGTGCTCGACAAACTGCGCCAAAAGGCCCGCACCTTTGAGCAGCGCCTCGATCAGTCAGCCCAGGCAGACCAGTACCGTCAGCGAGCCGATCTGCTGATGGCCTACAGCTACCAGTGGCAGCCGGGGCTGACGCAAATGACCGTGGAAGATTTTGCGACAGGAGATCCGGTAGCGATCGCCATCGACCCTGACAAAACCGCGATTCAGCAGGCCCAGCGCTACTATAAACAGCACCAAAAGCTGAAGCGCGCCAAGGATGCTGTCGCCCCCTTACTCGCGGAGGTGCAAGCAGAACTCACCTATCTAGAGCAGGTAGAAGCCGCCCTGACCCAAACCCCCACCTACGAGGAACCGGCAGATCTAGAGGCACTGGTCGATATTCGTCACGAGTTAATTCAGCAGGGGTACATGGCTTCACCCGACTATCGCCCCAGCGATCGCAAAACCAGCCCTAGCAACCTGTCGGGCTTTCGCCAAGAGCACACCCCCGACGGGCTGCCGGTGCTAGTGGGCCGCAACAACCGCCAGAACGATCTACTCATTTCTACCGTGGCGACCGACTACGACCTCTGGTTTCATACCCAAGAAATTCCGGGTAGCCACGTGCTGTTGCGGCTAGAGGCGGGGCAGGTGGCAAGCGATCGCGACTTAGCCTACGTCGCTGATCTGGCGGCTTACTTTAGCCGGGCTCGCCAGGCCGATCAGGTGCCCGTGGTCTATACTCAGCCTCGCCATGTCTACAAGCCCAAAGGGGCACGCCCTGGCATGGTGATCTACAAACACGAAACCGTGATTTGGGGGCAGCCCCGGCGCATTGAACCGCAGCAGGCGACTCATCCCAAATCCGATTTGGTAAACCCCGGTTCATAATCAGGAACCCCGTAGGGGCGTAGCAGGCTACGCCCCTACGAATCGGGGGTATTCATTCAGGATTCAGTTAGCTATGGGCGGAGCACTGCGACGGAGCTTGGTAGACTGACACGCTAGAAATCAAAAGTCAGCGGGGCATACGGGTTCACGGGTTAAGGCAGGCCGTGTACCTGAAACCATCAACCGTAGAAATGCTGAGTACATTTGCTCATCAGCTTAGGTTATCGAATCAACACACAATTAGTAGAGATTGTGTTAATGAAAATCTGTACTTGTTGTTACAATGAGAAACGGAGGAGATGAGAGCCCTCCAGCGGAAAAATACCAATCTCTAGTGCTGCCAAAAGCGCTGGGTTTGTGGTGGTTTCTTCCAGATTGAGAGAACAACGTAGATATTTAGTATCACCTAAGTCGGCTTCCCCAGGGGGCCGATTTTTTTTAATCTTTACGTTGGCGATCGCCCCTTAAAGCCCCCCTAAAGGCAGATGGATGCAGGATGGATACTCTGCCCCCTGGGCAATGGTGAGGGTGATCACCCGGTGCTCAATCTGAGGGCAGTCTGCTGGTTGATCGCCGGTGCCGCTGTTGACGGCGTAGGCTGGAAAGCAGGCCGCCGCCACACTCAGGCGCAGTCGATGGCCGGGGGCAAGGGTGCAGGCGGTGGGGTGCAGAGGGAGGGTGATGGCTTGGGCTTGACCATCGGCTGGATTGTAGGCATCGACCCGGCAATGCCCCTGGGTAAGGTTGACCACGCGACCGTCGCTGTAGACCTCCGATAGCACGACGCTGAGATCAAAGCTGGGGGCATCGGCTCGGCAGTATAGGGTGGCAGCGGGAGTGCCGACCAGGGTTAATCCTGCGGGCCAGGCCGCCGTAGTGTAGGTGAGCACGTCAGTCCGGCTGTCGAGGCTGGCTCGATCGAAGGGGCCGGGGGGCAGGCCGCAGTGGCCGCCCAGGGAGGGGACGGGTCGCCAAGGGTCGTGCACGATTGTGTCTTGAGGGGCAGGGTTCGCCTGGGCTTGGGGCAGCGTAGAACTGAGAATACCGTCGGCCTGACGCAGGCCTGCCAGGCCGGTGCTGCTGAGGTAGAAGGGTTGCCCAGGGCCGGTGGGCCAGCGATCGCGCCCCTGCCACCGGTTTTCCCCCATGATAAACAGCTGAATCGGCGGCTCTAGAGTTATTTCTGGGGTTGTTTCTGGGGGCCGATCTTTCAGAAACCGGTCAAACCAGCGAATTTGCAGGCGATCGATAGGGCTGTCGGCGTCAGGGCCAAAGTCTACAGTGCCGATTCGTCGCCCCCAGGGCAGATGTCCCCAGGGGCCAATCCACAGAGCTTGGGGGGCACTGCTTTGGCTCACCATCTGCTGATACAGCCGCAGATCGCCCCGCAGATAGGGGTCGTACCAGCCGCCCACATGCAGCATGGGCAAGTCTACCGCCGCCAGATCGGGTTGGAGCGCCTGCCAGTAGGCGTCGGGCTGGGGGTGGTCGAGCCACTGGTGAAAGAAAGACTCCGGGGCGTAGGTCTTGAGCACCTGGGGGCAAGCTGGCACAGCATCCCCCAAGGGAAGAGACTGGGCGGCTTGGCGCAGCGCCTGGTAGGCCGTGCCGTCCTGTCGGAGGCGAGCGGTTTCGGCGGCCAGCTGAAGCGCCCAGCCCAGCCCAATTTGTAGCGGCAGGGCACCATTTTCGTAGGCCCAGTCGGCGTAGAGGTCGTAGCCTACCATCGCGGGGGCGATCGCCCGCAGGGCCGGGGGGTGCTGGGCCGCCGCGTAGAGCTGGGTCATGCCCTGGTATGAGAAACCATACATGCCCACCGCCCCGCTACTTTGGGGCAAACTGGCGGCCCACTGCACCGTGGCGTAGCCATCGGCGGCCTCGTGGCGAAATAGCTCAAACTCGCCCCCCGAGGTGCCCCGCCCGCGCACGTCTTGGATGACAACGATGTAGCCGTAGCTGGCGTACCAGGTGGGGTGGGCATAGACCACAGTGGATGCGATCGCCCGTCCGTAGGGCTGCCGCATCAGCAGCACCGGAAATGGCCCTGCCCCCAGGGGGGAATACACATCGGCATCGAGGTGAATGACAGCCTCGGCCCCAGGGGCACTGGGGACCGCCAGGCTGAGGGTCTGCTTGGGAGCGACGGCGTAGGGGCCAGGGGAAGGAGACGTGAACAAGGTTTTTAAAGCACGATCGGAGGAAAGGGGCTGGGGGAAGGACTATAGGCGTTGCCTAGCGGCAGGGTTGAGGTTGAAGGGTGAACGTTGAGAGGGGTGAATTTAGGTAGCTTTTGAAAACCTTTCTCGCTAATGGTGGGCAGTGCCCACCCTTGTATCTTTAGAGGTGTGTGGCAGACCGTCCCACCCTAGGTTGTCCAAAACCGAACGTAGCATGGGTCGCTGCACACCTCTGAAGTTAACTCGCAAAATCGCCAGGAGCTTAGACTCCGTATCGAGCAAGGACGAGTGATGTCAGATTAACCTCCTACACGGGTGGATACAACCATGACTGAACTATCACAAGCGCATCAATGGGTTGGCATTGACGTATCCAAGCGCACCTTAGATGTGTACGTCCGTCCACTTGGATTAAGCGTTCAGGTGGCCAACAGTGACTCTGGTTTAAGAGAGTTGCTACAGGCGTTAACGGCGTTTCGTCGCGAGACGAGTCTGATTGTGCTGGAAGCGACCGGGGGCTATCAAGCCCTGGCGGCGCGAACGTTGATGGCGGAGGGCTGGCCCGCCGTTGTGGTGAATCCACGTCAAGTGCGTGATTTTGCCCGGGCCACGGGGCGCATGGCTAAAACAGACAAAATTGATGCCGAGGTGTTGGCTCACTTTGCCGATGCCATCCGTCCAGAGGTACGGGCGATGGCGAGTGAGGCCAGTCAACACCTTCAAGACCTCGTCACGCGACGGCAGCAACTCGTCGAGATGATGAGTGCCGAAAAAGCCCGGCAACGCTCAGCACGAGCCAGGACGGGTCAGAGCATTGAGCAGCATATTGACTGGCTCAAGCAACAGATCCAAGACCTCGATACCCAGATTGAGCAGCTCATCGCCCAGAGCGATCAGTGGCAGCGCACCCGCGAGATCCTCACCAGTGTGCCGGGTATTGGGGCTGTGACGACGGGGCTCCTCTTGGCCTCACTCCCCGAGTTAGGACAGATCTCAGCGAAGCGCCTAGCCAGCTTGTGTGGCCTCGCCCCGTTCAACCGCGATAGCGGCCAGATGCGGGGTAAGCGGATGATTAGCGGCGGTCGAGCCACCGTGCGCACAGGCCTCTACATGGCCGCGTTAGTCGCCACTCGCCATAATCCGGTCATTCGCGATTACTACCAGCGCCTGCTGCAGCGGGGAAAACTCAAAAAGGTTGCCCTGGTGGCCTGCATGCACAAACTGGTGATTATTCTCAATGCCATGGTAGAACATGACACCCTCTGGCAGGCTCCGGCTTGCTCCCTGCCCGCCGCCACATAAGGAACAGCAAGACTCTGTCTGATGCAGGCAGGGCTCCTGGCTTGATTTCCGCTGCCATCCCGCCGAGGCTAATCGCATAGCAGGATGAGCTTGACAAAGAAGATAATCGCTACGGTGACTTTAGCCCGCAGACCAGACGCGATCCACAGGTGTAAAATTCACCTACCTACCCGCCTACCCATCCACCCATCCACATCTCCTCAGCCCAATGAGACCATACCGGGGCCATCGTGTCGCCCCAGTACGGCTAAATCCTCATCGTCTAGTTCGACCGGGGTGCCGCTGCGAATCAGTTCGGCAAAGTCTTCGTTAGGCACCATGATACAGAGGGTATAGAGCCGGGTAGGGCCAGTATTCTCGACGACATGCACGCCGTTGGGCGGCACCAAAATGCTGTCTCCGGCGCTAATGGCTACGGTTTTACCATCGCAGCTGGCCAGCCCCTCACCCTTGAGCACAAAAAACATTTCTACGGCGACCTGGTGGCGGTTGGGGGGCGTTTTGCCACCGACATCGAAGATTTCGACGCAGTAGGTCAGCGACATGTTGGCGATGGTGGGGTCAAAGACTATGGCCAGGCGGTTGGTATCGCCGGGGCTAATGCGAAAGGCTTGGTAGTCTTTGGGTGACTTGTAAACCGGAACAACGCAGCTGGTGGGCAGCGGGCAAGTAGTCGTGTCCATAACCAAGTCGACCTAACTGTACGGGACTGTACGGGCTTGCCTATGCTTAACAGACTGCCACGGCGATCGCGGTAGCTCACCCTACCTTTCATAAAAAGTTGTCTGGGCGGTTTGCCGACAGCGAGGGCTAGACTGGCGATTTTAGGGAGCGTAACCATAACCTGCTTAGGGCTCATCGGCTCTGGGGGTAGCAGCTGAGGCGATCGCATAGGATCTTCATGAAGCCTTCTTGACGAAGTGGTTTAGGGTTAGGCTAAACCTGAGAGATTAGTTCTATGGGTTTAGCTGCGTCCTAGGGAACCCTGCTCTTAGCAACTGCCCCTTCTACCTCCCGGCCCTTTGCCCCCACCAGGCCATCTACCCCAAATTTAACGACGGTTCCTCCTTCGGTCGAGAGCACAGCATGGTCGACATCCTCATCATTGAGCACGATGTAGCTACAGAACAATTTCTAGTCAGCGCCCTAAAACAGCAGGGCTATAGCGTGACTACTGCGCGCAGTGGAGCAGAGGGGCTGACCCTAGCCGAAAAATTGCTGCCAGGGGTGATCATCTGTGACTGGAATATTCCGGGCGATGTTGACGGGTTAACCATTTGTCAGACGCTCAAACACCACCCGGTGTTGTCAATTACGTCGCTGCTACTGTTGACCGCCCGCTACAGCACCGCCGATCGGGTCAAGGGCCTAGAGCTCGGAGCCGACGACTTGCTCTCAAAGCCGGTAGATATTAACGAACTCAACGCTCGCGTGCGCTCGGGACTGCGTATCTACCAGCTCACTCAAGATCTACGTCAGCAAAAGCAGCGCATGGAGGCCGAAATGGCCGAGGCCGAGGGCTATGTGCGATCGCTATTGCCCAACGACCAAACCGGCAAAGTGCCGATTCAAGCACGGTTTTTACCCTCCCAGCAGCTAGGCGGCGACTGCTACGACTACTACTGGCTTGACCCTGATTACATGGTCATGTATCTGCTAGATGTGTCCGGCCACGGGTTGGGGTCGGCGCTGTTGTCGACCTCGGTGCTCAATGTGCTGCGATCGCAGTCGCTGCCCGACGTCAGCTTTTACCGCCCCGAGAAGGTGCTGCGGGCACTGAACGAAACCTTTCAGATGAGTGACCAAAACCAAAAATACTTCACCATTTGGTATGGCGTGCTCAACTGCGCCAATCGTCAGCTACTCTACGCCAGCGCCGGGCATCCCCCAGCGGTGCTAGTGTCGATCGATGCTGACCAACAGGTAACCACCACCCGCCTGCGCACCCCAGGGATGCCCGTAGGCATGCTGCCCGACGCCAAATATCAGTGGCAGCGCTGCCATCTACCTCCCAACAGCAGCCTCTACTTATTTAGCGATGGTCTCTACGAGGTGCTGCAAAACAACGAGCAGTACATTGGCCTTGATGCCTTTGTCGATCTGTTGGCCCTGGCTAACCGTGAAAAGAGCGTCGATCACATTCTCGATGCAGTGATTGGTCGCCAGGCGGGCGAAGTGGCCAGTGATGACATGTCGTTGATGATGATCAATCTGGACTAGCGTGAAGCTGACCGGCAGCCGGTGATTGGGTTTAGAGACTAATACGAAATCCGAGTTGGGAAACCCCGATTTATAATCAGGAACCCCGTAGGGGCGTAGCATGCTACGCCCCTACGAATCGGGGGTATTCAGTTAGGATTTGGTATAACCTTCCAAATTCAATTCCCGGCCCAAGTCTTAGTCGGCGATTGCTCGCTAGTGTGGCGCTTTTAACTTGGCGTCTTCAAAAGCCTGCCGGTCGTCGTAGACGTCAAACACCCGATCCATGCTAGTGAGCTCAAACAGCATGCGCACCTGATCATTGATCGAGCAAATGCATAGACTGCGGTTTAGCCCCCGAATCTTTTTCAGCAGCACGACCAAGGTGCCCAGGCCCGAACTATCGATAAAAGTAATATTTTTTAGGTCAACCAAAATAATTTCGGCTCCCTCTTGTAGCAATGCTTCCACCGACTGTCGAAACGCTTCGGCTTTGGTACTATCTAAAATGCCGGTGGGCTCAATAACTTGAACGTTAGAACTCATAATAAACATCACTATCCTTAAGTTGAATTAACAGCTTTTGAGAACCTGGGGCCTCATGCCATATAGATTGACAATCTGACCTAGGAGAGCTTTCACTTCTGTCCCGAAGTTGGTAGTGCCTTTTAATACTACGGCTAGACAAAGGCTAAAGCCGGAGAATAAATAGCCTTGGGGGTGCGCTCGTGATCGATTTCTATCACTAGGTTAACGTGTTCTCGATCGCCCTTGAGGAGTGTGATAAACAGCTCAGGATGCAGGGCACGCCAAAAATACTCCACAAATTCGTCAATGGTGGCATCGCTCATGCCGGTTTTGCCCTGGGCTTTCATCTGGTGCTCGGCATCTTTGCGCCACTGCTTGCTCAGGCGGTAGTCAGCGGGGCAAAGCACCATCAGGCGATCAAGGCAGTCCCACAGAGGCAGGTAAGTGGCGAGTTGAGCGTTCATATCGCGGGCAAACTGGCGATCGGCCTCGGTGGCAATGGGTTCTGGAGCTTGGTCAAACCGAGCGGGGTCAATGGGGCGTGCCCCCAAAAACCAGCCTTCGAATAGCAAAATGTCGATTCCCTCGACCCACTCGGGGGCAATGCGATCGCCCTCGCCGCCGTGCAGCGACTTATCGAAACGTGGCAGGGCAACGGCCTCACGGCCTACGGCTGAGCGCACCTGATCCAGGGTAGCTAGCCCCAGGTCAATATCATGGGTGCCGGGGGGGCCTCGCCACCGCAACCGAGGATCGGCTTGCACCAAGAGCTGGCGATCGCGGTAGGTCTTGTAAAGGTCGTCAATGGAGAGGCCAACAGCGTTGTAGCCCATTACTCCCAGGATGTGCCGCAGAACTAAGGTCAGGGTAGTTTTGCCGGTGCCCTGTCCTCCCAAGATGCCCTGAATGAGCGGCGCATTGAGATCGTCGCGGGCCTGCTTGAGGGTCAGGGCTAGGGGCAGCCACAGCCGCCAATATAGCCCCAGGTAGCGCTCCATGGGAGCCGGGGGCAAGGGCAGGGCAGCGTGGTGGGACACGAGGGTTTGCAGCCAGTGCAGCCGCGTTTGCAGTTGGGCTTCGCCGTTGTCGGGAGTGATGCCCCAAGCCGCAGCCCGCAGCGGATCGGCTAGCTCCCACGCCAGCAGCTGCTGCATCTGGTCAGAGGTCGGAGGATTGCCTGCTAGGTGGGCGATAAGAATGGGAGCGATCGCAAAATTGTCTGAAGTTTCTGCCAGGTTTGCCATAGCCGCTATTGGTTGCTGAGCTGAACCAGAATGCTGCCAGTCTGCATCGCATCGCTGCGATCGCGGCTGATCAGGGTAATCTCTCTGAGATGCTTGAGAACGGGTTGAGCCGCTGTGCTCCACAGCCGCCACTGGGGCAGTTGGGTGGCCAAGCGGGTCTGCATTTGGGGCCAGTCGATATGAATATAGCCCGTGCTGGGACCGGGTACCTGGGCCACCTGGGGCCACCAGCTCGGCCACTGGCGCGGTGCGTTCTGTGGGCCAATCACGGCGGCTAGGGTGGCGGGAGAGGCGGCTAGTACTTCGTAATCATCCACCTGGGCATGGAGCCCTGCCACCTCAGCTACCACCTGCAAGGGCTGCGAACTCCGGCCTTGGGGTAGCGAAAGCCGGGTCCAGGCGATCGTCGGGGTGCCTTGTAGGTCGAGGGCACCCACCCCTAAGCCATTTTTCTGAGCTAAGGCGGTGAGCGCATCGAGGGTGGTGCTCAGATGGTCGCTCTGGGGAGCTACCACCACCCAGTCAGCCGATGCCGCACTGGGTGGTGCCAGCCCTAGGCCATAGGCGCGATCGACGCCCACTTGTAAGAGGTCGGTGGCCCCTGGCCCCAAAGCCCTGTCGATCAGGGGAGTCAGGAGCGAAGCTCCATCGCCCATGGTCGAGGTCAGAGCCAGCAGCGGCTTTAAGGTCTGCCCCAGAGCCATCAGGTCAGTACCCAGGGCGGTGACGGTCAGCGAGTCGGGCAAGTAGGGGGCGATCGCCGTCCAGTCGTCGGCATTGGCCCGCTGGGGGTGGAGCCGATGCCCCTGGGCCGCCAGCAAAGCAGTGTGACCCACCAACCCCTCACGGGTAAGCTGCCACGACATTAGCCCCCAGCCCACCTGGTCATCGGCGGCCCCGAGTTGGTCCAGGTCTAGCCCTGTGGCCTTCGCCTCAGGGTGAAGCCACTGGCTAACCGCCGGTAGGTTGAGGGCCAGCAACCCCACCCGCTGGTTGGGTAGGGCTCGTAGGGCGGTTTTGTAGCGGCGATCGCTCTGGAGGTTGAGATCGCTCGACTGAGCAGCGGTGAGGGCCTGACGCAGCACGTCGGGATGGTTGGCCGCTAGAACGTAGCGGTTGGCCACTAGGGCTGTGGCTAGCTGGGTCGTATCGGCTGTCGAAAATCGCTGGGTTCCCCGTCGAGCGTAGATCAGGCGGTTACCCGAAAAGTCTTCAAAGGTGAGGGCATCACCTGCGATCGCTCGGTTTTGCCAGTACAGCTCTAGGGCCGCCTGGGCCGCTGCGCTATCGTTGCAAGCCAGGGCCACTAGATAGCCGGGGGTGGTGCCATTGGTCGGGTCATAGTCGAGGTCGGCAGTCACTAGGGCTGCGGTCACCTCTTCGCCCAGCCAGGGCTGAATGTCGCGGCTGTAGCTGAGGCCCGTGTTAGCTAGCAGCAATTGCTCAATCAGTTCTTGGTCGTGGCGGGTGTCTTGGCGGAGCCGGGGGGCGGCTAGATAGTCCCACAGGTTGGCGAGGCGATCGGGGCGCACCAGCACCGCCGCCACCACCGCCGACTGCTTAGGTACAAACTGAAGCGCCAAGGGTTGCGCTTGCCCACCACGCTCAATCAGATATAGGGGGTTATTGAGGGTCAAGCGCCCCAGCAGGCCCAAACCCAGCACCAGCACCAGCCCAGCGGCAATGGCAAGGGGACGAATAAACGAGCGAAACTTCATTGACCTCACGCCTAAACCCCAAAACACCCGTAGCGCGATGATTCGCGCTAACTAATTCTTCTTAGTGTATGGCCCTGGGAGACCCGTAACTCCTCGGATGCCAACGGGCTGTTGAGAAATTAAACAATGTGAAGTCTTATTCCCAGGCGACCGGCTGAGAAGATGTCAAGCGGCTGGGGATTCGCCCGAGGCAGGGCCGATGGCTTGGCTGACGATCGCATTCGCCTGCTTTTCAGTGGCGGCTTTGCGCTCGCTATGGCGATCAGTGAGATAGTCGACCTGGTCGCGCAGCAGCAGGGTAAATTTGTACAGCTCTTCCATCACATCAACGACGCGATCGCGGTAGGGCGAGTCTTTCATCGTGCCATCGTCGTTAAATTCTTGATAGGCCTTGGGCACCGACGACTGGTTCGGAATTGTAAACATGCGCATCCACCGGCCCAGCACCCGCAGAGTATTGACCGCATTAAACGACTGCGAACCGCCGCTTACCTGCATCACCGCCAGGGTTTTGCCCTGGGTAGGCCGCACCGCCCCCAGACTCAGGGGCACCCAGTCGATCTGGTGTTTCATTAAGCCGCTGATGTTGCCGTGCATCTCGGGGCTAGACCACACCTGCCCCTCAGACCAGCTGACCAAATCTCGCAGTTCTTGCACCTTGGGATGGCTCTCGGGCACGCTGCCGTGGAGAGGCAAATCATGGGGATGAAAGAACCGCACCTCGGCCCCCATGGCGGCAATAATTCTAGCGGCTTCTTCGGCGAGCAGGCGACTGTAGGCGCGATCGCGCAGCGAACCGTAGAGAAAGAGAATTTTAGGGGGGTGATCAAAGCTCATGGGTTATGGCTCAGTTGCTAATGGATCATCGGCGGGTGGCGGCTCGGCGGGCCAAATAGCCGGGTCTGCCTGGCAGCAGTCTTCCAGCAAAAATCGCAGCAGTTGATTGGTGCCCTGCCAGTCAATGGCGTAGCGCACCTGCCGCTGCACCCGCCAAGACCGCAGCAGCTTGGCCCGCTCTAACTGCGCCAGATGGCGAGATAGGGTAGAGGGGTTAACGCCCAGGGCTTCAGCAATTTCCCCCGCCGCCAAACCCAAAGGCCCCGCTTTAACAAGGAGGCGGTACGCCGCCAGCCGAGTTTCCTGGGCTAGGGCCAGAAATGCTTTTAGAAAAAACGTTAGCTGCATAGCAATCAATTTAGCACAATTGCGCAATTATGCAATTGACGATCGAATGCTGGACCAAGGCCACTATGCTGCGATCGCCCTTTAGGCGCGGCCTTTCCCCCGGAAAAGCCAAGTCGAAAGCCCCAGCCCTGTGTTGATCGGTTTGCCGCCGTGTTATACCGAATTCGACTGGGCTAGCTCCGGTTGGGCTGGGCAAACACCGTTTGCCCCTACGCAATCCGCCTGTTTGGAATTGGGGGTATGTGATTCGGATTTGCTCTAAAAATAACCCTGAGACGGTGCATCGCTGCGCGGATGCACCCTACAGTTTTCATCGTTGGGGGTGTCGTCTTGGCGATATGGACAATTGGTATTAGTTGTCTAGGCAAGTGCCAATCAGGCAAGCGCCTGTGAGGCTAACGCCGTCGAGTTGAGTGCTGCTCAGGTCGGCGCAGAGCAGGTTGGCACCTCCCAGCGAGGCTCCCGACAGGTTGGCCTGCCGCAGATCGGCTTCTTCGAGATTGGCATTGTCGAGCCTGGCCCCCTGCAAATCGGTCTGCGACAGGTCGGCCCCCTTGAGGTTGGTATCGCTGAGGTTAGCGCCGCGCAGATCGGCCCCGCGCAGGTCTACCCCTTGCAGGTTGACCCCCATCAGATTGCAGCCGCTCAAAAACGCTCCCGCCAGACTGACGCCGCTCAGCCGTGACCCCATGAGGTTGGCCCCGCGCAGGTTGGCCCCGCGCAGGTCGGCCCCGGTGAGATCGCACTGCATGAGGTTAGCCCCCCACAGGTTGGCCCGCAGGTCGCTGCCCACCAGGCTGGCTCCCATCAGGTTAGCCCCCTCTAGGTGAGCCTTAGCCAGCGAGGCGCGGTTGAGATCGGCCCCCATCAGGCTGGCTCCAGCGAGGTGGACGCCGGCCAAATCAGCGCCAGAGAGGTCTTCATCTTCGAGGTCAGCTCCGGCGAGATGACGGAGTTTTCCCGCTCGCAGGGCGGCAATATCTATAGAATCGCTGGGCACAGAGGTCACCACGGAGGTCACTATCGAGGGAGCAGTTCAGAGGAAGCGGGGAAGACGGAAGTTTGATCGGCGATGTCGGGGTTCAATAGCCCCGACCCCAACGTAATTTTAGTCGGTATTGTGGGCAAGCTCATGCCCTGCTGGAGACCCAGCACCATTAGCTCTAGGATTTCGACTAGTTTAGGATCCCACCGTTGACCGGCTTCGGCCTGGCAGGTGCTCAATACCGTGCCGAAGATAGACAGATTGTCAGCGTTAGGAGCTTGGTCGTGGCGGGCAGCGGCCACCCGCCGCTGAAATTCGGCTACCAGCGCCAGCATGCGCGATTCTAGTGGTACGGCATCGCCGGTAAGTCCAGCGGGGTAGCCGCTGCCGTCCCAGCATTCGCCCTGGTGGGCAATGATGGCGGCCACGGCCCGCATGCGGGGCATGAGCCGCAGGGCCTGAACCTCAGGAATCAGCGGGCAGCTGGGCCCGTCCCCATCGAGCAAGGCTGAATCGGGGGCCGGGGCAATGCGGTGCAGCATCCCCGCCAGCCGCAGCCGCTGGAGTTGCCAGGCGGGCAGATCGAGGAGCTGGCCCATCATTTCTAGCAAAGACACCACTTCGCTGGCGGCCAGGGGGTTGACTGGGTCGCTAAAATCGACCAGCTGGGCCATACGCAAGAAGGCCTGAAGCTCGTTAGAAAACAAGTTTTGGTCGAGGTCGTCAACCAGGCTGTAGGCCAGGTTGCCTTGAAGGTCATTGCGGCTGTTTTGCAGGTAGTGCACGACCTGGGTAACGGTGTGGCTAACCGCCGTTGATGCATCGTTGCGGAGAGCTGGATTTTGCTGCTTGAGGCTGGTCAGGTGGGCAGTTAGCTGGGCCTGAAGATCGGGGTTGTAGCGACCGACATGGGCGATCGCCAGTTCGATAGTTTCTGCTACCAGAGCTGAGTCAAAGGTCCAAAATCCGTAGAACTTGCGCTCTAGGTCGTGCTCGGGAACGCCGGCTTTGCCGTAGTCGGCCACCGATAGCTCTTGGCACAGCACCATAGCGGTGTAGTCGGGGGAGAGAATGATCAGGTGCCACTCTTCGGCCACGGGGTCGTCGCTGGCCAGGTCAACTAGGGCGACATTCTCGCGCTGGCTGGTGGGGTGGTCGTGAAAGCCGGCCTCAGAGGCGGCCATAATCACAACCTGCTGGGCTTGGTCGGCGATCGCACTGTAGCGATCGGCTTCTTGTAAATACCATTTGCCCCGCTGAAAAGCCGTAATCACGAGAGGGGCGGAGTTAGAGGTTAAAATACAGTCTTCTAAGGCGTGGCAGAGAGCAACCAGAGTATTTTTGTAGTAAACGCCATAATTTAGCGGTGTGGTGTCTGGTTCCGTGCGACCGTCGACCAACAGCTTGAGTATTGACCCTTCCAGCATTGCAGCCCTCTAAATAACCCCGGCTTAGATAATTAGGATGATAACGCAGCTCGAGCGGAGAGCGGGGGCCGCACGGCGATCGCGGGGGTATCGTTCGGGTTGAGCGGCTGGGGTTCTGGTATTGGGCCTGTTTGGCCGATCGCTGCCACAATTTGCGAGGTTGCCTAGCTCAGCAGGTCTGCGATCGCTCTGCGAATAAATTCCTCATCCTCGGGGTTTTGATAAGGGTTGCCCGCCCGATGGCCCCAGATTGAGGGAATCGGGCGATATTCGGCGTTGGCGATCAGCGCCGCCTCGGCCTCGCAGTCTTCGGGGGTGAAATAGAGGTCAGTGGTGGCGGGCATAACTAGGGTTTGGGCCGTAATTGCCGCCATGGCCTTGGCATAATCGCCCTGGTAAATAGGATTGTCGCCCACGTCGCAGCGCAGCCAGGTGTCGATCATCGCCAGCAGGTTGTGGGGGTCGCGCTGGCGGTAACCCGCCTCCCAACCGCGCAAAATGTAATCTTCGAGCGAGTCGTAGCCCCAGGCCAGGTAGGGCTTAGCCCGGTAGTAGGCCTGCGAGGCCGCCCAGCTGGCGTAGATCTGGGCAAAGGTGTGAAAGCCGCGATCGGGGGTAGCCTCAAACCGTTCGCCGTTCCAGGCTGGGTCGCTGGTTAGCGCCGACCGCAAACTATAGAGAAAGAGTTTGTTGTGGTCGGTGGTTTTGGCGGTGCCGCAGAGGGTCGCAAGGCGCTGCACCCGCTCAGGGTAGATCGCCCCCCAGTGATAGCCCTGCTGGGCTCCCATCGACCAGCCGTAGACCAGGGCCAGGTGGTCAATGCCTAAGGAGTCTACGAGCTCCCTTTGGGCGCGCACGTTGTCGTAGTGGGTAAAGTAAACGCCGGGCTGGGCCACCGCCGGGCAGGTGCTGGGCGAGGTCGAGAGGCCGTTGCCAAACATATTCACCATCACCACGCACCAGTGGCTGGGGTCGAGAATGCCGCCGGGGCGCACCAGCCAATTGACATCGGTGTGCTGCGCCCCGTAGGAGGTGGGGTAGAGAATGGCATTGCTGCGATCGCAGTTCAACTCGCCATCGATCTGATACACCACCTCGGCCTCGGGCAGCACCACCCCGCACTGTAGCGGAAAGTCTTTGAGCGTCAACCGACTGGGAGAGGCCATAGCGGCTCCTTGGGCTCTACAGGCTTGGGCTTGAAGTTGAGAAATTATTTAAATAGAGCCGCTACAATCCCGCGATTAACCCCCACGTAGCCCGCATCAATCCGTTCAAAGTAGGGCTTGAGCTGGCCATGGGCAGCGGGCAACATCGCAAACGGAATCGACGGGTACAGGTGGTGCTCGGCGTGAAAAGGCATGTTCCACATGATCCAGCGCAAGGGCCAGAGGGTGAGGGTGGTGCGGGTATTGATCAGCGGGTTGGCATCGTTGGGGCAGCCGGTGTGCTCGGCCAACAGCACAAACCGTAGCAGGGGTTGGCCTACCGCCAGGGGCAGCACCCAGTAGGTGATCAAAAACCAAGGATTGCCCAGCAGCGTCGAGACCCCCACGATGGCGGCATAGGTGGCAAGCTGCAACCGCACCGATCGCACGACTTCACCCTGGGCACTTGCGGGCAGATAATACATCCCTTCCAGTTGTCCCAGCGCCACCCGGCTGTGGCAGCGCACTTTGCCCATCCACCAGGGAATGCCGCTGAGCTGCCAGAGATAGTTGCCGAGGCTCGTGGGCTTGGGGTCGTCGAGCTCAGGGTCTTTGCCCGGAATTTGAGTGTAGCGGTGGTGCCACTTGTGGTAGCGCCGATAAAAGCCGCTGTTATAGAACGACAGCAGCCCGGCCAGCCAGGCCGCACCATCGTTCAGGCGGGGGTTGGCAAAGGCGGTGCGATGGCAGCACTCGTGCATGGGGCAAAACATTAACGCTAGACCCGCTCCGCAAAGTATGAGGGCAGGTAGCGCTAGCCCCAGGGGAGCCGTGCCCCATAGCCAGCCACCGAGGACGATAACGGCTAAATGACCAGCAAAGCGAACCCCGCCTGCCCAGTTAGAGCGTTGGTTGAGGGTTGTTAGGGCTTCAGCCGATAAAATTTGACGCGGCTGGGAGGGCAATGAACTCGGTTCAGCAACGGGTGTAGTATTCGTAAGCATGGTGAACGGATGGCTAACGGAGAGTTGACAAGGGGTAATACTGAAAAAAGCAAGGGCGAGAACCTGGGCACCCATTTGCGGCTTGCCCGTGGCTGACGTTGCCCTAACGACCCGCTGGCTGAGCTGCCAGCCAAAACAACCATTACTTAACTTGTTATGACAAGTGAGTTTAGCACAGTTGCCTATGGCTGACAAAGCCATGTCTGGCAATCCTGACCCTGAGCCTGTTTGAGGCTAACTACCGCTTGCGCTAATCATGTCTACTCCCCTGCACATCAGTATTTCGGAAAAGCTGCGCCACCAAATTCAGGTGGGGGAGTATGCGGCGGGCGATCGCCTGCCCAGTGAGCACCAGCTGATGGAAACCTTTGGCGTTAGCCGCATTACCGCTCGCCAGGCGGTAGCCAATTTGGTCAGCCAGGGGCTAGCGATCGCCTACCGAGGCAAAGGCGTCTTTGTCACGCCGCAGAAAAAGGTCACCTACTCGCTCTCTAGTCCGCTGGTGTTTCTAGAGCAAGATATGACCCGTCAGGGAGTAGTCTTCTCCTTTGAAAATTTGGAGTTTGAGCCGATTCTGGCTCCGACCGAGGTGGCGGCTATTCTAGAAATCCCAACCCAGTCTCAGGTCTATCGGCAAAAAAAGCTGTTTCGCATGGATGGAGCCGCCGGAGCGGTAGATGTTTCTTATCTGGTGGCCGATCTGGGGCAGCGATTTGCGTCACTGCTAGAGCAGCAAATGACCTTCCCTACCCTGGCCCAACATGGCATTCCCATCGACCGGCTCGATGGTGTAGTTGAGTGTACCCACGCTGACTATGACCTCAGCGGCTATCTGGAGGTCCCCCTAGGGCACGCGCTCATGGTCTACCGCTACACAGCCTACTCCCGCCATCAGCAGCCGGTGCTCCACGGGGCCACCATTTCGCGGGCCGATCGCTTCTGCTATTCGCTGAGTACCCAGGCCCAGCCGGAATGATCGCCCATTGGGGCGGCGGCCTCAACTTGTGGCCTTACCTTTAGAGGGACCTCTTTCAGGAGAGCTGCGATCGCCCATGGCCCCTATCCCCTCGCACCGCCACCAGGAACGCTCCCGCCTGGGGTTCATGGTGCTGCTATATGCCGTGCAAGCGGCCAGCAGCAATCCGGGGTTAGCCTACCTGCCGGTCGCCGCCTACCTGACCCACACGCTAGATCTGTCGGCCAGTCAACTGGCTAGTTTTCAGGCCATGGTGTTGTTCCCCTGGTTGATCAAGCCCCTGTGGGCGCTGCTGACAGACAATGTCGCCCTGGGGAAATATCGGGTCAAGGGCTACCTGATGTTGGCGTACAGCCTGGTGGTTGTGGGGTTTGGCTGGCTGGGGCAGCTAGGGCAGCCTACGGCGGCAGAACTACTGGTCGGCATTGGCATCATTTCTGCGGCGGTGGCCGTTTCTGATGTCCTAGCTGACCGGTGGATGGTTATCGAAGGGCAACAGCGACAGCGAACGAATGTGTATCAGGCGGCTCAGTGGGTGGGGTGGGGTGGGACGGCAGTGGCGATGTTTCTAGCTGGGGGCTGGCTGGCTGATCGGGTTGCCCTCAGCCAGGTGTTTTGGCTCAGTACTCTGTTGCCCGGGGTCGCTTTGCTGCTGGTGGTCTGGCAGCTCCCCGAGCAACCGGCCCCTAACCCAGGCCTGCGGGTGCGTTGGCCGCAGTTTAGCCAAGCCCTCAGACAGCCTGAGCTACTCCGGGTAATGGGTCTGGTGGCAGTGCTCCAACTCGGTCCGCTGCCGGTAGATTATCTCTATCAGACCCAGGAACTGGGTTTTGACAACGGGGTGATTGGCCAACTCAGGGCATTAGAGGGCATCGGCACGGTGCTGGGCGCTTTGGGCTTTGGGCTGTGGGCCTGGCGATGGTCTCCGACCGCCCAGCCGCTGCTGAGCCTCGCGGTTGGGGGCCAGGCGGGGGCGATTCTCAGTCTGGCGTTTATGCAGGATGTCACTTCGGCCTACGGGGTCTACCTGGTGCGCGGCCTGCTAGGAATTGTAGGATTTCTGGGATTATTTGGGCGAGTTGCGCCCGCTTGTCCCCCCATTGCTGCGGGCTTCACCTATGCCTTGCTGGTATCAATCTCAAATTTTGCCGTTAGCCTGGGGCTGGTGGTGGGGGGCACCCTCTATGACCTCGGGCTACCGTTTGGCACCATTGCCGTAATCGGGGCGGGCTACACCCTGGCTATCGGCAGTTGGCTGATTTGCCGCCAGGCTTAAGGCTTTTGGGCGGCAGCCCCAACGGTGACCTGCCTGCTTATGGCGGCTTTTTTAGCCGCGCCACTCCGCGCGATCGCCAGTGGGCAAAGGGGCGAGTGAGCGTGTCCCAGACTTTGCGAAACAGCAAACGACCGTTGCTCGTCTGCCACGGGGGCGATAGGCGTAGCGCTCGGTAAACCAAGGTCAGAGCTGGACCATAATCGCGTTGCTCCCAATGCACTTTGGCCACACAGGCGTAGACGATCGCCTTGATATACGCTTCGGCTGCTTCGGCCTCTACGGTAGCTAAGGCCCGTTGGCTGGCCTGCTGAGCCTGGTGGTATTGGCCCAGAGCGGCGTAGCAGTAGGCCTGGTGAGCCATGATAATGGCGATCATGCCGTTCCCTTCGCCGATGCGACGGGCTACGCTTTCGGCCTGGTTGAAGTAGGCGATCGCCTCAGCACAATGGCTCAGACCGTAGGCATAGATCACGCCTAGATCGTTTAAGACTAGGGCTTCTCGGTTACAGCAGTAGATTTCGCGGTAGAGGGCCAGACTTTGCTGGCCGTGGGCGATCGCCGCCTCTAGATCACGGCTGAGAAAGGAACAGCGACACAACCCGACCAGGATATCGGCTTGCAGGATGAGGTTGTTTTGGGCTTGGCCCAAGGCCAAGCAGCGGTTGAGGTAAGGCAACGCTTGCTCTGGCTCGCCGCGCCATTCGTACACCTTGGCAAAATGGTGGAGCGTAGCCGTTTCTTGGGCTGAAAGCCGATGGGTTTGGGCCAGGGTCAACGCCTCCTGCAAGACCTCAAGACTGCGGCGAGTACGCCCGGTGTAGCCATAGGCCAAGGCGAGCTGTTGCAAGACTTTGGCGGTCGTTTCCCAGGCGGCTAAGGCCTGGGCCTGGGGTAACACAGCTTCTAGCTCATTAATGACCGCGCGATAGCGCATATATTCCATCTCCAGATCGGCCAGGCCGCAGCGGGCTTCTACCTCCAACCGCAGATTCGGTTGGGCTCGGCTGTCTGCTAGCAGCTTGTCGTAGTGGTGTCTGGCTTTGTCGTAGGCCCCCAACTGTTGCCACCCGTGGCCGGCCAGTTGGCGTAGCTCATTCTGCAAACCGTGGGTCGGTAAACCGGGGTCGACTTGGTCTAATAAGGCCTCGCACAGCTCGACCTGCTCGCGGCGGTGCCCCCATAGGCCTAACTGCCGGTAGAGGGCGGTACCATCGCCGACAGGAGCTGTGGCGATCGCCCAGGCGATCGGCCACAGCTCGGCCTCGCAGGCGTGATAAAACGCCTCTAGCCAACCCCGCACCTGGTCTAAAGGGGCCTGGCTATGCGGTTCGTAGTGGCTCAACCACTGCACGATGGCCATGTAGTGGCCATAGACCCAGGGCGATGAGAGATCTAGCGCTAATAAATCGGCGAGGCGATGGGGGCAGGAGGCCCCTAGATCGCCCCCCAGAGGGCTAGCAATCAGGCTCTCTAGGGGCGTTGCCGCTAGCCCGCCATCCTCAAGCGCGGGTCGAGGCGTTGTCATCGTGGGTGCGGAGGTGACGTAGATGGCTGAGAGCAATGCTGCGAATCAAATTGTGCTGGCGCAGATGGAGCTGGTCGTGGGTCACTAGCTCTTCCACTAAGTAGCGATCGATGAGGGCGTCTAGCATTAGCTGCTGCTGGTCAAGGTTGGGTTGCAGCGGAGTCAGCAGGTTCAGCCAAAAAGCCTCCACTACTGGGCGACGATAGACTGCCCCCAGACAGAGCAGCCGGTAGGCCAGCGGTACCTGGGCCTGCAGGCGGTTAAAGCTGGTTTCTAAGCGCTGGCGCACAATTTGCCGCAAACGCCGCGAATAGGAATCTAGCCGCAGCCGATCGGCTTCGCCCTCTAGGGGCATGGCCTGGGTAGCCCGCTCTAGCTGCTCAATCTCGTGGCCGTAGGTGCCCCAGTAGGCAGTCAGGTTGCCGTCAAACGGCGGGTTGAGAATTTCTCCAGCGATAATTTGCAAGGTCAGGGGGTGCCCTTCGTAGGCGGCTCCAATCCGCTGTAGTTGATTTTGAGTGGTGCTGTTGATGTCGGTGGCTAGCCCCAATTGCTGGAGCAGCAGCATTTGCTCGGTGGGCTCTAACCCCTTGAGGGGGACACAGCGCCAAACAGCGGGGTAACGGCTGCCGAGCGATCGCAGCTGCACCGGAAATTCTTGAGTGGCCACCAGCACCACAGTCTGACAGTGCTCAGCGGCCAAGAGGCGATGGAAAAACCGCTGCCACTGGGGATCTTTAAATTCGCTCCAGCCGGTTTCGTCGTTGCCTTCAAGGGTGGCTTCTAACCCATCTAAGATCAGCAGGCGGGGCTGACTGGTCAACTGGTTGACCACTGCACTGATGCTTTCCTCCGGCGAAAGCGAGGCTAAATCGCCAGCGCCACCGGTCAGGTAGGGAGCAATTTGGCTGAAGCTGGTCTGATCGCGATCGTCGAAAGTAACGCGGTGCCGAGTTGGCAGAGCCGTTTCTAGGCGTTGACAGAGCTGATTGACCAGAGCTGTTTTGCCAATGCCAGTCATGCCGGTGACCAGCAGCAGCCGACAACCCTGCTGACAACCCTGCACTAGCTCCTCGATCAGCGCCGCCCGCCCAACCCAGACCTCGCTGTAAGCTTTAGCGGCGGGCATTGTCTCTGCGATCGCAGGGGGTCGGTCGGCCACCTGGGGCCAATCGACCCCCGCCGCCTCACAGATCGCCTTGAACGCATCGGCACTAATTGGAATCCGCTGCCAGAACCGCCGCAGGGTGGCTAGAGAAACGTGAGCGCGATCGTACCAGGCCGCCGATTGCCGTCCCCAACCCTGTTGGCGAATCGCGTCTTCAACCCGTTCTAACCCCTTTCGAGAGGCTTTTAACCTGTCGCGCCGATTGGCCATCAGAATCTAGGAATTTCTAGTAAATCGTCACTACCTTGAATTAAAAGTTTGTCTATACTACGGTGCAATTACTGATTTACTCTTCAGAAGCTTACCTAGACAACCGTAAACATACTGAGCCAGTAGAGAAAGTATAACTCAGGGTATTGGCAAACTATAGTGAGATATTTTCTTTCACCTAGGCAGCTAAATTTTAGGGATAGGAGTTGTGTTGCTAAATAGATAATCTTAATTAGTGCTAGGCGTTTAATTAGGGCAGCCTAATTAGTCTCAGCACAGATTAAGAGCAAGCGGCACATGGATCTGAATCTCGTCATAATGCCAGGACTTGAGTAGATGATTTGAGTTATCTTTAGCACCTTGCTGTGGTGATTTTGGCTGGCCAATTTGTCAGAATCGTGTCGATCAGATCCAATGCCTTAAGGGGTTCCTGGCTCCAATGAATTCGTTAGCCTGGGTGTAAAAGGAGAAAATGATGAGAGCCGGTGAGGTTATGCCTTTTACCAGCATGAACATAAATTCAGTGCCAGAGACCGATGGCATCTATGTAATTTATGATGAAGCATCAGCAGATTTGCCTGCCTACATTGGTAAATCAAATAATATCCGGCGTCGACTAATAGAACACTTCATTGGTCGAGGCCGCAAAACTATTGATTTGTTTACAGATCAGGGGCATAATTTATGGTTTTCCTTTGACTATTCTAATAACCCCTATGGAGCTAGAGCAGTAGCGCTAGCAAAGCTTTCTCCCGCTGGCCAAAAAAAACGTAAAATTCAGTATTTAGAAGATCTTTAGGGGCGATTGCTGACAACGCTAGTGATGCTCTTAAAGCGATGCTCTAAAGTGGTAAAGCACGGCATGTCTAGCACTGAGGTCAGGCTCTGCTAGGGCAAATAATGCCCCTATCGGTTGATGATTGCTGTCAAAAATTGGGTGCTAGCACCGAATGAGCTACCTAGAGCGACCAGTCTCTAGTTCGTCACAAGCTTGCCTGGGCGATCGAATTGACCTCGCTATACTGAATCACATACTAGGGTCGCAATCCTACTACAGGTCAGGATGCTAGCTCTACATTGTTAGGAGGTCGCAATGCGCCATCAAACGCGTCAAGTTTTAATGGCAATCGCCTTGGCCAGTCTGTCTCTGGGGGCTTTGTTCGCCCCTGCTCAGGCGGCTGAACGGGTGCGCCTCAACTATCGCGGCTTTAGTCGCTCTGTACCGGTACCCCTGCTTGTGGCTTTGGCCGATACAGGTGCAACCTCTGGTGTGCTCGGCGGGCTACTCAATCAGGCGGGGCAAGATGCGAACCAACTGCGATCGCTGCTTACCCGGCCACTGCCCGCCGACCCTGTCGTGCTCGATCGCTCCCTCAACAGCCGTCCTGGTGAATGGGTGCTCGACTACCTGGCCCAATCGATTCACACAGGCAGAGGTGCAGCCGACCGCCAGGCGCTGCGGGCGGCCCTAGTGCTATCTGCTAGCGACGACAAGCAAATCACGCTGCTAGAGGTGTTGCAAAATTATCCCACCGAAGAAGTCGTGTTAGAAGGCGACAATATTCAAGCTGCCTACAACCGGTTAGCCAGCTTTTTGCGTCCCCTCTCCATTTTTCTATAGACCCTCCTTTCATAGACCCTCTTTTCACTGGTTTTGGTCTCACCGGCTGAGTGCATTCCGAGTTTGTAAATTCATCCTTTTGACAGCTAGCTAGTCCGTCATTTTCGTGCAGAACTTGCCCCCGCGAAGGCGTGGGGCGGGAATCTACAGCGAACAGCTTGCTCCCGAATGGACTCCCACTGGTGGGGGAATGACGTAGGCATCGGCAAAAGTGGGATGCACCCCAACGGCCTTTTGGCAAAATCCCGTTTAGATCGGTCTAGATCCCCCAATCGACTGGGAACAGAAAACCTGTTGACGCGATCCCACTATCGACTTAATAAAGAATACGCAACCATACCGACGACAATCGCTACCACCAACAGCGTCAGCGGTTCTAGCTTAAATTCTGTCTGTTTGCTAGAGCCAGTAGCGTAAAAAAACGCGGCCAACACAATCACTATTACAACTAGATCAAGGCCAGTAAACACAGCGCTTTCTCCATTGCCGACGAGAACTAGGTGCCAAGCAAGCCACTCTGGGTAACACTACAGACCTAACAGTTTCTAGGTATAGCGGTAGATGCTTAATCAATCACTTGCTTAACTCAGCATTTTAGTCTCCCACTGGGAGACCAAACTCTGAAATAAAAGCGTAGATCCCCACCTCCTCAGAACAACACCCCCTAGCATTTCCCCCATGGGGAGTGGCGAACCTTTGTCAAGTAGCCATGACCTGTTTATCCAGTAATGCTCCAAACGCCTGATTCAGGCTGCTTTGGATGATGTCATAACTGGCCCACATGCAGCCCATTCTCTGACAAACCTACGCAAAAGGACAATCTGACCATGACCACCCTAAAAGTTGGCATCAACGGCTTTGGCCGCATTGGTCGCCTGGTACTGCGCGGCGGCATCAAGAACCCCAACATTGAATTTGTCGGCATCAACGATCTCGTACCGCCCGACAACCTCGCCTATTTGCTCAAGTACGATTCCACCCACGGGCGCTTTGACGGTACCGTCGAAGCCGTGGCTGACGGCATTGTCGTCGATGGCAAAAAAATTCCCTGTATGGCCGAGCGCAACCCTACTGATTTGCCCTGGGGCGATCTCGGGGCCGACTACGTGGTCGAGTCTACGGGGCTATTCACTACGTTTGACACGGCCCATCAGCACATTGATGCCGGAGCCAAGCGGGTGATTCTCTCGGCCCCCACCAAAGACCCCGATCGCGTGCATACCCTGGTAGTGGGCGTGAACCATGACACCTACAACCCCGCCAACGACATCATTGTGTCGAATGCCAGCTGCACTACCAACTGTCTGGCCCCCGTCGCCAAGGTCATCCACGAAAACTTTGGCTTAGCCGAAGGGCTGATGACCACCGTCCACGCCGCCACCGCCACCCAGCCCACCGTTGATGGCCCCTCTAAAAAAGATTTTCGCGGCGGTCGTGGCGCCGGACAAAATATCATCCCTGCCTCCACTGGGGCGGCCAAGGCAGTGACCCTGGTGCTGCCCGAACTGAAGGGTAAACTCACCGGCATGGCGTTTCGCGTACCCACGCCCAACGTGTCGGTGGTTGACCTCACCTTTAGAACCGAGCAATCCACCAGCTACGAGGCCATCTGTGCTGCTGTCAAAGCCGCCGCAAACGGCCCCATGAGCGGCATTTTGGGCTACACCGAAGACGATGTGGTCTCTAGCGATTTCATCACCGACCCTCACTCCAGCACCTTTGATGCCGGGGCGGGCATGGGACTCAACGACCGGTTCTTTAAGGTGGTGACCTGGTACGACAACGAGTGGGGCTACTCCATGCGCGTAGTCGATCTCATGCTCTACATGGCTCAAACCGAAGGCATCCTCTCAGGGGTGAAGATTCCCGCTACCGTGTGACACCACCAACCGCTTGGGTAGGATAGGTCAAGGGATTGCTCCAGAGCCTATCCGACCCAGGTCTCTGGCTAGGTAGGATAGGTACACAAGCGTCGCCCAGCTTACCTAGGCTGGGTTGACTGAATACCGTCTGCACAGCCGGTGCATCTGTACCCCTAATTTGCGAGTATGCATTTGCTCGATTCATCGCTCCTATCCCTACCGGGGGGAAAGACTACAGGTGCTATGATCGACTTATGTTAAGGAACCATTAAGTTGGTTAAGGGAGTTCGGTAGTCTCTAATGCTGTTTTGAAAACGCCCATCCTATGATGAAGCTAGGCTCGCATTGGGGGCAGAATGCGGTTGCCAAATGCGCTTTGAAAGATTGCCTTTAAACGTATTGCTCCGTTGCCATTGCATTCCTACAGCCATCCTGCACCACCCATGACGTTCCCTTCCGACGCTTTCTTAGACGAGTCTTGCGATCGCGATCTTGCCGATCAGGGCGATCGCCCCGACAAACCCGAAGAAGCCTGCGGCATCTTTGGCCTCTATGCCCCTGACGAAGAGGTGGCGCGGCTGGCCTACTTTGGCCTGTTTGCCCTCCAGCACCGGGGCCAAGAGTCGGCGGGAATCGCCACCTTTGATGCCTCTGGTAGCCACTGCTACAAGCACATGGGCTTGGTTTCCCAGGTGTTTGACGACCATATTTTGCAAGGCCTGTCGGGGCATATTGCCGTCGGGCACACCCGCTATTCCACCACTGGCTCTAGCCACGTGTGCAATGCCCAGCCCGCCGTCGTACCCACCCGGCTAGGTGACCTGGCGCTAGCCCACAACGGCAACCTGGTCAACGCCGCCGACCTGCGGGAAGAGCTGATCGATCGCGATCACGACTTGATCACCACCACCGATTCCGAGATGATCGCCTTTGCCTTGGCCGAGGCGGTTAATGATGGGGCCGACTGGATTCAAGCCGCAGAAACGGCCTTTAATCGCTGCTATGGGGCCTTTAGCCTAGTGATTGGCACCCCCAACGGCATCCTTGGAGCCCGCGATCAGCAGGGCATTCGGCCCCTGGTGCTGGGGGTGCTGGGCAACGAGATTCCACCGGTAGGCGAGCCAGCTCAGTACGTATTGGCCTCAGAAACCTGTGCCCTCGACATCATTGGGGCTACCTACGTTCGCGATATCGAACCTGGGGAACTGGTGTGGATTACCCCCGAAGGGATAGTTTCCCGTCATTGGGCCGAAGCTACCCAACGCAAACTCTGCGTGTTTGAGATGATTTATTTCTCTCGCCCCGACAGCATTGTTAATGGCGAAAGCCTCTACAGCTATCGCCGCCGCCTGGGCCATCAGCTAGCGAAGGAGTCCCCCGCCGATGTCGATTTAATTATGGCGGTGCCCGACTCTGGGGTGCCCGCTGCGATTGGGTTTTCGCAACAGTCCCAAATTCCCTACGCCGAGGGCTTGATTAAAAACCGCTACGTCGGACGCACCTTTATTCAACCCACTCAGTCTATGCGGGAGGTGGGCATTCGCATGAAGCTTAACCCCCTCAGAGATGTGCTTGAAGGCCGACGGGTGCTGATCGTCGATGACTCCATTGTGCGCGGCACCACTAGCCGCAAAATCGTGCAGGCCTTACGGGATGCTGGGGCGATCGAGGTACACATGCGCATTTCGTCGCCGCCTGTGACCCACCCCTGTTTCTACGGCATCGACACCGACAATCAAGACCAACTGATTGCCGCCACAAAGTCGTTAGCCGATATCACCAAGCAAATTCAGGTCGACTCGTTGGCCTACCTGAGCTGGGAAGGCATGCTGGCCGCCACCTATCAAGACCCCGGCAGTTTCTGCTCGGCCTGCTTTACGGGCAATTACCCGGTAGAGATTCCAGAGCCGTTTAAGCGGGCCAAGCTCAAGTTTGAGGCCAAAGAGCCGGTCACCACCTGATCTACCCCTGTCACTCCTATCAAGAGAGTCGAATACCCCAGCAATCTGGTCAGATTGCTGGGGTATTTGCTGACATAACCTTAGTCCAGGCCAACGCCGTCCCCTCCTTGGGCGGGGTGCCCGGAGGGAGGGGTGGGTCAAACCTACAGCAAACTACAAGTCTCTTGATGGGGTTCGTTGCCAAAATGGCATAGACTGACCCACCCCTCCCCCTCCCAAGAGGGGAGGAGGAGCCTCGTTGACCCAGCACTGTTCTGATGGCGAACTCAGGTTGATATAGCTAGAGCCCCTTTGAGCAGAGGGCCAGATGGCTAGGGGTTGGCGATCGCCGTCCCTGGCAGGGCGGTTTGCCCCGGTTGATCGGCATCGGCCATGTCATCGCTAATGCTCTGGCTGTTGCGAATCGCCCGTTCCAGCAACAGATTCAGCGTCGTGCGCACAGCGATAATAATCACCAGCCGGGCAATATCTTCCCACTGGCTCGACAGCATGGTCTTGAGAATGCTGGCACCGACCAAAAAACTCAGCCCCAGGGAGAAGGAATAGCCCATGGCTAGGCGGCTGCGTTGAAAGGCAACCGGAGTTTGCGGCTTAAACAAGGAAGACCGCAGAAAAATCACCAGGGCGCGAACAATGCCCACCGAAATGACGAAAATGGCCAGCAGTTGGCAGGTGCTGATCAAAATTCCACTAAAGGCCCGCACTAAACCAGCCAGATTCGTCCCAAGCAGTTCAATATCCATAGGTTCAATTTTAGAGGAAACCTCTCAGGGTTCCAAACTGGGTGCAAAGCCACCCCCGATTACCGCAAGCCTAAGCGATGCTTGAGCACCCGCCAGCGGTGGGCCATAGTCGGCAGCCGCAGCCAGTAGGCCCACCGTCGGGAAAATGCCCCCAGCCGCCCGGTGATACACAGACCAAAGCCACACACCACTGCTTCCCCCTGTCCCAGGGTGAGCATGTCGCCCAGGTGATGATATACAAAGGGTTTGAGCGATCGCCCAGCGATCAGCGCCGCCAGATTGTGGGCAACAACCGGGGCGGCTTGGTAAGCCGCCTGCGCGGTTAAGGGAGCCCGTTCACGACCTGGAGCGGGCATGGCGGCCATATCGCCCAGCACAAATACATTGTTGTGGTCCAGCAGTTGCAGGGTAGGCCGCACCGGATATTGACCAAAGGGGGTGGGCTTAAGAGCATCGCCGCCCAGCCAGGGGCGGGGCACAGTGCCCACCGTCCACAGCACGATATCGGCCGGGGCATGGTGGGGCTGCCCACCGTGGCCAAAGGTCAGCCCGGTGGCGTCTACCCCGTCGATGGCTGCATTGAGATACACCGCTATACCTCGCTTACCCAAGGCGCGGCCTGCGGCGCGCTGCACCCGCTCAGGATACGATCGCAAAATTTCTCCCCGCCGGTCTACTACAGTGACGTGGCCTCGGGAGCCAAGGCGATCGCTGAGTTTGCAGGCTAGCTCAACGCCGCTGGGGCCGGCCCCGGCCACCACCACCTGCACAGTAGGCTGGTGGGCAAGATCGCCCAGCCGCCGCTCTAGGCGTTCGGCATCGCCCAGGCTGTTAAAGGGGAGGCTATGGGCCTGACTACCGGCCACCAACGGTGGCCGCAGCTGACTACCCAACGCCACCACCAGATAGTCGTAGGTCAGCGGTGAGCCCTGGCGCAGGGTGACGCGGCGCTGGGCTAAATCGATCTGCTCAGCCCAGTCTTGGCGCAGATCAACGGCGGTATGCTTCAGTAAATCTGTATAGGCAGGCGCAATTTCCCAGGGGGCCAGCTCCTGGGTGAGCAGCTCGTAGAGCAGGGGGGTAAAGTTAAAGCGATCGCGCGGCTCCACCAGGGTAATATGCACGGGTCGGGAGATTTTTCCCAGGTGCTGGTGCAGCGCCAGAGCGCAGTACAGCCCGCCAAACCCGCCGCCCAAAATACACACCCGCACAGCACTGTCCCCGGTGGGGGCAACCGATCCAGGGGCAGAATAGGGCGATCGCTTCGACGGCATAGCAGCAGAATGCAGGGGGCTGTGCCAAGGGTGCCCAGCTGACTGCACAATAGCGCTAGACTGCCCCGTTACCGATCTCCACCGCTCTCTGTTGTCTGGCCCTATTCGTCTTGCTATGTCTGAGTTTTGCCCAGGACAGCCCCCTCCTAACACACCGCCAGGTATTGACCTCTGGCTATTGCCGATCGATACCGTTGCCCCCCTAGATTTAGAGCCTTTAAGGGACTGTCTATCCTCCTCAGAGCAAGCCCATCTGGAGCAGATGCGACTGCCCCAGGCCCAGCGGCGGTTTTTGCTCAGTCGAGGCTGCTTACGCCATCTACTCAGCCGCTACACAGAAGCATCCCCAGGCGGTCTGAGGTTTGTCTACGGCCCTCGGGGCAAGCCAGCTCTCACCCCGATCAAGCCGGGGGGCACGGTGCCCCAGTTCAATCTGTCCCACAGCGGGCACCGATTGCTCATCGCCGTGAGCTTGGCAGACTGCGTTACCGCAGTCGGGGTTGACGTAGAAGCGCTACGGTCCGTATCTCATCTGCCGGCGCTGTGTCGCCGCTACCTCACCCCAACCGAGGCCAAGACCGTTTTGGCGCTCGCGCCACCGCTAGCCGACCACCGTTTTTTGCGCTACTGGACCGGCAAAGAGGCCTGCCTAAAAGCTCTGGGGCTGGGCATTGTCGACGATGCTATGCACACCCTGGAACTCAGCCTGGGGGACCAGGTTTCCCCAGTGCCAACTCCCCTGCCTTTGACGGTTCACCCGTTGACGGCCCGTCAGCGGCTAGAACACCCTGGGCAAGTTTACCAGTGGCAGCCAGAGGCGGGATATTGGGGGGCGATCGCAGTTCAATGCTCCTGTCGCGATCCGCTCCCGTTGCGCCTGTTCACCATCACCCCTGCCGCCCTGGTAGCAGGGGCGACCCCAGAGGCAAACACCCCGTAAAAGATGCCTCCTGCTGGGGCTACTCTGCCAAAAACTATTCAAGGAACCTATTTAAAGAAAAATGAGTCACCCTAGAATTGGCTAAACTACAACAGCTTTTGCCCAACCTGATGCCCATGGCTATGCCCATTTCTGCCAATTTTCAACCTGAGTCTAGACCGATTGGGGGCCGCTACCGGCTGATTCAGCCCCTAGGGGCTGGAGGCTTTGGGCAAACCTTTAGCGCCCAAGATCTACACCTGCCGGGGCACCCGCTATGTGTTGTCAAGCAACTCAAGCCCCAGGTCACCACGGCTGAAGAGCTACAGACGGCGCGGCGGCTGTTTGACACCGAGGCCCAGACCCTCTACAAGCTGGGGGCACACCCGCAGATTCCGGGATTGCTGGCCCACTTTGAAGAAGACCAGGAGTTTTACCTGGCCCAGGAATATATCCAGGGTCATTCTCTGGCCGATGAGTTGGGTGCTCCCTGGAACGAGGCTCAGGTGGTGGCGTTTCTGGGCGATCTGCTGGGAATTTTAGCCTTTGTCCACGGCCACGGCGTCATCCACCGCGACATCAAGCCCTCAAACCTAATTCGCCGCGCCACCGACAACCGCATTGTGCTGATCGATTTTGGCGCGGTCAAGCAGGTCAGTACCCAGGCCACCGCCCTGCGCTCTGGCCTCAGTCACACCATCTCGATTGGCACCCAAGGCTATATGCCCAGTGAGCAGGTGGCCGGGCGGCCCCAGTTCAGCAGCGATATCTATGCCGTTGGCATTTTGGGTATTCAGGCTCTGACCGGTTACCCGCCCACTGAGTTGCACCCCGACCCCCACAGCGGCGAACTCGACTGGCAGGGCTTTACGCCCAGGGCCACCCCGGCGCTGCTAGAGGTGTTAGACACGATGGTGTGCTACGACTTTCGCACCCGCTACACCACCGCCGCCGAAGCGTTGGCCGCTTTGAGACGGTTGCCGCCAAATTTGAGCCGGTACGTACCAGGAGCAATCGCACCCCCCGGCCAGTCTCCCCCGGCGACCCAGGCCAACCCAACGATCGCGGTGGGTCGCCGCCGCGATCGCACCCAGCTTACCGTCCCCCAAACCCCAGCCCAGCAGCCAGCACCCCGGCGAGCACCCCAGCGAGCACCCCGGCAAGACTCATCGCCATCCTCCGGGAACTGGCTGCCGCTGGCGGCAGGGGCAATGGTGGCGATCGCCGCCCTGCTCGGCTGGCAAATGTGGCGCTGGGCCGTTGCCCCCGATGCCGAAACGCCTACTGTCGTGACAACGCCTGCAGATGAAGTGCCTCCAAACACTGAACCTGAACCTGACCCTCAACCGGAAGCCGCGACGACTTCGCCACCTGCGGCCAGAGCGCCATCGCCCGAGGTTGAACCTGAGGCACCGGCTGCCCCAGAGCCAGAGGTCACAGCCGCCCCAGAACCAGTTGTTGAGGCTGAAGACGCTCCTGCACCACCCCCAGAGCCCCAGAGCGAGCTAACCCCGGCAGCCGCTCAAGCGACGGTGAGCGCGCTCTATAGCTACGTGTCTAACCAGTCGTGGGATGCGGCGCGATCGCAGTTTGGCGGCTCGTTGGCCCAGCAGTTTGACCCCGGCTTTTTTGCCCAGTTTGATCGCGTCTCGGTCGAGAATCTGCGGGTGACGGGGCAAACCGCCGACACCGTGGAGTTTGTGGGCGAGAACACCTACGTCTACCCCGACGGCTCGACCCAGCGAGAGCAGCGCAGCTTTACGGTGCAAATGCAGGACGGCCAGCCGCGCATTGTGGGATCTAGCTTTAGAGGAGTATTGCAGGCTCGGTAGCACCGGAAATCCAGGCCCTGAGGTGATTTCTGGGAAACCTCCTCCCCCATGGTAGGCAGTGCTTACCCTACATCGGCGACAGTCGCTAGATTGCAGCAGGGCTAGTTTTTCCTGGAAATCTTCTGAGCGCAAACTCGCTATGTACCAGCTCAAACGCCACGAAACTCTGGCGGCATCGGCATGGAACGAAGACCAGGTGCGGGCGACGATCGAAGCGATCGCCCACGACACTGAGCAGCAGTGGGATGAGCAGACCTACTGGCCTATCCATCCCCTCGATCGCGACTTTCCGCCGCCTGTGCCCGCCTATAGGTCGTTGTACAGCGGGGCGGCAGGGGTGGTTTGGGCATTGCACTACCTGCACCAGGCCCAGGCTATTACCCTAGACCTCGACTTGGCTGCACTGATGCCCCGCATCCATGAGACCTACCGTCAGGCTCCAGACACGGGCAGCGTGGTACCCTCCTTTTTTCTAGGAGAAGTGGGGATTGCACTGGTGCGCTGGCGATTGTGCCCAGAGGATGCGACCGCCCAAACTATCTTTGACCAGGTGGCAGCGAACATCGCCAACCCTACTAACGAAGCCCTCTGGGCGGCCCCCGGCACCATGCTGGCCGCCCTCTGGATGGCGCAGTGGACTGGGGCAAACCGCTGGGTTGACCTTTACCGCCGCAATGTCGACTACCTCTGGCAGCAGTGGCACTACAACCCTACCTGGGACTGCTACCTGTGGACTCAGGATCTCTATGGATCTATTAGCCAGATGACCGGCCCCGCCCACGGTTACGCTGGTAACCTCTACGCCCTGCTGCGCGGAGCAGACTGGCTCTCGGATGAACAGCGCCAAACTCTCTACCAACGCACCGCCCAGATGCTGCTCAACACTGCCCACATTAAGGGCAACACAGCGAACTGGTACCCTACGGTGACCCGCAACTGGCTGCTCAACCGCATGCTGGTGCAGTGGTGCCACGGCGCACCGGGGATGGTGACCAGCCTGGCCCAAACCTATCCGGTGGGGCGATCGGAGCCGTTAGAGACCCTACTTCTGCAAGCAGGGGAAATGACCTGGCAGGCCGGGCCACTGAAGAAAGGTACCAACCTGTGCCACGGTACCGCAGGCAATGGCTATGCCTTTTTGAAACTCTTTCGCCGCACCGGAGATCAACTGTGGCTGGAGCGATCGCGCCAGTTTGCCATGCATGCGATCGCTCAATACCAGCGAGAAAAGGAACGCTATGGCCTGGGGCGTTACAGCTTGTGGACAGGCGATCTGGGGCTTGCCGTTTATCTATGGCACTGCATCACCACCGAGGCCGACCTACCCAGTTGGGATGTTATGTAGATTCTGCCTGCCTACGCTTGCAGCCATGCAATCCGGCTCAATTTCTAAGATTTGCCGTAGGCTAGATCAACTGCTTTTGTATCTCAGCCAACTTTTTAGTAAATTATGCTTAAACAATCTTTTCGCCTTTCTGCATTGCTGCCCCTGGGGCTAACTCTACTGCTAACTACCGCAGCCTGCACTCGAACGCCCGATGCTGTTGCCCCCATTGACCCCGTTCCCACTGCCCCCACTCCCGGTGACCAAGTTGAGGATACCGAATCGCTTATAGCTCTCTCCGGCGAAGGGCTACAACTGGTGGGCGATCAGACCGGCTCTACCAATGCCCTGGAGTTTGGCACTGACATGGCTACGGTCGAAGGTATTGTCACCAACATTTTAGGCACCCCCCTAGAGACAGGGCTGAATGAAGAGTGCGGGGCGGGCCCTCAGATGATCACCCAGTGGCCTGGCGGTCTAGTGCTACACGCCGCTGAGGGTGAGTTTATTGGCTGGTCGGCCCGCCCCGATACCGATGAAGCCTTGACTACTATAGCCGGGGTGGGGATCGGCTCTACTCGCAGTGCATTAGAAGCTGCCTACACGGTGGAGGTGTTCGAGAGTTCCCTCGGCACAGAGTTTTCGGCTGGTGACCTGTTCGGAATTTTAACCTCCGATGCCCCCGATGCCATCGTTCAGAACTTGTGGGCTGGCACCACCTGCAATTTCCGATAGAGCCTCTGTAGGGGCGAACCGCCGTTCGCCCTCCCCCAGATTCATGTCGCACACCAAAGTCTAAATTAGCGCCGCACCGGAATCTGGACGTCGCTGCGCTTGAGGGCATCGGGCAAAAATGGCCCATCGTAGAAGAAACGCCGGGGTGGGCCAACCACCTGGTACTCGGGGTGGGCGGCTAGCCAAGCCTGAAGCCGCTGAATGCTCGACTGGTAAGACTCCAGGTTGTAGCCGCCTCGGGTGCCAATGCTCACCACTGTCATCGGTGGAATGTCTTCGATTTGAATCTCCTGGGCAACCTCCTGGGGAACGATATCGAGGCTGCGGTAGAGAAATGAGACGGTGGCCTCGCCATTGGGCACGGCGCTGTCCTCCAAAGTTGCGGCTGGGTAGCGCGTTTCGACTGGCGCAGTCATCGAAATGTCGTTGCTGCTGATGTGGCGAAACAGCGGACTAAAGCCTCGGGAAGGGGCCGAGTCGAGATTGCCGGGGGTCTGCACGGTAGCAGCTCGATACTCGGGGTACTGCTTGATCTCAATTTCTCCGTCGGGGCTGGGGGGTGGAAAGCCCTCGGGCAAAGGGGCAGAGGCGGCACTGTAGGCACCCAGGAGAAGTGCGCCCGTGGCTGCGATCGCCACTACCACCCCAACCATCACCCAGCCCAAGTTCAATTTCATTGTTAACCATCCCGCATACTCCCCCCAGTCTAACGATCCTGCCGGTGTCCATACCCACTAAAAAGCCGCCCTGAGTTCAGGACGGCTTTTTGCTAATCGCTGATGGTGGGCAGTGCCCACCCTACAGCTAATGACCCGTGGCCTCCAAGGGAGGCCTAGGCATTATTTAGTAGTCGAAGTCGCCGCCCATGCCAGCGCCAGCGGGAGCGCCTTCCTTGGGTTCGGGCATATCGACCACGATGCACTCGGTGGTCAGCACCATGCCAGCGATGGAAGCTGCGTTCTGCAGGGCAGAGCGGGTCACCTTGGCGGGGTCTACGATACCGGCGTCAAACATGTCAACGAACTCACCGTTGGCGGCGTTGTAGCCGACGTTGAAGTCCTTCTCTTTGACGCGCTCGGCGATTACCGCACCGTTTTGGCCAGCGTTCTGGGCAATCCGCATCAGAGGAGCGGCCAGGGCACGGGCCACGATCGCAGCGCCGGTGTGCTCTTCAGCAGTTAGATTAGCTTCGAGCCACTCGGTCAGGGCCGGCACTAGGTGAGCCAGGGTGGTACCGCCGCCGGGGACGATGCCTTCTTCCACAGCCGCTTTGGTGGCGTTGATGGCGTCTTCGAGGCGCAGCTTGCGGTCTTTCATCTCGGTTTCGGTGGCGGCACCAACCTTGATCACGGCCACACCGCCAGAGAGCTTAGCCAGGCGCTCTTGTAGCTTCTCTTTGTCGTAGGTCGACTCGGTTTCGTCGATCTGGCGACGGATCTGCTCACAGCGGGCCTTGACATCCTGCTCGTTGCCTTCGGCGACGATGGTGGTGGTGTCTTTGGTGATGGTGAGGCGGCGAGCCTGACCCAGCATGTCGAGCTTGGTGTTGTCGAGCTTGAGGCCAGTGTCTTCAGAGATCACCTGACCGCCGGTCAGCACGGCGATGTCTTCGAGCATGGCCTTACGGCGATCGCCAAACCCAGGCGCTTTCACAGCGGCCACGTTCAGCACACCGCGCAGACGGTTGACCACCAGGGTAGCCAGGGCCTCTTTCTCGATGTCTTCAGCGATGATGATCAGGGGACGACCGGAGCGGGCGACTTGCTCCAGCACGGGCACCAGGTCTTGCACCAGGGCAATTTTCTTGTCGGTGATCAAGATGTAAGGCTCGTCGAGCACCGCTTCCATGCGCTCGGTGTCGGTGACAAAGTAAGGGGAGACATAGCCTTTGTCAAAGCGCATGCCTTCGGTGACCTCCAGTTCGGTGGTCATCGATTTGCCTTCTTCCAAAGAGATGACGCCTTCGCGGCCCACTTTCTCCATGGCTTCGGCAATCATGGCACCGACTTCTTCGTCGTTACCGGCGGAGATAGAACCGACCTGAGCGATCGACTTGGAGTCGCCGACAGGACGGGCGTGCTCAGCAATTTTCTCGACCAGGAAGGCGGTGGCTTTGTCGATGCCGCGCTTGAGGGAGATGGCGTTAGCACCAGCGGCAACGTTGCGCAGACCCTCTTTGACCATGGCGTGGGCTAGCACGGTGGCGGTGGTGGTACCGTCGCCAGCGGCGTCGTTGGTTTTAGAGGCGGCCTGACGAATCAGGGCAACACCGGTGTTCTCGATGTTGTCTTCGAGTTCGATTTCTTTGGCGATGGTGACGCCGTCATTGACGATCTGAGGTGCGCCAAATTTCTTTTCGAGCACCACGTTGCGGCCTTTGGGGCCGAGGGTCACAGCCACGGCCTCGGTCAGAATGTCCATACCTCGTTCGAGGGCGCGACGGGCGTTTTCGTTGTAAACAATGCGCTTAGCCATAGAATTGAATTTCTCCGAAAAGAGATATGAAGGGAATGCGGAAATGTGAAGGGAAGAGAATTTTAGAGGTCAGAATTTCTGAGTTTGTAGGTTGGGTGAAGCGGTAGCGGAACCCAACGAACCTTAGCCGATAATGCTTTGCACTTAGCCTAGGTCATGGTGGGCAGTGCCCACCCTACGAATCCTGGTGGTGGGCAGTGCCTACCCTACGAATCTAAAATCTAAAATTCGAAATTGGTCTAGCCGAGCACGGCGAGGATGTCTTTCTCAGACAACAGTACGAACTCGTCGCCGCCCAGCTTGATGTCGGTGCCGGCGTACTTGGAGTAGAGCACCTTGTCGCCAACGCTGACTTCTAGAGCTTGGCGGGAACCTTTGTCGTCGGTTTTACCGGGGCCAACAGCGGTGATCTCGCCCACTTGAGGCTTTTCCTTGGCGGTGTCAGGTAGCAGAATGCCGCCAGCGGTGGTCTCTTCGGACGCACTTACTTTAATCAAAACTCGATCGGCTAGGGGCTTAACGCTAGATGCCGCCAAAGTGATAGCTGCCATACAATGCTTCTCCGGATTTGCTATTAAGACAGCGCCTGGGGGAATTACACTCGGCCCCAGTCAGACGCATTACACAGGTTTTCGAAGCTTAGCACTCGCAAGCTCCGAGTGCTAATTTACGGTGGAAAGGGTTGCGATCGCAACAAACGGCCCTGTACGGGTTCCCGAACTAGGCCATTGTCTTGGCCCCCGTCAAGGCCCCCAGGACAGGTTCATCAGGCAGGTTCCGTAGGCCAAGTCCCTCAGGAAGATTCAAACTAGGATGACTAGGGGCCATTGCCGTCCGCTGTGGCTGTCCGCTGTCGGCTCTAGCCCAGTCTGCTGCTTCCCTAACCTAACTTTTCAGGCCTGCACCATGGCATCCTTGTCTAAGCTCAGAGGGTTTTTGCCCGTGCTCACCAGCCTGCTGTTTGCCGGTAGTTTTATTGCTGGCAAGTACACCACTGTTGAGCTGGGGCCGCTGACCACCTCGCTTTTCCGCTACATAATCGCCATGGGGGTTTTGGGGCTGTTTATGCTTTGCCGTGCTCAGCCCGCCAAGGCGATCGCCGTTGCCCGTGCCGATTGGGGGGCCATGCTGCTCTTAGGCACCTTTGGGGTGGTGGGGTATCACTATTTCTTCTTTAGCAGCCTGCGCTACACGGCCACGGCCAATACCGCCATTATCAACGCCTTTAACCCAGTCGTGACCGGGGTGATGGCCGCTCTATTCATTGGCGAACGACTGACTCGTCGTCAGTACGGAGGTATTTTTCTGGCCCTGCTGGGAGTGCTGACCCTACTAACTCAAGGCAATCTCACTACCCTGCTGGCGCTTCAGCTCAACCGGGGCGACGGACTGATGCTGTGCGCGGTGCTGTGCTGGGTAGTGTATTCCCTGATCATCAAGCAGCTGAGCCAGCGCTACTCGGGGTTGACCATTACCTTCTACGCCGCCGTCGCTGGAGTCGGGCAGTTGCTGGTGCTGGCCGCCGCCGAGCGCTGGTGGCAACAGGTTGCTACCCTGTCGCTGCCAGCGCTGATTTCGATTGTGTATATGGGGGTAGCAGCCTCAGGGGTGGCCTACCTGCTGTTTAATCTCAGCATTCAGCAGGTAGGCCCAACCCGAACGGCGAGCGTAGTGTACAGCTTGGTACCTATCTTTGTAGCCGGACTAGCTTGGCTGTTTTTTCGAGAGCAACTAACAGCGACTATGGTTGCCAGTATGGGATTAATTTTGATGGGTATCAATGTGGTGCTTAGCCCAAGCAAAAATTAAGCCTTTTTACGAATTCAGGCAAGTAGCCAAAGCAAGCTTAAGCTATATAAAACCAATTTAGAGCACCTTTAAAGCTAAGCCGTTTTTAAGTAAGCAGCACCCATTAAGAATGCCGTAGGGCGTGTTAAGCTTTCGCCACAACATGCCGCAGAATCTGGGTTTCACCCACCCAAGAATTCGCTATCAACAAAGAATATGTTAATCAATCCTTCCCTTTGGTATTTTCTTTTGACAGGAGATTTATGGCATTCCGTCCTTCGCCCCTTGTAACCCGGCTCATTTCCTCCCTTGATGAATTTGATCGATTTCTAGATTTTGATGACCGTGCAAAGCTATTTGCGAACAAGTTTTTACCAATTTCACCTCAACTCCCGTTTGCGATTAGCCGTCTAGGCACATCGTTGCAGATCGGCGGTTTTGGCGATGATGTGCTCAACGGTGGGCCAGACAATGACCTGTTAGTGGGGCTGTGGGGAGACGATCGGCTGTTTGGCAATGACGGCGATGATTGGTTGATGGGGGGCCGAGGCAATGACTGGCTCGACGGTGGACTGGGCAATAACCGGTTGATTGGTGGCCTAGGGCGCGATACGTTTGTGCTGAACAACGATGGCCGGGTCGATAGCGTGGCAGATTTTAGTCCCACGGCAGATCGGTTTCTATTGCAGGGCGGGTTGAGCTTTAGCCAGATCGCGATCGCCCAGCAAGGCCCCAATACGCAGCTGCGCTACCTGGGCAATGACATGCCCAGCGTGACGCTCTTCAACGTCAATGCCAGCACCCTGACGGTAGACAACTTTCAACCCGAGGCGCTGGTGCCTACCTTTAACGGGCTGACAATTTTTGGCGATAGCCTCTCAGACCCCGGCAATTTGTTTGCGCTGACGGGGTTTAACTTTCCGCCGAGCCCCTTTTACTTTGAGGGGCAGTTGTCTAACGGCCCCATCTGGGCCAAGTATCTGGTCGATGACCTAGGAATCGCTACTACCCAGGTGCAAAATTTTGCCATCGCCGGAGCTACCACCGGCCGCACTAATGGGCTCACTCCGTTGTTAGGCGTTCCCCTACCGGGCCTATTAGACGAAATCGATGTCTATCTCAACAGCTTGAATGGCTCACCGGCTAATGCCGACAGTCTCTACGTAGTGTGGGCTGGAGCCAATGACCTATTTAACTTGCCGAGCGATCCAGCTGCTATTCCGGCCTTTTTAACCCAGTCTGTACAAAATATCGCCACCGCAATTACTGAGTTGGCCAGTCAAGGGGCTAAGAGCTTTTTGGTGCCCAACCTACCCGATCTGGGCCTAACGCCCCGTGCTCTAGGCAATGGCACCGCTGCCCAGGCGACAGCTCTGAGCAGTTTTTTTAACGCTGGTCTGGCCAGCACCCTAGCTGCCCTAGAGAACGATCCTCTGACGGAGATCGACATCATTTCGGTGGATATTTTTGGACTGACCACCGATATTCTTGGCCACCCCGCAGAGTTTGGCTTTATTAACGGCACTGACTCGCTGATTAACCCGTTCTCGTTTGACGATCCGGGCTTCTTCTGGTGGGACGATTTGCACCCGACCACGCGGGTTCATGACCTGTTGGCGGAGGTGTTTCAGAGTAGGCTGTTTGATGCAGGTTACTTGGTGCCTGGGGATGCAGTAGCCCAGGGAATGAGCAACAAAATTTCTGATTTTGGAAGTGCTAATTTCGGAAGTTCTCATTTCGAGGCAGAAAGCCCTGTGCTTCCTTTGCACAACTCGCTGGCGATCGCCGGAGATCTTGCTGCCTAGCCTCTATTGTTCGTAACGCTAAGGCAATGCCCATCATTTCCGTGAAAACGGGAATCTATACGCAAAGCCCCTCTCCCAAGTGTGGGAGAGGGGCTTTGCGCCGTTCTGCCCCTGTTTGTCTGTTGAGAAAAAAGGCAGGGGGATGTCGCTTGCTTTCCGCAGGGTGGGCCTACAGGGATTTGATGATCTACCGCCTCTAAAGCGGCTCCCAGGGCGACATTGTGCCACGGCCTCAGAGCGTCGGTGATGCCAAGGGACCCATAGGGAGCGTAGCTTAGTAACTTTCCTCGGGGGAGACCGTGTGGAGGGCTAGGTCGTGGTTGGCTTGGTTGAGCCGATCGGCGATCGCTCGACGCCACTTCAGGCTAACGGTGTCATCGGCTAACACTTCTTGGGCTTCCTCGCGATACTCAGCGCTCTGGACTGTATCGACCTCTTCAAGATGCTGCAAGTGCTCAAGCACGTCTTGGGGATTTGTCATCGTACCAATCCTTATAAATTCAGTGGGGCTAGGCCTAACCTGCTAAAGCCGGTCGCCACCGTAGCCAGGGTGCATGCCCCCATTGTCGGGGAGTCGCCCCGTAACGGCCACCTCTACGGCTGAAGCTTTACTCCCTGATAAAGTTTGTTGTGCTTCGCAACACGGCTTCGCATTCGATCGAGTGGCTGACTGATGGGTCAGTATTTTTACGGTGCCGAGGTCAGGGCGGCGGAGTGAATAATTGAGCCAGTCAAGCTTGACTGCCCGCTCAGATCGTAGTCTGGGAATGAGGTTGAGGCCATTATTACAGGACATCAAATCATGGAGACGGCTGCTAACGGGGCGATCGCGGCGGCTTACCTGATTATTCCTCTGACCCTACTACCACTCCTCCTCACTGCTAAGCGCGAAATTTGGCTTAACCTACTGCTGATGACCCTGTTTGTCTTTAGCTGTGGCGTTGGTCATACTCTCAGTGCTTTGCATTTGCACAGCACCCCTTGGCACTGGGTAACAGCGGGGGTTTCCTGGGCAGCAGTGGTGGTGTTACTCACCAGTCAAACCCGGCTGCGCTATCTGGGTGAGACCTTTCATCTGCTAGAAGCTACTTGGGATCAGGCCCTCACGGGCAAGCTGCTCTGCGAACGCAGCGGCGATGATCTGATTTTGCTCAAACTCAACCCCGCCGCTAAAGTCATCACTCAAAACTTGCTCAAACCGGGCGATCGCATCTGCGAAAAGATGCCCATTCACCGGCAGCGGGTTTATCCTTACCAGGTACCGCTGATTGACCTTTACTTTCAGGCCCTCGCCTCGGGCGAGCCCCAGCGGCTAGAGTACCAGTACAAAGGCGAGATCTCGGGCTGGTACACAACCCTAGTGACGCCCCTGTCGTCTGAACTCCTCTACATGACCTTTACCGAAGTCAGCGGTGTGATCCACGATCCGCTGACCGGGCTCTATAACCGCCGCGTGCTTGAGATGGAGCTAGAGACCTGGGAGGTCTGTCTCTTCATCGACCTCGATCGCTTCAAGCTAATTAACGATCAGCGGGGTCATCTGCTGGGGGATGAGTTGCTCAAGGCTGTAGCTACGGTGCTCCAAGACCACGCCCAGACCCATAGCGGCATTGCGGTGCGCAACGGCGGCGACGAGTTTTTGCTGCTGCTGCCAGCGGTGGCCCCTGAGATAACCACCCCCTGCCCCACCCCAGAAGCGATCGCCACCAGGGTACTTACCGACATTTTAGCCATTGACATTGATGGGGCTGGCGTGGGTACCTCCATTGGTGTCGCCAGCGGCACCGTCACCGCCTTTCAAGCCGAAAGCCCGATTAATCGCCTGCTACAAGCCGCTGAAACTGCCCTGCGCGAGGCCAAACGTAACCGCCGCTCCAACTCACCCCAGCACCGTATTCAGGTTTGGAATAGCCTCTTGGCTCGACGGCGGCTACGCCAAATTACCCTCGAAGCTTACCTAGAGCAGCGCAGTAGCGAATCGGAGTTTTGGCTGGCTTACCAGCCCATCTGCCACATGGCAACCGGCGCGATTGTCGGGGCCGAAGCCCTGCTTCGGTGGGATTCAGCTCGGCTGGGTCGGGTGTCGCCCGCAGAATTTATTCCGGTGGCTGAGGCGACTGGGCTGGTGCACCGTATCAGCGATTGGGTGCTGTGCCACGCCCTAGATCAGCTAGCCCAGTGGCAGGAGATTGCCCCTCAGTTCACCCTCTCCATTAACATCAGTCCGCTGGAACTAGAAGACGACGACTTTTTAGATCGTATCTTGCAGCGGGTCTCAGGGGCAGGCATTGCCAGCCACCACTTCGGCATCGAAATTACCGAGCGCGGTATCTACAGCAACCTGGAACGCTATCTGCAAAGTTTGCAAGGTATGCGCGATATGTCGCTGCGGTTGAAGGTTGATGACTTTGGCATGGGGCAGTCGGGACTGGCCCAGCTGTTGCAGTTTCGCTTTGATGAAGTCAAAGTCGATCGCTATTTTATTCCCACCAACGCTCAGAATTTAGGCAAAGTGGCGATCTGCCGGGCGATCGCAAACCTTTCCGAGGGCATCAACTTTGACTTAGTGGCCGAGGGCATTGAGCACCGTGCTCAGCGCGATCTCATGCTGGACCTCAACTATCGCTATGGCCAGGGCTACCTATTTTCTCGGCCCATGACGCCTCAGCAGTTGACAACGCTCCTGCAGGAGGGGACTTGTTTGTCGCCACCGTGAGGCAGGCAGAGAGAGTAAAACCGTATATTTCAATACAAAATATTGCTTTTTGACTGGGCCGATTCCCCTTGGCGGAACCTTAAGATCAGCAGCAAACATTGCTGGCTTGATCTTCACTCTCTTCACTCTTTGCCCTGGTGTTAGCCTATGGCCACTTCAATTTTGTCTGACGCCAACCGTCGTTTAGAGCGGGCCCTCAAGTACGTCTCTATTTCTGAAGATGCCTCTGAACGGTTGCGCTACCCCAAAGCCAGCCTCACGGTCTCGATTCCGGTGCGGATGGACAACGGCACCCTGAAGGTGTTTCAGGGCTATCGGGTGCGCTACGACGACACCCGTGGCCCCACGAAAGGGGGCATTCGCTTTCACCCCGGTGTCACCCTCGATGAGGTGCAGTCTCTAGCCTTTTGGATGACGTTTAAGTGCGCGGCGCTGAATCTGCCCCTGGGCGGCGCTAAGGGTGGCGTGACGGTCAACCCCAAGGAGCTGTCGAAGTTTGAGCTAGAGCGGCTGAGCCGGGGCTACATCGATGCGATCGCCAACTTCATTGGCCCCGATGTCGACGTGCCTGCCCCCGATGTCTACACCAACCCTATGATCATGGGCTGGATGATGGACCAGTACAGCATTATTCGCCGTAAGCTCAGCCCAGCGGTAATCACCGGCAAACCCTTGAGCATGGGCGGCAGCCAGGGCCGCGACACCGCTACCGGCACTGGCGCTTTCTTTGTGCTGCAAGCGATGATGGCCAAGTTTGACGGCACCCCCCAAACCACCACCGTAGCGGTGCAGGGCTTCGGTAACGCGGGTAGCGTGATCGCCCGACTGCTGTTTGACGCCGGGTACAAAGTTGTAGCCGTCAGCGACTCCCAGGGCGGCGTCTATTCACCGTCAGGGTTAGACATCCCCAGCATTCAGCAGTTTAAGACCTCAACCCGCAGCCTCAAGGCCGTGTACTGCGAGGGCAGTGTGTGCAGCGTCGTCAACGATCACGCCATAGTCACCAATGAAGAACTGCTCACCCTAGACGTCGATATCTTGATCCCGGCGGCGCTGGAGAACCAGATTACCATCGAGAATGCCGACACCATTCAGGCCCGGTATATTTTTGAGGTGGCCAACGGCCCTATCACCTCTGAAGCTGACGATATTTTGTCGGCCAAGGGCATTTACGTCTTCCCCGACATTCTGGTGAACGCGGGCGGGGTAACGGTGAGCTACTTTGAGTGGGTGCAAAACCGCAGCGGCCTCTACTGGTCAGTGGAAGATGTCAACAGTCGCCTCAAATCGATGATGGTAACCGAGGCCGAAAGCATCTGGAAGATCGCCCAAGATCTCGACATTCGCCCCCGCACCGCCGCCTACGTGCATGCCCTAGAGCGTCTGGGCGATGCCCTCAACGCTAAAGGCACCCGCGATTATTACGTCAGCGGCATTTAAGGGGAGGATGGGTATCGGAGCCGTCCCAGGTGACCTACAGTCTGACCGCACTAGAGGAATCGGCAGTTTTGTTTCAATGCGACTTTTAGCAGGCGCTTATACTCGCGATCGCCGATCACGTAGGCCCCAAACCGTTCCAGGTGGGGGTTCATCATCTGGGCATCGAACAGGGCAAAGTGGCGCTGGCGCAGGTGCTCGACCAGCTTCACCATCGCCACTTTAGAGCCTTCAGAAATGCGAAAGAACATCGACTCGCCAATAAATGCGCCGCCGATTACGAGGCCCAAAATGCCCCCGGCCAGCTCATCGCCCTGCCAGGTCTCAAAGCTGTACGCCCAGCCCGCCCGATAGAGTTCGGTGTAGACCTGCCTGAGTTCGTTCGAGATCCAGGTGGTATCGCGATCGGCACAGCCGCTGACGACCTCCTCAAAGGCCTGGTTAATGGCAACGTGAAAGCGGTTTTGGTTGAGCGATCGCCGCAGCGACTTGGGGTAGCGAAAGCGATCGTCCAGCGGAATTAGGGTGCGCTGGCGGCTCGAATACCAACCCAGGTCCTCGTTCTCGCCATCGGCCATCAAAAAGTATCCCTCGGAATACCCGCGAATAATGGCATCTAGGTCATAGTTAGTCGGGGTCACGGTCATGCGTCAACCAGTGGGGCATCCAGCAGCGGGCAGGGGGGATGGGTGATGATTCTTTACGCTCAGCCGCCTTCTGCTTGAGCCCAGAAGCTAAGGCGGTAGTATTGAGTGTACAGAAGGTTTCCCTGGTTTCCTCAATCCTCGATCCGATGACTGACCCCCTTAGCCCAATTATGTTACCGCCCCCCGAGGATGCTCTGCAGGAGGGGCAGTGGCTTAAGGCGGCGCTGCTCACCTGGCTCAATGCTGAGTATCTGCCCGAACCTGCGAACCGCACCATTGCCGAGCGAGTTTCCCAGGTGTTTGTGCGCCAGCGCATGGAGGGCGAAAACGATGTGGGCTCGCTGGTGATGGCAATTTTGACCGAGCTGCAAGCCTTTGACTTTTCGGAGAGCTTCTACGGCGAGTTTACCGTCGCTAACGCCGTCGGCGACCTGCTATTTGACAGCTTGGGCATCGATCGCTGCTGCGGTCGCTCGACCACCCTCGAAGCCAACCACGTGGGCAAGTTGCCCAATGGCGGCTCAGACCTTATGTAGAACGCCTCCGCCTTATGACGACCTTGACCCTGACCCTCGACCCGGTGGTGCGGCTCACCCGTGAACAGTTCTATGAGCTGTGCAAAGTAAACCACGACATTCGTCTAGAGCGCAGCAGCACAGGAGATTTGATCCTCATGCCACCCACAGGCTGGGAGTCTGGTAGGCGCAATGCAGACCTGACCACAAACTTGAATATTTGGAATCGTCAAGCTCAGTTGGGCATTGTATTTGATTCGTCTACTGGGTTCTCGCTTCCCAATGGAGCCGACCGATCGCCAGATGTAGCTTGGGTAGAAAAAACACGCATTGAAAACTTGGCCCCAGACCCCGCCAGGTTTTTACCCTTAGCTCCCGATTTTGTGATTGAGCTGCGCTCAGCCACCGACAAGCTGGCCACCCTACAGCACAAGATGGCCGAGTATCGCGATTGTGGGGTGCGACTGGGATGGCTGATTGACCCCCAGGAAAAACGGGTAGAAACTTATCGCCTGGGGCGACCCATTGAGTATCTCAGCCAGCCCGATCAACTCTCGGAAAACGATATATTGCCCGGTTTTGTGCTCAAGCTGGCCGAGATCTGGGGATAGAGGATGACGTGATCTCGCACTGATCGCCAACCACCACCGCCATAGCAAAAGAGACTTGAGCGATGCTCAAGTCTCTTTAAGACTTCGTAACCTAAGTTGGTTCAACGCTCAAAAATCTGCTCTACCAGCTTGACTTGACAACACCAGGTAGCAGACCTTGGTGAGCCATTTCGCGCAGCTTGTTGCGGCAAAGGCCAAAGTCGCGGTAGTAGCCACGGGGGCGACCAGTCATCCAGCAGCGATTGTGCAGACGGGTCGGTGCGCTGTTGCGGGGCAGCTGCTGAATCTTGCGGTGAATCGTCACTCTTTCTTGCTGATTTTCAGCACTGTTGAACTCTTCCAAGAGCGCTTCGCGCTTCTTGGCGTACTGCTCAACCATCTTTTCCCGCTTGCGCTCCCGCGCAATCATGCTTTTCTTGGCCATTTGGTTTCTCTAAGTCGTAAGACCTTTTTATCACAGACACAGTCTACTACTATACGCGACCTAACCCAGCAGAGTAAACCCCAGCCCCGACTTTTTTGTCGCACTATCGATCAGGGCATTGCCGCCAAGGCCCTAGGACAAATAATGCTGCCCCAGCAGCGGTTCGGTTTTCTGCCCTCGGAACCCTGCGATCGCCCCACTAGAGTAAAGCGAGAGGATTTTCTAATGTCGAGAGAATAGTGTAGGAGGTATACACGATGGCAAGCTTAATTCCCTGGATTCTCTTTGTTTGGGCCATTGGCATCATCATGGTGCAATTTATCAGCTGAGGCTCATAGCCAGCAGATGGGGACTAAAAATTCGTCAACTATTCAATCAACCAACGCTATGCCCGCTTTAGCCTCGGCAGTGACAGTTCCCAGCGATCGCTTTGACTATACGCCACCCCCTGCGGCCTTAGAGGCCCGCCGCATTCTGGTTAAACCCAATCTTGGCTACCCCGTTGGGCCACCCGTGACCGTGAGTATGGCGGTGCTAGGGGCTGTCATAGGCGGCCTACGGCAGCACAACCCCAAGGCCGAAATTTTGATTGTGGAAGGGGTGTGTTCTAAGGTTGCCTTTGACGTCATTATGGCCAAGCTGGGTGTTCATCAGCTGTTGACCGATGGTGTACAGCTGCTCAATGCCGACGACCTAGAGCTGTGGGAATACCCCAATCGTGCCCCTCGGGCGGTGCGGTTTAAATCGATGTGGGCACCCAGGCTGCTGCAAGAGGTCGACTGCTGCCTGTCGGTCAGTGCGTTTAAGCGCACGCAACTCAAAGGCGCACCGCTGATTTCAGCCTCGCTAAAAAACCTCTACGGCCTGTTTCCTCGGGCCAAATACAAGGCCCGCAGCCCTAACTCGCGGGGGCAACTGCACCGGCCCTCGGTGCCGCTGGTGCTTCAGGATGTCTACCACACCCTGGGTCACCTGTTTGTGGGCGGTGTGGTGGACTGCACAGAAAAATTTGTTAGCCACGATTGGCAGCCCGATCGCGGCCAGAGCATTCCCCTGGGCCAGGTGGTCTATGGCAGCGATCTGCTATCGGTCGATCGCACTGCTTGCCAGGTGGGCCAAGAGGTCGTTCCTGACTATATTACGGCCCTAGAGCAGCAAGTTAGCGAGTAAAGATAAAAGTCGGGGCCACATCCTGGGGCTGGTAGCCAGCGGCAATGCAGCGGTTCATGGAGTCAGCGGTGGATAGCGCTGCTGCGGTGGCGACCCCTACCACACAGTCGGCGTAGCGAACGGGCAAAAGGCTGCGGCGGCAGTTGTTGAGCACCGTTGTTGAGTTGGCGATTTCTAAGCTTTGATGAATATCACTGACGCAGGTGGCCAGGTCCGTAGGGCGGCGATCGCTCTGGCAGGCGACCAACGCTTGCTCGGCACTGACATCGGCGACCTGGGTAATATCCACAGCGCAGCGAGAGACATCTAGTGGGTGCAGGGCTCTGCCGCAGGCGCTGGCGGCCACCGCTCCGTCGATACCGGCATCGATCAGCAAACTGGTGCACCCTTCAAAATCGTTGGCGATCGCCCGAGGGGCAGCGAGCAGCACCAGGGGAGCCGCCAGCCCCGCAATTAGGGCAAACGGTATTGCAAAACACTGGCGACAGGTAGCAGAAGCTAGAAAATGAACCATAACAGAACGTTAAAGGTTATATCGCTTGGTTAACGGGTGTAATCAGTGGTTACAGTCTGTTGATCAATGGTTACAGAGGAATAGCTCTCTCACGTTAGCTCAGGCCGCATTGCCTTTAAGCCAATGCCCGCCCTCCTCAATGTTTCTGGTCGTTGAATCTTCTACAGTGAAGAGTAGCAGGAAAAACTCATTTTCGTGACGCAGAGGTTAAGGCAGTATGCACCTGAGTGACATAACTCACCCCAATCAACTCCACGGTCTATCCATTCGCCAGCTCGAAGACGTGGCTCGCCAGATTCGCGAAAAGCACCTAGAAACCGTGGCGGCGAGCGGGGGACACCTGGGGCCTGGGTTAGGGGTCGTGGAGTTGACCCTAGCTCTCTACCAAACCCTCGACCTCGATCGCGACAAAGTCACCTGGGATGTGGGCCACCAGGCCTATCCCCACAAGCTGATCACCGGGCGCTACCACGACTTCCATACCCTGCGCCAAAAAGATGGCGTGGCGGGCTACCTGAAGCGCAGCGAGAGCAAGTTTGACCACTTCGGCGCAGGCCATGCCTCGACGAGCATTTCGGCGGCCCTGGGTATGGCTCTGGCCCGCGATTTGTCGGGCGACAACTACAAGGTGGCGGCGATTATCGGCGACGGCGCGCTGACCGGCGGCATGGCGCTAGAGGCCATCAACCACGCTGGGCATTTGCCTAACACCAACCTGTTGGTGGTGCTCAACGACAACGAAATGTCGATCTCGCCCAACGTGGGGGCGATTCCGCGCTACCTGAACAAAATGCGCCTCAGCCCCCCGGTACAGTTTCTCACCGACAACCTGGAAGAGCAGTTTAAGCACCTGCCCTTTTTAGGTGAGTCGCTGTCGCCCGAGCTCGATCGGGTGAAGGAAGGCATGAAGCGGCTGGCGGTACCCAAGGTAGGGGCTGTGTTTGAAGAGCTGGGCTTTACCTACATGGGGCCGGTGGATGGTCACAACCTGCAAGAGTTGATCGCCACCTTCAAAGAGGCCCACAAGCACACCGGCCCAGTGCTGGTGCATGTGGCGACGACTAAGGGCAAGGGCTATGCGATCGCCGAAAAAGATCAGGTCGGCTACCACGCCCAGTCGCCCTTCAACCTCTCGACCGGCAAGGGCATTCCTTCGACCAAGCCCAAGCCTCCTAGCTACTCAAAGGTGTTTGCCGAAACCCTGATCAAACTAGCTGAAGACAACCCCAAAATTGTCGGCATCACCGCCGCCATGGCCACGGGCACGGGGTTAGATAAGCTCCAGCAGGCGCTGCCCAAGCAGTATATCGACGTGGGCATCGCCGAGCAGCACGCCATTACCCTGGCGGCGGGTTTGGCCTGCGAGGGTATGCGTCCGGTAGCGGCGATCTACTCGACGTTCCTTCAGCGGGGCTTCGACCAGATTGTCCACGATGTGTGCATTCAAAAGCTGCCGGTGTTCTTCTGCCTCGACCGGGCGGGCATTGTCGGGGCCGACGGGCCGACCCACCAGGGTCTCTACGACATCGCCTACCTGCGCTGCATTCCTAACATCGTGCTAATGGCCCCCAAAGACGAGGCCGAAATGCAGCGGATGATTGTCACCGGGATTGACTATAAGGAGGGTGCGATCGCCATGCGCTACCCCCGAGGCAGTGGCTATGGTGCCCCGCTGATGGACGAGGGTTGGGAACCCCTGCCCATTGGCGAAGCCGAAGTGCTGCGCCAGGGCGACGATGTGCTGCTACTGGGCTACGGCTCGATGGTCTACCCGGCCATGCAGACCGCTGAGATTCTCAGCGAGCACGGCATTGAGGCCACGGTGGTCAACGCCCGCTTTGCCAAGCCCCTCGACGAAGCGCTGATTTTGCCCCTAGCTAAGCAAATTGGCAAGGTCGTCACCTTCGAGGAGGGCTGTTTGATGGGTGGCTTTGGCTCTGCGGTGGCAGAGTCAATTTTGGATGCCCAGGTGCAGGCCTCGGTGCTGCGGATTGGCGTGCCCGACATTTTGGTCGATCACGCTACCCCTGACCAGTCGAAGGCGGCGCTGGGGTTGACCCCGTCCCAGATGGCCGAGCGCATTTTGGCCACTTACCAGGTGGAGAAACCCGCGTTGGTGCGATAAGCCCCTCGGGTGGCAGGAGGAAATTTCCTCCTGCCACCCGAAACAGTATTTTTAGCTTAAGTTTGGCCACCCAAGCAGTAGGGTGGGCAGTGCTCACCATCCCACCCATGGCCCCAGAAGCAATATCGATCGATGAACGTTTACGAACTCAGCGCGATCGCATTTTGCCCATCGCTGAGCAGTATGGGGCGTACAACGTGCGGGTGTTTGGGTCGGTTGCCCATGGAGAAACCCAGGCAGATAGTGATGTCGATTTTTTAATCGGTCTAGAGCCAGGCCGGAGCTTACTCGATCACATTGGTTTAAACAGAATTCAGAGAATTTACTAGGGCAATCGGTTAATGTTACAGAGTCAATTACGCTATATAACCTGATTCACGATCGGGTTTTGAGGAATGCGATCGGGTTACAGTAAAAAAAGAATTCTCTTTACCTGAGGCATCTTGACGAAGCTATAAGGAGAATTGAGGACTGTATCTAGGAGGGGGGAGAGATTTTCTTGCATACTCCGCTCATTCAGAGGACAGTGATCAAAAATTTTGAGATAAATGGCGAAGTAACTAAGAACTCATCTAACGAGTTGAGGGCAAGAAAATTAAATATTCGATAGAGATAGATAACTTGCTTTAGTAAACCAAATTTAGAGATTAAACAATTAAATAAACTTCTAAAATTAAATAGTGGCTATAATCTCAGACTGAAAGTAGCTATTAGATTTGCCAGAGAAATCAACTATTTTAAAGCGAGTCATATCCTCGAAAACACTTAGCTCATTATCGGAAAGATATTTATAACATTGAGGCGGATGGAAGTTTTTCCATCTCTTTTTTAGGCTAGTCAAGCTCAATGGCTTCTTGAACCTATGAACTTTCCTGATAAAAATTCCAAAACCAAGAGATGAATTCAAAAAGTAATTCAAAAAATCTTGATGAGAAATACCAGCCTTATCTTTTACTACTTCCCAAAGCTGAGCAGGAGTATTTTCAACTACTCGATCAACTTCAATAATACCTACCACCTCTTTTTGAGGAGAAGTAGCATACACAATTATCAAATCTCCACTACCCAAGCTTCGAGGTCTCACTCTTCGCAGCTCAACCTGCTTAATACCCTCAAAGATCATCTCAGAGTATTCATGCTGAATTGAGAGTAAGGCTATGCTTGGGCTCATAACAGTTTCTCAACATAGTACCCCTGCATTATATATCAACTCAAAAGATCTTGCGTCAATTTGAATTGGTGCTTGAATATGAATATTTTTCCCAATTAAATTTTCAGCCTTTTTCAAGCTTATAGGATTCTTAAATAATTCAGTATTGCTAAACCTTATGGCCATCAGTTCTTTGTCTTGCCCTTTTGATACGGCAACAAGATCGTCAAATTCATAGATTCCTAGTCGTTTAAATTTCTTGTATAAAGATTTTGGCGTATCTATTATAATTTCATCGATGTATGAACACGCTCTTATTGCACTGAGGGTCACATTAGCTTTTTTAAATCCCTTATCTTGACTAACATACCAAAGGATTCTTCCAGGTGCCTTAAGCCCTCCAGAAGCCATTTTTGATCTGTAATAAACCAATTCTCTGCGTAGTGCTAATATGCTGTGCGCACCCCAGATCACTTGCTCTGCAAGCTCTTCATCAAATAGATCTTTAGCCCACCAAGGTTTGATTGGAATCATAAAATTTGGTATAAGTGAATCCGTTATTTTCCCTGGAAAGATAGCTTGTTCGATACCTGCAATAACATCAAAGCTTGACTGAATGCCTGGAAGATTTAAATTATTAGATAAGGTATTTAAATAATCTCTTAAATTGCCATCTTTGCCAGCAGATGAAGACCTAAGAATTTTAGCCATCTCACAAGCAGTATGGCAACCTTTTTGATTTACTTTTACCCAGCCTCTTTCAGTGCGATAAAAATGAATTTCTCTTAAAAAAACTTCTATCTCCTCCTCCAGATAAATATCTGATATTATTGTAAAAATCCGATTTTCGGATGCACTAACATTAATTAAATTTAGAATAAGGTGCTGAGCGCACATAGATGCTAACAAGTCATTTTTCTTAGTCCTAAGGATAGGAACTCTCAGTTCCTCTGGTGACTCTCTGTTAATTAGATATGCCACCATTGGACCCTGATCCGCATCTTTTTCAATCCAGCAACAATCATTCTTTGTTGGATCTGACAGATGCTGTCTCAGAATTGTTCTGAAATGTGCTTTGTGCTCACCTTTTGCATTATTAAGGAAGCAATCCATTAAAGTTTCAATATCTTCGCCCCTGACCGACTTTTTTCTAATACTGGTGCCCGCAAGCCTAGCTGGCTGGTATTTTATCTCTCGTCTTAGCTCGTCAATATTGATAATTAACTCAAGAGGACTAATGATCTTTAGCTGATATTTCTCAAATATTTCTTCCTCTACTTCTTCAAGTAGTCGCGTGTCTTTTGTGACAAAGAAATCTATTTTTATATTTGAGCATATCGATGTGGCTATTTGTCTAATGTCAGATGAATCGCTGGGCGACAGATTGTTGGGGAATAAATGTCTTATTTCCTTGCTGAATTTGTCTAGATCTTCTTTAGGACAACTTAGTATATTAAATTTTCCTAGCCTATTTCTTAGCTTATTTCTCTTTTTGGGATCGTCGTTTCTATTTATTTCATTATTCATCTCGCTGGCTACAAAAATCTCGATTTCCGATGTGAGCCAATCATCCAGCAACGCTTGAGCATCCCTACTATATTCATCTCTGTTTTCCTCATCTGCTAGAACGAAAAAGACATTTGCGTCAATTGCGATGACAATTTTATCCTCAATTAATTTGTCGTGAACAAGAGTAATGAGGTTGGGATTACAATAATCTAGCCACCATTCAGTTAAAGTAGAACCGCTTCTACTTTTTCCAGGTCTTTCATGAATGGCAGAAAAACCTAGAGACTCCCACATGCTTGAGAGATTGTAATCTCTTCGGCACGAAGCTAAAATACCTTGCAAATGGTCTGTTTTGTTTTTTATTTTTGCAATCAGAGTTTTAGCTATATTTCGTCCCCTATATTCATCATCAACACAAAGGTGGGTTAATTTTACTCTTCCTTTTCCTATTGTGTAAAGCGTATAGGCAGCGCATTTGTCTTTGTTGTTGTCAATGCAAGCAATAAGATGATCCTTTTCAGCATGCTTATAGAAAGCTTCATACGGAAGAAAGCCAAGTGTTGAAGAATTTTTGTTGGCTAATTTTATAATTTCCTCCATATATCTTGAGTCAGATCTTATCCATTCAAATACAAGATCGTTTTCTTCCAAGTTGATCACTCGTAAACTCCCTTACAAAATATAAAAATACATTTAACTAACTAATCTGTAAAATAATCAAAATCAATTTTCTTTATTTGATAGGTATCTTTCGTGGTTACCCCTACATTAAATTCAATCATGTATTGAGCTAAATTATGGCCATCAATAAGAATGATTTTATTGTCAATGCGGGAGACAAAATCTTTGGCTTCAGTTGTGAATGAAGACGATGTTATAAAAATCCCTTTCTTTGCACGGAAGCCTTGTAAAGCCCCTGCAAATTTTTGAATTTCGGGCCGTCCAACGGGATTCTCCCAACGCTTTGCCTGAACGTAGATGATATCTAACCCAAGTCTGTCTTCGTTGATAGTTCCATCAATTCCACCGTCTCCGCTACGACCAACAATTTTGCCAGCATCCTGACGAGTGCCTCCATAGCCCATCTTTACTAAGACATCAATTACTAAAGCCTCAAAAAAGCTAGGTGAGCATATTTTGATACTATCCAGAAGTTCAGAGGCTAAGTCCTGATGAAGGCCTTGAACAATCGTTTCTAGATTTTCCTCTGGGGTTTTATCCTGAATTTGGATTGGCAGATTTTCACTTCCAGATGGCTCACGTTTAAGATTTTTGAATTCAAGAAATTCAGGAAACCTCTCTAAATATTTGACATTTATCTCAGAAGGTCTTTCTGCAAGACTTGTCTTTCCTTGAGGCGTTATCTGAAAATATCCACGGCGAGTTGTCTGAAGCAAATTGGCTTTCTTTAAGTACGTACGAGCCCAACCGACTCGATTGTCAAAGGTGGCTTGCCGACCGCTAGGCAGCATTACTTGACGATCTTCATCACTGAGCGAAAAGTACTGAGCAAGGTTTTCAATGGCTTCCCGTAAAGAATACTCTCCCCCATCGGCCGCCATTTCCATCAGGGGCAGCATTATGGACTGGTAATCGGGTATCGTCACGAGATGTACCTAAAGGATTCTATGTGTCGCTATTCATGCCCTAGCTTACCCATACAGCTCAGAATCGTACAAAGGTTAAGTGGCGAAACTCTAAAGGTTGGTCATTCGGGTTCCCCTTAACCTCAAGGGTCGTTTTTTAGTCACCGGTTGTTGGAGCGAATATAGCGATTCCTGATCGGATGCAGTACAGCAGGAGCCTTGCTGAATAAAGGTTCCAAGCCTGTGCACGTACCTCGCACCAACGAAAAGTGCTATAGTTGACAGTACAACCCTAACCCGGTACTCTCTTTGCTCTCAAGCGGGTTTAATGTCGATCGTTAACCCCACCGAGCTGAGCACGGCTACAAAAGACTCCAGCGTTAGGGGTGCCCCATTTCTGAATGGCCGTTGCAGTGTCTGACCGGCAACATCACCATTAATCGCCCCCGCTGTCGTTGTCTGTCTAGCTTTGACCACATTGTCGAGCGCCAGCCCAAAAGCCTCCCAATCGCCATCCATCAGTGTCTCGTCTAGCGACGCCTTGAGACACAAAGCAGCATAGTCTGGGTCAGCCAGTTGAACCAATAATTCGGCCTGATAATCTCTTGCTGGCATGTATCAACCCTCTCCTGAATGCAGCCAGATCTCAAACGTCTTTTACTTCATTGCCCAAGTAGCGCTCCACAAAAGCCTTAGCCGCTAAGGGATGCAGCGTTTTCAACGCTCTAACGATTTCCAACACTGTTTCAGCCGATGGGTCGCGCTTCTCATTCGCCCAGCGGTACACACTGTTGCGCTCAATGTCGAGAGCCGCCGCAAGGCTGTACTGGCTCACCTCATATTCCTCAAGCACCTGCCTGAGCACAAATCCTGCTTTTCCCATGCCTTCATGGTGTCAGAGGACTATAACCGAGTAAATGTCCATTCGGTAGACGAGAGCCCAACTGTTGACGACATCCAAAACGGCTACTATAATCGCGTTGTTGACTCTAAAACAAGGTTTTCCCGATGCAATCTAACTCCACCAGGCGCTACAGTGCCCGCATTGTCACCCCCGACCCTGCCACAGGTTCAGAGCCTGCCGATTCCAACCAAATCCATCTCGAACTCACCCTCAAACTCCACAGCTACCCCAACCCCGATCGCGAACCCGTCAAAATCCTCGTCATCGGCAGCAAGCGATCGGTGAGTTCCATTGTCGTCGCCCTCCACCAACTCGGCTTTGCCGAAATCTTCGAGTGGACAGACTTTCTCAGTGCCCCAAATGCCGATCGGCCCCTCCAGTTCGCCCCTGGAGAGGTGATGAAGGCGTTGGTTAAATTCTTGCCCCGCGAAGCGTAGGGCTGGCCGTGCCCCCCTACAGGGCCGGATCGCACCGAATTTCTACCATGAAGCCATCAGGGTCGTAGAAATAGACGCCGCGCCCGGTGGGGCGAGTGACGGGGCCGTGGGCAATTTCAATCTGGTTCGCCGCCAGCACCGCCAGCGCCCCGTCAAACTCTGCCGGGTCAATGTCAAAGGCCAGGTGGTAGGCGCGGGTAAAGGTTTTATCGGGGTTTGGGTCGGGCGGCTCCAGGTCTGGAGCCCCAAATAAGTCAAGAATTAGCCCGTCGGGCAACACAAAGTTAGCCACCTTCCCCGTGGCGACCAACTCTTTCAGAGTGTCATCTACCTCGTCGCCGGTCAGCTCCCGCAGCCCCAGCAGCCCGCCGTAGAACTGGCGCGAGGCGTCCATATCCTTGACGTTGAGGGCCAAGTGATGAATGCGGCGGAGTTGACCTAGAGCCAGGGTCGCCAGAGTTTGAGCGGTAGAGCTAGGGTTCATGGGCGCAAAATTGTCCAAAGATAGGGCGCACTATGATTGATTATAGAAATCCTACCGCGCTCAATCTTTACGCCATCGCCGACCAAACCTTCGAACTCACCGTTGAACATCCCGACCCCGAGCGGCTCGATCGCTGGCTCACGGCCAACGTCAAAGAGCTGTCTCGCAACCGCGTACAAAAGCTGATCGACTGGGAATATGTGCAAATCAACGGCCAGCTCTGCACCAACAAAAAAGAAGCGGTGCAGGTGGGCGATCGCATCCAGCTCACCATCCCCGCACCCCGCCCGCTCGAACTCACCGCCGAAGACATTCCCCTCGACATCCTCTACGAAGACGAGCACCTGATCATTCTCAACAAGCCCGCTGGCTTAGTTGTGCACCCTGCCCCCGGCAACATGAGCGGCACCCTGGTCAACGCCGTGCTGGCCCACTGCGGCGATCAGCTGCTCGGCATTGGCGGTGTGCAGCGCCCCGGCATTGTGCATCGGCTCGACAAAGACACCACCGGGGCGATCGTGGTGGCCAAAACCGACCTGGCCCACAGCGACCTCCAGGCCCAAATGAAAGCCAAAACCGCCCGACGCGAATACCTTGGCGTCGTCTACGGCGCGCCCAAAGCCAACTCAGGCACCATCGACGCGCCCCTGGGTCGCCACCCGGTCGATCGCAAAAAAAATGCCGTGGTGCCGCTAGCAAAAGGCCGCACCGCCATCACCCACTGGCAGGTAGAAGAACGCCTGGGCAACTTCTCACTGCTGCGCTTTCGCCTAGAGACGGGGCGCACCCATCAAATCCGGGTCCACAGTACCCACATCGGCCACCCCCTGGTGGGCGATCTCACCTACGGTTCAGGGCGCGATGTGGGGGTAAAGTTGCCCGGTCAGGCTCTCCATGCCGAGCGGTTAGAACTACGCCATCCGGCCACGGGGGAACAGGTGGTGGCGATCGCCCCCCTGCCCGCCCATTTTCTCAAGCTGCTCACGGTCTTGAGAGGTCGATCGGGGTAAGTGCAGCCCCGGCCACATACTGCACTAGCGACGAAAATCGGTCGGGCCGGTATAGCCCGATAGCTCTGCTAGCCGCGCCAAACTCTGCGTGCCCGCATAAAATTCGCCGTTGATCTCCCAACTTGGGAAACCGGTAATCTCTGGTTTAGAGCGACATAGAGCGGTCTGGGAGTTTTGCCCGTCTTCGGCGCACTCTACCGTAGTGAGCGCCTGGATCGCTTCGGCCCCAAAGAGCTGCTTTTGGTCGTGGCAGTGGGGGCACCACCAGGCGGCGTACATGACTGCGCCAATGTCGGTCAGGTGGTTGGCCAGGGCCACTTCAGCCGGGCCAGAGGCCGTAGTAATCGGCGGCCCTACCTGCCCGGCCACATCACCGTTGGGGCTACCTCCGGCATTGATCGGGGCGTAGACGGCCAGGGTAGCGGTGATTGTCAGCACTGCGACAATAAAGCCCATAAAGGCGAGTTGCCCCAGGTCATCCCACCGATTGCCCAGCAGAATAATCACAAACATAGACAGGGCAAACAGTGCTGAACCCACGCAGTAGGGGCAGAAGGTCTGAAGCTCAAAGGCCAGCACCGTCATCAGGTAGCCGCTGAATACCACCATGGCGGTGGCCAACAAAAACATCAGCGGCCAGGTCCAGGTTTCAAGTTTTTGGCGCAGGTCTTTGCTGGTGTCGGCATTGATCAGCAGGGGGGCAACGGCCATTACCACCATGGTGCCGTAGGCCAAGAAGCCAAACAGCGTCAGGGGCAGGCCAAATACAGTACCCCAGGGGCTAGAGAGCACGCGATCGCAGCCCTCGGTCGGGCAGGTGCCACCGCCCATCAGCTTGCCAATGGTCAGATAGCCGGTACCTAGCGCACCCACCAGGGCAATGCCTGCAACCAGCCAACGCGACCAGCGATGAATCCAACGGCTGTCCTGACGACGACGTCTCATGATGCGCCTCTCTTCCACAACAATTGACCCAAACTCTACAGCAAACTTGGGCAGGGTCGGCCTGCTTGCTTAGTGTCTATAGTAGCCTCCCCCTCAGGATAGGGGGATAGGCAGCCCTCCTAGGGAGCCACCATCGTCGGCATGGTTAGGGTACCCTCCAGAGCTTGCAGCCCTTCCTGCATCGACTCCACAAACTGACCCACCCGAATCGGGTCGATGGGCTGATTGATGTCGCCCTGGCGCTTGAGCGAGCTGGCCACAATCACGCCGTCAGCAGCCTTCATTAGAGTGCCAATGTTTTCCCAATCGGCTCCGCTGCCGATGAAGACAGGGTGATCCCCAGCCGCCGCCTTGGCCAATTCCAGGTCTTCGAGGCTGGGGGGGCTACCGGTGGCCCAGCCCGAGAGAATAATGCCGTCGGCCATGCCCCGGTGAATAGTCTCCTGCACTGCCGTGGTCAGGTTAGGCGATCCCAGGGGGCGGGCGTGCTTGACAAGCACATCGGCCAAAATTTTCACCGAGCTGCCCAGCTCCTTACGGTAGCGCAGCAGGTCATGGGCACAGCCTTCGATCAGGCCCTGGTCGGTGGCCATTACCCCGGTCAACACATTGACTCGAATAAACGCGGCCCCGGTGCAGGTGGCGATCGCGAGGGCACTGCGAGCATCGTTGCGCAGCACATTGATGCCAATGGGCACCGTGATCAGGGTTTGTAGGCGCTGCACCACCATACCCATGGCGCTGACCACCGCTGGGTCAACCTGACCCTTGGTAAAGGGGGCATCAAAGAAATTCTCGACAATGATGCCGTGGACACCGCCTGAGGCCAAGGCCGTAGCCTCTTGCTCAGCGCGATCGATCACGGCCTGGAGGTCTCCCTGCCAGCGGGGAGAAGTGGGCAGGGGCAGCAGGTGCAATACCCCGATGACTGGGTTATGGGTGTTAAAGACTTCAGTTAAGTCCACGTGAATTTTGCCTGGACTCGCACAACGTTATAGAACCGTAGAGAAACCCGGCTGCGGCGGCAAACTCAGGCTTATCTACCCTATCAGCATATCAATCCCTGGGACCGGATTTAGGTCACCCCCTGCTTTTGTGATGTATTATTTATGAGTGTTAATTTGTATTGCCCCCGGTGCCATTGGCTAAAAGATTTGCTGGGCAATTCGTCAACACAGGATTGATGGATGCCTGATTGCCAAATCTAGGGGCAGGGTTGGGGGTATTAGTGCCGATGCAAACGGCAGCTAATGGCCCTGATGCAGCTAAGTCGGTGTTGCGACCCCGAGTTTTGGTAAGACTGGCGTGTTCACCCACTGAGAGACACCGAGAAACACCATGGGGCTAAAGCCAACAGTCGCGTTCAACCACCTGGGCTGCGAAAAAAATCGAGTTGATACCGAGCATATGCTGGGCTTGCTGGTGCAAGCGGGCTACCAGGTAGACGCCAACGAAGAACTGGCCGACTACGTGGTGGTCAACACCTGTAGCTTTATTGAAGAAGCAAGAGAAGAGTCGGTGCGCACCCTGGTAGAACTCGCCGCCGCTCAAAAGAAGGTGGTAATCACCGGCTGTTTGGCCCAGCACTTTCAGCATGAGCTGTTAGAAGAAATTCCTGAAGCGGTCGCTCTAGTGGGTACCGGCGACTACAACCGCATTGTCGAGGTCATCGAGCGGGCCGAGGCCGGAGAACGGGTGAAAATCGTCTCGCCAGAGCCCACCTACATTGCCGATGAAACGGTGCCACGCTACCGTACTACGGCCTCCAGCGTGGCCTACCTGCGGGTAGCAGAGGGCTGCGACTACCGCTGTGCCTTCTGTATTATTCCGCATCTGCGCGGTAATCAGCGATCGCGCTCCATTGAGTCGATCGTGGCCGAGGCCCACCAACTGGCCGCCGAAGGGGTGCAAGAACTGGTGCTGATCTCCCAGATCACCACCAACTACGGTATGGATCTCTACGGCAAGCCCCGCTTGGCCGAGCTGCTGCGGGCGCTGGGCGAGGTCGATGTGCCCTGGGTACGGATGCACTATGCCTACCCCACTGGCCTCACCCCCGAAGTGATCGCCGCCATTCGTGAAACCCCTAACGTGCTGCCCTACCTCGATCTACCCCTACAGCACTCTCACCCCGAGGTGCTGCGGGCGATGAACCGCCCCTGGCAGGGCCAGGTCAACGACGATGTCATCTACCGCATCAAAGAGTCGCTGCCTGAGGCCGTGTTGCGCACAACCTTTATTGTCGGTTTTCCTGGGGAAACCGAGGCCCACTTTGAGCATTTGCTCGAATTCGTCGATCGCCATCAGTTTGATCACGTCGGCGTATTTAGCTTCTCCGCTGAGGAGGGCACCCCGGCCTATAGTCTGCCCAACCAGGTGCCCCAGTCTGAGCGCGATCGCCGTCGCGAAGCCCTGATGCTGGCCCAGCAGCCCATCGCCTGGGAGCACAACCGCGCTCACATTGGTCAAGCCGTCGATGTGCTGATCGAGCAAGAAAATCCAGCGACGGGGATGGCGATCGGGCGATCGGCCCGCTTTGCTCCCGAGGTTGATGGCCTGGTCTATGTGACTGGCACCGCCGCTCTAAACCAAATTGTGCCGGTTACCATCACCGCCGCCGATACCTACGACCTGTTTGGTGAAATAGCCACCGTGCCTGCCCCAGAGCCTTCCCTGAGCTTGGCCCATTGAATGGGCCTCCTGGCTTGCCCAGCTAAGTTGACCCAACTGAGTTTGTTTCACAGTCTTTTGTCCACCGTCTTGAGGAACCACTATGACCTTATCGTTTGCCAGTTTGGGGTTGTCTGAAGCCCGCGTTAGCCATCTAGAGGCCATGGGCTACGAAGAACCCACCGCCATTCAGGCAGAGGCCATTCCCCATTTGCTCTCAGGGCGCGACCTGATTGGCCAGGCCCAAACCGGCACCGGCAAGACCGCTGCCTTCGCCCTACCCCTGATGGAGCAGGTCGATGCCAGCAACCCGGCGGTGCAGGTGCTGGTGCTAACCCCCACCCGTGAGCTGGCGATTCAGGTGTGTCAGGCCATACGCGGCTTTCGCATCAGCGGTCGCCCCAAGGTGCTAGCCATCTACGGCGGTCAGTCGATCGAGCGTCAGCAAGAGCAGCTCAGACGGGGCACCCAGATCGTGGTGGGCACCCCTGGGCGCGTGCTCGACATGCTTAACCGGGGTAGCCTGTCGCTGCAAAGCCTGGGCTGGCTGGTGCTCGACGAAGCCGACGAAATGCTCAATATGGGCTTTATTCAGGACGTTGAGAAAATTCTCAGCAAGGCTCCTGCCGACCGGCAAACCGCCTTTTTCTCGGCCACTATGGCCCCTGCTATCCGCGAACTGGCCACCAAGTTTTTGCAGTCTCCGGTGACAGTCACGGTGCAGTCGCCCAAGGCTTCGCCCAAGCAGATTCAGCAGGTGAGCTACATCGTGCCTCGCGGCTGGACTAAAGTACGCGCCCTCCAGCCTATTCTTGAGCTAGAAGACCCTGAAACCGCGATTATCTTTGTGCGCACTCGCCGCACCGCTGGGGACCTCACCCGCCAACTTCAGGCAGCGGGCTACAGCGTTGATGAGTACCACGGCGACCTCAGCCAGTCCCAGCGCGAGCGGCTGCTGATGCGTTTTCGTCAGCAGCAGGTGAAGCTGGTGGTGGCTACCGACATCGCGGCCCGAGGCCTGCACGTCGATGACCTCACCCACGTGATCAACTTCGACATGCCCGACGCCATGGAGAGCTATGTGCACCGCATTGGCCGCACCGGGCGGGCGGGCAAAAAAGGCGTCGCCATCTCCCTGGTCACTCCCCTAGAGAAGTACAAGCTGCGGCAGATTGAGCGCCACACCAAGCAGCCGATGACCCTGGTTAAAATTCCCACCCGGGCCGAAATTGCGGCCCGCAACCTAGAGCGGCTACGTAGCCAGGTGCGTGAAGCGATCACCAGCGAGCGGCTGGCGTCGTTTTTGCCGATTGTGTCTCAGCTAAGCGAAGAGTATGACCTGCGCACCGTGGCCGCTGCCGCTCTGCAAATGGCCTACGACAAAACCGTACCCGCCTGGCAGCGAGAGCACCACAGCAGCGAACCCGAAGAAAGCGGTACCCCCATGCCTAAAAAGCGCAAAGGGACGTCGGCTGAGCCGCGCCAGGTAAGCAAAGCGAAGGAATAATCGCCTGGGGTTTATCGGCTAAGGTTGGTCAGTTGGGGCGATCGCGACTGTTACGGTGGCGATCGCCCTAAGTTTTGTGCAGCCAGTTGCGTTTGATTGCGTATGCCAGCACACAACCGGTTCTCTAGGGCATCCTAAGATTAGGAGAAGCTTAGGTTAACTCTGGATCACAGGAGGTGACCGTCATGTTGGTAATAATGACCGATAACCAACTCATCGCGCCCCAAAAAGTCTGCTGTAACTGCCTCATGGCCGATCGCCACGGCCAACCTCGCTGGCATCAAGGGGTGTTGCGCTGTGGCCATCAGGTGGCCAGTCTAGACCAGGCCCAGCCCACCCAGTTTGAGTGCGAGATGGGTTTTCGGGTAGCCGATATTAGCTAAACGGTTAGGGACTGTGGTACGAAGCTCCAGGGTTGAAGGGTCGCCTTAACCTCAGACTGGGTGCTGGCAGTTTCTCGTGCACCCTCGTCAATTTTGGATTTACGATATGGTATGGCTATAGCCCCGTAGCCTTTAGCCTGTCGTCTGGAGACACATCATGACCTGGAGCAGTTCCCCCAACCCCACCTTTTTAGATCGCATTCTGGCGGCTCTTCCCTACATTCTGCCGATTACGGCTGGGTTGCCCTACGGTTTTCAGCTGATTAATCAGTTTCCGGTGTTTGGGTTTTTGCTACTGCCTCTAGCTCCGCTGATTACCCTCTATGGCACTCTAGAGGGCACAATTCCGTTCTTTGGCCTGATTGTGTTCTTTGCCCTGATTTTGCTGGTAGTGCGCAACGAAAACATCAGCCGATTCATTCGCTTTAACACAATGCAGGCTATTCTGCTGAGCATTATTCTGGCGGTATGTGGTCTCATTTTGGGTCTGCTCGACCCCAGTATCTTTGGAGAGCTACTCTTTAGCACCCTGGCCAATGTGCTGTTTTTAGGCATGCTGATTTCGGTAGGGTTCTCTCTGGTACAGACCTTTAGGGGCCTCTACGCTGAAATTCCAACCTTGTCTGAAGCTGTGCACATGCAGGTGCGGTAGCCGTTGTAATTGCCCCCACAACTCATGCTGGTGATCGCTTGGCAGGGGGGCGTTAGAGTCGCAACGCCACTGAGTTGTCGAGGGCTCCAATGCCTTCAATTTCGACTCTGACCTGGTCTCCCACCGTTAAGGGGCCAACCCCTGCCGGGGTGCCGGTTAAAATGACATCCCCCGGCAGTAGCGTCATCACTTCGCTGATGTAGGCCACTAAAAAGTCTGGACTGTAGGTCATTTCCTCAACGGAGGCCGACTGTACAGGCGTTGCTTGACCGTTCAGAAAGGTCTGAAGTTTGGCGTCGGGGCCAAGCTCTCGCACAATCCAGGGGCCCAGGGGGCAAAAGGAGTCGAAGCCCTTGGCCCTGGTCCACTGCCCGTCGCGCTTTTGCAGGTCACGGGCGGTGACATCATTGGCAATAGTGTATCCCCAGATTTTGCTACGGGCCTCTTCGGGCGGCACATGAGCACAGCGATCGCCAATCACCACTGCCAGCTCGCCTTCATAGTCGACCTGGGTGGTTTGGGAAGGGTAGTAAATCGGTGACCCCGTCGCGGTGACTGCTGTTGAGGGCTTAATGAACAGCAGCGGTTCGGGCGGGGTGGTGGTGCCCATTTCGGCGGCATGGTCGGGATAGTTTTTACCGACAGCCACCACTTTGGAAGGGGCACAGGGGGCAAGCAGAGCATACGTCTCCGGGGGCAGTTCCATCGCCGTGGGCTGTCCCTGAAGCCACGGTGGCGCATCTAGCACCTGCACACTGCGATCGGGGCGCAGCAGCCCATAGTGCAGTTGCCCAGTTTGAGATTGGACCCTAACGTAGCGTTGCGCCATAATTTTCTAACTCTTGGCCTGCTAATTCTTGGTATGATTGTAGATCCTTGTCTTTGCGCCAATCCCGGAGGCTTGGGTAAGCGGGCGGCTATGCCGTTGTAGACGCTTATTTATGCCCATTTTTGGCTGTTAAAGGCCACTATGTCCACAAGGAGTTTTCATGACAGCTTACATGTACGAAACCATGTACATTTTGCGGCCCGATCTCAATGACGAGGCCATTGATGCCACCATCGGCAAATATCAGACCATGCTGAAAGACCAGGGGGCTTCCATTTTGGAAACCCAGCACCGCGGTAAGCGCCGCCTGGCCTACGAAATCGACCGTCACCGTGAAGGCATCTATATTCAGATGAACTATACCGGACCTGGGGCTGCGATCGCGCCCCTAGAGCGTGCCATGCGCCTTAGCGAAGAGGTGATTCGTTTCTTAACCGTCAAGCAAGAGTCTGACGAACCCTTGCCCGCCGAGGTCGAAGAACCCGCTGAAGCTGTCGCGGTTGCCGCCGTTAGCGAAGAAGAGTAGCCCCCGGAACCTCAGTTCCCCATGACACCTTGTGCCGCCGGCCAGTTTACCCTAAGGGGCAAGACTGGTCGGCGGTACTTCAATTTTGGGCGCGCTGAACCGGCGATAGTTTGAACCCTTAGGCCAGTCTGAACAAATTTAGTGTGCCAACTTTTCTGACAGGTGCTATAAATTAGCAGCAACTTATCCCTGCTGGTAAACCTGGGTCTAGTTAGACCAGTTCCGGTATTTGTCTCAGGCCGTTATGAGCCTAGTGCGGCGGTTGAGTCGGTAGCTGATATTGGTTTGGCTGAGGTAGGGTAGTTGATTCAAGTTTTGGGGCATCGAGTAGCAGGTTAGTTGTTGGTGTGGGAGTAGTCTTGTGACACAGTCTTCATTTACAGACATGGGTGAGCACCAGGCCGAGATTGCCCGGCTTGAGTCTGAGTTAGCCATCCGTGACCAGCTGGTTCAGCAGCTCTCCCAGGAGTTGTTTCGCCTCGTGAAGGGCAATGCTGGGTTTGTGCCTAGCCCAGAAGTCACTGAGCAGCACCAAGCTGAAATGGCTGCCCTACGCGACCAGCTCCGGGGGGTAGAAAAACAGATTGATTTTTATCAGGGCCAGCTCGAAGACCGGGATGGCGAAGTGCTGCAACTGCGGCAAACCGTTCAAGAACTTACCGATCGCACCCGCATGCTAGAGCAGGTGGTGCAAGAACTGCCCACGGTGTATCGCCAAAAGTTTGCCGATCGCATGACCGCCGTCAAGCAGCGCGTAGCCGAGATTCAGCGCGAAAATCGCCAGCTTCAAGCCGAGTTGCAGAGTGTCAGCTATCGGTTGGCGATGCGCACCCGCCGCAGCCAGCGTCTAGAGCTACCGACTCTAGAACAAGACGGCCTCGACGGCATTTCTCTACCCTCGTTCTAGGCATAGGCACAAGCTCAATTAAGGAGATTTCTGAAAAAGAGTTTCGCTAATGGTGGGCAGTGCCCACCCTACAGCGGCTCGGTTCTGAACGGCAGAGACCTGTCTGCTGTTTAAGGTGACGGCTGCCTGTTCTAGGTAGGCTCCAAACGTCAGCCTTTTTGCTACTGCCTTACCACGTAGGCCAAAGGGACATCTTGCAGCTTGCCCGTATAGACCAGTGCCCGGTGAAGCATGGTGGCGACCTCAGCTCTGGTAGCGGGCTGATTGGGGTTGAGGACCTTGAGATCAGGGTAGTTGACCACTAGACCAGCTTCGGTGGCGGCTACAGCTTGGTGAATGGCCCAGGGGGGCACTTGCTTTTGGTCGCTGTAGGGAGCCAATACTGCCGCTGCTCCGCTACTCGATTTCAGCGCCAATCCGTTGGCCAGCGCCACAATCACATGAATGCGGCTGATGGTTTGGTCGGGCAAAAAGGTGCCGTCGGGATGACCGTTAAGAAACCCCATATGGACTGATTTTTGGACGCTGTCGTAGGCCCAGTGACTGGGCGACAGATCGGGGTAGAGCGTTGCGCTGGTGCCTGAGGAGAAGGCCTGGGGTCCGGCAAATAGCTGGGCTATCTGGGTGGCAAACTCAGCGCGGGTCATGGGGTCGGCGGGGCGAAAGGTGCCGTCGGGAAAGCCCGCTACTAAGTCTCGCTGAGCTAGGTCTGCCAGAATGGGCCAGGCCCAGTGGTCAGGGTCTAGATCGATAAAGCGCGCTTCAGTTTGCACCTGGGGAAGGTCGGGCCAGGCCTGCTGGGGTGGCAAGGGTTGGGGCACTACGGGCGGTGGCACCGTCAGGGGTTGGCGGTGGGGGTGGGGTGCTGATTGCTGACGACGAACGTTAAACAGGGAGCGTAGGCCCCGCCCTTGAGGTTGGGACGCCACGGGATAAATGAATGATCCAGGGTCTTGGCGGCTTGAAGCAACTAGGGCACCGCCCGCTGCGATCGCCAGTAGCCAGGCCGGGATCAGCAGGTGCCAGGGTAGTTTACGGGATCCCTTAACCCGCGATTTTGACTGGGTTGAAACGCGAAATAACGGGGGCATTGGGGGAAACGGGCTGAGACTGCTACACTAGGGCGGGTAGCCAGTAACAATTATTATTGACTGAGCTTGCCCACTATGATAGTTCTTGCTTGAGGTTTGATCTGGGGCAAGTTGATGCCTAAACGCTACACCAGCCTAAAATCTAACCCTTTGGGTAGTCGCTGGTGGCGGTAACACTGTTTCGTCACACATTGGTTGAATCGTAATGGTGAAGGGGAAACAACAACACCCAGGGACTGTAGCCGCGATCGCTGGGGCCATAGCGCTCATTGGTCTGGTGACTGCGGGGTATAGCCGACAGCCCCGTGGCGTTGCTCAAGCTATCCATAGTCAGGCACCCATCGCCGCTACGCCCTCAAAAGCTTCCCCCTATTTAGCGAAGGCCGATACGTTACTCACTGGGGTGCTGGCTCCTCTCAGCTCGTTGCGAGTCATGCAGCGAGCGATCGCTCTGGCCCCTGGCACTGATGTAGACACCGTACCCACCCTGGCGCTGTTGGCGGCCCCGCTCAAAACTACTGGTTTGGGGCCAATTCGCATTGGTATGCAGCTCGATGACCTGCGAGCTAAAGGGTTAATCCCAGTGACCATGGCAGATGCCAGTAACGGCGAGTGCGAGTACTACCGAATTCAAGATCATGGTGAACCGATTGGGCTAATGGTCATCAACGATAAAGTCTTGCGGGTCGATGTGTGGCCAGGTAGCTTGACCACCACGCGTAGCGGCATCAGAATTGGCTCCACCGAGCGCGACCTAGTCCGGGTCTATGGTCAGCAGCTTGAGGCCACGGCTAACCCCGTCACCCTCGGCAAAACCGTAATCTTTACCCCCAAAGACCCCGGCGAAGATGTGTTTCGGCTGGTGTTTGAAACTGACGACCAAGGTCGGGTTTTACAGTTCCGCGCTGGGCAGTTTCCGTCGGTAACCTGGGCCGAAGGGTGCCTTTAGAGTTCGCCCAGGCAGCGAATCGCTTCTAGCATGCCTCGGGCTTTGTTCAGGGTTTCCTGGTACTCCAGCGTCGGTACTGAGTCGGCGACGAGCCCAGCACCCGCCTGAACGCTGACCCTGTGCCCACCCTCGGGCTGCGATCGCACCACCATGGTACGAATGGTGATCGCGGTGTTGAGCTGCCCCTCAAAGTCGTAGTGGCCGTAAACCCCCGAGTAAGGACCCCGACGGCAGGGTTCTAAATCGTGGATGATCTGCATGGCGCGAATTTTTGGTGCCCCACTGACTGTGCCTGCGGGGAAGCAGGCCTTGAGTAAATCCCAGGCGGTTTTGCTAGGGCTGAGGTGACCCACTACATTGCTGACAATGTGCATTACGTGGGAGTAACGCTCAATCACCATCAGCTCGTCGACCTGCACAGTGCCGCTGAGACACACCCGGCCCAGGTCATTGCGGCCCAGGTCAACCAGCATGACGTGCTCGGCCCGCTCCTTGGGGTCGGCTAGCAAGTCTTGCTCGTAGGCGATGTCTGCGGCGGTGGTTTCGCCCCGAGGGCGCGTACCGGCGATGGGGCGCACCGTGGCAATTTGGGGCTGGCTGGGGTCGTCGGCCAGGGTAGCTTTGACCATCACCTCGGGGCTAGAGCCAATCAGCTGCCAATCATAGAAATTGAAATAGCACATATAGGGCGAGGGGTTGATCTGCCGCAGAGAGCGGTATAGATCGAAGGGATCACCTTGGTAGGTGGTGTCAAGCCGCTGGGAGATCACCACCTGAAAGATATCGCCGGCCCGGATATGGTCTTTGGCCCGCTCGACGCCCGCACAAAATTCTTCAGCGGTGCGGTTGCTGGTGTAGTTGACCGGGGCGGCCTGGCTGCGCGGCTGCCAGGGCAAGCTAGCCTGCTCGGGTGACAGCGGCAGAGTCAGCTTGTGGAGGAGTTGACGGACGCGATCGCAGGCTCCCTCGTAGGCCTCCTGCATATCGGTATCCGGGTCGCGCAGATCAGCGTAGGCGATCGCCCAAATTTTGCGCTGCACCTGGTCAAAAATCAGCAGACTATCCACCTGCATCCACAGGCCATCGGGTAGGTCATCTGGGCTGGGGGGATGGATGGGCACCGTCGGCTCAATCCAGCGGATCAGCTCGTAGCCCCAAAAGCCAAACAGCCCGCCAATGCCGGGAGGCAGTGCCGGCAGCTTCACCGGCTGGTAGGGAGCCAGGCAGTGGGTCAGGGTGTCGAAGGGGTTGCCCTGGTGCTCGACCACTGTGCCATTGCGGTGGGTCTGGGTAGAGCGATCGCCCCGGTTTTCTAGCACCCACAGCGGGTCACAGCCCAAAAAACTGTAGCGGCCAAGGGTTTCGCCCCCCTCTACAGACTCCAGCAAAAAGCTGTAGGGCTGACCAGCACACACTTTATACCAAGCCGACACAGGAGTGTCGAGGTCGGCCAGCCACTCTTGGTACACGGGTACAAAGTTGCCCTGGGTAGCGTAGGTCTTAAATTGCTCAAAGTCGGGGAAAATCATGGCAATTATTTTATAGCCGGGCCGCAGAAAACGCGATTATTCTAGGACTGTCTTTAGCTATCGCACACAACTTCTATCTCAGCACAGCCTCGCTCACAGCAAAAGGGGCATAGCCTAAGCTACGCCCCTAACAACACAACAGTCACAGTCGGCACTGAAAAGTCTCATCCTCAAACGGCTCTATCCCAAGCCCGAGGATGACGTGCCTAAACTTCGTAGGTGGTCTTACCACTAAACTTAATGGTAGCTGGGTCGGGGTTAGCCCCAATATTGCGCGATATGCTATTCACCGCGCCGCGACCTTCATTTACCTTCTCAGGGAAGACCCCATCTGCCGGGTGCAGGTACTGAGTCTCACCACTAGGGTAAACGCGATAAATTTTGTAGTTTTCGATTTTGGGCTTGAATTTGTTGCGCAGCTGCCTACCCAGAGCCAAGCACTGCTCTTTACGAGCCAGATACAGGAGGTTATCACCTTCGTTCATGAAGGCTGCGCCACCGGTGGGCATTTCAAAAACCTGCTTCTTGGGGCTGGTCCAGGTGATAGCATACTTTTCTTCAACCTGGGCTTTGGTGAGGAGACCGCCGGTGCTGCCTCCAAAAATAGGTGTTTGACCTGTCAGCGTTTCAGTCATGAAGTCCTATCTCTCAACCGTTTGATGGGCATCGTATCATCGCGGGAGTGGGGGGTAATACCGATTGTTGAGGAAGTGTAACAGTTCTTCAGGTAAGGGCTGGGATGTGTGACGCGGAGTCGGATCCAAAAATCAGAATTAAAGGTTTTGATCATCGAGTATCCGACTCACAGTTCCGCCCGTCACCTTGCACCCGACGCCCAACACCCCGTTTTATCAAGCCGACCACGGCTCTTGAAAGTCGGCGTATAGCGTCAGTCCGCCGTCGATATAGAGCGTTTGCCCGGTGATGTAGGCCGCTTCGTCAGAGGCAAAAAAGGCAACGGCAGCGGCCATCTCGTCACTGGTGCCGGCTCTGCCCATGGGAATATGGCTCTCAACCTCGGCTTGCTTTTCCGGGTCTTCGGTCCAAGCCTCGTTGATGGGGGTGATGGTGGCACCAGGGGCAATGCCGTTGACTCGAATGCCTTTAGCGGCATATTCCAGCGCCAGGGTTTTGGTCATATTGCCCATGCCGCCTTTGCTAATGGAGTAGCTTAGGTACTGGGGGCGGGGAATGATCTCGTGGACGCTGGAGATGTTGATGATGCTGCCAGGGCGGTTTTGGGCCAGCAGATGCTTAATGGTTTCGCGGGCGCACAGGTAGGCCCCGCGCAGGTTGACCCCGAGCACCCAGTCAAAGTCATCAACCTCGATCGCATCGGAGGGGCTTTCGGTCTGCACACCGGCATTGTTGATCAAAATATCTAGCTGACCAAAGTGCTCGATGGTCTGCTGCACCAGGGAGACAGCATCCTCCTCTTTAGACACATCTCCCTGGATCAGCAGGGATTTGACACCGCAGTTTTCCACATCCTGGCAAGCTTTTTCCATAGCTCTCTGGCGAGTAGTTTCGGCCCCCTCGCTGTCGCTGCGGTAGTTAATCACCACGTTGCAGCCCTCCTTGGCCAAGCGAATGGCAATAGACTGACCAATGCCAGAGGAGGCTCCGGTAATCAGTGCGGTTTTGCCGGTGAGTCCTTTCATGGTGTAGCTCCGTGGGTGGTAAACAAAGGGAGGGTACGTCATAGAGATGCCATCTAGACAATTTCTATAAACCCGAATAACTAAAACGCAATCATCATTAAAACGCAATAATTAAAGGGCCAACGCCTGACACAGCCGTCCCCTGGGGTGAGCATACTAAAGCCCAAAACGTTGATCTATCTCTCTGGGGAGCTATTTCGTTCTGAGCTTGACCGTCGTTTCTCGTCGTCTATTTAGGAGTTTTGAAGTCATGTACGTTTTAATTGGCGGCGCTGGCATGCTGGGCCTTGACTTGGCTAAAACCTTGCTTGATGAGGGGCATACCGTGGCGATAGTAGATACCGACCCGCTGGCCTGCCAGTATGCCCGCGAAAAGATTGGGGTAATGGCCTTTGAGGGCAGCGCAGTCAATACGACAACCTTGCTGGAAGCAGGCATTCGCAAGGCCGATGCGGTGATTGCGGCTCTGCCGGAAGATGCCTTGAACCTGGCTCTCGTTACCCTTTCCAAGCACAACGGGGTGCCGCAGACAGTGGTGCGCATGAGCGATCGCGACTTTGCCGAACCCTACCAGTTAGCCGGGGCCACCCACACCATCAGCACCACCGAACTCACCATTAACCGCATCGTGAGCGCCATTGAGTATCCCCAGGTTGAAGCAATGATGCACTTTGAGCAGGGTCAGGTCGAGGTGCTAAAGTTGCCCATTCCTCAGCAGTGCACAATCGTGGGTCGCACCCTAGCCGAAATTGCCCAGGACCCCCGGTTTCCGGCAGGCACGCTGATTATTGGCTATCAGGCCCACCCCCACGAAGATTTGACTATTCCCAACGGCAGCACAGTGCTCGAGAGTGGCTCAACCATTTTGGCGGTGACCAAGCCTGGCCTGGTGAGAAAAATGCTCGACTTTATGGGGCTTTGTGCCTAGCTTGCGTTGCCTATAACGCTAGAGAGATGCCCGTCACTCCCGTAGAAACGGGAATCTATGGGAAGCCACTGATACTGAATTCTGTTTGGTTACCCATTAGCTATTTAAGTCAGCCTACCGCTAGCTCAGCAGTTGTTGCACGTCATCTTGATCCCTGTGAGCCCTCAAACTCTCTCCTGTTAACACTGTTTTTCCAGAAAGCTGATCATTTGAGTCAGAAAATCTGCGCTTGGCACCTTAGACGAGGCTACCCCAATCCGAGAGTCCTCCTTATTTTTAGGTGGAGTCCAATTTGCTACTGGCATCTCTTCCACAAGGCCTGTAAGCAGAAGACGAAAGGCAACACGACGGACAGTCTCAGTTTGCAGTTTCAAGCGTCGAGCGATCTCACTCAGAGAAATCTTGCCGTTGGCAAAGTCCCAAACACTCCACTCCTGACGAGTTAGTCGTGTTCGAGGCTTTTCATCCGTTGTACTGAGCAAGCCCGAGCTCAAATCAGGTAATTTATCTTTTAGCGCTGACCAGTTTCGCAAACTGCGTAAACCTGGCAGTGTGACTTCAGTCGCTGGAACACTCGTACCAATCATTTCCAGATAAGGCATTTGGACATCACTAGTGACGTGAAAGGTACCATCGGGAAGCTCAAACAACGTGCAAACTTCTTGAATAACTTGTATAGAGAATAGCCCCTGCAATTGTTCTTTCGTCAACAACTTTTGAGACTTGATATAAACACCGAGGGGCATATGATCTGGACACTGTTGAATTAGCTGTAGAAGTTGAGCCTTCGATAGAAGCTTGCGACGAGCAATCAAGTGAGCTAATCCTCGACGGTCATTGCGGTTGGCTGCGGCAACAATACGCCCTTGCTTCAGCCAAATAAAATGGTGCTGAGAAAAATCTGCTGCATCTGGAAGATCGCGCACCGTTAGCAAGCCGTTCTTGTTGCCATCCTCCACTAGCTGTAAAACTTCTGGTAATGAAAAATTAGATAACTGCCCGCTAACTACCATGATTTAAATTGCCCTGAAAATATTTATCGTTTCAACATTAGATTTTGAGAAAATTGCTCAACCAATTTGATGGTAGCCTGGGCAACGGAAGATTTATTTGTGGGATCAACTCGGATAATGGGAGGACGCTTGATATCAACACGTCCATATCCCATAGCAATAGCTATGTCTTTAGCACCCCAGGCTCCTGGGCAATCCATATGAGTAAAGCCAACGATCATAGGTGCTTGGGTTCGCTGCTGCATAAAGTTGCTAATTACTCGGGCATTGCGAAGTTCTGCGGGACGATTAGCCGGAACCAAAAGTATGTAGGCGTCAGCTTTGTGGATTAGCAGATCCCACATAAAGTTAAATCGAGTTTGTCCAGGTGTGCCATATATATGTAACACCATATCTTTGCTAAACTTTAGTCGCCCGAAGTCTAAAGCAACTGTCGTCTTTTGCTTAAGTTGGGCCGTTTCATCAGTGGCTTTGCGATCAGTATCAACCACCTTGATCTCACTAATTGAACGTACAAAAGTAGACTTTCCTGCTCCAACTGGTCCAGTAACAACTAAACGTAAAACTTCCATTGTGGTTACCCGTTCTGCTTGAAATTGGTAACAACCAAGCTTAAAATAGATCAAATTAAAAGCTGGCCATCCTGAAAAAGAAACCTTTAAGCTAAGGGGCTCTAGCCTGAGCCTTTCTGTTCATCTTCACATTGAATTGGTATTAGAGTCTTAAGAATTCAAGAAAATTCAAGTTAAGGTCTAACGAAAATTCAGTTCTACGATATCGTGTTGACTACCTCTTAATACAGATTCGACTTGGGTGCCGCGAAGCCGTTTTTCCATCATGGTTTCTAAGGCACCTTGAATAGCACCTAACGTAAATGACAAGGTAGTTGATGCCCCTTGCGGTTCACCAGCAGAGCAGACTGTTTCACGGCAATAGACTCGATAGCCATCATCAAACGCTTCAATTTTGTCAACGATGCAAAGCCGAGTTCCTTCTTTCCCAAGTGCTTGGTTCATCGCGATCGCTGCTGCTGCCAGATCAGGCTTCTGCCCAGCTAAACCGAGCTCAGTGACTAGGGTTTTGCCGCGCAATCGTCCTGCTGCAACAACAGAAATATAGGCTGCCTTTTCTCCGAGAGCTTCTTCTAAACCAGATATTAAGGCTTTAAAGCAGACGATACTGCTGAAATCACCTAATTCAGAGCGAAATTGAGTTTCCGTCAAGGTGGTGCTGGCCATATCAAAAAAATCCAAAAAACAACTTTAACCAAATAACTTTTGCGCTGCTTATCTTTGCTTGCAGATTACCCATGCTTGAATAAAAAAGTAAATTAAGGGCATCCAGAAATCTGCAACAGCCTTTTGGTCATGAGGCCAAAGAGCTAGCCGACAACCTTATTTGCAGTGAGATATAGAGCAATAAAGATCTCGAGTTTAGATAAACGGCATAAGAAACCGCATCGAGCCAGAACCGATCAAAACACCTTAAGGCGATCTTTCATTGAATTCAGTGATGCAGATATAAATCATTATTCACATACACACTAGCCAAAGTAATCAGCATTTAAGCGCAAATAGATTCAGGAGTGAAGAGATTTCTTGAAGCCAAAAATTTACAAACTTTAAAGAATGATTCGATTCTTTCATTCATTTAGATAGGCAATCTTAATTTAGGAAAGTGACATTCTTGTGACGGGTATACCTAGTCTCGCAAGTCTGTTGTTGATGATGTGATTGGTTTACTTACGTATGGAATCAGTCATCAAATAGCCTGACGGCCTATCTATATTTCTTTGCCACAAGCAGGCTTCGACCATATGGAGACGCCGTTGAGTTCCGTTTACTTTGTTTAAGTTTTCTATCAGGGGGTACTAGTACTCTGCGGTATAAGTTGGCCAACTATTCCCGTGACCTGAAACCCAGAGCCTGACCCCACCCGTCTCTCTTTAATCGTCCTTAAGAGACAGCAGCTTTTCGTTGAGAACTCTGACATAGGCTTGGCTGATGTCCTCGGACAGGAGTCCTTTGCGAAGGGCATCGTTGACGGCCCCCTTCTCGGCTAGATAGAGGCGGCGGCGCAGACCATCTAGGCTGCTCTGGTCTTCAAGGCGAGTGAGGTCACTGAGGTTGCGACGGTTGTAGAGGTCTCGTAGGTCGCGATCGGCGGTGGCAATCTGGGCCTGGTAGGCAGCAAACAGCTCTTCGTAGAGGTTCTTGGGCAGACTGCCCGACTGTAGCAGGGTGGCTAGTTCTTGCTGGGCTGCTTTGGCTGCGATTATGTTCATCTGTAGGGTTTCCATGCGCTGCCTAGTGGGCGATGGGGCGGTAAGCCGCAATCGTTTGACGAGCACTGGTAGGCTCAGCCCCTGGCCCACCAGTGACACCAGGACGGTGCTAAAGACCAGGGCCACTACCTGCGGTCGCCCTGGGAGATTGAGGGGTAAACTCAGGGCCAGAGCCATCGATAGCGACCCTTTGATGTTGCCCAAGATCAGCACATGCTGCCAGCGTAGGGGAAGGGGGCGATCGAAAAAGCGCAGCAAAAACAGCAGCGGGTAAATGGCGAAGATCCGGCCCACCTGGTACGCCACAATGGCAAACAGTGCCGCCGGGATAGTCTGTTGCAATACTCCAGGATCGACCTCCAGGCCGACGAGCAAAAAGATAAAGGTGTTGACCCCAAAGCCAGCGTATTCCCAAAAGTTGAGCAGGGTGACCTTGGTTGACGCCGAGGTGTGGCGAAAGCCCAGATCGCCAATTACCAGTCCGGCGATGACAACAGCGATCGCACTAGAAACCCCCAACCCCTGACCAATTTGAAACGTGCCTAGAGACACCGCTACCGTCAGCAAAATATTGCTGAGGGCATCGTCAAGCTGCTGAAAGAGGCCGACGCACAGATAGCCCAGCCCCAGCCCCAGCACCCCGCCCCCGACAAAGGCAATAATCACCTGCTGCAACCCCTCCCAAACCGTGAATGCCCCCTGGAGGTGAAGGGTGGTGATCATCCCCAGCAACACCAGCGCAATACCGTCGTTGAACAGGCTTTCGCCTTCTACGATGGTGGCCAGCCTCGGCGGCACTGGCACGCTCCTAAAGGCTGCAATCACCGAGACGGTATCGGTAATCGTCAAGATCACGCCAATGGCGGCGGCGGTAATGATCGCCAGGCCCAGGCCCAGATGCAGCAGCGTGGCCGTAATTACCGCCGCCAGCACCACTCCCGGCCCAGCCAGCAGAGCAATGGGCTTAATGGTGCTCCGCAGCCGGCTGATGTCGGTATTGATGGCCGCCTCAAAGATCAAGATCGGCAAGAACAGGTTGAGAATGATCTCTGGGTTGAGCCCTACCGCCTGGGGCAACAGGGATTTGGTCAGGGTAAGCCCCGCCAGCACCAGCCCTACAACATAGGGAATGCGCAACCGACGGGTGATCAGGGCGACTACCGTAGCCACCAGCAGCAGCACAATCAGGGTATTGACCAAGCCCGTGACGTTGCTACTCGAAGCGGTGAGGGCGGCGGCAGGGTCTCCCCCCGCAGGCAGCTGGGCTAGCCACCAAAGCCTTGTCGGAGTTATACCCATGGGGCCAGTCAAACGCCAAAACTATTTTCCATCCTAGGGGGAGAACTTGGCCTGCGCACGACGCAAACAAAAATTGCATAGGGTGGCTGTGGATCGAGTCACACCGTAAGATGGGCCTTAGGGCTAACCGGCGCAGCGAGTATTTCCTATTTCCGGGGTGGCTGGTTACACTGGATCTAAATGCGATCGCTGTCAGTGATTGACAGAGATCATTGGCTAACTTAGGGCGGTAAGTTGGCCTTAGCTGGTGTAGTGTGGACTGGCTGTTGTTCTCAAGTCGTCTGGGGGCTGTGGAGTTTTGCAGATGAGCGACCAAAATTCGTACGAACTGTTGGGGCTGACTGAGGCCTCAACCTTTGAAGAAATTCAGGCGGCCCGCGATCGCCTGGTCGATCAGTATGTCGAAGAACCAAAGCAGCAAGCCGCCGTCGAAGCCGCCTACGACGCCATTTTGATGGAGCGCCTGCGCCTGCGCCAAGAGGGCAAAATCAAAGTGCCCGATCGCATTCGGTTTGCTGAAAATGTCCCGGAGACACCCCCGCCCAGTAAGGCCACCCCATCCCTCCCCCGCCCTGACTGGCTCAGCGGTTTGGTCGATACCCCCAGCCGCGACGACATTCTTTGGCCTGCTGTCACCTATGGTGGCCTGGCATTGCTCGGGTTTGCGGCCCCCTCGCTCTCTCTGGCAGTAGCCATTGGGGCGGCAATCTACTTCCTCAACCGCAAAGAGAACAAATTCTGGCGATCGGTGCTGCTCACCATTGGTGGTCTGGCTGCTGGTTTGGCTTTGGGCCTCACCGTGGGGCAATTGCTAATTCCCCAGGGAGCACAGTTTGCCTGGGCCAGTCCCGATGCCATAGCGGCAGCAGTCACCTGCCTATCGCTATGGACAATCAGTAGCTTCCTCCGCTAGTTGCCGGTTGGCCGTCAAATTTGTTACCCCCGATTCTCAACAGGCAAAACCGTGGGAGTGTAGGAGCATTGCAGTGCAATCCTCCCTACGAGGTATCGGTTTCGAATCGGGGGTAACCAAGCAGGATTTGGTAGAAGACGCCCTTAGGCCAAACTGCCCCGCTTCATCTGCTCACGCTCGATCGCCTCAAATAACGCCTGAAAATTGCGTTCCCCAAACCCTTGGGCTCGAGTTTCGTCGCCATTGGCCCACACTACCTGCCGCTGAATCAACTCAAAAAATACGGTAGGAATATTCAAAAAGGGTTGGGTAAAGGTTTGCAGCAGGCGGGCCTGGGGCAGATGGGGGTCCCAGTCAACCAAAATTTGCAGTTGGGCAATGGCGGCCTCGCGCTGGCGCAGCCACGATGACGGTGTGTCGCCAGTGAGCCAGTAGCCGGGACGCTGTCGCAGAGCCTCGTAGTAGCTCGGGGGCACCGACAAAAAGCTTACCCCCCCCGCCCGTAGATGCTCTACGGTACAAACAATGTCGTCGGTGTGCAGGGCCACATGCTGAATACCGCTGCCCTGATTGAAATTGAGAAATTCTTGCACCTGGGAATTGGCCGTGGCCGGTTCGTTAATGGGCAGTTGGGCATTGCCCTCGGGGTGAGCCAATACCTGGCTGCGCAGCCCTGAGCGAGGCGTATCGATTACAAACTGTTGCTGCGGACAAAATCCCAGTTGGCGCTGGTACCAGTCCACGGCCTGGGAGAGTTCGCCAGCGGGGACGTTGACCACGGCGTGGTCAATGGCAGAAATCGTGCTGACCATCGGCGAGGCGGTTGGGAGAAGACTAGGGGCGATCGCGGGTACCCAAACCGCCGTCTGCCACGACTCAACGAGGGTATGACGCAGCGATCCCCAGCCTTGAATCTGCGCCCAGCGCCCCCGACCCCAGGCATCGGCTTGGCTGGGCTGCGCTACAGTCCCCCCAGCGGCTACAACCCGAGCCAGTGTTTGGTCAAGGTCACGCACCCGCAGAGCAACATCCCCAATGCCCGCCGGATGCTGGCTGAGGTAAGAGGCGACCACCGGATGATTGGCCAGCAGCAGCAGCGGCACTTGGCCCACAAGGACTAACGCTTGGTCCGTAGGGGTTGGCGCCGAGGTGTCACTCGCCGTTGGGGTGACCAAAACTCCCCCCCAGGCGTTGACAAACCAGTCACGCCAGGGGGCTACCGCATCGACATAGAAACTCAGATGGTTGAACTCCATAGGGCTGTGTCACCGTGCTGGTCTCGCTGTTATTGGAGCACAAACCACCCCGCTAACGCCCTATCTCTAAGAAGATTTTCGTTTAGTTCCTGAAGTGACGTCGGGGTTTCGAAAGTTCGCTTCCCTTCAGAGGTTAATCTACGACGCTGGTTTTAGCTGGATAAATCCCTAGCCCAACGGCCAGTCGCCTACAGATGTTGCCCCCGTGTCACTGGCTCACCGCCCTAGCTCGGCGCAGTTCCGGCTACGGCCACCACTTGATCTTGATTGTTGGCCGTGTAGGTGTTGGGAGGATAGCGATCGAGGTGGCGAAAGAGCGCAATCGGCTTTTGAACCCGACAGGAGTAAAACTCTACAATCACCTCCGCATCCTGACGCAGCACTACCTTAGGGGAAAAGTCTTCGGGGATTTTGGTGCGCCACTGCCAAGGAATTTGCGGGGGCGGAGCGGCCACAAAGCGGTGATGGGTCCACCGAGCGTAGCGGTTAAAGCGGCCAAACTCGCGGACTTCGCGAGTAAAGATAGAGGCTGCTAGAAACGAGGCCAGAGAGCCATCACCTTCAATGCCAGCCATCAGGCTGGGGAGCGCGCCCATCGGGGCGGGAGGCTGGTCAGCGGTGACTTTGCTAATGGCGTCTTCGAGATATTCTGTAGTGCTGAGCAGCCCCGGTAGGGCTACTGTATTCCCCAGACCGCCGTTGGAATCTTGCCGCAGATAGGTAACGAGGCGAATGCCTGGACGAATCCATAGCCCCGGCAGCTTGGCCAGAGCTTCGGCAGGATCAATCGTGCTGACAAACCAGCGCCCCTCAGCATTGGGGGCAGGAATGTTATCTTCGGGCATATCGCCTACCCGAAATAGGTCTCCCAAGGCGTTGAGAGAATCTGGCAGCGGTCCATCCTCGTCAGCCTCTACAGCGATAGTGCCCGGCTGTTGTTCGTGGGGGGGCAGTACCAGGGTTTCGCGAATAAACTGGCTAACTTTTTGAACTGTAGATAGCGGATATCTTTGAAACGACATGAATCACCGAGGCGGCGGTTAGCTAGAAAATAAACGATAGACAGGTCTAAGTGAAGGTTAAATGCTAAACCCTTTAGCTAAGCACCCTGAGAGGTTCTATGACTAAGGGTGCCCTGAGAATACCCCTTAGCTGCAAGTCAAGCGTGCCTAGTTGTTTAAATTAAGAACATTTCTATACCTGAAATCGCTGCTTGGGCACATCGAGCCAGGTATTTTGGTGGTGAGACTGGCGGGCTAAATCCATCAGGTGCTGCGATCGCACCCCATCCCAGATCGAGGGCGCAGTGGCCTGTCCTCGGTCAATGTCGCTGATCCAGTGGTTGACCACCCGCACAAAGGGAGCAATGCGGCCATCGCTATAGGTGGTGGGAAACTGAAGGCGATCGGGAATGGGCAGTTCGGCCAAGGGGCCGCCCCCCTGGCTGCCCCAAAGGCGAAATCCGTGGACATAATCGCTGAGGTTGTCGCTGCCCAGCACTAGGGTGCCCTGGTCGCCGTAGACCTCGACCCAGTGGCCCCGTCCGGCGTAGGTGACGGAGCTGATGGCCACCTGGCAGGGGGCACCGTTCTCTAGGTCGAGCATGAGGCTACAGGTGTCGTCGGCGTCTACAGGCTGGAGCACGCCAGCAGCGTCGGGGCGCTGGGGGATGGCGGTGCTGAGGCGGGCGCACAGACGCTCGATCGGCCCAAACAGCCAGGTGATGTAGTCAAAGCTGTGGGACGCAAAGGCCCCTAGCGCACCGCCCCCCTGGTCTTGGCGCGAGTACCAGTTCCAGGCGCGACTGGGATCGGCCCGCCCCGGCACCGTCCAGGTGATGTTGACGAACCGGAGGTTGCCCACGTAGCCCTCAGCCAGCAGTTCGGCCAGGCGCTGCCAGGCGGGCACAAAGCGAAACTCAAAGTCCATGGTGGCTACCAAGTTGCGATTGTGCGCTAGGGCGGCAATTTCCTCGGCCTCGGCTCCAGAGAGCGTCGTAGGCTTCTCTATCAGCAGGTGCTTCCCCGCCTCCAGCACGGTTTTAGCTTGGGAGTAGTGCAGAAACGGAGGTGTAGCTACTGTGACGGCCTGTACTTCGGGCAGCGCCACGATCGCCTCGATGCTGTCACAGGCATGGGCAATAGCATGCTCAGCGGCGATCGTTTGGGCTTTAGCTAAATCGCGATGGTAGACCGCTACCACCGCCGTGCGGTGATGGGCCTGCAACCCTGGGATATGGACCTTTTGGCCAAAGCCAGTGCCCACCACTGCCACTTGAACCGGAGTTTCTGCCATAGCAACCTCGCCATATGTAACAGGCAACCTAACAAACCAGTGCCCTTCTTCAGAGTAAGGGTCGATCTACACTCGCTACAATTAAACTGAGCAGTTTAATGTGGACCATTGATGGCAGCCGTCGCGGTGGCGAGGAGATCGGTTAAACCATCAGGCCTCTCTAAATTCGTTCAAACGGTTGAACAGTTAGATTTCATCCCTGGCGCAACCGAACTGACAACGGCTATGGCTGGGCTGCTCAGGTTTTAGACATCAGGAGTCAACCTTTCTTTTCCCATGCAGATTCCGTTGATTGGTAAGATGCGTCGCCCCCTGGTTTGGCTATTGGCGGGGCTAGCTGCCGCCACCCTGGTGGCCGGGGCAGCGGGGCTAGGGTGGCGCAGCCGCCAAAGCGCCTACGATGTCGAAGCCTTTACGACCCCGGCGGCTATTGAACCACTGACCGTGCAGGTAGCGGCCAGCGGCACGGTGCGGCCTGTGCAGACGGTTAACCTTAGCCCTGAGAATGCCGGCATTCTGGAAGAACTGTTTGTCGAACAGGGCGATCGGGTTGAGCCCGGCCAAATTATTGCTCGCATGAACAGCCGCGACACCGCTGCCCAAGTACAGCAAAACCAGGCCGCCGTGGCCGAAGCCGCAGCGGCCCTAGCCGATGTGCGTCGGGGTAGTCGTCCGGAAGAAATCGCCCAGGCCGAAGCCACCGTCGCGGCTAACCGTGCCCAGGTGCGCGATGCCCAGGCCCGGCTCGATCTCGCCACCAGTGACTTGGCCCGCCGTCAGCAGCTGTTTGACCGGGGAGCTGTAGCGGCGACTGATCTCGACAATGCCGCCCGCGAACAGCGCAGCGCCCAGGCGGCGGTAGAACAGGCCCAGGCCCGGGTCACCGAATCGCTGCGCCGGGTCGATGACCTGCGGAACTTACCCCGCCCCGAGGCGATCGCCCAGGCCGAAGCCCGCCTGGCCCAGGCCCGTGCCCAGCTAGCCGGAGCCCAGATTCGTCAGGATGAAAGCCTAATTCGTGCTCCGTTTGGCGGCATTGTTACTCAAAAATTTGCCACCGAGGGAGCCTTCGTCACCCCAACCACCTCTGCCTCTGACCTGTCTTCGGCGACCTCCACGGCCATTGTTGCCCTAGCCGAAGACCTAGAGGTGCTAGCCGAAGTGCCCGAAGCCGATATCAGCCTGATTGCGGCGGGCCAAGCCGTCAATGTCGTCGCCGATGCCTTCCCCGATCAAACCTTTCAGGGGCGGGTCAAACTGGTCGCGCCCGAGGCGATCGACCGTCAGAATGTCACGCTATTTCAGGTGCGCATTGAGCTGCTCGACGGCAAAGATATTTTGCGATCGAATATGAATGTCAATGTGGCCTTTATTGGCGATCAGTTGGCCAATGCTCTTGTTGTGCCAACGGTAGCCGTCGTGACCCAGGCGGGCCAAAGCGGCGTGCTGGTGCCGGGGGCCAACCGCGATATTGTCTTTCAACCCGTCACCCTGGGACCGCAGGTAGGCAACCAAATTCAAATCGTCGATGGGCTGGGAGAGGGCGATCGCGTTTTTATTGATTTGCCGCCCGGTCGCTCCCTCGAAAACATCACCATCCGCCAAGATCGGTAGCCCTGAGGCGGGCTGCTAGATAGCCTCTCGGCCAAACTCCCCAGCGTGCATTCCCCAGCGTAATTTCTCTGAGCCTATTCGCCCCATGAATCTGCAAGAAAGCCTGACCATGGCGACTAAAACCCTGGCCGCCAACCGCCTACGTAGCGCCCTCACCATGCTGGGCATTATCATCGGCAATGCTTCGGTGATTACGATGGTGGGTCTGGGGGAAGGGGCACAGCGGTTTGTCAACGCCGAGCTCGAAACCCTGGGGCCAAATGTGCTGTTTATTGTGCCAGGCAGTCGTGAGACCCGGCAGCTGGGTTCTCTAGAGGTGCCGCGCACCCTGGTTCTGGCCGATGCAGAGGCGATCGCCCAGCAGGTGCCAGCAGTGACGGGAGTAGCCGCCGAATCGAGTGGTCGCCAGCTAGTGACCTTCCGCAACCGCAATACCAACGTCAACGCGGTAGGCACCACACCCGCTTTTCTCACCGTGCGCAGCTTTGAGATCGCCAACGGGCGGTTTATCAGCGATTTAGATGTGTCTCGTAGCGCCCAAGTGGCGGTGATTGGCGGCACCCTGCGAGAGCGCCTGTTTGACGATCAACCCGCCCTAGGTCAACAAATTCGGGTAGGGGGCATTACCTTTGATGTGGTGGGGGTACTCGAGAAAAAGGGATCTAACCTGGGCCTCGATTACGACGATGCGGTTTTAGTGCCCCTGACGACGAAGGCCAACCGACTAGCCGGGGCCGAGCGATCGCCCTACGGGATCGACGTTTCGTTTATTACGGTGTCGGCCCGCGATCGCGCCAGCATGGCTACTGCCGAGTTCCAGATCACCAACCTGCTGCGCCTGCGCCACAACATTCGCGACGAAGACGACTTTTCCATCAGCAGTCAAGACTCGCTACTGACGATCGCCAACACCATTACCGGAGCGCTAACGCTGATGCTGGCCGCGATCGCGGGCATTTCTCTGTTTGTGGGCGGCATTGGCATTATGAATATCATGCTGGTGTCGGTGCGCGAGCGCACCCAGGAGATTGGCCTGCGCAAGGCGATCGGGGCCTCCCAGAGCGATATCTTAGGCCAGTTTTTAATTGAGGCCATTATTCTGTCGATCGCGGGAGGCATCATCGGCACTGCCCTGGGCGTCAGCGGCATTTTGCTAATTGGCGCAATCACTCCCTTTGAGGCGGGCCTTTCGGTGGGTGCGATCGTGGTCACGGTGACCATCTCTGGTGGTATTGGGCTGTTCTTTGGCGTTTTCCCTGCCCGTCAGGCCGCCAAGCTCGACCCCATTGTGGCATTGAGAACTGCCTAAAAAATAAACGCAAGCAGCCCTATCTAGGCTAGAGAATACCTTCAAGGCAGAATTCGCTGTACCGTGAGGGCAATTGCTCTTGGAAGACTGTCCCGTTAGTCAGGAGCCTGTGACCCTTACCTTTCTTCATTTTAGATCGGCATAAATTTTATAAATAAATTGTGAATACAACTTAGGATGTCTGCTGACTGCTTGCTCAGTCTTGTATTTTTCAATAGCTATAGAGGCAAACATCATGGTAGATGCTATGAATCCCATTATATCAGTCATCATTCCTATCTTTAATGATGCAGCACGATTAGGCAAGTGCTTGATGGCCTTGAGCCAACAAACCTATGAAAAATCGCGCTTCGAGATCATTGTGGTTGATAATGGATCCGATGATTTAGATCAGCTTAAACATGTTCTAAATGGCTACAAAAATATAATTCTTGCCCATGAATTGATCCCCGGGTCGTATGCTGCTCGTAATCATGGTCTTTCCCTAGCCCAGGGTGAGATTATTGCTTTTACCGATGCTGATTGCATTCCTGCTGTTGACTGGCTAGAGCGCGGTATTTTTCATCTGCGTCAGACTCCCAACTGTGGGCAGGTCGTTGGTAATGTTAGATTGTTTTTTTCTGACCCGCAGCATCCTACGGTTGTAGAGCTATATGAAAGCTTGACCGCTTTTTCGCAAGAGCTGCTTCTGCAAGACTCTCACGGTGGAGCAACCGCCAATGTTTTGACTTGGCGGCGGGTGATTGATCAGGTAGGACCCTTTGACATTCGCCTTAAGTCAAACGGCGATCTAGAGTGGGGGCAACGTGTGTTTGAGGCTGGCTACACACAGGTCTACGCCCCCGATGTACAGGTGCTTCATCCTGCTCGGCGATCGCTTAGTGAGTTGCATAAGCGTACAGTGCGGTTGTCTGGAGGTGCATTCGACCGTCTGATTAAGCCAGACGATTCATTTATTCAGAAGCAGAGAATGTTTGCCCGCTTATTATTAGACGACCTTACATCGCCAATAGATTTTGTGATTAAGGCCTGTCGCAGTCCAGACCTAACATGCTGGCAGGATAAGTTTAAAGTTTCTCTCGTTAGATTGTATGTGGGCTTTATTAGTGCTGGAGAAAAGATTCGTCTCAAATTCGGGGGAGCCTCACAACGTGGTTGAACAATTGTCTATGAAATTTACTGTTATTCTAAATATTTTTTTGAAAGCCCTATGAGTATAAAGCATAAGGCTATTAGAGGTGCTGCCTGGTCTGCTATTCAAAATTGGGGAAGCCAGATTGGGTCGCTGTTGATTTTTTTTATTTTGGCACGGTTGCTGTCACCTGAAGCATTTGGGTTAGTGGCTTTAGCCAATGTGTTTTTGGCATTCATGCAGTTGTTTTCAGAGCAGGGCTTTGGCCACGCAATTATTCAACGGCAAAACCTTGAGCCAGGACACCTTGACACCGCATTTTGGATTAACTTAACGATTGGTCTGTTTCTAGCCGTTATTAGCGTCTCTATCGCTACACCTATAGCCGGGTTATTTGGGCAGCCTGCACTTACGCCTATTCTTCGATGGTTTTCTATTCTTTTTGTGATTTCTGCCCTAGGAAAGGTGCAGCAGTCAATTTTGGAACGTCAGTTTGAGTACCGGGCGATCGCGGCTCGCTGGCTCATGGCTACTGTTGTGGGAGGCGCGGTCGGCATCACTATGGCGCTGATGGGGGCAGGTGTATGGAGTCTGGTGGGCCAGCAAATTGTCCATGAAGCGGTTGGTACACTCACCCTCTGGCTGTGCAGCGATTGGCGACCGAGGCTAAGCGCCTCAAGGGTCCATTTTCGCGATCTTTTTGGGGTCGGTATGCCCATCATGGGCTTTCATTACCTAAACTTCTTTAGCACCCGCGCCAATGATTTCTTAGTCGGCTACGCTTTTACCCCTGCTGATCTGGGCTTCTACAGCGTGGCTAATCGGGTTCTGTACGCAATGACCCAACTTTTGGTTCAGACCAGCCGCGATGTTGCGTTACCAACCTTCTCTCGTCTCCAAGAAGATCCCGAGCGCTTTCGCCGCGCCTTTTATCTGGCTACTCAGGTAACTAGTGCCATTGCTTTGCCCTCTTTCTTAGGCATGGCTGTGCTGGCTCCAGAACTGGTGCGGATTTTGTTTGGGGAACAGTGGTTGCCTTCGGTGCCACTCATTCAGGTACTCGCTTTACTCGGTATTTTGCGCTCCATTACCTTTTTCAAAGGGTCAGTATTTGTTGCCATGGGGAAGCCTGCCTGGTGGTTTTGGCTCAGCGTTCTCGACGTTGTGCTGAACTTATTGGCGTTTGCCGTTGCCTATCGGTGGGGCATTTTTGCTGTTGCTGCAGCGTCAGTTATTCGAGCCTATCTTGTCTTCCCCATTGGCCAATGGGCGGTGTGCCACCTCATTCAAGACAGCTTAGGGAAGTATCTCCGCGTCTTTATCTCCCCTCTAATTTGTGCTTTGGCTATGGCAGGGGCCATGTTAGGGCTTAAAACAATGCTTGGTGCTGCTCTGGGTCCCCTCTTCCTGATTGTTGTCAGCACTGGTTTTGGGGCAGCTTTCTACGTTGCTTTAATTCGGCTGCTGGCTCCACAACTCTTCGGTCAGCTGATGGATATAGCGCAGGTTGTGGTGTCAAAGTCTAATCCGCCCACTAGCTGAAACTCTTGGATTATGACATCAAAATCCAGGCTGGGCCAGCCCGTTCATTGAAGCTTGGCTCTGATAGAGCGCCTGGGGAACAACGCCACGACTTTCGCCCCGCTGTACCGTTGTTAGTTAACTAGTCACTCAAGCATGAACCTGCGCACCGCAATTGAACCCGATTTGCCGAATCTGGCCGCGCTATACCGTAAGACTGTGCTGGCCAATGCCCCCCAGCACTATAGTCCCGACCAAGTCACGGCCTGGGCAGCGGTGGAGGCCGAGAGCCTTCGCTTTCACCAATTTATTTTGGCTGTTACCACCTATGTAGCCGAAGACGAGACGGGCGTGGTGGGCTTTGCGGGCATTGGCGATGATGGCCATGTGGCCTCTGCCTACGTGCGCCACGACTGCCTACACCAGGGCATTGGCTCACTGCTGATGCAGGCAGTGCTCACCCACGCCCAAGAAAAACAGATTCCCCGACTCTACGCTGAGGCCAGTGAGTTTAGCCTGGGGCTGTTCACCAAGTTTGGCTTTAGCCAATACGACACCGAGGTGGTTGAGCACAATGGTGTGCAATTTAGTCGCTACCTGATGGAGCGGGTTCTGGCCGAAACCCCTTAGGGGCAGAGCAGGCTCTGCCCCTAAGGTCATTTTCTGGCGACGCCATCGACGCGGGCGGCATGTTTAACCGCCGAAGCGACTGCGGCAGCTACGCGCTCGTCGAATACTGAAGGAATAATGTGCTCTCGGTTGAGTTCGTGGGGGTTGACTAAGGCCGCGATCGCATAGGCCGCCTCTAAATACATCGAGGGCGTAATCTCCTGCGCCCGGCAATCTAGCGCGCCGCGCAGCACACCGGGGAAAGCCAGCACATTGTTGATCTGGTTGGGGTAGTCGCTGCGGCCTGTGGCCATCACCGCTACCTTGCCCGTCACCAGCTCCGGTTGAATCTCGGGGATTGGGTTAGCCATGGCAAACACAATGGGGTCTGCTGCCATTGAGGCCACCATCTCGACGCTCACCACGCCTGGCGCGCTAACACCGAGAAAGATGTCAGCTCCCACCATCGCGTCGGCTAAGAGGCCCGATTCTTCTACAGCGAGTTCCTGCTTTTGGGGGTTTAAGTCGTCGCGGCTGGTCGAAATAATGCCCTTTGAGTCGCACAGCAAAATGGTAGCGGCCCCAGCCTTTTGCAGCAGTTTGGCGATCGCCACCCCTGCCGCTCCGGCCCCGTTGATTACTACTTTGACCTGGGTGAGAGACTTATTCACCAGCTTGAGGGCGTTGATTAGGGCCGCCAGGGTAACAATGGCGGTGCCGTGCTGGTCGTCATGGAAGACAGGAATATCTAGCTCTTTGCGCAACCGAGACTCAATTTCAAAACAGCGAGGGGCGCTGATATCTTCCAGATTTACGCCACCAAACACCGGAGCCAGTTGCTTGACCGCCGTGACGATCGCATCAGTATCTTGAGTGTCGAGGCAGATGGGAAACGCATCTAAACCAGCAAACTTCTTAAACAGGAGCGCCTTGCCCTCCATCACCGGCAGGGCGGCGGCGGGGCCAAGGTTGCCTAGACCCAATACCGCGCTACCATCGGTGACGATCGCTACCGTGTTGCCCTTAATAGTGAGGTCAAAGACGCGATCGGGGTGCTCGGCGATCTCTACACACACTCGCCCAACGCCGGGGGTGTAGGCCATGGCCAGGTCATCTTGGCTATGCAGCTCTAGCTTGCTCTCGACGCTGATCTTGCCGCCCTCGTGGATCGCAAAGGTGCGATCGCAGATCTCCAAAATTTCGATTTCTTCAACGGTTTTCACCGCTGCAATGATATTTTCGACATGCTCTTCGCCCGAGGCATCGACATGCAACACCCGCACCATATCGTAGCGGCTGCGGCTAATTAGCTCAAAATCGCCCAGGTTGCCGCCGGCCTCAGCGATCGCTTGAGTAACGCGGGCTAACATACCGGTTTTGTTGGGTAGCTTGAGCCGTAGACTGAGACTGTAACTGGGGTTTGGAGTAAGAGTTGCCATGGAAAACCTTTGGGCGATCGCGCCAGCGAAATAAAAATACTGTCTTGGGGGAAGAATAAAGACTAATCACTCAGTTTAAGCGACCGAGTCTCCTGATCGATTGAGTTTCTTGAACGACTGCCCCTCCCCTATGTATCCTCAGTGTGTGTGAAGATAGCAGTAGCGTCTGTTACTCACGCACGGTTCCTGGCTACCCCTTCAACTGCCATGCCCAGCTTTTACAGCCAAGTCACGATCAATGCCCCTCGCTTTGCCGTGTGGGATGCCCTGGTGCGCAAAGAAGAATGGCACCGATGGAATACCTTTCTCTACGACTGCGACCCCAACCTGCCCATCCGACCCGGTGGCGAAGTCTTTCTCGCCCTGCGCCGCCTTGAGGGCGAAGATGAAACCGAATTTCAGCCCCGCATTCTGCTGGTACAGCCTAACCACTGCTTGCGGTGGGTCTCTAAAGGCCCTGGTTTTAAAAGTGAGCATGTGTTTGAGCTTGAAGATGTTGGCCCCAACCGCACCAAATACATCCACCAAGAACGCATCTCTGGCCTACTGTCCCAGGTGTTTCTGCCCTTCATTCGCCGCGACGAAAAAGAGGGCATTCGCCGGATGGCTCGGCAGATTAAGCGCTACGTTGAGCACCACTACCGCAGACAGTGGTAAGTCGGTGGTTGCATTAACCGTAGGATGGGCAAAGCATCGCGTGCCCATCCTTATATCTTTTAAGAGTGCGGCAGACCGTCCCATCTAAACTTTTGCAGAAAACCGTTAGCTAATCCGGCAGAAATAATAGAGCCACAGGTCAGACTCAAGCCAACCGTCACTCAAATCCTTCACCTTGGTGCGTTGAGTCCAGGGGTAAATCTCGATAGTGTCAAACCCAAATGCCAACTGCTCAACCTGTGTTTCTGGCCGAATGTAGTAAGTCTGAAGCCGAAAATTGTGCGATTCATCCCTGAGCACCAGATAACCCGCCGACTGCACCGCCCTCAGGCTGAGCGATCGATTAAAGAATCGGGTGATTCCCCACATAGCTAAATTCTCATAGGTTTTTAGCGGGTTGCGACCCAGGTGCTGGCGATAGTCAAAGGCTCTAGCCATGCTTTGCAGGTTGTGGCTAGAAAACAGCACATAGCTTCCTGCTTTACCTACCCGGTGAAGTTCTTGGAGAATGCGCAGGCGATCGCCGTGCGACACATAGTCAATGCCGTTAAAGCTAAACAAAATAAAGTCAAAGGAGTCATTGGCAAACTGCCCCATGTCTCTGGCATCGACTACCGCCAGCTGCGCCCGCTGGGGCGCGTGAGCAAATCGCTGTTGACAAGCGGCAATCATGCCAGGGGCATAGTCGATGCCAGTGTATTCGCCAACTAAAGGCAAAAAGTGCTGGGTGGTGCGCCCGCCGCCAATGCCAATATCCAGCATGCGCATAGTCGGCAGACGATCTTTTAACTGCCCCAGAATGGCTGCTTCGGCGGGCTGAAGTCGATTGAGTTGCTTGTAATAACCAACGATGCGATCGCTATCGTAGAGGGTTCGATTGTTCTCGATCATGCGGCTCCCAAGACGCTGTGGCACGTCCTAGGCTGAGCCCATGGTCGGCAATAGTTTCTCTTGAGAGAATTTTACGCTGCTTTGGTTGTCTTCGAACTTCTGGCAGCAGGGCTGCTCTTTTCGCAAGCGCCATCTATATAAAACGCTGACTACGGTTATGCCATAGTCACCGAGTTGGGTCATGCAGAAACGCTCGAACGTTCCAACGTTTTTAAGAGAAATGTCTTAACCAAATTGGCTACAGCTATAACTCCCGATGGCCAACCTCTAACTTCTTGGTTTTATCTGCTAGACTGTAGCTTCGTCCAGCCATCCGGTCTGCGCTGGCCAACAGAATTTGCTTAGCAGCCGTTCTTTTGATTAAAATTCACTGCTCTTAGACTGGGCCCAGGTACTTGATTTGGGATAGGGGCACCACTAGGAGCATAAAATTTCATGAGTTTTGAACAACTCGGTCTTACGACCGGTCTACTTCGCGCGGTTGCCGATCAGGGCTACACTGAGCCCACCCCCATTCAGCAAAAGGCGATCCCCGCTATTTTAGCCGGTCAAGACATGTTGGCCAGCGCCCAAACGGGCACCGGCAAAACGGCGGGCTTTACCTTACCGCTCTTGCAGCGGCTGGCTGAAACCAAAACCACTGGCAAACGCATTCCCCGGGCTCTGGTGCTCACCCCCACCCGCGAGCTAGCAGCCCAGGTGGGCGAAAGCGTGATCACCTATGGCAAGCACATGCCCTTTCGGGCCGCAATGGTTTACGGTGGCGTCAGCTTTGGTGGCCAGGCCCGCCAGCTGCGCCAGGGCATTGATATTCTGATCGCCACCCCAGGGCGTCTGCTCGATCACGTCAGCCAGGGCACCGTCGATCTCAGTGCCGTTGAGATTTTGGTGCTCGATGAGTGCGATCGCATGCTTGACATGGGCTTCATTCACGACATTCGCAAAATCATGGGTCGTTTGCCCGACGAACGCCAGACCCTGATGTTTTCAGCCACCTTCTCCAAGCCCATTCAGCAGCTAGCCCACACTCTGCTGAAATCACCCGTGCAGATTGAGGTTGCCCCCCGCAACACCACCGCCGAGCGGGTAGAGCAGGTGGTGCACCCCGTCGATCGCCACCGCAAGCGGGAGCTGCTCTCCCACATCATCGGCTTCCACAACTGGCAGCAGGTGCTGGTATTTACCCGCACCAAGCACGGCGCTAACCGCCTGGCCGAGCAATTGGCCAAAGACGGCCTCAAAACCGCCGCCATCCACGGCAACAAAACTCAGGCGGCCCGCGCCCGTGCCCTCAAAGACTTTAAGCAGGGCCGCGTGCGGGTGCTAGTCGCCACCGATGTGGCTTCCCGCGGTATCGACATCGATCAGCTGCCCTATGTGGTCAACTTTGAGTTGCCCAACGTGCCCGAAGACTACGTGCACCGCATTGGCCGCACTGGCCGGGCGGGCAACGAAGGGCGCGCCATCTCGCTGATCAGCGACGATGAACTGCCCCTGCTGATCAGCATTGAGCGCATGCTCAAGCAGCCCATCACCCAAGATGTGGTAGCGGGTTACGAGCCTTCCTTCTCCTCAGACACCTCCAACGTCAGGTCCGCAGCAGCCCCTGGCAAGCCCCGTCGTCAGCGTCCTCGACGACGCACTGGTGGCAGCCCCAGCGCCCCGCGTCGGGCTGGAGCGGGGGCCAGAGGCTAGAGACTCTGGGTTGTAGCCGTTGCCTGTTTTCAGGAACGGCTACAACCCCGATTTACAAAACGCGATCGCGCTTGAGAAAGTAGTCTTTCAGCACTCTATGGGTGCCCCGTTCCTCATTGTCGTCGCGGGGTCGGCGCTGGGTAAAGTTGCCTTCAGCATCCATTTCCCAGGCCTGGCGATTGTCGGCCAGCATAATATCGAGAATAATTTGTAGCTCAATGACGAGGGCTGGATCTTCAATCGGTACCACCGCTTCGACCCGGCGATCGAGGTTGCGCGTCATCCAGTCGGCGCTGCCGATGTAGTACTCAGGCTGGTCATTGTTGTGGAAGCAGAAAATACGCGAGTGCTCTAAGAACCCGCCAATAATGCTAATCACCCGAATGTTTTCGCTAATGCCGGGCAAACCGGGGCGCAGACAGCAAATGCCGCGCACAATCAGATCAATCTCTACTCCAGCCCGAGAGGCTTCGTAGAGCAGTTTGATCATGGCGTAATCCACTAAAGAATTCATTTTGACGACAATTTTGCCCTGGCCCCCGCTCTGGGCGTGGTCAATCTCGCGGCGAACCAGATCTTCCATGCGATCGCGCAGAGTCAGCGGGGCCACCAGCAGTTTGCGGTAGGCTTTTTGCCGCGAGTAGCCGGTGAGAAAATTAAACAAATCGCTCAGGTCAGCTCCTAGATCTTCTCGACAGCTAAACAGCCCCAGATCGGTGTAAAGCTTCGAGGTTTTAGGGTTGTAGTTGCCGGTGCCAATGTGCACATAGCGACGAATCTCATTGCCTTCCTCGCGCACCACTAAAGTAGTTTTGGTGTGGGTTTTGAGCCCCACAATGCCATAGACCACGTGCACGCCAGCATCTTCCAGCTTCTTAGCCCACTCAATGTTGTTAGCTTCGTCGAAGCGAGCCTTGAGTTCGACTAGGGCGACCACCTGCTTGCGGTTGGCCGCCGCCGCAATCAGCGCCTTGACAATCGGTGAGTCACCGGAGGTGCGGTAGAGCGTAATCTTGATGGCCAGCACCTTCGGGTCGTTGGCCGCCTGGGTAATAAACTGCTGCACCGATGCGCTGAAGGCTTCGTAGGGGTGGTGCACCAAAATGTCGCCTTCCCGCAGCGCAGCAAAGATATTGGGCGGGTGCTCTGCGTAGCTACGGCCCCCGTCATCGTCTTGCTCAATCACCGGCTTGAGTCGCGGCGGAACCAGAGCTGTCCAGGGCTTATCCTTCAGCTCGGGCAGTGGTATTGAGAGAAAAAAGAATAGATCGGCTAGGTTGAGTAAACCGTCAATTTCGTAAATGCGATCGGGGCTGACCTGCAGTTCCCGCATCAGACCTTCTTTAAGGTCCTCAGGCATAGCGCCCTCTAGCTCCACCCGACAGACAAAACCCTCCAGCCGCCGCTTATTGATTTCCTTTTCGATCGCGATCAATAGATCGTCGGCCTCGTCCTCTAAAACCGGAAAGTCGGCATCGCGGGTAATGCGAAACAGGTGGTGCCCCACAATGGTCATGCCTGGAAACAGGTAGCCCAGGTTTTCGGCAATCACCTGCTCTAGGGGTACCCCAATCCACACGCATGGGTCGCCCTGGTAGGTGCGCAGCGACTCGGGCATGCTCACAAACCGGGGCAGGCTGCTAGGCACCTTGACGCGAGCAAAGCGCTCAATGCCAGTTTCGGGATCAACCACCCGCACCGCCAGGTTCAGGCTCAGGTTCGACATGCGTGGAAACGGGTGCGATGGGTCGACGCTGAGGGGCGTCAGCACCGGAAAGATGCGCTTCTCAAAGTAGTCCCTGAGAAAGAAAATTTGCTCTTTGTCCAGATCGCGGTAGTTTTGCAGATACACCCCGTGCTCAGTCAGCGCCGGTCGCAAATCATGCTCAAAGGTGTGATGCTGAAGCTGCACCTTTTCCAGCAGGTGCGATCGCATGATTTCCAGCTGCTTCACGGGTGGCAGCTGATCCGGGGTTTCAGGGTGCACCCCCGCCTCAGCCTGCTCCATCACCCCAGAGATGCGCACCATAAAGAACTCATCTAAGTTAGAGCTATAAATCGCTAAGAACTTCAGCCGCTCTAGCAGCGGGGTACGCGGATCCAGTGCCTCATGCAGCACTCGCTCATTAAACCCTAGCCAGCTAACCTCGCGGTTGATGTAATAGCGAGAGTCGCTCAAGTTGACACTCTGCTCAGCCAGGTCAGCTTTAGTCATGGTGGCCTCCACCCCCAAGGTTATCAACGCATCTTAGCCACCCAACTTGATAGTTGGGTTAAGAAACCTAGGTCAGGCGATCCCTGACATCTCCACGAAAAAGCCAGATTTGCGTCGCTTACCTCTAGAGATTAGATAAAGTCAGCGCGATCGTCGTAGGCTGTCACGCTCTAGTGATACTCTGAATGATGGCGCTTTAGAATGTAACAGTTAATTAAAAGCGACCAAACAGCTGATCATACGAGATAGGCGCAAGCATGGTCACCACAGCAGAACAAACAAACGTTGGCTACATCACTCAAATTATTGGCCCAGTTGTAGACATTAAATTTACAGCTGGCGAAATGCCAAGAATCTACAATGCCCTCAAAATCCAGGGCACAAACCCCGCTGGCAATGAAGTTGCCGTTACCTGCGAAGTGCAGCAGCTCCTGGGCGATTCCCAGGTGCGGGCCGTTTCGATGAGCACCACCGATGGCCTGGTGCGGGGCATGAAAGTTGTCGATACTGGCCTTCCCATCAGCGTGCCCGTGGGCACCGCTACCCTGGGCCGAATTTTCAACGTGCTGGGTGAGCCTGTAGATGAAAAAGGGCCTGTCAATGTTGACACCACCTCCCCCATTCACCGGTCAGCGCCTAAGTTTACTGAGCTAGAGACTCAGCCGACGGTGTTTGAAACCGGTATTAAAGTCATTGACCTGCTGGCTCCCTACCGTCGTGGCGGCAAGGTCGGTCTCTTTGGCGGTGCGGGCGTGGGTAAAACCGTACTGATTCAAGAACTGATCAACAACATCGCTAAAGAGCACGGTGGTGTGTCAGTGTTTGGCGGCGTAGGCGAACGCACCCGCGAAGGCAACGACCTCTACAACGAATTTATCGAGTCGGGCGTGATCAACGCCGACGACCTGAGCAAGTCTAAGGTCGCCCTGGTCTACGGTCAGATGAATGAACCCCCTGGGGCTCGTATGCGGGTCGCTCTATCGGCGCTGACCATGGCCGAATACTTCCGCGACGTCAACAAGCAAGACGTGCTGCTGTTCATCGACAACATCTTCCGGTTTGTACAAGCCGGTTCTGAGGTATCGGCGCTGCTGGGCCGCATGCCTTCCGCTGTGGGTTACCAGCCCACCCTCGGTACCGACATGGGTGACCTGCAAGAGCGCATTACTTCCACCCTGGAAGGCTCTATCACCTCCATTCAAGCGGTATATGTACCGGCAGACGACCTGACCGACCCGGCTCCGGCCACCACCTTTGCCCACCTAGACGCCACTACGGTACTGTCTCGGGCTCTGGCTTCTAAGGCAATTTACCCGGCGGTAGATCCCCTCGACTCTGCCTCTACCATGCTGCAAGCCAGCATTGTGGGTGAAGAGCACTATCAAACCGCTCGGGCTGTGCAGTCTACCCTACAGCGCTACAAAGAGCTACAAGACATCATCGCCATTCTGGGCCTCGACGAGCTTTCGGAAGATGACCGGTTGACGGTAGCGCGCGCCCGTAAAATCGAGCGATTCCTGTCTCAGCCCTTCTTTGTGGCTGAGATCTTTACGGGTTCCCCCGGTAAGTACGTGTCTTTGGAAGACAACATCAAAGCCTTTAAGCAGATTCTGTCTGGTGAGCTAGATGACATTCCTGAGCAGTGCTTCTACCTCAAGGGTGGCATTGAAGAAGTGCTAGAAGCGGCTGAGAAACTCAAGGCCGAGAAGTAGAGTCGGGTTGGGGGGTTAAGCTCAGGCTTGCCCCCCACCATGCTGTGATAGTCCCTATTTCATCCTTGCTATGGCATTAACTGTTCGTGTAATTGCCCCAGACAAAACTGTTTGGGACGCTGAGGCCGAGGAAGTCATTCTGCCCAGCACTACGGGTCAGCTCGGTATTTTAGCTGGCCACGCCCCCTTGCTCACGGCTCTAGATGTGGGCGTCATGCGGGTTAGGGCTGATAAAGAGTGGGTACCCATTGCCCTGATGGGTGGATTTGCTGAAGTTGATAACAATGAGTTGATCATTCTGGTCAACGGAGCCGAGCGAGGGGATGCGATTGATGTCGCTAAAGCCCAAGCTGCCTATCAAGAAGCAGAGGCCCGTGTCAGTCAGACCAACGCCGACGATAGACAGGCCACTATTCAAGCTCGTCAGGGCCTAAAGCGGGCTAGGGCTAGACTTCAGGCGGCTGGGGGCCTCAAGTAGGGTTTCTGCGTTTTTATTTATAGCTGTAGCCGATTTGATTAAGACATTTCCCCTAAAAACGTTCGAACGTTTCTAGGGTTTTGGATGTCCTCATCTAAATGACTATGGCTATACCTCTTAAAAAGCCCATCAAATCGTTAGATTTGATGGGCTTTTTAAGGAATCCGCAGATCTAAATAGGTTCAGACAATTGCGGTCATCATAGATAGGCCTGATTCCAACTTTCGATGGGACCTGTACGCTGGTACTGCAATCACGAACTACCGGTAAAGGTAATTTCGGGAAAGCGGTCTTGGGCCTCGGTTAGGGGCTTACCCTTACCTTCTTCCTGCCAATAGTTAATGATCTCGGTAGCCTGGTTGAGAATCTCAACCCGCTCCTCTTCTTCGATCCAGGGCTTGCTTTCAAGCTCGGTTTTCATTTGTTCCCAGGCGTCGTTACGGGGCCAGAAGAAGTAAGAGGTGAGCGGGCTGGTGCCCTTGCCTACCACCTGATCAACCGCCAGCGCAACGTCTTTTTCGAGCCAGAGTACTTTTAGGACAAATCTGGACAAGTAGACCTCCGCTGCAATTCAAAAAAATACTACAGTCTATAATTCTATCACCTTGCTTCCCCGCTCTCTACCCCAAGTCTGTGTTCTATGACTTCTCTGGCTCATCCATTGGCGATCGCAGTGTTTGATATCGACGGTGTTCTGCGGGATGTCGGTAATTCTTACCGCCGTGCGCTGGCTGACACCGTAGAAGAATTTACCGGTGGCCAGTATCGCCCCAGCTCAGAAGATATCGATCGGCTCAAAGGGGAAGGGGTGTGGAACAACGATTGGGAGGGCTCTCAGGAGCTGGTGTATCGCTATTTTGAGGGGCAGGGCCAACGGCGAGAGGCGATCGCCCTTGACTATGACCAGATTGTCGGCTTCTTTCAGCGGCGCTACCGGGGGCCTAACCCCGAAGACCCTGACCAATGGACGGGGTACATCCTCCAGGAGCCGCTGCTGGTCGATGCGGAGTACTTTGAAAGCTTGACGCGCGATCGCATTGCCTGGGGTTTCTTTAGTGGCGCAACCCGAGGCTCAGCCCACTTTGTGCTTCAGCGGCGGCTGGGCTTAGCTGATCCAGTGCTAGTGGCTATGGAAGATGCTCCCGGTAAGCCTGACCCCACCGGGCTACAAGGGGTGGTAGAAGCCCTAACGCGGCACTACCAGCTGCCCCTTGACCTTCCCGTGATCTATGCCGGAGATACTGTGGCCGATATGCAGACCGTTGAGCAAGCCAGAGTCATGCTCAGTGACCAGCGCCGCTGGATTGGGGTTGGGGTGCTGCCGCCCCATGTGGCGACCGGGGCCGATTCCTATCGCCAGTCCTACGCAGACGCGCTAGAGCAAGCTGGGGCTGATGGGGTGGTTAGTCAAGTGACTGAGTTGACCGCCGCCTACGCTAAGTCGCTTATCGGGGGGTAGTACCTCTTCTCCGTAGCAGCAGTCTGCTGTTGAAGCCGTTGGCTGTGATCATCACCACAAATTTAAGGTGCAGTGTCGCCAGAAATTATAGCTGTAGCCAGTCTGGTGAGACAGTTCTTAGATGAATGTTCAAACGTTTGAACGTTTTTAGGGTTTCCTGATGTTCTAACCAACGTGGCTATGGCTATAACTGGCGATCGCCAGCTAATTTCTGGCGATCCCTTTCATCTGAGAGCGATCAGGAGTTAGTGTCTAGCTTATCGGCATTCATCTAGGACGGTGCAATGGCTAAAGCTGACCCTCATCGCCTCAAGCTCTCGCAACTGCGGGCGCTAGTGGCTATTGCTGATCAGGGTTCGTTTAGTGATGCGGCATTACATCTAGACCTCTCCCAGTCAGCGGTGAGCCACGCCATTGCCACTTTGGAAGAAGAATTGGGCGTGCTGTTGCTCAATCGGGGGCGTCAGGGAGCGGTGTTAACGCCCGTGGGCGAACACATTACCGCAGAAGCCCGGCAGGTGCTGCGATCGCTCCATAGCCTCTGCCACAAAGCTGACCAGGCCAAGGGCTTAGAAACCGGAGAAGTGCGCATTGCCGCCTTTCGGAGCGTAGCAACGCACATTCTGCCGGAGGTGATTCGCCAGTTTCGCCAGCAGTGCCCGGGAGTCACCATTACCATCGATGAAAAATTTCACTACGAGATGGTCGAGAGCGACCTGCGCCAGGGCCGTGCCGATGTGGGCTTCACCTACCTGCCCACCCGCGACGAGTTCGACCAGTGGGAGTTGCTACGCGATCGCTATATTGTCCTGCTGCCTCCCGGTGCTCCAGAGGTGCCTGAGCCGCTAACCTGGGCAGAGTTGGCGACCTATCCGCTGATTTTGCCGCCCCCCGACGACGGCGATCGCCAGTATGTTGACCAGCTGCTGCACCGCTGGGGGCAGCAGATCCAGCCCGCCTATGTGGTGCGCGAAGACTCCACCATTCTTAGCATGGTAGAGCGGGGCCTAGGCGCAACCATTATGGCGTCCTTAGCCGCTGAGCCCATTCCGGCTGGGCTACGAATAGCTGAACTGCCCCAGCCCCTAGAACGGGTAATTGGCATGATTGTGCTGCATGATGCGCTGTTGCCACCCCCGGTTTATGCCTTTTTAGCTCGGCTGAAGGCAATTTGGCCCCAGTCGCAGGTCAAACACCCCTCCGCTAGCCCTGGGGCTGAAAATATTAAGGTTCAAGGCAATCGGCGGTTGTAGCAAACCTGAAAAATGCCCCGACGCTAGGCCGGGGCAGCAGGTCGTTGTTGTTCTGGAGGGATACTGAACGCTGTTCATACTCTCCATAGCAGGCTACAACCTGGCTCTAGCCGATTCCGGACAGTACAGAGGATGGAAGCGAGGACGATCTGGCCTAGAAGCCCATGGCTTTGGCTATGGTTGCAGCATCGGGGTTGAGGCCGCCTTTGACTTGGTTGTTGCTGTGGGCGATCGCTGTGTCTGGGTCTTTTAAGCCATTGCCGGTCAGCACGCAGACAATATTGATGCCAGCGGGCACCTGGTCTTTGACCTTAAGCAACCCAGCGACGGAGGCTGCACTGGCCGGTTCGCAAAACACTCCCTCTAGGGCCAGCAGTCTGTAGGCCTCCAGAATTTCCTCATCGGTGACCGCGTTAAACTCCCCCTGGCTGGCATCGCGCACAGCTTCGGCCTTCGTCCAGCTGGCGGGGTTGCCAATGCGAATGGCTGTAGCCAGGGTTTGGGGATCGCGCACCACATGGCCATTGACTAGAGGGGCAGCCCCTGCGGCCTGAAAGCCCATCATGCGGGGTAGTCGGCTGCACTTGCGCTGCTGATGATACTCACAAAAGCCCATCCAGTAGGCGGTGATATTGCCCGCGTTACCCACCGGAATGCACAGCCAGTCGGGAGCGTCGCCCAAGGCATCAACCACCTCAAAGGCCCCAGTTTTTTGCCCTTCTAAACGGTAGGGGTTAACCGAGTTGACCAGCGTAATGGGGTAATCTTCCGCCAGCTCGCGCACCATCGTCAGGGCGTCGTCAAAGTTGCCATTGATGGCCAACACCTCGGCCCCGTAGAGCAGGGCCTGGGCCAGCTTACCCAGGGCCACATAGCCATCGGGAATCAGGACAAAGGCCCGCATGCCGCCCCGACGGGCATAGGCCGCAGCCGCAGCAGAGGTGTTGCCGGTACTGGCACAAATGACCGCTTCGGCCCCGGCCTCCTTTGCCTTAGAGATGGCCATAGTCATGCCCCGGTCTTTGAAGCTGCCCGTGGGGTTGAGGCCGTCATACTTAACCCACACCTTGACATCTTTACCGATGTGCTGGGCTAAGGCAGGCATAGGAATTAGAGGCGTGTTGCCCTCGCATAGGGTAACCACCGGGGTTTGATCTGAAACAGGCAGATAGGCTCGATAGGCCTCAATCAGCCCTGGCCAAGGCTGTAGCCCAGCGGCAGGGACGCGAGGGGCAGTAACAGGAACGGCGGTGGCAGGATTTACGCTTAGGGTCACGGTAGGTCGGCGGTGTAATAGGAGGCTGATGGGTTCGAGCCACAATGACCCCGTACCCCATCAACACGGTATGTTTCCTAGTTTACCGTGAGCCTCGACCCCAACGGATCGACGGGCGATATTTTAGCCTGCATTATTCATAAACGCTAAGGCCAGAAACGCCAAAGCAATACCCGTCATACCCGTGAAAGCGAGAATCTACGCGAATAAACCCCGCCTCTGCGGGACTGACAGCGTTTAACCTCTGTGCTCATGAATAATTTGGGTTAAGCCAGGTGATCAGGTCAACTCCAAGTTTCTACCCAATTGCCAAACTGTCTAGCGGTGGTCTAAGGGGTACAGAGGCCAGTTTAAGATTGTCCTCTAGACAGGACGGTTAAAATGCCTTAACTTTCTGACTGAGTACAATTCTCTATTAAGTTGCGCCCATGAACGCCCCCGTCGATCGCGCTAAGGCCCCAGTAACGGTCTTTGCTGATAGAACTACTGAATCGGCTACAGATGTCCATGCAAGGGCAAATATGGCCTCCGTTGGGCGCGAAACCACCCCAGCCGCCGATGAAAAAATCTGTTTGATTGAGGCGCACCGATCGGCCTATCTCCCCAACCAGCAGGTCGAGTTATTACACCTTCAAGCTGAGGCTGAGGCGTTATTGTTACAGCTTCAAGCCATGCACCAGCGCCGTCAGGGGTAGTCTGAAACGCCGGTCGCCATACCTCAGACCGAGTCACGGTCGAAGGAGCCTGTGTTTGGCAATTGTTGACTTGGTTAGGGCGAAAGTGCGCCACTTTCTGAAGAATTCGCTAGTGTTAAGGTGATTCTGTGGGGAGATGCTGCGATGACTTACTCTGCTAAGCCCAGGCAACCTGGCGAAGCCAAGCTTCAAGGCCTGGCCAATCGAAAGCTCTATTCGGCGATCGCAGGGGGCCTACTGTTGGCTGTGGCCGCTGGTGCAACCTTCAAGCTCACCACCCTTACCGCCACCGACAGTCCAGCCACTGGGACATCTGCCCCTAGTGATCAAGGCGTTGCCACTGCCGATGCCGACTTTGATGGCGCACTGGTACCTGCGACCGGAGATGCCGCTACCCCCTTCCAGTCGTCTCAGCCTTTCTTTCAAGCTTCGAGGTCTCTGCGGTTGGCAGACCCAAGCTTATTGCGCTCAACCTCTCCCCAAGCTCGGGTAGAGGCGGTTTCTGCGGGGCGCTCTGATCCCTTTGCGTCGGTCATCCTACCCGGCCCTCGCGTATCCCGCCCTGCCCCCGCTGCCGCTGTGCTGACCCCGGCCCCGCCTGCGATCGCCAGCCAAGGGCTGCCTACAGTACCAGTTACCTCAACTGCCAGCTTGCCTGCTTTGCCCCAGATAGAGGCTCAGCCGGTGGTTATTCCTAACCTACCCTTACCCTTCTTGCCAGGTAATTTGCCCCCTGTCCCTACAGATCTGGCTGTGGCTCCAACGGGTAGTCCCACATTTCAAAATTTGGTTGACCAGGTAGTGGTCAGCGGTGTGGTGCAGGTGGGCAGTGGCGTGAGTGTGATTGTCACCGAGCCGGGTAGCACCGTTAGTCGTCGGGTTTCCCAAGGCGATATGTTGGCGGGTGGACGCATTAGGGTGAAGTCCGTCGATTTGTCTGGGCAAGAGCCTATGGTGGTTTTAACCTACGATGGCAGAGATTACACCCGCTCGGTAGGCGCACCTATGGTCAGTGCTCTTTAGGTCGTGTTGAGCTCAGCCTACAGATCGCTAGCCCCTGGGCACGGCCAGGTTGTAATCGGTCATTAGCCCTGGGATGCTGATATTTGGGTTTGAGATCACCCCATTGCTCGTTGGTCAGTAGCCCACCAACGAGCAATCTGACGTTACCATCTAGAAGACCTGCTGCATTTAGCTCAAGCGCTTGCAGTTGCAAATCGGTAGGGTACAAGGTGGCCGATGGGCAGTGATAAGACATTCTTTGAGGAACAGATCGGTCAGCGAGTGCTGGGGCTAGGGATTGCAGACACCTACGAGTGCCCGGTTTGTCGTCATGGACAGATTCAGCCCATGGTGATGATGGATACCTATGCCTGTAGCTTCTGCCGCCACATCTTTGAGGCTAACCTTGATCAGCAGACAGTGCATGTGGTCGATAGCGTGCAGCCCATGGGATGGCGCTGGCAGGGACGACGCTGGCAGCCGCTTTACCAAAGCCGGAGCGACATTACTTTAACACTTTGGTTGGTGGGGCTAGCCCTGGTGATTTTTCCAGCCGGAATTGTCGCCTTGGGGGGGTATGTGTTTCCTCCCTTAGACGCAACTGCCAGTATTAACTGGTCTTTGGTCTGGGCTGTAGGTACGCTGGTGGCCCATGGCACAATGGTTGGCTGGCTAATGGCTGAGCACTACCAGTTCCCCTTCTATGTCATGGTCAAAATTCGGTTGCAACGGCTATTAGATAGTCTGCCAGACTAGGCAAATCCTGACGCTAATGCCACTAAGACTGACGAGTACGGATTGGCAGAAATAGAGCAACCATTGCTGAGGGTTTCAGGTGCTGGGTTTCAGGTTTCAGGAACAGTTGGCTGACTTATGCCGCAGAGTACTAGGGACTGTGATCAATTAACCGCTGATACCAAACCCGAACTGCATGACCCCGGTTCCAAGCCAAAACGGATGACACGCCCTAGCACTCATTGGCTGGAAACCACACCAGCGGTATATCGGTATCGTTGCGCCAGCGCACCCAGCCTTCTGCGGTGCTAGACCCCGGCAGAGGGGCGCAGCCTAGGGCTGGCTGGGTAACGCGTACCCGTAGCCAATCGCCTTCGACGGCTAGGGGTCGCATAATGCTGTTGGGGCCAACCAAAGCCTGGAGCGGCGCAGCATTGTTAGGGGCCAACCGCATCGGCTGCGATAGCCCAGGACGGCGAAACTCTAGCCGAGTGGCCTCTTTCATGGAGATTTCCCAACGCTCTAGGGTCAGGGATAGAGTGCCTAAACCTAAATGGGAGCGGTGAGCCCAGGCGGCCCCAGCTTGGGTGTACTGAAAGCGAAACCAACCATCGGGGCGGATTTCTAGCACTGGAAAGGCGTAAGCTTGGGCTTCGGTTTGTACCATTGAAAAGGTAGCATCGCGGCCGATGGCTAAGGGTGGGGCATCGTTAGGCACTAACCAACCGTTGATTAGCCAGCCCCAATGATCACTGTCTGGGCTGGGATAAATGGGTAGGGCTACGCCCCGTAGCCAGCTAGCCCCGGTAGCGCCGCTGCTGTTGCCCAGGGTAGAAACGGCAGGGCGCAGATGCCCAATCCCGACATTGTCGCTAGGGGCCGGGGTCAAACCGACAATGCCGGTTTCGTCTGGGGTGATAGCACGGGGAAGATTGGGAGGCTGGGGGGGGATTGGGGGGGCTGAAGGATCTTGCTTGTTTTGCATGGCTGGACTGCCGCCGTCTCTAGCATCAGGGGCTATAAGGGGAGCCGATGTGGCTCCAACAGGCAGGGCCATCCCGCTCAGTAGCCCGAGGGCGATCGCTAAAGACTGATTCAAACTGGCCATTGCCAGGCTGCGGGCCTTGCTCCCCAGCGGCGGGGGATAGCGGTGGGGCAGCTGGTGGGAGGGGACAGGTTTAACCATGGAAGCGAATGAGGGTAACGTCAAACATCTCCTAAAACATTACGGCTTCGATCGCGGTTTGGATGTAGTGACCAAACAACCCAGTGGCAACTATTGGGCAACACCCCAGTGGCGGACTGATCCTGCGATCGCGGTCTGGGCAGCCGCTGAGTCCCAGCAGGAGACCAAAGCAAGGCTAATCAAACTGCGTTTCATTGTCGCATTGGTGGGAAAACCTATTTTCAGATGCGAATAGCAACCTTGCCGACTACCTGTCGCTGCTCAAGGCGACGAATGGCCTCAGGAACCTCTTCTAAGCTGTAAAGATGGTCAATTAGGGGCACCAGTTTGCCTGCTTCGATCAGGTCTTTCAGCACGGTCAAATCTGTCGTATTGGGCTTTACAATCAAGGATTTCACCCGGCGGTTACTCAGGGTTGAAATGGCAGAGCCTAAAATCATAACTAGGAACAAGCGGGCGATCGCACCGCCTACCAATACATAGGTGCCCTGAGGTTTAAGTAAGGGCAAATAGTCAAACACTGATCGATAGGCCGCTACATCCATGATGAGGTCGTAGACCTCTTTCTGACTCAGATCTACTTGTGCATAATCAATGACGCTGTCTGCGCCCAGCGACTTGATCCGAGCTACTTTGGCGCTGCTGCATACAGCGGTCACGTCAGCGCCAAAAGCCTTCGCAAGTTGCACCGCAAACGAGCCAACCCCACCGGCAGCGCCGTTGATCAGCACCCGCTGACCAGGCTGAACCTGGCCAATGTCACGCAGGGCTTGCAGGGCCGTCATCGCGGCACCCGGTACCGCCGCCGCCTCTGTAAAGGTGAGATTGTTGGGCTTGAGGGCTAAAGCCTCTTCGGTTGCAGTAGCGTATTCGGCAAACGCCCCAAACCCACATTCCGACAGGTCACCAAACACGTGATCGCCGACCTGAAAGCGTGTCACCGCTTGGCCGACAGCCTCAACCGTCCCCGCCACATCAAACCCAAGCACCTTAATGTTTGGCTTCAGCAGGCCCCCGAACATCAGCCGCGCGAGAAACGGACTGCCCCGCATCAAATGCCAGTCGCCCGCATTGACCGATGCCGCCTGAACTCGCACCAGCACCGTGTTCGCCTTAACCCCAGGCCGATCTATCTCTGTGAGCCGTAACACCTCTGTCGGGCCGTATTTGGCCTGGGTAATCGCTTTCATGGTCGTATCCTCTAGATGAACTTACAGCGTAAGCCCAGCATAAACTTACGCTGTATGTAACAATGAGTTATGAACAACAAAACTTAGCAATCGAGCTTAGTTTTGAGCTGTTTCGGTGTGACCGTAATCAGATCACGATGGTGGAGAAAACCAGTTCGGGAAAGTTAGAGCGTCTTCCCCTGAGTCGAGAGCGAATATTGCAGACGGCGCTCCGTTTAGCCGATGAAGGCGGACTGGAGTCGCTCTCTATGCGAAAGCTGGCGAAGGCCCTAGGTGTTAAGGCCATGTCGTTGTACAACCACATTACAAACAGAGATGATCTGATCGATGGCATCGTCGATAGCGTGGTGAGTGAAATAGAGGTGCCCAACCCTGGCGCTGATTGGAAGATGGCCATGCGTCAGCGAGCCATTTCTGCCCATGAGGTGCTGCTGCGCCATCCCTGGGCCACAATGCCGCTGGTGTCGCGGATCAATGTAGGGCCAGCCATGCTGCGCTACGTGGACTCAACGCTAGGGTGCCTAAAAGAAGCAGGCTTTTCGTTTGAAATGGCCGACCATGTCTGGAATGCTATCGATAGCCATATCTACGGATTTACGCTTCAGGAGCTAAACTTTCCCATCGAAGCGTCGGACTATTCAGACGTTGCCGCAGATTACCTCTCGCAGATCCCTAGCGATCGATATCCTTATATGAATCAGCTGACGCACCAGGTGATTCAGGGCGACTATGATGGCCTGCATAACTTTGAGTTTGGTCTAGACCTCATTCTCGATGGCCTAGACCGGCTACCAAAATGACCTGGCTAGCTCTCTGTGTAGTGCGTTCTGCTGCTCCGGCACGATGTCATTTTTTGCTGCCAATTTCCGGAATATGGGCATTAGTTGGGGAAGATTAGCCAAGATGCAGTGAACAGTCTCACAATTAAACGACACGTTGACTTTGATTTCTGTGATGAAAATTTGGTCGTTTGGCTTGGTGTTTCCCGCGCTGATCTTAACGGCTACGACGGTGTTGGCCCAGGCCCCTAGGGCGGCGGGCTTAGAGTTGCCGTCAACCTTTAATGCGTATGGGATGTATAGCTTTGACGTTGAACCCGGAGCTGTCGCCGTTGACGTTTTCCATGCATCGCCGTTGTTTTTGGGTAACACAGCCTATTAGCCAGGATTTTGATCATGAAAAGACCGTTTAGATCGCTATCCGTTCCTGTTTCAGTCGCTGCGCTGATCGGGGCCGTCGGGCTGATGGTGGGCTGTACCAACACCGCTCCTGCCACCCAAACCGTGCTCGATCAAGCTGGCCTAAAAGAGTCCGCTCATTCCCTAGATCAGCTGGGGCTTCAGCAAAACATGCCTTATAAGGATGCCCGCGATCGCTTACTTCGGCAGGGCTGGGAGCCTCGCACCGATGGCGATGCGCCAAACCTCAGCGATGCCACCGTCCGAGAGCTGGTTAATTTGGGCTACCCAGAAGTCAAAGACTGCGCGGGGACAGGCCTGGGACCTTGTCGTTTTGAATTTGTGAATGAAGCTGGAGATGTCTTTGTCGTCTCGACCATTCAAAACGGCTCTGGCACTAATCGAGAACGCTTCGTTCTGAGCTGGGGTTTGGACGAGGCGATCGCTCAATCTACCGACGCAGCGCCTCCATTTTTTGGGGAACGCTATTTTAATTTCTACGGCGGCAATAGCACTGAACAGTCCATTATTATCGAGCTAGATGGCTCTACGACGATTCGTGCTCACGGCACGGTCAGCAGTTCTGTCCTCTATCGTGGTCCGTTCTCTAACCCCATTCTGACTAGCGAAGGAGACTGGCTACAGATCGACGGCGATCGGATATCTATAGTGTCGGCCAGTGGCCAGGTTATGCAGGGCTGTAACGGTGAGAATGAGCTTTGTGAGTCGGCCCTTTACGAAGCCACACCCTCGGCTTTGATTCCGGATGGGTACTACGTGATGGGGGGTACCGCTCAGGGACTAGAAGTCGCGGGCGATCGGTACCGCTACTACGATGAGATGGGGCACTACGACTGGCACCCGCTTTCAGATCTAACCCTGAGTCAAGACAATGTGATCTTCGATGGGGAACATTACTGGTGCATGCTCCCTGACGTTGAGGCGGGTGTCTGTACTGAAGCAGGCTGGCGATCGCTGTCAGAAAGCCTGTCTGAGTAGGAGCTAAGACGGGACAGCTTTTCAAGGTGCTGGAGGTCTTTGGGCTTACCCGCTGACCTTATGTTTTTTTAGCATCGGTCACCAGAGAACGACCAAAACCCTTTTAAACACGGGGGGTGATCGTTCTGCTTGAAAGCTGGTGACAAGATTCGAACTTGCGACCGGCTGATTACAAATCAGCTGCTCTACCAACTGAGCTACACCAGCAAAAGCATACCTAGTATAGCAATGTAATCGGGTAGCTTTATAACCAAACTTGCGTTCTAAGGGCCGACCTCGTCGGCAGTTTCTAGTTCGGGGGCGGGCTCCATCGGCGCAATGGTGCCATCGTCTTCCTTGAACACAAGCCGCAGCAAAGGGGGAGCCATAAACGTGGTGAAGATCACCATCACAATAATGGCTGCATCGAGCGACTCGGTCAGCACACCACTGGCGGCTCCGACTCCGGCAAATACCAGGCCCACTTCGCCTCGGGGAATCATGCCCACGCCAACCGCTAGGCGGTTGATGCCGGGTTGGCCAAAGATTGCAAAGCCTGCAATCACCTTGCCGACCACGGCCACCACCACCAAGAACGAGGCAATCACTAGCCCAGCTCGATTGGCAGGCTCTAGCGGGTTGAGCACGCTCAAGTCGGTACGAGCCCCTACGGTGATGAAGAAAATGGGCACCAGCATGTCGGCGATTGGGCTAATTTGCTCCTCTAGCTCTTTGTGTTTAGAGGTTTCGGCCAAGATCAACCCGGCGGCAAAGGCACCCAAAATGGCCTCAAGCTGGATTGCAGCAGCGATATAGGCCAACACAAAGGCAAAAATTAATGAGCTAATCAGCACCTGGCCTCGGGTGCGCATCTGGTTGACCACCATGACGAAGTAGGGGCTGAGCAATCGACCAATGAGAATTGACCCGACTAAAAATGTGGCGGCTCCAGCAATTAAGTAGACGACGTTGAGAATTTCAATCTCACCAGTTTTGGCCAGGCTAGCCACTACCGCCAGCACAATAATGCCCAGCACGTCGTCCAGCACGGCGGCCCCAATGATGATCTGCCCTTCCTTGGAGCTGAGCTTTTGCATTTCGGCCAGCACCTTGGCGGTAATACCAATGCTGGTAGCGGTCAGAGCGGCTCCGGCAAAGACGGCAGGAATGGTGTCAATCCCAAACAGCACAATTAACCCAGCGGTGCCCGCAGCGAAGGGGGCAACCACGCCTACGATCGCCACCACCGCCGCCTGAGGGCCAACTCGAATCAATTCCTTCAGGTCAGATTCAAGGCCAATTTCAAAGAGCAGAATGATTACCCCCAACTCGGCCAGGATGGAGATCACCTCGCTTTCGCCCCGAAATACCTGGAGCAGGCCCTCGGGTTCTAAGCCGGTGGTCATGCCGACTAGGTTCATCAGCAGAGACTGCACCTCGCCGCCGCCCTCGGGGAAGACAATCAGATGCAGGGCCGACACGCCGACGATGACGCCGCCTACAAGTTCACCGAGGACAGCGGGCAGGTTAATGCGAGCGCACAACTCGCCACCAAGTTTGGCAGCAAGATAAACCACAATTAGGCTGAGCAGCACGCTGGCTAGCACTAGGGGTTCGATCTCGGTCTCTGACACCTCTGCTAGCCAGGGGCTAGTCAGAGGCCTGAGACATATATCACTGCTTTGAATACCGGTAATCAGGTCGCTGCCGATGAGGCCACTCATCCAATTTGCCATGCAGACCGCTCTAACTCGTCCTGTCCAATGTACATGAGATTTCTCTTGCTGTAGAGTTCACAGAAATCGTTCCAGCAGCAGTTTGGCGAGTGGCAACCGGGCTAGGGGAAAACACGGTGGGATAAAGAGGGCATCTGGCGTCGCACCTGGGCAATGCGATCGGGGGTGATTTCGGCGATCGCAACGCCCTTCTCAACGCCAGCGTCGGCCAGCACCATACCCCAGGGGTCGATAATCATGGCGTGCCCGTGGGACTGACGGCGAGCGTTATGGAATCCGGTTTGGGCCGGGGCGATCACATAACAGGTATTTTCGATGGCGCGGGCCTGTAACAGCACCTGCCAGTGGTCTTTGCCCGTGAACTCAGTAAAGGCAGCGGGCACCACCAGCACCTCGGCCCCCTGCTGCGATAGATGGCGGTACAGCTCTGGAAAGCGCACGTCGTAGCACACCGAAAGGCCCAAAATACCAAAGTCTTTAGAGGGAAAGACATCGGGCAGCAGATGGCTAGAGATTACTGTGTTTGACTCGCGGTAGGTGTTACCGTCGGGCAGGTTGACATCAAACAGGTGCACTTTTTCGTAGCGCAGCAGCTCTTGACCCTCGGGCGAAACCAGCAGGGCTGTATTGAACACCTTGCCCTCTTTCGCCGGGACGGGATAGCCACCGCCAATCAGGGTGACTTGATAGCGCTGGGCCATGGTTTTGAGAAAGGCTTCGCTGGCCTGGCTGATGGTCTCAGCCTGGGCAATTTTGGCGTCTTCATCGCCCAAAAACGAAAAGTTTTCGGGCAAACTAATCAGCTCTGCCCCTTGACGCACCGCCAAATCAATCAATTCTTCGGCCTGGGCCAAATTTTTAGCCAAATCTGGCACACTAGTCATCTGAACGGCGGCGACCCGATACGCTCTCATAAATTACCTGGCTGGAGTTGAGGAATCGTGGAACATCTGCGTTCCATGACCTTCAATTTTATTCGCTCAGGGGAACGGTTTGCCCAGTTAGCCAAAAACAGCCTGGGAATGACTGCGGGCTAAGGCTGAGTAACCATAATCTCTATGGCCTGGGCTTGGGTTCTGAGGGTGACCGGGGCAGAGACAGGCAGAGTCACGGGGCGATCGCCCTGTACATCCCGCAGCCCCGTCAGCAGCCAAGGCTGGTTCGCAGCTTCGGGGGCAGTCAGGGCCAAAAATTGGTTGGCATAAACCACCTGGGCCATAGTCAGCGCCCCTTGGTCGCTGCGGGGTAAAACGAGGGTCGCCCGGTCGCCAGCCAGCTCTACGGTGGCCAAGCCATCCGCCGATTGCCCAACCAGGCGACCGGCGGGATCTGGAGTGAAGGTAAAGGCCGGGTCTGAAGCCGCTAGTGCCTGTTGGAGATCGGCTAGGGCGGCAGCCGGGCGGGCCACAGCTTGGCGGGCCAGGGCGATCGCCTGGTTGCCCCGGTATTCCTCAGCTTTAGCCTGGGCCTGGGCAAAGTTGGCGTCATCGCTGGGCACGCTTTCTAGGGCCGCGATCGCCTCACCCCAGAGATCGCTCACCTGCTGCCACTCGGCTGGGCTCTGGGCCGTCTGGGCAGCAACGGCAGCCTGCCAGCCCAGGGCAGTACCCTGCTGCCAGGGTGCCGGGGAGAGAGAGTTGAGGGTGATCTGGGGCTCAGTAGGGTCGTAGCCCGGAGAAAAGAGGCCCAGGAGAGCGATCGCGATCGCTCCAACCCCGCCAATGCTCCAAAACAGAGAAAACTTCCGTAGGTTCTGCACCATAGCCACGCACCACAAGTAGACCTTTAGGTTTTCGGTGGTGTTGGGGTGACAACCGGGAACTTTTAGCGACAGAGTGGATTGCAGCAGTTGATTGGGTTGCCTGCTGCAATCAGAGCCTCTTTTTAGGCCAAATCCTAACTGAATACCCCCTACGGGGTTCCTGATTATGAATCGGAGTTTCCCAACTCGGATTTCGTATTAGGCTTATAACTCAACCCTCCCTCGGCTTAAGTCAAGCAGCTCAGATCGCCCGCTTTCTGGCTAAACAGCAGATTTTCGCGGTAGTCTACCGGACAGTCAATCACCGCCGGTACATCGTCTTCTAGAGCCGTTTTTAGCGTCGGAATAAAGTCTTCAGCCGACTCGATCCGATAGCCCTTCAGCCCCATGGCTTCTGCCAGCTTCACAAAGTCAGGGTTGGTGAAGTGAATATAGGTTGACTCGCCATAGTAGTTCATCTGCTTCCACTCGATTAGCCCGTAGCCGCCATCATTAAAGATGATGGTGACAAAGGGCGTGCCCACCCGTAGAGCCGTTTCGAGTTCCTGGCAGTTCATCATAAAGCCGCCGTCGCCGGTCACCGCCACCACCTTGCGGTTGGGGTGCACCAGCTTGGCCGCCAGTGCCCCCGGCAAGGCAATGCCCATGGCCGCAAACCCGTTGGAGATCAGGCAGGTGTTGGGGCGCAGGCAGTGGTAGTTGCGGGCCATCCACATCTTGTGAGCCCCTACATCAGAGATCACAATGTCTTCGGCGTCGAGCACCTGGCGCAGGTCGTAAATCAGCTTTTGGGGCTTGATCGGGAAGCCGTAGTCGTCGGCATACTGCTCGTAGTCGGCGCGAATTTCGTCGCGCACCTTCAGGCTGGTGGGTTCAGGGCGACCCTGGCGCTTCACCCGCTTAAGAATTTCTTCGAGCGAGTCAGAGATGTCGCCAATCACTTCCACTTTAGGGATGTAGCTGCTGTCAATCTCGGCGTGGGTGAGGTTGATGTGCAGAATCGGCAGATTGCCGTCGGGGTTCCACTTTTTAGGCGAATACTCGATTAGGTCGTAGCCGACGGCAATGATTAAATCGGCTTGCTCCATAGCGCAGCTAATGTAGTCGCGCTGCTGCAACCCCAGGGACCACAGCGCCAGCGGGTGGGTATAGGGAATGACCCCTTTGCCCATAAACGTATTGGCCACTGGAATGTTGAGCTGAGTGGCAAACTCGGTGAGGGCCTCGCTGGCGCTGGCTCGAATCGCCCCATTCCCCACCAAAATCATGGGGTTACTGGCCTGAGAAATCGCCACCGCAGCCTGCTGAATACTCTGCAATGAGGCGTAGGTTTTCTCTTGGCTGTCTTTGCGGAGGGCAGCCCCCACCACCTCCATTTCGGCGATGTTTTCGGGTAGATCAATGTGCACGGCACCGGGCTTTTCGCTTTGGGCCAACTTAAAGGCCTTACGCACAATCTCGGGGGTGTTGCTGGGCCGCACAATTTGGGCATTCCACTTGGTGACCGGGGCAAACATAGCTACCAGGTCGAGATACTGGTGCGACTCAATGTGCATGCGATCGGTGCCTACCTGGCCGGTAATCGCCACTAATGGGGCGCGATCGAGGGTGGCGTCGGCTACGCCGGTCATTAAGTTAGTCGCACCGGGGCCAAGAGTCGATAGGCAGACCCCGGCCTTACCGGTCAGCCGCCCGTAGACATCGGCCATAAAGGCCGCCCCCTGCTCGTGGCGAGTGGTAATAAACTGAATCGACGATCGCTTTAAGGCCTGGAGCAACTGGAGGTTTTCTTCCCCCGGCAGACCAAAGATGTATTCGACGCCTTCGTTCTCAAGGCACTGGACAAGCAATTCAGCGGTGTTCATAGCGTGATTCTGGGGAGTAGGGGGGGGGGAAAGGGTTGACGATTGGGAGATTAGAACGTTAGAAGGTTCTACCGTGAAGTTATTTAATCCACACGGTCTTGAGGTTGACAAACTCGAGCATGCCCTGGCGGCCCAGCTCGCGACCGTACCCTGAGCGTTTGATGCCGCCAAAGGGCAGGCGCGGATCAGACTTGACTAATCCATTAATAAAGACTGCCCCGGCCTCTAGCTCAGCAATCAGGCGCTCTTGCTCGGTGGGGTCTTGGCTCCAACCGCTGGCCCCAAGGCCAAAGGGAATGTCGTTAGCCCGTGCGATCGCCTCGTTCAGACTACCGACCCGAAACACCAGGGCTACCGGGCCAAAAAATTCTTCTTGCTCGGCGGGGGTGCCCGGTGGCAGGGCGGCCAAAATAGTGGGCGGAAACCAGTTGCCGTTTTGTAGCTCAGCGGGTAGCTGCGCCTTGAGCGCGGCAATATCGCCGCCGATCAGCGCTTTGCCCCCGGCCTCTAGGCAGGCATTAACCTGCTGCTCTAGCTCGGCAGCAATATCGGGTGTTGACAGGGGGCCAACGGTAACCTCTGCATCCAGCGGGTTGCCCACCACCAGAGCGGCAAACGTTTCGGTCAGCCCCTGCTCAAAGCGATCGGCAATCGAGTCGTGGACGATAAACCGCTTGGCAGCAATACAGGACTGACCGTTGTTGAGCATGCGGGCCGTGGCAGCGGTGGCGATCGCACTGTCTAAATCGGCGCTGGGCATAACGATGAATGGATCACTGCCGCCCAGCTCTAGCACGGTTTTTTTGATCTGCTGACCACAGGCGGCGGCCAAACTGGCTCCAGCGGGCTCGCTACCGGTGAGGGTGGCCGCTTTAATGCGATCGTCGGTGACGAGCTTGGCGATGCGATCGCCGCCAATCAGCAGGGTCTGAAACGCCCCCGCCGGTAGCCCCGCCTTTTGAAACACTTCCTCAATGGCCAGGGCACATTGGGGTACGTTTGAGGCATGTTTGAGCAACCCCACATTGCCCGCCATTAGGGCTGGAGCAGCAAAGCGAAACACCTGCCAAAACGGGAAGTTCCACGGCATCACCGCCAGCACTGGCCCCATGGGTTCGTAACGAACAAAGCTGCGGCTGGCGTCGGTCGTCGCAGGCTCATCGGCCAAAAACTCGGCTCCGTGGTCAGCGTAGTAGCGGCAGACTAGGGCACTTTTTTCGACCTCAGCGACGGCAGCGGCCAGGGGTTTGCCCATCTCTAGGGTCATGATTTTGGCGTAGGCCGCTTTGTTGTCGTCGAGCACCTGGGCGGCTTGGCACAGCCAGGTGGCCCGCTGAGCAAAGGTGGTGTGGCGATAGGTAACAAATGTTGTAGCCGCTTGGGCAATTTTGTCGTCTAACTCGCTGTCTTCTAGAGCAGCAAATTCCTTGAGCACCGCTCCGGTGGCGGGGTTAATACTAGCGATGGGCATGGTTTGACCTCCTGTTGGTCGTGAGGTCGGCGGCCAATGGTCCGCTTGCTCCTGTTGCCCTGGCTAACCCTAGATAGCGGCACGGTGGACGCGATCGCAGGCAGCCTAACAACCTAGGTCTAAATCTCGGCAACCTAGGCCAGATAGCGGATGGAGTGTGTTAGCCCTTGGCACAAACGTAGCTTTGGCCGCCAACCCCTAAACTGAGTCTCTCTTAACTGTGCCTTGAAGCACAAAAAGTTACCCCCTCATCCTATTACTTCTGCACAAAACATAGTGTTATGTAATGATGACGAGAACGCCGAATTTTAGCCTTTTTTGGCCGTCTCTGAGGAGCTTTCTAGGGTGTCAAAGCGAGTCCAGGGCAATGGATTGCTCAGTAGCGCGGTGGCGGCATCTCGGCCCAGGGGTTGGGAAAACAGGTAACCTTGCCCCCGGTGACAGCCCATCGCTCGCAGCCGATGCAGCTGATTTTCAGTTTCAATACCCTCAGCCACTAAGTCCATATTTAACTTCTGGCCTAGAGCCACAATGGTGTGAACAATTTCGCGATCGTCGTGGTTCTCCTCCATGCGGCCGACAAACGACTGGTCAATTTTCAGCGTATCGGTGGGGAAGCGGTGCAGATAGCTGAGCGATGAGTAGCCAGTGCCAAAGTCATCGATCGCCAGCTTAAGCCCTAGCTCTTTCAGCCGGTGCATCAGGTTGGTGGCCCCATCGACGTCACGCATGATCATGCTTTCGGTAATCTCTAGCTGCACCCGATTACCCGCCAAATCTAAGTCGCGGAGGGTATCGCTAAACTGGTCTACTAAGTTGGACTGATGAAACTGCCGCCGCGACAGGTTGATGCTCATCGTCAGAGGATAGTCAGAGAACTGCTGTTGCCAAGCTTTGAGCTGGGTGCAGGCGGCTCGAAAAATCCACTGGCCTAGGTGCACAATTAGCCCAGTTTCTTCGGTGACTTGAATAAACTGCCCCGGCGACACAAACCCCTCCTCGGGGCGATACCACCGGACTAGAGCTTCAAACCCGGCAATGCGGCCAGTTCGTAAACATACAATCGGCTGGTAATGTAGCAAAAACTCATCGTTATCAAAGGCGTTGAGCAGGTGGCTCTCTAGTTCTAGGCGGCGCACCGCCTCTTCGTGCATAGTGCTAGCAAACACTTCATAGCGGTATTCGTGCAGTGCCTTGGCACGGTACATAGCGGTGTGAGCATCGCGCAGCAGATCTTGGGCAATGGGAGGATGGTCGCCATGGGCCATAGCAACCCCCATCGAACTGGTCACCGAGAGTCGTCGCTGGGCAATAGAGAATGGCTCCGACAGCTCGCTTTGGAGACTGTTGAGCCACTGATCGACAACGGGTTGGTCATGCACCGGCAGCAAAAAAGCAAACTCGTCGCCGCCCACCCGGGCGAGATGAGCCGAGGTGGGTAAAAACTGCCGCAGCCGCTGACCCATGGTTCGCAGCACGCGATCGCCGACGATGTGCCCAAAGGACTGGTTGATCAGCTTGAAGCGATCGATATCTAAAAACACCACCGTCACCGCCGTAGCGGGCTGCTGACCCAAGGCTCGTTGCACCTGAAGTAGAAACATATCGCGACCCGGCAGCAGCGTGAGTTGGTCGTAGCTGCTGCGGTACAGCACTTTTTGAGTTAAAACTAGCCCTAGAGCCAGTAAAAAAGCTACCAGAGGCTCTACCGTAGGTACCCACAGCAAATTGGCCAAGGCTAAGCCGCTCAGCCCCCACAGGCCGACAATGGCAATCCCGGTGAACAACAGCAGCAGGGTGGGTTGCCGCACTCGCCAGCCCACCACCCCAGCTACTAAGGTCCAGCCCAATAGCCAGAGAAACTCGCCCCACTGAGGCAAAAATCGGTAGAGGGCAGGCTGGCCTGCGATCGCATCCAGCAGTTGGCTAATGCTCTGGGCATGCATTTCTACCCCAGCCATCACAAATCGAGACGCCTGCTCTTTGCTAAAGGGGGTAAAAAATTCGTCCTTTAGACTAGACGCCGTCGAACCAATCAGCACAACCTTTCCCTGTACCCACTCGGGGGGCACAGCCCCAGCCAGCACCTGGGTAATCGTTAGGGTGGGGGCTGGCTCGTAGGGGGTGCGATACCTGAGCAGCACCTGGTAACCCCGGTTATCAACATTGGCATAGCCGCCGTCCCCTGACAGCAGAGCTGGCAACTCTGTCTCGCCAATGCGTAGCAGATCATTATCTCGATCAACTTGAAACTCTAAATCGGCATGGTAAGCCAGTACCACCCGCAGCGGAAACGAATAAAAGGGATTGTTTGGAGCCGCCACGTAGAGCAGGTTGCGACGCAGCACTCCATCGGGGTCAATGGCAAAATCGTTAAAGCCAATTTGGTCGGTTGGCCAAGTGTCTGGGGCTGGCACCTCAATGCCGTCAGTCTGCCCCACGTTAAAAATACCAATGACGTTGGGAGTTTCAAACTGTGCGGCCAGTGCCGCCTGACCTGGCATCGAATGAGGCGTATTGCGGTAGAGGTCTAGGCCAATCACGGCTGGCTCGTGGCGCTGGATCTCGCCCACAATATCAGCTACGACCTGATCGCTTAGGGGCCAGCCGTAAGCGGCTATATCGGCTTCGGTTATCTCTACCAGCAGCAGCCGTGGGTCTGAAGACTGTTGAACCAAAAATCGAGTGAGCAGGTCAAAACTCGACATCTCTGAGGTTTCAAACAGCTGTAATCGCTTAGCCCCAGACACAATCGCAAGAGTCACTAGGCTGGAAACCAGCACCGCACGACTACCAAAACTAATCGGTTTTGAAAAACGGGAGACCCACTGTTGAAGCTGCCGCCTAAAAGGCAAGGCCCGAAAGTGCACCATGGATTAACTTGACACCGGTAGATGTAGCAGTGGTAGGCACGGACTTGTAATCCTCGAATACCGAGATATACAACGGTAATCGGCCCTATCCGGACGGTGTCAGGGCAGTGAGGGCCCCAACTACCCGTAGGCAGTTTTCCCTACCAGTGCTATAGAGGCTTAGGCCATGGTGTCATTTTGTATAGAATTGTCCCAATGGGTGCCACCCCCCCGTCGCTGCCCTGGAAACTCTTCGCGGGGGTTACTTGCCTGGCGATCGCCACCCAGATCAGGCCAGTGCAGCAGTAGCAAACTTAACACGCTCACACCTACTAAGACGGCTATACCACTGGGCCAAATAAAGATTCGAATGAGTGCTGCTTTCATAACCCAATGACCCCTAGAATAGTGACAGAACCCCTAAACTTGCTCTTGCAGGAAAGCTGCCCAAGCAGACCTTTACCCCAGGAAGGCATGGTGTGATTCTTCACCTTGAAGGTTATATTCGATACTCAAAGTCTCTGGCTTTTACGGAAGCTTTATAGTCGGGTAAAGCTCAGTGGCCCCTATCTTGATAAGCGATAAACACTGTTGCCAGAGTCTAGCAGGAGCCAAGCCAAGAACTGGGTCCACTCGTTGAGCCTTAAAAACTTGTTAAGGGAAAGCCCCACTGACTGATTCCCCAGATATGCTGGTACGCAAGATACCTCCTAACTGCGTCTCCAGCCCCGTCTGACTCCCTCTGTTGGTGTCATTTAGATGGGGCTGCTACTTTTAGACGATTTGCAGTCAACCTTTACAGTAATCAGACTTTTTTGCAGACCGGCGCAGCTTTGCTAGCGCCGGTCTATGTTGTGCCTTTTGAATACAGCAAAGCTAGGTTGCGGTAGCGCTGGCGATCGCCCTTGTGAGTGACCTCAAACCCTTGCCCTAGAACCGATTGCGCTATTTACCTTAAAGAAGGCGTAAAGAATGTCGTTGCAGATACAAATTTAAGGTGTTAGCCTAGAATGCTGTTCGCTATCTTGCGAATAAACCCGAAAACCAGCTTTTTTGGCCCTTACGGTTGAGCAGGCGCGATCGCAAGGGTAGCTGGTGACCGTTTTGTCCATGGCATTGCTTGTGGCTAGATCTATCACAGGGTAGAGCTGGTGGTCGCCGTGGGCGTTGAGTTCAGCACACGCACAAATGACGTTATTTGGACTAGTCTGGGCTGCATTTCTACCTCATTACTCTGCTATCGTTCCCCAGTTTGAACCTGTGACGTTGCAACCGGCTAACCCCTACGCAGCAGCACACCTACAACGCCAATCTACGGTAGATCTAAGCGCTTCATCCCCCTATACTCCTCGCCACCTACAGGCTTTGGCGAACCAGCCCCTGACACTGCAACCCCAGCTCACCTGGCCGGCTACCGCTACTGTAGACTGGCAGCACTGGAGTGCAACTGCCGCCGTTGCCGTAGTTGATCGCGACCACACGGCCCACGCCAGTAGCGGTGTAACGGAGGTTGTCCGCACTGCCAATGTTTGTGGTGGCTATCATGTCGCCCTATCTAGCGATGTCTCCTCTGATGTCGCCCTATCTAGTGACGCAGAAGGGTTCACCATTCAAGTCAAAAATGTAGTCATTGGCCGAGTCACGTCTCGCCCTGTCGCAGATGCCATTGCCCAGCAGCTTCGCCAAGCAATCCCCGTTTTAGAAGCCAGCCCCAGCAGTTTGATGCCTAGCCTGAGCCAGCACCACGCCGCTGCCCAAGTAGACGGTAAAACCGTATTGACGCTAGTTAGCCCCGATCAAACGGCAGCAACCACAGAGGGTAAGCCGCTTGCTCTCCAGGCCGCTCAGTGGGTAAACAACCTGCGTTTGGCCTTTGGGGCTGCTCCCTTAGATACGAGTCAGATGCAGATGGCCGCCCACGGCTTAGGCGAAACCCATCAGACCTTCGGTGGCATAGCATCGTGGTACGGGCCGTATTTTCATGGTCGGCAAACGGCTACCGGCGAGACCTTTAATCAACATGATCTAACAGCCGCCCATAAAACCTTGCCCTTTGGCACTCATCTTAAGGTGCGTAACCAACTCAACGGCAAAACAGTAGTCGTGCGCATTAACGATCGCGGTCCTTACATTGAGGAGCGATCGCTCGATCTCTCCTACGCTGCCGCCCAATGCCTGGGAGGCGATGAAGTGGGCGTCATCCCTTACCAGGCGACGATCTTGGCCCCCGGATATCCCCACGCCTGGCGGGAAAACGTAGTAGCGACACGGCCTTAGCCGGAATCATAGCTCTAGCCAATCAGGTTAAGCCAGGTCCGTCATTCCTGCCTAGAGCCTGCCCCCGCGAAGGCGTGGGACGGGAATCCACTAGCCCGTCATTGCTCTCGAATGGATTCCCGTCGCCACGGGAATGACAGACCGCGATCGTTGCAAACCAAGCGTCCTAATCCTGTCGGCTATGGCCATAAGCAGGATGCCAAGTCCCGCAAGCTCTCGGTGAGAACTGTTCTAGGCTCGCCACTTGAGCAGCTGCGTTTTGACCGGAGTCACAAACTCGCGGTCTTCGGCTTGGGAGCGCTGGTACTCTTTTTTGAGCTGGTAGTACCAGCGGGCCAAGGTGTCAGAATCTTTGATCAGCCGCAGCACCGTTTCGTGCTTGAGCCCCTCCTGCTGTTTGATCACAACATCGCGATCCTGGCCCAAGAATGAGCGAATCAGGGTTGGCAGAATGGGTTTAAGGAGACCACCCCAGGGCAAATCCCAGTACAGCTGAAAGGTGACGTCGGTTTGGTCATCGGTGAGCGGCGTTACAGTAGTGAGGTTTACCACCCGGTGCTTGGCGGTGGTGGTTTCTTCGGTACGCACGCCGGGCAAGTAAAAGATAATTTCGTTGTCGGGTACGCCGCCGATCAGCCAATAGCCATAGCCCATACTTTCGCCCATACGGTGCTTACGCATGGTAAAGCCGTAGGTGGAAGGGTCAAACCACTTAATTTCGTCGTTGAGGGTGGCCCCACGCCACCACCAGGAGCGATGCACAAAAGGTGAATGGGCCGGATCCATCAGCCCGACTACGGCGTGGTCGAGGTAGCAGGGGAAACGCATGGTGTAGGTAACCTGGGGCTTTACCTCGTCGTCAAAGCCCGGTACACGGGGAATGTCGAAGCGGGGAGGCTGGGGGTTGGCAGGGTCAACGATATAGACCCACACATTGCCCTGCACCTCTTTAACCTCATAATTCCGCACATCAAAGCGGCTGAGATCCATCTGCTGCTCGGGCATCAGGGAAGGAATTTCAGTGCACTGGCCATTTTCGTTAAACCGCCAGCCGTGGTAGCAGCACTCGACCTCGGTGCCGTCGAAGCGACCGCAGCTGAGGGGCACCGCCCGGTGGGGGCAAATATCGCGAATGGCAAAGGCTTTACCCTGCTCGGTGCGGCCAAACAAAATCGGCTCGTTGAGCAAGGTTTTGGCCACCATCTTGCCCCGCTTGAGCGCGTGGCTGGGCATGGCATGGTACCAGATGTTGCGTAGCAGGTAGATGTCGTTGACGGCAACCACAAGTTTTTCAGAGGGTTAGGGATTGAAGCGATTAATACTGTAGCAGAGGTTTGGTAGGTCCAAAGCAATCCTAGACCAGTTGAGGAAGCAGGCCTATCATAGATCCTTAAGGTTTAACAATGATTCATTGAGGGCTTTAAAAACCCCTCAGCATAAGCAAACTACATGTGAATGCTAACTCAACTCTACTTCGGAACGTAATGGTAAATGACGGAACAGAAATATGATGTTTTCCTGTGCCATAACAGTGAGGACAAGCATCTTGTTATTCAAATTGCCAAGCAGCTTAAGGAAAGAGGACTAAAACCATGGTTAGATGAATGGGAACTAAAGCCAGGTACAGTTTGGCAAATTGCTCTAGAGCACCAAATTGAGACCATCAGTTCTGCAGTAGTCTTTGTAGGTCAGCGGGGAATTGGACCGTGGCAAAGAGAAGAGATCTTAGCGTTTCTCCAAGAATTCAAAAGCACTGAACGACCAGTTATTCCTGCAATTTTAGCTAATGCTAGAAGCCAACCAAAGCTTCCTATATTCTTGCGAAATCGCCATTGGGTAGACTTTCGGAAAGAGAATCCCGATCCATTGTCCCAATTAATTTGGGGGATTACTGGCCGAAAGCAGCCTCTAAACAAAACTGAGAAAAATAAAAATGATTCAAATGCCAGAGAAAAAGCTTCACTCAGCTTGTCTAAGAAAAGCGAAATTCGTTCATCCAAAATTCAATATATTGAACTCAAGCCTGGCAATGGCTTGCCAGCTTTATTGAAGGGCAAAGATAATATCCAGACAAGGGTGAGTCAGATAAGATTTTTTGTTCAAGAGATGGGAGGAGGAATTGAATTGGAAATGATCCTAATTCCCAAGGAAGATCTTTTGAGTGTAGAGGGCATGAGAATTGAATCATTTTTCATGAGCAAATATCCAATCACTCAAGCGCAATGGAAAGCTGCCTCATGCCTACCGAAAATCGACATTACCTTAAGTTCCTTGCCTTCTAAGTTTAAGGGGGAAAAGAATCCAGTTGAATCCATTTCCTGGCATGAGGCAATAGAATTTTGTAAGCGACTCTCATTCTTGTCTGGCATCTCTTACAGATTGCCATCAGAATCGGAGTGGGAATACGCATGCCGTGCAGGAACAACTTCTAAATTTCATTTCGGTAACTCCGTTAGTAAAAAATTCGCCAATTTCCTGGGAGATAATGACTCTTGTTCTGGAAGAAGTCCAACTCCTGTAGATTTCTTCCCCTATCCCAACTCATTTGGCCTATACGATATGCATGGAAATGTTTATGAGTGGTGCTTAGATAACTGGCGTAACAAGCCGAGTCTTTCCACAGAACCCTTTGATTTACAGGAGAATCTTTTAACAGAAAGTATTCGCGTGATCAGAGGTGGGTCATGGCGAGATTTATCTTCAGGATGTCACTCATCTCACAGGCAGAGAAAAAAGTCAATTTCAAAAGAAGACTTTGTCGGATTTCGAATAGTAGCTTCAGATCAGCTTTAGTTGATCAATGGTTAATATTTTTCTTAATCACGATTAAAATTTATGCAATTAATCTATTTCTTGATAGCAATGCTTTTAGGTGCAGTTCTTTTCAACTCTTTTCACAAGCAGTTGAAAAGAATATCGAGAAAGATGAAGAGGCTTTTTGATTTTCTTGATGGCTCTGAAAAGACCTATGTGTCTCCTCACACAAGAAAAGTGTCAGTCAGGGGTTACAAGCGACGCAAAAAAAGAAAAAAGTAATGCTTTTTCAATAGTACAACAAGGCGTCTAATTTGCCAGCGGCGAGGGTTTAGCTGAGAATTCAGAACGGTAATCATCGCCAGCAGGCCCAGCCCTAAGCTACGACGAACACAGCCAAGGGAACCCCTAAAACATGGATTCCCTTGGCTGTGATAGTGATTAACCCACTAGCTGGGGGTCTTGCACTTGCTTGAGCTGTTCCCGCAGGGGTGGGCCTTCGATCACCTCGTCCTCTAGCAGCTGCTGAGCTAGGGTTTCTAGCAATTCACGGTTCTGCTTGAGAATGTCGAGAGCGCGTTGGTGGCCTTCTTCAACGATGGACTTAACCTCTTCGTCGATCGCCTTGGCGGTCTCCTCGCTAATGGGGCGGCGAGCGTTGGGCATGCCACCGTCGAGGAAGGCATTGCGCTGGGCGCGATCGTAGGCGAGGGGACCCAGCACCTGGCTCATGCCGTAGGTGGTGACCATTTGCTCGGCCAGGTCGGTAGCCCGTTGCAGGTCATTCGATGCGCCAGTGGTGATGCTGCCGAAGATGATCTCTTCGGCGGAGCGCCCGCCTAGCAGGGTGGCAATTTGCCCCTTGAGCTCGGCCTCATCGCGCAGGAAGCGATCTTCGGTAGGTAGTTGCAGGGTGTAGCCCAGAGCCGCCATACCGCGCGGCACGATGGAGATCTTTTCAACTTCGTCAGTGCCGGGCATCATTGCGCCCACTAGGGCGTGGCCAACTTCGTGGTAAGCGACAATTTTCTTCTCTTTGTCGTTAAGCACGCGGCTCTTTTTCTCTAGACCGGCGACCACACGCTCGATCGCTTCGCCAAAGTCTTCTTGCTCGACCATGGTGCTGCCACGGCGAGCGGCTAGCAGGGCAGCCTCGTTCACCAGGTTAGCCAGGTCAGCGCCGGCAAAACCGGGGGTGCGAGTAGCCGTAGATTTGAGATCGACGGTGTCGGCCAGCTTGACATCTTTGGCGTGGATTTTGAGAATGGCTTCACGACCCTTGAGATCGGGGCGATCGACCAGGACCTGGCGATCGAAACGACCGGGACGCAGCAGGGCGGGGTCGAGGGTTTCGGGCCGGTTGGTGGCAGCCAGGACGATCACCGTAGTGTCGCCCGCCTCAAAGCCGTCCATTTCGGTGAGCAGCTGGTTGAGGGTCTGCTCGCGCTCGTCGTTGCCACCGTACATGCCGTTGGAGGAGCGCGATTTGCCGATCGCATCTAGCTCATCAATAAAGACAATACAGGGCGACTGTTTCTTGGCTTGATCAAATAGATCGCGCACGCGGGAAGAGCCGACGCCGACAAACAGCTCGACAAATTCTGAACCGGAAATGCTGAAGAAAGGAACTCCCGCCTCACCAGCTACGGCTTTGGCCATCAGGGTTTTACCGGTACCGGGAGGGCCGACCAGCAGCACGCCTTTGGGAATTTTGGCTCCCAGATCAGTAAAACGCTTAGGGGTTTTCAGAAAGTCAACGACTTCTACTAGCTCGGTTTTGGCCTCTTCAACCCCGGCTACATCATCAAAGGTGATCTTACCGGCGTCACCTTCGACATAGACCTTAGCCTTGCTCTTACCGATGGAGAGCGCCCCCTGAGGACCGCCACCACCGCGAGCCAAAAAGAATCGCCAGACGCCAATGAAGATCAGCGGCGGAATCACCCAGCTGAGCAAACTGCCAAACCACTGACCTTTGGGCGGCGGCACGGCGGCAAACTCGACACCGTTGTCTTCTAGCCGCTGGGGCAGTTGTAGGTCGAAAATTGGGGTGGTGGTATAGATATCGCCCGGTTCGCCCGTGGTGGGGTCTTTGACCTGGTAGCGAATCTCGTTTTGCCCCACCGAGGCCCGCACGACTTCTTGCTCGTCGATGCGGTGGATGAACATACTGTAGGGTTCGCGGGCGGTTTGGCTACCGAAGCCCGAAAAGACAATGTTGAGCAGCAATAAACCAGTGGCGGCCCAGAGGACGATGTTGGCGATTTGCCGCGATCGCGGCGGCTGAGGATTTTTATTAACAGGCATAGGTCAAGTATTGAATTTTGGATTGAGGATTGTGGCGGGGCGATCGCCTCTTTTATTAGGCTTGCGGCATTAGGGTGGGCTAGGCTTTTCCGGATTTTGCACTGTTTAGTCTCGCTACCATACTGGATCCTGTCTGGTTACTCCCAGTTCAGCAGGGCGCAGGCCATGCGCCCCTACGGTTTGGCTTTTTGAGAACCGGGATTATGCAATTCAGATTTGGGATAACCCACCGCTAGGGAATCTCTGCTAGTTAAAATCCACATCGACAGTGGTATTGGCGGCATCGGGGGCGTCGGCCCGCAGACCCGACTGCTTTTTGTTGGTCAACCCCGACAGCACAATCTGCGACAGGGCACCCACAAACATCGAAGCCACCACGGCATCATCCACCAACCCCAAGATGGGGATAAAGTCGGGGAGCACGTCAATGGGGCTGAGTAGGTACAACAGCGTTGCCCCTACCATCAGCCAGCGATATTTTGGATTTTCGAGGGTGGTTTTGTACCAGGTGTAGAAAGATTGTACGGGGGAACTCATGGGGCTGGGTTGAACGCGATGGCTTTATGGTGCCATGGAACCCCTGGGTTGCCCCTTGGTGGATAGCCGCCCGGTAACGGGGCGAGGGCCGAACCCTAACCTGCCCGCAGGTGCCAGGCGCGGGGCTGCAAAAACGTATAAAGGCCTGCCTGTGAAAGGGTGGTCCCCAGGCCCGAGTGGCCACGACCGCTCCAGGGCAGGCGAGGGCTGACGCGATCGCAGCAGTTCCAATACGCGCTCCCAGTTTTGATCTGGCGCAGAATGTCCACGGCCCGATCACGCTCCGTCCCATACACTGCCGCCGTCAGCCCGTAGGGCGTATCTTGCATCAGCGCCACGGCTTCTGCATCGCTGGCCACCCGCTGTATGCCAATTACTGGGCCAAAGGTTTCTTCTTGCATCACAGTCATGGTGTGGTTGACCTCGGTGAGCACCGTGGGGGCAAAGTACCAACCGGGGCGATCGAGGGTTTGCCCACCGCAGCACAGCGTGGCTCCTTTCGCCAGGGCATCTGTGACCTGTTCTGCCAAGACGCTGAGCTGCGGCTTGCGGCTCACCGGGCCAAGATAGGTGTCTGAATCGGTGGGGTCGCCCAGCTTAAACCCTCGTACCGTTGCCAGAAATGCCTCAAAAAACTCGTCATAGACTTCGGTGTGAACGTAGATGCGCTCTACCGCACAGCAGCTCTGGCCATTGTTGTAGAATGCGCCATCTGCCAGCGCCGCCGCCGCCACCGCCCCGTTTGCATCGGCGCAGACGTAGGCTGGGTCTTTGCCCCCCAGTTCTAGCTGGGTACGAATTAATTTGGGAGCCGTGGCGATCGCAATCTTTTGCCCTGTGGCGTAGGAGCCCGTAAAGAACACACCATCGATCGGTTGCTCCAGCAGCGCCGCCCCCGTTAGCCCTGAGCCAATTACAGGGATGAAAATGTCCTGGGGAATGCCGGATGCGTGGAGCAGATCTGCGATCGCCCCTCCGGTCAACGTGGCAAACTCCGACGGCTTATACAGCACCGCATTGCCCATCAGCAGCGCCGGAATGAAGACATTGCCCCCCACAAAGTAGGGATAGTTCCAGGCCGAAATGTTGGCGATTACCCCCAAGGGGTCGTGGCCGATCACCTCCTCCAATGACCCCATTCCCGGTAGAGCACCCGCTGGCTCTGCATAAACCCGCTCTAGGGACAGCACGCGATCGGCATTCTCCACAAAGAAATCGATCCGCCCCGGCACCGCCAGAATTTCGTTGCGGGCCTGGGTAATCGGCTTGCCGGTTTCTGAGGTTAGCAGTGCCGCGAGAGCATCCACCCGCTCCACCAGCAGCTCTCGAAACCGCAGGATGGGCTTGATGCGATCGGCCAGAGGCAGCGCCGCCCACCCCGGTTGAGCCGCCCGTGCTCGGGCATATTTTTCGGCGACGGCGGCTTTATCATCTACCGGCATTTCTTGAATCAATGCCTCAGTGGCGGGGTTGATGATCGAGAGTAGGTTGGCCATGGCGCGGGGAGTTAAGTGAGTCGTTGGTTGATGGTTTTGGCGCGGGGTGGATGGTGGGCAGTGCCCCAAGGGTTGTGGTTATTTGGCTGGGGTAAATGGTGGGCAATGCCCACTCTACGGTTGCTGAGGTGACTTGCAGAGAAGGACAGGTTCATTAGCGGAACAGTGGTTTAAACCGATGATCAGTCAGTCCTTTCCGTGAGGTCAAGGACGACGGAACGTCCTTGTCGACGGGGGTCTGGGGCCAGCGAAATGGCCCCGGCGATAGGTTTGGCTTTAGACCCAGATTGTGCGCCGCGATCGCAGGAGATTAGCAAAGTAGAGAATTTGCTTGAGTGGTGCATCGCTGCGCGGATGCACCCTACGGTTGGAGGGCAAAGCGCAGAGCGATCAAAAGGCGTCTCGGTAAATGGCGTAGAAATCATCCTCTGTAACGGGTCTAGGATTCAGCGGATGACAGCCATCCTTGATCGCCACCGCCACCAGCGGCTCCAACCCATCGGGCTCCACCCCCAAAGCCCCCAGCGAAGCCGGGATGCCAATGGATTCCGATAGCGCCACAATCCAATCCACAAACTCCTGACCATCCATAGCTGTTGGCTTCACAACCCTGGCCATTCTCAAGAATTGCTCAGGGGCAGCGGCGAGATTAAACCGCATCGCCGCCGGCAGCATAATGCCGTTGGCCAAGCCGTGGTGCGTGTCATACACCGTAGACAGTGCGTGGGCACAGGAATGGGTGACGCCAAGCCCCTTTTGAAATGCGATCGCCCCCATCATCGACGCATTCAACATTCCTCCCCGAGCCGCCAAGTGCGATGCCGCCGTCGCCTCGTCAAAGGTTTCGCCATCGCGCGATCGCTGGGCAAACTCCACACAGGCCCAGAGATTCTCCGCTACCAGGTGAATGCCCTCCAAGGCAATGCCATCGCACAGCGGGTTAAACCCCTTAGCCAAAAACGCCTCAATCAGGTGGGTCAGCGCATCCATACCCGTCGCAGCGGTAATTTTGGCGGGCAGGCCCAGCAATAGCTCGGGGTCGGCCAGCACCACCCTTGGCAAGAGCTGCGGGTCGAACACAATCTTTTTGGCGTGGGTGTCATCGTCAGAAATCACCGCGCTGCGGCCCACTTCGCTGCCGGTGCCCGCCGTGGTAGGGATAGCCACAATAGGCGGAATCGGTTGATCGATCGGGCGGGTGCTATTGCCGTCTTCGTAGTCGAACAGATGACCGGGATGGTGGGCCATGAGGGCGATCGCCTTGGCCACATCCATCGGTGCGCCGCCGCCAATAGCAACAATGCCATCGGCTCCGCTGGCTTTCCAGGCCTCAATTCCTGCATTGACTTGGGAAACTACTGGGTTGCCCCAGACGCCGCTAAACGTAACGGCTCCGAAACCCACCAGAGCAGTCTCTAACTCGGGAAACCAGGGCAGTTGGGCAATATCCTTATCGGTGACAATCAGAACTCTTTGGATTCCCAGGGCGGTGAGTTCGGCGGCGAGTTCGTGCCGTGCCCCTGGGCTAAAGCGAATGCGGGTGGGGAAGTTGTAAGTGTGAAGGGTAGAAGCCATAAAAATTTGGTACCTGAAAAAATCAGCACTTAATTTCCCCTCCTGGGAGGGGTGCCCCGAGGGCGGGGTGGGTTCAAAGACTGGGCTAACCCACCCCTACCCCTCCCAGGAGGAGACGGAGATCAACCTCCTAAATATTCACGTACTGGTTCATTTCCCAGGCCGTGACCTGGGCGTTGAAGGCGTTCCACTCCTTGGCTTTCATTTCGAGGAAGGTTTTGGCTCCGAGTTCGCCCAGGGTTGCCATCAGCAGGGTGTCCTGCTTCAGGGCTTCTATGGCCTCATAGAGGTTGTGGGGCAGAGTTTTCAAGTCGGGAAACTCGTCGCCGCGAGCAAAGAGGTTTTCGTCGATGCGCTGGCCGGGGTCAGTCTGCTGCTTGATACCCTCTAAACCAGCCGCCAAAATGCCAGCGCTGGCCAAATACAGATTCACCGCACCATCGATCATGCGGCACTCAAACCGGCCCACATCGGGGATGCGGATCAGGTGGGAGCGGTTGTTGCCGCCGTAGGAGATGTAGCGCGGGCTCCAGGTGCTGCCGCTGGCGGTGGTGCTGGCCCCCAGGCGGCGGTAGGAGTTGCAGGTGGGGGCGCAGAGGGCGGCGAGACCTTGGCCATGGGCCAGCACGCCACCCAAAAAGTTATAGCCCAGGGGGGACAGGCCACCGCTGTCGGCACCTTCGGCGAAGGCGTTGGTGTCGCCTTGCCACAGGCTGTTGTGCACGTGGCCGCCGTTGCCGGTGATGTGGCTAAAGGGTTTAGGCATAAACGTGGCGACAAAGCCCCGCTGCTCGGCCAGGGTTTTGACCATGTACTTAAAGAACACGTGGCGATCGCAGGTCGTTCTGGCATCGCTGTAGGCCCAGTTCAGCTCAAACTGGCCATTGGCATCTTCGTGGTCGCACTGGTACGGCCCCCAGCCCAAGTCCTCCATGTAGGTGACGATGGTGGAGATCAGATCAAACTGGCGCATCAGGTTGAGCTGGTCGTAGCAGGGGCGCTCGGCGGTGTCTTTGGGGTCGGCGATTTCATAGCCTTGCTCAGTCTGCCTGAGCAAAAAGAACTCGGCCTCAACCCCGGTTTTGTAGGTGTAGCCCAGGGCCGCCGCCTGGTCTAACACCCGGTTGAGGATCATTCGTGGCGCGGCGGGGAAGGGTGCGCCCTCAAAGTAAATGTCGCTGGCTAGCCAGCCTACCGACGGCTCCCAAGGCAGCTGAATTAGGGAGTTGGGGTCGGGCACTACGGCAATTTCTGCTGCCTCTGGCCCCAGCCCCAAGTTCGAGGCAAAGGAGGAAAAAAACGCGCCATCTTTCTCCACCGAGGCAATCTGCGAGGCAGGCACCAGCTTGGCTCGCGTGCCCCCCAGCAAATCGGTATAGGAGACCAGAAAAAACTTGATGCCGAGGGCCTTGGCCCTTTCCGCCAGGCTTTGTACCTGGGTTAACATGCCGACCATAGAACGACTCCGAGATTTTCAGCTTAGTAAAACAGGCTGACGAAGGCGCTTTTGTAGCTGGAGATACGAGGTGGAGTAGGACGATCGCCCAGACACTGACAAAGGGGTCTGTAGGCATAGTTACCTGGGTTAGGACCTCCAAAAACCTTAGAAATGTTCGAACGTTTTAAAGAAAATGTTCTAACCGGACTGGCTAAAGCTATAAAACCAAAAGACAATTTTGCGATCGCTAGTTTTAGACAATTTTCTAAACAATAACTTGACCAACAGTAGCCACCACCGTCACCAGAGTCAGCCCCATTGCATAGACTAACCTCTGCCCTACTACCGAATCGGTTAAGCGCCAAAATGTCTAAGGTAAAAGACGTGTTAGCTGTGAGCCAATCTATTTAGCCCACACCCAACGCTGCTCTTAATTTGGAATTTAAGTCCCATGAAAAGCGATAGAGACCTTAATAATAAGAACTCAAAACGCAATTCTGATGCCAATCCTGACCCCATCACTGGCCAGCCTGGTGCCCATCCTGTCGGCACTGGAGTTGGAGCCGCTGGGGCTGGAGCGATCGGCACGGCAGTGGGTGGCTTAGTAGCTGGCCCAGTCGGTGCCGTTGTAGGAGCAGCCGTGGGCGCAGTGGCTGGCGGGTTAGCGGGTAAAAACGTGGCCGAGACTATCGACCCTACTGTGGAAGATAACTACTGGCGGACCAACTACAAAACCCGGTCTTACGTAGAGCCGAATCGCAGCTATGACGACTACAGCCCAGCCTACCGCACCGGCTACGAAGGCTATGGCAACTACTCCCAGCAGGGGCTAACCTACGACGACGCTGAACCTCGGCTCAGAGAAGACTACGAACGCCAGTACAGCGGCAGTTCGTTGGGTTGGGACCAAGCTCGTCATGCCAGCCGCGATGCCTGGACCCGTCTAGACACCAATACCTCCCGGTACCAGACTGAAGATAATTACTGGCGCACTAATTTCTCGGCTCGCCCCTACCGCGAGACCGACTATAGCTATGACGACTACAGCCCGGCCTATCGCACTGGCTACGAAGGGTACTCTACCTATGCCGGACAGGGCATGACCTTCAGCCAGGCTGAGCCTCACCTGCGTCAAGACTACGAACGCCGCAACAGCAATGGCCCTCTGGGTTGGGAAAAAGCCAAGCACGCCGTGCAAGACGCCTGGGATCGGGTAGAGTCTACCTTCACCGATGATGCCAACGATAACCGACGCGTTGATACTGACCGTCGATCAGTCTCCGATCGCACTATCTCGGGCGATCGCACCATCGACAGCCCCCGCCGGAGTGATGCAAGCACCCGCGACCGGCTATAGCCTGTTGCCCATTCAATAACTATCGGTAGAACCGAAACCACCGCCGAGCCAATCCTCTATTGGCTTGGCGGTTTGTGATCGCACCCCTATTGGACAGGCGTTGGCTTAGCCTTGTCAATCATGCAGACTCAGGCCAAAACGTCTCATGTCAACGAATTATTTGCCAATCTCGAAAATTTCTGAGATAACTTGATATAACAAGTTCTGCGCAGCCTTTTCAAGGGCGTTGGAGCCAGGTTTAACGGCTACGGCCAAAACGGATTTCACCCCAAGCACCCATAAAGGCTGGGTTTCAACCCCATGGATATTCTCGTTATTCAACATGTCGAAGCGGACCCCGTTGGCATCCTCGGTCGATACCTGGAGGTGAAAGGGGCCTGGCTGCATACCTGGCTGGTGCCGCAACAGCCAACCCCACCAGCCGGTCACTACGATGGCCTGATCGTACTGGGTGGCCCCATGAACGCCTGTGAAGACGACACCTTTCCTCACTTGGTGCGGGTGACAGAGCTGATTCGAGAGTTTCATCGTCAGAGTAAGCCCGTGTTGGGCATTTGCCTGGGGGCGCAGCTGATTGCGCGGGCCTTTGGTGGCCGGGTCTACCAAAACGATCGGCCAGAACTGGGCTTTACGCCGCTGTTTCCGGTGGCTGAGGGTGAGGAACCCTGGATTCAGAACTACCCACCGGGTATGCCGATGATGCAGTGGCATTTTGACACCTTTGATTTGCCCGCTGGGGCCAAGCTGCTGCTGACCAACGAAGTCTGCGCCAATCAGGCCTTTCGCCTAGGCAATTACACCTACGGCTTGCAGTTTCATCCCGAAGTCACGCCCGAAATTGTGATGAACTGGATCGCCTTTAAGACCGATTGGATTGAGGCCCATTACCCCCACCTGTTTGAGCAACTGCGGGAGCAGCTGGTCATGCACTGGGTGCAGTCGGCCCAGTTTACCGAGCAGCTCGCCAATGCCTGGTACGGCCAGGTTGTTGCTGCCTCCCAAACGGGGTCGCTGCTGCGGCAGACATGAGCCATCACGGTGGCTAGATATAGCATGCTGGCTTGGCCTCAGGAGATTTCCAGGAAAGAAGAACCAGCTTCAATCCCGCGACTGTCGCCGCTGTAGAGTGGGCACTGCCCACCATTGGGGAAACTCTTTTTCAGAAGTCTCCTAAGTAGTCCAGACAGGTTAAAGGCGTTTGTTTTTGCTCCCATCGCTGGGAGTCAGTTGTTGTTACGAGGATCACAGGTCATGGCCTATCCCGATATCCAGCCGCTTTCTCCCGCCCTTCAGGCTCTCCAGCACCGTCTAGAACAGCAGGGTGTGAAGTATGCCCTGGCCAGTTTTGTCGATATTCACGGTCTATGTAAGGGCAAAGTGGTGCCGCTGAGCCACTTCGATCGCATGATGCAGGGCTCTGAGCTGTTTACGGGCGCGGCCCTCGACGGTGTACCGCAAGCAATTAACGACGATGAAGTGGGCACCATGCCCGACCCCGACAGCGCCACGGTGCTGCCCTGGAACCCGGAAGTGGTGTGGTTTGCTAGCGATCTGCACTTGGTGGGTCAGCCCTTTGAAGCCTGCTGCCGCACTATTCTCAAGCGGGCGCTAGACCAGGCGGCGGCAATGGGCTACCGGTTTAACCTGGGGATTGAGACCGAATTTTTTATCTTGAAAGATACCGAGACTGGATTTGGGCCGGTGAGCGATCGCGACACCCTGGCCAAAGCTGCCTACGCCATCCCCACGGTGCTCGACAACTACAAAATTCTCGACACCATCGTCAGCGCCATGAACGGCCTGGGTTGGGATGTGTATTCGTTTGATCACGAAGATGCCCAGGGCCAGTTTGAAACCGACTTTACCTACTGCGACGCCCTGAAGATGGCCGATCGCCTCACCTTCTTTCGATTAATGGTGAAAGAACTCGCCCGCGCCCAGGGCTACTTCGCCAGCTTTATGCCCAAGCCCTACGCTAACCAGACCGGCAGCGGTGCCCACTACAACATGTCCCTAGCCGATCTAGAAACCGGCAAAAATCTGTTTGAAGACCCCACCGACCCCTGCGGCCTCTCGAAGCTGGGCTACCACTTTATTGCCGGGGTGCTGAAGCACGCTAAGGCGATCGTCGCCGTCACCTGCCCCACGGTGAATAGCTACAAGCGGCTGGTGCGTCAGGGCAGCATGTCAGGCTTTACCTGGGCGCCGGTCTACATCTGCTACGGCAACAACAACCGCACCAACATGCTGCGCATTCCCCTGGGTGGGGGCCGTGTGGAGTGCCGCGCCGCCGACATTTCTACCAACCTGTACCTGGGGGCGGCGATGATCTTGGCTGCCGGGCTGGAGGGCATTCGCGAGGGGCTCGACCCCGGTGCCCCACACACCGAAAACATGTACACCTATTCGTTGGCCGAACTGGAAGCCATGAACATTGACCTGCTGCCACGCACCTTGGGTGAAGCTGTCAGCGCCTTTGCCGCCGACCCGCTTAGTGAGGCAGTGATGGGGCCGTTAATGTATAAAACCTACGTTGATTTCAAAACTCAAGAGTGGGAAGAGTACCACAGCCACGTCTCCGACTGGGAACTTCAGCGCTACCTCAAGTTTTTCTAAACAGGCCTGATGTTGGTAATTTTGGCTCGCCCCAGGCGATCCACTTAAAGCCTAAACCACACAGCTAGCACCACAGTTTTGCCCACTTTTCAAAGCAAGGAAAACCTCGACACAACACCCCAAAAAATAGATGTGACAATTGCTACAGGCGTTTTACAGGTCAACTTAGCTGTCTTTATGGTTGGTTTTAGACTAGTTAGGCGGCTACGTCAGGCAGAACTGAGATAGCTAGGCTGACCTGGTTTTAGCACTTTAAAGAACAGCACAATTGCCCTAGACAAAGCAGGCTAGTGCCTGAAGAAATGCTGCGCAGATTAACTGACCTGAAGCCTGAACGTGGTAAAAGATACACATAGTTAATTGTTACTTGCAAGTCAATGCCTTACCGTCCGGCTATGAGCGATCGCTGGCTGCGCTGGCCAGTCCTAGGACTGATCAGTATTATTACTGTTTTACTCGTAGCCTTAAATACCGAGGCCATCCCTGTACGGGTAGAGCGGGGGTTATCGGTGCGCCAGATACAGGGCGAAGTCGTGCTGCTGCGATCGCAGCGGTCTGCTCCGGCGGCAGTGGGCGATCGCTTATCAGCGGTAGGCGATGGGTTGCGCACTGGCAGTCGAGCGGCAGTGGTGCTCGAAGTCGATACTGACGTAGGCTTTTTAGATGTGTCTGAGCGGACTGAGCTGCGCATTCGCACCCTAGAGATGGCCTCCGATGGAGGTCGCATCACGCATCTCAACGTGTCGCGGGGGCAAGTACGTACGCGGCTGCGGCGTTTTACCAACACCGGCTCTCAGTTTGAAATTCAGACCCCCGCCGGCATTAGCGGCGTGCGCGGTACCGAGTTTGGCGTCAGCGTGCAGGAAAACGGCAAAACCGGCATTGCCACCCTTTCTGGGGCCGTCGAGACCAGCGCTGCTGGAGAATCTGTAGCATTGCCTGCGGGTTTTCAAAACTCGATCTGGCCTGGGGAGCCGCCCACCGAGCCGGTGCCCCTCCGCGATGATCCAGGATTACAGTATAGGCGTGAGGTGTTTTTAACCAATAACACCCGCTATGTCACCCTAATTGGCCAGGTTGACCCCGTCAACACTGTGTTTGTGAATGGAGCACCCCAGGATGTCGATCGCCAGGGCGAGTTTCGCCTCACGCGTTTGGCAACATCCCGCTTGCGAGTCGAGGTCCTTGTGATCACTCCCCTTGGCCGCCAACAACTTCATGAGATTTACCTTCTCTAACTGGTTTCACCAAAGACTGGTATGGCTACTTCCTCTGGGTCTTGCCGGTCTTTTCGTTTTAACCGTAAGCGAACTAGGGCTGCTAGCTCCCCTAGTACAAGCCGAGTCTAAGTTACGCTTTCGCCTGCGGGGGCCACGCCCCTGGGCAGACCAGGTAGTGCTAATTGCCATTGACGAGCCCAGCTTGGCAGCCTTGGGGGCCTTTCCTTTGCCCCGACGACACTACGCTGAGCTGCTGCGAAGATTGCAGGCGGCACCGCCTAGGGTCATTGTGTTTGACTTGATCTTCAGCGATATCAGCACCGACGATGGCCTGCTGTCCGAGGCGATCGCGGCTCATCCTGCCGTCCTGCTGGCCTCCGCATGGGATCGGCAGGGCACCCCCCTGGGGCCAACTCCGACCCTGGCCACCGCCGCCCTGGCCAGCGGCCACATCTTGCAGCAGCACCAGGGCGGCTACCTTCACAGCGTTAAGCCCATAGTCGGCGCTGAGCCCGCCCTGGCGGTGGTCACGGCGGAGGCCCTGAGGTTGACTCAGCAGTCCGTAACATTGCCGCCCTTAGATCGCCCCCTGTGGGTCAATTGGCCCGGTTCGGCCAGCCACCTGACCACTGTTTCATTGGTGGAGGTGCTAGAAGGGCGGGTGTCGCCCCAGGTGTTTGAGGGCAAGGTGGTGTTGATTGGGGCCACTGCCCTGGGCCTCGATGACTGGGTGACCCCCTTTGACACCGAGCCGCCCGCCAGCGGCGTCTATTTGCATGGAGCGCTGATCGATAACCTGCTGCTGCAACGCTGGCTGAGGCCAATGCCTGGGAGCTGGGGGCTGGTTTTAGCGTTGGCGCTGGCGTTGGTGGTTGGGTTACAGCGGCGATCGCTGCCTCAGCAGCTGGGGTTAGTGGTTTTTTTTCTGATGGCTTGGTGGGCTTTAGCCCTGGGCCTGTTGACGGCAAATGTTTGGTTGCCGGTGGTGGGGCCGATGCTGCTGGTGAGCAGCGTTGGTGGCCTGACCATGGGCCAGCAGGGGCTGCGGCAAAACCGCTGGCTAACACGCATGACCGCCGGACTGCAACGCCGCCATCACTCACTGCTGCTGCCCAGCCCCTTTCCTTCCCAGCCAGACTCAGCAGCTATGCCGCCAGCGCTTCCCTTCGATCGCACCTCAGGGGTCGTTCAGCTGGTCGAACTCACCCAGCAACTTGGGCGCTCCCAGGCCATTCAGGCCGCCATTGCCCGCAGTTTACCCCTGGGGTTGGTGGTGGCGGCGGCAGACGGCACTGTCTGGTTTGTCAATCCTTTAGCCCAGGAGTGGCTGGGGCTGGCAGCAGGCGATCAGCTAGCAGCCAGCCAGCTGATCGCCTGGTTTGAGTCGGGGGGCTGGCAACAGCTCTGGGCCTTGGTGGCCCAAGGGCAGCGGGTGCCGACCCAGGTGCGGCAGCAGGTTGGGCAGCGCGATCGCGCCTCGGGTGGGGGCGAGACGCGATCGCCGCATCGCTGGTACGAGCTTCGCTTTGAGCCGCTGCTTGCCGATACCCACAGTCCGGCTGACTGGCCTCCAGGGGCGATCGTACTGATCGAAGACATCACCGACCGTCAGCGGCTGGAGGCTGAATTGCGGCAGCTCAACAATACCCTCGAAGAGCAGGTGCAGGGGCGCACCCGCCAGCTCGAACAGCTCAACCGATCGCTGCAAGAGCAGATCGCCGAGCGCCAGCGGGCTCAAAACCAAATGACCTACGAGGCCCTACATGACGTGCTGACGGGGTTGCCCAATCGTCGCCAGTTTTTGAACCATCTCAGTGCCCAGTTTGACCAGCCCGCGGGCGACCTGTTTGCCGTGCTGTTTCTCGACTGCGATCGCTTTAAGCTGATCAACGACTCCTTTGGTCATGGGGTAGGCGATGACTTGCTGAAGCGGGTGGCCACCATTGTGCAAGAGTGTGTGCGCCCCACCGACGTGGTAGCTCGGTTTGGCGGCGATGAGTTCACGATTTTGCTGACTACCCTTGACCAGGTGGCCGACGCGATCGTGGTGGCCCAGCGCATTCGCCAACGGTTTAGTGAAGCGCTGATCATTCAGTCGCACCAGCTGTTTACCAACACCAGCATTGGCATTGTTATCGGTGGCCCCCACTACCACCACCCCGATGAGCTGCTGCGCGATGCCGACACCGCCATGTACCAGGCCAAGACCCATGGCCTCGGCTACGCGCTGTTTGAGCCTGGCATGCATCTCAATGTGCGGCGATCGCTACAGACCGAAACAGCTCTACGCCAGGCGCTAGAACGGCAGGAGTTTCAGCTTCACTATCAGCCGATGGTTAACCTAGCAAACCGACAACTCATGGGCTGTGAGGCACTGCTGCGTTGGCTGCACCCCGATCGAGGGCTGCTGTTTCCTGACGACTTTATGACCCTTGCCGAAGAGGCTGACCTGATGGTAGCGATCGGGGGCTGGGTGCTGGGGGAAGCCTGTACCCAAATGCAGCGCTGGCGACGCCGTAATCTAATTACGGCCAGCGCGGTCGTCAGTGTGAATGTGTCGGCCACCCAGTTTGCCCAGGCCGATTTTGTTGCCCAAGTCGATCGAACGCTGCAAGACAGCGGCCTACCCGCTGCCAACCTCAAGCTGGAAATCACCGAAACCGTAGTGATTCAAAACCCCGACCAGGTAGTGCCCGTGATGCAAACCCTGCGCGATCGCGGCATTTGCCTCAGCATCGACGACTTTGGCACCGGCTACTCGTCGCTGGGCTACCTGCAACAGCTGCCGGTGAATATTCTCAAAATCGACCGCAGCTTTATTGCCAATATTCACCAGAGTGCTCAGCAGTACGGCATCGTTGAAACCATCGTTCGCCTCGCGACTCACCTCAATATGCAGGTAATTGCCGAGGGGATCGAGCAACTGGCACAGCTAGAGGCGCTCCATCAACTGGGTTGTGAGTTTGGTCAAGGGTTTTTCTTTGCCCGCCCGCTCAGCGTCAGCCAGTTTAGTCAATATCTGCGAGCCAGAGCACTTGAGGAAGGGTAGATAGGTAGAGTGGTGCGATCGCCTGTGGCCACGGGTTCCCCTTCCCGAGAGGGATGGGGCCGCTACGTTTGGTTATGCCCGCTGACGGATGAGCCCAGGGAGAGGACTCGTTAAGGTGAGACTGTTGGCTGATTACAGAGGTATTAGCATGACTAATCTTCCCGATCCGATTGAAAACATTCCTAACCAAGTCGAAAGAATGGCCCACCAAGCGGAGCACATTCCAGAGCAGGCCGAGGAGGCATCTGACCGCGTCGCAGAAGGAATCGAGTCGGTCAAAGATAAAGTCACCCAGCCTCTGCCCACTCCTCCCGATATGTCCAAGTCCCAGGCTTCCCCCGATGAATTGCTGAAGCGGTTGAACTGGGGTGAGCCGGCCCTCACTATTTTAGATGTACGCAGCCGGGAAGCCTTTAATGACGAGCGCATTACGGGTGCTGTACCCATGCCTATAGAGCAGATTCCTGGCGGCATTGAGTCAACCCTAGAGCCCAAGCGCGATATTTACATCTACGGCGATAGCAACGACCAGGCGGCCCAAGCGGCTAGCCAGCTTCGCCAGGCAGGCTACACCAGCGTTGCGGTTGTGCAAGGTGGTCTTCCAGCCTGGAAAGGCATTAGCGGACCGACCGAAGGCATCAAGGCCTTTTCATCGCCGGTCAGCGCTTAGGTCTTCCCCTGAGCGATCGCTAGCAGAGCCATTCAAAAAGGCCTGCGACCCTAGGGTCGTAGGCCTTTTTAAGGTAATGAGCTATAGCTATAGCTCAACTCACCGCTGGCTTGGGTTTCACATTCGCCGGGTCAAAGATGCCCTTAGGGATGATGCCGTGCACACCCCAGTTACCGTCGACCACCTGGGTAATGGCAAAGTCGGCCCCAACAGTGATCAGTGAGAACGCTTCGTCTTCCGTGAGATTCATGCCGTTCATCAAAAAGTCGCGCAGCTTGGCTGAGCTGTCCTTTAGCGCCGGGTCTAGTGAAGACAGGGTATAGATTTCGCTTTGAGCATCGTCGCCTAGAGCCTCAAGGTAGTTGGGGTAGGTAAAGCCGTGGACAATCCAACTATCGGGGGTTTCGAGCAGCGGGTAATTGACCCCTTCGAGAATGGTGCCCGCCAGATCGGCTTGCTTGTGCAGCACAAACTGAAACACTCCGGTAATGGAGGTCTCGATGGCAGTGCCGTCTAGCTCAGAATCGCCTTGGGAGGCGTGGGCATCGCCGCCGGAGAACAGCGCCCCTGGTACGGCTACGGGGTAGTACATGGCGGTGCCAATGCCGATATTGCGGTTGTCAATGTTGCCGCCAAAGTAGCTGGGCGGAATCGAGTCAACCACCGCAGCCTCGTTGGGGGCTACCCCCATAGAGCCCAGGTGCAAGCGCAGGGGCACCTTCACCCCTTCTAGGGTTTCGCCAATTTCGTCCACGGTGTCATGGTCAACGATGATGCCGGGGTAGTCGATGGTCTCGTGTACCGTGCCGTCGGGGGTGGTTTGGGGCGTCCATTTATAGCGGTAGACGGCGGTGGCGTAGTCTTGCTCGCCTGTGGCATCCATCTCGTAGAGGGTGATCACTTCTCGGGGTTTAGGCTCTTCTTTAAAGTTGTCGTACTGAAAGCCCCACCAGGCCGAGGCGTTGGAGCCGTAGGTTTTGGTGGGGTCACTGCCGCTGGGCCGCAGCTTCAGGTCAACAATTTTCACCTCCAGCAGGTCGCCGGGCTCGGCCCCGCACACATACACCGGGCCAGTGAGAATGTGGACGCCGGGGCCGCGATCGCTGATTGTCTTTTCCTCCGCCGTCCAGTTGTAGATCGCCTCGATCGCCGGGTCGCCTGCAATCATGCGATCGTAGTCGTCGCCTGCGTGGTGGGTGATGGTCTCCAGCGTCACGTAGTCTTGGGAATTGATTGAAACAATCGGGGCCAAATTCTTGCTGTAAAAGCCCCAGTGCACCGTTTCGGGGCTGGCGGCGACTTTGTAGTGGCGGGGATTGCTAGCCGGGCTGGGGCAACTGGTGGGCAGGGTGCTTTCGAGGGGGGGCACCGCCGCACTGGCTTGGGTCATACCCGTAGGCAAAAAGCTGGCCCCAAAGCAGAGTGCGATCGTAGTGATGAAGAGCGATGGCCACAGCTTTGGCCACCGTTTTTTGCGATTTTCAGACATTTTAAGCCTCCTCAGAGGATTTTTGACCATAGACCTCTTTCATGGTTCTGTATACAGCACCTAACTTCTGTATATTAGCCAACGCATTTTTTCATTAGGTGAAGTGTTGTGAGCCCAAGGCTGGTGGGCGCTGCCTAGTCTAAGGATGAATGACATCTGCTGAACAGATCCCAGGGTTCTTTTAGGGCTAAACAAGGACACAGAGCCCAAGACAGCAGAACCCTGGGATCTCTCCTGCCACAACGCTCTCTATGGGTAAGACTTAGATGGTCTACGTCAAAAGACTACGCATCCAGAAACCGGGTTTCTCCCCAAATCTACGGCAGGCAGTCCATATAGTTCTCCACATCCCAGTTGGTGGTAGTAGCCAAAAAGCGAATCCACTCGTCGCGCTTGTACTGGTCGTAGAGGCGATACATTTCCCCCGGCAGCGCCGCCTGGATCACCGCATCGGTAGCCAGGGCATCCAGCGCCTCTCCCAACGACATCGGCAGCTTCTTCACCTGCTTGCCACTGTCCATCGCCTCATAGATGTTGCGCTGCTCCGGCTCGCCGGGGTCGAGCTGGCGGCTGAGGCCGTCGTCAAAGGCTTTGAGAATGGCCCCCGCCATCAGGTAGGGGTTCACCATTGAGTCGACCGCGCGGTACTCAAACCGACCCGGAGCCGACACCCGCAGGCCGCAGGTGCGGTTTTGGTAGCCCCAGTCAGAGTAGACCGGTGCCCAAAAGCCCGCATCCCACAGGCGGCGGTAGGAGTTGACCGTCGAGCAACCGATCGCCGTCAAGGCAGGCAAATGCTCGATCACGCCGCCAATGCAGTGCAGCCCCACCGGCCCAGGGATGCGCTTGGAGGTGCCTTCGACCGGCATAAAGGTATTCTCGCCGCCCTGGTGGTAGGTGAAATTGCCCTCTAAACCGGGCAGGCTGTCAAAGCCAAACATTTTGATCGCCTCGTCGCCACCCCGCCACAGCGACAGGTTGTGGTGACAGCCCGAGGCCGACACCCCCATAAACGGCTTCGACATAAAGCAGGCGATCAGGTTAAACTCGCGGGCCACTTGGGCACAGATCTGTCGGTAGGTGGTGAGGCGATCGCAGGTCCTGAGCGCATCGTCAAACATAAAGTTCAGCTCTAGCTGCCCCGGCGCATCCTCATGGTCGCCCTGGATCATGTCGAGCCCCATAGCCCGCCCGTACTCGATCACCCGCAGAAACACCGGACGCAGCTCTTCAAACTGGTCGATGTGGTAGCAGTTGGGCTTGGTCACCCCGCCGTTAGGCTTGCCGTCGGGGCCTTTTTTCAGCCACATCATCTCGGGTTCGCAGCCGTGGCGCAGCTGCAAGCCGTGCTTCGCCTGAAACTCGGCATGGATGCGCTTGAGGTTGCCGCGACAGTCGCCGGTCAAAAACGCCGCTGCGTCTTCCTCTTCTTCACGGTTGCGAAAGCAGACGCAGTAAACTCTTGCTACCCGTTTGTCCCAAGGCAGTTGGCAAAAGGTTTCCGGGTCGGGAATAGCCACCAGTTCGGCGGCCTCAGGCCCGTAGCCCAGGTACTGGCTATTGCGATCCATCGCCAGGTTGACGGTGGCCCCGTAGACCAGTTGAAAGCCATTGGCAGCCGTAGTTTCCCAATAGTCAGCGGGAATGCCTTTACCGACAACACGCCCGGTGACCGAGACAAACTGGTAATAGATGTACTGAATGCCCAGTTCGTCGATTTTGGCTCGCACCTGCTTAACCAACTCGTCGCGCCCCTCGGCGACAACGTAGCGCTCCAAATCGGTCGAGGTATCGACCCGCGTTAGCACTCCAGTCACCGTGAGACCTCCTAGCTTGCAGAGCGGAATGGTCTCAGTAAAGCCAACTTGTTATAACAAGTTTGTAGCCATTGATACGACGACTAGATACGGGGCATCTGTTCTGTCATACAAGCTTTGCCACTCCGTGTAGCCATATTTGAAGAAACGTGGTCAGAGTAGGATTGCATTTGATACTCTTAGTGGTGTGTCCCCGCAGCATTGACATGCGCTTTAAAGAGTGTGTGCCTTTTGCATAAGTTGAAAGGTCTTCTTTATGCAAACCTTATGTTAGCTCTCTTGTAGAAAGTATTTCTAAGCCGTTGTCTTCTCTTTCTCACAGCGATAAGCGAAAGCTAGAAAAGCTTTTCGGTATGGCATCTGGTTATGTTCTGGATTTCAGCAACCGAACATTTTCAGATTTCATGCATGATGCAGCCGGAGTCGACATCTATGACTCTAAATACGAATATGCAAGCGGTTCAAAGGCAAATCGTCTCAGAACCTTTTGGATGCAGGAATCAGATGATCTTGTGTCTCAAGTCCTAGAAGATCTTATTGAGTTAGCTGAGGATGACTCATCATCGGATACAAAGCAGGTTCTTGCTGCCCGTAAAATTGTCTCTAGGCTAAAAGGAGACAAAACTCCAGAGATATCAGTAAGGAATAGCCAGAGTACCGTAAGAACAGCTAGTTCTGACGCAGGAACAAACTTTCTTTACGATGTCTCTCTTTCCTTCGCGGGAGAACAGAGAAATTATGTCTCCAGCGTTGCAAAATATCTTAAGGAGTCAGGAATTTCTATCTTTTATGATGAGTTTGAGGATCTTTGGGGTAAGGATCTCGCTATTGAGCTTGAAAAAGTTTATTCTTCTAATTCACGATACATCGTCATTTTTGTCTCTCAAAACTACATTAATAAATCTTGGACAAATCATGAACGACAGAGCGCCTTAGCTGGCAGGATCTCACGCCGAGATGATAGCGTTTTGCCAGTTCACTTTGATTCGACTAAACTTCCTGGCCTTCCGTTTACAGTCGCATATCTCAACATTCATGATGTTACTCCTGAGTATCTTGCGTCTCGAATTATTAATAAACTGAGTAAATAAACATTCTCTGTGAATATTTCTTGAGGCAAAAACTTAGCTTAAAGTTGGTGGTCATCTAATTTGCTCTGATTTGCGGCATTTTTCATGCATATTGATAAACAACTTCGAGAGAAGCGTGACAGGATTTTAGCTCTTGCAGAGCAGCACGGAGCATACAACATTCGAGTTTTTGGTTCTGTAGCACGCAACGAGGCAGATGCTCAAAGTGATATTGATTTCTTGGTCGATATGGAGGCGGGACGCAGTCTATTCGATCTGGGTGGGCTATTGATGGAGTTGCAAGACCTGCTGGGTTGCCCAGTAGATATCGTGACTGAAAAAGGGCTGCGGGCTAAGATCCGCGATCGCGTTCTGAGCGAAGCTGTGCCTCTATGAGAAGCGATCGCGAAAAACTAGAAGATATTCTGGAAGCCATTGAACGCATTGAGCGCTACGCTGTTCAAGGCGTCCAGGCGTTTGAGCAAAGTGAGCTGATTCAAGTCTGGTTTATCCAAAACCTGCAAGTGATTGGCGAGGCATCCCGGAGTTTGTCAGCATCAATCAGAGAGCAGCATCCTGAAGTCCCCTGGTCGCAAATTATTGGAATGCGTAATGTTTTGGCGCACAACTATTTTGAGGTTGATGTCGATATTGTTTGGACGGTTATCGATCAAGAACTACCTGCGTTAAAGCAGAATATAGCATCAATTTTAGCGTCTCTATAGCGATGTTGTACTGGCTGACGAGGCCTTAACCTGGAGAGCCTACAATGGCCTATGGCGTTTATACAGCCGATCATGGACTTGCTCTGCCAGGCGATTATCTTCGATGTCGATGGGGTGCTGATCAACTCTGACCCGGTAGCCGATCGCCACTGGCGGGCCTGGGCCGATCGCCACAGGGTTGACTATGAGGCGATCGCCCGCATTCACCACGGTCGCCCCACGGTCGAAACCATGCGCCAGGTCGCGTCTCATCTAGATGTAGTCGAGGAAGCCCGGCTCAAAGAAACCGCTGAGGCTGACGATACCGATGGGCTGATGATCTACCCCGGAGCACTAGAACTTTTGGCTGGGCTGCCGCGCGATCGCTGGGGGGTAGCCACCAGTGGCACCCGCCGAACGGTTTCGATTCGCTTCCCTTACTTGGGTCTGCCAGAACCCTCAGTGATGGTGACCGCCGACGATGTGCAGCGAGGCAAGCCAGCGCCCGACCCTTACCTGCTGGCGGCTGAGCGCATGGGCATGACTCCGGCTGACTGCCTGGTCATTGAAGATGCCCCCGCCGGGGTGGAGGCAGCAAAAGCTGCCGGGGCAACGGTGATTGCCGTGACGACAACGAATAGGGTGGAGGCTTTGGGTTTGGCCGATGCGATCGCCCCTACCCTAGCTGCCATCCAAATTAGCGTTGTCCCCCAGGGACTGGTGGTTCGGGTCGAGCAGAAAAGAGTACCCACCTAACACCAAATCCGAATCGCACCCCAATGCTCAACAGGCAAAACCATAGGGGCGTAGGCGTAGCCGAGCCAGAGGCTCTATGGCATTTGCCCTTCTAAACGCGGGTAACCGAGCAGAATTTGGGCTAGTACCCGCTCAGTGACCCCCGCTGCTTGGCGGTAGATTCTGCCCAGCGGAAAACGAGCAGCCCCAGGGCAAAATAGACAACTCCGTTGAGCAGGGCCAGACCGTAGGTCAACCAGTCTAGTCCCAGATCGCGGGCCATCAGATCGCGCAGCAGTCCGGTGCTGGGCAGCATGGGAATGAGAAACCGCAGATACTGCATCGGGCCGGTGGCCTCCTCCAGGGGGGCCGCCAGCAAAAACAGCAGCAGAAACTGAAAAATTCCCAAAATTTGCTGCACCCGCTTAAACACCAGCGCCACTGCCCCCATCAAAAAGGCCAGCCCGTAACCGGCCAGCAGCAGCGACGCCAGCGGCAGCAGCAGCAGCGGCGGGAAGGCTAGGCGGCTGCCGGAGATGCCCATCAAAAGCAGCAACACCACCATCAAGATGACCAACCGCAGGGCCAGACTGGCAAAGGCGCGGGCCAAAAACACGCGCGGTGCTCCGTAGGGGGAGAGAAACACCTGCTCCAGGGTGCCGGTTTCGGCTTCGATCTGGAGGTTAATGGCAATGTCGTTGTTGACCGAAATAATCAGGGTCCACAGGGCGTAGCCGAGCACCACGGCATCGAGGCGATCGCCAAAGGCAAACCCCGGCCCGGCCATATACTGGGCACTGGCAAACAGCCCGTAGAAGACCGCCATGATGATCACGATCCCCGAGATCACCTCGGTGGGGTAGCGAATGAACTGAATCCAGGTGCGCTTGAGTTCGGCGTGTAGCAGATCAATCATGGGAAACTATAGGGTTAGTGTCGGCAAGCCGGGTGTCGGGCAATCCCCTCCTGGGAGGGGCAGGGGTGGGTTAATTCGGGTGTTAGGTGTTGGGTGGCGGGTGTCGGGAACGGTAGGCCAAGTTATGCGGCTGGAAAGCTTTAATAAACTGTCCTTTTCTGCCTGCTCCGCACGGGCAAAGCCCTACATCCTTCTGTCTTCCAGTATTAGTCTTTGACCAGTTTGAGAAATACCTGGGTGAGATCGGCGCGATCGCGCTGCACCGACACCAGTGGCACGGGGCTCAGCGCCCCCAGTAGCCCATAGAGATGTTCTGGGGTGCCCGCGTAGGCAACCTGGGTGCCCTGCACCGTTGCCCCCAACTGGGTGACGGCGTGGATTTGCGCTGGGGACAGTTCGTGTTCTAGCTCCAGGTGGTAGGTAGAACTTGAAAATTCTTTCAGCAGGGCTTCGGTAGACTGTTCAGCAATGATTCGGCCCCGGCGAATGATCGCCACCCGGTCCGAGAGTTCTTCGGCCACATCGAGCTGGTGGGTGGTGAGCAAAATGGCGCGGCCTTCCTGGGCGATCTGGCGCACCAGGGCTTTGACCATTTCGCCTGCCTCCACATCCAGCCCCAGGGTGGGTTCATCCAGCAGCAGCAGTTTAGGGTTGTGGATCAGGGCAACGGCGATCGCCACTTTTTGCTGCATGCCCCGAGAGAGCTTTTGCACAGGAGTATGGCGCTTGTCTTCTAGCCCAAACCGGGCCAGCAAATCTAGCCCCCGGCGATGAGCTATCTTGCGGGGCACCTGCCGCAGGGCACCAAAATAGTCCAGATTTTCTTCTGGGGTCAAGCGCCAGTACAAATTGCGGTTGCCTTCTAGCACGGCCCCAATGTGGCGCAGGGCGCGGGGCTGGCGGTGGGGGTCTTCTCCTACCACAGTCACCTGCCCCTGGGTGGGGCGCACCAGACCAGCGATCATCTTGATGGTGGTAGTTTTACCGGCTCCGTTGGGGCCTAAAAAGGCCAGCACCTCGCCCTGGTGCAGGGTTAAGGAGACTTGCTTTACGGCTTCAAACCGCTGTTTGCCTCGCCCATAGACCTTCGAGAGATCGCGGGTGTCTAGCACGATGGAGCCTGACGAAGAATTTTGAGTCCAATCATCGGTTGAGCGATGGGCAAGTTGCACGAAAGGATTAAGCTCCCAGCGATAGGTAGAATCTTTACTTATCTTAAAGTCTTTTGCCTATAGGGCGGCGGGAGCCAGGTGCAATTGGCCTAGCCTAGATTATTCATGAACCCATAAAGCTGCAGCTTTCATTTCCGTTTTCACGGGAATCTATGCGAAGCAACCTACTCCCACCCTCCTGCAAATAGGGTGCATCCCACTTTTGTCATCCTGAGCGGAACGGAGTGTAGCGAAGGATCTCAGTCCTCACGCAAGATCGGGATTCTTCACTTCGCTATCGCTACGTTCAAAATGACATTTTCAAAACTGGGATGCACCCTGCAAATATCTTCTAACAAACCTCACCCAAGTCCAGAAGTGGAGTTCTGCCTGTAGGAAAACTACAGATCCCGAGCTGGACTTGGCATGAGATTATATTTATAAGTCACTTTTGAGGAATGGTTTATGATCAGTCGTTTTAAAAGACGGCTTCCACTTTTAGCAAGTATTTTGGGAGTCAGCCTAATTCCGCCCACCATATTTTTAAGCATTTCCTATTTCGACTATATCAGCACTGCCAGAGCATCACTAAGAGCAAATGTTGACAACGGTGTTCAACGAATTGACTTCTTACTAAAGAATGGCAACGATGTCCTACTAGATGTAGCAAGAAACGTTGATCCCAACGATCCCATGGCCAAAGCAATGCTAGAGAGAATAGTTTATGACAATCCTACTTTTCGAGAAATTGGCATCATTAATGACCAAGGTTTTTTGCTTTTGACTAGCTTTGGCTTGGTTGACCCTCCCAAAAAGATTTCGTTTGATCAACGCTCTAATCCTAACGATGATTCATTGCAAATTCTAGGGCCACTTCAAACAGCTATCATGGGAGAAGAGTCTATTATTTTAAGTCTGCCTACCCAAGGGCTTGGCGAGGTAAATGCTCTAGTAAATCCGATTATCTTAACAGAACCATGGGGAACTGACCGCTCTTTACACCTTGGCACTGACGGTTTTTTTGCCTATATCAATACAAGAAGTGGCGAAGTTTTAGCAGGAATTGGCAACATCCCTTCTCTTGAAACAATAAAGCATGAAGAAGTGAATAAATTGATTCGGTTTAGTCGAACATCGTACAATGGCGATGTGCTGGTCATTAGCGAGGTGCCCAGAAGTTTGGTCTTAAAAAGATGGCGCAGGATGCTATTTATCAGCGGCCCGATAGCCACATTATGCAGTGGACTTATGTTTGTGTTGGCTCTGCAACTGGTTAAGCAGTTAGAAGGATTAGATTGTGAACTAAAAATTGGACTAGAAAATAAAGAATTGGTGATTCATTATCAACCCATTCTCAACCTAATGACCCGTGAATGCGTCGGTTCTGAGGCGTTACTGCGGTGGTATCATCCCAAGCAGGGGGTTTTATCACCTGGAGTATTTATCCCTGTCGCCGAAAAAACTGGCTTGATTAACAAAATCGGAGAATGGGTGGTCAAGCAGGCCGCCCAGGAGCAAGAACATCTGTATAATCAATATTCAGATTTATATACATCTATTAATGTTTCGCCAGGTCAGTTGAACTCTGGCAGCCTAGATAATCTTATAAACTGGTTTCAGCAACCATCAGAGACAAATCAACTCTGCCAACCTAGTCGATTTGTCTTTGAAGTAACTGAATCTGCAGCAGCAATTAGATCTGGAACTATTACAACTGATATTTTATCTCGTCTGCGTACATTGGGATCTCGTATTGCTCTAGACGACTTCGGGCAGGGATATTCAGGTTTAAGTTATCTGCACCAGTTGGACATTGACATATTGAAAATTGATCGGTTCTACGTTGCAGCCATTAACAAAAATTCCCAAATTACTAATATTCTAGAAAGCATTATTGATTTGGGTCATAAAATGGGATTCACTATGGTGGCAGAGGGTATTGAAACTGAAGAACAACACCTATTTCTTTGCAGTCACCATGTTGAGTATGGTCAGGGCTGGCTATATTCTAGGCCGATTCCTATCCAAGAGTTTGAGCAGTTCCTTATTAAATCAAGATCACTTATTGACGACTAATTTTGTGAGTAGGTTAGGTATCGCAACAACCAGATCCCTTTGCAAGGAATAACTGAAAAGTAGGTGAATTGGGTTAGCCTTAATGGGTTATGCAAGTTGTCACGCCTCATGATGTCCAATTCAATTTGTAGCAGAGCACGCACTGAGCCCAATCATCGGTTGGACCATGGACAAGTTGCACGAAAGGATTAGGCTCCCAACGACAGGTGGGGTATTTACTTATCTTAATGATCTTATACCAAATCCGATTTGGTAAACCCCGGTTCATAATCAGGAACCCCGTAGGGGGGTAGCATGCTACCCCCCTACAAATCGGGGGTATTCATTCAGGATTTAGTATTAAGGGGTCAAGTCAGCGGCCACCTCAATGCAAACCCTGGAACACCGCCTCCCCAGATAAATTAGCCGGAAACGGCACCGTTTCTACGGATAAAGTTGGTCGGTAGATTTCCACCGTTTGCCCTTGGGGGTTAATCAGCCAGCCCAACCGCAGCCCACTGGACAGATACTCCTGCATTTTGTCTTTTAGGGGAGGCAGTGTATCCGTTTTAGAGCGCAGCTCGATCACAAAATCTGGGCAAATTGGCGGAAAGCCAGTCTGCTCGTCTGGAGTCAGCGTATTCCAGCGCGACAGCTCAACCCAGGCTACATCTGGAGAGCGATCACCGCCGCCCGGCAGCTTAAACAGCGTCGATGAACTAAATACCTTGCCCAGCTTAGTTTGTCGATTCCAGAGGGCTAAATCAGTAATTAAATCGGCTTCACGCTCTCCGCTTTCTCCGTCCACTGGAGACATAATTACCAAAGCCCCCGACGCTGAACGTTCCAACGGTGTCGTTGGGTTAGCTTCACACAGTCGATAAAACTGGTCATCGGTTAGGTTTACCCGATCTAAACTCAAAATCATGGGTAATCCAGACATGGCACCAACGACCCTGCTGTATCGTTCACTGTTCTATTTTAAGCCTATGGCGTTCTGGGCGGCTCTAGAAACATAGGCAGGGGTCAAATTGGGGTTGGGGAAATGAGGGTGGGGCGCTATTTTTTCTTTTTCTTGCCCTTTGAACCAGACACCGCTCCGCCGCCAAAGCCAGGCTTAGCCGCTAGCTTTTTGCCGCCCTTCTGAGCCGCAATATCCCTGAACTCTGGCGGTTTGGTGCCCAGTTGTCTAGGTAAACTCTGCGGCGGCGGGGCCTGTTGCTGCTTCACAAAGGCTTTGATATTGGCCATCATCTGCTCCTGCTTGGGGGTGTAGTGAATCGCTAGTTCTTCAGCGGTAAAGTCCGATTCTTGCTTGAGCCCCAGATCGACCTGCACCCGAGCCCAGGAGCCAACGAACATTTCGTCCACTTTTTTGGCGCTGTAGGCCGCCTCCATTGCCGCGAGGTCGTAGCGCTGCAACACATCCGCCAGGGGAGCGATCGCCTCGGCGGCTTGCAGTTGCCCCAGCGATCGCCAGGCGTGGGCCGGTGCCCATAGCGCCGCGTCTGGGTCGATGCCCGCCGCTCGAAACTCGTCTTCGCGATCGTAGTCGCCCTCAAAAAAGGCCCACAGTTGCTCGTCCTGGGCCATTTGAATCAAGGCAGGAACGTAGTCAGCAGTCAGGCCAAATTCTTGGACGTAGTTGGGCCAATCTTTAGCGTTGACGCCCTGGCATTCGCCATAGTGTAACAGGGCATCAACCGGGGGCTGGTAGGTATGGAGTGTCATAGCTCATTGCGAGAAAACAGCATCTAGTCAACTGCTAGCTCAATGACACATTCCATATTGGGCCAGGGGCGGTTAAGGCTGCAATACCTCTGAGCTATCTACCGTTTCTAACTGACTATCGGTGGCGATCGCCCGTTTGCCCCCCGACCCCAGCCCCCCGTGGAGCAGAGTATAGAAGCACGGAATAATAAACAGCGTCAGCACCGTTGCCAGAGACAGCCCTGAGAACACCACAATGCCCAGGGGCTGCAAAAATTCTGCCCCTTCACCGACCCCCAGCGCCAAAGGAAACAGGCCCAGCACCGTTGTAAAGGTGGTCATCAGAATTGGGCGCAGGCGACGGGGAGCGGCCCGCAAGATTGCCTCCTGCCGCGTGCAGCCTGAGGCTTCATAGATTTGATTGGCCAATTCCACCAGGATGATGGCATTGTTTACCACAATGCCCACCAGCAGCACTGCCCCCACTACCACCGTGGCTCCGATCGCCGTCTGAGTCAAAAACAAACCGAGAATGCCTCCGGCCAGAGCTAAGGGCACCGTCAGCATAATCACCAGCGGGTCAATCAGGGAGTTGTACTGCACGGCCATCACCACAAACACCAGGAAGGCCGCCAAACCACCCAGTACCGAGAGCGACTGCTGAAGCTCTTGATTCGTTTCAGCCGCCGAACTGGGCAGTAGGGTAATGCCCCCGGGCAGGTCTAGCCCCGCCACAATGTCGGTGGCTTCAGCCAAGGCATCGCCCAGGCTAGCCCCTTCGGCCAGGTCGCCCGCAATCAAAAATACCTGCCGTCGGTTGATGCGCTGAATTTGGCCGGGGGCAGGGCCACGGCCCACCTGGGCCACATCGCCCAGCTGTACCAGTTGACCCCCGCTGGTGAACAAAGGAATATCTAACAGCTGAGCCGATCGCTGCACAGTGCCCGGTTCGAGCTGAACTTTGACATCGACCAGGCGATTGCCGCGCTGAAGCTGGGTGGGCACTGAGCCATTCAGCGCGGTTTGAATGGTCGTTCCAATATCGCCCGAGGAGAGGCCGAGGTTGGTGGCTCTCGCCCAGTCTGGGGTAATGCGTACTTCGTCTTGGGGGTCTTCGCCATCGGGGCGGAATCGGGCCAGGGTAGCTTGCTGACCCAGGGCCGCTAGCACCTGCTCCCCCGCTTCAAACAGCGCGTCGGGGTCTTCGCCCTGGAGGCCCAGGTCAAGATCAGCCCGCACCGGAGAATTGGTCAAGTTGAGCCCTCGCACTGACTCAGGGCTGACGTTAACCCGAGTATTGACTAGGGGGAGACGGTTGAGTTCGGTATTGATGCGGTCTACGTAGGCAACGGTGTTGGTGCCTGGTTTGAGGGTGATGGTCGTGCTGCCGCGCAGGGTATTTTCGTTGGTGTTGCTGCCAAACAACGACCCGCCAGCGGTGGTAAAGGCATAGTCGGTTTCGGGCTGAGCCAGCAGCACTTCGTCGATGGCCTGCATCACCCGCTGGTTGGCCTCAAGGGTGGTACCGGCGGGCAGCCGCACGTTTACCCGCGCCTGCCCAGTGCTGATGCGCGGCAAAATTTCCTGGGGAATTTGGCCCACCATCCAGAAGCTGCCACCGCCAAACACCAGCAGCGCCAGCCCAATCACTAAAAGGCGCTGCTGCAACACTCGACGCAGCAGGCGGCCGTAACCTAGCGTTAGGCCCTCCAGCCGGGTATTAAACCACCGAAATGGTCCCCAGCTTTGCAGCGATCGCGTCGGTCGGCCCATAATTAACCGCGAGGCCAGGGTGGGCACCACGGTGAGGGCCACCACCAGCGATGCCGCCACTGAAAAGCTAATGGTCAAAACCAGCTCGTTAAACACCAGCGAGATAATGCCGCCGATCAGCAAAAAGGGCAGCACCGCTACCAGGTTGGTAGTAGTTGAGGCCAGCAGCGCACTTTCTAACTCCTGGCTACTGGCCTCGGCCTGAAAAATGGCCTCGCGAGTACTAAAGCCTTCGTTCTGGCGGGAGGCCTCCATTTCTTCGGCCCGCTTGGCCATGTTTTCGAGCATGACAATGGAGTTATCCACCACAATGCCCACCCCCAGGGCCAGACCGCCCAGGCTAAAAACGTTGAGCGATAGCCCAAACAGCCCCATCAGCACCAGGGCCACCAGGGTAGCCAGGGGAATAGCGGTGACAATGATGAAGGTCTGCCGCAGCGAGCCCAAAAACAGCAGCACCACGACGCCTGCCAACGTAGCGCCGGTCAACCCTGCGATCGCCACGTTTTGAATCGAGTTGCGAATAAACCGCGACTCGTCGAGGGTGGCGGTCATATCCATGCCCTCAGGCATCGCTCCGCCCTGACGCATCTGGTCGAGCTTGGCCTTGACCCCGTCTACCACGTCAATGGTGTTGGCATCGGGCTGCTTTTGAATGCTCACTTTAACCGCCGGTTGACCGTTGAGACGCACCGCAATCCGCTGCTCTTCGATACCGTCGATTACCGTAGCCACATCTCGCAGGTAAACCTGCTGGGGCGGAGTGGTGCCTGGCACCGTAATTTGCAGATTTTGAATCTCATCGGCGGACTGAAACCGACCCACCAAGCGGGTCAGGGTTTCTTCACTGCCGCCGCGCAGGCGACCGCCTGAGATGTCCTGATTGCGCTCACGCAGGGCCTCGATCACATCTGTTACCCCAATACCCACCGCCTGCAAGCGGCGCAGATCCACATTCACCTGCACCTCCTCGTTAACGCCGCCCGAGACATCGGTGCTGGCTACGCCGGGCACCTGCTGCAGCTCTCGCTCTAGTTCTTCTTCAGCAAAGATGCGCAGGTCTTGGGGGCTGAGGCGATCGGAGGTGAGCGCCATCTCGTAGACGGGCAGTTGGGAGGGGTCAAACTTAAACAGGCGCGGGGTTTCAATGTTGTCGGGCAGAGTGCTGCGGGCGCGGTTGAGGGCAGCCGTCGCATCGTTCAGGGCCTGGTCAATATCGCCGCCGGGGGCGAAGAATAGGTCAATGCTGACTTGTCCTTCGCGAGTCTGAGAAAAAACCTGCACCACCCCCTCGGTGGTCGATAGCGCCTCTTCTAGGGGCCGGGTAATCTCATCTACGGCCACCTGGGGCGATAGACCGGGGGCATCACCCCGGACGCCAATGCGGGGATAGGTAATCGACGGCAGCAGATCGACGGGCAGCTGGGTCGTAATAAAAAAGCCCATGACCAGCACCGTTAGCCCCAGCATGAGGGTGCCGATGTGCCGCCGAATGGCTAGCCCGCTGATGCTAAAGCGGCTGCCAGAAAGGGAGGAGGGGGGAGTCATGGATAGATGGGTGTGAGGGAGCTTGGGATCGTTACGATTCGGACGTTAAACTGAGCTCTACTGTCTGTCCGCCGGCTAGGGGCTGGCTGCTGCGCACGACGTACTGCTCTCCAGGGGCCAGGCCAGCCAGAATAGTCACCTGACCATCGGCGCGATCGCCCACCTGCACGGTGCGAGCTTCGACCACCGAGAGCCCATCGGCCTCGGTAACGACAAAAATTTGGTCCTCAGCCTCCTCAGCATTGCCGAGGGCATCTTCGGGCACCACGACCGCATTGGCCTGGCTGCCAGCGCTAGTCACCCGAGCCAATAGGCCGCTGCCAATGCGGCCACCGGGGTTGGCGACAGTAATTTCTACCGGCAGCTGGCGGGAGGTGCTGTCGGCGACGGGCGAAATGCGGGTGACTTGGCCGGTGAAGGTTTCGTTGGCAAAGGCGTCGATCTCGATTTCAACCGACTGCCCCACGCTGAACTCGCTCAGGTTGCTATCGGCGACTTCAATCACCACCAGCACCGCCGATAGATCGCCGAGGGTGAGCACCGCTTCGCCGGGTAAGACTAAATCGCCGGGTTCGGCAACTCGCTCTAGCACCACCCCCGAGAGCGAAGCGGTTAAGTTAGCAAAGGAGAGCCGCTGCTGGGTTTCTCGAAGAATTGAGCGCTGGGCTTCGACCCGCTGCTGGGCTGCCGAGACCGCCTGCTGCCGGGTGCGCACCTGCTCTTGAGATGACGCCAGGGCTTGCTCGGCTGTGCGTACGGTGGTTTGGGCTTGCTCGGCGGCCTGGGCGGCCACAGCCCCTTGGTCGGCCAGGGTCTGAAGGCGCTGGGCATCGTTGCTGGCCTGCTGAAGGCGCACTCTGGAGTCTTCGATGGAGGTGCGAATGTCGGCGAGTTCGGCCTCGGCCTGGGTGACTTCAAATTGGCGGGCGGCCAGCTCAGCCTGGGCCTCACCCACGGCGGTTTGCAATAGCACGTTGTCGAGGGTGCCCACGACCTGGCCTTGTTGCACTACATCGCCCACGTCGCGGGTGAGCGACAGCAATCGGCCTTCGGCCTGCGATCGCAGCGACACCTGTCGCGCCGGGCGGGTTGTACCTGTGTAGACCCGGCCGCCGGCATCGGCGGCTTCAGCCACCGCGACATCAACCACCACGCCTGAGTCTCGCTCAGGTTGGGCTTGGTCCGTGGGCTCTACCGGCTGGCCGCAGGCTACCGTGGCGATCGCCATGCCGCCCAGCAGCAAATATCCAAATATGGGTCCAAAAACGCGCCTTGACTGCCCTAACTGCTTCATCACCATGCGCTATTTCCCCAGCCTGTTAGGTTTACCTTACTTTACACTTCTCAGGCCAGCGTCTGTCTTTCAGCAGATGCCATCCAGACTGCTTTGTTTTAAGCCTTGATTTTGATTGCGATCGCATCGATACCGCTACGACCTAATACTGGCCTAACTCTGGTTAGACGGTGTTCAACTCCTCTATGTCATCCCGCAAAACGATGACAGAACGATGACTAGAAAATGACAGCTCTGTAATTTTTCTCCCGCCGAAGCAGCAGCGCCTGTGCCCCATCCCAGCTGTAGCTAGACCTAGTCTGAGGTAGGGTTGGTAGCAGCTCTGGGCTGAGACGGATTGGCCGCCGATGGGGTAGACGGCTGAGGAGCCTTGGGCTCTGCCAGCAGAATGGGCGTAGCCCGCCAGCGCAGGGCCTCACCAGGCTGGCTGGAAGTCGGTTCAAGCAGCAGCCACTGCTCCTTGGTGTCGCCTCGCCGCAGATAGACGTCAAAATCACGGGTTTGGCGGCGTTGGGCAGCGGTGAGGCTGCCCCCCTTGAGGTGGTAGGTGCCGGCTACTTCTACCGTGGGCTGACCCGCCACCTCGGTCCAGTGGTGGTCGGCAATGCGAAGGCGGCCCACCTGGGCCAGGTCGGTAGCAGCGGCGGCGGGAGTAATTTGCCGATAGAGAATCGCCTGGGTTTGGGCCAGCTTTTGGGCGATCGCCCCCTCAATGACAGCTCGTGGTGGTCGGGGGTTCGTCAAACCACACCCCAGCAGCGCCAGGCACATCACGCCTACCAACAACCAGCGCATTGGGCGCAATAACGCCAGTTTTGCCATGAGTTTCGCCATCAGCTCTGCCCCTGTTGAACCCACCACCTTTAGGCTACTGCCTTAGTCTCCTGAAAGAAACTACTCGTCAAACCGGCCTACAGACTGGTCAGCCCAACGATGACAGCGCCCAAACCAAACTTCTTGCTGAATGCAGAGCCCTCTCTGAGCACCCGCGCTGCCCGCCTCTGCCGCACTGGTGGCCATAGTAAAACCTAGGATAAATCAGGGTCAATGTGCTGCTTTGAAAAGCCTTTGCTATAGTTTGGTGTAGATTTTAAAGAGTACATTTGATCTCAAGTAGTTCTGTGACCGCGGCCCTTTCAATCACCCCGTCTTTACAGCCTCGTCCGTTTCTTAAATGGGCCGGGGGCAAGGGGCGTTTGCTCAGCCAGTATGAGCCGTTTTTGCCGATGGCAATCGACACCTACTACGAGCCATTTTTAGGCGGCGGAGCCGTGTTTTTTTACCTGGTTGGGCGGATTCGGCGGGCCGTACTGGGAGACATTAACCCAGAACTGGTGAATGTTTACTGCTGCGTGCGCGACGATGTTGAGGCGCTGATTCGCCATCTGCGTCATCACCAGCGGTGGCACAGCCCCGACTACTACTATCACGTGCGCCAGCAGCGGGCCTTACCAACGGCAATTGAGCGGGCCGCCCGGCTGATCTACCTCAACAAAACCTGCTACAACGGCCTCTACCGCGAAAATTCCCAGGGACATTTCAACGTGCCTGTGGGTAACTATAAAAATCCGGCCATCTGCGATGCTTCCCTGCTGCGGACGGCTTCGGCAGCGCTGCAAATTGCAGAAATTCAAACGTTTTCGTTTGACAAGCTGGCGGAGCGATCGCTCTCGCCCCGCGATTTTGTCTACTTTGACCCGCCCTACCACCCGATTAGCTCGACCAGCAGTTTTACCGGCTACAGTCGCCACGGCTTTACTGGAGCCGATCAAGAGCGCCTGGCCCAGCTGTTTCGCACCCTGGCGGCCCAGGGGCAGCGGGTTATGCTGTCCAATTCTGATTGTGAGCTGATCCGTGAGCTCTATCGGGGGTTTACGCAGCACCCAATTTTGGCGGCCCGAGCGATCAATTCGCGGGCGGGGCGGCGGGGCAAAATTAGCGAGCTTTTGATTACCTCTCCCTAATGTTGCCCCGTGATACTGCCTGGGATGGATGTAGTGAACAGAGACATTCGGTACAAATAAGAGTACGTTTTCGTTCCGTAAAGGCTGTCAGCTCGTGACCTCCTCCTTTAATAGTTCTGACTCTAACCGCAACACCTTTCAGGCTGTAACTCAGGTCATGCAGGCTATTGTGACCGTGCTTGACAACGCTACGGCCAGCACCGGCAACGCGCTGGTATCGACATTGCAGCCCTTTTTAGAACCGGCCACTGCCACCGTGGGCAGTGTGGTTGGCCCCCTGGCGAATCTGCCGTTTATGAAGTTCGCCACAGTGCTGCCGGGGATGAGGTGGCTGATGGCGGCTATTGGTCAGGTGAATGTGGAAGAGGTGCGATCGCAGGTCGATGAGCTGCGTCACCAATACCCGCTCGAAACCAAACGTGCCCTGGCCCAGCGGGTCATGGCCGAAACTGCCGTTAAAGCAGCAGGCGTAGGTCTAGCTACCAACTTTATCCCTCCCGTGGCCCTGGCTCTAGCGCTGGTAGATATTGGGGCGATCGCGGCTCTTCAGGCCAACATGATCTACCGCATTGCTACCATCTACGGCTATTCGCCCACCGACCACGATCGCCGGGGTGAGGTGCTAGCTATTTGGCTGCTGTCGTCCACCACCGGTGGCATGCTCAAGTCGGGGTTAAGCGTAGCTGAATTGATTCCTGGTTTAGGGGCCATTTTGGGCGTAGCCAGCAACGCCACCCTGCTTTACAGCGTCGGTTATTTTGCCTGCCGCTACTACGAAACCAAGCGATCGGCCCCCACCGAAATAGTGGTTTGAGGCTAGGCCTCTAGAAGGCGACTGACAATCGGTTCACGGCGTGTTTGGCTTGTTTGAAGGGTTGGTTTTCTTAAGCCAGTAATTCAAACAAGCCATCCTCAATTTCGTAGCCCAGCATCTGGGTCATAAACTTGAGCCGAGTATAGTTCGTAATTTTTTGGGAACGAAGCCAGGTTGCGATCGCAAAAATCTTTGCCATCATAAAAATTTCTAGGCCTTCGGGGTTGTAGCGAATTCCTTCGGTAGGGCTGAATTGATGCGGTACCAGCATGGCTGCGTAGCGCCCTAGTTCCCCAGCCTCCCAGTCCAGTATTAGAGGCAACCAAGGATAGACCGTATCAAGCCGAATGAACCACAGCCGCACTTCCGGCAGTTCCGACAGCTCCCTGGGGTCAGCGGGGTCACGACTGATGTCGATCACGAAGCGCAAAGCGGGCTCCTGCTCCAATACCTTACCCGCCGCCAGCAGCGGCTCAATGATCTCGTGGGCTGGGGCCAAATCCAGCGATTGCAGGTGAGACTCATGCAGAGTAATGGTGTGAGCCATGGACGAGATCCGAGCGCGCGACTACAGTTACAGCCCATTGTCGCAGAGGGAGGTCTCCCAGTCCCCAAATTTCTGCCCTCGAAGGCAAAGCTCAAGGCCTAGGGCACGTAGCTGTAGTCAGCCCGGTTAAGACATTTTCTTTAAAAACGTTGAACGTTCAACGTTTTTAGGGTTTCTCGATGTCTTAACCCAGGTGAATATGGCTATAGTCAGAGAGGAGAGGCCGTGCAATCATAGATATCGCTTTGGGGATAGTGGTCGGGGGCCTAGGCCCGACACCGCCCAACCCAAACAGCTTTGTGTTGTAACGTTCATCGCGGCGGCTCTATGTCTGATTCTTCCCTGCGCGTCTGCATCATCTTGGGCACTCGGCCCGAGGCTATCAAACTGGCTCCGGTGATTCGCGCCTTTCAGCAAGATCCCGCGCTTGATACCCAGGTGGTGCTCACGGGCCAACACCGCGAAATGGTCGATCAGGTGATGGCGCTGTTTGCGCTGACTGCCGACGCTGACCTAGCTATTATGCAGCCGCAGCAAACCCTGACCGACATCACCAGCCGCAGTTTGAAGGGGCTAGAGGCTCACTTTCAAACCCATCGCCCCGACCTCGTGATCGTTCAAGGCGATACCACGACGGCCTTTGCTGCCGCCCTAGCCGCGTTCTACCAAAAAATTCCGGTGGGTCACGTAGAGGCGGGCCTACGGACTGACAACATTTACAGCCCCTACCCTGAAGAAGCCAATCGACGGTTGATTTCTCAGCTCACCACTCTGCACTTTGCCCCTACCACCACCGCTGTAGGTCACCTTAAAGCTGCTGGCGTGGTCGGCACCATTCACCACACGGGCAATACGGTAATCGATGCCCTGCTGACTGTGGCCGAGCAAAACCCCGACTGCCCCATCGATGGCCTCGACTGGGAAAACCACCGAGTGTTGCTAGCCACGGTGCACCGTCGCGAAAACTGGGGTGCGCCCCTGGCGGAGATTGCCGCCGGGTTTCTCGCGATTCTCCAGGACCAGCCCGATACCGCGCTCCTGTTGCCGCTCCACCGCAACCCGGTGGTGCGCGACCCGTTGACCAAGCTGCTGGGCGATCATCCTCGGGTGTTTTTGACCGAGCCCCTCGACTACCGCCGTCTGGTGGGAGCCATGAGCCGCTGTCACCTGCTCTTGACTGACTCCGGTGGCCTGCAAGAAGAGGCTCCTGGCCTGGGTAAGCCTGTGCTGGTACTCCGCGATACGACTGAGCGCCCCGAGGCCGTTGACGCTGGAACCGCTCGCTTGATTGGCACCAGCGCCGAGGCGATTAGCAGCAATGCCCTTGAGCTACTCACCGACCCCGTCGCCTACAGCGCCATGGCCCGAGCCGTGAATCCCTTTGGCGATGGCCATGCTGCCGATCGCATTCTGGCCATTGTCAAAGACTACTATGCAGGCCAGACCGATCGGTGATGGGCTCAGACCTAGGCCGCATCATGAAATCCTGACATTGATCCAGCCTTCTCGGTGAATGCTCCCGTTAGTTCTTGAGCTAGTTCACGTTTTATACCCAACCGAAACCCTGCTCACAGCGTCTAACCAGCCCATTTGAGCCTACTTGCTGCCAATGCCGACACTGACCCCAGCGATCAGTATCACACTGGTATTTCCGCAAGATCACGCAGCTAGTTTGCAGAATCGCGTACTTTACAGAAACTTGATGCAGCTACATTAGAACTTAACGGTGGTCATCTACCCAGAGCCATGCCTTCTCAACCTCCATCAGAAACGCAGCAGTTCAACCGCGATGTGCAGTTTCTGCTCAAGCCCAACAACCCCCACGCGCGATCGCTGCTGGCTTTCATTCAGCGCACTATCAGGCAGTTTGGGTTACAGGCCTACATCACCGAAATCGATATCTTTGTAGAAGCTTACCTGCGGGGCGTTAAGTACACCCAGCAACACCAAGCCGAGATTCACCAGCCTAAGGCCTGGATGCGCAGCACCGCCTACAACATCATCCGCGAGTGCAAGCGCGATCGCCTCCACTACTCAGCGCTGGCCTTTGACGAACTGATGGATCAGGGACAGCTAGCGGGGGATACCCCCTTACCTGCCGCCGTCGATGATCAGGCCATTAGTAACGCCATCAGTGCAGTGCTCCAGGCCCTGGCCGCCCTCTCACCGGGCGATCGCGCTTTGATCCAATGGAAGGTGGTCGAAGGGCTCTCTTGGCAAGAGGTGCAAACCCGGTTCGTGGCCCAGGGCGAAGACCGTGTGTCTCAAGCTACCCTACGCAAGCGGGGCCAGCGGGCCTTGGAGCGCCTGCGACGGGCTTACCACCTGTTTAACGGCGAGCCCGGTTCCTGTGAGCTTGCCGACGATCTTTCTGATCACCTCGACGAGCAGCCCTAGGATTCCTAACCCATCCTGTCTGCCCACCCGTTTCTCCCCATAATTAGCTAGGAAGATTGTATAAATTCACGCTATGGCAGTTTGTCGAAAACACCCAAATGGGCATAATTAAGTTCGGGTTTGGGAAGTAAACGTTTGGGCAGTAAACTTTATAGAAGCTCCCTAGGTGGATCCTGTCGGGTGATACACTCGGCAATCATCTAAGCTGACAACAGGGGCACCCAATCGCGACCACCACCGTCTGAACTTGGTGACCTGAAAATTACATGACCAATACCGTCAGCCCTTTCGATGCTTCAACTCCGGCTTACGCTGGAGAACCCTCTCCGCTGGAGCCCCCCACCTCAGCTCAGCTCTTTACGCTGAAGTTTTGGGGTGTGCGCGGCAATATTCCAGCCCCGGGGGCTGATACGGTGCGCTACGGGGGCAACACCGCCTGCGTCGAGGTAGTGGTCGGGGGGCAGCGGCTGATTTTTGACGGCGGCACCGGGTTACGGGTACTGGGTTGCTATCTGATGCAGCAGGGGCAGCCCGTTAACGCCCACCTATTTTTTACCCATACCCACTGGGATCGCATTCAGGGCTTCCCGTTTTTTGCCCCGGCCTTTGCCTCTGCCACCCACCTCGATATCTACGGCGCACCAGCCCTGAATGGGGCCTCCATCAAGCAGTGTCTGATGGATCAAATGCTGCGGCCTAACTTTTTTAAGCCGCTGCAAACCATGTCTGCCTCCATGGCCTTTCACAACATTGCGGCGGGTGATGCGCTTTCTCTAGGGGAGGTACTGGTCGAACCCTGGAGCCTCAACCGCGACACCAGTGCCTTAGGCTATCGGGTCACCTGGCAAAACCGGGTTTTGGTTTACGCCACCGACACTGACTCGACCCAAACTAGCATTGACCCGAACCTATTGATGTTGGCTACCGGAGCCGACGTCTTGATCTTTGACGGCACCTATGCCGATACGGCCTACTCAGACCCCAATCACTGCTGTCTAACGCCCTGGCACCTGGGCATTGAGATTGCTAAGGCTAGCCAAGTTAAGCATCTGGTGCTATTCCACCACAACCCCTGCCACAGCGACGATCAGCTCGACCAACTCGAGCGCCAGGTGCAGGCCAGCTATGCTCAAACTAGCTTGGCCAGAGAAGGTATTACCCTGAATCTGCTTTAGCGCTTTAAGCGTTAACGCCGTCTAGACGAGGAACGGCTAGACCGGCTGAAGCAGATCGCCACGCACCCAGCCAGTGGTGCCTTGGTAAACAACCTGGTACCAGATAAAGCCGTCATTGGGGTTGCCAATGCGATCGATCACATCGACCACCTCACGACGGCGGGCGGTACCCACAATGTCGCTACCCAGGCGCGGAGCCGATCGCAGTCGTGCCGCTTCCGCAGATAGGACTAAGGCCGGAGTGCCGGGAGCAAAGTTGTTGCCCTGAAAGTCGTTTGACCCCGATGCCACCCCCACCACAGCGTTAACGCCAGATTCTTGGAGCACAACGGTACCATCGGCGGCAATGATTTCTAGCTCGGTGTCGCCCTGACTGTTAATGCGAGCAAATCGCTGGGCTTCGCCCTGACTATTGGTGTAGACAGTTTGGTCACGGGTGCTGGGGACTAGCCGCGCCGGAGCGGCTCTGACTTCGACTACATTGGTGGCCCGGTTGTAGAGGTTCATAAACAGATTTGAGTCAGTGCGGTAAATTCGCACCACCCTTGACTCGGTTTCAAAATACAGCACCGTTGCTGTCGTGCTGGCTTGGGCCAGGCGGGTCTGGGGATGGGGCATTGCCGGTGATTCCGGGACCCTAGCCAGCGCCGGGGCCGACAGTAGGCTGCAAGCCGCTAGAGACAGGCAAACTCGTTGAGACCGATTCATAGGCTGTGACCTGAAATGATGATGGCAAACCGGCGCTTAAGGCCCAGCGCCTAAGCGTAACCTTACTGCAAAATTTTAGAGCCGTTAACTGGGGTACAGTCGCAACTGAGTACGCGGGGTGCAAATAGGCCGTAGGCGAGGGGACCTATCGTCTGCGGCCCACTTGCCGCAGGGGCTGCGATCGCTAGAGTCCTGAAAGTACCGATGCCGGACTAACCAAGCGGGCACCTGTATCGACCCCGTCGCCCTGGCTCGGATACAGGCGCATTCGCTGGGAAGGCACAGTGATTTGCACCCGGCTGCCGGCGGCAATGGGCTTGCCTACCGGCAGACGAGCGTGGAGCAGTCTCCCAGAAGGGGTTTGGAGGCAGTACTTATACTCGCGGCCCAAAAACTGGCGATCGCGCACCACCACGGCCCCTGCAGCATCTTCCACCAGCGCAATATCTTCCTGGCGCACCATGAGATCAGCCGCAGTGGGGGCAGCCCCGTCGGCCTCTAGAGCAAAGCAGCCCACCTCGGTCTGCCAACCCTGGGCGCTGGGCTGGGCTGGTAAAAAGTTGGCCTGGGTCACAAACTCGGCCACAAAGCGCGAAGTCGGCTGGCCGTAAACTACCTCTGGGGTATCGATCTGCTCTAGACGGCCCTGGTTCATCACCGCCACGCGATCGGCCAGCGCCAAGGCTTCTTCTTGATCATGGGTGACAAACACCCCTGAAGCGCCCACCTGGCGTAAAATGTCGCGCACCTCCTGGCGCAGGTAGAGGCGTACCTGCACGTCTAGGTTGCTAAAGGGTTCATCAAGCAAAATAATTGCGGGCCGGGGAGCTAGGGCTCGAGCCAGGGCCACCCGCTGCTGTTGCCCCCCCGACAGCTCATGGGGAAAGCGATGCTTGAGCCCCTCTAGGCCTACCAGGGCGATCGCCGCTGCCGTTTGCTGCTGAATGTCCCCGGGCGATCGCGATCCGCGCCGAGACGACCGCTTGGCTCCGGGCCGCTGCAAGCCAAAGGCCACATTCTTTTCTACGGTCAGGTGCGGAAACAGGGCATAGTCTTGGAACACAATGCCCACGTCGCGCCGCTCAGGGGGTAGCCAGGTGGCTCCACCGACCGACTGCCCCGCCAAAAAAATAGCGCCCCCATCGGGCCGTTCAAACCCGGCAATCAATCGCAGTAGAGTGGTCTTGCCACAGCCCGACGGCCCCAGCAGCCCCAAAATTTCTCCCTGTCCCAAGGCCAAACTCACCCCGTCTACGGCAGGAGGCAGCTGGGGACTATAGCGTTTGGTAACAGCATCGAGGCGCAGAATATCGAGTGGAGTCATAGACAAGCAAGTTAAAGGGTCACAGGTAAAGGGCTACAGCCAATACAAGGCTATAGCAGCCGCTGTGAGCATCGTTATTGAAAATGCTATTCATCTAAATATACCGCCTGACGAGACAGCGATCGCTCGTTTGAAAACCGGCTAAAAGCACAGGGCAAAGCGGAGAACCGCCTCGTTGGGGCTATTCTGGAAGCCTCAGCAGCCTTCCCCACAGGGCAGCATCAAGCGTCAATTATCACCCATCACAGTCGTTTGAGCCTGTCCTGTAGGGGCACTCAGGGTGAGCATAATTCTTATTAAGAGCTGTGAAAACTCAAGTTCAGCTCACTCAGTTAGGCCAGGGTCAGGGCCGTCGTAATCGTCCAAACATCGACTAACAGCAGCAGCAGAGTGAACCCGAGCAAAATAAAATACATCCAGGGCTGGGCTAGGGGTTTGACATCCTGAGTGTCAAGACCGGTGTGGGTCTGCACCAACTCTACCAGCCGCGCAAACCCCGCCACCCGCATCGGCAGCAAGTAGGCCTGCTGATCGACTCCAACAAAATAGTAAACAATGCCCCCCTGCCCGGTAGACCGAGGTTTGAGGGCTTGGACATCGGCCCAAGCCAATTGCCAGCTGCTGCGAAACAGCCAACGAATCCAGGCTGGATAAGTCACTTGAATACCGTCGCTATCGACCTCAACCCGCTGACCTAGAGCACCATAAAGGCCTATGCCGCCCAGCAAAATCCCTGCTGTTAGCCCTAGCGGTGGCACGGCAGCCTGGGTAGCCTGAGCGAGAACGGGAAGTGGCCCCATCAGCGACAGATACAACAGCAGCAGCGTCAGGCGAATTAGCGGCGCAATTCGGAATACGTGACGCGTTAGGTCGGCGTTGCCCGCCTCTGAGGGAGCAGCCAGAGACGAAGACTCAGCCATAGCAGTAGATCGAGATGACATCAGCACAAGCGCAATTTGGGGCGGATTGGCTCGCTAACCCACCACGGGTTTTCGTGCCCAAACGTCTTTTTCGAGAATGCCGCCGTAGCCGTCATACAGCCTGGGCAATCTCACTTAGGCCTCAACTCATTACGGTAAATACTTTTGCACCACCTGCCAACCCGATAACCCCACCGCCACCAGCCCTAGCCCCAACACACCATTGAGCGTGACATGAAGCCGCCTGGCCCAGGGGCGCTCCGGCGAAATGCGGTTCGCACTCCAGGCCGAAATCAATACCAGCGCCACTACCGCCAGGCCAAATAGAAGATGTATGGAGTGCCCCAGACTGCCATACTCTCCCAGGGTGCCAACGATGCCGATGCTGAGCAACACCAGCACTAAGGTCACCATGCTTATACCCAGGCCCAGGTGCAACGGGCGCAGCCAGGCCGAGCGTTCTATGGGCTTAGAGCGGGTGTAGTATAAAACTCCGCCAGTAATGGCCAACAGACCATAGCCTGTCAACGTCAGCCCCATTGACCAAGCGGCAATGCGCCAGAGCCACAGAAATGATGGTAGGTTCACTGTCTTCCCTAAATGTCACCACCAGCGATGTGCCGGTGGCCCAGAAGAGGCAGGCAACCTACCTTCAACATACTGCTCAGGCTCGACAGCCATGCCTTGGGCACCACTCGCTAGACCCCCAATGTAGCAGGCTAGCTAGCCGGCGACACAGCAACTGCTGCTGGTGGTTCACTGAATGGCTCAGCTAGTCGACTGGCTTCAAGCTCGGCCCCTGGGGCAGGCTCAAACGTCGATGACTCAGGGGCCTCTACCTCAAGCCGTTCGCAGGGAATGCTGTCGGACAAAATAGCACTGGCCATCATGCCGGTGTGAATCTCTAAGATTGCCTTTGAAACGGTTTCAAAGAGCAATCGCTGACCTGGAAAAACCACCCGTTCAAAGTACCAATCCGGCACGTTGGTAATGCGAGCAACCTGAATCTTACTGGTGGCATTGATGTAGCAACAGAGAATCTGACTCTGTCCATCAGAGGGAAGGGGATCAAGGATTTGTGCCATTGATGCTTTACGGCAATACTGCAAGAATCACTACGCAGAGCGTAACACCTTGCGATCCCCGGCTGTTGTAAAGGCGACTACCAACCCCCCCAACCTCTTCATTATTCAGAATATTTAGACACACTGCTTTAGACTTCGCAATGACGTCCGCTCAGCAGGTGTTTTTAGCCTTTCCCCGGTGCTTAGCTCCAAGCAAATCTTGCTCTTAGCACTCCACTTATCAAAATCTATCTATCGGATGAAAGTTTAATAGTGTTTTTATACCATGGCTAGAGGATTTTATTTCTTTTCTGTCCCTCAGATCGATAGCCTCGTTGGTATACCTGCACACTCAGCCGAGTGTGTGGGTTTGTCGTTGTTAAGTTAGCAGATGCCGATTGAGTGAGGTCTATAGGTCAGGCATTAGGTCGAAGAGATTTATGCTCTGGCTCAACCCAAGCGAAGGGACGGTGTTATCGTAAAGATATATATCAAGACTGAGAAGCTATCCAGCCTGAGAAGCATGTCTTTTTCCACCGCCAGCCAGGCCCGTGTGCTCTACGTACGGCTACCCTGCAATCCCATTTTTCCCATTGGCGTGGTTTACTTAGCCGACCACGTGCACAAGCTATTTCCTGCTCTAGAACAGCGAATTTTTGATCTAGGGGCCGTGCCTCCCCTGGACTATGGTGCTGCTCTCGATCGCTGCATTGATGACTTTAAGCCCACCCTGCTGGTGTTTTCCTGGCGGGATATCCAAATTTTTGCGCCGGTGGGCGGGCGCGGCGGCAACCCGTTACAAAACGCCTTTGAATTTTTCTATGCTCGCAACCTGTGGCTCAAGGCGCGCGGTGCCCTAGGGGGTCTGCGCATGGCCACCACTTATTTAGCGGAACTGTGGCGCAACCAGGGGCTGATTAAGCGAGGCTTTAAACGTGCCCAGCGCTACTGTCAAAACGTCACCACCGTAGTGGGTGGCGGCGCGGTGAGCGTGTTCTATGAGCAGCTTCACAACCGCCTGCCCAAGGGCACCATTATCTCTGTCGGCGAAGGCGAAATGCTGCTGGAGCGGATCTTGCGGGGCGAAGATTTTGCTGACCAGCGCTGCTACATTGCGGGGGAGACTACTCCGCGCGATCGCCTGATTCACGAAGAGCCTGCGCCGCTAGAAAAAACCGCCTGCAACTACGACTACATCGAGGCCATCTGGCCCGAGTTTAACTACTATCTGCAAGACCAAGATTTTTACGTGGGTGTGCAGACCAAACGGGGCTGCCCCCACAACTGCTGCTACTGTATCTACACCGTGGTTGAGGGCAAGCAGGTGCGCATTAACCCCGCCGAAGAGGTGGTGGCCGAAATGCAGCAGCTGTATAAGCGAGGTGTGCGTAATTTCTGGTTCACCGATGCCCAGTTTATCCCGGCTCGCCGCTTCATGCGGGATGCAGAGGAACTGCTGGAGAAGATTCTTGAGGCGGGCATGACCGATATTCACTGGGCGGCCTATATTCGGGCCGACAACCTGACGCCAAACCTCTGTAAGCTGATGGCCGAAACGGGCATGAATTACTTTGAGATCGGCATTACCAGCGGCTCCCAAGAACTGGTGCGCAAAATGCGGATGGGCTACAACTTGCGCACGGTGCTGCAAAACTGCAAAGACCTCAAGGCCGCCGGGTTTAATGATCTGGTTTCGGTCAACTACTCGTTCAACGTGATCGATGAGCGGCCAGAGACCATTCGCCAGACCCTGGCCTATCACCGCGCCCTAGAGGAGGTGTTTGGCCGCGACAAAGTCGAGCCTGCGATCTTCTTTATTGGTCTTCAGCCCCATACTCACCTAGAAGAGTACGCCTTTGAGAAAAATATGCTCAAGCGTGACTACAATCCGCTAGATATTCACTTGCCCTGGGTGTCTAAAAAGCTGCTGTGGAATCCAGAACCGCTAGGCTCGTTTTTTGGGCAGGTTTGCCTTGAGGCCTGGCAGCGTAACCCCGACGACTTTGGCCGCGAGGTGATGGATATTCTCGAAGAACGTCTGGGGCTGGCTCCCTTAGAAGAAGCTCTCAGTGCCCCAATTGAGCCCACCCAACGCCCTTTAGCTGCGGTGCCGTCATAGTTTTACTTAAGCTTGTCGCCCCAAACGGCGGGATTTCGATTGAGTCATGCTAATCCCCGCCAGTGCAGCGCTCGTTGCTCCATCATTTTTACAAATTTGTCTTTGCCATCCATATAGCCTTCAATGTCGTGAACATACTGCGCCGCTAGTTGGCGCTTTAGATCACTGTACTGTTGGGCGCAGTTGGGGTGAGCAATCATGAAGTCTCGAAAGGCCAGATGCCGCACGACCTCAGCAGAACCTACCTGAAAGGTATGGACATGGTGGGTGCGATCGCCCTGCCCACTCTCTTTACGAAAATACCGCCGCCCCGCAATACCATACTCTCCCAGGGCACTATACCCAAGAGCGACCATAGCGTCATTGTGAGCGTCTACCCGCTCAACCTGGTTGACTTCGACCAGTAAATCAATGACGGGCTTGGCGTAAATACCAAGAATAGCGGTGCTGCCGATGTGGTGGACCTGAATTACGTTATCGCTCAATGCTAGGGCAACCTGGGCAGCCTCTGCCGCAAAAGCCTGGGGCCACTGAGGATTGGGTGGGTGAACTTGAACCTGCATAGCAAACCTAGCGCCCTGCTGAGGCTACTGTACCGAATGAAACCATGCCAGAGCTGCCCCATAAAAAAAGAGCGTTCTAAGAACGCTCTTTTTGACAAACTGTACCTAAATTAAGACGCTTAGAGCATCTTGGCCTCTAAGTCTAGTTCTCTAGGATGACCTTGGCTACCATGCCAGCCCCACGGTGGGGAGCACAGTAGTAGGTGTAGGTACCAGCAGGCATATCGCTGGTGAAGGTGGTGGCATAGTTTTCGCCAGGGGCGAAGGTTAGCTGGGTGTGAGAAATGCTGTCGGCTAGGGCTTTGTCACCGGGCACGTTGGCCGCATCAAACACGACGTTGTGGGGGGCCATTTTGTTATTGACCCAGGTCACGGTGTCGCCAGGCTTGACGGTAACGGTGCTCGGTTCAAACACCAGCAGACCTGCGTCAGAACCCATTTTGACATCGTAGTTGGTGGCCGCAGCGGGCGAAGCAACCAGGGTGAGCGTACCCACAACTAGCAGAGCAGACAGAATAACCAAGCCCAAGCGCTGGGCGGCACGAAATACACGTTGCATAACTACCTCTAAAGCTCGTATCTCCAGTTCAATCAATCAAGGGGGCTGTTATCAGACCACCTTCCTATGGCATATTACCTGCTTTGCGCGGTAACTTGGGGCATTACCCCTGGGGTAATAGCCGTCCATAGACGACCTACGACATACTGCTGCCAGATATCGTATCTCTTCTCCAGAGCCACCCATAAGGCCTGGGTTAGCCCTCAAGCTACCCCATTATCCCTAGACCTGAGGAGCAGAGAAACGGGTCTTACCCGCTCCCCACATGTCGCCAATCACCTTCGGTTGAAGCAGAATGTGGCCAGAAATCGCCACCAGGTCTTCTTCAGTCAGGCTACGCATCTTGGGAAAAATATCGGCACTCTTTTTGCTGGGGTGTACCTGAGAAATATCCGATAGACCATCGTAGGTCATCGGTTCTTTCAGATAGGCCACCAAAGACTCAAGGTTGTCACGGGGGGGTAAAGCACCGGCCAGAGAGTCTGGGTCAAGGCCAACGGTGGGGTTGGTTTTGGTAATTCCCCCCACGTGGCAGGTGCCACAGGCGTAGTTAAACTGGCGACGACCCCGGGTAACCTGCTCTAGAGACAGCACAACGGTATCCCCTTCGGGGTTGAGCTGCACGGTACGAATAGCCTCATCTAGCTCAGCCGCGACGGCGTCTCCCATTACCAGGTGGCTGACAAAGAAGAGTGCGACCGCAACTAGCCAAATGCATCTCTTCAACATGGTTCTCCTCGAATGTATAGGGCTTGGGTATGAAATCAACACAGCTATACCAAGTCCAGGTCAACGTTTGTAGTTTCCCCGCAGGCAAACCGCCACGTCTAGACTTGGATTAGATCTGATTTGACGGAATTACTCCGATTAAATCGCTCTTGTTAATGTCTATCATGCCACCGAAAGGGGCCATTCCCAATATTTCCCCTGGGTAATTCGCCCCAGAGGCCGATTACAGGTCAGCCCCAATGTGGCTCGGTTCTACCGCACTGAGACCATTCGGCCAAGCTCTGTGCCCTTCAACCACCGTTGAGGCGGTCACAGGCTGGTGCAGGCGAATCAGCCGAGCTAGGGTCTGCTTAAGCTGGGTGCGCGGCACAATTAAATCAACAAAGCCGTGATCGCGCAGATACTCGGCGGTTTGAAAGTCATCGGGCAGTTTTTCCCGTAGGGTTTGCTCAACGACCCGACGACCGGCAAACCCGATCGTGGCCTTGGGCTCAGCCACAATAATATCGCCCAGCATGGCAAAGCTGGCCGTCACACCGCCGGTCGTTGGGTGGGTGAGCACCGGCATGTAGAGCAGCTTAGCGGCCTGGTGCTGCTGCAGCGCTCCAGAAATTTTAGCCATCTGCATCAGGCTGAGCATGCCCTCTTGCATGCGGGCACCGCCAGAGGCACAAACAATGATGACCGGGCGACCAGCAGCAGTGCCCTGCTCGATCATGCGGGTGAGCTTTTCGCCTACCACTGAGCCCATACTGCCGCCCATAAAGCGAAAGTCCATCACCCCAAGGGCGACAGGCAGGCCGTCTAGCTCGCCCAGACCCGTCTGCACAGCATCGGTGAGCTTGGTTTTGGCTTGGGTCTCGCGGATGCGATCGCCGTAGCCCTTGCGATCTTTAAATTTAAGTGGATCCTGGGGCTGAATATGGGTATCAAGCGCCTGCCAGGTGTTGGTGTCGATCAGCTGGCGAATGCGCTCGTCGCTAAAGATACGGTGGTGATGGCCACACTCGCTACACACCCACTGGTTGGTGCGCAGATCTTTGGTGTAGGTGAGTACGTCGCAGTGCTCACATTTGGTCCACAGACCGTCGGCAATCTCCCGCTCTTGGCGGTCTTCGCTAATGGGGCCGGACTTCCGGCGATTGGCAAACCAGTCAAACAGAGACATGCGCGGTGCGTAGCTCAACGGCGACAGAATGACCTAAAAGTGTTCGTTTTGAACACAACCCCCATCCTAGCGGGTTTGTTCCGTCTGCGATAGATCGACGAGGCTAGAGCCTGAAGGGGGACTGGCAGCAATTCCTTCCAGGCCCAGAGTCATCTCACTTCGTCGTCATCACGTAGACACCATCCCAATCGTCGGGTGGGGGCTGCACTAGGTATTGCCTGGCCCGGCTCAGGTGTACCGCCACGGCTTTGTCTTGAGGGCGCAGCTGCTGCGCCCGATCAAATAGAGATAGTGCTTGCTCAAACCGCATGCCGGTGTAGGCGCTGCGGGCCTGGGCATAGAGGTCGAGAAAGGCCTCGGTGTCAGCGGTGAGGGGGGTGTCGCGCTGGTCAATCAATTCGTAGATGCCGACGGCCCGCTGCTTACCCTTCACCTGGGTGCGGTCTAGCTCTCGGACCCAGATTCGATCGGCACAAAGGGCGTAAGTATATTCACTGATAACAATGTCACAGCCATACTCTTTAGTCACCCCTTCCAGGCGGGAGCTGAGGTTGACTCCATCGCCAATCACGGTGTACTCCATTTTGCGTTGGGAGCCAATATTGCCGGAGACCACTTCCCCAGAGCTGACGCCAATGCCAATGCGAATTTTAGGTTGGCCTAGGGCACCCCGCTCAGCATTGAACTTGGCCAACCGCCGCCGCATATCGAGAGCGCTCTGGATTGCCGCCCAGGCGTGGTTGGTCAGCGGCAGAGGCGCGCCAAACACCGCCATCAGGGCGTCGCCAATGAATTTGTCGAGGGTGCCTTCGAAATGAAACACCGACTCCACCATGGTTTCAAAGTAGGCATTGAGCATCTCCACCACTTTGTCGGCTTCTAGGTCTTCGGTCAGCGTGGTGTAGCCGCGAATATCGGAGAACAGAACGGTGACATCTTTACGTTCACCTTTCATTAGCAGGTCGTCGCCCAAGGCCATTACCCGCTCGGCCACACCGGGGGTCATGTAGCGGTAGAGGGTGCTCTTCATCCGCTTTTCTTGGCTAATATCTTCGAGCACTAGCAGGCCACCCAGCACGCCCCCCTCAGGGTTGGTGAGGGGGTTGACGGTGAGATTAATGCTGCGTTCAATGCGCTGCACCAAGTCTTTGGACACTGGAGGAGCGGCTGGGTCGCCCCAGGCCCGATAAATTTCGCTATGGCTAATATCGGGTAGAGCCAGCTCAGAGATGGGGTCTAGCCCGGTGCCAGGGCCAGGCGCTACCGCCACTCGCAAGCTCTGCTCCGGCACATAGTGACGCGCTCCGTTGCCCAGGCTGTCTTCTAAGCGAAAACGCAGGCTATCGACGGGGATCACATCCCACACTGGGCGGTGCATCAGGGCAGATTGCCAGCGATCGCGAATTTTGCGGCTGTAATCGGTGTCTTCGGGGCAGCCAATCAGCTCTAGGGCGGCATCGTTAATGGTGACAATGCGCCCCTCTAAATCGGTGGAAATCACCGCATCGGAGAGGCTTTGCAGAATATCTTTTTGGTACTGTTTTTCGACTAAGACGCTCTCAAACAACTTGGCATTTTCAAGGGCGACCCCCGCCTGGATGTTGAAGGCGCGCATAAAGGCCTCATCGGAGGTGTTGAATGTGCCCTGGGCCTTGTTGATTAGCTGGGTGACCGCGATCAGCCTGCCGCCTGAGTCATACACGGGCATGCAGAGAATGGTGCGGGTGGTGTAGCCAGTGCGCTTGTCGGCATCAGGGTTAAACCGGGGATCTTGGTAGGCATCAGAAATATTAAGCACTTCGCCCGTGCTGGCTACATGGCCCACAATCCCGCTGCTGATTGGGTTGCGCAGCTCTACCATCGACCTGCCGTCGCCCGACTTGACCTTAGACCACAGATCGCCGCTCTCGTCGTCGATCAGCCACAAGGTACTGCGATCGGCCTGCATCAGCTGACGGGCTTCTTCCATCACCGATTGCAGGGTTTTCTCCAAGTCTAAGCTCTGCTCTAGAGAAGAAATAGCCTTGAGCAGAGCGGCGACGCCCTTCTGGTTGCGGGCTGCCACGTAGAACGAGTTGCAGCTTTCTAGAATCACGCCAAGCGATTCGGCAAATTCTTTGAAATGGCGCTCGTCTTGGTCATTAAAGGGGGTGTGATTGAGCTTATTGAGCAGTTGCACTACTGCCACAATATTGTTGGTTTTTTTGCTCAGCACCGGCATGCAGAGAATGTTGCGAGTGCGGTAGCCATGCTTCTGGTCGTAGGTACGATCAAAGCGATCGTCGGCGTAGGCGTCAGGGATGTTGAGCGGCGTAACGTGGGTGGCCACATAGCCCGAGATGCCTTTGCCCATCGGTACCCGAATTTCGAGCGATCGCTCTCCGTCATCCTGGGCAATTTTTGACCACAGCTCCTGCTTTTCTTGATCCACCATAAAAATAGTGGTGCGCTCAGCCTGGAGAATTTGGCCAATCTTGAGGGTAAATGCCTCTAGAATTTGCTCCAGCATGATCTCCAATGACTCATTGTTGATCATGTCAATGGCGCGCAAAAAATGCTCAAACTCTGCCGTAATTTGATCTAGCAGATGAATGAACTGTGGGGTGGGCAGATCGCGCACCTGGTTAGTCAAAGAACTCTGTTGATTGACCAGAGACAGCGCAGTAATCATGCTGCGTTGATTGAAGGTCGGCCCAGAGAGGCCATCGATCTGAGTTGCCATAGGAACCCTACTCAAGCGTGGCAGATGGGAGCGAAAGTAATGGGCGCAGTCTATTGACTGGATCAATCGACTGGATCAACTGGCTCAATTGAAGGTTGAAGGTGGTGTAGGGGTGAGGATTCCCATCGCCGCAGCCAAACCAACTCCCATTGAGCCAGTGAGGGGGCAGCCCCGTCGGGCCAATACCCTACTGAGGTGCTAGCAAGCCTGCCAAACACCTCATTACTCTAACCGTATACCCCAGGTCGTAGGGCAGAAAGTTGCGATTTGCACAGAATGCCCAACCCTTGGCCCCTCATATCGGCCCTGATGTCTTTCGCCCTATCGGTTGGCCCAGGCAGAATGGTTTGATGAACAAGCGGTTACCCAGAACACAAGCGCTGGCTATGTCACTATTTTTCACCTCTGACCCCACCCTGCAAACCACTCTGGATCAAGTGCTAGAGCAGGTGCGCTCTGAGTTTGGCCTCACCCCCACCCAACTTGCTGTCACCTGGGTGGTCTATGACCCGCCCTACATCACCAATACCGGCGGGGCGATAAGTGCTACTGACTTCTGGCAGCATCGGCCTCGGGGAGCTAGCTATCGTGGGGTCGAGCTGATTTACCCTGCGAGCGTAGTGAAGCTGTTTTACCTAGTGGCGGCCCACGAGTGGCTAGAGCAGGGTATGATTCCGCCCTCTCCAGAATTCGACCGGGCGCTTAAAGACATGATCGTGGACTCTAGCAACGACGCTACCTCGTTAGTGGTCGATACGCTCAGCGGCACGACTAGCGGCCCTGAGCTGCCTCCAGGCCCCTTTGCCACCTGGTGCCACCAGCGCAATATTGTGAATCGGTTTTTTCAGTCGCTTCAGTGGCCTGAGCTGACTGGGGTAAATATGAACCAAAAGCCCTGGGGCGACGGCCCCTACGGACGGGAGCGCGCCTTTGTCGGTGAGCACTACGACAATCGCAATCGCCTGACTACCAATGCTGTGGCCCGACTGATCCACAGCATTGCCGGGGGGGTGGCGGTCTCAGCGGCGCGATCGCAGTCGATGCTGATGTCGATGCAGCGCACCCTGCCGTTTAACCCCCCGTCGCCTGGGGACGAAGACCAAGTTACCGGCTTTTTAGGGGCAGGTTTACCGGCTGGTACTCGCTTGTACTCGAAGGCGGGCTACACCAGTACCGTTCGCCATGATGCGCTCTACTTTGAGCGCCCCGATGGCACACCGGGCCTGCTGGTGGCGTTTACAGAGGGCAGCGAACACAGTCAAAATCGTCACATCCTGCCCCGATTGGCTAGCCTCATCTACTCAACCCATTGACCCAGCCATCAGACCGGATTAACTTTCAAATTTTGATTAACCTCAGATTTGATCTGTCTTAGAGTAGAGTCGCATCTATCCTAGGTAGGTGCAAAATGTTGTCAACATAGCCTTGCTGCCCATGTCATAGGTGGTACAATTCTGCCAAATTTTGTGGGCCAATGTGGTGTGTGAATCTGGGGCTGGGGTGACTATTCGAGCTAAGATTTTCCCCTGCTATAGCCGCAGAATTTCAACTAAAAAATTGAGTCATCATGGGTGCTATGCCCGTGAGACTTGATTGTAAAACCTGAGGAGTGAACGTAATCATGGCGTATCTTAAGCAATTTTCCCTAGCGCTAGGCCTAGTGGCGGCAGCAGGCATGGCTACCCCAGCCTTAGCTCATAACCACCTAGGTGAACTAAACCTTGCTCACAACCACCTCGATGAAGTAGAGCTCGTACCTGGGGCCGTGGTTGAACCGGCTGATACCCCCGCGGCTGACGCTCCTGTCGCTGAACGGGCGGAAACGGTACAGGTGTTTGAAACCGTAGCGATGCCTGCTGCAGAGGCCAGCCTGCTAACCCTGCCCGCTGCAGCACCTCTGCCTAACAGCGGTTTGTTTGACACCGCCGATATTGAGTCGGCGCTGTTGGCAGCTACCATTGAAGTCGCGCCTGAAGCCACCGATTCTATTGACCTAGCTCAGGCTCCTGCGCCTGGAGCTGTGGCTGTGAGCCCTGCTTACTTTGGGGTGGGCGGCAACATTGGTCTTGGCGATCGCGGTCAGAGCGCTTTATCTAGCTTTGGCTTTAACATCATCAGCAAAATCTCCCTCGGGCCTCGCTTTTCTGTGCGGGCTGGGGCCACTGCCACCAACGACCGGTGGAGCTTCACCATTCCTGTGACCTACAACTTCAACACCATCAGCTACGAAGGGTTTGTCGCTCAACCCTACGTGGGAGCTGGGGTCGAAATTCCCACCAGCGGCGATCTCGGTCTGCTGATCAATGCGGGCGCTGATATTCCCATCTCCCCTAGCTTTACCCTCAATGCGGCCAGTAACTTCCGGGTTACCAGCGGCTTTGCCATGGGTATTTCTCTGGGTGTGGGCTACAACTTCCCCTTCTTCTTTGACTAAATTGAGCTAAGACTAGCTAGCTTCTAAAGCTGAGCTGAATCTGATTGGCTAGCCCCGGTTGAGCTGGGCAAACACCGTTTGCCCTTACGCAATCCGCCCGTTGGGAATCGGGGGCATGGAATTCGGATTTGGTATAAACCGATTCACTAAAGGGGATCGCTACACGTAGCGATCCCCTTTAATTTTGGGTTTGATACCTGATTGATCCCCATTCCCAGGGTGGGCACTCTGGAGGCACGGTGCAGAGTATTCGGTATGGTGCAGACTTCCGTTGCTTGGAGCGAAGTGCTTCGGGCATTTCAGCAGATCTGGGGTTACAGCAGCTTTCGCCCGCCCCAAGATGCGATCGTCAAGGCTTTGTTAGACCATCGAGATGTGCTGGTGGTGTTGCCCACGGGGGGCGGCAAGTCGATTTGTTTTCAGCTACCGGCTCTGTTGCAGTCGGGCCTCACTTTGGTGGTCTCGCCCCTAGTGGCGCTGATGGAAAACCAGGTGCAAGAGCTGCAAGCCAAAGCCCTGCCCGCCGCTACGCTCCATAGCCAACTGCCCCCACCCCAGCGGCACAAAACCCTGCGATCGCTCGAACGGGGTGAGCTACGGTTGCTCTACGTCTCGCCCGAAACGCTGCTGAGTCCACCCCTGTGGGAGCGGCTATGTCAGCCCCAGCTTCAGCTCAATGGGCTGATCTTGGACGAAGCCCATTGCTTAGTGCAGTGGGGAGAAACTTTCCGCCCGGCCTACCGCCGCCTGGGCGCGGTGCGAAAAGCGTTGCTCGACTGTCGTCCGCCGGGTAGTACTCTGCCAATTGCCGCGTTTACCGCCACCGCCGACCCTGCGGCCCAGACGACTCTGCGAGACGTGCTCCAGCTTGAGTCGCCCCAGGTGGTGCGGCTCAACCCTCATCGGCCCAATCTCAACCTCACAGTTAAGGCTGTTTTTAGTCAGGGGCAGCGTCAGGCAGCCCTAACCCGATATTTGCAATCACATGCCCATCAATCGGGGTTGGTGTATGTGCGTACCCGCAGAGATAGCGAAGCCTTGGCTCAGCGGCTGGCGGCTAATTATCGGGTTGCGCCGTACCATGCCGGGTTGAGCGGCCGCGATCGCCGCCAGACCGAGGCCGACTGGATGGCGGATCGGCTCCAGTTTGTGGTCTGTACCTCGGCTTTTGGCATGGGCGTAAACAAGCAATCAACTCGCTGGGTGGTGCACTACCAGGCCCCCTGCACGATCACCGAGTACGTGCAGGAGGTGGGGCGGGCGGGGCGTGACGGCAAGGCCGCCGAGGCACTGACGTTAGTGAGCGAACCGACGGGCTGGCTGGAGCCGGGCGATCGCCAGCGGGCCAAGTTCTTTGAGGCCCAAACCCAGGCGCTGCAACAAAAAGCTCAGCGTTTGGTCAGCCAGATTCCCCCCAGTGGGGATGTGCGCGACATTAGCCAGCGGTTTGACCACGGCGCGATCTCCCTGTCGTGGCTGCACAGCGTAGGGCAGCTAGAGTGGCTTAGTCCATTTCACTACCGACTGACGGCGGAGCCGGGGAGTAGGATGCGATCGCAGGATACCCCCAGCCAGCAGATGCACCACTTTCTCCACAGCCGTCAATGTCGGTGGCAGGCGCTGCTAGTGACCTTTGGCTTTCGCACCGAAGCGCAGCGCCTAGGCATGTGTGGACACTGTGACAATTGTCTCCGGTCATCCCGCCGCCGGGCGGATGGCAGCCACAATGAAGTGTGACAATATGTAACAAAATCTAGAATCCCCAACGGTTAGGGCTTTGGCAGAATACTGGCTGTTTGCTTGACCCGTTTGAGTGGGTGTGAGGCCAGGAGCATGGTAGTCAAGCTGTGAATTATGTCTCTTTACTGACCATTGCGATCGCCGTCAGCCTCGACAGCTTTGGCGTTGGTGTGGCCTACGGCGTTCGCCATATTCGAGTCCCCGTTTCATCGCTGGCGATTATCACGTTTTGTACTGCCGTTACCCTGGGGCTCTCGGTCTTTGCCAGCGAGATCATCAGTGCAGCCCTGTCGCCTGAGCTAACCCAAACCTTGGGAGGCGTTTTGCTAGTGGGCATTGGCCTAGTCGCCATTTTAAACCAGCTCAGATCTCAGATGCGGTCCTCTCAAACTGCCCACGGCTTAAAGGAGCCCGCGCCTGATCCACTGGTTCAGGCCGAAGATAGCCCGACTTCCAGACATGGGTTCCAAACCATCGCTAAACGTCTTCAGCGCCCCAATGCAGTTAATGTTGATCGGGCTAAATCCATTTCTTCCCAAGGGGCTTTGCTGTTGGGTTTAGCCGTTTCCCTCGATTCGTTTGTCGCGGGTATTGGCATTCGGCTGATGGGCTATTCTCCCTGGCTGATTATCTTTACCCTGGCGACCATGAGCAGCGCCTTTATCTATCTCGGAATTCGCACTGGTCTATTGATTGCCGATCGGCAGTGGTTCCGGCAACTTCCCTATTTTCCGGGCACTATGCTGATCGTGATTGGATTACATCGGGTTTTATAGGTTGCCACCCATCCTCTTTTGCTAAGCTTTTGTTGAATAATGTGTCAGATTCTCAAGGTTTGCGTTTGATTATTTCAGATAACTCTCGTAGCATGGCGAGGATACCTATACGGTCTCTATGAATATTCTCCTGGTCTATCCGCGTTTCCCCAAAAGCTTTTGGTCTTTTGACAAAACGCTAGAACTGGTTGGGCTCAAGGCACAGCTTCCTCCGCTGGGTCTGGTGACGGTGGCAGCTATCTTGCCCCAAACCTGGGACTATAAGCTGGTAGATCGCAATGTGCGCGAGGTGCGCGAGGACGAATGGCAGTGGGCCGACATCGTGGTGATCTCGGCCATGATCGTTCACCGAACTGACTTTTTTGACGCCGTGCAGACCGCTAAGCGGTACGGCAAGCTGGTGGCGGTGGGCGGTCCCTACCCCACCTCCATGCCCCACGAATCTGAGGAGGCTGGGGCCGATTTCTTGATTCTCGACGAAGGGGAAATTACCCTGCCGATGTTTGTGGAGGCGGTGGAACGAGGCGACAAACGCGGCACCTTCCGCTCTGGTGGCGAGAAGCCCGCCGTCACCGATACCCCGGTGCCTCGCTACGACCTGCTAGAGATGGATGCCTACGCCGAAATGTCGGTGCAGTTTTCGCGGGGCTGCCCCTTTCAGTGCGAGTTTTGCGACATCATTGTGCTCTACGGTCGCAAACCCCGCACCAAAGACCCGGAGCAGCTGCTAGCCGAGCTTCAGTGCCTCTACGACCTGGGCTGGCGGCGCAGCATCTTTATGGTCGATGACAACTTTATTGGCAACAAGCGCAACGTCAAGCTGCTGCTGAAGGCGATGAAACCCTGGATGGAGGAGCACGGCTATCCCTTCTCCTTTGCCACCGAGGCCTCGGTAGACCTGGCCCAAGATCCAGAGCTGATGCAGATGATGGTTGACTGCAACTTCGGCACCGTCTTCCTGGGCATCGAAACCCCTGATGATGACAGCCTGAACTTGACCAAAAAGTTTCAGAATATGCGCGACCCCCTCTCGGAGTCGGTGATTTCTATTGCCCAGGCAGGGCTGCGGGTGATGGCTGGACTGATCGTCGGCTTTGATGGCGAAAAATCTGGGGCCGGTCGGCGCATTTATGAATTCGTGGAGCAGACCGCTATTCCCACTGCTCTAGTGAGTATGCTGCAAGCCCTGCCCGACACTGCCCTCTGGCACCGGCTCGAAAAAGAAGGCCGTCTGCTGGGCAAGAGCGCCGACATCAACCAGACCACCCTGATGAACTTCGTGCCCACCCGGCCCATTGAGGAAATTACCGAAGAGTACATCCAGGTGTTTTGGGATCTCTATGACCCGCTGACGGTGCTCAACCGCACCTTCCGTCATTTCTTAATGCTGGGTGAGGCTCAAAAACGCAACTACAAAAACCGCACCACTTCTGCCGGTGCCCCCGATATCAACTGGATCACCATTCGCGCTTTTTTGATCGTGGTATGGCGGCAGGGCGTGGTGCGTAAGACTCGTCTGCGCTTTTGGATCAATCTGGCGATTATGCTGTGGCGCTACCCAGCGGTGGCGGCTAACTACGTGTCGGTGTGTGCCCAGGCCGAGCACTTTTTAGACTTCCGCCAGATTGTGCGGCAAAACATCGAAGAGCAACTGGCGGCTTACCTAGAGGCGAAAAAAGCCACCGATCAGGCTACAGCCGCCACCGAATCTGTAGCGGTACCCGTGAGTTAATTTCAGCTTTCATGGGCAAGTCCTGACACAATGGCCGAGGAACTTCAAATTCCTCGGCCATTGTGTTGAGCAGGTCGCTGCCAAGGAATGTCGCCAACCTAAGCTTGAATTAGAGCTGCTATCTTCTTTCTTAGACACACCTAACGTCTTTAGCGATCGCCCGTCTCCCCTGGCACCGCATTGGTCAGGCACGATCGCCGCCACTGTTGGTAGGCCCGCTGATAGTCGGCCCAGGCTTTGAGCTGACCATTGGGACCTTCGTAGCGGTGCTTGAATTGCTCCCAGCAGACTTTTTCTTCCATAGGGGCCTCGCCGCTTATTCAGAAAAACTTGCATTGGATCCTAAATTAATAATGCCAGAAACACTGCCGTTGTAGCGAACTCTGCAACACAACTTGAGTTTTTGGGGATGGATAGATACGGGTCGGTAGGCTGAGGGGGCGATCGCCGTCGCCGTCCCAGATGTAGCGCTAAATCTAGCGAAAAGTTGATTTCCAAACGCTACATCTGAAGATAATCCGTTATGATGATCGACCATTGGGGCGATCTGCTAAGCCTGGGGTAAGATTCTGCCGATTCATGTGGTTTCCTACTGCCCGGTCTGGGTGATAACGCACCGACTTGACAACGCACCGATCTACGTACTCTCTTGCTAGCAAAAGGCTGATCCCCATGGTTCAAGAACTTCCTCTGACCCGGTCGCAGGGGCCATTCCCTGAGGCAGCTCCGGCGGCGTTTCCCGTGTTTTACCGCACCTACAGCCGCCGGGGCGAGGTGGTAGAGGGGCAGCGCGAAACCTGGGATCAGGTGTGCGATCGCACCCTAGCCGGTCTAATCGAACTCGGCAACCTTACCGACGACGAAGCCGCCCTGCTCAACCGCATGCAGCGTCAGGTTAAGGCCCTGCCCTCCGGTCGCTGGCTGTGGGTGGGCGGCACCGCCTGGAGCAAACAGCCCGAGAATTTTTCGGGAGCCTACAACTGCACCAGCACTAACGTAGTCGACTGGCGCGCCTTTGGCCTGATGATGGATCTAGCCATGATGGGCTGCGGCACCGGGGCGATGCTTGAGCCTAAATACATCAGCCAAATTCCCGCCATCCGCAACCGCATCACCGTCACCATGGCGGGCGACATTGGCGAAACCCCTGTGGCTGAGCGACAAGAAAAAACTGACGTCACCATTGATGGCAACCAGGTCACCATCCGCGTCGGCGACAGCCGCCAGGGCTGGGTCAAATCCTACGAGACCCTGCTAGAGCTGTCCACCGATGATCGCTTCACCGGGGAAGTCCAGGTCACCATCGATCTGCGCGACGTGCGCCCCGCTGGGGAAAAACTCAAGGGCTTTGGCGGCGTCGCCAACCCTGTCCGGTTATCGATGCTCTACGATCGCTGCGCCACTATTCTCAACAAAGCCCACGGTCGCCAGCTCAACTCGGTCGAATGCTGCCTGCTCATCGACGAAGCCGCCGCCTGCGTAGTGGCTGGTAACATCCGCCGCTGCTTGCCCGAAGATGCCCTGGTGCACACTTCAAAAGGGCTGGTGCCGATTCGAGATGTTCAGGTGGGCGATCAGGTACAGACCCCCCTGGGCTACCGGCGAGTGGCCAATAAGTTTGACCAGGGCGTTCAAGATGTGTACGAGATTGAAACCAATGGCCCCCTGCCCAGGGCAACCCTAAACCACCGCGTAGCCGTCTTGACCGATGCCAAGGGGCAGGTGCAGTGGAAGCGGGTTGATCAGCTGGAAGCAGGCGATCGCCTTATGCACAGCACCCAAATCCTGTCCGGGTCGCCCACGGCTCTGCCCCCCGATTTCACCGCCACTCGGCCCGACCAAAGTCGCACCGCTAAGGGCCTGATCATTCCGGCGCTGAGCGCAGAGATTGCCTGGCTGATTGGCTTTACCCATGGGGATGGCTACGTGGCTCTGGGCCGCAACAAGCACGACAAGCCCTACGGCCGTGTGGAATGGGCCATGAACGGCACCGACATTGAAACTACCACTCGCCTTCAGCAGAAGTTGGATCAGGCGATCGCTCAGTTTGGTCTGACCGCCACCCACGGTGTCGTCGCTGGAGAGAACACTGCTAAATCAGTTTGTTCTTCTATTCGCCTGGCAGAATACTTTCACCGCTACATCAAGCAGGCCAGCCAGTCTCTCGTAGTTCCCAGCTTCATTTTGCAGGGTTCTATAGAGGTACGAGCAGCTTATTTGGCAGGCTTAGTTGATAGCGATGGGGCCGTCAACAATCGGCCTCCCCACCTGCTGACTACGGTATATCCAGCCTTTGCCCGCCAGGTAGCAGCAGTGCTATCGAGCCTGGGCATTGCCGGACGGTTGACCCTGGTGCGTCCCCAAGTCGAGTCATGGCAGATCAAGTACAACCTCACTATTCCAGCCCTCAAAGGCCAGTACAACAGCCTAATTGCTCCCCATTCGGTCAAAGGCGAGCTGCGCCAGGGGCTAAAGATGTATGGCTTTACCGTACCCGGCACGCTGATGCGAGAGGTCTATACCTACAGCGAAATGCGGGCCATGGGCTTTGAAGGATCGCGCCAAACCGATTCTAACTACGAGCGCTATGTGGCTGAGGCTGATATCAGCCTAGATGTGCCTGTGACGGTGAAGGGCCTCGGCAGCTACAACTCCATTCAGACCTACGACATTGAGGTGGAAGAGGCCCACTGCTTCTACTGCGACGGCTACCTGACGCATAACAGCGCCGGAATGCGCCAGTTCGACAGCAATGACGAGCTGGCCGCCAGCGCCAAGGACAACCTCTGGCAGCAAGACGCCGAGGGCAACTGGCGCATCGATCCTGAGCGCGACGTGCTGCGCATGGCCAACCACACCCGCGTCTTTCACACCAAGCCCAGCCTGCAAGACTGCGTGGATTCTGTGCGTAAGCAGTTCTACTCAGGCGAAGGGGCGATCCAGTGGGCTGGAGAAGCGAAAAAGCGGGCCGGAGCCGACGATCGCTACGGTCTCAACCCCTGTGTAACCGCCGATACCTGGGTACACACTGGCGATGGACCCCGTCAGGTAAAAGATTTAATTGGTCAGCAGCACAGCACCTATGTCAACGGAGAGCTATTTAGCACTACCCCTGAGGGCTTTTTCTATTCGGGAACCAAGCCAGTCCTGAAACTCACGACCCAAGAAGGTCAGACCCTGCGTCTAACCGGTAACCATCGAGTGCTGAAGGTGACGGCCCAAACTCAAAAATCTCAGTACACAGAATGGGTCGCTGCGGACACCCTTCAGCCTGGCGATCGCGTCATGCTGCACAACCATCGGGGCTTGCAGCCATGGGATGGCCTAGGCAATGCTGAGGCTGGCTGGCTCCTGGGGAACCTCGTGGGCGATGGCAGTCTCACCAAAACTCAGTGGAATGACTCAGCGCTACTGCGGTTCTGGGGCGATTCCCAGGTAGAAATGAGCGAACATGCGATCGCTCTCTTGACTACTACCGTCAGCTATGAACGCCGGACAGACTCGGCTCACTATCACACCCAACTCAAGCATCGCGTGGTGAACTCTGCCGGTCTGGCTCGGTTAGCGGCTGAATTTGGCATTGCTCCAGGGCAAAAAGCCATGACGGCTGCGATCGAGCAGGGAAGCTACGAATTCTATCGGGGCTTTTTGCGAGGCTTTTTTGATGCCGACGGTAGCGTTCAAGGGCATCAGACCAAGGGTGTCAGCATTCGTCTGGCCCAGAGTAACCTCGCCAACCTAGAAGCCGTGCAGCGGATGCTGGGTCGCCTAGGCATCGTGGCAACCATTTATCAAGAGCGACGACCCGAGGGCCATCGATTGCTGCCCGATACCCATCGTGAGCCTGCCCCTTACTTCTGCCAGGCTCAGCATGAGTTAGTGATCGCCAACGACAACTTGCAGGTTTTTCAGAGCCTAGTTGGTTTTCGGGAACCATCCAAAGCCGCCAAGTTGGATGACTTACTTGCTAACTACAAGCGCCGTCCCAACCGGGAGCGGTTCACGGCAACGGTAGCCACCCTCGTGCCCGACGGTGTGGAGGCTGTTTACGACTGCACCGTCCCTGGCCCAGCTCGATTTGATGCCAATGGTTTTGTCGCTCACAACTGCGGCGAAATCCTCGGCTCCAACTTCCACTGCAATCTGGCGGAAGTGCACCTCAACCAGCTCGATCCTGAGAATTTGAAGGATCAAGAGGATGCCTTTACTGCGGCCGCCCTTTCCGTAGCTGTGCTGCTCAACCACCAGTTCCAAGAACCTCGCTACCAGAAGTCACGTTTGGAAGACCCAATCGTGGGCGTCTCTTTCACTGGGCTGTTTGACTTCTTTGTGCTCGCCTTTGGGGTCGAGTGGCTGCGCTGGTGGGAGGCCGGTCGCCCCGACACCATGCAGGGTCTTGATTTCAAAGCCCGAGAGAAAGAGTATCTAACCCGCTGGAAGGATATTGTGCATCGGGTAGTGGGGGAATACTGCGATCGCCATAACCTAGTTCGCCCCAACCGCTGCACCACTGTGCAGCCTGCGGGCACCAAATCCTTGCTCACCGGGGCGAGTCCCGGCTGGCACCCCCCCAAGGCTCAGCGATTCATTCGCCGGATCACCTTCCGCAAAAATGATCCGGTGGCGATGGCCTGCATCGACTACGGCTACACCGTCGTGCCTTCCCAGGCCGACAAAGACGACAACGGCAATTTGCTCAACGACCCCTTCGACCCCCGCTGCACTGAGTGGCTGGTAGAAATTCCGGTCGAAGTTCTCTGGGCCAACCTGCCCGGTGCCGATGAGATCGCCATTGAGAAATTCTCGGCGGCAGCCCAGTTTGACTTCTACATGCAGGTGCAGAAGTACTACACCACCCACAACACCTCGGCCACCATCGAGTTTCGCGAGCCAGAGCTAGAAGACTTGGCTGAGCGCATCTACCAGGTGATCCAGAACGACGAGGGTTACATCTCCGCCGCCTTGCTGGCTCGGTTTGACGACCTGCAAACCTTCCCCCGGCTGCCCTTTGAGCCCATCGACAAGGCCACCTTCGAGGCTCAGAAACAGCAGGTAGAAGCACGGCGCGGCACCGACAACTTTCACGCCGCCCTGTCGCGCTACGACGCGGGTGAGGTGATCGAAGCTGGCCCTGCGGGCTGTGATTCCGACAAGTGCATGATGCCGGAGAAAAAGCCCGACTAGGCAAGGTTTGGATAGGGAGATAGCAAAGGGTTGCCTGACTTAGTCAGGCAACCCTTTTTTGCGGCTACAGCGTCGTGATTAGAAGATCACAGGCCATTCGTCATGGCTGATGCAGCCAACTGTCAAGCCAAGTCAGCTTAAGTTGCTCAGATCATCTAGGCTATCTAGAAAATCATCAGAGTCGAGATCTGAGGGCGGAGGACTGAGCAGCGCATCAAGGTCGAGATTTTCAGTGTCAAAGTCGGTGTCTAGGCCTAAGCCATCGTCTTGACCCGTTTCAAGTTCCCTATCAAGCAAGGCAGACAGACTGAGGTCAGCTTGGTTGGTTTGTTCAGGGAGCGGGGTAGTTTCAGGCTCTAGGGAGAAATCGTTAAAGTCGAGGTTAGTGTCGGCGCTAGCGGTTAGGTTAGCTTCGTTGGCAGCGGCGATCGCCTGGTCTAAATCAAACGGGTCGTCGATTACCGGGGCGGAGGTTTCAGGCGCAGCAGGTTGCAGCAGTTGTAGCTGTGCCTGGTAGCTTTGCTCTAGCTCTTGGGTGCGCTGGGTCAGTTCAGCTTGATAGTGCTCAATTTTTTCGGCCAGTTTTTGTTCATACTCTTCGCGCAAGCTGGTCTCTAGCTCTCGGCGCAGGTTGAGTTCTAGCTCTGGCACCGAGGGTTCTTGGGTGGCAAAGGCCGGGCTGCTGGCCTGGGCCATTTGCAGCCGGGCCTCATACTCTTGCTCCATTTGAGCGAGGCGCTGAGCCATCTCGTCTTGGGACTGGGCAATGCGATCGGCCAGGCGCTGGTCATACTCCGCTCGCAACCGGGCTTCTAGCTCAGCCCCCTCAGCCGCATCGCCGCTACCACCGGTTGATGTCTCGGGCACCAGATCCCCCAAGGGTAGGGTATTGGTCTCCTGGGCCAGGCTAGCTTCGTCTTGGTAGTGAGCGATCGCCTCTGCTAGGCGCTGATCATACTCTTGCTGGGTCTGCGATCGCACCTCAGCCAGTTTCTCATGCAGGTGCTGCTCATAGGCCTGCTGCATTTTAGCGGCAACCTCTTTCAGCCGGGCTTCGTATTGCTTGCGAATGCGCTGCTCGGTAGAGCTGTCGGCATCGATAGGGGCACCGCCGATCAGACTCTGACGAGCCTGGTACTCAGCCTCTAGCTGACTGCGCTGCTGATCAGTCTGGGCGGCATACTGTTCAATTTTTTCGGCCAGCTGCGCCTCATAATCTTTTTGGAGCTGCTGGGTCGCATCGCGCAACCGCTGCTCGTGGGCTAGCTCGAGATCGGCTTGGCGCTTTTGGCTTTGGTGCAAGGCTTCAGTCAGCTCATTTACCTGCCCCTGACGCAGGTAATACCCTACGATCACCGCTAGCAGTAGGCCAATTAAAACCGCAACGATCAGACCCTGCATAAGTTGAGGCATGGTGTTTCTTCCCCTGTAGAACGTCAAGACGAGTCGTAGAGTATCCACGCCTGAGGGGCAGAAAACCACCAACCACCCCGCCTTATCCGCCAATTTATTGACGATCAATCATATACGCTGCCCCGCATTTGGGATCTTCAACTTTACCCCTGCCTAGGGATTAGGAGCGGTGATCTAAGGCTCAAAAACTCCCTTTTCTCCTCTCCCTTTTCCATAACATTTATGACTAGACCCTGGAGTAGCTCGGCGGGCCATTGGGCTCATCCTTTACAATAAATGTATCGAATTCTAGTCAGGCGGGTAGGGTCCAACATCTCCCCTTGACGGTCTATTTTTACCTTTACGCCTTTGCTTATGACCCATTCTTCCCACCGTCAGCCGACAACCGCTACCTCTGCCTCCCCTACAGCTGAGGCAGAGGATGACGCCTTGAAGTTGGCCTATGCCATTGCCGCTGCTGCCGACGAGCGCAAAGCAGGCAACATCACAATCATGCAGGTGGGGGATGTATCGTATCTAGCCGATTACTTTGTGGTAGCCACCGGCTTTTCGGCGGTGCAGGTACGGGCCATTACCCGCTCGATCGAAGCTATTCTCGAAACCGACTACAACCGTCGTCCGTTGCGGGTCGAAGGTCAGGGTGAAGGCAGCTGGATTGTGATGGACTACGGCGAGGTGATGGTCCATATCTTTATGCCCGAGGCGCGGGACTTTTATGATTTAGAGGCCTTTTGGGGCCACGCCACTCAACTGGTCTACCAACCCTCAGGCCAGCACTTCAGCCCGTCCCAGTTCTAAACGTTCAGCCATTTCAGACCGTGTTCTTTGGGGCGGCTGACAGCCTCGAAAAAGGCTACAGAACGTCAATTTCTGGGGCAGCGATTCCTATTGGCAGGCAATTCGTTTAGGCTATAGCTAGTTTTGAGTAGCGTCGGTGGTCATGCCTCAACGATGTCCGGTACCGGCTGAGCAGCAGCCCCTCAACGAATACCAAGACGTACAAGAGTCCTGGTTTTACGGCTGGGGCAGCCGCGATTTGACAGGCTACCTCAAGCCGCTGATCGTGCTGTGGCTGGCAGGCGGTGCCGTTGCCGGGCCAATGGCCGCCGCTAGCTTTATGCCCGCTAAACATCCTCTCCTCTTTAGCCTTAGTGCGGCTATGGGGGCGCTAGTGCTGCCGCTGCTGGCCCTGCTCCAGCTCTACGTGGGGTGGGCCCATGTGGGCGGGCGGCTGCGTCAAACCACGGTGCCCTACGAAGAATCGGGCTGGTACGACGGTCAGCTCTGGGTTAAGCCAGAGGACGTGTCGAATCGCGATCGCCTGATCGTAGACTACCAGGTACAACCTGTGCTCCGGCGCATTCGTCGCACCCTAGGGGGCATGGCCCTCCTGTTAGCGCTAGGGCTAATTCTTTGGCCTCGCTAGCAACCCCTTGCCCAGCGGTACAGCGACCTACGCTGCGATCGCACTAAACCAATCCTATTCATCACCCCAGAGCCTTCATTATGACCAGCAGTCGGGTTAATCGGCACCAAACTAAAGAGCTAGAGATCCAGCTTTTGCGGGAAGGGATTGTAGAGTCTACCCATACGGCCCACGTGGCGGTCTGCGACAACCGAGGCCGCACCCTATCGGTGGCGGGCAATGGCGAACTGGGCACCTTCAGCCGGTCGGCCCTCAAGCCCTTCCAGGCCCTTGCCGTAACCGCCGCCGGGGCCTTAGAGCGCTACGCCCTCGACGATCGCGACCTAGCCATCATGTGCGGCTCTCACCAGGGCACCATCGAGCAGGCACGCCAGGTCTTTCACATTCTCTGGCAGGCCGATCTTGACCCCACTGCCCTGCGCTGCCCCACCCCGGCTGGCAAAAATAGCCCCCTAGAGCACAACTGCTCGGGCAAGCACGCCGGTATGCTAGCCGTCTGCCAACAGCGCAGCTGGCCCCTAGAAAGCTACCTCGATCGCAACCATCCGGTGCAAAAGCTGATTTTGGGGCGCATTTCAGAACTGCTGGGCATGCCCTCTGACGAGTTTATCTGCGCCCACGACGACTGCGGTGCCCCCACCTACTTCATGCAGCTCAGCCAAATGGCCACCCTATTTGCCATGCTGTCGTCGGGCAGCAACTTAGATATGGAGCGCATTGTGCGAGCCATGACCAGTCACCCCGAGATGGTGGGCGGCCTCGACACCTTCGACACCACCCTGATGAAACTGACCCATGGATCTTTGGTGAGCAAATCTGGAGCTGAGGGCATTCAGTGCATTGGCCGCGTGGGCGAAGGGCTGGGCCTGTCAATCAAGGTAATCGACGGGGCCAAGCGCGCCAAATATGCCACCGCCATCTTCACCCTGCGCCAACTCGGCTGGATTACGCCTTCAATGGCCGATACCCTGGCCGAAACCTACATGGAAATTGGTGACTTTAAGCGGTTAGACGTCGTCGGCGACCTACCGATGATGTATTAAGGGCACAAGGGGGGCGGGTAGCTCTAAAAACTTGAACCCTAAACCCCTTGCCCCGTAACCCTTACAGCCATTTTTTGGTCTTGCCGAAAAAATAGTTGGAAAATAAATTGTTATTCGAGCACATTTATCGCTATACTGATTAAGCCGACGCGGGGTAGAGCAGTCTGGTAGCTCGTCGGGCTCATAACCCGAAGGTCCATGGTTCAAATCCATGCCCCGCCACCAACATGATAGAAAAGGCTTCTAGGTTTCTAGAGGCCTTTTTTATTGGCTATAGCTTGGCCAACGTCCCCCCAGTGGGCGATAGTGGGGTTTGTTCAACCGATTGAGGCCAGTCTAATGGCTCAGCCCAAGATTATTGTTCTCGACGATGACCCCACCGGTTCCCAGACGGTGCACAGCTGTCTTCTACTCATGCAGTGGGATGTCGATACCCTGCGCCAGGGGCTGCGGGATGACTCGCCAATTTTCTTTGTGTTGACCAACACTCGCGCCCTGACTCCCACCACTGCCGAGCAGGTTACCCGCGAGGTCTGCCACAATCTTAAGGCCGCGATCGCCCTTGAAGGCATCCAAGACTTTCTAGTCGTCAGCCGGTCTGACTCCACCCTGCGGGGTCATTACCCGGTCGAAACCGATGCGATCGCAGCTATCCTCGGCCCCTTTGACGCCCACTTTCTCGTGCCTGCCTTTTTTGAAGGAGGCCGCATCACGCAAGACAGCATTCACTATCTGATGGTGGATGGCCACCCCACCCCTGTCCACGAAACTGAGTTTGCCAACGATTCTGTCTTTGGCTACAGCACCAGCTACCTACCCGATTATGTGGCCGAAAAAACCGCTGGGCGCATTCCGGCTGAAGCGGTCGAACGCTTTACCCTCACGAACATGCGGGCGGGTTCCCTCGATCGCCTGATGGCCCTGGAGCACAATGTCTGCTGCGCTGTCGATGGCGAGACCCAGGCCGACCTCAACCAATTTGCTCAAGATCTACTCACCGCCGCCGCCCAGGGCAAGCGCTTTTTGTTTCGCAGTGCGGCCAGCATTCTCACCGCCCTGGCGGCCCTGCCCCCCCAACCCATTGACGCAGACCACATGGCCACCTATGTACGCGGTGGCGTACCTGGGGCGGTGATCGTGGGCTCCCACGTCAAAAAGACGACTCAGCAGCTTGAACGACTGCTAGCTGAGCCTGGGGTGATCGGTCTTGAGGTAGCTGTGGCCCAGCTGCGCGATGGCACAGCCACCCACGCTGAGTTGCTTGCGACCCTGCTCCAGCAGGTTAAAACGGCCCACAGCAGTGGCCAGGTGCCCGTGGTCTATACCAGTCGCCAAGAGCTTACCTTTGACACTGTCCAGGCCCGCCTCGACTTTGGCGTCGCCGTCTCATCTCTCCTGATGGATGTGATCAAAGGCCTACCCGCTGACATCGGCTTTTTGATTAGCAAGGGCGGCATTACCTCCAACGACACCCTCAGCACCGGCCTTGCCCTGCGAACCGCCCGCTTGCTCGGCCAAATTCTCCCTGGCGTTTCCGTCGTGCGTACCCCCGTTAATCACCCCCAGTTCCCTGATCTGCCAGTGGTGCTGTTTCCCGGCAATGTGGGAGATGACGACGCGCTGGCGATCGCCTACCGACGCTTGATGGGGCAATAGCCACCCAATTGCAAGAGCAGGGGGAATGTTTGAGCTAACCTCTCCCCGCTCTCGGCCTGGAACGCTTAGCGGCTGGCTGACTTGCGGTCTTCCCGCAGCTCTTCAATCAGCTGGGCCAGTTGGGCGCTATCGGCGTGATAGATTTCATTGCAAAAATGACAGATGGCCTCTGCTCCGTCATCGGTTTCGATCATGTCTTGCAGCTCCTCTTCGCCGAGCATTTTGAGCGCTCCCAGCATGCGATCGAAGGAGCAGGGGCAAGAAAACTGCACCATCTGAGTTTCGGGGAGAATCTCTAGGCCCAGATCACCGACTAGATCAGCAAAAATCTGCGGTAGGGTTTTGTTGGCTCGCAGCAGTGGTGTAAACCCCGTCAGAGCGGCCAGTCGGCTTTCAATTAAAGCCACCATTTCGGTGTCTTCGGCAGCTCGGGGTAAAATTTGCAGCAGCAGTCCTCCGGCGGCCTCTACACCATTAGCACCCACAAACACCCCCAACATCAGGGCTGAGGGAGTTTGCTCTGAGGTCACCAGGTAGTGGGTCAAGTCATCGCCAATTTCTCCAGAGACTAGCTCAACCGTGCTGGAGTAGGGGTAACCAAAACCCATGTCACGCACGACGTACACGTAGCCATCGTGGCCCACGGCCCCGCCGACATCGAGTTTGCCTTGGGCATTGGGAGGTAGCTCAATGGCAGGGTTATCGACGTAGCCCCGCACAGTACCATCCATACCGGCATCGACTAAAATACCGCCCAAGGGGCCATCGCCCCGCACTCGAATGTTCACCCGTCCTTGGGGCTGCTTCATACTAGAGGCCAGCAGCAGCCCAGCCGACAGCGTGCGGCCCAGAGCCGCCGTAGCCACATAGGACAGGTGGTGGCGCTGCCGGGCTACCTCGGTCAATTTGGTGGTAACGACGCCTACCACCCGGATTCCCCCATCGGCAGCGGTGGCCCGAATAAGTTGATCTACCATGCGCTCCCTAGCCTTACTTAATATTGCTTATCAATTATTGTAGAAGGTTTGAGGGGTATAGGTTTGAGGGGGGTTACCGACCCAATGGCGATCGCATCATAGCGCCGCCCCTCTCTCATCTCACGGGTTTTCTTTTGGCATACTGAAAGGTGTTGTTTGCGGGCACGTCACCACCCTATGCTAGGCACATTTCAACACAGCCGCCTTCGCATCGAATTAGAGGCCACTCAGGGGCAAATTCAATCCAGCTTGGTGCAGCCCAGCCAGTTCAGTCAATGGCTTTGGCCCCAGCGGTTTAGTCAGGGCCTACCTGATGAATTGCACAGCGATCTGAGCTTCAACAGCTATGTTGGCCCCATCGCAGTTCACCACCAGGTCACCCAGGTCACCGATCACAGCTTGCACATGGTGCTATCGGGAGGAATCGACGGGTTTCATGAGTGGTATTGGGGCAATCAGTGGGTGCAATCGCGCCTCGAAGGAATAACCGCCTTACCCCTAAACCTAGGCCATAGCTTGGCGATCATGCGGCTACGGCAGTATTTACAGCCGTCTACCAGGCCCAGCACATAGCCCTATACCAATAGCGCCTACGCCGGTGGCATCACACTGAGAGAACTGGCCCTAGCGTCTGTACCAGCTCATCTAAAAACTGGGCTTGGGCTTTAATAATTCGCCGTTTGGCCTCTGCTAATGGAAACCAGGCGGCTTGATCGACCTCAGGAAACTCCTTTAGCACCCCTGAATTGGGTGGCCACTCCAGCACAAAGGTATTGCTGTGCAGGTTAGCAGGGTTGAAGTTGCCCTCAAAGGCCCAGGCAAATACCAGCTTGCCTCCGGCCTGACGCACTGGCCGCAGGGGGCGAAAGTCACCTACCGGGGCCTGGCCAGTTTCTTCAAAAAATTCTCGTTTGGCGGCGGCAAAGGTGTCTTCGCCAGGGTCGATTTCACCCTTGGGAATGGTCCAGGCTTGCCAGCGGCGATTGACCCAGTAAGGGCCACCGGAGTGCACCAGCAGCACCTCCAGGTGACAATTCTGGATTCGATACATGAGTAGCCCTGCGCTTTTTTTAGCCATGGCAGCGATCGCACTATACCTCAGCACCTCTCCCAGGCCAAGGCATGCTGGCCTCAGATCATCAGTATTTACACACTACACCCAGGAACTCTATCGACCAATTAGATTGCATCTAATTTAAATTGCATCTAATTAGGTGGCACTCGGTTTAGGACAGCCCGTTGACCCGGAGTAGCTAGAGCTCATTGATCTCCAGAGTTCCCAAGATTATCCCTACAGCACCTCTACAGTAGCTCAGACAGCCATCTCTAGATAGCCCCAGCGTATGAGCACCGGGTAAAATCCCCGGAAGGTTAAACCGTGGCTTAGCATACCTATAGAGGTAGCATCAGCAGCTAGCCTCCGCCATAGCGATCAAGCATCAAACGGTCAGCGACGTTTGCCAAAATTAACTATGCCTTATCAGTGCGACCTTAGCCCTAGCCAAAAGATATATCTTGACAACCCCGGTACCGCCACTCTTATTACCTTGGTCAACAGTGGTCCTGGTCAGCAGCAGCAGTCTAGCACTCAGGTGCAAACCGGCCCCTGGACAGAAGCACCCCAAATCGTCTTGGGCTCTGGCGGCAGACTGATTCGCTGTGTTGCCGCCCAGGGCGTGTTTATTTGGCAGGTGCAGGGCATGCAGATTGAGACAACTCATGCGGCCGCTTGGCCTGGCGATCGGGCAACGCCCATGCAAGTTACCGCCGTGAGTCTCACCTCACCTATGCAGCCTATGCAACCTATGCAACCCATGAAAATGGGTGATATGGACATGTCTGCTCAGCCAATGACTATGCGTATGGGCACTATGTCCCTGGGTTTAGGCAACACCAATACCCAAACAGACAAGCAAAAATTTTGCACCCAATGCGGAGCAGCGGTTGACGCTAGCGATCGCTTCTGTGGTAGCTGCGGTCATCAGCTGCGGTAGCACCCCCAGATACGCTAAAAACGTCTCAGGAGACAATTCTTCCCCAAGACGTTTTTAGATGAAGCTCACAGTTCCTAGAGACTGGACTGGGTCTTACCCAGATTGCCCAAAGACATTTCGATAGTCCTAGACAGGTTTCGTGCGCTCGAGTCGTGCCGCTTTCTCGCTGTCATCGGCAAAGAATGTTGCGTAGAACCACCCCGCCAGCAGAGCGCCCAAAATAGGAGCAACCCAGAACAACCATAGCTGAGCAACCAGCGGTCCACCCACAAACAGCGCCGGGCCAGTACTGCGGGCCGGGTTAACGGAGGTGTTGGTCACCGGAATGCTAATCAGGTGAATTAACGTTAGGGCCAGACCAATGGCTACTGGTGCCAAACCAACCGGAGCCCGAAAGTCGGTGGCACCAAGGATGATCATCAAGAAGAAGAAGGTCATCACCACTTCGCACACCAAGCAGGCCAACAGGCTAAAGCCGCCGGGAGAATGGACACCAAACCCATTGGTCGCCAGGGGGTTGCCCACCGAAGGATCGATCACAAAATCGGATTGCCCGGTAGCGATGAGATAGATAATGCCGGCACCTACCACAGCACCCAACACCTGGGACACAATATAGGGCAGCAGCTCTCCTCCTGGGAAACGCCCCGCTGCCCACAGACCAAAGGACACTGCCGGATTGAGGTGGCAACCCGAGATATGGCCAATGGCATAGGCCATGGTTAATACGGTTAAACCAAAGGCAAGGGATACGCCCAGAAACCCAATACCTAAATCGAAGGCTCCACTGCCATCTAAAAACTGACCTGCCAGCACAGCGCTACCGCAGCCGCCCAGCACCAACCACAACGTACCCAAAAACTCAGCCACACAACGCTTTGTGAGGGGCATTGTTCACCACTCCTATCAACGATTTTTCTGTCAATTAGTGTTGCCTGATACAGATTTGGATCAGCCACTAAAACCTCAAGGCAACAGTACCGCAAGACTATAAGAGTTTTATAAGTCTCAAGCGCTATAACCTTGCTCGGCTCGCTACGCCAATTGCCCCAGCCTGCTACCCTGGGGTAGGTGCTTTGCTCTGATCACAATCACTAGAGCTACCCAGTATCAGCTTTTTATGCCTTAGGGATAGTAGGAAACAGCGCTCATTATGGGAATGCAAGTCTGGCCAGGTCGTCCCCACCCCCTAGGGGCCACCTGGGATGGCACGGGTACAAACTTCGCCCTGTTTTCAGAAAATGCCACGGCCGTCGAGATCTGTCTCTTTGACGCTGGCAATCAAGAAATCCGTGTTCCTCTCATTGAGGTCGATAACTTTGTCTGGCACGGTTACCTAGTCGGGGTAAAGCCAGGCCAGCGCTATGGTTTTCGGGTGCACGGCCCTCACGACCCTGAGGCAGGGCAGCGTTTTAATCCCCACAAACTGTTGATTGATCCCTATGCCAAGGCACTGGATGGGGATGTGCAGTTCGATCCAGCCATTTTTGGCTACGATATCGAGTCCAGCGACGATCTTGAGCGCCTCGATCTGTCGTTCTCTCAGATCGATAGTGCACCCTATATGCCCAAGGCGATCGTGGTTGACCCAGCCTTTGACTGGGAGGGCGATCGCTCTCCCGATACCCCCTGGCATCGCACCATCATCTATGAGACCCACGTTAAAGGGCTCACCCAACAGCATCCCCAGGTGCCGACAGAGCTGCGAGGTACCTACGCTGGGCTAGCCCATCCCGCCATTATCGATCACCTGACTCACTTAGGCATTACCGCCGTCGAGTTATTGCCGGTGCATCACTTCCACGCCTACCCAGGGCACCTGGCCAATACCGGACTGCGCAATTACTGGGGCTACGACTCACTCAACTACTTTTCTCCCTACGGTGGCTACAGCAGTGCTGGCCAGCATGGCGAACAGGTGAACGAGTTCAAGTCCATGGTCAAAGCTCTTCACCAGGCGGGTATTGAGGTCATCTTAGATGTGGTCTACAACCACACTGGGGAAGGCAGCCACCTGGGGCCAACCCTTAGCCTGCGAGGTATCGATAACGCCGCCTACTATCGCCTAGTTGAAGATGCCCCCCGCTACTACATGGACTTCACTGGCTGCGGCAATTCCCTCAACGTCAGGCATCCCCAAATTCTCAAGCTGATTATGGACAGCTTGAGATACTGGGTGCTCGAAATGCACGTTGACGGCTTCCGGTTTGATCTGGCCTCGGCGCTGGCCCGCGAATTGTACGAAGTAGACAGCTTGGCTGCGTTCTTCGACATCATCCACCAAGACCCGGTGTTATCGACCATTAAACTCATCGCCGAGCCCTGGGATCTTGGCGAAGGCGGCTATCAAGTCGGCAACTTTCCGCTGCTGTGGTCAGAGTGGAACGGCAAGTACCGTGACTCCATGCGCGACTTTTGGCGCGACCACGATTGCCGGTTGGGCGAGTTTGCATTTCGCATTACGGGCAGCTCCGACCTGTACCAGGCCAACGGCAAGCGTCCCCATGCCAGCATCAATTTCATCACCTGCCATGACGGCTTTACCCTACGGGATCTCGTCAGCTATAACGAAAAGCACAACCTGGCCAACCACGAAAACAACCGCGACGGCGAAAGCTACAACCGCTCCTGGAACTGTGGGGCCGAGGGCGAAACTGAAGAACCTGAAATTTTGGCGCTGCGCCACAAGCAGCAGCGTAACCTATTGGCCACCCTGTTGCTTTCCCAGGGGGTACCCATGCTGTTGGGCGGTGACGAATTAAACCGTACTCAGCAGGGCAACAATAACACCTACTGCCAAGACAGCGAACTGTCGTGGTTTGATTGGCATTTTGACCAGGCTAGCCAAGACCTGCTGGCCTTTACCCGGCAGCTCATTCGCCTGCGTCAGGAACATCCTGTCTTTGCCCATCGCCACTGGTTTCAAGGGCGAGCCATCCATGGGTCTGGGATCCATGATATTGGTTGGTATAACCCTGACGGCAGTAAGATTACAGACCACCAGTGGCACGATGACTCTGCAAAGGCTATTGCTGTTTTTCTCAACGGCGAAGAGTTAAGGGCTTCTGATGCTAGAGGCCAGCGGCTACTAGACGACAGTTTTTTGCTATGCTTCAACGCCCAAGCTGATCTCCAGGAGTTTCAAATCCCTCCATCGGTCAAAAAGGAGCGCTGGTCTATGATTCTCAACACCAACAGCCCCGCTGGGTTTGTAGAAGACAAAGAAGTTTATCGGCCCAATGAGGCGATCGCGGTGGCAGACTTTTCCCTGGTGGTGCTCACCAGCCGCCGCACCAAACTCGCCTAGGGCCAAAGCATGCTTACCTACGAACGGATCTACGCCATTGTCCGTCATATTCCGCCGGGGCAGGTAGCCACCTATGGCCAAGTTGCCGAACTCGCGGGTCTAGTCGGTAAACCTCGCCTAGTGGGCTACGCCCTTTACCGGGTCGATATGACCCTAGACGATATCCCCTGGCAGCGAGTAATCAATGCCAAGGGTGAGGTTTCTCAGTCACCCCTGCGCAATGGCAGCGACTACATTCAGCGAGCCATGCTTGAAGACGAGGGCATTGAGTTTGACCACCGTGGTCGAATCGACATCAGCAGATACAAATGGCGCCCGCCCGAAACCGTGATCGAGCAGGCGCTAGCAGTCTTTCGAGAACAGTTAGACTAGGCTAGCCTAGTCAACGGCCACAGCCACTTCCTCTTCTTCGACATAGACCTCTTCAGGTTCATCGATCAGCTCACCGGCTTGCTCAGCCGCTTGACGACGCATCGCCTCACGGTATTTAGCAGCCATCTCTTCAGCTTTGTCGTAGACCAGGTCAGGATTTTTCACCATGTCACCGGGTTCGGGTTCAAGCTGCTTGGTCGAGAGAGAAATCCGACCACGCTCGGCATCAAGGTCGATAATCATCACCTTGATCTCGTCGTTGACGTTGAGCACGCTATGGGGCGTATCAATGTGGTCGTGGGAGATTTCAGAGATGTGCAGTAGGCCACTGACACCGCCAATATCGATAAAGGCACCGTAGGGCTTGAGGCCACGCACAGCACCCAACACCACTTCACCCACCTGAAGGCCATTCATCTTGCGCTCGACTAGAGCGCGACGGTGGCTAAGCACTAGGCGGTTGCGCTCTTCGTCTACCTCTAAAAATTTGAGGGGCAGATCTTCGCCCACCAAATCTTCTTTGGGCTTGCGAGTGCTGATGTGAGAGCCGGGAATAAAGCCACGTAGACCCTCAATCCGCACCAGAGCACCGCCTCGGTTGGTGGCAAACACCCCAGAGCGCACAGTGGCATCTTCTTGCTGAAGCTGACGCACTCGCTCCCAAGCACGCATGTACTCAATGCGGCGAATAGAGAGGGTTAGCTGACCGTCTTCGTTTTCGTCGGTGAGAATAAAGAACTCACGGGTTTCGTTGGAGCGCAGTACCTCTTCAGGGTTGTCAACCCGGTTGATCGACATTTCCTGAATCGGCAGGTAAGCGGCGGTTTTAGCACCAATGTCAATCAGGGCACCCCTAGGCTCAAGACTAAACACAGTCCCAGAAACGGTGTCGCCTGGGTTGAAGTGATAGTCGTACTGGTCTAGTAGCGCAGCAAAGTCTTCGTGTGTAAACCCGATGTCAGCGTCCTTTACGTCCTGATTGAGCATGCTAGTGTTGTCCTATTATTTCTCCGTAATACTGCGGTTTCCTTGCAGACGTACAAAACAATCAACTCAGATATGTGACAGCCCAAACCCCACGCGCTAGCGTGCTGGCGTAGACAGCCCCGATAAACCCACAGGATTAAAATTATAGCCGAAGACAAGCTGTTCTTGATCGCCAGCCACGAGGATTGGGGTGAACCAACGGCGGAAGAGGCGGCGATTCAGTTTTAGATCAATTAGGCAGAAACCACTAGGCCGATATCACATAAGTTGATGGCTGACTGTTTTCGGCTCCGCCAGTAGGGCGATCGCCCCGGCCATCCTGAAGTTGACTGAGGGTTTCGGCAAAATCGCGAATACCCTGAAACTGCCGATATACCGAGGCAAACCGGACAAAGGCAACCTCATTCATTGCCTGGAGTTTAATCAGCACCATCTCACCAATCTCGGCACTGGTTACCTCGCGGGTAGCTCGCTGCTGGAGATCGGCCTCAATGTCATCGACAATCGCCTCCATGGACAGGGACGACACGGGCGTTTTTTCGCAGGCGCGTACAATGCCTCGGAGCAACTTGGAACGTTCAAATAGTTCTCGATCATCACTGCGTTTGACCACAGTAACGGGTACATACTCAATACGCTCGTAGGTGGTGAATCGACGTTCGCAACGCAAACACTCCCGCCGTCGTCGAATGCTGCGCCCGGCCTCCGCCGATCGCGACTCTAGGACTCGGTTGTTTAAATGCTGACAGAACGGACAATGCATAGACACACTCCCAATGGGAGAAAAGTTGACCCCTGCCTCGATGCGTGATCGATAGCGTTGGTAAAAAAATAAAGGCAAACTCTCCCAATACAGGGAAGGCTTGCCTCTATATTAATTAAATTGTGAGAAAACAATCGAAATGATTCAGAAGTTTCGCTTAAATTGCGCGAACTTTGAATCGTTGGACTGTCTTAGGGACTAATCCGCTAGGGCTAGTCTTTGGGAATGCGAGGGGGTTCGCGAAAGGCAATAGCAAAGAACAGAGTGCCAATAATGCAGGCGAAAATGAAGATGTAAGCGACAGCTTCCATGGTTAAAAGGCTCCTACTCGACCAGGTTATCTTCAGTTTACAAGTATTTAGAAGTAAAGTGCCCGACGGGTGAAAGTCTGGATTCAACCGCCGGGCAACTTAACTCAAGCGAAACTAAACTGTTTCTTCTTTGCGGGTGGAGGTATCGCCCACCTTCTGGAAGAAGCCCCATTCCACCTGCTCGGCAGATAGGTCGGGGTCAACCCCAGCAAACACATCGCGGAACAGAGTACGAGACCCGTGCCAGATGTGACCGAAGAAGAACAGCAGCGCAAACACCGCATGACCGTAGGTAAACCAGCCACGAGTACTGGTGCGGAACACCCCGTCGGAGCCGAGGGTTTCGCGGTCGAACTCAAAGGGTTCACCTAGCTGTGCCTTACGGGCATAGCGCTTGACTAAAGCCGGCTCAGTGATAGTTTGACCACCCAAGTCGCCGCCGTAGAAGGTAGCGGTGACACCAGTCTGCTCAAAGCTGTACTTAGACTCAGCCCGACGGAAGGGAATGTCAGCACGGACGACGCCATCTTTATCGACCAGCACCACGGGGAAGGTTTCAAAGAAGTTGGGCAGGCGGCGCACAAACAGTTCGCGACCTTCCTTATCTTTGAATACGGGGTGACCCAGCCAGCCCTCGGCGATACCATCACCTTGAACCATGGGGCCAACCCGGAATAGACCACCTTTCGCGGGGCTGTTGCCGACGTAGTCGTAGAATGCCAGCTTTTCAGGAATACCGGCGTAGGCATCGGCCAGGGAGTACCCGGCGTTGACATCGGCCTGTACTCGACGCTGAATTTCTTGTTTAAAGTAGTCGCCATCCCACTGGTAGCGGGTGGGGCCGAACAGCTCAATGGGGGTAGCGGCACTGCCGTACCACATGGTGCCTGCCACCACAAAGGCAGCAAAGAAAACCGCTGCAATACTGCTAGAGAGTACGGTTTCGATGTTACCCATCCGCAGGGCCTTGTAGAGGCGCTGGGGTGGACGCACCGTCAGGTGGAATAGGCCAGCAATAATGCCCACAATCCCAGCAGCGATGTGGTGAGCCACAATACCACCGGGGTTGAAGGGGTTAAAGCCTGCAGAACCCCACTCGGGCGCAACCCCCTGCACATGGCCGGTCAGACCGTAGGGGTCAGATACCCACATGCCTGGCCCCCAGAGGCCAGTGAGGTGGAAAGCTCCAAAGCCAAAGCAGAGGAGGCCCGACAGAAACAGGTGAATACCAAACATCTTGGGCAAATCCAGCGCCGGTTCTCCGGTGCGAGGATCGCGGAATAGGTCTAGATCCCAATAGACCCAGTGCCAGCAGGCGGCTAGAAACAGCAGACCCGACAACACGATGTGGGCAGCAGCTACGCCTTCAAATGACCAAAAACCAGGGTTGACAGCGGTTGCGCCAGTGACGCTCCAGCCGCCCCACGACTCAGTGACGCCGAGCCGAGCCATAAAGGGCAGCACAAACATGCCCTGCCGCCACATGGGGTTCAGTACGGGGTCACTGGGGTCAAAGGTGGATAGTTCGAACAGGGCCATCGAGCCGGCCCAGCCAGCTACCAGAGCCGTATGCATCAGGTGTACAGCAATCAGTCGCCCGGGATCGTTAACGACGACCGTATGTACCCGGTACCAGGGTAGTCCCATTGACTACGCTCCTCCTCTAGGTAAAACAATGTTGTTTTGTGGAATTGTCTTAAGCATGCCAGATACTGATTAGCCTATCAGAATCGGGCTCTCAGAATTGCCCCAATTAACCCCATCGTCCCGGTGTGCCTCGATAGACACCGCCATTGTTTGGATGGTGAATCATTTGGTACAGATGAGATGTAACAATGAAATTACTTAACGAAGTGTAACCAGTCCGAATTTCCCTCGCAACTAGGTTGGACCGTTGTCGGGGGCGATCGCCAGCAGCTACGGTACGGAGGCACCTTGGTCTAACGGCTAAAGGCTTGATCTACCGCCATTATTGACGCAGAACGCAAAGGAGATTCCCTTGATGGCCAATGTTAAGTTTGTTAACGAAGACACAGAGATCACCATGGCCGACGGGGCCAACCTGCGTTTTAAGGCTCTGGAAAACCGCATCGACATCTATACCTTTAGCGGCAAGTTGATGAACTGTGGTGGCTACGGGCAGTGTGGCACCTGTGTGGTGGATGTTGTTGCCGGTGGCGAAAATCTGTCTCCTCGCACTCAGGTAGAAGAGCGCAAGCTTAAGAAATGGCCCTCTAGCTGCCGCTTGGCCTGCCAAACCACGGTGCATGGGCCGGTTTCCGTTGTGACTAAGCCCAACCGCAAGGCTAAGGCGTCTGCTTAAAGCTTTTCAAAGTACCTAGGCTTGCCAGGGGAGCTTTGACCAACCACTACGTTTCGTATCGGCTAGAGTGATATTCTAAGGGCGTTAGGTCTTTGGGCAGTGCAGGCGTTAGCCAGCTAGGCCAAGTGGGGTTTGGGGGCTGAGGCTCTGCCGATACCAAAGGACTAATGCGACGTTGTTGGGTTGAGAGTAGAGGCAAGCATGGAAGTTAATAAACTTGGCTTTGTGGCCAGCATTCTCTTTGTTCTGGTACCGACGGTTTTTCTGCTGATTCTGTACATTCAAACCTCAAGTAAGCAAACCGGCTCCTAAGCCCCTGGCCTGGAAGCTCGATGTAGCTGCTTAGATGAGCGGTATAGGGATGAGAGCAGTTTGGCCTCAGGGCCAAATCTATAGGGTTTAGGTGTATTCTGCGGGCGCTGGTCTGACCGGCGCTTTTTTGTAGGCTGAGTTTATTTTGGCGGCCTTTGACAGCGTCCGCAATCGCGATCGCACATCCTTGATTAAACCAATGACGTACTGTTTAGGCATTTTGGTAAAAGACGGGCTGGTGATTGCCGCCGACTCTCGAACCAACGCTGGGGTTGACTACATTTCGTCGTATCGCAAGTTATTTGACTTCTCTAATCCCGGTGAACGGGTGATCTTGCTGTGTAGCTCGGGCAATTTGTCGATTACCCAGGCGGTGGTTCACCAGCTCAACCAAGACATTAAGCGCGACTGCGAACCCAACCTGCACAGCCTACCTACTCTGTACGATGTCGCTCGCTATTTAGGGGATAAAATTCGTACTCTGCAAGAGGCTGACCGAGCTTGGCTGGCCAAGGACAAGATCGATTTTCAGTGCAGCTTTTTGATCGGCGGTCAGGTGCGGGGAGAAGCGCCGGAGCTGTTTTTGGTCTACAGCCAGGGCAACTGCATCAAGGCTACTCCCGAGACGCCATTTTTGCAGATCGGAGAAACTAAGTACGGCAAGCCCATTTTAGATAGAACGCTGGGGTTTGACGTGCCCCTCGATGCGGTGGCCAAGTGCGCCCTGCTCTCGATCGACTCGACCATGCGCTCGAACCTGTCGGTGGGGCCACCCATTCATATGGTGCTGTATCAGACCGATAGTTTTGAGGTGCGTCATCGAGCCCAGTTTCAAGCGGGTGATCCGTACTTGATCAAAATGCGCAAACACTGGGAAGTAGCCTTGCGAGAGGCCTCAGCCAGCATGCCCGATATTTCTTGGAACCAGGACGGCACAATGCCTCCCCTGGGCATTGCTGATTTGGGAGAAACCTAGGCGTAGCAAGCTAAGCCACAAAAAAGGAGCCGCCAGCGGCTCCTTTTTTGATCTTGATTTTGATCGTGACGGGTGAGGATGGCAAGACTATTCTGCCTGGGGCGTTTCAGCGGGGGGTTGGTTTGGATCAGCCTGGGGGTTAGGCGCAGTACCCGGTTGAAATGGGTTGTTTAATTCCACGTTAATTTGAGGCGGTTCTGCTGAGCTAGGCGCAGGCACCACTTCTTGAGTGCGTTCGATGGTGCGCTCAATGATGGTGGTCTCGTTGGTAGGGGGCTCTGGGGCAGTGGTGGCTGGAGTAGTGGTGGCAGGGGTAGGATTTGTAGTGCCTTGACCTGTGCCAGCTTCGTTGTTGTAGAGATAGAGTACGCCGCCAAAGATTGCGGCGATCGCCGCCAAAATAAAGCCCAGCACGACGCCGGTAGACACGCCGTTGTCAGCTCGCAGCCGAGCGTTTTCTTCGTAGACTCGGGCCTCAGCAGCGCGACGGCGATCGCGCTCTAGCTGCTCTGCCGACTTGCCTCGCACATAGCCGTCACGGTAGGCAATTTCGTTTTGGGTAGCAGGGCGAGTATTAACGGAAGATTCAAGATCCCGATTATTGGGATCAATATTTCGAGTAGACATAGTTTTGTCCTCCCACAGTGAAGGTATTAGCTAAAGGCGTTTGTGATTGTGTAGATGCCTTCTAAACTGTGCTCACTGTAACAACGGGAGGGAGGTAACTTTCTATACCAAGGGATGGAATTCAGGGGAGTAGATTAGTAGCCTGGTGTATCCATCTAAAGAAAGGTGATGCTCTTTTGGAGCGCAATTGAACCTCAAGCTCAGTTCTTTTTGCGAAGGCCCTTAACTACAAGCCCTTAGCAAGAGAACGTATGCATTTAAGTTTCGCGGATTAGCCGTACCTAATTGCCCTGGGTAACGTTGTAGATTTGATAGCGCTCTTCAATCAGGCGATCGACATCCTCGGCGGCCAGACGCTTAACGTAGTTGAGCTTAAATTCTTCGAGGAAATTCACCACCAAGGCTTCCAGTTCCTCAATGTTTTCATTTTCCTTGAGCTGAATTTTGAACGTTTCGGTGAGTTTGTCGATTAGCGCCTGGGTTTTCTCACCACCGGCCTGGTTTTCGAGGGATCCTTTAACCGCGCTATAGAGGTTAGCCGATAGTTGGGCGACCACCTGCTGGGCCACCTGGTCGGGCAGGTTACCAATACCAGGGAGTTGCCGAAACCCCTGGTAACCGGGAGCCCGGTCAAAGGCTTGAGTGACGGTGTGCTTGAGCAGATCATCGACTTCTGGCTTGACCTGGGGCAGCACGTTATAGACCGTCAGGGCGGCCAGGCGTTGGGCCAGCACCTCAAGATCGTTCATGCCGCTGACATCGATATAGCGCCGGTTTGAGGCCGGTTCGAGCAGGGTCTGAGTTAGGCTACCGTCGCGAATGAGCGCCTGCATCTGGTCAATAATGCGCAGTACCACGATCTCGGTGACTTCTACGGCTACCTGACTGATCACAAATCGGCTAATGCTGTTCTGAATGGGGTCGAGGTTAATTAAATTCGACTGGTTGATGCGAATGGTGGTAGGGATCAGGCGAGACAGCGCTAACCAGGGCAACCTCAGGGCGCTAAAGGGAATGATCAGCAGCAGGTCGTACCAGCGCCAGAGCATGGCATCGCGCCAGGTGAAGTTTTTATAGCGGCGATCGAGGTAGATACTGCGGGCCAGTAGCTCTAAGCCAAACAGCAGGTTAAACCAAATATCGATGCGCCAGAAGCGGTCTTTAAAGCCCCCATGAACGGCGATGTGGCGAAAAAAATTAGTCTCCATTAAGGGGCGAATTTCGCTGTTGAAAAACGCGATCTCTGTGGGGAAGCCCGCCTGGCCCAAGTGAGCAACTTCCCAAAATTCGGTAAACGCGTCGGTGGCAGATTCATTGTCCATGCGATCGCGCATATTGTTCTTAATCCGTTCCAGGTTGCCTGACCGATTGGCGATTTGAAAAGGATTTTCAGCAATCATGGCGGCACTTTGCTGCTGGAGATCGGCCAAGATCGCCTGGGCCGCTGGGGAGGTCAGCCCGGTTTGTGACACCTGTTGCTCGAGTTGATCGACGGTTGCTAAGTAGTTGGCGGTAAATCGGTGAGGTTCAATGCCTTTAAAGGTTTCACCGTACCAAGTTGTCAACTCGGGCAAAAACCGCAGGTATAAATCGCGCAGCGGAATATAGCTGAGATCGCCAATCACCAACGCCAGGTTAAGCAGCGCCACTGTGGCCATGAGGCGCTCAAACCAAAGCGATTTGGTGCGGCGGGCATCGAACTTAGAAAATTCGCGGCGGTTAGCCGATTTGCGGGGGCGAGATAGGGCAGCCATAGTCGCGGACTCAAGTGCATTCCTCTGCAACAATGCCTGGTCTTCGGCCTTTTGTCATCCTTACCAAGCTGGTTCTGCTCAGATTCGCTACCATCATTATTAACATTTGTTTACAAGGCTGTTCGCGAACCTCCTATGACCGCCGCCCTTTCTTCCTCCGATCGCTCCCAACTCACCTATTGGCCCTGGCGTGACCAGGCGATTCACTACGTCGTAGCCGGGGATGCTCACGATTCCCGGCCCCCTCTGCTGCTGGTCCATGGGTTCGGTGCCTCGACCGACCACTGGCGCAAAAATATTGAGGGGCTCAGGGCCGACTTTCAGGTGTGGGCGATTGATCTGCTTGGCTTTGGGCGATCGGCTAAGCCCGACTGGCAGTACAGCGGTGACCTGTGGCAAGCTCAACTCCACGAGTTCATTACTGAGGTGATTGGTCGCCCGGTGGTGCTGGCGGGCAATTCTTTGGGGGGCTATGCGTCGCTCTGCGTAGCGGCCAACCACCCCGAATCTGCTGCTGGGCTGGTGCTGCTCAACAGTGCCGGGCCGTTTTCTACCCCGGCACAAACCCCGCCCCCGCCCCCCAACCCGATCGCCAAAGCTATTCAATCGCTCATGCTTCAGCCCCTGCCCAGTTGGCTGCTGTTTCAGTACGTGCGCCAGCCCGCCACCATTCGCCGCACCCTCAAGCAGGTGTACCTGGACCAAACTGCGATCACCGACCAACTGGTCGAAGACATTCGCCGTCCCGCCCTCGACCCTGGTGCCCCCAGAGTATTTGCCTCGGTGTTTAAGTCGCGCCAGGGCGAAAAGGTCGATGAACTGCTGCAAAAGCTCTCTTGCCCCCTGCTGATGCTCTGGGGCGAAGGCGACCCCTGGATGAACTGCCGGGCGAAAGGGGCCCAGTTTCGTCAGTACTATCCCGCTCTGAGCGAACATTACCTGCAAGCGGGCCACTGCCCCCATGACGAGGTGCCTGACCAGGTGAACGGGCTACTGCGCGAGTGGGTATTGGGAACGGTAGGTGTGCGGGTGGATGAGATGGCGGGTGGATGAGATGGCGTGGGGGGCTTGGCCTAGTAGGCTGGATTTTAGGGAGACAGCTGAGCTTCTAGGGCTGGCAGATCGGCTTTGAGAAAGACGGCCATGCGGCCTAAGTAGGCGGTACCGGCGCGATCGTAGGCGATCTCTTGCCAGTAGGCAAAGCGATCGCCCTCGCGCAATTCTCCCCGGAGCACTACGTTCTCGCCAGGAGCCGGTCTAGCGCCCCGAGGGGGATAGCGCAGTAGCACTGCGGCCTGTCGGTAGTCATTAAAAATTTCTTGCCCATAGATCGCTCGCAGCGACTCGTCGAGGCGCTCTGGCGTGATCGGGTTAGCGTGGTCCACAACGCTAAAGCGCTCGGTGCGAATCTGGCGACGGTCGATGGCAGGGCTGACGCCGCTGACCGGAAACACCGATGCCTGAAAAGTGAACCGTTGCCCCGGTGCAATTAAACGATTGATCGCCAGTCGCTCTCTGGCCGCAGGGCGTAGGGTAGTGTTGTTGCGAATCCAGGTTTCGGCCAGGGTAGTGGTCTGGCCCGGAATTGCCCAGGTCGGTTGAGCTGCGATCGCAAGAGCGGCCAGGGTTAGAGAGCTACTCCTTACCATTGCCCAGCTCAGCCCACGCCTAAACCCTATTGCCATCGCCCTACCTCTCAAGGAACCCGTGCCCGATGATAACAACTCTGGACTAGAACGAATCAACAGAATGCCCCGGTGGATGATCTCCATCGGGGCATTCTATGAGGCAGGTTAAGGGGGCGATCGCCTAGCAGGTCATGCCCAAAGACAGGCTGTGCTATAGACGCCTAGTATTCAGGCACCGAGGGATCAACCTCTCGGCTCCAGGCCGCGATGCCGCCTTTCACATTGGTGCCCTCAATGCCGTGCTGCTTGAGAATGCCCAGGGCCTTAGCCGATCGCCCACCCATCTTGCAATGCACAATCAGCCGGTGGCCGTTCGCTAGACTTTTTACTTTGTCGACGCCATCGCCGTTCTCAATGTCGGGCAGAGGTACCAGCACAGAGCCGGGGATGCGGGCAATTTCGTACTCGTTGGGGTTGCGAACATCGAGCAGCACCACGTTGTCGTCGCCGCTGTCGAGCACCTGTTTAAGTTCGGCAACAGTCATTTCAGCGATCTCAGCCAACTCCTTCTCTGCCTCCATACGCGCCTGGGGAATACCGCAAAATTCTTCGTAATCGATCAGCCCTTCGATCACCGGACGCACTGGGTTAGGACGCAGCTTTAGCTCTCTAAAGGTCATTTCTAGAGCGTTATAGAGCAGCAGCCGACCGCTGAGGGTTTTGCCTGTGCCCAAAATGACTTTAATGGTCTCGTTCGCCTGAATCACGCCGATGATGCCCGGCAGCACGCCCAATACACCGCCCTCAGCACAGGAGGGCACCAGCCCCGGCGGCGGCGGCTCGGGGTAGAGATCGCGGTAGTTGGGGCCGTCTTGGTAGTTGAAGACTGTGGCCTGGCCCTCAAACCGGAAGATCGAACCGTAAACGTTGGGCTTGTTCAGCAGTACGCAGGCGTCGTTGACCAGGTAGCGGGTGGGGAAGTTGTCGGTGCCGTCAACTACCACATCGTAGGGTTCGAAAATGCCCAGAGCGTTTTCGGCGCTGAGGCGAGTCTCGTAGAGGTCGACCTGGCAGTGGGGGTTAATTTCGAGAATGCGGCTTTTGGCCGACTCAATCTTGGGTTTGCCCACCCACGACTCACTATGAATCACCTGGCGGTGCAGGTTTGACTGATCGACTGTGTCAAAATCGACAATGCCAATGCGGCCAATGCCGGCGGCGGCCAAATACAGCAACAGCGGCGACCCTAAGCCCCCCGTGCCTACACAGAGCACGCTGGCGGCCTTGAGCTTTTTCTGCCCGTCGAGGCCCACCTCCGGCAGAATAATGTGGCGGGAGTAGCGCTCGTACTCCTCTTTAGTTAGCTGAATGTCGTCCAGGTTTGGGTTGAGCATGGCCTCGGCAGAAAAAGTGTGGCGGTAAAAACAAAAAACGGCCTGGGGCACGACCGCTTTTTACATCATTTCAGCTTAGGACAAGAATGGGGCTTTGTTGGCAGATGATCCAATCATTTTCACAGGCTCAGGCTGAAACTGATGTTGGCCGTCGAGTCGCCAGCTTTTGAGGTCAACGACTTGGCCCTGTCTCACTGAAGCAATGATATAGGAGTAAACGGGCCAGGCTAGGGTGCGATCGCACTCCGATGGAATCGCTGGGTGGTCTGGGTGAGAATGGTAAATACCCACGATCTCCAGCCCCTGCTCTCTAGTCGAGCGCTGGACTTGCAGCATCACTGCCGGATCGATCCAGTAGCGATCGCCAACACTATGAGCCTCACCAGGGGCCTGACTATCCTGCCCCTGGGCATCGGTGTAGCTCAACAGCGAGGGCTCCCAGGCGTTGTCTGTGGCCACCACCGCCGTCACCACTCGATGGGTTTCTATCGCTGGGGCAGAGCCCATAGTTGCGGCAAAAAACCGCTGCCCCACCAGCAGGCCGCAGCACTCCTGGGGGTAGCTAGCCGCCGCCGCTCGGGCGATCGCCTGGAGACAATCTGAAGCTATCCGCAGTTCAGCCATGAGGTCGCCCGTGGCACTATAGGCTCCCCTAGAGCCCCTCGGGGCTGTCTAGATTGCTGATTGAACGCTCTAGGCGGGCCAGGGCGCGGTTGTAGTTGAGCACCGCCGTCACCAGGTTACCCTCAGCTTCGGTGAGATCGCGAATGGCATTGATCACCTCTAGCTGAGTGCCAACCCCCGCATTAAACCGCAGGTTAGCCAGATCCAGCGCCTCAATGGCCTGGTTCACCGCCACAGACGCGGTATCAATATTAGACTGGTTGGCCACGAGGGTGTAATAGGCCTCTTCTACCTCAATGCGAATGGTGTTGCGAGCGTCTTCAAACTCGGCCTCATCGATTTGAATATCGACCTCGCTCTGAGCCGCCCTGGCCCTGGCCCCACCGCCGTCAAACAGCCGCCAGTTGAGCTGTGCCCCCACCGAGAACCCATCATTGATACTAGAGCCCACCCCGGTGGTCGACGTCAGCAAGCTTTGCACCCCGTACTGGCCAAAGACACCCAAACGGGGCCGCAGGGCCGCCAGATTAGCCTGGCGCTGGGCCTCGTTGAATTCTCGCTGAACCAAAAACTGCTCTAGCTCAGCCCGATTTTGGTAAGCCAGCACAATGCTTTCTTCTAGCGAGAGCGGCCAAGCCCCAGCAATATTGACAGCCAAGGTAGTGAGATCGATGGAGGGCTGAATATTGAGCCGACGAGCCAGCTGCCGCTGGGAAATTTGCCGCTGGCTCAGGGCCTGGGTCAAGGTTTGGCGAGCATTGGCCACCTGCACCTCGGCTTGCAGCACGTCAAAGCGGGTTCCTACCCCGACTTCTTCGCGCAGCTGCGTGTCGCTGAGGTTGCGCTCGGCGGCGGTTAAAAACGCCTGATTGATGCGAATTTGCTCGATCGCCTCCTGCACCGCATAGTAGTCAGTAATGGTGGCTAGCCGCAGTTCTTCGCGGGTTTGCTCTACCTGAATCTCAGCCAGACGCACCTGCCGCTCGGCTGACCGAATGCGGGCCGCTCGCTCCCCAGATAAGCCCAGATCGTACTCGGTTCTGAGGTTGCCTGAGAGGGTGGTGCTGGTAGAGTCACCGCCGCCCCCCAGCCCCCCGCCGGGAGAAGATTGATTAGTGGTTGTGAGGCTGCTGCCGAGGTCTAGGGTGGGCAGCAGCGAAGACCGCTCTGCCCGTAGCCCTGCCTGGGTGCGATCGAGCTGGAGCAGCGCAATTCGCAGCTGCTCACTGTTGCGGTAGGCCAAATCAATCGCCGTCTCTAGAGAAAGCGGCTGAGTCCCTAGGATCTCAACTTCCTCTGGGCGGGTAGGCACCAGCAGCGGATTGGGATCAGGTTCTAGATAATCGGGCGGCGTTTCAAACCCCTGCTCAGTAGGGCGCTCCGACTGGGGCAAAGCAGGTCCGGTCCGCTGTCCTTGTCTAAGGGGGGTCGATCCCTCGCTATCGACAGATAAGGGCAACGCTTCCTCGCCGGGCTCCAACCCCAAGGTATTGACTTCGCGGGGCATCCTATTAGTCTCAACCGAGGGAAATGTAGGACTATCTAAAGCCTCAGATTCGACCTGGGCAAGGTTGGCCTCCGACGATGCTTCAGTCGAGGTGAGCGAATCAGGGGCAGCCAGCCCCGCCGTCGCCCAACCCGATAGAGTAATGCCCAAGCTTAGCGGTATAAGACAACGGCAGTAGGAGTAAAGCATAGGCACCATGGGCTATCACTAGCAAAATCGAGTCACCAACGGGAAAAATGGAAATTTTCTACCCCTAGCTTTTTAGCATATCGGCATCTGACCTAAGCTCACCTGGCTCAACGCAATCTATACCCTCAGGCACAGGCGAAATTATTCCCCTAGCCAGAAGAATTGATCAAAGAATTTTCAGTTCATAGCTTAACAAACTAAACGGTTTAGTACAATCAATTGGGTGCCCAGTACCCTGCCGCAGGCTGCAAATCAGCAAACGGCTGCTGGGGTAGCTCGCCGCAGCAGGCCATGATCAGAGCGTCTGTGTCATCCACGGGCAGGATTGGGCAACCGAGGCGTTGGCTGACCTCAGCCACGCTCATGTCGTCGAGAAATAATGTTGCTTGGGGATCGCCCGAGTCGCTGGGCTTGAGCATGACTGAGGGCAGCAATAGGGCATCGCCTAGGGGGTGGGGCTGAGACGGGTCACTGGGCAGGTCGGACAACGCAAGCAGCAGGTCATGGCCTGTCAAGAGTCCTGTTACCGTTAGGTCGCGCCCCCAATAGTCGCTGGCTAAAGCCGCTAGGCGCACGGTCAACCCCTCTACCCGATTGAGGCGGTCAACCATGGGCTGAAAGGCATGTTCGACAGCATTGCCGACCACCCAGGTCAGGGTGCGGGGCGGACTTACCGCTGTTGGTAGGAGTGCCGCCGCCGACTGCTCAAACGCCTTCAAAAACTGACGAATAGAGCCTACCCCATTGCCCAGCTGAGGATAGTCTTCGTAGTGGCTTTCGGTGGGCACGTTCTGCTGGGCGATCAAAAACCACTCGTCGGCCAGCCATACAAAATTGGTGCCGAAGCGCTGCTGGCAATCGGCTTGGAAGGCCTGCACCTGGGCAATCACCTGCTGAGCCTGGGCCGGGCTAACCGGGCTCAACTCATCCCCGGGTGGCCGAAACCGGGTCAATCCTACGGGCACCACCGCTGCTGAGGCGACCGCAGGTATCTCGCCCTCGTGAAATCGGGCTAAATCTCGCAGGGTAGTTTGCAGGTGATCCCCATCGTTGATGCCGGGGCAGACCACCACCTGGGCGTGAATCTGCAAGCGCTGCTCCTGAAACCAGGCCAGCTGAGCTAAAATCTGCCCCGCCCGGGCGTTTTTGAGCAAGCGCGATCGCACCTCGGGCTCGGTCGCATGCACCGATACATACAGGGGCGACAGTCGCAGTTGAGCAATGCGTTCCCACTCCTGAGGCAATAGGTTGGTGAGCGTCAGATAGCTGCCGTAGAGAAAGCTGAGGCGGTAGTCGTCGTCTTTGAGATACAGGGTGCCACGCTTGCCCGGAGGCTGCTGATCGATAAAACAAAACGGGCAGGCGTTGTTGCACTGCATGAGTCCATCAAACAGCGCAGTCTCAAACTCTAAGCCCAAATCTTCGTCGATATCTTTCTCGATCTCGACCCGGTGAGTTTTACCGTGGCCATCGAGCACCTCTAAAGAGAGATCTTCGTCGGCGCAGAGAAAGCGGTAGTCAATTAAATCTCGAGGTTTTTGGCCGTTGATGGCCACGAGGGCATCCCCCGGCTCAAACCCAATCTCTTCGGCGATGGAATTGGGCAGCACGGCGGTGATGCGGGCGGGACGAATGGCCTGGGTGCCCATGGAAGTAACGGTTGAAAATCTGCCCTTCTATAGTAGAGGGTGTCGGGTATTGGGTGTTGGGTGTTGGGTGTTGGGTGCAAGGGATAGGGTGTTGGGTATGCTGTTCAGCCCTAGCCCAGACGCCATCGACAAAATGTTCCCCTCCCAGCGGCATATTGCTTAAAGGCTTGGCGTATGACCCATGGCGATCGCTGCCAAAATCGCCACCCCAAAAGCCAGTCGATACCACACAAATACCCAGGTGGTGTGGTGCTTTAGAAAACCCAGTAGCCACACAATCGACACGTAGGAGGAAATCACTGTGGCAATCAGACCGACGGTCAGTGGCATTAGGCTCACAGAGGCGGTACCGGCGTCGAAGAAGTTTCTCACCTCCACCAGACCAGCCAGCACAATAGCTGGAATCCCCATGAGAAAGGAGAAGCGAGCGGCGGTGGCCCGCTCTAGGCCCATAAACAGCCCAGCGGTGAGGGTAGAGCCAGCCCGCGACACCCCAGGAATAATCGCCAGGGCTTGGCCAAAGCCCATACCGATGCCGTCATAGAACTTGAGCGATTCAAAGGTGCGGATGCGTTTACCAAAGGTCTCGGCTACGCCTAACAGCCCGGCCATCAGAATAGAGACCATCGCAATCGTGGCGCTGCCCCGCAAAAAGGAGTTGTCAAAGTCGGGGATGAAGACTTTGACAAAGATGCCGCCCACAATCAGCGGTAGGGTACCCACTAAAATGCCCATGCCCAGGCGAAAGTCAGGGGCGTCAAAGTTGCGATCGCCTACAGCCTTGACCATGCCCGTTGTGACCTGCACCAGGTCGGCCCAGAAATACCAAAGAATGGCAGCAATGCTACCCAGCTGAATGACTGCGGTAAAGGCCACCCCAGGGTCGCCCCAGCCCAGCATGACCGGCACAATCTTGACGTGGGCCGTGCTGCTGATCGGCAAGAATTCTGTAAACCCCTGCACCACACCAATCACAATGGCTTGCCACAGTGACATATCGGTGAGCATACCGTCATCAGGGCTACTGGCCTGGGCCAACCAAGGTAGAAAGTTCACAACATTCATTGTCATACACGCAACCACAGTAAATTCTGCACATAACGGAGCGGTCTCTACCGCAGCTGGGGGCAAGCCGCCACAAGCTAAGACCCGAATCTACAACCACTGACAAGCAGACTGCCTGTCAGTGGTTGTAGAACCCTTTACAAATAAATACATATACTGAAGGAGAAATTGACGACACTTGACTACCTGGCTTTGTCTGGCATTTTACGAAACCCTAAGGTAGCTCAGGGCGAGAATATAAATTCTTTGTGCAGGCTTAATACCTAGGTCAATTTCCCTAACAGAGGCCCACCTTGGTTTTTCCAAGGTCTTGGCTCCGTGCATGCCCCGGGGGGGCATGTTATGTTAACAACAGTTAACCCAGCTCTCAGGATTCCATTGAGTCTTTCTTACTCCAAAAAAGTATCTCCCACTTGGTTAGCCCCAGCCCTAGCTTGGGTTGCTAGCTCTCGGCTGCAACTTCAGGTCTTTGCCGCGTCTTTGGCTCTGGTAATTTTGCCTGTCTTTGTGCAGGCTCCCCTGGTGCGTTACTTTCCGTGGGTCAGTTTGGCCATCACTCCTTTCTGGTTAGGGTTGGGTACCTGGATGATGCAGCGCCCGAAGGGGCACCTGTGGGGAGACCTCATTGTTGGCTTTGGGTGGATTTGGCTAACGGGTTCGCTGTACTGGGGCTGGTTTCGCTGGGAGCCGGTGATGCATTTGCCAATTGAGGCGCTGGGGCTACCGATCGCATTGGTCTGTTTGCGCCAGGGCTGGGGCCGGGTGGGCAGCTACTTTTTTCTGGGGTCTTTGCTGGGTACAGCCGTTACCGATCTCTATATCAACTGGATGCACCTATTCCCCAGTTGGCGACAGCTGATGCTGACTAGCCCCGATCTGGCCCCTTTAGTGCTGCGAACCGCTAGCGCCAGCCTAGAGTCGGATGTCGCGGCCTGTCGAGCCATTGTTTTAGTCATCTTTTTGCTGGTGGCAACGGCGATCGCCTTGACTACCTCTCGACAGCTTGCCTGGTGGGCCTTTGGCGGTGCCGTTTTTAGTACCTTAATTGTCGATGGGTTGTTCTTTTTGACGGCGGCGCTGGCCTAGGTAAAGCCTAGAGTAGGCATCTCTGGCATAATAGGGGCAGCTCAGGGATACCTCGGGGATGTCTGCTGCGATCGTAGCCTACCCTGCGGGGCGATCGTGCTCTATTGCGTTTAGTCTATGGCTTCACCGTACCGCTGTGACTCTTTCCTCTGGCCCCTACCTTGCGCTTAAAACAGGTTCCGGCGATCGCCAGCTTTCGCTAGTGGGCAGCAATTATTGGACGGTAGGGCGCGGCGACGACAACAACTTTGTGTTGCCCGATCGCTGGATTTCGCGCAACCATGCCATGCTCCAGGGCACCCACGACGGCCAATTTTATCTGCTCGATTTGGGCAGTCGGAATGGCACCTTTATCAATGGTCGCCGCGTTAGTGTGCCCATGATCTTACGGGATGGCGATCTGCTGACCTTTGGCCAGACCGAGCTCCAGTTTTTCTCCCCCACCGAAGTTCCTGAAGCCGCCGATGTCATCCTTGGTGGTGCTTCTAAGCCAGACTCCACGGCCACGGCCATGCTCCATGTGCGACGGCTGATTTCCATCATGGTGGTCGATATCCGTGACTTCACCGTCCTAACTCGCCAAATCGACGAAAAGATTCTCTCCGAAGCGATTGGCACCTGGTTTCGGCGGGCTGGAGAAATCATTGGTCAGCATGGCAGCTGGGTGGACAAATACATTGGTGATGCTGTCATGGCTGTATGGATCCATGGCAAAGAAGAGGCTGACCAAGAAAGCTTAATGCAGATTTTGCAGGCGGTTAGCAACTTGGCAGAGATGACCAGCCGACTCCACGAGCAGTTTCCGCTGCCGTTCCCGCTGCGCATCGGGGCCGGCATCAATACCGGCTACGCGATGGTGGGTAACAGCGGCAGCAGCGATCGCTCCGACTATACCCCCCTGGGCGATACCGTCAATGCTGCCTTTCGGCTCGAATCTTCGACAAAGCAGCTAGGACTTGATCTGGCCATGGGCGAAACCACCTACAAGTACCTGCCAAAAGCGCAGAAGAACGACCAGCACTTTAAACAATTCACCGTCGATTTTAAGGGTTACGAAGACCCAATCACGACTCGAGCGGGCACATTCACCGACCTAAACCAGTTTTTGGCGACCCAAGCTTGATCGAACATAGTGGTGCTCATGCCTATCCCCCATAACCATGATTCGAGCAGAACAAGCCGGAGATAGTGAGGCCATTTATCGGGTCAATGCGATCGCCTTTGGTCGCCACCATGAAGCCAACCTGGTCAATCGGCTCAGAGGATTGCCCAAGTCTCTATCGTTGGTAGCCCTGGCCGATGATGCGATCGTGGGCCCTATTTGCTTCAGCCCAGTCACCATTCAAACTGTGGCAACTGCGCCGGGGTTGATACTGGGACTGGGGCCAGTGGCAGTGCTGCCAGAGCATCAGCGCCAGGGAATTGGGTCACAGCTCATAGGTCAGGGTCTAAAAGATTGCACCCTGGCGGGCGGCCAGGCGGTAGTAGTTCTGGGCGATCCAGCGTTCTATGCTCGGTTTGGGTTCATCCCGGCAGCCCAGAAGCAACTGCGGTGCGAATACACCGTGCCAGACGGGGCATTTCGGGTGCTAGAGCTGCAATCTGGAGCCTTAGAGGGGTGCCAGGGGTTGGTGCAGTATCGACCCGAGTTTGCAGACTGCGCGTAGCAAGGACGACTTAGGGCTAAGATCGGTAAGCAACTTCCTCCCTGCCAGCATGACAGCTTTTTCTACCGCTCCTTTTAGCCCCGCAGAAATCGCCTCCGAAGGCATCAAACCCGAGGAGTATGACGATATTGTGCAACGCCTGGGTCGTCACCCCAACCGCGCCGAGTTGGGCATGTTTGGGGTGATGTGGTCAGAACACTGCTGCTATAAGAACTCTCGACCTCTGCTAAAACAGTTTCCTACCGAGGGGCCACGGGTATTAGTCGGGCCTGGGGAAAACGCCGGCATCATCGACGCAGGGGATGGCCTGCGGGTAGCCTTTAAAATCGAGTCCCACAACCACCCCTCGGCGGTGGAACCCTTTCAAGGGGCCGCGACCGGAGTAGGTGGCATTCTCCGCGATATCTTCACCATGGGCGCACGCCCGATCGCCGTGCTCAATTCCCTGCGGTTTGGCGATCTAGCCGATAGCCGCACCCGTCGTCTGTGCCAGGGGGTAGTCTCCGGTATTGCCCACTACGGCAACTGTTTTGGGGTTCCCACTGTGGGTGGTGAGGTCTATTTCGATGCTGCCTACAACGGCAACCCCCTGGTCAATGCCATGGCGATCGGCATTATGGAAACCCCCGACATTGTCAAATCTGGGGCGGCAGGTTTGGGCAACCCGGTGCTCTACGTGGGGTCTACCACCGGGCGCGACGGCATGGGCGGAGCCAGTTTTGCCAGTGCCGAACTCACCGATGAATCTGAGGCCGATCGCCCCGCTGTGCAGGTGGGCGATCCCTTCCTCGAAAAATCGTTGGTAGAAGCCTGCTTAGAGGCGTTTAAGACCGGGGCGATCGTCGCGGCTCAAGACATGGGAGCGGCGGGCATCACCTGCTCTACGGCGGAAATGGCTGCCAAAGGCGGGGTCGGCATCGAGCTTGACCTCGATCTGATTCCGGTGCGCGAAACCGGCATGGTGCCCTACGAGTATCTGTTGTCAGAGTCCCAGGAGCGGATGCTGTTTGTCGTAATAGCCGGACGCGAAGCCGAAGTGATTGACATCTTCGAGCGCTGGGGTCTCCATGCGGTAGTCGCAGGCACAGTGATCGAGAAGCCGATCGTGCGGATTTTGTTCAAAGGGGGTGTGGCTGCCGAGATTCCGGCCCTAGCCCTGGCTGAAAATACACCGATCTACCACCGTGAGCTGCTGGCTACCCCCCCCGACTATGCCCAAGCCGCCTGGGCCTGGGCCGAAAATAGTCTCCCCGATTGCACTGTCGCGGGTATAGCCCTAGCCCAATCAGCGTCGGGGGCTATGTCGTGGACTGAGGTACTCCACCAACTGCTAGCCCAGCCCACGATCGCCTCTAAACAGTGGGTCTACCGCCAGTACGACCATCAAGTGCAAAACAATACGGTGCAGCGCCCCGGTCAGGGAGATGCCGCCGTCATTCGCCTGCGGCCCCTAGAAGCGGTGCCCGGCTACCAGCCAGGGGCGGTGCAGCGAGGGCTAGCCGCCACCGTAGACTGCAACGCCCGCTACGTCTACCTCAACCCCTACGAGGGAGCTAAAGCTGCCGTAGCCGAAGCCGCCCGCAACCTCAGCTGTGTCGGTGCACTGCCTTTGGCCGTGACTGACAATCTCAACTTTGGCAGTCCCGAAAAACCCATTGGCTATTGGCAACTGGCCGAAGCTTGCCGCGGACTATCTGACGCCTGCCGCGAGTTTGAGACTCCCGTGACTGGCGGCAACGTCTCGCTCTATAACGAAACCGTCGACAGCCAGGGCAATCCTCAGCCCATCTACCCCACCCCCGTCGTCGGTATGGTCGGCATTATTGAAGATCTGCGCCTTACCTGTGGTCAGGGGTGGCGACAAACCGGAGACCTGATTTATCTGCTGGGGGTGCCTGTCGAAGGAGCTACGACAACTGTAGTGGAGGGGTTACCGCTGGTCACCCTGGGCGGCTCAGAGTATTTGGCAGCCGTGCATGGTCAGGCCACTGGCCAGCCCCCTGCCATTGATATGGTGCTAGAAAAGCGAGTACAGGCGGTCTGCCGTCACGGCATTGCCCAGGGGTGGGTGCAGTCTGCCCACGACTGCGCCGAGGGCGGGCTCACCGTCGCCCTGGCTGAGTCTTGCATCAGCAGCGGCCACGGGGCGGCTGTTCAACTGCCCCTAGACGCCAACTTGACCCAGCAACGGTGGGATCGGCTGCTCTTTGGAGAAGGCGGTGCCCGCATTGTGGTTTCGATCGCGCCTGAGCACCAGGCGGAGTGGGAGACCTACTTAAACGCTCAGCTGGCCGAGTCATGGCAACGGCTTGGCACGGTACAGGCCGATCGGCTGGCGATCGTCAGTCAAGATAGCCAGTCGATTATTGCTGATGCGGTTGATCGGCTAGCTCAAACCTGGCACAGCGCCATCGAGCAACGGCTAGCCGCCACTACCGAGGCCTAGCCTGTCCGCTTTAATACGCGGTGCGGGTTTAATACGCGGCGCGGGTGGCCAGATCGCGGGAGCGCTTTTTGATCAGCGTCGGGTCGAGGTAGGTGATCGCCTCGGCGCACGATCGCACCCGTTCGATGGGCTCAAACACATTCACCTGGTAGACGATTTGGTTATCCCAGTCGAGGGCGGTGAGCCAGCCACTGCGGGGGTGGTAGACGCCGGTATCAATATCGAGCCAGCCGCGCCCAGCGACAATCTGGCCGGGGTCTACACCGGGGAAAGTGAACGTAATGGTGTGGCCGGTAATGATCAGCTTGTCGGAGAAAAACGGCGTCAGGCTGCTGTGAAAGGTTTCGCGAATCCAGCACAGTTCGTAGCTGCTCTGCTCGGCGACGGGCAGCATGGGGTTAACCCCGGCGTGCACCAGCCACAAATCGCCTAGGTCAATAAACAGGGGTAACTGGCGCAGCCACTCCAGATGATCTTCGAGGGTGGAGGCAGAGCCGTGGTAGCTGGTGAGGGTGGCTTGGCCGCCGCTGAAGAGCCAGCCTTGGAGAGTGGGGGGGTTAATTTTGCCGTCAATGAAAGTGTCGAGGATGAGCTGCTCGTGGTTGCCCCGCACGCAGCCCGTGGCGTGCTCACGGACAAAATCGACTACGTCGGCGCTTTTAGGACCGCGATCGATCAGGTCGCCAACGCAGTAGATTTGGTCGTCAGGTTCAGGGGCGATCGCATCCCACAGCCGTTTGAGGCCGTCAAAATGACCGTGAATATCGCCGATAAAGATTCTTCGGGGCATGAGGCAGTAAGTCCGTTGTCTTTATTATGCCTTAACCCCCAACTCAACTCCCAATTTTCCGCCATCTGAACGAGTTTCGATCGATTTGACGGGCGTTTTCATCGTTCTCAGGCATAATAAAGGCCAGCCTCAAGCACCCCATCCTATGCGCCGTTCGCCCACTCTAAAGCAGTCGTCCACTCAGTCTCTATTGCCTACACCTCAGCGGCGCAGGCGGCGTCGCCAAGGAGGGGCGTTGCGCAAGTTAGCCCGTCATACGCCGGTTCTCGAAGTCAGTGCACGGTTGGGCGTCAATAGCTTCTTAGCCCTGGTGGCGGCAGTCTCTTTGGGCCGGTTGGTGCCTCATTTACAGGCTCAGGTAGAGCAGCTAGAAACCGTGCGTCAAGATCTCGCCGAAACCGAAGCGACGACCACTCGCCTGCGCTCAGATTTCGATCGCTACTTTGACCCAGCCCAAGCCGGGCGGGTGATTCAAGAGCAGACAGGTTACCGAAGCGAATCAGAACGGCCGGTGGTGTGGACCGACTGAGGCCAGTCAACGGCCGTTAACTATGGGGCTAAACTCTACGGATAGAACGTGGTGGTGGGCAACCCGAGCGATTCTTCTAGGCCCATCATCAGGTTGAAGCATTGCACCGCTTGCGAGGCCTGCCCCTTCATTAGGTTGTCGATCGCCGACATGACCACAACTCGCCCGGTACGCGGGTCGGTTTCGAGGCCGATGTAGCAGCGGTTTGTGCCCCAGGCCCACTTGGTTTGGGGGTATACGCCGTTGGGCAGCACCGTCACCCAGGGAGAGGCGCGGTAGAAGGCGGTGTAGATGGTGAGTAGGTCGTCGCGCACTAGGCCGGGGTCGCGCAGATTAGCGTAGATGGTGGCCAAAATGCCCCGCACCATCGGAATCAGGTGGGGCGTAAACTGCACGGTGACTTCGTGGCGGGCCAGGTGGGTGCAGATCTGCTCGATTTCGGGGGTGTGGCGGTGGCGGGCAACGCCGTAGGCCCCCAGCGAATTACTCGCTTCCGCTAGCAGCATGCCGGTTTTGGCCACCCGACCACCGCCAGAGGTGCCCGATTTGGCATCAATAATCAGGGTTTCGGGCTGGGCCAGGCCCTGCTTGAGCAACGGTGCAATGCCCAGCAGGCTAGCGGTGGGGTAGCAGCCGGGGCAGCCGACTAGGCGGGCATCGCGAATGCGATCGCGAAAGAGTTCTGGCAGCCCGTAGACAGCTTCGGCAACGGTGACCTGGTCACTGCGATCGCCCCCGTACCACGATTGGTAGGTATTCAAATTTTCAAAGCGATAGTCGGCAGATAGGTCGAGCACCCGACAGCCCCGCTCTAGCAATGCGGGGGCCATTGTGCAGGCCAGGCCATTGGGCAGCGAGAGAAAAACAGCCTGGCAGCGCTGGGCGATCGCCTCTACATCTACTGGTTCAACGGTCAAATTGACAGAGCCCGCCAGATGGGGATAGATATCGGTATAGGACTGCCCAGCGCTGCTGTCGCCGCCCAGATACACCAGCTCTACCTCAGGATGCTGGGTCAGCAGCCGCACCAGCTGTACCCCTCCGTAGCCCGATGCGCCTACTATACCGACCGTAATTTTTCCTGCTGGGGATGACTCGCTCATGGTTTTGGGGCTGGCTAGGGTGCGGGGTAGACAGGGCAGTGAGGTTGATCGCAGGCAGTGGTAGCTAACGGTGTCAGCACCATCACCTTAGATAAGCACTGTAATAGTAAACCAGTAATCTCACATCAACATGGTTGCTTGGAATGCTAGCAGTGACATCTTTGGCTACCTCAATCGGACCAGAGGGGGCGGCTGGCATTCGGGTGAAGGGCAGGCGGTAAGGCTAGAATTTGAAGAGTGAACGTACTTTATGAAGGTTAGCCCCACCGTGCTCGACCCAAAATCGGAGATGCCCCCTGCCAGCCGCCCCACCCCAGAGCTTCCTCCCGATTTTAAATTTGACTCAATCGAGTCGGCCCTTCACGATCTGGCCGCTGGTAAGTCGATTGTGGTGGTTGATGACGAAAACCGCGAGAACGAAGGCGACGTGATTTGTGCGGCCCAGTTTGCTACCCCCGACAACATCAACTTTATGGCGGTAGAAGCGCGCGGGTTGATCTGTCTGGCCATGACGGGCGATCGCCTCGATGAGCTCGACCTGCCGCTGATGGTCAGCCCCAGTGCCTTCGAAGACGAAAACGAGCAAACCGCCTTTACCGTCAGCATTGACGCTGCCCTGAGCTGGGGCGTCACTACCGGCATTTCTGCCGACGATCGCGCCCGCACCATTCAAGTCGCCATCAACCCCAACGCCCGCGCCACCGACCTGCGCCGCCCAGGGCACATCTTTCCGCTGCGAGCCAAAGACGGCGGCGTGCTGAAGCGGGCGGGCCACACCGAAGCCGGGGTTGATCTAGCGCGACTGGCAGGTCTCTACCCTGCCGGGGTGATTTGCGAAATTCAAAACCCCGATGGCTCGATGGCGCGGCTGCCTGAGTTGGTCGACTACGCCAAAACCTTTGGCCTCAAGCTGATCAGCATTGCCGATTTGATCAGCTACCGACTTCAGCACGAGCGCTTTGTGCAGCGAGAAGCCATAGCCACCATGCCCACCCAGTTTGGCGACTTTGCCATCTATGCCTACCGCAACCTGCTCGATGGCTCAGAGCATGTGGCCATGGTCAAAGGCGACCCCGCCACCTTTGCCGACCAGCCGGTGATGGTGCGCGTCCACTCCGAATGTCTGACCGGCGATGCCTTTGGCTCGCTGCGCTGCGACTGCCGTATGCAGCTCCAGGCGGCGCTAAAGATGATCGATGCGGCTGGGCGCGGCGTGGTGGTCTATCTGCGCCAGGAAGGGCGCGGCATTGGCCTGGTCAACAAGCTCAAGGCCTATTCTCTACAAGACATGGGCCTCGACACGGTAGAGGCCAACGAAAAACTGGGCCTACCGGTAGACCAGCGCAACTACGGCATCGGCGCGCAGATTCTCAACGACATCGGCGTGCAGAAGTTTTGCCTGATCACCAACAACCCTCGCAAAATCGCAGGCATCAAGGGCTACGGCTTAGATATGGTGAGCCGGGTGCCGCTGATTATTGAAGCTACGGCCCACAACTCAGGCTACCTGGCCACCAAGGCCCAGAAGCTGGGCCATCTGCTGATGCACACCTACTTGGTCACGGTAGCAATTCACTGGCGCAGTGGTGAGTTGACCGTGCAAGACCGCTACCAAAAGCTAGAGCAACTGCGTGGGCTGGCCCAGTCGCTGGGGCTGATGCTGCAAGAGGAAGCCCGCCCGGTGGCAGCGGCCCTGTTTAGCCAGCCCGATAGTATTGTCAATTTAGGGTTAGAAGGGGTGAGCGAAGCTGGGGCCGAAACCTGGTATCGAGACTGTAATGAGCCGAAAATGCAGGCGATCGCCACCCTGCTTGACAAACTCGCCGCCTGGCCCGATGTTGATCAGCTAGCTTTCCTGATCTCCGATGGCAGCGACCCCTTCAGTGGCTTACAGGTGAAACTTGATCGCCAGGTGTTTCAGCGCGATGGGGTACCCACTGCCGAAACCGTCAAACCCTCCGACCTCTGCGAAAGCCTAGAAAGCCAACGCATTTACGTGTTCTCCAGCCACCTTCCAGCCGATTAGGAAGGGGTAAACTTGTTGAAAGAAAGCTGCTCCCCCTGAGCTTATCCTTCTTAAGGTTTATCTGTGTAATTACCCTTTATTGAGGAGAATTATATCAAGTCCGCTTAAATGCTCCTAATCTGTCATTCCCACGGAAGTGGGAATCCATGGTTGATGAGTTACTCCAAAATGGATTCCCGCCTCTGCGGGAATGACAGGTAAGCCGTTTTCTGTTGGTTAATTAAACGGACTTCATATTATAGAGAAGCTGTCGGCATAAGAAGTTGTTGGGCAGCAACTTGTGAATTGAGATTATTTATGCACAGGCGAAATTTTCTGAAAATATTTGGTTTAACGCTGTTGGTATCTGTCAATAGTGCCTGTGGTGAAGAATCGCAAGGATATATAGCTACATCAAATAAGAAGCGTATTGTGGTAATCGGTGCTGGGTTGTCTGGTCTTGCTGCTGCCCAAGAATTGTACAGGCGAGGGCATGAAGTTATTGTCGTCGAAGCCCGTGAGCGGATTGGTGGTCGAATTTGGACAAGTACCCAGTGGGCTGATATGCCCTTGGATTTTGGAGCAACATGGATACATGGACCGCAGGGTAATCCATTGACAGATTTGGCAGAACAAATCAACGCCAAACGACTTACGACTAGTTACGACAGGACAGTCACCTATAACACCTCCGGCAACCCCCTTTCTGAAGCAGAAGAAGTCCGCATGGAGGACTTGAGAACACAAGTGTTTAGAGCATTGCAAAAAGCACAAGATGAGGATGATGACGCTTCAATTTGGCAAGTGATTGAGCCATTCATAAATCAGTTTGACGAATCCTCAGAATCCTACCGATTCATCAATTTTATTTTGAGTGGCGCGATCGAGCAGGAATATTCGGGAAGTGTTGAAAACCTCTCTGCACTCTGGTATGACAGTGCTCAAGAATTTGATGGCGATGATGTTCTATTCGCTCAAGGATTCAAAGTTATTCCAGAATTGCTAGCACAAGGGTTGCAGATTGAACTGGGTCAAGTGGTAGAAGAAATTCAATGGCATCGCTCGCCCGTTCGAGTGATTACTCAAAAGACAGAGTTCATCGCTGACCATGTTGTAGTGACTCTGCCACTTGGGGTTTTGCAAGCTAAAAGTGTTCGTTTCTCTCCTGAATTACCCCGCAGCAAACAGGATGCGATCGCCAAACTGGGCATGGGTGTCTTGAACAAGTGCTATCTTCGATTCCCCGATGTTTTTTGGAGCGCTGATGTTGACTGGTTGGAGTATGTTTCGGCAAGGCATGGTGAGTGGACAGAGTGGGTAAGTTTCAAGCAGGCAGCCAATCTACCCGTATTGCTAGGATTTAATGCTGCCGATCGGGGGAGAGCGATTGAAGCATGGTCGGATGAACAAGTTGTTGCGAGTGCCATGCAAACCTTAAGGACGATCCATGGAGTCAGTATCCCCGAACCTGTTGACTATCAAATTACCCGTTGGGCAAGCGATCCGTTTTCGTTGGGTTCATATTCATATAATCCTGTGGGTGCCGTGCCAAAGATGCGCCAAGAGCTTGCTACATCGCTCGAAAAGTCCGTGTTTTTCGCGGGCGAAGCATCTAATGAGGACTATTTCGGGACTGCTCATGGCGCATATTTATCGGGTTTGCGTGCAGCCCAAGAAATCCTGGAAATATAATCTGGTGGTGCCCAACAATGCCCATGCATATCGACCGCCGAGGGTTGATTGGTATGACGCATAAGTTATCTGAGTATCTGGGGCGGGTGATGGTCAACGTGATCATCATGAAATGGGGAGTTAGCCCATGCCAAATATAACGATCGACGAAATTTAGCGAAATTTGCTCGTGCCAACGCTTTGCGGTGACACGCCTCCCCAGACGCTCTGCGTCTCTGTCCCCAAAGCGCAGGAGCGCCATGGGCGGCATGGCGGCGTGGAACGTCGCCACAATTTGTAGGTGGGCAACAAAAAAGCGCTCCTCTAAGGGAGCGCTTTTTCCAACCTTAGTCTGTTTATGCAGGTCGACCGGGATCGAGGTGGTCTAGCGCTTTCAGCACGGCTCCCACATCCATCGATAGGTATTCGCCGAGGCGGAGAATGTCGTTGACCTGGGCACGGCTATCAGGACCGAGGGGCTTCTTGGCTACTGCCGCCTGCTTCAGCAGGGCAAACACCTGGCGGTTAAGGTGCTGGTAATACAGCTCTTGGGGGCGTTCTAACGAAAGACCCAGGGAAAGCTGCTGGCCCAGGTTCACCAACCGCCCCAGCCAATCCACTTCAGCCGCTAAAGATTCAGTGGGTTCTTGGTTGAGAATTTGCCAGACCGATCGCCCGATCAGCCGCTCTAGCATCGGCTTGGCCGCCGCCAGTGAGAGGGTAGCATTGCAGGTGCTGGCTTCAGTGGCGATCGCCTCCAGTTCATTCAAATAGTCTTCACCCTGGCCCAGGGGGCTAGCGGTGGGATCGCTGGTTTCGCGTTCGAGGGATTGCAGCACCTCCATCGCCCGGTGGCTGAGGGCAATATCTGCCGCCACTTGCAGTTCTTTGGGCACCGGTAGGCCGTCGCGGTGGAAGGCGCACAGCACGCCGTAGTTGTCGCGGTAGACCTGGGCGTAGAGCTGGTCGAGGCGCAGCAGGGTGTCTTGGGAAAGCAGGCCCATCATGCGGTGGCGCTCTTCGGCAAATAGGTCTTGCAGGCCGTAGGTTTGGGGTCCAAAGGCGCTATTGATGGCCAAAATCACCTGGGCGGCGCTGGCGTGAGCCAGGCTGTCAAACACTGCCGCTTTAGCGCGGGTGTAGGCGAGGCGCGATCGCATTATTTTGATACCGCAGTGGAAGTCCCAGCCCCCCAGGTGAACGACGGCGAAGGCAAGGTTAAGGCTCTCGCGGGTAACGGTTGATTTAATCTCGACCTGCCCCACCGCCAAAGACAGCGGCCCCATGCGCTGACGGCGGTAGTCGTGCTGCGTCACGGTGTAGCAGTAGATGGTTTGCTCGGTGCGATAGTCGGTAAACAGCGACCCCATGGCATAGTGGGCCACCACCTGTTCCAGCGAAATGCGGGAGGGTTTGACCAGTGAGTCATAAACCCCGGTGCCGGTGACGAATTCTTCAACGTTGCTGGGGGCATGGCCCAGGCGCTTGACAAACTCTTGCTCCAAAGCGATCCCAGCTACCTCGCCTGCCAATTCCATGGCGCGGGTGGCGTAGCGCAGAATTTGGGTGCCCTCGGGGCGGGAGATCTCTTCAAAAAACCAGCCGCAGCTGGTGTACATAAACAGGGCATGGCGCTGCATTTCGAGCAGTTGCAGGGCGGTGACCCGCTCGATGGCTGAGAGTTTATGGGTTTGGTGGGTCTTAAAGAAGGCATTGAGGCTCTCGGGGCTGCGATCGCCCATCACCGCCCCATAGGCATCTCGCGCCGCCCAGGGATCGCGCAGCAGGGCCGCGCCATGCTCCTCGAAAACCGTAACTAACTGATCGCGTAGCCAGTCGAGGGTATCGCGCAGGGGCCGCCGCCACCCTTGGTGCCACACCCCGCCGCCGCCACAGCCGCAGTCATCCTGCCAGCGGTCGACGCCGTGGGAGCAGCTCCAGGCGGTGACAGGCTTGAGCTCAGCTTCCCAGGTGGGCGGGTGGGTGGCCAGGTAGTGGGCGTAGTTGGTCACCGTCCAGCCTTGGCGCGGAAATTCTTCGGTGACGGCGTAGGCCAGTGCTTTTTCGGCCCCGCTGCGGTGGTGGCCAAAGGTTTCGCCGTCGGTAGCGACCGAAATTAGCTGAAAGGGACGGTGATCGCCGTGGATGGCTTGGCCGATGCGACCGGCAAAATGGTTGGATGAACTCAGCACATCGTTAAAGCCCATGTCGCGGGAGATCGGGCCATCGTAGAAGAAAATATCGACGTAGCGGCTGGGATCGGGGCTGCCGTCAGCCTGTTTGAGAAAGCAGCGGTAGGGGCGGCTAGGATCGATTTGGCCGCCGGCCACTTCCTGCCAGGTGTCGCGTTCGCCGTTGTAGCTGACCATGGGACGGCAGCGCTGCACCTGAGATGGAGCGAGAATCGTGAACTTGATCCCCTCGGCGTGGAGCACGTCGAGGGTGGGGTAATCAATCGCGGTTTCGGCTAGCCAGATGCCTTCGGGCTGGCGGCCAAAGCGGCGGCGAAAGTCTTCGATACCCCAGCGCACCTGGGTGGTTTTGTCGCGCGGGTTGGCCAGGGGCAAAATGATGTGGTTATAGACCTGGGCGATCGCATTGCCGTGGCCGCTCAGTCGCTCACAGCTATTGCGATCGGCGTCGAGAATGCGCTGATAGGTCTCCAGATCGTGGCGCTCCATCCAGCTCATTAGCGTGGGGCCAATGTTAAAGCTGATGTACTCAAAGGTGTTGACAATGCGCACCACCTCACCGCGATCGTTGAGAATGCGGGCGTAGGCGTTGGGCCGGTAGCACTCGTGGTGGATGCGCTCGTTCCAGTTGTGGAACGGGGCGGCGCTGGGCTGCTTCTCGATCGCATCCAGGTAGGGGTTCTCACGGGGCGGCTGGTAAAAGTGGCCGTGCACACAGACAAACACCCCTGTGCTAACGGCGGGGATCAGCCCGTCGTTAAGGCTTTCATGGGGAGTGATGGCCGCAGGAGTAGCCTGTAACGCTGAATGCTGGGATATATCAGCCATAGGTAAAAAAGAAAGTGGGTGAGGAAGCTACAAGCCGAGCCGCAGACTCAAAAGAGCGTTGCAGTGGCTGGAAATCAGGTTTTAAAAAAACTTGGGAACCGGGGATCAAGGTCCTAGGCGGTGCTTGGCCATGGTGATCGGCTTTTAACGCCGGGAAGCAAAACCGTGGGGATTGCAGCAGCAGCGGGGGCAAGCGGTAAGATTCGCCTCAGTTGGGGCACAACTGCTAGATGTTTGCAATCTCAAATGATTTTAACCCTCTTTTGAGAAACAGGCTGGAGCGCTTAATCTCCGTTGATGTTTGGTCACAGTCGTGACCAAACTAGTCTCCTGTTACGTTAGAGCAGCCCAGTGTCTGGCCCATCCATCTCAAGAGGGAAGCGCCTGGGGCAGCACCACAGTCACCGTTGTTCCCTCCCTGGGGGCGCTGTCGAGGTGGATGTGGCCTCGGTGGGTGTCGACGATCACCTTAGCGATCGCCAGCCCTAGCCCTGTGCCTTGATCCCCGCTGCGCAGCCGCGACGGATCAGCCCGGTAGAAGCGATCGAAGGCATGGGCCAACGCCTCCTCATCCATGCCCATACCCGTATCTTTGACGGTTACCTGGATCCCCGGCTGTCCCTGGTGCTTCGCAGGCCTGATCTGCACCGTGACGGTGCCGCCCTCGGGGGTATACTGCACCGCATTGCTGATCAGGTTGGTAAACAGCCGGGTGAGCTGGCTGGGATCGCCCAAAATTGTGGAACTGGCGGTGGGAGGTGCCGCCAGGATTTTTTGCCCGCTGGGACGATGCTTGCCTGAATCCCCATGGGACGCCTCCACGCGTAGGCTAATCTGCCGCTCGGCGGCCATCACCTGCTGCTCCTCTACCACCTCCTCTAGCAGCCCCTCTAAGCTTAGAGAAGCCGGGGTAAGGGCAATCAACCCGCTCTCCTGGCGAGCCAAAAACAGCAGATCGTCGACCAGTCGCCCCAGCCGTCGGGTCAGCCGCTCGATCACCTGAAACTGTTTTTGCTGAATGTCTACGTCGGGGTTGGGGTCTGACAGCGCCACCTGGGCATTGGTCTGGATCACCGCGATCGGGTTGCGCAGCTCGTGGGAGGCGTCAGCAGTGAACTGCTTGAGCTGCTGGTAGGAGTCGCGCACCGGAGCCATGGCGATCCCCGACAGCAACCAGCCGATCGCGGCCACTGCTGCCACCATCAGGCTGGTGCCCAGGGCCAGATCGACAATCAGTCGTCGGCTGGGCTTGGTGACTTCGAACCAGGGGTGGCTAACCCGCAGGTAGCCCAGCACCTGGCCGTCGGCCTGCACCCGCTCGGTGATCTGACGAAACACCGTTTCTTCGCCCACCCGCACGGTTTCGCCCGCCGGGTTGACGTGCAGAGGTACCGGGTTCACCTCTGAAAAGGTTGACCACAGCAGTTGCCCACCGGGGCCAAACCATTCCAGGTCGATGTGGTCGTCTTCGACAGCGCGGGCGTTGTCGCGAAAGCTGGCCTCGACATTCACCCGCACCGGGGGGGCATTGGCATTGACGGTGGCGAAGATGTGATCCCCAGCGGCATCGGGTTCGATCACCAGCGATCGCTCCACTATTTCCACCACATGGTTCAGGGTGTCATCTACCCGTTCTACCAAGGTGGTGCGCACGTAGAGGTAAAACCCACTGGCGAACAGCAGCAGTAACACTGCTGTAACCGCCGTATACCAAAGCGCCAGTCGCTGCCGAGTCGCCTGAAACATAGACATCTAAGGCATTTTTAGTTGAGCAGATTGGTGGTGAGCAGGGGCATTGGCTGCCTCTTGTGGCGAGGTGGGCGGCGATCGGGGGCGATCGCTGGTTTTATCCTAAGCCAACGGCCTGCGGCAACCAACCTCCTGCTTTACCATAGGTGAGAATACGGGACCGATTCCCCGATCAAAGTCTGACATTGTACTGAGGAGATGATCCGTGCCCAATTTTTTAGCTGCTGCAAAGCGTTCAACGCGGTGGGGCTTAAATCGATGGGGACTGATGGCCCTCGTCGCCACAGTGGCCCTCGGCGTTTCCCTCGGGCTGGGTGGGCTGAACCTGCCAGCTTCTAAGGCCCTGGCCCAAACCCCCGCCCTAGAGCGGGCCACCCCCACCAATGCCATGGCCTACCGATTCACCGTGGGCGACTACAAAGCCATGGTGGTGAGCGACGGTACGCTGACCCTGCCTGTGGGCTTCTTTGTGCCTAATGCGGACCCTGCCGCCGCCGCCGCCGCCCTAGCGGACAATTTTTTGCCGACCGACAATGTCTTGGTCCACCTGAATGTGCTGTACCTGGAGACTGACGAGCACCGGGTGCTGATCGACACTGGGGCGGGCAATACCTTTGGCCCCACCGTCGGCTATTTGGCAAACAACCTGGCAGCGGCGGGCATTGCCCCCGACACCATTGACACGATCATTGTCACCCATGCCCACCCCGACCACATCGGCGGCATTCTCGACGACAGCGGCAACCCGGTGTTTGCCAATGCCAGCTACTACATCTCGGAGCCAGAGTGGGACTTTTGGACGGCCCCGACGGTAGACATGCCCAACACCTTGGTCGATGAGGACACTCAAGCCACCCTGATTGGCGTGGCGCAGGAATGGTTGGGGGCGATCGCCAGCCGCACTACCCGCTTTGCCCTGGGCGACGAGATCATTCCCGGCATTGTGTCGGTGCCTGCGGTAGGCCACACCCCTGGCCAGGCCGTTTACCTGATCACCTCCGGCGACGACAGCCTGCTAGCCACCGGCGATGTGTTCTTTAGCGACCCCCTCAACCTGGAGAACCCTGACTGGGAAGTAGTCTTTGACACCGACCCTACTCAGGGCGTGGCCACCCGGAAACAGCTACTGGAAACCGTCGCGGGCGATCGTCGCAGGCTGCTGGTGCCCCACATGCCCTTCCCTGGCCTCGGCCATGTGCGCACCCAAGGCGAGGCCTACGGCTGGGAGCCGATTGTCTGGGATTTTGGGTTTGAGGCTTAGGAGTCTGCCTAGCGATTTGAGCCTGGCACCCTCAGCTTGATAAGCACTAGTTGAAGCTTGGCAGCAACGGCAACTCTATCGCCGCTGATTGGTGGAGGTCAGTTGCTCACCCCGGGTGCTAAACCGAGTGAGGGTTTGGTTATCAATGGTCGTGGGCACCTGAGGCAAGCCAAAGTGCAGGTGCGCTCCCGTCGAGGTGGCGCACCGAGGATCATCCACGTGCTGTTCAGGGGCAACGACGCCAATTTGCTCTCCCTGGCGGTAGCTTCTCTGCACGGTGCTGGTAGTGACGTGGCCAAGGGAGTATTGCTGCCCAGTTCTAGTCCGCAGCAAGATAGAACGATGGTTGTCGGTGCCCTGGGCAATGCAGTGGCGCACCACAGTGGAGTCTATGGGGGCCAGCACTGGTGTGCCAGCGGGCAGCGAAAGGTCAAACGCCAACAGGCCGCCAACTAGACCGTCTTGATGCACCCCTTGGGTGAGTTGGGGGGTAAAGCCAGCTGGCCAGGGCATTTTCCACCGAATGGTGGCATGGGCCTTGCTGTGAAAGTTGACACTCACGAGGACTAAGAGCGTGGTAATGATGGTTAACGCGCCAGTCCTATAGTTTTTGAGGATAGCGTTGAAGTAGCCTTGCGCTCTTGGGCCCATGGGTGTCTCCATCCGGGAGAGAATTTTGCTCAGAATGCCCAGCTTTTGGGCCTGACTCACCCCCAGTACTCGACGGCACAACGTTGCCTACCGCCTCTGCTCCTCGGAGGATTGCTGGCGCTGCTGATTAGCCCCAGCCCGATGGGCAGGAAGCAGTCTGGATGTTTGAATAGAGGGGGCGATCGCCTTACCTGCGGCCTCAAGCTAGGTAGCTGAATTCAACTCGTTGATCGCCCCAGGAAAGAGCGTGGTACAACTCAGACAACCAGACTGAATAGTGCGACAGTACAATTGAACTGAGTTTGGGGCATGCCTCAGCGGGTTTAGGTTTTTAGGGAGATAGAGCAATGGCACAGGCGAAGACCAATAGCACTGCGGCAGAAGCCGCAGCTCCAGGCGGTGCGGAGGCCGATCTGGCAGCAGCGACTGTGGCGATGGAGGCCCCAGGGGTAGACGATGACGCGATCGCCTCTGATGCTGTAGACCCCGACCAGATCGATGACCTCTTCAAAGATCTCAAAACCCTGCTGAGCACCGTAGAAAAGCTGCAAAAAGCCCGCCAAGATGTCGGCGATATCAAACCCCTAATCTTGCGCCTGCTCGATGGCGAACTGCTCTCGGGCGATGATTTAGAAGAACTCCGCGGCGGCATTAGCGGCCTGTCTAAGCTGCTCAAACTCTACGGTGACTACCAGGGTGCCCTAGAGCGAGCGCAGCCCGCCCGGTCGATTTTAGACCAGCTGCTAAAATCTTAAGCCTGCCCGCCAAGGCCCGCGAACCCCTCTACAGACTCATGATATGACTGCCGACATTCGACTGCTTGTGCTCGATATCGACGGCACCCTAGCCGGCGTGTCTAACCAAATTAATGCACCCGTGCTGGAAGCAATTCGGGCGGTGCAGCAGCGGGGGGTTGCCGTGGCGATCGCCACGGGGCGCATGTACCAATCGGCCCTGCGGTTTTACCAAATCGTCGGCTCGACCCTGCCGCTGATGGCCTATCAGGGGGCCTTCATCAAAGATCCCAACACCCAAAAACTGCACCGCCACACCCCCCTACCCCGGCAGCTAGCGCTCGAAATTCTCGCCTACCTGGCCCCGATGGAGGCCAACAACGACCTGTCGATTCACCTCTACATTGATGACCAGCTCCATGTACGGGCGATCATTGATGACACCGAGGCCTACGCCGAGCGATCGGGCATTCGGCCGATCGCCGCCGGAGATCTAGCGATTCTGCTGGCTAACAATGTCGCGATCGAGACCACCAAGCTGCTGACCCTGAGCACCAACATCGACCTGCTCACTGACATTTTGAGCCATCTCGGCCAGCGCTACCCCACCGACGATCTCTATTTGACGCGATCGGTCGAATACTTTGTTGAAGCCACCCACCCCAAGGCCAACAAAGGCGAAGCGGTGCGGTTTTTGGCCGAAGACCTGCTGGGCCTCAAGCCCGACCAGGTGATGACCATCGGCGACAACTACAACGACCTCGAAATGCTGCGCTACGCGGGCATCGGTGTAGCCATGGGCGATGCCCCAGAGCCGGTCAAGCAGGGGGCCGACTGGGTGGCTCCGGGGGTAGAGGCCGATGGGGTGGCAATGGCGCTGCAGGAGTTTCTGCTTTAGGGCCTGGGGTATCTGTAGCGTCTTGGGCCAGACTGTCGTACAGCTCTGAGAGCGTCACCACCCGGTAGCCCTGGCGGTCAATCAGCCTGAGCAGGCCGGGCAAGGCCTGGGCCGTCTGCACACAGCGCGCCATTGAGCCGCCGTGCATGACAAAAATCGCTCCCGGAAAAATAAACTGAGCCAGGTACCAGGTGTTGAGGTTGGGGGTGCTCAGCCGCTGCATGGTGTCGAAGGGAATCATTGAGGCTAGGGCCACCAGCGACTCGTAGCCGGGGGTGAGGCGAATGTGGTCGACCATGGCTCGGTTGTAGAGGCCCCGCCCTGGACGATACCAGCGAATTGGCTGCTGGGTGAGGTCGGTGATGCGATCGTGGGCCTCTTGAAAGTGGCGGGCAAACTGGGCCGGTTGCAAAATCGCCGGGGTGGTGTCGGTGGTGCCGTGGTTGGCAATCTCGTGACCACTGGCGAGAATCTCTTGCAGAATGGTGCTGCCGGGGTTGAAGTGGTCGGTGATCACAAAGAAGGTGGCGCGTACCGGATGCTCTGCGGTGCGGTTGTAGGTATCGAGCGCTTTGAGAATCAGTCGAGTCGAGGCATCGTCTCGCTCCCCCGGTGTCGGCACATCGTCAATGGTAAGCGACACCAGGGGCACCTGGGTCGGCGCATAAAACAGCGCATCCGGAAACATCCGGGCAACCTGGGTGAGCAGCTGATGGTGGGGAGGAGCCATAGGGGCGATCGCTCAGCCAAGCTGAGCCAATAGGAACTGGCTAACAGAACCAGTTTACCGCCGCTAGCCCCTCACCGTACGGGCGCACTGCTGTGCGCCCCAACCGCTGTGCGCCCCATCCACCTATCCACCTATCCACCCATCCACCCATCCACCCATCCACCCATCCACTCACTCACCGACTCGTCGGGTCCAAACTATCCCGCAGGCGATCGCCCAGGGTATTGATACATAGCACCGTCAGAAAGATGGCCAGACCGGGCGCCAGCACCAGGTAGGGGGCATTCTCGATATAGTTTTGGGCGTCGTAGAGCATACGCCCCCAGGTGGGCACATCGGGCGGAAAGCCCACGCCCAAGAAACTCAGGGTAGACTCGGCCAGCAGAGCGTTGCCCACGCCAATGGTGGCCGCCACAATCACCGGGCCAAGCATGTTGGGCAGCAGATGACGGTTGACAATGCCCCAGGGTCTGGCCCCCAGGGCCACCGCTGCCTGCACGAAGGTGCGCTGTTTGAGACTCAAGAACCCCGCCCGCACCAGCCGCGCCACCGACATCCAGTTGAGCAGGCCAATTACCGCCACCACCAGCAGAAAAATGCCCCGTTCTGGCCCCAGGGCACGGCGCACCGGGTCGCCAAACAGGTAGACCACCAGCAGCACCAGGGGTAGCTGGGGCAGCGCCAGAAATAAGTCAGTTAAACGCATCAGCACCCCATCGACCCAGCCGCCGTAGAACCCGGCTACCGCGCCAATACCCACCCCCAGGCCAATGCCCACTAGGGTCGCCGCCAGCCCCACTGCCAGAGAAATGCGGCCCCCAATCAACAGCCGGGCCAACTGGTCTTGGCCGAGATCGTTGGTCCCGAGGGGTTGTCCAGCCCCCGGTGGTAAAAAGGCACGGCTAAAGTCGATGGTGCTAGGCGATGCTGGGTAGAGCAGGGGGCCGAGGGCGATCGCAGCGATTAAAACCCCCAGCACCACCAGGGCCAGTTGGGCGGTGCGATCGCCCCACAGCCGCCCCCAAATCCGGCTCTTGCTGCCGGTATGCTCGACTGTCTTTGACGCTATGACTGGCTCTGGCACCAGGTCTGAGTTAATGGCCATAGCGCACCCTGGGGTCAATCACCCCGTAGAGCAAATCGGCCACCAGGTTAAAGCCCACCACTAGAAGGGCATAAATAAAGGCGATCGCCATCACCACGGGCGTATCGCCCCGGTAGATCGCCTCGATCAGCAGCGCCCCAATGCCCGGCACTCGAAACACCTGCTCGGTGACGATCGCCCCGGTAAAAATCGTGGGTATATCTAGCGCTACCAGGGTCACCACCGGGATAAGGGCGTTGCGCAGCATGTGCCGCGTGACAATCCGCCATCGGCCCAGCCCCTTCGCCCGCGCCGTTTTCACATAGTTCTGCGGGATTTCTTCGAGCATGGCGGCCCGCACAAACCGCAGCAGCACCGCCGTCTGAAACAGCACCAGAGTGGCAATGGGCATAATCGACTGCCGCAGCCACTGGACAAAGCTGGCCACATCTTGTACCACCAGGGTGTTGTCGTAGATAAAAGGCAACCAACCCAGCCGCACACTCAGCACAATAATCAGCACCAGCCCCGAAAAAAACGGCGGCGTCGAAAACCCCATAAACGCCACGGTGGTAATGGCCCGGTCAACCCAGGTGTTGTGGCGCAGGGCCGCCACTATCCCCAGGGGCAGGGCCAGAGCCACACTCAGCAGGTAGGCTACGCCAATTACCCACAGGGTTACTGGCAGCCGCTGGGCAATCAAATCGGCCACCGGCAGCCGACTGGTAAATGAGTAGCCCAGGTTGCCGCTAAATAATGCGATCGTCCACTTCAAGTAGCGAATTGGGATCGGCTGGTCGAGACCGAGCGATCGCCGAATATTCTCCCGCACCTCCGGCGTAATCGCTGGATTGGTGGCCAGATCGCCCAGGGGATTGGTCGGTGCCAGAGCCAGAATAAAAAAAATCACGGCGCTGATCGCCAGTAGTGTTGGAATGGCGATTAGCAGGCGCTTGAGCAAATAGCCGAGCATTGGCAGGGGGTGGATGGGTAGATGGGTGGATGGGTGGGCGGGTAGGCGGGTAGGCGGGTGGGCGGGTAGGCGGGTAATAGGGATTGGAATGGGAGTTGATGGCATCTTCACTGCTGCTCGGCTTGGCCTTTTCGCCGTTCCATCGCTTCACCTACCCACTCATCTCTTCCCCCACTCATCCTCCCAAAGCCAAAGTTCCCTATGCAACATCAGGACAGATACGGAGCCTGCCCATCCACCCATCCACCCATCCACTCTCCCACCCTCCCACTCTCCCCTTCCCTACCCCGCCTTCGGCGCTAGTGCCGCCTTCGGGTAGGCGATCCGCTTGTGGTTGTACTGCTGCCATACCTGCACAAAGATTTCGGCAATCAGAGTCATGTGGTCGCGGCTGAGGCCTGATTCTACCAATTGGTTGTCTTTCCAACGGGCGCGTAGAATACGGTTTACCATGGCCAGGGCTTCGTCGGGGGTGGCATCGGTGAGCGATCGCAGCGCCGCTTCGCAGGAGTCGGCCAGCATGACAATGCCGGTCTCTGGCGATTGGGGAATGGGGCCGTCGTAGCGGAAATCGGATTCTTTAACGATGACGGTGGGGTCTTCCTTGGCCATCTCCTGGGCCTGGTGGTAGAAGAAACTGATCAGCATGGTGCCCTGGTGCTCAGGGATAAACGATCGCACTGCTTTGGGCAACCGACATTTGCGGGCCATCACAATGCCCTCAGTGACATGCTTTTTGATGATGGTGGCACTGAGCCAGGGGTCGTTGAGGGTGTCGTGCTTATTGGGGCCACCCATCTGATTTTCAATGAACCCTTGAGGATCGTGCATTTTGCCGATGTCGTGGTAGAGGGTGCCCGCCCGCACCAGCTCTACATTGCAGCCCAGGGCGCGGGCGGCGGCTTCGGCCAGGCTCGACACAAATACGGTGTGCTGAAAGGTGCCCGGTGCCTCCGAGGCCAACCGCTTGAGCATGGGTCGGTTGGGGTTTGACAGTTCGGCCAGGCGAATCGGGGTGACCAGATCAAACAGATGCTCTAGGTAGGGACTGAGGCCTAGGGCAGCAACACTAGAAATCACGCCATAGACCCCCTGGAGGGCGGCCCCGGTGAGCATCCCTGACCAGGCAGAAATCAGCGAAACTGGGCTGACAATCAGGGTGAGCAATAGGTAGACCACCCCCTGGGTGAGGCCGACCCCGCCCCCCAGCAGGGCCAGCTCTTCGCGCGATCGCATGCGGCTGGCCATCAGGCTGCACACAAAGGCCCCCGAGACCCCGGCCATAAACGAAATGCTGCCCACCGCCGACCCTACCGGCAGCAGCACCGCCACCAGCAGCACCAGGGTGCCCCCCAGCACTGGCCCATAGAAGCTGCCCGCCAGCAGGCCAATGGCGGGTAACCCATAGGCCGCTACCCCCACCATTTTCATAATGCCGGTGCTAAACACCATGGCGGTCAGCAGAAAGTAATCTTGCTGCCTCAGGCGCTGGGGTACCCAGCGTTCAATGAGCAGAAACACCCCTAGGCTGCCCGCCACCAGCCCTCCAAACATGGCCAGCCCCCAGTAGTTAAAGCGCCGCTGGCTGAGGTTAAAGCTGTCGAGCAGCACAAACTTGCTCTGGGTAATCGTCTCGCCCGCCGCCACAATCAACTCCCCCTGCTGAACATCCACATACACGGGTTTGACGGCTTCGGCGGCCATATCGGCCTGGAGACGGCTGCGATCGCTGTCTTCTACGAGGTTGGGCTGAAGGCTAGAGAGCAGCAGCTCACGGGCGAGGGGCTCAATGGCGCGAGGCAGGGTGTCTTTGAGCTGAAGATGGGTCGCGCGGTTGAGCACCTCTGGGGGAAGCCCTGAGGAAATTCCCTGGGCCAGCATGCGTTCTGCCGCGCTGCGAATCTTAGTTTGAGCGTTGGTCCAGTCTTGTAGCGACACGTCGAACAGTTGTGGCGTCTCAGAGACGCCGTCAATTTGGCTTGCCAGCAGAGTGAAATTAGCCATCGCCTGTTGGTAGCCTTGGCGGGCTTCCTCTACCGAATTTAGCAGTTGGGCAAACTCTTGGCTGCTGGTGCGTTGGCCATAGGCCCACAGTTCGCCCAGAGCTACCTGTTGGTCAGGGGTGAGGGTTTGGTTGCGCAGTAGGGTGTCAAGCTCAATGCGTTCTCCTCGAATGGCGGGGGTTGAGTTGTCGTCGGCCAGTGGATCGATGAGGCTGCGTACCTTTAGCCAGGTGGCATCGTCGGACTGCCGTAGGTAGGTCTGCACCTCGGTCGATAAAACACCCGTAGACACGAAGGGAACATTGCCAGCTTGGCGGCGGATGTCACCTACCTGAGCCATGAGGTTATTCAGCGATCGCAGTACCGCCTCATCGGTGGTGGTGTCTACCCGTAGCACCCTTAGTGCTCCATTACGAGCATCCCGACGGCGCTCCTCGGTGGTTTCTCTGTCTTCTACCCGAGCATCACCGGGGGCAAAGATGGTGTTGGGGGCAATGCTACCGACCTGTAAACCCGGCTGATTGTAGAATCTTTGGCCCAGGATGGCGGTCAGACTGAGGGCAGTCAGGGCAAAGGCCAGCCGAGGGTGGCGAATGTTTTTGCGCCGTCGTCGGGGATAACAGGGCAGCGGTCGCCCCGAACCGGTCCGTCGCAAACTAGAGGAGGTAACGACAACGGCATCCTGCTGGGATGGCTCCGCACTGGGGGAAGATGACGCTGGCGGGCTGAGGGTCGGACGGGGGGCAAGCGGCTTCAAAGCTCGCTGTTCTAAGACCCACCAGCGCTCAACCACAGCCACAAGTTCCTGGATTGCCTTCATAGATTAAGACGGCTAGAGAGGTGGGGCAGAGGCGGGGAACCTCGGAGAGAAGGGTGGGAGAGTGCCCTATTCCCCGAACACACCAGGGCGACCAGCCCAACTGGGACCTCTCTGAAGCCTATTATAGGTGGCGGTTCTGCTCAACGCCCTGACCCTAGGTTCAAACCCTTATCCCCAAAGGAAAGGCAGGCTCTGGCAGGGTTGAGTAAGCCCCTAACCCTGCCCAGCGGTGGTGAAGCTCTGTGGCGATCGCCTCTAGGTGATGAGCGTCTAACAGATGCCAAGGATCGGCGTCAGGGGTACCGGCGTTAGGATCAGAATAGTCGATCAGCCAGCGCTGGCGCAGCTTAGCTCCCAGACTGGCCCGTCCGCCCGTCAACCCCACCAGCAGACCCACGAGGGCAATGGTGGCTGAGCCCCAGCCCCGCTGGGCGGCAACCTTTAGGGCTACCGCCATCTGCCCCTGGCTTTGGGCCACAAGAGCGAGGGCCTGTCCTAGCTCGGGCTCAGGCTCTCCAGAAAACCGCCAGTTAAAGGCGGGGGCCACAGGCGACCGGTGACGGCCAGGGGTGGCGTGCCGCATCTCCCCACATAGGAGCAAAAACAGGTCTTTGCAAGCCTTGGCTTCTGCGGGGGGCAACTGGAGGTCGGTGAGCCAGCCCTCTACGGTAGCTCGGTGGTGGCTGTGGGCATCGGCCTTGAGCCACAGGTAGGGGAGGGCGTTAATCAACACCGCCGCTGGTTCCCCTAGGCGATGGAAGTGAGGCTGCCATACCTGGGCAGTGAGCGGCTCGCCAGTAGCGCAGGCCTGTGCTGTCTGCATCAATCCCTGCTGCCAACGTGAGGGCCGATCGCACCCCCGGTGGTGTGCAACCCAGCGATCGCTGATCACAATGGCCTCTAGGGTGGCCGCTAGGCGATCGCAGAGGGCCGCAGACTGGTCGAGCAAAATGGGTGTCATTCTGGCACTAGTGTTAATGGGCCACACGGTTGATGAGTCACACTATCTTTATAGAGGTCTGTGCTCATTTGTGGGCAGCAATTCTATAATGCTTGCTGTCTAACCCCTGCCGATGAGCGTTACCTCTGCCTGGAGCAAAGTTTATGGTTTGCCTCTCCCCCTCGATCAACCGCACCGTTCCCGGTTGGCTGGGTTCCAGCCTTTGGGGAGTAACCGTAGCGATCGCCTTAGGCGGTAGCGGGTTGGCTCTTCCGGCCCTCGCCCAAAACAATGCCCCTGAAGCGGCTCCCGCCGCCGGCCAAATCGCTTCTCCCACAGTTAGCGGTGGGCGCATTGTCAGGCCTACCCTACAGCTGGGTAGCCAGGGTGAGTCAGTGCGTGAGCTGCAATCGATGCTGATCTTGCTGGGGCACTATCCTGGCCCGGTCACCGGAGTCTACACCGAAGACACCGCCACCGCTGCCCGTCGTTTTCAGGGCGCGGCTGGCATTACCGCCGATGGCATTGTTGGCCCCGCCACCTGGAGCCGCCTCTTTCCCACGCCCCCGGGGGAGGCAAACCCACCCACGGCTACCCCCCCGACCAGTGGCAGCAGTCCGGCGGCTAGCACTCCTCCGGCAGCTAGCACTCCCCCTGCCAGTACTCCTCCTGCCAGCACTACTCCTCCCGCTAGTACTACCCCTCCGGCCAGCACTCCTCCTCCGGCGGCCAGCAATCCCCCCGCTAGCGCGGGTTCTACGGCGGCACTGCCCATACTCCGTCCGGGTATGGAGGGCGATGCCGTGCGCCAGTTGCAGCAGCGCCTGCGCACCAAGGGGTTTTACAACGGCACCATTGACGGTATTTTTGGTAGCCAAACCGAAGCTGCCGTGCGCCAAGTCCAAACCGCCAACAACCTTACTGTAGACGGCATCGTTGGCCCTGCCACCTGGCGGGTACTGAACTAAGAAGATTGCCAGAAAAGAAGATCCCCGCTTTACTCGGCAACTGTAGCCACCGTAGTGGGCATTGCCCACCACGAGGGAGAAAGTTTTCCAGAAGTCGCCTAAGCGGTTGCCGCATTAAAACACCGCCGGGAGCGATCGCTCCCGGCGGCTAGACAAGTGTTTCTAAAGACTCTTTAAGCTCTCTAAGTTAGGCGTTTTCATGCAGGCCGTAGAGATTACTCAGCCTGGATGAGCCAAGTGTCTGACCAATTGGCTGAGTTAGGCACAGTAGCGCTGGCATAGGTGGAATAGGGCATGTCCATCGCTTCTAGGGTCGACATCTGCTGGGCAGCTTGATCCATATAGAGCATGTAGTTGCCCATGAGAAAGTAAACGCCCATCAGGGCTGCGGCAGAAGAAGCCACCAAAAAGCCCGCTAGCATCAGGGAAAACTCCTGACCTTTGACGGCCTGCTCCATCAGCCGGAGCGCCCAGGCCACCAGAGCTATAACAATCGTCAGGATAAGCAACAGCATGAAAACGGGTTTGTAACGATGTGAACCGTCAGAATTAATCTACTGACTCCATATGTTACACATCGTAACAGGCATTCATAAAGCTGACACGATTCCACAGAATGTTTTCGGATTTGCTCCCTGTTTAGATTGCTAATTGCCCTGAGCTATGCAAGGCGGACAGGCACCGCGCGATCGCGCAAATGCTCCTTCACCTGTTGCACCGTGAGCTGGCCGTAGTGCAGCAGCGAGGCCAGCAGGGCTGCCTCTGCTTTACCCTCGGTCAGGGCCTGGTGAATGTGATCGCAGTTGCCCGCCCCGCCCGAAGCAATGACCGGCACCGGCACCCGATCGGCGATCGCGCGGGTCAGTTCAAGGTCGTAGCCCGCCTGGGTGCCGTCGGCATCCATACTGGTGACTAGCAGTTCGCCAGCCCCATGGTTGACCACCGTTTCGGCCCACTCTAGGGCATCCAGGCCCGTATTCTCGCGCCCTCCCCGGACATAGACATCCCAGCCGGGATGGTGGGGGTCGGGGCGGCGGCGGGCGTCTATTGCCACCACAATGCACTGCGCCCCAAAGCGATCGCTGGCCGCTTTGATCAGCGTGGGTTGTTTGACCGCTGCCGAGTTAATACTGACCTTGTCGGCCCCCGCACGTAACAATTTTTTAATCGTGTCTAAGGATTGCACCCCTCCACCCACCGTTAGCGGAATAAACACCTGCTCCGCAGTGCGGTAGACCACGTCGTAGATAATGTCACGATCTTCGTGGGTGGCTGTGATATCGAGAAACACCAGTTCGTCGGCCCCCGCCTGGTTGTAGGCCTGGGCCAGCTCCACTGGGTCACCGGCATCGCGCAGGTCAACGAAATTAACCCCTTTCACAACCCGCCCCGCTTTCACATCTAGGCAGGGCACAATCCGTTTTGCTAGCATGTCTCGCTGTTCCTTTAACCCATCCCCAGGTTTCACCATCTCCAGGTTTCACAATAGAGGATTATGACGATCAACAGAGGCCAAGACGCTGATACACTGTGTCTTGGTTTTATGTTGGACATGCAGTTGGAGCCCTCAGTAAACATGGGTTTAGAGATTGGCCAGAAAGTAAAGGTCACCCGGTTACGCGATCGGGTTTCGAAGGATGTAGCAGCTTACCTCGGTAAGCGTGGTGTGATCAGCCAGTTTAAAATGGTAGACGGCAGCGGTGTAGGAGTTGTGGTCGATTTTGAGGATCGCTATTCCACCTGGTTTTTTGAGGATGAGCTGTCTGCTATTCAGTAGCGAGCGTCATGGCTGAGGCCACTTCTACCGTGCTAGAACCTGCCCTGCGTCGTCTATGCGATTTCATCAATAAGTAATCTCTAGTTTAGGGATTGGCATGGTGAACGCTCGGCAGGCCTATGGCAGCTATTTCCAGTAGCTTATTTCTGAGCCAAAGTGTCCAGGCAAACTCCCAAATTAGGCTATCTCTAAGCCTCAAAATCCCATCTCCTGGCTAAGGGGGGATGCTCAGCGGGCGCTTAGTCGTAAGAATTAAAGAGTTTTATGGTGAGAAGAGGTGGAAGAGTTGTCTCTAAATCCATCCTCACCGTGAGCACCTGACCGAACGCGAGGCTCAATTTTTCTATGGCATTAATTCTGACCTACCTGGGTAAAGGCGGCTGCGGCAGCACGACTGTTGCCATAACGGCGGCTAAGCAGCGGGCGCGGGCAGGCCAGCGGGTGCTGCTGCTGATCCAAGATGTAACTCCAGCACCGGGGCTGTTGCTAGGGCAACCCTTGGGGCCTGAACCCACTGAGCTAGACAATAACCTGTGGGTTATGCAGCTTCAGTCGGCCAAGCTGCTAGAGCAAAGCTGGGACGAGGTGAAAACCTTAGAAGCTCAGTATCTGCGCACGCCCTTTCTCAAGGCGGTCTACGGCCAAGAGCTAGGGGTCATGCCAGGTATGGATAGTGCCCTCACCCTGAATGCCCTGCGCCAGTTTGACGGCAGCGATCGCTACGACGTGATTATCTACGACGGTACCGATGCCCTAGCGACCCTGCGCATGCTGGGCATGCCCGAAATTCTCGACTGGTATCTGCGGCGGTTTCGCGGCGTGTTTCAGCAGTCTGACGTAGGGCGGGGACTGTCGCCGTTTTTGCAGCCCATGGCCTCAGCCGTGCTGGCCGTCGATTGGTCGGGAGATGTGCTAGATCAGCCCACCGGGCAGGTGCGATCGCAGCTTGAAGAGGGTCGTCAGGCGGTGACCAACCCCAACCGAGTTGCGGCTTTCTTGGTCACCACCCCCACCGCTGGAGCGGTCGCCACCGCCCGCTACCTGTGGGGTAGCGCCCAGCAGATTGGTCTGACCGTGGGCGGAGTGTTAGTCAACCACGGCGTACTCGACACCGAACAGGTACATAGTTTTGCGCCGCTGCCCCAGGTGCCCCTGCCGTCAGTAACTGACCAGGGGTGGGATGCGGCGATCGAAGCCCTGCCTGACCCGGCTCAGTGGGCGGCGGCGGCTCCCCGTCCCGTCAGTGTGGATGTAGCGGCTAAGTCGGTGCGCTTGTTCTTGCCCAGTTTTGACAAAACCCAGGTCAAACTCACCCAGTATGGCCCCGAAGTCACCATTGAGGCGGGCGATCAGCGGCGTAACTTGCTGCTACCTCAAGCTCTTCAGGGCAAAGCTGTGGCCGGAGCCAAGTTTCAAGATCAGCACCTGGTGATTTCGTTTAGTTAGGGCGATCGCACCGTACTCTCGGGGTGTTTATCCAGGGGTTTATGTCATTAATTTGCCAAAAAAGCGGCTTTGCCCCTGTCAGAGGTTTGATCCTAAACCAGAAAATGTGGCACCGTGGGAAGGTATGGCGCTGATCCCATAGTTTTTTGACCTGTAGCAGTTTCACGTCACCATGGTTGAACCCCCGTCCTCTACCCCGGTTAACGACGATCTAGACCAAGGCCTAGACCAATCCGAGGTCGCCCCAGCCCCAGCCCCCGAGGTCGTGGCTGCCCGTCAGGGCGATGCCGCCCGGCAGTTGCTGGGCATGAAAGGAGCCAAGGCTGGCGAAACCTCGATCTGGAAGATTCGTCTCCAGTTGATGAAGCCGATCACCTGGATTCCTCTAATTTGGGGTGTGGTCTGCGGGGCCGCCTCCTCGGGTAACTACCGTTGGAATCTAGAGTACGTGCTAATTTCTGCTGCTTGCATGTTGCTCTCGGGGCCGCTGCTGACCGGCTACACCCAAACCCTCAACGACTTCTACGATCGTGACATCGACGCCATTAACGAGCCCTACCGGCCCATTCCCTCCGGGGTAATTTCAATTCCCCAGGTAGTGACGCAAATTTTGGTGCTGCTGGTGGGGGGCATTGCCGTCGCCTATAGCCTCGATCGCTGGGCAGGTCATAGCTTTCCCACGATCACGGCCCTGGCGCTGGGCGGGTCGCTGGTGTCCTACATCTACTCGGCTCCACCGCTCAAGCTCAAGCAAAATGGCTGGCTGGGTAACTACGCCTTGGGGGCCAGCTACATCGCCCTACCCTGGTGGGCGGGCCATGCCCTGTTTGGCACCCTCACCTGGCAGATTGTGGTGCTCACCCTGTTCTACAGCTTGGCAGGGCTAGGCATTGCGGTAGTCAACGACTTTAAAAGCGTCGAGGGCGATCGCCAAATGGGCCTCAAGTCGCTGCCGGTGATGTTTGGCGTCACCACGGCCGCCTGGATCTGCGTGCTGGCGATCGATATTTTTCAAGGGGGCGTCGCGGCTTACCTGATGACGATTCACCAAAATCTCTACGCCGTGCTGCTGGTACTGCTGATCATTCCCCAGATCACCTTCCAAGATATGTACTTTCTCCGCAACCCCCTGGAGAACGATGTTAAATACCAGGCGAGTGCTCAGCCCTTTTTGGTGTTAGGAATGTTGGTAACCGGCCTTGCTCTGGGGCATAGCGCCCTTTAGCACAGCCTGATCCCCCGACTGTACCCTTGAAGAAATGGTCGAAACCCCATACAGTTCACAGAGGATATAGAGGGCAACGGTGCTATGGCTCGATCTTGGTTAAGCTGGCTGTCGTTCCCGCAGGGGAAGTCGTCCCGTTCCTCAGGGCGTCGATCGGCTGGGGCTACTCCAGTAAATGCGTCTAGGGCAACTACTCCCCGTAAACTAGGGCCGCGCCGCTCAAAAACTGACTCCTCAGAGCCAGCGCCCCTGTCTACCCAGGATGAGGAAAGCTCAACGCCGCGTCGCTACAGGCCGCTGTTTTTGCGCCCCTTATTTTGGGTGATTGTGCTAGCCGGGGCGGGTATTGCCGGTGGGGGCACCCGCGTCTATCGGGTTTTGCAAGTCACCAACGATAGCCTGCCCGACCCTACCACGGCTTTGATCTACCAGCGAGATGGCACCGTCACCATGGTGTCAGCCGACGGTGTAATTTTGCAAAAGCTAGGCCCAGCTACCCGTGAGACTATCACCTACGACGCTATCCCAGAGCACTTAGTCGAGGCTTTTATTGCTTCAGAAGACCGGCGGTTCTACGAGCACAACGGCATTGACTATCGGGGCATTGCTCGGGCGGTGTGGGCCAACGTGCAGAGCCGCGACGTGGTCGAAGGGGCGAGTACTATTACCCAGCAGCTTGCCCGCATTGTGTTTCTCGACCAAGAGCGCAGTATTCAGCGCAAGGTCAAAGAGGCCATGATGGCCCTCAAGCTAGAAGAAAGCTTAACCAAAGAGCAGATTATTGAGCGTTACCTCAACCTGGTCTACCTGGGGTCAGGGGCCTACGGAGTGGCCGATGCGGCCTGGATCTACTTTGGCAAAACCATCGATCAGCTGACTGTAGCCGAATCGGCGATGATCGCCGGGATGGCTCCTGCTCCTAGCCTGTACTCGCCATCGGTAAATGTCGAGGCGGCGCGCAGTCAGCGAAACCGGGTAATTCGCCGCATGCTGGCCAGTCAGTCGATTACCGGAGTAGAGGCTGAAGAGGCAATCAATGCCGATGTTGCGATCGCCACTAACCAGCCGAAGTTTTTGTACAGTGAGTTTCCCTACTTCACGATTCATATTCAGAAGCAGCTAGAGACTCTGCTACCCCCTGAACAGCTAGAGGCAGGCGGGCTAACGGTCGAAACTACGCTCAATGTGGTTTGGCAACGCCGGGCTGAAGAAACCGTTAGAGATGCAGCCGAGCGCTACAGCGGCTGGCAGCGAATAGGACAGGTGGCGCTAGTCGCTGTAGACCCTCGCAACGGCGAAATTAAAGCGATGGTGGGCGGTACCGACTTTACCAGCGAAAACCAATTCAACCGCGTTACCCAGGCCCAGCGGCAACCCGGATCAACGTTTAAGACCTTTGTTTACGCTGCCGCTATTGCCGGGGGTATGTCACCCTACAAAGACTACGTGGATGCCCGCTACGTCGTTGATGGCTATGAGCCCAAAAACTACGGCGAAACGTACAGCGGCAGTATGGATTTGCTCAAAGCGCTGCGTAACTCAGTCAACATTGTGGCGGTGAAGCTGCTGGTTGATACCGGCTTTGACCCTGTCGTGCAGCTAGCCGAGCGCATGGGAATTAAATCTTCCCTATTGCCCGCCTATTCCCTGGCGCTGGGTACCTCTGAGGTCAATCTTCTAGAGTTGACGAGTGCCTACGGTACCTTGGCCAATAAGGGTATTCACCGCGAGGCCCACGGCATTCGCCGGGTAATAGACCGTAATGGCGAGGTTATCTATGAGCGGCCTAACGAGTCGGTCCAGGCGATCGATGCCGATAGCGCCGCGATTATGACCTGGATGCTGCGTGGAGTGGTTGAGGGCGGTACCGGCAGCAATGCCTACATAGGGCGTCCTGTGGCCGGTAAGACAGGCACGTCAGAAGAATACCGGGACCTCTGGTTTGTGGGCTATATTCCTCAGCTGGCCACCGGGGTGTGGATGGGCAACGATGACAATACCCCCACCCGGGGAGCTAGCAGCATGGCGGCATCGGTTTGGCGCAGCTTTATGGCGCAGCTCACCGACGACATTCCGTCAGAGCCATTTCCGACTTTGCCCCGTTTGGGCGGGCGCGAGGGCACTATTACCCTCAGCCCAGTGAAGCCGGGGCGGGTCGTAGCCGATTCTGGCCCTTCTCGCTCCTCGGAGGCGTCCTCTAGCTCCGGTGGTGGCAGCCGCCAGACCACCACAGCCGCATCAGACTCTGACGCTGCCGATGGTGGCAGAGCTACAGAATCTAGTGGTGGTAGCGGCCGAGGTAGGGGGTCTAGTAGCGGTGGTGCAACAGAATCGGCGGCCCCTGAAGCGCCGACCAGTACCAACGAACCTCCAGCGGCAGCCCCAGCTCCTCGACCTGCCGCCCCTGCGGCTCCGGCCCCTGTCGCTCCGGCCCCTGTGGCTCCAGCTCCACCCGCCCCGGCCCCACCGGCCCCAGCGCCGCCTGCCCCGGCACCGCCGCCCATCGTGGCTCCCCCACCGCCCTTAGAAGCACCGCCGCCGTTGTCTTCAGGCGATTAGACCTTCAGATAGAGGCTTGGGCGGCAGGGCTGAGTTGGCGGTATTGGGCGATCGCATCAGGTCAGCCCTGGGGATGATCCCCAGGGCTGACGCGTCGTCGTAGGATGTTAAAAACAACTGATTTTGGAGTCTAATTGGCTATGGCACTCTTGTTTGCGGTCGCTGGCGAAGGTTTACCTTTTGACTTTGTGCTGGTCTATGTCGTGGGGTTCATTGCAGCCGTTACCATCGGCTCGGTTGCCTGGTACAACTCCAAGCGCCCTGCCGGTTGGGAAAACAAAGAAAAGCCCGACTTCGTACCTACCGTCAAGCCAGAGGAAGGCAAAGAGGGCTAGACCTTACCAGTGGTCTGGCAAGCCTAGGCAAGAAGGCCGATAGAGCCTTTTTGGATGGCAGCCATAACGATAGAACTCCTTGGGAGTTAGGACAATTCATGTTGTTCTAACTCCCAACCTTGGGGCGCTGTTTTTGCTTAGGCCCCGCTTAACCGCCTTTGGGGAGAAAGCTGCTTAAGGTTATCAAGTGGTGTTTAGTGAAGTCTTCTAGTTGTTAGAAAGTTGGTCAAGCGGTCAATCGACCACCCGGAGCCGACCTTGACGAATAGCGTCGAACACGCGTTGAGCGGTGACGTGGTCTTGGTTACTCAGGTGGGGCTGGCTGAGTAAGATCGCCATCAGCTCTTGCTGCACCTGGCGGTTGATGCGGCGATCGGCAAAAATTTGATCGACGAGAACTTTGAGAGATTGACTGGTGGCGTGAGACATGGCAGTGACCAGAACAGGTTGGGGCTATACCCCAATATCCCCTGTTGTTCCCGCCTGCTCAGTGATATTGCCTTGAGCTGAGCATGATCCTAGGCTGGCGCTACGGTGATTTAAGCCGGTAGCAGGCGTGGTTTAAATCACAATTTTTCTAATGGTGCAAAGTGCCCACTCTACGGCGGCTACAGTCGCTGGATTAAAGCTGGCATTTTCTTTCTCAAAAATTTCCTAGGGTGCTTGCTGAGTGCGATCGCCCCGATAACGCACGTATTCGGCTAGGCCCGCTAGCAGGGCCGATCCTAAAATTAGCACCACGCTCAGGGCGTTGATGTCGGGCCTAACGCCCGTTCGCACTCGGCTAAAAATTTCGATCGGTAAGGGGTTAGCGCCTCCTCCGGCGGTAAAGCTAGAGATCAGCAGGTCATCCATGCTGAGCACAAAGGCTAGCAGACAGCCTGCCACAATGCCTGGTGCCAACTGGGGAATCAGCACTTTAATCATGGCTTGGGCTGGGGTCGCCCCTAGGTCGAGGGCGGCTTCTTCTAAGTTGGGATCGAGGCGCTGTAGGCGGCTAGACACGACTACCGCGATGTAGGCCAAACAAAAGACAATGTGCGCCGCAATAATGGTGCTGAGGCTGAGGGGCACGGCCAGGGAGGCCAAAAACACCAGGGTAGCCACCGCGATCGCAATGTCAGGCACAATCAGCGGCAGGTACGACACCCCCCGATATAGGCTCTTACCCCGAAACCGGTAGCGGGCTAGGCCAATGGCCATGAGGGTGCCCAGTACCGCCGCGATCGCCACCGCTACAGTGGCAATGGTGAGGCTGTCTTGCAGGGCCGAGAGCAACCGGCGATCGCTAAATAGCGCCCGGTACCAACGCAGGCTAAACCCTTCCCAACTGGCGTTGTAGCGCGAGTCGTTGAAGCTATACACCCCCAGCACAATGATGGGGAAGTACATAAAGGCATACATGAAAGCGGTAAACAGGCTGGGCCAGGTGAAGCGGGGCATGGCGAAGACAGAAAGGGAATACCTAAAGATAAATTAGGCGGTGCATTGGCAAGGCACCGTCGCCGATGGTGATCAGGCTTCTTTAATTGTGCTTCTGTCGCCGTAGCGAAGCAGCAGGGCGATCGCCAAACTCACGGCCAAAATCAGCACCATACTCAGGGCAGAGCCAAACCCCCAGGCGCGGGTGGGGCCAAGAAACTGGTTGTAGATCAGCCGCGAAATATTCATTGAGGACGCGCCCCCCAGTAGGGTAGGCACCACAAAGTCGCCCAGGGCGCTAATGAACACCAGTAGACACCCGGCAGCAATACCGGGCAGGATTTGGGGAACCGTAATTTTCCAAAAGCTCTGGCGGGGGGTGGCCCCCAGGTCGGCGGCAGCCTCTAGCAGGCGGGTGTCAAGCTTTTCGAGCGAGGCATAGAGAATTAGCACCATGTAGGGCAAAAAGCTGTAGGTGAGCCCAATAAACACCGCCATAGGCGTATTCAGCCAGTTTTGGGACGGCAGCCCTACTGCTGTGAGGAGGGTATTGAGCACTCCGCTGGGGCGCAAAATTGTCGTCCAGGCGTAGGCCCGCAGCAGCGATGAGGTCCACAGGGGCAGGATGAAGGCCACCAGCAGCAGGTTGCGCCAGCGTCGGGGTGACATGAGCGCCAACCAGTAGGCCACTGGAAACCCCAGCCCCAGACACAGCACCGTAGACCCCACCGCAAAGGCCAGCGATCGCCCAATCACCCGTAAATAAACCGGCTGCAAAATTTGCAGATAATTGCCCAGCCCATAGCCACCGCTGGGCTGCCCCAGACGCAGCCCTGGCACCAGACTAATTTCGAGGATGAGCAGGGTAGGTAACACCAGCAACAGCAGCAGCCATACCCCCGCCGGAGCCAGCAGCAGGCTTGGCCCTACCCATCGCCTAGGGGCAAAGCGAGCGGTCCAAGGGGCCAGCGGTGGAGCGGGGGTAGGGGCCATAGCGCAAGGTAATAACGACTTAGAGAAGCTAGGCGCTGGTTACTTCAGTCCAGAACTGGTCGAAGAGGTCGGTGCTGGTGGCATCTACGGCAACAATGCCTTCACTGTTCGCCAAAATCTCTTCGGCAGGGTACAGATCGGGGTTTTCTCTGATTTCGTTGGGCAGCAGTTCAAAGGCGGCCTGGTTGGCGGTGGCAAAATAGAGACGCTCAACGGCGGCGCTGGCCACCTCCGGCTCCAGCAGAAAGTTAATCCACTGGTAGGCGGCATCGACATTGGGGGCCGTGGTCGGAATCGCCAGCGTGTCAGTCCAGAGAGATGACCCGCTGGCTGGAATGACATACTCAATGCGATCGTCTTCTAGGGTGAGCTCAATAGCATCGCTGGAGTAGGCCATTGACACGCTTAAGTCCCCCCCCAACAGTTCATTCTCAAAGCCGGTGGTCTTGAAGGCCGCAATGTGGGGTTGGAGTTCAAGGAGGTGGTTATAGGCCGCTTCAATCTCTGCCGGGTTGTTGCTGTTGTAAGAATAGCCCAGGGATTTAAGGCTGGCCCCTAGGGTTTCGCGCATGTCGTCAAGCAGGGTAATGCGGCGGGAGAGGGCGGTCTGGTTTTCCCAGAGAAAGTTCCAGTCGGTAGGGGCCGTAGGGATGACATCGCGGTTGTAGAGTAAGCCTGTAGTGCCCCAATTGAAAGGCACGCTGTGGCGATTGTTGGGGTCGTAGGCGGGGTTGGCCCACTGGGCCTTGAGGTTTTCTAGCCCGGTGATACGGCTCTGGTCTAGCTCGGTCAGCAGGTTTAGCTCAATCATCTCCGACACCATATAGTCGGAGGGATAGATAATGCTGTAGGCATCGCCTCCCCCGGCCTGGATGCGGGTGAGCATAATCTCGTTAGAGTCAAAAATATCTACTACCACCGGAATGCCAGTGCGCTCGGTGAAGGCGGCGGCTAGGCCATCATCGGTGTAGTTGGCCCAGGTGTAGATATGCAGAGCATCGCTACCACCGCCACCGCCGCCTGGCCCGGCCAGGTTTTGACGACAGTTGGTGGCGGCCAACCCCGCCACTACTGCTGCCGACCCCTGCAAAAACCGCCGTCGACCGAGAATAGGGCGATGGCGGGAGGAGGCTGTCAGTCTTCGCATTCCAGGCACGGATAGTCTCCCAGGGTGTCTACTACGGTGGGCTATGGCTCAGCTAAGGGGGATACCCAGCACAATGGGTTCCATGGGCGTCCAGAGCGCTAATGTCTATAAAGTATAGAAGCATGCGTCTATGGTAGAGCTACCCTTGCCCTAGATTGGTGTATGGCTCAGCCTAAGCAGCCCCCAGGGCAAGGCAATCTTTGGCGGCCCAGTGAACATAGACGGGCGTATTGACGGCGATCGGGGTGTCGGCGCGGTTGGGCTGGCGAACGGTCAATGGTTCGCCCGAGCTTAGCCGGACGATGCAATGCAAATGGGTACCCAAGTACATCAGGTGGCTAATCTGCCCTCGGTAGCAGTTACCCGTGCCCTCGGGGGCCTCAAGGCTGAGGTTAATTTTTTCGGGTCGCACACTGACTACTACGGCCTGCGCGGGGGCCATATCAGTGGCGCGGGCGGTGACCCGCAAACCGCTCTCGGTGATCACCTGCACCTGGGCGGTGTTGGCCCGATCGATGCGTCCGGGCAGCAGGTTGGTATCGCCAATGAAGTCGGCGACGAAGGGGGTGCGGGGGTGGTCGTAGATGTCGCTGGGGGTGCCGATCTGCTCGATCTGGCCGTTGTTCATCACCGCAATGCGATCGGAGAGCGACAGGGCTTCTTCTTGATCGTGGGTGACCATAATAAAGGTGATGCCCAATTGCCGGTGCAGCGTGGTCAGTTCTACCTGCATTTGCTTGCGCAATTTTTGATCAAGGGCACCTAGGGGTTCATCTAGCAGCATGACCGCCGGTCGATTGACCAGGGCGCGGGCTAGGGCTACCCGCTGCTGCTGCCCCCCAGACAACTGGGCGGGGTAGCGGTTGGCCATCGGTTCTAGGCGCACTAGGCGCAGGGCTTCGGCAACGCGATCGCGCACCTGTGCTGCCCCCATTCGCCGAATTTTGAGGCCAAAGGCAATATTGTCTTTGACCGTCATGTGGTCAAACAGGGCATAGCTTTGAAAGACGGTGTTGATGGGGCGACGGTAGGCTGGCACCGCGCTCACGTTAGCTCCCTGGATCAGCACATCGCCAGTGGTGGGGGTCTCGAAGCCTGCAATCAACCGCAGAGTAGTAGTTTTGCCGCAGCCCGAGGGGCCAAGAATGCTAAAAAACTCACCTTGACGCACCGCTAGGTCGAGGTGGCTCACCGCCATTTCGGGGCCAAAGGTTTTGAATACCTGACGCAGCTCAACGTCTGGTTGAGCTTGGGTGGTTGCCGCCGCTGTTGCCGACTGCACCGTTTGGGCCATGGCTGTGTCTCCTGGGTTCCCCCCAACTGTAGCGATCGCGCCTAGGATCTACAAGGTATCGCCATAACACCGATAGCTGGGTCAAGACATTGACCCGGCTATCGACGGTGGCGCTGCCTCTACTTTACCCAGCCTTGTCGCTGGCGACGCATTCTTACCTCCAAAAAGCTCAAACTTTGAGCGCCCATCAGGCTAACAGAGCGAATAGACGCTGCAAAAACGGTCTTGGGAGGTCGGGCAAAACGCTACCATGTCACCAGGTATTGACCTGGAGTGACGTGATGGCCGTAAAACTTTTACCCTTAGCGGTTCAGCGCTGCGGCTTATCTCTGGGGCGGGTGCTGCTGTTGGGTGTGGCTGTTGGGGCGATCGCCGCTTGCCGCCCCACCCCCCCAGCCAACGATCTTGCTCCGCCCCCGACTGCACCTACTGCACCTGCGCCCGCTCCTACCTCCCAGCCATCGGCCCCTGCACCCACCACCCCGGCCCCTGGTCAGGCCGGGGCAACCCTCCCCGATGCGTTGGTTCAAGCTTGGCAGCCCCTCAGCAATGTGCTGTTAGCCTTTGGCCCCATGACTATTGGCCCTGAGCAAGTGCAGTGGGGTAGCGGCCAAACTAGCCCCTACACCTTAATCAGCACTGAAGGTGGTTACCTGCTTCAGCTAGAGGCCAACCCCAGCTTTTACGACACCCAAAACCGCTACATCAAGCTCATTCCCAAAGCCGATACTAACGGTGCGTCTAATTCTATAGAAGTGGCGTTTTACAGCGATGCCAGCCAGCTTCAAAACGATGAATACATCATGTATGGCACCTACTTTGCAGAATAGCCTTTGCCTGCAAAGACTGATACCAAATCCGAATTGCATCACCCCGATGCCCAAAAGGCCAAACCGTAGGGGCGTATAGCATGCGCCCTGCTGAACCGGGGGTAGCCAAACAGAATTCAGTATAAAAATAGGCTTTTAAAAAAAGGGATAGATGCAGACATTGCTTGCACCTATCCCTATATGTGATGGTCTTCTTTACAGAAGCACGTTGAACCTCCGCTGTCTATTCTTGGATTGGCTTTAGCGGCCTCGTTCCAAGACTTCTTGCACTTGCTCACTAGGGGTGTATTGATAGCCAAAAACGGCCTGATCAGAATCATCCAGAATTTGGGGAGTTAGCAAAATAATTAATTCTTGACGCCGACTATCAGTAACTGTGCTACGGAAAAGCGCCCCAAGAATTGGGATGTCTCCAAGGATCGGAATTTTATTTACGCTAGAGCGTTCTGATTCCTGGATAATCCCTGAAAGTAAAAGGGTTTGGCCATCACGCACTCGTACCTGTCCAGAACTTAGTTGTCTTTGGGATAGCAAGAAGATGGTATTGGCATCCCCCAGAGAAAAAGTGTCTGTGGGGGCAGAGATGCTAGGTGCTACAGACAAAGACACAAAACCATTATCATCAATGCGATCAACATTGACTTGCAGGATAAGGCCAGCAGGAGTTAACTCAATAGTTTGTTCGGTTGTGACTAACCCATCAGCGATGGTCGTTGTGGTTTCAATATCAGTTACAACGTCTTGAGTAAGCTGGACCGTTGCTACTTGTCCCTCCTGAACAATGAGCGTTGGGTCAGTGATGATCTTGCCGTTGCCATTTTGAACGGTAGCCAACAGTTGAACTAGGAAATTTGTTGAAGTAGCATTTGATCCAGGTCCACTTATGGCTCTAGGCCCAATTGGGGTTCCTGTAGGCACTGTTGGTGCAATAGGAAAGGAAGGAACGCCTGCCCCTAAATTCAGTACTCCTAGACCACCAGAACTAACAAATCCAAAATTCCCAGTTTGAAATGAAAAGCTAGTACCAAAGGCGTTGAGAGAATTTAAGTCGATATCAATGACCTTGACGTTAATGGCTACCTGACGCCGTCTCACGTCAATACGAGTAAGCTGCTCTGTTGCAATAGCGATTAGATCTGCTCGGCCAACAAGGGTCACTGAATTAGTCCGCTCATCGCCAACTACTTGCAACCCCCTTAACATACCTTGGCTATCTTGGTAGTCAACCCGACTTACTTCGATTTGCTCAATCGTTGATGTTTGAGTTTCGGTAATGGGAGGAGAACCTTCACCAACTGTAACAGCATTGACATTGGTGACTAACCGCTCACGGCTGACCGCACTTTCAGCTCCCAAAGCAACTAGAAAGTTGGTGGCAACACCTGCATCAACTTGGTTCAGTCTTAGGGTACGAGCGCTAATACTCTGAGCGGAAACTGGCAAAGTAGGTCCGACATAAATACTGCGACCTACTCGATTGGCTTGTAGGCCAGTAACCCGCAGCACGTGGTTAAACACGTCCTGCACCGACTCATTCTCAATATCGAGGCTGACTGGAGGCCCATCGGGGCTGCCAGCGGTAGCAGCTTGCTGACCGCCGGTTGCTCCACCAGGGGTAAAGACTAAATTGAGGCCTGCGGCACGGGCTAGCAGCGATAGTACTTCGCGAGCCGGGGCATCGCGAAGCAGGAGTTTAGGAATGCGCTCGTTGCTTCCCAAATTGATGCTGCCAAAGGCCGGTACCCCTTCGGCGACGGCGATGTCGCCCACCGGGGGAGCTACGGCACGGGGCAAGAACGGAGGGGCTTGCTGTACCTGGGGCCGGGGCACTGGGGTGCCGTCGATGATGACATCGGGGTTGGGCACCAGCACGTTGGGGTTGGCTTGGGTGGGCACCTCGGGTGCTGTAGCGGGCGGTGTCGTAGGGGCCGCTTGGGCGACGGTAGGCGGGGTGGCCGGAGCTGGCACCGTCTCTAGCTCGGTGGGCACTGGCGTGGGCGGCTGTGTAGCCTGACCATCGCTGCGAATAGACAACACCATCTGGTTGCCGTTAGATGCTACTTGGCCGACCGGCGACTGGCCGGTGCCGTTGACCGTGATGCGCACACTGTTGGCATCGAGGGGCACCACCGAAATTTGGCTGATGCCAGGGGCGGGGTTGGCTTGGGTAAAGCTATTGCCGTTGGGCAAATTTAGCTGGGCTCGGGTAATGTCGGCCTGTAGGGTGTTGCCCTGGTTGACAGTAAAGATATTGCTGTTGTCACCGCCCCGAGTCTCAAACACCAGGTCTAGCCCAGTGGCAGTGGGGTTAAGGCGGACGTTCGTAATGCTGGTCATTGAGGCCAGCCCAGGCTGAGCCGCCAGGGTTATCAGGGCGCTACTGAGCAGAATAGGGTGCAATTTCATCAGGGGGTTCACGGTTCACTCCTCCATCACAGGTGCGGTCAGGGCCGCGTGGGTTTTGATTGGCTAGGCGAGGGTAGATTGGGTCACTGGGTGACCAAGGCGAGGGTCGACTAAGAGGGTTAGCCCCCTTCGGGCGGGGCTTCACCTTCAGCCGGCTCTTCGGCGGCGGGCTGCGGTGGCACGTTGGGGTCGCCTACGGGCACTAGCACCTCTAGGGTGTAGTCGGTGAGCAGCAGTCGACTAATGCCTAGGAGCTGCTCTTCACTGGCCCCGGCGGGCGGCGGGGCAATGCTCTGCTGCATGTCGCGGATGATGATTAGCGGCTCTAGGCGCTCGATGTTGCGCATGATGCTGAGGGTCTGGGGAAACAGAGCCTGCATGGAGACGTCAACCGTCACGCGTTCTAGTTTGCCGCTCAGCTCTGGTGGGCCATCGACGACGAGGACTGACGGGCTAGGGTTAAACCTCAATAGCTCTGAGGTAAACAGTTGATTTCGCACCTGGGGATCGCCGGCAAACTCGGTTCTAACCCGTTCGAGCTGCTCTCGGGTTAAGCCCAGGGCCGCAAGTTGGGCGTTGTCGAGCTGGGCGGGGTTGGCCCGCAGGACATCGGCGATCGCGGCGTTGCTATTCTGAATTTGTTGATTGATGTCGAGTAACAGGGTATCGAGGGTCTGGGCATCGCCCAATAGGCTATAAACCCCCACTCGTTGAGCGAGGGCGGCATCGAGCTGGGCCTGGAGTTCGGCCCGGTTTTGCAGGCTGGCTCGCTGTTGGTCAACCTGGGCCTGCTTTTGGTTAACTTCGGCTTCCAGGGCATTGCGCTGCTCTTGGACTGGCTGAACGACAAAGTTGTAGAGCGCAAAGGCTCCGATTAAGCCCAGAATGGCGATGCCAATGCCCTGTACCTTTGGCGTTAGCTCTATGCCAAAGGCCGTAGGGTAAGTGGGGCCAACTTGTTCTAAGCCCTGATTCTCTTCTGCGGGGAGAAAATCACCGGTTGCGGTCATTCGATTACTCCTTTTTCTCGTAGGGCCTGCAAGCGACTCACTAAACCAACGGTGCCCTGGCGCTCTAGCTCATCGACGAGCTGAGAGGCCGGGGTGTTGGTGATGTTTGCACCAATGGTGTAGTCAATTAAAAAGTCAGCGTCGCCTACTGCGGTACCAGGGCAGCGGCCTTGGGTTTGGGGGTCGAGCAGGGTGGGCTGCTGCTGGGCCTGGCTGATGGCAACAGTTTGGGACTGCAACAGGGGCGATCGCTGAAGCACCAGGGCAAAGTCGTTGATGTCGTCGTAGGAGCAGGCTACGCCGTCGATGGCAATGCCTCCAGCTCGGGGTGGGGTGGTATTAGGGTCAGTCTCTAGGGTGGTGCCTTCCCCCTGGTTAAGACTAACGATTTGAATGCGGGCGGGGGTACGGCTGCGAATATCTTGCAGCAGGGCCGACCAAGGGACGATCTCATTGAAGACAGACACAAAGGCGTTGTTCTCGGCTCGAATAGCCTCAATTTGCCCTTGAATAGTGCTGATCTCTTGGAGCTGCCCCTGGAGCTGAGCCAGTTCACCATCAAGCTCAATACTGCGCGCCTGGAGCTGGTTGATCTGGTTGCGAGTGACGGCCCAGTAGCCCCCCACGAGCGCCAGCGGAATCAGCGCTGCCGCCAGACCCAGATACAGCGGTCGGCGATCGCCCTGGACGACTGGACCGCGGGCTCGAGGCCTAGCTTCAAAAACCCGCACCTCGCGGTCTTTAAGGAAATTAATATCGAGACTATACATGGCTATACCTCCCGCAGGCCAAGACCGATTACCGTTGCTAACCCGGCTCGCTGCCCTGGAGGGATGTCTTCATCGACCTGTAGGGCCAGGGCTGAAATGGGGTCAATCTGGCTAGCGGGCAGACTGAGCCGCTGGGCCAGAAACTCGTCGAGCTGGCCAATCGACGCCCCTGGCCCCGCCAGCAGTAGCTGGGCTACCTCCATATCGTCACCCTGGTTGAGGTAGAAGTCGATGGAGCGACGCAGTTCGTCAGACAGTTCGCCCAGCACCCGCAGCATGGCCGTGGTGCCAGGGTTGGTGTTGCCCATCTGGGGCGCACCTACAGTGTCCATCGTTTGAATGGGGACAGTCATGCCCTGGAGTAGCTCAGTATTGCGCGAGGGCGGCAGATTCATGGCGCGGCTGAGGGCGCTTTGAATTTGAAAGGTGCCAATGGGCACGGTGCGCGAAAAGTGGGGTACCCCATCTACCACGATGGAGATTTCGGTGCTTTCAAACTCGATATCGACCACGGCGGCGGCTTCTTGGGGGGTGAACTGGCGCAGCTGCTCGCGAATCGTGCGAATTAGCGCAAAGCTCGACGTCTCTAGCACGTTGAGCATCAGCCCTGCCTGCTGAAACACCTCAATGTAAGGATCGGTGAGGTCTTTGCGCACGGCTACCAGCAGCACCTGCACCTTCTCAATGCCGTCTTCATCGACGAAATAGCCAAGTTTCTGGTAGTCTACGTCGGCTTCTTCCCGGGGAAAAGGCAGGTAGAGACTGGCTTCTTGGTTAAGCACCATTTCTCGCAGCTCGTCATCGTCGAGCTCGGCGGGCACCGGAATCACGCGGGTAATGGCTCGGCCTGGAATTGAGGTGGTGGCTTGCTTAACCTTCAGCTTGCTTTCGGTCAGCACCATTTGAATGGCGTCGGCCATGGCAGCCGTGTCTAAGATCTGCCCTTCTTCATAGATGCCCTCCGCCAGTTCTACCGAGGCCAGGGTGTCTAGCTTGAGGGCTGTCCCCTGCTTTTTGATGTGGGCTAAGTTAACTTTTTCCGGGGTCAGCTCAATGCCAACACCCCGAGGCTTGCGATTAAAAATGGCTTTGAGACTATCCACGGCAGTATCCGAAAAACAGGTGGGTAACCAGAAAACCTGCCCGGTCAATACGACAACCAAGCAGACCCAAACAAACCAGCTAACTCTCTAGAGAAGCGACGTTGCAGATGCTTCAAGAGAGCTACAGTGGCTTAGCAACCATCCCTGGGGAAAAAGTGCTAACGAATGGTACACAATTTAATTCAGAATTTCCACTTTTCTTCTTTAAGGGATAGAAAACCCGATCTCCCGACTACGCACCCGATGATTTCGTTGCTGCTTCTGGCAGAATGCCGCGCAAACTATCGCTTGGCATCACCAGCGATGTTACACACAATTCTGAAAAGTGAGCACTTAATATTGAGAAAATATTGCTTGCCTGCCGTATTTCTTCACGCTTGGAGTCTCTCCCTATGACCGATCCTGTGACCGTTCTCGGTACCCCCCTGCAAGACAAGGCCCAGCGGCTGCTGCTGCTCGGCTCGGGAGAACTCGGTCGGGAGGTAGCTCTGGAGGCCGTGCGCCTGGGGCTGGAAGTGGTTGCCGTCGATCGCTACGATCGCGCCCCTGCCATGGCCCTAGCCCATCGTCGCCACGTAATCGACATGCTCGACGGCGAAGCGCTGCGGCGGGTAGTTGAGCTAGAGCGCCCCAGCCTGATTGTGCCGGAGGTGGAGGCGATCGCCACCGATACCCTGGTCGCTCTAGAGGCCGAGGGCTGGCGAATCATCCCCACCGCCCGCGCTACCCAGCTAACCATGAACCGTGAGGGCATTCGTCGCCTGGCGGCAGAAGCGCTGGGGCTAAAGACCTCACCCTTTCGCTTTGCCAGCACCGAGGCCGAGTATCTAGAAGCGGTGGCAGCCATTGGCTTGCCCTGCGTGGTCAAGCCGATCATGAGTTCGTCGGGCAAGGGGCAGAGCACCGTACGGCAAGAAACTGAGGTGTTACCCGCCTGGAAGTATGCGGCAGAAGCGGGCCGGGGCAAGAGCGATCGCGTCATCGTAGAAGGGTTTGTGCCCTTTGACGCTGAAATCACGCTGCTGACGGTGCGGGCGATCGACGGCACCCACTTCTGCCCTCCCATCGGCCACCGCCAGGAGTCTGGTGACTACTGTGAGTCGTGGCAGCCCTGTGCCCTGCACCCAGACACCCTAGCGGCCTGCCAAGCCATGGCCAAAGCCGTCACCGATGCCCTGGGCGGCTGGGGCCTATTTGGGGTCGAGCTATTTATTGCCGGAGAGGCAGATCAACCTCAGACTGTTTATTTTAGCGAGGTCAGCCCCCGCCCCCACGACACGGGCATGGTTACCCTGGTCAGCCAGCACCAGTCAGAATTTGAGCTGCATGTGCGGGCGATCATGGGCCTGCCCATTGGCGAGATTTCTCTGGTGCAGCCCGGTGCTTCGGCGGTAATTTTGGCCCCTGGCCAGAGTGACCATCCCTGCTACTCCGGCCTCGATCAGGCGCTTCAGGTGCCCACCAGCAAGGTACGGCTGTTTGGCAAACCTACGGCCCATCCTCACCGCCGCATGGGGGTAGCCTTAGCCCTGGGCGACACAGTGGAGCAGGCCAAAGAACGGGCGATCGCCTGTGCTAGCGCTGTGCAGGTCATCCTCTAGGGGAAGCAAGCATTCGCTGGATTGGTCCTATAGATCCACCAATGCCGCCCACTTTAAGGGAAAATGAACAACCATATTGCAGCAAAAATCTTGCAGCAAAAATCCTTTGGTAGGGGCATTGCACTGCAATGCCCCTACGTCTAACCTGTTTTAACTGTACAGACGTTTGAAAGCCATTCACTCGTCAGCGCCCCTAAGCGTTTGGCTGAGTTGAGGTTGACTGCGTTGCGGTAGCCCCTCTCTTTAGAAACCGAACCCACCCATGAAACTACGCCCCTATGCCCGCTTTGGTTTGTTTGCCCTGCTGGGGCTGATGCTGAGCTGGCTAGTGGCCTGTGGCAGCGGCCAGCCCACCGCCACGGCTCCCGCCGATGGCCGTCAAGAGGTCGAGTTTTGGACGATGCAGCTTCAGCCAGACTTTACCGACTACTTCAACGGGCTAATTGCCGACTACGAAACCCAAAACCCCAACATCACCGTGCGCTGGGTCGATGTGCCCTGGGCCGATATGCAGAGCAAAATTCTCACCGCCGTCACCGCTAGCACCGCCCCCGATGTGGTCAACCTTAACCCAGACTTTGCTGCTCAGCTAGCCAGCCGCAACGCCTGGTTGCCCCTCGATGAGCGGGTTTCTGAAGCCGATAAACAGGTCTACTTACCCAACATCTGGCAGGCCAACACCCTCAACGGCCAAAGCTTTGGGTTTCCCTGGTACCTGACTACCAACGTCACCCTCCACAATCAGGCGCTGCTCGATGCAGCGGGCGTCGAGCCGCCCACCACCTACGCCGAGTTAGCTGAGGTCGCCCGCCAAGTGAAACAGGCGACTGGTAAGTATGCCTTCTTCACCACCTTTGTGCCCGAAGATGCCGCCGATGTGCTGCAATCCTTTGTGCAGATGGGAGTTGACCTAGTCGATGACCAGGGCCAGGCCGCCTTTGACACTGCCGAGGGGCGGGCCGTTTTTCAGTACTGGACCGATCTCTACCAGCAAGAGTTGCTGCCTCGGGAGGTGCTGACCCAGGGCCACCGCCGTGCGATCGAGCTCTACCAGGCCGGAGAAGTTGCCCTGCTCTCAACCGGGGCAGAATTTTTCCCCACTATTGAAGCCAACGCCCCCGATATTGCTGCTGTGACTGGCAGCGGCCCCCAGATCACCGGCGACACTGGCAAAACCAACGTGGCGGTGATGAATCTGGTGATTCCAGCGGCGACCGACGTGCCCGAGGCGGCGATCGACTTTGCCCTGTATGTCACCAACGACGCCAACCAGCTCAGCTTTGCCCAAGCCGCCAATGTGTTGCCCTCCACCGCCGGTGCTTTAGAAGACAGCTACTTTGCCGCCGAGGGCACCAAGGGAGTTGACAAGGCCCGCTCGGTCAGCGCCGAGCAGATGAACCAGGCCGAAGTGTTGATTCCAGCTATGGATGGGGTCAAAGACCTCCAGTCAATCATCTACGACAACCTGCAAGCCGCCATGCTGGGCCAAAAAACCGTAGACCAGGCGGTCACCGATGCCGCTGCCGCCTGGAATGGGCGTTAACGGCCCTCACTGACCCTGCCAGGCCGCCTCAAAAAAGGCCAGTTCGCAGTCCATGGCGTAGCGATAGGCAGCATGGTGGGTAGGGGTATCGGCTGACTGGGTATCGATCAACGTTTCTAGCTGGGCGGCCAGGGGTTCAAACTGGTCGCTACTGTAGGTTTCGATCCAGTCGCTATAGCGGTGGGGGGGTGGGTTGAGCTGAGCTAGCGATCGCCCCAAAAAGGCGTAGAGCCGCATGCAGGGGGCCATGGCCACCGCTGTAGCATCGGAAGCTTGGCCCCAGGCGGTGCTGAGCAAAAAATCGGTATAGCGGCGGGTAGCGGCACCGGGGGTGACGGTAGTGAGATCTACCCCCCAGGTTTGGGCATAGCCGCTGTGTAGATTCAACTCAGCCAGCACCCCATCGGCTAGCCGGTGAAACACCTGAAAGGTCTCCCAGGTAGGGGCTTTGGCAGCGGCAATACTGTAGGCGCGGGCAAAGGCTTCGAGAAAAAAGGCGTCTTGACCCACGTAGTCGGCAAATTTCTCTACGGGCAGGGTGCCATCGCCAAGGCCCTGAACGAAGGGATGCTGGAGGAAGGCGGTGGCAAGGTCTTGGTTAGCCTGCCAGAGAGCTTGAGAGAGGGGCATGGGGGTGAATGAGTAGATGGGTGGATGGGTGGATGGGTAGTAGAGCGTAGGGTGGGCAATGCCCACCATGGCCTTGGGCTATCAACACAGGGCAAACTCGCTGACTTACCTCTGAGGTAGCACAAGGGTTTGAGCCAGATCTAAAGAAAAATAATAGGCCTGGGCGGCATCGCCGTGGAGCACTTCAAAGGGCAGGTTGGGTTCGCCCAGGTGATTGATCACCAGGCGGGCGCTGGCGAAGGCATGGTTGCGGGTGTAGTCGTTGACGGTGACGACGGTTGTTAGCCCGGCGGCATTGGACGCCTCTAGCCCCTGCTGGCTGTCTTCAATCACTAGACAGTTTGCCGGAGTCAGATCCATGGCGTTGATCACCAGTTCGTAAATATCTGGGGCGGGCTTTTTGGTGGCGACCATGTCTCCGGCGGCAATCACCTCAAACCAGCGGGGCGAGTCTGGCCCCAGCAAATTTTCTAGCAAGGGAATCACACTGGCCTTGGCGCTGGTGGTGGCGATCGCCAACCGTACCTCCGCCTGCTGAGCCGCCTCAATTAACCGCCGCACCCCTGGCCGTAAAGGAATCACATTGTTCTCGACGAGAGATTGAAAATGCTTGGCCTTAGCCTGGTGCAGTGCGATCACTAACCCGTCGATATCCTCAGCTTCAAACTTGGTTTGGTAGCGGTGAATATAGTAGCGAATCCGCTCTTTGCCCCCGGCTACCCGCAGTAACTGGCCGTAGAGGCCAACGGGCCAGTGCCAGGCCAGACCAAATTCTTGAAAAGCTTGGTTAAAGGCAACCCGGTGGCCGTCGCGTTCAGTTTCGGCCAGGGTGCCATCGACATCAAAAATCAGCGCCTCAAGGGTTTTCATCGGGGATATAAACGCAGCAAGGGTTCCCACCTGGGGAAGAGTTGAGGGGCTAACCCGGCCTGGGCCATGCACCCAGAGCTGAGGGAGGGGTACCCAGCGGTAGACCTACCTAAGTCTCAAGAGCGATCGCGTCTCAGCACCCAGCCAACCCACCCAGAAAGCCCCCCGATTCTAGCCGAGAAGCCAGCCGTTTCACCGTAGGATGAAGAAGCGACCTACACTGGAATATTCAGAGCTAACCTCAGGATGGGCGATCGCCTGACCCCGGTGCAGGAGGCTGTTATCAACGGTTACGAAAGGCATGGATATTAAACACGGTTTTGTCGCCACAGTCGGCAACACTCCCCTGATTCGTCTCAACAGCGTCAGCGAAGCTACCGGCTGTGACATTTTGGGCAAAGCAGAATTTCTCAACCCCGGCGGGTCGGTCAAAGATCGTGCGGCCCTCTACATCATTCAGGATGCCGAAGCTAAGGGCTTACTCAAGCCCGGTGGCACCGTGGTCGAAGGCACCGCAGGCAACACCGGTATCGGCCTGGCTCACATCTGCAACGCCAAGGGCTACCGCTGCCTGATCGTCATTCCCGATACTCAGTCTCAAGAAAAAATTGACCTGCTGCGGACCCTGGGCGCTGAGGTGCGCCCGGTGCCCGCTGTGCCCTACCGCGACCCCAACAACTACGTGAAGCTGTCGGGTCGCATCGCCGCCGACCTCGATAATGCCATTTGGGCCAACCAGTTCGACAATTTGGCCAACCGCCTAGCCCACTACGAAACCACCGGCCCTGAAATCTGGGCTCAAACCGAGGGCACTATCGACGCCTGGGTTACGGCCACCGGCACTGGCGGCACCTATGCTGGCGTGGCTATGTTTCTCAAAGAGCAAAACCCCAACATTCGCTGTGTAGTGGCTGACCCTATGGGCAGTGGGCTGTACAGTTACATCAAAACCGGCGAAGTCAACAGTGAGGGCAACTCGATCACCGAAGGCATTGGCAATAGCCGCATCACCGCCAATATGGCCGAGGTGCCCATCGACGACGCCATCCAAATTGAAGATCCAGAGGCCCTGCGTACTATCTATCAACTGCTCTATAACGACGGGCTGTTTATGGGCGGTTCGGTGGGCATCAACGTGGCGGCGGCAGTTAAACTGGCCCAGCAGCTCGGCCCTGGCCACAAAATTGTCACTGTGCTGTGCGATGGTGGCTCTCGCTACCAGTCGCGCCTCTACAGTCGCCCCTGGCTCGAAGCCAAAGGGCTGTGGTCCGAGGATCTGGCCCCCGCCGCTAATGCTTAAGCTACCTCCGGTCTTTGGGGCTAGCCGTAACCGTCCACCGGGGTCGCCTGGTTACAGAACAGATCGACTACACTAGGACAGATTCGGCGGGTACGATCTTCTGGGCGTACGCTCCAAAAGCTAGTCTAGATTAGCCTTCATCTCAATCTCTACTTTCGGGGACACACCTGTGACCGATCAGTCTGATAAATCTTCGCTGCCACCCGACTCTGCTCTCAATTCTGCCCCGGCGGCAAAAAAGCAAGCACCCCAGCCTAACCCCTGGGTCGAAGGCCTGCAAACCATCGGGCTCAGTGTTGTGCTGGCCTTGGGCATTCGCCACTTTGTGGCAGAGGCCCGCTATATTCCCTCCGGCTCTATGGAACCCACGCTCCAGGTCAGAGACCGCTTGGTAATCGAGAAAATCAGCTACCACTTCAACCCGCCTAGGCATGAAGATATTGTCGTGTTTTGGCCGCCGGAGAGTCTTACTGCTCCTGGTCAGCGGCGCGATGCCTTCATTAAACGCGTGATTGGCCTGCCGGGAGATGTGGTTGAAGTGCGCAACGGTGAAGTCATTCGCAACGGCGAAGTGTTGACCGAACCATACATCGAAGCGCCCCCCGATTATGAGTGGGGGCCTGAAACGGTTCCCGAGGCGTCTTATTTGGTGCTGGGCGACAATCGCAACAGCAGCTATGACAGCCACTCCTGGGGATTTGTGCCCGAAGAAAATATCATTGGCAGAGCTGTGGTGCGCTTCTGGCCGGTGAATCGGGTGGGGTTGATCGATGACTAAAGCACTGTTGAATCAGGTGGCCTGAGTACAGATGCTTAAATCTTCCGGGGCTTATATCGGGAACCCTAACATAGCAAGCTAGGATGCAAGCTGTCTTGATGGTTTAGAGGCTGCCGTCGTTAGCTGTTTTCCGCCGCTGCTATCCTTATGGTTTGTTGGTGTTAGCCCTAGGGATCTAATTCCTCGGGGCTGATGTGTTTTTTGGTTTGCTGTTGCTGTTACTCAGAGGCCTCTCTGAAGGCTAATGTTCCGGTTTTTGTATGACTCTTTCCCCTGTAGATAAGCCGCCCTTTGCCATTACTACGCCGTTGTACTACGTCAATGGCTTGCCTCACATTGGCAGTGCCTACACCACCATCGCCGCTGACGTAGTGGCTCGGTTTTATCGTTTGATGGGCCACCCGGTGCTGATGATTACGGGCACCGACGAGCATGGCCAAAAAATTCAGCGCACCGCTGAAGAGCGCGGCGTCTCACCCCAGGCCCACTGCGACGAGTATGTGGCTGGGTTTGAACATCTGTGGGAGTTGCTCAACATTAACTGCGATCGCTTCATTCGCACCACCGACCCCCGCCACAACACCATCGTCAACGAGTTTTTTCAGCGGGTTTGGGCGCGGGGAGATATTTACCAGGGGCAACAGCAGGGCTGGTATTGCGTCTCCTGCGAAGAGTTTAAAGAAGAGCGTGACCTGCTCCCCGACCAGCGCTGCCCTATTCACACCAATAAAACGGTCGAGTGGCGCGATGAGTCTAACTACTTCTTTAAGCTGTCTAACTACCAGGCGCAGCTAGAGCAGCTCTACGCTGAACGCCCCGACTTTATTCAGCCCGAGTCGCGCCGCAATGAGGTGCTGAGCTTCGTCAAGCGGGGGCTACAAGATTTCTCGATTTCGCGCATCAACCTCGACTGGGGGTTTCCGGTGCCCACCGACCCTGGCCATACGCTCTACGTCTGGTTTGATGCCCTGCTGGGCTATATCACTGCTCTGCAAGACTCGAACGAACCGCCCAGCCTAGAGCAGGCCATTGCCCACTGGTGGCCGATCAACATTCACCTGATTGGCAAAGACATTTTGCGCTTTCACGCGGTGTATTGGCCTGCCATGCTGATGTCGGCGGGGTTGCCGGTGCCAGGGCGGGTCTATGGCCACGGCTTTCTGACCAAGGACGGCCAAAAGATGGGTAAAAGCCAGGGCAACACCCTGGACCCGGTGGATCTGGTCAAGCGCTATGGCCCGGACGCAGTCCGCTACTACTTCATGCGTGAAATTGAGTTTGGCAAAGACGGCGATTTCAACGAAACTCGCTTCATCAACGTGCTCAATGCTGATCTGGCCAACGATTTGGGCAACTTGCTCAACCGCACCCTGAAGATGGCTGGGCGTTACTGCGACGGCAAGGTGCCAGGGGTTGACCCTCAGGCAATGGCGGATGGCCATCCACTCCGGGCGATCGGGCGATCGCTGACTGAAACCGTGCCTAAAGCCTACTCCTGCTTGGCGTTTAGCCAGGCTTGCAATGCCGTTTTGACCCTGGTGCAGGCCAGTAACAAATTCTTGGATGACCAAGCTCCTTGGAGTCTTTACAAACAGGGGAAACAGGCGGAAACCGAGGTCGTCTTATACGCTGTACTCGAATCGGTGCGGCAGGCTGCTTACCTGCTGTCGCCGATCATTCCCGGCATTAGCAATCAGATTTATGCTCAGCTGGGCTTTGCCGTTGACTTTAACGATCGGGCGATTGGTCAAGCGTTGGGCTATGACGATCAAGTCGGCTGGGGTTTGTTGCCCCCTGGCCAACCCTTGGGAGAAGCGTCTCCGGTGTTTCAGCGGCTAGAGCTGCCTGAGCCAGTGGCCAGCGCTTAGGGTGGATCTCAATCTATGTTTTTAGCTTTTCTTTCAAATCTCGCTTAACACACTTAATAAAAACTCATGTTAGACACCCACGCCCATTCTCTCCTTAGCGACGACTCTATCTTTACCCCCGAGCAGGTGCTCGACAACCGGGGGCGAGTGGCCATCTTTATTGATGGCTCTAACCTGTTCTACGCGGCGCTGCAACTAGGCATTGAGATTGATTACACCAAGCTGCTGTGCAAGCTGACGGCCGGGTCACGACTATTTCGCTCGTTTTTCTACACCGGGGTAGATCGCACCAACGAAAAGCAGCAGGGGTTTTTGCTGTGGATGCGGCGCAATGGCTACCGGGTGATTGCCAAAGACCTGGTGCAGCTGCCCGATGGCTCGAAAAAGGCCAATTTAGATGTTGAAATCGCCGTAGATCTAGTGGCTCTAGTCGATTATTACGATACGGCTGTGTTGGTGAGTGGCGATGGCGATCTGGCCTATGCTGCTGATGCTGCCAGCTATCGAGGGGCACGGGTGGAAGTGGTCAGTCTGCGATCGATGACGAGCGACAGTCTGATCAATGTGGCCGATCGCTACATTGACCTCGAAGGGGTTAAAGACGACATTCGCAAGCTGCCTCGCGGCTCGAGCCATAGCTACACCTATCGCCCGCTGTCTAACGTAGCCTCTAGCAACGAGCCCACACCAGAAGACGGCATCGCCGTTAGCGAATAATCTCTACAGGCGCAGCAGGATGGCACGGTGGCGACAACTGATTCTGGGCGGCCTGGCGATCGCGGCCCTAGTCGTGGGGCTAAGTAGTCTGCTTACCCAGGGGCCTCGCTCTGGCGATGGGACTACCCCGGTGGGAGAGGAGGTCGAACCTGGGCTCACCCTGCGCGATGTCACCCTTGAGCAACCCGATGACCAGGGGCGGCTGCTCTGGCGGGTCAAGGGCAGTGAAGTTACTTACAGCGCCAACCAGCAGGTGGCCTTCATTACCCGCCCTGATGGCGAACTGTTTCAGGATGGTGAGCCCATTTATGAAGTGATTGCCGACACGGGTGAGGTGCGCGAAAATGGCAGCGTAATTTTGCTACGGGGCAATATCGTGGCCACTGGCATTAAAAATGGCGCAATTCTGCGGGGCAACGAGATGGAATGGCGGCCCCAGGATGACATGCTGATTATGCGCGATCAGATCACCGGCACTCACCCCCAGCTACGGGCCACAGCCGGTGAAGCCCGAGTCTTTAACCGCGAAAACCGAATGGAGCTGGCGGGGAATGTGGTAGCCAGCACGGTGGTAGAAAACCCTCAAACTACTCCCTGGCTCAAGCTTCAGGCGCAGGAGCTGGTTTGGTTTTGGCAGGAAGAGCGCATTGACAGTGCCCAACCGCTGCGGGTTGAGCAGTTTAAGCAAAATGCGATTACCGATGTAGTCACCGGTCAGCAGGGGACGGTAAATCTGGCTGATCAGCTGGTGCAACTGCGGGGGCAGGTGGCTATGCAGATGTTAGAGATGCCGCTGACCATGACTAGCGAAGCCCTAGATTGGCAGGTAGCTGAAGAACAGGTTACCGTCAACCAGCCCCTGACTCTCGTGCATCCCGAAAATAGAATTCGGGTTACGGCTCGTCAGGGCCGGATGGATTTGGCCCAAGAGCAGATTTTCCTCTCCCAGGAGGTGGTGGCTGTGGGCGAAGAAAACCAGGCTCGCATGACCAGCGATCGCCTGACCTGGGATGTCAACGCCCAGCAGGTGGTGGCCGAAGGGCGGGTCAACTACCGCCAGGTCAACCCCTCCGTGAACCTCAATGGAGCGCGGGCGGTGGGTCGCCTCGACGACCAAACCATCGTCGTTGACGGTGGCCGGGTGGTCACCGAGATTGTGCCCAACTAGGCTCATCCTAAATCCTGCTTGGTTACCCCCGATTTGGCAGGGCCAAGGTCATTTGTCCCTACAGGTTGACCTTTTGGGAACTGGGTTTATGCGATCCGGATTCGGTAGCAAGCCGTCGCTGCCTCTCTCGACCTGGGCCTTTCTCGATCTGGAGCCAACTGGGCTCTGTTCTCTCTATCGATTATCTATAGCTGTAGCCAGTCCGGTTAAGACATTTCTCCCTAGGAACGTTTGAACGTTCAAACGTTTCTAAGATTTCTGGATGTCCTAACCTAGGTGACTATGGCTATATGTCACTGATCACGGAGATTACCATGGTGCTCACTTGCCAATCGCTCTTGCACACCCACCCCAATGCCTGGTCCCAGGCCACCACTCACCCGTTTTTGACCGGATGCCACAGCGGTACCCTGCACTCGGCCCAGTTCAATACCTGGCTGGTGCAAGATTATTTATTTGTGAAAGACTTTACCCGCATGGTGGGGCGCGTGCTGGGGGCTGCTCCCGATGCCGATATCGATGTGCTGCTGGCTGGGCTGGGTGCCCTCAAAGACGAGCTGCTGTGGTTTGAGGCCAAGGCGGCTGAGCGATCGCTCGACTTAGCCACGCCACCCCAGCCCACTTGCCAGCGTTACTGCGAGTTTATGGCTAGCCTGACTAACCAGCCTTATTCTGTTCAGGCTACGGCCCTGTGGGCGATCGAATACGCCTACAACCAGGGCTGGCAGCGGCCCGGCCCAATGCCCGAACCCTACACCGAGTTTGCCGATCGCTGGGGGAATCCCGGCTTTACAGACTACGTACACCTGCTGGCTACCCAGGCCGACGATGCCCTTGTCACCGCCAGTCCTGAGGTTCAGACTCAGGCAGAGGCGGCTTTTCTGCAAGTTGCCGAACTTGAGGCTGCCTTCTGGCAGATGGCCTTTGAGGCGGCTAACCCCTAGGTAAAGACACTGTCAGGGGCATTGGCGTGCCGTCTCCTTCAACTGATATCCAACCTGAGTCCAACCTGCGCCTACACCCTTGCAACCTCCTACTCGGCTGGGGAGGGGGAAGGACTGCGATCGCCCCCACGCTCTGCCCCGGCCCGCCCCTGCACTACTGCCTGGCGAAAGCCCAGCACCACAAAAATATTTGACAGGGTTAAAAAAGCCTCAGCACTTCCGTGGAGCCAGTCTACATTGGCCAATTCTTCCCCGAGGCCTACCTTGGCGTAGAGGCCTGCCGGAATAGTCACCGCCACAAAGACTAGCAGCGCGTAGAAGCCAATGAGCGCTAGTCTGGGGGTCGTTTTCGTGCGGGTCATAAACCACAAAAACCCCAGGTAGGGGAAGAGAGACATGGCGAAGAGCGTGTTTTTGTCGAGCATGATTGGAGGTCTGACAGGAAGGGGTAAAGCGTTGAAGAAGTGCGCCTGTAGCGTTAGCGGCCTCTGTCGCATTGGCGATGGAGGCGCAACTTGGTCTGGCAACCGCCAGTTGCCCAGCCAATGAGAGGGATTCAACCCCTATCGATCAGCTCTCTGCTGATTGTTGCTCCTGCCGCCAAATCCACCAGGCTGCTAGGCACAGCGTTCCGTTGCCTACCACCGTCATCGCGGCTTGCAGAGTCACCAGCCAAGCTAAAGTGGGGGCATTGTCAAACAGGTGCCAGGTGCAGGCGGCCATGGCACTCACCAGGGCTGGAAACATGCCGATCGCCAGCCATCGCCACACTGGGCGCTGGGTCACTGTGGCAAACTGCCAGATAAACCACATCGCCACCATCCACTCCAACACGCTTGAGACATGAATCATCCAGGTGGGTAGCGAGAGGGCATGCATGGGGTTCAGGCGGTAACAACAGCCTCTATTGTAGAGAGGTCAGTGTGCTGCGCATAGCGATTTAGCGATCTGACGATGGGGTTAATTCTGGGCAGGTGAGCATGCGAGCGGTTTTGTGTGGTTACTACGGTTTGGGCAACGGCGGCGACGAAGCCCTGCTGGCCACCCTGCTGCAAATGCTGCCGCCCACGGTCACACCAGTGGTGCTGTCGGCTACCCCTGTGCAAACAGCCCAGCGCTACGGGGTCGAAGCCGTGCCCCGCAAAGACCTTAAGGCCGTCATTAAAGCTCTGCGGGGAGCCGATGTCTTAATTTTGGGCGGGGGGAGTCTACTGCAAGATGCCACTAGCTTGCAAAACCCGATCTACTATGGGGGGCTGCTGGTGCTGGCCCAGTGGCTAGGGCTAAAAACCATTGCCTGGGGGCAGGGCATTGGCCCCCTCACCCACCCTCTGAGTCAGGGGCTGGGGCGCTATGCCCTCGGCCACTGCAACGCTGTGAGCGTGCGCGACAATGGGTCAGCGGCCTGGTTGGCGCGCTGGCAAGTGCCGGGTATGCAGGCCCCTGACCCGGTATGGGCCTTGGCCGGAACGCCCTTAGACGGGTTGTGGGATCTGCCTGCGCCTCGGGTCGCGGTGGCGCTGCGTCCGCATCCCTGGCTGACTGAAGCCCGCCTCGATCAGTTCACCCAGGCGCTGGCTTCTTTTCAAAAGGCGACCCAGACCTGCTTGCTGCTGGTGCCCTTTCAGCCTGCTAAAGACTTGGCGATCGCCGAATACATCCAGCCCCGGCTACCGGGGCCGAGCCATATTTATACCCTTAGTGACCCTTGCCAGCTCAAGGGTCTGTTTCGCGGGGTCGACATGGCGATCGCTATGCGGCTGCACGCCTTGATTATGGCGGCCGCTGAGGGCTGTCGCTGCTTTGGGCTGAGCTATGACCCCAAGGTCAGCTACTTGATGACCGACCTCGATCTGCCCTGGACAGATCTCAACCCTCAGGGGGCGAACCACCGCTGGCCAGACACCCCCGAGCAGATGACTACCACCTGGCTAGAGGTCTATGCCAACGGCGATCCGCTGTCGCCCGACCAAATCAGGTCGCGGGTAGACCGCGCCCTGATGCATCAAGATCTGCTGCGAGATGTGCTAACCCAGTAGGGTGAAACCCATAGGCAATTAACCCAGTGCCTGTTCGATCGCGGTCTTGAGGGCCGGATCGTTGGGGGCAGTCTGGGGCTCAAAGCGGCCAATCACTTCGCCGTTGCGACCCACGAGAAATTTGCCGAAGTTCCAGCCGATATCGGGGCCGTCGCCGACTAGAAACTGGTAGAGCGGGCTGCGATCGGGGCCGTTGACATCCTGCTTTTCGAGCAGGGTGAAATCGACGTCGTACTTGGTTTTGGTGAAGTCTTTGATCTCGTCGGGGCTGCCGGGTTCTTGCTGGCCAAACTGGTTGCAGGGCACGCCCACAATCACCAGGCCGCGATCGCCGTAGGCCTGATCGAGTTCGACTAGGCCCGAATACTGCGGGGTGAGGCCGCACTTGCTGGCCACATTCACAAAGAGCACAACTTTGTCAGTCAGCGACTCGGGGGCCAACGGGGCACCGTCTAGGGTCGCTAGATTACTAGGAAGAGACATAGGAGAGTAACGGTCTGCACAACGGTTTTTATTATCGGTGATCTCCGACCGGTTGTTGGGCGATGCTGCTGGGTGTTTGCCCCTTGCCAGGGTCAGTGCCGTTTGCCCCCAGACCCTCACCTCCTCACCTCCTCACTCCCTCACTCCCCGTGCCCCGCTGCCTTGCTCATCTACCTCGGCCCCCGACTGCTCCGCCTGCCACACCGACTCCAGGGTAAAGGGCAGCGCAGCGGCTTCGACAGAAATGGAGCCAATTCCCCAGGCCACCAGATCAGCGATCAGCTCGGGGTGACGTACCGGTGCCTGACCGCAGATCGAGCACAATAGGCCACAGCGCTCAGCTTCCTGTACGAGGTGGGCCATGGCCAGGCGCACCACTGGATGGCGTTCGTCGTAGGCCGAGGCCATAATCGGCTGATCGCGATCGACGGCTAGCAGCAGCTGGGTGAGGTCGTTGGAGCCGATGGCAATACCCTGCACTCCAGCCTTGGCGTAGGCAGGCAGCAAAAACAGCACTGAGGGCACTTCGGCCATAATCCACAGGGCAAAGTCGTTATAGTCTCTCAGACCTGCCTGTTCGATCGGCTGGCGACAGGCAATCACTTCTTCAACAGTGCGAACAAAGGGCAAAATCAATTGCAGATTGGTATAGCCGGCCCGCTGAAGAGTAGCTAGTGCCCCGAGCTCGACCTGAAACAGGCGATCGTCGATGTCGTAGCTGAGGGTGCCTCGCAGGCCCAGCATGGGATTGGGCTCGACTGGAGGGCTGCCAGCCAGTCCCTGCCACTCGTGCGATCGCAAATCTAAGCTGCGGTAGCGTAGCGGTTTGTTCCCTAAGGCCTGCAAAATGGGCTCTAGCTGTTGCACAATATGCCCCTGTAGCTCAGCTTCCTGACCCCGGTTGATCCAGTCCCACGGGTGTCGGCCTTCTAAAATATCGAGCAGCAGCCATTCGGAGCGCAGTAGCCCAACGCCAGCAATGTGGTCGAGGGGCAGCGCCGATAGCTGACGGGTTTGGCTCAGATTAATCATCACTTTAGTGGTGAGTCGCCGGTAGCGGCTCCACTGTTCGACCGACAGCGAGCCAACTGTTGCCGATGCCGGAGGCACCTGGGCGATCGCCGCTTGAAACCTACGGTCGGTAGCGGCGTCTTCTGGCAGGCCATAGACTACCCCGCGATCGCCATCAAGCCAGAGCACCATGCCATCGTCTAGCAGCTGGGTGGCCTGGGGAGCCCCCACCACCGCTGGAATGCCCATCTCGCGGGCTAAGATAGCGGCGTGGCAGGTGGCTCCGCCCCGCTCAGTCACAATGCCCGCGATGGTGCCGAGCTGCAAAAATACATCGGGTTGGAGGTCAGGCAGCACTACAACGCACCGGGGCGGTAGGGGTTTGGGCAGATCTTGAGGAGTTTGGGCGACGACGGCCACGCCTTGGGCACGCCCCGCCGAGGCCCCAATACCCTGTACAACAGTGCTGGCTAGGGGAAGTAGCGGCGGTTGGCGGCGGGGGCGGGGGGGTGGGGCAACCCCGGCTGAGTCGATCCAGGGGTCGGCCTGGGTAATCACCAGCGTAGGCCGGCTGGGGTTCGGGCCAGGATAGAGCAGCCACTCAAGGCGCACGCTGGGCGTATTAAGTGCCGATTGGGTGGCGTCGCCGATCGCTAAGAGTTGGGCAAGTTGGGCATTGTCGAGGGGGGGCGAAAGCTCAGGGCGATCGCGCTGCACTACTTGAATAGCCTGGGCAATGGTGGTTTGGCGACTGCGGTACTTGGAGGCTGGCATCAGCTGATGTCGACGCTCCTGAAAGCCTACTTCCCAAACCACATCAGCTACTCTGCCCTGGCTAACGCAGCAGCGCGCCGGAATCGCCTCTCCCTGGCTGAGGGCTAGCCCCAACCCTTCCACTACGGCTACCTGGGCCTGCCCGTGGGCAAAGGTCAGGGTCCCTGACACCAGAGCGGGGTACACCGGCATAATCAACGTAGCGAGGCTTAGATCTTGCAAATGTTGGCAATGGGCTGCCCAAACGACAAGACAACGGGCTGTTAGCGCCTGACTCCAAAACTGGGGTAAAACCTGGGGTAAAGCGTCAAAGTCGGCCTCAATTTGGGCCGCTAAAAGGCCACTGGCGGCAGCGATTGTGCTGTTGAACCGCGACTTAGCCTCCATCCACACAGAAGCCCGCAGCATCCAGGCAGCGGGAACAAACTCGGTGATGCTAGTGCGGCTCTGCCAATCGGCAGGGGCGGGGGCGATCGCCGGAATTTCCCGCAGGGCCTGTTGCCACTGCTGACTCGTGTGCTGTAGGGCTTGAAACCCACCTTGGGTGAGTGGCGCTAGGCGATCGCCCGTCGATTCTGGCCACGGCATTTGTGCCAGGCTATGGTGCCAGGCCGCCGCTGTCAGCACCCACCCCTGGGCCACGGGCAAGCCCTGCTGCCGTAGCACACTCAGGTGATAGGCCTTATGGCCAACGGCGCGAAGGTTCGCTACATCTAGCTCATCCAGAGATCGAAGCCAGGTCATGCAAAGGGAAGAAAGCGATTCGGCAGGCCTGATCGACTGCCGGGGGCAACCAATTATTGGGGGCGCTTAAGGTATGGGTGGCGCTTACTTTAATTAAATAGGTAATTACGTCTGGCCATAGGCTATGGGTGCAGGTGGTCAACCCCAGACCTTTTACTCAAGGCCGGGGCGGCCAGACTCAGCCGCGATCGCAAGGCGTCAGTATTTTTATCGAATCTAAATCTTATGTCTATTTATTCTACCTAATTGGCGCAATCACTACTGCCCTGACGCTCTGGTACTGCCCAACGCTCAAAAGTAATGCAGCGTTCAAATTCCCTAGTTTTACCCACGCCGCGCCCCCCGACCTCCAGCAACAATAGACCCAAGATCACGTTTTCTAGCCAGGTGCTCTAGCCAGCGATCGCGATCGGGGCAGTTTGGGGAAAGAATCTATGCATCGATTGTTGCCAGCCACCTGGCTGCGCCAAGGGCAGCCGCCGCTGTTGAGTCTATTTTTGGCCAGCTCCTGCCCCCTGTGCCAGCGGTCTACCACAACTCCCCTGTGCCCTAGCTGTCGTCGCCAGGTGAGCCAGTGCCAGACGGCTACCCCTTGCGATCGCAGTCAGCCCGGCCTGCCGGTGGTGAGCTGGGGGCGCTACGAAGGCAGCCTGCGTCAGCTCATCGGCCACCTCAAATACGATGGTCATACCGACATTGCCCAATATCTAGGTACCGAACTGGGGCAAACCTGGCTAGATCAGCGCCTTACTCCAGGGCAAGGCGCGCGCCCAGTGGCGATCGTCCCCATTCCCCTTCACCCGGCTAAACTTCAGCAGCGAGGCTTTAATCAGGCTGATTTAATCGCCCGGTGGTTTTGCCGCCTTACCCGGTTGCCGCTGCACAGTCATGGCTTACTCCGGGTGCAGGCCACCCAAGCCCAGCACAGCCTCAGTCGCGCCGATCGCCAGCGAAACCTCAGCCAGGCCTTTGCCGTCTCCCCTGAGCAGATCAACGCGCTACGGCAAAGCACGGTGTGGCTGATCGACGATATCTTTACCACTGGAGCTACCGCCCAATCGGCCGCTCAAACCCTCCGTCGCTGCGGCATTTCCGTCGGCGGTATTTGCACCGTGTCCCGCGCCGTAGTTTGGGCACAGACTCATCCTCAGGCCAACTCTGAACACATACCGTCCCCTCGACAGATGGGGCACGGTGGCTGAGTGGGGCATATTAGTAATTCTTCGGCCCTGGTGCACTGGGGAGATAGTGCATTACTATAAATCTAAAGAAATTATTAACAGTTTCTATGAGTCCCCACCTCCTACGGCACCTGTGGTCCCTGGTAGAGCGGTCCCAAAGCAGTCATCTCTTAGCCTTAGATGACAACAGCCTAGTGCACTGGCTGCTAGAGCAGTTCTCTGGGCAGCGCCCCATTGACCAAGCTGAAACTGACCAGCTCAACCACTACATTCGCGCCAAGATTCCCCTGATTCGCGATCTCGCTCAAGAGCGATAGGCTTTTCTGCTTCAATCAATTTGGCGCTGAGCCAAGAAGCCGCAAGCTTGGTGCTGAGTTGAGCCGTAGTAAACTCGGTGCCGAGCTAAGCACAATTAGACTTGGCATGAGGCCAAGCAAACCCAAAAATTTGATATTGAGTCAGGTAAATCAGTCACTATCAAAAGTTTAATAGTACTGACTGGATCCGTGTTTAATGATTAAGTAGCCGGCTGAGTTTATTGCTCTGCCGGTATATTGTTATCTCTGATGCAAAATGAAAACCCAAACCATTGGAGTGTTAAGCAAGTGCAACACTCCAATGGTTTGGGTGTTAATTCCGGCTTGCCTAGGAATAGTATCCGGCTGGTTTGGATACAAACTTTGCAATGTTTTTTTTGTGAGTGAGGATCAATGTATGCGTAAGTGGGGTTTACTCGCAGCTGCCTTAGGGCTGACTTTGGCGGCCTGCGGCGGTGGCACAACTACTGCCGGTGGAGACGGTAGCACGACCGCTGGCGGCGGTGGCGGCGGTAGTCGTTTAGATGTAGTTAAGAGCCGTGGGCAACTCATCTGTGGCGTTGATGGCGGCATCCCAGGCTTTAGCTTTGTCGACGAAAGCGGCACCTATTCTGGCTTAGATGTCGATGTCTGTAAGGCCGTGGCTGCCGCCGTGCTGGGCGATGCCGAAGCTGTAGAGTATCGTCGACTAGACTCTACCGAGCGTTTTACTGCGTTGACCGGGGGTGAGGTAGACATGCTCTCCCGCAACACCACTTGGACCATCAGCCGCGACACCAGCGTGGGCTTAGAGTTTGCCCCCACTACTTTTTTTGATGGTCAGGGCATGTTGGTGCGTGCCGATAGCGGCATTACCAGTCTGGAAGATTTTGCCGGGCAGGCCGTGTGTGTGGAAACCGGAACCACCACTGAGCTCAACCTGACCGATCAAATGCGCCAACTCAACGTTGACTTTGAACCGGTGGTGTTTCAGGATGCCGACGCGGCCTATGCGGCCTACGACGAAGGTCGCTGCGAAGGGATGACCTCTGACAAGTCGCAGCTCATTGCCCGCCGTAGCACCCTGCCCAACCCCGACGAGCACACCCTGCTCGAAGTGACTATGTCGAAGGAGCCTCTAGGCCCCGTCACCACCAATAACGATTCTGCCTGGTACGACGTAGTTAAGTGGGTTACCTACGGTTTGATTCAGGCTGAAGAGTTTGGCATCAGTTCTGACAATATCACTACCTTCGAAGGCACTGATAACCCCGATATTGCCCGTTTCTTGGGTCAAGAAGGGACCTTAGGTACCGACATGGGTTTGCCTAATGACTTTATGGCCCAGGTGATTACCCAGGTGGGTAACTACGGCGAGGTGTTTGATCGCAACCTGGGTGCAGATTCTCAATTTGCCCTAGAGCGTGGCCAAAACGCGCTATGGACCGAGGGTGGCCTCATGTATGCGCCTCCCTTCCGCTAAAAAGACGCTTGAGAACCAGTTGATGGTTCTGGCCTAAGTTTTTAGGGAAGCATTGCTTCCCTAAAAACTTAGCTGTCGGTACATTTGGAAACGCGATCTGAGAAGGCGCAGCGCGGCTGCGCCTTTTTCATAAAACCTTGTAACAAATTGAACTTTTCTTGACATCTCTCTTAGATTATTTTGCTTACAGGTTGTCTGCTAAGCCAACCTGTTGAATCCGACACAGGTGACATAAATGGCCCACGATAGTGGTGGCAGGTCCTTCGATTTGAAGGCGATGCTGCGCGACGAGCGGTTTTGGAAGATTGCCTTCCAGGTGATTACGCTAATCGTTGTCATTGCCCTACTGAGCTTTTTCCTCGGCAACCTCAACCGCAACTTGCTCCAGCAGGGACGTGCCTTTAGCTTCAACTTCCTGCGCAACCCGGCTGGCTTCAGTATTGGCGAGAGCCTGATTCGATATCGGCCCAACGATCCCTACTGGCGGGCATTGATGGTGGGCCTCGGCAATACCATCACCCTAGTGGCGGGCGGCATTGCACTGACCACGCTGCTGGGAACCGTAGCCGGAATTGCCAGCTTTTCTAAGAATTGGTTGGTGCACAAACTCAGCCGGTTGTACGTAGGGCTGGTGCGCAACATTCCACTGCTGCTACAGCTATTTTTTTGGTATTTCGCCATCTATGGCACCCTACCCCGACCTGTCGATCAAATTAGTGTGTTGGGTATCGCCTTCTTGAATAACCGAGGGGTCTATATTCCTTGGGCTGGGAGTGCGGTGTTAGCTCTGCTGGGAATTGCGGCGACAATCGGGGCGGCGATCGCGGCTCTATACCTCTGGCAGTGGCGCACTAAAATTCGCATTGAAACTGGGGTTGGTGGCAAGGCCCAATCAATTGCTTTAGCCGTGCTCGGTGTAGTGTGGCTGGGCATTGTCGTGCTGGGCATGAACTGGACGATTCCCTCGGGGCTGGAGGCGGGGGGGGTAACCGGTGGGTTGCGCCTGTCGCGAGAATATGTGGCGGCCCTCACGGCCTTGGTGTTTTATACCTCTGCCTTTGTGGCCGAGATTGTGCGAGCGGGCATTCAGTCGGTGTCAAAGGGCCAGTGGGAAGCCGCCCGCTCCCTAGGGTTGCATGCGGGTATCGTCATGCGGCTGGTGGTGTTTCCCCAGGCGCTGCGGGTGATCATTCCGCCGATGAACAGCGAGTACATGAACCTGACCAAGAACACGAGTTTGGCGTTTGCGATCGCCTTTCCCGAGATGTATTCCATCGCTACCACCACCTACAACCAGACCGGTCGACCGGTGGAGGTGTTTGTGGTGCTGATGGCCACCTACCTGATTCTTTGTCTGCTGATCACCCTAGTGATGAACCAGCTCAACCGCACTGTGCAGTTTAAGGAGCGCTAAGCTATGACCTCCGTTACCCCCGATTCTTTCTCTGCACCTCCCGATATTGTGGCGCTTGGGCCGGTAGCCTGGGCCAAAAAGAACCTGTTTAGCGATTGGTTCAACAGCCTGTTGACCATTGTGCTTGTGCTGATCTTTGGCTGGGGGATCTTTCGGTTGGGGTTTTGGGCGTTGACCACCGCCCAATGGCAGGTGATTCCCAACAACTTTGGTCTGTTTATGACCGGTACCTATCCCGCCCGGCTGTACCCGCGTATTTGGGCGCTGCTGGCTATTGTTTGCGGCCTAGCCGGGCTGTCGTGGGGGGTGCTGGGGCGCAATATCTCGACCCTGTTTAGCCGCAATGTGCTGATTGGCCTAGGAGTGGTGTGCGCGTTTATCGTGCTATTTCCGCCGACTCGACCCAGTTCGCTTAAGCTGCTGCCAATGGTGGCGCTGGTGGCCGGGGCAGCCGCAGGCGGGCGGCAACTGGGCCGACGGTTTCCCGGAATAGGTAGCCTGCTGTCTTTGGCCTGGTTTTTGTCCTACTTTGTAGCCCTGTGGCTGATTGGCGGTGGCCTCGGTCTAACCCGCGTATCGACCAATGACTGGGGTGGCCTAGTGCTCACCCTATTTACAGCAGTGAGTGGCATTGTTCTGTGCTTTCCTCTGGGGCTGCTGCTGGCCCTGGGGCGACGCAGTGCGCTGCCGGTGGTGCGCTGGTTGTCCACCATTTACATTGAGCTAGTGCGGGGTGTGCCCCTGGTGGCCCTGTTGTTTATGGGCCAGGTGATGATTCCGCTGTTTTTGCCCCTGGGGTCGCGGCCCGATCGCATTTTGCGAGCCATCATTGCTCTGGCGCTGTTTAGCGCGGCCTACTTAGCCGAAAACGTGCGGGCAGGTTTGCAGGCGGTGCCCCGAGGCCAGAATGAGGCGGCGGCGTCTTTAGGGCTTAACACGCCGACCACCCTGGGGTTGATTGTGCTGCCTCAAGCGTTAAAGATTGCCATTCCGGCGATCGTAGGCCAGTTCATTAGTCTGTTTCAAGACACTACGCTGCTGTCGATTGTGGGGCTGGCTGAGCTGCTGGGCATTGGTAGATCGATCTTGGCCAACCCGACTTACCTAGGGCGCTATGCTGAGGTTTACCTGTTCTTGGCGGTGATCTACTGGCTATTTTGCTATGCGATGTCGTTAGCTAGCCGCAAGCTAGAGGAAAAGCTCAATACCGATCATTAACAGACAGTCTGCCTATGCTGATGGCCGACTGTCTCTCCGTGTAACAGTTAACAGTCTGGAATCTGGAAACCCCCTAGGGTTAAGGCAAAATAGCACTATCAGCCGACAGTGACGGTGCTTAACACCTTGATGTGTGGTTTATGCGGCGTTGTTAATGGCCCCCTTCGGGCCTGAAGTTAAGAGGAAACCTTTCATGACACAGTTTCAGACGGAGCAACCCTCTGCCCAACATACGGGTACTGAGCCGGTCATCGTAGCCCGTGACGTCGAGAAGTGGTACGACAATGGCTTTCACGTGCTCAAGGGTGTCAGCATGACGGTCTATAAGGGCGAAGTGCTGGTAGTGATGGGGCCGTCTGGATCAGGCAAGTCCACCTTTATCCGTACGTTTAATGCTTTAGAACCCTACCAAAAAGGCACCATTGAGGTTGATGGCATTACCATTTCCCATGACCTCAAAAATATTGAGGCCATCCGCCGCGAGGTGGGCATGGTGTTTCAGCAGTTCAACCTGTTCCCTCACCTAACAGTGCTACAAAATGTGACCCTAGCCCCGATTTGGGTGCGCCGCTGGCCCAAGGCCAAGGCCCAAGAGGTGGCGATGCAGCTGCTAGAGCGCGTCGGCATTTTAGAACAGGCCCACAAGTTTCCGGGGCAGCTGTCGGGGGGGCAACAGCAGCGAGTTGCGATCGCGCGATCCCTGGCCATGCAGCCCAAGGTGATGTTGTTTGACGAACCCACCTCCGCCCTTGACCCCGAGATGGTGCGAGAGGTGCTTGATGTAATGAGGGGCCTAGCCAATTCTGGTATGACCATGGTGTGCGTCACCCACGAGGTCGGCTTTGCCCGCGAGGTGGCCGATCGCGTCGTACTGATGGATGGGGGCTACCTGGTCGAAGAAAATACCCCCCAAGAGTTCTTCAGCAACCCTCGCGAAGACCGCACCCAAAAGTTCCTTTCCCAGATTTTGTAGGCAGCTGGTGATCCGATCAGTTCCTGCAGAATTAGGCTTAGACCCCAGTTACCGTAGTCATAATAGAGACGGTACTCGTCTAGGAAGGTAGCTGCGTGGATATCCTGGAACAGATTCGGCTCGACTACGAACGGTTTCCTCAAGATCAGAGCTATCACCTGTACGCCGACGATGTGTACTTCAAAGACCCGCTCAACGAGTTTCGCGGCGTCGATCGCTACCGGCGCATGATTGGCTTTATCAGCCAGTGGTTTAAAGATGTTGATTTGCAACTGCACGACATTCAATACGCCAGCCCCAGCCAAATCAACAGCCGTTGGACTCTGAGTTGGGTGGCCCCTGTGCCTTGGCAGCCGCCCATGAGCATTCCCGGTCGCAGCGAGCTGGGGCTAAGTGAAGACGGCAAAGTCATCTCCCACATCGACTATTGGGATTGCTCTCGCCTCTCGGTAGTAGGGCAATTGTTTTCGCGCAATGGCTAAATTGAGTCGGGGTCAACGCCTAGCTCTCATGTCAAATCCGAATCGAATGAACCCGATTCTAAACAGGTGGATTGGCGTAGGGGTAAACGGTGTTTGCCCAGCCTAACCGGGACTAGCCAAGTCGGATTTGGTATCACAGGTGCTGGGGCAGGGTTGCCTGCGGCGATCGCCGCAATGACTATCAAAGTTGAGACCGATCGGTAGAGGATAAGGCTATGCGAAGGCTACAAAAGGCACTGGCTGGGGCTTGTTTGCTATTTGGGCTATCGATCGCACTGCTAGCGACCACCCAACTGCTAGACTCCGACGATGACGATTGGGAAGACCGAGCCGAGACGGGGGTCGCGTTAGTCGTGTTTGGCATAGCCCCTACAGTGCTGGGCACCTGGCTAGCCTGGAATTTGCGCCACAACCATGAGCAATCATCCCAAATGCTGGCGCTCCAGCAGGAGCAGCTTTTTTTACAGCTGCTTCAGAGCCAGGCGGGCGATCTCACCATCGTCCAGTTTGCGGCAGCGGCCCAGATACCGGTGGAGCAGGCCAAGGCCTTTCTCGATCAAAAGGCCCAGGTGCTCAACGCTTCCTTTGAGGTCAAAGATACCGGCGCAATGGTCTATCGCTTTCCGCTGTAGCGGTCTACAGATACTCGCGGTTGAGGTAGGGTTGCAGCACCTCAGGCACGCGCACCGAGCCGTTGGCCTCCTGATAGTTTTCGAGAATGGCGGCCATAGTGCGGCCAATCGCCAGCCCCGACCCGTTGAGGGTGTGCACATACTGGGTGCCCTTTTGGCCCGCCGATTTAAATCGCACGTTAGCGCGGCGGGCCTGAAAGTCTAGGCAGTTAGAGCAGCTAGAGATCTCGCGGTAGCTGTCTGATGACGGCATCCACACCTCAAGGTCGTAAGTTTTGCAGCTAGAGAAGCCCAGGTCGCCCGTGCACAGCGCCAGCACCCGGTAGGGCAGCTTGAGCTGTTGCAGAATGTCTTCGGCATCGCCCACCAGCGCCTCTAGCTCCTCGAAAGAATGGTCGGGGTGGACGAACTTGTACATCTCCACCTTGTTGAACTGGTGCAGGCGGATCAGCCCTCGCGTATCTTTGCCATAGCTGCCCGCCTCGCGGCGAAAGCAGGGGGTGTAGGCGCAATAGTGAATGGGAAGCTGGTCGGCAGCGAGAATGTCGTCGCGGTGCAGGTTGGTGAGGGGCACCTCGGCGGTGGGAGTGAGCCACAGGTCGTCGTTGCGACACTGGAAGCTTTCTTCGGCAAACTTGGGTAGCTGGCCCGAGGCGGTGAGTGCAGCCGAGTTAACCAGGTACGGGGGAATCACTTCGTCGTAGCCCGCCTGAGTGTGGCGATCGAGCATAAAGGAGATCAAGGCTCGCTCCAGCGCGGCCCCTGCCCCTTTGAGCACCACAAAGCGGCTTTGGGCAATCTTTTCGGCGGCGCGCTTAAAGTCGAGAATACCTAGAGTTTCGCCAATTTCCCAGTGGGGTTTGGCAGGGGCCTTGGGCAGGTACTCGTCGCCCCAGCGGCGCACTTCTACATTTTCGGTTTCGTCTTTGCCGACAGGGGTAGTGTCGCTGGGTAGGTTTGGCAGGCCCAGCAAAATCGCTTCGATCTGCGCTTTGATCTCTCGCTCTTGGGGTTCGAGGGTTTGCAGCTCGGCCTTCACCTGGTTGCCTTCCTCTTTGAGGGCAGTGACCTCAGGGCCGTTAGGGGCAGCTCCCGCTTTGATGGTCTGGCCCACCTGCTTACCGATTTCGTTGCTGCGGGCCTGGAGCTGCGATCGCACCGTCTCCAGCTTTCTCTGCTGCTGGTCTAGGTCTATCAGGGGGGCCAGGTCATACTCACCCCGCTTGCTCAAAACAGCTTGCACCTGCTCTGGATGTTCTCGTATTTGCTTTAGATCCAGCACAACAACCCTCTACAACTTGGCCCTTGGGCAACAACGCCAAGAGACTAGGATATCAGCAAATACAGTAGGTGTTGGGTATCGGGGGGCGGCTGTCAGGTATCAGGTACCCGATACCCGATACCTACTCTTGCCCTAAAACACCTGTTCAATCTCAGCGATTTCAGGAATAAATTCGCGCAGTCGACGCTCAATGCCCATGCGCAGGGTCATCGCAGAGCTGGGGCAAGAGCCGCAGGCCCCTTGCAGGCGGAGCTTCACGACGGGGCCATCAATTTCAACGAGCTCTACGTTGCCACCGTCAGCAAGCAGGTAGGGGCGCAGTTCGTCTAATACCTGCTCCACATTGGGAGGAGTAAGGGCGAGGGTTTCCATAGAGATATATCTGCCTAACGCGATTGTGAACTATTTCTATTCTAGAGATTTTGCCCCCAAATCAAAGCATTAGATCGAATCGTTTCGATAGAGGGGTGGGGAATAAGCCAGGAAGTTGAGGTGGGAGAAGCCGGCTAGTACCCTGCGGCATAAATGGGCCAACCGTTCCTGAAACCTGAAACCTAGTACCGGAAAACTAGTACCGGAAACCCTCCCTAGGGCTTGTCTTCTGTCTAGCAACTAGTACTAGGGAAAACCGTCATTGCTAAATCTGTGGCCCCTACTGCGTGGTCGGTGGCTATAACTCAAGCCGCTACGGTTTGGGCAGGTTTTGAGGAGAGAATACTTCAATTTTTAACCCTCACTTGCACAGATTTATGACTAGTTATTTGGTGGCGATCGCCGCCGTCATTTTCCTATCCCTCCCCCCGGGATAGGGCCGAAATTTAGGCATTTGGGCGATCGCGCTTCTCATTTCTTCACGGGAAGTTGTTCCCTTCTTGCTTAAACTAAGCTTTGGACGGTCAAGCTTTGATCACAAAAAATATCTCAGCTTTATTGGTACCTATTCATTACGCTCCTATCAGCTCCCAAGGAAGTCACCTATGCCGTTCACTCTCGATTCAGCCCGCAATATTTTTCCCAGCACCCTCACTGCCGATGCGGTACCCGCCACTATTGCCCGCTTCACTCAACTCAGTGCAGAAGACCAGCTGGCGTTAATTTGGTTCGCCTACCTCGATATGGGTAAAGGCATCACCATTGCGGCTCCTGGGGCAGCCAGCATGCAGTTTGCTGAAGCTACCATGAACGAGATTCGAGCTATGTCGTTTCAGGAGCAGTCGCAGGCGATGTGCGACTTGGCCAACCGGGCCGACACCCCCATTGGCCGCACCTACTCTACGTGGTCGCCCAACATCAAGCTAGGCTTCTGGTACAAACTGGGTCAGTGGATGGAAGAAGGTTTCGTCGCCCCTATTCCTGAAGGGTATCAGCTGTCAGCCAATGCCTCAGCGGTGCTGCAATCCATTCGCAACCTAGAGTCGGGGCAGCAGATTACAGTGTTGCGCAATGCCGTAGTCGATATGGGCTTTGACCCCAAACAGATGGGCTCTTACACCCGAGTTGCCGAGCCGGTGGTGCCGCCCCAAGACACCGACAAGCGCCGTCAGGTCACCATTGAGGGTGTCACAGACCCGACGGTGTTGGCCTATATGAACAACCTCAACGCCAACGATTTCGACGCGCTGATTGAGCTGTTTACCGATGACGGTGCCCTCCAGCCCCCCTTCCAGCGGCCCATTGTGGGCAAACCCAACGTGCTGCGGTTCTTTCAAGAAGACTGTCAGAACCTCAATTTAATTCCTGAGCGCGGGGTTACCGAGCCCGCCGCTGATGGCTTTACCCAAATTAAAGTGACCGGTAAGGTGCAAACGCCCTGGTTTGGGGCCGGAGTGGGCATGAACATTGCCTGGCGGTTCTTAATTAACCCCGACGGCAAAATTTTCTTTGTCGCGATCGATCTGCTGGCATCACCGAAGGAACTGCTGAACTTAGTCCGCTAGACAGGTTCCCTGATCTCTAGTCAACAGCCACCCCCAACCGGGGGTGGCTGTTTGATTATGAGAATTTGCAAAATTCTGTAATATATCCTTAATATAGATAGGTATACATGGTTACTAGCCAGAAAAAAGCCAGGGGCTGACGATCGCTGAGGGGTTACCCTGGGTCTTCTATCGTCGCCGTTGTGGCATTGATGGCGGCGGCAATGCCGGGTAATGATCTGCGTAGCCCTCTGTAGCGGTTTTAAACCCTTTTATTTCACCCCTCTAACCATGCAGACTAGCGAACTCCAATGGACGGCTCAGGAGCAGTCTATTGCTAAAGCCGCCTTTGCTAAGGCCTACCAGCGAGAGATTCAGGCCCTAGTGCAGCTAGTGCGACAACAGGCCAGCACGATTGCTGGCACGGACGATATCTGGCATCTCCACGATTTTCTCAGCGCCCGACGCCACGAACTCGACGGCAAGTATGATGATCGCGAGTCGGCCTTGTTATTTGTGCTGGCTGATCTGGTTAAAGAAAATTGGCTCAGTTTTGCCGATTTAGAGGGCCTTGATGCCTTAAAGCTATCGAAAATAACGGCCCTAACCCGCATGATGTGAGTGGGTGGGCCGATGCGGCCGCGATAACTGTTGAAACCTACACAAAAAAGGGGAGTGAACGTTCACTCCCCTTTTTTCTATTCAATTGTGATTGATTTGCTAACTAAGGCACAGATGACTTACATCAAGCCAATCTGAGACAGAATACCCTGACCGGTCACAAACTCGGTAGCGACACCAATCACAAAGCCCAGCATGGCTAGACGACCATTCCAGGTTTCCGCAAAGTTAACAAAGCCAAACTTGGTTTCGTTGGTTTCCATGGTGGATATCTCCTAGTTGATGAAAGGACGGAAATCAATATCCTGTTACTTAACGTAACACAGGTTTTTCGAGCCTTGGGTCTGAGAATGATGACTTTATCTAAGGTTGACGATTGAATCGCTCAATGAGGCTTTAGGAAAAGATCTCGGGCTCTAAAAAGGTGATGGACTATAGGTTGGTTAGCCAGGTGACGACGCCATGACCCGTGAGCGCTTCAAACAGCACCGCCGATACAAAGCCAATCATAGCCAGCCGACCATTCAACTTTTCGGCATACTCGTTGAAACCAAATTGCTGACTGTCATCGACATAAACCTTGGGCTCGACGGCGTAGTTATTTAAGCGACCGCCATCTTCGGTGGTGTATCCGCTAGTGGTCATGGTGAGAGCCTCCGGTGTGTTTCTGGGTGAATTGTAACGCAGTGTAAACAAATGTTGCAAAACTTGTGATGATTTGGCGCGCGATCGCCACTGTGAGATAGCGGCTTTAAGCCCTACCATCCCCTAGGATGGGCTGGAGTAAAGGGCCGCAGGTCGCGGGAGCGGGTAACTCCAAATTCTGACCTAAGGGCCGCCGATGAGGACACAGGTATGACCTTGATTGATTTACGCAACCGCACTGTTTTAGTCACAGGGGCTTCGCGGGGCATTGGCGCAGCGATCGCCCAGTCGCTCCATGGGGCCGGGGCGGCGGTGGTGCTGCACTACAGCCAGGGGCAGGCCGAGGCTAGGCAGATTGCGGCTGAGTTGGGGAGCGATCGCACGCATCTGGTGCAGGCTGATCTGTCGGTGCCGGGGGCGGCGCGATCGCTGTGGCAGCAGGCGTTAGACTGGCGCGGCAGCATTAGCGCGGTTGTGAATAATGCCGCCACTATGCCCGCCGCCCCGATCGAGGGGGCCTGGGAGCCGTGGTCTAGCGCCTGGCAAGAGACCTTACAGGTCAATCTGGTGGCGATGGCTGACCTGTGTCGAGAGGCTATCCCGCATTTTCAAGCCAACGGGGGTGGCACGCTGATCAACCTGGCCAGTCGAGCGGCTTTTCGGGGCGATGGGCCAGAGTTTATGGCCTACGCCGCCTCAAAGGGGGGAGTGATTGGGCTGACCCGCACGATCGCCAAGGGGTTTGCCGCCGATGGGGTGCGGGCCTATGCGATCGCCCCTGGGTTTGTACGTACCGATCGCATTGAGCAGGTGATGGCTGAGCGAGGAGCTGATTATGTCACCCGCGATATCCCGATGGGGGCACCGGCGGAGCCGCAGGATATTGCTAACCTGGTGGCGTTTTTGGTGGCGGGGTTAGCGCCCCACGCGACGGGGGCGACGTTTGATGTGAATGGGGCGTCGTATTTTCATTGAGGGTTGGTCAGACCTTCTCAGCTCAAAAGCTTGGCTGGCGGCGCACAATAGGGATTGAAAGCCAGATCTGCTGCTGGGGCCATTTCGCTGGCCCCAGACCCCCATCGACCAGGGACGTTCCGCCGCCCTGGACCCGACGGAAAGGACTGGCTGCTCATCGGTTTAAACCTCTGTTTTGCCAATGAACTTGTAGGGAATATTCAACTGGGCGGTTCACGACCCCGACTTTAATTTCCCCTCAACCCTTCAACTTCCTCATCCACCCATCCACCCATCCACCCATCCACCCATCCACCCATCCACCCCCTACTCCCACTTCACCTCTGGGGGCTTTGTCTGCACCAGCAATTTGCCGTGCGAGAAAACATGGGTGACTGTGGCGCGGCGGCGAATGGCGTCGTAGGGGCTGTCGGCGTCGAGGACGATGAGATTGGCGGGTTTGCCGACGGCTAGGCCGTAGGATTCGCCTAGGGCCAGGGTTTTAGCGCCGTTGGTGGTAATCATGTCGAAGCAGGCGGCGATTTCGGCTTGGCCGGTCATTTGGCAGACGTGAACGGCCATGGAGGCGACATCGAGCATGTTGCCAGAGCCGAGGCTATACCAGGGATCTTGAACGCAGTCGTGGCCTAGGCTGACGTTTAAACCCTGCTGCCAGAGCTCTTTAACTCGGGTGACGCCGCGCCGTTTGGGGTAAGTATCGGTACGTCCCTGAAGGGTGATGTTGATCAGCGGGTTGGCGATGAAATTAATCTGCGATCGCGCCAGCAGGCCCATGAGCTTGAAGGCGTAGGCGTTGTTGTAGCTGGCAAAGGCGGTGGTGTGACTGGCCGTGGTTCGAGATCCTAAGCCCGATCGCACGGCGCAGGCAGCAACTACTTCTAGAAAGCGCGACTGGTCGTCGTCGATTTCGTCACAGTGGATGTCGATCAGGCGATCGTAGCGCTGGGCTAGCTCAAAAATGTGGTGCACCGATTCGACGCCGTCTTCGCGGGTCATTTCGTAGTGGGGAATGCCGCCCACGGCATCGGCCCCTAGCTTCAGGGCTTCTTCCATCAGCTCAAGGTTGCCAGGGCTGCCGTAGAGGCCGTCCTGGGGAAAGGCCACCACCTGCACGGTGATCCAGTCTTTGACAATATCGCGTACCTCAAGCAATGCTTTGAGCGCGATTAGATTAGCTTCGCTGACGTCGGCGTGGCTACGCACAAACAGCACTCCCTGCTGGGCCTGAAGCTTGAGGGTGGCGATCGCCCGGGCTTTGACATCGTCTAAGGTAAGCGATTGTTTGCGATCGCGCCAAATCTCAATCCCCTCAAACAGCGTGCCGCTCTGGTTCCAGCGGGGTTGGCCTACGGTGAGGGCTGAGTCGAGGTGAATGTGTGACTCGACAAACGGAGGACTCACCAGCTTGCCGCCCAGCGTAATTTCTGCTGCCGCTGAGGCCGCCAGGTGAGGCTCTAAGGCACAAATACTGCCATGATCTAGGCCGATGTCTATCGACTCACCGTTCGGCAACCGACCATCCCGCAAGATGAGTTCCATAGGTTTAGAGTATCCCCAACAATTCGGTCTGATGCTATCTACGGCCTTGACTATATCAAGTCTGCCCATGGGGCAGGGTAGACCAAGACCCCCTTCAGCTCAAATCCCCAGCTTTGCCGCAAGGACAAAACTGGGGATCGTCATCTATATAGATTTGAGGTGGGTGCCGATAGGGTTTAGCCCTATCGCGCGGAGGCAGCAAATAGCCCTGGAGCATGGGCCTCAATGACTTTGCCAGTGCGGGCACAGGTAATCATGAGATAGTCGCAGGCCGCACACTGGGTGCGCACTAGCTGATCAGGATTAATGTGGTGCCTTTCGGCTAAGTTTCCACAATTAGGGCAATGTACCTGTTGAAAATGGCCAATCATTTTTATAACTCCAGCAGTGCTTTGACGAGATAAATCAGAGATATTATTTGGAAACTAGTTTTAATCAAAAATAAACTCGCAATGGTATCACTCATTGCGAGAGTTGTTTGAATGCTATTGAAAAATCGCAAGCCAAAAGACTGGGTTCCTTATCCTTTATTATGTCTCTGATTTTTCGAGGATGCAACTTTATTTTATAAAGGCTTAATCTTGGGATCAACCTCTGGGCAATGATCCCCGCCTTTAGATAGAGCAATTAAGGGAATGGTTGTTTTTGAGGTTTGAACGCCAAAGTTGGCTAAGAGTGTCTTAATATTGTGTCGTTCTTTACCATTTTGGTTGGGATCCTAGCAGTAATGACTGATCAGTATCTCACTCACTTATTGCTGCGATCGCAGCTAAGCTCTAGGGGAGGAGTATCCGTTCACCCATGTTTTATTTTGTAAAGATGTAGGCCGATTTGATGGCCAATAACCGCCCGGTTCAAACTATTACTGTTTATGCGTTACCAAATTCGCCACCTGACTCGCTACCGGTATCAGCAGCCAGTAACCCTACGGCCCCATACGCTCCGCCTGCGGCCCCGCAGCGACGGTGCCCAGCAGTTGCTGAGCTTTGACCTAGCGGTGACTCCTACTCCGCGTCAGCAAAGCACCATTACCGATACCGACGGTAACGCCACCACGGGCCTGTGGTTTGCTTCAGACCCTGGGGATCAGCTAGAAATTGTCGCTACCGCCGAGGTGGTAACCTGCCGAACCAATCCCTTTGACTATCTGGCCGAACCCTGGGCCGCTACGCTGCCTATCGACTATCCAACCACCCTAAAAACGGTTTTGGCCCCCTATTTAGACCCTGGCGAGGCGCTGTCTCCTGGCGTGGTTGATCTAGCTCAGACCATTGCGGCTGAGGTAGAGGGCAATGTGGGTGTCTTTTTAACTACCCTGACCACCAAAATCTATCAAGCCTGTGACTATACCGTCCGGCCTACGGGTAACCCTTGGCCAGCGGGGGTGACCTGGGGCCGGAGACGGGGGAGTTGCCGCGATTTTGCGGTGGTATTTATGGAAGCCTGTCGAGCTGTGGGGTTGGCGGCTCGGTTTGTCAGTGGCTATGAGGAAGGCGATGCGACGAGTCTCGATCGCGACCTGCACGCCTGGGCCGAGGTCTATGTGCCCGGCGGCGGTTGGCGTGGCTTTGACCCCACCCATGGGCTGGCGGTGAGCGATCGCCACATTGCTCTCGTGGCTAGTCCCTTTCCGGCCCAAACCCTGCCGATTAGTGGTGCAATCCAGGAGGGTAGCCGAGTGGGCTCTACCCTAGAGGCCGAGATCCGGGTAACGGTCCTCGACGATTGAATCGAGCCGCTGTCTTTTGGGGGCTGGGATTGTTTGGGCTCGGGCTGGGCTCGGGAAGCTGAAGTCGGCCATAGCTCGGCTTGGTTCACCGGCCCAACAGTCTTCGCGCCCGCTGGCGTAGGTCTTGGGCGGGGCCATAGTCGGGGTCGATTTGTAATGCCTTTTCTAGGGCGATGATGGCGTGGTCGTAGCGCTTTAGGGCCAGGGCAGCTTCGCCGCGCACCGTCCAGGCCTCTGCCGACTCGCGATCGCGGGCGATCGCCTGGTCAATTGCAGCCAGAGCCTCTGCCGAGCGGCCGAGCTTTTGCAGCACCCGTCCCCGATCGAGCCAGGCCTCAGCCATAGCGGGCATGAGACGGTTTGCACTTTCGTAGAGTTCTAGCGCAGCTAGGAGATGGCCTTGCTGTTCTTCGGCATTGCCTTTACTGCGTACGGCTTCGGGATAGTAGGTGCTATAGGCCAGGGCATCGTCGCAGGCCGCGATGGCCTCGACCGGGCGTTTAAGGCTAATCAATGTCTTGCAACGACCTAGATAGGCGGGGGCGTAATCAATTTGGACTTCTACCGCTTCGTTATAGATGTCTAGGGCATCGGGATAGCTGCCCTGGTCCCACAGGCGATCGCCCTGACGACTCAGGTAGGTAGCCTTTTCTTCGGGGGGCAGCAGCATACTGAGGTCAGTGGCCAAAGACGGTGTGCCAGCCCGCTGAAAGGGGATAGTCACAGTCTGATTAGAGGGTTCAAAGGCGATAGTCAGTCCACTACGCCAGATCACCAAACCAAAGCCAAAGGTGCTGAGCAGGCCAACGGCCAATAGCGAGCCGAGGCGAACCGGTAGCTTGAACTCTTCCTCAAGGACGTCTGGAACCACTAGCGGCAGCGCTCCAGAGGTACTGCCGTTACTGTAGGCCAGATCGACCGGAAACAAAGAGGTCGAGTCTTGGTCGTCAGCGAAAGCCGTGGGTTCTGAGGTTTCAGTCGGGCCAAGGGTGCTGTCGTAGTCATCTCCAGGAAACGTTGGCCCTCGCCCCTGGCTTCCCCTCATCCAGGTTTGGTAGATTTGGGTGCCTACTAGTCCGTGCAACGGATTAGGCAAGTTTTGCAGCGCTTCTAGGGCCTCTTGGGCCGTGGGGTAGCGATCGCGAAAGTCGTAGCGCACCATCTTGTCGAGCACTGCCGTCAGCGCTGAAGAGGTCTCTGGGGCATGGTGCCGCCAAGCTAGTTCGCTGGTGACCGGGTCTTCGTCAATTTTTTGCGGGTGTAGGCCAGTCAGCGCCCGAATGCCCAGCATGCCCACTGCGTAGACATCGCTACTAAAACGGGGCTTGCCCGCATACTGCTCATTGGGCATATAGCCGTGGGTGCCAATGGCCACGGTGATGTTGGTCGCTCCGGTTTCGGCATCGAGTAAGGGAGACGAGGTCACCTGTTTGACCGCCCCAAAGTCGATCAGTACCAGTTTGCCGTCGCGGTGGCGGCGAATCAAGTTAGAGGGCTTAATGTCGCGGTGAATCACCTGCTGGCGGTGCACAAAAGAGAGAATTTCCAGCACTTCTTGCAGCAGCAGCACCACTCGCGTTTCTGACCAGGGTTTACCCTCTTCTACCTGGCGGTTGAGTCGGCTACCCTCGATATACTCCTGGGCCAAATAAAATTCTTGATCTTCTTCGAAGTGAGCCAGCAGGGCTGGAATTTGAGGGTGATTGCCCAGCTGATAGAGCACTCTAGCCTCAGTATCGAAGAGGCGGCGAGCCATATCGAGGGTGCCGGTGTCCTTGTCTTGCACCTTCAGCTGTTTGATCACGCACCGAGGGTGATTCGGGAGGTGCAAATCGCTCACTAAAAAGGTGCGGCTGAATCCTCCAGACCCCAGCCGCCGGACAACTTGGTACCGACCACCCAGTAATGTTTGCTCCATGCTGCCCAGCATTGCGTCGTCAGCTCGGTGATTGAACTACAGATTCACCGATCGGCCCCTTCTCCTAGATGTGGCACATCCGTAGTCTGAGGGCGATTGGTGCTTGTCAAACAGTGACTACCCCAAGGCTGGCATTGATTACGGTAATTACGGCTACCCATCTCGAATTTGGCTGAATGTGTGCGCTTATCGTTGCAATAGATTTTGTGACAAGTAAGGTCCGCTTTGGCAATGCACCCGTTTTAGTTTAGGACTTAGGGGCACAACTGCATTGGGCTATCTGGGTAACCCCAGGAGGGATTACGAGTCCTTCACAGCACTTTATCCTAAGTTTTACAAATGGGTGGTCAAAGCGACGTCAAATCTTGACCTAGACAGATTGTGTCCGGGTGTGGGGCCAGCTGCGCTAAATCAGCTTGGGCTAAGGGCAGGCCCGCTGCCTTTTGGGCAAACTAAACTTAACCCCACCGCGATCGCTGTTTTCGCATCAGCCTCAGACCAACCTCGTTGAGAGTGAGTTTGAGGCTATTGCCCGTGCCGCTGTTCTAACCCTTGTACCGCTGCCCTATGCTACAGCCCGCCTGCCTAGACACCGAGATGTACTTGGCTTTGATCAACCATTTGCCAGAGGCAATCATTGTAGTTGATCAAGGCGGCGCACCCCTATTCTGTAACACTGCCGCTTTGGCAATGCTGCCAGGGGGCATCGCTGGCCTAGGTGGCCTGGGCAACACCTCTAACTACCAGCTGCTTGACGGTCACCATCGCCCGCTGCCCCCTGCTGAACTGCCTGTGACGCGAGTGTTAGCAGGCCAGAGTTTCCACGATGAAGAACTGCTGCTGGTAGTAGGGTCGCCGCCTTACCCCTGCTGGGTGGCGGTCACAGGAGGGCCTTACCCTGGATCAGGCGCTGGCGCTGCTCTGCTTACTCTGCGAGAGATTTCGGCGGCCAAGCAGCAAGGGGTTGCTCTGCTTCAGCAACCGTTCCATGATGGGCTAACCGGGTTGCCGAACCATAAACTGTTTATGGATCGGCTCAGCCATGCCATGGCCCGTACCCGTGACCATAGTCCAGAGGCAATGGCGCTGCTGGTGATCAATCTCAACGACTTTAAGACCATTAACGAAGATCTGGGCCATCAAATCGGCGATCATCTCCTGGTAGAGCTAGGGGCTCGGCTGCAAGCCCAGATTCTCCCAAAGCACACCATTGCCCGTTTGGGGGGGGATGAGTTTGCGGTCTTGCTTGAAGATATTGACACCAGCTCCAAGGCGATCGATTTAGCTGAGCAGTTCCACGTTGCTATTCAGCAGCCGTTTTTGCCGCAGCAGATCTATCTGGATGCCCGCATCGGCATTGCCATCGGCCCAGCTGACTACCAAAACGCGGATGCCTGGCTCCGCGATGCCAAGATCGCGATGCACCAAATTAAGGATAGCTCTGACCAAAACTGGCATGTATTCGATAGTTCGCTACGGATGCAGCAAGACCTGCGTCTAAAAACCGAAATCGATCTCCGCCGGGCCTTAGAGCGGGGTGAACTGCGGCTACACTATCAGCCCATTGTCACCATTAGTAATCAAGAAATTTGTGGATTTGAGGCCCTGGTGCGCTGGCAGCATCCTACTCGCGGGCTGCTAATGCCCAGCGAGTTTATTCATATTGCTGAGGCTACAGGGCTAATCATTCCCCTGGGCCGATGGGTGATGACTGAGGCTTGCCGTCAGATGCAGCGGTGGACTTCTCTGTACCCGGTGATGGCCAACTTTACGGTCAGCGTTAACATGTCGAGCAAGCAGTTTTCTCAGCCGCATTTGGTCGAAGAAATTCAGCAACTGCTGGCTGAAACGGGGTTTGCCGCCAATCGCCTCAAGATTGAAATTACCGAGGGCGTATTGATCGAAAACTCAAACACGATCATCGAAATCCTTGAGCAGATTAAGGCTATGGGCATTGAGCTGCTGGTGGATGACTTTGGTACGGGCTATTCGTCCTTGAGCTACCTCCACCGGTTTCCCTTCGACTGCCTGAAGATCGACCGTTCGTTTATAGAAAACGCCGACCAAGACTTTGAAAAACTAGAGATCTTACAATCGGTGGTGCGTTTGGCTTGGAATTTGGGCCTTAACGTGGTTGCTGAAGGTATTGAAACCTCTCGTCACCATGCTCAGCTCAAAGCTCTGCGGTGTGAGCTGGGGCAGGGCTACCTGTTTTCTCGCCCCCTTGCCCCTGAGGCGGTAGAGGTTATGATAACGGAGAAAATTGCTCAATCCCTTCCCTCTACCCCAACAGACTCAGAGAGCTAGTGGGGCTGTTGAAAAGGGCGATCTAGGCTCCTGTTTGTCTGCCTATGCTAATTCGCAAATTGCTTGACTGTCCCGAATTTATAGCAGGGGACGGTACCCAACTGCGGGAGTTGCTGCACCCTGATAAGCAATCGATTGATCTGCGCTATAGCCTCGCCCATGCGGTGGTGCCGGTGGGGCAAGTGTCTACCCCCCACGCTCTAACCACCTCCGAGGTCTACTACATTTTGGCTGGTCAGGGTGAGATGCATATTGACGGTGAAACCAGCCTGGTAGAGCCGGGGGATGCGGTGTATATTCCGCCCAACGCGCGGCAGCATATTCGCAATACTGGCGATCGCCCTCTGGTATTTATCTGCCTGGTCGACCCAGCCTGGCGACAGGAGGATGAAACGGTCTTTGACCCGGCCTAGGCTGCCGTAGCCCTAACCCCAAAGCTTGAGCCTTGACCACCGACGGTGCTGGCTTGACCGCCAGAACGTCTTGATCTGCTGCCCGATCGTCCGGCGGCGAGATCTGAGGCTACAGTGTTGGAGCTGCCCTAGGAGTTGGGCTAAGGCCGCATCACCCTGAGCTAGTTGAGCGGCCACACAGTGGGATTTGTTTTGGCAAGACGTGCATAACATGGCGGTGGTTGAGTCTAGCCGACTCGATAACAGAACAGATCGCCTCTGGAAGCGATGGGAGAACGCAGGAGCGAATGACTAACTTTCCTATAGTTTGCTTCGCCCAAAAGAAAAGCTGTTCGTCACGAACCGAAGACTTTCTAAAGCTTGCCGGATGGCAAGAGCGCTGAATGGTATCGGCCTCGCCCAGGGGTAACCAGTTCGAATTCTGGAACGGCCAATGTTAAGGCCCTTAAGCTTTAGGGCTAGCCTAAAGCCAGGCTGCGGTACTATGGCCGCAAGCCTTTCGTGAGTTTTTGGGGGTCGCTATGTCTGTATCCACAACTGCGTTGCAAGAGGTGCGTCAGCGCGATCGCGCCTGTCTAGAAGCCCACAACCCCTACGAACGGCTTCAGGCCCTGCACGAAATTTGGCCGATTGTGGCTGAACGATTTGGCGATACCGTAGCGCTCAACGATCCCCACGGCAAGCCTGCGGCGACGCTGACCTACCGCCAACTAGCCGAAGCTATTCGCACCTTTGCCAGCGGTTTGCAGGCCCTAGGGATCGAAAACCGCGCCCATGTGGCTCTTTTTGCCGATAACAGCCACCGTTGGTTCATTGCCGACCAGGGCATCATGACCGCTGGGGGCATGAACGCCGTGCGTAGCGCCACCGCTGACAAAGAAGAGCTGATTTACATTGCCGAACACAGCGAAAGCACGGTGTTAGTGGTAGAAACGGTAGCTCTACTGGGGCAGCTGCGCGATCGCCTCGACAGCCTTCCCATCCCCCTGGTGATTTTGCTGTCAGACGAAACCCCACCCGCTGACGATCGCCTAAAAATTCTCAACTTTAGCCAGCTTATGACCCTCGGGGCTGAGCGTCCCTACACCCCGGTTACCCTTCAGCCTGAAGACTTGGCGACGCTGATCTACACCTCGGGCACCACGGGGCAGCCCAAGGGGGTGATGCTCAGCCACCGCAACCTGCTGCACCAGATCAACACCCTAGAGTCGGTGGTGCAGCCGGTGCCGGGCGATCGCGTGGTGGGTATTTTGCCCTCCTGGCACAGCTTTGAGCGCACCGCCGAATATTTTTTGCTGTCGCGGGGCTGCACCCAGACCTATAGCAGCATTCGCCATCTCAAGGCTGACCTCAAGGCCACTAAGCCCCAGTACATGGTCGGCGTACCTCGCCTTTGGGAATCGATCTATGAAGGGGCACAAAAGCAGTTTCGCGAGCAAAGCCCCGGTAAGCAAAAGCTGATCTTCACCTTCTTTGGCCTCAGCCAGCGCTACGTCGAAAACCTCTGGCGCTGGCAAGACATGAAAATTGACGAACCTAGCCTACCGTCGCTGAAGCGGCTAGGATCAGGGCTGATGGCGCTGGTGCTCTGGCCTCTGCACCAGTTGGGCAAGAAGCTAGTCTACGGTAAGGTGAGCGAGGCCACGGGTGGTCAGGTCAAGCAGTTGATTAGCGGCGGCGGTTCGCTGGCCCGGCATATCGACATTTTCTTTGAAATTATTGGCGTACAGCTAATAGTGGGCTACGGTCTCACCGAAACCGCCCCGGTGCTCTCGGCCCGGCGGCCCTGGCGTAATCTGCGCGGGGCGGCAGGGCAACCGATTCCTTTCACCGAAATCAAAATCGTCGACCCTGAGACTCGTCAAGAGCTGCCCCAGGGCGGCCAGGGGCTGGTGCTGGCCCGAGGGCCGCAGGTGATGGAGGGCTACTACCGCAACCCCGAAGCCACCCAAAAGGCGATCGACCCCGAGGGCTGGTTCGACACGGGCGACCTGGGCTGGATTAGCCGCGACGGCAATGTGGTGCTCACCGGGCGGGCCAAAGATACGATTGTGCTCACCAACGGCGAGAATATTGAACCGCAGCCGATCGAAGACGCCTGCATTCGTAGCCCTTACATCGATCAGATTATGCTGGTGGGCCAAGACCAGCGATCGCTCGGCGCGCTGATCGTGCCCAATGTCGATGCCCTGCAAGGCTGGGCCGCTACCCAATCGCTCTTTCTTGCCGTGCCGGGCGACGACACTCCCGCCCCCGCCGACTGCATCGCCATCACCCTCGACGATGACCGAGTGCAGAAGCTGTTTCGCAACGAACTGGGCCGCGAGGTCAAAGACCGTCCTGGCTATCGCCCCGACGATCGCGTTGGACCTTTCCGCCTAATCTTGGAGCCGTTTTCGATCGAAAATGGTCTGCTCACTCAAACCCTAAAAGTGCGTCGTCCCGTGGTTACCGACCGGTATCGCGATATGATTGACGCGATGTTTGTGTAGCTGCGGGTGGTGCAAAGACTTCACCAACCTGCCGCTGTGCCAGGCAGAACAGTCCGGCTGCCCCTGCCAGGGAGTCGTAGGCGATATTGGTGATTTCTTTACTAAAGTCAAAGATTATGGATGAAAATCAATCGTTGCTGCTCAAGCGGGTAGTCAACATTAAGGCGATTGTGACCCCTCTGTGGAAAGAGGAAGCCCAGAAGCAGCTGCAAGCCCAAATTAACCAGATTGATGGTCGGTTGCAGCAGCTCGAAATGCAGGGACAGCGTATGGTAGCTGAGCTGCAAAAGCAGGCTGAAACCCAGCCCAACAGCGGGGCGGCCATTCAGCAGCAGATGGGCAATATTCAAAACCAGCTCAACCAAGACAAGAGCAAGTTGCTTCAGCAAAAAAATCAAAGTCTCCAGCAGCTGCAAGAAGTGCAGACCCTAGCGGTGGATGCCGAGGTTGACCAGGGCAAGGTCGAGAGCTTCTTTAACGTTGCGGTGGGCGATAACTTGGTGCGCAAGCTTCAAGTCGAGATCTTGATCAAAGACGGTGTGATTCAAGAAATTCGCGGCGAACTCTAGCGCCAGGCTGGGGTCAGGTCTGCGCTCACCCCGCTCACCGCCATCCTCCAATTTGACCACTGATGACCTAAAGGTTCCAGCCTTAGGGATAGAATAATTCCCTGGTATCTCTACTGATCTGTCGTTTTAACCCCGTTTCGGAAGTCACCTCCATGATTCGCGAAGTCTTCATGCCTGCCCTGAGTTCAACTATGACCGAAGGCAAGATTGTGTCTTGGGTCAAAGCCCCCGGTGACAAGGTTGAAAAGGGCGAGACGGTGGTCATTGTCGAATCGGACAAGGCCGACATGGACGTAGAGTCCTTCCACGAGGGTATTTTGGCGGCCATTGTGGTGGAGGCCGGGGGTACAGCTCCGGTGGGTGAGGCGATCGCGCTTTTGGCTGAAACCGAAGCCGAGGTCGAGGCCGCGAAGCAGCAAGCCGCCGCTAAAGCTAGTAATGCCGGTGGGGAAGCTGCCCCTGCCGCTGCTGCCCCTGTGGCGGTAGCTGAAGCTCCTGCCCCCGCTACCCAAAATGGTTCAACCTCTACGGGCAGTCCCAGCGGACGGGTGGTTATCTCTCCCCGCGCCCGCAAGCTGGCCAAAGATCTCAAGGTAGACCTGTCTACCCTACAAGGCAGTGGCCCCCACGGCCGCATTGTCGCTCAAGATGTTGAACTGGCGGCAGGCAAAACCCCGACCCCAACGGCTAGCTCGGCCCCCGTCGCCCCCGCTCCTGCCGCTGCTTCAATGCCTGTCGCCCCGACCCCTGCCGCTGCTGCCCCAGCCCCCAGTGCTGCACCCCTGGGCCAGATGGTGCCCTTCAACACCCTTCAGCAGGCTGTTGTACGCAATATGGCGGCTAGTCTGGCGGTGCCTACCTTCCACGTGGGCTACACCATTACCACCGATGCTCTAGATGGGCTCTATAAGCAAATCAAGTCTAAGGGCGTGACCATGACCGGGCTTTTGGCCAAGGCCGTGGCTGTCACGTTGCAAAAGCACCCCCTACTCAATGCGGGCTACACCGACCAGGGTATTCAGTACCGCTCGGGCATCAATATTGCTGTAGCCGTGGCGATGGAAGGTGGCGGGCTGATCACCCCTGTGCTCAAAAATGCTGATCAGTCCGATATTTATTCCCTCTCGCGGACCTGGGCCGATCTGGTGGCGCGATCGCGCTCCAAGCAGCTGCAGCCCGATGAGTACAATTCCGGCACCTTTACCCTGTCGAACCTGGGCATGTTTGGCGTCGATCGCTTTGATGCCATTTTGCCCCCAGGTCAAGGGTCAATTTTGGCGATCGGAGCCTCTCGCCCTACGGTGGTCGCCACCGCCGATGGCTTGATGGGCGTGAAGCGTCAGATGCAGGTCAATATCACCTGTGATCACCGCATCATCTACGGAGCCGATGCTGCCGCCTTCCTGAAAGATCTAGCTAACGTGATTGAGAACAATCCCCAGTCGCTGACCCTGTAGCTATGAATTCAGTCGACCTGGCCTTCTTGCCCGCCCTCGAACAAGCCCGGCTGATTCGCAGTAAAGAAATCTCGCCGCTAGAACTCACAGAAGTGTATCTAGAGCGGATTGGGCGGCTTAACCCAGCTCTCGGGGCCTACGTCACGGTGATGGCAGACCAGGCCTTAGCCGATGCTAGGGCCAAAACCGAGCATTTGGTCAGCAACCCCGATGACCTGCCGCCCCTGTTTGGGGTCACCGTGTCGGTCAAGGACCTAAACCCCGTCGAGGGGGTAGCTTGTGCCTATGGCATCAAGGCGGCCTGCGATCGCATTGCCGATCAAGACGACTACATTGTCAGTAAGCTGCGCCAGGCCGGCATGGTCATTTTGGGCAAAACGGCCACCTCCCAGCTGGGATCGCTGCCCTATACCGAGCCACCGGGCTTTCCCCCCGCCCGCAACCCCTGGAATTTAGACTACACGCCCGGCGGCTCTAGCGGCGGCGGTGCGGCAGCTTTAGCCGCTGGGCTATGTGCTCTATCCCAGGGGTCTGACGGCGGCGGTTCGCTGCGCGGACCAGCCTTTTGCTGTGGGTTGGTGGGCCTGAAGGCCTCTCGCGGGCGAATTAGCTTTTCTCCGGTGGGAGAGCGATTGAGCGGGCTGGCAGCCAATGGCCCCCTGGGGCGCACTGTGGCTGACACTGCGGCCCTCTTAGATGTTCTCAGCGGCTACGAAGTGGGCGACCCCTACTGGCTGCCCGACCCAGACCCTTCCTTCCTGGACGGCTTGCACACCCCGCTGAAGCCCCTGCGCATTGGCTATGTCACTCGCCTCGACCCTATTGGCGAGATTCACCCAGTCTGTCGTCAGGCTATCTACGAAACGGTGCAGAAGGTCGAAGACCTGGGCCACACGGCTGAGGAAGTTAGTTTTCCCAACCTGGCAGATCTGATTGAGCCCTTCACGGTGCTGTGGGAATGTGTCATTGCCGAGGTGGGAGTGCCCTTTGTGGTGCTAGAGAAGATGAACCGCTGGCTCTACTGGCGGGCCTGGCGCATTAATAGTGGCGCTTACCTGCGGGCGGTGGCCAAGCTTCAGCGGGTGGCGCGGCAGATTGTGCAGTTTTGCCAGCCCTACGACGTGCTGCTAATGCCGGTATATATGCATCCGGTCATCAAAGTCGGTGCCTGGAAAGGACTGCGATCGCCCAAAATTCTCGACAATGTGATCAACTGGGTGGCTCCCTGCCCACCCTTCAACGCCAGCGGTCAACCCGCTCTGGCCATACCCACTGGCTTTGACCCCAACGGCGTACCGGTGGGGGTGCAGCTGGTGGGCCGCCCCGCCGCTGAGGCGACAATCTTAGCCCTGGCGGCTCAGCTAGAGCAGGCTAGCCCCTGGAGCCATCAGCGACCGGCTTTTGCCACTGATCCCCCGCCTACATCCGATACCACCAAACTACTCATACCAAAGCCTGGTTAGCTACCCCCGGTTCAGCAGGACGCATGCCATGCGCTCCTGCGGGTTGGTCTTTTGAGAAGCGGGGTTTTGTGAATTGGATTTGGTATGGGACCAAGCTTTTAGAGGGGATGGCGATTTATCGCCTTTAAAACTAACCAGGGCCGCGATCGCGCCGAGCAAACTGGCTAGATCGAGACCCTGGTTTAGCGGTATTGCACCGGGCTACGGTGCCCACCTGGACAAAATCTACGCCTTGGATGCCGGCTCGAATTTGTGGGCGTGGTCTTGCAGCAGTGAGCTCACCTGGCTGAGCACATTCTCGCCACCCTTCTTTTGAATGGTCTGGCGCTCAGGGTAGAAGTCAGGTTGGTCAAGGTTGCGGGAAATCGCCTGCTGCACCTGGGTCGCGATCAGATCAGATAGCTCACCTCGGGCATTTTCGCGCTGGAAGTTGGCCCCTTCTTCGGTGGTGGCGTACAGGGGCGGTAGCCGGTTGAGGGCATAGGCCGCAATGTCGCCTAGATCTAAAGTTTTGTCCGAGTTAGATTCAATTTCGGCTACCCGTGAGATGGCCTCGGTGAGCACCAGTTCTTCCATGACGTTGATGAACTGTTTGCGGGGTACTGCCACAACTTCGCCAGTTAGCAGCGCGCCCATGAGGCGATCGAGGGCCATGTATTCTTCAATGGAAAGCTCAGCGGCGGTGTCGCAGATGCGGCCGACTTCAGCTTCCATGGCAGGGGTCAGGTAGCCGTCTTGCAGGGCTTGTTCAACAATTTTTTCGATAGTCATTTGGCCAAACGCTCCATAAAACTGGCGGATTAACGGCTTTACTGAAATCTGGGGGGCTGGAAGATTAACTGGGGTAAGTATCCACCTGGGTTTAGTGTGCCCCGATCACCTAGGCAGACGACAGGCAAAGATGTAAAGACTGCTTAGGGGCAGCATGGCAAACTACGAATATTTGAGGAAGCCAATGGCCTGCTTCCAAATTTGGTGCTTGCTCTGATCATCGGTTTCTACGCAGATGCATTGGGGATCTTGCCAAACGACCCGACCAGAGATGAGGTCGCCAGTGATGAGTTTGACGTCAACGGTAGATTTGTCTCGAATCAGGGTTTGAACCTGTCGAACGCTCGGGAAACCAGTGGCAAACTCTTGGGACATGGCATTAGATCAGTAAACTCATGCTGGTCTTACGGTACCCTGTTCTTTCGGCTTAGGCGACAGGTTGGGGAGAATTTGTTGAGCAAAGTGCATCGGTGAGGCAGGGGATGGTGATCAGTCGATGGTCATGTCTCCGGGCCTGCCCATCTACCCAATTTGGTCGATAATTAAAGTCTACTCATTCAGCATCGGCGCACTATGGAATTTAGCAAGTACCACGGTCTGGGCAACGACTTTATCTTGGTGGACAATCGCCATCAGTCAGAGCCGGTGCTCTCTCCTGAGCAGGCGGCGGCTTGGTGCGATCGCCACTTTGGCATTGGTGCTGACGGAGTGATCTTTGCGCTGCCAGGGCAGGGAGGCACCGACTACACCATGCGCATCTACAATTCTGATGGCTCAGAGCCGGAGATGTGCGGCAATGGTATTCGCTGTCTGGCCAAATTCTTAGAAACCCTAGAGACGGCTGACGGCAGCACCCCCCAGGCCCCCCACACCTACCGAATTCACACGCTGGCGGGGCTAATTTCACCGACCCTTCAGCCCGATGGTCAAGTCACGGTAGACATGGGACCGCCCCATCTGTTGGCCAAAGACATTCCGACTACCCTGGCGGCGGCTGAGGAAAAGGTCGTGGGTGTACCTCTGACCGTGGCTGATCAAACCTGGTCGGTCACCTGCGTCAGCATGGGCAACCCCCACTGCATCACTTTTGTCGATGAGGTGGCGACCATTTCCCTAGAAGCTATCGGGCCGCAATTTGAGCACCATGAGGCGTTTCCCCAACGCATCAACACTGAGTTCATTCAGGTGGTGCGGCCTGACTATCTCAAGATGCGGGTCTGGGAGCGGGGGGCTGGCATTACGCTCGCCTGCGGTACTGGAGCCTGCGCGTCGCTGGTGGCCGGGGTGCTGAGTGGGGTATGCGATCGCGCCGCTACCGTAGAGCTCCCCGGTGGCCCCCTGCATATTGAATGGTCTGCCGCCGACAATCGCGTCTATATGACTGGCCCGGCAGAGCTGGTGTTTCAGGGGAGTCGGTAGCGGGCGTATGGGGGCAGGTGTTGGGTGTCAGGTGTCAGGTGTCAGGAAATAGCCTGTTACCCGAAACCTGACACCCGAAACCCGGTTTCTCGCGCTCTAGCGTTTTACTAAAATTCCCTGTAGTCCGGCGGCTTTGGCCCCTTCGAAATCGTCGGCTTTGCTGTCGCCCACGTGCCAGGCTTGACTGGCCTCGCAGCCATGCTTTTGTAGCGCTGTGGCAAAAATCAGCGGGTCGGGCTTGGCGGCTCCGGCCTCGGAGGAAATTGTGATCGAGCTGAAATAGTTGATCAAATCGAGGGCTTCGAGCACGGCGTATAGCCGGGTGTCGAAGTTAGAAATAACGCCTAGAGCAATGCCCCGCCGCCGCCACCGCTCTAGGGCTGGTGGAACGTCGGGGTACAGTACCCAGGGTGTGGCTGTGGCAAAGTGAGCGTAGAGGTCGGCAAAGAAACTGTCGAAGTCGACAAAGCGATCGAGCACCCCAGCACTGCTGAAGGTCTGCTGGGCCAGCACCCGCCACCACAGATACTCCTGCTCGGGCACCGTGGCTGGGTCACTACCGGGAAAGGCCATCTCTGGGGCAGCCTTAAACGTGCGAAAAAAGGCTTGGTTGAGAGTTGTTGGGTCGGCAATTACGCCGTAGTGCTGGGCTAAGTCAGCATAGATTTCACCAACGCTGCCCGCCACCCCAAACAGTGTGCCAACCGCATCTAAAAAAATGACCTTAGGTTGAGGTGTATTGGCCATTGGGGATACCGTCGCAAAAAAATCAACAGCTTTAGCTTAAAGGCAAAGCTACCGGTTGCAGCCTTTGCGGCATCTACAGAAACGATTTAAAGGCTGAGCTAAAGCGCCCTGAAAATGCCTCACCGTTGAACCCATGGCGGGCAGAGCCCTAGGCTTCCCCATAGGCATCCATGCCGATGCAAGAGCAGACGAGGTTGCGATCGCCGTAGGCCTGGTCAATCCGGTTGACGGCGGGCCAAAACTTAGCGCTGCGGGTAAACGGAGTAGGAAAGACAGCTTGCTCGCGGCTGTAGGGCCGGTTCCAGTCGGCGACTAGGTCAGCGACGGTATGGGGAGCGTGCTTGAGTGGGTTGTGGGTGCGATCGCTCTCACCCGCCTCAATGGCGCGAATCTCATCGCGAATGGCAATCATGGCGTCGCAGAAGCGATCGAGCTCTGCCTTAGACTCACTCTCTGTTGGTTCTACCATCAGCGTGCCCGCCACTGGCCACGACATCGTCGGTGGGTGAAAGCCGTAGTCGATGAGTCGCTTCGCCACGTCCTCCACGCCAATATCTGCCGATTTCTTAAAGGGTCGCAGGTCGAGAATACACTCGTGGGCCACCCGGCCATTTTGCCCGGTGTAAAGAATGTCGTAGTGCCCCGCTAGACGCTGGGCAATGTAGTTGGCGTTGAGAATAGCGACCTCAGTCGCCTTGGTTAGCCCCGCTCCCCCCATCATGGCGATATACATCCATGAAATCGGCAGAATACTGGCGCTACCCCAGGGGGCCGACGTCACCGCGCCAATGCCCTGGTCGCCGCCAACCCCCGCCACCAGGCTATGCCCCGGCAGATAGGGCACCAGGTGCGCCTTCACCCCAATGGGCCCCACCCCTGGCCCGCCGCCACCGTGGGGAATACAGAAGGTCTTGTGCAGGTTGAGGTGACAGACATCAGCTCCAAAGTCGGCGGGGCGACAGAGGCCCACCTGGGCGTTCATGTTGGCTCCATCCATATAGACCTGGCCACCGTGGGCGTGAATCGTGGCGCAGATTTCGGTAATGTCGGCCTCAAACACTCCGTGGGTAGAGGGGTAGGTGACCATCAGCGCTGCCAGGTTGGCGCTATGTTTTTCAGCTTTGGCTTGGAGGTCGGCTAGGTCGATGTTGCCATCCTCGTCACAAGCCACGGGAATCACCTTCATGCCTGCCATCACGGCGCTGGCGGGGTTAGTGCCGTGGGCCGACTGAGGAATCAGACAGAGGTTGCGGTGATGGTCGCCCCGCTGCTGGTGATATTCCCGGATGACTAGGAGACCGGTGTATTCTCCCTGCGCCCCGGCGTTGGGCTGAAGCGATACACCGTCAAAGCCGGTGATTTCTGCCAACCAGGCTTCTAGATCGGCAAACAGCTGGCGATAGCCCTGAACCTGTTCGGCTGGGGCAAAGGGGTGAATTTGCCCAAATTCTGGCCAGGTGACGGGCACCATCTCGGCGGTGGCGTTGAGCTTCATGGTGCAAGAGCCCAGCGGAATCATTGCTGTGGCCAGGGAGAGATCTTTAGTTTGCAGGCGATGCAGGTACCGCAGCATCTCGGTTTCAGAGTGGTAGCGGTGGAAGGTGGGGTGAGTGAGGTAGGGGGTGGTGCGGGTGAGGGACTGGGGGAGAGGGGGAGTGGGAGCGTGGGCGGGTGGATGGGTGGATGGGTTGCCGGTAAAGACGGTGATTAGGTCTTGGAGATCGCGCTCGGTGACGGTTTCGTCGAGGGCGACGATTAGGGTTTCGGCATCCAGTACACGCAGGTTGATGCGGTGGTCGGTGGCGCGGGTGAGAATGGCGGCCTGGGCGTCGCCCACAGTTACCCGCAGCGTGTCGAAGGTGGGGGCTTGGCCCAGTTCAAAGCCAGCTTCAGAGAGGGCTGTGGCCAGGGTTTGGGTGTGGTGGTAAAGGCGGGCTGCGATCGCTCTCAGACCCTCTGGCCCGTGGTAAACCGCATACATGCTCGCCATAATGGCCAGCAGCACCTGGGCAGTGCAGATATTGCTGGTGGCCGCATCGCGGCGAATATGCTGCTCGCGGGTTTGCAGGGTGAGGCGCAGGGCGGGGTTGCCGTAGGTGTCTTTAGAGACGCCCACCAGCCGACCGGGCAGCTTGCGGGCAAAGCTGTTTCGCGTGGCAAAGAAGGCCGCATGGGGGCCACCAAAGCCCAGGGGCACGCCAAACCGCTGGGTGTTGCCCACCACAATATCGGCCCCAAACTCGCCGGGAGGTCGCAGCAGGGTGAGGCTGAGCAGGTCAGCGGCAACGGTAACGAGGGTGTTGGCCGCGTGGGCTTGGGCGACAAAGTCTTCGTAGTCATAGATCGCCCCATCGGTGGCGGGGTATTGCAGTAGCACCCCAAAGACAGGGGTATCAAAGCTAAAGGCACGGTGATCGCTAACCATCACCTCGATGCCCAGGGGCAGGGCGCGGGTTTTGACCACGGCAATGGTTTGGGGGTGGCAGGCGCTAGAGACCCAGAAGGTGTTAGCGTCTTTCTGTTTGCGGGCGTTAAAGGCCAGGGTCATGGCCTCGGCGGCGGCGGTGCCTTCGTCTAGCAGAGACGCGTTGGCAATTTCCATCCCGGTTAAGTCGGTCACCAGGGTTTGATAGTTCAGCAGGGCCTCTAGCCGCCCCTGGGCAATTTCGGGCTGGTAGGGGGTGTATTGGGTGTACCAGCCGGGGTTCTCAAGGACGTTGCGCTGAATCACCGCTGGGGTCAGGGTGTTGGCGTAGCCCAGGCCCAGGTACGATCGCCACACCTGATTTTGGGTAGCTAGGGCCTGGAGCGCCGCTAAGGCCGCCGCTTCGTCTAGCCCCTGGGGCAGATTTAGCGGCTGGGGTAGGCGGATCGCAGCGGGAACGGTGGCACTGATCAGATCGGCGAGGGAGGCGTATCCAAGGGCCTCTAGCATGGCGTTCGTGTCCTCTGCCGTTGGCCCCAGGTGGCGGGCGACAAAGGGGCTGAGGGGATCCGTCGAGTCTGAAGTTTGGGGAGGCTGGCTAGGGGGGCTTGTGTGCTTAGAGGCGGCCTCTGAGGCGGCCTCCGAGTCAGCGGACTTTGGGGTGCTGGTCTGGGGAAAAAGTTGCGTCATACCCGTCAGATAGCTCCAAAATCAATAGCTCGAACCCGTCGTAGACCAGCATACTGGGCTACCCACCCTTCATATCTTGAAACATCTGGTGAAAATTTGCTGGGGTAGCTAGGCAAATTGTTGGCTGCTTTAGGTTAGCCGAGCCACAAAGGCGGCGATCGCCGCTGCCGTTGCCTCAGGCTTTTCCAAGTGGGGCACGTGGCCGCACTGGGCTACCCAGACTAGCTCGCAGTCGGCGATCGCCTGTTCAAACCGCCGCGCGTCTTTAGTGCCCAAGATCTTGTCCTGCTCACCCCAGACCACCAGGGTAGGGCAGGCAATCTGCGAAATTTTGGCGGTCAAAAAGTTGTAGCCCCCGCTTTTGGTGAAGGCAATCAGCGATTCTTTCCAGCCGGGGCACAGTAGGTGCAGGGCAGCGCACAGTTCGGCGTCGGCGGTGACAAAGGCTTTGTCGAAGTAGGCCTGGCGGCTAATGCTGCGCCGTACCCTAGGGTTGCGCAAAAAGGCCGTGGCCCAGCTATCGAGCGGCGGCACCATCAGGTTGCCCATGGCTGGCCCAGCGGCAAACCCGGCGGCGTCGATCAGCACCAGCCCAGCTACGGCATCGGGATAGGTGAGGGCAAAGTCGATGGCGGCGGCCCCGCCCATGGAGGCCCCCACCAGCACCACAGGGCGGTTGATGTGCTGTTGCCAAAAGCTGTGCAGGTGAAGCTTGATTGCCCCAGGGGAGAGATCGGGGCTGAGGGTGCGATCGCTAAACCCAAATCCCAATAAATCCAATGCCCAAGCGCGGGGGGCGAGCAGGGGCAGCAGGCGGCGAAACTCAAACAGCGAGCTGTCAAACCCGTGGATCAGCAGCAGCGGTGGTGAACTGGCGGCATCCTCGGCGGCCACGTAGGCTGTGGGAATGGGAGTCTCAATCAATGGAGTTTGGACGGACGCTAGCTGCACTCTCGTCGCTAGGTCGAGGGAGGTTGGTTCGCTCAGGGCAGCGGCAGCGGCAGGCAGCACAGACACAGTCATAGCAGTTCAAACACAATCAAAGCCTGCTGCATATTCTCACAGATTTTTCACTGTAAGAGGACGTATGTGGGAGCGGTGGTAGGTGTTGGGTTTCGGGTTTCGGGTTTCAGGTTCCAGTCCGAACTGGGAATGCAACCTGAGGTGGGATTACTTATGTAAGTGAATCATGTGAGAGCCGATAGCGATGCCGTACTGGCCGTAGATGTCTTGGCCGAGTAGGCCATAGCTGCCGCCGATCGCTACCCTAATCTTCTCGCGCCGCAGGCCGCCTAGTTCTAGGGCGTCTACATAGCCAATGGGCAGCTTTACCACGCTGCCGTCGGCAATTCTGGCCTGGGTCTCGCCTACTATGGCCACGCCTACTGCTTGGGCCATCTCCGGGGTGATTAAAGTACCGGTTGCGCCTGTGTCAAACAGCATTGGGAAGGTCTGAGTACCGCCTGTGCCCCGGAGGGTAACGGCCACTACGGGCGTGCCCCCCTGGCGGCGCTGAATGGGAATTTGAGCGGCCAGCCCAGCCGGTAGTGCTGGGCTGGCCAGGTCCGGGGCCGGGGCTGCAAGGATGTTGTCGGTGGCGCTACGCTGGGCAGCGGCCAGGTGTTGTTTGTATTCTTGGACCTTGGTTCGGGCCTGGGCATAGTTGGGGCTGCTGCTGGGAACTTGCTCCATCAGGGCGATCGCCTGTTGCCACCGGCTAGCCGCTAGCTGCCAATCGGCTGTTGACTGGGCTGACTGACCGATGGCGACGGCGTTGGTGGCCCGATTCACGGCTTCGCGGAACGTATCGGTAGCGGGTGCTGACGGGGGCGAGGTGGCTACTTTAGCCGGGGGGGCGGCTTGCACTGAGAGAGCTGACTCGCCAGCTTCCCCTGACAGACTATCGGCGGTTGTCGTTGGTCGCTGACCCTGGGCGAGGCTACAGCCCCCCAAACTCCAGGCCAGACTCCCGAGCATAAACCAATGTGTGATGGCCCAGGGTCTACCCATAAAATCCTAATTTCACCGTCTAAAGGCTGTACTTGCAGAGGCTGTACCGGCTGTACTCAACGTCGGACTTCCCTCGACCATCGCAATTGTGGTTTTGGCTGATTTGTCTGCCAGGTCATATCCCAGTATGCCCACACAACTACTGGTAGACCAAGCCGCTGTAAACCCAAGAGATTTAATCTCTGGTTCATAGCTTAAATTTGACCTTTGGCCTTAGGATAATAGCGATTCGTAGCGCTGAGCAAATCGCCATGGTTTTTCCTGATGCCCCTCCAGCCGTGCTGGTTTTAGCCGATGGTTCGGTGTTTCGCGGTTGGTCGTTTGGGGCACCGGGCACCGTAATGGGCGAGGTGGTTTTCAATACTGGCATGACTGGATATCAAGAAGTCATGACTGACCCCAGCTACTGCGGCCAGATTGTCACCTTTACCTACCCAGAGCTGGGCAATACCGGTGTAAACCCCGATGATGAGGAGTCGAGTCGCCCTCACATCACCGGTGCGATCGCCCGTAATATTTGCGAAATCCCCAGCAACTGGCGCTCTACCCAGTCGCTGCCCAACTACCTCAAGACCCACAAAATTCCCGGCATTTTTGGTATTGACACCCGCTCCCTTACCCGTAAGCTGCGTACGGTGGGAGCCATGAACGGGGCCATTTCGACTACCGTGCTCGATCCTGAAGAACTGCTGCGTCAGCTTCAGGATGCGCCTTCCATGGCGGGTCTAAATTTGGTTGATCAAGTCACCACCGACCAGGCCTACGAGTGGACTGAGATTACCGATGCGGCCTGGGAGTTTGGCCCGACAGCACAGCCTCCGGGTGAGGCAGCCCCTCTGACGGTGGTGGCCGTTGACTTTGGGGTAAAGCGCAATATTCTGCGCCGCTTGGCCAGCTATGGTTGCCGCGTGGTGGTGGTGCCCGCCAGTACTACGCCAGAGCAAATTATGAGCTACCAACCCGACGGCATTTTTCTCTCTAATGGTCCTGGCGACCCGGCGGCGGTGACCAAGGCTCCCGAACTGGTGCAGGCATTGTTAGACTACGCGCTGCCCACCTTTGGCATTTGCATGGGTCACCAGATTTTAGGCCTCTCTCTGGGGGCCTCGACCTTTAAGCTGCCGTTTGGCCACCGGGGCCTAAATCAGCCTTGCGGTCTAGAACGCCAGGTTGAGATTACTAGCCAAAACCACGGCTTTGCCCTCGACGCCGCCTCTATTCCTAATGATGCGGTGACGGTAACCCATCTGAATTTGAATGATCAGACCGTAGCGGGGTTAGCTCACAAGACGCTGCCGCTATTCTCGGTGCAGTACCACCCTGAGGCGAGCCCTGGCCCCCATGACGCTGACTACCTGTTTGCCAAGTTCGTAGATACCATGCGAACCCACCGCCAGCAGCGTTTGCCAGTTTAATCTCAGTATTTTTGCAGATCTGATTTTGAGGTTCTGCCATCGGGTTGGCACAATTTGGTCAAACCGCTATATGCTATCTGTCTACGGCAGGGCGGCAACTCTAGATCTGTCTAAGGTCTAGCTCGGGTCTAGGCTCTCTGGCCGCCTCAGGTGGGGTACGGTTTCACCCCTTGCAGACGACTGTATCCTGACCTATATTTAACGTCGAAATTGGAGCACCGAGGAGGTTTCCCATCGCTGAATCTCTAACCCTGACCGTAAGCTTACGAGGCACCCGCGATGTCAGGGGAACCTATCAACTTTTTCGCCTCACGGGTTTGCTAGACGCGTTCTCAGAACCTGCCTTTCGTAAGGTGATGTCTAAGTACGTTGAAGCAGGGCCGAAAAATATCATCTTGGATTTAGCAACTATTGACTTTGTCGATAGTTCGGGTCTTGGTGCACTGGTGCAGTTGGTGAAAAAGGCCACCACTGAGGGCGGTACCGTACAAGTGGTAACTAACCCTCGGGTGACCCAGACCGTTAAGCTAGTGCGGTTAGAGAAGTTTTTGTCGCTACAGCCCTCGGTGGATGATGCGATCGCCAACCTCGAAACCCCGCCCAGTGAATAGCCTTAGCCAGCCATTGGCCTAGCCAGAGGTAGCTGTGGCCGAACTGCCCTCCAAGACGTCTACCAGCCTGCAGTGGCTGCTCCAGTTCAGCGCCCAAAGCTCTACTGCGGCCCTTACCCCAGAGCAGGTTAACGCCTTATCGCCCGTAGCCCTAGCCTATATTGGCGATGCGGTGTACGAGCTGTTTGTGCGGGGGAGTTTTTTGCTCCCTCCCAAACGCATTCAGGCTTTTCACCAGCAGGTGGTTAACCAGGTACGGGCCGAGCAGCAGGCCCGCCAGGTTCAATTGCTGTTGCCGCTGCTAACCGACACCGAGCAAGACCTGCTGCGCCGGGGCCGCAATGCCTCGTCGCGGGGGCCTCGTCGAGTGGACAGTCAAATTTATCAGCAGTCCACGGGGTTTGAAGCTTTGGTTGGTTATCTTTACTTGACTGATTTAGGCCGTCTAGTAGAGCTATTGAGCGTTTTAGATCTGTCTACCCCTCCGCCTAACGCCTAGGTGAAGGGTTAAATGAGCTAGTCATTTTTGTCGTTGGGGGCTTTCCCTGGCTAGGGCTGTTGTTCCAGCTGCCAGGCGGCGCGTACTAGGCGAATATCCTCGTAGCTAAAGGTGGGGCCAAGGCGATCGCGAATCTCGGTCAGTGAGCCATATTCCCCGTCTGTCAGCACCTCTACGATGGCGCGCTGGCAATCGACGGTGACTAACTGATTGATGTCGACCGTTTCTCTTTGCCGGATCAACTGTTCCAGGTGACTGGCGATGGTGGTAGCTTTGAGCCCACGTTGCTCAGCAATCTCCTCGATCGATAGCCCCTGCCGATGCAGTTCCAAGGTTTGCCGGTGGGTGTCGCCCACGCTCTGGCGCCGTTCTCTAGCAGGGCGAGATCGACCTCTGGCGGCGCTTGGGGCCGACTCTAGCCCGTAGTCAGCGCAAAACTGACGAATAGCATCGGTAAACACTTCACCATACTGGGCCAACTTGCGGCTGCCCACCCCCGACACTTGACCAAAGGCCTCAATTGTCTGGGGTCGAGTTTGGGCCATCTGCCGCAGGGCCGACTCTGGAAAGACCACGTAGGGGGGCACGCTCTGCTGGTCAGCCAATTGTTTCCGCAGGGCTTTGAGCACGGTTAACAGCTGGGCCACCTCTGGGGTATCTTCGCCTGGGGGCGCTTCGTTGGGGCCTGGGGCAAAGTTTTGAGGGACGGCAACCTCGACTGTTAGTTGTTTGCGCAGCACCTGCCAGCTAGCGGCATTGAGCTTGAGCACTGGGTAACCGTCGGTGGTCTCATCGACCAGGTGCTGGTGCAGGAGCGATCGCCCCAACAGCCGCCACTCATCCACCGATCGATCTTTGCCAATGCCGTGGGTCGAGAGCTGGTCATGGCGTAGATCGAGAATTTTTTGCTTTTTGGAGCCCCGCAGCACATCGATAATGTGGGCCATGCCAAAGCGCTCTTGACAGCGGGCTACGCAGGAGAGAAACTTTTGCGCCTCAATGGTCCAGTCTTCTACCGGCGACGGGTTGGTGCAGTTATCGCATTGGTGGCACAGCCCCTCTAAGGATTCACCAAAATAGCTGAGTTGCACCCGGCGACGGCACACCGTGGTTTCGGCATAGTCAACCATCTGTCTGAGCTGCTGGCGGGCAATGCGCTGCTCCGCTTCGTCGGGTTTTTGGCTGATCAGATAGTCGGCGGTGGCCACATCGCCGTAGGCCAAATACAGGGTGCAGTGGGCTGGTTCTCCGTCCCGTCCGGCTCGTCCGCTCTCCTGGTAATAGCCCTCAATATTGCGGGGAATGTCGTAGTGAATCACAAACCGCACGTCGGGTTTGTTGATGCCCATGCCAAAGGCCACTGTGGCTACCATCAGCCGCACGTCATCACGAATAAACCGAGTTTGGTTCTCCTGCCGCACATCGTCCGCCAGGCCAGCATGGTAGGGCAGTACCGATTCGCCATCTTCGGTGAGGCGCTGGGCCAACTCGTTGACCCGCTTGCGGCTGAGGCAGTAAATAATGCCCGAACCCCGGTGCTGTTTAACCTGCTGCCGCAGCTCCTGATACCCATCGCGGCTCTTGGGTCTTACTTCGTAGAACAGGTTGGGCCGGTTAAAGCTCGACACTTGCACCAGGGGATCGCGGAGGCGGAGCTGCTGGGCAATATCGACCCGCACTCGTTCTGTAGCGGTGGCGGTCAACCCCATCACGGCAATTTGGGGAAAGGTCTCCCGCAGCACCGACATCTGGCGGTACTCAGGGCGAAAGTCATGGCCCCATTCTGAGACGCAGTGGGCCTCATCAATGGCAAAGCCGCTCACCCCCACCGTTTGAATCAACCGACCCAGCAGGCCAAAAAAGCCGGGACTCATTAGCCGTTCGGGCGATACATAGAGCAATTTAATCTTGCCCGCCAGCAGATCGGCCTCTCGCTGGCGAATGGTATCAAAGGCTAGCGAGCTATTGAGGCAGGTCGCGGCTATGCCATTGTCGGTCAGGCTATCGACCTGGTCTTGCATTAGGGCAATCAACGGTGAGATCACCACCATCACCCCGAGTTTGAGCAGGGCTGGCAGCTGGTAGCACAGCGACTTGCCGCCCCCGGTGGGCATGATCACCAGGGCATCCTGGTTTTTGAGCACCGCCTCGATCACCGATCGCTGCCCAGGCCGAAACTGGTCGTAGCCAAAATGATGTTTAAGGGCCGTTTCTAACGATGGAAACGCTGCCGTGGGTGATGCAACCCCAACCATAACTACCGCTCAAAGAACTACCTTAGTGCGTTCAAGTGTACTCTTTTGACAACTTTTGGCGCTCCCCTGGTGATCAGAAACTGGTGATCAGGAAGCCCTAACTCAAGACGCCTCAACGTTGGCATAGCTCGCGTAGGCTTCTGGATAGCGCCCCAGCCGCTGGAGGGCCACGCCTCGAAACAACCAGCCTTGGGAATGGTTGGGGGCGATCGCCAAGACCCGATCGGCCATCGCCAGCGCCGACTGAAATTGCTCTAGGTGAATTAGGCAGACCGCCTGATAAATCAACGTCGGCACATCTCTAGGAGCCGCGATCGCCGCTGCCTCAAAACAGCGCAATGCCCCCGCGTAGTCTCTCGCGTTGGCTAGGGTTTCTCCCTCGGTATACCACTGCTGAAAAGTTTGAACCGACCTCTCTACTCCAGAGGCAAACTCAGAAGCGACCCCAGCTTGATCTGGAGATGGAGTGACCGGGGCCACTAGGGGCCGCAGGGCCGAGGACACACGTTGGAACACGGTAAATGTCATAGCTGGCCAGCGCCTAGATTAAACGTCCATCAAGAACAATCACAGCATTCCCCGGTTATGGGGGCGATCGCTAGGGGCACCACCGATCGCCGGATCTAACCAGCCGTTGCAGGCAATTCCCTTCGCTTGCTCAAAGGTTGGGTTTAGCCCTGTAGATCAGCCTGTAGTCAAAGCATATCGGCCGCTCTGGCGTGAATTCTCTGCGCGTCGTATAAGTTTACGTCTCTCCCCAATCGGCCCTGTCCCAGCTACGGTGATGACAGGGAACTCACCTTGCTCCCTGAAGGCCATCAATCGGGTCAGTATCAATCGGGTAAACCGAGGGGGATGCCTCCCTGCCCCAGGAAGCCCGCAGAACTAAGGAACGTTGCGCTGTGTAAAGCAATGTTACAAAAATGCTGTCATGACGGCATGCTGGCTTGACGGCGTCGGGTAGGCCGATTAAGGTGTTTACATACCCGGGTCACCCCTATTTAGAAGTGCGCTATGGAAGAGCAGAAAGCTACTAAGGTCACGTTGTATTTACCTCCCGACCTGCACCGTCAGTTAAAGATTCGCTCCGCCGTTGAGGGTGAGGCTATGTCTTCCATTGCTAAGCGTGCGATCGATTTCTATCTGACCCATGGCGAGGTCGTCGACGAAAGTCTAGAATCTGCCTTCGGTCAGACCCATCGGGTACACAGTTGCCCAAGCTGTGCCTCGTCGGTGGTGCTCCGAGAGGGTGAGTTGGTCGAAATTTCTCAAGTGATTGGTGCTAGTACCAGAGATGATCTGGGTGCTGCCGTCGTCCCCGACGTCGTCGCTAGCCCTGGTTCCCGTGAAGAAGGGGAACTGGTTGTTTGCTAGGTACAGATTTGGTTGGTCGGGCTGTAGTTAGCTTAGACAACGGTTTCAATGCCCCGTAAGTCTTAGAAGGGATTTGGTCATGCGAGAGGATCTAAATGTACTGGTACAGGCTCAATATCCTCTGATCTACCTGGTCACCTTCGAGGAAGAGCGCGCCGAGCAGACCATTGCCGTGGTAGCTCGCCATCTCGCTAGAGACCAAGACATCAAAGCTCCTATGCGAGTCTATACCTGGACTATGACCCGGGGCATGGTGGAGTATGGGAATCCAGGGACGGGCACTCAAAACAACAATACGGTTTCTCCCGAAGCAGCTGTGGAATGGGTGATTCGTCAGCGAGAACCCGGTATCTTCATCTTCAAAGACCTGCACCCCTTCAAAGACTCCCCAGCGGTTACCCGCTGTTTGCGCGATGCGATCGTGGCGCTTAAGGGCACTCGCAAAACCATCGTGCTCATGTCTCCAGTCCAAGAAATTCCGATCGAACTTGAGAAAGAGGTCGTGTTGCTCGACTTCCCGCTGCCTGATATGTCGGAGCTAGACGAAGTTCTCTCTACTGAAATGAATCGGGCTCGGGGTCAAAGCATTTCTACCGAAGAGCGCGAAAAGCTGCTGAAAGCGGCCTTAGGGCTCACCCGCGACGAAGCGGAGAAGGTTTATCGTAAGGCTCGGGTGATGGCCAAGCGCCTTACCGCCGAAGAAGTGGACATTGTGCTTTCGGAGAAAAAGCAGCTTATTCGTCGCAATGGCATTCTCGAATTTATGGATGTCGATGAAACCCTGAACTCTGTGGGAGGGCTAGAAGAGCTCAAGCACTGGCTTCAACAGCGCTCTGATGCGTTTACCGAACGGGCGCGAGAGTATGGTTTACCCCAGCCCAAAGGCATGCTGATCTTGGGAGTACCGGGTTGTGGCAAGTCGTTAATTGCTAAGACTACGTCTCGGCTTTGGGGGCTACCTCTGCTGCGGCTTGACCTAGGGCGCGTATACGACGGTTCTACTGTAGGGCGCTCTGAGGCCAATCTTCGCAACGCACTCCGCACCGCTGAGTCGATCTCTCCTTGTATTTTGTTTATTGACGAGATTGACAAGGCTTTTGCTGGCGGGGTGGGGTCATCGGATTCGGACGGGGGTACTTCCAGCCGCATTTTCGGCACCTTCCTCACCTGGATGCAGGAGAAAACCTCACCGGTGTTCGTCATGGCTACTGCCAACCGCGTAGAGAAGCTACCCAGCGAGTTTTTGCGTAAGGGACGATTCGACGAGATCTTCTTTGTTGACTTGCCCAACTCCGAAGAGCGCAAAGATATTTTTCAAATCCATTTGCAGAAGCGCCGCCGCGACATTGAGCGCTTTGACCTTGACCAGCTCACGAAGGTCTGCGATGGGTTTTCAGGTGCAGAAATTGAGCAAGGACTGATTTCTGCCATGTATGAAGCATTTGCCCAAGGACGTGAGTTCACTCAGCTCGACATTATTGCGGCGATTCGCGCCACGATGCCGCTGTCGAAGACGATGAGTGAGCAGGTTACGGCTTTACGTGACTGGGCTCGCCAGCGAGCCCGTCCGGCGGCAGCCTCCGTCGCTGAGTATCAGCGGATGGAGTTCTAAAGGCTTTCCTCCCGGCGGTATCCGGGGGAAGGGCTAGCGTTTGCTAGCAGTTAGTAATCAGATAGCCCGTGGCTAGCTGGTTTTGTCTCTCTCAAACCTCGTTGTCTCTCTCATTTTCCCTACAGGAGGAAACACCATGTCTCACTTCAGCACCCTTCGCACCAAAGTGACCGATGCTGAGATTCTCAAGCAGTCTCTCTCTGACTTGGGTATTGCCACTAAGACCGAAGCTGATGTTCGCGGTTACAATGGCCAGCGTGTTCGCGCCGACCTTGTCGCCGTTCTGGATGGTGAGTACGATCTGGGTTGGTCTCGTAATGCTGATGGCTCCTTTGATCTGATTGCTGACCTCTGGGGTGTTGCTAAAAAGCACAACCAGACTGAGCTAATCAACTCTATTAACCAAAAGTACGCGGTCAATAAGACCCTGGCTGAGGTCAAGCGTCCTGGTCTACAAAACGCCAACGTTAAGTTGGTGCTTCAGTAGATTCATCACGCGTTCCCTAGGTGGGTTGGCTAGCCTGTGCTAGCCAACCCATTTTTTGCACCTATTTCTTGTGGTACTCTGCAACGCTGCCAGACTACACTGACGAAGAAGCCCTTTATCCCTGTGGGGAGTAAAGGTTGCACTCTGATTTCTTATCCCAGCTGTTGGGGTTTCGCGGTTAGCCTGGTATGTCGCCCATTTGTCCTTCTGACCTCTCTGCCCTGCACCAACTGCTGATGGCCTGTGGTGATTATGCCAGTCAGCAATCCCAGCGATCGTTTCAGGTATTTGAGAAAGGGGTTGATGACTATGTCACAACGGTCGATCAGCTCCTCGATCAAAAGTTGTTGTCGGGCATGCAGGTGCTTTTCCCTGAAGACGGCATTATTACTGAAGAAAACCGAGCTACGGCCCAACAGTTTCGCCAGTGGGAGGGACAACGATTAGCTTCTGGGGGACAACGTCCCCTCTGGTTTGTCGATCCTATTGATGGCACCGATGATTTTATCCAGGGCCGAGATCACTACTCTGTGATGGTGGGGCGGGTGGTAGCCGGGGTACCCGAAGCCGGGTGGATCTATGCGCCGGTCGGTCGGCAGTTGGTCTGGGGTGGTCCGGGCTGGGGTTTATTTGAGCAAACGGGGGAAGGCGAACCAACGGTTTTGGTACCACAGGAGGTGCCCTTTGATCTCGATCAAGCGTGGTCGATGGTAATTGGTGATAAAGATGAGCGGCGCTTTGGAGATGCGATCGCCCAGCGTTTTCCCCAAATCAAATTCTTGTCCTTGGGTAGCTTTGGCCTCAAGGTGCTGGCGGTGATTACTGGCCAGGCAGGTCTTTACATTTACCTCAATGGACGCGTCAAGCTGTGGGATACGACAGGTCCTTTAGCCCTAGCGCGGGCGGCGGGATTGATATGCTGCGATTTGTCGGGGCAGCCCATTCGCTTTACCGAACCCGACGTTGACCCCCACACGCTGATGCACCGACAGCCGATTGTGGTGGGTTGGCCGCGCTATGTAGAAGCGCTGCGATCGCCCCTAGGTGAGATTGCAGCGGCGATTGGGCTGCCCAGATAGCGACTAGGTTTCGGCCTGGCTCAGGTTTCTGGGTACCATGGAAATCGTACCCCATGAGCTTTGGCCTCGCCCAGCCAGCCCTGAGTCTCATCTCCTATCTATGCTTTTTATGCAAGCTGATACGTTGAGTGAACTATATCCTCTCTTTCAGGCGGCTAGCCCCGAAACCGTAGACTGGCTAACTTCGGTGGCCACCCACCACGATTATCCCGCTAACCGGGCTGTGGTGATGGAAGACGCATGGGGTAATGCTGTGTACTTCATTGAGGCCGGCTGGGTAAAGGTCCGCCGCCATTCCGAAGACAGCTCTATTACCCTGGCCGTACTGGGCAAAGGCGACTTTTTTGGCGAAATGGCCATTTTAGATGAGTCGCCTCGCTCTACCGATGTCGTCGCCATGACCGCTGTTAAGCTGATGAGTATTTCGGCCCAGCGATTCATTCAAACCCTGTTTAAAGATCCTCAACTGCACCACCGACTGCTGCAAATTATGGTGCAGCGATTGCGTCAGACTAATCTACGTTTTCAGCTGCGTCATCAGCCCCCTGCCGTTAAACTTGCCAATACTCTCACCACCATCCAAGAGGCCTATGGCGAATCGGTGGAAGACGGCGTCGAGTTGGTTGACATTCCGCGCAAAGATTTGGCTGATTTGTCCGATATCACTGCCGATGAAGCCCAAAAAATCATGACTAAACTGGCCGAGAAAGGCTGGTTGGTTGAAGACCGGGCTCGGGGCGTACTGCGGCTCAAAAACACTCGTCAGCTGGCCCATCTGGCAGGACGCGTCTAGGCGATCGCCCCTACCCCGGCAAAAAATGTAGAGATTGCTAACGTTACCCAACCCCTTGAAATCTCCGTGTTAGGTTGTCAACATTAGCCACCCGACGTAGTTACCTCGGAGCCTACCATGCCATTACAACCACCCTCTCCTCCCTCCATTAGCCCCAGCCAGATGACGTTGCTACGCATTGTGTCAACTATGGCTTGGAGCGATGGTCACCTGGCTGACGAAGAAGTTGGCGTCATGTTAGATCAGTTTAGCCGTCTGTTTGCCAGTGAGCCTAGCCAACAGGCCACTCTACGCGATGAGCTGCGTGACTACCTCATGCAAAACCTGCCCCTCGAAGAGCTGGTCCCCCGGCTGACCAGCCCCGCCGAGCGCGAGTTGGTACTCAAGCTGGGCCACCAGGTCATCAGTGCCAGCGCTCGTACCCCCGGCGAAGAGCTGATTAACCAGCAAGAGGCCGAGGCCTACGGCAAGCTGGTTGCTCTACTCGACCTACCCGATGATGTAGTGACGCGAGTCGAGCAAGCAAGCGATCGGGCCGCAGTAGATCATGATCACCTGATTGAACATATGGCTGCTGAACTCAAGAGCTTTGTCCAGGGCCAGTAGACTGCCAGTCCGTGCTAAGCGCTCATCTCTAACATGCGTTGAATAGGCTGAAGGGCTTGGCGCTGAAGCTCCGGGTCGAGGGTGATCTCCGGCTGTCGGGTTTTCATGGCTAAGTAGAGTTTTTCTAGGGTGTTGAGCCGCATGTGAGGGCACTCATTGCAGGCACAGGCGGCTGTGGGCGGAGCCGGAATAAACACTTTACCTGGTGCCTGCTTTTGCATTTGGTGAATAATGCCTGGTTCGGTCACCACAATAAACTCTGACTGATTGCTCTGCTGGGCATACTTGAGCAAGGCCGTCGTTGAGCCAATGAAGTTGGCGTGGCGCAGCACTACCGCCTCGCACTCGGGGTGGGCAATGATCTCGGCTTTAGGGTGGTTAATCTGTAGCTGTACCAGCTTCTTCTCAGAAAAGGTTTCGTGAACCATACAGCTACCTTGCCAAAGCACCATATCGCGCCCGGTCTGTTGCATGACGTAGCGACCCAAATTTTGGTCTGGGGCAAAGATGATTTTTTGGTCTGCGGGCAGTTGTTGGACAATGCTGACGGCGTTAGAGCTAGTGCAGATGATGTCGCTCATGGCCTTAATGGCCGCTGTGCAGTTGATATAAGAGATCACCAAGTGATCGGGGTGGGCCGCCTTAAAGGCAGCAAAGGCATTGGGCGGGCAGCTATCGGCTAGGGAACAGCCTGCATCTAAGTCAGGTAGCAGTACCTGCTTGTTGGGGTTGAGAATTTTGGCGGTTTCGGCCATAAAGTGCACCCCCGCAAACACAATCACATCGGCGTTGGTGTCCGCAGCCTGGCGGGATAGCCCTAGGGAATCACCAATATAGTCAGCGACGTCTTGAATGTCAGGGTCTTGATAGTAGTGGGCCAGAATAACAGCGTTGAGGTCTTTTTTAAGGGTTCCAATCGCCTCAAACAGATCGTAGGGTAAGGGCGCAGCAGCAGGGGAAAGGGTTGTGAACACGATGGGGAGAGGTTGCCGAGAATAGGGTAGTTTGAATTATAGTCTAATTCACCAAAATTGACTATTTCACCAAAATTGACTATTGCTGATTCTGCAACCATTGACGGGGGGGCTCAAGAGGAGCGATCGCGCCTATCCCCGGCCAGGGAGATAAATCTCAGGCCAGTAAATCAAACGTCTGAGCAGCAGCTATCTATAAGCAACTATCTATAAGCTGTGGCCGCTCAGATTGAGTCGTTTTCTCTATGGATAGCTATAGCCAATCAGGTTAGGACAAAGCCGTCATTCCCGCGTAGGTGGGAATCCACTAGCCCGTAATTGCTCTCGAATGGATTCCCGTTGCCACGGGAATGACAGACAGGGATCGTTGCAAGCAGAATCTCTTAATGATGTCGGCTATGGCTATACCGTTGGAACGCCCAAACGGTTGATGGCTTGATTAATGTTTTGACTAATTTAATTACGGCTACATGTCTGGGTGAGGCTGAGAAACTGAGTTCTTTCCTCCCAACCCGATGCCCAGCCATCTAACTCCAGGCGTTAGCCCAAGGCGGATGATGCCAGACTGACGCTCGCTTTGGGGCTATGGCCATTGCCCTCAGCCGAGACTCGCTCAACATTAAAGCGATAGCCCACGTTGCGCACGGTCTGAATAATATTGGGTTGTCTGGGGTCGACCTCAATTTTTTTGCGCAGCGACAAAATGTGAGTATCTACGGTTCTGGGGTTGTCAATGGCGTCAGGCCAAGCCCGACGCAGTAGGTCAGTGCGGCTCAAGGGTGCGCCAGCGGCCTGGGTGAGCACGTACAGCAGGCTAAATTCTTGGGGGGTGAGGTCGATGTAGTCGCCGCGAAAATTGACCCGTCGCTGCACCAGATCGATGTTTAGGTCGCCGTAGGTGAGAGAGGCTGGCGCGCTCATTAACCGCACCCGCCGGGTCAACGCCTCTACGCGGGCTAAAAACTCCTGCATGCCAAAGGGCTTGGTCATGTAGTCATCGGCTCCAGCCCGCAAGCCGGTCACGATGTCAGTTTCGCTATTGCAGGCTGAGAGAATCATAATCAAGGGTTGTCCCTGGCTATGGAGCCACTTGCAAAGCTCTACTCCGTCGCCATCCGGCAGTTGAGAATCAAGAATGACCAGATCAGGCTGGCGACTTTGAAACACATCGCGAGTACGAACAACATCTGCCGACTGGAAGACTCTGTAGCCAGCTTGCTGAAGATGCCAGCCCAGAAGCGATCGCAGATGGGGGTTGCCTTCAATAATCTGCACTGATACAGAGGCCACTGGGTTTCGTTATAAACAGCAAATTTTATTTGCTAAACCATAGCAAAGCCCTCCAGGGGTTTTTGTAGCTAGGGTTACCCAACCCTGGTCTAGGATTGACTGGGGCAGGGCCGTGCTCGGCACAAAACGTTACTGACAGGCTGAGCCATGGGCTGGCTTTAGATCAATAGTTTGCATAACTTCAATGTAATTTGACTTTCGCAAAGGAAGAACTTCGACAAGCCTTTAGACAGGCTAAAAAAAATGGAAGAATTGGATTTGACGTAACCTTTGAAATAACCTCAAAACCCTAGTTAATAGGGTGAAAAAACGGTTGAATCGTCAAAAACTCAACTCTTGCCCTAGGTAATATAGAAAGCAACTGCGTCGCTTCCAACCATGAACTTGACCCGTAGCTATATCCTAGTGCTCGACCCCGAGGGTCTCCACCGCAATGATGCTCATCCCTTGGAAACTGGGCTTCAATACCCCATATTTGTAGCCAGGTCTACTGAGCAAGCTGTTAGCCGTGTCAACCAGGGGATTCCGAGTTTAGTAATTTTGGTAGGCAACAACTTTCAAGACTGGTCGCAGCCCTTAGTCAGCCAGCTCCGTCAGCATGATCAGGCCCCTGACATGACTATTGTGGCTCTGACAGACTCGGCTAGCCCCCAGTGGGACTATAGCGAAGACACGCCAGGGCTGGATGGACTGCTGGTGAAGCCCTTAAGTATAGATATTTTGCGATCGCTGGTCGAGTCGGCTTTTGCCCGCCATATTTGCCAATAGAGATCTCCTAGAACGGTGCAATGAGAGGTCCAACCTAAAGTGCGATATCGCTGAATCTACCTCGCTATCAGCTTTTGATTGGCCAACTGGGTATGCTGAAACATAGGTCAAGAGAGAGCTTCCATGCTGCCCAAGGTACTGCTCGAAAGTCAGATTCAGGTGTTTAAATTTTGGTTTAATGGCGCTCTGCAAGATGGCACTCACCACTACAATGAGCTGTACTATCGTGCCTTAACGGTGGAGTCTGGCAAGCGCACTCGGCTGTACCACTTGGCCTGCAAATTTTCAGAACAGCAGGCAGGGGCGCTAGTTTCCGTTGCCGATAACCAATGCAGTCTGTGGATTAGCTTGCGCAGCCAAATGATGGCGGCTCAACTGCTCCAACAGCGAGTTGCTGGGCTACCTCGGCCCCGGCTCTAGCAATCTGCTCCAACGATCAAGCCGTGACGATCAAGCTGTACTGACCCAAGCCAGGCTTCCCTGGTCGATCACTCCCTTAATTGTCAGGCTATGGGGGGCAAAGAGCGTCACGTTTGCCTGGTAGCCAGCGGCGAGTTGGCCGAGATAACGGTCGATTCTAGCTGCCCGAGCGGGATATAAGGTGGCCATCCGCAGGGCTTCTGCCAGAGAAATACCCCCATGGCGCACACAGTTGCCCACCGCTTCAATCAACGTTAGGGCAGCTCCGCCCAGGGTGCCGTCGGCAGCCACGCACCTGCCATTGCGGTAAAACACCTCCTGACCGCCAATGATAAACGACTCTAGCGTTGTGCCCACCGGAGGCGTCGCATCGGTCACCAAAAACAGTCGATCTTGCTTGATGCGGTGGGCCAGGCCAACTGATCCGTAGTGGACGTGGTGGCCATCGGCAATAATGCCCGCATAGACATCGGCCCGGCTAAAAACGGCTCCCACTAGCCCTGGACTGCGCCCTTGCCAGGGCGACATAGCGTTAAAGAGATGGGTAACCATGCTAACGCCTGCGTCAAACCCGGCCAAAGCTGCTTCAAAACTGGCCTCACTGTGCCCGGCAGATACTACAATGCCTGCCCCTGCTAGCTGCTGAATTTGTTCGGCAGCCGTCACCTCTGGGGCTAGGGTAATGAGCTTAACGATGTCTGGACCCGCCGCCACGATCCGCTGCACCATGGCGGCGTCTGCAGGGCGAATGTAGGCTGGATTGTGAATACCGCCTCGCTTAGGGCTGAGGTAGGGGCCTTCTAGATGCAACCCCAGCACCCGATGGGGATGGTGTCGGCGGTAGTCGGTGACGAGGGCGATCGCCTCGATCATGGCCTCATCGGGGGCTGTAATCAGCGTCGGCAAAAAGCTAGTAGTGCCACTCTGGAGGTTAGTACGATGCATCGTGTCCAGGGTATCGGCGGTAATGGCATCATTAAACATGACCCCACCGCAGCCATTGAGCTGTAGGTCAATGAACCCAGGGGCCGCTGCCCAGCCCTGCCCATCTAGCCGAGGCAGGTCAGTGGTCAGCTGGATCTCGGGCACCACATCGACAATGCCTGAACCATCAATCACCAGGGCGTGGTCGTGTAACACCTCGCTGCCGGTGTAAAGAGTGCAGTGGGTGAGTGCGTAAAGACGGTGGTTAGAATCCACCCAGGGGTCAGAACTCTTGCCCTTAGCCAATGTTGTAAACCCAGAGGACATGACTATGCTCCGCCCTTTTCATGTGGCGTTTCCAGTGTACGACCTAGCGAGCACGCGTCATTTCTATGAAACGGTGCTGGGCTGTACGGTGGGGCGCACCTCCCCCACCTGGATTGATTTCAATCTATTTGGCCATCAAATTACGGCCCACCTGGTGACTGAGCTGCGGTCCACAGTCCCCACTAATGCAGTCGATGGTCGTGGAGTACCGGTTAGCCATTGGGGGGTGATTCTGACCCCTGCTGAGTGGCACACTTTGGCCGATCGTCTGCGCCAGGCCCAGGTCAAGTTTTTAATCGAACCCTATCAGCGCTTTGTGGGCCAGGTAGGAGAGCAATCGACGCTGTTTATTGTTGACCCTAGCGGCAATGCCCTAGAGTTTAAGGCCTTTGACCATGACGAGAGCATCTTTGCCCCAGCCCAGGAGAGATAGAAGAGAGAGGAGTTGGTGAGGGTCATAACAGAGGCAACCACTGCTTAGCGCTGCCACCGCTGCCCTCGATAGATGCCCTCTACCTGGTTGGGCGTATCAGCTGATGCCTTAGTAGTCGGCTTCGCTAAGCGATAGCGAATCCCTCGATAGGTGAGTTCGTCGCCGTGTTCATCGGCGCTGCTGGGCGCGTCAGAAGAGGTCGTAGAAGATGGCTCCAAAGCTGAGGCGGCTGGTGGTGTTGACCCTGTTGTCTTTTGTGGTGTCTCTAGGGTCGTGATAGCGATATCTGTTCCAAGGGGTGGCAGGGGGCGATCGGTCAGATTGGCGGCTTCGAGCGCCCAAATTTGCCGCTGTAGGCCATACAGCGCCGCTAGCAGCCCTACCAACAGCAGTTGCCAGGGGGCTTCTACTAGCCCAACCACGATTAATCCGAGGGCCGAGAAAATTCCAACTGCGGTTGCCAGTAGGGCGATAAAAACCATTGGGTTCCCCTAAAACAGGCTCATTACGGTCGTCAAGCGCTACCCCTCAAGCGCTACCCCTACAGTACTGGACAGTCCCCGGACTTGTCATCCTCCATTGACCTGCCTCAGCTTGCCGAACTAGCCATGCCTAAAAATTGGCCTAAAAACAAAGGGTAATTAAGGTTGATTAAGGCCAATCAGGGTTGATACCAAATTTGAATTGCATAACCCCGAGTCCCAAAAGGCCAAGCTATAGGGTCGCATGGCATGTACCCTGCCGAACCGGGGGTAACCAAACAGGATTCAGTCTGATACAGATGTCTAACCGGTTACTAAAACAAAAGCCTTGCAAGGTTTTGACTCCTGCAGGGCTTTTGTTTTAGTGAAATGTAACCGATACCCCCAGGGGAATTCGAATCCCCGTCGCCTCCGTGAAAGGGAGGTGTCCTAGGCCTCTAGACGATGGGGGCCTGTTTTTTTCGACATTTCTCAGTATAGGGAAAAGGTACACCCTTTTAAAGGATTATTAAAACAAAAGCCTTGCAAGGTTTTGACTCCTGCAAGGCTTTTGTTTTAGTGAAATGTAACCGATACCCCCAGGGGAATTCGAATCCCCGTCGCCTCCGTGAAAGGGAGGTGTCCTAGGCCTCTAGACGATGGGGGCCTGTTTTTTTCGACATTTCTCAGTATAGGGAAAGGGTACATCCTTGTCAAACTAGTCTGATTTTTTTTTGGGAGGCCGTTTGTCGTCCGCTTACTCTACCCCTCCAAAGCCCGGTTCAAGGGAACGCGGTTCAAAGAGAATTTGATGGCTAGGACTGCTGAACGGTATACCTGGCGCGATCTGCATTGGCCCAGGCCCACCGTAATCCCTGGCTCGGGTGACGTCCGGCAATGCCAACCGAGGCCTGAATCTGGCTGGTCTCCAGAGCTTGTTCTAGGCGCTGTTTGATGTGCTCTCCTTCGACGAGGGCACAATCTACACAGAGCATGGCAAATTCGTTGCGGCTGATGCGAGCCAGAATATCTTGCTTGCGAGTTAGTTGCCTGAGTAGCGCCACGATTGGCTGCAAGAGCTGGTCTGCCCCAGCCTGGCCCTCAGGTTCGCTGGCAGCCCTGAGCCCTGCTACATCCACAACGATGATACAGGCGGGATAACCATAGATGGTGCAGCGCTCTTCTTCCTTATCAAGCAATTGATCCCAGCCACGGCGGTTGTATAGCCCGGTGAGCACATCAGTGAGGGCCTCGATTTGCAGGTGCTCTGCCAAGCGAGTTTGCTCGGCGGCTCTCATGTCAGCGTGAAGAATGCGGCTGAGCAGCTGCGCCAGTAGCTCAATTAGGGGTAGCTCGTGCTGAATGACAGCAGGCTGCGGAACCGGGTCTATGGCGCAGAGGGTGCCGAATAGCGAGCCGTCTTCGTTGACCAGAGGTACCCCGACGTAGGCCCCAATTTTAACCTGTTGCCCAATGGGCGCTTGGGCATAGGCGGCGACAGCATCGGAGCAGGGAGCAATGCGCGGCCCTTCGCCTTCGATCATGCGGGAGCAAAAGGAATCGGTCCAGCTAAAGACGTCACCAGCTTTAACTCCATAGCCTTGGTCGTTAGCCTGTAGGACGATCCAGTCGTTGCCTTCCGTACGGGTCACCATCCACAGGTCAAACCCCAGACGGTCGTGGAGATAGGTGAGCACAGCCATAGCTGCGGTGCTGAAATCGAGTAGTTGGCTGGCGTCGATCGATGGTAACGGTTTCATGGCGATGCCATTGGACAGGGCAGCGGTCTTGACGATGATGTTGCCCTGGGATCTGGATCAACAGGTAAACTTCATCCAAGTCCAGACGTCGAGTTCTGCCTGTGGAAAAACTACAGATTCCGAGCTGAACTTGGTATAGGCCAACGTTGGGCCGCTATGGTTTCAGTTTAGGCGGCGATCGCCGCCTAACTGTCAAAGACGTTTGATCGTTGCAATGGGACTTAATCAACGCCAGCTTCACATCAAACATGACGTTCTTTCCTCACGGGAGAATTGATTGCTCATTCATGCCTTGACACTGTCGCTGTTTACCTCTCGCCCTCGTGCTAGGTTGAGGGGCAGCGATCTTTTGGCAGGCTATGCATAAAATTCCAGTTACCATCATCACTGGCTTTCTGGGGGCGGGCAAAACTACCCTGATTCGTCAGCTTTTGCAAAACCCCCAGGGGCGACGCATTGCTGTACTCGTCAATGAGTTTGGCGAAGTGGGCATTGATGGCGACCTGCTGCGGAGCTGCCAAGTGTGCGACGAAGACGGGGATACCGCCGCGCCTGCCATCAATATTTTGGAGCTCGCCAACGGCTGCCTCTGCTGCACCGTGCAAGAAGAATTTTTGCCCACCATGCAGCAGCTTATAGAGCGCCGCGACCAGATTGACTGCATTGTGATTGAAACCTCTGGCCTGGCTCTGCCCAAACCTCTAGTTCAGGCCTTCCGCTGGCCCGAGATTCGCACTGCCGCCACGGTCGACAGCGTGATCACGCTAGTCGATTGCGAAGCGCTCGCCGCAGGCGATCTGGTGGGCGATCTGCCTGCTCTAGAGGCCCAGCGCCAAGCCGACGATAGCCTCGACCACGAAACGCCTCTCGAAGAACTCTTTGAGGACCAGCTCAATTGCGCTGACCTAGTGCTGCTGACCAAGGTGGATAAGGTCAGTGAAGGCGATCGCACCCGTATTGAGCAATGGTTGACCACTCAACTCCCCCGGCCTGTCAAAGTATTGGGTGTCGAGGGCAAAGCCATCAGCCCTGACCTGCTGCTTGGCTTTAACGCCGCTGTCGAAGACGATCTAGACTGCCGCCCTAGCCACCACGACCACGAGCACGATCATGACCATGACGACGACATTGTGGCTATTCCGGTGGTGCTTGATCAGGGTTTTGAATCTAAAGCTCTCGTGCAGCGGTTAGAACAGCTTGCCGCCAGCCACGAAATCTATCGCATCAAGGGTTTCGTCAACGTGCCCGACAAGGCGATGCGGTTGGTTGTACATGGCGTTGGTCAGCGGTTCGACGCGTTCTTTGACCGCCCCTGGCGGCCTGCCGAGTTGCGCCAAACCCGTCTAGTGGTGATTGGCAAAGATCTAGATGCCGAGGTCGTCAAAGCCGCGATCGCGGCCTAATTTCCCCACCCCTTTTTTACCTGGCGTACAGACCCGCTACATACTCCCCATAGCCGTTGTAAATCACCGTTGGCTGCTCCTCCCAGGTAAATAGGGCCGTGCTTTCACCGACTAGTCGTTCCTTTGCTTGTGACCAGCGAGGATGAGGTACAGCAGGGTCAACATTGGCCTCAAAGGTATACTCCTTAGGGGCCAGGGTATTCCAGTAGGTGGCGGGTTGCGCAGCTACAAACTCAATGTTGACAATAGCCTTGGCTCCCTTGAACCCATACTTCCAGGGCACGACCATGCGAACAGGCGCACCGTGCTGCTTAGGTAGTGTGCGGCCATAGACCCCCACGGCAAAAAAGGCTAGGTCGTTGGCCATTTCTTCAACGGTGAGACCCTCTGTGTAGGGCCAGGGCAAATCGCGGGGCATACCAAAACTAGGGCCAGGGGTAACCGCCGGATCGTAATAGGAGGTAAACCGCACGTACTTCGCTGCTGCTGTTGGTTCTACCGCCGCCATTAGGGCCCGCATGGGGAAGCCTATCCAAGGCACCACCATCGCCCAGGCTTCGACGCAGCGAAACCGATAAATGCGTTCTTCGAGGGTAAATCGCTGAGTCAGATCAGCCAGATCGTAGGTGGTCGGGTTTTTCACGAGGCCGGTGACGGTCAGCGTCCAGGGATCGGTCGGCAGAGCCTGGGCGTTAGCCCAGATAGCTTTGCTACCGCCAAACTCGTAATAGTTGTTGTAACTACTGGCATACCGCTGGGCCGTTGGCTCTCGACCCGCATCGGCGAAAGCCGGACTGCGTGCTATCCCTGAGAGTGGTTTTCCTAAGGTGTGCTCTAGGTCAGACTCTAGAGTTTGAGACTGCTGGCATGCCCCCGCTGAGGCCGCCGCTAACCCTACTCCAGCGCCAATCAGCGACTTCATAAACCGCCGTCGCTGCCAAAAGATCCGCTCTGGGGTTGCTTTCCCCTCGGGGAGTTGCCAGGCTGGGCGAGTGTGAAAGAAGACCATACTGGTTATGCGGCTTGTTTACCATTTAATTGCGTTTGTAGAAGCAAGGCATGAAGAGCCCAATCCCAGCGATTGCCCGCCTCAGCTTGATCTTGCCATTGCTGTCAGGTGGCCAGATGAGCAGGGGGTGAGAAAATCGATCCATCTATGGGCTCCCCAAGCATCTTGACCGGGTCCAATTCTTGAGATTTTGTGTAACGTTTCTAGCCTTCATCTAGGGAAAATACTGAGGCATATTGAAGGTTGACCCCCGTTATATTGGTTATTTTCACGCTCAAAACCTTAGATTTAGCCATTTAGTCCTGTGTAAATCGGCTGGCTTTGCCAAAAATTCACAAAGCGATGGTAGTTGCGTAAATTGGGCCAAACCCCTTATGAAACAAAGGTTTCCTGGCTTAGTAAATGTAGAAATCTGACTTGATTTACCGCTTCTAAGCTTACTTTGGCGGCCCTAGTGTCAGCCATCGCGAGAACAGAATCGTCTGCTTCTATACTGGTAAAACGAGTTGGTGCGTCTCCGTAGATACGCTATTGTGACTCTCTGCCTCCAACCTTAGGCTGATATCACGAGCACACGATCCTTTACTTCTATGCGTTGCCCTATGTCTGACAGCTACCGACCAGGCCTTAACAGTAGGGTTTACCCCGCTGTTGTGAACTGCGATCGCAACTGCCTGACCTGGCTGCCCCTCTGGGAAGCATAGTTATCGGTTTGCCCCGCTGGATTTGACGTTTCCTGACATCGCCATGGTCGCTACCACCTCTCGATTTCAAGCCAAAGGCAACACCCTAGAGCTGCTGCGGCAGTATCAGAGCCATCCCAATCTAGACCTGCGGAATCAACTAGTACAACTCAATATCGGGCTGGTGCGGCGCGAGGCTTATCGTTGGCTACAGCAGTCTACCGAAACCTTTGACGACCTCATGCAGGTCGGTAGCCTCGGCCTAATTCGGGCCATTGAGCGCTTTGACATGGGCAAGGGCTATGCCTTTAGCTCCTTCGCCATTCCCTACATTCGCGGCGAGATTCAGCACTACCTCCGCGACAAGAGCACCTCCATGCGGATTCCGCGCCGGTGGCAGGCGCTACAGAGCCAGTCGATCCGCGTGATTCGCCAGCTCCAGTTAGAGTTGGGCCGTCTGCCCAACGACCTCGAAATTGCTACCGCTCTAGATATATCCTGTGCCGAGTGGCAAGACGTCAAGCTGGCCAACCGCAACCGATCGCTCCTCAGTCTTGATGCCCCTGTTCAAGACGAAGAATCGACTTGCCTGGGCGATTTGCTGCCCGACTTAAAATACAAGAGTTTCCAGCTAGCTCAAGAAGACCAAATCCGGCTTCAACAGTCTTTGCATCAGTTAGAGCAGCGCACCCGCGAAGTGCTGGAGTTTGTCTTTCTCTACGACCTTACCCAAAAAGAAACCGCTGAACGTATGGGCATTAGTGCCGTTACCGTGTCACGCCGAGTGAAGCAGGGTCTCAAGCACTTGAAGACTCTCATGGCCTCTGGTGAAGACGAACTGGCCTAGATCGTTCTGCCTCGGCAGAATTGAGCTATCGTTGAGGAAGATTGGCTCAGGAAGCAAGGAGACTCGGGCATGGGGGCGATCGCATTTTTAGTCCTGTTTATCTTAGGCCTTTTGCTAGCTATCACCGGTAGCATTGTTGGCATCGTCGATGCCTTCCGGGTTAGCCCTGTATGGGGGCTTTTATCGCTATTGGTTCCCTTTGCGCTGCTAGTCTTCTGCATTAAATTTTGGGGTCGAAAGTGGGCTCGTAACAGCCTGATCCTGAGCCTAGGGGGTCTAGGAACGATGCTGCTCTCCACTCCATTCATGGGTCTCTTCCTGGCCCAGCGGTCTGGAGAGATGGATGCGGCCGTTGTAGAGCCCCTGCCTGGGGAAGCATTGCCCGGTGAGCCAGTACCGATTCCCGACGAGCAGATAGTCACTGATCAAGAGTTTGCCGAACCTCTAGTTCCCGTTGCGCCTCAGCTATCCCCCATTGCCCGAGCCGACCTGATTCAGTCAACCGATGCCAACGAGCGTCTACAGCAAATTAGCGATGGTCGTACCGACCCCTTTGCTACAGTCCCCATTCCGCCGCCGCCTCAGATAATTGCTCCGCCCCCGCCCCCAGGTGGTAGCCCTACCCCCGGTGCTCCTGCAGCAGGGACTACGGCGGTCGCCCCCGGCACTCCTGGCGTGGCCCCAGGGGCCACTACTCCTGGTGGAACCGGGTTGCCACCCACGGCAACGGCTCCCGGTACTCCCGGCGCAGCTTCTCCTGGAGCTACCCCTGGGGTTCCAGGGGCGGGGCAGCCCGCCGCCGGTACCCCACCCCCACTGGCCCCTCTACCAGCGCTACCTCAGCCCACCCTGGCCCAAGCGGTTCAGGTGACTGGGGTAATGACCATTGGCAGCGAAAACTTTGCGGTGGTGCAAACTGGCTCGGGCAGCCAATATGTCAGGGCTGGTCAGCGAGTGTCTAACGGGCAGGTGCTGGTTAAACGCATTGACATGCGCGGCAGCGAGCCTACGGTAGTCCTTGAAGAAAATGGTATTGAAGTATCTCGCCCCGTGGGGCCACCAGTCACCGCTGACGAACAGCCGTCGGCTTAGTGCGATGGGTTCGGATAAATCATCCCAGTCGTAAACAGTAAGCCCAGAACCCAGGTTCTGGGCTTACTGTTGGTTTAAAGTTCTGCACGTTCTGTTCAGGCGATCGGGATGACCCAGAGTCCTGCGCCCCGCATCAAGTCGTGTCAGAATGTGAGTTGCTCGACTTGGTGTAGGAATAGTATGCCGCTTGAAACGCTTGTTTTGCAGGGGTTGTGGGGTGCGATCGCCATTGTGATCGCCGAGGTTATACGAGATGTGTACCATGTGGTTAGCCACTACTGGACGCCCCTAATGCGGCTGCACAACTGGCATCACCGGGCTTACAAAAAAGACTTTACCCCTGTGAGCCCAACCCTGTACCGCCAGGCTCAGCTTTATAATGATGCTCCAGAGGCCATCGTCATGGTTGCGGCCTTGGCGGGGTTGGCCCTGGCTACCGGCATCTATGGTCTATGGCTGGGGGTGGCTTACAGCGTAAGTTTTTTGGCTGCGGCGATCGCTCGTTCCCAAGGCTGGTGGCTAGCTACCGATCTCACCCACGAACCTGGCGAACTCACCACGATTCCTGGCAATTGGCGGGTCAATCGCACCTACCACTGGCGGCACCATTTCGACGACACCAACGCCTACTTTGCCGGCTACTTTACCGGACTGGACAAGCTCATGGGCACAGCTGTTTCGCTAAAGGGTAAAACCGTAGCCGTGACAGGTGCGTCGGGCACCCTGGGCCGAGCCCTGGTGCAAGAACTCACCCGTCAGAAGGCCCGTCCGATCGCCCTAACGACCTCCTCCCAGGCCACCTTTGAAGACGGCGTTCCCTGCTGGCAGTGGCAGCCAGGAGCCGAGGCTGACCTCCGCGAAGCCCTCAAAAAGGTAGACATTCTGGTGATTAATCATGGCTTGAATGTGCACGGCGATCGCACGGCCTCGGCCATTGACATCTCCCTAGACGCCAATGCTCTCTCCGGCTACCGGCTGATGGAGGTGTTTTTTAGCACGGTAGAAACTTCGCCTCAGCGGGCCAATAAAGAAGTGTGGGTCAATACTTCTGAGGCGGAGGTCAGCCCGGCCTTTAGCCCGCTGTACGAGGTCTCGAAGCGACTGATGGGCGATATTGTTAGCCTGCGGCGGCTGGATGCCCCCTGCGTGGTGCGCAAAGTAATTTTGGGGCCGTTTAAGAGCAACCTCAACCCAATTGGGGTGATGTCTGCTGACTGGGTCGCCTGGGCGGTCGTAGCACTGGCTAAGCGCAACGTGCGCAATATCATTGTCACCATTAACCCGCTGACCTATCTAGCTTTTCCCATCAAAGAACTGAGCCAGGGAATTTATTTCAGGCTCTTTACTCGCTCTAGCCAGAACTGATGGCGATCGGGTGTGGCCGCCCCTAAAGGCACCCCCAAGCCTAAGCCTGTGGCTGGCCTGCGTAGGCGCTAGGGTCACCTATTGTGGTGGAACTCAAATGCTCAACTAGCTGCGGTTAAAAAACTCTACCTGGGGCAGGCGTGGGTCATTGACCATACCCAAGCCCTGAAAACCCCAGCGGTTGATGAGGGGTTTGAGACTAGAGGCGGTGATGGTTTCGGTGGCAAACTTGTCGCTCAGATCAGGGGCATGGGCATTGAGGTAGCTAAGGGCATCGTAATCGGCAGTAAACACCAGCAGAAACCCGGTGGGTGGCGGCTGGTCAGGATTGCCCTGACTTTGGGGGCGGGCTACCAGGTAGCTGCCGTCGGCGCGAGATCGCAGTAAATAGTAGAGCTGAGACACCATGGTGCTAGTTCATATCAGATAGACGAATGCGAGGATCGACAAAACTGAGGGCCAAATCGGCCAGCAAATTGCCAATAATTAGCATCACCGCCCCCATCATCAGGCTGGCCATGACCAGATACAAGTCTTGGGCCTGCACCGCTTCAAGAATTAGCTTTCCTAGGCCAGGCCAGTTGAAGTAAGTCTCGGTGATAAACGCGCCCCCCAGCAGGCTGGCAAACTCAAACCCCAGCAGAGTAATGAGGGGGTTGACGGCGTTTCTCAGGGCGTGAATGTACACCACTCGATTCTCAGACAGCCCTTTAGCACGGGCGGTTTGAATGTAATTTTGCCGCAGCACATCCAGTAGCTGACCTCGGGTAATGCGCTGAAGCCCGGCAAAGCTAGTAATGCTCAGGGCCAAGGTTGGCAAAATTAGGTGCCAGCCCACATCGAGAATGCGGCCAAACCAGTTGAGGTCATCGTGGATGATGCTGGTACGTCCGCCGATGGGGAACAGCGGGGCAACGCTCTGGGCAAAAAACAGCAGCAACAGGCCGGTAACAATGGTAGGCATGCCCTGGCCCATGTAGCTCATCACCCGCAGGGCTTTGTCGAGAAAGCGATTTTGATTGACGGCTCCGATCACACCCATGGGTAGCGCAATGACCCAGGTTACGACGATCGCGGCAAAGGAGAGGAGCAGCGTGTTGGGCACTCGCTCCCATAGCAGGTCGACCACCGGGCGCTGGTAGGCAAAACTCAGGCCGAAGTTTCCCCGAAACAGAGCTTGGTAGAGCCAGTTCAGGTACTGCCGCCACACCGGTTGGTCGAGCCCAAACTGCGCCTCAAGCTGGGCCAGGGTCTCGGGTGAGAACTGGGGACTTTGACGATATTGGTCGAGAAAATTTCCCGGTGCCAGCTGAATCACGAAAAAGCTCAGGGCGGATGCCAACAACAGGGTCAAGGCCGCCTGCAAGATGCGCTTGACCACGTAGAGCACGGTTTCGCTGGTGGCAAAGGCTACCAGACGATCCCAAGGGCTAGTTTGCAGGCGGCGGGGAGTAGAAGACTGAGCCATCCCGAGTGACAGAGGTAAAGGGTTATCTGTGGTGATTCTAAACCAATCGGGCCTAAACCTCGGTCGATGACTAGCCGCCTAAGCATTGCTATCTGTTAACCCTCGCCTCAATTGCTGCCGTGATTGCAACGTTAGATTGCTGAACTGGCCTGACTGAGGTGTCCATGATCTTTGATAACTACATCCCCTGCAATGCTCCTGTCTCCTGAGCTTGGTTGCCGATGGCTGTGCGCCGCGATCGCCAGATCGCAAACTGGCTCTAGAGCTTCAGCTTTAACCCGGAGCAGGATTTTTCCCTTTAGGACTTGCCCATGGCATCCCTTCCAGACTCCACCCTTCAAGTTTCTAAGGCCGAGGCTCAGGCGTTAGTTTTAGTTGCGCCGCTATCGGGGCAGATGGTGCCCCTAGCAACCGTGCCCGATCCGGTGTTTGCCCAGAAAATGGTAGGCGATGGGATTTCTATTGACCCGATTAGCCAAATGCTGCTGGCTCCCTGCGACGGCGATATCGTGCAAATTCACAGTGCCTGCCACGCCGTGACGGTGAAAACCGCTGAGGGCCTTGAAATTTTGATGCACATTGGTCTTGATACGGTGGCGCTGAAGGGCGAGGGCTTTAGCGCCAAGGTGAAGGTAGGAGACAGGGTTAAAACCGGTGACCTGCTAATTGAGTTTGACGCCGACTATGTGGCCCTCAACGCCCGCAGTCTGCTGACTCAACTTGTGGTGACTAACAGCGATCGCGTAGCGGAGTTTCGCCCTGCTACTGGCCTAGTTAACGCCGCCCGCGACCCGGTGCTAGAGCTGGTGCTGATGGGGGCCAGTGCCACCAATGCCGCAGCCACTGGGGCAACGGTCACGTCTCAGCCAATTGTCATTCCCAACCCGGTCGGGCTCCACGCTAGACCGGCGGCAGTGCTGGTGCAGCTAGCGAAGCAATATCAGTCAACTCTGCGCTTGCATCGGGGTAGCGACAGCGCTAACGTGCGTAGCGTAGTGGCAATCCTGGGTTTAGAGGTGGCTCAGGGAGATATGGTCACCCTGGAGGCGAAGGGGGCCGATGCCGATGCGGCGATCGCAGCTCTCTCTGAAGCCCTCCGCAGTGGTCTAGGCGAAGCGGGGGCCGTTGCCGTCACCGCTGCCCCCGCTAGCATTGCCCAAGCCGAGATCTCGGCTCCGGCCCCTCGGCCCCAAAGCGATCACCCCAACATTGTTTTGGGCGTAGCGGCCTCTCCCGGCGTCGCCGTGGGCAAGACCTACCGCCAGCGACGGCAGGAGATTCACGTTGCCGAAACCGCCGACAGCCCCCAGGCCGAGCACCGTCAGCTCGACAGCGCCCTCAACCAGGCCAAGCTCGAAATTGAGAGCCTGCGGGCTAAGGTTCACGGTCAGGGTGACCCTAGCCAGGCGGCTATCTTTGCTGCCCACCAAGAGCTATTAGAGGATCCAGAGCTGCTAGAGCTTGCCGGTAGCGCCATCGACCGGGGCAAGAGTGCCGCCTTTGCCTGGCAGCAGACCTATACCGCCCAGGCCGATCGCCTGGGGCAACTCAAGAGTGAGCTACTAGCCCAGCGGGCCAATGATCTGCGGGATGTAGGCGATCGCGTGCTGCGACTGCTTACCGGGGTCAAAGAAGAGAGGGTGACCTTGCCCGTCAACACGGTCTTGCTAGCCGAAGACCTCACCCCCTCAGACATGGCCAATCTTGACCCTGCCCAAGTCGTGGGCTTCGCCACAGTGACCGGGGGAGCCACCTCCCACGTGGCGATTTTGGCGCGAGCCATGGGTCTGCCTGCGATCGCCGGGATCGAACCCCGCATTTTAGACCTCGCCGACGGCACCCCCGTAATTCTCGACGGCACCAGGGGCCGCATCCAGCTCAACGCTTCAGTGGCCGAACTCGAGCAAACCCGAGAGCGTATGGCCCGCCAGACGGCCAAACAGGCCCAAGACCTAGAGCACGCCTTTGAACCTGCAATCACCAGCGATGGGCGATCGATCGAGGTGGTGGCCAACATCGGTAGTCAGAAAGAGGCAGTAGCTTCCCTGCAGGTGGGCGGCGAAGGGGTTGGCCTGTTGCGAACAGAATTTATCTTTATGGCGGCGAGCGCTGCGCCTAGCGAAGACGAGCAGGAGGTCATCTACGCCGACATTCTGCGAGTACTGGGCGATCGCCCCATGATCATCCGCACCTTAGATGTGGGCGGCGATAAGCCCCTGCCTTACTTGCCCATGGCTCCTGAAGAGAATCCCTTTTTAGGGGAACGGGGCATTCGCCTGGGCTTTGACCGGCCAGACTTGATGCGTACTCAGTTTCGCGCCATTCTCAAGGCCAGCACGGTGGGCAAAGCGCGGGTGATGTTCCCGATGATCGCCCGTATGGAAGAACTCACCATGGCCAAAGCGGTGATGGAAGAAGAGCGCCAGAAGCTGGGGGTGCCCCCCATTGAGATCGGCATCATGGTCGAAGTGCCCGCCGCCGCCGTGTCTGCCGAGCGCTTTGCCGAGCAGGTCGACTTCTTCTCGATCGGCACCAACGACCTGACCCAGTACACCCTGGCGATGGATCGCGGTCACCCCAAGCTGGCTGCCTACGTCGATGCTCTGAACCCCAGCGTGCTGCGGATGATCGATTTCACCGTGCGTGGGGCCGACAAGCACGGCAAGTGGGTGGGCGTCTGCGGTGGCATGGCGGGCGACCCCCAAGCGGTCCCCATTCTGCTGGGATTGGGCGTAAAAGAACTGAGCGTCAGCGTGCCGGTGATTCCAGCGGTAAAAGCCCAGGTGCGGGCCTTGAGCTATGCCCAGTGTTGTGAGTTGGCCCAGCGGGCGCTGAATTTGGATGCGGCGACCCAGGTGCGCGACCTGGTGCCCCTGGAGGAGGTGTAACGACCCTAGAGGAAAGATGGGTAGGGTGCATGGGCGGGCAGGAGATCCCACCCCGACCCATTTCCGATCGCCGAATGCACCCTACGGATCTACTGGTTAATTTCACCACCCTTCACCCTTCACCCTTCACCCTTCACCCTTCACCCTTCACCCTTCACCCTCTACCTCCAACCATGAACATCAAAGCAACCTGGGACAAGGCCTTTGGGCTGCTGCAAAAAATGGGAAAATCCCTCATGCTGCCAGTGTCGGTGCTGCCAGTGGCAGGGTTGCTGCTAGGCCTGGGCAGTGCCCGGCTGATCGAGCTTCAGCAGCTAGAACAGGGCTTGCTCGCCGACTCCAAGTTTTGGTGGCTGCCGGAGTGGCTGGCTACGATCATGAAAAATTCGGGGGATGCCATCTTTGCCAGTCTGCCGCTGATTTTTGCGATCGCCGTCGCGATCGGCTACACCGGCAACGACGGGGTCTCGGCCCTAGCCGCCACTGTAGGGCTGATGGTATTTTTGGCTACCCTGGGCACGGTCGCTCTGGGCTTGGGCCTCGACACTAAGGTGGTGCTGGGCATTCCCACCCTCGATACGGGGGTTTTTGGCGGTTTGATCATGGGCTGTGTCGCGGCCTACCTATTCAACAAGTTCTTTCGCATTAGCCTGCCGCGCTACCTAGGGTTCTTCGCGGGCAAGCGGTTTGTGCCGATTATTACCGCCTTTGCAGCGATTCTTACCGGCCTGGTGATGAGCGTGATCTGGCCGCCGATTCAGCTGGGCATCGACTCTTTTGCCAACGCGGCAGCCACGGGCGACAACGTGTCGCTAACAGTAGCGATCTACGGCTTCATTGAGCGCCTGCTGATTCCCTTTGGCCTTCACCACGTATGGAATGTGCCGTTTTTCTTTCAGATCGGCAGCTTTAACGATCCGATTACTGGGGAGGTGGTGCGGGGTGATATTGCTCGCTTTTTTGCGGGCGACCCCACAGCAGGAATTTTGGGCGGGGCCTATTGGTTTAAGATGTTTGGCCTGCCAGCGGCGGCGATCGCCATTTGGCACAGCGCCAAACCCAAAAACCGTAAGCAGGTGGGCGGTCTCATGATCTCCGGTGCCCTGACGTCTTTTTTGACCGGCATCACTGAGCCGATCGAGTTTTCTTTTCTGTTTGTTGCTCCGCAGCTATTTGCCATCCATGCGGTGCTAGCGGGGTTTGCCGATTGGCTGTTTGTCACCCTGGGCGGGCGCATGGGCTTTACCTTTTCCCATGGGCTGATTGACTTCGTTCTGTTCAACAGTCTAGGGACGAGGGTTTGGCTGATTCCGGCCCTAGCTCCGGCTTTCGTCGCGCTGTATTACTTCATCTTTCGCTTTGCTATTCACCGCTTTAATCTGCTAACCCCAGGCCGCGAAGACAGTGAGGTAGATGATCAGGCAACTGTTGCCCTTACCGGTGACAAAGCTGCTATGGCCAAAGCCCTAGTTCTTGCCTTTGGCGGGCGCAGCAACATTAAAAACCTTGATGCTTGCATTACGCGCCTGCGCATTACGGTGGATGACATGGCCAAGGTCAATGTGCCCCGGCTCAAGGCCTTAGGTGCCTCTGGGGTGTTGCAAATGGGGCAAAATGCCCAGGCTATCTTTGGCCCCCAGTCTGACAACCTCAAGACCGATATGGCCGATTATCTCAAAACGGCTGGTCCCGAAGCAGATGCCGTAGAGGTGCCTACCGAGAGTCTAGAAGACGAAGCGGCTCCCGATCTAGCCCAGATTCCTTCTGACCCCGACGCTGCTGAGAAATCTGAGGCGATGATTCTAGCCCTGGGTGGGGCCGACAATATTCGCACTGTGGACCCTGTTGCCCTGACCCGACTGCGGGTGGAGTTGACCAATCCCACTATCGTTGATGAAACAGCGCTTCAGACGGTGGGCGTTCAGGGCATTATGCGATTGCGTGAGGATGTGCTGCACCTAGTAACGGGCCTCAACGCTGAACAGTACGCAGCCGAAATCGCCAAGCGACTGGAAATCAAGGTGTAGCGCCGTGTAGCAAGTGGGCGAGCGGGTTTTGACGGGCGACTTAAGACATTTTTCCTAAGAATGCTTGAACGTTCGAACGTTTTTAGGGTTTTTGGATGTCCTAACCTAAGTGACTCTGGCTATCCCTGTGCGATCGCAGCTTCAACCAGAGTCTTTAACGCTGAAGCTGCTGGGCCTGAGCAGAGTGGTGGCGATCGCCATGCCCACCACCGCTAGCCCCGCCATGGGATAAAAGGCGTAGGTATAGCTGCCAAACCAGTCGCGAATTTGACCGGCGCTGAGGGTGCCGATTAAAGCCCCCACCCCGTAGGCGGTAAACACAATGCCGTAGTTTTGGGCGTATTGGTCGGGGTTAAACAGGCGGAGGGTAAGGGCGGGGGCCATGGCCAGCCAGCCCCCCAGGCAAAACCAAAACAGGCAAAAGGCTACCAGGTAGGTGACCACCTGGCCCGGCCCGGCATTGGCCATCAGAATGCAGGCGATGATGATCAAACTGTAGGAGGCGATCGCTATGTGGTGGGGCCGAAAGCGATCGCTCAGCCAGCCAAACAGCGGTCGGCTGAGCCCATTGAACAGGGCAAACAGGGCTACACTGCTGGCTGCCAGGGCGGGGTCGAGCTGAATAATTTCTTCTCCCACCGGGCTGGAGATGCCGATGGCACTCAGTCCCACCAGCGCCCCAATGGCGTAGCAGATCCACAGCCCGTAGAAGGTGCGGTTGCCCAGCAGTCGGGTGGGGTAGCGCTGGGGGGTAACGCTGTCGTCCTGGGGTCGCAGATCCAAGGTGGGTTGCCAGTCGCGGGGTGGAAACTTGAGGGTAGTGGCGATCGCCAAAATCACCGCCGTAAACACCAGTCCCAAAATGCGCAGCGTTAGCCGCACCCCAACCTCTGCGATCAATCCGTTGGCCAGGGGGGCCGTCACCAGGGGCGACAGGCCAAAGCCAACAATGGTGGCCCCTACCGCTAGCCCTTTGCGCTCAGGAAACCACCGGGCCACTACCGCCATCGGCACGCCGTAGGTAATGCCCACCCCGGTGCCCGCTACTACCCCGTAGGCCAGAGTCAAGGTGCCAATCTGGGTGGCAAAACTGGCCAAGACATAGCCTACCCCTACCACCACCCCACCCAAGGCCGCTACCAGTCGAGGCCCTAGGCGAGGGATATAAAAACCGGCGATCGGCATCAGCGCCGCGTAGAACACCAGGGCCACGGTATAGGGCAGTAGGCTTTCGGTCGCACTAATGCCCAGATCGGCCTCTAGGGGTTTTCTAAAAATGCTCCAGGCGTACAGGGTGCCCAAACAGAGCAGCACCGCAATGCCCAAGGGAATGAGTAGCCAGCGACCCCGCTCAGCGGGGAGTCCAAACAGGGTCAGGGCTGGGCCAGGGGAGGTAATAGCCATGGGAGCAATCGGTAATGGCGGGATACGCTGCCCCCGGTTGCCCAAGGGGTGCAGCACAGTGGCAATGCATTGCAAACATCATGTTGCAAATATAGCTATAGCCAATCAAGTTAGGACAAAGCCGTTATTCCCGCGTGGGGTGGGAATCCACTAGCCCGTCATTGCTCTCGAATGGATTCCCGTTTCCACGAGAATGACAGGTAGGGATCGTTGCCAGCAAAACGGGCATCAGGATCAATCGGTTTACATCAATCAGGCCACGTTTGCAGTAGTTCCCCTCGCCTGAGGGTTTCTCGCTCGCCGTTAGACACAAAAAACCCCAGCCGTCCAAAGCTGGGGTTATTCAGTAAATGGCTGATTCAACGATGTGATTTAAGGGTTTGATTTAACGGTTTAATTTATGAAAATGCGTTAGTGTCAGCACTGCCGACGCAACTGAGCTTTTCAGCAGAACATCCTCATATAAGGATGAAACCATAAAGCCTAATCAGCAAACTATGACATTGTTAACACTGCATAAAATGTATGGTAGCTTAACATCGCCCGCCGTTACATAGACTACGGTTAAGCAATTTCGTAAAATAATGTTGTCGGGTGCCCGATCGCAGATAGCGCGATCGCCCTTAGCGAATTTCCCGAGCAGCCTGGTAAATTTTTTCATTGGCCGCCACTGACTTTTGCAGGTCCACTATCGGGTGCGGGTAGTCAACCCCGATAGTGATCCCAAAGCGCTTTTGCTCCACCGGCTGTAGCTTCCAGGGGGCATGCACTTTGGCGGCAGGAATCTCGCGCAGCTCGGGCAGCCAGTGTTTTACATAGAGGCCGTTGGGGTCGTAATCCTTTGATTGCTTAGGAATGTTGAAGTAGCGAAAGCCACGCGCGTCGTTGCCTACCCCAGCGGTGTAGTTCCAATTGCCATAATTGCTGCACGGGTCGTAGTCAATCAGCAGTGACTCAAACCACTCGGCCCCCATGCGCCAGTCAATGCCCAGGTTTTTGGTCAAAAAACTGGCCACATTTTGCCGCCCCCGATTTGACATAAACCCAGAGTGGGCCAGCTCCCGCATATTCGCATCCACCAGTGGAAAGCCAGTGGCACCGTTGCGCCAGGCGTCGAAGCGCGCCCAATCTTGCTGCCAATCGATCAGCAACCCCCGCAGACCAGAGGGGTAAAATACGCGATCGCCGTGTTTGTCGCAGATGAAGCGAAAGTAGTCGCGCCACAGCAGTTCAAAAATCAGCCAGTAGGTCGAGTCGTTGCGGATGCGTTCGGCTTCATAGGTCTGCACTGTCTCATATACCTGGCGGGGCGACAGACAGCCCAGCGCCAGCCAGGCCGATAGTTTAGATGAATAGTCGGCCCCCACCATGCCGTTGCGAGTTTGTTTATAGGTTTTGAGGCAGTCGGCTTCCCAGACGTAGTGCTTGAGGCGGGCCAAGCCAGCGGTCTCGCCACCCGCAAAGGCGAGCACGGCGCGGCTGTCGGGGCTGGGAATAGCTAACCCCAAATCCGTCAGGGTGGGCAGGGTGCCAGGGTCCACCGTCGGCAGAGGGGGGAGCTGGGCCGGGGTGGGTAGAGCCCTATCGACAGTGCTGCGCTGCTCGACCTGCTTGCGAAACTGGGTAAACACCTCCGGCAGGCGGTCAATGCCAAAGGGCAGGTTATCAGGATGATAGAGGGTAGAGCCCCAATACACCGTTGCTTTGCAGCCCATGGTCGCCAGCTTAGCCTCCACCGCCTGCTCTACCCGCCGTTCCTCAGTAGTGACCTCTTCGTGCCAATAGACAGCCTCAACCTTGTGCGCCTTCACCAGGTCTGGAATGATCGCTTCGGGCTGGCCTACTCGCACCACCAGATCGCTGCCCCGGGCACGGAGCGATCGCCGCAAATCGGCCACGCTTTCTAGTAAAAACTGCGCCCGGTAGGCCCCGGTCTTAGGAAATCCAAAGTTGGTTTGACCAAACTGACGCGGGTCAAAACAGTAGAGCGGCAAAATGGGTTGTCCTACCCGCAACGCCTCATCCAGCGGCTGGTGATCGTGAAGGCGAAGGTCGTTGCGAAACCAGACGAGGGTGGGCATGGGTGAATGAGTGGATGGGGAAGTCAGAAGGGTAGGGTGATGGGGATGGTGACCACGGGCTAGGGGCACTGGGCACCATCTGACGGTTATCCGCTGAGCGAAGGATTCGTTTATTAAGTATTCTAAAGAACTATCTAAACCAAAGCCACGTCTGGACTTGCCCAAGCTGGACTTGCTATTTACCCCCGTGCAGGAGATTCTTCATGGCAATTAAAGTAGGCGACAGCGCCCCAGATTTTACGTTGCCCAACCAGGCTAATGAACCGGTTGCCCTCAGCAGTTTTCGGGGGCAAAAGGCCGTGGTGCTGTATTTCTACCCCAAAGATGACACCCCCGGCTGCACGGTAGAATCGTGCTCCTTTCGCGATAGTTACGAAGATTTTTTGGCGGCGGGTGCTGAGGTGATTGGCATCAGCAGCGACTCCCCCGACTCGCACCGGGCCTTTGCCAGTAAGCACAACCTGCCCTTTACCCTCGTGAGCGACAGCGGTTCAGCGGTGCGCAAGGCCTACGGGGTGCCTGCCACCCTCGGTCTGCTGCCGGGGCGAGTCACCTATGTGATCGACAAAGACGGCATTGTGCGGCATATTTTTAACTCTCAGTTCAACCCCAAGGGCCACGTTAACGAGGCCATGGGCATTCTTAAGGGTTTGCAAACCGCTTGATATGGACTTGATATGGAACTGAAGCCTGAACACTACGAGTTGACGATCGCCCTATCAGCCATGGAGGCAGCGATGGCTGGCCTCTGGTACCCCAGCGAAAGCGATGCTCTCGTATCGCTGGTGATCTATGCCGACCCCCTGCCCACCACCGAGGCCCTGGCCCAAAAACTGGCGGCTGGAGATGACAGCCTGCAAATTCAACCGGCTGAGGCCTTCTTTCGGCCTGTGCTCAACAACCCCTACTGGGCCAGCGAACAGGGAGGGCACCTAGCCCAAAAATTTGCCAGTCTTCGAGATGTGCTAGAAACTCACCTGGAGGATCTTCACAGCATTCGCATCGGCACAGTAAATGTGACTCTGTACCTGCTGGGTCGGCACCCTAGCGGCTGCTATTTGGGCGTCTGCACCCACGTGACTGAGACCTAACCCTCGCTAGGGCTAGGCTAAACAATAGTAAAGGCAGGTCAGGGGGCCTGCCTTTGCCATTGCAGATGCTCGTCTATCAACCTCAAATTGTGGTGGTCAGTCGGAGCAGATGACGGTAGCCTATCGGTAGCAACCGAGGCACAATCCATGGCTTTTCAAACCCCCGACTGGGTGAAACACGCCGTTTTCTACCAAATCTTTCCCGATCGGTTTGCCCGCACCAGTCGGCACTTAGATGGCCCCGCGATGGCCGTGACTCTAGAAGCCTGGGAGTCGCCGCCGACTCCCTTTGGCTACAAGGGCGGTGACCTGTGGGGAATAGCTGAAAAGCTCGACTATCTGGTCGATTTGGGCGTTACAGCAATTTATATGACGCCAATTTTTCAGGCGACCTGTAACCACCGCTACCACACCCACGACTACTACCAGGTTGACCCGTTGCTGGGAGGCAACGAAGCCTTTTTTGACCTGCTGGAGGCCGCCCACGCCAAAGACATTAAAGTGGTGCTGGATGGGGTGTTTAACCATTGCAGCCGGGGCTTTTTCTTTTTTAATGACATTCTTGAAAATGGCCCTAACTCGCCTTGGCTAGATTGGTTTGAGGTGGCAGGCTGGCCCCTGGCGGCCTACGACGGGGCACTGCCAGCTAACTACAGAAGCTGGGTTGACAACCGCGCCCTACCAGCGTTTAAGCACGATCACCCAGCGGTACGCGAATACCTGATGCGGGTTGGTGAGTACTGGATTCGCCAGGGCGTCGATGGCTGGCGGCTGGACGTGCCCTTTGAGATCAAGACCGAGGGCTTTTGGCAGGAGTTTCGCGATCGCATCAAAGCCATCAACCCCGAAGCCTATATTGTTGGCGAAGTGTGGACCGATGCCAGCGAATGGCTCGACGGCACCCAGTTTGATGGGGTAATGAACTACCTGTTTACCGGGCCGAGTATCGCCTTTGCCGGGGGCGATCGGGTGCGGATGGACCTGGTAGAGATGCCCCACTACTACCCCTATCCGGCGCTGGACGCTGCTGGCTATGCCGATAAAATTCAGCACCTGCTGGATCTCTATCCCTGGGAAATTCAGCTCACCCAGCTCAACCTGCTCTCGAGTCACGATGTGGCCCGCGTCTATTCTGTGGTGCAAGAAGACCTAGACAGCATGGTGCTGGCGACACTGTTGCTGTTTACCTTTCCGGGCGCGCCCAGCATCTACTACGGTGATGAGGTCGGTCTACCCGGCGAACTCGACCCCGACTGTCGCCGCACGTTCCCCCCTGAAAAAGAGTGGCACCAAGATCTATTGACCATTCATCGGCAATTGATTGCCCTGCGGCAGCGCTATGCAGCCCTGCGGATTGGCACCTATGAGGTGCTCCAGGCTACTGGTTCGGTCTATATATTTAGCCGAACGTTGGCCGATGAGCGAATTGTGACAGCTCTCAATACGGGCAGCGAAGCGATCTCTCTCAGTAGTGAAGCAGTGTTGCCTGGAAAGGCCATTTCTAACCCGGTGTTTACTTACCAGGGGGCCACTTGGACTGCGGAGAAGCTACATCTGCCTGGCCGGGCTGCGATCGCTGTTACAGCATAAACCCTGCATTTTCTCACTGGTGCAGTAACTCCTACGAAATCCTGCCTGGCTACCCCTGGTTCCTCTGGGCGCATGCCATGCGCCCTACGGGTTGGCCTGTTGAGAATCCAGGGTGTGGAGTTTGAATTGGGTACTAGCCCTTTTTGCGGTGGCCGGAGGCGATAGAACACGCCTTCACTGCGTCAATTTTCTCTTCGGTTGCCTCGCTGCATTTTCCTAGGTCATACCTGCTTGCAGCGGGGGGCAGCGCCGGAGCCGGGGCAACTGCTGAGGGTCTGTTGTTACCGTTGGTAACAGGGCAAATTCTCTTGCAAAATCTTCCCCTTGCTTCTCAGTAGCTTGTGTTAGATTGGGCGTAATTTGCTGCTAGAACCAATATCACATGACACTTGCAAAGCGCGGACTGATCCTCGGTGCAACCGCCCTCGCCGTAGCTGCGGTTACCGTAACCGGTGCCGGGATTCATCTGTCCCAGAGTAAAGCCTTCTTTCAAGAAAGCCCGAAAGAGCTAATTGATCAGGTCTGGCAGCTCATCAACCGCAACTTTGTCGATGCCACCTTTAACCAGACCGACTGGGAAGCCGTGCGCACTGAATATCTAGGGCGCGATTACAGCAATCAGGAAGAGGCCTATGTTGCTGTGCGCGAAATGCTGGAGAAGCTGGAAGATCCCTACACCCGCTTCATGGATCCAGAAGAATTTCGCAACATGCAGGTGGACACCTCCGGGGAACTCACCGGCGTTGGTATTCAAATTTCCCAAGACGATGAAACTAAAGCAATCGTAGTGGTAGCCCCGATCGAAGACACCCCTGCCTTCGATGCTGGCATTCGTCCCCAAGACGTCATTTTGGCGATTGACGGCGAATCCACCAGCGAGATGGAACTCAACGATGCGGTGAGCCGGATTCGGGGCACGGTCGGCTCTGAAGTCACTCTGACTATTCGCCGGGGTGAGCAGGAGTTAGAGGTGCCCATTGTGCGCGCCCGTATTGAAATTCACCCGGTGCGCTACAGCGTTCAAGCCGGTCCCGAGGGGGCGGTGGGTTACATTCGCCTGACCCAGTTCAGCGCTAACGCTGCCACCGAAATGAGCGAAGCCATTGCAGATTTAGAGAGCCAGGGAGTAACGGGCTACATTCTCGACCTGCGCTCTAATCCCGGCGGGCTGCTGTACTCCAGCATTGATATCGCCCGGATGTGGCTAGACAGTGGCACCATTGTATCGACGGTCAACCGTCAGGGTGTCGTCGATGAAGAGACTGCCAACAGTCGCGCTTTGACCGACAAGCCCTTGGTGGTATTGGTCGATGGAGGATCTGCCAGTGCTAGCGAAATTTTGTCGGGGGCGCTCAGAGACAACGAGCGGGCCGTGCTGGTAGGAACCCGCACCTTTGGTAAGGGGCTGGTGCAATCGGTGCGCAGCTTGGGCGATGGTTCTGGGGTGGCCATTACCGTAGCTAAATACCTCACCCCCAACGGAACTGATATCAACAAGTCTGGTATTAACCCCGACATTGCGGTGGAGCTGACTGACGAACAACGGGAGCAGCTGTCTACAGAGCGTGAGGCGATTGGCACTAGTGCCGACCCTCAGTATGCTGAGGCTCTACGGGTACTGAGCGTAGAAATTCAGGAGGCTCGGGGTGCTAATAATGTGACAGCGGCACCGACCAATTAGTGCGATCGGTGCGAGCCTTGTCAAGGCGCTACGCCGGTCTTTTATGGCCCCTGGCTACCCTTGTTGTCGTGAGCAGATTGACCAAAGCTACCTCTAAGGTTGGCTAGACCTCGGGCCGCTTGCGGCGAGACACCCGCAGCGGATTGCCGCCCAGCACCAGCAATAGCAGGGCGGCGGCCAGCATGCCACCGGCAACGCAGAAGGCCAACAGCACCCCAAAGGGCAGCTCAATCGATTGCAGGTTAAGTAGGCGAATCGATACTGGGGTGGCATTTTGGACGGCGATGATGGCGATCGCGATCACCCAAACAGCGGGCACTAGCGCTAGGGCAAGTCTAATCATGGAAGAGTCTGGGGGGAGGAGGGCGATCGGGGTTGCCAATGTACAACCCCTTTGGGTAGTATAGTCAACTGGGCTATACGAGAAAAATCATGGCAAAACGGGTACAGGTAGTTCTTACGGAAGACATTCGCAAGCTGGGCTATAACGGCGACCTAGTAGAGGTGGCTCCCGGCTACGCACGCAATTATCTTATCCCTAACGGGAAGGCAGTGCGCACTACCCCCGGTGTGCTGAAGCAGGTAGAGCGTCGGCGCGAGGCGCAAAAGCAGCGATTGCTCGAAATTAAGCAGGAGGCCGAGGCCACCAAGACGGCCCTAGATACCATCGGCATGTTCACCATTCAAAAGCCCGTGGGCGAGAATGAGGCTATCTTTGGTACGGTCACCTCTGGGGACGTGGCCGATGTGATTAAGTCGCTGGCTGGCAAAGAGGTTGACCGCCGCGATATTTCGGTGCCTGATATCAATAAGCTGGGCGAATACCAGGCCGAAGTGAAACTGCACCCCGAGGTGACGGCCATGGTCAATCTACGGGTGACCGCTGAATAAGCTCCTGTAGTCTAGGCTAACACCACTTCAATTGCCGACCGCTGGGGTCTAGGCTGTGCTCAGCCTAGACCCCAGATTGTTTTAAGACAGATTTTTCCTTCTCCTGTCATCGCGCCGCCGCCCTTACCTCCCCCATGGGCTACAATCAATCCACTTCTCAACATCTAGTGGCTCGCCCCCGCTACTAGCCCAGCCCTAGCGCTATGGATACTCCCCGACTTCACCCTGACACCATCGAGGCAGTGCGCGATCGCGCCGATATTGTCGATGTGGTTTCCCAGCATGTGGTGCTGAAAAAGCAGGGCAAAGACTTTGTTGGCCTCTGCCCTTTCCACGAAGACAAATCGCCCAGCTTTAGCGTCAGCCCCAGTAAGCAGTTCTACTACTGCTTTTCCTGTGGGGCCGGGGGCAACGCCTTTAAGTTTTTAATGGAGCTGAACAAGCGCTCCTTTGCCGATGTAGTGCTCGATCTGGCCCAGCGCTACCAGGTGCCGGTCACGACCCTAGAGCCAGCTAAGCGCCAAGAGCTTCAGCGGCAGCTCACTCTGCGGGAGCAGCTCTACGAAGTTTTGGCGCTAACCGCAAAATTTTACGAGCACGCCCTGCAGCAGATTGACGGGGCTCCTGCCTTGGCCTACCTGTACGAGCGGGGCCTGAGCGACACCACCATTCAGCAGTTTCAGTTGGGGTTTGCGCCAGGGGGCTGGCAAACCCTCTACGGCTACCTGGTGGAGCAAAAGCACTACCCCGTGAACCTGGTTGAGCAAGCCGGTTTGGTGGTGCCTCGGCAAAAGGGCGACGGCTACTACGACCGATTTCGCGATCGCCTGATGATTCCCATTCGCGACGGCCAGAGCCGGGTGATTGGCTTTGGTGGCCGCGCCCTCGGCGATGAGAAACCCAAGTACTTAAATTCTCCTGATACTGAGCTATTTGACAAGGGAAAAACCCTCTACGGGCTAGATCTAGCCCGAGCGGCGATCGCCAAGGACGATCGCGCCATTGTGGTCGAGGGCTACTTCGACGTGATTGCCCTCCACGCGGCTGGGTTAGAAAACTCTGTCGCCGCTTTGGGTACGGCGCTCAATGCCGCCCAGGTGCGTCAGCTGCTGCGCTACACCGAATCGAAGCAAATTTTGCTCAACTTTGACGCCGATGCCGCCGGGGTAAAGGCGGCCCAGCGGGCGATCGGTGAAGTCGAAGACATGGCCTACCGGGGGGACGTGCAGCTGCGGGTGCTCAACATTCCCGACGGCAAAGACCCCGACGAGTTTTTGCGGCACCACAGTGCCGCCGCCTACCGCGACCTGATCGAAGCTGCCCCCCTCTGGATTGACTGGCAAATTCACAACCTGATCGGTGGCAAAGACCTACGCCAGGCCGACCAGTTTCAGCAGACCAGCCAGGCGGTGGTAAAACTGCTCAGCGAGATTGCCAATGCCGACACCCGCACTCACTACGTGCGCTACTGCGCCGAAATCTTTAGCAACGGCGACAGTCGCTTGGTGCCCCTGTTGGCCGAAAACTTGGTTACCCAGGTGCGCCGCCAGCGCCGCAGCACCTCCTCAGAAGCACCTACCCGTGCTGCTCCCACTCCTACCCCCAGCGCCAGTTCCCTAGAGCAGGCCGAGGCTGCTCTGCTGCGTATTTTTCTCCACGCCGCTAGCCACCGCGACGAGATTCGCCAGGTGCTCGAAGACCGTGACTTGCAGTTTAGCTATTCCCACCACCGTGCCCTATGGCGGCAGATGCAGCGTCTGTTGAGTGACCACGACGACCCCAGGGTTGACCTGGTCAACCTGCTGCGTAACCAACTAGCTGATACCGGCCTGGCCACCACGCCCCTACAGGCCCTCATGCACCTGAGCGAAAAGACCAAGCGCGACATCCTGCGCGCCCCCCTAGTCATCCGCGCCGCCGCTGCTTGCATGGAAAAAAACCTCTGCGAAAAGCGCTACCGCCACTTTCTCGCCCTATGGGAAAAGACCGATTGCACCACCGCCCCGGAGCTGTTTACCGAGTACCAGCGGCAAATCTACGCCGAAAAACGCCGCATTGAAGTGCTAGAAAAAGATCGCCAAGTCAGCTTCGAAGACCTAGCCAGCATGCCCTGGGTCGGCGAACAGTACGATTCCCTCGATCGGTAGAGCGAGTTTAGATTTTGAATGGGACAGCTGCCGAAAAACAGAAGCAGGGGAAAGAATCGCAGGGATGATGATCACCAACAGATTCCTCGGCAGAACAGAGGTTTAAACCGATGATCGATCGCTCCTTTCCGTGAGGACAAGGACGACGGAACGTCCTTGTCGATGGGGGTCTGGAGCCAGCGAAATGGCCCCAGCAGTAGATTTAGCTTTGATCCCAATTGTGCGCCGCCACAGTCAATGCTTTTGCCCAGATCAGCGGTGGGCATTGCCCACCCTACGTCTCGCAGCAGAGCGCTATCCTGAACGAAGTTTCTGGCACAAAGACACCTATGCCCAAAGTGGTCATCGTTGGCGCTGGCCCCACCGGGGCAACCCTGGCTCTGGTGCTGGCCCAGCGCGGCATCTCCGTCACCCTAGTTGAAGCCACCCGCGACTTTCAGCGCCAGTTTCGCGGCGAGGGGTTAATGCCCAGCGGCCTTAATGCCCTGCACCAGATGGGCCTCGACGCCCTGCTAGACACCATCCCTCACCGGCCCCTGAGCGCCTGGGAATTCTGGCTCAACGATCGCCGCCTGTTTCGCGCCGATGAGCCGCTGGGTGCAGATCGACCCTGTACCCTGGTCGCTCAGCCGCCCCTGCTGACGGCCCTAGTGCAGGCCGCCCAATCCCAACCCGACTTTGATTGGATCGCTGGCACGGCAGTAAAGGATCTGCTCTGGCAGAACGATCGAGTCGCCGGGGTACAGCTGGTGGATGGCCGTAGCCTAGCGGCCGACCTCGTCATTGGTGCCGATGGTCGGGCCTCGGCGATGCGCCAAAAAGCTGGGCTTACCCTAGACACTCAGCCTAAAAGTACTGACGTACTGTGGTTTAAGCTGCCTGCCCCGCCAGACTACGCAGTCGACAACTGCTTCTGTACGGTGGTAAAAGACGGGCGGGTGTTTAGCCTCTTTCACGGGGCCGAAGTTGGCAAACTGCACCTGGCCTGGGCGATCGCGCCGGAAGAACCAACGCTACAGCAGGATTGGGCGACTACCTTTGCCGCTCTGGTACCCCCGGCCCTAGTCGAACACTTTCGGGCGGCAGAGGACGCCATTTCGCCACCCCTACGGCTGTCGGTACTGGTCGGTCGGTGCCCCCGCTGGCACCGACCCGGCCTGCTGCTGCTGGGCGATGCGGCCCACCCCATGTCGCCCGTGCGCGCCCAGGGCATTAACCTGGCCCTGCGGGATGTGATTGTCGCGGCTAACCACCTGGTGCCGCCGCTCAAGCTAGAGGGAGCCGTTGAGGCAGCGGCAATCGACGGGGCGATCGCCCAGATTCAAGCCGAACGAGAACCGGAAATCATTCAGGCGCAAGCGCTCCAGGCCCACGAAGCTAGCCGAGGCGAACAGCTACGCCGCTTCGCACTGCTCCGCCAGGGCCTAAGCTCGCTAGCCCCCGTAGTGGGGCCGTTGGTGAAGCAGGTGTGGAGCCAGCAACAGCAGCCGCTCCGCCAGGGGATTACGACCGTACAGCTTGAGGTTTAGCGGGAATAACTGGGTTTGGCTCAACTGTAGAAGGCTGAAAACCTACCGTCGATCCGTTCATCCATTAATCTAGTCCCAGCTCACGCTTCAGCAGCAGAATTGATTTTTCGCCGATGTAGTTGTCGCAGACGATCAGCTTGGGGGGACGAATCAGGTCTTCGCGGGCTTCGGCGATCGCCTCTTTGACCGTGGGCAGGCTGGCCTCATCAAATACCACAATGGTTTGGGCGCTGTGGATGACGGCATTGAGTTTGTAGGGGTCGTCGGTCTGGGCCGACATCAGCAGAATTTCGTCACCCCGTAGGCTGTAGCTAATCACCTCCGCCGCCCGCAAAATGCCGGTGCTGACGCTGACCATGCCCAGGCAGGTGCCCTTGGGCAGATCCTTCAGCAGGCCCAACTCTTTTTTGTAGTCGTAGATATCGACCGGAATCACCCGCACTGATTTGGGAGCCGCGATCGCCTCGGCTTCACTAATAAAGTAGCGGCTAGTCACCACCGTGCCCGAGCGGGTCTGGGCCAAAATCGTGTCGAGTTCTTCGAGGGGCACCAGCTGTACTGGAATGTGTAGAGCACTCTCTAGCTCCCGCACCATGAGCTGACCAGCCCCAATGTCTTGACTGGGGGCGGTGACCAGCACCCGAGCGCTACAGCGCAGCCGCCAGTCGATTTCGGCTAAGAACAGCTCGCGGGCCTGGTTAAGCGAGCAGCCCTGGCGCAGCAGCTCGTCTAGCCCCGTCTCAACGACGTCTCGGGCCTGGGGAAACTCGGCCCACAGCATGGTTTGGGGGCGGGCGCTTTCGGTGCTGTTTTGCTCGCGCACGTAGATGCCCGAGCCTGGCATGGCCTCAACTACCCCAGCGTCTTCGAGCTGGCGGTAGACCTTACTGATCGTATTGCGGTGCAGGCCCGTCTGCATGGCCAACTGCCGAGTGCTAGGCAGTCGATAGCCAGGCGGATATTGCCGCGAGGCGATCGCAAACCAGATCTGGTCATAGAGCTGGGTCGACGCCGGTATTTCGCTATCGGGCTGAATATGAAACTGCACCACCATCTACCTCCAGGCTGTTGCCAGACAAACCATTGTGCCCTTACAAGGTCAAACCTGTGACAAGGTCGCACTCAGGACTATATACACCGGCTGTACTGTCAATTTAGGACGATTCTAGAAAAGTCGCTGGCTTTTATGGGTTTACTCGGGCCACCGCAATGATTTTTGACAATTGTAGCCACCCCGACGCTAAGGTAGGGGTGATTGATACGGACTAGCTTGTTATGACATCTCTAGTACGCACCGAGACCATCACAATTTCTAGCGGTGATCGGGAGATTTTGGCCTACCTGGCTGAGCCCTCGCGCCCTGGACGGTGGGGTGCTGTGGTGGTGATGCAAGAAGTGTTTGGAGTCAACAGCCATATTCGTGAGGTGGCTGAGCGGTTGGCGGGTGCTGGTTACGTGGCGATCGCCCCTCACCTCTACCACCGCCAGGCCCCTGGCTTTGAGGCGGGCTACACCGCTGAAGATTTAGAATTGGGCCGCCGTTATAAGCAGGGGACGACGGCGGAGGAACTGCTGGCAGATGTGCGGGGCGCGATCGCCTACCTCTACGGCAAAACCAACGTGATTGCCGAGGGTGTTGGCTGCATTGGCTTTTGCTTTGGCGGTCATGTCGCCTACCTGGCCGCCACCCTGCCGGAGGTTAAAGCGACGGCGTCGTTCTATGGGGCGGGCATAGCCACGATGAGCCCCGGCGGCGGTGCTCCCACCCTCAGCCGCACCGCCGAGATCGCCGGCACGGTCTACGGCTTCTTTGGCGAAAAAGATCCGCTGATTGCTGCTGAGGAAATCGATCAAATGGAGGCGGCGCTACAAGCCCAGGGCGTGCCCCACCAGATCTTTCGCTACCCCAATGCCGAGCATGGCTTCTTCTGTGATCAGCGCTACAGCTACCAGGCGGAGGCCGCCCGCGACGCTTGGGGGCAGGTGCTGCACCTGTTTAAGACCACGCTGCCTGCCGCTCCGGCAGAGACCTAGGGGCACCCCCGCCTCCTATAGCTACCATCCATAGCGATCGCTTATGGCCCCCTTCAGCCTTTTGAACCATCCCCCGCACCCCACTGCGGGATAATGTAAATGTTGATACCGCTAGCATTTTCATCAAATGCATGGGATCGCCTTAGCAATCCTTAAAACGCTGATCTACGCTCTCTGGCCATTTCATTGCTTTCCCCCTCCATGGCTTATTATCTTTCCCCCCGGTTTCTCGAAAAGCTGGCGGTGCACATCACCAAAAACTACCTGAAGCTGCCGGAGGTTAAAATTCCGCTGCTGCTGGGGGTGCACGGTCGCAAGGGTGAAGGTAAGACCTTTCAGTGTGAGCTGCTGTACGAGCGCATGGGGGTCGAGGTGGTGCATATCTCCGGGGGCGAACTCGAAAGCCCCGACGCGGGCGACCCGGCCCGCCTGATTCGCCTGCGCTACCGGGAAGCCGCTGAGCTGGTGCGGGTGCGGGGCAAAATGGCGGTGCTGATGATCAACGACATTGACGCCGGGGCGGGCCGCTTTGACGCGCTGACGCAATATACCGTCAACACTCAGCTGGTGAACAACACCCTGATGAACATTGCCGACAACCCCACCAATGTTCAGCTGCCGGGCAGCTACGACGAGACCGAGCTTCAGCGGGTGCCGATTATTCTGACTGGCAACGACCTCTCTACCCTCTACGCGCCACTGATTCGCGACGGCCGCATGGATAAGTTTTACTGGCAGCCCGATCGAGACGATCGCATTGGCATTGTCGGTGGCATCTTTGCTCCCGACGGCCTCTCCTCTCAAGATGTGACGATGCTGGTCGATACGTTTCCTACCCAGGCGATCGATTTTTTTGGGGCCGTGCGCGCTCAGATCTACAACGAGCAGATCCGCGACTTTATCTATTCTGTAGGGCTCGAAAATGTTTCCCGCAGCGTGGTCAACACCACCACGCCGCCCAGCTTTCGCAAGCCCGACTTTAGCCTGTCGCATTTGATCGAAGTGGGCGATCGCCTGGTGCGCGAACAGCGCCGGGTCGATGACATGCGCCTTGCCAACGAGTACAACCGCGTTCTGCAAGGAAATCCAGCATCAGCCCCCCCAACGGGCAGTGTCTACCACGCCTACGACCCCGAAGCTCATGCGCCTAGCGCTGGTGCCGTCCCTGTCGCCGATGCTGCCACGACCGACGTGAGCCGCAACGGTAATGGCGACGCCCCCCAGTGCCCCTTACCTCCCACGCCCCACACCTCTACCCATCCGCCCTCCCACTCATCCACGCTTCCCCCCGATGTGCAAGACCAGATCAATGCCTTGCTAGCCCAAGGGTATCGCCTGGGATTAGAGCACGTCGATCAGCGCCGCTTTCAAACCAATGCCTGGCAGAGTGGTCCTCCCATCCCTAGCCAAGATGCCGCCAGCGCCCGCTCGACCCTAGAGCGCTGCCTAGACGACTATGACCAAGACTACGTGCGGCTATTTGGCATCGACCCCAAAACCAAACAGCGGGTAATGGAGAAAATTATTCAACGGCCTGGGCGCTAGCTGCCCCGGTAGGTGCTGTATGACCAAGGTGACACCAGTAGCGGCACGTGAAAGTTGCCGCTGGGGTCAGCCACCGTAAAGCGAACAGGAATTTGATCTAAAAACGGTGGGTCAGACAAGGCTGCGCCAGTTGTGGCAAAGTAGGCGGCCACATCAAAGGTGATCTCGTAGGTGCCTTTGTGCAGCTCGTCGCCTTCTAGGAGCGGCTGATCGGTGCGCCCATCGCTGTTGGTTTCAACCGTTGTGAGCGCCGTTTTGATATCGGCCTCTTTATTAATGGCCCAGACTGTGAGCCGCATTGAGGCGGCGGGCTTACCCAGGGCTGTGTCGAGTACGTGGGTGGTGAGTCTGCCCATTGTGATGTTAAATCATGCCAAATAGCTACAGTCAAAGCATATAGTAAGAAGCCCTTGGATGGAGGGGTGACCCGAATAAAAGGTGTCAGGTGTCAGGTGAGGGCGAATTCTTTTAGCCGAAGCCTGAGACCTAGAACCAGTACCCGAAACCCGGTACCCAAAACCCGGTACCCAAAACCCGGTACCCAAAACCTTCCCCTTAGCCCGACTTTTGCCGAGAACACCATTGTTCGTTAGCCTGACCCTAGGGAGTAGGCCATCGTCAGGCAACTTCCAGGCCATTCACCAGGTAATTTGATTACTATGACCCATTCTCCAGATCTCCGGCCTAGTCAGTTGCTTCGCAGCCGCCGGCAGCTGCTCCGATATATGGCTGGGGGTGGCCTGGGGGCGATCGCCATGGTGTTCTCGCGGCCCCAGACTGCGGTAGGTCAAGATCTTGAAGACCTGTGCTCGATGTTTCCGCTGAATTCTCGCTGTCTCGACTACTTGCCAGGAGTGCAGGCGCTAGATGGGGCGGGGGATGCGATCGCCGTCGATACCTTTTTACCCACCACTACGCCGGGGGTTCCCCAGCCGGTGCAAGGCTTACCCAGCGTTACCTACCTGGTGATTCAGTCAGGGCCAGCCATTGCGCCCTATGGCATTCGCCCTGTCTGCCCCCACCGGGGCTGCGCCGTCAACTGGCAAGCCGACCAAAATCGTTTTGCCTGCCCCTGCCACGGCTCGAAGTTTGATGCTGAGGGACGGGTGCTGCGAGGGCCAGCCCGTAAACCACTGCCCCTGGTCACGGTGGTTGAGCGGCAAAACCAAATTCGTCTAGTCGATCGGGCACCCTCCATCGATCCGCGCTAAACCTTGACCCATCTAATCAATCTGTAGGCTTGGGAAGCTGGTTTTCGGATGCGTTCTGAGGGGGCAATGGTTGATAATAGGTGATCTCTGTTGCCATTCCGTTCTAACGCCCCATGTCTAGCGCCTTTCTCGATCGCCTCCACAGCCCCGATCGCCCGGTTATAGTCTTTGATGGGGCCATGGGCACCAACATCCAGGTACAAAACCTGACCGCAGACGACTTTGGCGGCCCCGAGTACGAAGGCTGCAACGAATACCTGGTATTCACTAATCCTAAAGCGGTGGAAACCGTCCACCGGGGCTTTCTAGAAGCCGGGGCCGACGTGATTGAAACCGACACCTTTGGCGGCACGGCGATCGTGCTGGCCGAGTATGACCTAGCCGATCGCGCCTACGAACTGAACAAAACCGCCGCCGCCCTGGCCCGCCGCGTCGCCGACGAATATTCCACCGCCGAGAAGCCCCGGTTTGTGGCCGGTTCCATGGGGCCGGGCACAAAGCTGCCTACCCTCGGCCATATCGACTTCGACACCCTCAAAGACTCTTACGTCGATCAGGCGAAGGGGCTGATTGACGGCGGCGTTGACCTGATGCTGGTCGAAACCTGCCAAGACGTACTGCAAATCAAAGCTGCCCTCAACGGTATTGAAGAAGCCTTTGTCGCCACGGGCAAGCGCCTGCCGCTGATGGTCTCCGTCACCATGGAGCAGCAGGGCACCATGCTGGTGGGCACCGAAATGGCGGCGGCCCTGGCGATTTTGGAACCCTACCCGATCGACATCCTGGGCCTCAACTGCGCCACCGGCCCCGATTTGATGAAAGACCACGTCCGCCACCTGGCCGAACAGTCGCCCTTTGTGATCTCCTGCATCCCCAACGCCGGTCTGCCCGAGAATGTGGGCGGCCACGCTGTCTATCGCCTCACCCCGATGGAGTTGCGGATGTCGCTGATGCACTTCATCGAAGACCTGGGCGTACAGGTGATCGGCGGCTGCTGCGGCACCAGGCCGGAGCACATTGCCCAACTGGCGGAGCTGGCGAAGGATTTGCGGCCCAAGGAACGGCCTGTGCGGGGGTTAACCGTAGGGGCGCACCATGGTGCGCCCCTACCCGACCCACGGCCTGCCCTCAACTACACCCCCGCCGCCGCCTCGATCTACAGTCCCCAGCCCTACGACCAAGATAATTCTTTCCTCATCGTGGGCGAACGGCTCAACGCCAGCGGTTCGAAGAAGTGCCGCGAGATGCTGAATGCGGAGGATTGGGACGGGCTGGTGGCTTTGGCGCGATCGCAGGTCAAAGAGGGTGCCCACGTCCTCGATGTGAACGTGGACTACGTGGGCCGCGACGGCGAACGGGACATGCACGAGCTGGTGTCGCGCCTGGTCACCAACGTCACCCTGCCGCTGATGCTCGACTCCACCGAGTGGCAAAAGATGGAGGCGGGCCTGAAGGTAGCCGGGGGTAAGTGCATCCTCAACTCCACCAACTACGAAGACGGCGACGAACGCTTCTTTAAAGTGCTGGAGCTAGCCAAGAAGTACGGTGCAGGCATCGTCGTCGGCACCATTGATGAAGACGGCATGGCTCGCACGGCAGAAAAGAAGTTCCAAATTGCCCAGCGCGCCTACCGCGACGCCCTAGAGTATGGCCTGCCTGCCCACGAGATTTTCTTTGACACCCTGGCCCTGCCGATCTCGACGGGCATCGAAGAAGACCGGGTAAACGGGCGCGAAACCTTGGAATCGATTCGGCTAATTCGCGAAAACCTGCCCGGCAGCCACATCATGCTGGGGGTGTCGAATGTCTCCTTTGGCCTCAGTCCGGTGGCCCGCGTCACCCTCAACTCGGTATTTTTGCATGAGGCCATGCAGGTGGGGCTGGATGGGGCGATCGTCAGCGCCGCCAAGATTCTTCCTCTGGCGAAAATTGACCCCGACCACCAAAAAGTCTGCCGCGACCTAATCTACGATCGCCGCGAGTTTGACGGCGACATTGTCTCCTACGACCCACTGACCAAGCTCACCACCCTGTTCGAGGGCAAGAGCCTGAAGAAAAAAGAGGCGATCGCCAAAGATCTGCCCATCGACGAGCAGCTTAAGCAGCACATCATCGACGGCGAACGCATCGGCCTCGACGACGCCCTGGCCAAAGCGCTGGAAACCTACCCGCCGCTGGAAATCATCAACACCTTTTTGCTCGACGGCATGAAGGTGGTGGGCGAACTGTTTGGCTCGGGGCAAATGCAGCTGCCCTTTGTGCTGCAATCGGCCCAGACCATGAAAGCCGCCGTGGCCTACCTCGAACCCTACATGGAAAAAGCCGACAGCGACGGCTCCGGCAAGGGCACCTTCATCATCGCCACGGTCAAGGGCGACGTTCACGACATCGGCAAAAACCTGGTCGATATCATCCTGTCGAACAACGGCTACAAGGTGGTCAACCTGGGCATCAAACAGCCCGTGGATGCGATCATCCAGGCCTATCGGGAACACCACGCCGACTGCATCGCCATGAGCGGCCTGCTGGTCAAATCCACCGCTTTCATGAAAGACAACCTGGAGACCTTCAACCAGGAGGGCATCACTGTCCCCGTCATCCTCGGCGGCGCGGCACTGACCCCCAAATTTGTCCACGAAGACTGCCAGAAAACCTACAAGGGCAAGGTCGTCTACGGTAAAGATGCCTTCTCTGACCTGCACTTTATGGACAAACTCATGCCCGCCAAGGCGGCAGGAAATTGGGATGACCTGAGCGGGTTTTTGGATGAAGTCGATGCAGATCCTTCCCCGGAGAACCCACCCCTGCCCCTCCCAGGAGGGGAGGCCGCTGAGGCCCCTGCCAGCACTGACTCCCCAACAATCCCAAATCCCAAATCCCAAGTCCAAAATTCTGAAGATACCACCCGCTCCGAGGCCGTTGACCCCGCGATCGCCCGCCCCACGCCGCCCTTCTGGGGTACTCGGGTTCTAACTCCGGCAGATATCTCGCTGGAGGAGGTGTTTGGCTACTTGGACTTGCAGGCGCTATTTGTGGGTCAGTGGCAGTTCCGTAAGCCTCAGGAGCAATCCCGCGAAGAATACGATGCGTTTCTGAAAGAAACCGTCCACCCCATTCTGGATACCTGGAAAGCGCGCATCCTGGCGGAAGACCTGCTGCATCCCCAATTGGTCTACGGCTACTTCCCCTGTCTGGCCGAAGGTAATTCGCTGCACATCTACGATCCGTCGGTGATGGATGCACCCATCCACCCATCCACCCATCCACCCATCCACCCAGACCCCATCGCCACGTTTACCTTCCCCCGGCAAAAATCGTTGCGGCGGCTCTGCATTGCTGACTTCTTCTTGCCGAAAGAACTGGCGAAACCAGGGGAGTTCGACGTGTTCCCCATGCAGGCGGTGACGGTAGGCGAGATCGCCACGGAGTTTGCCCAGACGCTGTTTAAGGCCGACCAGTACACCGACTACCTCTACTACTACGGTCTGTCGGTGCAGACGGCAGAGGCGATGGCGGAATGGTGTCACGCCCGCATTCGGCGCGAACTGGGTTTTGGGGCGTTAGAGCCTGAAACTCTGCGCGAGATTCTTCAGCAGCGCTACCAGGGGTCGCGCTATAGCTTTGGCTACCCGGCCTGCCCCAATATGGATGACCAGCCCATTCAGCTAGAGCTACTCAAGGCCGAACAAATCGGCATGACCATTGACGAAAGCGAACAGCTCTACCCAGAGCAGTCCACCACGGCCATCATTGCCTACCACCCAACCGCAAAGTATTTCAGTGCCTGAGGTTAATTGATTAGTCGCAACTGATACCCAATCCGGATCGCAACTTCGAGATCTGGGTGCCCGGTCAGCGATCGCCGATATTCAAGGGCGATCTGCGTGGTGACCGCCCCCCAGGGGTACGTTAAGGATCAAGGCGGTATCCGTGGGATCGCCCAACTCTCGGTGTTTTGCAATGGGGACTGTATGAAACGAGCAATGGTAAGGGTCTTGACCCTGGCAATGGCCGCTGTTCTAGGGGCCTGTGGGGGCGACGCCCAGGGGGGAGACTGGCTAGCCACCGATGATGGCGACTTTGTGCTGGAGTATCTGGAACCGGAAAATGCCGACCACCAGCCAGTTTACGAGGCTCTGGTGGAGAGTGAGTTTTACGATGGGGTGGTTGCTACGCTGAACGAGCAGTTTGCTCTGCCCCAAGATATTGCGATCGCTTTTCAGGACTGTGGTGAGGTGAATGCCTTCTACAGCCCCGACGACGTGGCGATCGCCATGTGCTACGAACTGATCGCCTACTATGCCGACATGTTCTACGACGAGGACGAGGCCGACTACACTCAGACGGTGATCAATGCGGCCTACTTCACCTTCTTCCATGAACTGGGCCACGCCCTAGTCGATCAGCTCGAACTGCCCATTGTCAGCCGCGAAGAAGACGCTGTGGACGCCTTTGCTGCCGTGCTGCTGCTGTGGCAGGGAGAGGAAGAGGCCGCGATCGCCGGGATCGATCAGTTTAGCCTCGATGCCGAAGAAGAAGCCGAGCTGGAGGAATTGCCCTACTGGGATGAGCACAGCCTTAGCGAACAGCGGTTCTATAACATGGTCTGCTTAGTCTACGGCAGCGATCCCGACTGGTACGCCGAATGGGTGTCAGAAGATTTTCTCCCCGAATCTCGGGCCGAAGGCTGCGAGGCAGAATTTGCCCAGGCCGACGAAAGCTGGTCTGCTCTGCTCACCCCCTACCTAAAATAGATCTTCATACTGAATCCTGTTTGGTTGCCCCCGGTTCAGCCGGGCGCATGCCATGCGCCCCTCGGTTTAGCCGTTTGGGAAGCGGGGTTTATGCAATTGGATTTGCTCTAAAAATAACCCTGAGACGGTGCATCGCTGCGCGGATGCACCCTACAATTTTCATCGTTGGGGGTGTCGTCTTGGCGATATGGACGATTGGTATCAAAAGCGCTTGAGAGTGATGGCTTGGCTTTGGCCCCTCAGGCTAAACTCTCGGCTAGCTTCTGCCAGAGCTTAGGTGAATTCTGTTGTGCTATTGCCCCCAGGGTGCCCAGCCGCCCAAACAACCGCTGGGCAAAGCGACCCCTAGCTTTTTGACCTGCTGCCCGGCAAAGCAACTGAGCATTTGCAGCTTGAGGAATCATCTTTCCTGAGCCCGACTACAATGGCAGTATTAGACTTAACGGCTACCACTATGTCGTCTCAAACTACTGCTCAGGCTAGTTCTCTGGCCCATCTCTACGAGCAAGACTACGCTCTGTGGCTGGGCACCACCTGCCAGCTACTCAAAACGGGGCAGATGACCGAGATCGACATTACTCACTTACTCGAAGAACTGGAAGACATGGGCCGCAGCGAAAAACAGGTTTTGACCAGCAACCTCATTGTGGTGCTCATGCACCTGTTGAAGTATGCCTATCAGCCTGGACAGCGTTCTAATAGCTGGCGATTTACAATCAAAGAGCATCGTCGTCAGCTGCTGGCAGCGCTGAAAGCTAGCCCCAGTCTCAAGTCGTACTTTGAGCAGGTGTTTGCCGAGTGCTACCAAGATGCGCGCGATCTAGCCTCTACAGAAACCGGAGTGAGCCTTGAACATTTGCCCCTGGAAAGTCCGTTTAGCCTAGAGCAAACCCTCGATCGCGAATATTTGCCGCAATAGGACGACAGCAACTAGCGATCGCGCCCATCCCCTGGCAGCCCGTCGGTAAACAGGGCCAGGGCTGGGTTAAATTCTGCTTCTAAATCAGGGCCAATGTCGTCGCCACTGTCGTCATCCTCGACAGGTAGAATGCGGGCGCTTTCTAGATCGTCAAAGCCGAACAGATTGGGGTCGGCCAGGTGAGATGGGGCGACGTTTTGGAGACTGCGAAACAGGGTTTCGGTGCGGCCCGGCCACTGCTTCTCCCAGGTTTGCAGCATGTCCTTAATTTGGGCGCGCTGTAGATTGGCCTGGGACCCACACAGCGTGCAGGGAATAATTGGAAACTCGCGGTAGCGGGCGTAGCGGGCGATGTCGGCCTCGGGGCAGTAGGCCAGGGGCCGAATGACGATGTGGCGGCGATCGTCTGTCAACAGCTTGGGGGGCATCGCTTTGAGCCTGCCACCGTGGAACATATTTAGAAACAGCGTCTCGATCATGTCGTCACGGTGGTGGCCGAGGGCAATCTTGGTGACCCCTTCCTCAGCGGCAACCCGGTAGAGTACGCCCCGCCGCAGCCGCGAGCACAGCCCGCACATGGTTTTACCCTCGGGTATCACTCGTTTGACGGTGCTGTAGGTGTCTTGCTCGACGATGCGGTAGGGCACGCCGATCGCCTCAAAGTAGTCTGGCAGCACGTGGGCCGGAAAGCCCGGCTGCTTTTGGTCGAGATTGACCGCCAGAATGTCGAAGGAGATCGGGGCGCTGCGCTGGAGGTGGCGCAGAATATCGAGCAGGGTGTGGGAGTCTTTGCCACCCGAGACGCAGACCATGACGCGATCGCCCTCGCCAATCATGCCGTAGTCGGCGATCGCCTGCCCCATGCGCGATCGCAAAAATCCCTGGAGCTTCTTAAAGCTGTTGGAGGTGGGTTGCTTAACGCCAGCCATGGGCCTAGGCTCCTGAATCACATGGGTCTCCTCAAACAGCACCCCTATTTTAGAGCGCTCTTGGATGCGGATGGCCACACCAAGGTGGCGGTATTGTCGATCGCCTGCGGATTGCCATCGCTGTCTACTGCGTTGTAGCAGGCCAACCGCTGCTGCACCTCAGGCGGCAGGTGCGAAAAGTCGATTTGGGCGTCGCCGTTCGCGATGCTGGCCCAAAACGTCTTGAGGCTGGGGGCGATCGCTGCCGCCTCATGGTCAGCTAGCCCCACCGGCGGGCTGGTGAGAAACTTGGTCATAAATCCCTCAGCGCGATCGCACATCCACCGATGCGACATCGCTTGCAGATCGTCCCAGGGGTCTACGGCGGTGAGACGGCGCGATCGCACCTCCACCCGCAAATCGCCATCGCCGTGCTCAATCTCCACAATCCGGTAGGGGTGGGGGTAGCTGACCAGTGACCCAGTCAGCACCTCACACAGGTCGCCGTGCCGCGCTACATCCTGCACATGCAGGTGACCGGTAAACATCAGCCGCACCTGTGCCGCCTCCAGCCGTTGAATGATATCGGCGGCATTGCTGACCATGTAGCGCTGGCCCAGGGGACTGTTTGACTGGCCCGGCAGGTGTTCCAGCACATTGTGGTGCAGCATGACGAGAATTAAATCGTCGGAGTAGTCAGCCAGCGTTGTCTCTAGCCAGTCGAGCTGAGTCTGATCCACATAGCCTACCCGTACCTGCTCGCCATTGGGCTCAAAGGCGTTGGAGTTGAGCGCCACCAGCCGCACGCCGGGAAGAATTTCGTGCTGGTAGTGCAGGGTTTTGCCATCGCTGTAGCCAAAGTCTTGGTACAGCTTAGGAAAATCTTGGAGGCCAATGGCGCGATCGCTGGCGTCCCTAGCAATCACATCGTGGTTGCCGGGCACCACGTAGGCTGGAAACGGCAGCCGCTTCAGGCGATCGATCAGCCACTGGTGGTTAACCCATTCTCCATGCTGGGTGAGGTCGCCGGGCAGCAGCAAAAAGTCGAGATCCAGTGTTTCTAAATGGTCAAAGATTTGCTCAATACCCGGAATACTAACTTCCACTAAGTGAAAGCGATTGGGGCCGTTGTAGATGGTCTCAGGTCGAGCGATGTGAGGGTCGCTGATGATAGCGAAACGAAAACGCTGTCCCATGAACTTTAGACGTACAAAGATGTGAATTCTCCTATCAGCCTAGCTGCTCCTCGCCCGATTCGGTAAAGAAATTGGGTGCCAGATCTCGGGTTTTGGGCCTGACCCCTGCCCCCTTAAACTGGACACCTTGCACCTAACACCTGACACCCACCCCCCCAAATGGCATGATAGAAAGCCGTGGTTCCATCGAGGTTAACCCTGTGGCTGTTGTTCGGGTGCGTCAGCACGTCAATCCCCTGAGTGAGCGATACCAGGCTCCTGTCGAGACTCCCGCCTGGGAGACCCTCTTTGCCAACCCCCAGCAGCCGTTGCACATCGACATTGGCTGTGGCAAAGGTGTCTTTGCGCTGCATATGGCCCAGCTTCAGCCCGAGTGGAATTTTTTGGGCTTAGAAATTCGCAGGCCTGTGGTCGAGTCTGCGCAAAAGCGCCAGCAAGAATCGGGGCTGAGCAACCTACATTTTATGTACTGCAACGTCAATATCTCCCTGCGCGCCCTGCTAGAGAGCTGGGGCGACCCCAACCCCCTCCAGCAAGTTTCCATCCAGTTTCCTGACCCCTGGTTTAAAAAACGTCACCAAAAGCGCCGAGTGCTGCAACCCGAGCTAGTGGCCACCCTGGCCGAGTTCTTGCCGTCTGGCGGGCGCGTGGTGGTGCAGTCTGATGTGGAAGCGGTGGCGATCGATATGTGCGATCGCATCGCCGAAAACCCTCACTTTCTACGTTCTAGCTCCGACTGGCTACCTACCAGCCCCTTTCCTGCCCAAACCGATCGCGAGCGGGTCACGCTAGAACAGGGGTTGCCTGTCCACCGCGCCATCTTTACTCGGTCTTGAACTCCCACAATCAAATCAGGGTGTAAAATGGCCCAAGATCGCATGTTGAGATCTGGGGCTGTAGCTCAGCAGGATAGAGCGGCCGCCTCCTAAGCGGCAGGTCGTGGGTTCGAATCCCGCCAGCCCCGTACCCCAAAGTCCCGTCAACGTGGGGCTTTCGACATTCCCTATAGGCCAGCATATCCCTGGGTGTGGCAGAACCTTCCCTACATTTTGGGGAAGCTATAGGGAAGTGGCACGAGGAAAACTCACGCTAGAGTCGATTAACCAGCGCCTGAAGCCTGCGAGTATTGGTGTAACGGTAAGGCAAAAGGGGAGTCGCCTATCGTTACGGGCTGATTCAATGGGACGTGACCTTGCCTCGCTGTTTCGGTCCATGTTCTAGGGCTACGACCGACTAAACTCCTAAGTCTTGGAGGGCGAAGCGAATCTGCTCTAACCGCCGTCTATTCACGCCTAAATCGGATTCTCCTAATCGGGCTGCTGCGCGAACGTGGATGACGGGCTCATCTTCCGGCAAGTAAAATTCAGTATCGTCTACGAACCCCAGAATGCGGCTAGTAGACTTCACGCGGATGTAGTTCTCTTGCTGCGTCACAATCTCAGTACGAGGTACAACCCCCAGCACTTTGATAAGTAGTTCCCGCGCTTCATCCAGGCTGCCTGTATAGGCAATCGGCGCGATCGCATGGTCTTGGTCAGCACTCTGGCTCACCATACAGTTAGACGTTGAGGGGCAGGGAAACAGCTTGCCATCCTGAATCCCCAGTTCGGGTGTTGTTCCCGCAAATACTTCTGAGAGGCCAGGAATTGCCCCTAAAGACTGAGGGGCAGGGGCTGCGATCGCAAAAGCTGAGGAAGTGGGGAACGCCCATAGTGCGATCGCCAAAAGGGCAGCAAGAATTGAAGCCATAGGAGTGCGTTGAGGTACAACCTCACCATAGGCTAAGGGGGCGCAGAGGGGCAGGTGGGGCATTGACCAACTACTAGCAAGCTAGTGACTGATCATCCATGGCCTAGCACCAGGAAACCACTTCTTGCCATCAGCGGTATAGAGCACCTGCGATTTGCCACTACCCTTATCCTGACAACCACAGCCTTTGCCATGGCGGTGCTCATGCCGCGCCTGTTCCTCAGCGCGATGCTCGGGAGTCGAAAACAGTGGCTCATGCTGACTGCGCTCGTTTCGGGCCATAGCCTCGTGAAGCAGAGGATCCGTGCCCAGCAGCGCAGGCGGCAGCACGATCACCCGCGCCGCCAGCGAACTACACTCTGGGCAAGGTTGAGGCTCTGCACTTTCCGACAGCATGGCCAACTCCTGAAACAGGCCATGGTCGCGGCACTTATAGTCGTAGAGGGGCATAGAGGTTACTCCTGGTCAGGGGAAAGGGGCACATCCATGGCTCCACTAGCTTGGGCCTGCGGGCCTTCAGCACCAGGATTGATATCGAAGTCGAAGATATCGGTGGGTAGCCACAGCGTCGCGCAGGCGTTGGGGATGTCTACGACACCGCTAATGTGGCCTTCCACCGGAGCACAGCCGAGGATTGCGTAGGCCTGGGCGCGGCTGTAGCCGAATTTGGTCAGGTACTCGATCGCATTCAGGCAGGCCTGACGGTAGGCAACATGAACATCTAGGTAGTGCTGTTCGCCTTGCTCGTCTACCGAAATGCCCTCAAAGATCAAGTAATCGTCGTAGCGAGGCTTGATTGGACTGGGCTTGAAGATTGGGTTTTTGATAGCATATTTAGCCATACCGTCCTTGATCAGGTTGACCCGGAGGTGAATCCAGCCGGCCATTTCGATCGCCCCACAAAAGGTGATCTCCCCATCGCCCTGGCTGAAGTGAAGATCCCCCACTGACAGACCACCGCCTTTCACGTAGACCGGGAAATAAACCTTAGAACCTCGGGAGAGGTCTTTAATGTCGCAGTTACCGCCATGTTCGCGAGGGGGTACGGTGCGGGCACCTTCGGCGGCAGCAAGCTTGGCCTGATCCGCAGGCATCCGGCCCATATGGGCTGTATCGGCATAGGGTAGGGCGGCCAGGGGTGGCACCCGATCTGGGTTGGTTTCGACGAGGGCCTGCTCACGCCTGTTCCACTCTGCCAGCATCTCTTTAGACGGTAGGCAGCCGATCAGTCCAGGGTGAATCATGCCAGCGAATTCCACATTGGGAATATGCCGAGATTTAGTAAACATGCCGTTGAAATCCCAGATAGACTTCTGGGCTTCGGGAAAATGTTCAGTCAGGAATCCGCCACCGTTCTTCTTTGAGAAGAAGCCATTGAAACCCCACTGGCTTTCCTTAAATGCGCCGATATCTAAAATATCTACTTCTAGCAAATCTCCTGGCTCTGCACCCTCCACGCCCACAGGGCCAGAGAGAAAATGTACTTGAGTCAGGTCAACATCGCGCACATCATCAGCACTGTCATTGTTATTGATCTGACCTCCGGTCCAGTCGTAGCACTCGACAATGAAGTCATCACCGGGCTTAACCGTGGCCACCATTGGAATATCTGGATGCCAGCGATTGTGGATCATGTCGTTCTCGTAAGGAGACTTATCCAGCTCGATTTTGATCAGAGTGTCGGCCATGGCCGTTAGTCCTCAATATCAGTTGATCGGTCACAACATAACATGGGGAAAAAGTTGAAAAGTATCAATGAGCACCTGTTTTAGCTGTCATCGTTTTCTACGGCAAAACAGGGAGCCGAAGCCCCCCGGCAACTAAACCCGCAGTTGCACCCGCGACCCGCGAGCAGTTGACCCTAGAGACCCCTGACCTCTAGGAACAGTGCAGGGAATGGAAGCCAAAAATGACCTCGGTTACCAAACCCTCCTATATCGGTTCTGTCTACACCGAGCCAGCGACAAACCAAGGCTGCATTGCTTGAGCAGGCTTACCTAGCATCCCAAGTGCGATCGCACCTCCAAACCGCTACGGCTGTGCTTTTTGGCCCTAGCACTCACTAAACGACCTAAACATCGGCCTAGCGGCAATAGACATACGCCACGCAGATGCTTACGATCTGCAGTAGCGACTCTAAAATTCACGCCCAATGCCCCCAACTCTGAACGAACCCCTTTCCCTCGAAATTTTTGAACAAATCAAAAGCAAAGCAGGCGCTCCCTTTGACAACACCCATCGAGCTGTGCTGACACTGACTGGAGCCACCTACGTTCAAGGGTTTGTGGTTTTGAATAACGGGCAGTATGAGCCGATCGAACACGCCTGGATTGAACTGGGTGACGATATTATCGACCCGACGCTACCGCATATCAATAAGGCCCGGCAAGACATCTACTATTTTCCTGCCCAAAGTCTCAGCATCAAGGCATTAAAAGCCTCTATTGCAGAGGCTCGGGAAGATTACCCAGACGATCCTCCGCTGCCGATTTACGGTGCTCCGCCCTACGAGTATTACGGTGACGTGATGCTTGGGGGAAAAGACTACGTGAATGCTTATCAAGCCGCCGAATTAAAGAGCAGAGAACTCAAGGCAGCTAGAGCAGAACGCAAACAAAAAAACTGACCTTGTCAAAGCATTATGCCTGTTTGACTCAAGCTCAGCAGTCTTCTAAAACTGGAGAAAAGGGCTGTTTGTGTCAATCTACTGCCATGTCTAAAGGGGGGCGGGTTGATAAGGAGGGTACCTGACCGCAAGTCATCTGGCCGAGAGGTTGAACCCTGTAAACGTTTACAGCGATCGCAGGAATCTAGCTTCAGCCGTACCTGCCGCTCTCTGACCCCAAGAGCCTTGTGGTGGTGCCATCCAGCTCCAGCAGAGGCTGTACCCTAGTCGGCGTAGAGATTGAGCGGCTTTCAACCTGCACCCCACAGCGTTGCTGCGTCAGGCGCTCCACCACTCAATGAGAGTAGTGGTGGAGCGAAAGATAAACTTTGGTATCAATGCAAGAAATCCTCTGGTAACAGGAGTAGTCTAATAACAAGAGGCGAAAGAAACTTCCCTCGGTTCCAAACAGTTCAGTCTTCGTTAAACAGGAGGTTTTTATCTCGTTAACGTCTGAATCTATCTGGTCAAAGTCAGCGGCACTCTTCTTAGCTGTTGATATTTCCTCTACTAAAGCTTAGAGAGCACTGCAATAAATACCTAGAGACTTAACAACCCTACACGACGGTATTGAAGCATCTCTGAACAGCACTACCCATTTGAGGAAGTCCCTCAAGTTAGCAGTTGAATGTCGTAAGCGGAATATTTCACTTCAAAGTTCCGTTTGAATCCTATTAACCAATGCCCTAGACTCTGCCTTCAGAATCTAGGGCATTTTGCATTTGCTCATCTGTCTTAATTTGGCTCACCATTCAATCTCTTGCAATACTTTCAAGGGTTAAAGACCCCATCAACTAACTCGTCGCCTGTTGCTGGCATAGGCGTTATAGTCTTCGTGGGAAAGCACCATTAGCGGAGTAATGCGGCCTCTCTCTTCCCGGCACAGCATTCGATAGCGTAGGCCCACAGGAATACGGATCACAGATTTATCAAAGATCATTCGCTTGCCGCCCAACTTACCAAAGTGTCGCCCAATCTCCAATTCATCAATGATGTGCCGCGACTTCTGCACCACATGGGTTGGTAGCCCTCTGAGGTTTACCACATCGAGACTGAAGCTAACTGCCCACTCATGGCGCTGCCGCTGCTGTTCCGCTTGCTTCTGGGCTTTTCTCGCAGCCTCCTCGACCTCCTGCTGACAGCGGACGCAATCTTTGCCGTGGCCTTTGTGACCACAGGGGAAGGTTTTCTTGTGCTTCCGTTTCGGCATAGCTCAGCCCCTAGGAGTGATAATTAATACTCAGTATCGCCAGTCAATTCTCTCTTGTCGTTGGGCTTTCCATACCCCGATCAGTAGTGACGATGTTCGGTTACGGTGCTCTATGGCCACCCTAACAAAAGCCCCCAGTAGTTACCGGGGGCGTTGCAAGAACAGAAACAGTGAGTCAACTCACGCTACGGCCCGGTGGGCCTCACTATCCAGGGCTAAAGCTACCGCCGACCTAGCCACTACTACCCGGCTGTAGTTCCCCGGCGCTTGCTTTCCTGCAGGCGCAAAAAGCTGCAACCGCTCAATGCTGTCATTGGTGGGGAATGGGATGATTAAAGGGTCTTTGCTGTATCTTTTGCCAAAACTAGCGGATAGGCTGCGATCGCAATCTGAGCACAAGCTTCAGCATCTGATAGAGCGTCATGGTGCTTCAGCGGAATACCCAAATATTCACAGACATTAGGCAGCTTGGTAGGCCGAATGTTCCAGGCTTTTCTAGCTAACTGAACGGTGCAGATAAATTCTGGATCGGGTTGTGGGATGTTGTAGGCCTTACAGCAGGCATAGAGCACGCTACGGTCGAAGGACGCGTTATGGGCAACGAAGAAATCAGTTCCTGCTAGAAAATCGGCTATTTGAGGCCATCGCTGCTCAAAGGTAGGCTGATTCATGACCTGATTCCAGGTAATACCGTGGATGTGGGTGAACTCAAATTGTCGTCGAGGTGGCCGGATTAGGTAATGAGTGCTATCGACAACCTGATTGTTCTCAACCCGCACCAGGCCGATAGAGCAGGCACTATCCCTGTCGCGATCTGCGGTTTCAAAATCAAGGGCCACAAAAGTCGTCATAAAAAGAGTCTACAGAGGATTGGCCTATTATCAAGTTTTCTCTAGGCCCTTTTCATCTTCACAACTCGCCAGGTCTGAACCACAAAAAATACTGTCGCCAGCGGGGCCGGAGAGTTGAGTTTGGTGGGTCGCTGACCTTTGCCCAGCGGCATCGAGAGTGACCCAGCAGCATTTAGGCTTAGCTAGGTGGCTGGAGTACGTCATGCACGGCTTGGATCAATTGTTCAACGGTGTAGGGCTTAGGTAAAAAGCCTTGAATACCTACGGGGGCACTGATAGGAGACTCGTCGCTGTTATAGGGCAGCCCACTGACAGCAATCACCTTCACCTGAGGGTTGAGCTTCTGTAAAATGCGAATAGTGGTAGCACCATCCATAGTCGGCATCATCATATCGACAATGACGACGTGAATACTGGTTTGCTGTTGGGCATAGAGTGCGATCGCTTCCACGCCGTCGCAGGCCGTTAGCGTGCGATAGTCATAGGTTTCTAAAGCGGCTTTGGTGACCTCTCGCACCAAAATTTCATCGTCTACGATTAAAACCAGCTCTTGATGGCCACCTAGCACCTCTGCATCAATTGTCTCTTTTTGATCGACAACGGTAACGGCAGGCAAGAAAATTTTGAACTGGGTGCCTTTGCCCGTGGCGCTAGATACTGTGATGAAACCACGGTGGCCTTTAATAATTCCTAACGCCGTTGACAGCCCTAGCCCCGTGCCCTTCCCCACGTCTTTTGAGGTATAAAACGGCTCAAAAATGCGATCGAGTAGCTCCGGTGCAATGCCACCGCCATTGTCTACCACGGTAATCGCAATATATTTTCCTTCCTTGGCATCTAAGTTAGTGCGGGTATAGCTTTTGTCGAGGGTAAGGTTCTCGGCTGAGATGCTCAACTGCCCTCCTTGAGGCATGGCGTCTCGGGCATTAACGCACAAATTCATCAGCACTTGATGCAGCTGTGTGGCGTTGCCAATGACAGTCCAAAGATCTTTGGGAATGTCAACGTCTAATTCAATCGATTTAGGAAACGTTTCTCGAATAATCTGCTGAACTTCTCGAATCAGATGCCCGGTTTGCAGCACCGTATCGTTGCCCTCTGCCCCCCGCGCAAAGGACAGCACTTGTTTGATGATTTCGGCTCCTCGCCGGGCATTGATCTCTAAAATTTTGAGCATGTGCAGGCTGCGCTCATCCAGATTGCCAGGCTTCATCTGCAAAAGCTGGGCAGTGGTTAAAACGGGAGTCAAAATATTATTGAGATCGTGGGCAATACCGCTCGCCAGGGTGCCGATGCTTTCTAGCCGCTGGGCGCGAAAGAACTGGGCTTCTAACTGTTTTTTGGCGGTTACATCGGTGTTAACCACCAAAATAAACTTGGGTTCGCCATTGTCATCGCGTACCAGACTCCATCGACTTTCAACGGTGATGCTCTGTCCGGTTTTGGTGATTTGGTTGAGTTCTCCCTGCCACTCGTTATCAACCATGAGCTGCTGCTGAGCCGTTTGAACCTGCGCCAAACCATCTTGAAAGAGTAGGCTCACGGTTTTACCCAATGCTTCCTCCACCGTCCACCCATAGAGGCGCTCGGCCCCCTTGTTCCAAAACAAAATTTGGTTTTGCACATCGCGCACCAGAATGGCGTCGGTGGCAATGTCTAGCAACGCCGCCTGCTCACGAATTTTGTGCTCGGTGCGTTTCCGTTCGATCGCATAGCGAATGGAGCGCACTAGCAGCTCACCGGTAATTTGGCCTTTGACCAGATAGTCTTGGGCTCCAGCCTGTACTGCTCTAAGTGCCAGGGTTTCGTCGTTGAGGCCGGTGGTGACCACGATGGGCGTGTTGCGTTCTTGCTGATGCAGTTGAGTAAAGGTGGCAAAGCCCTGACTATCGGGTAAAAATAAGTCTAGCAATACAATGTCAAAGGGCTGTTGTTGTAGGCACTGCACCCCCTCGCTGAGGCAGTTGGCATGCTCTAGCTGAATAGAGACTGAGGCTACGTCCCGCAGTAGCTCTTGCAGCAGCCGCCGATCGCCGGGGTTGTCTTCGATCAATAAAACGTGGATCGGGGCTTGGTTATCCATGGGTTACTCCAAGGGTAGTTGCACCATGGCCAGCCAAAAGTCTTCAATTGATTTGACGCTTTTTGTGAACTGTTCTAGATCGATAGGCTTGGTGATGTAGCAATTCGCATGGAGATTATAGGCATTCATAATGTCTGATTCGGCCTGGGAGGTGGTAAACACAATCACCGGAATGTGTCGCAGTGTGGCGTTAGTCTTGATGATTTGCAGCACCTCTAACCCACCACGTCGCGGCAGGTTAAGGTCGAGGAGCACCAGGTTGGGTTCAGGAGCGTGGGTGTAGGGTGGGGTGTGGTGCAGAAAGGCGATCGCCTTTTCCCCATCGTCTACTACGTTCAAATGATTGTGAATTCGGCAGTCTTTTAAGACTTCCTGGGTCAGTCTGACATCTCCTGGATTGTCTTCTACAAGCAGGATTTCAACGGGATGTGTAACGCTTCTGGTGTCAACCATCATCAGTTTGCACCTCCCTCTGGAATCGTGAAGAAGAAGGTTGCGCCTTGGCCCAGTTCAGACTCTACCCAAATGCGGCCACCGTGCCGTTCCACAATTTTTTTGCAGACCGCTAGCCCAATTCCAGTGCCTGGATAGTCTATTCGGTTGTGCAGCCGTTGAAAAATCACGAATATTTTTTCGGCATACTGGGGGGCAAGACCAATGCCATTATCCTGGACCGAAAATAACCAGGCATCTTCCTTTTGACGGGCTTCAATGGCAATGCGGCAAGGGGCCTCACTGCGAAATTTGATGGCGTTGCCAATCAGGTTTTGAAAAAGCTGGGTCAGCTGGGTGTGGTCTGCCCGCACCTGGGGTAGTTCGCCATGGGTGACAACGGCACCTGCTTCGGCAATGGCGACCTGGAGGTTGGCGATCGCATCGTCGACTGCAGCCTGGGCGCTGGTCAACTCAAACGACTGCCCCCGCGTATCGACCCGAGAATAAAGGAGCAGGTCGTTGATTAGCAAGCGCATGCGCAGGGCACCATCGACCGCAAACTGAATAAAGTCATCGGCATCGGGGTCGAGGCGGCCCTGGTAGCGGCGTTCTAAAAGTTGTAGGTAGCTGGTGACCATGCGCAGAGGTTCTTGGAGGTCGTGGGAGGCGATGTAGGCAAACTGCTGAAGTTCGTCGTTGGAGCGGGCCAGCTCCTGGCGCTGGAGCCTCTCTTGGTCTAAGAGCTGGGCCTGGGTAAGGGCGATCGCGATCTGGTCAGCCAGCTGCTGGAGCAGTTCGGTCTCAAAGGCCGTCCACTGGCGGGGGCCAGAACATTGGTGGGCAATCAGCAGCCCCCACAGATCGTTTTGGGTGAGAATGGGCACCACCAGCTTGGCTTTAACCTGAAGCTGGTGGAGAAAACTGACCAGACAGTCGGGCACATCGTCATCGCTATCGACATTGGTTAACTGGCGAATTCGACCGTGGCGGTACTGGTCTTTGGTTTCTTCAGGAAACACCTCAGCAGGAAAGACAATGCCCATCACCTTGGCAAAGGGCGGCTGCACCGCCTCGGCCACACTACTGCCGGTGCCGTCAGACCAAAGGCGATAGATCAGCACTCGATCGGCCTGCAAAATCTGCTGTACCTCAGTCACTGAGGTTTGCAGAATGGTCTCAAGCTGCAAAGAGCGGCGAATCTTCAGGGTGACTTCGGCAAACAGCTGCGATCGCTGATTTTGCCGCTGTAGGGCGGCTTCGGCCTGTTTGCGCTCCTCGATCTCTTGTGCTAGCTGGGCATTTTGGGCTTGCAGCTGCCGGGTGAGCGTTTGCAAACGCAGATGGGTCTCCACCCGCGCCAAAACTTCTTCGTACTGTAGGGGCTTGGTAATAAAATCGACCGCGCCTAGGGCAAAGCCTTTGACCTTGTCGGTGGTGTCGGTCAGGGCGGTTAAAAAGATCACCGGAATCGCGGCGGTAGCCTGATTGGCTTTTAGGCGGCGACAGGTTTCGTAGCCGTCAAGGCCCGGCATGAGAATATCGAGCAAAATTAGGTCAGGGGTAGCATAGGTGACCGTTTCCAAGGCGCTTTCGCCATCTTCAGCAAACAGAACTTTAAACCCGGCATTGTTCAAAAAATCGAACAATACCTCCAAGTTGGTCGGGGTATCATCCACGACTAAAATAGTGCCTGCTTGGGCTGTAGCCTCGCTCATGTCGATAGTTGGTAGCGTTTAATCAAGTCAATCGCCTGTCTTCCCTTATAGCTCATGGCTAGCTGCCTCAACTGAAGGGCAAAGGCTGCCCACTGCGGTTCTATGGTTTCTAGGCGCTGGGTGTCGGCGATCAGGCCCTTTAGGTCACCTTTGAGGGCCAGATCTAGCAAACTATTGAGTTCTGCAGCGGGGGGAATGGCGGCGGCAGGTAGGGCATTGGGTAGGGTGTGTGTGTCCTGGCTGGGGCTGAGCTGCTTTAGGTCACCTTGGGCCAATAGAGAACTGTCAGGCTCAGAGATCCACTCTAGCCCCAGGTGGGTTTGGAGCTTCCTCAGCAGGGCGGGTTCGTAGACGGGTTTGGGTAAAAAATCATCGCAGCGAGTTTTTTGCCGCAGCCGCTGATCAAATTCGAGCACGCTGGCAGAAATGGCGATCACTACCACGGATTCTAGCTCGGGGGTTTGCCGCAGCCGTCGGGTCATCTCAAACCCATCCATCAGCGGCATGACCAAGTCGACTAGCACCGCATCGGGGTGGTGCTGCTGGGCGATCGCCAGACCCTGCTGGCCATCGGCGGCCTCTAGCACGGTAAAGCCCAGGGGGGCTAAAAAGTTGACGATGACCGCTCGGTTATAGTCCTTGTCGTCTACGACTAGAATAGTGCGGCGATCGCCCCGGTAGCCTTTCACCAACTGCCCGCCCATTGGCCTCGTCTCGTCACCCTGGGGCGCTGGGGGCAGGTCTAGGTCAAACCAAAATTGGCTTCCCTGGCCCACCTGGCTGCTGACGGCAATATCACTGCCCATCAGCTGCACCAGCTGACGACTAATGGCTAGCCCTAGACCTGTGCCCTCGGGGCGTTGCCCTGGGCTCGTGACCGAGTGAAACGGCTGAAAGATCTGGTCTAGCTGCTCCGGGGCAATGCCAATGCCCGTATCTTCAACCTGAAAGCGCAGGTGGGTGGGCGGGCTGTCCTTGAGGGGGGCGGCCCCTGCCTGGGCCTCGGGATGGGGCGAGGCATCGTCTATTCTCAAGGTTACGTAGCCAGTTTCGGTAAACTTGAGGGCGTTGCCCAGCAGGTTGAGCAGCACCTGCTGAAGCCGCTTCTCGTCGGCATACACAAACTGCGGCAGCGTCGGGGGGGCGACATAGTTGAGCGCAATCTGCTTTTGGGTGGCCCGCAGGCGGCAAATTTCGAGCAGGTTTTGGAGAAAATGGGGCAGATGAAAAGGGCTGGGCTGCAACTCCATCTTCTGCGCTTCAATCTTAGATAGATCGAGCACATCGTTGATGAGCGTCAGCAGGTAGTCGCCACAGCGATGGATGACCTCTAACCCCTTCCGCTGCTGCTGGTCTAGGGCAGCATTTTTTTTCAGCACCTGGCTGTAGCCTAAAATGCCGTTGAGGGGGGTGCGCAGCTCATGGCTCATATTGGCGAGAAATTCGCTTTTAGCCCGACTGGCAACGGTGGCCGCCTCTTCAGCCCGCTGTCGCTCCTGAATTTCCTGCTGAAGGTGACTGTTTTTGGCTTGCAATTCTAGGGTGCGGGCGGCTACGTTGGCCTCTAGGGTGCGGTTGGCCTCGGCCAGGTTGGCATAGAGCCGGGCGTTTTCAATCGAGATGGAGGCCTGGGCGGCCAACAGCTGCAAGATCTCTAGCCGGTCGGGGGTAAAGGCCCCGGTGATCAGGTTATTTTCGAGGTAGAGAATGCCGGTCAGTTTGCCCTGGTGCAGAATCGGGGTGCACAACACCGACTTAGGCTGCTGCGTTGTCACGTAGGGATCGGTGGCAAACATATCTTCCCGATGGGCATCGCTCAAGACGAGTGAGTCGTGGGTTCTAGCCACATAGTTCACTACCGAGAGGGGCACCACCGACGGGTCAAGATCGTTAGTGGGGGGCTGGTGCTCGCTCTCCACGCTGGGGTCTGTCTTCCGCTGCTGTACGGTAATCGCCTCGGCATCCACGGTGCCTGCGGCTTCGATGAGCAGTTGGCCTGCGGTGTCTAGCAGCAGCAGACCCTTCTCGGCTCCAGCATTTTCGAGCACGATCTGCATCAGCTTGGTGAGCAAGTCACTGAGCACAATTTCTCCTGACAGGGCTTGGGACGCCTTGATCACGGTGGCCAGATCTAGGCCCTGAATGCCGCTGCTGCTGGATAGGGAGTGGCTGGTGAGGGTGGGGACTGGCGCGATCGCCTCTGGTCCTGGGGCCTGGGCCAGCAGATGGGGATAGCGAGCCTCTAGCTGGCGGGCCTTGGCGATCGCCCCCCAGCGCAGATAGCCGTAGTAGGCCTCGCTCAGATAGACCTGGGCCACCTTGTCGCGGCCCTCGGCCAGATAAAACTCGGCGGCTCGTTCGTTGCCCAATGCCGCTTCTTGAAGATAACCCTGGTCTAATGCCGCTGCGATTGCCCGGTCGTAGAGAGCCATCGCCTGCCAGGGCTGCTCCAACAGCCGTGCCGTTTCTGCCTCGACTAGGTCCAGCTTGTGCTGAAAATTCATCGGTGCGTGGTTAGCCCACTGCCGCAGACTGGCCTGGTTTTGCGAAATTTTCTCTAACAGCGTTGTTGAGGGGGCCGCCCCTGTGGTCAAAGCCGAGGCCAGGTGCGCCAGAGCATCGTAAAACGTAAACACCGGCACGACAAAAAACGCCTTCACCCCGTCTAAATACTGTTCGGCCTGGGCGGCATTGGCTAAGGCCTCGGCATATTGCCCAAACCCGTAGCAGAGGATCAGCTTGTTGAGATAGAGATAGTGCAGGCCGGTGCGATCGTTGGCGGCTTGCAGCAACGGCAGCCGCTCTGTCTCCCGGTAGGCGCTGCCCTCTAGCCGCCAGGGCTCACTCGGAGCATCGAGCAGATTCAGCACCGCCTGCTCGACAATTTGATTCCAGCCCAGGGCGTTATCTTGCTTGAGCTGAGCCAGGGTCTCGCTGATAGCGGCCATTGCGGTCGCCAGCCGAGGCAGCTCCTGCCCCATCAAATACGAGTGGTGACCGTGCTGCACGGCCCCATAGCCGCCGTACTCAAACTGGCCATTCTCTAGGCCGCTTTGGTAGCCTTCCCACAGCAGGGGCAGGGTTTCGCGCGCGTGCACCTTACCGTGCATGGTGCAGGCAGCGGTCACAAAGTAGACGCTAGCCTTGATCTCCACGGCATTAAACTGGTCGACGACTTGCAAAGCCAGACTGCCAAACTGGTAAGCCGCCTCAATCTCCTGCAAAATGCCGTTGAGAATGACGCCATAGCAGGCATAGCTATAAGCCGCAAAGGGAGAACTGCCGTAGGTGACCGATAGATTGACCTGTTCGCAAATTACCAGCGGAAACAAGCTGGGGGCCGCCTGGTAGCAAGGTGACCCTAAGCTGGTGAGCATGCGCACGACGGCCAGCTTTTCGGGGTCGCTCATTAGGGGCAGGGTCAGTAGGTCATCAGGGTGCTTCCCCGCAAGGGTGGCGGCGGTGCGCCCCAGGGCCTGCTGAATATCGTCCAGGCTGGGAGTTTCGGGCAGGCTCACCCCCAGGGGGGCCAACGCCTGCAAGCCAATTTTGACGGCGTCTCGCTGTTGCAGCTGGGCCATGCAGGCCTGAATTTTGACCTCGTACACCTTCATGGTGTGAATGGGGGCACAGGTTTGTTGCAGGGCCGCCGCTGTCCAGGTTTCCATTTGCTCAAAGTCGCCGTTGAGGTAGGCGGCTTCGGCGGCGGCTTCGTGTAGTGCCAGGGTTAGGTTGTACTGCTGTTGCCAGCTGTCGGGGGGCATCAGATCTAATCCCACGATCGCGTAGCGCAGGGCTGAGTCGTAGGCCGCCGCTGCCTTGGCCTTTTGCGAGGCGAGCCGGTTGAGTTCGGCTAGGGCGTAGATCTCGGCCTCAGCGGTAATTAACTCGATACCGGAGTTGAGCTGGTTGGCGATCGCAAAAATATGCTCGTTGTGCTCCGCTACCGCAATATTTTGTAGGAGCAGCCGACCAATCTGAAGATGCACCTCTGGCCGCTGCAACTCTGGAATTAACAGATAGGCCGCTTGCTGCACCCGGTCATGCAAAAACTTATAGGCGATCGGAGCCTCAGGGCTAGAGAGCGGTGCGATCGTCTCCGGGGGGTGGGCGGCGACATCGAGGGCCAGCGGAATTTTGTAGGTCTGATTGAGGGGTACTACGAAATCGGCCTGAAGGGCTTCCCACAGATCGGTGGCCGTTTGGGCCTGGGTAGCTTGGTGAACGATCGCCAGCACATCGAGGGTAAAGGTGTCGCCAATGCAGGCGGCCAGCCTCAAGACCTGCTGGGTTTTGACCGAGAGCTTTTGAATTTGGTTCACCATCAGTTCAACCACATTTTCAGTGATTTCAACCTCCTGCAAAACCGCCATATCCCACTGCCAGCCGCCTTGGTCAAAGTCAAACCAGAGCAGCCGGTCTTGGTAGAGCGATTTCAGCAGCTGGGTGAGAAAGAAGGGGTTGCCCTGGGTTTTCTTAAACACTAGCTGTGCCAGGGGCCGAGCCTCGGTTTCGCTGGTGTGCAGCGTACTGGCCACTAGCTGAGTGACATGCTCGATGCCCAAAGGCCGCAACACCAGCTTACGCACCGGCACAGACGCCGCCTGGATGCGCTCCAGAGTTGATATTAGGGGGTGGGCCAGGCTGACCTCATGGTCGCGGTAGGCCCCCAGCAGCAGTAAATACTGGCTTTCAGGGTTGATCGCCAGCAGCTCAATTAGCGTCAGCGAGGGCAGGTCGGCCCACTGCAAGTCATCTAAAAAAATCACCAGGGGGTGTTCTGGCTGGCTAAACACCCGCAAGAACTGCTGAAACACACGATTGAACCGATTTTGGGCCTCCGATGGCCCTAGCTGAGGCACCGCTGGCTGGGGGCCAATAATCCGCTCCACCTCTGGAATCACATCGATGATGATCTGACCGTTTGCGCCTAGAGCCTCTCGCAGCTTGGTTCGCCAAGCCGCCACCTGGTCGTCACGCTCAGTCAGCAGCTGCCGCATCAGCTCTTGAAAGGCCTGGGTCAGCGAGGCATAGGGCACATTGCGCTTAAACTGATCAAACTTACCGGCAATAAAGTAGCCTCGCTGCTGGGCAATCGGTTTGTGCACCTCCTGGACAAGAGCCGTTTTGCCAATGCCCGAGTAGCCGCTGACCAGCATCAGTTCGGTGGCCCCCGCCGTCACCTGCTGAAACGCTTTCAGTAGCGTGGCCACTTCGAGGTCGCGACCATAGAGGGTTTGGGGCACGAGAAACTGGCTAAAGCAGTCGAGTTCGCCGATCGCAAAGGGGGCAATGGTGCCGGTTGCTTCGAGCTGCTGTTGACCCATCAGCAGATCGGCCTTGAGGCCCAGGGCGCTCTGGTAGCGGTCTTCAGCGGTCTTGGCCAGCAGTTTCATCACCAAGTCGGCGAGGGGCTGAGGTAGGTTTGGGGCGAGCGTTTGGGGGGCTACCGGAGCTTTGGCAATATGGCAGTGCACCAGCTCCAACGGGTCAATAGTGGTAAAGGGCAGCTGCCCGGTCAGCATTTCGTAAAAGGTGACGCCCAAAGAGTAAAAATCGGTGCGATAGTCGATTGTCCGATTCATGCGTCCGGTTTGCTCGGGCGATAGATAGGCCAGCGTTCCTTCCAGCCGGTTAGGATTACTCATCGCTGGGTTCTCCCGCGACAGGCGCGAGGCCAGACTAAAATCGATCAGCTTGACCTGTCCGCTGACCGGATTGATCAGAATATTGCGAGGATTGAGGTCTTTGTGCACAATCTGGCGTTGGTGCAGCTCTGCTAGGGCCGCCACCACCTGAAGGGCGATCGCTAGAAACTGGCCGATCGCCAGGGTGCTTTGACGCAGATATTGGCTGAGGGAAATGCCGCCAAAGTCTTCTAATATCAGCGCCAGCCCGTTGGGGTAGCTCTCTAGGGCTAGCGGTTTGATGATACCGGCATGGTCTAAGCTGTCGAGAATTTTGAATTCGTGTCTGAGGCGGGTGATTTCCTCTAAGGCGGGATAGTCGTTTTTGAGAATTTTGATCACAACTGGCCGTTGATCGGCTTGCGATACCCCGGCAAACACTCGGGTGTAGATGCCCTCGTGCATTGCCCGGTGCAGCGTATAGCCAGCCAGCCGATTCTGTACAACCACGCATTAACCCCTAGGACGGAAGCCGCTGGTGCTGACTGCAAACGAGTCAGTCTTCAGGAGATTTCTAGATCAAGAAATTCCCCGCTGTATCCGGCGACTGTCGCCACCGTAGGATGGGCACTGCCCACTATTGGGGAGAACGTTTTCCAGCAGTCGCCTCAATACTTGAGGGTAACAAACTGGAGAGGAACAACATTACCAACCTTCATCTTTTGCGCCAGCCCCAGATCAGGGTCAGGCCCAGCAGGAACGGCGTAAGCCAGTCGCCCCAGCGACTATAGGGGGTGAGGTTCTGACGGCGATCGAGGGTGGCGCGGTGGGTGAGGTAGGTTTGAGGTTCGCCGAGCCAGCGGGTGCGACCTCGGTTATCGACGAGGCCCGAAAGGCCAGTATTGGTCACCCGCAGCGCCCAGCGATCGCTCTCTACTGCCCGCAGCACATCAAACCCATGGTGCTGCATCATCATCCACAGGGGATAGGGATCGTTGTTAGAGGCGGTGATGATAAACTCGCCCCCCTGCCTCACCTGGTGACGAAACAGGCGGCTGTAGGCCGACTCGTAGCAAATGCCGACGACGCCTACGCCTACGCTGGTGATAAATTGCTGCTGGGGTTGCCCCGGCACCAGGTAGCTATCCAGCGGCGACAGGCGACTGATCAGGCGGCCCAGCACCGCCTCAAAGGGCACGTATTCTCCCAGGGGCACCAGCTGTACCTTGTCGTAGCGGCCATAGGTGTCGCCGTCGGGGCGCAGTTCGAGCAGGCTCTGGGTGTACTGTTGTCGTCCCTCCCCCGGCACTGGGGCAAAGGTGCCTAGCCACAGGGGTACCCCGCCCTGACGGACGGTTTGAATGATGGCGGCAATCTGGGGCGTGTTGGGGTTCCACAACTGAGGCAGCGCTCCTTCGGGGGTGACCACGGCATCGACCCCTTGCTCAACCAGCGATCGGTAGCCGTCGGTGTAGCCCTCTAGCGCCTGACGCACCCCCTGGGGTGTGAGCTTTTCGCGAGTGGGCACATTGCCCTGAATCAGGCCGAGGGTAACGGATTGCTCGGGGGATGCTATCGAAGTGGTGGTGTAGAGCAGAGCGCCAAGGGCGTGGCCGGTGATGGCCAGCGCCATGGCGGCAAGGATGGGGCGGGGGATGGGTGAATGGGTGGATGGGTGGATGGGTGAGGAGTGGGAGAGGGGGGGGAGGTCTGTCTGCCTTCTGCCTTCTGCCAGTGCCAGCGCCAGCAGGCCGTTGGTGGCGACGAGAATAGCGGTGATTGCTCCGGGGCCTGAGAACCGGGCTAGGTGCAAAATCCACAGGTTGTCTGGGCTTTGGGTGAGGCTGAGGGGCGACCAGTCGAGGGGGCTGTGGTTGCGCAGGGCTTCGAGGGCGCACCAGAGGGCGGTGCCCGCCAGCACCAGCCAGCGGTTTCGCCCCGGCCAGCGCCGGGCCAGCCAGGCCATCATGCCCCCCCAAAAGGCAATACACACCGACCCCCAAAGGACAATAAAAATCCAGGCAGAGAGGGCGATCGCCACACTACTCCCCCAGGGCACTCCCATCCACATCAGCGGGTGCAGGTGGGTAATCCAGGCTAGGGAGATGCCGTAGTAGACCAGCCCCCAGAGCAGCCCATAGGCTGTAGCCAACAGCACTGTCGGGGTCGCCAGCACCATCCACCACAGGGGCACCAGCCCCACCCAGGCCACTGGCCACAGGCTCCAGGGTGGCAGCGCGATCGCCATCAGCACGCCGCTGAGGGCCACCAGTGCTGCCTGGGGCCAGCGCCATTTCTGGGCTAGGTTTTGCCACTGTAAGATTGTCGATTTCATACTAGGGACTATAGCCATCGCCAAACCATTAGGGCATTTTGTCTACCCCGAGGGGTGCGATCGCAGCATTAGCCATCACTCGGCGGCGGCATTCACCAGCAGCAGCCCTTCACCGTCGCGCAGCTCAAACGATCGCAGCTCATCGGGATGATCCGACAGCGCCAACCCTGGAGTCGCCAACCCCACCTGCCAGGCCCCTAGATCGAGCTGAAGCCAGTCGCCCAAATTTACCGTCATGGCGGCTCCGCCCATGTGGGCCACCATCACCACCTCCTGGGGAGCGCGATCGCCAGGAGGGTGGGGCTCAATGCGATAGCCATAGAAAATCGTGCGCTCGTCGTCGCTGATGCGGTTGAAGCGATCGCGGCCAATCAAATTCTCCCGCAGCCAGGGGCGCTGCCGCCGAAACTGCCGCAGGGCCATGCCAAAGCGACCGCGATCGCCGTGGGCGTGATCAAAATAGTGGGCCACATTGCAAATATCGTGGCCGTCTTCCATAAAAGCCATGGCAAACTGCTTCAGCTTAGGCACATCTAGGGTGGCCAAAAACCGGGGCAGACTGGGCTGGTTCAGTTCTTCGAGGGCGGGCACCTCACAGGCAATGCCGTCAACCCCATTGCCCAGACAGTGCTGACAAATTTGGGCCACTTCTTCCAGGTTGTAGTCGGTTTCGACCATGGCCTGACGCAGGGCATTGGCAAACCCCTTGAGCTGGTCCAGGGTCTCAAACCCTAGAGACTTGAGCTGAGGAAAGGCGTGGGGCTGGAGGTACAGCTCCGGCTCAATCTCCCAATCTAAAAAGCCCACTTCCTCAGACACCACCTTCACCCCGTAGCGATCGTCGGTGTTGCGAAAAAAGCCCCAGGGGGTCTCCAGGCTGGCGTTGAGAAAATCCATCGGCAGGCCGGGGCTAAACCCGTGGACCCACAGCAGCGTTGCCGAGTTGTTGTAGGCCCGGTTGAGGGCCTCGGGCAGGGTTTTGCCCAGGTTCCAGTTGATGTCAGCATCGAGGTCAATCTGGTTGCCCCGGCGCACCGTGTCGTGGTTGCCACAGCCGGTAATCCAGTGGTCACCCTGAAAGATCACCTCACACACCCGCCGCCACTTGCGATCCCAAAAGCCTTTTAGGGTAGGAGTGTTGTGGGCAAAGATTAGCGGCCCCCACTGAAACGAGCCGGGCTTGGCCTCGATCAGCTCCCGGTAGGTCGATTTTTCTTCCCAACCCGCCTCGGGCCAGGGGCGACCATCCTCAAAGATGGTAAACATGCGCCGCCGATAGCCCTGAATATCCTGCACCACGTCGCTCATGGCCAGCAGGTACACGTCGTCTTGCTCCACCCGACCGCTGAGGGGGTTGAAAAAGCGAAAATCTTGGCCGCCATCGACGCGAATGCCGTCAGCCCCGGTATTGATTTTGCGCCGCTGCATTTCGAGCAAAATAGCGCGCACCTGGGGCAGCTGGTGGTTGAGGTCTTGGCCATACATGTTGGGGCCTTTGAAGAACTGCTGGGTGAGCAGTTCTAACCCCTGGTTGTCGGCGTGGCCATAGACCAGGTCATAGATCAGCTGAATGGGGCCGGTTGAGAAGGTGTGCAGCGTGGCAATAAAATCGACCATTTCGTCGGGGCGCAGGCTGCCCAGCACCGCTGGGTTGGTGGCAGCGCTACCTAAAATCGGCACGTCGTAGCCCCAATTTTGGGCGTTGGGCTGGCGCAGGGTGACGGTCAGACTGCTGCTGAGCGCCGCGTCTGCCTCCTCCGGCAGCCCTCCGTCGTCGGCAATGGCAAAGAACTCGTGCTCAGTGTTGGTGTCTTCGCGACGGTACTCAATGGTGGGCTCTACGGGCAAGAGCTGAATGGCCTGATAGCCCGTGTAGGCGGTTTCGGCGGGGGTGAGGTCTTCCCCGGCGGCCAGCTTGGCAGAAATGCGCTGGTAAATGCGGGTGAGCCCCTCCAGACTGCCCTCGGCGGAGGCAGTTTTGACGTGAATTTGCAGAATGTTGGTGGGAGCAGGCACCCGAGGAATCTCGGGGTCAATGCCGCCCTTGGGTGCGGCACTCCGGGCCAGGTAGCCCAGGTCGGCCCGCTGCTGCTGTAGCCGCCGAACATCGTAGACTTCGGCGGGGGCAAACACGCCGTAGGGTAGCGAGTAGGCCAGGGGGTCACGAATGTAGTTCAGCCGCCCTTCGGCATCAATGTGGCGCACCCAGTAAAAACTGCCGGCGCGATCGCGGCTGCCCGGTTTCACCCCTGCGACTACGGCCCAGACAAACTCTCCCTGCTGCATCATCGGCACGCGATCGCGCTGAAACCTCAGCGTCTGCTGGGGCGATCGAAAATCGATCGGCTGCAACGGGGTAAAAATTTCTAGCTCCAGGGTGCGCTCCGACTGAATAATGTCGGCTACCAACGCAGGGGTCCAAAAACCAAACTCAGTCAGGCCATCGCGACGGTAGTGGGCTCCCAACCGTCGCGCCAGCCGCTGCCCTCGCTGAAAGTAGGTATCGTCTGACTGGGCTACCGCCGCCGCCCAATCGAGCACGGTTTGAGTTTCATCTTCAACCAGGTAAACCAGGGGCTGGAGCGGGGGCTGGGCGACAAGGGGCAGGGTAGGGGCTGAATCTTTAACGGTCACGGTAGGGCTACACGCTGTGAACGACGCTATTGCTGCACAGCCGCTAGTTTAGCAAGCGGCTTTCCTCCGCCGAGCGCCTCAGCTCCAGGTTTACCGAATTTATATCTCAGGGTAGAGCCCGATCGCTGTCCTTCGCAGGCTGTACGATTGGCCCAATCGCCTGTCGATCGATCCGCTGGCTTACTGAGCCACCGGATCGACTCTCACCTCTAGGTTCGTAGGGTTGCCCTGGGTAATCACCGCAAACCGACGGGTGCTGATAAACCGCAGTTGGCCCTCGACCATGATGCGGGCCTGCACCGCGTAGGTAAAGCGGGAGTCAATTTGAGCCGGATCGTACACCAGCTCAAAGGGAATCGGCACCTGCCGTTCGCCAAAAACCGTACTCTGGGAGGCCAGAACGATGGCAGGCGCGCCCGCCCGGCTGACATCGACCAGGGTGACGTCTAAAACGGCATTGGGGGGCATGGCAATGCGGGGCAGGTAGGTGACGGTGCCCGTGACGCTGGCGTTGTTGGTCTGCACAGTGCCATTTACCTCAATCGTTTGGGTGCCGTCGGCGGCTACGCTAACCGCCACTGCTGGAATGCCGTCGGGAGCAAAGCCCGCGTAGCTGAAGGTGATGCCTTCGGTGGAGGTGATCGCGATCGCCGGGGCCGCACTGAGGGTTTGACGGCTGGTGGTCTTGTCAAACAGATTGATGCGCGGCTGACCAGCTTGGGTAAACACCCGCACCGCATAGGTCGAGGTCTGTGCCAACACAAGGGTGCCGTCGGGCACCTCAGCACGCTCAGGACTAGGGATCTGAGCCAGTTCGCTCAGGCTGCTGCCATCGGCAACAAAGCTGCGATGGTTGACCTCAGTTTGGGTCAGCTGGGGCAGGTTGATTCGCTGGTTGGCGATGGTGATGGGGCCGTTGAGCATAATGCGATCGCCCAGCGCTACAGGGCTTAGGGCCTTCGCCACACCGTCGATATCCATCACGGCGCTCAGGTAGGTGACTAGGTTAGTACCGTCGCCCTCGGCTACTCCAAAGATCACGGCGGCATCGTCGTTGCCATCCCCATCGATATCGCCAAAAGCCAGCCAGTGGGGCTCGTTGGCCAAGCTCACTAGTAGCTCGCCAGGGCGATTATACTCGCCGTTTTCTAGGGTGACAGTGACAGCCTCAGCCTCGGGGCCAAGGCCCGTGGGCACGATGTAGGTGCCGTTTTGCACGGTGCTCCAGCGAGCGCACCAGGCCTGCTTGGCGGGGGTATACACTTCGAAGGTTAGGCAATTGTGCCACTCGGGCTGGGTCTGGGCCATGGCCATCTCGCCTGTCCTAGTGCTGCTACCGAGGGCAGTGGCCACTAGGCCTGCTCCCACCAGTGCCAAAAATACTCGCTTGTTCATGGCTAATCTCACACCTAAAGATCGGCAGAGAAATCCCAGTCTTGAGGTTCAAGGCGTGGCTTGAAACGCTGGCCTCAAAATGCAGACTGGATCTTCCTGCGTTCTCTAGCAATCTATCAATGAACCCTAAGAAAGCCCTCTGGGGTTACGGTTTTAGCAACGTAAAAGAGCACAAATTTGGGTAGGGGCAAATGGCTAGGGCAAACGACCGTTTGCCCCTACAAGAGGACTCTTTTTTTGATCCATATCTGGGTTCAGCAACCCCGGTTACAGCGGCGTGATCACCACCTCATCCCCCTCGCGTAGCCCCAGCTCGGCGGCGCGCCCCGCCCGTAGCTCAATCACCTGGTCAACTAGCTGGCCCTCGGGGCCGTAGGTGGGGCAGGGGTCGGCGGTGCAGGGGGGCACATCTGCGGCGATCGCCGCGATCGCACCGTTGTAGATAAACACCATATCTAGGGGCACCGGCACATTTTTCATCCAAAAGCTGACTGGGCGGGCTCGCCCCAGCGGAAACAGCATGCCCCGATCGTCGGGCAGCGGCTCGCGGTACATCAGCCCCAGCGCCTGCTGCTGAGGGGTTGCCGCCACCTCTAGAAAAATTTCTTCGCCGCCTAGGGTGGTCACTGCCGTCACCCCCAACTGCTGAGCGCGCGCATCCACCATGGGGGCCTCGCTGGTGGGGGGTGATGCAACGGGTTCAGGGGCAATGGTTTCGGGGGTAGACGATGACCCTGTCGAGGATGGGGTTGAGGGCGGTGGCGCACACCCAACCCCCAGCACCACAGCCCCTAGCACCAGACTCCACAGCGCACTCCGTCTCAGCCAGGGAGACAGGCGTTGAGGAGCCGCATCACTAAAACAATTGGCCATTAGAAAAGTTAGAAAAAATCAACGACGGGCAAACCCATTCTAGTCACTCACCCGCCCAACCACGGTGTTCACAGGTCAATGACTCCCCCGCCCACTCATCCACTCATCCACCCGCCCACTCACCCACCCACGCCCTAACTCTCCCGCAGCACATACCCCACGCCGCGCACGGTTTGAATTAGGCGCTTATCGGCCTCGCCGTCGATTTTGAGGCGCAGGTAGCGCACGTACACCTCGATCACGTTCGATTCCCCCATAAAGTCGTAGCCCCAGACATTTTCCAGAATTTGTTCTCGGGGCAGCACCTCGCGGGGGTGCTCCATCATGTACTTGAGCAGCTCAAATTCTTTCATGGTCAGATCGATCACGCGATCGCCCCGCAAAGCATGGCGACTCTCCAAGTCGAGGGTGAGGTCGCCAAACCGCAAGTTTTCCGTCTCCCCTGGTACCGATTGCAGGTAGAGCTGCACAATTTTTAAAAAGGCATCGGCTCGATAGGGCTTGAGAAAGTAGTCATCGGCCCCGCACTCTAGACAGGCCACTCGGTCTTCTAGGCTATCTTTGGCCATCAGCAGCACAATCGGCGCTTTAATCCCCTGGCTACGCAGGGTTTGGCAGAGCACCAGCCCAGACTCCCCCCCCAGTAGCCGATCAACCACAATTAGTGCTGGCGTGCTCTCGCTGGCAGTGGCAAGGCCCGCCTTGGCGCTAGGGGCTACTACCGGGTTATATCCTGCTTCGTGCAGGTCAAACTCCATTTGCTGTGTTTGGGATTCGTTAGTCCCAATCAATAAGACATAGGTGCCTTTGTCGGTGGTAGTGGTGCCCATAGAAAGCTTTTAACGCCCTAGGGCGTTTGATATCAGGGTTCGCAGGGTTACGCTTCGCAGGCAGGGCCGACAAAGTAGAGCAATTATAGCGTGACCCTCTGGTCATAATGCTCCAGGCTATGCCAGAGACCTCCAAGCCCGCCCGCCTTTTAGTCTGGGCAACTGACGCGATGCCCCCGCCCCACCACTCGGGGCTGACACCCATCGCTGCCCGCTACGCTTCCCGACGCTGACGAATCTGGCCGATGAAAAACTCTTCGAGGGTAGGACGGGTTTGTTGCAGGGTAATTAGATGCCCCCCAGCCAGTGGAATCTGCTTGGCAAAATCGTAGGGGTTGCCTTTAACGTGGCCCTGCCACAGTTCGCCCTGCACCGTCATCTGGTCAAGCCAGGGTTTGAGGTCGGCAATGTGGCCGCCGCGCCCCTTTGCCAGGTATTGGTCAGCGGTGCCTAGCAGCTGGTCTAGGCTACCCATGGCAATTAGCTCACCCTGGTCAAGAATGGCGATGCGATCGCAGATTACCTCTACATCTGACAGAATGTGGCTGTTAAAAAAGATCGTCTTGCCCTCGCGCTTCAGCGCCAAAATAATCTCCCGCACCTGAAAGCGCCCTGTGGGGTCAAGCCCCGACATCGGCTCGTCGAGAAACACCACGTCGGGGTCATTGATCAGCGCCTGGGCCATGCCCACCCGCTGTAGCATGCCCTTTGAGTACTGCCGCAGCTGTTTTTTCTTAGCCGCCGCCTGAGATAAACCGACCAACTCTAAAAGCTCCACAATGCGGCGCTGCTGAGCCGCCCGCGACAGGCCAAATAGCCCAGCGGTGTACTGCAAAAACTCCCAGCCCGTCAAAAAGTCGTAGAAATAGGCATTTTCGGGCAAGTAACCGATGCGCTGTTTGACAGCGCTGTCCCCTAGGGGGTGCCCCAGCAGCGTAGCCTGGCCTACCGTCGGGCGAATAATCCCCAGCAAAATTTTGAGCAGCGTGGTTTTGCCCGCGCCGTTGGGGCCTAGCAGCCCAAAGGTCTCTCCCTGATGCACCGTCAGAGAGCAGTCTTTTAGAGAAGTCACCCGCTGATTTAGCCAAAAGCCGGTGCGATAAGCCTTGCTGAGCCCTTCGGTGTGCACAACAGCTGGAGCCGACTCCGGCTTTGCGATTAGCTCATCCTGTGACAATGCAGCGCCCATAGACCCGTACCCGTAGAACCGTGATAGAACCCGTACCCAGACGTTTAGATAACCCTCAGCGTATCTCTGCTCAGGGTACCCAGCCAATAGCCTGTGGTGCTTCCCCCTGTGATGGCTTCTGCTTACCCCTGTTTGGCAATGCCTGGGCAAAACCCATGCAGGAGCCACTGCCGATTAAATTATGGGTGAATTACAGTGGAATTACGTTACCCATCTGAACTCAAAAGGCTGCTATGGATCGCTCTAAAATTGTTGCCATTGTCACGGGCATTATTTCTCTGCTGCTCGCCATTGGTTATCTGGTGCTGGTGCAGCTTCTCGATTTTCGTGGTGACATGGTGCCTGCCCCCCTATCGGCTCTACCCCTAGAGCTATTTGGCTCCACTGATGCCACTATGTTTCTTATGGTTTGCCAAAGTTTTTTCTAAGCCCATTGGCTGATTAAAAACATAAATCTCTCGCTCACTCGACCCCAAACAATTCCTTTCTATTTTAGTTAAGGTTCGTTCTGGCGGACCTAACCTAGCTGATCGGCACCTTACCGATAAACCTCCTTACCAACCCATGAGCGCGGCTCCCATCTCAGCCTTGACCGTCCATCTGAGACTCAGCTGGGCCATCCGAAAGTCATCTAAATTGATTCATGACTGATTCATGCAGGCTAGGATGGGCCTCTGACTGGGCTATCCCCGATTCCCCTGGGCGAACCGCCGTAAGGCCTCCGGCCAGGCTATGCCAGCGCCCCTACAGGTTGACCGGTTGGCTATTGGGGGTATTAGGACTCGGATTCGGTATGAGCTCCCACGTTTTCTGGCTCACTAACCCCCTTGAGCCCCATCCCTACAGCAACACAATCATTAGCAATACTTATGAGCGTACTGGTGGCAGTCCCATTTTTTCTATCGAGCGGGTCCATGAAACCACGCCTAATCAGAGGGTGTAGGGCACTATTGAGCTGGCTACTGTCCACTGAGCGAACCCAAAGTCCGTTGACTTTGGCATAGTATTATTGCGATCAATCAAAAATTAGCAACTTATCCGCTATCCAGCAGGTACCCATGGCCATTCAACAGCTTGAGACGACTTCAACCCTTGACTACCAGTCAGAGCACTACAAAGATGCCTACAGCCGCATCAATGCCATTGTGATTGAGGGCGAGCAAGAAGCCTACGACAACTACTGCAAGCTGGCAGAGTCACTGCCCGACTCAAAGGATGACCTGCTGCGCTTGGCAAAAATGGAAAATCGCCACATGAAAGGCTTTCAGGCCTGCGGCAAAAACTTGTCCGTCACTCCCGATATGGAGTTTGCGGCTAAGTTTTTCTCTCAGCTCCACGAAAATTTTCAGCAGGCTTGGGCCGAGGGCAAGATTGTTACCTGCCTACTGATTCAGTCTTTAATTATTGAGACCTTTGCTATTTCGGCCTACAACATTTACATTCCAGTGGCCGACGACTTTGCTCGCAAAATCACCGAGGGCGTAGTCAAAGATGAATATAGCCACCTCAATTTTGGCGAAGAATGGCTCAAGGCCAACTTTGAGTCAGCCAAAGCTGAGCTAGAAGCGGCTAATCGCCAAAATCTACCGATCATTTGGGCCATGCTAAACCAGGTATCTGACGATGCTCAGGTGCTGGGCATGGAAAAAGAAGCGTTGGTAGAAGACTTTATGATTACTTACGGTGAAGCGTTGAGCAATATCGGCTTCTCTAGCCGTGAAGTGATGAAACTATCTGCCCAGGGGTTGGCCGCGGTCTAAGCGCGGTCAGGGCGATGGCCTCAGTCTGACTTTGGCAGGGCCGCTGCTGCTGCCGCTCTGGGCTGCTACGGCAGCCTTGGCTACCCCTCACCTTCCTAGCTGCCCGGTGCTCTGTTCAATCTAGCACTGGGCAGTTTATCGTAGGTAAATTGTTAACCTGCACCACACCTCCTGGCGCACTATACCCCCGTACCCTAGATCGCGATGTTTGGCTTAATTGGACATTTGACCAGCCTTGACCACGCCCAGCTTGTAGCCCGAGACCTGGGGTATCCCGAATATGCCGACCAGGGCTTAGACTTTTGGTGCAGCGCCCCACCCCAGATTGTCGATACGATCAAAGTCACTAGCGCCACCGGTCAGCAGATCGAAGGCCGCTACGTGGAGTCGTGTTTTTTGCCTGAAATGCTAGCCGCTAAGCGGATTAAAGCGGCCACGCGCAAAATTATTAATGCCATGGCCCACGCTCAAAAGCATGGCATTGATATCACTGCCCTGGGTGGGTTCTCGTCAATTATTTTTGAAAATTTCAACCTCAACCAAATTCAGCAGGTGCGCAACGTCACTTTAGAGTTTGAGCGGTTTACTACCGGCAATACCCACACGGCTTACATCATTTGTCAGCAGGTGGTTGCGGCTGCCGAGCAGCTGGGCATCAATCTGTCTGACGCTACGGTGGCGGTCTGTGGTGCCACAGGGGACATTGGTAGTGCTGTCTGTCGCTGGCTCACGGCTCGTACTGACATTAAGGACCTGTTGCTGATTGCCCGCAACCAGGAGCGTCTCCAGCGTTTACAAGAAGAGCTGGGCTGTGGAGTGCCGATGGATCTAGACTCGGCCCTGCCTAAGGCCGACATTGTGGTGTGGGTGGCCAGTATGGCCAAGGGCGTTGAGGTTGACCCCAACACCCTCAAGCAACCCTGCCTAATGATCGATGGTGGCTACCCCAAAAATCTTGACCAGCGCTTCAACTTTGAAGGCGTGCATGTGCTGAAGGGCGGTATTGTCGAGCATTCCCTCGACATTGACTGGCGAATTATGCAGATCGTCAATATGGACGTGCCCGGACGCCAGTTGTTTGCCTGTTTTGCCGAGGCTATGCTGCTGGAATTTGAAAAGTGGTACACCAACTTTTCGTGGGGTCGAAACCAGATCACCCTCGAAAAAATGGACATGATTGGTCAAGCATCGCGGCGACATGGGTTTCGTCCGCTGCTCGACCTCAACGGTGCCCCCCTGGCTGTCGAGCTTTCCTAGGGGAATTACCCCCCTGCTGGGGTTGGGTTTTAACCTTGGGCAGGGGGACGCGGGCTTGGTATTCTAGAATGCAGACGGGCGAGAATTTTTTGGGTAACCAAATCATTTTGGCTCGCTATTGGCGTGTTTAGTTGTTTTTCCTCTGGCTATGGCCCCCCCCGAACGCAAGTCTATTTTGCTGTCTTTTGAGAAGCCCCTGGTCGAGCTAGAGGCCCGCATCACCCAAATTCGAGAACTGGCCGAAGAAAATGATGTCGATGTGTCGGCCCAGCTGCGTCAGCTAGAGGCCAGAGCGACTCACCTACGCCAAGAAATTTTTTCTAACCTCACACCGGCTCAGCGGCTTCAGGTAGCCCGTCATCCACGTCGCCCTAGCACGCTCGACTATATTCAGGCCATTACCGACGACTGGATTGAGCTGCACGGCGATCGCGGCTCGGGCAAAGACGACCCGGCGTTAGTGGGCGGTGTGGCCCGACTCAACGGTCGGCCCGTGGTGATTTTGGGTCACCAGAAGGGGCGCGACACCAAAGACAATGTCGCCCGCAACTTTGGGATGGCGTCGCCGGGCGGCTACCGCAAGGCCATGCGGCTGATGCGTCACGCCGATCGCTTTTCAATGCCAATCATTACGTTTATTGATACTCCCGGTGCTTATCCCGGTTTTGAGGCTGAAGAAATGGGTCAGGGCGAGGCGATCGCCTACAACCTGAGAGAGATGTTTGGCCTCACGGTGCCCATCGTTTGCACCATCATTGGGGAAGGCGGCTCGGGCGGTGCCCTAGGCATTGGCGTGGGCGATCGCCTGATGATGTTTGAGCATTCGGTTTACACTGTGGCCAGCCCTGAAGCCTGTGCCGCCATTTTGTGGAAAGATGCAGGCCGATCTGGGGAGGCCGCCGAAGCGCTGAAAATTACCTCTTGGGATCTCAAGCAACTGGGTATCTTAGATGAACTACTGCCCGAGCCAGTAGGCGGTGCCCATGCCGACCCCATCCAAGCCGCCGAGATTCTTAAGCAGGCGCTCGGAGAGCAGTTGAGCAGCCTGTCTCAGCTCACACCCACGGCTTTACAACAGTTGCGTTATCAGAAGTATCGCCAGATTGGTGTCTTCGCTGAAGTCGCCTAGAGTGACCTGACCAACCAGCTAAGGGTTTGACTCACCAGAGTTTACTTGGGGGCTTGCATCGATTTTTGTCAATGTTTATCTATGAAGGAGTTAATGCTGAGTTTATTTTTCCGTCTTGGGACAGCAGTAGGGTCACCTAAGGCCCCCAGTGTTTATCAGCGGATACCGTGTTAATAAACTGTTTACATTTGTTAACATAAGCAAAGTGCCTAGCCCGCCCTTAGTCCCCTAGGAGGTGCCTGGGGTGGTTCGTTCTGACCTGGGGCGCTAGCTGTTCCGCTTTTTGTTGATTGGTACTTACCATTGCAAACTCTTGTATCTTCTGATTTGCCGCGCCGCGCTCTGGTAACTGGGGCCAGTCGTGGCATCGGCAAAGCGATCGCCCTAGCCCTAGCCCAAGCTGGCTACGATGTCGCCCTTGTCAGCCGCTCCTTAGACACCCTGAAACCGGTGCAGGAAGAGCTGGCTAGCTATGGGGTTGTGGCTAAAGCCTACGCCGTTGATCTAGCTGAGATGGATGGCTTGCAGGCTCGTTTAGCGGCGGTGCTAGCTGATTTTGGTCCCCTCAGCGTGGTGGTCAACAACGCTGGCATGGGCTATACGGGACCCCTCGCCACCATGCCCTTGGCAGACTGGCAGCGGGTGATGGATTTGAATGTCACTGGCATTTTCCAGTGTATTCAAGCAGTTGTACCGGTCCTGAGGCAGGGCGGCGGTGGCACCATCGTCAACATTGCCTCCATTGCCGCTAAGTCTGCCTTTCCAGACTGGGGTGCTTACACCGTTAGCAAATCCGCCATCGTAGCCCTGTCGCGGGTGCTGGCGGCGGAAGAGCGCGCCCATGGTATTCGAGTTGTAACCATCTCCCCAGGGGCCGTCAACACGCCCATTTGGGATACCGATACGGTACAGGCGGAGTTTGACCGATCTTCTATGCTGACCCCAGAAATCGTGGCACAAACCGTGCTGCACACGATTCAGTTGCCTGCCCAGGCGGTGATTGAAGACCTTACCCTGATGCCCGCAGGCGGTGCCCTGTAGCAAGTTTTTTTCCCTGTAGCGACCTGGCTAACTCAGTGAGTGGCCCTACTTTTGTTGAACCTCTGGAGTATTTAGAACCCCTATGACTATTGCATCCTCAAACAGCCTTAACGATCAAGCCAACGGTAAGAGCACGGGGCAAAAGGCGATCGTTCAGCCCACCATTCGGCCCGATCGCACCCATAGCTACCGGCAAGAGGCCGATCAATACCCCATCCCCGAAACCAGCCACGAAGATATGAGCGATGCCGTGCGCACGATGCTGCTCTCGGTGGGCGAAGACCCCGAGCGGGAAGGGCTGCTCAAAACCCCCAAGCGGGTCGCTGAGGCCATGCGATTTCTCACCAGCGGCTACCAGCAGTCCCTCGAAGAACTGGTCAACGGGGCTATCTTTGATGAGGGCCACAACGAAATGGTGTTGGTGCGAGACATTAACCTATTTAGCCTGTGTGAACACCACATGCTGCCCTTTATGGGACGCGCCCACGTGGCCTATATTCCCAACCAGCGGGTGGTGGGGCTGAGCAAACTAGCGCGCATTGTGGAAATGTATTCTCGCCGATTGCAAGTGCAGGAGCGCCTCAACCGGCAGATCGCCGAAGCGGTGCAGGAAATTTTGGACCCCAAAGGGGTGGCCGTGGTGGTTGAAGCCAGCCACATGTGTATGGTGATGCGCGGGGTGCAAAAGCCTGGCTCTTGGACCGTAACAAGCGCCATGCTAGGGGTGTTCCAAGAAGACTCTAAAACCCGCGAAGAGTTCCTCAGCCTGATTCGTCACCAGCCCTCGTTCTTTTAGCGCTGGTTTTGAATAGTGCCAATTTCTAGGTCAAGCTAAAGTTAGCTTAATGCATCTAAATAAGCGGGGTGTTTTTGGGGTGGTCGATCCATAGGCTACTGGCAAAAGTGCCCCGTTTTTGCTTGTTCCCGTTTTTGGAATCTTCCCTTAGCTGCCCTTGCCTTGAATTGGGGGCATTGCTTTGGCAAAAGTGAGCTAATATCTAAGCCAATTCAGCCATTTAAGCCAATTACACGACTATTTTTCCGATCTAGATAGATCTTAGGGCTATGGTCAGACGGATGGGCGATCGCAGGCTTTGTCCCCGTGGGGCAGAGAACCGGGCTGAAGGGTATGGTGCGTGGGGAGATCCGCTCGATTGCGGCTAAAGCAGCTGTTTACTGGGGTAGTAGGAGTAGCCGGGGTGTGCCTGTTTGGTGGCCTGCCGGCTAAAGCGACCGCGCGCCTGCAAACCTGGGAGTTTGACACGGGCCAAAACCGCTTGTTATTCACTACTGAGGGTGGTGTTCAGCCCCAGGTCAGTCTGCTGAGCAATCCTCGTCGTTTAGTGATTGACCTGCCAGGGGTTTTGACCGAAGACGCCCTGGGCGATCAGTTGGTGGGCGGTGCGGTGGCAGCGGTGCGGGTCACCCAAGCCAACGCCCAAACCATTCGTATGGTGCTAGAGCTTAACCCTAGCTATGACCTCGACCCTAAACAGGTCAAGGTATGGGGGCTAACCCGCGAACAGTGGGTGGTGCAACTGCCCGGCACAACTGCCGTCGAGCCTGTCGATCACGGCTTGCAAGCACCGGATTTTTCTAAGGCTGAGGCCTTGCGTCCCCTGGTGGTGGCAGGCGATCGCCCGCTGCCGGCGCTGATCAGCCGCAATCAAGTTACGCCAGCGGCGGTCAGGGCTACGGCTACTGTGCTACGTGGCGTCCAGGCGACTCCCGAAGGGTTCTTCATTCCGACCGTTGGAGCTGCGCCCCAGATCCAGGTCTATCGCACCCGCGATGGCAACCAAGCGCGCCAGCTCGTGATCGATCTGCTCGATGCGGCGATTGCCCCTGGCCTCTCCCCCGAAGCCCTGCCCCAGGGGCGCTACGGTATCCATCGCTGGAGCTTGACCCAGTTTGCCACCGCGCCCCCAGCCATTCGCATCACCCTGACGCTGGATGGACACAGCCCCGACTGGCAAATTACTCCCCTGGCTAGCGGCGGTATCTGGGTGACCCCCCTGGGGATGGCCCCCAGCCAGATTGCCGCGCCACCGACTACCGTCGTACTGCCGGTGGTGAACTCGGCCTCTGCGCCGCCCCCCATTGCCCGGTCGGCGACCCCGGCAGTACCCGTGGCTGCGCCCGCTGCGGCCCCAGTTCAGCGAGCCGTTCAGAGGCAGTTTTTAGTGATGCTCGACCCTGGCCACGGCGGGGCTGACCCAGGCGCTGTGGGCATTGGTGGCCTGCAAGAAAAAGGGGTGGTGTTGGCCGTGGCCCAGCACACAGCGGCGGCTCTGCAAGCCCAGGGTGTTGCAGTCCAGATGACCCGCCAAGTCGATCAGACGGTTGACCTCCAGCCCCGGGCCGATATGGCTGAGTCGGCCCGCGCCACTGTGTTTGTCAGCATTCACGCCAATGCGGTCAACATGCAGCGGCCTGAGGTCAATGGGCTAGAAACCTACTACTACTCAGATTCGGGGCGTGTGTTAGCCACCGTCCTGCAAAACCAGGTGCTCAGCACCATGGCGATGAACGATCGCGGCGTGCGCCAGGCCAGGTTCTTAGTGCTGCGTCGCACCTCAATGCCCGCTGCCCTGATCGAAATTGGCTTTGTCACCGGGGCGCTCGATGCCCCTAAGCTGCGCGACCCCCGTTGGCAGGCCCAGATGGGCCAGGCGATCGCCCAGGGAATTCTCAATTATCTGCGTGCTCAGCCTTAGGCCCGTTTGGTGGGGGTAGCGGGGAAGTTCACAATGATGACATTGGTATCCCAATTGGCACGGGTGATGGCCTCGGGTTCGCGACCCAGGGCAGGTTGGCCGACGCTGTAGGTACTGGCAATTAGGATTAGCAGAGTATTGGGTCTAATGACCTCGGATACCCGCCTAACCGTGTTGCCATGGGTCGGCTGTACCGCGATCGCTTGATCTTGGAGCAGGGTAGTGAGTTCGCGATCGCGGCCAGAGCCAACGGCCATCTGCACCACGTGGAGCGGTGCCTTCAGCTCTTCCGCAAGACACTGGGCAATGGCTAGGGTACTTTTAACCTGGCTCAGGTTGGCCTGCCTGCCGGTAATCGCCAGCACCACTTGCTCCGTGTTTTCAATTGGCTGGGGAAATCGGCTGATCAGTACCGGAATGGTTGCCGATCGCACGATGGTGTCGATCACGCTACCAAAGAAATTTTCTTGGTAGGTCGAAAACCCCTTCCAGCCGCAAATTAGCAAGTCGGCATTGCGTTCTTGGATGGTACGCAAAATGCCCCAGGCAATTGAGTCGTCGATGCGACCAATGGTTTCAACCGGAATCGTCGCGGCGTGGGCAATGGCTTCGGCGGTGTCGAGTAGACGCAGCTGGCGAGTCCTTTCGGCCTCGACAATGGGTTGATTGCGATCGGGCAGCACGTGTAGGGGCAACAGAGTACCCCCTACACGTTTGGTGAGAATCATCGCCAGCTGGAGCAGATTATCTTCAGTACTGGGGTTCGCCACCGGAATCAAAATACGCTGCCCCAGGGTGGGTATGGTCTCTGTATCCTGGCCTTCTTCGCTTAGTGTCTCCGCGTCAGCGGTCGGACTCTGGATCTGTGCACCCCAGCGAGCGACTACCCAGGGCGACAGCACGCAGCTCACCAAAATCATGACGATAATCGCATTTACCACGATCTCATCGACTAACCCAATGTCGAAGGCGATGGTAATCGCCGCTAGGGTCGAGGCGGCTTGGGCCATCGACAGGCCAAACATCACCATCGTGCTGGGCAGTTTCCATTTGAACCAGCGGGCAGCCCCCCAGGCGGCGACAAATTTGCTGGCCAACTCCGTCAGCACAATGATGGCTACCAGCACAATCGACTCTGGCTGGCGAATCAAAATAAATGGGTCCACCAGCATGCCCACTGAAATCAAGAAAATCGGCACAAACAGCGTGTTGCCAATAAATTGCACTCGGTTCATCAGAGGGCTGAGCCGAGGAATAATTTGGGTAATAGCTACCCCTGCCAGAAATGCCCCGACGATGGGTTCAATCTCAATCAGGCTGGCTAGGTAAGAGGCCACAAACAGGGCAGCCAGCACAAAGGTAAACTCTGCCCCTTCGTCGTGGCCAAATTTTTTAAAGAACCAGCGGCCTAGCTTGGGGATGCCCCAAAGCACTGCAAAGGTGTAAATCGTTAGGGCTGGAATTAAAAAGAGCCAAAAGCCCAGGGTGAGATCGCCCTGATCGGCCCTGACCACCACCGCCAGCACCAGCAGCGCTAGCACGTTGGTAATGAGGGTAGCGCCTAGGGTGGCGGTAGAGGCCGGGTGACGCATAATCCCCAGCTTGTTGAGCACCGGTAAGGCTACCAGGGTATGGGAGGCAAAACAGGAGGCCACCAGGATCGAGGCCCAAAAGCTGTACTGGAGAGCCATCATCACGGCGGTTCCCAGCGCCATCGGGACGACGAAGGTGGCTAAACCAAAGATAATCGGCTTATCGGCATTGCGCTTGAGATCGTCAAGGCTGGTTTCAAGGCCGCCTAAAAACATCAGAAATAGCAACCCCACAGTGCCCAGCAGCACAATCGTGGGGTCGCGATCTAGAATGCCTAACCCGTAAGGGCCTACCACGACCCCAGATAAGATCAGTCCGATAATGCCCGGTAGCCGCAGTCGCTCAACCAGCAGCGGAGCCACCAGCATGATGGCCAAAATGGTCAGAAAAATAGCGACCGGGTCCGTAATCGGTTCTTGCAACAGTTGCCCTAGGGGCAGGGGCATTGACCCTAGCCAGGTTTCTGAACCGGCGATCGCCGCGTGACATTTCAGCCCAAGGTAGGTCATGGTCGCTCGGTAGTGGGGAGTTAGTGAATAGCTTGATCTCTAGCGTTGTCCCTAGGCCCAGGCGCTTAGACGGCCTGAGAGCCTAGCCGACGTTCAGGCGGCCGCCTTTTGGTAGCAGGCCATAAAACTCTGAGCAATCCCAGGATTCGCCTATCAGGATAACCTCCGGGTTGGGTGATTCGCCTATTTTTCCGATGCTGAGTTCTGGAGTTTCTGCATCCTAGGATAGGTCTTCTAAGAGCGCTAGCAGCTCCCGCTCAAAGGCTACCTGGGCTCGGTTGGTTCTGCCGCCCACGTAGACGATGCCATTTTTTGCCAGCGCCCACACCTGAGAATGCGACACGTAGCTCATGATCACTCCCAGCATTAGCAGCCCAAACCCGCCGTATACCAAGGGAATGCCGGGGTCGGCCTTGATCTGTAATCCAGTGCTTCCCACCACGTCCACTAGGGACAACCGGATACCGTTGACCTCTGCCGCCATGCCCTTACGCACCGTAGACACAAGCTGTCCAGCATTGTCGTAGATCAGTACGGAACCCTGGAGATCGCTGGCCAGCAGGGTGACGCCCTCGCTCATGTCGGGTTTGGTGGGCAGCCAGGTGCCCCAAAAGCGAGGCCCGTCGTTTTCTAGGGGCTGCATCGGCAGTTGCAGCACTGGGCTGTTATTTAGCTTGACTTGCACCGCCGCAATGCCCCAGTCGGCCTGGTACAAGGTTACTCCTCTGTGGCGTAGGGGTTGATTGACGAAAATCGTCTTGCGATCGATTTCATCCCCCGCTGAGTCTAAGACTGAGAGGTCAGAGTAGAACTGGTCGATATTGCCTTCGGGGGTATAGTCAATCCAAAAGCGGTTGACCCGCACCGACCAGTCTTTGGGAATTTGGGCGGCGGCCCAGGGGCCAGCGTCAAAAATGTTGCGAATTTGGAAGGTCTCGCCGCTAGGCACGATCTCCTGCGCAAAAAAGCCGGTCATGGCGCCCCAAATGGCCCCTGACAAAATGAGTAGCATGCTGGCATGCACCACAATGGGGCCAATGCGGCCCACGATGCCCTTGCGCCCGTAGAGTTGAGTAGCGTCGCGAAAGACGAGATAGCGCTTTTGAGCTAGCCCTGCGGCCAGAGAATCTAGATCGGTGGCTGAGAGTTCAGCGCTGAGGGCCAGCTTTTGAAACTGGCGCGGCTGGGTGTAATATTTCCACTTTTGGGCCGCTCCTAGGGCAGGAAACTGGCGGGTAAAGGTACAGGCGGTAAGGCTAGCGCCAAACACAATTAACAGGGCCAAAAACCACCAGGTGCGGTATACGTGGTCTAGGCCGCTGGTCAAGATCACTTTCCAGCTCAAAAACCCAAATAGGGCCGGATCTTCGGGGTAGTTGGTCTGGTAAAACTCCAGGGTTTGGCCCTGCTCAATCACGGTACCGCTGATGCTAAAAGCGGCGATCGCCAGCAGCAAGACAATGGCTAGTCGCAGATCGGCCAGTAGCGGCAGCAAATCTTGCTGAAAATAGTTGCGCACCCCGTCTTTAATCGTCGGTGGTGAAGTGTCAGATGCAGCCATATAATTCCTCAAAACAGACCAACACCGTTACACCAACGTCGCTGGCAGCAGCCGTGACAGCAGTGAAAACACGCCAAACCCCAGCAGAAGCGCTCCGCTGGCCGGGGTTACCCAGCTCGACCACTGGCGTAGATCCAGCAGTCGCTTCAGACTGGCGGTAAACGTCCCCGCCAGCACCAAAGGGGTAACGTAGCCTACGGCGTAGGCCAACAGCAGAGCGCTCCCCAATACAGGGTCTTTCGTCGCTGAAATCCAGGCCAGTAGGGTCGCCAGTACTGGGGTGCTACAGGGCGATGCCACAATGCCAAAGGTGAGGCCGAGGGCGTAGGCCCTTAGCCAGGGGGGCAGGTTCCACCGCTCGAAGGTGGGGCCTGCCCCAGCGGGTAGCGCCAACGGCATAACCCCTAACAGGTTTAACCCCATGGCGATCGCCACCACACTTACCACAATGGGTAAGCCCCAGGCGACCTGACCATACACTAGACCAAAAAAACCAGCGATCAGACCCAGCAGCGCCAGGGTAGTGGCTAGACCAAGGGCAAAGGAGAGCGATCGCACCAGCGCCCCCCTTCGGTTCCCCGCTTCATAGCCGCCCATATAGCCCACCATAATCGGCAGCATCGACAGCAGACAGGGTGACAGACTCGTCAGCAAACCCGCTAGCCCTACCACCGAGAGGCTAATCCACGACACCTGAGTCAACTGGGCATTGACGAGCTGATTGGCCCATTGGGCAATTTCGTAGAGATAAAGCTGAAGGCTTTGGAACATTAACCAAGGTGGCGAAAGGCAAAGGCATTCACCATTGTAACAATCTGGCAACCTGCTCTCAGACTTCTGTTTATCAGGTAACACTAAATCCTGTTTAGTTACCCCCGGTTCAGACGGGCGCATGCCATGCGCCCCTACGATTTGGCCGGTTGGGAATTGGGGTTATGCAATTCGGATTGGGGATAAAACGTGTTTTAAGACAAAGCGTTGCCACCGTCTAAAACCCGCAGGGGCGATCGCGCTTGATTGCCAGCCGCTGATTGGTGCCGCTGCAAAGGCACTGGCGCATCAAGATTAATATCTCTGGCGGCCCGCACCAGCAGCGCCGCTGTCGCCAAGCTAGCCACCATTGAGCTACCTCCGTAGCTCAGCAGCGGAAAAGGCAGCCCCGTGGTCGGCAGCACTCCAGTTGCCACTCCCATATTCAGCAGCGCTTGACCCACCAAAACGACCATTGCCCCCACGGCTACTAGCCGGTATAGAGGCTGCTTTAACCGCAGGGCCACCAACATGGCCAGCGAGGCATATAGGCCCAAAAATAGCAGCAGCACCAGACAGCCCGCAAAGCCAAACTCTTCAGCAAATACGGCAAAGATAAAGTCGGTGTATTGAATGGGCAACGAATACAGCTTTTGCTCAGACAGCCCAAACCCCTGGCCCCACAACCCACCAGACCCAATGGCCAACAAACTCTGCACGAGCTGATAGCCCTTATTCCCCGGATCAGCCCAGGGATTTAGAAAAGAAACGATTCGCTCGCGCTGGTAAGACTTGAGACTAATGCTGACTACCGCCGCTAAGAGTCCGCCCCCTGAGGTCAGCAGCAGATATAGATAGGGCAACCCCGACGCCAATGCAATCAACCACAGGGTCAGGCCACAGATTGCCGCCGTACTGAGATTGGGCTGAATCAAAATCAAGCCCAAAATTGCCGCAAAAATGCCTAGCCAAGTGAGACGAGTTGACCAGGAGAGCCGATGCCAGCTGCCAAACAGCCGCGCCCCCTGTAACACTAGGCAGGGTTTGATCAGCTCTGAGGGCTGAATCATAAACGGGCCTATGGGCAACCAACGAGTCGCCCCATTCACGGTCACCCCCAGGGACGGGATGAGAGTCAGGGCTACCAGCCCTACCAACACCAGCAGCACAATGCCTGAACCCTGGATCAACCGATCTAGGGAGGTATGTACAATCCGGTTGAACACCACTAACCCAACCACCACCCACATCAGTTGAACCATCACGTAGTGCAGTCCATAGCCATGCTCAACGACGGCTACCGCATAGGAGGCAGAAAACAGCACTAGCAGCCCAGCTCCTAGCCATACAAAGGTGAGCCACCGGAGCCAGCGGGCTTCCGCTGACCACTGACTTACCGTGGGGTCAATCCATGGAATCAATCGCGCAATGTTCACCCTGCTACCCCGCCTGCCCTAAGGCCAAGTCGTTCAACGGCCAAGTATAGCGGAGGCAACTATTTTTGTGATTTCTAAACGGCCCAAAACTCACAAAAATAGTTAACCTGAGAGCCTTCGCCAAAAACACAACGGCAGGGCCAGCCCATTGGCTAACCCTGCACGTATCACAGCATTATTTAGTAACGCAGTAAAAAAATTTCTTAGATGCTCTGCTAAAGCAGGTCTCCGGTTGCAAAACCAATTAGAGCAGACCAGTATTGGCACCCTGGCGACCGGTGGCCAGTTCAACCTTGACGATTTTGCCGCCCATTTTTTGAATGCGCTGCTGCTCTTTAAACCAGTTGTCGTAGGGGACTAGCTTGGTGAAGAAGGTATTTTGTAGTTCCCGCTGGGTGCGAATTCTAGTTTGGCTAGGAACACAAGCGGTGATCTTAAACATGCGCATGGCCGAAAACTCTCCTGCTATCTCATTGGACAGATGTAAACCAAATCCAAGTCCAGAAGTGGAGCTTTGCCGCTAGGAAAACCACAGATTCCGAGCTGGACTTGGTGCAAAGACTTAAAAGCCAGAGTCGAAAGCCAATGCTTAGACAGCAGGAAGACAGTAAAGCACAACCCAGTGTCTTCAACACTCGCCCCTGACTCTGGCCTAGGTCAGCTCTGGCCAATGGCCAAAGCGCAATGGATGAGCCTGGACTAGCTCAAGCCAGAGCAGATGTAGTCAAAGTAAACGCCCATTTCCTTACCAGCGTCAGCGCCCACCAGGCTGGCGGTCACTTCTTTCATGGCTTGGATGGAGTTAACGGTAGCGCCGATGGGTACACCCAGGGAGTTGTAGGTTTCCTTGAGGCCGTTGAGCACGCGCTCATCCAGGATGGAGGGATCCCCAGCCAGCATGGCGTAGGTGGCGTAGCGCAGGTAGTAGTCGAGGTCGCGGATGCAGGCCGCATAGCGACGGGTGGTGTACATGTTGCCACCGGGACGGGTGATGTCAGAGTACAGCAGGGACTTAGCCACGGCTTCCTTGACGATTTCAGCGGCGTTGGCGCTGATGGTGCTAGCGGCACGAACGCGCAGCTCACCGGTTTGGAAGTAGGCTTTGAGCTTGTCTAGAGCAGACCCGTCCAGGTACTTGCCCTGCACGTCGGAGGAATTGATAACAGAAGTAATTGCGTCTTGCATTGGTGAAGCTTCCTTAGAACTGACGTAATCTCAACAACGAATCGACGAAGTAGCGCGATCGCGACTACTGCATAGCGCCGACAACATAGTCGAAGTAGGATGCGGCTTCGGAGGCGTCATCGCTGGACAGCAGCGAGGTAGCCACAGCCTTCATGGAGCGCACAGACTCAGCCACAGCGGGGATGGGGGTGCCCAGGGAGTTGTACATTTCGCGCACACCCACCAGACCAATTTCTTCGATGGGGGTCACATCACCAGCAACCACACCGTAGGTGATTAGGCGCAGGTAGTAGTCCATGTCACGCAGGCAGGTAGCGGTCATTTCTTCGCCGTAGGCATTGCCACCGGGAGAAACGATGTCAGGGCGCTTTTGGAAGAGCTGGTTGCCAGCTTCCTTGACGATGCGCTCACGGGATTCGGTCAACACCTGAGCAATGCGCAGACGGCGCTCACCAGAGGTGACAAAGCCCTTGATGCGATCTAGCTCACCGGGGCTAAGGTAACGAGCCTCAGCATCGGCATTCACGATTGACTTCGTGACAATACTCATTGATGGATTCCTCCGAAAAATATGACCAGATGAATTGAAACTGGCATTTAAGGGTTTAGGGCCAGAGCTAACTCTATGTAGAACCTCAGACCTGGCAACCTTCCCGATTAATTGTCCGGTATTGCGTCAGCCTTCTTCAAAGTCGCGAAATATTTTGTAATAGTTTTCCTCAGGTTTCCCGAAGGCCGATGGGAACGCGATTTTGGGGCCGCGTACACACAGCCCTATCCCACAAAAACTATGGCCCTAGCTCAATTTAGAGCCTGGGCTTCATACTTCGTTACCTAATTTAGCTGGCGAAATTTTTAGGCCAATGTTTAGCCAGAACTACCGACTGCGCTTGATGCTATTAATCACAGCGAACAGAGGTAGTGTTGCTACCTCTGTTCGCTGGTCACAGCTTAGGCGCGACGGTAAGGAACGCCCTGCTCACCGAAGTAGCGTAGGTACTCGGCAGAGCTGAGCATAGCTTCGGCAACGGCCATGCTACCGCTCTTGGTCGCGATCGCTTGGTAGTCAGCCAAGTCTGCCTCCAGGTTTCGCCCCAGCAGCTGACGAGCCATGATGGCGACCAGCTTAGGGGTTGGATAAGCGGCGACGAACCGCTCCTGGTAAGCCGGGGACTGCACCAGCTGGCGAATGAACTCACGCAGGGTAATGCGATCGCTCTTCACCAAAGCTTCTGCCTCCGCTAATCGCCATTCAGGCAAAATATCCCCTTCAGGCAGCACCATTACCTGGCGGTAGACCGCAGTGAGCACCTGATCGATCTGTTCAGGGCTGGCACCGGGTGACCGGCGGTAAAAGCGGGTGCTTGGCACCGCCACTGACAACACCTCCGCCTCAACTGAAGACCGTCCTACGGTAGCGGCGAGGGCTGCTGTAGTTGCAGCCTGGGTAGCTACGGCATCCGCCATCAGCGGCAAGTCGGCTACATTCGTCGTGGCTTTGGCGCTGACAAAGCTAGGCACGATTAAATCGCGATTCTGCTTGGTCAAGCGGTTGTAAAGCTTCTCCGTGTTGGGGAAGTTGGCCGCCGGCAGGGTGGGATAGCGGCGATAGGGCACCGTATCTTCCCCAAAGCTGTCGGCATACTCAGGGGTGTTCAGCATCGACTGAATAAACCCGCGAATTCCTTCGCTGGCCAACACCTGGTTGTACTTGCGAATTTCCGCCTGATCTAAGGGGGCACGTCCTAGGAAGTGCTTGGTACCGAACTCGATCACCTGGGTGTTGGGGTAGGGGGCGTAGAACTCTTTGATATAAAGAGTCGAGGTACCCAGACCTTCAATAAACTCCTTCAGGTTAATTTCGCCGTTACCCAGCTTGCTTTCTAGCGCCGTGAACTCGCTCTTGACAATATAAGGAGCAATATCGCGCTCGAAGATTTGCCGGTAGGCGGCGGCCGTCACCAGCTTGAGGTTGGGCTTGTCGGCTAGAGAGGTGAGCTTAAACACCTTGGTCTGCTGACGCTGGCGATTAACCCCCTGGTTCAAGCGCCGCTGCACTTCGGGAATTGCCCGATCTTCAGTAACGGCACCCAGTTCTACAAAGCGAGGTACGGTGGTGTCGGCCACAGGCACCATGCCTTTCTCGGCCAGACTGCCCGCCCGCATGCTGCGTAGAGACAGCCCCTTCGGCGTTAGGTAGCGCTCGTAGGGAACCGTATCTTCGCCAAAGGCTTCGGCGTATTCCTGGCTGTCGATAATCGAATCGACTAGGGCGTAGAAGCCTTTCTTCGCGCAGATGTCAAAGTAGGCGTTGGTTTCCTTGCGCCCGTAGGTGGGGCGACCCAACAGGCGACGGTGAATGTATTCCACCGCCTTCATCACGTACAGCGATGACCAGTAGGTTTTGCGGAAAGACTCGGACTTGGCGATCGCCCGAATGAACTCCTTCAGGGTAATCTCGCCGTTTTCTAGCTTGATCTCAGCGACTTTGGAGCGCTGACCCGAGTACACCTCGCGGCCAAACACCTGACGGTAAGCTGCGCTAATGATCGTTTGAGTCGAGCTTTCGGAGTAACGAACGCTGTTCTGGGTATTGCCCGTTCTGGGAATTTGATCCAGCTTGAACACCTTGGCCCCTAGCGAACCTGGATTCTCAGGTCGGGCGGCGGGGTTGCTCAGTTGGTTGTTAATACCAGGACCCCGGTGAATCAGAATACGGCGGGTATCTTTGTTAAAGAAGGCCGGCGTAGCGCTGACGTTGCGGGTTTCCTTGGGGAAAATCGCCCCAAACTGAATTTCCAGCGGGTCGTTGCCAGAACCGTAGGGGTGCTGGTCGGGCAGAGGCTGCTCGTAGGCCGCAAACAGGGTGATGAATTGCGGCTTTTTGCGGAAGGGCGCGCTGTAGTTAAACAGCTCAAACTGAGGACCCCAGTTGCGGCACTCTTGGGCTTCTTGGCCCAGGCCGCGCAGGTAGGGTACGGTCTCTTCGCCAAAGTAGTCGGCGTATTCCTTTGAGTCCACCAAGGCATCAATTAGAGCTGCCAGACCACCGTTAGAGACGATGGAGAAGTAGTGGCGCACCTCTTCGCGAGAACTGGGCGCACGACCTAGGATGTGGCGGAAGGCCAGTTCCAAGGCACGGCTGTTGATGTAGGGGTCAAAGAAATTCTTGCGGTATAGGGGCGATTTGGCCAGGCGACGCACAAACTCCTTCATGGAGATTTCGCTGTTCTTCACCTTCGATTCCAGGTCGGAGACCGAGAGGGAGTAGGCCCGGGTGATGTCGCGCTCAAAGATCTGACGGTAGGCCGCTTTCACCACATCGTTTTTCTCTACCGCCGACAGGCCCGGCTTCATCGCATACTTGGGCCGACGCTCGGCAGCGTTGAAGTAGATTTGGGGCAGCTGTAGGCCCTGCAGGTCGTTAGAAGACCGCTGCCGCACCTTGTCAGAGGGGGTTGGAGCCTTGAATTCGCTCAGCAGAACGTCAAAGTACTGGGCCACCAAATCCCGCGCTTCAGCATCGTTAGTCACGTAGCGCAGGGACGCTGCCTTCATGGTTTGAATGGCCACGATGGTCGCCGCTGAAGAGCAGGCATTTTCGATGATTTCGCGCAGACCACGCACGTTGACCGAGATGATGTTGGGGTCGCCCGCCACAATCGCGTAGGTCACGTAGCGCAGGAACCAGCTCATGTCGCGCAGCGACTTGGTCATGTTGCTAGGACCATAGCGCGACACGCTGATGGGGCGGAACCCAGGAGGAACCGGCCCAGACGGCGTAGAGCTAAATAGGTTTTGGAACAGGCCACCGCCACCACTCTCAATGAAGGTTGAGGTGCCCAGCCGGGAAGCCTCGGTTTCATCTAAGACGGTGCCAGCTCGGGTTTTTTCAACCGGCGATTCGCTCTCGACTCGCTCCAGGTAGGCCAAGGGAGACCCCCCGGTAAAGATGCGGTTGGCCGCCTGGGAGACAATCAATTCGGAGTAACGGGTCAAGACCTCGGCAATCTGTACCCGCTTAAGACCAGAACTAAAAAAGCCCGATAGCTCATCTAGCTCACCCCGGCCCATGTAGCGGTCTTGCTGCTCGGCCTGGGAAATCGTGGCCACCGGCAGAGTTTGGTAGAGCTGGGGCCGCGCCGGTGCACTTCCACCACTTGCTTTAACACTCATGCGTTTTCAAAGGCTCCCTATGCGGACAATGACGGCATCAAAAAAGAATCTATTCAATCGGTTTTGAGGGCGTGAGACTCTGCAATGCCCAGGAACTCTCCCTGAACCAGAGCAAAATCACTGAACCCGTTTGAAGGTAAAGCGTTGTTAACCTCACCGGCCACGCATTCAAGCAGGGCACCGAATGCGGTATCTATGGATGGCGGGCTGTTCGCTGACCTGGAATCAGATTAAACCGTTTCAGGACAGCAACACAGATTATTAAAAACTGTGTAACATCCGGCCTGGCAAATGCCTGTGGTCATCATAGAGGATGGTCACTACACCCCTGAGAAGGCGGATAAGTTTTGTAACGTTTCGTGATAAAGCTGAGGGGCTCAACCGCTCAAAGTCGCTTCTGGTCAGGAATTCATCCGGCGGCTGACTGTAACGCTGGCTTTGGCTGAGGCCGAGGGCGAAGGTTCTCTAACTCTGATGACTGGGCGATGCTTTGCTGCTCCGCTTGATTCCTCAACTCTTGTTAGTTCATCTCATTGCCAATCCATTCGCCAATATCTTTTATGGACGACTCGATCAACACCCAGGCGGTCAGCGATGCAGTGGCCAGCCTTTACAACACCTATCCGTTTCCGCCCGAACCCCTCTTAGATGAAGCGCCGCCGGGCTATAACTGGCGCTGGTACTGGCCGACGGTGCACAGTTTTTGTACCGGGGCCGCCCCTGCGCCAGGACCTGTGCGCGTGCTAGATGCGGGCTGCGGCACTGGGGTGAGCACTGAATATATCAGTCACCTGAACCCAGAGGCTGAGGTGCTGGGGATCGATCTGAGTGAACGGGCGATCGCCACCGCTACCGAGCGCTGCCGCCGCTCTGGGGCGACCAACGTGCAGTTTCGCCAGCTCAGTATCTATGATGTCGACCAAATTGAGGGTGAGTTCGACTGGATCAATTGCGTCGGCGTGATTCACCATATGCCCGACCCGTTAAAAGGGCTCCAGGCCTTGGCGACTAAGCTGGCTCCGGGTGGCTTTATCCATCTATTTGTCTACGCCGCTATTGGTCGGTGGGAAATCTCTCTGATGCAGCGGGCGATCGCCCTTGTCCAGGGCAGCCAGCGGGGTGACTACCGCGACGGGGTACAGGTGGGCCGACAGATTTTTGCCAGTCTGCCCGAGGGCAACCGACTGAAGCAGCGAGAGCGCGATCGCTGGGCCATGGAAAACCACCGCGACGAATGCTTCGCTGACATGTACGTCCACCCCCAGGAAATCGACTACACCCTCGATAGTTTATTTGACCTGATTGATGCATCGGGTCTGGAGTTCGTTGGCTTCTCCAACCCCCAGGTGTGGCAGCTCGATCGCTTGCTAGAGGCCGACCCTGATCTGCTAACGCGCGCCCAGCAGCTCTCAGAAAAAGATCGCTACCGCCTAGTCGAGCTGCTCGATCCAGAAATCACCCACTTCGAATGGTTTCTGGCCCGCCCCCCCTATCCCCGATTTACCTGGGAGGACGATGCCACCCTGCTGGCGGCCCTGCCCATGCGCAACCCCTGCATGGAGGGCTGGCCCAGCCAGAGCATTTTTGACCACAACTATCAGATTATTTCCCTAGAGCCCAAAGAATTTGAGTTTTTGCAGGCCTGTGATGCTCAAGCACCGATTTCTGAGGGCGACCGTCCTGCCAGCTCTAACGCCAATCAGCCCACCGCCACCGTCGCCGATCTAATTTCCCTTGGGGGATTCACCCTTCAAGACGTACGCCAAATGCACCAGCGTCAGCTGATCCTGTTGCGATCGCCACAGCAGAATCCATAAAGTTTGATCGAAGATAACGGATTTATCTTTTGGGGAGCGTCTATTAAGTATTATTGCCGTGATATGATCACCTACGGCCTGCATGTGCGGGCCAAACCCCTTAACGGCTAAGGATTAGGCGCTTTTGTGGCCCCATTGCCCCCCGAACACACCGACCCCATCACTCAGGTTGAAGCAGAGGTAGACCCCGGTCAACCGGAAGGTCAAAGCCTCCCTCCGGCTTCGGCCAATGCGATGGAAGAGTATTATCAGCTGCAGCAAAATCTGCTGCTGACTACCCTGGCTTTTACCGGCGTCATTTTTGTGAGCGCTTGGTTAGCCTACTCCCTGCCAATTGCTCTGAATTATTTAATAGGAGCGTGCGGCGGTGTGGTTTACTTGAGGATGTTGGCAAAAAGCGTGGCCAACATTGGGCGTGGAAGCTCAAGGCTAGGCAGTGGCCGATTGGCCCTTGTGGTCGGTTTGGTTTTAGTGGCTACTCAGTGGCAGCAGCTTCAGGTCGTTCCCGTTTTTCTAGGGTTTTTGACCTATAAGGGGGCGTTGATTGCATACACCCTCTGGACTGCCGTGCTTCCAGATTCACCCCTAGGGTCGTCCCAGTCGCCTGGTTCACCCTAGATCGGTGGTTCCCAAGCATAGCATGCTTTTTTCTGGCAGGTCTTGAGGATAAGTCGATTTAAGAGATGGCGCTCACTATGTTAATGATTCATCCCTTAGTCCTGGCAAAGCTAGAGGTTGGCGAGCATCTGTACTGGCAGATTGGTGGACTAAAACTCCATGGCCAGGTGTTTATCACCTCCTGGTTCGTCATTGGCGCGCTGCTGCTGGTGTCTTTTTTGGCCACTCGCAACATCCAGCGCATACCTTCTGGTCTCCAGAACTTTATGGAATACGCTCTGGAGTTCATTCGCGACCTGGCTAAAAACCAGATTGGTGAAAAAGAGTACCGACCCTGGGTTCCTTTTGTGGGCACCTTGTTCCTCTTTATCTTTGTCTCCAACTGGTCCGGGGCACTGATTCCGTGGAAGCTAATTCACCTACCTTCCGGTGAGTTGGCGGCTCCTACCAATGACATCAATACCACCGTAGCGCTGGCGTTGCTGACGTCCTTAGCCTACTTCTACGCTGGCTTTAGCAATCGCGGTTTGGGATACTTTGCTAAATACATCGAACCCACTCCGATCTTGCTACCCATCAACATTTTGGAAGATTTCACCAAGCCCCTCTCCCTCAGTTTCCGTCTGTTTGGAAACATCCTTGCCGATGAGCTGGTGGTCGCTGTACTGGTCTTGCTGGTGCCTCTCTTCGTGCCGCTCCCAGTAATGGTCTTGGGTTTGTTTACCAGTGCTATCCAGGCGCTGATCTTTGCAACCCTAGCAGCGGCTTACATTGGTGAGGCCATCGAGGGGCATGGTGGTGAAGAGCATGGATGACCCCCAGTAATTCCCTTTTGGGGGTCGTTCAGTTTGTATTGGCTGGTGGGGCAGGTGCTGCCAGCCGACGTGGTCTTAGGGCCGCACCCATAAGAAACGCCGATCGCGCGTTGTCTATGACCTGGTTAACGAGTTGTTGATTGTCCAAATCGAGGTAAAGACATGGATTCTACTATTGCAGCCGCTTCCGTAATTGCAGCCGCTCTGGCCGTTGGTCTGGCAGCTATTGGCCCTGGTATTGGTCAAGGTAATGCAGCTGGTCAAGCGGTAGAAGGCATCGCCCGCCAGCCCGAAGCTGAAGGCAAAATTCGCGGCACCCTGCTGTTGAGCTTGGCTTTCATGGAAGCACTGACCATCTACGGTCTGGTGGTGGCCCTGGTGCTGCTATTCGCCAACCCCTTCGCGTAGATCGACTATCGCTGGGTTAGGGAAAGGGCTAGTACCTTTCCCTGCCTATCGACTTCACCTTGTAGTGCTGGCCCTGGGCCGAGTTAAAGGGCATACCCACAATGATGAATTTTGTTTGGTTACTGGCGGTTGAAGCCGCTGAAACTGTTGAAGAGGGCGGAGGTCTGTTTGACCTAGATGCCACTTTGCCGTTGATGGCTGTGCAGTTTGTGCTGCTGGCAGTGGCACTCAATGCTCTATTTTATAAGCCCCTGGGCAAAGTACTAGACGAGCGTGACGGCTACATTAGTTCTAATCAAGTTGATGCTGCAGAACGTCTGGCCAAGGCTGAGCAAATTGCTAATCAGTATCAGCAAGAGCTAGCTGAGACCCGTCGCCAGGCCCAAGCGGTCATTGCCGAAGCTCAGGAAGAAGCGCAGAAGATTGCGGCTCAAACCGTGACTGCGGCTCAGCAGGAGGCCCAAGCCCAGCGCGAGCAGGTGCAGCGGGAGCTGGATGAGCAGAAGCGTCAGGCCATGGCCACCCTTGAGCAACAGGTGGACGGTCTGAGTCAACAAATTCTTGACAAGCTGCTGGGCTCTTTAGCGGCCTAGGCTATTGGTGATGGATGGGTGGTTGAGGCCGCCTAAAGTTACCCGCGTCGTTGACGGAAAGTAGGGATATGACTATTGGTTGGTTACTAGCGGCGGAAACAGGTGGTTTTGGTGTGGATTTCAACATCCTAGAAACCAACCTGATTAATTTGGTCATTATTATTGGCGTGCTGTACTACTTTGGCGGCAAGTTTTTAGGGAAAACCCTGTCAACGCGTCAGTCGGCCATTAAGACCGCAATCACTGAAGCTGAGCAGCGCAAGCAAACGGCCGCCGCTGCTTTGGCAGAGCAACAGCAAAAACTGGCCCAGGCCCAGGAAGAAGCCAAAAAGATTTTGGCCGAGGCTCATACCACGGCAGAGCGAGCTCGCGAAGCGATCTTGGCTCAGTCGAAGACAGATGTCGAGCGCATGCGGGCTACGGCTGCTCAAGATCTCACCTCCCAGGAGGCTCGGGTCATGAGAGAGCTGCGCCAGCGCATCGCGGCTTTGGCGATTGAGCGCAGTGAAGCCGCGCTACCCGGCCAGTTGAACGACGACTTGCAGCGGCGTCTGGTTGACTCCAGTATTGCCCTGCTCAAAGGAGAGTAGCCATGAACGACACAACACTGAGTTCTGAAATTGCCGGCCCCTACGCCAAGGCCCTGATGTCGGTTGCCGAAGATAACCAGGCTATTGACCAGGTGGGTGCTGAAGTTGGTGACTTGCTAGAGGTCTTGGCCAGTTCTGAGGAGCTAACCGGGTTTTTGGCCAATCCGCTGGTGTCTTCCGATGCTAAGAAGGGTGTGCTGCGGCAGATCGCCGAGGGCAAGGTGAGTGACTTTTTGCTGAGTTTTTTGCTCTTGCTGGTTGACCGTGGGCGAGTGGCATTTTTGCAGCCTGTGCTTCGGCAATACCAAGCCCTATTGCGGGAACTGAAGCAGACGGTTTTGGCTGATGTCACTACCGCCGTTGAGCTATCCGATGAGCAGCGGCAGGCTATTTGCGATCGCGTCCAGGCCATGACCAGTGCCAACAGCGTAGAACTGTCGGTACAGGTAGACCCCTCTCTGCTGGGTGGGTTGGTGATCAAGGTTGGCTCTAAGGTGATTGACGCCAGCCTGCGAGGGCAGCTGCGCCGCATTGGTATGCAGCTAGCGACTACCGCCTAGGAAGTTTTGCCTGAGCTCGAACTTGCCCTTCGGTGGGGCGGTTCCTCTGACGTTTCGTGTTTATGTAGGTTTATCCAGAGCGAGTCCTATGGTTAGTATCAGACCTGACGAAATTAGCAGCATTATTAAGCAGCAGATTGAGCAGTACAACCAGGAGGTGAAGGTCTCCAACGTGGGTACGGTGCTGCAAGTGGGTGACGGTATCGCCCGTATCTACGGCCTCGAAACTGCCATGTCTGGCGAACTGCTTGAGTTCGAAGACGGCACCGTCGGCATCGCCCTCAACCTGGAAGAAGACAACGTGGGTGCGGTGTTGATGGGCGACGGCATCAACATCAAAGAGGGCAGTTCCGTTACCGCCACTGGCAAGATTGCGTCGGTGCCCGTGGGCGAGGCGATGCTGGGCCGTGTGGTCGATGCGCTGGGTCGCCCCATTGATGGCAAGGGCGATGTAGAAACTACCGAAACCCGCCTGATTGAATCTCCTGCCCCCGGTATCATTGCCCGGAAGTCGGTGTATGAGCCGATGCAGACCGGCATCACGGCCATTGACGCCATGATTCCCATCGGTCGCGGCCAGCGGGAACTCATTATTGGTGACCGTCAGACGGGTAAGACGGCGATCGCGATCGACACCATTCTCAACCAAAAGTCTGAGGATGTGGTGTGTGTCTATGTGGCGATTGGTCAAAAAGCCTCTTCGGTGGCCCAGATCGTCGATGTGCTGCGCGATCGCGGTGCCCTGGAGTACACCATTGTGGTCAACGCCAGTGCCAACGACCCCGCTCCCCTTCAGTACCTGGCCCCCTATACCGGTGCTAGCCTAGCTGAGTACTTCATGTACAAGGGCAAAGCGACCCTGATCATCTATGATGACTTGACCAAGCAGGCCCAGGCCTATCGTCAAATGTCGCTGCTGCTGCGTCGTCCCCCCGGTCGTGAAGCCTACCCTGGCGACGTATTCTACCTGCACTCTCGTCTACTAGAGCGGGCCGCTAAGCTCAGCCCCGAACTGGGCGAAGGTAGCATGACCGCCCTGCCCGTAATTGAAACCCAGGCGGGTGACGTCTCGGCCTACATCCCCACTAACGTAATTTCCATCACCGACGGTCAGATCTTCCTGTCCTCTGACCTGTTTAACTCGGGTCTACGCCCTGCGATCAACGCCGGTATTTCGGTGTCTCGAGTTGGCTCTGCGGCTCAGATCAAGGCGATGAAGCAGGTGGCTGGTAAGGTGAAGCTAGAGCTGGCCCAGTTCGACGAACTCCAGGCTTTCTCTCAGTTTGCCTCTGACCTAGACGCCGCTACCCAAAAGCAGCTGGCGCGCGGTCAGCGTTTGCGCGAACTGCTGAAGCAGCCCCAGTACTCTCCCCTGCCGGTAGAAGAGCAGGTGGCGGTTATCTATGCTGGCATCAATGGCTACATGGATGAGGTGCCGGTGGAGCAGGTGACAGCTTTTGCTAAGTCTCTGCGCGACTACATCCGCAACAACAAACCCAAGTTTGCGGAACTGATTCGCAGCGAGAAGAAGCTTGGCAACGAAAGCGAAGCTATCCTCAAGGAAAGCATTGCTGAAGCTAAGCAAGCCTTCATGGCGGCAGTCTAGGCCCCTATGGCCCTTGTTCTGGCCAGGGCGGTACTGCGCCCTGGCCGCCTGACTATCCCTTAGGGGTTCACTATGCCTAACCTAAAAGCGATTCGAGACCGCATTAAATCTGTAAAGAACACTCGCAAGATCACCGAAGCTATGCGTCTGGTGGCTGCTGCCAAGGTGCGTCGTGCCCAGGAGCAGGTGATTGCCACCCGTCCCTTTGCCGATCGCCTCGCCCAGGTGCTCTACGGCTTGCAAAGCCGCCTCAGGTTTGAGGAGGCTGATCTGCCGCTGCTGAAGCAGCGTGAGGTGAAGACTGTAGCCCTGCTGGTTATCTCTGGCGATCGCGGCCTCTGCGGCGGTTATAACAACAACGTGATCCGCAAAGCTGAGATTCGTGCCCAAGAGCTAGCGGCAGAAGGGTTAAACTACCGCTTCATTCTGGTCGGTCGCAAGGCCAGCCAGTACTTCAAGCGCCGTGAGCAACCGATCGAAGCCAGTTTCATTGGTATGGAGCAAATCCCTACCGCCGATGAGGCTTCCACCATCGCCGACGAACTGCTGTCGCTGTTCTTGTCCGATGAAGTCGATCGGGTTGAGCTGATCTATACCCGCTTTGTGTCGCTGGTCAGCTCTCGTCCGGTAATTCAAACCCTACTGCCCCTAGACCCTCAAGGGTTAGAGGTGGCCGATGACGAGATCTTCCGGCTCACGACCCGAGGTGGCGTCTTCCAGGTCGAGCGCGAGAAGGTCGCGGGGCCAACTCCGACGGAGTTTCCCCAAGATATGCTCTTTGAGCAAGACCCGGTACAAATTCTAGAGGCGCTGCTGCCTCTGTATTTGAACAACCAGATCTTGCGGGCGCTGCAAGAGTCGGCGGCCAGTGAGCTAGCCGCTCGAATGACCGCGATGAATAACGCCAGCGACAACGCCAAAGAATTGGCCAAAACCCTCAACCTGACCTACAACAAAGCTCGTCAGGCTGCCATTACCCAAGAAATTTTAGAGGTAGTGGCTGGGGCAAACTCTCTCTAAGCCTGAACAACCTACATTCACGATTCAAAAGCTCGCCACAACTGTGGCGAGCTTTTCTGGTTGTGGCTACCCCTGATTCAGCAGGGCGCACTGCGGTGCTACAGGTTGGCCGATGGGAAATCGGATCCGGTATTATAGCCATAGTCACCTGGGTTAGGACATCCAGAAACCTTAGAAACGTTCGAACGTTTTTAGGGAAAATGTCTTAACCAAACTGGCTACAGCTTACTGGTTGTGGATAACCCAGGCTAAGGCTCTGAGGCCTTAAGCATGACGTATTTAGCCTGGGTAGGCATCGCTATAGTCACCCCCTCTGGATGACGCTGTAGGGTGGCTAAACCTTGGCTCATCCCATTCATGTCTAGCACCTGGGCCTCGGTGATAGCTGGGTTGCGCAAGGTCAGGTTAACATCGGCATTGGAAATCTGCCAGGGGGCTTTGCCGTAGTCCGTGACTTCATATCCCCTGTGGGTCGTGCCATCATCCTCTTGCCATTGCACTGGTGTTTGGCTCCAACCAGTGGGTCGGGCTGTAGTACCCACCTGCAGCAAAATCTGCCTGGAGCGATCTAGGGGCTGGTCATCCATACTTACCGCTAGGACGGTTGCGTAGTGATTGCCTGAACTCACGGCTATATCTGTTAACTCTAGGGGACCGGCGGCCTGTAAAAAACCAGTCACTCCCTGGGCTTTAGGACTGTTTAACCAGCATAGCCCTCGACCGTAATCCCAGGTGATTTCCTGGGTAATTGAGGTGACAGTTTTGGCGGTTTCATCAATATAGGGAGCTAAATCCACGCTTTGATTGGGGGCTGGATTGTCACTATAGGTGACTTGCACTGGTCCTACCAAAAAGGCCAGGGGGTTCACCGCTACCTCATTCTCGCCGGCAGCCAACCTTTGACCCCGATCGCGATTGGGGTCAAAGGTTGCAGACTCGGCAATTATGGGCAACTGCCGCTGCCAGAGAGCCTCCAGACTGCGGTGCTCTTGGATAACCGGCTCGCCGGTTTTAATGTAGCCCTGGCGATACATCAGGGCCGCCGCTGGAAAATTGCCTAACAATTCTGGCGTATCGGCAATCCACTTACCCAAAGCAGGTAGGTAACCGTTAGCCGATGCCGGAGGTTTCCACTGGGGCATATCCATACCAAACCAGAAAAATCCGTCTATGCCAGTCAGTGACTGAAAGAGGCTAACTAAGAAAGGTCCCTCCGACTGGTAACTCAAGGGGGGAACCCAGGAGCTTTCCGTAATCAACATCGGGTGTCCTTTTACCTGCTTCAGGTTAGTGGGTAGCTGATCGGGATGGAAGAGTACGGAGGGATCGGTAAAGCGATCGCCGTTGACAATCGCCCAACCACTATGTTCACCCGTGTGGACACCGTTGTAGTAACGGTTAACCGCGATTACCTCGGCAGGGGTATAGGAATAGCGCTCGGCATCATTGAGGCGGGCCGGATCTGCGGTTTTCCAGTTATTGGCATTGATTAAAGATTTAACCCCCAACTCCTCCCGCAGAAAGCGCACCATATCTGCATTGAAGCGAGTCATGGTGAGGGTAAGAAATTCGGTCTGGTCAGCCAGCCGTTGAGCCTTACTTGGATCTTCTACAGGCTGAGTCAGCATCCAGATAGGACCCAGGGCAAGTTGCCCCTGGGCCAGATCATCTCCCTCAAAGCTGACGTTTTGCCAAGCCCTCAATGCTTGATCGAGGGACCCGTATTTTTCCTTGAGCCAATTGTTGTACTGGTCGGTGAGTATCTTTAAATCATCCCCCTGCAACCCCTGCAACGTCCAAAAGAGGAGAGAGTCTTCATTCTGAAGCTGGATCAACGCTACGGCGGGGTCATCCTTCAGGGCTAATCCTGTGTAGGGGTTAACGGGTTCTAAAAGCGCACGCCACCAGTCCCGGTAGGCGGCTTGCAGGGTGGTATCAAAAAACAATAGCCCCATCATGTTGTCGCTGTCGCGAGGCACAGGCCAATGGGGTTGCAAAGCCAAAACAGCGGCGAAATAGGGGGAAATAGCAGTATAGATGCCTTCCTGCTTCATGGCGGCCACCAATTGCCACAACTGCTCGCGAGCAGTTTCATCGATGGCGTTCAGTGGGGCTTGATCTGCTGTTGAAGGAACTTGTCCATGCCAGCGCACCAGGTTAACGCCCCGCTTGGCTAAGAATCGGGCTTGTTCGGCTATGGCGGCTGGCTTCTGCTGCCAAATGAAGCTGTTGACGGGCCAGAACCGCATGGGGGCACCATCGCCGGCAACCAAATCTTGACCATCGGCGGACTGATGGATAAATCCCGTTTCTCCCGCTACGGCTTCATTGAGGTAGCGGAGATCTAACAGAGCCTCATCACTGAAGGTATCGGGCTCGGGGGTAAAATCCCAGGACTGATTAGGATCCACTACATTGGTGCTCAGGCTGGCATTGGCGACTGGCACTCGGTTAGATCCAAAAAATGGTGACTGAGGGTGATGGCAACTAACCACTAGCGCTGCCATGCTGCCCACTAACCCAATCAGACCCACGTATCGTTTGATCGATCGCGAATTTTGGATCTTCCGGAGTATTGGCAGCATGACTCAATCCTCATGATCATTTAGTCCTCATTGGCAGTCATCCGAAAGCCTACTTGGCTAACCCCCGGTTGGGCTGAGCAAACAACCGTTTGCCCCTACGCAAGCTCCGGTTGGGAATCGGGGGGGATGGAATTTGGATTGGGCAGCAAGGCTTCCTCGCGCTGAGTCTAGCGGATTGTCTGCCGCCGCCGAGGACTGGCTAGAAGGCTTGATACAATCTTTACCGGTGTTGCTGACTTGAAGCATGACTTTTCGTAGGGGCAAACGGCTGGTTGCCCCTACGAACGATGTTGCAGTAGACCGATGTCCGGCCACACCTCGGTCGAATGTGCTACTGGGCGACGGTTGCTTGGGTTAGCTGTGGCGCTTTTGATGCCAGGCCCAGGCATGGGTCAAGATGGTGTCGATATCGGCATACTGGGGGTTCCAACCCAGAATGCTGCGGGCGCGATCGCTGCCTCCCACCAGCGCAGGCGGATCGCCGGGGCGGCGATCGACTTCGACCACCGGGATACTCTTGCCGGTCACCCGTACCGCCGCATCAATCACTTCCCGCACCGAAAAGCCGTTGCCGTTACCCAGGTTGAAGACGTTGCTCTCGCCTCCCTTGAGCAGGTATTCCAGGCCCAAAATGTGGGCATCGGCCAGGTCGCAGACGTGAATGTAGTCGCGCACGCAGGTGCCGTCGGGAGTGGGGTAGTCGGTACCAAAGACGCTGATCGACTCCCGTTTGCCCAGGGCTGTTTGCAGCACTAACGGAATTAGGTGGGTTTCTGGGTTGTGGTCTTCGCCCAGCAGGCCACTGGGGTGGGCACCGGCGGCGTTGAAGTAGCGAAAGCGCACCGATCTAAAATCGTAGGCTTTGTCGTAATCGGTCAAGATGCGTTCCACCATGAGTTTGGTGGCCCCGTAGGGATTGATCGGGTTTTGAGGATGGGTCTCGGTAATCGGCATTTCCTCAGGAACGCCGTAGGTGGCGCAGGTCGAAGAAAACACGAAATTTTTGATGCCCGCCTCTACCATGGCATCGAGCAGCGATAGGGTGCCGACCACATTATTTTCGTAGTACTTAGCGGGGTTGCTCACCGACTCGCCCACGTAGGCGTAGGCCGAAAAGTGCATTACCGCGCTGATGTTGTAGCGGCTAAAAATATCTTTGAGTAGACCTTTATCTAAGGTGCTGCCCTCAATCAACTCGGCTTTGAGTACAGTTTCGACCAGATCGCGGTGACCGTAGACCAGGTTGTCTAAAATCACTACCTGATAGCCCGCCTGCTGGAGGGCCATGACGGCATGGCTGCCAATATACCCCGCCCCGCCGGTCACAAGAATGGTGTTTGCGTCAGTTTTCATAGAAAATATCTCTAACTTAGGATGGGAAAAGTAAGTGCTGGGGCGTTTGGCCTGCCCTGTCATAAAAAATGAGTTAGCAGCCATTCTAAAGCTTGGCTAACCCACTGACTTCACCCCAAGAGACTAAGTCATGAATTTTTCATCTCTACTCGCGACCGCCTCATAGAATCTCGCCCTGGGGCTGAAGGGAATGCAATTTGCATTAAGCAATTTTTAATTAAAGCTCAGCAGGCTCGTAAAGTCGGCTGGAGGCTGTCTAACAAGCGATCGCTTCTATGCTGAAAAGGGGGTGTCATACCAAATCCTGCTTGGTTACCCCCGATTCCGGCAGGGCGCATGCCATTCGCCCCTACGAGTTGGCCTGTTGGGAAGCGGGGGTATGGAACTCGGATTCGGTATCAACCCGTCTGGCATTTTACTCGGCATCTCCCACTTGCTGCTGGTCGATCTCGCCAAAGATGGCCGTGGGATGGCAGTAGTACTTAAACTCCAGCAGGTTGTAGAACGGGTCTTGCAGAAAGAACGTGCGGTGCTCTAAGGTGCTGCCCGTAAACCGCCGCTTTTCGTTTTGATAGAAGGTAAGGTTTTTTGTCTTGGCTTGATCTAGCAGCGCCTCCCAATCGGCCTCGGCCATAAACACCAGGCCAAAATGGCGGGGGTAAATGCCCTTTTGAGGCACCAGGTCGGGGGTTGTGTGAGCTACTAGCTGGTGGCCATACAAGTTAAGGATGAGAGAGTTAGCGGTTTCGCGCCCTGGCTGGCAGCCTAGCCCTTCCACATAAAAGGCTTTAGCGATCGCAATATCGGCGACGGGAAAGGCGAGATGAAACAGGACAGCGGCAGAATCCATAGAGGGTGGTAGAGCGCAGTAGGTAGACACACAGCGGGACAGGGGCTAGAGCTAGCCATAGTATTAGCTCACGGGGCCGATGCGATCGAGGGGCCAAAACCGCAGCCGCGCCCGGCCAATAATGTTTCCCTGGGGCAACCCGCCCCAAACGTGGGAGTCGTTGCTGTCGTTGCGGTTGTCGCCCATGACAAACACTTGGCCCTGGGGCACCGTCACCGGCTCTAGGGTATAGGCGGGGGGTTCTAAAAGGTAGGCTTCTTGGAGGGGCATGCCATCGACTAAGACCTGACCTTGGGAGACTTGCACCGTCTGGCCCGGTTCGCCGATCACCCGCTTGATGAAGGCCTGCTGAGGGGCATAGCCTAGCCGGGTGAGCTGAGGCGGTGGCGCAAAGACCACGATATCGCCCCGGTGGGGTGGTTGCCAGCGATAGCTGATTTTTTCGACCAGCAGGCGATCGCCGATATGCAGGGTCGGGTCCATGGAGTTAGAGGGAATATAGCGGGGTTCAGCAATGAACACTCGCACTGTTAGAGCGATCGCTAGGGCGATCGCCAACACCCGCAGGTTGCTCCATTGTCCAACCCAGAGCGATCGCCAGCGTTCCCAGGGCGATGTTGGCTCTGGGGATGCTGGCTGCGCTGGGGTGGGAGGCGTAACTTGGGAGGTCTGCGGTAGCTTAGGATCCATAAAGTTGCGAAGTCGAGGGGTGGAGAAGAGTTAAGGGTCACCCTATGCACTCACCTTACAGGGGATACGGAGCCGTGGCTTGGGGCTCATGGGCTAGAACCGAAATTCTAAAACTGCGCCGGTGTTTTCGTTGAATTGTTCGTAGCTGGTAGTGCCCCGAATTGTAATCTGATCGGTAATGCGGTAGCGCACGCTAAACACCGCTGGTGTCACATTGGTGAACACCTTTTGCACCGACGCCGAAATATTGGGCGAAAAGTTAAACCCAATCTCGCCGCCGATATCGACAACCCCACCCTGCTGCCCCGGCGGTGAGGCCGAAAACAGCCGCAGGTCGGTGCGCTCTAGGCCAGAACCCAAGATGTTTTGTAGGTTATTCAGTAAGGCCGACCCGGCAAAGGCCAGCAGCCCCTGAAAGCCATCGCCCCCGCCCGATACACTGCCCAGCGTAGACTCAAGAGCGGTCAAAAATCCACCGCTAATCAAGGCGACAATTTCGCCGTCTGAGCGCGGCGGGGTACTCGATAGCTCAACCCCCTGTAAATTGACCACGCGACTGGCTCGACCATCGACGCTGGCACGAATGCGCACGGTCTGTACGCCCGCCTGGGTCAGCCCGAGCTGGTCAATGCGAGAGACGCTGATTTCGTTGCGGGGGAAGGGGGATGCGGCAGCCAGCGTATTGCCAGCGGCGGCACTGTCGGGCACTGCCGCCGAGAGGGTCGCTACCAGGTAGGGGTCGATCGTGTCATCGAGGTCACTAAATTCGGCGTAATTTTCGTCGCCAGTCAGGCGAAACTCGGTGGTGAGCAGGTTGATGCGGCCCGAGGGCAAATTGATGCGGCCATTGGGGCGAATGTTGGGAGCGGCCCCGACTAGATCTAGGGTGCCCTCGGCCCGCACATCGACCAAGCCTGGAATGGCTAGTCGTACATTGTCGGCTAGCACCAGCTGAAAGTCTTCTAAGACTGGCGGAATTGGGTCAAAAATTCGGGGTTCTCGAGTGGTGGCAAAGCTGGCTGGGGCATTGCCCCCTTCATTGGCTTCTGGTAGGGTCAGCAGCCCATCGGAGAGTGCAACCTCACCATAGACCAGCGGCGGCAGCAAAAACACGCTGCCACCCACTACCACGTTGCCGTCAACTCGGCCTCGGTAGGTACCGGCAGGGTTGCGCAGGTCGAGAGCAATGTTGTCGAGGGTAAGCCGAAAGGGGTTGTCGGCGGTGCTAGCGGTTGCGCCAGAAAAAGCGATGCTGCCGTTGTCAAACAGCCCTGGGGCCAGGTCTTGAACCGAGGGCAGCAGCTTGAGGTTGCCATTGGCAACGACCTTACCGTTGCTAAAGTCACCTTCGAGATTTTGCACATCGAGGATGAGGCCCCTACTGTACACAGAGCCGACTCGGGCCGTGCTGGGGCCTTCTACAACTTGAATGTTGCCCCGCAGGTTAGTAATTGGCTCTGGCAAACTCCGAGAACTGATGGTGACGCCATCTAAGTTGGCACTGCCGGTGACGTTGAGGGTGGTCAGGGCCTCTTGAATGGACTGGTTAAGCGGCCAGCGGCCCTGGACCGCCAGATCAAGGGCTGCCTCGCCCGATTCCCAAGCGATCGCCTGGGTGAGCAGGTTAATCAGGGCAAAGCCCTCGTCCCGCATGCGCAGCGTCACATTGACCGTATCGGCTTCGGGCTGCTGGTTGAGGCCGGGCATCGGCAGGGGCACACTGGCGATCAGCCGTAGCGGATCGGTGGCTTGCTGGTCAGTCTGATCGTCAACGGCTATTCGGCTAATCAGGTTCAGTCGGGCATCTTGATACCTAAAGTTGGCGGTAGCCAGGTCGAGGGCATTGCCGTTGATGGTGGCTTCGTTGACCGCCAACTGTCCCCGTACCTGGGGATTGGCGAGGTTCCCGGTCAGGGTGGCCCCCAGGTTCATCAGGCCGTCGAGGTTGTCGGGCAGTCGCAGCGGCTGACGGACGGCATTAATCGGCACATCACTGACTTCTAATCGCAGGGTGCGGCCCTCAACGTCGTTGGGGTCAAGGCTAAAGTCACCATTGAGGGTAGCCAGGGCAACGCCCTGCTGGGTGGTGGCCGAGAAGCCAGAGAAGTCCGATCGCAGGCTGACCGGCTCTAGCCGCACTACGTTGTCTTGGTAGCTGCCCTGGGCAATAAATTCGTCAATGCGATAGGTAGCCCCATTGCTGCCGTTAGAACTGCCCCAGACCCAGTTGGCCCCAGCCAGGTCAAAGGTGACGTTGAGATCGTCGGGAATGGCCCCACGGGCGGTAACGGTACCCGAAATGCTGCCCACAAAGTCTTCGAGGGGCGGTAGCGGAGCGGTTTCGGCCTGGGCCGCCAGAATATCTTGCAGCTCTTGAATTTCGGCTAGGCGGCGCAGCTGGTCGAGCAGACTGGCGTTGCGATCGCCCACCGGGTTGACCTCCGCTAAAGACGCCAGATCGACCTCGGTAGCAGGGCGAAACCACTCGGGCGGACGGAGCAGATTGAACCGAAAATCGGCCTGTTCAAAAATTAGGAAGGTCTGCAAGAGATCTTGAATCTGGCCATTATCGACCACCAGTTCACCATTGATCTGGGGGGTGTCGCCCAGGGTGTAGGTGCCGCTGGCCAGGTAGCGGCTGAACCCCGACGCCGACTCTAGGGTGCCCCCTACCAGGCCAATCACGCCGTTGGCATAGGTGATCGTGCCCCGCAGACGACCGTAGCGAGTCACTTCTAAGGGCCGCTCTGGGGCGTCGGGGTCAAAGGCGGCGACGGTGGTTTCGGTGGGCAAGCTGAGGTAACCCACGCTGGGGTCTTGCACATCGAAGGTGGCGCGCAGGGTGGGCTGGCGCAGGTTGGCCACCACCTCTGCCGAGGTAATTAGACCACCGATGGTGCCCAGCCCGTTGGTGCCGGCCTGGGGCAGTCTGAGATTGCTGAGGGGAAAGTTGGCTACCGTGGCGTAGAGCTCGTCGCCCTGGGTATAGCCCTGGGCCAGGGCCTCACCGCTGCGAACGTCAAAGGTTAAATTGCGATCGCCCTGGGCCGTGGCCACCAAGATGCGATCGCCGCCGCCGGTCAGATCGACGGATAGCGGGCCACCCTGGGTAAAGGCGACTGGGCCGCTCAGGGGCGACGCAAAGCCCAGATCGCCGGCGGTCAAGCCCACCAGCGAGGCGTTACCGTTGAGGGCCAGAGCCCCCGGTCGCCCTCGCAATCGTCCTTGAAAGAAGGCGTTGCCCCCCAGGGGGATGATCGCCGGGACGGGCAGGGCGGCCAGGCTATAGCTCTCAGCATTGAGGTTGAGATCGAGGTTGGCGATCGTCGGTGCCCCCGGCCCGCTTAGCTGCGGCGTGATCACACCGCTGGCATTCAGGCCAGCGGTGCTGGCCTGCTGCACTAAAATTGACTGCCCATTCCAGGCCAGGTTGGCGGTGAGGGGCTGGCGCACCTGAGCCAGCTGAGGTGCCCGAGCGGCGGCGGTGGCTAGCCCGTCTGACAAAAACAACTGCCCCTGCCCCGTGGCCCCCGCCAGGCTGAGATTGTCGGTGCTGCCGGTAAACCGAAAGCTCCCCTCGGCGGTGCCCTGGAGATCGGGGGCGAAGGCGGCCATTTGCAGATCGCGACCCTGGACGGTGGCATTCCACTGGCCCCCGGTTAGGGTGGCCTGGGTGAGCACGGTGCCCCCGGCGGCTGTTGCCTGGGCTGTCCCCTGCCCCTGAATGCTGCGCAGACCGGCCTCGCCTAGGGTGCCGACCAGCTCAGCCTCGCCGGTGATGCTGCCGCCGATGCCCGCGCCGAGTTGATCAAGCTGTAGATCGACCGCCCGGAGGGTAGACTGCCAACGGCGATCGGCTAGCCCCAGGCTGCCATTGGCGACTACGGTACCCCCGGCCACCTGCACAAAGGTATCGGTAAACCCCAGGGCATTGTCGGCCAGCCGCACGGTGCCCTGGGCTGGGTAGGTGCCCAGGGGGGCGCGCCAGCGGGCACTACCCACCAGTTGGCCCACGGGGCCAGCCACTTCGGCATCGACAAACATCGGCCCGAGATCGACGTTGTCGGGCAGGCCATAGCGTCGGCCAATGGCGGTAGCCGGCAGGCGATCGCCGGTCATCGTTAGTGAGAGCTGTCCTGGCTCCCCAAAGGTAAATAGGCCACTGCCTGCGATCGCCCCGCCGTCTTGAGGACTGGCCTGGAAGCTGTCAATGGCTAGATTGGGGGCGCGGAGGGTAGTGCTGGCCCGCAGGTCAGAGAAGGGCACCTGGTCGATCACAATGGTGCTCTGGGAGATAATGTCGCTGGCGATCACAGGCCGATTTAGCGGCCCGGTCATGGTGACATTGGCTAAAAACGTGCCCACCGTAGACACCGGCATAGCCACATCAAACAGCTCAGAGATTTGGGCCACCGTAAAGGGATTCACCTGCCCACTCAGGTCGTAACCCTCGTCAAAACTGAGGATGCCGCCTGCCTCTGCGGTCAAGGTGCCTAGGCTGGCAGTTACCCCCTCAAACTCGATCTCTCGGCCTCTAAATCGCACATCGCCCTGAAGATTTTGCAGCGGTTCTGGCAGACCGCGCGTGATTACAGACCCCTCCGTGACCCGTGCCGTACCCACAATGGTCGTCGGCACGCCACGACCACTTTCGATATCGACCTGGCCGCTGACAAAGCCACTGGGAAACTGCACCGGCAACGGATTGTCTAAAAAAGAATCGACCAGCGGCATGATGTCGGTGGCTCTGGCCGCCTGGGTGCGCAAGTTGATGTTGGCGCGCAGGCCGGGGCCGGGTACCTCTGTAGCGTCGGCGCTGGCACTGGGAGCATCTTGGGGCGGCGGTAGCAGCACGGCCCCTTTCAGGTTGAGACTGCCCCCTTGCAGGGAGTTGCCGCTTAGGGCCAGATTGAGCTGCTGGGTCTCTAGGGGAGAGTTGGGGTCGTCGGGGACTTCAACGAGAGCGTTGGTAAATTCGAGCTGACCCTGGATATCGGCGATCGCCACCTGCACCGGCTCTACGTCATCGGCCACGTAGGGCACCATGGTGAGCTGGCCATCGTTGACGTTGATCGTGGCGATCCGAACGTCCACAAACGGATCGCGATCGGGGTCGCGATCGGGCAAATTGATTTCCAGATCAAACCATTCCCCCTCGGCATTTTGCTCTAGGTAGAGGTTCCCCTGATCTAGGGTGAGGCTGAGGGGCAGCTCTCGCCGCCACAGATCGAGGAGCCGAAAGCTGACCTCCACCCCTTCTAGCGATAGCGTATCGGGATCGCTGGGAGTCGGTGGCAGGGTCGATGGCCCCAGTCGCACCCCCGACAGCCCTATCCCTTCCACCGGCCCCAGCTCGACCGGGCGACTGATCACCTCGGTTAGCTCACTTTCTAGCCAGGGCACGAGATTGTGTCGGGTCCATAGCCAGCCGCCCAGGGCTACGGCTCCGCCTAGCACCAGCCCAGCACCGAGCACCGAGCCTGCTACCAACCAGCGGCGACCGCTTGCCTGAGAATCTAGATCGAACTCTTCTAGATCAGACTCTTCTGGGCCAAGCTCTTCTGGGTCGGTGGGAGAAAACTCCTCTGGTGCTTGAGCCGAGTCTTCTGGCTCTTGAGCCGGGTCTGGTTTTTGGGAAGGGGTCATACCCGTTTACGCCACCGCAAAACACCCACCAATAGTAATGAACTCCCCAGCATCTGCCCACCACCTGCAACGAAGGTATGTAATCGCCCAAAGGGTAGGTGAGGAGGTGTTGCCCCTTGGGTTTGGCCGTTTAAATCGTTTGCACTCAATCCTGATCATAGACGCTAGGTCTGGCAATTTGTTCACGCTGCTCTGGCCCGCTAAAGTAAACAAGTAATGCTGTTGGTGAGATATGGCTATGGTGGTGTACGTGCTGTTATTTAACGCTCGCACCGAAAACGAAGGTATCCACACTCTGAATGTAGATGGCCAGGATGTGGTGCTGATGTTTGAGCATGAAGACGATGCCACTCGTTTTGGCTTGATGCTAGAGGCCCAAGACTTTCCAGAGTCTACTGTTGAGGGCATGGACCAAGCCGAGATCGAAGAATTTTGCGAATCGGCAGGCTACAGCTGTCGTCTGGTTCCCCAGGGATCGTTGGCGATGCCTCCGGAACAAAATGTGGAGCAGACCACCTGGAACCCCGACGATCCAGACGCATCGCTCCCGGTGGCCCCCACCGCAGACGCCAGCGACGTCTCCCAGGCGGAACTCGATCGCCTGCGTCAGCAGTTTGAGAAATTGCTCTAGGTCACTCCAATGACGCTGCCCCTGTCTACCCTAATTGACCGTGCCCGTCAGGGCGATGCTTGCGCGATCGCCCAGCTAATCACCCGTTCGCTGGCCAACCAGGGCGTAGTAGCACGGGGGCAGTGGCAAGGCACGCAGCTGATCTTCGACCTTGAGGCCGACCGCCCTGTGGCCCAACGCCAGGTGGTGCCCCATATTTGTCGGGGGCTAGAGCGCCTAGAGCTGACCTGCCCAATCGATACGGTGTCGGTAATCGCCCGGCGGACGGATCAAGCGGCGATTGACTGGCGCGAAAGCTTTAGTTTGCAGACCGGGGTAGGGTTGGCTGTGGCTGGGCCAGAGCCCAGCGATGCCCCCGAAGATCCGGTGCTGAGCGATCGCCGTAGACCCGACCGTGACTCCTCTGCGTCTGGGTCACCCGTCCCATTTTCTGTTCCGCCCTCGCTGCTGCCACCGGATCGGGTAGTTTCAACCTTCCATGCTGAGACGACCGAATCAGACACTCCGGCTCCCCCCGCCCCCAACCCCGATCTGAAGCCGTCTGCCTTGTCAGGTAAGACTCTGGCGGCCCTGATGCATCTCACTCCCCTGCTGAGCTATCTGGTGGTGGGTAGTCAGTGGCTAGGGGGATGGCCGTTGTTTTGGGGAGGCTCCTTCCTGCTGCCCTGGCGGGTAGTCGCTCCCCTGGTGCTGGTGTTGCTGCCAGGGCTTGCCTCTAGGCCTGGTTATGCCGACATGCAAAACCAGGCTAAGGCGGCACTCAACTTTCAGCTCACGCTGCTGATTGCCTGGGTTGTGACCATTGCGCTGATGTTTGTTTTGGTGGGCTTTTTGCTGGTGGTGCCCCTGGCGCTGATCGAAATAGTCAGCTGCATTGTGGCGGCGGTGCGGGCTTCGGAGGGCAAGGCGGCTCGCTATGCGGTAGCCATTCGGTTTGTGCGCTAGGCCCGCCATCTTCTACATTAATGGCAGTGTTGATTGCCCTCTGGATGCCCCCTGTGATCGTAAACTCTGCCCTCAATGTTGACCCCGCCGATCGCGGGCATCTGCTCACCGAGCAGGCCAACCCCCGCAGCGCTCAGCTTGACCAACTCAGCTCCCTGGAGCTAGTTGACCTGTTTAACCAGGAAGATCAGCGCACCCTAGAGGCCATTGCTGGCGCGCGGGATGCCTTGGCTGCCGCCATTGATGCCGCCACCGAGGCGCTACGCCAGGGGGGGCGACTGTTTTATGTCGGGGCGGGCACCAGTGGTCGGCTAGGAGTGCTCGATGCCGCCGAATGTCCGCCCACCTTTTGCACGCCGCCCGATCTGGTGCAGGGCATTATTGCCGGGGGGGCTGGTGCCCTGGTGAAAAGTTCTGAGGGGTTAGAAGATGTAGCTGAGGATGGGGCAGCCGCGATCGCCCAGCGGAATGTGCAGGCCCAGGATGTGGTGGTCGGCATTACTGCCGGGGGCACGACGCCCTACGTGCAGGGGGCGATCGCCGCTGCCCGCGATCGCGGTGCGACTACAGTGTTGATTGCCTGTGTGCCCGCCGACCAGGTACCCACCGAGGCCGCCATTGATATTCGCCTGCTGGTGGGGCCAGAGCTGCTGGCGGGCTCAACCCGGCTGAAGGCCGGGACAGTGACGAAGATGGCCCTCAACATTCTCTCGACCGGGGTGATGGTGCGTCTGGGCAAAGTCTACGGCAATCGCATGGTCGATGTGGCGGTGACCAATACAAAACTGCGCGATCGCGCCCTGCGTATACTCTGCGACCTCACCGATCTAGACCGCCCAGCGGCGGCAGCGCTGCTCGATCGCAGCAACCAGCAGGTAAAGCTGGCCCTAATGATGCACCTGGGTCAGCTCGATGCCGAAGCGGCTAGTGAGCGCCTGGCCCAGCACCAGGGTCGCCTGCGGCCAGCGCTAGAGGTAGGCGAGCTCTAAACCGATAAACAGGGATGACTGCCCTAGAGCGTGGGCGAGAGGTGAGACTGAGGTTCTGCGCCGTCGATCCATACCCGGTCTAGACAGGCTCCTTCGAGCTGGGCGATCGCCAAGTTAGCCCCGCGCAAGTTAGCGGCAGTCAAGTCGGCCCCGCGCAGGTCAGCGGCGGTCAAGTCGGCCCCGCGCAGGTCGGTGTAGCTGAGGTTGGCATGGCGTAGATTGGCCTCGCGCAGCACGGCCTGGTGTAGGGTGGCCAGGCGTAAGTCGCTACAGCGCAGGTCGGCCCCCGCCAGGTTAATACGGCTCAGCTCAGCGCGAATGAGAACGCTGCGGGCCAGGTCGGCTTGCTCTAGGTTGGCCTCTTCCAGATTGGCCCGCCAAAGGTTGCAGCCGCTGAGCTGTGCCCCGCTCAGCCTCGCCTGGTGCAGGTTTACCGACACCAGGTTGGCCTGCTTTAGGTTGACACCGGGCAGACTGAGGCCAGGCATCCAGGCCTCATGAAAGTCTAGGTGGCTAAAATCGCGGCGGCCTTGGGCATAGAGCTCCAGCACCTGAGCCATCGTTATCGTGATGGATTGTGAATCCATAGAATGTCTTTCATCCATCAGCCACTACTCCAACCCGTTCCGGTTCGACCCGATGTCTGACCCCTCACGGGCCAGATAGCAGAGGTCTTACCCACAAAGACCCCTTAACTTTGCCTAATGTTACATATTTGTAAACTAATGTAACAATTTCTGAGTTCCTTGACAAGAACATCGCCTAGGCCAGTGTGAGCCTAGGCGAATGGGGGTGAGGCGTTTTTGGGTTTGGAAAGGGCAGGTATCTTACTTCAGCGCGAATCCCTAAACCCTCGTTGCTTAGTCAGCATTGGGGCCTTCGGTAGAGAGTTCTACCCCATCGGGCTGGCTAAACAGGCCAAACACAGGACCGAGCAGAGCCCCAATGGCAAAGCCGCCCGCATGAGCCCAGTAGGCAATACCGCCGCCTTCCATGCCGATCATGGCCGGTGCTCCCAGGCTGGCAAAGCCGTAGACAGCCTGCTGCACAAACCAAATACCCAGATAGAAAATAGCGGGAATTCTGAGCGGCAGCGGAAATGGCCCTAGGGGCACCAGGGTGAGAATGCGAACCTCGGGGAAGCGAAAGATATAGGCCCCCATTACCCCTGCGATCGCGCCACTGGCCCCCAGGGACGGAATGCCAGAGTCCATGGCGAAGAACCACTGGGCCAGATTAGCCAGCACGCCACAGAGCAAATAAAACACCAAAAATCGCCCGTGCCCCATCTGGTCTTCGACGTTGTTGCCAAAAATCCAGAGGTAGAGCATGTTGCCCGCCAGGTGCAAAAAGCCGCCGTGGAGAAACTGCCCGGTCACCAGCGTTAGCCATTCTTCGGCATTGGGCACCGATACCCGGGTCGTCAGGCTGCTCGAAAACTCTTCGGGTACCACCGCCCAGGCGTGGAAAAAGTTCGTGAGCCCGGAGGCGGGCAGGCTGAGTTCGTAGATAAACAGCGCTATGTTGAGCACGATCAGCCCGTAGGTGACGTAGGGCGTGCGCTGACCTGGGTTGTAGTCTTTTAGGGGTACCACCGATGACCTCTTTGCAATACAGATTTAAGTACAGACAGAAAAACACCGTGCCCCGATGCTAGGCACAACCACACTATTACAGAGAGCCTTAAAAATAAAAATCCTCCCTTTTATCGACCTTTTGGTTGAGAAATAAACTCTGATGCTTAAAGATGACGGCTCATAGGCCCGCTGCCCCGGCCACCAGCAAATAAGCACTCTGTAGCATCAGTCGCCAACTATGCCCGAAACCCGAAACCGGATTAACCCACCCCTGCCCCTCCCGGGAGGGGATGCCGCAACCCAAAACCTGAAACCCAAACCCCCCCCAGCAAGCGTTGCCCTACTCCAGCCAGCCACTACTATCCGCCCTGTAAACTAGGTACCCATAGTTCACTCAACCCTCCCCTGTTGATGGCGGGGGCTTGACCAGCAGTCTCACTGTCTCAACTCAATTTCTTAGACTGTAGCTAGGGTTGAAGGCAGGGTTCTGGGGCTCCAGAGGTTTTGCTTGACCGACAACTCGCCATTGTGCTCTTCCCTAGCTATGACCAAACCCTTTGCCTCTCGTCCTGGGCTAGCGACATCGTTGGTGTTAGGAGCCTTGTTGACCTGCTGCATCAGTCGCCCAGTCCCATCCGCCACCTCCGACCCCCGGCCATCGGCAGCCAACGCTGAGGCAGCCTTGCCCCCGACCGATCTCTGGTACGAGGCGGTTGGAGAAGCCAACCAAGCCACCCTGCTGGCCGCTACCGCCACCACGGCCCCCCAGTGGAACCAGGTGGCCGGAGCCTGGGGCCGGTCTGTAGCGCTGTTGCAGGCGATCGCTCCCGATGACCCCCGCCAGGTATTTAGCCAGCGCAAAGCGCGGGAATATCAGCAAAACCTCTATCTGGCGCAGCAAAAGGCCGACCAGCAGGGCTTACCCAGGGTATTTCCGGCCCTGGGCAGCGACGTACTAGATGAGCAGGTGAGCCTGTACCACGCCTACGTGGCCACCCTCGGTCCCCCCGATGTGCTGGTGGTGGGCAGTTCCCGTGCCCTCCAGGGGGTCGATCCGGTGGTGCTACAGCAGGCTTTGGCGGCGCAGGGCTACCCCGGGCTGCGGGTCTACAACTTTAGCGTCAACGGGGCTACGGCCCAGGTGGTGAGTTTTATTACCCGGCAGCTTTTGGCCCCTGACCTGCACCCCAGGCTGGTAATCTGGGCCGAAGGCTCTCGCGCCTTCAACAGCGGACGGTTTGATCGCACCTTTGCCGAAATTTTGGCCTCCCCTGGCTACGCCGCTGTGCGCGATGGCGCTACTCTCACCCTGGCTTCCCCCAACAATTTAGATCAGGCAGAACCCGCCTCTGATGACTCTGAACCGGACAGCCCTGAACTGGACAGCCCTGAAAGCGAGGCCATTGCTCCAAATGCGGAGTATGGCACCGTGCCCCTCAGCCCAATCAACTCCCAGGGATTTTTGGCGGTCAACGATCAGTTCAACCCGACGGTCTACTACCGCAGCTTTCCACTGGTGCGCGGTCAGTACGACAACGCCTATCGCCCCTTTCGCCTAGACGGGGTGCAGACGGTTTCCTTTGAAGCCACCACCCAGTTTCTGCAAAGCCAGAATATTCCGCTGGTGTTTGTCAATTTGCCCCTGAGCAACGACTACCTCGACGGGGTACGACTGAACTACGAGCGCCAGTTTCAGCAATTTTTACAGGGTTGGGCCAATCGAGGTACCCTCACCCTGGTCGATCTATTAGAAACCTGGCGCTGGCGATCGCACCTGTTTGCCGATCCCAGCCACATCAACCGCTACGGAGCCCGAGAAATTGCCAGCCTGCTCGCCGCCGATGGGCGAATTCCCTGGGGGCAATTGGTGCAGGCCCAGGGCGAAGAGTAACCGGGGGACGTAACGAGGTCATGCAGGAGTCGTAGTGACCCGGTCATCGGGTAGGTTCAACCATTCTGCCTTTCACCCCTCACCCCCTCACCCCATACCCTCGGCCTGGTGACAGCGAGAGAGGCGCAGCATCATAGCGTCGAGGCGCGACAGATCGCCAAAGCCTGCCCCCTGTCCGGTCAAGAAGCCGCCCATGCGTAGGGAAGCCAGCCGGGGCACCTGCCAGTACCACAGGGCCGGAAGGTGACCCTGGGGGGCTTCAAGGTCAAAGTCGAGCCAGTTGTAAAACCGCAGAAACCCCACAGGCCGCAGCGAAAACAGCATCAGCCAGCCGACTTCGGCAAAGAAGGGGTGGGGGTTTGACCAGTTGTGCAGCGCTGGATCAAAGGGTTCAAATTTGAGGATTTCGCTGTAGATCTGAAGCTGGGGAGAAAAGCCAAAATGCCCGCCGCTAGCACTCTGCCAGCGATCGTCGATGGCCTGAAGCAACTGGCAGGGAATAGTGGCCAGGGTTTGGGGGGTGAGGTGGGGCCGTTGTCGAGCGTCTCTACCTCGCAGCAGTACCTCCTCCCCGAGGGCGTTTTGCATCACGGCTTCGAGCAGTAGATCTGCGGTCAGGCGATCGGCCATTTCCCAGTCTTCGTCGTTGAGCAACAGACTGAGGTCGTTGAGGGTTGCGTCAAGGCTGCCAATCGGCTCACTAGCTAACACTGGTTACCTCTCCGGGGATTAACGTTTGATCGATCACGGGTGTGGCCACCGCTTCTAGAGGCAGGCAGGTGTTGAGATGACTCATCACGGCGATAATCGTCTCGCTGTCTAGGTCGTAGCGATGGTTGAGGCTGGGGCAGCACCAGCGCCAGGTGGGTAGGTGGCCAGGGGGAGCCTCAAGGCTAAAGTCGAGGGCGTAGTAGGGCCGATGGCCTCGGTACAACCAGGTGGGTTGATCGCGCCAGCCCAGGGCCTGCTGAAAGTCTAGGCCGCGCAGGTGCTCGTCTTGCTGAATTTGCTGCTGGCTACGGTACACCTGTTGCTGAGCCTTAAACCCAAAGCGCCGATTGCTGTGGAGACTCCACAGGGCGTCAATGGTGGCTAAGTCGGTGGGCAGAAGGCGCTCTACGGTGGCAGCGGTCACCGGCTGCATGTCGAGGTTTAGCGCTTTGAAAATAGCGGCCTCGGTTTCGAGGTCGGCGGCTTGCCAGGCCTGTTGCACGAGCAGACTACGCAGCCGGGTGTAGTCGACGCCCAGGGCCGATTCAATGGGGCCATACTTTTGGTCGCGCACCGCCGCTTCAATAGCGATCGCTTCATCGAGCGATAGGCCTTGCAATCGCCGTGCCTGGTCGAGGCGGCCTTGGTCAAACTCAGAGGGGTAGAGGCTATTGGCCAGGGCTTGGTGGCACAGGGCCTGGTACTGATCGCGCTGGACTTGCGCCTGGTGGGCCTGCTTTTGGCGATCGCCCTCGGCCTTAGCTTCGGCGGCTAGGCGGACATCTTCGGTAGTTTTGAGGGTTGTTTGTGTGGTTTTGATCTGGATGTCGTCGTTGTAGCGCTGCTGGTACTGTTGATAAATGGCCTCTGCTTCAAGGATGGGTAAACTCAGGTTTTCGGCCAGTTCTTGCAGGACAGGCCACGGATCTTTGAGGGCAAAGGGTTGACCCTCGTGCATGGCGCGCAGGCGACTAAACTCGGCTGAGGTGATCTCTTCAAAATAGCGGCGTTTGTCGGCCTGGGTTTGAAAGGGGCCTGCGGCTCTGGCATTGAGCACCGTGGCCTCGTCTACTGAGAGGTCGAGCCGCTGGCGCAGCAGGTTAAGGTTGTCGAGTTCGGTGGGGGATAGCTCGCCCTGGGTTCGGCTGTAGGTTTCAGCCTCAGCCAGGTAGTCGCGCTCGGGAGAAAACAGCAGCCCGCTTTGGGCGATCGCCATTAGGCCCACGAGATCTTCAGCTTGATGGGTTTCGATGTGCAGCGCCATCTCACCGAGTTGGAACGTGAAAGCGGTTTCGATCGGGGCGTAGTAGAGGCGATCGCGTAGCCGCCGCAAAATTGACGCCAGTAGCTCTGGATGGGCCTCAAACTGCACCCCAACCCTGACCTCAGCTACCCCGTTAATGTCTGAGATCGGCTCGAACCGAATTTGGTTCATGCCATCGAGGTCGCGCAGATCTTCAACTAAATAGTGCACCTCAGTTGCCACATCGTCGCTCTTGAGCTGAGGGTCTATAAACTTGATCAATAATCTAACGTTCTGCGCCAAGCCAACACCTCCCAGTCGCACCCAGCCTAGACCAATACCCACGGTTCACGGTTGCGAACCTACTCCTAGGTTTTGAACTCCTATAGTAGGCCAGATAGCAAATACAGCTCATCTAAAACGGTTTTCTCCAGCGCATCGGCCTCTTGGGGGTTGAGCTGATAGAAGCCTCGGGCCTGGGTGAGGCGGCCCCGGTTAAACTCTGGCCCAGAGAGGTAGGCCATTACACCCTGATGGAACTCTGTCGCCTCTAGCCCCGGGGCCTGGGTGGCCAGCGCATCAATCGCCAGGGCCTCGAAGGTGCGGCGGTAGTTGGTTAACCGCTGCTGTTGCTCACGGTGGCGCTGGCGGTTGGCTTCGGCCTCGGCCTCGGCCTGCTGCCGAGCCTGGTCGGCGGCATGGCGGAGCGCATTGATACGCTCGGCCTTTAAAAACTGGGCATCGGCCTCGGGCAGGCCCATGGTGGCCGCCTTGGCCTGCATTACTCGCCAAAAGTCGTCATCCAGGCTGCCCTCCTGCTGGCAGACCAGTAGCTCTTTGCGAAAGTGCTGATATTTATCGGCCAGAGTTTTGAACGGCCCCATTGCTCTGGCGTTGAGGTCATGGGTTTCATCTGCTGAGAGCCCCATGCGATGGCGTACCAACAGCAGGTTGGCTTTGGCGGCTGGCGTGAGTTCGCCAAAGCTGTGCACATAGCCTTCGGCCTGGGTGAGGTAGATTTCCCCTGGGGGCAGCAGCGCTTCGCCCAGGGGCAGGAGTTGAGCCAGCACCTTGGCCTGGTTCGTCTGTAGGGTAAGCGTATAGGCAGGCGGAATGCTGACCTCAAAGCTGTAGCGCTGGGTGGTGCGATCGAGCCAGTTGCCCACGCACCGCAGTACTACCCTAAATTTGTTGAGCGGGGCCTCAAACCAGAGCCCGACCGATAGGTTTCGGTCAGCGCCGGGGGCAACTGTGCTCAGCCGTGGGGTAAGGGGGTGAGCCTGGGTCAGAAAAGTAAAGGTTGTGTGCCCTAAGCTGCTGAGCTGGGTGATGCGGCTGCACAGCGCTTGAGCATCTGCATCGATCGCCCTGGCATCTAGTTCAGGTTCTAAGGATTTAATCGACAGCCGGAAACTAGGGTTTGAGTCAAAATCGTTGACCATTTTTAGCTCAGGCAATGGTGCTGATAAACACTGGCTCAGTATATCAGCGCTGAGAGTGGTAGGAACGCTGGAAACGGCACCTCAGGCGGTTCGGCAACGTTGAGGCCTAGCGCCAATACAAAACCCCAGAGCGATAAAACTCTGGGGTTTTGGGTTTATTTGAGCCAAAAACCACTGGGGTCAAAAGGCTTACTTAAAGCCGACAGATGCCTGCCACACAAAGGCCAGCAGCAGGAAGAACACGGGAATAATGGGCAGCACGTCTACCAGGGGGTCGAACAGGGAGTAGGCCTCGGGCAGCTTGGCCAGCAGCATTGCGACTTCCATTTAATGATTATCCTCTCGTTACACAGCCGGGACAGACCAGCCTCAGAAGCCAGTAGAGCGTTGCGCCTAGCGCCATGACTGGAATCTGAGAATTGGTAAATTTTCTTCGCATTTTATCACGGTTGGGGTGTGTCTATCGGGGTTGTCGTTGGGTTTGGCGTCAGCCAGTGGGCAAACTCGTCATGGAAACGCCCTGCCAAAATCGCCTCCCGAATGCGCTGGGTAAACCGCACCAGCTCGGTGATGTTGTGGATGGAGATCAGCGTAAAGGCCAGCATCTCCTTGGCGTGGATCAGATGGCAGAGGTAGGCGCGGGTAAAGTTTTGGCAGGTATAGCAGGGACAGGTGGCGTCGATGGGGGTGTAGTCGCGGCGGAAGCGCTGATTCTTCAGGTTCCACCGTTCCCCTGCCACCAGCGCCGCGCCGTGGCGGGCCAGCCGGGTAGGAATCACGCAGTCGAACAGGTCTACTCCGGCTGCGATCGCCTGGGCCATTTCCCTATAGGTGCCCACCCCCATCAAATAGCGGGGCTTATGCTCGGGCAAACAGGGGGCCGTAGCTTTGACAATGGTTTCGATCAGCTCTGGTGGCTCGCCCACGCTGACGCCGCCGATCGCATAGCCGGGCAGGTCTAAGGTGGCCAACTGCTGCGCCGCCTCGGCCCGCAGGTCGGGGTATACGCCCCCCTGCACAATGCCAAACAGCGCCTGGTCAGGCCGCTTGTGGGCCTCCACACAGCGCAACAGCCAGCGCCAGGTGCGATCGGTCGAGGCTTTAATGACCTCGCGGCTGCACGGGTAGGGAGGGCACTCGTCAAAGGCCATGATCACATCGGCCCCCAGATCGTTTTGAATCTGAATCGAGGTTTCGGGCCGAATGTTGATGATGCGGCCATCCTTGGGCGATTTAAATGTGACGCCGTCTTCGGTGATGGTGCGCATCTGGCTGAGGCTAAACACCTGAAAGCCGCCCGAATCCGTCAGCATCGGGCCATCCCAACCCATGAATCGGTGCAGGCCGCCCGCCTCGGCGACAATGTCTTCGCCCGGTTGCAGATGCAGGTGGTAGGTGTTTGACAGCACCATCTGCGCCCCGGTGGTGGCTAACTGGGCGGGGGTGACGGTTTTGACGTTGGCCAGGGTGCCCACGGGCATAAACCGGGGGGTGTGCACGGGGCCGTGGGGGGTGGTGAATGTGCCCGCCCGCGCCTGGGTATGACTACAGCGAGCGTCGCAGCTAAAGGAAAATGCCTGGGTCAAAATACAGCGCTCCAGGGAGCAAAGGGAATGGCAAAGTGGCATTTATCGTAGCATTTGGCGGTGATCGCAGCGGTGTTGTCAAGGCCACAGATATCCGATAGCTTTGCTACCCTAGGCTTAGTTATTTCCTTACCTGACGCAGTAGATGGCCACAGCTTTAGACAAACGTTCTGACGCGATTCTGGCCCGTTTCAAAGCTCTCTCTGACCCGCTGCGGCTGGAGGTGATTGAGCTGCTACGATCGCAGGAACTATGCGTTTGCGATCTGTGCGATCGCATGAACATCGCTCAATCCAAGTTGTCCTTTCACCTCAAAATCCTGCGGGAGGCTGGGCTGATCGCCGCCCGCCAGGAGGGCCGGTGGATCTACTACCGCCTCAACCCCACCGAATTTGGAGAATTGGCCACCTACCTCAGCGATCTGCACCACCTCAGTCCGCCGTCCTCTAGTCACCCCTGTCCACCATTTTGAGCCATTAGCTATTACCGCTTGTGCGGTGAGGGGTATAGCGAGTCATTTCCTCCTGAAAGACCAGTCCCCTGTAGAGCCGCCAGAGCAGTGTGGTACTGCTTTTCTATGGTTTCTAGGTCTCGTTGGTGAGTGAGGCTTTGTTGGCTACTGTGCCAAATCGCCTCAACGTGCTGCTGCAAAATGTGGCGCTGTTTGAAGTGGCGGGTAAAGGGAGCAATGGCGGCGATCGCCGCCAGCAGCCGACCGATCACCACCGTGTCAGTGCTGCCATACTGACGAATTTGGTTAAAGGCTGTGTTGGCCAGGGTCTCAAACTTGACTGGAGCCGCAATCACCCGCAGATTGTGCGACTGGTCATAGCGGTAAGGAGACGGAAATTCACGACTGGCAAGCCGCGCCAGCCCGTCGGCCAGTTGGTCAATACAGCGAATGGCCGTAAAGGGGTCGTTAATAGCAGGGGACAAGGCTCGCAGCGCAATTTCGACCAGTTGTTCAATCGGAAATGCCACGTTCTGCTGCTTAGTCAGCTCGTGGCCCAGAACAAAGGCTTGATTAATGCGATCGCCTACCGATTGGGTAACGCGATTGGCAGGGTAGGCCATGACCAGGGGGCCACCCTCAATGATGAAAGCCCCTGGATACGCCTTGACCTGGAGCAAAAGATTTTCATCGCAGGCCACCTGCATCAGGACGTCGTCTTCAATTCCTTGCAGGTATCCCGTTTTCTTGGCCTGCACGGGTTGGGCGGTGGCGTCAAAATCGGTGGGCATATCCCTGGTACTCTCGCCCTGCTGATCGATCTCCTGACCCAAAGCTTCTGGAAACAGGCGGTTGGTGACTTGCTCTAGGTCGTGGCTGACATCGGCAATCACGTGGGAGACCTGAATGATGGTGGAGGCATGGTGAATAAAGTAGATCAGCACCCCAATGCTGGCCATGGCCAGCAAAACCCCCACCGTTACCGAGAGCTGGGGCACAAATGGCTCGTGGTCTTCGCCCCGAATCGTGCGCAGCACCAGCAAACAGTAGATAAAGGTGGCAATAAAGGTGCCCAACACGATCTGATTGCCCTGGTCCTGCATAAAGTTGCGCAGTAGGCGTGGCCCAAAATGGGACGACGCTAGCTGGAGGGCGACGATAGTGATTGAAAACGCGGTGGCCGCTACGGTCACCATGGATCCCGCAATTACCGAGAGCACCTCTCGTGCCCCATCGGCCCCGCCCTGATAGATCCAGCTAAGGGCACTGATATCGATAGAATCTGAACGATCGATGGCTAGCAGGCCAAATGCCAATGCGATCGCTCCGACGGCCATGAGCGTGGGTAAAAACCAGTAGCTCGATCGAAGGTTATCCCAAAATTTGCTGAGCTTAATGTGTTTCATCACGGGGTAAAGGGATAATGGAGATCGAGAAATTATTTGGAAGGTTGCTCAGGCAAGGTTTGAGTGATTGGGCGGCAGATAGCTATCCCTAATAGGAGCACCGGAATAATTTCGAGTCGCCCTGCCCACATCAGCAAAATGAGCATTAGCTTGCCGCCCCAGTGTAGGGTAGGGTCGCTAATACCAGTTGATAACCCCACGTTGCTGGTTGCAGAAGCCGCCTCAAAGATCACATCCTCTAGCGTGTAGATGGGTGAGACTAGGTGGGTAAGCACCACAATGCCGATGCCCAGCAGCAGCAGCCACAAACTGGCTAAGACAGCCGCCGATTGCACTTGTTCATGGGCTTGGGATGCTGGTAATGCTTCATCATCAATTCGATAGGAAATATTGTCATCGGCGGTGATGAAAAGCTGCTGAAAGTGCCAACGAATGCCCAGCAGTAGCAGCACTATTCGGTGCAGCTTTAACCCCCCAGCGGTCGATCCGGCCGCTCCTCCCATCACCATGGCGGCGCTGAGCAGTAGTTTTGCCCCCATACTCCAGTTCTGGACCTGAGCTGTGTTAAACCCGCAGGTGGTCACTGCCGAACTCCACTGAAATAAGCTGTCTAGCCAGGGTATAGATGCTGTAGCCCAGCGGTTTTCTAGCAGCAGTAGGCAGGGGCCTAAACCCAGCAAAAGCAGCAGCAGGCGATGCTGATTTCTCTGCCATAGAGAAGTCCACCGCTGGCGACGCAGCAATTGATAGTGAACCGGAAAACTGACTGCGCCAGTAATCATAATGAAAATAGTAGCCAACTGAAGGGTAGAACTATAGCTTGTAAAGCTAGCTGTGGTGATGCTAAAGCCGCCCGTAGCAATGCCGGTGAGCCCGTGATTAATGGCTTCCCACAGGGGCATTCCCAACAGAGCTAACAGCAAAATACTTAGCCCGGTGTAGAAGCTGTAGATCCAGAGAATATTTTTAGCGGTGGCTCTAACGGTGTCGCCAATGGTTCGTTGGCGGCCGACAGCGGCATACAGCTGGGATGGATCGGTTTCTAGCGATTTGGTTTGGGAAGACTCGATGGTTAGCAATGCCAGCATTAGAACAATCACCCCGATGCCATCTACCCATTCTGTAAACGATCGCCACCACTGCAAACTATGGGGCAGCAGGCTGGCGTCGGTGGCCATGGTCAAACCGGTGCCGGTAAAGCCCGAAAATGCCTCAAACAAGGCATTCCAAATATTTTGAAAAGCCAGTAGGGTCGGGGATGTATCAGCGGATGCGGCCAGAGCGGCAATACCGACGAAGGGGATAGCGCCCAGCAGAGGAATAACGCCCCAGGTCAACGCCACAATCAGCATGGCGTGGTAGTGGCGAGTCTTGTCTACCTTAGGCGAATTGGCCCGGTAGAATCCTTGAGCCAGCGCGAAGGCGGCGATCGCTGTCGTTAAGAAAGGCGCAATGGCATAGTACTCCCCAAAGTAAAGGCAGATTGGTATGGAAAGCAGAGCCATGATGCCGGGCACGTGCAGCAGTAGGCCAAAATCATGCAGTATCAAGCGGATAGTTCGGTATGGCCCCATGGTTCACGATTGATTCACGGCTATTAGTCCTGGTGGGCAGAGTTACCGTTACCGGCTGAGCGCACATCGGCCAGCTGGCGCAGCGAGCCCCCAATGCTGCGCGGTTTTGGGGCTTCTCCTTTGCGAGAGGGCCAGCCTTCGCGCTGACGGCTGCGATCGCCGTCGGTTTCCTCGGTTTGGTCGTGGAACAAAATTTGCTGGGTGGGGAAGGGCATATCAACGCCGTTGGCTGTCAGCTTGTTTTTAATGTTCATCAGCACCTGATCTTGCAAATCAAGCACATCGGCGCGGCGGGGCGGCTCCACCCACCAGCGGGCGCGCAGGTTAACGGTGCTGTCGGCCAAATCGACCACGATTACATCGGGAGCGGGGTCGGGCAGTACCCCATCAGTTTCATGTACGGCTTCTAAAATCAGGTTCTTAGCGGTTGCAATATCGTCGCCGTAGCCAATGCCAATGTCGTACTGTAGGCGACGATTTTCAAAGGCGGTATTGACCAAAACCGAGTTGGTGAACAGCTCCGAGTTGGGAATCACGATGCGGCGGCCATCGTAGGTTCTAATAGTGGTAGCGCGAGTTTCAATGTGCTCAACGGTGCCTTCAAAATCCTTGAAAATGATCTGATCGTCAATTTGAAACGGCTCGGTCAATAAAATTAAGATGCCCGCCAAGAAATTTTGTAAAATATCCCGAAAGGCAAACCCAATCGCAACTCCGCTGATGCCTAGAAGCTGAATTAGATCTCCGGCCTGCAGGGTGGGGATAATAATGGAGAGGGCAACAAAAAGACCAATCAAAACGGTGGCACCTTGGGCCAAACGCGCTAAAACCAGACCCACGTTTCGGGTTTGTTGCCGCCGTTGGGTCAATCGTCTCACCGTTGCCCTGATGCCTCTGGCAGCTAAAAAGAAAATTACGAATACGACAATAGCCAGGGCAATATTTGGCAGTAAAGCCAGAAAGCCATTGACCATCGCCTGAGTTTTTTCCCAAATGGGAGAATAGTCAAAATTCATAGCGCTAGAGAATAATATCTCTGCCAGCCTATAGAAACGTGACGATTTTGGCCTCTATCTCTAGTGGGTTAGGTAACCGGCTAGGCGTTGCTCCGGGTGTTGGGGGCAGATCAATACCATGCTGCGCTAGGTGCAGCAGCACCAGAAGCAGGGTTTTGCCGTAGCCACGGTTGCCCAGTAGCGTAGTGCCCTGGCGGTTGTAGACCAGGGCTGAACTGGGGTGGTTCACGGTGGCTAGGGCGATTGGGCGATCGCATGCCCGGCGCAGGTACTGTCTGCCCCGGGATTGTTCTAGAGTTTTGCTTAAGTTCACTAAATGCTGACATTGGCCCTCAGGTCCAACTAATCTGTCGGGTTTGCCTCAAGCTGGGCAAACCGATCTTGTAAATACCCCTTAAAATGATTTGGATTTTTCGTAAGCACCCCTGTCGCCTATGCCCCGCCGTGATGACATCAAAAAGATTCTGTTGATTGGCTCTGGGCCGATTGTCATTGGTCAGGCCTGCGAATTTGACTACTCGGGTACCCAGGCCTGCAAAGCCCTGCGGGAAGAGGGCTACGAGGTGGTGCTGATCAACTCCAACCCGGCCACCATCATGACCGATCCGGAGACCGCCAACCGCACTTACATCGAGCCGCTGACCCCCGAAATCGTCGAGCGGGTGATCGAGCGGGAGCGCCCCGCTGTGATGCTACCCACCATGGGCGGTCAGACGGCGCTGAACCTGGCGGTGACCCTGGCCAAAACCGGCGTGCTAGAGCGCTACGGGGTCGAGCTGATTGGGGCCAAGCTCGAAGCCATTGAGATGGCTGAAGACCGCAAACTGTTTAAAGAAGCCATGGCCCGCATTGAGGTGCCCGTGTGCCCCTCGGGCCTGGCCGAAACCATGGATGAGGCCAAGGAGATCGCCCAGCAGATCGGCACCTTTCCGCTGATCATTCGCCCCGCCTACACCATGGGTGGCACCGGCGGCGGCATCGCCTACAACCAAGAAGAATTTGAGCTGATCTCGCGCTCGGGCCTCGACGCCAGCCCGGTGTCGCAGATTCTTGTCGAACAATCTCTCCTCGGCTGGAAGGAGTACGAACTGGAGGTGATGCGCGACCTAGCCGACAACGTGGTGATCATCTGCTCGATCGAGAACCTCGACCCCATGGGCGTGCACACGGGCGACTCGATCACCGTGGCCCCGGCCCAGACTCTGACCGACAAAGAGTACCAGCGCCTGCGCGATGCTTCGGTCAAAATCATCCGCGAGATTGGGGTAGAGACGGGCGGCTCAAACATTCAGTTTGCGGTCAACCCCGACAACGGCGATTTCATCGTGATTGAGATGAACCCCCGCGTGTCGCGCAGCTCGGCGCTGGCCTCTAAGGCGACCGGCTTCCCGATCGCCAAGTTTGCCGCCAAGCTGGCGGTGGGCTACACTCTCAACGAAATCTCTAACGACATCACCAAGAAAACCCCGGCCAGTTTTGAGCCCACCATCGACTACGTGGTGACCAAGATTCCCCGGTTTGCCTTCGAGAAATTTCCCGGCACCTCCAACACCCTGACCACCCAGATGAAATCGGTGGGTGAAGCCATGGCGATTGGCCGTACCTTCCAAGAGTCGTTTCAAAAGGCGCTGCGATCGCTAGAGACGGGGCGGGCAGGCTGGGGCTGCGATCGCGCCGAAAAGCTGCCCAGCCTCAACGAGATTCGCCCCAAACTGCGCACCCCCAACCCCGATCGCATCTTTGACCTGCGCCACGCCATGCAGCTGGGCCTGTCGGTCAACGATATCTTCGACCTCACCGCCATCGACCCCTGGTTTCTAAACCAGCTCTTCGGCCTGTTGCAGACCGAAAAGTTTCTCAAGCGCACCCCCCTCAATGAGCTGACCTACGAGCAGATGCGGGCGGTCAAGCGCCAGGGCTTTAGCGATCGCCAGATTGCCTACGCCACCGGCACCCATGAAGACGCTGTGCGCGACTACCGCAAGGGCCTAGGCGTGATTCCGGTGTACAAAACCGTGGATACCTGCGCCGCCGAGTTTGAGGCCTTTACCCCCTACTACTACTCCACCTACGAAGACGAGACCGAGGTGCTGCCCAGCGATCGCCCCAAGGTAATGATCTTAGGCGGCGGCCCCAACCGCATTGGCCAGGGCATCGAGTTTGACTACTGCTGCTGCCACGCCTCCTTTGCCCTGCGCGACGACGGCTACGAGACGATCATGGTCAACTCCAACCCCGAGACGGTGTCTACCGACTACGACACCAGCGATCGCCTCTATTTTGAGCCCCTGACCAAAGAAGATGTACTCAACATCATCGAGGCCGAAAACCCCGTAGGCGTCATCATCCAGTTTGGTGGCCAGACCCCCCTGAAGCTGGCCGTCCCCCTCCAGCAGTACCTTGCCTCCCTGCCCGCCGCTGACCCATCCACCCATCCACCCATCCACCCCCCCACCCAGATCTGGGGCACCTCCCCCGACTCTATCGACACCGCCGAAGACCGCGAGCGCTTCGAGGCCATTTTGCGCGAACTCGACATCAAGCAGCCCCCCAACGGCATGGCCCGCAGCTTCAACGACGCCCTGCGCGTCGCCCAGCAGATCGACTATCCGGTGGTGGTGCGGCCCAGCTACGTGCTCGGCGGTCGCGCCATGGAAATCGTCTACTCCGACGCCGATCTGGAGCGCTACATGACCTACGCGGTGCTGGTGGAGCCTGACCACCCGATCTTGATCGACAAGTTTTTAGAGAACGCCATCGAGGTGGATGTGGATGCGATCGCCGATCACACCGGCCAGGTGGTCATTGGCGGCATTATGGAGCACATTGAGCAGGCGGGCATTCACTCCGGCGACTCGGCCTGCTCCCTGCCCACGATGACCCTGCCCCCCGCCGCCCTTGCCACCATCCGCGACTGGACGATCAAGCTGGCCAAGCGCCTCAACGTCATCGGCCTGATGAATATTCAGTTCGCGGTCAAGGGCGAGCAGGTCTACATCATTGAGGCTAACCCTCGCGCCTCGCGCACGGTGCCCTTTGTCTCTAAGGCGATCGGTCATCCGTTGGCCAAGCTGGCGGTGCGGGTGATGTCGGGCAAAACCCTGGCCGAGCTGGGCTTTACCACAGAGGTGATTCCCAACCATGTCTCCGTCAAAGAGGCGGTGCTGCCCTTTGACAAGTTCGCCGGTACCGATGCCCTGCTCGGCCCCGAGATGCGATCGACTGGCGAAGTCATGGGCATCGACTCAGACTTTGGCAAGGCCTTCGCCAAAGCCGCCCTGGGGGCCAACCAAAAGATCCCCCTCGAAGGCACCGTCTTTATCTCCATGAACGATCGCGACAAAGCCGCCGTCATCCCCGTGGCCAAAGAACTGGCCGATATGGGTCTCAAGCTAATTGCCACCTCCGGCACTCGCCAAGCCCTGATGGAGGAAGGGCTGACCGTCGGCCTCATTCTCAAGGTGCATGAAGGCCGCCCCAACATCGAAGACGCGATCAAAAACAACGAGATTCAGCTGATTATCAATACCCCTGCGGGCAGCACTGCGATCGAAGACGATCGCTCGATTCGTCGCACGGCCCTAGCCTACAAGGTGCCGATCATTACCACGATTGCGGGGGCCAAGGCGACCACCGCTGCGATCGGCTCCCTGCAACAGCACCCCCTCCAGGTCAAATCTCTCCAGGAGTACGTGGGCATGTAATGCTGCCATTCTGCCACAGTGAAATACTGACTCATTCCCACCATTAGGCTCAACGGTTTGGCTTAGCTGGCTCTTATACTCAATCCTGCTGGGTTATCCCCGATTCAGGAGGGCGCATGCCATGCGCCCCTACGGTTTGGCATTCTGGGAATCGGGGTTATGGAATTCGGATTCGGTATTAAACCCTATCTTTAGGACCTTGTTTGGAACCTGGTATTCACTTAAAAGGGGGAAGCAGCTCCGATAGTAAAAAGCAAAACGGGTATGAGTAATCAGTCTGAGCTCAAGCGGGTGCTAGTACCGCTGGCCACAGTGGCGCTGCTGATTGCCCTGGGGGGACTGCTGTGGGTGCTCGCTGAAGTCGTGCTCATGCTTTTCTTGGGCATTTTGCTGGCCATTGTGCTGAGATTTGCCGCTGGCAGCGTGGAAAAATACACCCCCATTCCCCACCCCTGGTCTTTGGGGCTCGTGATTGTGGCGCTCTTGGTGGTGGTGGTGACTAGCGGCATACTGCTAGTCCCCGAAGTCATTGCTCAGTTTGAAGAATTGGTAGTGCAGGTACAAATTGCCAATGAGCAGCTGCTGGAGTTTCTAGACGGCGCTCCCTTTGGAGACGATTTAGTACCTGACTTCTTTGACAATCCGGCAGGGTTACCGCCTGTGCGGCGCGTTTTAGGCAATTTAACCAACACCTTTGTCCAGGGATTTGGCATTCTTGCCAACGTGCTGTTTATTTCATTTACTAGTTTATTTTTGGCTGTAAGTCCCAACCGTTACCGCGACGGTCTAATTCGTCTGGTGCCCCCATCGGGCCGTCAACGGGCTAGGGAGGTGATCAGCCACGTTATCAGCGGGCTGAAGTCGTGGCTGGTGGGGCGAGTGCTCTCAATGGTGCTACTTGCCGTGATCATGAGTGTGGGGTTGACCCTGATGGGTGTACCCCTAGCTCTGGCCCTAGGGGTACTCACCGGATTGCTGGAGTTCATTCCGGTGGTAGGGCCGTTGCTCTCGGCCGTACCGGCTATTTTGATGGGGTTTACAGTTAGCCCTATGAAAGCAGTCTATGTAGCGCTGTTTTATTTGATCATTCAACAGCTAGAGGGCAATGTGATTACGCCCGTTGTGCAAATGAAAACCGCATCGCTGCCTCCGGTCATCACCCTGACAGCTGTGGTTGCTATGGGTATTTTGTTTGGCCCTCTGGGGGTTTTGACCGCTACCCCTCTAGCGGTGGTGATCTTGATTGTGGTGAAAGAACTTTACATTGACGATGTGCTCGAACGGCGGCATGCTTCCCGCTAAAGGCCCCTATTTATTGGAGCGACTGTTGCAAGCAGGATCTGTTGTCACGTTAGGTAATCGTTACTTTGCCTAAGTTTTTCTTAACCAAGACGGCTTAGGTAAAGTAGCTTTTTTCTACTCAGGATAGAACTTTTATAGCTGTAGCCGGTTTGGTTAAGCCCTTCTCAAAGTCCCCCTTTTTATAGCCATGATCACCTGAGTTAGGACATCTAGAAGCCTTAAGAACGTTTGAACGTTCAAACGTTCTTAAGGGAGATGTCTTAACCAGGCTGGCCACAGCTATAAGGGGATTGAGGGGGATCTTCACATTGGCGATAAGACACAGGCCTTTTCAACCGTCTTCTAGGGGCTTTTATTCAGTTGCTGGGGTTGTTTAAGAAACTGCTGAACAAGAGGTTCTCTAATGGTGGGCAGTGCCCACCCTTGTATCTTTAGAGGTGTGTGGCAGACCGTCCCACCCTAGGTTGTCCAAAACCGAACGTAGCATGGGTCGCTGCACACCTCTGAAGTTAACTCGCAAAATCGCCAGGAGCTTAGACTCCGTATCGAGCAAGGACGAGTGATGTCAGATTAACCTCCTACACGGGTGGATACAACCATGACTGAACTATCACAAGCGCATCAATGGGTTGGCATTGACGTATCCAAGCGCACCTTAGATGTGTACGTCCGTCCACTTGGATTAAGCGTTCAGGTGGCCAACAGTGACTCTGGTTTAAGAGAGTTGCTACAGGCGTTAACGGCGTTTCGTCGCGAGACGAGTCTGATTGTGCTGGAAGCGACCGGGGGCTATCAAGCCCTGGCGGCGCGAACGTTGATGGCGGAGGGCTGGCCCGCCGTTGTGGTGAATCCACGTCAAGTGCGTGATTTTGCCCGGGCCACGGGGCGCATGGCTAAAACAGACAAAATTGATGCCGAGGTGTTGGCTCACTTTGCCGATGCCATCCGTCCAGAGGTACGGGCGATGGCGAGTGAGGCCAGTCAACACCTTCAAGACCTCGTCACGCGACGGCAGCAACTCGTCGAGATGATGAGTGCCGAAAAAGCCCGGCAACGCTCAGCACGAGCCAGGACGGGTCAGAGCATTGAGCAGCATATTGACTGGCTCAAGCAACAGATCCAAGACCTCGATACCCAGATTGAGCAGCTCATCGCCCAGAGCGATCAGTGGCAGCGCACCCGCGAGATCCTCACCAGTGTGCCGGGTATTGGGGCTGTGACGACGGGGCTCCTCTTGGCCTCACTCCCCGAGTTAGGACAGATCTCAGCGAAGCGCCTAGCCAGCTTGTGTGGCCTCGCCCCGTTCAACCGCGATAGCGGCCAGATGCGGGGTAAGCGGATGATTAGCGGCGGTCGAGCCACCGTGCGCACAGGCCTCTACATGGCCGCGTTAGTCGCCACTCGCCATAATCCGGTCATTCGCGATTACTACCAGCGCCTGCTGCAGCGGGGAAAACTCAAAAAGGTTGCCCTGGTGGCCTGCATGCACAAACTGGTGATTATTCTCAATGCCATGGTAGAACATGACACCCTCTGGCAGGCTCCGGCTTGCTCCCTGCCCGCCGCCACATAAGGAACAGCAAGACTCTGTCTGATGCAGGCAGGGCTCCTGGCTTGATTTCCGCTGCCATCCCGCCGAGGCTAATCGCATAGCAGGATGAGCTTGACAAAGAAGATAATCGCTACAGCGGCTACTAATGGTGGGCAGTGCCCACCCTACAGAGGCTACAGTCGCTGGCTTGCAGCTGGTGTCTTCTTTTCTGGCAACCGTTTTAGTACTGGTACTGTGCTTCAGATCGGGTGTAATCGCGTAGGGGAATAGCGCGATTGAGGGCCATATTTTTGGCAAATCTAAACAGGCTGTCATAGTTGCGCTGTCTGCAGACCAATCGCCCATCGCCAAAATATTGATTGCCATCATCGCGTAGCTCAATGGCGAAATCAGACACGTACACAGAGAAAATTCGGGTTGCAGCGTTCATGGTAGATAGCGACCTTTCGTAAGAATTATTGGGTGTAGTGAAAATTCCTCACACGCAGATTCAACCCAGAGATAAAGCCCAGATTGCGCTGGCGTAGCTCTATCGGTGGTCAGAATCTAGGGCTTAGTGGCCCTGCCTGGTAATACTGAGAAAAGGGGGGACTGAGACCTAACAAGCCGCTTTGATATTGGCCGGATCTACGTAGTAGCAAGCTGCGCTATCTAAACAGATGTGCGCCCAGCCTGTCTCGCTGACCTCAACTAGCTCATAGGTTGTTTCTTGCACAAAAAAGCCACGATGATCGCGGGTTCCAGGCAGTACCGAAAAACAGTAGCTGTTGTCAGTTTGGGTGTTCATGGTGGTTTCTTATAAAGAATTTGATGGTGCAGGAAGCTCTCCCCACTTCTCAATCTTATGTGAAGGGAATATGAGGAGGGTCTATTTTTTGCGAATTAATTTTAATCTTTACTTTAAAGTTCGGTAATGTTGTTGCAAATACGGTTTTCTAAAACTCTTCATAAACAAGTGTTAAGGGCTGGATTTTTGTTGTGATGATAACTCCGATCGTCTCGATAAGGGCTTAGAATGCTTTGTTTTTCGTCCTTAGGGCTGTCTTTGAGGGGCTACAGGCGTTCTGCAACGCGCAGCTTGGCGGAGCGAGCGCGAGGGTTTTGGTCGATTTCGTCCTCGGTGGCGATGACCGGTTTCTTGGTGATCACTTTGAGGTCGGGAGAGTCTTTTAGGCTGTGCTTCACCAGGCGATCTTCTAGGCTGTGGAAGCTGATGATCGCCAGCCGCCCACTGGGGGCGAGCCAGGTGGGGGCGAGCTTGAGCAGGGTCTCGAGCACGTCTAGCTCGCGGTTGACGGCAATTCTTAAGGCCTGAAAGGTGCGGGTGGCGGGGTGAATGCGGCCATAGCGATAGCTGCGGGGCACCGAATGGAAGATGGCTTCGGCTAAATCGGTGGTGGTTTGCCAAGGGCGCTGATCGACAATTTTGCGGGCGATGCGGCGAGAAAGCCGTTCTTCGCCGTAGGTGTAGATCAGGTTGGCTAGCTCAGTCTCATCCCAGTGGTTGACAATGTCGGCGGCAGTGAGGTCTTGGCGCGGATCCATACGCATGTCGAGGGGAGCGCTCTGGCGAAAGCTAAAGCCGCGATCGCCGACATCGAGCTGCACCGAACTCACCCCAAGGTCAGCCAAGATGCCATTGAACGGGGGCCCCGGTGGTTTCAGATTGGCAAAGTTGCCGTGCCAGGTGGTGACTCTGTCGCCAAACTCGGCCAGGTTGGCCCGGGTGGCGGCGATCGCCGCTGCATCTTGATCGACCGCCACCAGGTTCACCGTGGGGTCGGCCTCTAAAATGAGCCGACTGTGGCCGCCGCCCCCCGCTGTGGCGTCTAAATAGCGGCCACCGGGCTGAATGCTGAGTCCTGCGATGACCGCCTCAGGCAGCACCGGCACATGATGAAACTCTGGCTCTGCCATTGGCAATCTCAATCCCTGCTTCGTATCGCCAACTTAGTCGATACCCATTAAGATACTCAAAGATACAGCAGAACCAGATTTTGACGATTGGGTAGCCCCTATGTCGATTATTGAAACTAAGACAGAACCCATGGTGCTCAACATGGGGCCTCACCACCCCTCCATGCACGGGGTGCTGCGGTTAATTGTCACCCTCGACGGCGAAGATGTACTCGACTGCGAGCCGGTGATTGGCTACCTGCACCGGGGCATGGAAAAAATTGCTGAAAACCGCACCAACGTCATGTTTGTGCCCTACGTCAGCCGTTGGGACTATGCGGCGGGCATGTTCAACGAAGCCATTACGGTCAACGCCCCTGAGAAACTGGCCGACATCGAGGTGCCCAAGCGGGCCAGCTACATCCGCGTCATCATGCTGGAGCTAAACCGCATCGCCAACCACCTACTGTGGCTAGGCCCCTTCTTGGCCGACGTCGGTGCCCAAACCCCCTTCTTCTACATTTTCCGCGAGCGGGAGATGATCTACGACCTGTGGGAAGCCGCTACGGGCTATCGCATGGTCAACAACAACTATTTCCGCATTGGTGGAGTTGCCGCCGACCTGCCCTACGGCTGGCTCGACAAGTGCCTCGATTTCTGCGATTACTTTTTGCCCAAGGTCGATGAGTACGAAAAACTGATCACCAATAACCCCATCTTTCGCCGTCGGATCGAAGGGATAGGCACCATCTCCCGCGATGAGGCGATCGCCTGGGGGCTGTCTGGCCCCATGCTGCGCGGCTCCGGCGTCAAGTGGGACCTGCGCAAGGTTGACCACTACGAGTGCTACGACGACTTTGACTGGGATGTGCAGTACGAAACCGCTGGCGATTGTATGGCCCGGTATCAGGTGCGCATTCGCGAAATGCGTGAGTCTGTCAAAATTCTGCGACAGGCCTGCGCCCAAATTCCGGGTGGCCCCTTTGAAAACCTGGAGGCCAAACGCATGGCCGAAGGCCCCAAGTCGGAGTGGAACAGCTTTGACTACCAGTTCATCGGCAAAAAGATTGCTCCGACCTTCAAAATTCCGGCTGGCGAACACTATGTGCGCTTAGAAAGCGGTAAAGGTGAACTGGGCGTGTTCATTATGGGCAATGACACCGTCTTCCCCTGGCGCTTTAAGGTTCGCGCCGCCGATTTTGTCAACCTGCAAATTTTGCCCCACCTGCTCAAGGGGGTCAAAGTGGCCGACATTATGGCCATTCTGGGCAGCATTGACATCATCATGGGGTCGGTCGATCGCTAGGGGCGACACCCCGGCCCAGATTGAGGGGCCAATGAACTACGATAGCTATGGCCTAGGTTTTGCTTTGGGCTAGGCGCTTTGCCCTAACCCTGAAGTCGCCTAGCCGCCACTTGTTCCTGTTAGACCTGTCACCTGTGACCTCACTGCCCTCTAGCACTGCCCGCAACCGTGCCCGCCAGCGCCAGATACAGCTGGCCAAGCGGCGGCGGGCGTTGGCCATCGTCATCCTGCTGCTCTTGGGGGTTGGGTTTGTTGGGGTGCGATCGGTGCCCATTCCTACTTCTCTGCGGCAGTTGCGAACCCTGCGGCAGCTGCAAAAAACTGTGTGGGTTAGCCACCCCGAGCCTCTTGCTATGTCGGGTGGTGACCCCTACGTGCGGGCGCTGATGCGCACCATTTCTGCCGCCGAGTCAAATATCAACCAGCCTTACCACGTGCTCTACGGCGGTGAGCTAGTTGCCAAGCTCAACCACCATCCCGATATTTGTATTGAGATTGTGGCGGGGCCAAACCAGGGCCGCTGCACCACGGCTGCCGGGCGCTACCAGTTTTTAACTACCACCTGGCAAGAAAAAGCCCGTCAATATCATCCCAAGTCGTCTAGCTGGTTTGGTGGCTGGGGCGACTACAGCTTTGACCCTGAGTCGCAAGATTTAGTGGTTTACTATTGGCTCAAAGATTCGTCAGCTTGGAACCTCGACATTCCTGCGGCCCTGCGCGATGGTCGTCTAGATGAGGTGCTAAAACGCCTTTCGGGCACCTGGACTAGTCTGGGCTATGGCATTGAATCAAATACTATGACGGCTCGGCTGCCCCGCATCTACGAGAATCTGCTTAGAGAAGAACTAGAGCTAGGGTCATCGGGCCAGCTGCCATAGGGCAGCTATGGGCCTAGATAGCTCCACCCTCTGGGTATAGAAATACCAGAGGGCGGAGTGACTCAACTTAGCCTTGCCACCGAAAACTACAAACAGGGCCTGAGCGATTCCGTAAAGAACCTGCTGTTTTTTAAAAGGTTTTTGGGAAATGGAGGTCAGGTGTCAGGTCTATGGCAGCTCTAACACCTGACACCTGACACACTGAACCTACTAACCCATCACCTTTGGCTTGGCAGATTCCTAAGCTAGATCGGCTTTGTTGAGGCGCTCTTCGCGAAGCTTGCGAAAATCGACTTTGTCGCGGTTTTCTTCGCGCAGCTGCTCAAAGTCTACGGCAGACTTCTCTAAATTTGCTTCGCGCAGCTGGCGGAAGTCGACTTTGTTGAGGCGCTCTTCGCGAAGCTTGCGAAAATCGACTTTGTCGCGGTTTTCTTCGCGCAGTTGCTCAAAGTCTACGGCAGACTTCTCTAGGTTGGCTTCGCGCAGATGGCGGAAGTTGGGGGCCGCTAAGGCTGGGGCGATGATGGTGGCGGCGATCGCAGTGGTCAGCATGAACAGGGCAGTGCGTTTCATAACAGTCAGCTCCTTTAGAACTCAGAGGATGTGTTGAATCAATCAACTTGAGTTCTATAGTGCTGGGGGTGGCTGAGAGCGGTCTGATGGCAGTCTGAAATCGCCTTAAGAGCTGTCTGAGAAATCTGAGAATCAGGTGAGGTAACGCGATCAGGCGAAGATTTGATTTAATCCGAAGGTTCTGCAACCGACTTTAACCACAGGGCTACGCTGCGTAAGCAGTACTCGTTCCAGTCAAGTAGGGTGGGCACTGCCCACCACCCCATTTATTCACCCACCACCCACCCCTCCCCCTCAAACTTGTCGGCTCCTGCAAAGATAGGTCTGCGGTTGACGCCAAGCAGGGTGGGCACTGCCCACCACCCCATCAATGCCACGAATGCAGGCGCGTCGATAATCGGGTGTTTGGGGGTGAGGGAAGATGCTCTAGGTAGTGTTCTCGATGGGTTGGTGATGACAGGGCTGGCAGTGCCCACACTACAATTACTTATCGTTTTAGCAAGACATAGGCCTTTCGCTACTTTCTTACTATTTGCCGACAAGAAAGGTCATCATTATGTTAATGGGATGCTAATCCCAATGATTTTACCAGACTCAATGTACAGTACTTATAGAAATTATTTGAACGTTATGAAGACATCTTTTACTGCCGCAGCATCGATGCCAACTACAACTACAACTACAACGATACCAACAGTACCACAGCAGCAATTAGCAACGTCACCATCACTTTTAGATGGGCTACTGGTATACGCTCCACTACTTGCCGTATTGGGCCTTGGTTCTATCATTGCTGCACTTATCACAAGAAATAGTCAATGGCAAATATATCGCGACAGCAAGGAGCGAGAAAAAGAGAGCAAAAGCATTGAGCAAACTATTGAAGATACAAATAAGCTTGCGGAACACTGGCAGAATTACCTTGCAAATAATAGCAGTTTGCTGTATTTAGAAAAAGACACTAAATATTATGAATTAATTCAAGAATTTTCTTCATCGAAAAAAGATGAATTATCAAGAAAATTGATTGAGTACAAGAAGAAATTAAATCACTTTAGCAAATTTGAATTCCCAAAGATGAGAACTGAGTCCAAGAAAGCGGTAAAGCGTGATCTGAAGATGTTCAAGGACATAATTCAACCGCCTGCTGATCCCTCTCTAGAAAGTCTATTATGTTCCGATTACATAAGGGCTTCTCAAGATGATATCAGGGAAGAACTAGAAAGGCCTCTGCGTGACTTCCTGGCAGAAGAAGTAGCTAAACTTAAAATTAGGAACCATGAATAGAGAAAAACTAATGACAATTTCAATATTTTAGAGATTTTTAATGAAAGAAAACCAAGCGTTCATTGCTCAGTCATCAACACCAACACCGTCACCGCTGCCGACACCAAGTCAGACACGTCAGCCATTTGATCCAGGTGCCGTAATGATCTGGGCAGCCTTAATAACTGCTGGCCTCTCGTCAATAGCGACGATGATTAGTCTTATTGGCAACCGTAGGCTTATGACTCGGATCGAAGAAGAAAGAAGAGAACATGACTTAAAATTAGCGAACATTCAACAGAAACATGAAATACAGATAGAGAATGCTCGGCTCAGACCAGAACGTCGCCTTCAATTCATAGGCTACTGGAGAAAACGACTACGCAACGATACATTGACTTACAAAGATATTTTCAAAGATAAGGCATATAAAACTTTGGAAGGCTTTATTTCGTTGAAGGTTTTGCAGTTAATTCAACAAGAGCTAGATGAAAAGGAAGCCTTGAGTAACCGTCTCAGTTTTGAAGAGGCAGCTTTCAACGCACATAGTATATTTTGGGATGATGAGGACTACGCCAGTGGTGAAAATCTGGCTTACGAAAGCCACTATGATGCTTGCTATGCCAATCTTCAACCTGAAGAATATGATGCAGTTAAAAGAGGGTTCGAAAATGACAGAAGGCAGATTGAGCAGTTTGACTTACACCTGTCAAAATTCATCAAGGAACACCTTGAGGAAGAATTGCGAAGGTTAGAAAGGGAAGAATGGGAACTGTTATAGGAAGCTGTAGGGTGGGCGCTGCCCACCACCCAACCTATTCAACCGCCATCAACCCCTCCCCCTCAAATTTAAACGCAGCCTCATTCCCCTCGCACTGGCATCCCCAATCCTCTCTGTAAAACCCATCCCTGACAAACCGCTGAAAACTCGAAAACTCCCACTGATGGGGGCACTTTACCAACCCATGCTTCACCGGGTTGTAATGCAAATAATTGATGTGCCCCACCCAATCAGCCTCATCGCGAATGGTGTGCTCCCAAAAGCGTCGTTGCCATACGTCGCTTTCCCGTTGCCGTTGCCGAGAAATACAAACATCCTGCGGTAGCGCACAGCTTCCCTTCAGCGATCGCGTAAACAACACCTTTAGCCGCCCTACTCGCTTTGAGTAATCATCATCGCCCTGGGGCAAGGTCCACACAAAATGAATGTGGTCGGGAAGCACAACGGCGGCTGTAATATCGAAGGGCATTTCAGCTTTAACAGCGGCGGCTGCCTGGCGCAGGCGTTTTACGTTGTCGGCTTCTGCAAAAACTGGTCTGCGGTTGAAGGTGACCAGGGTTAGAAAGATTGCCCCGCCGGGAATGTAGGCGCGTCGATAATCAGGCATTTAAGGCGTAGGGGAAGATACTTTAAGGTAGTGTTCCCGATGGGTTGGTGAAGCTGGGTGGGAAGGTGGGCAGTGCCCACCCTTGTATCTTAAAAAGTGTGGCAGACCGTCCCACCCTAGGTTAAGCAAACCGCGTGTAGCTTGGGTCGCCGCACCTTTAAGGATAAAACTCGAAAAATCGCCAGGAGCTTGTGACTCCGTATCGAGCAAGGACGAGTTTAGCTCAGAAGGTTACTGATTCAAGGTGGAAATGACTATGAACGACATACTAGAGGATCGGCAATGGATTGGCATTGATGTCTCGAAGCGGTGCTTGGATGTCTACATCCGTCCGTTGGGCCGTACCCTTCAAGTGGCTAACAGTGAGCTGGGCCTCGTCGAGCTGCACCAACACCTCGACGGCTTAGTCATTGGGTTAATCGTGCTCGAAGCTACGGGCGGCTACCAGACCCTAGCGGCGCGAACGCTGATGGAGCAAGGTTATCCAACGGTAGTGGTGAATCCGCGTCAAGTGCGCGACTTTGCTAAAGCGACGGGACGCTTGGCGAAAACAGACAAAATTGATGCTGAGGTACTGGCGCATTTTGCCGATGCTATTCGCCCAGAGGTGCGGGCGATGGTTAGTGAGGACGGTCAGATGCTCCAGGGCTTGGTCACTCGACGTCAGCAACTCGTCGAGATGCGCAGTGCCGAAAAGACCCGCCAGCGCACCGCATGGCCCACCGTCCAGGCAAACATTGAGACCCACATCGAGTGGTTAGACGAGCAGATCAAAGCTCTCGATGCCGACATTGAGGCGTTGATTCAACAGAGTGACCAGTGGCAACGCACCCGTGACCTGCTGACCAGCGTCCCTGGCCTAGGGCCTGCCACCATTGGAGTGCTGGTGTCGCAGTTACCCGAACTGGGACGACTTTCCGCTAAGCCGTTAGCCAGCCTCTGCGGCCTCGCGCCGATGAATCGCGATAGTGGCCAGATGCGCGGCAAACGGCAAATTGTCGGGGGTCGCGCGGCGGTACGCACCGCGCTGTATATGGCGACCCTGGTCGCCACCCAGCATAATCCGGTCATTCGGGAGTTCTACCAGCACTTACTCCAACGGGGTAAGCCCAAGAAGGTCGCCTTGATTGCCTCGATGCGCAAGCTGCTTACCATCCTCAATGCCATGGTGGCCCATGACACTCTCTGGCAAGCCCCAGCTTGCTCATTGCCGCCAGCCGCCACCCCTGTAGTAGCTACTACATAGTAGGATCAGCTTGACAAACAAGATAATCGCTACGGTGCTCAATCGTCGTTATTACGGGTCGGTTACAGGGGCAGCACGCCAAAAAAACGGCTGTCTATAAATGGGCTCTAGGTGACGGCTGCGAGCCAATCTCAGGTTTGTTGCCCCCACAATTAGTCTTTTTAGAGACACACCATGGCACGAGCAAAGACTGAAACAGCCTACCTGCTGTGGGCACTGTGTTTATTTGGTATCTGCGGGCTACACCGATTCTATGCTGGGCAGATTGTGTGGGGAATCATCTACCTGTGCACCTTTGGCTTGTTTGGCATGGGCCAGCTCATCGATCTAGTGCTGGTGCCCGGTATGGTCAAAACCCGCAACGATCAACTGCGGCGAAAGTACTTGGCTGAGTGGGGCGAAGATGGCCTGGCGATGCCGATAGAGCGAAATTTGGTCACGGTCCAGGCGATCGCGCAACCCAAAGAAGACCCAATGCAGCTGCTGCTGAAAGCAGCCCACGCCAACGGGGGCAAGCTCTCTAAGGCCCAGGTGGCAATGCACACGGGGCTAAACCCAGAGCGGGTAGAGGCCTTAATTCAAGCGGCTTTGCACAACGGCTATGCCGATGTCATTAACGATCCAGACTCTGGAGCAGTGCGCTACGTCTTCGATCTGTAGAGACGGCGATCGCAGCGAGTAGGGTGGGCACTGCCCACCAATCCATTTATTCACCCATCACCAACCCCTCCCCTCAAACTCAAGGGCATTTCAGCTTTAACAGCAGCTGCGGTCTGGCGCAGGCGTTTTACGTTATCGGCTTCTGCAAAGATGGGTCTGCGGTTGAAGGTGACCAGGGTGAGAAAGATTGCCCCGCCGGGAGTATAGGCGCGTCGATAATCGGGTATTTAGGGGTGAGGGAAGATACTCTAAGGTAGTGTTCCCGATGGGTTGGTGATAGCGGGGTGGGAAGGTGGGCAGTGCCCACCCTTGTATCTTTAGAGGTGTGTGGCAGACCGTCCCACCCTAGGTTGTCCAAAACCGAACGTAGCATGGGTCGCTGCACACCTCTGAAGTTAACTCGCAAAATCGCCAGGAGCTTAGACTCCGTATCGAGCAAGGACGAGTGATGTCAGATTAACCTCCTACACGGGTGGATACAACCATGACTGAACTATCACAAGCGCATCAATGGGTTGGCATTGACGTATCCAAGCGCACCTTAGATGTGTACGTCCGTCCACTTGGATTAAGCGTTCAGGTGGCCAACAGTGACTCTGGTTTAAGAGAGTTGCTACAGGCGTTAACGGCGTTTCGTCGCGAGACGAGTCTGATTGTGCTGGAAGCGACCGGGGGCTATCAAGCCCTGGCGGCGCGAACGTTGATGGCGGAGGGCTGGCCCGCCGTTGTGGTGAATCCACGTCAAGTGCGTGATTTTGCCCGGGCCACGGGGCGCATGGCTAAAACAGACAAAATTGATGCCGAGGTGTTGGCTCACTTTGCCGATGCCATCCGTCCAGAGGTACGGGCGATGGCGAGTGAGGCCAGTCAACACCTTCAAGACCTCGTCACGCGACGGCAGCAACTCGTCGAGATGATGAGTGCCGAAAAAGCCCGGCAACGCTCAGCACGAGCCAGGACGGGTCAGAGCATTGAGCAGCATATTGACTGGCTCAAGCAACAGATCCAAGACCTCGATACCCAGATTGAGCAGCTCATCGCCCAGAGCGATCAGTGGCAGCGCACCCGCGAGATCCTCACCAGTGTGCCGGGTATTGGGGCTGTGACGACGGGGCTCCTCTTGGCCTCACTCCCCGAGTTAGGACAGATCTCAGCGAAGCGCCTAGCCAGCTTGTGTGGCCTCGCCCCGTTCAACCGCGATAGCGGCCAGATGCGGGGTAAGCGGATGATTAGCGGCGGTCGAGCCACCGTGCGCACAGGCCTCTACATGGCCGCGTTAGTCGCCACTCGCCATAATCCGGTCATTCGCGATTACTACCAGCGCCTGCTGCAGCGGGGAAAACTCAAAAAGGTTGCCCTGGTGGCCTGCATGCACAAACTGGTGATTATTCTCAATGCCATGGTAGAACATGACACCCTCTGGCAGGCTCCGGCTTGCTCCCTGCCCGCCGCCACATAAGGAACAGCAAGACTCTGTCTGATGCAGGCAGGGCTCCTGGCTTGATTTCCGCTGCCATCCCGCCGAGGCTAATCGCATAGCAGGATGAGCTTGACAAAGAAGATAATCGCTACGGTGCTCTAGAGATAGAAAAAACGGTCAGATCCTGCTTCCATAGTGCCATTCCAGCTCTACTGCGCCTTCATCCAATCGAGGCACTTTTGCATCTGCTGGCGCATGGTGGCGGCGTCGGCGTGGTGGCGGCGACCGTGGCCGGGCAGCACCCACTCAAAGTCGTAGGCAGCGAGTTTTTCCATGGATTCGACTTGCTGAGGCCAGGAATACCAACAGTGGCGGCGAAAGGCGTAGAGCTGATGGAGCCGCACTGACCAGGCCAGGTGATCGCCCGTAAACAGGACGCGGTTGTCGTAGAGCAGAACCGTGTGGCCCTTGGTATGCCCCGGCACCGAAATGATGGTGAGGTCGGGCGCGAGGTCAACCGGGTCGGTGCCTTGAATCTGAATCTCTACGGATGCAGTGCCAGAGCTGATGTCGTCGGCGTGGAGAATGCGATCGCACCCAAACCGCTCATGAAACTGCTGGTGATCGGCCACGTCATCCTGGTGGGTGAGATACAGGTAGTGCACGCCGCCCAGCGCTTCGAGCTGCTTCACCAAGGGCGCGGCAAAGCGGGGCGAATCGACCAGCACGTTGCCCTCGGGTCGCTGAATAAAGTAGCTGGCCGCCCCGAACGACTTTTCGGAGTGATAGCCGCAGTGGTAAACGTTCTCAGTGATGGGGATCGGAAAACTGGCCTGGGCCGCCTTCATATCCTTAGGCGGCTCCACGATACCAATGGAAGCGGTGGGGCAGGCCAGCATCGCTTGCAGCGCGGCCAGCCGTTCGGCCTCTGTCTCAGGCTGATGGAAGACCGCCGACTGCTCATCGTCGCGGCTAAAGATGTCGGGAGCCATCCAGCGGCAGGTGTCGCAGTCAATGCAGGAGCTATCGACGTAGATATCGCCGTCTACATTTTGGGGTCGGCGGGCGGTGAGGTGAGCCATAGCTATTACCCATTCGTTAGGTTGAGTCTATCGCTGGAGATGAACGATTCGCGGAGCATTCGAGTAGTTGTAGGTGGGCACTGCCCACCATTGATGGAGACTGTTTTCCAGAAGTTGCCTTAACCTCGGCCAAAGATCCGCTTTAGCGGATTTGAGGCAATTTGCCCCAGCGGGGTGCGACTGCGCTGAGCCGCTTGCACCGGGTTCTCAGCGGTGAGAATATCAACGGCGCGATCGTACTGTTTGTCGCTGGCAGATTGACTAGTGCTAGACGCAAAGGTGGCAGCCGGTGCGTCGGTCTGGGTATCCGATAGAGCGGTTTGGTAGGCCTGATTTAAGTTTGGCAGGCTAGCCGCGATCGCAGGCAGTTCCAAAATACGAGCTTCTAGATTTTGACCAATGGCGTGCAGCTGTTTTTGCAGGGCCTCTGGCAAGGCGGTGTCTTGCTGACCCAGGGCGGTGATAAAGGCCGACAGTGTTTTTTCTTGTTGGGGGTTTAAAGTAGGCATGATTATTTAGGATGTAAACAGTACTGCAAGGGGTGCGATCGCAGGGTGCTTGTAGAGCAGCCTGACGCACTAAAGCCAACCCCGATGCCGCCTTAGGCTATTGCTAAAACATAGCTTCAGCGCTGCTTAGATCGAGGTTTTCGATTTAGGTTTTACCCGTTGAGGCTTGCTCTTTGATAGTAAGAAACTTTGCCAGCGATGATGGCGGTTCATAACATAAATCCGACTTTGGGCAGAGTCGGCTTCTGCGCCAGATACAGGTTCGACCTAGGGCCTTGTAGTGCAATGCCCCTACCAGAGAATTTTGCCGGTCAAGGGTCTCAACTCACGCAACGGCCTTCGCTTAAGCAATGTCACTCTGACTACGCACTAGGGAAATGTCGGAGTAGGATGGCTCTATGCCAGTCAGAGTAGACTGTTTAGCCTAGGGTGGTACAGCCTATTGGTCTTGCCCCTAGCTTGGAGCGATCACATCACATAAAGGTTCACTGTTCCCATGCCCAACGCCCACCGCGCTTTTCAAGGTTTGCAGGACGACAACAACGGCCACAAGTCGTTTGAAATGCCGGGGGCCAAACCCCACTACAACCCCGATCGCCCCGGTCAGGTCGAGCACATTGCCCTAGACTTGAGCCTAGACTTAGACGCCAAAACCTGTGAAGGCACCTGTGAAATCCGCATTAACCCGGTGCGCGACGGCGTTGACAGCCTAATGCTGGATGCAGTCAACCAGCAAATCGAGTCGGTTAAGGTGGGTAGCGCCAAGCAAGACTTTGACTACGATGGCGAGCGGCTTCACATTCGCCTGAAAGAGCCTACGGTAGCCGGGGAGAGCTTTACGGTGGCGATCGCCTATCGCCTGATCCAGCCCGAGCGCGGCATCTATTTCATCGGCCCCGACCAGCACTACCCCGACAAACCCGTGCAGGTGTGGACCCAGGGCGAAGACGAAGACTCCCGCTTCTGGTTTCCCTGCTTCGACTATCCGGGTATGCTTTCCACCTCAGAAATTAAGGTGCGGGTGCCCGCCCAGTATCAGGTCGTCTCCAACGGCGAACTGGTAGACACCCAGGCAGACGACGATTACAAGGTCTACCACTGGCACCAAACCCAGGTACACCCCACCTACCTGATGGCGATCGCCGTGGGCGAGTTCGACGTCATCCAAGACCAGTGGCAAGACATCCCCATCACCTACTACGTCGAAAAAGGCCGCAAAGACCAGGGCCAGATCACCATGGGCAAAACGCCACGCATGGTGGAATTTCTTAGCGAGAAGTACGGCTATAAATACGCCTTTCCTAAGTACGCTCAGGTCTGTGCCGCCGACTTTATCTTTGGCGGCATGGAAAATACCTCGGTGACGATTCTCACCGATCGCTGCCTGCTGGATGAACGGGCGGCGATCGACAATCGTGGCTCCGAAGCCCTCGTCGTCCACGAACTGGCCCACCAGTGGTTTGGCGACCTGCTGGTGATCAACCACTGGAGCCACGCCTGGGTAAAAGAGGGCATGGCCACCTACTCCGAAGTGATGTGGACCGACCAGGAGTACGGCGCAGACGAGGCCGCCTACTACCGCTTGGGCGAGGCCCGCAGCTATCTGAGCGAAGACAAGAGCCGCTACCGCCGCCCCATGGTCACTCACGTCTACCGCGAGGCGATCGAGCTGTACGATCGCCACATCTACGAAAAAGGGGCCTGCGTCTACCACATGATTCGCGCCGAACTGGGCGACGACTTGTTTTGGAAGGCGATTCACACCTTTGTGCAAGACAACGCCCACCAGACCGTCGAAACCATTGACCTGCTGCGGGCGATCGACAAAGCCACCGGCCGCAACCTGCGGCCCCTGTTTGACCAGTACGTGCTGCGCGGCGGCCACCCCGACTACAAAGTCGCCTATAGCTGGGATGGCGACAGCAACCTGGCCAAGATCACCGTCACCCAAACCCAGGCCAAAGACGGCGACACCAGCAGCACCAGCGGTCTGTTCGACCTAAAAATTCCCATCGGTTTTGGCTACCTAGGTTCAGAAAATGCTTCCCAGGCCGAGGTCAAACCTTTCACCGTGCGCATCCACGAGCGTGAGCAAGCGCTGTTTTTCCCCCTAGAGAAAAAGCCCGACTTCATCAGCTTCGACGTAGGCAACCACTTCCTAAAAACCGTCGAGCTAGAGTATCCGGTGGCCGAACTCAAGGCCCAGCTCAAGCACGACCCCGACCCGCTTTCGCGGATTGAAGCGGCGATCGCTTTGGCCAAGAAAGGCAACCTCGAAGCCGTCACCGCCCTCAGCGAAGCTCTGATCGACGAACCCTTCTGGGGGGTGCGGGTCGAAGTGGCTGAACAGTTGGCCTCGGTTAAGCTCGATCAAGCCGTAGAGGGGTTGCTCAACGGTCTCCAAGACCCGGAAGCTCGCGTCCGCCGCGCCGTGGTGGAATCCCTGGGCGACATTAAGACTGCTGAGAGCTATAAAGCGCTCAAGAGTATCGCTGAACAAGGCGACCCCAGCTACTACGTCGAAGCCGCCGCCATTCGCTCTTTGGGCAAAGTTGGAGTCGCCGACCTCAACGGCAAAACGAAAGAAAAGAAAACCCTGAAGCTGCTGGAGAGCATTCTCAAGGAACGCCAGGGCTGGAATGAGACGGTGAGATCGGGGGCGATCGCTGCCCTTAGCCAGTTCAAATCCTCCAAAGCCGCGCTCGATCTATTGTTTCAGTACACCGAACCCGGCACCCCTCAGGCTCTGCGTTTGGCGGCGATCCGTTCCCTGGGATCAATCTCCAAAGGTCAGAGCAAACCGAACGTAGAGCGAATTTTGGATCGGCTAGAGACCATCGCTAGCGAGCCCTTCTTCCTCACTCAGGTGTCGGCGGTGGCTGGCCTGAGCGGTATTGAGACCGGGCGGGCGATCGGTATTTTGCAATCGCTGGCGGAGCATACCCCCGATGGCCGCGTGCGCCGCCGTGCCCAAGAGGCCGTGCAGCAGGTACAAAAGGCGATCGGCAAAGACAAAGCGGTGGAAAAACTGCGTCAGGAGCTAGACGATCTGAAGAAATCTAACCAGGAACTCAAGAGCCGCCTCGAAACCCTGGAGGCGAAAGCAAAATAGGCCAGATTATTCAACGGACTCATTGCCGAGACTAATCTACCTCACCCTGGAGGCACTCCTTCAAGACTCCTGGTATAAATATGTCTCGGCTGAATTACCCTCGTAGATCCCCCCCATTCCCTACCCTGCGGGAAGCCGCAAGCGTTTATGAAAAGGGGGCATTGGATTCTGATCATGGGAAAACTTCCCCCTTTTCTCCAGGGAAGCTTGATTAAGCAAATCCGATCGGTCGAACTTAGGTGATATCTAAATTTCAGGAATGTTATTTAGTACAGGAGAAATAGGTGTTTCTTCACTGGTTTCTTTTTTGACGATAGCGATCGTTCCGGCAGACTCCATTACAATGGCTTCGACATGTTCTAAAGCACCAATTTTATTTTCACGCACGACTGCCAATAACTGCGATTGTGTTACCCGTTGTTCTTTCATAGCTTTGCGTAAAAACTGCCCTCGAAAGTAAAGTAATGAGGGATCTGCTGTAATTAATTTATCAAATTTGGATGACCGGACAATGAACCAAGAAACCAAATATTGCAAGAAAATTAGTGTAAAAAAGGCTGTGACACTTTCAGCCAATGATACGCCTTTTGCGGTAATTAATCGCCCAAAGGTAGAGCCGATCGCGATCGTAATCACAAAGTCAAAGGCATTCAACTGAGCTAATGTGCGCTTGCCTGATATCCGCAGCAAAATCAGCAAGCTAAAATAGGCTAAGGTGCCAATCACAACTATGCGAACTAGGGGCTCAATTCCCCCATAAAAGAAGACAACGTCATCCATGGTCAGTAGCGCTACTTTATTAATATGGCTGAATTGTGGAAATTGTGGAGTAGATCTCTAAAGACTGGCAAAGCCTAGACTGTGCTGTGGGGCCATTTAAAGCTGTTGTGTTCCACCATCCCTAAGAGCAACTTGCGACGATGGGTGAGGTCATTGAGCGATCGCGCAAACTCTTCATCACTAACCACTGGAATTCCAGCTTGGCGCAGAGATAAAAGATCAGGAGCGGGCGGTACATGATCGGCAGGATAAATAGAAGCAGATTCTAGCGTCATGAGGTAGCTATGGACCGTTGATCGCGCAGATTTTAGTAAGGCAGGAGCCGGACGATAGGGCTCTTGCAGCCCATATTTTAAAGTAAGTCACAATCTCCCAACCTCCACGACTGGGATACATATCGCCATTACCCACTGTTGAAATGGTGTAGGCAACAAAATAGATCCGATCAATTAGAGTGGTTGGCTGTGGTTCTGGTGTACGGTCATAAACCAGCGATGTTGGATCAGCACTGAACATGAGTAACCATCCCATCCAAAGCAAACCTATCCAGGTAAGCACCGTTACTGTTTGGGTCAACGGCCCTGCTAAGCTGAGCCAATAATTGCGCTTGGTGCGGACCAAATTTCTCATCACCCACCAAATCCCATTAGTAATTTGACCAGTCACTGGACCTGCACCGCCATCTACCCATAGGGCTGTCCACAGCGCATCAAGAAGTGACAACAGTCCTAAGATCAGCCCGAGAATAAACAGTGGAACGTTCACCGCAACCCTGTGAATAACTTAATATATGTGCGCTTGCATCTTTGCCTGTAGAGTAATTTGCCGAATCTAGCTAAAGGCATAAACTTGAAACGTCCGAGCCTTTGGATGTACTAATTTCATGATTCATGGTGCTAGATGCAGCGGAGATTTTTGGCTTAAGGAGATTTCCAGAAAAGAAGATCCCTGCTTTACTCCGCGACTGTAGCCACCGTAGGGTGGGCACTGTCCACCACAAGGGAGAAAGTTTTCCAGATGTCGCATATGTCGAACTAAAAAGCTCCAAGCCACGTTGGCGATTGCCGCTATTTATTGGGCTTGCACCAAGATAAATTAACTAATTCTCTTAAGGGTTTTTCTGAAAATGCCGTTTATTTGGTGTTGCTGAATTGAATCACAAATTTGGGTAAGGACAAACGGTCGTTTGCTCCTGCGCTTGATCGTTATATAGTGGCTTCTCAGGTAGGCCTTGCCCCAAAAATCTAGCGACTGATATCTCTAAGTGCAAAAAAGCTGAAGAAATCGGCAGAAACCGGGGGCTGCTTCTATGGTGAAGGGGACAACAGCAGGAGCGATCGCACCCCCATGCCCCTATCCACCACCATCAACTGGGCCACACTACAAAACGGCTCTGACATTCGCGGCGTTGCCCTCGCGGGTGTCCCTGGCGAACCGGTCAACCTCACCCCGGCGGTGGTCACTACTTTGGGCCAAGCCTTTGCCACCTGGCTATCCGCAGAGTTGGGTCTGCCCACGACTGAGTTGACCATTGCGATCGGGCGCGACAGTCGCCTCTCTGGACCGGAGCTGATGGGAGCGGCGATCGCCGGCATGACCTCCCTGGGCTGTCGGGTGTTAGATGTGGCCATGGCCTCGACCCCGGCCATGTTTATGAGCACGGTGCTGCCCGAGTTTGCCTGCCACGGCGCGATTATGATGACCGCCAGCCACCTGCCCTTCAACCGTAACGGGCTGAAGTTTTTTACCCGCCAGGGCGGCCTCGGCAAAGCGGACATATCGCGCATTCTAGAATTGGCAGAGCAGGGCAGTTTTGCCCCTGCGACAGCCCCCGGCTCAGTAGAAAGCCGCGATTTAATCGGGGCCTACGCCGCTGGTCTGGTGCAGCAGATTCGCCAGTCGGTCAACCACCCCGAGAATTTTGACCAACCCTTGCAAGGGCTCAACATTATTGTCGATGCGGGCAACGGTGCGGGCGGCTTTTTCGCTGCTCAGGTGCTTGAACCGCTGGGGGCCGACACCACCGGCAGCCAGTTTCTCGACCCCGATGGCACCTTCCCCAACCACGTACCCAACCCCGAAAATGAGGCGGCGATGGCCTCGATCTGCCAGGCCGTAGTTGCCCAGGGGGCTGACTTTGGCCTGATTTTCGACACCGATGTCGATCGCAGCGCCGCAGTCGATGCCGACGGGCGCGAACTCAACCGCAACCGCCTGATCGCGCTGATTGCTGCGATCGTGCTGCACGAGCACCCTGGCACCACCATCGTCACCGACTCCACCACCTCCGACGGGCTGACTCAGTTTATTGAAGGCGACCTGGGGGGCATTCACCATCGCTTTCGGCGGGGCTACAAAAATGTGATTAACGAAGCCATTCGGCTCAATGAAGCGGGGCAGCCCAGCTGGCTTGCGATCGAAGCCTCGGGCCACGGGGCGATGAAAGAAAACTACTTTTTAGACGACGGGGCCTACCTCGCTAGCAAGCTGTTGGTCGAACTGGCCAAAACTCGCCTGAGCGGCCAGCGGCTTACCAATCTGCTTGCCCCCCTGCAAGACCCCCACGACAGCCAGGAGTATCGACTGAAGATTTTGGCCCCCGAGGCCCAGGTCTACGGTGCTGAAGTGATGACCCAGATGAAAGACTTTGTCGCCACTCAGGCCGATTGGGCGATCGTGCCCAACACCTACGAAGGGGTGCGCGTGGCCTGTCAGTCGCCCGCCGAGAACGGCTGGTTTATGGTGCGGATGTCGCTGCACGACCCGGTGTTACCCCTAAATATAGAGTCAACTGTGCCGGGAGGTGTGGCTAAAATAGCTGAACGTCTTCAGACCTTTTTCTCGTCCCTGGCTGAGTTAGATATTACGGCGTTAGAACAGTAAACCCATGGCCTATTTATCTCAGCTGCCCAAGTGGGCGATCGCAGCCCTAGCCTTTCCGCTCATCTGTCTCAATGGCTGGCTACTCTATCGCCTGGGGGGAGTATTACAACCCATTCCCAGTATTGTGATCACCGCCAGCCTGATCGCCTTTCTACTCGACTACCCAATCGACTGGTTAGAGAACCGTGGCCTGGCTCGTGGCCTAGCGGTGGCCCTGGTGGTGCTGTTAGCCGTTGTAGGCACTACTATTTTGGTCGTCTTTTTGGGGCCGCAGGTGTGGCAGCAGCTCAACGACCTGGCCGAACGGCTGCCAGGATGGATCGATCGAGCCAAAACCCAGCTGCTACTGCTTGAAGAGCGGACATTCTTTCAAACTCTGCCTGTCAACCTCGATCAGCTCACAGTACAAGCGGCCAACCAACTCACCAACGCGCTACAAGCCACCACCAGTCAGGCGATTAGCGTTACCCTTAGCACCCTCGACAGCGTTCTCAACCTGCTGATCACCGTTGTCTTGGCCATTCTGCTGGTGATCAACGGCGATTCGCTCTGGGAAGGTCTGCTCAGCTGGTTTTCGGCCCCCTGGCAAGCGCAAATTCGCAACGCACTGCGGCCCAGCTTTCAGGGCTATTTCTCGGGGCAGGCTACCCTGGCGTTGATTTTGGCAGTGGCCCAGTCAACGGCTCTAATTTTGCTTAAGGTGCCCTTTGGCCTGCTGTTTGGCTTAGTCATTGGCCTGGTTAGCATCGTTCCCTTTGGGGGTACGGCAGCGGTGGTGGGGGTGAGCACGCTGCTGGCCTTTCAAGATGTTTGGCTAGGCCTCAAGGTACTGGGTGTAGCGGTCGTGCTAGGGCAAATTAACGACAATTTAGTCGCCCCGCGTTTGATGGGGGGCATTACCGGGCTCAACCCGGCGGTGATCATCGTAGCGCTGCTGACCGGGGCAAAGTTTGCTGGGTTTCTGGGGTTGTTGCTGGCCGTACCGACCGCCAGTTTTATTAAAAAAATTGTCGATGCGGTACGTGATCCAGCCCGCGAACCGGAGATAGAGACCATTCCGAGCAAGAGCAGTGTTCTGGAGCCTAAGACGCTTTAGAGACCCCTAATTTTGCCTGAGCCGCCTTCAAAATGCTGTCGAGCAGGCCAGGAAACGCCGCCTCTAGATCGTCACGGCGCAGAGAGTTCATGTGCTGGGTGCCCTGTTTGCGGCAGTGCAGCACCCCGGCTTCACGCAAAATTTTGAAGTGGTGGGAAAGCGTAGACTTCGCTACCCCCAAGTCGAGATCCGAGCAAGACAGTTCGTCGTTGCTGGCTAGCCGCTGCACAATTTCGAGCCGCACCGGGTCGCCCAGGGCGTACAAAACCCCTTCTAGGGCGATGTCTTGAGGGTTGGGATGGTGAATGGGTCGCATAGTTGCATTATGCCACGGTAGACGCTATAGTTTGATTGTTCGAATTTTTCGAATAATTGAAATTCGCCCAATCGGCGGAGGTGTTCTAATGTCCGCAGTCGCAAGTATTACCCAAGAAACGTTTCAGGCAGAAGTCCTGCAAAGTGACGTGCCCGTGCTGGTCGATTTTTGGGCACCGTGGTGCGGCCCCTGCCGCATGGTGGCCCGCGTGGTCGATGAGGTGGCCCAGCAGTACGATGGGCAGCTCAAGGTGGTTAAGGTCAACACCGACGAGCAGCCCGGTATCGCCTCTCACTACGGCATTCGCAGCATTCCCACGCTGATGGTGTTTATGAATGGCGAAAAAATGGAGCAGGTAGTGGGGGCTGTGTCTAAGGCCACGCTTTCTAGCGCCGTTGAGCCGTTTCTGAGCTAACCGTAGGGGCAAACGGTTGTTTGCCCCTACCCAACTGACGCCGTTATTTAGATTGTTTTTGGCTTTGATTCTTTAGAGGGCAAATGCCATCTGCCCCTACGGGGTCTATGTTGTGGGGCCGCTGTCCCGTTGCGGCGATTCTCTAGAGGGCGAATGCCATTCGCCCCCGCATGACCTACACGATTCTGCAAAAAGTCCCTAGCGCGAACCATCTCAAAGGAGATCAGCATGTCCACTGCAAAGAACCTGTTTACACCCATTCAGCTCGGCGCTTACGAACTGCCCAACCGCATTGTGATGGCTCCTCTCACCCGCAACCGGGCCGGGGAAGGCAATGTGCCCCAGCCATTGAACGTGACCTACTACGAGCAGCGCGCCTCAGCAGGCTTAATTATTACCGAGGCCAGCCAGATTTCCCCTCAAGGCATGGGCTACCCCGCCACCCCCGGTATTCACAGTGCTGAGCAAATCGCCGGGTGGCAGAAGGTGACTGAGGCAGTTCACGCCAAAGGGGGCCGCATTTTCTTGCAGCTCTGGCATGTGGGCCGCATTTCGCACCCGTCGCTTCAGCCCGATGGGGCAACGCCCGTCGCTCCTAGCGCCCTTCAGCCCAGGGGCGACGCCATGACCTATGAAGGTATGCAGCGCTTTGTCACCCCGAGGGCGCTAGAGCTAGAGGAAATTCCCGGTATTGTCGATCAGTATCGTCAGGCGGCTAAAAATGCCCAGTCGGCCGGGTTTGATGGGGTTGAGATCCACGGGGCCAACGGCTACCTGCTCGACCAGTTTTTGCGCGACGGCAGCAACCACCGCACCGATGCCTACGGTGGCCCGGTCGAAAACCGCGCCCGCCTGCTGCTGGAGGTGACCGAGGCTGCGGTGGAGGTGTTTGGTAGCCAGCGTGTGGGCGTGCGCCTGTCGCCCAGTGCCACCTTCAACGACATGACCGATTCTGACCCCAGAGCTACCTTTGGCTATGCTATTCAGGCGCTGAATCAGTTCGACCTGGCTTACCTGCACCTGCTTGAACCTAGCGAAGCCGACCTGCGCTACGGCGGCACCCCCATTCCTACCAAAGAGTTTCGCCCGCTCTACAACGGTCTGCTCATGGTGAACTGGGACTACGATCAGGAGTCGGGCAACGATGCGATCGCCAGTGGTGACGCCGACCTGGTCTCCTACGGCAAGCTGTTTATCGCCAACCCCGACCTGCCCGAGCGGTTTGCAAAGAATGCGCCGCTCAATGAGCCTAACCCCGACACCTTCTACGGCGGTGGGGCCGAGGGCTACACCGACTACCCCGCCTTGGCGGCCTAGGGGTACAGTGCGCCGGGGGCAAATATCAGGGAGCAAATATATAGAGGGAGATCCTCCCCTGTGCCCCTGGGTGAGGCAACCCATAGCGCCCGGTTGACGTCTTTAGGTATGGTTTACCTAGTCATAGCTAGAAAGGACGGCACCTGTGCAAGCCGCTAAAGTTGTGGTCGCTGGGGTGATCGGGTTGGCTGGTGCGATCGCGCTAACTCGCCCCAGCCCCGCCGACGAATTTACCTGCCAAGGGGTGTTAACCGCGATCGCCGTAGACAATCTGCGAGTGCCCGATGGCGCTACCTGCAACCTCAATGGCACTCGCGTAGAGGGCAACATCACAGTCGAAGCTGGGGCTGTGTTGGTGGCCCGAGAGGTGCAGGTAGACGGCAACATTCAGGCCGAAAATGCGGCCCAGGTGTCGATCATAGGCCGCTCTAGGGTGGGAGGCAATATTCAAATCAAGCAGTCGGGTGGGACTACTGTGCTCAACAGTCGCATCAACGGCAACCTGCAATTTGAAGAAAACACTCAAGCGCTGAGCAGCGAGGGTAACTACATTGGCGGCAACCTGCAAGCCTTTAAAAACAGTGGTGGCCTCAGGGTCTTTACCAACCGCATTGGCGGCAACTTGCAGTGTAAAGACAACCGCCCTGCCCCCACTGGCAACGGCAATGTTGTGCGCGGCACCAAAGACGACCAGTGTGCCCGGTTTTAGGCAAGGCCGTCTGCTAAAGGCTTTGGGGCAGAGGCGCTGGCGCTAAACCGCCAAACCGTCTTTGCCGCCCTTGATACCACTGCAACGCCTGGTAAAAAGCCGCGCGATCAAACTCGGGCCAGAGCAAATCGGTGAAATACAGTTCGGTATAGGCCAACTGCCAGGGCAAAAAGTTGCTCAGCCGCTGCTCGCCACTGGTGCGAATCAGCAACTCTGGGTCAGGTAACGGGTAGGTCAGCAGCACGCGCGCCAGGGCGGCTTCATCCACATCATTTATAGAGATCGCACCGCAGGCCACCTGCTGGGCAATGTGCCGAGTCGCCGCTACCAGCTCCTGGCGTCCGCCATAGTTTACGGCCACGTTAAACTGCACGCGCTGGTTAGAGCAAGTCATGGCCATGGCCTCCTGCATCAGCGCTTGCAGTCGCTCGGGCAGGGGCGACAGGTCACCTAAAAACCGAATTCGCACGCCCTCGCGCTGCATGTCAGCCAGCTCGCGACGCAGCAGCCGTTCAAATAGACGCAGCAAAAAGGTGACTTCTGCCATCGGTCGTCGCCAGTTCTCGGTCGAAAACGCATAGACCGTTAGCGCCTCAATTCCCCAGTCTTTGCAGCAGCGCAGCAGGTCTTTCACGGTTTGAGCGCCTTGGCGATGGCCCGCCACCCGTGGCAGCCCCCGCTGGGTGGCCCAGCGACCGTTGCCATCCATAATTACCGCCACATGGCTGGGCAGCGCTTCAGGGTGCAGGTCGACGGGCAGAGTCGAATAATTAATGGGTTGAATCATAGGTTGAACTTCCTTAAAAACCATATATAAGAAGGGCGCAGGTGGGGCCAAACAATTTTTGCCGGCACCCTCTAACCACTGAGCTGCAAGGCACCGCTCACCGCGTTATACCAACTCCGAATCACATACCCCCGATTCCCAACAGGCAAAACTGTAGGGGCGAATGGCATTCGCCTAGGGGAATCGGGGGTTAACCCAGCAGTAGCATTTCCCCGGTGTATTGCAGCCTCAAAGAGATTCTGGGAGGTTGCTGGGGGAGCCGGGCTGCGAATGCACCCTACGTACGGGTGGCGGTGGGGTGCCAAGGTTGTGGACGGTGAGAAACAGCAGCTGGTCATATGGGATACGCGTTGCTTGGGTTATGGTTGGGTAAGTTCACCGTAGCTCTAGAGCCTTGTGGCGTCGGTCGGCGGTGGTCGGCCCTTGTGCTCAAGGCCCGCGCTCAAGGGGCGGAAAAAGGCGGAAACTGTCTACTCCGCGATGAAAGACCTTAAAAGCTCGGCTAGAGTTGTGGCTGTGGAGGATACATTCACCTATGGCATCAGATGCGGTAGAACTGGCAGATCGGCTTGTCTTCACCGTCACCGGGCGGCATCTGAATGATCTACAGCGCACTATCTTGCACCAGGTATGGCAGGGGCAAAAGTACCTCGATATTGCCACCGCCGCCGGATATACCGAGGGCCATATTAAGGACGTAGCCTACCAACTGTGGCGACTGCTATCGGGGGTGACCGGGGAGAAGGTCACCAAATCTACCCTCAAGTCGGCCCTGAAGCGATCGCTGCTCAAGATGGGCATCGATGTATCGGGAGCCAGTGCGGCCCTGGGGTTGACGGAGGCTGGGGGGCCGCGCGAGGTGCCCGTAGAACAGACGGCTTTACCCCTGGTCAATCCCAACTTTGTTGGTCGTCAGGAGGCGATCGCTCACCTCAATTCCTTGGTTACCCAGGGCGATCGCACCATTGTCATCCAGGGAGAAGGCGGCCTCGGCAAAACCACTCTGGCCCAGCATTTTCTGGCTCAGCAGCCGGTCGATCTCACCCTTGAGCTGATGATGGCCAAAGACCCCGCCGACATCACCCCCGTCGAGTGGGTGGTCGAAGAATGGCTGCGTCAGGATTTTGGGGTTGAGCCGGGGCGGGAGTTTGGTGTCACCCTCGATCGCCTGCGTCGTCACCTGCGCCAGCGGCGGGTAGCGGTCCTCATTGACAACCTAGAACCAGCGCTCAGTGCCCAGGGCCAATTCATCGTGCCCCATCGCCGCTATAGCGAACTGCTGCGGGTGCTGGCCGACAGCCGAGGGCAGACGCTGACTCTGATGACCAGTCGCGATCGCCTCTGCGAACCGGGCATTCCCATTGCTCATTACCGCCTGCCTGGGCTGGGGTTAGCCGCCTGGGCGACCTACTTTGCCCACCGAGGCATTCCTGACCATCGGGAGGTTTTAGCCGCGATGCACAGTGCCTACGGCGGCAATGCTAAAGCAATGGAAATTTTGGCCGGGGCGGTAGAGGCCGACTTTGAGGGCAACCTCAGGCTCTACTGGCAGGCCCACAGTCAAGATCTGCTCGGTCCGGTGGATCTCAAGAACCTAGTTGAGAGCCAAATTCACCGTCTGCAAACCCTCGACCCCGACGCCTATCGCCTCTTTTGCCGCCTAGGGGTTTACCGCTATCAGGATGTGCCCGCCCTTCCCTGGGACGCGGTGCAGTGCCTAATGGCTGACATTCCTCCCCAAAGCCACCAGGCGATCGTCACCTCTTTGCGCAATCGATCGCTATTGGAATGCCATCAGGGCCACTACGGTTTGCATCCGGTGGTGCGGGCCGGTGCCCTGGCTCAGCTCATCGCCAATTCTGAAGAGTCTACCGAGTGGGAATCGGCCCACCGCGCCGCCGCCCACTGCTGGAGCAACAGCATTCAGCGCATTTGCAGCCTCGACGATGCCATCCAGGCACTAGAAGCCTACTACCACTACGTCGCCATCGGCGACTACGGGGCGGCAGCGCGGGTGATTTTGCACAGCCGCGATAACCAGTGGCAGCAGTTTTTACCCCTGGGCAGCACCCTCTACCGCATGGGCCTAGTGCAGCCGGTCACCGACGCCATCACCGCCATCATCGACCACATTTCACCTCAGAATGCCGACGCTAGCGAACTGGCCAACATTCTGGGCGACCTGTACTGGATACAGGGGCGGTTAGAGGCTGCGATCGCCTGCCAGCAAAACGCCATGGCGATCGCCCAAGCCTGCCTGCATACCGAGGCCCCCGACCCCGCCACCCACCGCTGGTACTACCTCACTATGCTGGTGGTCGACTCCCAGCTCAGCCTTGGGCTTTACCATCTCGATCTATGGAACTTAGAGGTGGCGGCTACCTGGTTCAACCAGGTGCTGGCCAGCACCACTGGCACTCGTCATCAGCCCTGGGCCGACAAAGCAACTAACTGTCTGGCCTTAGTCAGGTCATACCAGGGCGATCGGGCTGCGGCTCAGGCGCTAGCCAACTCAGTGATTCGATCTGTTCAAGGCCACGGCCAAAACGGTCGTCATGCGTTCTTTGTACAACTCCTGGGCCACACCTATCTCAACCTCGAAAATCTAGATACTGCTGAATCTCTATTGTCTGAGGCCATTCAATCGGCGGAGGCAGGCCACTATCTACAGATTAAGGCCAATGCCCTGGTGGGGCTGGGGCGGCTGAACAGTCAGCGAGGGAATCTGGCGGCGGCAGTGGAAGACTATCGGCGTGCGATCGCCCTGCTCGACGATGTGGGTGCCCACTGCGATCTGGCTACGGCCCATCTGCAATGTGCCCTTGCCCTTGCCAGTTTGTCAGGGCCTCAGGCTGAGTCTAAGCACCACCTTTGTAAAGCTCTGCAACTTTTTCACGCTATTCCGGCTCCCCAACAAGTTTCCAGGGCCGAACAAGCCTGGGCCAAGCACTTGCGCCTCCTCGCTAGTCATAGCTCCGCCACATCTCAGACCGGCGATGCCCTGGGTTTCGCAATTACCCACCCGTCTTAGGGGGGTATTTACTCCATCTTCTTTACAATCCGCAACATTCCGGTTAAGGTAATGACATACATACCCCGCCTGTCCTTTATTGACGGGCCTTAAGTCAACCTAACTGCAATTATTTCCATCATGACCACGACTCTCCAAAGACAACAATCTGCCTCCCTGTGGGAGCAGTTTTGCCAGTGGGTCACCAGCACCGAGAACCGCCTGTATGTGGGCTGGTTCGGCGTGCTGATGATTCCCACCCTGCTGGCTGCTACCGCCTGCTTCGTGGTTGCGTTCATCGCAGCCCCTCCCGTCGACATCGACGGCATCCGTGAGCCCGTCGCTGGCTCTTTGATGTACGGCAACAACATCATCTCCGGTGCGGTTGTGCCTTCTTCCAACGCCATCGGCCTGCACTTCTACCCCATCTGGGAAGCTGCTTCCCTTGATGAGTGGCTGTACAACGGTGGCCCTTACCAGTTGGTAATCTTCCACTTCCTCATTGGCGTCTTCTGCTACATGGGTCGTGAGTGGGAACTGAGCTACCGCCTGGGCATGCGCCCCTGGATCTGCGTGGCTTACAGCGCACCTGTGGCCGCTGCCTCTGCTGTGTTCTTGATCTACCCCCTGGGTCAAGGCTCCTTCTCTGACGGCATGCCGTTGGGTATCTCCGGTACCTTCAACTTCATGCTAGTGTTCCAGGCTGAGCACAACATTCTGATGCACCCCTTCCACATGCTGGGTGTAGCCGGTGTGTTTGGTGGTTCTTTGTTCTCGGCTATGCACGGTTCACTGGTGACTTCTTCTCTGGTGCGTGAGACCACCGAGACCGAGTCTCAGAACTACGGCTACAAGTTTGGCCAAGAAGAAGAGACCTACAACATCGTTGCAGCCCACGGCTACTTCGGTCGTCTGATCTTCCAATATGCCAGCTTCAACAACAGCCGCAGCCTGCACTTCTTCTTGGGTGCGTGGCCTGTGATTGGCATTTGGTTCACCGCACTGGGCATCAGCACGATGGCGTTCAACCTGAACGGGTTCAACTTCAACCAGTCGATCCTTGACTCACAGGGTCGTGTGATTGGCACCTGGGCTGACGTGATCAACCGGGCGAACCTGGGTATGGAAGTGATGCACGAGCGCAATGCTCACAACTTCCCCCTCGACCTCGCTACCGCTGAGGCGCCTGAAATCATCGGCTAGTCTTGACTGACTACCCCATTGATTGCCTTAAAGGTTGATTAGTAAAAAGCGCTCCCCTTGGGGAGCGCTTTTTGCTGGCGTTATTAGCGCGCTGGGCGAGCGGAAATACCTAGTCGTTGCCGGTTGGTATTACCTGGCACAGCCGCTTGGCCCCCAGGGTTGAGTGGTCTAGCGCTGGGTGGACGGGTCTGGGACGATGGTGGGTTGCTTCCCGGTGGGCGCGGTGGTGGGATGACCCTTGGCTGGTGCGGCTGGTCTTGGCCGCACCCCCCAGAAGAGCCCAGGCTGCGCAATTCGCAAACGGCATAGAGCCAGCTGCGCTGAACGCGCTTAAAGTGCTCTCCCAACCATTTGCCTCGGGCCTTAGGGTCGTTGTCGAGGGTGGCTTTTAAGCCGTCTTGGTAATGGCCTCGGTCGAGCACTTCTTCCGCCTGTTCGCGGGTGGGTGGGTTGACGGCGCGATCAACGTCTTTGACGATCGCATCCACGTTTTCTTTAGCGGCTTTGGCCTGGTTGTAGCGCCTGTAGAGATCGTTGAGGCGATCGGTGTTGGCTAACCGTTGCCCCTGGGAATTTTGTTTGGCCTCCGGCAGGGCCTGGGCCGTCAGTTGAGAGAGTTGGGCATTGCCGGTGGGGGTGCCCACAAAGGTCCATCCTTGGTTGCTGACCTCGACTACGGGTTGGTCAGGGCTAATCAGCCGAATAGAAAGTTGCGATCGCCCCTAAAGCTTCAAGCCTTCTGGCTTCAGTTCCGGATGGTTGACCCCGCAGATCTTGCTGATCAATTGGGTTGTGAGATCTTCAAGGCCAGCAACTCAAATTAGCCGCATATGCATAGCTATAGCCGACATCATTAGGCGGTTTGCTGGCAACGATCCCTGTCGGTCATTCCTGTGAAAACGGGCATCCATTCGAGCGCAGTGACGGGCTAGTGGATTCTCGCCCCACGCCTTCGCGGGGGCAGGCTCTGCGCGGGAATGACGGCTTTGTCCTAACCTGAGTGGCTATAGCTATATTTCCGCATGGGCATTGGTTGGCTAGGGTCAGCCCGCTGCGCGAAGTCAGCCATCAACATTTATAGGTAGATTGTTATCGCTTCAAACTGTAGGTAACACTACAGAGGCTAAGCAGCGTCAATCCTGTGGGTTTAACGACTACGCTTGCGATCGCCAGATTTTAATTTTCTTAATAATTGTATTTTGCTTTTGGCGTCTGAAAGGGCTTTAACTCGGTTGTATTCCTTTTGGAATAATGCAATATGTAACGAAAGTTGCCTTGACGCTCTCTAGAAGTTACGCGACACTACATCTAATAGACGTGCCCGCTCACGGAATCAATGCAATACATTGACTTTCGTAATGAACGGTGGCGAGTTATGGCCCCGGTGCTTGATTAAGATCAGGTTCATACTATTGCTAACGCTGTTCGAGTTAGGCGCTATCCAAGCGGATCAATGGTCTCGGTATTGAGGTCTATGTTCCGCAATTTTTAGGGCTGAGCAAGCATGGAAACCTTAGAGTTCATCATTTACCCCGATGGTCGGGTTAAAGAGACGGTAACGGGTATTGTGGGTGCCTCCTGCGCTGAGGTGACTGCTGCCATTGAGGCTCAGCTCGGTACCGTAGTAGCGCAACAAACGACCTCTGAGTATTTCGCTCAGCATCGTCACCAAACGGCTACCGAAACTGTGGCAGCTCAGGCGGCTCACAGTCAGTGGTAAATTTTCGAGTTTATAGTCCCTCTATTACCCGCAGAAGATGTCACACTTTAGCCAAATCAAAACTAAAATCCGCAATTTAGACTCTCTTAAGCTGGCTTTGAGCGACTTGGGCACCGACTGGAAGGCTGGCCCCTGCGATGTGCGAGGCTACCAAGGCCAGACGCAAACGGCTGACCTGGTGATTTCCCAAGAAAACGGCTATGACATTGGCTTTCGTCGCAACCCCGAAACCAATGACTATGAGCTGGTGGCCGACCTGCAATACTGGCGTCAGCCGCTCACAGTAGAAGGGTTTCTCAGCCGGGTGACCCAGCGCTACGCCTACAACACCGTGATGACTGAAACCTCTCGCCAAGGTTTTCAGCTAGCCGAAGAGCAAGTGCGTGAAGATGGTTCTGTGCGGCTGGTCGTGCAGCGTTGGAATGGCTAACCATTGACCACTTGAATGGTTGAGAGGGGCTCTGTGGCCCCTCTCGTTGTATAGGGAGATGTCTGAAAACGAATATCCCAGCCCCCGTAGGGTGGGCACTGCCCACCATCTTAAAAAGCATTGTCAGAGAATCTTCCGAGTCAGCCCCCGTAGGGTGGGCACTGCCCACCGTCTTAAAAAGCATTGTCAGAGAATCTTCCGAGTTTACTCAGCAGTTGGTTTGAAGCAAGCATGAGCAGCATAGACCATGACACAGTTTGATGAACAAACCACAGGTTTTGAACCGGAGCTAGGCGGGCAACTGCGCCAAACGGACGATCGCACTGGCTTAGAACCTGAGTTGGGCGGTCAGCTGCGTCAAAAGGGCGTCTATGTTGATGAAATCACCTGCATTGGCTGTAAGCACTGCGCCCACGTTGCCCGCAATACCTTTTATATTGAGCCCGACCACGGCAGATCGCGGGTTTACCGCCAAGACGGCGACTCTGAAGAGCTGATTCAAGAGGCGATCGATACTTGCCCCGTCGATTGCATTCACTGGATGGACTATACCGAGCTCAAGCAGCTAGAGCGCGATCGCCAGCACCAGGTGATCCCCATTGCTGGTTTTCCGGTTGACAAGGCCATGTCAGCCGCGCAAATGCGCAAGGCCAAGCGACGCAGCCAGCGATCGCAGCAATCTTAAGGAGTAGGCGCTTCAGTCGGCAGCACCAGCACCTCTCCAGTGGGTAAAAACTGAACCTCTACGATGATTCTGGCCCCATACGTTATCCCCGGAATCACGGCATTAACCTGGGGTAGGGTCGGGGTATTTTGGTAGGTGGCTGAGAACTCATTGAGAGGCACTAGGTCAATCACGGTGCCATTGGCAGCCAGGGTGAGGGTATAGCGGAGGGGGGCGGCTAGGTTGGCTGGCGGTCGCCACTGTCGTTGCAGCGCCAGAGCGAGGTCTGATGACTCGGTGGCCGTAGGCTCAGCGGCGGTGATGGCGGCGGCTGGACTATCGGGGGCAGCCCGCAGCGTCTCAGGGCTGGCAGGGGTCGACTGCTGCGCTGAAAAATCAGCGTCAGGGCTAGCTGCTGGTTCTCTGACTCGGGCCTCTGGTTGGGGAGATGCGGCTGGGGGTGGTGTGACCCCTGGGGACGTACCAGGCTGAGGGGTTGTCGGGGTGGCGGGCTGGGGAGAAAGTTTTGGGCTGCCCTGGCCTGAGGTGCCCGGTGGGGCAGAGGTGGTGGTTGGGGCGGTGGTGGTTGGTGTGGGCAGCGCCTCGCCAGTAGCCGAGGGACTAGATAAGGCCGCTTCAGGAACCGCTTCAGAGAAGGGTGTGGCTTCGTCTAGGGGCAGTTCGCGATCGGGGCTAGGAGCCTGGGTCGTCGAGCCGCCGATCGCGTCAGATGAGTCTGGGGCATTTAGAACGACCGGGCTGGGGGTAGTGGTCAAAAGCTGGTTGCCTAATATGGCAGCAATGCCCACCGCCGCCACAGAGCCCAGCCAAAGGGGGAGCCGAGGGCGGGCAGGCCGCGCCTTGGGCAGGGCGTCATCGGGGATGATTTGAAGCGTGCCATCGGCCTGCTCTAGGGTATCGGCCAGGTCAGACAGTTGCAGGGTCGAGAGTTCGACGACCTGGGGTGGGGCCGGGGGGGTCGCTAGGGTGAGGCGATGGCGCATTAGCCCCACGGGTTGGAGCGAACTGTCTCCCCGCGCCAGGGCGGCCCCAGGGCTAAGGGCTTGGGCGCTGAGATGAGCCTGTACGTAAGTTTGGACCAAGTTTGTCAGGGTCGAAAACTGTGGCTCTCGCCCACTGGCTTCAAACAGAACGGCGGGCCGGGCTGCTTCAGCGTCTGCTCCATCCTCTAGCCCATGCACCTGAAGCGAAAAGCGCGATCGCGTCAGCACCGGACGACCGGTTACCTGACTCAGGGGCGACAGATGCCCTATCAGCCGTAGGGTGCAGGTGCCCGCTGTATATTCGTAGGAGGTGACAGAGGCGATCTGGGCCATGGACTTTGGCTGGGTGAGGGTGACGGTGGGGTGAGCAGGTCAAACTTCAAACGTCTGCTGAGAGATGGCTAGAAAATTTCCTCTAAATGGTGGGCAGTGCTACAGCGGCTAAATTTTCTCTAAATGGTGGGCAGTGCCCACCCTACAGCGGCGCAAAGCCAAAATCGCAAAACCCAAATCTCCTCACGTCTCTGCTCGGTCTAGCAGGGCCAGCCAGAGCTTGCGGCTGCCTCCCGTTCCACTGTAAAACAGCAGATCGACCAGCAGCTTTAGCCCCAGAGTGGTGAGTTCGTCGGTGGTGGCGGTTTGGTCGGCTTCCATGCGGTCTTGGTAGGCGTTGCTAAAGGCATCGAGGTAGTCGCCCAGTTGGGCGGTGCGGTGGGGCGCTTGCCCCTGGGCCAGCGCTTTTTCTAGCCGCATGACGGCCTGGCGAATGCTCTCACGGTGGGCGATCGCAAGCTGACAACACACCAACACCAGGGCGCGGGCCTCGTCGATATCGAGCTTCTTGCGACCCTGGCCTTTGCGTAGGGGGCTGGCCTGCCGCAGTCGCCACAGATTGACGCGATCGCTCAGCAGATCTGACACCCCCAGCTTGTCTGCCGCCGCCAGCATGGCATCGGACCCCAGGCCGGTGAGGGCTTCTAGGGCCAGCAGCACCAGGTCGAGCTGGGCTTTGATGCTGTGCAGCTGTCGTGGGGTCGGCGACGGCTGGGCTGGGTTTGGCTCGCTGTTTGACGCACTGAGGGAAGACGGTTCCACCGGGCTGCCCTGTTACTAACCTAAGGGATTGGGCTCATTGTGGCATGGGGGTTGCAGTTCTTGAAACGAGTTTACGAATTAGCTGCGATCGCCTTTTCAGAGTCGTAAAAATCCTTGAGTATGGTGCCAAATCTCTGGCTCTACATCCGTTAAGGCGTGATCGCTGGGGAGTTCAACCAGGTGTACCCAGGAGCGGGTAGCGGCGTAGGCGCGGCTGGCCTCTATCGCTATGGTCTCGTCGTGGGTGCCGTGGAGAATTAGAGTGGGAATTTTGGCCCGCAGGTCTTCGTCTGTGTAGCCCTGGGCATCGGTGATGAACCCGTAGTGGAGGGGAATCTGGCGCTGCTCGGTGTAGTGATAGACCGAGAGGGTGCCTTGGTCGCGCCAGGCGGCGATCGCATCCGGGCCAAGGCGGGGCAGCCACTGCTTGAGAAAGTCAAAGGCCGGGGCCAGCAGCACCAGTTTCTCAATGTGTTTTGTGAGGCTGACCTGCTGGGCCACCCAGGCGGCGGTGAGGCCCCCCAGACTGGAGCCGATCAGTACGGTGGGTTCGCTCTGGGCGAGGATGAGGGCGCTGACCTGCTGAATCTGGCGGCTGAGGGTGAGGTGGGCAAAGTCGCCCTGGTTGAGGTCGGGGATGATCAGGGGAATGCCCCGAGCGGCGAGGCGAGTTTTCATGGCTTGGGCTTTGGCCGACTGGGGGCTAGAGGCGAAACCGTGGAGGTAGAGGTATTGGGGCATGGGGGGTGGGTGAAGAGTGAAGGGTGGATGGGTGGATGGGTGGATGTGTAGGGGCAGACCTATGTGTCTGCCCTGGGGGTGAATGCGTGGATGAATGGGTGGGTGGATGGGCGGGTCTGCCCTGGGAATTATCAGGGATGGGTTGGCCCCTGGGGGTATGATATTGAATCGGTGCGCTTCCCAGGCTGGTTGGTGGGCAGTGCCCACCCTACGGTAAATACATTTCTCCAACGCTATGACTTCGACTTATCGCATTACGCTGCTGCCCGGTGATGGTATTGGCCCTGAGATTATGGCAGTGGCGGTGGATGTGCTCAAAACTGTGGGCAGCCAGATGGATCTGGCCTTTGAGTTTGAGGAAGCGCTAATTGGCGGGGCGGCGATCGATGAAACTGGGGAGCCGCTGCCGGAGGCAACGCTGAAGACCTGCAAGGCCAGCGATGCGGTGCTGCTAGCCGCGATCGGCGGCTACAAGTGGGATACCTTGCCTCGGCACCAGCGGCCTGAGACCGGGTTGTTGGGCCTGCGATCGGGTCTAGAGCTGTTTGCCAACCTGCGACCGGCCACCATTCTGCCCCAGCTGATCGATGCGTCTTCCCTCAAGCGAGAGGTGGTAGAGGGTGTCGATATTATGGTGGTGCGAGAATTAACGGGCGGCATTTATTTTGGCTCTCCCAAGGGTGTGTTTGAGACCGAAACTGGTCAAAAGCGGGGGGTCAACACCATGGCCTACACCGATGGCGAAATCGATCGCATTGGCAAGGTCGCCTTTGAGACGGCCCAAAAGCGCAACGGCCAGCTGTGCTCGGTAGACAAGGCCAATGTGCTGGAGGTATCGCAGCTGTGGCGCGATCGCATCACTGCCCTCTCTGCCGACTACCCCGACGTCACCCTCACCCACATGTATGTCGACAATGCCGCCATGCAGCTAATTCGCTGGCCCAAGCAGTTCGACACCATCGTCACCGGCAATTTGTTTGGCGATATTTTGTCGGATGCGGCGGCCATGCTGACCGGCAGCATTGGCATGTTGCCCTCGGCTAGCCTGGGAGCCAGCGGGCCTGGGGTCTACGAACCGGTGCACGGGTCGGCCCCTGACATCGCTGGCCAAGACAAGGCCAACCCCCTGGCCCAGGTGCTGAGCGCCGCTATGATGCTGCGCTACGCCCTCGATCAGCCCGCCGCCGCCGATCGCATTGAGCAAGCCGTGACCACAGTTTTAGATCAGGGTTATCGAACTGGCGATATCATGTCTGAGACTATGACCCAGGTGGGTTGCAAAGCGATGGGCGACGCCCTGCTGCGCGCCCTGGCATAAAGTTCTCTCTAGAAGCCTTTCTAGAGTTTGCGGCCCCTGGAAAGATCGATTAAAGTCTGTCCATAAGCACACAGGTGAGCCGTGTACGGTCTACAGCAACCCCCGTCTACAAGCCAATTGCCCTCCCAGCTACCCGATGTTGGTGCCCTGCCCACAGCCCTCAACCCAGCCCTGCTAAAATCGGCTCGGCAAATTTACCGTACCTATTACGAAGTGCACCCTGACGATGTGCAGCGCCCCATCGGTATTGCCATCAGCACCAAGACCCATCGCGGCAAGCTGATTTTTGGCGGTAAGCCTGTGCTATTGCCCAACGAATGCTTTATTCCCATTAGCCAAATCGAGCCGGGGCTGCACTAGCCCATCACTGCTCTCGAATAGATTCCCGTTTTCACGGGAATAACAGGCAGGGATCGTTGCCAGCAAACGTCCTAATGATGTTGGCTATAGCTATGGCTGTACAGCCTGGTCGGCCCGGTTTACATCACCCAGCGGCTGTATCGACAGCGGTGGCAACAAGGGTAGCAGTGGTAAACCCAGCCTCCGGCGTCAACGCTGTAAAAATTAGGCTATCCGCAACTCGGGTCACAATGCGACAATAGGGCAAATTAGCGCCCGCCCAGCCTGTATGCCTGGGGCGGGCCAGTGACCCAATTTTGAGAGATAGACCTATGCGCTCTGACTTACAACGCGCCCTCGATCGCCGCCGTGCCCTTAAAATCATCAGCGGCCTCACCAACTTTGACCCCCAGCGGGTAGTGGCTGTGGTCAAAGCCGCCGACCAGGGCGGGGCTACCTTTGTCGATATTGCCGCCGATGCTGACCTGGTGCGCCTGGCCAAGGCCGCAACCGCTCTGCCGATTTGTGTCTCGGCGGTAGAGGCTGAGGCATTTCTAGCCCCGGTCGCGGCTGGGGCCGACCTGATTGAAATTGGCAATTTCGATGCGTTCTACGCCCAGGGTCGCCGGTTTGAGGCCCCCGAGGTGCTAGAACTCACCCGTCGCACCCGCGCCCTGCTGCCCCACATCACGCTGGCGGTGACGGTGCCCCACATTCTGGCCCTCGATGAGCAGGTGAGCCTAGCTGAAGCACTGGTTGCGGCTGGGGCCGACCTGATTCAAACCGAGGGGGGCACCAGCAGCCAGCCCGCTCACCCCGGCACCCTGGGGCTAATCGAGAAAGCGGCCCCCACCCTGGCGGCAGCCCATGCGATTTCGCGGGCGGTAAATGTGCCTGTGCTCTGCGCCTCGGGCTTGTCAGATGTGACGGCACCCCTGGCGATCGCAGCCGGAGCGGTGGGAGTCGGTGTGGGCTCTGCGGTCAACAAGCTCGATAACCCTCTGGCGATGGTGGCCGTAGTGCGGCAGTTGGCCGAAAGCCTGCAAACGATTCAGGTATCGGCAGCGGCACGATAGCTGGTCCACCCAAGGGTAGTACCAAATCCGAGTTCCATACCCCCGATATCCAACCGGTCAACCTGTAGGGGCGTTGGCATAGCCTGGCCGGAGGCCTTACGGCCGTTCGCCCAGTGGAATTGGGGGTTAGCCAAGTAGGATTTGGTATAACGGGTGCAGAGGAGGGGCGATCGCCCCTCCCCCGGGTTTATGGTCGAACCTGCTCTAACCCGATAGACGTTTGCCATCCAAGCCTTTCCCCAGTGCCTCATACCCCATGTGACCCATTTGAAGGGATCTCGGTTGAGGGCCACGAGTAACCTAGGCTAGATTAGAGTCATGAAAACCGCCACAGAATTTGACGCAGCGGCGGTAAAATCAATCTCACCTGGGGAAGATGCGTATAATTGCCCAGGCAGACACACTGAGCCTAGGCGGAGAATATCCGGGGCATATCGGGGGCAATGTGAGTGCAGCGAAAGACGAATTTTTTACCCGATACATAGAAAAAGTTCACAGTCGAATGCAGACCCTCTATCGGAATGCCCGGCAATTTCCCTCCGATCATTCGGCGCAGTTGGTCAGTACGTTAGAAGAGCTGAGCTTAGCGGTAGAAGAGCTGCGCCTCGCCGAAGAAGAACTCTTAACTCAAAATGAACAACTGATTGCTGCCCAGCAGATTGTTGAAAACGAGCGGCGGCGCTACCAAGATCTGTTTGACTTTGCCCCCGATGGCTATCTAGTGACCGATCTCAATGGTGTGGTGCAAGAAATTAACCATGCCGCCGCTGCCTTGGTAAAGCTAGAGCAAAAATACTTGATTGGCAAACCGCTGGTCACGCATATACCCCTCTCGGAGCGATCGGCCTTTCGCGCTTTGCTCAATCAAATCGGGAAAACGCGGCGCATAGAGGGGTGGGAGCTAACGTTGCAGCGGCGCAAAGCTGACAGTATTGTGGTGTCCGTTACCGTTGAAACGGTGCGCGATCGGGCAGACCAGATCGTAGGGCTGCGATGGCAAATACGCGATATTACCGATCACAAACGGGCAGAGGCTACCCTCAACCAGCTCCAGGCTCAAAATTTAGAGTTACTAGAGACCGATCGGTTGAGAACGCAGCTATTGTCTACGGTTTCCCACGAGTTCAAAACGCCGATGAACGCCATTTTGGGGTTTTCGCAGGTGTTAATGGCGCAGCTGCACCCCGAGCAAGATGCTAAAACTATCAAAATGGTAAAACGCATTCTGCACAATGGGCAGCACTTGCTCGGTTTGTTGGAGGATATGCTCAATTTTTCGCGGCTGCGAGCCAACCAGGTCGAACTCACCCTAGAGACCTTCGATTTAGTCGAGCTAGTGGTTTCTACGCTCGATGACCTAACCCCCTTAGCTGACCAGAAGACGCTTCGCCTAGAGACGGCCCTGCCCGATAGCCCGCTGATGGTGACTAACGATCGCCAGCGCCTGCGGCAAATTCTGATCAACTTGCTTTCCAATGCGATTAAATTTACCGATGCTGGCACGGTGCGGGTCGGTGCGCAGCTGCTGTCACCCGAGCGATTGCAGTTGTGGGTTAGCGATACTGGCCCTGGCATTCACCCCGATGATCAGCCCCATATCTTTCAGGAGTTTTGGCAGGTTCACGATGCCCGCAACAAAGCCCAGGGGACAGGGCTGGGGCTGGCCATTGTGCACAACCTGGTGCAGGCCATGCAGGGCACTATTAGCGTGAGTAGCGAGCTGGGCCGGGGCAGCTATTTTTGTGTTGAACTGCCCCAAACCACGCTTTCTAACCGTTCAAAGCCGGTCCCCCTGCGTTGACTGCGTTGGCTGTCTGACACACTCTTGCCTATTTATGGGTTAGCCGCGCACCTTAGTAGTGATCTCAGCTACTCGTTGCCCTAGCGCTCGGGCGATCGCCAAATCTTCGGGCGGGGGTTGCAGTTCGCCTTTGCCTCCGGCAATGGTTGTGGCTCCGTAGGGGGTGCCGCCTCGCGCCTCGGTGTGAATCATGCCATCAACAGAGTAGGGCACGCCTACCACCAGCATGCCTAGGTGGAGCAGGGGCACCATCATGGTGAGCAGGGTAGTTTCTTGGCCACCGTGGGTGGAGGCGGTGGAGGTAAAGACGCCCGCCGGCTTGCCTTCCATATCGCCGTTGAGCCAGAGGCTAGCGGTTGAGTCAAACAGCTGCTTCATTTGAGCGGTCATATTGCCGTAGCGGGTGGGCGACCCAAACACAACGCCATCGGCTGCTTTGAGGTCATCTACGGTGCATACCGGAATTGATTGCTGCTGCTCCCGCAGTGAGCGGGCGGCATCGTTTTGGTCAATCATCGCGTTTACGGCGTCAAATTCTTGCACCCGCCGCAAGTCGACCTCTACCCCGGCGACTTGCCCTGCCCCCTCGGCTACCGCCCGAGCCAGTTGAAGGGTGTGGCCATACATAGAATAGTAAACGACCAAAATTTTCATGAATTCTCCAGATTTCAGCGTTTTGCCCGCTCAGGCTTGGGCAGGGGATAGATTGCTCATCCTTATCAATGGTGAAAGATACCGCTGGTTCTTTTAATCTCTCGCAGGAGTGATTTTTGCGATCGCCCCTCCTCCATTGGAAGGCCAAAATCGACGGGTCGCTGTTGCTAAAGCCTGGGCCTTAGATCAAAACCAAGCTTTTCGAGAGCAAAGAGCTGACCCCTGAATGAGGTGACTATATTGTGGAGCTGAGTGCCGATACCCCAGGGGCAACCGCACTGACAGCTACCCCCAACTCGTCTGAAGCTGAAGAAGCGGTGCTGGCCCAAGAAAAAGCCAACGAGAAGAGGTAGAACGTGCTAACCAAGAGCTAGAGATGGCCTACGAAGAGCTGCAATCGACTAACGAAGCGTTAGAAACCACCAACGAAGAGCTGCAATCGGCTAACGAAGAACTTCACACGGTCAACGAAGAACTTCAGCGCAGCAGCCAAGACCTCAACCAGAGCAATACGTTTCTCGAATCTGTATTTACTAGCCTCAAAGGCGGCGTGGTCGTGGTCAACCGCGACCTGCAAATGCAAATTTGGAACGCCAAAGCTGGAGATCTTTGGGGCCTACGGCCCGACGAAGTGGTTGGTCAAAACTTGCTCAACCTCGATATTGGCTTGCCGGTGGAGCGACTGTGCCAGCCGATCCGCGACTGCCTAACCTTAAGCGGCAACAGCCTCGTAGAACTGACGTTGGATGCAGTAAACCGCAAAGGCCATACCGTCAGCTGCCACATTACCTGCACCCCGTTAATCAGTCTTCAAAACCAGGTGCAGGGCGTTATTTTGATCATGACCTAATCCTAAATCCTGTTTGATCAACCCCCCATTCAACAGGGCGAATTGCATTTGCCCCGATAAAATTCCTAATTTTTTTGCTAGCGGGTCACCACCGGTAGGTTGGCCTCGTGCCAGCTCAGCATGCCGCCGCGCAGGCTAACGGCCTCTGCCCGGCCCTGCTTTTTGAGAATGACGGTGGCCTGGGCCGATCGCCGCCCCGACTTGCACACCGCCACCACCGGCTGGTCAGTTGGGATTTCGCTGACCCGCTCTTCTAATTCGCCTAGGGGTACCCACTGGGCGGCATTGATATGGCCCAGCTCACCGTTAAATTCATCGGCCCCGCGCACATCGAGAATGTGGACCTGGCCGAGGTTTTCGGCCACCCACTGGGGATCAATTTCTTTGACGCCGCCATAGGTGAGGTGCACCGGCCCCCAATCGGCCACGGCGGGCATTTTGCCGTCCTCGGGCTGGCCGCAGACGCAGTTGGCCGGAATGGCAATGTCGATCTTCTTGGGGTGGGGCAGACCCAGATTTTCCATGTAGCCAACAAAGTCGATTTCGTCGGCCTGGCCACCGATGCGGGGGTTGTAGGCTTTTTCTTCGCCTACGCTGGAGGCGGTGCGACCGTTATAGTCGTGGGCGGGCCAGATGACGCAGTCGTCGGGCAGACTAAAGATTTGCTCGGTAATTGAGGCATACATGCGCTTGGCGTCGCCCTGCTGAAAGTCGCAGCGACCGGCACTGCGGATGAGCAGACAGTCGCCGGTAAAGGCCATGGCGTGGTCGTCGAGCACGTAGGTGATGCAGCCGTCGGTGTGGCCGGGGGTGGCGCGCACCTCTAGGGTGCGCTCACCAAAGGCAACCCTATCCCCATGGTCGAGCAAATAGTCGGCCCCGCTGACCATATCGCCGTAGCGGCCCGAGATGCCAATTTTAGAGCCCAGCGCCTGCTGCATTAGCCAGGCCCCGGTGACATGGTCGGCGTGGCAGTGGGTGTCGAGGGTGGCGATCAGCGTCAGGCCCAGTTCTTTGATTAGGGCGCGATCGCGCCGATGCTGCTCAAACACGGGGTCGATCAGCACGGCTTCTTTAGAAACCGGGTCGGCCAGCAAATAGGTGTAGGTAGACGAATCGGCATCAAAGAGTTGGCGGAAGATGAATGTGTGATCCACAGCGCAAAGCTCCTGAAAAATTGTGACGGCAAAGGCGTTCTTTTCTCTACTATATAACCAATTAGTTATTTTTGGCTTGATTTAATCCCGCGTCTTGGTGGGTGGGTGGCGGCGATCGCGGCTGCGGCCCCAAGCCCTATCAGGGTGGCGTCGGTTAGCGCTACATGCCGGGGCTGGCCAGGTTGCGAAAACGGGTAAACTGCGGCTCGAACAGCAGCTTAATGGTGCCGGTGGGGCCGTTGCGGTGCTTGGTGATGATGATCTCGGCGATGCCGCGATCGGGGGTGTCGGGGTCGTAATATTCTTCGCGGTAGAGCATCATGATCAAGTCGGCGTCCTGCTCGATTGCGCCCGAGTTGTGGGAGACAAGGCCGTCGGCTAGCCAAGAGGCTGGCCCCGGTACGGTGAGGTCGTAGACGGGTTCTTCTCCTGCTGGCTCAATGGAAATGACCTCATCCCAGACAATATCTGTTGCTACTTCGGTTCTTGCGTGAGAGTCAAATGCATTCTCCAATGCGTTTGGCTGAGCTACGGCGATGAGGTTACCGTTATCTAGCGCTTGCAAACGCTGCCAGCCGTCAAGGGTAAACAAGCGGTGCTTTTCGGTCGCGCGAATTTTGTACCCGCTGGCGGTAGTCAATGCATAAACCGGGCGAGTACCCACCTGCCACACCAAATCAGCCTTAGCCTGGGTCAGCTTACCCCGTTCATCTAGGCTAACGACCTCCGGGGTGCTGCCCACCAAGTCTTGGATCGGTACCCGTCGCCCATCGGCCAGCACAACTAGAGTGTCGCCCGTAACGCACTCCCGTAAATCGCTCATCATTGGGCGTTTGTTGGTGCGCGATTCGACGCCTCGGCTGAGCTGCGAGAGGGCGATGATCGGCACATTGAGTTCGCGGGCCAGACCCTTGAGCGATCGCGTCATCTTCGACAGTTCCTGCACCCGGTTGTCGCCGCCACCCTCCATGAGCTGGAGGTAGTCGATCAAAATCAGTCCTAGGGCACCGCCCTGCTCGGCTTGCAGGCGGCGACAGCGGGAGCGAATTTCGGTCACCGAAATGCTGGGGGTATCGTCGATAAAAATTGGCATCTGGGAGAGCACGCTGATGGCGTGGCCCAGCTTTTCCCACTCGTTTTGGGCAATGCGTCCGGTGCGTAGGCGACTGCTCTCCATCTCAACTTCGCTAGAGAGCAGACGATAGACCAGCTGCACCTTAGACATCTCCAGGCTGTAGATGGCGACCGGTAGCTTTTGGAGGGCCGCGATATTGCGAGCGATATTCAGCACAAAACTGGTGTTGTGGACGCAGATGTCGTTGGCGACAAAGTTGTGGGTGTCGGGGATGGTGAGGTCGTAGACCTGCTTGACACCCTGGGGGTCGATCGCCACAATTTCATCCCAATAGACATCGCTGGTGGCGATGTGCTGAAGTTCTAGGTGCTCTAGGGCCGTGGCCAGGGCAAAGAGGCGATTGCGGGTCGGTGCCCGTTTACCCGCGTGGATATTGCTGGTGCTCTGAAATCCGGCGCGGGTGGCCAGAGACACCCAAGACTCGTCGCCTTTGGCGGCGCGGAGGGCATCCCAAATTTCTACCGGAATTAGATCGCGGTTGGTTTGGTAGCGGCGGTTAGCCAGGGCGGCTTCGACCTTGGCCAGGGCCGCTTCCTTACCAAAGATGCCAATTTCGCTGAGGAAAGTTTTGATCGATGGAGAGTCGGTAATGTCGAGCTGCCAGGCAGGACGGCGACCATCGAGGTACTTGACCGATCGCAACCGGAGCTGAGCCAAAATGCCAAACCGCAGCAGCAGGTGCTGTACTTGACGGGCCAGGGGTTCGCTGACGCTGGCAAAGCCCAGCTGCGCCTGGCCTGAGGCGAGGACGGTGGCCCAGCCATCGGTGGCAAACAGGCGGTTGAGGAAAAGGGCGAGGCGCGATCGCTCGAGCCGAAACACTTCCGCCGGAACAGTTTTCTGGTGAGCCGTTTTGCCCCAGAGGCCGAGGTCTTGTAGCCACAGCGTTAAATTATTTTGACTCATCCAGCGGATGGTGGCGAGACCGCCGGGAGCCAGGGTTTCGGGCGCAACCTGGAGCAGTTGGCACAGGCGCGCAAAGGTGTCTGGACTAGGCGCACAGACGCCCTGTTGCCACAGAGTCACTAGGCTAGGTGCCACGCCTAGGGTTTGGGCTAACCAACGAGCGGGCTGTCCACTGGCCTGGATCAATTCCTTTAGCCGTTGACCAAAGAGTTGACGGGCCTGCTGCACCTCGGCACTGTCCGAGGTGACGTAAACCGTGGGTGTGCGGGTGCCCTGGGAAGTCTCTTCGCGCACCTTCACCCCAGGGAACTGGAGGGCAGCAGCAGTGAAATCGGTCTGGATGGCTGGGTTTTCATTGGTGAACTGGGGAGAGGTGCCTGTCAGGCACCCATCGCCAATCAGGTAGGCCAGCAGTTTGACCTGATGCTCAGGTAGCACTTCGGTGCCGAATACGGGCAGCGTTCTAGGCACGGCAATTTTTTGGCCCACTGCCAGCTCCGCTAGGGGCTGCCAGCCCTGGATGGTCAAGTAGGGATGGCTCAGGGTGGTCTCAATTTCTCGCCCCGATCGCGTGCTCACCCGAAACACAGGCTTTTGGCCATCGTCTACATAGGCGCTGGGCTGAGTGAGTTGAAAGCGCCAGTCATTCCCCAGGGTGAGCAGCGAGGCGGATTTTTCCTGGTAGATCTCGCCAATGGTCTTGAGGCTACCGTCAGCCAATACAATCTGGGCATCGGCACTCAGGCACTTGCCCATTGACGGTCTAGCAGCAGCAATAATCAAGTCCGATCGCTGGAACCCCTGGGTCATGGCATCGAGGTCGTAGAAGCCGCAGGGGATGCCGGGCAGCACCACGCCGAGCGATCGCTGCTCGATCTCAGAAAACGTCTCGATCAAAATATCTGAGGTCGCCGTCAGTCCTCCCTGGGGCCGCGACTGGGTGATGCCAAACAGCCGCTGCTCCGACTGATCCATCACATTCTCAATCGGCAGGGTCGTGTCGTAGCCCAGCTGCGAAATTTCGCCCCCGGTTTGAATCAGCAGTCGACGGGTGTACTTATCCATCACCAGAGTGGCGTACTGGTCGATGTTGGCGGCACTAATGGTGCGATCGACCAGCTGGGCTAGGCGGGTTTGGCCCCCTACCTGCTCTAGCTTGCCGTTGTCTTTGAGCCACACGGCGATCGTCATCAGGTCGGCGGGCTGCCCCTTCGCGTGCAGCGCCAGCGCCCCCTTATAGATATCGCGGTGGGCACCGATGTAAAAGGCATCGGGGGTAAGAATTTCCATCACCCGACCCAGGGCTTCGGGGTCGAGCAAAATACCCCCCAGAATGGCCTCTTCGGCCTCTATGTTCTGGGGAGGCAGGCGATCGCTGACCGCATCAAACTTGAGATTCTGAACCATAGCCCTGCGGGAGTGGAGTAGTTCTAATTGTGCTCCAAACCCGACCGTCCTGGAGTTGCTTATCCAAACTGCCCCTGCACATAGGCCAAGGTGCGCTCATCCTGGGGGGTCGAGAAAATTTTCTCAGTCTTATCGATCTCCACCAGGTAGCCAACTCGCTTGCCTCCCTCTAGGGCTTCGGCATTAAAGAACGCCGTGTAGTCAGCCACCCGTGAGGCCTGCTGCATGTTGTGGGTGACGATGATGATGGTGAACTCCTGCTTAAGTTCATTCATCAGCTCTTCAATCCGCATCGTCGAAATTGGGTCTAGGGCCGAGCAGGGCTCATCCATCAGCAGCACGTCGGGCTGCACCGCAATGGCGCGGGCAATACACAGGCGCTGCTGCTGCCCCCCCGAAAGCGAAGTGCCCAACTGCTTCAGCTTGTCTTTAACCTCATCCCAAAGGGCCGCCTTGCGTAGTGAGGCCTCTACCACCTCATCCAGATTGCCCTTAAAGCCATTGACCCGCAGACCATAGGCAACGTTGTCGTAGATCGACTTGGGGAAGGGGTTGGGCTGCTGAAACACCATCCCAATCTTGCGGCGCACCACAACCGGGTCAACATTGGCGTCGTAGAGCCCCTTGCCCTTGTAGGTCAAATTTCCTTTAACCTCGGCTCCGCGAATCAGCGCATTGGTGCGGTTAAAGCAGCGCAGCAGGGTGCTCTTGCCGCAGCCTGACGGGCCAATAAAGGCGGTAATTTGCCCCTCTAGAATGTCCATGGTGACATCCCGCAGGGCGATATTTCCGCCGTAATAGACCGACAGATTTCTAACTTCAAAGGTGCGCCGGGTATCCACGGCTGTACCACTCATATATTGCTTATATTGCTGCATGGTAGTTCCGAATAAAAGCGGGTTAAACAGGGCTAAGGGCGGCGAGGTTGAGAATGCTCTAGATCCAACATAAGGTTGAATGGCTTAAGAAAACTAAAACTGCCGCGTCAGGTCGAAGGCCAAGCAGGCTAAAACTTTTGCCTACGGCTCAGAAATCGAGCGACCACACTAAAGATCAATACAATGGCCAGCAGCACTAGGGCCGCTGCCCAGGCCAGCTCTTGAGACGCCTTGTAGGGAATAATCGAGAAAAAGTAGATCAGCACCGGCAGCGTGGCCACAGGCTGCCAAACGTCAGTGGCCCAGAAGTTGTTGTTAAAGGCCGTAAACAGCAACGGTGCTGCTTCCCCTGCGGCCCGCGCCACCCCCAGCACAATACCTGTGATAATCGACGTCACTGCGGCGGGCAGCACGATTTGAACCACCGTTTGAAACCGGGTGGCCCCAATGCCCGTAGAGGCCAGACGCATTTCATTGGGTACCAGCAGTAGGGCTTCTTCCGTAGAGCGGATGATGATCGGCAGCATCAGCACCGCCAGCGCCACCCCGCCTGAAAATGCTGAAAACGAACCCATGGGCCGGACGATAATTGAATAGGCAAACAAACCCATGAGAATGGCCGGTACCCCGGTCAGCACGTTGCAGGAAAATTTGACCAGGTAAGCCAAGCGAGTACCCCGGCCAAACTCAGCCAGGTAAACCGCCGCCAGCACCCCAAAGGGCACCGAAATTGCGGTGCCGATGCCCAGGGTCATCAGAGTTCCGACGATAGCGTGGCCGACGCCCCCCTCGGTCAGCCCCGGTGGGGGTGGCAGCTTGGTGAACAGATCTGGAAAGACAAAGGCGTTCACCCCTTTCTGAAACACGCTCAGCAAGACCCAAATTAGGGGAATGACTACGGCTGCGGCAAAGACCATGGTCAGCACCGTCAGCACCTTGCCCACAATTCTGCGGTGGGGGGCTAAGGCTTGGCCAGTAATGTCAAAGTCGTCGGTGGCGTAGGCCAAGTCAGGCCGAATGTCTGCGCTATCCATAATTTCCGTTTACCTAGGCTAACTGTCTCGTGCCGTAATGGGTTTTGCTGGGCAAAAAAAGGCTGCATGAGCTTGAACCGCTGCTCTCGCTCTGGGCCAGTCCTCTGGGCCAGTCCTCTGGGTTACTACTCAATATTTTGAAACCGGCGAATAATGATCTCCGCCAGGATGTTGACAATCAGGGCCAAGATCATCAGCACCAACCCGGCATACATCAGCGCGGCCACCTGCACCCGCCCTGCTTCGCCAAACTGAGAGGCAATTAGGCCCGTAATGGTTGACCCCGGCTGTAGCCAAGAAATATCGATGCGGTTGGCGTTGCCGACCAGCATGGCCGCTACCATGGTCTCGCCCAGGGCGCGGCCCATAGCCAGCATGACCGAGCTGATAATGCCCGACAGCCCCGCCGGAATCAGCACTCGAATAATGGTTTCCCAGCGGGTGGCCCCTAGGGCCAACGAGCCGTTGCGCAGCTCTCGGGGCAGCGCCTCAAAGGTGCCCCGGGTAATCGAAATAATGATGGGCACAATCATGATCGATAGCACTAGACCCACCAAGAACAGGCTATTGCCACGGGGCGCAGGGCCACCAAAAATCGGAATCCAGCCGAGGACGTCGTTGAGAAACCGGAAAAAAGGCCGAATAAAGGGAATCAGCACAAAGATGCCCCAAATGCCCAGCACCACGCTAGGAATCGCCACAATCAGCTCAATGGCAAAGGCAATGGGCGTGGTAATCCAAACGGGGGCAAAGCCCTCGGTGAGAAAAATCGCGACTCCTACCCCCAACGGCACGGCAATCAGCAGCGCAATAAACGCGGTGACTAGAGTGCCGTAGATCATTGGCAATACGCCGTAGATGTTAGTCACTGGGTTCCAGGTGGTGCCAATCACAAAGCCAAGACCAAACTGGCGAATGGCGGGCCAAGCCGAAACCGTTGTCTGCAAAATAATCCACAGCAAAACGGCTCCGGCTCCAATCGCCAACAGCAGGGTAAATCCCCAAAAACCGACATCCAACACCCGAGCTGTGCTGTTGCGCTTTTCGAGACTGCGTTTAGTAAAGCCTGTTGATTGATCAGCCAGCGCCATGACAATTCCTTAACTCCAGTGAGTTGCTGTAAATTTCAGTGTTTGGGGGACTTTACTAAGGCCAGTTGAACCGGGTACTTAAGCACTTTAATTGTGACAGTCTCCAACGGTTTAACGGTATAGGGTTTCAGGTTTCAGGTTCAAGATCTTCCTTGAACCTGAAACCTTGAACTTTATAATCTCAGCCGTTAGCCAGCGTTGACGGTGTCAAACACTTCTCGGACGCGTTCTACCAGGGGATCGGGCAGGGGGACGAACAGCAGTTCCTCCGTCAGAGCCCGACCATCGGGACCGAGTGCCCATTCAAATACGTCGCGCATGGCCTGCCACTTGGCCTCATCTTGGTACTCTTGATAGATCATCACCCATACGAGACCCACAATGGGGTAGGCGTCTTCGCCAGCGGGGTCAGGCACCAGTAGAGCAAAGTCGTCGGGCACTTCCGCATCGAGCAGAGCGTTAGCCGCGTTTTCAGGGGTCGGCTCTACAAAGTTGCCCGCCTGGTTTTCGATTATGGCAGAGGAAATATCGTTGAGGGCAGCATAGGCGTAGGACAGATAGCCGATCGCCCCTTCATTTTGCTGAATGGTGGCTGCTACGCCCTCGTTGCCCTGACCACCAATGCCCACTGGCCAGTCTACAGAGGTGCCAACACCCGCTTCCCAGCCGGGGCAAACGGTGTCGATATGGTTGACAAACACAAAGGTGGTACCCGAACCGTCGGAGCGGTGAGCCCAGGTGATGGGTAGATCGGGAATGTCTAGGTCGGGGTTGATGGCTGCGATCGCAGGGTCGCTCCACTGGGTAATGTCGCCGGTGACAATGCCGCAATACACGTCACGGCTGAGGCGCAGTTCTTGGTCACCGATGCCCGGCAGGTTGTAGGAGAACGATACGTGCCCACCGACGATAGGCAGCTGAATCGGCTCAAAGGGATAGGCATCGTTAAAGGACTTCATCCGGTCTTCGGACTCAGTGATAGGAGCCTCGGAAGCGCCAAAGTCTACGGTGCCTGCAATGTACTGCTCTAGACCGGCACCGCTGCCCACCGACTGATAGCTGACCTGCACATCGGGGTTGACAGTACGGTTATAGGCATCGAACCAGCGCTGAAAAATGGGGGCGGGGAAGGTGGCCCCTGCGCCGCTGATAGGGATGGTGGTGCCGCTGCCGCCGCCAGCCGCTACCGGAGGCGCATCGGGGTCGCCAGCTACCGGATCAGAGCCGCCACCACAGGCCGCCACAGCTAAAACCATGGGCAAAGATGCCGCTAGTAATGCTTTGCGATTGAACGCTTTGCGATTGAACATCATGGGAAACAAGTCCATCTTTTAGAACGACTACGGAATCAGATAAACAAGCCTTTTAACTAGCCTGTCAAACGACCCGAAACCTAACTGAAACAGCGAAACATTAAATTTGAACCGGAGCGCCCAAAAAAGAAACTATCACACTATTTGGTGTAAATGCTTACTAACTTGAGAACAAATCTCTTGGTTAACTCCGCTGAAAGAACTGCACCGAAAAAAGGACACAAAAAGGACAAAACCCAAGCCAAAATCCTTGGCAGCCATCGATATAGGGTCGTTAACCAAATCTTAAGCAGATTTTAACTAGGTCTTGATGTGCTATAGAATAGCCCGGTCGCCAGGTGGGTTAACTCTGTCAGTATTGCCTGTCAAAGGCGATTAAGCAGGCCGCCTTACAGCTTTTCTGCTGTAGTTTTTCCGGACAAAATTAGTTTAAACGGCTTGGGTTAAGCGGCAGTTAATGCTTTTTCTAAACGTTATTAGATGTCAGAGGGCGGCACTATGACTCAATCCGCTCAACGTCTCGTTTGCCTCGGTCTTGACCTTGGTTCATTCACTTGTTTTGCTGATCGATCTAGGGTAATCGGGCGTTTGGGCTGGGGCACTGACCGGGGGCAAGAGAGGCAGCGCGATCGTAAACGTAGATCCCTGGTTTTCGGTGCTGAGCACCTGTAGGGTGCCCTGGTGGGCCTGAACAATGTGCTGGGCGATCGCTAACCCCAGCCCAAAGCCGCCCGTATCGCGCGATCGCGCTTCGTCCACCCGATAAAACCGGTCAAAGATGTGGGGCAGATCAGCGGCGGGGATGCCCATGCCGCTGTCGCGGACGACAATGGTGACCTGGTCTAGTTGACGACTCAGGGCGAGCATGACCTCGCCCCCGGTAGCGGTGTAGCGGCAGGCGTTGCTGAGCAGGTTGGCCACAGCCTGGCGCAGCAGGTCGGTTTCTCCATGCACCCAAAGCGGGGTCGGGGGCACCACTAGCTGCCACTGCAACCCCTTGGCTTCAGCCTGGGGCTGAAACTCCTGGGCCAGGGCTTGCGTGAGGGCCGTGAGATCGCACCGTTGGGTAGCAGGCCAGCGATCGCCCGAGACCAGCAAGAATAGACTGTTGATCAGTCGCCCCATGGTTTGGGCCAGGTCGGCAATCCGCTGCAGCCGGATGGTTTGCTCTTGAGCCGAGGCCCCCATCAGCCCCAACTCCGCCTGACTGAGAATCGCCGCGACTGGCGATCGCAGCTCATGGCTGGCGTCGGTGCTAAATCGCTCTAGCCGCTGGTACGACGTCTGGATGGGCCGCATCACCTGACCGGCAAACCACCAGCTAACCAGCCCCATCAGCCCCACCCCCACCGGCAGCCCTAGGCTCAAAAACAGCCGAATCTGATCTAAGGCCGCCTCTACCGGAGCAAGGGCGATCGCGAGCTGTAAATGGCCCAGGGTTTGCCCCTCCGCCACGATCGGTACGGTCATTTGCCGCAGCCGCTGGCCGTTGTGCACCAGGGTGATGTAGCCGGGCTGAACGACAATGCGATCGCCCGACAGCGGGCCAAAAAACTGCAACAGATGGTTGTTGGGGTCATACCAGCGGGCATAGACCAGGTCGGAGGTAATGCTCAGGGTGCTGCCCCCCAGCCGGGGCACCGTATTTATCTGAAACTGCGCCGGATTGTTGGGGGTTAGCGAGGGGCCGTTGCCCCGGCTGCTTAAGATCAGCTCGGCTTCGCGGTAGAGATGCTGGTCGAGCTTGTAGAGTTCGCGCTCGACTTCAATCACGTAGAGCAGGCCGCCAAACACCACAAACACACTGCCCATGGCCAGCATGAGCCACTGGGTCAGAAAACGGCGACTGCGGGTGAACATGGGAGTGGGGGAGTGGGAGGGTGAATGGGTGGGAGGGTGGATGGGTGGGTTAGTTTTACCTAAAACCTGAGGCCCGAACCCTGAAACCCGAAACCTAATATCTGTCCCCCACCCCAAGGTTCATTCCAGTTTAGCTTTTAGGATGAGCGGCTTTGGGCTGGGTCAGCCGGTAAAAGCGAATCACAAAAATCAGGCTGGCGACGGTAACGCCAAGGGATTGACCGATCCACAGACCGACGCCGCCCAGCCCGGCGATAAAGCCAAGGCCGTAGCCGATGGTAAGCCCTACTCCCCAAAAGGCTAGCCCGCTGAGCACCATGGGCGTGCGGGTATCTTGCAGGCCGTAGAGGGCTCCGGTCGATACTCGCTGCACGCCATCGACCACCTGCACTAGAGCCGCCACGAACAACATGGGCAGGGCCTGGGCCACCACCGGGGCATTGGCGGCATCGTCGAGATCTAAGTACAGCCCCACCACCGCCTGCCGAAACACTAGCAGCCCCAGGGTGGCCAGCAGCATAAAGGCAGCGGCGATCGCCATGGCCACATACCCCGCTCGCCGAGCCGCCACCAAGTCTTGCTGCCCAAACCCCATTCCCACTCGGGCCGTCGCTGCATAGGACATGCCTAAGGGCACGGTAAAAATCAGGTAAATGGTTTGGTAAACGGTCTGGTGGGCAGCCAGCACCTCGGGGCCGAGGATGCCCATCAAAAAGGTGACCACGGCAAACAGACTAAACTCTAGGGCCGTGGTGATCGCGATCGCCCCACCCATCGCAACCAGCCGCCCAATTAGCCGGGGCTGCACCCGGTACCAGCTGCGCCAAAACCGGTAGCTCTTTAGCTGAGGATGCCTGACGGTATAGAGCAAAAAGAGGCCAAACATCAGCCAGTAGCTCAGCCCGCTGGCCAGGCCCAGACCCCCCAGCCCCATCGCCGGAAAGCCCCAGCGGCCAAACCCCAGGGCGTAGTTACCCGCGATGTTAAAGGCCGTGCCCACCAGCACAATCACAATCACCACCTGGGCCTGGGCCAGCGACGAAGCATAGCCCCGCAGCATGGCAAACCCCAGAGCTGGCAATGCACCCCACAAAATCCATTGAAAGTAGGGGGCGGTCAGAGCGGCGATCGCCTCCTGCTGCCCTAGGGCCAACAGCACCCGATCGAGCTGGCTCAATACCGCCATCATCGGTAGGCTCAGCGCCAGAGAAAGCCACAGCCCCTGACGAGCCACATCCTCAACCAACTCTCTTTGCCCTGCCCCAAAGGCCTGGGCCACCAGCGGCCCCACCGCCATCACCAGACCGCTGACCACCGCCAGCAGCAGCTGAAAGCTAATGGCCGCCAGCCCCCCCGCTGCCAGGGTATTGGCCCCTAGCCGCCCCATCATCAGCGTATCGACAAAACCGACGGCGGCCTGGGCCAACTGGGCACCGGCCAGGGGCAGCGCTAGGGCGAGAAAGGCTTTGGCTTCTACACCAGTCTTAGATTGGGCGATGGATCTGACCTGGGTACGCATCGAAAGATAAGCCCACTAGAGGCCTTTATGCTTTATGCCGAATCCGACTCCCAAAATCCCGATTCGTCACCCGTACCCCGTAGTGGCATTGCACTGCAATGCCACTACAAGTGGGGGATTACAGACAGGATGAGGAAATTTCTAGGGGCAGGGGGCCTTAGAGCATCGCCAGTCGTGCCTTGAGAATGGCTGCCTGGGCCTCAGCCTCGGCCAGAGAATCGCGCGCCCCCTGTACCACTTCAGCCGGCGCTTTATCCACAAAGCCAGGGTTGCTCAGTCGCCCAGAGAGCGATTTGATTTCGCCCTCCACCTTGCCTAGGTCCTTCTCGACCTTGGCCCGTAGCGCATCGACATCGACCACGCCAGAGAGGGGAATCAGCACCTGCACCGTGCCGGTGACGCCAGCAAACAGCTTTTGAGGCGGCTCTGCAGGGGTCTCTACTGCGGTGTCTACCGTCGCACTGTGGTCACTGCTGCTGGGGGTAGGGGCGACCAGGGGGCTCTGGGGCTGGGTGGCTTCGACCGCTGAGCGATCGTGGCCAAAGATGTTGCGCCGCCAGGTTTGGTAGGTTTGGTTGAGCTGCTGGCGATCGCCTGCGGTGAGCAAATTCTGCCGCACAAAATTAACCGTTACCCACAGGCCGACCAGTTCCATCACCGTGCCAAAGATGGGCGTACTGTCAACCGCCGACACCAAGGCCTTGCCAAATTTGAGCAAAACCACCCCAGCAAAGACCCATAGCAGGGTGAACCCCGGACGGCGAAGGTTGGCAAAGAACAATCTGGAATAGTACAGGGGTTCTTCGAACAGGGGCAGCATGGTCAGCCAGAAGTCTTGCACCTCGGCCACCACGGGGTTGCTGCTGAGCTGGGCCAGGGAGCTGCCTGCACCTTGGGCTTCAGGGCTGTGGGCCTCGGGGCTGTGAGCCGTAGACACCGGCTGCTGGCCGCCCAAAATCACTAGGGTGTCGATTTTGCCCAGATCTTTGATGTAATCGGCGCTGGCTTGAAGAATGTGGCGCTCGTCGACGCTCTCGCTTTCTAGAATGGTCTCGATGCGCAGGCTGGGCTTAATGCCCGCCTCGGCCCGCAGATTGCGCACGGTGCGCACGGTGTTAAACACCAGCGTAAACTGGCGCTCTAGGGCATCGTCGATCAGGTCAGCTGCCACCTCGGGGTAGGGCTGCAAGGCCAAAAACTGATCGTCGCCCACCGGGTTGAGGGTGTGCCACAGCTCCTCGGTAATGTGGGGCATAAACGGATGTAGCAGCTTGAGAATGCCGTCGAGCACAAAGGCCAGGGTTTGCTGAGCGGCTGTAAATTTTGACGATCCCTCGCCCTGGAGGCGGGGCTTGACCAGCTCGATGTACCAGTCGCAAAAATCGCCCCACACAAACTCGTAGAGATCTTTGGCGGCTTCGCCCATGCCGTACTGGTCAAGGTTGTCGCGCACGCTCTTTACAACTCGGTTAAACCGCGACAAAATCCAGCGATCGGCTAGCTCTAGGCTAGCGACATCGGGCACGCCCAGATCAGCGGGCGATTGCCCGCCCAGGTTCATCATCACAAACCGGGAGGCGTTCCACAGCTTGTTTGTGAAGTTGCGGCTGGCTTCTACCGACACAGATTCATCGGTGGTGCGATCGTACTCTAGGCGAATGTCTTGGCCTGCCCCGGTGACTTCGCGAATTAGCGTATAGCGCAGAGCATCGGTGCCGTACTTATTGATCAGCACCAGGGGGTCGATGCCGTTATTGGCCGACTTCGACATTTTTTTGTTGTTTTCGTCGCGCACCAGCCCGTGGATATAGACCGTCTCAAAGGGCATGGTTTGGGTAAAGTGCCCCGCCATTAGGGTCATGCGGGCCACCCAGAAGAAAATGATGTCGAAGCCGGTGACCAGGGTGGTGGTGGGGTAGTAGGTTTGGAAGTCTTGCGCCGACTCGTCGGGCCAGCCCATGGTCGAAAAGGGCCACAGACCCGACGAAAACCAGGTGTCGAGTACGTCGGGGTCGCGCTCAAGCTCTACCCGTTCGCCAAAGCGATCGGCGGCCTTTTCCCTGGCCTCGGCTTCTGTCGCCGCCACCACAAAGGGGGTATCGTCGGTGATTTCGCCGTTGGTTTCGCTCACCGCGTACCAGGCGGGAATTTGGTGGCCCCACCACAGCTGGCGGGAAATGCACCAGTCTTTGAGGTTGACCAGCCAGTCGCGGTACACCTTGGTCCAGCGATCGGGCACGAATTTGGGCTCTTGGCGGTTGTCGAGATAGTCGAGCGCTTTGTCTGCCAAGGGCCGAATGTTCACAAACCACTGAGTGGAGAGCAGCGGCTCGACCGGAACCTTGCCGCGATCGCTGTAGGGCACCGTATGGTGGTAATCATCAATTTTGACGACGAAGCCTTCTACGTCTAGCCGTTTTACCACCAGTCGGCGAGCCTCAAACCGGTCTAGCCCATGGAATGGCCCCGCCTGCTCATTCATGGTGCCGTCTTTGTTCATGACGGTGATCATGGGCAGGTCGTGGCGCTGGCCCATGGCAAAGTCATTGGGGTCATGGGCCGGGGTGACCTTAACGCAGCCGGTGCCAAACTCCGCATCGACATACTCATCGGCAATCACTGGAATTTCGCGATTGACGATGGGCAGCATCAGGGTTTTACCCACCATGTCACGGTAGCGATCGTCGTTGGGGTTTACTGCTACTGCCGTGTCGCCCATCATAGTTTCAGGGCGGGTGGTGGCCACTTCTAAATAGCCCGAGCCGTCGGTGAAGGGGTAACGCAAGTGCCATAGATGGCCGTCTACTTCCCGCTGTTCTACTTCTAGGTCAGACACCGCCGACTGGCTGGCGGGGCACCAGTTGACCATGTAGTTGCCCCGGTAGATCAGCCCCTCGTCGTAGAGCTGGGTAAAGGCGGTAAGCACGGCATTGGATAGCCCCTCATCCATGGTGAAGCGCTCTCGCGACCAGTCTACCGAGACCCCCAGCTTGCGCAACTGGTTGACGATGGTGCCGCCCGACTCGGCCTTCCACTCCCAGGCGCGATCGAGATAGCGATCGCGCCCCAGATCTTCTTTACTGAGCCCCTCAGACTGCATCTGGCGGTCGAGAATAGCGGCCACGGCAATGCTGGCGTGGTCGGTGCCGGGTAGCCATAGGGTGTTGCGTCCGGCCATGCGCTGGTAGCGCACCAGGGTGTCGATCAGGGCATTCTCAAAGGCGTGGCCCATGTGCAGACTGCCGGTCACGTTCGGCGGCGGAATTACCACGCAGTAGGGCTCGCCCGGATGCTCGGGGTCGGCTTTAAAGACCTGGTTCTCTTCCCACTGGGCCTGCCATTTGGCCTCGGTTTGGGTAGGGTCGTACTGGGCAGAGAGGGCGGGAACGGTGGCCGTCATCACAAAACCTGGATCGCGGGACTATTGCATTAAAGACAGTGTACCTAGGGATTCTGCCATTTTGATCGGGGAGATGGGGGAGGGGTGGGGTTTGGGGTTTTTAGGTTTTGGGTTTTGGGTTTCAGGTTTAGGGTTTGGGGTTTGGGGTTAGCGCGAGCCTTTGACCTATTCCTGGGCTTTGGCGGTGCAGGTTGCGCTTAGATTTCATCGGCGAACTTCAGAATCTGCTGGTAGAGCGGGTTGCTAACGCGAAAACCAGCTTGCTCCACTAGGGCATCCATAATGCGTCTAACGCTGGGAATCAGCGATTGCTGCTTGGCGGCGATCGCAATACCAAAGACACCAATGGCCGGAATCTTTAGGGTTTGGGCGACTTGGCGACTCCGTCGTTCGTTGAGTAAAACGGCGTCGGCTCGAAGCTGAAAGGCCAGGGCCAGGGTGTGGGTTTCGCAGAGGTCAAGCTGTTTACCCTGCTGCAAAACGGTGGCGATCGCCGCCTCGGTGGGCGGTTGCACCTCAACCCAGTCAAAGGCAATCACCGCTTGAACTCGGCCACCTTTGGCCGTTGCCAGCTCCCGCGCCACCACCTCTGCAATGCCCACGGTGCCGTAGAGGGCTTCTAGCAGCCATAGATAGTCGATTAACGCCAGACTGCCCAGGGAAGAGGCATCACTCACAATCGTCATAGCCACCCCCGATCGCGCAGGTGTTGCATGTCATCGTCAAATTCTGCGGCATCGTAGTGCATGCAAATCCCGCGCTTGCCCAGTGTCTTTTGAAACTCCATCAGGGGTATAGCCGCGATCTGGCTGGCCATGCCCAGGGTGACCTGTTCTTGGGCAAACAGCGCGATCGCCATCTCCAGCCGCCAGTTCGCCTTAGAGAAAACCGGTGCCTGGCCGACACTGTCAGGAAGAGTCAAAATGATGGGCATAGTGAATCGCTACCGAAGGCTATCTCTATTGAACCCCACCCATCCCCCGTCCTAGATCTGTCCAGAGATATCCAAATCAGAAAAACGGCGACTGCCCTGCCAAAAGGATCGGTTATTGCGACTTACCGCGCGTCTCCCAGGGGGGTAGTCTAGGCCAGGTTAGCACTCTGGCATAGTGAGTGCTAAGTTTGTCTCTGGAGAGCTGAAAGACAGGACATGGCAAAAAGAATTTCCTTTGATGAGGCTTCGCGGCAGGCCCTTGAAAAAGGTGTCAACGCTTTAGCTGACGCCGTTAAAATTACCCTCGGTCCCAGGGGGCGCAACGTCGTCCTAGAGAAAAAGTACGGGGCACCGCAGATTGTCAACGACGGCATCACCATTGCTAAAGAGATCGATCTCGACGATCCCTTTGAAAACTTGGGTGCTCGCCTCATGCAAGAAGTGGCCTCCAAGACCAAAGACCTAGCGGGTGACGGTACTACCACCGCCACCGTACTGGCCCAGGCTATGGTCAAAGAAGGGCTCAAGAACGTGGCGGCGGGTACCAACCCCGTCAGCCTGCGGCGCGGCATTGAAAAAGCCGTCAATACCCTGGTCAGCGAAATCGCGGCGATCGCCAAGCCCGTCGAAGGCAACGCCACCATCGCCCAGGTCGCTACGGTCTCCGCAGGCAGCGACGAAGAAATTGGCAAGATGATTGCCGAGGCCATGGACAAAGTCACCAAAGATGGCGTCATCACGGTAGAAGAGTCTAAATCTCTCTATACCGAACTCGATGTGGTCGAAGGGATGCAGTTCGATCGCGGCTATATCTCTCCCTACTTTGTCACCGACCAAGAGCGCATGGTGACCGAACTCGACAATGCCCGCGTGCTGATCACCGACAAAAAGATTGGCTCTATCCAAGACCTGGTGTCGGTGCTAGAGCGGGTAGCTCGTGACGGTGCCCCCCTGCTGATCATCGCCGAAGACATTGAAGGCGAAGCTCTGGCTACCCTGGTGGTCAACAAGGCCCGTGGTGTGCTTAACGTAGCCGCCATCAAGGCTCCCAGCTTTGGCGATCGCCGCAAGGCCATGCTCCAAGACATCGCGGTGCTCACGGGCGGCCAGGTGATCTCTGAAGAAGTGGGCCTCAGCCTCGATACCGCTGACCTGTCCATGCTGGGCACCGCTACCAAGGCCACCATCACCAAAGACACCACCACCCTGGTGTCTGACGCGGGCAACAAAGCCGACATCGACAAGCGCATTGCTCAAATTCGCCAAGAGCTAGAGCGCACCGACTCCGACTACGACAAAGAGAAGCTCTCTGAGCGCCTAGCCAAGCTGGCCGGTGGCGTTGCCGTAATCAAAGTGGGAGCCGCCACCGAAACCGAGCTCAAAGATCGCAAGCTGCGCATCGAAGATGCCCTCAGCGCCACCAAGGCGGCGGTTGAAGAAGGCATTGTGCCCGGTGGTGGGGCAACCCTGCTGCACCTGGCCCATAAGCTCAACGACCTGAAGGCCTCCCTCAGCGACCCTGAGGTGATTGTTGGTGTCGATATCGTGCAGCGGGCCATCGAAGCTCCCCTCCGCCAAATCGCCGACAACTCTGGCCAACAGGGGTCTGTGGTGGTCGAAAAGGTCAAGGGGCTAGACTTCCCCATGGGCTACAACGCCCTCACCGGCACCTACGAAGACCTGATTCAAGCGGGTATTATCGACCCTGCCAAGGTGGTGCGATCGGCTCTGCAAGACGCGGCTTCCATCGCGGGCATGGTACTCACCACCGAAGTACTCGTGGCCGAAATTCCTGAGCCTCCGGCTCCCGCTGGCGACCCTGGCATGGGCGGCATGGGTGGCATGGGCGGCATGGGCGGCATGGGCGGTATGGGCGGCATGGGCGGCATGGGCATGATGTAAGCCCTCAGTTCTCCAAGCAAACCTTGATTTAGAGCTAAATTCAGCCATCCCCCTTAGGGGGATGGCTGTTTTGTTGACGGAGCTCTTGTCATCGTAAAAAACAACGGCATCCCTATTGCCATTTGGTATATATGTACTATAATTTGTTTCAGTAATCTCTCCTACGCTCTGCGCTGCCTCTGCCCGCCCTCTCGCTGGGTGGAACTGATCCGGAGGTTGTCTTTAGAGTTCTGTAGTGGTGAACCCCTGAGCCCAGATGGTCTGTGGCTGTAAGCTGTGCCAACTCCTCTTTCCGGTTCAAAAAGGGCGGCGTTGGCGGGGCAGATTGCTTCGCGTCAGGCGATCCCGCCCAGCAGAGTTGGGAGTCCCTTGATAATCCCGCACCGGTAGATAGCAAAAGGTCAACGCCATGGCTCCCCGTTCCCCATCCCCCTTTCCTGTCTCATCCCACTATCGATCGCACCAATCCCAGGCCCAGCCAGCCCAGCCCCAGTCGCGCGGTGTTCCCCAGGGCCAGGCCCAGCCAGTACCGGTACATCCGGAAGTCTATCCGCCCTCTTCGGGGGCAACGGTGTCCTACGGTGCTCCCCAAGCCAGGTCGCAGCAACGCCAGGTGCTAATGGCTGGGGGGGCGATCCTGGCGCTGGCGGCGCTGATCATGACCCCCAAACTCACCTCAACCCCAGTGCCAGAGGCGGCCCCTTTTACCTGCCTTCGGCAAGAACAGCCCCAAGCGCTGGTGTCCCGCGACCAGATTAAACGGCTGCTAGAGACCGAACCGCAAACGCCTAAAGCCACTGTGCTAGAGATTCTCAACCAGCCCTACTGTGTGCTGTCGGCGGGCCAAACCGAAGCGGGGCTACCTGCCGAGCGAGAGGCCTACCCCCTAGAATTTGACCCTCAAACCTGGCTGGTGGTGCTCTACGCCGGCGATCGCTACGTCGGGTATGACTTTCGCTTCCGCTAAGGCCGATCAGAATGCTTGGTCCGTTGCCGAAGTTCTTTGCTAGAGTGTCAGGGCAAATTGGCCCAGCCCCTAGGGTATTGCCTGCATGGTGTTGCAAAGTAAGCTGCTACAAAAGAAGCCTCCGCTGCTGTTGATCGTCGTCGCGGCGCTGCTATTTATTGGCGGCGTTTCCCTGGCCATCTGGGTCACCTCGCGCCGGGGTCATTTGGCGAGAACTTTGCCCCCTGGAGCCAACGCCATCCCTGCCGATGCGCTGATGGTGCTGGCCCTTAGCAGTGACGAGAGCCAGTGGCGGCGGCTGCGGCAGTTTGGCACCGAGACGACCCAGGCTCAGTTTGACCAGCTATTGGTCGAATGGCGCGATCGCCTGCTGAGCGACCAAGACCTTGACTTTGCCCGCGATATTCAACCCTGGGTGGGGCCAGAAATCACTCTGGCTGTGCTGCCAGAAACCGGGGCGGCTCCCGATCTGCCTGCCTCTCTCCCCTCGCCAGAATTGGCCTTTGACTCAAACCTGGTGATCGTGGTGCCGATCGCCGATGTCAACCGCGCCCAGACGTCTCTGGGCAGCCGGTTGGGAGAGGCCGAGCGGGCCGAAGCCGACCCCTACCGAGGCATAGTTCTACAACAGATCGCCAGTGACGGCGATACCCCCCTCTACGGAGCTGTGCTCAGTGCCGAAACAGCGGTGCTGAGCCCTCAGCTGCCGCTGCTGAAGCGTGCGATCGATGCCTATCGGGGGCAAGACTCCCTAGTCGATCGCCCTGGCATTGGTCGGGCCTTTGAGCAACTGACGGAGACTCGGTCTCTGGTGCGGTTTTATGTAGATGTGCCCGCCCTGGCCCAGACGGTGGCCCAGGCCGCTGATCCCCCCATTGCGCCTAACCGGCTGCGGGCCTTTCAGGCTCCGAGGGGCCTGGTGGGGGCGATCGCTGTCAAAAATCGTGGGGTGGCCCTACAAGGGGTGAGTTGGCTCGACCCTGGGGGGCAGGCCTTTGCTACGGGCAACCGAGCTGACCAAATGCCCCAGCGCCTGCCCACCACTGCCCTGGCGGTAATGTCGGGGGGAGACTTTCAGCAATTTTGGGAAGATTTTGAGGCCGGAGAACAGTTCTCAGCCCTGTTGCCCCTGCGGGCCGAAGACCTGAATCAGGGTTTGCAATCGGCTACCGGCCTCAGCCTAGACGAAAACTTTTTGCCCTGGATGGCGGGGGAATTTGCCCTTGGGGTGTTGACCCCGCCTGAGCTGGCTGGGGCTGACGACGCCCCGCCGCTGCCGAACCCTGCCCTGGTACTGATGGTGAAAACCAGCGATCGCGAGGCCGCTACCGCCACCTTTGCCCAACTCGACGCGGTGATGGAGAGTCGCTATCGCTTCACGATCGATACCACCGAACTCGGTGATGTGCCCGTCACTCGCTGGACGGCTCCCTTTGACTCTCTAGAGATGGCCCACGGCTGGCTCCAGGGCGACATCGCTTTTTTTACCGTCGGCACCGGGGTGGCCGATCTGGTGGCTCCATCCCCAGGTCGGACGCTAGGTGAAAATGCTTTGTTTCAGACCACGACTGGCGACGCGCCCCGACCCAACAACGGCCATTTCTTCCTCAATTTAGCGGCCATGACCGAGGTAGAGAACAACTTGCTGCTGCCGCCGCTGCCCCAAGCTGGGTTGCTGAGTGCTGAGGCGATTGAGGCGATCGGGGTGACCGCTACCGTGCTGGGCGATCGCCAGGTGCGCTACGACATCACCGTTGCGCTGAAACGGGGTGGCCGGCCCGGTCCCTTGCCTGGCGGAGCCTCGACCCAGCCTGCCCCAGCTCCTGAAGATAACGCTGCCGAAGATAACCCGACGGAGCCAAACTTGCCTGAAGACAGTGCCCCAGCCACCGATCCTCCGTCTGAGGCTCAGTGAGCCAACCCACCGGGTTCATTCAGTCCGCAAAAGTCGGTAGGATAGAACAGACTCCTCGTGGCTACCGAACCAATGGATTTAATTGCGCTCCAGGGCTGGCTCGACAACGCATCCTTTGCAGTGCTGTTTGCGGCAATGCTGCTCTACTGGTGCGGAGTGGCGTTTCCTCGGGCTACCCTGCTGCCATCCCTAGGGACTGGGGCGATGGCGGTGGGCAATCTCACCATTGCCGCCCTGCTGGGGGCTCGGTGGATCGAGGGGGGCTATTTCCCGATGAGCAATCTCTATGAGTCGCTGTTTGCTCTGGCCTGGGGTATTACCGCCATGCACCTGGTGGCCGAGCGCATGAGCCGCAGTACCCTCGTTGGCGCAGTCACCGCCCCCGTGGCCATGGCCATTGCAGCCTTTGCCACCCTGACTCTGCCCGGTACCATGCAGGGGTCTGAGCCTCTGGTGCCCGCCCTCAAGTCAAACTGGCTGATGATGCATGTCAGCGTTATGCTGCTGAGCTACGCGGCGCTGCTGGTGGGGTCGCTGCTGGCGATCGCCTTTCTTGTGGTTACCCGAGGCCAAGCGGTCGAGCTCAGAGGTAGCTCCGTGGGCACGGGCGGATTTCGCAACATTAAACTACACCGGGCAGAGCACGAGGCGCTGGCAGCTGCAGAGTCATCTGCTCCTCAAACGGTGAGCCCTGGGGGGGCAGCCGTCCTCGAAAAACCGGCTGCGGTCAAACTCTCGCCCCAGCGGCTCACCCTGATCGATACCCTCGACAACATTAGCTACCGCATGATCGGTCTGGGCTTTCCGCTGCTGACCATTGGCATCATTGCTGGAGCAGTGTGGGCCAACGAGGCCTGGGGTTCCTACTGGAGCTGGGACCCCAAAGAGACTTGGGCGTTGATTACCTGGCTGGTGTTTGCCGCCTATCTACACGCCCGCATCACTAAGGGGTGGCAGGGGCGACGACCCGCGATTCTCGCTGCCACTGGATTTGTGGTGGTGTGGGTGTGCTACCTGGGGGTCAATATTTTGGGTAAGGGGCTACACAGCTACGGCTGGTTTTTTTAGGGCCGCAGCGGACATCCAGAAGCCCTAAGAACGTTTGAACATTCAAACGTTTTTAAGGGAGATGTCTTAACCAGGCTGACCACAGCTATACCTAGCCCATGCAACTGGGGCTGTCAGAATGCTACAACAACCCAGGGGCAAAGTGGTGTTCTACTTGCCCTCTGGTACTGTTGCGATCGCTCTGTTCTATGGCTAGACCCACCTTCCTACTCACCCATCGCTCTAGTTGCCCCAGGCTGCGGGGAGTGGTGCGATCGCTCCTAGCCTTGCTGCTAGGGGTGCTGTTGGCCTTAGGTAGCGGTGGCCTCGCGCCAGCGATGGCCCAAATTGCTAACCCCTTTAACCCTGGCAATACCTCCCTCCCTCCAGCGGGGGTGCAGCGTATCGGCCTGCTTGAGGTCACCTCTCTTTTTCTCGATGGTAGGCCCCTGTTCAACATTGCCTCGCCGGCGGTATTTAACCGCAACGAAGCCGGTGCCGATGTGCCGGTAGAGGTGCGGGCCCGACAAATCGAAACCAACCTCAACCAGGTCGTCAACCGCACGGTAGACATCATTAATGCCGATCAAACGATCGACAGTGCTTCCCTAGAAGTCACCATTGAAATTATTGGTGGCCAGCCGGTGCTGTTTGCGCGGGGCGCGGGCCTGTTAGAACCTCGGGTGCTGCTGACCATTACCGACACCGATGCTCAGTACAGCGGCTTATCTCAAACCGACTTAGCCGATCGCTGGCAGGTTATTCTGCGCGACAATCTTCGTCAGGCAGTGAACGGTCGCCTTCCCGAGGCTCGCCAGCGGCAAATTCGTAGAACCCTAGCCATTTTGTTCGCCAGCCTTGTGCTGAGCCTGCTCTTGGCTAGCATCTGGCGGTTTCTCGGCTGGCGCAAGAGCAGCCTGGAGCAAAAGCAAACCGCCCAGGACGGTCTGCCCCCCACCCCAGACAACATGCCGCCTCAGCAGCAGCTCCTGCATGTGTTTCGCTACCAAATTACCCTAGCTCAGCGGCTTCAGGTAGTGGCCTTCTTGCGCTGGCTGATGTTTTGGGGCATCGCCTTTGTTTGGATCACCGGCATCGCCAGTGCACTCTATATTTTTCCTCAGACCCGAGGCTATGCCTTTAGGCTATTTTCGATTCCGGTGCTGCTGCTGTTGACCTGGTTTTTTACTGGGTTACTCAATCGGTTGGCCAACCTAGGCATTGAGCAGATTGCCCGGGCTTGGAACAAAAATGAGCTGGGCAACCTCGACGATATTCAGCGCAAGTCAATGCGTGTCTCTACGATTACCGGTGCACTTAAGGGGCTAAAGACGACCATTATCTATGCTGTGGCTACCCTGCTGGTGCTGCAAACACTCCAGGTTGCCCCAGCTTCCCTGCTGGCCTTTGGGGCGGTGGCGGCCCTGGCCATTTCCTTTGCGGCCCAAAGCCTGGTCAAAGACTTGGTCAACGGGTTTTTAATCTTGCTCGAAGACCAGTACGCCATTGGCGATCTGGTTACCACCGGCACCACCACCGGCATTGTCGAGAATCTCAACCTGCGCATTACCCAAATTCGAGGGGAAGATGGTCGGCTGGTTACCCTACCCAACAGCCTAATTGCCCAGGTCGAAAACCTCAGCCGCAATTGGTCGCGGGCCAACCTCAAAATTGATGTCGCCTACGGCACCAACGTAGATGAAGCTCTGTGGGTGGCGCACGAAACGGCCCATATCATGGCCAGCGACCCTGAGTGGAGCTATGCCATTCTCAATCCGGTAGAGATGTTGGGGGTAGAGGCTATGACCCATGCAGGCCTGACCATTTTGATCTGGATTCGTACCCGGCCTCTAAAGCAATTTTTGGTGGCCCGTGAATATCGCCGCCGCCTGCGGCTTGCCTTTGACAAGGCGGGCATTGCCATTGGGGTGCCCCAGCAGATCTTTAGAGAACTGGGCCAGGGCCTAGAACCCGAGAGCCATAGCGATGGAGCCGACCATCGGGCAGCAAAAAACGGGGCCGTTGAACCCCGTTAGAGCTTTGATCGTGAAAGGCGTAAGGGCCAGGCTGTAGCGGCGATCGCGGTTGGTTGGTTAAACGCCGCTTAGATCTCGACTTTGGCCCACCGCTGCCAGCAGGTCTACTTCAGCTTCTGTTTGATAAAGGCCAACATCTTGCCGAGTTGCCCCTTGAGCTGAGCGACTTCGCCCTGAAGCTGTTTTACCTGAGCCTGAAGCGCTTGGAATTCGGCGGCGCTGACCTCACCGCCGCCAGCGGCTGGAGCACCAGCGGCGGCTGGGGCAGTAACCGGGGTACGGCGGGGCTTGCGAGCTTTGACCATCGCCGCTTTAATCGCTTCGATCAGTTCTTTTTGCTCAAAGGGCTTTTGAATAAACTCGAAGTATTCAAACGGCTCGGTAATTTTTTCGGTGACTTCTTCTTTGCGGCCTGACATCAGCACTAGGGGAATGTGCTGGAGGTCTGGGTTCGCCTGAATTTCCTGAAACACTTCCCACCCGCTCATCCGGGGCAGCAGGAAGTCAAGCATGATCAAATTGGGGCGCTGGCTGCGAATGGCATCCATGCCTTCTACACCATCTTGGGCCTCAATGACTTCGAAGTTGCCCTGGGGCAGCATGTCGCGGACGCGTATGCGAATCACCCGGCTATCATCGATGACCAAAATCCTATGATTTGTCACTGTTGACTCCTCTCACGGTGTCGAAGGGCTTTGTAGACGTGAAAACAAGTATAGTTCAGGTCGTTGGAAAGTCCCGGTTGGGGCTGAATATATCAGCTCAGCGGGGCCTGGCTGGGCGAAAGGGCTCGCTTCACCTGGTTTCAAACCACTTTCAGCATTCCCTGATCGCTACTTAAACTTGCAGACCCTGCTTAAACAGAAGCTTACCTAAGATCTGGCGAGATGGCTTAGGTTTTTGCTGTTGTGGTGGGTGCTAGCAGCAGGTGGGCCGCCTGCTTGACCTGGTCGAAGGGGCTAGGGCTAGGGGCTAGGGCTGCCAGGCGCACAATGCAGCGGTGGGGAAAGAGATCGGCGGGTAGATCTAGCCCCGCCTGGTAGCGGTTGTGGACGATGTAGTGCTGGGCAATGCCGCGATCGCTGAGGGTCTGGTTGAGCCGACTGGCTTCGGCCAAAATCGCTGACTGGTTTTGTACCACGCCAATAAACTCCGTGTGCTGGGGATCTTGGAGTTTGGCTTGGGCGGCCAACACCCGCTGACGCAGGGTGCGCAGGCGACCCATAAACTCGACGCGGCCCACCACGTCTTTGTACTTAATCCACAGCTTGAAAATCCAGCCCAGCCAATCGCCTAGGGCGGTGGGCATTTCGAGAAACCGCAGCAGATGACCGGTGGGGGCAGTATCGAGCACGATCAGCTGCTGTTCGTTGCGCTCTAGCAGATCCATGACGGTGATCAGCGAAAGCATTTCATCGATGCCGGGCAGGGCCTGGGCCACAATCTGCCGCCAGGCGTCGGGGCCGTAGAGCATTTGGATGCCGTCGGCTACGTCGCTGTCGCCCGCCATCATGTCGGCCAACTCCCACAGGTAATCGGTGCGAAACTGGTCGAGCACCATGTCGGCGCTGACTTCCTGGGCCTGGAGGTTGGGCCGCAGCAGGGTGGGCTCGTGGCCGAGGGGCTGGCCAAAGGCGTCGCCCAGGGAGTGGGCCGGATCGATGGACATGACCCGCAGGTTGGTTTCTGGATGGCGTTCGGCCAGGCCCCAGCCCAGGGCTGCCGACACGGTGGTTTTGCCCACGCCGCCTTTGCCGCCCACCACAATCAGCCGCCGTCCTGCCGCGACCAGGTCTTCGATGCCCGGTGGAATAGGGGTGGGCCACTGGTGAACCGAGGCTGTGTCGTCAGCCGTTGCTTCCCCCAAGGTTGCTAAGTTGAGCGGTTTGACCTGGGGCATCAGGGCATCGAGGGCGGCGGTACCCACGGGTTCGCTCGGCTGAACGGGCACCCCTAGCACCGGTTGCCCCTGGGCGATCGCCTTAAACTCGGCCAGCACCCGGTGTTGGCTCTCGAGCCCGTGGGTACCGTCCTGAAGTATGCGGTTGATCACCAGGCCACCGAGGGGAACGCCCAAACGACCGAGAGCCGTGATAAAGCGATCGCTCTCGGCTAAGCTCATCGGTTCAGGAATACCTACCACCCAGCAGACGGTGCGATCGCGGTCTTGCATTAGCCCCCGGCCTTGCTCTAGGTCGTGGCGCATGTCGGCAATAAAGGCATCGGCCTCGTCGGGGGTGTAGCGGCCCGCCAGAGTTTCGGTCAGGGTGCGGTGCTTTTGCTGAAACTGGCCCAGGGACTCCAGCAGGGTATCCATGAAATCCATTAGGGCGAACAGGCTGAGGGTGTGGCCACTGGGGGCCATATCGACCACCACACGGTCGGCCTCGCGATCGCGCAAAATCCGCTGAATCTCTAGCAGCGCCATTAGCTCGTCAAGACCGGGCCAGCCCATATCCCACACGGGGCTGAGGTCGTCGCCCGCCACAAAACTACCCCGTTCGACCAGTAGCTCTAATACAGTGCCGTAGTCGGTGCGAAACTGCTCTAGCAGGGCCACCGCATCTAGGGCACGCACCTGGAGGTTAGGCAGGTCGGCTAGGGGCGTAGGGGTATTGTCAACCGCCAGCAGCAGCACATCCCCTAGAGAGTGGGCCGGGTCAGTGGAGAGCAGCAGCACAGTTTCATTGGGGTGCTGCTGGGCCAGCTGCCGGGCAAAGCCGCAGGAGAGGGTAGTCTTGCCCACGCCGCCCTTGCCGCTAAACATGATCAGTTGTTGGGTCGCAGATGCCAGCATAGATTAACCCTGGACGGTGCTCTTAGTTAGGGTGCCCACTATGGCGGGAGAACGCCAGTGCAACTACGAAACTTAATTGCTCACCCATCCACCCATCGACTACCGCACCGGATTCTCTGGCCCTCGCCCGCGATAGGTATCGATGAAGGTAGCAGCGGCCTCAGGCTCAAATTCTGGCAGGCGCAGTTTGTGGTTCCAGGCGGTGAGCACTACTTCTTCGCCCAGGCCGGGGCGGGGCACCACCACCAGGCCATCCCAGTAGCCAGAAAATTCGCTGGCCCAGGCGGTGAGGGTGTCCATGGCCACTTGGCCAGGCTGGTCAACGTAGATAACGATGTTGCCATGCTCGATGGAATGTACCAGTTCCTCTAGGCGCTGCTCTTGGCTATAGACGCCGGGCAGCACGGGGTTGGGGTCGTGGGGGCCGGAGGTGGGGAAGTCGGTGTCGTAGTTGACGGGCTGACCGGGAGCAACGTGAACCTGGCCCTGGTCGGGAAAGGTTTGAATGTTGGTCATCGCTGCTTCGCCGATGGTGGTGTTGGGCTCAAAGGCCACCGACTGGGGCCGGTTGCGGTACCACAGTCCGCCAATCAGGGCCGTCATCAGCACGGCAATACCCACTGGCCCCAATAGCAACGACAGGGGGTTGGGGGAATCTCCCCGGCGACGGCGCTTGGTGCGGCTGGATTGGGTCATGGTCTCGGATGAGCTAGGGAACTGCAACGAAAGCTTAACAATTGTCTTTAAACAGTGTAGCAATGCAACTTCAGGGACCGGGTGTCTGGCTCTTGTCTCGGTTGTCGCTGCACCTTACTTCAGGCACCCGATCCCAAGTCCCATGGTTCAGCGGCTTTACTTTACAGTTGGCTAGAGGGTTTAGAATAAAGATAGAAAATTTTAGGAAAGTGGGCGATGGCGATCGCAACAGCACTCAAAATCGGCGATGTGGCTAAGCAAACGGGGGTGGCCGTGGGGGCGCTACGCTACTACGAAAGCCTCGGTCTGTTGAATTCTGAACGGGGCGACAATGGCTATCGCTATTACTCACCTGAGGCGGTGCATCAGGTGCAGTTCATTAAGAAGGCCCAAGCCCTGGGCTTCTCCCTAGAAGACATCGGGGACGTGCTCACCGTTCACCAACGGGGCGATGTGCCCTGCGAGTTTGTGCAGTCGCTGCTGCAAGACAAGATTCAGCAGTTGGAACTCCAGATTCAGCAGATGATGGCGTTTAAGGCCGATCTGGAGCAATACCGCGATCGCTGGGCCGAATCGCAGCCTCGTCCCCAGCCAGGGGATATTTGCCCGCTGATCGAAACCGTATCGCTGACGGCTTAGCTGGAAATTTGCCGGGTGCTCAATCGGCCAAAGCCTGTGAGCTAGAATGGGACACTAGATTAATTTTCAATGGGCATCTCGACGATTTAGAGATGCGATCGCCCAGCATTTACTAGCGATTTAGGCGCAGCATTTTGCCATGGAAAGGATTGTAGTCGGGCTCTCCGGCGGCGTAGATAGTTCGGTAGCGGCAGCCACCCTGCACCAGCAGGGCTACGATGTCGTTGGCCTTACCCTGTGGCTGATGAAAGGCAAGGGCCAGTGCTGCTCTGAGGGCATGGTGGATGCGGCTAAACTTTGCGAAGACCTGGGCATTCCTTACCACGTGGTCGATAGCCGCGAGGTGTTTGAGCGCGAAATTATTAATTACTTAGTCGAAGGCTACGGCAGCGGTATTACGCCCCTGCCCTGCTCCCAGTGCAACCGGGCGGTGAAATTTGGGCCGATGTTGCAGTATGCCCGAGAAGAATTGGGCGCAGGTCGCATTGCCACGGGCCACTATGCCCGCATCACCCAAAACCCAGAAACAGGCCGCTACGAGCTGCGCCGCGCCGTAGACCCGGCTAAAGATCAGTCCTATTTTCTCTACGACCTGACCCAAGACTTGTTGGCTAACTGCGACTTTCCCCTCGGTCACCAAACCAAGACTGAAACCCGTCGCATCGCCGCTGAACTGGGGCTACACACCGCTGCCAAGCCCGATAGCCAAGACCTGTGTTTGATCGAGCACCACGGCTCGATGCAGACCTTTTTGGATAAATATCTGGCCCCTAAGCCCGGCGACATTGTTGACACCGAGGGCCGCATTCTCGGTCAGCACAACGGCATTCATCACTACACCATTGGTCAGCGCAAGGGGTTGGGCATTGCCGCCGCCAACCCGCTCTACGTGGTGGGCTTTGACATGGGCAAAAACCACGTAATTGTGGCCGATCGCAGCGATGCCCATCTGCCCGACTGCACTGTGCAGCGGGTGAATTGGGTGTCGATCGCCGCCCCCCAAGAGCCCATGCCAGTATCGGTGCAAATTCGCTACCGTAGTGAGGCGGTGGCGGCAACGCTGGTGCCCCTGGGTGAAGGCAGCGAGCGAGTTCGCATTGTGTTTGACGAGCCGCAGTTTGGCGTTACCCCTGGCCAGGCCGCCGTTTGGTACGACGGCGACCGGGTGCTAGGCGGCGGGCTGATCGAGGTGGCGGTTGTCCCTGAGGTGGCGGCAACCGCCTCTGACGCTCATGTTTTAAGTCATTAAGCGATCGCCATGGCAGACATCACCAAAGACCAGCAGCATCCGCAGTACAAAACCGATCGCCAGGTGGTGAGCCAGCTGCTGGCGGGGGAAGCCACCGACTACAATCTAGTCGAGCTGGCCCGGCTGATGATTCGCTACGACGGGTTTCCCGGTGCCCGCGACATTCAAACCGACTTGAAAAAAGCCCTCAGCCGCTGGCAGCTTACCGAAAGCGAGCTGTTTGACAGAACTCGCGCTATTCACCAGCAGGGCGAGGTCTATAAAGGGCTGGGCCGAGGTCGCGAAGACTGGAGCTAAGGCTATACTAGCCAGCTATGAGTAGTCTTAAGCCTAACCGGGGGGCGATCGCGGCGGGGCACCCCCTCACTGCCGAGGCTGGGGCCGAGATGCTGCGCCAGGGGGGCAATGCCTTTGATGCTGCGATCGCCGCTGCCTTTACCGCCTGCGTGGCCGAGAGTGCCCTCACCTCTCTGGCCGGAGGGGGCTTTTTGCTGGCTCACCAGGCGACCGGCGAAAATTGCCTGTTCGACTTCTTTTGCCAAACGCCTCGGTCGAAAGCCCACGGGCGATCGCTCGACTTTTACCCCATCCACGCCAACTTTGGCGACACCGTGCAGGAGTTTCACATTGGCCTGGGGTCGATGGCGGTGCCGGGGGCGATCGCCGGATTGCTCCATGTCCATCAGCGGCTCGGTCGCCTGCCGCTGGAGCACATTGTCGCCCCGGCCCAGCACTGGGCCACCCAGGGTATTGAGATCGACGCGTTTCGCGCCAGCAGCTTTCAAATTTTGGCTCCCATTCTCACCGCTACCGCTGCCGCCCGAGCGATCTATGCGCCGGAGGGATCGCTGCTGACTACGGGCGATCGCCTCTACCTCCCCGACTTTGCAGATTTTCTCACGCAGGTGGTGCGTCACGGAGCCGACCTGCTCTATACCGGCGACCTCGCCCATCAGCTGGCCCAAGCTTGCCAAACCCAGGGGGGCTACCTGAGCCTAGAGGATTTAAAGACCTACCAAGTCATTGAGCGCCAACCCCTGGCGGTGCCCTACGGCAGCGCCACGCTGCTGACCAACCCACCCCCCAGCTCGGGCGGTACGCTGATTGCCTTTGCCCTGCACCTGCTGGCCCAGACCAATCCTGCGCTCACCGCCCACAGCAGCCCCCGCCATGTCGCCCTGCTGCGCGAAGTGATGAGTCTGACCAACCTGGCCCGCCAGCGGGGCTATGACGATCACCTCTACCGATCTGACATTGCCGCCGAATTTCTCAGCGCCCCCCACCTGGCTCCCTACTTAGGGCAGCTCCAAGGGGTGCTTAGCGGGGGCAGCAGTAAGTGGGGCAGCACCACCCACATCAGCGTTGTCGATGCCGAGGGCAATGCCGCCAGCGTCACCACCTCCAGTGGCGAAGGATCGGCCTACGTGATCCCGGGCACCGGCATCATGATGAACAATATGCTGGGCGAAGAAGACCTCAACCCCCAGGGCTTTCACCAATGGCCGACCAACCAGCGCATGTCGAGCATGATGGCTCCGACGGTGGTACTCAAAGACGGCAAGCCCTGTCTGGTGCTGGGCTCGGGCGGGTCTAATCGCATTCGTACCGCCATTTTGCAGGTGGTGTCGAACGTACTCGACTTTGATATGGCGATCGAAGCCGCCGTCCATGCCCCTCGTCTGCACTGGGAGCGGGGAGCGCTGCACCTAGAACCTGGCTTTGACCAGCTAGCGATCGAGTCCCAGGGCATTCCTGGCGAGGATCTGTGCACCTGGTGGCAGGCCCCCAGCATGTTTTTTGGCGGTGTCCATGCCGTGGCGGTTGGGCCGGATGGCGCTTTCTCGGGAGTGGGGGATGGGCGGCGGAGTGGGGCTTGGGTGGTGGTGGATGGGTAGGGGAGTGGGGGAGTGGATGGGAGATGGGTAGATGGGTGGGTGGGTAGATGGGTGGATGGGTAGATGGGTGGGATGCCGGCCTTCTGGGCTGGGCTGGTTCACAATAGAGACAGTTGTATTCCTCATTTCTACCTATGGCCCCTACGGCACCGCCTAAAGTGCAGCCCTCAGCAAAGTCCACGGCACTTTGGGCGGCTGCGATCGCCCAGCCCGCTGCCGAATTTGCCGCTACGCCGCTGGCGGTGTTAGCCGGGCAACTGCCCGTCGATCTGCGCGGCACCCTCTACCGCAATGGCCCGGCTCGGCTAGAGCGCGGTGGTACCCGAGTGGGGCACTGGTTTGATGGCGATGGGGCGGTGCTGCGGGTGCAGTTTGACGGCAACACTGCTGTAGCCAACTATCGCTACGTGCGCTCCGCTGGGTTTGTGGACGAAGAAGACTCTGGACAGTGTCTCTATCGAGGCTATGGCACCCTGCCGCCCGTTTCTATCTGGCAGCGCTGGCAAACTCAAATTAAGAATGTCGCCAATACCTCGGTGTTGGCCCTGCCTGATCGCCTGCTGGCGCTGTGGGAGGGCGGTCTGCCCCACCGGTTAGATCTAGAGACTCTAGAAACTCTGGGGCTAGATGACCTAGGCGGGCTTAAGCCCAGCGACACGTTTACGGCTCACCCTAAGCGCCACCCGCGCACGGGCAAAATCTTCAGCTTTGGCACCATACCGGGGGGCAACGCTACCCTCCAGCTCTACCGCCTCAGCGCTGCCGGGGCCGTGGAGAAAACCAGCACTATTCCCCTCAGCGGCATTCCTCTACTGCACGACTTTGTGCTGGCCGATCGCTACCTGGTGTTTTGCGTGTCGCCTGTGCGCCTCAGCCCGCTGCCCGCTCTGTTTGGTCTGTCGAGCTTTAGCGATGCGCTCCAGTGGCAGCCTCAGCAGGGCACCCAGATCATTGTGGTCGATGCTGAGACGCTGGAGCCGATCGCCCTTGGCGATGCCGACCCCTGGTTCCAGTGGCACTTTGGCCACAGCTATCTCGATTTTGATGGCTCGGTGGTGTTCGACGTGGTGCGCTACCCCGACTTAGCTACCAACCAGTTTCTGAAAGAAGTGGCCTCTGGCCAGATCACCACTCCTGCCGATGCCCAGCTCTGGCAGTACCGCATTGACCCCAAAACTGCCAAAATTCTCGATCAGCAGTGTTTGATCGACCGCCACTGCGAATTTCCCACGACGATTGGCCAAGACGAGACGGCGGTTACCTATCTCAACGTGCATCGCACCGAGCTAACGCCGGCGGGAGAGCTATTTGGCGCGATCGCCCGTTTCGACCCCATAACTGGCCTCGCCGTCGCCGCTGCCGGCGAGGGCTGCTACCCCTCCGAACCGATTCCGGTTGCAAATCCCGCTAACCCTCAGCAGTCCTGGGTGCTCACCGTCGTCTACGACGGCCACCACCACCGTAGCGAGGTGTGGGTATACCAAGGTGAACAGCTAGAGGCCGGGCCGATCTGTCGGCTAGAGCTGCCAGAGGTGGTGCCGCCGAGTTTCCATGGCACCTGGGTAGCCGCTTAGCGCCTACCGCACCACCTGGCGCATGTAGTTGCCCCACACGGCGGCGGCCTGACCGCTGCTGCCTCGGGTGGCACTGTTGTCGTCATTCCCGAGCCAAACGCCCGTAGTCAGGTTGCGGCCAGGCACATAGCCGATAAACCAAAGATCGCGGTTGTCGTCGGTGGTGCCGGTTTTACCCGCTTCGCCCAGGCCTAAAAAGGCGCTGCGGCCCGTGCCGCCCTGCACTACACCCTGGAGCAGACCATTCAACGTACTGGCAATACCAGGATCGATCGCCTGGCGATTGGCATCGCCCGCCTGGCCAAACTCGTAGATCACTCGGCAGGTGTTGATATCGGCGGGGTCGGCGCAGTCGCTGCTGTCGAGCACCCGCAAAATGCCGTGGGGGCGGTTCCACACCCCGTTGTTGGCCACGGCGGCAAAGGACCCGGTGATCTCCAGGGGCGTGACCTCGCTTTGGCCCAGGGTGAGACCGGGGGAGGATACTAGCCGCGACTCGATGCCCATCCGCTGGGCCACATCGATCACGTTGCTCAGCCCGGCTTCCTGGGCAAGGCGTAGGGCCACCACGTTCTCAGAGCGGGCCATACCAGCGTACATATCGAGGGAGCCCGAGCCTGAGCGACAGCCCGCAAACCGCTGTCCGTTCCAGGTCATGGGGGTACAGGCGAAGGCCCGTCCGGGGGGAATGCCCTGCTCTAGGGCGGCTCCGAAGGCAAATAGCTTGAAGGTGGAGCCGGGCTGGCGCAGTGCTTGAGAGGCACGGTTAAACTGGCTTTCACCAAAGTTTACGCCGCCTACCAGAGCGCGAATTGCACCGCTGGTACTGTCGAGGGTAACGACGGCCCCCTGGGAGTAACCCAGCGTCGCACCCTGGGTGGCGACATCCTGGCTCAGGGCCGATTCAGCGGCACTTTGCAGATTGAGGTCGATGCTGGTCTGTACGTAGAAGTTGCCTTCGCGGGCTAGAGAACTGCCGAGCACCTGGTCTAGTTCTTCAAAGACGTAGCTGTAGAAGTAGGGGGCACGGGTGCTCTGGAGCTGCCGGGTGGCGTCGGGGCTGATCTCAATGCGCGATCGCCGCGCCCGCCGCGCTTCTTCCTGGGTGACCATGCCCAGGCTGACCATGCGATCGAGGACGCGATCGCGGTAGGACACTGCGGCATCGTAGTTTTGTACCGGGTTAAAGGCGTTGGGGCCGGGCAAAATGCCCACCAGCGTCGCCGCTTCCGAGAGGGTGAGGTCGCGGGCGGGCTTAGCAAAGTAAAACTGGGCCGCATCCTCAAAGCCGTAGAGGTTTTCGCCCAGGTAGACCCGGTTGAGATAGGTGAGCAGCAGGTGGTTTTTACTGTAGAACGTCTCTAGCTTGAGGGCCGTAATGGCCTCACGCACCTTGCGGCTGGCCGAGTCGTCGGTGCCGGTGTACTCGCGATAGACGCTGCGGGCCAGCTGCTGGGTAATGGTGCTGCCCCCCTGGCGAATGGTGCCCCCTTGCAGGTTAATCAGCGAGGCTCGCAAAATACCGATGGGGTCAACCCCCAGGTGCCAGTAGTAGCGGGTGTCTTCTGAGGCAATTAGGGCATTGGGCAGGTAGGGCGAAAAGTCGCTCATGCGTCGCAGCTCTTGGTGCGACTGGCTGCGCTGTTCGCGCAGCGGAATGGTAGCGCCATTTTCTTCGCCAAAAACGACCACTGGCCCCTGCACAGAGTCGGGCAGAGGCCGCATCGGAATTTTGGGCCATTCTACGCCCACAATCCACGCGCCTACGGCCAGAGATAACCCGGTAAACCCGTAGAGGGTGTAGCGGGCGGTTTTGACGTACCAGGGGGGCGGCTCGTTAAAGCGTAGGGTAACGGCATCTTCCAGCTCGGGGGGGCCAAGGGTGTAAACGTCGCCGTGATTCATCACCGCTTGGGTAAGCCGCTTTTTGCCCCGGTAAATGCCGTTGGTCGAGTTGCGATCCTTCATGACGAAGGGCTGGCTGGGGCGGTGGGTATCGCGGGTGAGGGTGGCGTGCACCTGGCTGACGATGGGGCTGGGGGCCACAATGTCGCACTGGGACGTGCTGCGCCCCATAATATAGTGTTCGCCCAGCAGCGGGTATGTGGTGGGCTTGCCGTTGACGGTTACCTCAAGCTCGGCAGCGCGGGCACCGGGCTTGACGGCCAGCTTGCCAAAGTCGACCTTGGCTTGCACGGCATGAAGCGCCTGGGTAACGGTTTTGAGCAGGGTGCGAGGCTGGGGAGGGTTTGGGGGCGTCATAGCTAACAGTAGTAGGCCCAACCGAAATACTGCCTTATTGTAGTCATAAGCTCTGCGATCGCTATGGTAAGTAGACCACTTTTTAAAGATGACTCGGGCTCGGGGGCAGAAATAGAGGAGCTTGGTGGCGGGTTTTGGGTTTCAGGTTTCGAGTTTCGGCATCCCCTCCTAGTATGGGCGGGGTTGGGTTATCTGGTTTTTGGGTTTGCTTGGTCAGGGAATGGCCGGTTGTACCGCTTGGAGAGGGCTGGTGCATCGTCCTGGCTGCGTCACCGCTGCCTAGGGCTGTTCTGGGGTAGTGAGTGGTGCATCTAACTCTGCAAACAGGTCTTTGGCTACCAATAGAGCATTGACAGCGGCGGGGAAGCCCGCATACACCGCCATCTGCATAATCACTTCAATAATTTCTTCGCGGGTGCAGCCCACATTGAGGCTGGCCTGAAGGTGGGCCTTGAGCGTGGTAGGGGCGTTGCCGAGGGTGACCAGAGATGCGATCGTGGCGATCTGCCGCTCTTTGGGCGATAGCCCTTCGCGAGAGCAGATATCGCCGTAGGGAAACTCAATAATCAAGCGGGCAAAATCGGGGGCAATATCCTCCAGCGATTCCATAATGCCTGCGCCAATGGAACCATGAAGTCTAGCCAGGGCTGCCTGCCCACGGGTATAGCGAGTTGAATCCATTGGGAATCGGTTGATGGTCAATAGCGGTAATTGTATAAAAGCGTAAGCAACCCCTGCTAAAACCCCTGCTAACTCAAGGGGTTGATTTGGCCCTGAGATGCTCTGGGCGAATATCTAAAGGCCAGAGCCTTTAGGGGCAACTATACCAGCCTCACCAGCTATAGCGTCCTGTATGAATTAAGGCAGATTGGCTAAGCACCCCATAGACCTTAAACGAGCGTCTGCCATTGGTTTGGGCCTAAGTCGGTGGTTGCAATTAAACGTAGGATGGGGCAAAGGGCCATACCCGTGCCCATCGCTTTGATGATGGGCACGCGATGCTTTGCCCATCCTACGAGGGTTTTATATTTAATTGAGCCTTCCTACTTAAAGTAACTCAGCTCCTACCAAACCCGAGTCAGACAACCCCGATTCGAACCCGATTTGCACGGAGCATTGCACTGCAATGCCCCTACAAATCGGTGGTATACCGATAGGATTTGGTATCACATGTCTAGCAAGGATCCCCCCAAGGGGAAATCCGTGGCCAAAAGTCCTGTGATATTCTCAGGAGAACAGTAGTCAGGAAAACAGGGGTGCAGTCGCGCCAATAGCCTGAGTTTTAGTCTTTAGAATTTGAACCCTATGGCGATATCTCGACGGTGGTTTAACCAGGCTTGCTTGGGGGTAGCGGCAGCTTTGCTCGCAGCGGCCTGTGGCGGCGGCAGCGGCGATGATGTAATCAGCGTCGGTTCTAAAGACTTTACCGAGCAGCTGATCATTGGCGAAATGTATGCCCTGGTGCTCGAAGAGAACGGCTTTACCGTCGAGCGCAAGCTTAACCTGGGCGGCACCCCGGTGGCCCAGGCGGCGATCGAGAGCGGCGATATTGACCTCTACCCCGAGTACACCGGCACCGCCCTGTTGACGGTGCTCAACTTGCCCGCCAGTAGCGACCAGCAGGCCGTCTTCGATACTGTTCAGCAGGCCTATCAAGCACAGTTTAACCTGGTGTGGCTCGACCCCTCGCCAATGAATAACACCCAGGCCCTGGCGATGACTGAGGAGCGCGCCGATGCGCTGAATATTCGCACTATTTCTGACTTTGCGGCCCAGGCCAGCAGCCTAACCTTGATTGGTCCTCCCGAGTTTGAGGTGCGTGAAGATGGCCTGCCGGGGTTGAAATCGGCCTATGGCGATTTTTCTTTGGCCGACTATAAAGCAGTGGATGCGGGCCTGCGCTACCGGGGCCTGGTAGATGGCGAGGCCGATGTCGCCGTTGCCTTTGGCACCGATGGCGAAATCAATGCCTTTAACCTGGTGGTGCTCGAAGATGACGAGGGGTTGTTTCCGCCCTACCAGGTGGCCCCGGTGGTCAGGCAGACGACGCTGGAGGCAAACCCCGGCATTGCCGATGCCCTAAATCAGGTATCGCCCCTGCTCAACGATGACGTTATGCGTCAGCTCAACTACGAGGTCAGCGGCAACCAGCGCGAACCGGCGGACGTGGCGCGAGAATTTTTGGTGAATGCGGGCCTGGTGACAGACTAGCCCACGGCGAGTAGCCCCTTGACGAGAAACCTATGAGCGCCATTCAGTTTGATGATGTTTCGCTACGATTTGCCGGGGGGGCGCGTCCGGCGGTCAATCGGGTGACCTGCCAGATCAATTCTGGCGAAATTGTGGTGATTTTGGGGCCGTCGGGCTGCGGCAAAACCACTCTGCTGAAGATGGTCAACCGCCTCTACGAACCCACCGGGGGTAATATTTTTCTCGATGGGGCCAATATTCGCAAGCTCAAGGCGACCAAACTGCGGCAGCAGATTGGCTATGTGATTCAGCAGTCGGGCCTGTTTCCCCACATGACGGTGGCCGACAATGTGGCGGTGGTGCCCAAGCTGCTGGGCTGGGCCAAACCCCAAATTCAGGCCCGCATTGATGAGCTGCTGGAACTGGTGAAGCTGCCGCCGGGAGAATTTCGCGATCGCTACCCCGCCCAGCTTTCCGGTGGTCAGCAGCAGCGGGTGGGCATTGCTCGGGCGCTGGCGGGCAACCCCGGCATTATGCTGATGGATGAGCCCTTTGGGGCGATCGACGCGATCACCCGCGCTGCCCTGCAAGACGAGATTTTGCGCCTTCAGGGCCAGCTCAAAAAAACGATTCTGTTTGTCTCCCACGATGTAGAAGAGGCCCTGCGCCTGGCCGATCGCATCCTGATCATGCGCCTGGGGGAGGTGGTGCAGTTTGACACCCCCTTTAATCTGCTCACCCAGCCCGTCGATGAGTTTGTCTACACCCTGCTGGGGGCCGACGACATGGTGCGCCAGCTGGGCCTGCTGCGGGTGGGTGCGGCGATGATGGCCCTGCCGCCCAACTACAGCAACGGCCACAACCCGACGCTTTCTCATTTAGACAGCCTGCGCGATGCGCTGTCACTGATTCTCAAGACCGGGGCTCCGGCGCTGACGGTGCTAGCAGAAGGCAACCCGGTGGGCCTGCTCACCCTTGACCACATTCGCGAGTCGGCGGTAGCGGGGAACGGGCGATGAGCTATCTGATTAGCCAGCCAGGGGAGGTGCTGACGCTGCTGCTGCAACACCTGCGGATGACGGGCATTTCGCTGGGGATTGCGATCGCCCTGGCTGTTCCCCTGGCGCTGCTGGTCTCGCGGCTGCGCTGGCTCTCGGTGCCGGTGCTGGGCAGTCTAGGGGTGCTTTACACTATCCCCAGTCTGGCGCTGATTATCTTTTTAGTGCCGCTGTTTGGCCTTAACGCTACCTCGGTGATTGTGGCGATGGTGCTCTACACCCAGGTGATTTTGGTGCGCAACCTGACGGTGGGGCTGGCGGGCATCAACCCCGCTGTGCTAGAGGCGGCGCGGGGCATGGGCATGAGCGTGGCCCAGCGGTGGTGGCGGGTGCAGGTGCCCCTGGTGCTGCCGGTGTTTTTGGCAGGGGTGAGAATTGCGGCGATTGTGGCGATCGCGATCGCCACCATTGGGGCGAAGTTCAACGCTGGCGGGCTGGGTAAACTGCTGTTCGACGGTATTCAAACCAACCGCTACGACAAGATCGTGGCTGGGTCGATTGCGGTGGCGGTTCTAGCGTTTGTGATAAATGGCCTGCTGCTAGCGCTGGAGCACTACGCTCAACCCCAGCGGCGACTGAAACATGAGTAATACCAAATCCTGCATGGCTATCTCCGGTTCAGCTGGGCGCATGCCATGCGCCCCTACGGGTTGGTCGTTTGGGAATCGGGGATATGGGATTCGGATTCGGTATAAGACAGCAGTTACGGCTTGCGACGTCACTGTCCGTATAATTCACTCTGGGAGGGCAGTTATGAGGAAACTGTCGGCATAATTAAGTTGTTATGCGGCTTGTTTTTTATCAAAGGAGATGTCTTGAGGTTATTTGTAAATGAGACTTGAAGAAGTTGTTCCTTGGGGTAGAACACTAGAAGAATACAAGTCGATGTTTAGTCTGTCAGAAACAGATTTAAACGCAAAAATTCTTGGATGCGGTGATGGCCCAGCTAGCTTCAATGCTGAAATGACTGAGCTAGGACATTCTGTTGTATCTATTGATCCGGTTTATCAATTTTCTGCCGAACAAATTGAGCAGCGTGTTCGAGCTACTTACGAGTCGATCATTTCGCAGGTAAAGAAAAATCCTAGTAAATATATATGGAAGGACTTCCAAGATGCTGATGAACTTGGCAAGGCGCGTCTCAACACAATGGAGAAGTTTCTATTAGACTATGAAGCTGGGCAAAAAGCAGGACGGTATTTAAATCAGTCTTTGCCAAGACTAGAATTTGTTGATGACCAATTTGAGTTATGCGTATGCTCTCATTTACTCTTCTTGTATTCAGAACAGTTATCGCTTGATTTTCATATTGCTTCGGTTCATGAACTTCTGCGAATTGCCCCCGAGGTGAGGATTTTCCCCTTGCTCAAGCTTGATGGTAAGCCATCTTTTTATCTTGACTTTATTTTGGAGGATTTATCAAATAAAGGTTACAGAGCACAAGTTCAATCTGTTGCTTACGAGTTTCAAAAGGGCGGGAATAAAATGTTGAGAATCAGTCGGTAAGCGATCGCCGCATAACAACTCTCTTGCAACGGACGGTCGGAAATCACTGGTGGTGGTGCAAAATTTTCTAACCGCTGCTGAAGGAGAGCGTTATACAGAAATTCTATTAACACTGATAGCTAGATTGGTGATGCATTCACTGCGTGTCTGGTTGTGTGCCTGTATAAAATCATCTAGGCAGAACTCACCTATGACGACTGAAGCCAGAATGCTGAGCTAACCCCTACGCCGATCGCATTCCCGGAGCCTGGGCGGCTCGCTGCACCGCACTCAAACCCACCTCTGCCCCCAGCGCCAATAGCGCCACCGGCACCGCCCCCACCAGCAAAATCGCCGGGTCATAGACCGCAAACCCCAGCACAATAAACGTGCCTAGCCCGCCTGCCCCCACAAAAGCGGCCAGGGTAGCGCTGGCGATCACCTCCACCGTGGCGGTTTTGATACCTGCAATGATCACCGGCAGCGCCAGGGGAATTTCGACCGTGGTGAGAATGTCAACCGGGGGCATGCCCATGCCTGTTGCCGCCTCACGAATGGCGGGGCTAATGTTGCGAAACGCCACGTCGGTGCTGATTAAAATCGGCGGCATCACCAGCAGGGTTAGGGCCAGCACCGCCGACCAAAAGCTCAGCCCCAGCACGGGCACCGCCAAAAACAGCACCGCCAGGCTAGGAATCACCCGCAGCGCGTTGAAGCTGTTGAGCATGACGGTGGATACAACCCGCGATCGCGCACTCCATAGCCCCAGGGGCAAGCCCACCAGCAGCCCAATCGCCAGGGGCACCGCCACCAGCATGAGGTGCTGTTGCAGAGCGGCGAGAATGCGATCGCTATTGTCTAGGGCGTACTGAAAAGCGTTTTGCAGCGTCGGCAGCATCAGACATACCGGGAGGAGGCTCTGTTCTTACGTTACCCCGAGTTTGGCGTGAGAAATGTGCCCAAGAACATCACGGGTTAAGGCGCTGTTCGGTATCGCCGTCAAACCAGTGAATCGTCTCGGGGGGCAGGGCCAGCTTCAGATTCTCCTTGCTCCAGGAGGCATCGGCAGGCAGCAGCGCCCGCAGGGTGAGCGTGGGGTCACCCTGCACTCGCAGGCTGACCAGGTCGTGCATGCCCAGATTTTCGACCAAAAACACGTCGCCGCTAACAATGTGGGTATCGCCCTCGCGGGGCAGGCGCAAATGCTCGGGGCGAATGCCCAGCACCACTGACGAGGCCTTAGCCCCGCTGGGCAACGGCACTCGAAAATCGCCCAAAGCCACTTCGTGGCCAGTGCGGTTGAGGGTAAACAGGTTCATTTGGGGGCTGCCAATGAAGCTGGCCACAAATCGGTTGGCGGGGGTTTTGTAAATGTCGTGGGGATGGCCGAGCTGTTGTAGATAGCCATTGTTGAGCACCGCCACCTTAGTCGAGAGAGTCATGGCCTCGGTTTGGTCGTGGGTGACGTAGACGATGGGCGATTTTTGGTCGGCAAAAATTTGCTTGAGGTCGGCCCGCACCTGCTCTCGCAGCAGGGCATCGAGGTTGCTGAGGGGTTCATCGAGCAAAAAGACATCGGGGTTGCGCACCAGGGCGCGGGCCAGGGCCACCCGCTGCCGCTGCCCGCCCGAGAGTTTAGCCGGTTTGCGATCGAGCAGGGGGTCGAGGCCCAGCACCCCAGACACCTCCTGCACGCGCTTTTGCACATCGCCCGCTGGCAAGTTGCGCAGCTTAAGCCCTGAGGCCACGTTGTCGCGCACGGTCATGTGGGGGTAGAGGGCGTAGCTTTGGAAGACCATGGCAATGTTGCGATCGCCCGGTGGTAGGGCGCTGACATCGCGATCGCCAATCATCACCCGCCCCTCGGTGGGCTGGTCTAGCCCCGCAATCAACCGCAAAATGGTCGATTTGCCGCAGCCCGATGGCCCCACCAGGGTTAAAAACTCCTTGTCGTCGACCGCCAGGTTGAGCCGCTTTACCGGCACGATGTCGCGGCTATAGGCTTTGGTTAGGTCTTGCAGTTCGAGTTTAGCCATGATTGTAGAGGTAGTGGAGGGTGAAGAGTGAGGGGGTGGAGGGTGAAGAGTGAGGGGGGGAAGGGTGAGGGGATGAAGAGTGAAGGGTGAAGAGTGAGGGGGGTGAAGGGTGAGGGGATGAAGAGTGAAGGGTGAAGAGTGAGGGGGGTGAAGGGTGAAGGTCGAAGAAAGTGAAGTTTCCAGGTCATCCACCCATCCACCCATCCACCCATCCACCCATCCACTCATCCACTCATCCACCCCCCTACCCCTTCACCGATCCGGATGTCAGGCCCTGGACGATCCGCCGCTGGAAGAGCAGCACCAGCACCACCAGGGGTAGGGTGCCAACCACCGTGGCGGCAGCCAGGGGGCCGTAGGGCACGTCAAACAGAGTAGTGCCGCCGAGCTGAGCGGCGGCGACGGGAATGGTTTTCATGCTCTCGCGGGTCATGAAGGTGAGGGCAAACAGATACTCATTCCAGGCGAAAATAAACGCCAAAATGCCGGTGGTCACCAGGGCGGGCAGGGTCATGGGCAGCACAATCTGCCAGAGCATCTGCACGGTGTTGTAGCCGTCTACCTTGGCAGAGTCTTCTAAATCTTTGGGCAATTGCTGAAAGAAGCTGCGCATGACCAAGATGGTCAGCGGCAGGTTGATGGCGGTGTAGGGAATGATCAGCGCCAGATAGTTGTTGGCTAGCCCAAAGGCTCGCACCACTTCTAGCAGGCCCAAAAACAGCAAAATGTAGGGAAACAGGGTGACCACCAGCACCACGGCTAGAATAATTTGCTCCCCCCGTATTCGCAGGCGAGCTAGGGCATAGGCCGCAGGCGAGCCCAGCGCCAGGCACAACAGCGTCGACACAATGGCGACTAAGGCGCTGTTGAACATGTAAATCTGAAACTGGTTCAGCCGAAACAAGTCGAGGTAGTGGCTGAAGGTGAGCTGATCTAACCCCGGAAAATACACCACCGGAGTTTGAGTGATGGCGGCGTTGGTTTTGAATGAGGTGAGCACCTGCCACAGCACCGGGGCCAGGCTGAAGAGAACGGTAAAGGCGATCGCTAGCCAGAGCAGCACCCGCATCCAGGGAATACCGCGATCGCTGGCTTTGGGTGGAGAGGTGGTGGTTTGGGAAACGGTGGCCATAGGGGTGGATGGGTGGGGGTGGATGGGTAGGGGGTGGATGGGTAGGGGGTGGATGGGTAGGGGTAGACCTATGTGTCTACCCTTACAGGCCAAAATTACTCTGTTTTGGCGCGCAGGCGAGAGAGGTAGAGCCAGCTCAGGGCCACGACCGCCACTAGCAATACAAAGGTCACCGTCACCAGGGCGGCCCCGTAGCCAAAGTCGAGGTAGCGCATCACGGCGGCGTAAATATAGATCGACACCATCTCGGTAGCACCGCCGGGGCCGCCGCCGGTCATCACCTGAATCAGGTCAAAAATGCCAAAGGATTGGGCAAAGCGAAACAGTGTGGCAATCACAATCTGCGGTGCAATCAGCGGCAGCGTAATCTGGCGAAAGCTTTGCCAGGGGCTGGCTCCATCTAGAGAGTGAGCCTCATAGAGGTCTTGGGAAATGGATTGCAGCCCCGCCAGCAGCAAAATCGCCACAAAGGAGGTCGTCTTCCACACGTCGGCGGCAATCACCGCCACCATCGCCCAAAAGGGTTCGCCCAGCCAGTTCACCGGGTTATCAATCAGCTGAAATCGCAGCAGTAGGTCGTTCCAGACGCCAAACTCGGTGTTGAAAATCCAGCGCCAGGCCAGGGCAATCAGGGCGGTGGGCAAGGCCCAGGGGAGAATGGCGATCGTGCGTACCCAGCCTCTGCCCCGAAAGGCTTGGTCGAGGCACAGGGCAATTAGCAGCCCTAAAATCAGCTCAAAAATCAGCGTCGTGACCGTAAAAACAGTCGTGTTTCGCATACTCTGCCAGAACCGACCATCCTGGGCCATCAGCGCATAGTTGTCTAAACCGCTAAAAACAGGCTCCAGGTTAGTGCTGAGGTTTTCGGTAAAAAAGCTCAGCCAAAAGGCTCGCAAAATCGGAAAGGCGTAGACCAGCAGCAACAGCAGCATTGCCGGAATCATCAACAGCCAGCCCGTCCGCTGTTCCCGCTCTCGAATGTAGTCTTTAGTCATTGTATTGGCTCTCGTTAACCGACCTATCCGCCTGCTCACCTACTGCACTCATCTACCCCTCTGCCCCCAACACCCGCCGACTCTCCCCAGCAGCAGCCTGCATAGCGGCCTCTGGCGTCATTTGATTGGTGATGGCGGCACTCAGGTAGCGTTGCAGAATATCTGACAGCTGGGCGTACTGCCCCACGGGAGGCCGAGGAATCGCTGTGTCGGCCACCTCTAGCAGCTGCTCGTAATGGGGAAACGTCGCTAGCACGTCAGGATCGGTGAACAGGGCACGACGGCTGGGCACGTAGGCAAACTCGGTGATGAAATCCTTCATCGGGCCAGGGCTAGTGAAAAACTCCACCACCCGCCAGGCTTCTTCGGGGTGGGGGGTAGTCGCCGAAATGCCAAAGCCCCATCCCCCTAAACAGGCAGCGGGCTGCTGCCCTTCGGCATGCACCATGGGCTTGAGGGCAATGTTTCCAGCCACTGCCGTGCCCTCACGGTTGGCCTCGGCCCAGGCGTAGGGCCAGTTGCGCAGAAAAGCGACATTGCCGTTCTGAAACTGGCGCAGAGAATCTTCTTCGATGTAGTTGGTCACACCGGGCGGAGAAATGCGCTGGTCAATCACACCTTTCATAAACTCGACGGCCTGAATGCCGGCGGGCTGATCGAGGCCCACGGCCAAACTGTCGGGGTCGATCCAAAAGCCGCCGTAGCCCGCAATAATTTCGACAAAGTTGGTCACCAGACCCTCATACTGCAACCCTTGCCAGGTAAAACCCCAGTCCACATCGGTCTGCGCCTGAATGGTCTGGGAGGCCGTAATTAGGTCGTCAAAGGTTTCAGGCGGCTCTAAGCCCACCTGCTCTAGCAGGTCAGTGCGGTAGTAGAGCATGCCCATGTCGGAGCGAAAGGGCATGCGGTAAAGCCCGTCTTGGTAAAGGCCCGCTGCTACATCGGCCTCTAGAAAATCGGCCAGGTCACTGTCACTGACGCGGTCTGACAGATCGACGAGCCACCCAGCGGCGGCAAATTTGGGGATCCAGACCACATCTGAAAACAGAATGTCGTAGGGGGAGTCACCCAGCAAAAAGGAGGTGGTGTAGAGGTTTTCGACCGCATCGGCGGCGTTGGGGCCGCGCACCATCTCAATGCGAATGTCGGGATTTTCATCCATAAACTGCTGGGCCAAGCCCTGCATTTGGTCGGCCTCTACCGCCCGCAACAGAAACGAGATCGTGACCGGCTGCTGGGCCTGAACATAGGCCTCCCAGACCAGCGCCCCGACTGCGATCGCCAGCGCCAATAGAAACAGACTCAGCTTTTTCCAGCTGAGGTTCACAAGTCTTAAAAAAGTTTTATTACGCAAAACAAAGCCTGGAAATCTAACGCTCCCAGGCTTGCCCCATACGTGATGCAAAGATAGCTAACTGTGCAAAGTCAGCTAATGCAAATCCTGAGCCTGTAACGTTCTGACTCAGTACCGGCCAACCCAGGTCTCCCTATACAACCGGAAAGCTGAGGTAGCTGTCCTCTATCTCAAGGATGAATTTGATTGCCCCAGGGCTAACCGATTGATTAATTGTCTGGTTGTCCAGGAGTTGGCGCAGGATCAAGGGGTAACGTTGGCTGGCTAGGAAAGGGAGAGAGCGGAGACAATGGATCGCTGCCAGGCAGGTCGTTAAAGTCATCCGGGAACCCATCTAGAGACTCTTGAGGGAACCCCTCGGGGAGACCATCAGGAGAGTCAACTGGAGGCCCCAAGGTTTGATCGCGGGGCAGGGTGGCTAGGGCGACGCGGTTGCCCCCCACATCGCGCAACTCATCGAGAACGGTGACTACATCTTCGTAGCGGGCATCGCGGGAGGCGTAGAGCACAATTAGTCCGCTGGGGCTGCTCTGAATAAACTGCGCCAGCACGTCCCTGAGCACCTCGATCGGCACGGGCTGTTGGTCGAGGTAGATCTGACCAAACCCGTCAATGCTGACGTAGACGCGATCGCTGCCCTCCCCAACTTGCCCCGGCAGCGGCTGCCCAGTGTCGGCGGAGGGCAAGTCTAGATCAATGGCCTGCTGGCGGGTTAGCCCCACCGCCGCCAAAATAAAAAACGTCAGAATGCAGAAGATAACGTCGATTAGCGGAATAATCTCCAGGCGGACGTCCTGGGAGGGGGTATCAAGCAGGTCTATCTTCATGGTGAGGGGACCTCCGCCGAGGGGGTTGCATCGGGGCTAGCCGTATTGGGGTTAGTGCGGATCACTGGCGTAGTCGTTTCGACCACCGGTAGGCCATGACCCGTCGCCCAGCTCTGGCGGTAAAGTAGTTCTAGCTCACTGCCCGCCTGGCGGAACATCTTGGCTTGGCCAAATACAAATCCTTGAAAGAGCCGATAAAAGGCCATGGCAATAATGGCGATGATTAAACCGGCGGCGGTGCTGATCAACGCTTCGCGAATACCTAAGGAGGTGCCTGCGGTGGCATCGCCGCTGCCCAAATCGCTCAGCCGCAGCGCCCCGAGGGAGTTGATCAGACCTAGCACCGTACCCAGTAACCCCAGCTGAGGGGCTAGCCCAATCACGGCTTCAAGAATTTTGTCGCCCCGGCTCATGGCCAGCAGCTCTTCGTTGGCTGAGGTCTCGAGCGCCAATCGAAACACCTCCGGGTCAGGCGATTGCAGCTTGAGCGGGGCCGACAAAAATCGCCCCATGGGTAGCACTGCCGAGCGATGGGCAATGTCGGCGGCGGCACCCCAGTCGCGCCGGGCAGCTTCGAGCACGCGGCCAGACACCTCGCGTTCGCGGGTCAAAATGCGCGACCAAAACCAAATGCGCTCCAAAATAGTGCCCACGGCCAAAATCGAAAGTAGGAGCAGCGGCCACATGGCAATGCCGCCACTGGCAAATAGTTCGGGTATGTTCACGAGAGTCCTCCTGTCACCGCCGGGTCTGGCTGTCAACTTAGGCCAGTGCAGCCCGGCTCCGGCAAAGCATAACAATTGTAGTGATTTTGGGGACGCTTCAACATTGCTGGGGCAATTCTGTTGATTAGCGATCGCCCATTGCCCCAGCCGGTTGGCCATTGACCAACGCGTCTAAAATTAGATCGGCTGTGCGCAGGCAGACCCCCGGTGGCCCCAGTTCTTCGCGCATTTTGGCATAGCCTGCCCGCATGGTTTGCCGGGCCGCCTCGTTGTGCAGCAACTCTAATGCGGCGGCGGCGATCGCTGCCGGGGTCGCTTCCCACTGCAAAAACTCGGGCACAATCGTCTGGTCAACCACCAGGTTAACCGGCGACACGTAGGGCGCGTCAAACTTCAGCAGGTAATAGCCAATGCGGGCGCTGAGGGGGTGAATGCGGTAGGCCACCACCTGGGGCACATCCATCAGGGCAATCTCCAGGTTAGCGGTGCCCGATTTGGTAATCGCCACATCGGCGGCGGCAATGGCGACCTGGCTATCGTCGGCAATCACCCGCCCGTTAAGGCCATACTGGCTTAGGCCCGCCTCAAAGCTGGCCTGCAACGCCGCAATCGACACCGGCATTAAAAAGGTCACCCCTGGGCACTGGGCCTGAATGATCTGTGCCGCCTTCAGCAGCACCGGCATCAGGTACTTGACCTCCTGCTGGCGGGAGGCAGGCAGCAGAGTCACGACCGGGGCGTCGAGATCGAGGCCGAGCCGCTGGCGGGCAGCACTCTGATCGGCGGGGGTAGGATAGCGATCGACCAGGGGATGGCCTACCCAGGTGGTGTTGGCTCCGTAGCGCTGGTAGTAGTCGGCCTCGGCTTTGAAAATGGCCAGCATGCGATCGCTGCACTGCACCAGCTTGCGCGTGTCGTTTTCAGAAAACGACCACACCCACTGCTGGGGAGCGATGTAATACATCACCGGCACCTGGGGGTGATGGGTCTTGAGGTAGTCGCCCATGGCTAAATTAGGGCTCATGTAGTCAATCAGCACCGCCACATCTGGCGGGTTCGCGTCAAGGGCTCGCTTGGCCTGCCGCTGCAACCGCAGGGTGGGCAGCAGGTAGGGCAGCGCCTCAAAAATACCTACCGAGCCAATGCCCGTGGTTTCGCCCACCAGCGTGGCCCCCGCCTTCGCCATGCGGGGGCCACCCAGGGCGGTAATGTCGAGGGTGAGATGGCGATCGCGAGCCCGCTGCTGAAGTGCCTCAATCAGCAATGCCCCCTGCAAATCTCCCGACACCTCGCCGGTGCTAATAAACACTCGCTTTGTAGTGGGATGCGTCATCCCTGACCTCGTCTTGGGCTACTCATCATTGGCCTTGCTGACCTGGCGTCGTCCGGGAGTTAGCCCCCGGCGATCGGGTTGGATTGCTGCCTGCAAAAACCCGCTAAAGTGGCGCACCAAATCATTGTTGTGGTCTTGACCCAGCTTCTTAACTGCGTCGCTCAGCGATTCTCCTGAGCGGTACACCAGCCGGTAAGCCTGTTTGAGCTCACGGTACGCCTGGGGGTCAGCCGTCAGGCCCGCCCGCTGCAAGCCCACCTGGTTAAGGCCCCGCACCTGGGCCGGGTTGCCGTTGATTAGAGTAAAAGGCGGTACGTCGCGATCGATGCGGCTGAGACCGCCAATCATCGCCAGTCGTCCCACATGCACAAACTGGTGCACCCCCACCAAGCCACTAATCCGTGCCCCCGACTCCACATACACATGGCCGGCCAAGGCTACCGAGTTGGCAATAATGACGTTATCTTCGACCACACAGTTGTGGGCCACATGAGAATAGGCCATCAGTAGGTTATGGCTGCCCAACAGCGTAGCTGCTCCGGCATCGGTTGCCCGGTTGATGGTCACGTACTCCCGAATCAGGTTGTGATCTCCAATCTCGACCCGGCTCATCGAGCCGTCGTACTTGAGATCCTGAGATTCGAGGCCAATACAAGCACCGGGAAAAATGCGGTTTTGCGCTCCGATAGTGGTGTCACCGTCGATCACCACATGGGCACCTACCTCAGTGCCAGGGCCAATAGTGACCTGCTTTCCAATGACGGCGTAGGGGCCAACCTTAACAGTTGGGTGCAGTTGGGCACCCTCGTGGACAACGGCTGTTGGATGAATCAGGGTAGTCAACGATCCGCCTCCAGAACCCAGCGATTGCAACATAGACACATTCTTCACCTAGCCCACCTGGGATGAGGTTGGGGCATCTACCACTGAGAACATCATTTCTCCTTCGCAGGCCAACTGACCATCCACCTCGGCCCGACCGCGCATTTTGCCAAACCGCAGTCGCTTGATGGCCAGCAGTTCCACCGTCATGATCAGCTGGTCACCGGGCACCACGGGGCGACGAAACCGCACCTTGTCGATGCCTGCAAAGACGCATAGCCCCTCAACGCCGGGAATTTGCGCCATCACCACGCCCCCCACCTGGGCCATTGCTTCCACAATCAGCACTCCCGGCATAATGGGATAGCCGGGGAAATGGCCTTGGAATTGGGGTTCGTTGAAGGTGATGTTTTTAATGCCGGTCGCTTGTTTGCCGGGAACATAGTCGATGATCCGATCGACTAGGGCAAAAGGGTAGCGATGGGGCAGCAGCGCATAGATTTCCGCCGCACTATATTCGGTTTTGGGGGGATCAGTCATGACCGCCCCCGTCGGAGCAGGCTCAAGGGTAGAAGTCACAGGGCTAGGAGAAGTTACGTCAATCACAATCAATCGGGTAGGGGTCTACAGGGTCTGCCGAAACCGGTGCTAGGTGCAGCTAACCCGCACTCCCAGACGCAGCGGCCAATGGCCTAGCTTGATTTTGCCACTAGAGGGGACCCTCGCCATAGACCAAGGCCGAATCCAGCGCCGCCGCCAGTTCGCCGTGCAGGCGATGGCTGGCCTTATAGGCCACAATGTGAGCTGCGGGCAGGTGGCCTAGCAAGCTGAGATCGCCAATTAGATCCAGCAGTTTGTGGCGGGCGGGTTCGTTGTCAAACCGCAGGGGTGGGTTTAGCCAGCCAGATTCACCGCACACCAGCGCATTGTCAAGGCTGCCCCCCTGAATCAAGCCACTGGCCCGTAGCTGATCGACCTGGTGGGCAAGCCCAAAGGTCCGAGCTGGGGCAACAGCCGTGGCAAACCCCTCCGGTCCAAAAGGGTCGGCCTCTGCCGCCCAGCTAAACCATTGATTGCCAATGGCGGCCACCTCAAAGTCAATGCCGTAGGTCAATCGTGGGGCTGGGGCCGGAAATGCCGCCACAAAGGCATCGGCGTGATGCACCGAGACTGGCCGACTCAGACGCGCCACCGGTCGAGGCACCCCCTGGTCTTGTCGCCCTGCCTGCTGGATTACCTGCACCCAACCGGCGGCTGATCCATCTAGCAGGGGCACCTCCGTCCCGGTGATTTCAATGCGAACGTTGTCGATGCCCAGGCCTGTCAGCGCTGCCAACAGGTGCTCTACCGTCCGCACCGAGGCGTCTCCCTGGCGCAATTCTGTCGAGAGCATGGTGGGATTGATCGCTTTCAGGGTGGCAGGTACCACTGGCTGCCCTGGCAAATCGGTACGCACAAAGTAGCGGCCCTGCCCGACCTGGGCCGGGTGCAAGGTCACCGTCGTTGTGATCCCCGAGTGCAGCCCCACGCCCTGCTGTTCAACCACGCTGGCCAGGGTTGCCTGCTGGGCGGAGCTGCCCCAGCCTGCTAGCCTGCTAGGTTCAATGCCTGTTTGCACCATTAGAAGCGCTCCCCAAAGCCGAAGTGAATGCGGCCTTGCCCTTGGTCATTAAAGCCATAGTCAACCCGTAGAGGTCCTAGGGGCGTCGACAGACGAACCCCTGCTCCGTAGCCAATGCCGCTGCCGGGTTTGCCCCGAGAAGGCCCTGGAGCCCCAGGCACGGCATTGCCGCTGCCTAGGTCAGTGCCAAAGTCTAAAAACAGCGCCCCGCCTAAGAAGGAGAATAGCGGGAACCGGTACTCGGCGGTGATCTGAGCGTAGCTACGACCACTGCCCACTTCCCCTTCATCGTAGCCCCGAATGGAGTTAGTGCCGCCCAGGGCAAAGGCCTCGTAGGGGGGTACATCGCCCACAATGGTGCCCAACTGGGCATTGAGGGCCAGGGCTTGGGGACCCTCAGAAAAGTTCAGCAGACTGAGGGGAATGTAATAGCTATAGCTACCCCGCAGTCGGTTCATAAAGATGCTGCCGCGCCCCAGGGGGATTGACTGCTCTGCATTGAGGCGCAAAATGCTGCCGCTGGTCGGATTAAACACATCGTTGCGGCGATCGAGGGTGGCGCTGAGGGGGAAGGTCCACAGGTCGTCTACCCCGCCGCTGCTAGCGGTGAGGGGGTTCCCGGCAGCATCCACCGAGTTGACCCTACCCCCACCATCGCGGGCCGACACGTTTTGAATCAGGGTGCCCACCGCCACCGTCCAGCCGTTGTCAAAGGGGCGGCTAAAGGTGATGCCACTGCCAAGGCGGCGAATTCGCGCTTGGTCACCGTTGATCAGGTTGATTGGGGTGGGGCCGCCCTCAAAGTTGAGGTTGTTGGCCAACCGGGCAAAGGCCGTAGCCGTGTAGGAGGTGCGGAAGGGGTCGCCCGCAATCCAGGGATCGGTAAAGGCAATGTCAAACAGAATATCGCGGGTGCTGAGCTGAGCCTCTGCACTGAACTTTTGGTTGTTGCCGCCAAAGTTGTCTTGGCGGAAGCTAACGGTACCAAATAAGTCGCCCGTGAAGTTGAAGCCTAGACCGGCCGCTACAGAGCCGGTGTTGCGCTCAGCGACGTTGACAATGACGGTAACTTGGCGGGGGTCGTTGGGAGCAGGCTCTAGCCCCGGAATGACGTCTTCAAAAATCTGTAGCCCAAACACCCGCTGAAAGTCACGCTCAATCTGAGCCTGGTTGAAGACATCGCCCGGTTGAGTTTCAAACTCACGGGTGATAATAAAGGGCCTTGTGCGCCCCTGTACCGGGTTGCCATCGTCGTCAACCGACTGCCCCAATTCATTGATGTAGCGCACTTCAATGCTTTCAATCACCCCTTCGGCTACCTCTAGGGTGACCACCCCCTGGGGCGAAACCTGAGGGGCCGCAACAACTTGCGCCAGCACGTAACCCTGGTCTTGGTACCACTGGTTAAGTTGTAAGATGCCTTCTTGAAAATCAATCAGGTTGATGATTTGACCCCGTTGGTCGGCAAAAATGTCATCAACGACGGTTTGGGGTAATACGTCATTGCCCTGCACTCGCACATCGGTAAGTACAGGGTTGGGCTGCACTAGAAAGGTGACCCGCACCCCTAAGTCGGTGTCTTCGGGACGGGCATCAACGTCGGCAAAGAAACCTGTGGCAAAGATGCTGTTGATGTCTTGCTGGAGCTGGGTGCGGGTGGTGGTGCGCCCGGCCTGGGTGTCAATTACGCTGTAAACCAGATTTTCGAGGGCGGGGTCGAGATCGCCTCGGCCTGCTACTACCTGCACTTCGGCCACCAGCACCCGAGGCTCTTCGGCTTCTGCCGCCGGTGGGGTGGGAGCTGGGTCAGCGGGGGGGGCAGCGGGCGCTGGTTCGGTGACCGGGGCCGGCTGCTGGGCTGGGGCTGGCTGCGGCTGACTGCGGCGCTGTACGGCCCCATCGATAATGCGCTGCGCTTCTTCGGGCGAAATGTCGCGCTGGGTGCTGGGGGTTTGGCTCAGCTGGGTGCTAGCCCTAGGCCAGAGGTCAGTGGAGGGGGTTGGCGTAGCCGCTGGAGCACTGGCGTTACTCTCGCCAGCCTCGACCGTGCGGTAATCGTCGATCGCACCTTGCAGGGTTTCGGCCACGGGACTGGCGCTAAACTCGGGCTGCAAGCGTCCGAAGTCGAGGGTGGCCGCTGGGTCACTGGATAGACTTGAGGCTGAACCTGCTTCTGGAACTACCAGGGTTGAGGCACTGAGGTCGGAGTCGCTAGTCTGGGATGAACCAGACTCAGGGGCTGATTCTACAGCGGCGGCTGGGTTGGCCTGGGCCGGAGCTGCCATCAGCCCCATTAGCCCTGATGTGGCCAAAGCTGCCAATAAATAACTAGGAGATACCCGCATCTAAAACACACCTGCTAAACACGTCCACACACCAATCAAGGGCCCATTTCCCAGGCACGGAGCCAGGGTAAATTGCCCTGGGGCGGGCCGCTGCCCCCGTAATCGGACAAATTCTACCGCATTGATGGTGCTAATTCTTGGTCGATTGTGCCGCCACCTTGTCGAGCACCCGTTGATAGGCAGCTTCTACCTGGCCTAAATCTTGCCGAAAACGATCTTTGTCGAGCACCCGCTGGGCTTCGTCGTCGGTGGATTGATCCCACAGGCGACAGGTGTCGGGGCTAATTTCGTCCCCCAGCAGAATCTGCCCCTGGGCATCGAGGCCAAACTCTAGCTTGAAGTCGACTAGGGTAATGGCACAGCCCTGGAAGAAATCCGTTAACACTTGATTGATGCTGAGGGCAAGACGGCGCAGGGTGGCAATCTGTTCCTCGGTGGCGATCGCCATGGCGCGAATGCGATCGCCCGTCAGCAGCGGGTCGCCCAGGTCGTCGTTTTTATAGTAGAACTCCACCAGGGGTGGCTCTAGGCGCTGGCCCAGGGGCAGGCCAGTCTGTTTGCACAGGCTGCCCGCCGCCAGATTTCGCACCACCACCTCTAGGGGAATGATGGTGAGGGCCTTGACCTGCATAGTGCGATCGCCCGTGGTTTCGAGCCAGTGGGTGGCAATGCCCGCCGCCTCTAGCTGCCTAAATAAATAGGTGGAGATGGCGCAGTTGATCGGCCCCTTGTCGACAATTTGGCCCCGCTTTTGGGCATTAAAGGCGGTGGCATCGTCTTTAAAGTAGGTGACTAGCACCGCCGGGTCGTCGGTGGCATAAATGATTTTGGCCTTGCCTTCGTAGAGTTTTTCGCCGAAGGGGGCGTTGGGGGAAGGGCCAGACATGGTCGGAGGCAGAAATAGAGACACCTAATAGTACCGTTCGAGGCTGCTTCCGCAATGCCCCCACCGTGACACCCTGCTTCAGTGGCCCAGTTAAGGCGCTCAGCTCAGGGTTTGTGCCCTAGGCACCCAATGGTTCGCCGTCGCGCTGTAACCTTGCTGTAACCTGATTAAGTAACTGTAACCATCGCGCAACGCCCCATGGCCACCATTAACGACAACTACTTGAAGCTCAAGGCGGGCTACCTGTTTCCTGAAATTGCTCGCCGGGTTGCCGCCTTTGCCGAGGCCCATCCCGACGCACCGATTATCAAGTTGGGCATTGGCGATGTGACCGAGCCTCTGCCCGAGGCCTGCCGCACCGCCATGGTCAAGGCCGTGGAAGACATGGGCGATCGCGACCATTTCAAAGGCTACGGCCCCGAGCAGGGCTACCTGTGGCTGCGCGAAAAAATTGCTCAGCACGATTTTCAAAGCCGGGGCTGCGACATTGACGCCAGCGAGATCTTTATCTCCGACGGCTCTAAGTGCGACTGCGGCAACATCTTAGATATCTTTGGCGATAACAACACCATCGCCGTGACCGACCCGGTCTACCCCGTCTACGTAGACACCAACGTGATGGCAGGCCACACCGGCCCCGCTAATGACAATGGCGAGTACGGCGGCCTCACCTACCTGCCGATCAGCGCTGAGAATGCTTTCACCGCCAGCATCCCCAACGACAAAGTAGACCTGATCTACCTCTGCTTCCCCAACAACCCCACCGGGGCGGTGGCCACTAAAGAGCACCTGCAGGCCTGGGTCAACTACGCCCGCGCTCACGGCTCGATCATTCTGTTCGACGCCGCCTACGAAGCCTTCATCACCGACCCCACCATTCCCCACTCGATCTACGAGATCGAAGGAGCGCGGGACTGTGCGATCGAGTTTCGCTCCTTTTCTAAAAATGCGGGCTTTACCGGCACCCGCTGCGCCCTCACTGTAGTGCCCAAAACCCTGATGGGCAAGGCTGCCGACGGCAGCCTTGTCGCTCTCCACGGCCTGTGGAACCGTCGCCAGTCCACCAAGTTCAACGGCGTGTCGTATATTGTGCAGCGAGGAGCCGAGGCGGTCTATTCGCCCGAGGGCCAGGCCCAGACCAAAGCGCTGATCGACTTTTACATGGAGAACGCCCGCATTATTCGCGAGCAGCTCACCGCCGCTGGCATTGCCGTCTACGGCGGCGTCAACGCCCCCTACGTCTGGGTCAAAACCCCCAACGACCTCAGCAGCTGGGACTTTTTTGACAAGCTGCTGCACAACTGCCACGTGGTCGGCACCCCCGGCTCGGGCTTTGGCGCAGCGGGCGAAGGCTACTTCCGCATTTCGGCCTTTAACAGCCGCGACAACGTCAACGAAGCCATGCGCCGCGTCACCGAAAAATTCCGGGTGTAGATAGAGAGGTGCTTATTTAAGTGAGAAACTCCGCCATGGAGTTGATCCCCCCAATCTCTCGCTGTAGTAACTACATCATGTACCCCCCTTAGTAAGGGGGGCAGGGGGGATCCTCTAGAGCACTTCAATTGCTTAGGACATTCCTTAGGTAGAAAACTCTCACATCGGCCAAACAACCGTTTGCCCCTACCCGATGTCCTGAGATCCTTTGCGATCCGCAGGATTACATTAAGCCCAACTGTAGGGTGGGCACTGCCCACCAACTAGCCTTTTTTACCCAATCAAACCTCTTTATAGAGCACTGCTAAGGAAAACCCCCATGCTCACCATCGCGCTGCCCAAGGGCGGCATGTTAAAAGACAGCATTCGCCTGCTGCAAGCCGTTGGCCTCGACTTTAGCCTGTTTCAAGACAGCGCCAACCGCCAGCTGCAAATCACCGACCCCACGGGCCAGGCCAAAGGACTGCTGGTGCGCGCCCAGGATGTGCCCGTGTACGTAGAGTACGGTCAGGCCCAGCTGGGTATGGTCGGCTACGACGTGCTGCGCGAGAAAAAGCCTGCCGTAGCCCACCTGGCCGACCTGGGCTTTGGTGGCTGCCGGTTATCGGTGGCCGTTAAGACCACCAGCCCCTACCGCTCGGCGCTGGATCTGCCCGCCCACAGCCGGGTGGCCTCTAAATACGTCAACTGCGCCCGCGACTACTTCCAAAGTCTGGATCTGCCGGTGGAAATTGTGCCGCTCTACGGCTCGGTGGAGTTAGGGCCGATTACCGGCATGTCGGAGGCGATCGTTGACCTGGTGTCTACCGGCAAAACCCTAAAGGAAAACAACCTGATGGAGCTGGAAGTGCTCTACCACAGCACCGCCCGACTGATTGCCCACCCGCTGAGCTATCGGGTTAACCCCTACGGCCTAAAAGATTTAATCGATCGCCTGCGTGAGCAAGCCGAAGCCGTAGCGGTGTAGATCGCGCGATCAAATCGGTCGCCGGTAGCATGTAGCCTGGCCCAAACTTTGGCACCATAGGGATAGCAGTACGATTTGTGTATCGATCGCCTCGGCATTCAGCAGACGCGCTAGCGTTTAAGGCGTTCGAATTTACAGAGTTGAGCTGGCGCAAACGCCGCCAGCCATGCAGCTCAGTCCCTGTAGGGACGTCTGTAGTCTGCTTGGCTATGCTGCCCTGAGATTGGCATTGCATCTTGACCCCTATCGAGATTAGTCAAGCCTGCCGCTGAAGAGCGCCAAGACGTCTTGCCGCCCTAGAGCATCGGTACAGAATGGCTAAAACCCTGGTGACTGTGTTGCTGTTCTAACGGCATAACCTGCATTCTGGCCCAGAAATGGGGCCTTTGTACCGGCGTTTTAGCGATCGCTAAAGACGTTCTAGCTGTGGCACAACTTTGGGTCCAGTCAGTCACGGGCGAACCCATCGCGGCTGACGACTGCTAACCCCCGGCGAAATTTGGAGGTCCCGTTTGACTTCACCCCAGGCAAAGCCAGAGCTAAACTTTTGGCAACTTTGGAATATGAACATTGGCTTCTTTGGCATTCAGTTTGGCTGGGGGCTGCAAATGGCCAATACCAGCGCCATCTTTGAGCACCTGGGGGCCGACGCCGATCAAATTCCAATTTTGTGGTTAGCGGCTCCCCTCACCGGCCTAATCGTCCAACCGATCATCGGCAATCTCAGCGACAACACCTGGGGGCTGTTAGGTCGTCGTCGTCCTTACTTTTTGATTGGAGCCATCTTCGGCTCTCTGGCGCTGCTGCTGCTGCCCAACGCCGGCAGTTTGTGGATGGCGGTTGGCTTGCTGTGGATTTTGGATACGGCGGCCAATATCAGCATGGAGCCGTTTCGGGCCTTTGTGAGTGACCTACTTTCCCCGAGGCAGCGTACTCAGGGCTTTGCTATGCAGAGCCTGTTTATTGGCTTGGGGGCGGTGCTGGCCTCTGCCCTGCCGTGGCTGTTGTCGAATATCTTTCAGGTGCAGGCCAGTACAGCTAACGACGTGCCCTTAGCCGTCAAAATTTCGTTTTACACAGGAGCCACCTTCTTTCTGGGCACCGTGCTGTGGACTGTGTTCACCACCGCAGAACGCCCCCCCCGCGACATGGAGGTGTTTCGAGAGCAGCAGGAACGGCGGCTGGGCATTGGTGCCACGGGTCGAGAAATTGTCACTGCCTTGCGGCAAATGCCCGCCACCATGCGGCAGTTGGCCTGGGTGCAGGCCTTTAGCTGGCTGGGGATGTACTGCGTCTTTTTGTATTTTCCGACGGCGGTGGCCCACAACTTGTTTGGCGCGGCTGATGAGGCTTCGGCTCTCTACAGCCAGGGAATTGAGTGGGCAGGTATCTGCATTGCGGCCTACAACGCAGTTTGTTTTGGGGTGTCGTTTTTGCTGCCCCGCCTGGCGGCGGCGACCAGTCGCCCCGTTGCCCACGCGCTCTGTCTTACCTGTGGCGGCCTCGGCCTGATTTCGCTCTGGTTTGTGCCATCGCCCCGTTGGCTGCTGCTGCCGATGGTTGGGTTAGGGGTGGCCTGGTCTAGCATCTTATCGTTGCCCTACGCCATGCTGGCTGGGGCTTTGCCTGCTCGCAGGGGAGGTATTTATATGGGCATTTTCAATATGTTTATTGTGTTGCCCGAGATCATGATCTCCTTGGGGTTGGGGTGGCTAATGGCCCATGTGCTCGACAACAACCGTTTGTTGGCGGTGGCTTTAGGCGGTGTTTGCCTGTTGATTGCGGTGCCCCTAACGCTGCGGGTGAAAGAAGCCACTCCGCAACCTGCGGTTCAAGCGACAATTCAACCTGCGCTTGAATCCGAGGTGGTTTCGCAATAGGTCTGTTAGCGGCGATCGCAGATTTCGCAAGTCGGTTTACCCTCGATGATTCATGATCGGGGCCAGACGGGCCAGAGGCCGATCTCACAAGCAGGTGTCCCCTCGGGTTCTGAGAATCCAAAAGAACTCTTGTGGGATAGCCGTCCCGCTGTTATAGCTGTGGCCAGCCTGGTTAAGATATCTCCCTTAAGAACGTTTGAACGTTCAAACGTTCTTAAGGGCTTCTGGATGTTCTAACCTAGGTGATCATGGCTATAACTCTCTAGCGACCAAGGGCACTGCGATCCGTTAGCGATCTAGAGCGATCGCACCTCTTCTAGCACCTTGGCCTGCTGTCGCTCAGCGCTGAGCGGCTTGTAGGTGAGGAGCGACACCGCCACAAAGGCCACCAGCCCCAGCAGCGGGCTAATCAGTGTGGGGAAGCCGTCAAAATCGGCGGTAAACAGGCCGTTGGGGAAGTACAGCAGCGTGTTATCGACCCCAAACATAGTTGGCATCAGCGCAAACATCAGCAGGCGCGACAGCGACCCCACCGCAATACAGGCCAGCGCCCCCTGCCGGGTTGCCTTAGCCCAAAACAGGCCACCTAGCAGCGGCACCACCAGTCCGGCAAAGCTCATGTCAAAGGCCAGCAGCAGCAGCACTCCGGTTTGGGGCACCCGCAGGCCCAGCACTACCCCCAGCACCGTGATGACTACGGCCATCAGGCGGGTGATCAGCAGCAGGCGATCGCCCCCTGCCCCATGGGCCGTGGCATGGCGAATGCCCAGCACATTGTGGGCCAGCACCGACGAGGTGCCCAAAATTGCGCCGTCGGCGGTAGACAGTGAGGCCGACAAAATCGCCGCTAGCACCAATAGCCCCAGCAGGGGCGGCACCACCCCTTTTAGCAGGGCAAACAGCACTGGCCCCTCGGGCACAATGCCCGCCTGAGAGAGAATACCCCCAGCCCCCAGGGCAATGATTGAGAACGGGATGCCAATAATTAACGTGCCAGCCGAGGCAATAAAGCAGGCCCGCTGGGCCGTTTCTGGGCTTTCGGCAGCAAAGATGCGGGCCATAAAGTCGATCGCCACCATGTTGCCAAAGCCCAGGGCAATGATGCTGGCCCAGTTGATCGCTGCCCCAGAACTCACGGCGGTGAGTTGATCCATCGCGGCTGGTCCCATGCCGGGGTCAATGGTAATGCCAAAGTTGGCCACGACGTAAACAAGCAAGGCCCAGGCTCCCACCAGGGCAATCATCACCTGAATAAAGTCGGTGTAGGCGACGGCAAACAACCCACCCGAGACGGTGTAGGCCAGCACCAGCACCGCCAGCAGCGTAATGCCGCCGGTATAGCTGGTACCCAAAAAGTCTTGGAACATATAGCCCCCAGCCACCAGATTGCCCGCCAGCAAAAACGAAAAACTGACGCACATAATGCAGGCAGCGACCAGTTCTACGGTGCGGCCATACTTAACCCGGTAAAAGTCGGGGATGGTAATGAGCCCCATGCGGTTCATGGGCTTGGCCAAAATTAGGCCGGTCAAAAAGAGACAGAGAGACAGCCCAAGGGGTAGCGCTGCCCCCGCCCAAAAGCCAAACTCTGAAGCGAGATCGGTGTTGCCCAGAGTGGCGTTAGAGTCGACCGACTGCGCCATGAGCGTGGCAGCGGCCAGGGGCAGCGCCAGCCCTCGCCCTGCCACCAAAAAGTTGACGCTATCGCCCTTAATTTGTTGAGAGGCCCACACCCCAATGCCCAGCGTGCCGAGCAAAAAAGCAATGATGCCGTAGGAAAACACACTATGTTCCATACCGTTAGGCTCCTGACCTAGATTCGTGGCTATCGAGCGGCAGATACTAGAAAACCCAGGAGTAATATGCCAATTCCTATAGAACTGGACTATTTCTCCCGGGCTTTTATCCCTCCGTGAACCAGGCCACAATTGCCGCCCGGCTGCACCTCTCGGACCAGTCACCTAGCCAGCTCAAGACCTTAAAAAATCTTGGCTACTAAGTCGGAACCCTAGGTGCTTTACTCTCAAGTTTGAAAAGCAATCCAGACTTCGATTTTTGAGTGGACTTAGTCTACAAAGCTCAAAAACAAAGAATTTTATGCATGAACGAATTAACTAGTTTCTATCAACTAGCCATGGGCTGCCGAAGTATCTATCACTACGGTTGAGTTGGCTTTATGTCATCGTTTCATTACCTTGATTGCCGAAGTTAGGAGTTGGCAAGGCGATCGCATGGCTACCTCTACCATCCATCGACCGATAGGATATAAAACGTTGCATTGGGCTATTGCCATGTTCATCAACTACATCACCCTCATGCTGATCAATATGGCAGCGGGGCTGGTGCTGCTGGCCGACTTTGTCTATCGCGGGCTAGATGGAGCCAACCAAAAACGCTGGATACCGGGCTTTGGCCTGGTAGGAGCGATCGCCCTGGTCACTGGGCTGCCCATGATCTGGACCTGGCCTGTAATTGGCAGCTTTAATATTTCCTTTGGCGAAACCACCGTGTTGTTTGGCGGGCTCTATGTGGCGGCGGCGATCGCGATCGCCCAGGGCTGGGATTTGCTCTCGCTGGCGGTCTATGCCTTTTTCGCAGGGCTGACTTCCATTGTCATTGGCCTGCGGATTGTCAATTTAGGGCAAACCCTACAGCCCCTGGTCGCGGGGCTAGGCTTTGGGTTGACGGGCTTGGGTGGGGTGCTAGCGGCCCCTACTCTGACCTATCTTCGCTACAACAAGAGCTGGCGTACAGCGGGGGCGGTGGTGCTACTGCTGGCCGCGCTAGTGTGGGCGATCATTGGTTATCGCGCCTACTGGGGGCACCTGGAGAGCTTCGGTGATTGGCAGCCGCCAGTGATGCGCGTCGATCCCTAGCTCATCGGCTGGCTTGGCCTGGGGTCGAGCCAGCCAATTTGTTAAAGAAAACAAGAAAGTCTAAGAACTCGATCTTGACTCTGCCGAGTGTCTGCTAAACTAACGAAGAACTACTCTTTGGAAGCGTGGCTGAGTGGTCGAAAGCGCCTCCCTGCTAAGGAGGTAGGGGAGTAAACCTTCCCTCGTGGGTTCAAATCCCACCGCTTCCGTATTTTGGAGCAAATAGGCTATGGCTGGGGTAAGTGTTTACTCCCAGCTTTTGCCGTATCTATCGGCGTTAGTGGTAGGCATTGCCCACCTACGGTGACTACAGTCGTCGGATACAGCAGGGAGCTGATTTTTTATAAATCTCCTTAGACATTTAGAGGCCGTAGAGGCCGGACAATAGAATTTTTGCGATACAGGTGTACTTTAAGTTCGTCTGTACTGTAGGCTGAGGTTAGGTGGTGCTCCTGTACCCATGATTCCTAAGCACATCAGGCTCAAAAATTTTCTCAGCTATCGCGACGGCAGCCTTGACTTTGGTGGGCTGCACGTGGTTTGTGTGGCTGGGCCTAATGGGGCCGGTAAGTCGTCGCTGTTAGAGGCGATCGCCTGGGCGCTCTGGGGGCAAAGCCGCGTCGCTGCCGATGACGACATTATTCACCAGGGCGAGCTAGAGGCTCGGGTGGTGTTTCAGTTTCAGCAGGGAGATCACACCTACCGGGTGATTCGCAGTCGCCACCGCATTCAGGGCACCAGTCTTGAATTCCAGGTGTATACCGAAGAGGGCTGGCGGGTGCTGACCCAGCGGGGGGTGCGGGCTACCCAGGCCTTAATCTGTCGTCACCTCAAGCTCGACTACGACACCTTTATTAATTCGGCGTACCTGCGCCAGGGTGGGGCCGACGACTTCATGCTGAAGCGGCCCAGCGATCGCAAGCAAATTTTGGCCGATCTGCTCAAGCTGCACCACTACGACGAGTTGGCCGACCGCGCCAAAGACCAGGCCCGCCAGGCCAAGGCCGAAGCGGCTCTGCGCCAAAGCCAGCTTGACGACCTGGCTACCGCCCTGGCCGACTACGAGCCGACGTTGCTGCGCCAGGTTCAGCTTCAGCACGAGCTAGCCAGCCTAGATGCGCAGCAGCAGCAGGGCCGCGATCGCCTTCAGCAGCTACGCACCCTAGAGCAGCGCTATCAAAGCCAGCAGCAGCAGCTTCAGATGCAGCAGCAGCAGCAGTACCATCTCACGACCCTGCTACACCAAACTGAGGCCACCCTAGCCACCTTGACCGCTGAGCAGCACCAGCAAGAGCAATTGCTGGCCCAGGCCCCTGCGATCGAAGCAGGGCTAGAGCAACTGGCTGCCCTTGAGACCGAAGATACTCAGCTCAACCAGCAGTTTCAGCGCTACCAGGCCTTGCAGTCTCAGCGCCAGACCCTAGAGACCACCTGGCAAGCCCAGGCTGACCACACCCGTACCCGCCTTGGCCCAGCCCAGATGCAGCTAGTGGCCGTGCAAGCTCAACTGGCTGACCTCGAAGCCTTGCTCAGCCAAGGCGAGACAGTCAAGGCTGCCCGTCAGCAGTTTTTGGCCGCCAAGGCTCAGCTCAAACACCTCGATGCCCTCCAGCTTCAGGCTGAGCCCCTCCAGCAACGCCGTCGGCAGCTAGAGGCGGGCTTGCAGCAGGCCCAAACCCGGCTTCAAACCCGCTTAGAAGAACTCACCGCCACGGCCCAACAGCTCCAGCAGCAGCAGGGCGATCGCCCCCAGCTCGTCGCCACTGTCCAAGAAGTCTCGACCACTCTGAGTCATCTGGAGCAGCGCCGCGCTTACCAGGAGAAGGTGCGCGAAAAGGGACTAGAGCGCCGCAGCTTTATGCAGGTCTTGCAGGCCAACCAGCGCCGCTGTGAAATTGAGATTGCCCAGATTGCTCAAAAGCTAGGGTTCTTGACCCAGCCCGAGGCCGTCTGTCCGCTGTGCGATCGCCCTCTGTCCGCCCATCACCGCACCTTGGTTGAGGGTCGTCACCGCCAAGAACAGCAGGCGCTGCAAGAAGAAATCTGGGTGATTCGGGAGCAGCTTGCTGTCTCCGAGCGCGAAATTCAGGTGCTGCGCCAGGAATACCGGGCAGTGGAGGCTGAGCTAGAGGCCTACGCCCCAGTGCTGCAAAAGCAGGGGCAGCTGACGGCTCAGATGGCCTCCCACGTGACGGTGCAAGAGCAGCTGCAAGCCCTAGAGGCTGAACAACAGCGTCTGGGGCAATGCCTAGCCGACCACCAGTATGCCTTTGACCTGCGTACCGAACTCGACCACATCGACCAAACCCTAGCTCAGCTCGCCTACGACGATCGCAACCACGCCCTGGTGCGCGGCCAAGTCGATCGCCTGCGCTGGGCCGAGATTAAACACCACGACCTGGCCCAGGGGCGACGGCGGCACCAGCGGCTAACCCGACAGCGACAGCAGCTAGAGGCCGAAGTTGCTCAGCTAGAGACCGATCTCGCTCAGTTGCAAGATAGCCCTGACGGGCAGACTCTAGCCGCCGTGCAAGCCGACCTGGCGCAGCTTGACTACACCGTAGACCGCCACCAGGCGGTGCGCCAGGCGCTACAGCAGGCCCAGACCTGGCGACAGCGCCACCACGATCTAGAGCAGGCCCGCCTGCACCAACCCCAGCAACTCGCCCAAATTGAAGCGCTACAGGCTCAGCAACAACAGCAGCGGCGATCGCTCGACCAGCTCAACGACGCAATTCAGACCCTAGTCGAGGGGCTGGGCTCTTTGGCCTACGATTCGGCTGCCCTAGAGCAGGTTGAGGCCGAGCTTGTGGCCCGCCAGCACCAGCGCGATGACCTTTTGGCTCAGCTCGGTGCCCTGGGTCAAGCCCGCCAGCACCTCGAAGTGCTCCGGCAGGGGTTAGCCGAAAAGCAGCAAGCCTTAGCCGCAGTGCGACAGCGGCAGCGGGTGTATCAAGAACTCGCCCATGCCTTTGGCCGCAACGGCATTCAGGCGCTGATGATTGAAAACCTGTTGCCCCAGCTCGAGGCCGAAACTAACCATTTGCTGGGTCGGCTCAGCGCCCACCAGCTCCATGTGCAGTTTGTCACCCAGCGCGCCACGAAGCGCGGCCAGGGGGTGATCGACACCCTAGATATTTTGATCGCCGACGCCCGAGGCACTCGGCCCTACGAAACCTATTCTGGCGGGGAAGCGTTTCGGGTCAACTTTGCGCTGCGGTTGGCCCTGGCTCGGCTGCTGGCCCAGCGATCGGGCCTGGCGTTGCAACTGCTGATTATCGACGAAGGCTTTGGCACTCAAGACCAGCAGGGGTGCGATCGCCTGATTGCCGCCATCAATGCGATCGCTGCCGACTTTGCCTGCATCCTCACCGTTACCCACATTCCCCACTTTCGGGCCGCCTTTCAAACCCGCATTGATGTCACCAAAACCGCCCAGGGATCGCAGCTGTCGCTCTCAGCTTAACCCTTGCCCAATGTTCCCTAGCCTAAGTGAGACATCCTCAGTTTTTTTATTAACATTCTTTTTAGATTTTAAGAATTTCTTTCTCGGCGACCCCAAAAATATGTCTCATGGAATGCAATACGAACCTGTCAACCGCTTTAATCTATTGGAATACAGCCCCTTGCAACTCAAGCCGACTGAGTATTAATAACCATTCACGATCGCCTTCATAAATGTTACAGTTATTTACATAAAAGATTAACAACACTTCACCCATGAACATTTTTGAAATTCTTGTAGAAGTTGGTGCCACCCTCGTCGTGGCCGGTTGGCTGCTCAAACGCCGTTCTGAAGAAGCTTCCCTAGAGGCTGAGCCGATTCCAGTGCCCGTGCGTTCTCACCGTTAGTTGACTGAGCCTCCATGCTGTTTAACGCCAAGGGTCGCAGAGTGCCCTACAGGGTTTAGTGCAGAGCATTAGACCAATGTCATTCACTGGGCCTGGTTTCTGGGTAGCCGCATATCCTGATCATTCCCCGTCGCTGTTTCCTAGGTTGCCGATTTATGAGAGCTGTGCAAAATTCTACGGATCTGGTTCGCACCTACCTGAAGGAAATCGGTAGGGTACCTTTGCTCACCCACGAAGAAGAGATCGTGCTGGGCAAACAAGTGCAGAAGTTGTCGGCCCTAGAAGCTAAGCGCAAAGAAATTGAAGAGGCTTCGGGCGATAGCCCCACCCTAGAGCAGTGGGCTGCTGCGGTAGATCTGCCTACCACTGAGGTGGCCACCATCGTGCGCCAGGGCAATTTAGCCAAGCGCAAAATGGTTGAGGCTAACCTTCGTCTGGTGGTGTCGGTGGCCAAAAAATATATCAAGCGCAATGTCGACCTGTTAGATCTGATTCAGGAAGGCACGATTGGCATGCAGCGGGGCGTCGAAAAGTTTGACCCCACCAAGGGCTACCGCTTTTCTACCTACGCCTACTGGTGGATTCGTCAGGCCATTACTCGTGCCATTGCTGAGAAAAGCCGCACGATTCGCTTACCCATTCACATTACTGAAAAGCTCAATAAGCTGAAGAAGGCCCAGCGTACCCTGTCTCAGCGCTATGGGCGGGCGGCGACGGTGGCCGAGTTGGCCCTTGAGTGCGACCTGACGGTGAAGCAGGTGCGCGACTATCTCGAAAAGTCGCGGCAGCCGTTGTCTCTCGACTTGAAGGTTGGGGATAACCAAGACACGGAGCTGGGTGAGCTGCTTGAAGATGACGGCCCCTCGCCAGAAGATTTTGCGGCCCAGGTGTCTCTGCGCCAAGACCTAGATCGATTGATGGGCGACTTGACCCCCCAGCAGCGGGAGGTGCTCTCTCTACGGTTTGGGCTGTCTGATGGTAAAACGATGACTCTGGCGAAGATTGGCGATATGCTCTCGATTAGCCGGGAGCGGGTGCGCCAGATTGAGCGAGAGGCGCTTACCAAGCTGCGTAAGCGCCAGTCTGATATTCGCGAATATCTGGCTAGCTAGGGCTGTTTATTTCTAGAACTATAGGCTACAAACCCCCGGTTTCTTGATTAGAAGCCGGGGGTTTTGTTTCTAGGCCGTCGAGTGCGCACTGTGCGGTCTGCGATCAGTACTAGAGCAGTCCCGATCGCATAGGCCAAAATATCTTTCCAGTCAAAGGTGGTGCCGAGGATGGTGGAGAGGACCGGGTTGTCTTGCAGCCCAAGGCGATCGACAAACCTGAGGTATTGAAGACCTTCAATGAAACAGGCGAAGGCAAAGACAAACAGAGCCGTTGTGGTACGGCGAAGGGGCCAAAAGGCTTTGATCATGCAGTAGATGAGGGGAATAACTAACACATCGCCGACTAGAGGGCGGATGATGCGATCGTCTAGAAAAATCGCTATTAAGGTTTCAATGAGAAACAAAGAAATCGCTAGATAGGAATACTTAACATTAAATTTGATCACGGATTTATAGGCGCTGGGAATAGAGAAGCTGCTTTCACAACTTGAACATTGCTCTTGCTCAAATGCCCTCCACTACCAGCACAACTTGGCTGTTGCGGTTTTTGATGGATAAGTCCTATCCAATATCGGGGTTAACAGCTATGATGGCTCACTTTGGAGGTTGACAACTCCATTATATTTCGAGGCGTTCAGGCCATAACATCAGAGGAATATCTGTACCCAGCCAGCATAAGTGTTGTCGAACGGTGTGGAGGGTAATGGCTTGGGGGAGGAGCGAGCGATCAGAGAGCTAGGGATGAAAAGCCTTGATGGAAGAGATCAGGTTGTTGATTACAATGCTAGTATTCTTGCTCTAAATGGGATGCTGGCTATGCAGCGGAATACAATCCTGCAAACTTTAAAGCAACATCAAACGGTGTTAAAGGATTTAGGTGTGCGATCGCTAGCCTTATTTGGGTCGGTCGCACGGGATGAAGCTACACCCAGCAGTGATATCGACATCGTGGTCAAGTTTGAACCGCCTATCACCTTCGATCGCTATATGGATGTTAAATTTTATCTAGAAGACCACCTAGGCAAAAAGGTCGATCTGGTTAGCTGGAAGTCACTAAAGCCTCAGCTACGAGAGATGGTAGAAGAAGAGGCAGTCTATGTCTCGTGATCTACGCATTTGGGATGTTGTACGAAATAAGACGCCTCATCTTTTGGAAGCAGTTAGCCAATTGTTAGAAAGCCTGTCCTGAAAACATTTAATAGCTCAACTTCTGTGCCTTCGGGTAGCTCGAAAGCAGCTTGGGGATAAATACACCGCTGAGTGACTGACAGAAATTTGCTCTGTAGGTTGGATTGGGGTCACGGAATCCAACGCCAGCAATATTTTCGTTGGGTTATGCTATTGCTAACCCGGATCTACGGCTGGGAAGACTCATTCATAAGTAAGCCATTGTATTGTGTCGGGATATTTCTCATGCAGAGACTTAAAGACCTCTGCAACATATGAGTTAGGATTACTTACATGAATAATAAGCGTGTCGATTGCTCTCGTCAACGGAATCATTAGCCATTTTTTAGCATAATCCATGCCAGCCTTATCCTCATCGAAGAAAAGCCCACTCCTCGCTCTGTCAGAGATTACTGGTTTCGTTCGCTTATGGTCAAAAAACTCATCCAAGGCAAAACAAACTACCAGCCATCCTTCAAGGCCACGACATGATTCATATTGCACTATTCGAAATTGCTCTAAGCTAGTTGGGTATTCACCTCGCAAATCTTGCTTTACGGCATCCCACACACTTCTCCCCCAATTGCGATATGTCTTAGCAACAATCGATTCTCGCCCATCCTTGGTCTTGTTTACCCAGCTCGGCGGAACACAAAAAAGCATGTCTACAGGCTTATTCCCATCATTGTTTGCGGTTAAAAATATTCGTTGATGAAACTGCTGTGAAAGGCCGTTTCCCACGACGACGTAGACCTTCCCCCCATAAGATTCAGGTAGAGGTTCAAGATCCCAGCCTTCAAGCTGAATCTCTTCTGAAACCCTTTGGACGACCTGGCAGAGTGCTGCTTTTAGCCTCATGCTCTTTCGAAGAGTGATTACTTGAGACTGCCCTTTGGATAGTCCTTCCCGCCAGTCAATTTTCTCAACTCCGCGAACAAACTGATCAACTCCGTCTGCAATAACAATATTGCTTGATTCATATAATTGATAAAGAATGTCTCGCTCTGATTGAGGCCAATCTTGCGATTCATCAATCAGCAAGAGATCCCATGTCAGTTCTCTACTTCTCAAAGCTCTAGCCCTATTAAGGTCGTCACGAGAGATCACGTTTTGACGTAAAAGCTCAATCGCTTCGTTTTTGTATTGCTCATATTTTTCAAGAAAATCAGAGCATTTATTATTTATAATCCCCAGTGCGATTAACCACTCATACATAAAAGAGTGAATCGTTTTTACTGCCATACCAGGTTCACCGACAGCATTACGAACTCCACGAATAGATAGCAATCTAGTTATATCAGCAACCAATGCTTTATTGTATGTTAGAAGTATAACCCTCAAGCCATACTCGTCATAAGCTTGGTTTGCTATTTGAATTAAACGTACGGTTTTACCGGTACCTCCTCTGCCACGAATGATTAGCATCTGCTCACCAAGTTTCTTGGCATACTTTTGCTGATCTCGGCTCAATACACTTTTAGTAATAGCTTCAATTCGTCTTCTGTCAATCTTTGATGCTTCCAATCGCAACGAGAAAACTGACATTATTTGATTCATCCATAATCTAGAAGAAAATGTTTCAATTCTTTGCCTCGATTCTCCATTTAAAAGCGCAATTTTATCTAATAGCATTAGCCAGTTAGTATCAGCACCAATGATATTGCTATCTCTTTTAGGAAGGTGGCTGGAAGAAACATTAGTTAGCCAAATTATATTTGTAATCCACGGCGCTTTGCCTGTTCTTGAATTTTTCTCAATGTACCTCTTTGTCGAGTACTTTTGCGCCTCACTTTGCGATGTTACATCGTGATCCTTGTTATTGTATTTGACATAACAAGTATTTCCCTCAAACCAAACAGAGTCAAAAGCATGACTTTTCACTTCTAACGTTACACAGAAAGAATGAATTGTTTTGCCATTCGAAGTCTGAATGAGATGGCCATTGTGGCGATAGTCTGCAAAAAATAAGAGTAGGTCTACATCCTGAACTTTTTGGCCAAAGCACTGCACATTCGAAAATATTTCTAAAATTATCTCCTGTGATTCGTTGATTTCTGGCAATGCATTTGAGGCTGCTTGGGCTAAGACAAGAGCTGCTTTGTATTCATCTGTATTCGATTTAATTCCATGCAAAATAAGCATCTTAACTCTACTAAATTAATGATAAAACTTTTAAGGTTAACTTGGATTAATTTATAGTACTTGTGAGTTAGTCCTAGGCTAAAACCTTTTCCTGCTAATCAACTCAGATCGTTTTCATGCCAACAAGGTAGGGTGATTTAACTTACGAGCGGCATAGACCAGCAATGCCTTGATATCGTCCAGCTCTAAATCAGGCAAGTCTTCTAAAATTTCCTCGGCGCTTAGCCCTGCCGCAAAAAGGTTTAGCATATCCGAAACTCGAATTTTCATGCCTCGGAGGCAGGGGCGACCACCACACTACTTAGGGTTGATCGTAATTCGCTTAAGTAGGCCTGACATTATTGAAGGTTACTTTAACTTCGAAAACTCTGCAAGAATCTGTTGTAGCAGTTCTCATTCGGATGAGGTACAAGTCAGTTGCCCAAGTCCATAAACTGCAAAGCTTCTCTTTGTTGAGGTGTACCTCATGCGTTCAGGAACCGCTATAAAAAGTTCAGTCATATGTTTAGGCGCTTAAGCTCAGTGACTTTACCTTCTCTATAGCCCGGTTGATGTCTGGCAAAGAGCGGCCAAGTTTTTCAGCCGTTTCCATCCATAGCTGTTTTACAGTTTCTAGCTCATCTAATGTTTCAGCCAGTGTTTCTCCTTGAGCCAAGCAACCCTTGAGGGCCGGAACCTCGGCCACATAACCGCCCTCATCACAGGGGTAAATTACGATCGGGTAGTTTGAAGCAATCATAGACTCTTCTCCTTCGTATGAATTAGTCGTTGGCCTGATCTATCAGCTCAAGCACTCGTTTTACATAAACTGTCTTAACTTTATTGCTGTGAACTGGAATCACCAATATGAGTTTACCTTTTATGAAAATATGATGACTTCCTGTAACGCGATCAAGCTTAAAGTCTTCATATTCAAGCAGCTTACGGATATCTGAAAACCTCACATTGTTGGGGTTATTATTCAAACGTTCACGCAGCTTTTCTCGTTTTGTCATAGGCTCTTCTAATTTGGAGAATTCACATAGTTGCACTCTAGCCGTGCTTCTGCGACAATGCTACTGCGGGGAATGACTCTGGGCGGGGAAGAGAGGAGCTGCGAACTCCTCAAATCCCCTAAGTCATCCCAACTTAGGCTAGGTAAGCTGGCGATAACCTGGATTCATTCTAGGATCTAGCGTCTTTTTTACCTTCACATTGGGACAAAGCTAGACCATTCCTCGTTTTCCTTACCGAAAACGGAGATACCCGTAATGTTTAACCCAACCGCCGGGGAGCCCAACCTCCCCACCAGCTTTCGGCTGCCCACCTACCAGCCCGACAAGCTCTGCCACATTCTGCTCGGCGACTACGCCGCCCTGGTCGAAGCCATCAACCGCATGGAAGTGCTTCGCTATTGCGACAGAGTCGGCTGGATCGATCCCATCCCCACCGGGCGCAGCGGCGAGTACATCAGCGTCATGACCCGCCGCATTACGCCACCAGAGATCTAGCCCATCCCCTCTAAGGAGGGGTGCCCGTAGGGCGGGGTGGGTTAATCCAGGCCGCAGGCAATTTCCCTACCGCCAAAGCGCCCGCAGACCCAACCCTGCCCCTCCGAGGAGGGGATTTTGATGTGCCATCCCCTCCTCGGAGGGGTGCCCAGAGGGCGGGGTGGGTCTGCTTCACAGTTGCGATCGCCCTCGGTAGCCCAATTGACCAAATCGGGGAGATCCCGCATTCTAGAGTGGTTCTAGCTAGATCTGCCCCATCTCTGAGGAGTCCCCATGAGCTATCGCATGGATCGCCGTGCCTACGCCGAAACCTTTGGCCCGACGGTGGGCGATCGCATTCGCCTAGCCGACACCGAGCTAATTATTGAAGTCGAGCAAGACTTCACCACCTATGGGGACGAGGTCAAATTTGGCGGCGGCAAAGTCATCCGCGACGGCATGGGTCAGTCGCCGATCGGGCGCGAGGCGGGCGCGGTAGACCTGGTGATCACCAACGCTCTGATTCTCGACTGGTGGGGCATTGTCAAAGCCGACATTGGCATCAAAGATGGCAGAATTGCCAAGATTGGCAAAGCGGGCAACCCCTACATTCAAGACAATGTCGACATCATCATTGGCCCCGGCACCGAGGTAGTGGCTGGGGAAGGCATGATCGTCACCGCCGGGGGCATTGACACCCACATTCACTTCATTTGCCCCCAGCAGATCGACACGGCGATCGCCTCCGGCATTACCACCATGATTGGCGGCGGCACCGGCCCGGCCACCGGCACCAACGCCACCACTTGCACTCCCGGCGCTTGGTACATGGCCCGAATGCTGCAATCTGCCGAGGCTTTCCCCATGAATCTCGGGTTCCTCGGCAAGGGCAACAGCGCCCAGCCAGAAGCCCTGGTGGAGCAGATCAGAGCTGGAGCCATCGGCCTCAAACTCCACGAAGACTGGGGCACCACCCCCGCCACCATCGACACCTGCCTGGGCGTCGCCGACGAGTACGACGTGCAGGTCGCCATCCACACCGACACCCTCAACGAGGCGGGCTTTGTCGAAGACACGATCGCCGCCTTTAAAAACCGGGTAATTCACACCTACCACACCGAAGGGGCCGGGGGCGGCCACGCGCCCGACATTATTAAGGTGTGCGGCGAGGCCAATGTGCTGCCGTCTTCGACGAACCCCACCCGCCCCTACACCCGCAACACCCTCGACGAACACCTCGACATGCTGATGGTCTGCCACCACCTCAGCCCCAGCATTCCCGAAGACATTGCCTTTGCCGAGTCGCGCATTCGCCGCGAAACCATCGCCGCCGAAGACATTCTCCACGACCTGGGGGCCTTCAGCATGATCGCTAGCGATTCCCAGGCCATGGGCCGAGTGGGCGAAGTGGTGATTCGCACCTGGCAGACCGCCCACAAGATGAAGGTGCAGCGGGGGCCACTGGCCGAAGACAGCGATCGCAACGACAACCACCGGGCCAAGCGCTACGTGGCCAAGTACACCATCAACCCTGCCATTACCCACGGTATTGCCGACCATGTCGGCTCGATCGAGGCGGGTAAGCTGGCGGATATTTGTCTCTGGAAGCCCGCCTTCTTTGGGGTGAAGCCCGAAATTGTGATCAAAGGCGGCGCGATCGCCTGGGCGCAGATGGGCGACCCCAACGCCAGCATTCCGACGCCGCAGCCGGTGCACATGCGGCCCATGTTTGGTAGTTATGGAGGTGCGATCGCCGCCACATCTCTCAGCTTTATCTCTAAAGCGGCGATGGAGTTAGGAATTCCAGCTCAGATTGGTCTCACCAAAGCCACCGCCGCCGTTGCCCACTGCCGCGATTTGAGTAAGGCCGACATGAAGCTTAACGACTACCAACCCCATATGGAAGTCAACTCAGAAACCTACGAAGTGCGGGCCGATGGCGAACTGCTCACCTGTGAACCCGCTGAGGTGTTACCTATGGCCCAGCGGTATTTTCTGTTTTAACGGGGCATTTCTGGTCAGCAATTGTCTTCTCAGTCAAACGTCAACTCTCGAAACGGTAAAAGTTTCGTGGCTATCATAAAGTTGTTGAAATCGTCATTAACCAATGGCAGATTTGCAACTGACCCCATTAGAATAGAGTAAAGCGGAGACGAAAGTTTCCGTTCACTCCTCACACCACACTCCGCCCAGGCCTTTGGTCTGGGCGGTTTCTTATGGGGGCTAAGGTTAAAAAACCTCCCTCATTGTGCCAATACTGGCTAGTTTATGTAAGTTAACGGTCAGATGTTGCCCGACCCCTTAAATAGCCGGGGGGTGGCTATGGTAAGATTGCGTGTGGTTAACAACGGCAAGGAACACTAGGCATGGCAGCCGCTCAGGTAACAGACTCTACATTCAAGCAAGAAGTTCTCGAAAGCACCGTCCCCGTTTTGGTTGACTTTTGGGCCCCCTGGTGTGGGCCTTGCCGCATGGTGGCTCCGGTGGTCGAAGAAATTGCTGAGCAGTACGACGGCCAGATAAAAGTTGTTAAAGTTAACACTGACGAAAATCCCAGCATTGCCAGCCAGTACGGCATTCGCAGCATTCCCACCCTAATGATCTTCAAAGAAGGGCAGCGGGTTGATATGGTCGTGGGTGCAGTGCCCAAAACCACCCTTGCCAACACCCTCGAAAAGTATCTCTAGCTCCATTAGAGGCAGAGATTGGTCTCCATCCTGCCGTCGAAAGGGTCTAGGCTGAGCCGACAGAGCAGAGTTTCTTAAGGAGATTTCTAGAAAAGAAGCTCCCCGCTGTATTTGGCGACTGTAGCCACCGTAGGGTGGGCACTGCCCACCCTTAGGGAGAAAGTTTTCCAGAAGTCGCCTAACGGCAGGCCTTTTGCTGAGCTATTCCTAAACGCTGGTTTGCCCGTCTGAGCGCAAACCGTTTGAGCCTAAACAGAGTGACTTGGATCAATAGTTGAATGACCCTCTGGCGAGTCGATAGTCTCTCACCAGAGGGTTTTTGCACGGCAAGGGCCAAAAATGTCGCTAGAATAGGGTGCTACCTCTAAGGACTCTCCAGCGTATGGTTGCGCTCCCCTCAAATTTACCCTCTAGCGTTCAGGCTGATTTGGCCACGGTGCTTGAGCAACTGCCCCATATGGAGCACGGCAAGCTGATTCGTCAGGTGCTAGAGACGATTTTGCGCATGATGGGGCGAGAGGCTGACCGGCTCGACTGGAAAATATTGAACCATGCCTTGCTCGATATGGAGCAGGGTTTTCAGGTGTTTTATCCCTATCGCCACACCCGCAAAATCACCATCTTCGGTTCGGCTCGTACAGGCGCAATCAGCCCCGACTATAAGTTGGCCGAGCAGTTCGCCAAGCAGATCACTGAGTTGGGCTTTATGGTGATGACCGGTGCCGGGGGCGGCATTATGGAGGCGGGCAATGCTGGGGCTGGCCCCGAGCACTCCTTTGGTCTAAACATTCAGTTGCCTTTTGAGCAGGGGGCTAACCCCGTGATGGAAGGCGACCCCAAACTGATTAACTTCAAGTATTTCTTTACCCGCAAGCTGTTTTTCCTGCGGGAGAGCGATGCCTTGGTCTTGTTTCCGGGCGGGTTTGGCACTCAGGATGAAGCCTTTGAGTCGCTGACGCTGATTCAAACCGGCAAGGCCGACCCGATGCCAATTGTGATGATCGATCATCCCGATGGCTCCTACTGGCAGGGTTGGGATAGCTATATGCGCACTCATCTACTGAGCCGGGGGTTGATTAGCCCCGATGACCCTAGCCTTTACACCATTACCGATAATGTCGATGATGCCTGCCACATTATCAGCAGCTTCTATCGGGTTTATCACTCTTGCCGCTATACCGACGATCGCTTGATCCTGCGGCTCAAGTGCGATATCTCTGATGCCGCCATCGCCTTGCTTAACGATGAGTTTAGCGACATCTTAGCCAAGGGCCAGATCGAAAAATCTGCCGCCCTGCCCGAAGAATACAAAGACGAAACCATCTCCCTGCCGCGCCTGGTGATGCACTTTAATAACCGTGATTTTGGCAAGCTGCATCAGCTGATCTGGCGGCTTAATGACCTGGGTGACCACCGCCCCGAAGCTCAACACCCTGAGAAGAAATAGGCGAGTGGGTGAGTGCAGGAGTGGGAGATTGTAGGTGCGAGAATAGTCAGGCGTAGGGAACTGATCGCCTCCCCACCCATCCACCCATCTACTCCCTTACCTATCCACTCTCTATGTCCCAGGTTCAAGCGTTTTTAGAACAGCTTTACCACGAGTTTAAGGGGCTTAACGACGGTCAATTAGCCACCTACATTCCTGAGTTAGCTCGGGCTAATCCCGACTGGTTTGGTATCAGTCTTGTCACCCTTGATGGTCGCACCTACGAGGTGGGCGATGTAGCGCAGAAGTTCACGATTCAGTCAATATCGAAGGTGTTTGTCTATGGCATGGTCTTAGAAGACTATGGCCGCGAAAAGCTGTTAAAGAAAGTGGGGGTAGAACCTACGGGCGACCCCTTCAACTCGCTCATTCGGCTAGATGAAGACTCAAAGCGCCCTGAAAACCCGATGGTGAATGCCGGGGCGATCGCCACTACCGGTCTAATCAGTGGTCACCACCCCGCCGATCGTCTCAATCGCATGCTAGACATGTTTCAGCGCTATGTGGGCAATGAGGTGTTTGTCGATGTGTCGACGTTTATCTCAGAGCGTTCTACTGGCCATCGCAACCGCGCCATGGCTCACCTCATGCTCAACTTCGGCATGATCGACCAGCCCATTGATGATGCGCTCGATCTTTATTTTCAACAGTGTTCGGTGCTGGTCACCGCCCACGACCTAGCGGTGATGGCTGCTACCCTCGCTAATCAAGGGATCAACCCCATTACGGGGCAGCGCGCTGTCGGAGCCGATCATGTGCGCGATATTCTTAGCGTCATGTACACCTGCGGCATGTACAACTTTGCGGGCGAGTGGGCCTTTAGAGTAGGCATTCCGGCCAAAAGCGGTGTATCTGGCGGAATTCTCGCCGTGGTGCCCAATCAGGCAGGCATAGCGGTGTTTTCGCCTTTGTTAGACGGCCACGGCAACAGCGTGCGCGGGCTAAAGGTGTTTGAAGCTCTAGCTCAACAGTATGGCTTTCATCTGTTCGACCTTTCCCTCGGGCGCTGCCGCTTCACCAGTCTTGAGCCTTAAGCGGCGGTTGAAAACAGATTTGTCGGCCTGTAGAGGCGTAGCCAGAGGCTGATCGCATTTGCCCTGTTGAATCGGCGTGACAACCGACACCTTGTAGGGGCATTGCACTGCAATGCCCCTACAAATCTGGAGTAAACAGATGAAATTTGATATAAGTCGCTGCCTTGGAATTAGCGTTGAACCGGGACACGGTCGTACTCAAAGGCCCTGATCATACCGTTGGTGTAGGGTGCTAGCAGCGACTGTTGACTGGGGGTGACACGGTGTAAAATTTCATCCATTAACACTTCATTCCACCTCGATGCCAATGCCCACGATATGCCAACATTCTCTAACACCATAATGCACAGGGCCACCAGTTCCTGCTCAACCGTTGTCAGATTACCTTGCAAAACACAGAGCCATAGGTAGATCTGAAACATATCCAAATCTCGCATGCAAGAGTGTTGAACTGCCAAATCGTTGAGGGTGCCTCGGCGGCCTTGGTAATGGGGAAATCCCTTAGTCAACCGCGCACAAACTGCCGCTGAAATGTCCCGCGTGATCGGTAACATTTGCATGACTAATTCAAACTCTGGGGAGCTTAGAACATGCTTGGCTGCCGCCCCACACAGTCGTTTTAAGGGCAAAGCAACCTGCTCCTCAAGAAAATTTAGATAGGGGTTGATTAATACCCTTTCTACCGGTGTCAATATATCTAAAAATAAGGCATTGCTAAAATTAATTTGAGTTGTAATAAATCCAAGAGTACGCCAATCTTTAGATATCTTGTGCTTCTCTTGAAGCTCTAGAATGAGAGGCTCAAGTTCGTCGGCTAGTTTCTCAATTTTGGGTATTCCCCAGGCGGAAAGGGCCGATTCTCCATAGGTTTCCTGAAGTTGTTCGGTGGAAGAGATGTCGATTGGCAGTGAACTTTGATAAACTTCAAAGAGTTTTAGATAAACATTAGTGGCTGCATCTGCTAATTGTTTGACTTCACCTAAATCTAAAATTTCAGGTGAGGCGGTGTACAAATCTTTTACTCGTATGGCTGCTAGTCGGCAGCATTTATCGATCCGCTGCGCGCGAATTTTATCTAGGGTTTCAGCACGACCCTGAGCAGAAGAGGCATGACGCAGCTCGTTGTGAATTTGAGTATCCTGTCCTAGGGGTAGTGTCTTTAAGTTGGGTAGATAACGATTTGACCAAAGTTCAACCAAACGATTGACGGTAGGTACTTCAATGAGTGAACTGCTGACTAGCATAGATTTGTGTTTTTTATAGATATTTTGGGGAATGAGTTGCGGTAAGCTGCCATCAAAAAGTCTACAGGTTCACCCAAGCTTGACTAGGGTATGCTCCTGATAGACCAGGGATGTTGATGCCATAGGATCATGCATCAACCTACTCCTAGTTAGCTAAATAGCGCTGGCTAAATTGACGTATTCGATTGTGCGTAAAGATGTGATGGTTTGAAGGGCAATAAAGCCTCAGCAGCTCAGCTCAGCTAAAGTAATTTCGGATAAGTACTGTTGTAGTCTAAATTTTGGGTGGCCTGGGGAAAGCCATGACAGGTTTGCCAAAAGTTAATCTGTCAACGAAATAAAAATAAAGCCCAGCCTCATTACCCTGATGCTGAGTGGCTTGACGGACAAATCTGCGAGTGGTCTGCCGAGCGTAAATCGATAGGCTAATGAATCACGATGCTCTAGCCGTAGCAAATAGTGCTAAGGCCAACTAGTAATGCCAACGCTGAAGCTCACACTGCCGCTTCCCCAAAGTCAAACCGTAGAGGCGAATCACATTTGCCTTTCTAACGACTGAGCCGTAGGAATTTAAGTTCCTACGGCTCATCACTTATGGGGAAGGGCGAATAGACTAGAGAGAAGGCGTACTGTACAGAATCAAGTCTTTTGGTGGTCTGTCATGGACTAAATTCTCCCTGACCGGTTAAGGTGGCTAGCCCCACGGTTTCAACCCTAGGCTAGGTCATCCTCTGCTTCAAGGTCAGCGCTGACTGAGGCCACTGGGGATGGCGATTCGGCGGGAATTGACGGTTCAACGGGGGCGGGGGGGCCACTGGGGGTTGGGGGTTCAACAGGGGTTGGCACGGGCGGGGTCACCGGAGGTGAGGGCGCAGGTGATTCAGGGATCTGTAATTCTGGTTGTGGTTCTGGTTCTGGAAGCCCCAATTGCTGACGGGCTTGACTCAGCAGGTAAGCGGTGCCGGTTTGCACGGTTTCCAGCAGCGCCTGACCGGTAGAGGTGATGGGCTCGGCTTCGACGCTGGAGTCTTTTTCGCTGAGCCCAATGTACCAAGCGCGGGTACTGCGACCTAGGCCCACGGCGGTGCGGTAAAACCATTCGCCGCCGACAAAGATGAGGCAAAGGACTAGCCAGAGCAAAACGCCCACTTCTCGGAGAATATCCCAAGTGCGGGTCAGGGTTTTTTTATAAATATTGCCGGTGTCGGCAGAAAACAGGAGTTGGCTAACGACATTAGCCTGATCTTTAATGGTGTCCATAGGTTTCAATTCTCCAATGGCTGAGCATGGGTTTGGTATGACGGCCTGCTGGGCCGACCCTACATTACCGGGTTTAAGGGGCAGCTATGGGTAGGTTGAACCCAAAATAACGGCTAGATTAGCTGGCTTCACTCCAGATTTTTTTCAGCACCTGGTCGGGAGCAATGTCGTCTAGAGAGCCGGTGGTAGAGGTGAGCGCCACCAAACGGTCTTGGCCTTGGGCCTTGAGTAGGGTGGTGCGATCGCTAATCAAGAGGCCCAGGGTGTAAACCTCTAGGGCAATCGCCAACGCCAGCGGATAGCCTTCGACCGCCACTAACAGATTAGCGGCGGCAATTAGGGCTGCCGTCTGTCCTGGGGTTTCGGGTCGTAAAACTTTAAGGCTAGGTATAGCGTTGACAATGGCGGTGGTTTGGGGGGCGGCATCGTCGGTTTGTAGCAGGGCCAGGGGCAGGTCGGGCTGACGCTGCTGAAAATCTTTGAGGATGGCAATCCAATTTTTGGTGGGGTAGGTGGCACCGCCCGGTGCGGGACCAGGAGAGACTAACACGTAGCCGTTCATTAGCCCTAGTTCTTGGCGCATGGCGTCTACCGCCGTCAAGTCTTTGCGGGGGACGTTGACCGTCAGGGCGGGGGTGGGGCCGCTGACCTTGATCAGCTTGAGCAGATCGCTGTGGTGAGACGGTTCTGCGGAGCGGGGTACGGTGGCCGTCAGCAGCAGATCGTTGGCTGCTCCCCTATAGCCCAGACGGGTGGGTACGCCACTCAGCCACAGCAGCAGGGCAATGGACCAAGAATCGGTCAGCGTGAGGACGGCGTCGAACTCGCGATCGCGCATAATCCCCAGCAGGTTGGCCCAGTCGGCGGGGCTGTTAGCGGCCTCAAAGTTGTAGGGCACCACCTCGGCAACCCCCTTCGATAGCTGATATATTGCTGTGGCGCTAGGAGCCGCAACTACTGATACTTCAGCGTTTTTGAAGCTATCTTTGATCTGATTAATGATCGGAAAGAAGCTCAGCTGAGCTTCTGTATCCCCTGGAACAAGAGCCAGTACCCGCATAGTTAACGTCCGTGCCTGTTCGCAAGTTATTGTAGTTGAACCTGGTCAAGGTTTAGGGGATATCTGGCTGACAAACCGCATTAAATTTCACCAAAGACGATAAATTTCTCGGTTGGAGAGCCAAAACGTTCCAATCAAGCGCCAGAATCAAGCCGCTGGCCGTTGATTTTCGTCCCTCGAACGGCTGTCTCTTGGCCCCAATCCCTTAAAACTGCTCTCTCAAGCCTCAGCCCGCTATGACACCTGTCCATCTCCTGATTCCCGCCGCTGGCAGCGGTCGCCGTATGGGATCCGATCGCAATAAAGTGTTGCTAGAGCTGCTGGGTCAGCCCATCATTGCTTGGACGCTCAAGGCTGCGGCCCAGGCCCAGGCTGTGGTTTGGATTGGGCTAGTCTGCCAACCGGGCGATCGCCCTGCCCTAGAATCCCTGGTCACTGCTTTAGATCTACCTAAGCCTGTGGTGATGATCCTGGGGGGCACCAGTCGGCAAGAATCGGTCTATAACGGCCTGCAACACCTGCCTGCCGAAGCCACCCATGTGCTGATCCACGATGGGGCGCGCTGTCTGGCGACTCCAGACCTGTTTGATCGCTGTGCGGCGGCCTTGGCCACTGGCCCTGGGCTGGTGGCGGCGGTGCCGGTTAAAGACACGATCAAAGTCGTCGATCGCGATCGGCAGATCACCGCCACCCCCGACCGCGAAAATCTCTGGGCGGCCCAAACCCCCCAGGGATTTGATGTTGCGATGCTCAAGCAGTGCCATCAGCAGGGGCTGGATCACGGCTGGGCCGTCACTGATGATGCTGCCCTGTTCGAAAAGTGCGACCTGCCCGTGCAGGTAGTGCCCGGTGAAGAAACCAACCTCAAAGTCACAACGCCGATGGATTTAGCGATCGCAGAATTTATACTAAAACAGCGCCTGGGTTAACCCGAAGGTGCCCAGACGCTGCATGGCTTGAAAATGAAATTGTGGCCTGAGACGGCTGCCCCTAGAGGTCGCCGCCGCGCAAAAACAGCAGAAACACGATCACCGGGCCAGCAATGACGATCATGCCAAGCATGGTCAACTGGGCAATGAGTTCAAAGTTAATATTGCTCAAAAAACTACTCAGAAAGCTCATGAAACCTCCCAACACAAGGCGACTGGACTAAAATGATGCTTGCTTTCGGAGCTTATTTTACCTGCTAACGGGTTGTCCATTTTAGATAACTTAACAAAATTCTAAGGCAGCACCCGCTGCCCTCAACCATGGGCCTCAGATGGCCAGAGGAGAATCAATGGCAACCTGGCAATGTGTTAAGTCCTGCGGGGCCTGCTGCTTTTTAGCCCCCGACGAGCGCCCCGATCTAGAGTCATACCTCAACCCCGACCAGTTGGCGCTTTACCTCAGTATGGTGGGTGACGACGGTTGGTGCATTCACTACAACCCAGGCGATCGCCTCTGCACCATCTACCCCGACCGGCCCAGCTTTTGCCGGGTTACCTTCGACACCTTTGAGACCATGTTTGCCATTGAGGCCGACGACCTCGACGACTTCGCCATTGACTGCTGCCAAGAGCACATCGCCGACATCTATGGCGACGAGAGCCCAGAGATGGATCGGTTCAATCAAGCTGTAGGACTTGAAGCCTAAGATGGGCTTTGTCATCCCCTAAAGGGAGGAGGGTTGCGATCGCGCCTGCTCTTGCAGATAATGAAAGCATTATGAAATCCCTAGCTGTATATAGCGGCCTTGGCGCTGTTGCTGGTTTGGCCGTGGGGACTGTTTAACTGACCTATCTGCTGATTCTGTCGTGTCTATTGCTAGTCCTATTCCTCAGCCTCCTGCTACCACCGAAGCCAAGCCTGCCCCCTCGGTCAGCCGAGCCGCCTTTTGGCGGGTGTTTGGCTCTACGTTCGTCACCATTTTTTTGGCTGAGCTCGGCGACAAGACCCAGGTCACCACGCTCTTAATCAGCGCTCAATCCCAGTCTCCCTGGGTGGTCTTTCTAGGAGCTGGTACGGCCCTGGTCACCACCAGCCTAATCGGCGTACTGCTCGGTCAGTGGCTGGCTCGCCGCGTATCCCCTGCCACCCTAGACACCGCCGCTGGAGCCATGCTGCTCGGCATCACCGTCTGGCTCCTCTGGGATATTGTTCACCTCTAGACCCATCACCCCATCTCCCCATGGACTGGAACCTCCTCGCCCTCAGCTTTACCGCCGTTTTTATCTCAGAATTGGGGGATAAAAGTCAGCTTGCCGCGATCGCCCTAGGGGGTAGCTCAGCCTCTCCCCGGGCCGTGTTCTTTGGCACCGCTGCCGCCCTGCTGCTGGCTAGTCTACTGGGGGTAATCATCGGCGAAGGCACCGCCCAGGTGCTGCCAGAACGCTTGGTCAAAGCGGTAGCCGCCGTGGGGTTTGCCCTGTTGGCGGTAAGGTTGCTGTGGCCTAGTGAGAGTGCCGACTAAATCTGCCCCCGGTTGGCATCAGCCCCTAGAACCTAATGTGGTCGATCACATCCCGTAGGGTCTGGGCCGAATGGCGCAGCAGTCCTTCTTCGTGGGTGCTGAGGGTGAGGTTTAACCGACGGCTGATCCCCATGCGGCCTACCACTGCCGGTACGCTCAGGCACACATCTTGCACCCCAAAAATCTCGTCGGCGATGCAGCTAACCGTCATTACCCGGTTTTGGTCGCGCATGATTGACTGCACAATTTGCGTTACCGCCAACCCTACCGCGTAATTCGTATAGCCCTTTCGCCGAATGATCTCGTAGGCCGCGTTTTTGGTCTGCTGAAAAATATCATCCATGGCGGCGCGCTCATCGGCGGGCATGCCGTCGTAGTAAATGGGGGTACCACAGACGTTGGCGTGGCTCCAAAAGGGCACCTCACTGTCGCCATGCTCCCCAATGATGTAGGCGTGCAAACTGCGAGGGTCCACATCTAAGCGGCGAGAGAGCAAATACCGAAATCGCCCCGTATCGAGCACGGTGCCCGAGCCAAAAACTCGGGACTTGGGCAGCCCCGACAGCTTCCAAGCCGCGTAGGTGAGCACATCGACGGGGTTGGCCACCACCAGCAAAATCGCCTGGGGGCAGTGGGTGACAATATCGGGAATCAGTTTTTTGAAAATTTCGACGTTTTTTTGCACTAAATCTAGTCGAGTTTCTCCCTCTTTTTGGGGAGCCCCAGCGGTAATGACCACTACATCGGCCCCAGTGGCATCGGCCATAGTGCCCGCCTTGATCGCCGTAGGCTCGACGAAGGACATGCCCTGCTCTAAATCCATCACCTCGCCGATCAACTTTTCCTGGTTGATATCAACCAGCACCAGCTCATCCAGCACATTTTGAATCATTAAGGCGTAGGCGCAGGCAAGGCCAACCTGTCCGGCCCCGACAATGACTCCCTTCAGGGGCCGCAGCGGGTCGGGGTGCAGGGCAGTCAGTGGATTGGCGACGAAGAGGTGATCAAACATAGAGCATCCTGAGCTAGGGGCCAATGCCTCTAATAAACCACGGCTCAGGTCGATTGTCCTGTAGTTCTCAGTTCAGTTGTGCCTAGAAAAGCTATGGCTGGGGAAGCATGGGTTCAGCCGCCGCCGCTTTTGCTTTGCGATCGCCGACCATGGTTTCTAGCTGGGCTTGCAGATCGGCCGTCAACTGCTTCGCCCCGGTCTTGAGGGCCTCAGGAGAATCTTCCCCATTGAGATAACTGTGCACCGCCAGCGGTGAGCCAATCTGAATCTGCACTGGGCAGCGCCAGTGGGGGAAGGCTTCACCGTAGTAAATATCGACCGGCAGCACCTGCACCCCTAGCCCTGGGCGGGTGGCTTCTGCCTGCACTGCCAGGCGGGCGAGTCCTGGCTTTAGCCCATGGATGCGATCGTCGCGGCGAATTCCCCCCTCGGGGTAGATCACCAGCATTTCGCCCTCTAGCAATAGCTCAATGCCGTGGCGGAGGCTAGCCACCGTGGGCCGTCGCACATTGACTGCAAACCCGCCTAACCGCCGAATAAACCACCCCTGCACCCCCTTGACCTCATCGGCGGTGACCATAAAGCGCAAATCTCGACCAGTTACCAAACGTCCGGCGGCAAACGGCAGCAAAATGGAATCCCACCGGGCTCGGTGGGTGGGAGCCAAAATCACGGGGCCGCTGGTCGGCAGGTACGCCTGGCCGGCAATGGCAATCGGGCCAAAGTAGGCGGGGATTACCAGGTGTTGGCCTAGAAAATAGGCTAACGGGGTCAGCACCGGAGAGCAACGAGACTGCGGTGGAAGGGCGATCGCCCCCCCTTTAGGAACATCGGTAGACGGTTCAGGCAACTTAGAAAAATTCATAGGAAGGCGTAATGCAGGAGCCATGGTGAGCTAACCCTATAGTGCCAACACCAGGTCTCCTCAGTATGCCCGTCGCTGGTTGCCATTCAGCCTACAGCAGGAAACATTTGGGGTCTCAACCTGGTCTATGGCACTACCCTATAGCGACTGCTCGACGCCGCAGACTGATTGCAGGACAGTTCAGGGGGTGTCATGGTGTAGACTGCCTGCGCCGATGCTCCTGGCGACGGCGCTGAAACCACTGCTGAAGCTGCTGCCGACAGGGTTCGGCCAGAATGCCGGTCACCACCGCTAACCGGTGGTTTGAACTGGGGCCGTCGGGCAGGTTTAGCACCGATCGCACGGCTCCCGATTTCGGGTCGGGGGTCCCGTATACCAGCAATCCCAAGCGGCTCAAAATAATGGCCCCAGCACACATGGGGCAGGGCTCAAGGGTGACGTAGAGGGTGCACTCATTGAGATGCCAGTTGCCCAACTGGCGGGCCGCCTGCCGTAGGGCCAGCACTTCGGCATGGGCGGTGGGGTCTTGATCTTGCTCGCGTCGGTTGCCCGCTTCGGCCAGCACTACGTCGCCAGGGCCAACCACCACCGCCCCCACCGGCACGTCTCCAGCCTCGCCCGCTAGGTCTGCCAGTGCGATCGCCCGCTGCATCCAGCAGTGGTGACGCAGAGTTACCTCGTCCTCTTGGTTAATGGGCGGTTTGTCAGACAGCATGGCGGGTGCAGGGGCTAAAATGCGTTGCCCGGCTATCTATAGTAAACCGGAACCTCGCCCACGCCTGAGCAACCTCTCACAGGGGCAAATGGCCGTTTGCCCCTACCCAAATTCATGCTTTGATGCAGCAACACGAAAAAACCGGATTTCTACGGCGATCGCAGCCTAAAGACTACAGATCCCCGCAAAAACCCGGCTGATGAGCTAACAGGCTAAATGTAGGCCGAAATATCTTCGCCGCACTCGTCGGCTAGGTAACACAGTGCCCGAAACCGCAGCTCAACCAGCTCATCGTAGAGGGGGTTGAGCTTACACAGGGGCGGAATGTGAGCCACGGAGCGCCCAAAAAGTACGACATCGCGCTCAAAGGGGCACTGCGCGGGGATCAACTCCGCTACCTTGCGGGCACGGCGGGGAGTCTCAACTCGCAGGTGACTGACCCACTGGCGCAACGGACGAAACAGATCTAGGTGAAGGGTCTGGCCTGCAGCGTGTAGCCCTTGACCAATAGTAGACATAATGACGTTCATGGTTAAACCTCTCGCCAGTCCAACAATTGCGGCTGTCTGAGAAACGGTCAAGGCTTGAGCTGGACTTGGCATAAGTACTCAATCCTTGACAACAAAAACATAGAGTCAACAACAGACCTTGGTGGAGCCTTTTGCTTAACCTAAAGAATTCCCCTGGGAATCAGGTGAAGCATCAGCAAAGTCCCGCTAATTTCAACTAAAGCTCCTGTGAAGGACAGCTACATCAGGTGAGATAGAAATTCCGGAAACCCTTGCTGAGATTGAGTTTAAGCTCTGGAATTACCTGGGTTTTGCTCGCTAGAATTGGGTGGTTTTACTGAAATTCTCTGACTTTAATGGTGACTAAAATAGGCTGCTATTTGCGTGAAAGCCGTGACACTTTTGCAACTGGGTTTCACCTGCCCTGACTTCGCTTTAGAAAAACTGATTTTTGTATAGAAGATTACTGATCTGATACCATCATCAATAAACTTTAAGGGGGGTAAGCATGGCTAAGTATGTGATGTGGGGGAGCTACTGCGAAAACGTGTTGGATAAACGCGCCCCTTATCGGGAGGCCCATCTGCACGGGTTGCAGCAGCAGAAAGACAGCGGTGTGCTGGTGGCGCTTGGCCCAACCACTGACAACACTAAGGTGTTTGGCATTTACGAGGCCGACAGTGAAGCGGCGGTGCGGGAACTGGTCGAGGGTGACCCCTATTGGCAAAATGGCATCTGGACCGAGTATGACGTCTACGCGTGGAATCAGGTGTTTTAACGGGGAAGGCCATTTCCCATTAAAATAGCTTCGTTCGGGTTCATCGCCCATCGCGTAGTTCAAGAGGTGCCGTGGCTAAGTTAGCGCCTACTCAAATCGAGCAGCTTCAGACTATTGGGGCCTACCTGCGCCAGGTGCGCCAAGAACAGGGGCTATCCCTGGAGGTACTGGCTAACCAAATTTTTATTCGTCCGGCGTTGCTGCACGCCCTTGAGGCAGGCATTGATGGGGATCTGCCTGAGCCTGTCTTTATTCAGGGGTTTATTCGTCGGTATGCTGAGGCCTTGGGGCTAGATGGTCAAACCATCTCCCAAGAGTTTCGGGTTACCCCGGTAGATGTGTTGCCTACCCCTGAATTGTTGACGACCGCTGACGCCAACGGAGCCGTTGAGCCTAAGCCCCGCCACAGCACTAAAGTACTGGAGCCAGATCCGCCTACCCCAGCGGTAGGTTCGTCTCGCAATCTATCTCTGCCATGGGGGTTGGGGCTAGCCGCTTTGGCTGTGGTGCTTGGGCTTGGGCTATGGGGCTTAGTGGGCCGCAGTAATGCACCGTCTCAGGCTACTGGCAACAATGATGGGGCAGAAACTGTGGTCGAACCGACCGACGCCAGTGCCGATACCGATACCGATACCGATGCAGCGCCGCTAGATCCCCCCGAGGCTGAGGCCAGTGCTCCTCTAGAAGCCCCGGTGGTGGTGAGTGCCAGCCTGAACGAGCGCGCCTGGTTGAGCGTGGTGGCCGACGGTCAAACTGTTTATGAAGGTATTGCGGAGAGCGGCTTTGAGGATACCTGGACAGCTCAAACCAGTGTGGTGTTTCGAACCGGCAATGCTGGTGGTGTAGAGCTTTCGGTGAATGGCGATCGCGCTGTTACGCTGGGCAGCTCTGGGGTCGTCAGAACCCTCACCCTAACGCCCAATTCTGGAGCGGATAACCTTCAGTCTCCCTAGCCCCTGGCCTTGAACCATAGGCTTACAATAGAAGCTGCACAACTACTGCCCTGCTGCCCGACCTATGACACCGCCCACCGAGCTTGAGACCGCCGATTCCCAGACGGCCAACCCCATCGGTGCCGCTGCTAACCCGGCAGTTGACCTCGATGATGTGCCCTACGATGTGGAAATGTCCCTGTTCGACCATTTGGAAGAACTACGGCTACGCATCTTTTACAGCCTGATTGCCGTGGTGCTGGCCATTGTGGCTTGCTTTTGGCAAGTAAAGCCCATTGTTAGCCTGCTAGAGGTGCCCGCCCAAGGCGTCAAATTCTTGCAGCTCTCACCGGGAGAATACTTTTTTGTCTCCTTTAAGGTGGCGGGCTACAGCGGCCTAGTGGCAGCGAGTCCGTTCATCCTCTACCAGGTAGTGATGTTTGTGCTACCGGGGCTAACTCGGCGCGAACGACGGCTGGTGGGGCCGCTGGTGCTGGGCTCAAGTGTGCTGTTTTTTGCTGGACTGTTGTTTGCCTACGTGGCCCTGATTCCGGCGGCACTCAACTTTTTCATTAGCTACGGTGCCGACGTCGTCGAGCAGCTGTGGTCTATCGATCGCTATTTTGAGTTTGTGCTGCTGCTGTTGTTTAGTACCGGCCTGGCCTTTCAAATTCCCATCTTGCAGTTGTTGCTAGGGTTGCTGGGTATTGTCAACTCTGAGCAAATGCTCAAGGGCTGGCGCTACGTGCTGCTGGGGGCGGCGGTGCTGGGAGCGGTGCTGACCCCCTCTACTGACCCCGTAACCCAGAGCCTCCTGGCAGGGGCGGTGCTGTTTTTGTACTTTGGCGGTATTTTGATGGTCAAAGCGATCGGTCGGTAAGGTGGGGGTTGGTTGAAGAAGCCTTGTCTAAACGAGATCTGTGAACCAATCCCGCTTGTTTATCGCCCATCTATAGGTCAAATGTGAGGCCTCCAGGTAGCATTTCAGGCAGTCGATAGATGCCTGTTCTCTAGCGTTTCAGGTTACGATCACGTTGTTGCTAGAGCTTGACGTGACCTATGTTTTTAGATGAACTGACCCCCTTTGTGCAAGAACTGACGGCTCATCCGGCGGCATTTTTGGGTGGTTTGGCCTCTGGCCTGCTGCGGCTTAGCCTGTCCGATGACCCCGTTCAAAGCTGGCTGAGCCAGCAGGGTGCTACCCCCACCGTCTCAGAGACTGCTGCTAGCCGTGCTAGCGCCCGCAACGGTGGCCCTCAGAGCATTTCTATTGATTAAGTTAGTTTGGAGATCTCTAGAAAAGAAGACCTCCGGTTTGTCCGGTGACTGTAGCGACCGTAGGGTGGGCACTGCCCACCATTGAGGAAACCGTTTCTCAAAGCGACCGTAGCGATTATCTTCTTTGTCAAGCTCATCCTGCTATGCGATTAGCCTCGGCGGGATGGCAGCGGAAATCAAGCCAGGAGCCCTGCCTGCATCAGACAGAGTCTTGCTGTTCCTTATGTGGCGGCGGGCAGGGAGCAAGCCGGAGCCTGCCAGAGGGTGTCATGTTCTACCATGGCATTGAGAATAATCACCAGTTTGTGCATGCAGGCCACCAGGGCAACCTTTTTGAGTTTTCCCCGCTGCAGCAGGCGCTGGTAGTAATCGCGAATGACCGGATTATGGCGAGTGGCGACTAACGCGGCCATGTAGAGGCCTGTGCGCACGGTGGCTCGACCGCCGCTAATCATCCGCTTACCCCGCATCTGGCCGCTATCGCGGTTGAACGGGGCGAGGCCACACAAGCTGGCTAGGCGCTTCGCTGAGATCTGTCCTAACTCGGGGAGTGAGGCCAAGAGGAGCCCCGTCGTCACAGCCCCAATACCCGGCACACTGGTGAGGATCTCGCGGGTGCGCTGCCACTGATCGCTCTGGGCGATGAGCTGCTCAATCTGGGTATCGAGGTCTTGGATCTGTTGCTTGAGCCAGTCAATATGCTGCTCAATGCTCTGACCCGTCCTGGCTCGTGCTGAGCGTTGCCGGGCTTTTTCGGCACTCATCATCTCGACGAGTTGCTGCCGTCGCGTGACGAGGTCTTGAAGGTGTTGACTGGCCTCACTCGCCATCGCCCGTACCTCTGGACGGATGGCATCGGCAAAGTGAGCCAACACCTCGGCATCAATTTTGTCTGTTTTAGCCATGCGCCCCGTGGCCCGGGCAAAATCACGCACTTGACGTGGATTCACCACAACGGCGGGCCAGCCCTCCGCCATCAACGTTCGCGCCGCCAGGGCTTGATAGCCCCCGGTCGCTTCCAGCACAATCAGACTCGTCTCGCGACGAAACGCCGTTAACGCCTGTAGCAACTCTCTTAAACCAGAGTCACTGTTGGCCACCTGAACGCTTAATCCAAGTGGACGGACGTACACATCTAAGGTGCGCTTGGATACGTCAATGCCAACCCATTGATGCGCTTGTGATAGTTCAGTCATGGTTGTATCCACCCGTGTAGGAGGTTAATCTGACATCACTCGTCCTTGCTCGATACGGAGTCTAAGCTCCTGGCGATTTTGCGAGTTAACTTCAGAGGTGTGCAGCGACCCATGCTACGTTCGGTTTTGGACAACCTAGGGTGGGACGGTCTGCCACACACCTCTAAAGATACAAGGGTGGGCACTGCCCACCATTAGGGGAAAAGGTTTCCAGCCGTCGCCTGAGTCATTTGCGGTAAGTTTTCAACCATGGCCGAGCTGAGCGAGCCAATCAGGTGTAGCTCTGCTGTGGCAATAACTCTGCTACCCACTGTTGAACCCGTTGCCCCAGGGCTTGCACCTGATGACTGGGCGACTGGCTAGCCGCCGCCGCTAGGGCACGGCGATAGTCGGCCAAGGCACAGTTCCAATCACCGCGCACATGGTACGTGCGGCCGCGTTCGGCATAGATAAACTCTGGCAGTTGGTGAAACATTAGCGCTTCATCGAAGCAATCTAGAGCGCGGTTTAGGTCGCCGGTTTGCCGCAGGGTGGCCCCTAGGTTAATGCGTGCCCGGCTGTTGAAAGGGTTGAGATCGATAGCTCGCTCGTAATCATCGAGAGCCGCAGCGAGATGACCTAGGGTAGCGTGACACATTGCTCGATTGTTGTAGGCTTGATCGAGGTCTGGCTCTAAGGCCACGGCCCGATCGCAGTCAGCAAGAGCCGCTTTGGGCTGGTCTAAATGCAGGTAGACTAACCCTCGGTTGCTGTAGTGGGTAGCTTGGTGAGGGTGACGCTCGATTAGCTGATTGAGTAACTGTAAAGCTTGGGAATATTGTTGCTCTTTAACCGCCGCTACGGCCAAACGGTTGAGGCTATGGTCAGCAGTCGAAAGGAGGGCTGATTCAGCTATTGGGGTTGACGGTGCGATCGCAGAAATCGTTGAGGCCTTAGATAATGCACCCTGAGCCTGGGCAGGAAGCGTGCAAACCTGGATCTGCTGTTGTCGGTGGATGTGCATGGGGTCGTCTCGGTAGTGTGCTCATAAACCGTCATATCAGTTCCACGGGAGGGGCGAAAAAGGGCCGTATTCCTGTGGTTTAGCAGGGAACATACTTTAGACTCCCACCTCTGCTGAAATGGCCCAATCCTACCTGTGGCAGTTATTGAGCTGGCTAGGTCGATCCGGAAAAGCGGGCTCGATGACAGCAGGTCGTGAGAGAGACTTCATAGCCCTTGTTGAGCTATAAACTGCGACTTTGGCCGATGGAGCTATAGTCTCATTAACAGTTGGAGGGCTAAACCGCGAATAGACGGAGGTTGAACTGGCCTTTCGCAGGGTAAGCTCCGCTATAGCCCCCTCTTTTAAGGGGAAATACGCAGATACCCCATGTATTTTCTTGTGTTTGTGTGGGGCTTTGATAACCGCCTGAGTATTTGCCCAGTTTCTTGGGGCGGCGATCGCCCCAACGGTGTGAGCCAAATCGCTGAGCGGCCTGGGCTAGCCCTAGCCTTAACCTAAATTTCTATGGAAATTGCCTACGCGATCACCAGCGAAGTGGGCAATCGCGGCTCTTGGCTCCAATGTCTGGCGTTGCCCCCAAGGGCGCTATTTTTCTGGCGCAGGTAGGCTGGTCTACCGATGGTGCTGAGAACCGACCATCTGCTGGGTAGTTCAGACAGAAGGCAGATTAGTCAGCCTCCCCCGATCGGCAATTATGCCCATTATCTCGTTTACCAGGTGGGGTCAACGTACAGGTTAATCACCAGCTTTTGTTGACCGGGAGGTACTGCTGTGATGCAGGCACAGATGGGGTCTGCGGTGCCCTCAATCTCGACTTCACAGGCGTGGCAAGACCCCATCAGACAGCCGGTCGGAATCATTACCCCGGCGCGATCGGCCACGGCTAGCAGGGGTTCTCCCACTTCGGCCTCGACCGTGACGCCGTCGGGCAAAAATTCAATGGAAACGCTCATGGCAGGAATAGATATGGGCCTAGACCTTAGCTCAAACCTTGGCTTTGGCCTGCTTGAGCATAGCTACCAGGGTGTGGTGAGCGTCTTCTGCGCCTTCTAAAGTGTGGTCGAAGGACACGCGTACGGTTGTCGGGGCACCGTCTACTGTGACTGCCAGGGTCATGCCTTCGGGGTCAACGGCTTCCATCTGGGCCGCTGTGGCTGTGGGTTGGTTACCGTAGGCAGTGGCGTAAAGCAGCACTGCTTCGGCGTGGTCGTCGTTCATGTGTTTGCAGATGCGATCGCTCACCGCAGGGGTAATTGGCTCAGCCATAAAAAATCTCGTAGACTACGTCAGCACTGGTCGCTGATTACCTGCTGTTATGATACCGCCCTTGCCCCCCTCCTCAGAGCACCCTTGGCCAACGGGCCATATTTTTCAAAGCCCAGGAGCGCACCTTACTTATCGGGTAGTAGGCCCCTGCTGCCGCCTGTTTGACCGTGAGCAGTTGCCCTGGCCCTGCTGCCGCATTCAGTGGCGAGGCAAAGAGCCGAGTTGGCGGCGGGTAGGCAAGCGATTTGTACCCGATATGGCTACCCGCAAGTCGCCCTCGTATTGCGTCGAAATTATCGGCCAGGGCTACGGTGCCCAGTCGTTTGTCACTACGCTTTACACCGCCAAGCTCGATCGCGATACCCAGGCCTGGTGGCACGCTCGGATCCCGCCGGAGCAAGGCCTAGACGCGAGTGAGAAAGTTTGTAACGAAACAGACATATAGAGTGCCAATTCGCAGTAGTCTTATGCTCAACGCTGTGATGTTGCTATTGAGGTAGAAACCCCTATGCCAGCTGCCTTTTTACCCTCTATTTTGGTTCCCCTAGTGGGCCTTGTGTTTCCCGCCGTTGCGATGGCCTTTTTATTCCTTTACATTGAGCGGGAAGACGCTGCGTAGGTTCTAGAAAGACTATCAAGACGTTCGTGATTCAAGCCCATAGGACTGATCTGCTTGAGGCCCCCAAGCAAGACTTCAAGCAAGATATTCGGGCCTATTTTGACCACATTGCTCCCGAGCTAGACCACTGGAGTCGTCGCAACCGCTACTACTACCGTGATCTGGCTCGGCTTCATCAATTTATTATTCCTGCTGGTAGCCGTGTGCTAGAGGTGGGCTGCGGAGTCGGTGACCTGCTTCACGCTACGGCTCCAGCGGTGGGAGTGGGCATTGACTTTGCCCCGGCGGTGGCGGCGATCGCCCGCCAAAAATACCCCCACCTCTGCATTTACGCACTCGATGCCGAAACCCTCGATCCGGCGCAGCTAGCCTCCGAGCATCGCCAGTTTGACTACATTGTCCTGTCGGGGGTGTTGGGTTATCTGGGCGATATCCAGGCGGTCCTCCAGCGGCTTCAGCCCTTTTGTCAGCCCCACACCCGACTCATTCTCACGTTCCACAACCATCTGTGGGAGCCGCTGCTGGGCTTGGCCGAGGCGATTGGTCAGCGTCGTCCCCAGCCGCCCCAAAACTGGCTGGGTATGGATGACGTAGCCAATCTGCTTACGGTCACGGGTTACCGCCCGTTGAAACGGGGCAGTCGGTTTTTGTGGCCCAAATATCTGCCTGGAATAGCGGGTTTTGTCAACCGCTGGTTGGCCCCCTTGCCCCTAGTCAAGCACCTGTGCCTGACTACCTTTATTGTGGCTCGCCCTGAGCCACAGGCGTTGGCCAGCCCCAATGCCCCTACCTGTTCTGTGATCATTCCCGCCCGCAATGAGGCCGGCAATATTGCCGCCGCCGTGGATCGCTTGCCTCCGTTAGGTGCCCATACCGAGGTGATTTTTGTCGAGGGCCACTCCCACGACCAGACCTGGGAGACCATTCAGACTCTGGTGCAAACCTATCGAGGGCCGTTCACCCTCAAAGCCTTTCAGCAGACCGGACGGGGTAAGGCCGACGCGGTGCGGCTGGGGTTCGACAAAGCCAGCGGCGACCTGCTGATGATTCTCGATGCCGACTTAACGGTGCCCCCCGAAGATTTACCCCATTTTGTGGAGGTGCTGGCTTCGGGGCGGGGCGAGTTTGCCAATGGGTCTCGCCTGGTGTATCCCCGCTCGAAAATGGCTATGCCCTGGCTAAATACGCTGGCCAACAAAACATTTGCTCTGCTGTTTTCGTTTTTGCTCGAGCAGCCTCTCAAAGACACGCTCTGCGGCACTAAAGTGCTGTGGCGGCGCGACTACGATCGCCTGGCAGCCGGACGCAGCTATTTTGGTGACTTTGACCCCTTTGGCGACTTTGACCTCTTGTTTGGGGCGGCTAAGCTCCATCTGCACATTGTAGAAGTGCCCATTCGGTATCAGCCGCGCACCTACGGCAGCTCCAACATTGCCCATGTCAGAGAAGGGCTGATCTTGCTGAAGATGTGCCTCTACGCCTCCCGGAAGCTAAAATTTTGGTAGGGTTTGGCTACGAACTGGCCAAAATCGACCCGCGAGGATTCACTGTTAGAGCTTAAGAAATTCCTAGAAAGATCCCCGTTTTATCCGGCGACTGTGGCTACTGTAGTAGGCACTGCCCACCATTAAGAACGTCTTCCAAAAGTTGCATTAGCCTTCTGGCAGCTGGTTCAGATGGCTCTGGGCTCTGGCGGCCCAGGTGGGGTTGCCCATGGTGATGTAGAGATTCTTAGCGTACTCCAGCACCGTGCGAGCTTCGTCGTAACGCCCCAGTTGCACAAAGGCCAGTCCGGCACTGTAGTAAGCGTCGGCATAACTACCGTTAATTTGCGTGGCCAGGCGAAATGACTCCAGGGCGGTTTCGGTTTGCCCCTGGTTAAAACGGGCAATGCCCAGGTTGTAGTGGGCCTGGGCGTAACGAGGGTTAAGGGCCAGGGCTTGATGCAAAACAGCTTCGGCCTCGGCGTTTTGCTCGGTCTGCAAGTAAATAATGCCCCGCTGTAAAAACGACTCTGGAGCCCTGGGGCTGTACTGCCCGGCTCGGTCAAAAGCGGCTAAAGCTTCAGGAAATCGCCCTTGGGATTGGTAGACCAGGCCCAGGTTGTAGTGGGCATTGCCCAGGGTCGGCTCAATGGCGATCGCCCGCTGGAGATAGGCTTCGGCCTGATCGAGGTTGTTGCCTTCGATCAGGGCACCGCCGAGGTTGGCGTAGGCCAGAGCGAACTGGGGGTCGGCGCGAACCGCAGCCCAGAACGCAGAGGCTGCCTCTTGCAACTGCCCCTTTTGGCGCAGGGCCAGACCCATGTTGTAGTGGGCGGCGGCGAGGCTGGGGTCAAGGGCAGCGGCCTGTTGGAACTGGGCCAAGGCGGGCTCAATTTGTCCTTGCTGAATTAGGGCTAACCCCTGGTTAAGGGCAGCTTCAGCGGCGGCGGCTCCGTCGGTGGGGGCAGCGGCCTGGGCATAGCTCGCTAGGGGGCGAAAGGGGGGAGACAAGAGCGGTAGGGCGATCGCTGCAGCGACCATGCTTCCGCGTAAATACTGCAACAGTCGTAGGGTAGGCCGTGTCATCACTTGCCGCCGTGGCCTCTGGCCCGATAGAACGCCCCTAACAATATAGACAAGCTTTGGTTTTTTCAACCGTCTATCGCGCTGAGTTGAAACTTGGACAAGTCCGACTGGCTCCCTTAGCTAAGGCAGTTGACCAGGCCCTGAACTTGTAATTGATTACCGCAGCGGCAGTCATGGTGTCAACTGTGACCTCGCTAGTTGTTTGAGTAGCCACTTAGAAAAGTGGCTTTTCTGTGCGGAGATCCCTGCTTTCAGAGTGAGGTTCTCTTTATCGCAAGTTCATGATTGCCCTGGTTCAACAGAACCTCGGTTCATCAGAACGCGACATTCTTAGCTGTGTTTCCGGATGACTCCCCTAACTCTGTTGTGTCTTAACTCAGGAAGCCCATGGTCACTATGAGTTCATCCTCTACCCTTTCTCAGACTTCTGCTGTTGCCCCTACCCAAGAGATCGCTAACCTACCGCTGCTCAGTGCTGTGCTTGAAGGGTTTGTGGACGGCATTCTGGTGCTGTCTAACGATGGCACCTGTGTGCACAGTAACCAAAAGGGCCGAGCCCTCTGCCGCGACCTGGGTGAGAGCGATCGCCCCGATGCGCTACCTGCCTGTCTCAAAACTATGAGCCAGCACCTTCAAGAGAGTCGCGAGTTTTACCCTGAGGTTCTCTTAGTGCTCACCCAAGAGGTCACATCTCGTTCGGGCCATCAGATTCGAGTTCGCATCCAGTGGCTCGATTTGCCGACAACGCCGGATACTTATCTGTTGGTTTCTCTAGAAAATAAAACTCGCTCGGCCCATAGCTCTGCGTTGCTAGAGGCGGTGCAGTATAATCTGACTCCCCGAGAGCGGGCGGTGTGGATGCTAAGGCGGGCCAACCGCACCTACGACGAAATTGCCAAGGAGCTTTACATCACGGTCAACACCGTGAAGCGCCACCTCAAGAGCATCTATGCCAAGCGTAAGGAGGTGAGTGAACCCCTGGTGAACTAGGAGCTTGACCCAGCTGATTGTGACAGGCTCAATAGCGTTGGCTAGGCTTTGAATACCGAATCCGATCCACAAAACCCCGATTTGAAACCGATACCTCGTAGGGGCATTGCATTGCAATGCCCCCTACAAATCGGGGGTATACAGATAGGATTTGGGATAAGTCGCTCGGCTCTACGTCGCTCGGTTCTACCGCAGCCTAGCCCAACCCAGTAAGCTAAGATCAGTGCCCGCATTGGTTTGCCCCTTTGATGGCTCTTTTCTCTCTTACCTATTGCTGCCTATGCTGCCCAAGGATGACCTGCTGAAAGCGGTGGAAAACCGTGACTGCTTGGCCCGAGTGTTAGACCAAGCCGACCAGGCGATTAAAACCTGGGAGATTGTGGTTACCGATTTTCTAACGCCCCCAGAGCAGATGGAGGCCACGGCTCTGTTGCAGCGGTTGACCGATGTGCACAGTCTGGCCTGGGGCGGCTATCCCCAGGCGGAGCGGCAGCGATTGGCGATCGCCCGTACCGACATTCCTTTAGACCCCAGCCAGATTCCTCTGGCGCTGCTGACGGTGGGGGGCAACTTTATGTTTGACCCCGCCAACCACGGCGATTTTTTAGGGGCGCTGTTGGGCACTGGCCTAGAGCGGGGCAAGGTGGGCGATATTATTGTGCTCGGTGAGCGGGGGGCTCAGGCGATCGCGGTGCCAGAACTCGTTGATTTTCTTACTCAGTCGCTGATTCAGGTGCGCTCTGTCCCGGTTAAAACTCAGCAGCTCGATTGGGATCAGCTGCGGGTGCGCCCGCCCCAGAAGAAAGAACTCACCACCGTGGAAGCTTCTCTGCGACTCGACGCGGTGGCCTCAGCGGGGTTTGGCATGTCGCGCAGCAAAATGGCCGATTTGATTGGCAGCGGTGACGTGCGGGTGAACTGGAAACCGATCACTCAACCCAGCCACCCTCTGGCCACGGGAGATCTGGTGGCGATTCGCGGCAAGGGACGGCTTGAAATTGGCGATGTGGCGGTCACTAAAAAAGAACGCTACCGGATTAACCTCACCCGATACGCCTAGTACCCTGGGGTCATGGATGATTGCTCCTAGGCGTTCGGAATCCAGGCCTCCAGGCGCAGGCGGGCAATTTTCTCAATTTCGCCTAGGGCCGTAGCCATCTCAACGGCGGGCGAATTGTGCAGTCGCTGGGCAAAGTTCTCCAGAATTGAGGTTTTGGTGTGACCTGCCACGGCCAAAATAAACGGGAAGCCAAAGGTGGCTTTGTACTGCTGATTGAGCTGCTGAAACCGATCGTATTCTTCAGCGCTGAGCTGGTTTAGCCCAGCTTTGCTCTGCTCAGCCACAGAGGCCTCGGCCATGGCGACCCGCGCGCCCAGGTCGGGGTGCGCGTTGATCAGGGCCAGCTTTTCGTCGTCGGTGAGGGTCTGCACTACGGCCACCATCTTTTGGTGCAGATCGGCTCTTGAGGCAAAGGGGCGCTGGGGCCAGACCTGGGCGGCGATCGCCGGGGTGTCTTCAAAGGCGGGGCCAATGGCTGCTACAAACTCGGCCTCGGCCATGGCGTTGAGTTGGTCTAGGGTGTAGGGCATGAGGTCGGGTGTTGGGTGTTGGGTGTCGGGTGGTGGTTTGCGGTTGGGCGGCTTGGATCTGGGGCCTGTTTGCTTAAGCAAAAAGACTAGACTCCTTAGAGGCGTTGGGCAATGGCGATCGCCACCGGGCTCAGCAGCAGGGCTGGTAAAAACGAGGCCACGCGCACTTGGGCCACATCTAGCAGGTTGAGGCCAATGCCCAAAATCATCAGCCCGCCCGTGCCAGTAATCAGCAATACTTGGGGGCTATTGACCGGATCTGGGATGATCGCCCCAGACAGGCTAGCCAGGAGCGATAGCCCTCCCTGCACCACAAACAGGCTCAGGGCCGAGAAGCCGACGCCAATGCCGTAGGTGCCGGTGAGCGCGATCGCCGCTAGACCGTCCATGGTGGCCTTAAGAGTGAGCAGGGCATTGTCGCCGGAGAGCCCGTTGTTGAGGCTGCCCACAATTGCCATGGGGCCAATGCAAAACAGCAGGCTTGCCGCCACAAAGCCCTCGGTAAAGCGCCCCCCGCCCCGTACCCGTGCTTTGAGCCAATCGCCCAAGACTGACAGGCGTTTTTCGATCTGCCACCATTCGCCCAGCAGCCCGCCGGCAGCCATCACCAGCAGCGCCAAAATAATGCCGTCGATGGGGCCAGCCTCGAGGTTAGACAGACTGCTGGCCATAGAGACGCCAATGACCAGCGTCATCAGCCCCACAGCTTGGGTAATGATCTGCTGCATTGACTTGGGTAAGTGGCTGCGCAGCATCAACCCCAGGGAGGTCCCCAGCACCACAGTGGCAACGTTAATCCAGGTGCCGCTGGTTTTCGCCCACAGGCTGAGCATAGAGAGTCCTTTTGGTATGAGTTCTTTTAGTCCGTTCAAGCCTATAGCTAAAGGGGCAAGGGGGAGGTTTGCCCTGCCGAGCGGGGCCGAGTAAGGCAGATTAGATCCGCGATCGCCCCAACCCAATCTTCCCCCGATCCACGTTATTCTCCAGACAGATCTATTGTTAGCCCGTTGCCGAGGAAAGTGCCATGGTGGTTCCCATTAGCCTAGTTCGTGCCACCTCTTACCATAGGCCCGAACTGGAGCGATCGCTCACCCAAGTGCTAGCGCCCCTGGGTGGTATGGCGGCCTTTGTCAAACCGGGCGATCGCGTGCTGCTCAAGCCCAATCTGCTCACGGCCTCTCGCCCCACCAAAGCCTGCACGACCGAGCCAGAGCTAGTCTATGCCGTGGCTCAGCAGGTTAAAGCCGTTGGCGGCAAGCCCTTTCTCGGCGATAGCCCTGCCTTTGGCAGCGCCTACGGAGTGGCCAAGGCCAATGGTCTGCTGCCCCTGGCCCAGGCACTCGACCTGCCCATTGTCGAACTCCACGGCCATCGCTACTCCACGGCTAACCCAGACTTTGATCACCTGCGCCTCTCCAAAGAAGCCATGGAGGCCGACGTGGTGATCAACCTACCCAAGGTAAAATCCCATGTGCAGCTGACGCTGACGTTGGGCGTCAAAAATTTGTTTGGCTGCGTACCCGGCAAAATGAAGGCCTGGTGGCATATGGAAGCGGGTAAAGATGTGCAGCGCTTCGGCACCATGCTGGTCGAAACGGCCCGGCTGATCGACCCCGCCCTCACCATTGTCGATGGCATCGTTGGTCACGAAGGCAATGGCCCCAGTGGTGGCGAGCCCAGAGATTTGGGCGTGCTGGGAGCGGCTGGCAACGTATTTGCCCTCGATCGCGCGATGGTAGCGGTGCTTGGGGTAGACCCCCTGGTGGTGCCCACGGTCGCGCAGTCAATGCGGCTGGGGCTATGTCCTGCCTGGGAGGAATTGGCGTTTCCGCTGCTCGCGCCCGACGACGTGTTGGTCGCCGATTGGCAACTGCCGACCGAACTCATGCCCATTGACTTTGGCATGCCGAGGGTCGTGAAATCGACCTTTAAGCACCTGTATATTCGATTTATTCAAGAGCCCATGGCGGCCTATGCTGGGCGGCTGTAGCCGAGCTTCAAGTAATGCTTTGGGTCACTCCGATCCACAAAAACAATCCCCAGATGCCTGTAACAGACCCTGGGGATTGATCGGTAGGGGAATGAACCTAACGGTTCTCTTCGACTGAGCTATTGCGCCGAGTTTGCCCGACCCAGGCGACTAGCCCCCGTGGTCGGTGCATTCTGACTCGCCAGAATCGTTTGCTCTAGCACCTCAGCGGCACGGAGGTATTGGGTATCCGCCTCGGTGCCCAGTAGGGCCGGGTTGCTAAACAGTTCGCGGCGCTGCTGAGCACTCAGGTCAACGGTGACATCGGGGGTAATGCCCTTGGTGCTGATGTCGGTGCCGTCGGGGGTGTAGTAGTGGGCCACGGTAACGGTGAGACCAGAGCCATCGGTCAGCCCGTGGAGCGATTGTACGAGAGCCTTGCCGTAGGTGGTGGTGCCAACTACGGTGGCTCGGTTGTTGTCGCGCAGGGCTCCGGTCAAAATTTCGCTAGAGCTGGCCGATCGCCCATCGACTAGCACCGTGAGTGGCAGGTTGGTCAGGGCAGTGCGGTTGGCAGAAATAGCCTCATCTTTGCCGCTGCGATCGAGGGTGCGCACAATCGGGCCATGCTGAAGCCACATGCGGCTGATATCGATGCTGGCCATCAACAGACCGCCGGGGTTACCGCGCAGGTCGAGCACAAACCCTTCGACTCCAGCATCGCTCAGGGTGCGAATGGCACTAGCCATCTGGGTAGCGGCATTGGCGTTAAACTCAATCAGCCGAATGTAGCCAATAGGGCGACCGCCAACCGTCTTTTGTGAATACTCAACGGTGGGCAGATCCATGCGGGCGCGGGTGAGAATCAGGGTGCGGGGCGCGCCGCCATTACGAGAAATGGTGAGCGTTATCTGAGACCCTTCGGCACCCCGCAGCTGTTGCAGTACGCCCTCGGCACTGAGACGCTCGGTGCTCTGACCGTCGACCAGCATAATGCGATCGCCCACGATAACCCCCGCCCCTTCCGCCGGAGACCCAGCCCCTACACCAGTCACCAGCACGGCCCCGGTTTGGCTGTTGCGCTCTAGCTGTACCCCAATGCCCGATACCTCACCAGAGGTCTGCTCAGTGAGGTCGGCATATTCTGCCGGAGAGAGAAAGCGGGTGTAGGGATCGTTGAGTCGCCGTAGGGCCGCTCGCAGGGCGGTGTAGGCTGCTTCCTGAGAGGTATATTCCCGGCTGAGCAAATCTTGGCGGGTTGCCTGCCAGTCAGTGTGGTTAAAACTACCGTCGACGTACTCTCGATTAATAATTTGCCAGGCTTCGTCGATGACTACCTTAGGACTGTCTTCAAGCTCGGTGATCGGGTTGGCTGCTAGGGCCGTTTCAGCAGCCAACGTCGCCAGAGCCAACGGAGCCAACGCTAAAACCTGAACCGCAGGATGCACTAGGGACAGCAGCCGAGGGGAGGAAGAATTTGACATTGCAGTATTACCAGCCTGGGCAGGGACGGAAGATTAAGTCGGGGGCAGTGCTGAACCCAGCCAATCTTGAGCCTATTGTGACTGATGGTTTAACTCTTTGGCCAGATGCGAAGGCTACTTTTAGAGATTTTAGGATTTTCTTTAGCTGCACAAAAAGCTGACAGCGCTGAGAATTCACCAGAAACGGCCTTACCTGGGTGCCCTAGTCCAGTTACCAACTGCCACAGTCCCCCCTTGACAAACCGCGATCGCTCTAGCTGCCGTCCTCTTGCTGCTAAATACCGCCTAGTACTAGCCAGTACTGGGCGGCAGAACCATGACAACCTTTCCTAAGGATGGCCGACGCCAGGGGGGCAGGAACAGTTAGCTGACTCGTGCCCCAGAGTACTCACTCCCCTGCCGATACAGGTGCTCTAGGCCCGGTTGGTGGCGTTGATCTCATCTAAAATGGTTTGGGCACCCTCTGACCGCAGATGCTCGGCGAGCTGGGCTCCCAGGGCTTCGGCTTCGGCGGTGGGGCCTTGTACGGTGTTTTTGATCACCCGCTGACCGTCGAGGCTGGCTACCAGCCCGGTGAGGGTTAGGGTATCACCATCGAGGCTAGTGTTGACGCCGATGGGAACCTGACAACCCCCTTCTAGCTCTCGCAGAAAGGCGCGTTCGGCCAGGCAGCGGGCAGTGGTGGGGCCGTGGGACAAGACGCTCAGCAACTGGAGGATCTCGGCATCGCCGGTGCGACACTCGATGCCCAGCGCCCCCTGGCCCACAGCGTGGAGGGAGATCTCGGGGGGCAGAAGCTCGTGGATGCGATCGCTCATATCCATACGGTGCAGCCCCGCCGCTGCCAAAATAATGCCGTCGTAGCCGCCCTCGTCAAGCTTGCGCAGCCGGGTGTTGAGGTTGCCGCGAATGTCTTTAAAGGTGAGGTGGGGGTAATGGTGGCGCAGCTGAGCCAGTCGCCGCAGCGATGAGGTGCCAATCACCGCGCCTTCGGGCAGGGTGGCCAGGGTTTTGTCTTTATGGTTTTCGTGTACCACCAGGGCGTCGGCGGGGTCTTCGCGCTCGGTGACACAGCCCAGCATCAGCCCCTCGGGTAGGCGGGTGGGCAAGTCTTTGAGGGAGTGCACGGCAAAGTCGCTGTCGCCGCGCAGCATGGTGTCTTCGAGCTCTTGGGTAAATAGACCCTTGTCGCCAATTTTAGAGAGCGACACATCGAGCACTTTGTCGCCCTGAGTTTCCATGGTGACAATCTCGAAGCCCAGATCGGGGAAATGCCGTTGGAGTTCATCCCGCACCCAGTGAGTTTGAATCAGCGCCAGCTGGCTTTTGCGAGACACGATCCGAACGGTGCGCTGGGGGGTCGAAACAGTGGGGGATGCGGTGGAGTGCATAGTCTGAAACGCGGCTTGCAAAGGGTTTGGTAATGGCTCTAGGCAGGACGGTTTAACCGCTACCGAATCTCCAGGTTACAGGATGGCGGCTACCTCTATGGTGGGCCTCTAGAAGATGTTAAGGGGTTGTCACATTCGGGCCTGGGCGGCGTTTATGATGAGGGTGCAGATCGAGCAGATCGAGGAGAGACCGTTGCCCCGTCAGTTTTCTACCGGCCAATTTTCTGCCTCGCTGGCGCAGCTCACCAGCGTGCTCTCCTTAGCGATCGCCCTTACCCTGGGCCATCAGGCCCCGGCCCCGGCCCAGGTGCTGCGGCCCGAAATTCGCTTTCCCTTTTTGGCCGACCCCCTGCAAGATGCCCCCCTCGACCCGCTGCTGCCCCGGCCCTCGGTGACGCGGCCCCTTAGCCCTCTAGAGCGGCTTGCCCTAGAGCAAGAACTCGATCAGCTGGCTCTGGAGGCCAGCGCCCTAGACCAAGCGGGATCGGTGGAAGCGGCTCGCCTGGTTTGGCGACGAGAAATTCGTCTCCGCCGTCTGCTCGGCATTGATCAGGAGCTGTCGGCCATTGATCGGGTGGGGCAGGTGCTGCGCGATCGCACCGCCACCCAAGATCTCCAGCTCTACTCGGTGCGGCTCGACGAAATTCGAGCCGGGCTAGCTCTGCCAGGCGATCGCGATCGCCTAGAGGCCATGGCCGTTACCTACGTTGTGCTGGGCAATGTCGAGGCCGCCGCCGACATTCGCCGGGCCTTGGCCGATGCGGCGCTGGTGGCGGGCAATGGGGCCGAGCACCGCCAGCAGCTAGAAATTTTGGCTGAGCTTCAGTCTGACTGGTTTAAGTTTGCTGAGGCGGCTCAGGTCTACGGCGAACTAGTCGAGCTAGCCCAGACTGATCTGGTGCGTGACGCTGAGCAGCGCTATCTCGAACGCCAGGCCTACAACCTAGAGCAGTTACAAGATTTTGAAGGGGCGATCGCCCTGCAGCAGCGCCAGCTTGCTCTCTTTCAGGCAGACGAAAGCCGCTGGCCCCAGATCGCTCCTCTGCAACACCAGCTTGCCCACAACTATCGCACCGTGGGCGACCTCGATACCGCCTCACGCCAGTACCAGGCCGCTTACATCAATGCCATCGATCAAGAGCAGTTCCAGGTCGCCGCCACCACAATTAATGACCTGGCTGAGCTGTACAAAACTCTCGGTCGCTGGGCCGATGTAACCTATCTCTACGAACAGCTACTACTCGTAGAACAACAGGCCCACAGCGCCTACGGCATGATGGCTACCTACGACGAACTTGGCCAGGTGCACGAACAGTTGGGCTCTGTCCCCTCGGCCCTGGCCGCCTACCGAGAAGGGCTGGTGCTGGCGCGAGTGCTGGGCACTCGTCAAGCCTACTTTGAAGCTCAAATTGCGCGTCTTACTGAGGAAGCCTCCTAATGGTGATTGAATGGCTCACCTTTGCGGTCGATCCTGACAACCGCGAAACCTTTATTCGCTTGGATAACGACATTTGGACGGCGGCTCTGAGCCAGTATCCCGGCTTTATTTCGAAAGAAGTGTGGATCTCGCCCGATTTACACGACCAAGTGGTGTTTATGGTGCGCTGGCAAACCCGCGAACAGTGGAAGTCAATTCCCCAGGCTGAACTAGACGCCGTTGAGCGCCAGTTTGACCAGGCCGTTGAGTTTACTTACCGCATGATTGACGCCCGCGAGTATCAGGTGCGGCGGTATCCCTCGGCCTAGCTTTAACCATTTGAGGCGATCGCCTTGAATTTTACCAATAACTCCTCATTAGCCCGTTATCTTGGCAAAATTGGAGATTAGCGTCACAGCTAAGTTCATTGGTGAATTCACTTTATCCCCATGCTTGATCCGATTCAGGCGCTTGTGCAATGTGTTCGCCAGGAATTGCTGCCAGGGCTGCACCTCGAAAGCCTTGACCCTCACCATCCCGTGGTGGTTCATCGGGTGCCAGTGCCCTGGCGCTGTTTGGGGGCGGGCAATTACGCAGCTGTGTTTATGCACCCCGACTACCCCGAACAGGTGGTGAAGGTGTATGCGCCGGGTCGCCCCGGTATTGAAGCCGAGGTTGAGGTTTACCGACGGCTGGCCAACCATCCAGCGTTTTCGCAGTGCTACGTCAGCGAAGCGCCGTTTTTGGTGCTCAAGCGCCTGCACGGGGTGACCCTGTATGACTGTCTCCATCGGGGCATTGCCATTCCGCCCCAGGTGATTTACGACATTGATGCGGCCCTCGACTATGTGCGCAGCCGGGGCCTGTTTCCCCACGATGTGCATGGCCGCAATGTGATGCAGGCCAAGGGGCGCGGCCTGGTCGTAGATGTGTCTGATTTCTTAAATGCTCAACCCTGCCGCGCCTGGCAGGATGTGAAGCGCGCCTACTGGTGGATCTATCGCCCCTTGTTTCTGCCCCTGGGCCTGCCGATACCCTATGCATTGTTGGACGGGGTGCGGTCCGGTTACCGGCTGTTTCGTCGTCTGACGGGCGGCGGGCTGCGCTAGCATACGGCCATCGTTGTTGAATGTATGGCCCCGCTGCTATGCTGTCGTGCCCCCGTTGCCAGGCTACTATCGAACCCACCACTATTCAGTGTCCCCGCTGTCGGCTTACCCTCAAGGCCCACGGGCATCCGGGCATGACGCTGCACCGCACCGAGGGCGATCAGCCGTTGTGTGCCACCTGCCTCTACGACGCTGACGACACCTGCAACTTTCCCCAGCGCCCCCACGCCGAAACCTGCACGCTCTATCGGTCGGTGACTGCTAATCAGGATCTGGCGCTGCCGTCCCTTTCCCCGGGGCAGCAGCTTAGTTTTTGGCTCCGCAACCATCGCGGCCTGGTGGGAATAGTGGGGCTACTACTGCTCAGCCTGGCGCTGGTGCTGGTGCGCTAGGAAAAGATCCCAGGGTTCTTCTCGCGGTTAGAAAATTATCCTGGTCAACCCCTAAAAGAACCCTGGGATCTCTCCTGGGTTCCGATCGCCCTAAGCCACCGGTTCTAGGGCAAAGAAATCTGAAAAAATTTTCTCACTCACGGTGTTGAGCCGAGTTTGCAGATCGTCGAGAAACTCGTGCAGCCCCCGCTGGGTAATTTCTTCGATGGTGAGGTAGTCGAGTTCGGAGCGCAGGCGACCCAGGGCGCGATCGCTGTTGGTGCGCCAGGTACCCGCCGGGGTGCCCGAAATGCAGTGCAGCGATCGCTCGGCCTCTAGCAAACAAAACTGAATCGATCGCGGAAACTCCCGATTTAAGATCAAAAACTCGGTCACCCCCTGGGGGGTAATGCGGTACTGGCGCTTGCGGTACATCTCGTAGGCGCTGGCCGACTTTAGCAGGGCAATCCACTGCAAATCGTCCAGCGGCGAACCGACATCGGTGACCGAAGGCAGCAAAATAAAGTACTTCACATCGAGAATGCGGGCGGTTTTGTCGGCCCGCTCCAGCAGTCGCCCCAGTTGGCCAAAGTGCCAGCCCTCGGTGTGGGCCATGGTGGCATCCATCACCCCAGCAAACAGGTGGCTGGCCATTTTGACTTCCGGGAAAAAGTTGTGCAGCTCCGACAGCAACCCCACGTCTGCGGCCTCATTTACCATCAGGTAAAACGAGTTCACCTGCTCCCACATTTCCGACGAAATTACTTCCCGCACCGATCGCGCATTTTCCCGCGCCGACTTGAGGCACGAAATGATCGAGTTGGGATACTCGCGATCGAAGGTGAGAAATTTCAGAATATTCTCTGCCGAGGCATCTCCATAGCGAGCTTTGAACATGGCCTGGTCGCCTGTGGTTCTGACCAGCGGCTCCCACTGCTGTTCCATGCCGGGGGGCGCGTCTAGCAGCAGGTTCAGATTCACATCCACAAAGCGGGCTACGTTTTCGGCCCGCTCGACGTAACGGTTTAACCAGTAGATAGAATCGGCAACGCGGCTAAGCATGGGGAGAAGTGGGTAGGTGGGTAGAGGGGAAGGGTTTCTTTCAACTCACTCTAAAAGCCAGTTGAACAGATCCTGAACTGTGAGGGATACATCATTAGCAAAGGTGGGTACAGGTAAGGCATCCTCGGGTTGATCAAAAACGGCCGTCTCTTGTTTGGGGCGGTAGACAAAGACCGTTTGTTCATCAGGGTCGATCAGCCAGCCCATTTGCGTGCCATGGCTGAGGCAGTGGAGGATGTTTTTGGTGACTCTGGTTTGGCTTTGGTCTGGGGAGAGGATTTCAACTGTCCAGTCTGGGGCAACAGCAAACGTATTGGCGACTTCGCCGTTCTGATCGCGGGGAATGTGGTTCCATGCCATGACTGCAACGTCTGGAACCACGGAGCGACCACCAAACGTGCAGCGCAGTTCTGGGAAGGCGCGGGCAATGCGTGTTGGCTTTAGAGCGGTATTGACAAACGGGACAAGTTCACCCTGAATAGCACTGTGTTTTCCCTGAGGCATCGGTTTTTGAAAAATTTGTCCATCCACAAACTCACTGGCAGGTTTGGTTTCTGGCAGCTTCAAAAACTCTTCCAGGGTCAATGTTTTAGAGGAGAGTTGCACCATTTACTACACCTAGCTAGTTGAAGGGTGAGCTATTCCCATCGTACTGAGTCCTTGGATGTGCCGTTGCTCTGTGCGATCGCGCCCAACGCTCTATTGGCTTTGAATTGGCAACTGGGCATTGGGGTCAACTGATTTCACGACCCAGGTGTCTTTGCTACCGCCGCCCTGGGATGAGTTGACCACCAGCGAGCCGCGCTTGAGGGCAACGCGGGTGAGGCCGCCGGGGTTCACATAAATATCCTGACCGTAGAGGATATAGGGCCTGAGATCCACATGGCAGCCCTCAAAGGCATCTTCGATCAGGGTGGGCACCCGCGACAGACAGAGGGTGGGCTGGGCAATGTAGCCCCTGGGGTCGGCACGAATGCGATCGCCAAATTCAGCCCGTTGCTCCTCAGTGGCGTGGGGGCCGACCAGCATGCCGTAGCCGCCGGAGGCGTTGGTGGCCTTGACCACCAGCTGGTCGAGGTTGGCCAGCACGTGGGCCTGCTGGGTCTCGTCTTCGCACAGGTAAGTGGGTACGTTGGGGATCAGCTGATCCTCGTCGAGGTAGTAGCGAATCATTTGGGGCACGTAGGCGTAGACCAGCTTATCGTCGGCGACGCCGGTCCCCAGGGCGTTGGCCAGAGCTACTCGCCCCGCCCGATACACCTCCATTAGCCCCGGCACCCCCAGCAGCGAGTCGGGCCGAAAGGCCAGGGGGTCAATAAAGTCGTCGTCGATGCGGCGATACATTACATCGACTCGTTCTAGGCCCTTGGTGGTGCGCATTTTCAGGTAGCCGTCGGAGACTACCAGGTCGCGCCCCTCCACCAGTTCGGCCCCCATCTGCTGGGCCAAAAACGAGTGCTCAAAGTAGGCCGAGTTGTACATGCCGGGAGTGAGCACCGCCACCCGAGGGTTGATTAGCGTCTCGGGCACCAGGTTGAGCAGGGTTTCGAGCAGCTGGCTGGCGTAGTCATCCACCGCCGCAATATCCATGGCGGCAAACAGGTGGGGGAAGGTATTCTTCATCACCCGCCGGTTTTCGAGCACGTAGGAGACGCCCGAGGGGCAGCGCATGTTGTCTTCTAGCACGTACCAGGTGCCGTCTTTGTCGCGTACTAGGTCGGTACCGGTAATGTGGCACCAGATGTTGTTGGGTGGGTTGAGGCCCATACAGGGTTTCAAAAAGCCCGGTGCCGACTCCACCACATGGCGCGGAATGACACCATCGTTGAGAATTTTTTGGTCGTTGTAGACATCGTGAATGAAGCAGTTGATCGCATAAATGCGCTGCTTGAGTCCCTTTTCGAGCCACTCCCACTCGTGGCCGGGCACAATGCGCGGAATCACATCGAAAGGAAAAATGCGCTCGGTGCCCTGGTTGTCGCTATAGACGTTGAAGGTGACTCCGAGCTTAAACAGGGTATTTTGTACCGCCTTTTGCCGCTGCTGAAGCTCTACCAGCGACATGGCGTTGACTCGTCGCACCAGCAGCTCGGCTTCGGGGCGAGGCTGGCCCTGCTTTAAAAAGAGTTCATCGAAAAAATCGCCGGGGTCATAGGCGTCAAATAGCACCAGGGGTCTCCCAAACTACAGGGCTTACGGTATCAACGCTACAGCGAGAGCGCCATAGGCTGATCATTACCGGGGAGGGTCGCCCCAAAGCTGTAGTTTACGATACGAAATTAGGGTGCTTCCTGGTTCGGTCTGCTGGTCATGCTCAATCCGATTCACAAAACCCCAATTCGAGACCGATACGGTGACTACCGCTTCTGTACCGATGTGCACTACATTTCTCAGTGTGGGCCGGGGCTGGCGATCGCTGGCATTGGTGTGAGGGGAGGGTATCGGGTATCAGGTTCCAGGCTTAGCCCAACACCCGACACCTGAAACCCGATACCTTTTACCTACCTAGCTACTTCAAAGGCGGGCCCTAGCCCCGCAACAATCTCCGAAGACGAAAGCTTGCCGTCGTGATCGAGGTCTAGGGCGTCGAAGGCCGCATCGGTACCGAGCCATTCCTCCCGAGTAATAAAGCCATCGCCATCAAGGTCGTAGGCTTTAAATAGGTCAAACTGGCTATCTCGGGCGTTGGCGGTTGTGCCGTCACCCTGGGTAAGTTCGGTGAGGCGGGTGGCGAGCAGGTTTTCCAAGGTTTCGAGGGCTTTACTAAAGCCCTTAATGCCTTCGTCGAGTTTTTCTTTGGCCATGCGATCGCTCTCGTGCATCGACCTAAAGGTGGCTTCATCCATGGAAAGTTTCTCAATCTCCATCGACTCAGCTTTGGCAGGGTCGAGTTTGCGGGGCAGGTCGGCCTGGGTTGCGTCGAGCTTGGCCAGCAGCTGGGGCGAGATGGTCAGCAGGTCGCAGCCTGCCAATTCGGTGATTTCTCCAATGTTGCGAAAGCTGGCTCCCATCACCTCAGTTTTGTAGCCAAACTTTTTGTAGTAGTTGTAGATCTCGGTGACCGACACCACGCCGGGGTCTTCGGGGGCGGGGTACTCATCGCGGCCAGTGTCTTTTTTGTACCAGTCGAGAATGCGGCCCACAAAGGGCGAGATCAATGTGGTGCCCACCTCAGCGCAGGCGATCGCCTGGTGAATGCCAAACAGCAGCGTCAGGTTGCAGTGAATGCCGTCTTTTTCAAGAATCTCAGCGGCCTTAATGCCCTCCCAAGTGGAGGCAATTTTGATCAGTACGCGATCGGGGGTAATGCCTAGCTTGTCGTACTGCGCAATAATGTCGCGGGCGGTCGCAACGGTGGCCTCGGTATCGTAGCTGAGGCGGGCATCGACTTCGGTCGAAACGCGACCGGGAATAATGCTGAGAATTTTGTAGCCAAAAGCTACTGCCAGATTTTTGAAGGCCAGGTTGGCGATGTCTTTCTCAGAGGCTCCCTCCCCCGCGTCGGCCTTGGCTTTTAACAACGTGTCATCGACAATCGCTTGATATTGGGGCATCTGCGCCGCCGCCGTAATGAGCGAAGGGTTGGTGGTGGCGTCGCGGGGGGTAAATTGTTCGATCGCTTGAATGTCGCCGGTATCGGCGACAACGACGGTCATTTGCCGAAGCTGCTCTAAGAGGCTGGCCATAGATTTCTCCTGAAAATTGAGGGAGCAAGGGGACTTGTGGGTGTTGCTCACCATTGTAAACAGGGGATCAAAGGCAAGTATTAACCCTTAATTAAAGCTACCGGGCGATTACACAACATTGCACAGTGTCCAGTAAGGGCTAATTCGTAACGGTTTCTTAAGAGTTGTTCTTTTGAAGACGACCTCTGGGGCATCAGATGTCACGCCAAGGCCCAACGCCCGAAACCTAACGCCCGAAACCTAACGCCCGAGTTTTCATCGCTGCGATCGATCAGATTGGGTGCCTCAGATGAGCCAAAGCTTGGCATGATGGGAGGGATTTATCACCCCTCTGCCTCAGACCCTATGCTGACCTCTGTATGGCAACAGCTCACCCTATCGACCTTTGCCCTAGAGCAATGGCGCGACGTTAGCCTAGTTCACCGGCTGCTGGCCCCGCTGCGGCGCTGGCGGCAGGGGAGTTGGCTGTTGAAGTGGGGCGACTGGATTGGGCTGGCCATTGTGGTGGCGCTGTTTGCCTTAGCCCCCTATGTCTCGACCACGCTGATTGGGGTACTGCTATTAGCGATCGCTGCCCTCTGGGCTTTGCTCACCCTCACCGATGAGGCTGGGGTTGGCATGACCCCGGTACACATTGCGGTGGCGGTTTACTGGGGGGTGATGGTCATGGCTACGGCGCTCTCCCCCGTACGGGGTGCGGCCCTGAGTGGGCTGATTAAGCTGAGCTTGAATATTTTGCTATTTTTGCTGGTGGCGCGGGTGGCGCGGCAGCCCAGAGCTAGGGGCCTACTGATCTTGGCCTATATCTTGACCACGCTGCCGGTGGCAATCTACGGGCTGCGGCAGTACTTCTTTGGCGCAACGGCCCTGGCCACCTGGGTGGATGTCAATTCGGCGGTGGCCGATGTGACGCGGGTGTATAGCTTTTTGGGCAATCCTAACCTGCTGGCGGGCTACCTGATTCCAGGGGTGATGCTGAGTGCGGCGGCGGTGTTTGCCTGGCCTCGGTGGGTGCCCAAGGGGCTAGCTCTGCTGGCGGCGGCCATCAACACCCTCTGCCTAATTTTGACCCTCAGTCGAGGCGGCTGGGTGGGCTTTTTGATCGCCGGGTTTGTGTTGATGACCCTGCTGGTGCAGTACTGGAGCATTTGGTTTACGCCGTTTTGGCGGCGCTGGGCGCTACCGCTGCTGCTAGGGGGCGCCGCCGCCGTGGTGGTGCTGGGAGTGCTCTCGGTAAGCTCGCTGCGGGCGCGGGTGCTGAGTATGTTTGTGGGCCGAGCCGACAGCAGCAACAACTTTCGCATGAATGTGTGGGCGGCCGTCATCGATATGATTCGCGCTCGGCCTGTTTTAGGTATTGGCCCCGGTAACGACGCGTTTAACGCGGTGTATCCCCTCTTTCAGCGGCCTCGCTATACAGCCCTCAGCGCCTACTCGGTGTTCTTAGAGGTGCTGGTAGAGGCTGGTATCGTTGGTATGCTGGCGTTTCTGTGGCTGCTGCTGCTGATCTTTCACCAGGGTTGGGTTCAACTTCAGCGGCTGCGCGAGACCCAGGATCAGCAGGGCTATTGGCTGATGGGTGCGATCGCATCGATTACCGGTACCCTCGGCCAGGGCATCGCTGACACCGTAATGTATCGGCCCCAGATCAGTACGCTGTGGTGGATGTCGATCGCGATCGTGGCCAGCTACTACCCAGCCCAGCAGATTTTAGGCAAGCGTTCGTTCAAGCTACGGCAAGCTGACTAAACCTGCAGACTCGATGATTCAGGCACTTCCAGACTGAATCATCGAGCATTGAACCTGCTCAGCGATCAAAGCAAGGTGCTGAAAAAACTCAATCTAACTCTTCGGTGCCATTCCAGGTGGGGTGGGGCATGAGTTGGACTTTGCCTTTGTGGGGTAGGTCTTGACCTGTGGCTAGGGTGCCACCATTGAGGGCTAAATGAACTCTGAGGCGTTTTTTGGCCTCGGCTAAGGAGTTGACCCGCAGGTTGAGAATGTAGAGATAGGGCGAGGGGCTATCGTCTAGGTAGGTAGCGCTTTCCCAGATGCGTAGCCGCACCCCGTCGGCATCAGACATGATCTTGTAAAAGAGCAAGTGATTGTCGACGGCGGGCTCATAATACCTCAAGCCCGGAGAAAACGGAGTGTGCATATCCCGAACACCAAAATCGAACGACCTAAACAGTGACTAAAGTGACTAGCTGGCATTGCACTTACCTTGAGATTACCCATACCGAAGCACAGAATCTAAGGGCGCTTTATGATTTCCTTACATTTAATTGCGCAGATCTCCTGCCTAACCGCGATCAGGACAAAAGCTATGAATTGTAAGGAGCAAGTGTTTTTCCTTGAGGGATGCCCGCAAGCCGACGACTAGGAACTTCTGAATGAATTCCGCCTCTATCTAGCGGAATATATTCCTTCAGTATCGGATAAGTTGCGATTGTTTACTCAAAAACGGGCAAAAATATAAGTAGTTTTACTTAGAATGGGGTTGGCTCTGAAGATTTGGTGAAGTGGCCCGACGCTCCATCTCTGAACGTAAAGCCTTAATAGTGTCAACTAAGCTGGCTTCGAACAGGTTATAGAACATTGACTTGAACGGGCCGACATCGGCTTCGGCTCGTACCTGTTGTGACAGCAAACACCCAACATCGCTACCCAATTGGGTGGGGGTAGTGTCAATGCGCCAGTGGCCGTACATGTACTCAAGGTTGCCCTCAAGGAGTCGAAAGCTAATCTGCTGCCCGTCAAGTTCCAGGTTTTCGGTCAGTACCTTAGACTCCATGGTAGTGAGCAAGACCCGCCGCCGGTCAACCTGCTCGACGACGGTGCGATCGCCGTCTACCTCGACCACCCGGCTCTGGGTCACTGTCGGCAAAAATTTGTAGAAATTGTTGTAGTCGGTCAGCACTGTCCAAGCCAGGGCATGGGGTACTGAGGTGGCAACCATGATGCCGTACTGGCCCTTGCCGCCTTTGACCAACACGTTGCGTTTGGCCAAGACAGCCCAATCAGCCTCAGTTAATTTGGCCAAATAGGCTTCAGCGGGCTGAATCTGACGGGACAAACGCGACATAATACCAGTGTGCCAGAACTCAATTACTGTAGCGTTAACCCGCACTGTAGCGCTAATCTACGCCGCTAATCTATGACGGCGATCGCCTCTTTTTTTGACGGTTTGTGAGTCAAGTGATCTAATGCCTAACTTTGATGCCGTCGTAGCGGCCTACCAAACCTTGCCCACTCGAGTGCTGAGCCTAATGCTGAGTACGGTTAACGGCGAGGGGTTGCCCCAGGCCAGCTATGCCCCCTACGTGATGGATGACGACTATCAGCTCTACATTTTTACCAGTGGTCTGTCGGCTCACACCCACAACCTGCAAATGACGGGCACCGCCAGTGTGCTGCTGATTGAAGATGAGGCGGCGGCATCCCAGGTGTTTGCTCGCCAGCGTATTAGCTACGACTGCCGGACGACTCTGCTACCTCGGGGTACGGCGGCTTGGGAGGCAGTTGCCGATCGCTTTGAGCAACGGTTTGGGGAGATTATTCCTATGCTGCGATCGCTGGATGATTTTCAAATCTTTTGCCTCAGCCCTCAGGGCGGTCGGTTTGTGATGGGGTTTGGGGCTGCCTACGCTGTTGATGCCCACGATCTCAGTCAGCTGGTTGGCCCTCCTCAAACTGGGCCAGAGACCCGATAGAGGGTGCTGCCTGGGTGACTCGCTCAGCCGTTCACCAAGATGCCAACGCCTACCAGGGCTACCCCCGCGCCGGCCACAGCCCTCAGGCTGACTCGATCGCCCATCGCGGCAGCCAGGGGCAGCACAAACAGCGGGCTAGTTGAGGTCAGTGCCTGGGCGACGCCAGCCGCTGCATACTTGAGGGCGGTTTGCTGAAGGTAGATAGCCAGGTAGGTGCCCAACACCGCTGCCAGCGCGACTCCGGCCAAAAGTCGGGGCGATCGCAGCGGTTTCAGCGGCCCTGCCACCGGTCCTTGGTAGCGCAAAATACCCAAAATAATGATCAGGCCACCCCCCAGCCGCAGCAGCGAACTCCACAGGGGGGCCACGGCGGTGTCGGCCAGCACCGCCCGCGACATGACCGCCCCGGTGGCCTGGCCTAGGGCGGCCAGCACGCCATAGATGATTCCCCATCTATCGGCGGGGCTAGGCCCGGCTACCTCGGGCACGCGCTCGGCAATTACCCACACTACTCCGGCTACGGTTAGGGCAATGCCCAACCAGGCTCTGGATGTTAGGGCCTCTTGCAAAAAGGTCAGGGCCAGCAGGGCGGCAATGGGTGGGGCCAGGGTTTCGAGCAGCAGCGCCCGCCTCGGCCCCAGGCGGTTGATTGCTGCAAAGTACGCAGTATCGCCCAAGCCAATGCCCACCACGCCGCTGAGGGCGAGAACCCCGATGGCTCTGGGGGTGAGACCAGCGGTATTTTGCCCTACCAACACCAGGGTGAGGGCCAGCAACACCAGAGCGATCGCACCCTTCGCCAGATTTAGCACCAGCGGCGACAGGGCTTTGCCCAACCGGCCAAACATCACTGTGGCGACAGCCCATAAAAAGGCTGCCATGAGTGCTGCTAATTCACCCCGCATAGGTTTGTATTCAGCAAATGCCGAACAGAATAATGAGTATCGCCACCATACCGGAAGTCAACAGAATCTTCACATTCCCCCCCCTTCAAATCATGCTGATCGATCGATTTACAGCTGTAGAGAGAACTAAGATGGTCTGACCCCCCCTAGGAAATTCTGAGTCATGCGTGTTTGGGCACTAGCATCGTGCAGTGGGCTACTGGCGCTAGCCGCCTGTAGTGCCGAACAATCCAACACTCCCAACCCCAGCGCGGCCCTTCCCGACGGGGATGATGCTGTTGAAGTCAATGCCCGACCCAGCCTAGTTGCCCCAGTCCCTAGCCCTGTGGCCTGGCCCGAAACCCGCCCCCGCCAGATTTTACAAAGCAGTGCGCCCCCCCCAGCGGCCAGCCCCTCCGCCCCAGGGGCAAGTATCCCTGGGCGACCCCAGCCCCAAGCCGATCAGCTGCGAGAGCGCCTACAGCGGCTGCAAGCCCAGCAGGGAATTCGGCTGTCTGCCGCTACGTCTCTGGTGACAGCCCCGGTGCCCTCGTCCCTAGTCGTCAGTACGCCATCTCGCCCAGCGCCTCAGCCCTCCCCCGCTCAAGTCACAGAAGCGCAGCGTGGCCTTGGAGAAGGCACAAGCTTTACCGGTTTGGATTCAGGGCCGGGGGCTGCCCTGCCGACTCCGCCTCGCCCTACCTCAGCGGCTCTACCGGAGGAAGGCGGCCCAGCCGCTGCCCCTCAGGTATCGGCCAGTCTGGCTCGAAACTATCCCAGCGTGCCCCTTCGTCACCAGGGCTATAGCGCCCAGTCAGGGGTGCTCAGTGCCGTGGTCCCTGCGGCTGAAGCATCACTTCCCTCCCCCCGGCTCCACGGTGGCCTGACGATCGCCCAAGCTGGCGAACAACCTAAACGAGCTGCCGCTCCGGCTCCGCCCCAACAATCTGTAGCGGCTGTGGCCGTTGTCCCAGAGCACCAGTCAAATGGCGGTAGAACGGGGCTCAGCTTGGCCCGTACTGCTGCGGTCCCTCAGTCTGAATTGACCGAAGTACACCAGCGGTCGGCTCTCCCCTCTGGGCAATCGGTGTCGCTGGCCCCATCGACCGGCCTAGCTGCCCAAGGCCGCCCAGCTACTGCGACGGTTGACGATCGCTTGTCTGGGGCGATCGCCCTGCCCGAGAGCCTTCCCCTTCACTCAGGTGCGCCGCGTCTCAGCCCACCCAGAGCCGCAGTAACGCCCGCCCGTCCTGAGGTCGCCGCTCCACCGACCTTCGACTTCGACGGGGCGGCCCTCCGAGGGGCTGAAGCGGTTGTTGCCAGTCAGGCTACCGGTGCCCCTGACCCCGCACCTGGTCTTCAAAGCCAGGCCAGTCTAGAACCGTTGGCTCTTGCCTCTAGGCCCAGCGAAACCCCCAAGGGATTGCCTGCGGGGTACTGTCTGTCTGCTAGCGGCCAGCCCCTAGCGATCGAAGGCGCACCCGAGGGATCAACCGCACCGTTTCCCAGGTTTAGCCCCTCTAGCTCGACTGCGTCTAGTCCCGATTTAAGCATTAACTCGGGCAAAACTGCTCTAGCACCAGGGTCATGTGACGATCTCACTTCGGCCCCCGCTGCCGCTGAACTGATCCCAGCGCCTGAGCTGACCTCAGACTAATCGTTAACGTCAGTTCCCTTTTCGATTAGCGAACCTGACCGCAGCCAGGCTATGGTGAGTCGGGTTAGGCTATAGCGGAGGGCACCGCTCACCATGAAACTTCACTGCGAAAGACAGGGAACCGGCTTCCCGATTCTGTGCCTGCATGGGCATCCAGGATCGGCTAAAACCATGGCAGTCTTTGTAGAAGGGCTGCGCGATCGCTACTGCACCCTCACCCCTGACCTGCGGGGCTACGGTCGCAGCCAAACGCGATCGCCCTTTGAGCTTGAAGACAGCCTCGCCGACTTAGAGGAATTGCTCGACGCCCAGGGCATTGAGCGCTGTCTGGTGCTGGGTTGGTCGCTAGGGGGCATTCTGGCGATCGAACTGGCCTTGAGACGCCCTGAGCGGGTAGCAGGGTTAATCTTAATTGCGACGGCGGCTCGTCCCGTGGGTGCCCATCCCCCCACCTCCTGGGTCGAGTTGGTCAACACCGGCTTGGGGTCACTGTTGAATGTGCTGGCTCCGGCTAATCCTGTCGTCAGGCACAGTCTGGGGCCGCGATCGCTCTATCGCTACCTGCTGCGGCAGCATACTGAGCACGCCTACCGACGCCTTGCCCAAGAAGGTTTCTGGGCCTACCTAGGCACCTCACCCCTGGCCCACCGTGCCCTCAACCGCGCCCTGGCTCGCCGCTACAATCGCCTGCCCGATCTGGGTGCCATCGCCGTACCTTGTCTAGTGCTGTGTGGAGCCGAAGACCTCCACATTACCGCCCAGGCTAGTCTAGAAACGGCGGCCTACCTGCCGAGAGCCGAAAGCCACTGCTATCCCAACACTGCCCACCTGCTCCCCTGGGAAATTCCCGAGCAGCTGTTAGGTGACATTCACCACTGGATCGATCGCCAGGGGCTAGACCTAACAGCGGAACTATAGCGACCTAGTCATTCAGACAGAGAGAATGCTGACATCACCTAAACCGCTCGACCTGACTACTGCTCCCCAAGGATCAAGTGATCCCCAAGGATCAAGTTCAAATTACATGACGTCAGAATTGATTAACCAACAGAAAGCAGCTTGTCTGTCATTCCCGCAGAGGCGGAAATCCACCCTGGAGTAACTTACCCACAATGGATTCCACGGAAGTGAGAATGACAGATCAGGGCCACTTAAGCGGACCTGATATTACCTGCTCTGATTAGCCAGTTGGCTGGGCAAATCAACTTTATGATCCCCACGGCAGGCCGTTTCCCTTTCCCTTGCTGGCCGGTTTGACCCCACTGGCTGGTCACGGTCTCCCGGTAGTAGCCGCGTTTTAGGGTTGACCGCTGTAGGCTGGGGCTGAAAACCCACCCACCGGAGTATCCCACTCGTCAGTAATGGTGAGCTGATCGGGGCGGTTGCAACGCTGCACCACGGTCTGAATATTTTGTGCCCCTTCCTGCTCGAGGTCTTCGATATAACCACCCTTGGCCATCACCGCCTCAGCCTCGCTATCGAAGGGGCCAAAGTAGTAGGTGCAGGCGGGTTGGTTAGTCTTAATCTCTACCCACCAAGCTTTGCTCTGACCCAAAAGATTGCTTAAAAAGCTACCCAAAAATTTATGCATAGATCCTTCCTATCTGCCTTATTAAAAAGGAATCACGTCCCCAAACCGTCCTGGGACAACTCTAGCCCCTGTTTGTTTATACTGTCTTGCTTTTGATTTTGCAAAGAGGAAATTTGGATTTGCGCCACCCATTGATGACGATAGATCTCATACAGCGCCATGCCTGTAGCCACCGATGCATTTAGGCTAGGAACCGTTCCCCGTAGAGGAATTGACACCAGTGTGTCACAGCTTTGCTGCACGCTCAGGCTCAGCCCGCTGCCCTCAGACCCCACGACAATGACTGTAGGGCGATCGAAGGTAGTCCGGTGGACTGGCTGGGTGGCTTCAGACGACAGGCCATAGATCCAAAAGCCCTTTTCTTTTAGGGTATCGAGGGCGCGCTTGAGGTTGATCACCCGTGCTACAGGCAAGCGCTCTAGACCTCCGGCGGCCACCTTGGCCACCGTCGCAGTGACTCCCACGGCTCGCCGCTGAGGAATCACCATGCCCTGAGCCCCTAAGGCCTCGGCAGTGCGGATAATTGCCCCTAGATTGTGGGGATCGGTAATGCCATCGGCGGCGATAATCACCGGCACCCTAGCTGCTCCTAGGGCTGTTTCAATCATCTCGTCTAGATCGTGGTAAGCATGGGAAGCTGCTTGTGCCGCAATTCCCTGGTGGTTAGCTCCAGCGGTCACTTGGTTCAGCCGCTGGGTATCGACTTCGTCAATCACTGCGCCGCTGGCCTTGGCCTCATCAATCAGCGATAAAAAGCGGGGATCATAGCGAATACGGGCGTTAACCCACACGCGGTTTAGGGGGCGCTGGGCTTGTAAGGCAGCTTCAACTGCATGGCGACCGTAGATTAGATCGGTTTGATCTTGAGCATCATCGGCTACTCCAAGGCCCTGTTCGCCCACCGCTAATTTGTGGGTTGTGGATGCAGGGGGACGATTTCTCCCTGCGTCACTGCGGGCATCGCCCCCCTGGTACCGGGTTTTGCCCTTGTCGTAGCTAGGTTTGTTGTCGCTGTAGCGAGGCTTACCGCCCTGATAGCCAGGCTTGCCATCGCCACCATAGCGGGGTTTGTCTTCCCTCGATTGCGGCTTGCTACCGTCGTAGCGAGGTTTGCTATCGCCATAGCGAGGCCTGTCATCGTTATGACGGGGTTTGCCGCCATCGGGACGGGGTTTGTCGCCGCCGTAGCGGGGTTTGTCACTGCCGTAACGGGGCTTTTCGTCACCATAACGGGGTTTGCCGCTGTCGTAGCGGGGCTTGTCATCGTTATAGCGAGGCTTGCCCTTCTTATCGCCGTCGTAGCGGGGTTTATCTCCACCATAGCGAGGCTTGTCATCCCCGTAACGAGGCTTGCCGCTATCGTAGCGAGGCTTGCCGCTATCGTAGCGAGGCTTGTCATCGCTATAACGCGGTTTGCCGCTGTCAGTGCGGGGTTTGGGTTTGGCATCGTTGCGCTGAGGTTTGCTGCCTTGGTACCCTTCAGACCGCTGGCGAGGCTCCGACCCAGAGGAGCGATTGGGGTTGCGAAAAGGCTTTTGGGACGACATAGCCACACCAGATACGGGGTAGAAACCAACGGTCAAAGAGAAGTCCTAGGCTAGCATGCCTAACCCATTCTCTGATTATTCTTATTTCGCCTGGCCGTGGTAGTAGAGAGGTTGACCTAGGCAGCCCATGGATGGCTACAAAGTGATGACTACAAAGCCGCCGTCGACTCAGGGCTTTTATTAGCTTAGATGATCACCTTAAAGGATCAATCCAGGATTAGGGGCAGTACCCTACTACTTTTTCCCATGGACTTGGGGTCGCTGGTCTTGAGTTAAAGATCTGAAAAGAAGCTTAATTTTTCAGCATTCGGTGACAAAGTAAGCAACATCCTCTGAATAATCCTTCACAATGGAAAATGACATCCCCATACCGGAGTGATGCCATGCCTCACCCATCCAGTGATCAAAAGATCGACGGTACGAAGCTTAATTGTCCGGTTCATTTGGTGTTGTCCTACATTGGCGGCAAGTGGGCCATTCTGATTTTGCGAGAGTTATTTGAGGGTAGCCGCCGCACGAATGAATTTTTGTCGGCGCTGCCTGGAATCAGTACTAAAACCCTCACCGCTCGCCTAAGGGAGCTAGAAAGCTACGGCCTGGTCAGTCGTAGGGTGTTTCCTGAGGTGCCACCGCGAGTCGAGTATTCTCTGACGGCCAAGGGGCGAGAGGTGCAGCCCATCATGGCGGCCTTTAACCAGGTTGGCCAGCAGTGGTTAGTCCATGGCCCAGATAGCCGCCCTACTACTCTCTACGAATCGAGAGGCCGCTAGTCGTTGTGCCAAACTTCGTGGGGAAGTAGATCGCCAATGCGATCGCGCAAAAAGTAGTCGTACTCTTCTAGCTCAGCCTCAATGTAGGGCCATTCTCGGGCGGCGATGTAGCCACACAGCGCGCATATAGGCTGGTGGCGATCTAGGGTGCCGCAGTCGACCAACTGCTGGACCTCCTGGCGAATCTCATCAATGGTGTAATGCCGGGTTAGCGTCGGGTTTTTGGTTGTCATGGCCGCAGCCCTCCGAAACTTGGATGCAGTGAGAATATTTACTCATCACTCCATCTACATAGTGCAACTGTAGTTTTGGAAAGCAAAGCGGTTGATGCGTATCATTACCTTTGTTTACAAGGTGCAATAATGTAGTTTGGTATACGCTTTTAGCCACATTCTAGGGTGGTCATGGCTTGGTGAGTGCTCAGAAAAACTTGCCCTGGGCCGCCTAGATGATCAATAAACCCTGCCTTTTCGAGTTGATCCATGACGGGACCCTTGACCTCGCTTAGGTAAACGGTTACTCCTGCTTCCCTCAGGTCTTCGATCAGGGTTTCTAAGGTTTCTAAGGCGCTGCCGTCAACGTGGTTGATGGCACTACAAATTAGCACCAGGGCCGTGGCCGCAGGATGATCGGCTACCGCCTGAATTAGGTAGTCTTCTAAATATTTGGTGTTGGCAAAGTAGAGGCTTTCGTCAATGCGAATGGCTAAAACTCCTGTACAGGTCTGTACTGGGTGGCGCTTAATATTGCGAAAATGCTCGGTGTCACCGACTCGGCCTACCTCGGCAATGTGAGGGCGACTAGTTCGCCCTAGGTAAAACCCTACCGACGTTACAAACCCAACCAGAATGCCAGCTTCAATACCGATCGCTAGCACCGCCACAAAGGTAATGGCTAAGCTAATCGCATCGGCCTGGCAAACACGCCACAGTTGGCTAAAGCTCTTGAAATCAAGCAGGTTGATGACCGCGACTAAGATCACCGCCGCCAGGGCAGTCTGGGGTAGATGGTAGAACCAGGGGGTGAAAAACAGGACGACCAAGGCAATCAGGCTGGCCGTAATGATCGACGCCAACCCCGTATTGGCTCCAGCCGAAAAGTTCACTACCGATCGACTAAATCCCCCGGTCACTGGGTAGCCGCCGGTAAATGCCGCACCCAGATTGGCAGCCCCTAGCCCAATTAACTCCTGGTTGGCGTCAAGGCGCTGCCGCCGCTTGCTGGCTAATGACTTGGCGACTGCAATGCTCTCCATGAAACCGACAAAGCTAATGGCGAGGGCCGTGGGCAACAACTGCTGCCATAGGGTTACCTCGATGGGTGGCAGCGATAGCGGCGGTAGCCCTTGAGGTATCTCGCCGACAATGACGACGCCAAAGCGACTGTCTAAATTTAGTAGCCCTACGAGGGCGATCGTCGTCACGACTACGAGCAGCGGGCCACTGCGGCTCAGGGGGGTAATCCAGGCTTTGGAGAGGCCTAACTGGCCTAGCCGCTTGGGCAAGGAGCGGTTAAAAAACAGCAGTACTCCAACACTTCCTAGGCCTAGCGCTAAGCTGATTGGATTGTAATCGGGGGCCGCCTGCACCAGGTGATGGGCAGTTTCGAAAAAACTTTCTGACGACGGAATTTTTACCCCCATCAGGTGCTTTACCTGACTCAAGCCAATCACCAGGGCGGCGGCATTGGTAAACCCGACGATCACCGCATGGCTGAGGAAGTTGACGATAAACCCTAGCCGTACCACCCCCATCAGCACCTGGATGAGGCCAATCATAAGCGCCAGGGCTAGGGCGGCGGCCATATAATCGGCGCTATTGGCTGCGGCTACCTGCCCTAGGCTGGTGGCCACCAGCAGCGACACCATGGCCACTGGACCCACAGAGAGCGAGCGACTCGTTCCCAGGATGGCGTAAAGTATCAGCGGCGAAATGCTGGCATAGAGACCGACCTGGGGTGGCAGGCCCGCCAGCATTGCGTAGGCCATCCCCTGAGGGATCAGCATAATCGCTACGATAATGCCGGCCATCATATCGCCTACGAAGTCTTTGGGGTTGTAGTGTAGGCCCCAGGCGATCGCTGGAATGTAGCGGCTCAGGCCTAAGGGTGCGTGGGGTCGAGGGGAAGATGGTGCTGAATTGTCTGCCATAGAAGCGCGGGCGATCGCATGAAAACAGCGAGGCGATCGTGTGTCGTCAGCATACCCCAATTCTCTGCTTATATAACTAATTGATTGCTTGGTAATATTTGAGGCTCGTAGACCTATGGGTCCCTGGCTGCGCTGGGGCTCAGAGTTGGCCAGCCTGGCAGGGCAGAAGTTTCTTTACCCTGCTAGGCCGGTGGTGCTGGCGAAGTGAGCTGGCTTGCCCTGAGTTCGCTAGCGGTTAGCGCGGTCTAGCAAACACCTGTACCCAGTAGGGCCGTCCAGCGGCGGTGGCGTAACCGATCCCCAGTTCGGTAAATGCGGGGTTGAGAATGTTTTGGCGGTGACCAGGGCTATTCATCCAGGCGGTCATCACTGCCGTAGCATTGGGCTGACCCATGGCAACATTTTCACCAATGTTGGCCCATCGGTACTGGGTGGCGTCGATGCGCGATCGCATGGTCGAGCCATCGGAACCGGTATGGCTCATGCGACCGCTAGTGGCCATATCTTGGGCGTGGCGCTGGGCGGCGCTGGTGAGGCGATCGTTGAGCACCAGAGGTGGGGCGTTCACCCGTCGCCGTTCTGCATTCACGAGCTGGAGCAGCTCTTGGGCGATTGCCCCGTTGGTCTGGGCGATCAAAACGGTTGGGGCTTGGGTCGGGGCTTGGGCCACAGCCACCGGTGCTAGGGTCCCTGGCAGTAGCCCAGCAGCTAAAGCTGCCAGCAATATAGCGGGTCGAGCTCGCAGCGCTGATCGAAAAACGTGCATTGGGTATCTCCTGATCGTGATCCGTGAGTGCAGCCATGGTGCCCAAAACGCTACCGATGGGCTCAGTTGCTGCAAGACTGGCCTGGCTTGAGCCCTATGGCCCAACCCAAAACCGTCTTGGTAGATTACCCTTCCTGCTCTGACGGCCGTGGAGAAGCTACTGTTCCAGGCCTGATGTCCGTTTGGCTGTTTCCACCCGCGCTCAGAACCCGCGCTCTATCTAGGGTTCTGAGCCATCAATCGCTGTACGTCTTCGGCGTGGTACGAACTGCGGGTCAGGGGTGACGACACTACCTGTAAAAACCCCTTAGCTTCGCCCACCTGCTGCCAGGCATCAAACTGAGCTGGAGTGACAAACTCGGCCACGGGCAAATGCTTAGGCCCTGGTGACAAATATTGTCCTAGGGTCAAAATATCGCAGTCTACCGCCCGCAGATCATCCATCACCTGCTGTACCTCGGCATCGGTTTCGCCCAGGCCCGCCATGAGGCCCGACTTGGTATAAACCCAGGGCGCTAGGTCCCGACAGCGGCGCAACAGTTCGAGCGATCGCCCATAATCTCCCTGGGGGCGCACCCGCCGGTAGAGCCGGGGCACGGTTTCGGTGTTGTGGTTCAGCACGTGGGGACGAGCGGCCAGAATAGTCGCTAACGCCTCCCAGTTGCCGCACAGGTCAGGAATTAACACCTCAATGGTGGTTGCCGGAGCCACCTGCCGCACCGCCTCAATACAGGCGACAAACTGGCTAGCCCCCCCATCGGCCAAATCATCGCGGTTGACCGAGGTAATCACGACGTGGTTGAGCTTCATGCGCCGCACCGACTCTGCCAGCCGCAGGGGTTCTGTGGGGTCGAGGGCGACGGGCTTTTTCTCAAAGTCGATGTCGCAGTAGGGGCAGGCGCGGGTGCAGGCGGGGCCCATAATCAAAAACGTTGCTGTGCCGGCTTTGAAGCACTCACCAATGTTGGGGCACGAAGCCTCTTCACACACTGTGTTCAGACCCAGGTCTTGCAGAATTGCCTTGACCTCGCCCACCCGTTCCCACTGGGGGGCTTTTACCCGTAACCAATCTGGTTTTACTGCCACCGTCTCAAACCCCGGCATGTTGTGTGCGCTTCAATCATATCAATCTCGGCATGACTTTTCTGAGGGGCAGGCTTGGGCCGTCAGTTTGGGGCGGCCACGGTCTAACTAAAGATGGCAGTATGCTGGAAATGGAGAACCCTCACGCCTACACCGGCCCATGGATGCGCCATCTCCCCTAAATCGCTGTCTCATGGTGTTGTGCTATGCCGCCGCTGGCCTGCTAGCTGCCGGAGCCTGGCGCGATCAAGTCAGTGCCCGTTGGCAATTCGATCAGCCCTTTGAGCGCCTTCGGTTTGCTCGACTGGCCCCAATCATTACCCAGGCCCCCGAGACCCTCATGACCGCCAACACCCGCGTGGTGATTAGCCTCAGGCGGCGGCGGCTAACCCTGTACCAAAATGACGTTGTCAAAGAAGAGTTTCCGGTGGCCATTGGCCAGAATGAGTGGCAAACCCCTGCCGGTGAGTTTGCGGTACGCGACCTGCGCACCGACCCCGTGTGGCAACACCCCATTACTAAAGAAGCCGTTGAGCCTGGCCCCAGCAACCCCCTGGGCTCGCGCTGGATTGGCTTTCTTGTACAGGGGCAGTATCACATTGGCATCCACGGCACCAACCAGGAAAACCTGATTGGCGAAGCAGTCTCCCATGGCTGTGTGCGCATGTTCGAAGCCGACATTCAAACCCTATACCGACATTTAAAGATAGGCACCCCCATCACCGTGTTGCCCTAGGCCATCTCTCTGATGCTTGGGGATGATGGGTAACGGTCCTGTAACCCGGCTGCAGCGTTAGCCACAGGGAATAGCGCGGGGAATTGGGCTATACCGCGATCGACAGCTCTTTTAGCTCTTGACCCACGCTACTGAGGTCGAAATTGTGCCAGGGCTTGCCGTCGAGGGCCATCTGTTCGATCAGGCTGGCCAGGCGTAGGGCTTTTAGCGCTTGCTCACCGCCTACAGAGGGCTTTTCTCCGCCTCTCACACAGTTGATAAAGTGCTCTAGCTCAGCGTGGAGCGGCTCAATATTGCTGGTGTAGACTTTTTCGATCAAGCCATCTTGTCGGTAGAGCACCTGGCCGTAGTCGGTAGAGCAGTCGGCGGTGGTTTGCCGGTGAATCAAAATTTCGTTGTTGAGAAAGTCGGCGTCGGTGAGAGAGTTTTTGCAGTGGGCGGTAATGCTGCGAATTTTGCGGTGGGTCACCTTACTAGAGGTCAGCGTTGCCACGATGCCGTTGCTAAACCCCAGGGTGGCGGTGACGTAATCTAGGTAGCCTGAGTTAGAGGCGCGACTGCCGCTGGCGGTGAGGGTAGACACTGTAGACCCAGCTAGCTCTAGCAGCAGGTCAATGTCGTGGATCATTAGATCGAGCACTACCGACACATCGTTGGCCCGCTGGGAGTAGGGGCTCATGCGGCGAGCTTCTAGGGCTAGCAGCTCTTCGGTCTTTAAAACTTTGTGCAGCTCTTGAAAGGCCGGGTTGAACCGCTCAATGTGGCCTACTTGTAAAATGCAGTTGGCTTCAGCGGCGGCATTGACCAGCGACTCTGCCTCGGCAATGCTGGCGGCAATGGGCTTTTCGATCAGCACATGGACGCCCGCGTGCAGACAGGCCATGCCCACCGTATGGTGCAATCGCGTGGGCACGGCTACGCACACCGCATCAACATGCTTGAGCAGTTCTTGGTAATCTTCAAAAAAGCGAATTCGGTATTTACCGGCGGTGTCTAACCCTCGCTCTACATTGACGTCAGACACGCCAACGAGCTCTACATCTTTAAAGCGGCTGAGCACGCGGGTGTGGTGCTGGCCCATGTTGCCTACACCAATGACGCCAATACGAACAGGATCGGGCAAATTTCGAGATAAGTGCATGTCTAAGGCAGATGACAACATGGAATCTTGCACGCCTGTCCTCCCTTTAGGAGATTTAGATACGCCGACGGTCAGTAGGCTGAAAAGGTCGAGTGAGCGGGGAGCTAAGACGGCCAGGTAAAATTACTCAGATAGTATCACAATGCTTCACTCTGTAAAGAATAGCAACATCACCTGAGAGCAAACTAGCGGGTGTCGGTTTGCCGAACTTTGCCGCGATCGCAGTCATAGTCCGAATGTGAGCATTATCTAGCCTATTCACCATAGCGATGACAATCGGGTGTACTCAGCCCCCTGTGGCAGTTGTTTAGGTGTCTTGAGGCTAGAAACTAGTTAAAAATATGGCCATGCGCCTGACTGAGGTAAAGAAAGTTGATTCGTCAACCTACGGGTCGTCAATTTGAGAACTACACCGGTCTGAGAGAGTAAGTTTCACCGGCTGGGTCTGGTAGGCCGGCGGTTGACGGGCAGTCTGCGGTGGGGGGTAAGCCTTATCGATCCATTGGGGTTGGTGGCGGTGGCAGATAGGGATCTGGTGGGTGCGGTGAAGCCGGGGATGACGGATCGACCAGGCGCATTAAGACATCCTCTAGGCGGGGGCCATCGGTGGACAAAATCACCCATTCGCGATCGCCAAACACCAGGCGATCGCCCGCGTGGGGAATTTTTTGCATTTGATAAATCAAAAACCCCCCCAGAGTCTGATAATCGTCGGCATAGGGCAGATCTAGATTAAGCAGGTCGTTCACCTCTTCGAGATCGGTATGGGCCTTAATGCGGTACGACTGATCATCGATCATTTGTACCGGCTGTTCATTGTGCTCGTCGGGCTCGTGAATTTCGCCGATGATCTCGGTGGTCAGGTCTCGCAGCGTTAGCAGCCCGGCAGTGCCGCCAAACTCATCGACCACCATCACCAGTTCTTGGCCGGTGCGCTGCATAGTGGTCAGCAGATCGTGGAGCGGAGTGTACTCGGGCACAAACCGCGCGGGCTTAACCCAGGGACGAATTAGGGTGTCAGCGCTAATGTCTTGGCGGGCCAGGGGTTGCAAAAACTGTTTGACATCGACCATGCCTTGAATGTCGTCTAGGGAGTCGCCCATTACCGGATAGCGCGAATGCTCGGTAGCGGCTACAACCTCAATCAGCTCTCCAAAGGTGGCCGCTAGCGAGACGGCATTGATCTGGGTGCGCGGCACCATAATTTCCCCGGCAGTCACATCGCGAAACTCAAAAACATTGTTCAAGAGTTCACGTTCTTCGGCATCGAGGCCGGGAGTTTCGGCGGTAGTGCGAATGATGAGTTGGAGTTCTTCGGGAGTGAGGCGGCTGTAGCTAAACTGGTCGCTGTACTGAATTTTGGCCAGACGCAGCAGCAGCCGTGTCGATTGATTGAGCACCCAGATAAAGGGGTTAAACAACCGCGCAATCGTTAGGCTTGGGGGGCCTAAGAACCGGGCCACCTGCTCTGGGTAGAGCATCGCCACTGACTTGGGGCATAGTTCACCCAGCACAATTTGTAGGTAAGCCACCAGAAAAAAGGCCACTGGAATCGCCAGGGTGTGGGCTAGGGCTTCGCTCTGGGCTGCCGTGAGCGGGGTTTGAGTAATCCAAAAGGCCAGGATGACGGCCATAGTGCTTTCGCCTACCCAGCCCAAGGCCAGACTAGATAGGGTAATGCCAAACTGAGTGGTCGAAAGCAGGCGATCGAGACTGCGCTGGAGCTGCTGGACGGTTTTGGCCTGCACATCGCCCTGGGCGACTAGCTGGCTAATGCGCGATCGCCGCACCGACACTATAGAAAATTCTGCTGCTACAAAAAAAGCATTGATGCCAATTAGCAACAGTACGGCCAGCAGCCGAGAGGCGATCGCAGCAGGGGGCAGCTCTTCAGGAATCAGGATGGTCAACAGCGGGGGAGAAACACACATAGCCTAGTGACTAAAAAAGGCCGCTCCCAACTCGTACCAAACGCCCGAGCCGATCGTCGCTCTGCTGACGTTGGTGTTTCACTGACCTAACTATTGTGACTGCCATAGGTTCAACCCAGCGATGACGACTATCCCTCAGCTTGGGACAGGCCCTCCCAGCCGTGACCGCTAAAGCCATGTGCCTGATTATAAACCCCATTTGTACTTCAGCCTCAGCGCCCCAGCTTGGGGAGGTCGGCTGGGGCGGGCAATCTGTCCACCGGGTCGATATCCGCTCCGGCTGCCGGGGATAAGGGGGGTTATTCACCGCCGTTGATCCGAGCTTTTACCTGTTGCAGTATTTCAGCCTCGTTCACCAACATCACCGTGCCCTGGCCAGCGGCGTCTCGGCTGACCGGTGTACCGCTGGTGGGGCGCGTTTCTGGTTGTCTAACTCCAGTCAGCGCCTGACGACCCAGGGTAAAGCCCCAGGAGGCGCTGACCACCCCTGAGCCAATCATTAGCGAGAGTAAAATTAGGGTAAAAGCTACAGCAGGGTTCATAGGTCAGGCCCACAGGGTAATGCGTTAAATCGGTGGTGTGCTTTGAGCCTAGCGCTGCACCAGGCTTACTAACGTTAAGTATAAAATTTAGAACTTGAATAAAAGTTTAAGGTCTAGTTTTGGCCTTAGGTCATACAATTAGACATGTTTTCCCCGAGGGGATTAATCCCAGGGTTGGCCGAGCGGATTAGGCAGCGAACTCATAATTCGCCTCAGGCAGGTTCAACTCCTGCACCCTGGATTACCTGGTTGCCAAAGCAAAACCTGCCAGCCTGGCTTGAGAGTCTAAAACGACTCAAAGATAAACTCTGAACCTACGTAAGGAGTGCGGCTGCTGGGCATGGTCAGCAGACTGGTGTTGAAGGGGCTGGCCATATCGGGCACACGCAGGGTGGGGTCAGCGGCTGTCTGAAGTAGCAACAGGTCTCTGACCGCAGCGGATGTAGCGTTGGCATCCCATTCCAATTCGCGCTCAGGGAAGCCGATACCGACTAGACGCTTGGCCTGGCGGGTGATGCCACGGTTTCTAAAGAAATCGCCAGAATAGGTGGTCATCAGATCGTCCATGGCATCGGGGACGGTTTGAGGGGTTGCCTCTTGGGCATACGCCGCCGGAGCAACGACCGCCGCTGCCAGTAGCGCCAATGCTAGCCCAGAAATATGATTTAATTGAATGCCCATGGCCAAGCCTCCTCAACTCATTGGATTGGTGCGGTTCTGGCGTTGCACTGTCTGAATTTAAGCGAAACTGAGGGTGGCCAAACCCTCGGTTTGGCCAAAAAAGAGCCGAACCGATCACCCAGTGCATGTCCTTTATAGCGCGATCGCCAAAAAACGGAGCATTTTTAAGGAATTAACTGCCCATGGACGAGCTACTGCTGAAAACCCCGTCAGTGGATTTACTGAGCTTAGAAACGGCCCAACTGCGATCGCCCCTGCTCGATCTCTTTTGCCAGGGAGCCTACCAGGAAGGTGACTTTGTGCTCACCTCAGGGCAGCACAGCACCTACTACATCAACGGCAAGCTCGTGACCCTGCACCCCCAGGGATCACTGATGGTGGGTCGCCTGCTGCTCGACCTAGTGCAGCCTGGAACGGTGGCAGTGGCTGGGCTGACTTTGGGCGCTGACCCGCTGGTGACGGCGGTCAGTTTGGTTGGGGTCTATGGCCATCAAACCCTGTTTCCGCTAATTATTCGCAAAGAGGCCAAGGGGCACGGCACTCGCGCCTATATAGAAGGTCTAACCCTGCCGCCAGGTAGCCCTGTTACCGTGCTCGAAGATGTTGTTACTACGGGCCAGTCAGCGCTTAAGGCCGTTGATCGCCTCCAGGCGGCCGGTTACCAGGTGAATCAAATTCTGGCTTTAGTCGATCGCCAGCAGGGCGGCGCAGAGCTTTACCAAAGCCACGATCTGCCCTTCAAGGCACTGTTTACCATTCAAGATATTCAGGCCCACTGGGCTGCCCTTAACCCCGCCTGATGGTCTCCCGTACCCGTCCCGATATTGGCTTTGTGCCCACCCCCGCCGATGCCATAGCCGCCATGGTTAAGCTGGCTGCGTTAACCCCTGATGATGTCGTCTACGACCTAGGCTGTGGCGATGGTCGGCTGCTGATTCGGGCCGCCCTAGACTACGGCGTGCACGGGGTGGGGATCGATGTGGATGAGGCTTTGCTCAAGCAGGCGCAGGCCGATGCTGAGCGCGCTGGGGTAGGCGATCGCCTCAGCTTTCACCAGGGCAACCTATTTGAGGCCGATCTGCACGAAGCCACGGTCGTTTTTATCTACCTGCTGCCCCACCTCAACTTGCGGCTGCGGCCTCGGTTGCTGGCGCAGTTGCGGCCCGGCAGTCGGGTTGTCACCCATATGTTTGACATGGGCGACTGGCCACCTGACCTGGTTCTGCCCCTAGAGCCATCGGCAGAAGATTCAGTGATCTATCTGTGGCATATTCCCCAAAAAACAGCCCCCGACAAGGCGGGGGCTGTTTGAGGCAACTTCTGGAAAATAGTGTCTCCATGGTGGGCAGCGCCCACCCTACAACAGCTACAGTCGCTGGGCTAAAGCTGGTATCTTCCTTCCTGAAAATCTCCCAAGCGGATAAGCTGAACTGCTAGACTGCGACGGGTTTACGGCAGACCCAGTACTTGCTCATAAAGTGCACGGTGTTGCTGATCGCTTCAAACCCGGCATCGGTTAGCCGCTGGTTGAGGTCGTCGGTGGTGTAGTGGCGGTAGTAGGGCTCGTGGAACATCGCTGGAAAATTCTCCATAGCCACCTCAAACTCAGGGGAGTCGAGGCGCTGAATAGAGTCGCACAGCACTACCGTGCCGCCCGGTTTTACCACGCGATACATCTCGTTGATCACATTTTGCCGCGCTTCAGGGGGCAATTCATGGAACAAGAAAACACTGACTGCCCCCTCAAAGTAGTTATCGACAAAGGGTAAGCTTTCGCCATTGGCCTGAATTAGCTGAGGCAGTACGCCGGGCTTATCGGTTAAATTTTCAATCGCTTTGCGCAGGTAGGTGGGCGATAGGTCAACGCCATACAGCGACACTTTTGGCAATGCCTCGCGCAGCATGCTGAGGGTACGGCCTGTACCACAGGCCACATCTAAGACCTTAGCGCCCGTTTCTACTCCATTCTCAGCTAACCCCTGTTTGAGCGGGGCGATAATGCGACGGCGCATAGGGTCGGCGGTGCCGTTGAACAGAATTTCAACCTGTAGGTCATACAGATTGGCCGACATATCGCTCAGATAGCCGTTGGTCTGATGGTGAAAATTTTGCAGGTAGTACTGAGGATAGCCAGCAGTGTCTATGTCGTTGGCGAAGGTTTGATAGTCGCGCTTATTCAGCCGGTCCCAAATATTGGGCAGATCTAAGCAAACAAGCGGATAAAACCGGAAGAAGTCATCCCAAGGATTGTCAAACAGCAATTCTTTAGGATAGATTCCAGCTTCTGCATCTTGCCAGTCCAACTCTAGTAGCGCATTCATGCGCTGCTGTAGCAGTTGAAGGGCTTTGATATCTAAGGGTGTGGTCTGGATATGTTTGGGTGGGTTGACCGCTTGCATGACCTGGGTGCTAACGGTCTTGTGGGCCAGCCCGAAGTAGCTCTTGCCCTGTTGCAGAGCTTGGTAAGCCAGTTTTGTGATGGTGTCAGGCATACAATCAGAGGGGAGAGTGATTGTGAACAACAATTATTCCGTCAATGTAAAAGATTGTAACGAAGTTTCTGAGGGAAGTGTTGCCTCTGAGGGCAGAACAAAGCCGCTTACCTGGGGCAAACGGCTAGGGTGTTGCTGAATTGAAAGATTAATTTAGGTAGGGGCAAACCGCCGTTTACTCCTACGAGAGACGTTGCAGTTTTGATTCATACCTGTATCCAGCAACGCTACGGCTAGGGTCGATATGGGTTTGTCTTTAGGCCCGAGCGCTTTGAATCTGCTGCAGAAGATCGTCAACGCTACTCAGCAGATTGGCCTGGGAAAGGCTGGTTTGCTCGCCTGAGGTCAACCATTTAATTTGCACAGTGCCCTGGGTGGCTTCATCGTCTCCCACGATCAGGCAGAGGGCAGCACCGCTGCGATCGGCCCGCTTAAACTGCTTGCCAAAAGCCGAACCGGTGAGATCGAGTTCTACCGCTAGTCCCTGGTGGCGAAGCTTTTGGGCCAGCAGTAGGGCGTTGGCCTCGGCCTGCTCTCCCCGCGACACTAGGTAGATATCGGGGGCGGCTGGGGCTGTCTTTTGGAGGGCTTCTAGCAGCAGCGTGAGGCGTTCTAAGCCAATGGCCCAGCCTACGGCGGGGGTTGCTGGGCCACCCAAAGATTCGACTAGACCGTCGTAGCGCCCACCGCCACATACCGTGGCCTGAGCCCCTAGGTCGCTCGACTGAATTTCAAAGGCGGTATGGGTGTAGTAGTCTAGCCCCCGCACCAAGCGCGGGTTGAGTTCAAAGGCGATGCCCAGGGCGCTGAGCTGGGTGAGCACCTGGTCAAAGTGACGCTTCGAGTCAGGCCCTAGGTAGTCCAAAATGCTGGGGGCCGCTTGGGTGATCGCCTGGGTGTTTTGGTCTTTGCTGTCGAGAATGCGTAGGGGATTGCGGCTGAGGCGATCGCGCGAATCGGCGTCCAAATCTGCTGCATAGGGCGTCAGGTAGTTAACTAAGGCCTCGCGGTAGCGGCTGCGATCGCTCTTGTCGCCCACCGAGTTGAGGTAAAAGGTCAGATTTTTTAACCCCAGAGTTTGCAAGATATCGGTTGCCAGGGCAATCACCTCGACATCGGCGCGGGGGTCGGTACTACCGAGCACCTCTGCTCCCACCTGATGAAACTGCCGTTGGCGACCTTTTTGGGGCCTCTCGTAGCGAAACATCGGGCCGGTATACCACAGTCGTTGTATTCCTCCCTGGGCATAGAGGCTGTGCTGAATGTAGGCACGCACTACCCCAGCGGTGCCTTCGGGGCGCAGGGTGCAGCTGCGATCGCCCTTGTCGGTAAAGCTGTACATCTCTTTGCCGACCACGTCAGTGGCTTCGCCAATCCCCCGCTCAAATAGCGCTGTGGCTTCAAACGTAGGGGTGCGAATTTCTCGGTAGGCAGCCCGGCCAAAAATATCCCGCGCTATGGCTTCCACCCGCTGCCAGGTATGAATGTCGGCTACCTTGAGGTCTTGGCCCACATGCTGTGCCTTGGGCAAGATATCCTCGGTTCCGGGCAGAGATTGAATGGGCTCCATAGCTGGGCAAATGCTCTAGGTGGGCAATACAGAACACCCATCATAGCTTGCTTGGGGCCTTAGCCTAGGGCCTGGGCTGGGGTTCAAATCCAGGTCCTAGACCTCTTGACTCTCGGGCTTGGCCTGGGGCAGTACGCAACAATTGACCTCGTCAATGCAGACCTTGCCCGACTGTAGCGCCCACCGAAACAGCGCCACCCGGTTGCCCGTTGCAGTTTTGGTCAAAATATTGCTGATATGGTTGTCAACAGTGCGCTTGCTGATCTCCAGCTTCTCAGAAATCTCCTGGTTGGTTAGCCCCGATGCCACTAGCTCAACGATCTGTAGTTCTCGGTCAGAGAGGCTTCCTTGACCAGGCACTGGAGCCGTATCATCGCTTGCCATGGCGGTCTGTTTCCTTTGTCATTGTGTATTTATGCTTATGCTTGTTACCACTATAGGCGATCTGGTTTCGGGTGGGCTTGTCGAAAGTATTTCAGGCCTTGGAGCAATAGACCCTGAGGAGATGACACCCCCGCTTGTGCTGCTTAAGCAAGGGGCTAGCCGCTTTAGCGGATGGAGCCGGTGGCGCGATTGCCTGCTTGGGTTAGTCTTGGCTGCGGTGTTGCACCTGGCTTGGCCTGGCTGCGCCATCGCGGCCCCGACTGCGCCACTCTTAGATGATCTGCCTCCAACGGTCTCCCCGACCCAGCCAGACGCCAATGACATTCCTTCAGAGACGGTAAGCCGCTTCGTTAACGCCTACATTTCTGTAGTCAAGCTGATCGAGTCGCGGGAGCTCAGTTTGCAGCGGGCCGAAACCGACACCGAATCACGCCAGATGCAGCAAGAAATTCAGGTGGCTGCCCTCAATCTTATTCAGGCCAACGGGCTGACCCTGTCGGACTATTGGGAGCTACTGGGTTTAGCCAATAGTGATCCGGAGTTTCGCGATCGCGTTTTAGACCAGATCGACGAAGCTAACCCGTAAGGTACCTCAGCGGTTGAGCTTATATCAGGGCGTAGTGTTCTGGCTTTAGACCTCGGGTGGCTCACCGCCCACGACCTCATTTCCCCATCGTTCACCCCACATTCTCCTAGGGCTGCACAAACTCTGAAGGTCGTCTAAAGTTTTCCACGGGCTCGTTGGCCAAAGCCTGCTGCATAAATTCCTTCCAGACCGGTGCTGCGTAGGTGCCGCCCGTTGCCCCAGCCCGCATCGGGGTGTAGTTGTCATTGCCGATCCACACCGCCGTCGATAGCTGTGGCACATAGCCGACAAACCACACATCCCGTTGAGAATCGGTGGTGCCAGTTTTACCCGCCGCTGGCCGCCCGATCTGAGCGGCGGTGCCCGTCCCGCGGGCAATTACCCCTTGTAACACGTCGGTTAGCGAGGCTGCCGCCCAAGGGTCAAGCACCAGCTGGGGCCGAGGCGTGTTGTCGAGCAGTACATTGCCGCTGCTGTCAGTCACCTGCACAATAAACGTTGGTTCAGAGTGCCAGCCGTTGCTAGCAAAGGTGGCATAGGCACCGGCCATTTCCATGGGGGTCAGATCAACTGCGCCCAAAGGAAGCGACGTGACCGGTTGCATCGGGCTATTAATGCCCAGGGTGCGGCACAGCTCAATAATTTGGTTGACCCCGACCGCCTGGCCCAGCTTCACCGCCGGTACGTTACGCGATACCTCCAAGGCGGTGCGAATGGGAATGTTGCCCATAAAGCCACCGTCATAGTTTCTCGGGCTGTAGTAGCGGTAGCCATCGGGATAGCTCACTGGAGTGTCGGCAATGGAGCTAGACGGAGTATAGCGGCCCGTAGCAAAGGCGGCGTAATACACAAAGGGCTTAAAGGCGGAGCCTGGCTGTCGATAGGCCTGAATCGCCCGGTTAAATTGGCTTTTCTGGTAGTCAACGCCGCCCACCATGGCTTTGACAAAGTGGGTGCGGGGATCAATGGACACCAGGGCCATCTGGTCAGCGATATTGCGAATGCGAGCATTGTGTCGCTGCACCGTCGCTTCGGCCATCTGTTGCATGCCCAAATCGACGGTAGTTTGCACCCGCATGCCGCCCTTCACCACGGCCTCATTGCCAAAGCGCTGCTTTAACTCCTGCACCGCTGCCTCGGTAATGTAGGGCGAAATGCTGCTGCGGAACGACTTGACTTCGCCGATCAGCAACGGCGCTTCGCGGGCCGCCACCTCTTCTTCAGGGGTGATCCAACCCAGTTGGCGCATCCGGTTGAGCACTACCGCCTGGCGCTGTTTAGTAGACTGATAGTTGTGGAAGGGACTATAGCTCTCCGGAGCTTGGATTAGCCCTGCCATCATCGCGGCTTCAGGCAAGTTGAGGTCGCTGGCCGATTTATTAAAGTAGCTCTGGGCTGCTGTTTCTACCCCGTAGTTGTTGTGCCCCCAGTACACCTGGTTGAGGTACATCTCCAGAATTTCGTCTTTGCTGAAGATCTGCTCAAGGCGTAGGGCCAAAACAGCCTCAGCTACCTTACGGCTAATGGCCCGCTCGGGGGTCAAAAACAGGTTCTTCACCAGCTGCATGGTGATGGTAGAGCCGCCTTCCACCGTAGAGCCAGCCTCGGCGTTGGCTAGCAAGGCCCGACCGACACTGCTGGGGTTGATGCCGTTGTGAGAATAAAAATAGCTGTCTTCGATCGCCAGCACCGCCCGCTTCAAGTGGGGCGACATCTCGTCGGTATCGACGACCTCTCGGTTAGCTTCGTCGTGGAGGCTGAAAAGCAGGGTGCCGTTGATGTCGTAGATGTAGCTGGTCTCGCTGGGCACGTAGTTGCGCAGCACTCGCACATCGGGCAGGTTGCGAAAGCTAATGGCCAGCCCTACTAAGCCCCCGGCCAGCACGGAGCTAGCGATCATGGTAGTGCCCAGCAATGCTGCTGCCGACACCTGGCCCACATCCTGCACGTACTTCAGCAGGTTGGGGGCTCGGCGCAGGGGCTGAGGTTGAGATCGACTGTTGTGACGAATAGTAGTTGACACGTTGGCTATTAGGGGTTTCTTAACGACGTCGGTGCGGCGCGGCGAACAAGGCTGAGCGGTTGATTTTGAAGAGGGAGATGCCCATCAGTAGTTGACGGTTAGGCCATTATAATGACCCTCTAGGTAAGTGAACCCAGCGATTAGCGTCCAGACTATTTCAAAGCGGACTATCAACGCTGGTGACAGGCACGCTTATCCTAGCCTCGCAGACGCTAATCAGGAGCAGCTAAGGGCCACTTTTGTCAAAATTTGTGGAATTGACCTTAGCCTTCAACTCCGAGTCTTGCTGCCGTTGCTTATCCTCGCCGCCTTTACCCCTGCATTTAGTGTTTCCTATGACCCAGGCTACCCCCAACTCCATCCCTGCCCAATTTAACGGGATTTACCGGGGCCTCAGCGAGGTTTTTCCTCACCAGCCCGACTCTAGCGATCCTGAGCAAAATTTGGTTCAGCGATTGCTCACTAGCGATCGCCCCCTGCGGGTCAAGCTGGGCATCGACCCTACCGGTAGCGAAATTCACTTGGGTCACAGCATTCCGGTGCGCAAGCTGCGGGCTTTCCAAGATGCAGGCCACACCGCTGTGCTAATTATTGGTGATTTCACCGCTCGTATTGGTGACCCCACCGGCAAATCGGAGGTGCGCCGCCAGCTCACCGAGGCAGAAGTCAAGGCCAATGCCGAAACTTACCTAGAGCAGGTGCGCCCCATCCTCGATTTTGAGACACCGGGGCGATTGGAGGTGCGCTACAACTCCGAGTGGCTGTCATCCCTCGATCTGGGCAAAACCCTGGAACTGCTGAGCACCATGACCGTGGGTCAAATGCTGGCTAAAGAGGGCTTTTCTGAGCGCTATGGCAAGGGCGACCCAGTCTTTCTCCACGAATTTCTCTACCCGCTGATGCAGGGCTACGACTCAGTGGCCATCCAGTCTGACGTAGAGCTGGGTGGCACTGACCAAAAGTTCAATATTGCGGTGGGCCGTGACCTACAGCGACACTTTGGCCTGCGCCCGCAGTTTGGCCTGCTGTTGCCGCTGCTGCTGGGGACTGACGGTAGCCAAAAAATGTCGAAATCTCTAGGCAACTATGTGGGGCTACAAGAAGACCCCCTCAGCATGTATTCCAAGCTCGAAAAGGTGCCCGATAGTTTAATTTGTGACTACTTCGAGTTACTCACCCCGATTGATTTGGAGGAGCTGCCAGAAAATCCCCGCGATCGCCAGAAGCTACTGGCCCTAGAGGTCACTCGCCAGTTCCACGGCGAAGCCGCTGCCCTCCAGGCTCAGCAGGCTGCCATCAGTCTGGTGCAGGGCACTGGTGCACCCGCCGATGGCGTGCCCGAGTTTTCCTTAGCGGAGATCAATTTTCCGGCCAAGCTGTTTTATCTGGTGGGGGCTACTCCCCTATGCGCTAGCAGCAGCGAAGCGCGTCGCCAAATACAGGGGGGGGCGCTCAAGCTCGACGGTGAAAAAATGGTTGATCCTAACCAAGAGTTTGCTAGCGCCGATGATCTAATCGGTAAGGTGGTGCAGATAGGCAAGAAAAAGTTTGCTCGCCTAGTTCCCTAAGGCTGTTCGTTGTCCTGACTCCTAACGGGTCTCGCTTTTAGATGGAGTAGGGGAAGCTTGGGGGCAGGGGCTCGCTTAGCTGACCGTTTGCATCAGCAAATGGCGGAGTTTGTCGCGCTCGGCAGCAGATAGGGTCGAGGCAAATTGTTCTAAATCTTGGGCTCCCATCGTGCTCAAAACTTGGTGTAGGGCATCTAACTCGGCTGGGGGGGCTGGACGCTCTTTAGAGCTGACCTCAGGTAAACTACAGCTGCCGCCATTGCAGTCAAGGTGCAGGTCGTGCCAAATCATCGTCGGTACGATCCAACCGCGCTGTCCATGGAGCTCGCGCAGCAGCACCTCGGTTTCCCAAAAGGTTTTGGGTGAAGGATAGTTCTCTTCTGTCCAAGCGTGGGGTACGGTAAAACAGCCAAAATGCTTGATGTAATCTTCAGAATCAAGCAGAGCTGTAATCATGGCTTTCACGCCGCGACGCATCAAAACGTCACAGTAGTAGCGCATTTCTTCTGCATCACTGGGCGCACGACCAATAAAATGTTTAAAGCACAACTCAATGAATTTTGGGTTTGAAGAGTTGTAGTAAAACTCATTTAGATATACTTCAGAATGCCCTAGTTCTCGCAAAAAACGTTTGACACCGATCTTATTTCGCAAGAATTCGACCTCGAATTTTGCGAGTTTTTTACGCTCAAATCGATAGGGTTGTCGCTCTAGTACTTGGGCATAAATCTGGTATAAAGCGGCCTGGCGTTCTTCGCCCGAAGACTGCCGACTAACCGTAATTTCTTTTACCGCAAATTCATCTATAGCTGTCATGGCAATTCTTCCTGAACGAGAAAATACGTCTCAGCCTATGGCCTATAGCAACCCTGCATGAGTCGTGAAAGACTGTAGTGCAAGCGAGATGCCTGCACGGGCAAGAGGTCCGTCTTACCGGCATTAATCAATTCAGATTGCTGTAGTCTCAGCCTGCCCAGTCGGAAATTCTGACCGATAGTTTTGATGTTTTTCTTAACGAAGGTTGCCAGTATAAGGTCACCCTTGGCGTTGACATACGGGTTGCCACGACCGTCTGCCGCCTACTGAGCCAAAGCAGGTCTGGTCTCTCAATGTCACCGAAGACCAAGTTCTTCTGTCTGTGCTCTCTTAATGTTTTGTCAGCAGTAGCAATGCTGACCTCAGGGTATTGCCAAGATCACCCTAGGCCGCTGCCAGGAGCCGTTGCTGCCAGAGCTTATAGAAAGGCCGCCTGCTGGGCCACTAAGAGCTGCTTCACCCCTAGCTCACCCAGCTCCAAAATCTGATTCATCTGCTGACGACTAAAGCTACCCTCTTCAGCGGTACCTTGAACTTCAATAATATTGAGACTCTCGTTGAGCACCAGGTTGAAATCGACCGCTGCAGCTACATCTTCTTCGTACTGCAAATCGAGAAAGACATCGTTCTCAATTAAGCCGACAGAGACTGCTGCAACGCTGTGTACTAAGGGCGATCGCGCCAGCAACCCCTGTTCTACTAAGGTCTGAACCGCGTCTTTGAGCGCAACGTACCCGCCCGTAATAGCCGCGGTGCGTGTTCCTGCATCGGCCTGGAGCACATCAGCATCGACTAGCAGCGTCCGCTCGCCTAGCTGATCAAAATCTAGGGTAGAGCGCAAACTCCGCCCTACCAGGCGCTGAATCTCCTGGGTGCGACCCGATAGCTTCATCACCTCGCGAGCCTGGCGCTGGGGAGTCGCCCCAGGCAGCATCCGGTATTCTGCAGTCAGCCATCCTCGGCCAGAACCTTTCAAAAAGCGAGGTACTCCCTCTTCGACGGAGACGGTGCAGAGCACCTGGGTATTGCCACAGCGGGTTAAGACTGACCCCGCAGCAAACTTGGTAAACTGACGCTCAAAACTCACGGGACGCAACTCGTGGGGTTGCCGACCATCTGGACGTTGCCAAGCCATATAAGTTGCTCAAATTGCCCCTCTTAGAATACAGCAGGCTATGGTTGCTGCCGTCGTTTTTCAGGTTCCCTCTAGTATTTGGCCGTGACCCCTGGGGCACCTGCTCAGGTTGGTAGTGCGTTTGTACTTTGAATGTATATGGGGTAATTGATCGATTCAATGCGGGGGAATTACGCTATATTTAGCCCAGCTATCGAGGTTGCCCCGGAACCGTCGAGGATCTGTACGCTACCCTTGGCTGACAATCGGTCAGGGGCGATCGCCGCAAACTGCCCCTGTTGTACTCACCTATGGTCTCCCAGCTTAAACCTGTTGCCCTGACCTCGCCGTCTTCGATTGCTCGTCACCCACTGCTACAAACCGTAGAAGGCACCGTTCAGGTATTTACTGCCGTACACCGCAGCTTTTTTACCAATGTCATGGTGCAGGCCCTGCGCATTGCCGATCAGGGCAAGGCTGTGCTCATTGTGCAGTTTCTGAAAGGAGGTATTCATCAGGGACCAGATCAGCCGATGCAGTTTGGCCAAAACCTAGACTGGATTCGCGGCAATATGGCCCGCTGCCTGCATAATCCTGAGTCCATTAGCCCCAGCGAAAAGCAGGCAGTTAATGATCTGTGGTCGCACACAAAGTCGGTGGTTAGCCTGGGCCGCTACGGCCTGATCGTGCTCGATGAACTCAGCTTAGCGGTCAACCACGGCATTATTCCCACCCAAGATGTCGTCGATTTTCTCCGCCAGCGACCGCCCCAGGTGGACGTGATTCTGACTGGCCCAGCTATGCCCGACGCTCTACTGGCGGTAGCTGACCAAGTTACCGAATTTCGTCGTAACTTCTTGCCTTAGTCTGTCCTGCCGCTTTTACCTACTACCATGATCAAAAATGATGCCTGGATCGCAAAAATGGCCGCTGAGGGGATGATTGAACCCTTTCAGCCTGCCTTGGTGCGTCAGCTAGCGCAAACTGAAACCAGCCTTAGTCAACCTGTCATTAGCTATGGCCTGTCCTCCTACGGCTATGACATCCGGCTATCGCCCGCCGAGTTCAGAATTTTTCGCCATATCCCTGGCACTGTGGTTGACCCCAAAAACTTTAGCCCCGCCAACTTGGAGCCTACCGATCTGAGAACCGATGAGAGCGGTAGTTATTTTATCCTGCCGGCTCACTCCTACGGTTTGGGAGTTGCCCTCGAAAAAATTGAGGTGCCTAACAACATCAGCGTGATTTGCATTGGCAAGTCGACCTATGCCCGCTGCGGCATTATTGCCAACCTTACCCCTGCCGAAGCTGGTTGGCGGGGCCATTTGACCCTAGAGTTTTCTAACTCGTCTAGTGCCGACTGCCGCATGTATGCCAATGAGGGCGTCGTGCAACTCATCTTCTTTGAAGGTGAGCCTTGCCAGGTTAGTTACGACACTCGCCGGGGCAAATATCAAGACCAGGCAGAACAAGTCACTCTAGCCCGAATTTAGGCATTTTCAGCCAATAATACTGTGCCGCTGAAAGGCTAAGAGCAAATGTGACTCTTACCCTCTCAGCGGTTTTTGAGTAGCTGGATGTTGTGCGTACTCATGGGATAAATGGGTCAGAGGGCAGATAACCTCAAGAGATAGAGCCATAGCCGAAGGTCACTGTAATCAGCAATTCGCGATCGCCGAAAGCCTTGATTTACGGTACGCTAGGCACTGCCCACCAGCCTTAATTCAAGGCCATGCAGCCAGGCGGATGTTTTGCTGACAACCAGCCCTGTCTGTCATTCCCGTGGTCATGGAAATCCATTCGAGAGCAATGACGGGATATGGGTTCTCGCCCCACGCCTTCGCGGGGGCAGGCTCTACGCGGGAATGACGGCTTTGTCCTAACCTGATTGGCTATAGCTATCCCTTCAAATCTTTCTGGAATTCTGTAATTTTACGTATAAATGCGGTTGACAATCTTCTAAGTGTTTGAAGCATTGCTTTGATGGATGCTAAGGCTTGATTTTGTCTTTACAGTTTTCTTTGATAGAACACGCTGTGTTTACACACTTTCCTGATTGAAACCTTATTGTTGGATTGAGAGATTAATTTGGGTGCTCTTAAATAGTTGATATTAAGTCAGGTGCACTGCTGCCGGTGTTTCGAAACTAGGAAATAGGTTTTGTTAAGCTATTTTTGTGTTGCCACTTTTTCTGGCGTTGAAAATGTTTTGATGCAGCACAGGGAGTTTCTGGTTTTTTCTCAGGTCTGACTTCTACCTTATTATTTGCGTATTTGCTTAGCTATGAGTCAATCACCCTTTGCTCAATCCTTATTTTTGGCTGCCTGTGTTTCGGGTGCTATTTTTTCTGCTGCTGCTGCTCCTTTGGCAATATTTAAGTCTGATGTTGTCAATATTGAACTGCAAAATAAAACTATCTATTCTTCTGAACTAAAATATTTGGCTGGACCCTATTTAGCTTTGGCCGGTGGCGTCAGCGCCGCTATTGGGTTTGGAGCATTTGGTCTTGTGGGCTGGCGGCAGTCGTCGCGTAAGTTATCGGCCCTTGAATCTGCTCGCCAAGCTATGGCCCATGACTTGGCGATTCATCAGGCTGAGTTAGAGCGCATTAAGTTTTCCGAGGCTCGCTTGCGCAGTGCCAATCTGACTCCTTTTCTGCACCTAAGTCAGGGGAGTGAGCCTGTCAGTTTGGGCCAAGCCTCAAAACTCGTGCCCGAGGCAGCGCTGGTGCCGGCAGACTCTGTGCCTGCTGCTAGCGCTGCTATGGGCTACCAGTCACAGTCGGTTGGCAATGGGTTGGCTCAGCCCATGGAGGCTCAACTGGTGTCAATGGATAGTAACCAAAGCCCTGGCTCTCGCAGCAATGAACTAGCTCAGGAGCCGTTAGATCAGCTTCTGAGCCAGCTCCATCAGCTCTCGCAGCAAGTAGAAGAGCTCCGTGGCGGCTCTTCTACGAACCAATTGGCTGCTTAGTTGACTAGCTACTAGCGCAAAACATTTCGCTGGGGTAAAGCTACATTATCTCCTTCGCTAAAGGGAATTTGTGGTGTACTTCTCAGGCTGCTGTCAAGGTTTTCACTCGTTGATCGCCCGGCCCAGATATCGGGAGTTTTGCTAGAGAGGCTGGGACTGACGGCTAAAGCGTTAGTTGGAGGAGCAACAACTTGAGATTGACTAGCCTTTAAGTATGGTTCGCCATCGGGAGTGAAGTTTAGCAGCGAATTGTAGGTGTCATCGAGACTATCGACCTGATTGGAAAGGACAGATTGAGCCAAATCCCTAGGTTCTAGGGTAGTCCAGAATTCTACGCTAGTGCTAACTGAGGCAGTATCGATATCGGCATCGACTGTTTGCCAATTCTCTTGATAAGTTCCTTCAGAGTTTATTTGCCAAAGCGACAGTTGGGCCTGCCATCGCCCTTCCTTAACCTGTGTAGACTTGCGATCCAAAATGGCGTATTTCGCTACTTCAGACGTCGAGTTGCTGCTAGGCAAGGGAGTGATTCTGCGAATAGCAGAAATGGTGAGAGGGGTTTGGTCGGGCAGGACAGTAGTGCCTGATACGGTAAAGACTCCCGGTTGATTGGCTGGAAAAATTTGCTCAATGGCGATCGCTATTTCGTTGTTGCTGTTCCAGGCTGCTGATCCATTGGGGAGGCGGCTGCAAGCACTAGCCATTACTAACACCAATATCAAGAACTTTGCGAAAAGTACTTTAGTCATAAGCGTCTCAAAATCACGATTGGAACTTACACCGACTTGTCTGCTTGAATCGGTCAACGGGAGCTCTTCTGGGAGTGTCTCAGTGATCGCCGCTACTGCTTGTGTACCTGATGCCTGAGGGCATCTGCTAGGGAGTCACCCGCTATCATGCCCCTGCTTACTCAATCTTCTTACAGCCTTCATCACTACTTGACCGGATCGATCTTGTGCCTGGGCTTGGTCGGTGGGCCAGGGGTTGCCTACGGATTTGAGCAGAGCTCTGAGGTTGATTTTGCTGGGGAAGACGACCCGGCGATCGCCTTAGAGTCTGCGGCTCTTGAGCGTGGTTTAGAGCTCGAACCGTTAGCGGCGCCGCTGCCACCAGCGGAGCCACCGCTGCTAGCTCAGTCTGTGCTGACCTACGCACCAGAGGTTGCAAACCCAGCGATCCCAGCGATCACTTCCTTTAGCCCTGCTGCGACTACTGCTGCTCCTGGAGCGCAGGTGCCTTGGCCTCTGGCTCAGGGATTGCCCATGCCAGAGCCTGTCGTCGCCCCCGCCATCGGCTCACCTGGCCCTGGAGCCTACTATCCGGCGGCGGTGCCTTACCCCGGCGGTATGTGGGTTATGGTGTGGATGCCTTACGGTATGCCCGTTGCAGCACCGGGAACCAGCCCATTGCCACCCGGTGCTGTGCCAACTTGGCCCCAGCCAGCGCCGGGGATGTACGGAGTTATGCCAGCCTTGTCCAGTCCTGGAATGGCTCCCCAAGGGTATCCAATCGCGGGGGGGGCTGTGCCCTGGGGAACCGCTTCTGTTCCCTACGGCTATGCACCGCCGGGCTACGGGGCGGCTCAGGCGTTCCCCGCCCTGCCTGCTTACCAGGGGGTGGCCCAACCGTTTCCAACCGCGCTGCCTCCCTACGCCCAGGGCAACCCAGCCATGACAGCCCCGCTAGCCGCAGTGCCCCCGTTGCAGTCGGCAGCGCCAACGGCCCAGTGGCCAGCGCCTCTACCCGCTGGGCCAGTCGGCACCTACTTACCACCTGAAACACCTAGCCTGGGGGCACTGGTCGGTCAAAATTCAGCGGTTGAGGGGCTTCCCCCTGCGCCCGCGATCGCGGGGCAGTCTGTGCCAGAGCCCAACCTCAACGTTCAAGGGCTGTACGTTCTTCAGGGCGATCGCTCCTCGGCCCGGGCGCGGCTCTCGGGCGACATGTTCCTAACGCCCAATCTGCTGGTGGGTGGGGCTTTAGACCTAACTACTGGCCCTGACTTAACCAGTCGAGATGGCGTACAGTTGACGGAGCTTTACCTAACCACAGCTTTGGCTGGTGCCCCGGGGCTCAGGTTTCGGCTGGGGCAGCTAGACCTGACCTCCTACTTCGATCGCAACAGTTTTGCTAAAGATATTTCCCGAGATTTCTTTAACCCTGTATTTCAAACCAACCCGGCTCTGATTGGCGGTGTCAACAACACGGCTTCTCACCCGGGTGGTCTTGTGCAGTGGGCCGTCACCGATGACATTACTCTCAACGCGGCGGTGTTCTCCTCGGCGGGCGACATCACTGACTTTGCTCTAGATGGGTTTGCTGGTGAGGTGGGCTTTCGCACCGGGGACTTGATCGTGCGAGGTACCTTTGCGACTACTCGGGATACGGCGTTTCAAGGCACTGGCGGGCGGCTGGATGCCTATGGTGTCAATGCCGAGTGGTTTATTCCCCAGGCTAACCTGGGCTTCTTTGGCCGCTACGGACGCTTAAACAATAGCGGCAGTGGCTTTTCGGGTGATACCTACAGCCTGGGGCTCAACGTTGTCGATGTGTTCATGGACAATGACCGTCTGGGTTTGGGTTATGGGCGAAACCTGGCCACAGCCGTTGCTCCGGGCCAATCTCCCGATGCTCTAGAGCTGTTCTACGATTTTGAGCTGATGCCTAACCTGCGCCTGGGCTTTACCTTCCAGCAGCGCGATCAGTTCCGCGAATCCTACGCGGGGTTCCGAATTCGCAGCGACTGGAACCTGCTGCCCGGTCGGTCTTTAGAGTGAGGTTTTACCGTGATTAATCGAGCCCGTGGCCACCAGATCAGGTTTTGTCGCCAAGCGAGCACTGGCCTTGCGATCGCAGGGCTGATCGTCGCTATGGTCGGCACCGAATTGCCCGTCTATGCCCAAGCCGTTAGTGCCCAGGCCGCTAGTATTGGAGCCGGTTATACCCAGTTGTCGGAGGGGCGTGTAGAGGGAGCGATCGCGACCTTTCAGCGCCTTGTGCAGCAAAATCCTAACAGTGTCGAAGCCCAGCTAGGCTTAGCGATTGCCTACCGCCGGGCCGGACGTGAGGCCGATGCTCTACGGACCTACCAGCAGGTAATTGCTCTAGAGCCTACCAACCGTTTGGCCCTTAACACCCTAGGGCTATTGGGAGAATTTCGGCCTGAGTGGCAGCCTATCGGCATTCAGGCGCTGACTCAACTGTTGCAGCTCGAATCCAATTCGCTAGAAGCCAAGGCTCAGCGGGCCAAGCTCTACTATTATCAAGGGCAATTTTCGGCGGCCCTGGCAGACTATGCCCAGGTGTTGCCCCGCACCAGTGACCCAACTATTTTGGGGCCAGCGGCTGAGGCCCACACCTTTAGCGGCGACTACGCTGCTGGCCTGGCTCTGTTTGAGCGATATCGGGCGGCGGGGGGAGCGATTCAGGGCGATCGCGCGATCGCCTACGCCCAGGCGCTGCGAGAAAGCGGTCAGCTACCCCAGGCAACTCAGCTGCTAGAGCAAGAACTGCGCCGTTCGGGCCATTCTGACACGCAACAGATTCGTCTGCGGGGGGCCTTGGCCAGCACCTACGCCGCTAACCGTCAGTTTCAACCGGCGCTGGAGCTAATTCAGCCGCTGCGCGGTCGCCCTGACTCTCGCCTCACCCTGGCTCGGGCGCTCAATGCCCTGGGCGACTACGGTCAGCAAGCTGGCTATAACCAAGAGTCGGCTAGCCTATACCGGCAGGTTTTAGCCACGTCACCCAATCTTTCCCCTGGGGTGCGTCGGGAGGCCAGCTTTGCCCTCGGCAATTTACCGGAGCATCGCCCTTTGGCCTTACAGCTAGTTGAGCAGCTAGCCCAGGTGCAGCCGGGCGATGCCAGCCTTACCCTTCAACGCCAGCTGTTGAGTTATCAGCTAGGCCAGACTAGCCAGGCTAACCTGGTGCAACAGGTCCGGGCTGCCTTTCCCCAGCTGCCTGCTGACCCTGTGCAGGTGCGCTACCTGGGCCAGCTGTTAAGTCGCCAGACTCCGCCTGTGACCGATCTCTTGCCCCTCTACCAAAGTTTGATTAACGGCGGTGCAACAGAGCCATTTCTGCACTTTCGAGTTGCTCAAATTTTTGCCCAGCAGGGCCGGCTAGCCGAGGCCAGGGCGGCCCTCACGACCTATGCCAGCACCGCCGCTGGCAGCCGTGATCTAGAGACGACGCAACTGTTGCTGGCCGATCTGGAGCGCCGGGAGGGAAATTTGGCCCAGAGTGCCCAGCGCTATCAGAGCCTCTTGAATACGTTTCAGGCTGGCCCCTTGCGAACGGGTGCTATGCAGGGCTTGGCGGCGGTCTACCAAACCCAAGGCCAGTTGCCCCAGGCGATCGCCCTTTACGACTCGCTAATTGCCGCCAACCCCCAAGCGATCGCCTATCCGCTCGGTCGCGCTGCTCTGGCCTACCAGGCTGGGCTGATCTCTGAAGCTCAGGCCACGGCGTTGCTCAGTCAGGGCATGCAGCAACCGGGGGTAATGGCAGCGTTGCCAGAACTGACCTCCCTAGCGGCGGCGCTGCCCCCTGCCGCCGAGCGGGCCGAATTGTACCAAACCCTGCTGGCCAGCGACCCAGGTAACCCTCAGCTCCAACTGCGATCGCTCCAGGTGCTGGCTGCTACTAACCCAACCCAGGCCCAGGCCCAGGCCGCTGCCCTAGTGGCGGCCAACCCGGCCATCCTCGACTGGTATTTTGTGCAAGGCGAAATCGCCCAGCAGACCAGAGCCTACGACACCGCTCGGCAGAGCTATCAAGCCGTGCTGCAGCGACAGCCCAACCAGCAAGACGCTCTGCTGGCCCTAGCCGGACTTGAATTTGAGCTGGGTAACTATCGCCAGGCCGATCAGCTCTACCAACAGACCCTGGCGATGAATAGCCAAAATGCTACGGCTCGCACCGCTCTAGCGGCCCTCAATGCGGTGCAGGGCAAACCGTTAGCGGCCATTCAACAGCTCCAAAACTGGCAACAAGAGCAGATGGCTCTGGGCCAGGCCAATCCTCAGGTAACGCGCCAGATTGAGCAAATTCAAGGCGGTTTGCTGATGCAGCGAGGCATTCAGCCCCCCTGGGAGCGCTTTTAGCCGTGACTCGCAGGGGGTTAATGGCACCTGCGAGATTGATCCAGTTTTATGCCGAACTACTACCCGATATCAAGGCGATCTACCGGTCGGGTTTATAAGGAGACACTATGCGTAATTGGCTCGTTCAATTGAGTTCTTTCAAATATTCTTTCCAATATTATTGGCGCGCTCGATGGCGATCGCTGAGACCCTGGTTTCTGGGGCTGGGCGGGGCATGCTTAATTGCTCTAGTGGGCCTGCTGCCCGCTCTAGCTCAAACGAGCGATGCTGTAAAACAGCAGGAAGACTCGGTCATCCAGCAGTATTCTTTACCTCGATCTACCCCGCCTGCTCCGGTGGTGAGGCCCCCGAGCCGCCCTCCTAGCCCAGCGGCTCGACCGGCCCCGGCTCCGGCTCCCCAGCGATCGACCCCAGCGCCCCCGAGTCGGCCAGCAGCACCGCCCGCGTCGGTGACATCGCCCGCGCCCGCAGCTCCACCGACGCCTACGCCAGCGGTTGCGCCAGAACCAGAACCGACTCCCGCTGCTCCGGCCCTCAGTCAGTACATTCTTCAGTTCAACCGATCGCCGGTCGTGGGCAATGCTCTGCAAATGCAGGGTATTTTGTCCCAGGCACGGTTGGGGTTTACCCGTCCTCGCCACTGGCAGGTGGAGTCGGCCAAAATTCAGATTCGATATCGTCAGTCGCCGGCGCTCTATGCCGATCGCTCCAATCTAACGGTGCGTCTCAACAACCGTCATCTGGGCAGCGTACCCCTCAACCGGGATGCTGACGAGATTGGCAACCTGCTGTTTGACATACCCGCTGACCTAGTCGAAGACTTCAACACCGTGATTATGGAGGTGCAGCAGCACACCTCGGCGGATTGCACTGATCCCAACGACCCTACCCTGTGGACGGAAATTTTGCCTGATTCTCAGGTGGTGTTGAACTACCGCCCCCAGGCCATTGCTTTAGATTTGAGCAACTATCCCTATCCATTTTTAGATCGCCTGGGGTTGGAGGCCGATCGCCTCACCTACCTGCGACCTAAAACCGTTGATAATCTTTGGCTGACGGCCAGTGGTCGCTACCAGGCCGCTGCTAGCCGCCTCAGCAACGGCAGACCGCTGCAAACTCGGCTAGTCGATCAGCTGGAGCAACTCAAGGGGCAAGACCGGCTGGTGATCATTGGTACTCCGGCAGAACAACCGGCCCTGGCGAACCTAGAGCTGCCCTTTGCCCTAGACAATAACCAGGTACTCGATGGCAGCGGTGCACCGCTGCCCAACGGGGTTGGCGTGCTGATGCTGACCACCGCCGCCAACGGAGAGGTGCCAGTGCTGGTGGCCACCGGTAACGATTCGGGGGCCGTCCTGAAAGCTGTGCAGGCGCTAGTGCAGCCTGGCGATCGCCAACTGCTAACGGGTCAGGCCGCGCTGGTGAACCAAGTGGCGGATATCCCGAGTCCTGACCCCAGAGACTGGCCCGGCTACTTGCCCAAAGATGCCCGTCAGCTATTGCTGGGCGATTTGACCACCCAAGACAACCAGCTGTTTCAGGATGTGACGGTCAACGGGTTGCCAGTCCCGCCGCCGGTAGAGATTCCGCTGCGATCGCTGCCCGATGAACAAATGCTGCGGGGCAGTAAATTTACCCTGCGCTATAGCTATGGCCCCGGTATTGACCCACGCCGGTCTTCGGTATCCGTGATGCTCAACGGTCAGGGTATTGGGGGCGAACGGCTGCGATCGGCCAACGGGGGCACTGACTCGGTCACCGTGGATCTTCCCTTGGAACTGATCACCCCGACCTCTAATCTAGCGGTGCAGTTTTACACTTTTCCCAACGTCGCCATTAGCTGTGGCGCACTGCCAGATCAACCGATGTGGGGGACTGTGCACAGCAACAGCAGTCTGGATCTAAACCGGGCTAATGTAGTGCAACTTCCCGATCTCAAGCGCCTGCAAACAGGCTTCCCCCTCACTGCGCCCCAGGATTTATCTCAGACCTCCTTCGTGCTGCCCGCTAGCCCGTCGAATGACGATATTTTGACGCTATTGCAGGTTAGTGGGCGGCTAGGACGATTGAGCCAAGCCCAGTCGGTCAAGCTAGGGGCCTATTTGGCTGACGGATTGTCGACCGAGGCTCGCCAACAGAACCTAGTAGCGATTGGCTTGCAAAGCAACTTTCCGCTGCCAGAGGTAAACCAGAGTGGCTCGGGCTTGGTGTTGCGCCAGCAGTTTGGCCGACAGCTTAACCAAACCCAGATGCAGACATTCTCTGATCAGGCTGGAATCATTCAGGCTCAGGTATCGCCATGGAACAATGAGCGTCTGCTGGTGGGCCTGATGGCGCAACAACCGGCGGGTCTGACTGAGGTGCAGCAAGTCTTCCAAGAAGATGCGCTATTTTCTCGGCTGGCGGGAGATACGGCGATTGTGCAGCGCACTACGCCCAATCCCTCCATCTATAACCAGGCTGACTATCAGATTGTCACCCTGAGTCAGCAGCCTACCCACACCGTCGATCGCCGTGGCCCGATTACCCGTGCGGTTGCCTTTTTGCAGGCGAACTGGATTTTGCTACCCGGCGGCATGGTCATGCTTGCCCTACTGCTCTATGGCCTCTCTCAGCTCTTTCTCAACCGTCTCAGCCGTCCGGAGGGAATCTCATGACTCAGGCTTCTAACTCTGCCCAACGCTCAGGTTTTTGGTTTGTTCGGTTGTTAGATCGCCTACCGCGCTGGCTAGGCTCTCTGCTCGGGGGTACTAGCCAGGGGGGCTTGGCCCTCCTGATCCTGGTTTCGCTAGCGCTGGCTTTGCCGCTGATTGTGACGCCTCTGCCCCTAGGGCAGCAGTTTTGGCTGGCCGCCATATTACTGCTGTTGGGTTGGGGCCTGGTGCAGCTAGAGCAGCGTTACCAGGAGAGTCGCCTGAGTGAACAACTCCACCTGCTGTTGGTATGGCTGAGTGTTGTGGTTACCTTGCGCTACCTCTGGTATCGCACCTTTAACACCCTCAACTTTGATGGCTGGCTGAACGGCATCTTTAGCCTACTGCTCTACGCGGCTGAGCTGTATGCGATCGCCACTCTGCTGCTGGCCTATTTCCAGACGCTCAAAATTCGCAACCGTCAGCCGATCAGCATGGCCCATGTGCCACCCCAGCAGTGGCCCGCTGTCGATATTTATATCCCCACCTACAACGAAGACATCGAAATTGTCCGTAAGACGGTACTGGCGGCTATGGCCATTGACTATCCGGCAGGCAAAAAAGAAGTCTATGTGCTTGATGACGGACGCAAATATCCTCAGCGGCGAGAGGAACTGCGGCAGATGTGTGCCCATTTTGGCTGCTACCTGATGACTCGCGATAACAACGACCACGCCAAGGCTGGCAACATTAACCATGCCCTGGTGCGCACCCCCGGCGAGCTGGTGCTGATCTTAGACTGCGACCACATTCCCTGTCGCAGCATTTTGCAAGAGACCGTCGGCTTTTTTCTCAAGCCGACGGTCTCTCTAGTGCAAACCCCCCACTGGTTTTACAATCCCGATCCCTTTGAGCGCAACTTGCTTACCCAGGGCAAAATTCCGGTGGGCAATGAGCTGTTTTATAAGGTGCTGCAAAAGGGTAACGACTTCTGGAATGCTTCGTTTTTTTGTGGTTCAGCAGCGGTGGTGCGCAAGAGCCATCTGCTAGAAGTGGGGGGAATTGCCGTAGAGACGGTTACCGAAGACTGTCACACGTCCCTCCGACTGCACGGCAAGGGCTACGAGACGGTGTACTACGACAAGATCATGGTGGCTGGGCTAGCGCCAGAGAAGTTTTCTTCCTACGTCGGTCAGCAGGTCCGCTGGGCTAGGGGCATGGCGCAAATTCTGCGGCTTGAGTGGCCCATTTTTAACCGCACCCTCACTATTCCTCAGCGTATTTGCTACACCTCGGCTACTACCCACTTTTTCTTTGGTTTTCCGCGGCTGATGTATGCGATCGCTCCCATTGTCTTTTTGGTGTTTGGCATTAACTCGGTGCGTGGTCTGGGCTTAGAGACGCTTACCTATGCTCTGCCTTCTATCCTGATTGCGCTCAATGCTAACTACATTGTGCACAAGGGTGTGCGTTTCTCTTTCTGGAACGAAATCTTTGAGTATGCCATGGCGTTTCAGGATGGCTTAGTTACCTTGATGGCTCTAGTCAATCCTAAAATGGGCAGCTTCAACGTCACCGATAAGGGATTGCAGGTTGCAAAACGCAGTTTTGACTGGAGCTCGGTACAAATTCTCTTGATCATCGGTGGTTTCAGTTTGCTGGGCCTGTTTCTAATTCCCTATTGGTTGATTACCGATTTGCAAGATGCCGATGCGGTAATCATTAATGCCGTCTGGTGTGTTGTCAATGTGCTGTTGTTGAGTGCTGCCGTGCTGGTGGCTTTAGAGCAACCGCAACTTCGCCAATCTCACCGCCTCGATCGCCGTTTGACCGCTACTCTGTTTTCTGGGGAGAACACCCTGCAGGGCACTACCCTCGACATTAGCGAAACCGGTGCCCGGGTGCTACTCGCTGACTGGCCCAACTTGCCCGACGTCGTTGATATTGAACTGCAGGGCGACACCAGCAGCCGTGTATGTTTGACGGCCCAGGTGCTGCGGGTAAACCCCCAATCTGAGCGCGAGGTTGTGGTTACCCTGGCCTTTGAGAACATGACTGCGGCCCAGCAGGATGCTCTTATCTTGGTGTTGTACTCTGACGTGCAGGAATGGTATTCGCAGGTGCGCAGCCAGGCTGACCGGCCCCTAGAGTCAATTCGTTTTTTGATCACCAGCCTGCTGCGGGTGTTTCACGATCCGCAGCCCTCCCAAGCGGTGCCTGTGTTTAAACAGGTGACTGCGCCAGCCCAGCTCTACAGTCACGGCCACTATCTAGATGCCGTCGCCTGTGCCATCAATAGCCGTGGGCTACAGGCGGTGTTAAAACATGACCATCCGCTGATTCTGCATCCAGAAATCTTTGGCCCCGGAGAGCCCGTCGGGTTAGCGATGAAAAATGGCAATGGTGAGCTAGTACGTGTGGTAGCTCACCTCGATCATATCCATCGATCTGAGCAAGAAACCCGGATCGAGCTAGGCTTTCCCAAAGTACTAGACATGCAGCAGTCTGAGCGAATTAAGGCTCTGATGCAGGATTGAGCGATCGCATAGCCCTGGGATAGAGCTAGGTCTCTAGGTTGTGGTCAGGTAGGTTAAGGTAAAGCAGCACAAAGCCTACGCAACCAATAAATCGAAAGGCCGGCTGTTGTCCATTCCAGTCGGCTGATTGCCACATGGTGAACCACTCGCCGGCAACCACCATAAACCCCACAAACCAGAACAGAAAGGCCAGGGTTAACCCGTAGGTGGCGGTGGTTTTAGCCCGATTAAAGGTGACGCCATCTTCCCCAATCGCCTGGAAGAGTGCCGTTGCGCCTCCCAGGCACAGCAGCGCGATCGCCCCCTCAATCACCATAATGACGGCATAGATGATCTGGTGTAGCTGGGGCGACGCGATCGCCCGCCAGGTCAACCGGCTCTCTGGCAAGACCGTATCCATGGTGAGCACATGCTGAATGTATTGAAAATTGGCGTTGTAATCGGTCAGGTTGTTCAATACGATCACTGCCGCCAACAGGCCAATAGACGCCACCAGTAGAGTTTTTGAAATTCGAACCGCCATAGAATTTAGATGAAAACGTAAACGCTGCTGCGGGAGCATTCTTTCATTGAAAACTATTCTGGAACTCTTGCGTGGGGGCTTGGTGGTATCGTGCCAAGCCCCCGCCGAGTCACCCCTGCACCGGGCTGAGGTGATTGCCGCCATGGCTGAGGCGGCTCTGCTTAACGGGGCGGTTGGGGTACGTATCGATAGCCCTGACCACATTCAGGCGGTGCGGGCCGGTAGCGATCGCCCGATCATTGGCCTTTGGAAGCAGGTGATACCACCCTCTGCGGTCTATATCACGCCTCAGTTTCACCATGCGGCCGCCGTAGCCCAGGCCGGTGGCGACATCATTGCGATCGATGCCACCGATCGCCCGCGCCCAGGTGATGAAACCCTGGCCGATCTAATTCAACAGATTCACGATCGCCTGGGAAAACCCGTGATGGCCGATATCGATACCCTCGACAATGCTCTCAAGGCCATAGATGCCGGCGCAGACTGCGTCGGCACTACCCTGTTTGGCTACACCGCAGCTACCCAGACTGAGGCACCGCCTGGGCTGGCGCTGCTTCAAGACCTGGTGCAGCAATGCTCGGTGCCAGTCATCTGTGAAGGGGGCATTGCCTCTCCGGCCCAGGCCCGACAGGCCCTTGATTTAGGGGCCTACGCCGTGGTTGTTGGCACGGCAATCACCGGGATTGATAGCTTGGTCAAGGGATATGTTGAGACTCTTACCTAGCTATACCCATCAATAAAAACTGGGGCGAAGAGGATGTTCCCCTCGCCCCAGTTCGATAAAATCTACTGCTCGTGAAGCCTACATAGCAGAGCCAACACCAGCGTAGGCACCGTAGAAAAAGAGACCTACTACAACCAGTACGCCAGTACCGGCAACGGTTGCCACAATCCACAACGGAATTCGTCCACTCTGAAGCATGATATCGACCTCCTACTAATCTGGTAAGTAACCCAACACAGTCTGAACAGCCCAGGGCTGCGCGCTACGGCAACTAGCTCAACCTAGTTGAAGAAGTAGCTAGAAAACAGCAGGCCGAGGACGAAAACCATCAACAAACCTAGAAATAGGGATGTGCGGTTCAGTTCTACAGGTTGCTTGTTAGGATTTGGACTACGTTCCATGGTTTTCTCTTATCGTTGAATAAACTGCATTGCCGCGATCGCCCCGAGGAAAAAGACGCTGGGTACCCCTAGGGTATGCACGGCCAGCCAGCGCACGGTGAAGATCGGGTAGGTGATTTGATCGTTAGGAGAATTGCTTTGCATAGGTTCAATCAAACGTTGGAATAATTAAAGCGCTATCGATTCGAGAACATGTCGATCTGATCTTTCGCTTCAAAGCGATCGGTCACGATCGGCAGCTGCATTTGGTTGTCGGGGTAATAGTCGTTGGGTCGGGGTGTGCCAAAAGCATCGTAGGCCAGGCCAGTGCTGACAAACAGCCAACCCGCAATAAACAGCATGGGAATGGTAATGCTATGGATAATCCAGTAGCGAATACTCGTTACGATGTCGCCAAACGGGCGCTCACCTGTAGAACCTGCCATATCAACGTCTCCTCTCTGAACGCGAAGAATCTGATCTAATCATAGAGAACGCCGGAAACCCTAACAAGCTATTTTGACGAAGTTCCCGGAAGTTTCCCTAGACAGTCTCTGGACTGTACTTGAGAATGGTGCCCTGCTGACCCAAGATAAAGCCTTTGTCGGGGCCTAAAAATTTGACCTTGTAAAAGTTAGAGGGCACATCGCCAACCGATTGATCCTTAAACCAGGTCTCACCGCCATCAAAGCTGCACAGCAGGTTGCCGCCGCCCCCGGTCACCCAAACCTCATTAGCGGTGCGAAAAGCCATATCGAGCAGTCCCCAGCTTGTACCAAACTCAGGGCTAAGTGCCTCGGTGAAGTCATCGGAAGCGCGGCTGTTAGAAAACCGCACCTGGCCGCCTCGGGCGATTACCCAGAGCTTGCCATCCTTATCAAACCCCATATTTTGTAGCCGCCTTGAGTTCTGGCGATTGTGGGGAATCCACTGGTCTTGGCCTACCGCCCAGGTCGAGTAAAAGTTGCCCCGAGACGACACGGCCACATAGCGACCATCATCGGAGCGCACCATGTTGCGCACAACGCCCACAGCCCCTTGCACCAGAGCTTTCCAGGTGCGTCCGCCGTCTTCGGTGCGATAGATAGCACCGATGTCGGTGGCCAACTCAGCCGACTTAGGCCCCACCGCCGTGATCAAGAAGGGCGAACCCGGCAGCTCTTTGCTTAAGGGCACGTTTTCCCAAGTTGTGCCGCCATCGGGCGTGTGCAGCAACACCGATGGAATCCCTGTAACCCAGCCCTCTTCCCCAGCAAAGTCGACTGAGGTAAACGTGTAGGGCTGATCGCCTAAGGCAAGTTCGCGGACTTTCCACGTCTCGCCCCCATCCTTGGTTTCAAGCAGGGTGTTGCGGTTGCCTACGATCCAGCCGTGGTTGGCGTCTTGGGTAAAGGCGACATCCGCCAAGGTGGCTTCTATTGGCACATTGACGAGCTCCCAAGGATGCACATCTGCGTCCGCCAAAAAGTAACCCGAGCAGCCGGTTGCTAGCACTACAGCTACCAGCATCACCAGGCCTCGCTTCAACCAGTCAAACGCAGCGTGCATAAATAATCAGAGCCCGTACTTTACTAAACAACAGTTCAAGAACAATCCGAGTTAAACCAGCGTAGAGCAAATTTTGCTCTCCCAAGTCCCCAGAGCCATTACTGAGCCACTTTCACCGCAAAAGAGCCCAGCGCCCCTACCTTAAGCCGTAGAGGCTAATAAAAAAGATGAAACCCAGCGCTAGAGCGCTAAAAATCAAAACATTTTTCTGCGCCGGAGTTAGGCGATTTACGCCCAGGCCGTAGTTCAGGTTTTCTTTAAATCCAGAAGGAGCATTGACGGGGCCGATATTGCTGAACTGCTTCTTAGAGGCCCCACACACCGGGCAGCGCCAGTTGATAGGGAGATCCTCAAAGGCTGTGCCTTGAGAAATCTTGGCCCGGCTGTCACCCTTCACCGGTTCGTAGGAGTAGCCACAGGCGCGGCACTCGTAGCAGTCCATTTCCTCTGGAGTCAGGACGGCAACCTCAGGAGCGCCCCCGTCAGGGACAGGAATCTCCTGCGAAGCAGCGGCTAAATTTTCAGGTTCAGGCAAATTAGCCGAAGGCTCAGACTCAACACTCATAGGACCAAGACACCTTAAGTTCAGCAAGAGCTAGAGGGGCAATGGGTAAAGTCTGCCCGTTTAAGACACTCTGACGGCTTGCCCAGGGCAAAAAGCTCGTTGTAAACAATTATGACACAGTTGGGCCGCTCGGCTCATGTAGACTAAGCCGCGTTCAAACTGGGCGATCGCACCCCCGTACTCCAGGTGCCCGGCCAACTCTGCTCCTGGTTTTTCAGCTAAATTGGCTTAGAATACACCTGAAGCGCATGGGCTGTTAATTCTTAGCTCTTGCTGTGTGTACTAGCTTCTAGGGTGGTGAACCTGTGTTCGTCTTATCTGGCTACGAGTATTTTTTAGTCTTTTTACTCATATCCTGTCTGGTGCCGGTGGCGGCCTTGACAGCCTCTAAATTGCTACGCCCGATCAGCCGTGGCCCCGCTCGCAGAACCACCTACGAGTCGGGTATGGAACCCATTGGGGGTGCGTGGATCCAGTTCAACATTCGCTACTATATGTTTGCCCTGGTCTTCGTGATCTTCGATGTAGAAACGGTGTTCTTGTATCCCTGGGCGGTGGCATTTAATCAGCTGGGCTTGTTAGCCTTTATAGAGGCACTGATTTTTATTGCCATCTTAGTTGTCGGTCTTGTGTACGCCTGGCGCAAAGGAGCCTTGGAATGGTCATGAATCCCCCTTCTGCTGCTGATCAGACTGGTCTGGCCCCAGGGGAAAGGCTGGCCAACCCTGCTGCTCCCCCAGCAATCACCCATGATCTGTCTGAAAATGTCATTCTGACGACCGTTGATGACCTCTACAACTGGTGTCGGCTGTCTAGCCTGTTTCCGCTGCTCTACGGCACCGCCTGTTGCTTCATTGAGTTTGCGGCGTTAATTGGCTCCCGGTTTGACTTTGACCGGTTTGGGCTACTGCCTCGGGCCAGTCCCCGGCAGGCTGATTTAATTATTACTGCTGGTACGGTAACCATGAAGATGGCCCCAGCTCTAGTGCGGCTCTACGAGCAGATGCCCGATCCTAAGTACGTGATTGCGATGGGAGCCTGCACCATTACCGGCGGTATGTTTAGCACCGACTCACCTTCGGCGGTACGTGGAGTTGACAAATTAATTCCGGTAGATGTGTACATTCCAGGTTGCCCGCCGCGACCTGAGGCCATCATTGACGCCATCATTAAGCTGCGTAAGAAGGTGGCCACCGAATCGATGCAAGATCGGGCTTACACCCTACAAACCCACCGCTTTTACGAACGCAGTCACGACCTCAAGACGGTGCCTCCGATTTTGACCGGACAGTACCTCCAGATGGGCACCCACTCCACGCCTCCGAAGGAGTTGATGGAGGCGATGGGGATGCCGATTCCTGAGACCGTGGCTGAGCTGGCCCCTGAACGTGAGGATTCCTAAATGGCTGAATCAGATACTCAATCGCCTTCCCCTGAACCATCGTCTGAGGGTAGCTCGGCACCTTTGGTCGAAGCTGGGGCAACCTCTAGCTGGCTTACGGAAAATGGGTTTGACCATGATCTAGAACCTCGAGATCACTTAGGGGTCGAGATTATTAAGGTTAACCCTCAATTTTTAATCCCCATTTGCACGGCGCTGTACGCCTACGGCTTTAATTATCTTCAGTGCCAGGGGGCCTACGATGATGGCCCTGGCAAAGACCTGGTGAGCTTTTATCACCTAATCAAGCTGGACGACAACGTCGATCGGCCCGAGGAAGTGCGCGTGAAGGTGTTTTTGCCTCGCCACGACCCTCGGGTGCCCTCGGTGTACTGGATTTGGAAAGCCGCTGACTGGCAAGAGCGGGAGAGCTACGATATGTACGGCATTATTTACGAAGGGCATCCCAATCTTAAGCGGTTGCTAATGCCAGAAGACTGGGTAGGCTGGCCCCTGCGTAAAGATTACATTTCCCCAGATTTCTACGAACTTCAAGATGCCTACTAAGGCAACGTTGAAAAAGGCTACCCCAGGGTGGCCTTTTTGTTGCCCAAAAATCACCTTAGCTGTGAGACAGGCGGGTGACAAAGCTGCGGAGGCACTCCCCGACAGGGTAAGATCTGACCTTGATTGAGCAAGTGAGAGGACAGACCCCTGAAAACCCGCGTTATTATCGTGCGCCACGGGCAGAGCACCTACAACCAGCTAAAGCGTATCCAAGGCCACTGCGACGAATCAGAATTGACCCCGATGGGCGAGGCCCAGGCATTGCAGGTGGGGCAGGCTCTGGCAGGCATTCCCTTTGATGCGGTATGGGCTAGCCCTCTCAAGCGCGCCCGCAAGACAGCAGAGCTGATCGTCAGTGAGCTACAAAAGGCCACGCCTGGGCTGGCAGCCCCTACCTTTACCGATGAGCTCAAGGAAATTAGCCTGCCGCTGTGGGAGGGGATGGCGTTTACCGAGGCGGAGGGCCAGTATGCCGAAAGCTTTTATCAGTGGCGCACTGACCCAGCCAACTTTGTGATGGCTGTGCCCCACCCGGAAGGGACTACGGTTGATTTTTATCCCATTCGTGAGCTGTACCAGCAGGCGGCCCGGTTTTGGCAGGGGTTGCTGGCTCAACACCAGGGCCAAACTCTTTTGGTGGTGGCCCATAGCGCTATTAATCGAGCGTTGATTAGCACTGCCATTGGCCTAGGGCCAGAATACTTTAACAACCTGAATCAGTCTAACTGTAGTATCAGTGTGCTGAACTTTGCCGGGGGCTGGCCGAGCCCCGTGCAGGTGGAGGCGATGAATTTGACCAGTCATCTGGGCGACCCGCTGCCCGCCATGCGCCAGGGACACCGGGGGCCACGCATGCTGCTGGTGCGCCACGGTGAAACGGAGTGGAACCGGCAGGGGCGTTTTCAGGGGCAGATAGATGTACCGCTGAATGACAATGGTCGAGCCCAGGGGGCGAAGGCGGCGGCGTTTCTTCAGCCGGTGGCGATTGATGCAGCCTATACCAGCTTTATGGCCCGGCCTAGGGAAACCGCTGAACTTATTCTTCAGCACCACCCAGGCTTAACGCTGCACGCCGTAAATGAGCTGCAAGAAATTAGCCACGGTGAGTGGGAAGGACTGTTTGAGGCCGAGATTGAGGGAGGCTATCCGGGGATGCTGGAGCAGTGGCAGAGTGCGCCGGAAACGGTACAGATGCCAGGCGGCGAAAATTTAGAGCAGGTCTGGCATCGCTCCATTGCGGCTTGGAAGCAAATTGTGGCGGCTCACAGTGGTGGCGATGCGGTGCAGACTGTGCTGGTGGTCGCCCACGATGCGGTGAATAAAGCCTTGCTGTGCCATGTGCTGGGGATGGGGCCAGAGTCGTTTTGGCGCTTTAAGCAGGGTAATGGCGCGGTCAGCGTGATTGATTACCCCAACGGCATTGACAGCGCTCCGGTGCTGACCACAGCCAACATCACTATTCATCTGTCGGGCAGCGTGTTAGATAAAACCGCAGCGGGGGCACTGTGACGGGGGTTCAGCTCATTCAGCAGGTGCGAGTGCTGGATGCGGTGACGCAAACCGACCAGGTGGCTGATGTATTGATTCGGCAGGGGATGATTGAGGCGATCGCCCCGGTTCTTTCGGATATTCCCGCTGGGGGCGAGGTGGTAGCGGGGCAGGGCAAAGTGCTCATGCCCGGCCTGGTAGATTTGTACAGCCACTCCGGTGAGCCTGGCCATGAGTCGAGGGAAACCCTGGAGTCTTTGCTGAAGGCGGGGCGGGCGGGCGGCTTTACCCGGCTGGGAATTTTACCGGATACTGAACCCGCCATTGACCACCCGGCCATGGTAGATCAGCTGCTGATTCGCCAGCGAAGCTTGGCCTTAAACCATGCTTCGTTGCCCCATCTGTATGTTTGGGGGGCGCTGACCCAAGCGGCCCAGGGGCAGCAAATGGTGGAGCTGGCCGAATTGGCGGCGGCTCCCATTGTGGGCTTTGCCGATGGGCGGGCCATTCAAAATCTGTTGCTGGTGAAGCGGCTGTTGCAATACCTTCAGCCCTGGGGTAAACCGGTAGCGCTGTGGAGCTGCGATCGCACCCTCCGAGACAGCGGCGTTGCTCGCGACGGCCCATTCTCGCTGATCTACGGTCTAGTGGGTGATCCGGCCAGTTCTGAAACCGCTGCTCTAGCCGCCCTGCTAGAATGCGTGGCTGAGGTTGGTACCCCCGTGCACCTGATGCGCATTTCCACGGCACGCGGGGTGGAGCTGGTGCGCCAGGCCAAGGCCCAAGGACTGCCCGTGACCGCTAGCACCTCCTGGATGCATCTGCTGTTGAGCGCCCAGGATTTGCACAGCTATGACCCCAATCTGCGGCTGGCCCCGCCCCTGGGCAACCCCGAGGACCGGCTGGCGCTGGTGGCGGGGGTAAAGGCGGGGGTAATCGATGCGATCGCCATTGACCATACCCCCCACACCTACGAAGACAAGACCGTGGGCTTTCCCTCGGCCCCGCCCGGTGCCATTGGCCTAGAGCTGGCTTGGCCCCTGTTGTGGGATGCCTTCGTCACCCAGGGGGACTGGTCGCCCCTGACTCTAGTGCAGGCGCTGAGCACCCATCCTGCTCGCTGTTGGGGCCAGACGCCGCCCACGCTGCAAGTCGATCAGCCCGCCGAAATGGTGCTGTTTAACCCCGGTGAAACCTGGACGGTGACGGCCTCTAACCTCTGCTCGCTTTCGGCCAATACGCCCTGGCTGGGGCAGACGCTACCAGGGCGCATCGTCAGGACGTGGGTGCCGGCCCGCTAGCGCGGGCGAGCTTTCTGGTAATTGGGGTGCGATCTACTTGGCGTCCATCCAGTTGAGGCCAGCATGGGCTTCGACCTTGAGGGGCACTTTGAGCTTCACCGCTGACTCCATCACGGCAATCAGCTTGGGCTCCAACTCGCTCCATTCGTCGGGAGGCACTTCAAACACCAGTTCGTCGTGGACTTGTAGCAGCAGGTTGGCCTGGTAATCTTTCAGCAGCTCGTGCAGCCGAATCATGGCGATTTTGATGATGTCGGCGCTGCTGCCCTGGATCGGGGCGTTGGCGGCGGCTCTTAGCATGCCCGCGTCGTAGCCGTTGGTGCGCAGTGAGTCTAAGTCAATGGCAGCGGGGTCGGTGCCTTGGAGCGATCGCAGCTTGCCATCGGTAAAGTTGAAGTAGCGCCGCCTGCCGCAGATGGTTTGCACGTAGCCCTGGGCGATCGCCTCCCGCTGCATCTGTTGTAGATATTCAAACACCTTGGGGTAGCGATCGTAGTAGCGATCGATAAAGATCTTGGCCTCGCTGCGGCTCACCCCGGCCTCGCGGGCAAAGCGCACCGACCCCATGCCGTAGATAATGCCAAAATTGATCACCTTGCCCGCCCGGCGCTCTTCGGCAGTGATCTCGTCTTTTTCGAAGAGCAGTTTGGCGGTCAGGGTGTGGACATCGTCATTGGTGTTGTAGGCCTCCACCAGCACTGGCTCACCGCTGAGGTGAGCCAGAATGCGCAGCTCAATCTGGGAGTAGTCGGCCGCCACCAGCCGCCATCCGGTGGCAGGGATGAACGCCGCTCGAATTTTACGGCTAAAGGCGGTGCGAATCGGAATGTTTTGCAGGTTAGGGTTTGACGACGACAGCCGTCCGGTAGCCGTCACCGCCTGGTTAAAGTCGGTGTGCACCCGGTGGGTGTCGGGGCGAATCAGGGTGGGCAGGGCATCGACGTAGGTCGATTTTAGCTTCGACAGGGTGCGGTGCTCGACTACCAGATCGACCACAGCGTGGTCACCCTGGAGCTTTTCGAGGGTTGCCGCATCGGTAGAGTAGCCGCCAGATTTGTTTTTGCGCGACTTGCGCTTATCGAGGCCCAGCTTTTCAAAAAACAGCGCGCTCAGCTGCTTGGGCGACCCTAGGTTAAAGGTTTCCCCGGCGGCCTCGTAGGCGGTTTGCTCAAGGCGGGCCAGATCGGTTTCGAGTTGCTGAGAGAAGCTGGCTAGGTAGTCGGGGTCAACACGAATGCCGCTGCACTCCATTTCGGCCAGCACCGGCTCAAGGGGTAGCTCAATGGCGGTGAACAGGGCTTTGAGATCCGGCAGCTGGTCGAGCTCGGCCTGGAGCTGGGGCACCAGCAGGTAGGTCGTGTGTACGTCGGCCCCACAGTAGTGGGCGACCTCGGCGATCGCGATCTCAGCAATGGTTTTGCCCTTAGGTACCAAGTCTTCGTAGCTCTGGGCCACCATATTCAGGTAGCGCAGGCTGAGGTCAGTGAGGTTGTGGGTGGCCTCGGGGTTGAGCACATAGCTGGCCAGCATGGTGTCGAAAACTACCCCCGCCAGATTTAGGCCCTGGTGGCGCAGCACGAGGCGATCGTACTTGGCATTTTGCAGCGCCTTGGGAAACTCGTCGCTCTCAAGTACCGGGCGTAGGGCTTCTAGCACCATCGCCAGTGGTAAATGCTGGCCCTCGGTGTGGCCCACCGGAATGTAGGCCATCTCGTCGCGGCCTGTGCCCCAGCAGCAGCCAATGCCCACTAAAGTGGCATCTCTCGGTTCTAATGAGGTGGTCTCGGTGTCCCAGGCGACGGGGGCTTGGGGGTCTTTTTGCTCCGAGAGAATATCGAGCAGTTCGTAGAGTTGGGCTTCGGTTGTGATGATCCAAGGGGCGATCGCCACCTCATCTACCCCCTGGGCACTGTCGGTTTCTTCTGCTGTGAAGAAGGCCACATCCGCGCCGCCAGTATCCTCAAAGCGGCTGGAACGACGGGGTTCTGGGCTGCGATCGCCCCCACTCAGTGCCTGGCTTGCCTTCGCCGCCGTCTCTGCCGCCGCTGCGCCACCAAACGCAGTTTGCAGCTTGCCCAGACGATTGACAAAATTTTGAAATTCCAGCTTCTTCAGCGCCGGAATCACCCGGTCGGGGTCAAAGCCTTCTAGCTTGCAGGTGGCTAAGTCAATGGGCAGATCGACATCGGTGATGATCTTGGCCAGATAGCGCGAGTGATAGGCCGACTCTTTGCCCTCAATCAGCTTTTTCTGGGTGGCCCCTTTAATATTGTCGATGTCAGCGTAGATGGCATCGAGGTCACCGTACTCGTTGAGCAGTTTTACAGCCGTTTTTTCACCAATCCCCTTTACCCCAGGAATATTGTCTGACTTGTCGCCACAGAGTGCTTTATAGTCCACTACTTGGGCGGGGAAAATATTGAGTTTGTCTTTTACATCCTGAATTTTGAATTCTTGGATCAGGGTATTTTTAACCGTGCTCAAGTGCAGTACGGTGATGCACTCGTCGGGGTCAATTAGCTGAAACAGATCCTGGTCGCCGCTGAGAATTTTGACGCAAAACCCCTCTCTCAGGGCCTTGGTGGCCAGGGTGCCGATCACATCGTCGGCCTCAAATCCGGGGGCCACGTAGATATTTAGGCCAAAGTCGGTGAGCAGGGTTTTAAGGTTCTGCACGTCTTCGACAAAGCCCTCGGGTGCTTCAGGCCGACCGTCTTTATAGGTGCTGTCTGCCGTGTGGCGAAAAGTGGGCTGGTCGAGGTCAAAGGCGACGGCGGCATACTGGGGCTTTTCGACCTCCATCATGTCGAGCAAAGACTTTAAGAAGCCGTAGCACACGCTGGTGGGAATGCCCGTGGAGGTGCGCAAGCCACCATCGGCATTTTTAGCAAAGGCATAGTAGGAGCGAAAGGCCAGGGAGTGGCCATCGACGAGCATGAGGGTGGGCTTGTCGGCCTGGGATGGAGTTGCTGCCACAGCGGTTTCTTGGGGTCAAGGATTGAGTTCTTATTGTAAGGGGCAGGGCTGGAGGAATCAGACGGAGTCAGCGGTAGCGATGGGGCTGCGTCGCTCAACCAGTACCCCCGGTTGGTAGGTAAGCCGTCACACCCCATGACCACAACGACCAATGCATGGGGTAGTCTAGAGAACAACCGAATTTAGATCACCTAGCTGAACCCATGGCCAACCTCGAACCCACCATTACCCCTACCATTGAGCGATCTAAGGCGGGCTTTAACGACTATGCTGAGCGGCTCAACGGGCGGGCTGCCATGCTGGGTTTTGTGGCGCTGGTGTTGTTTGAGCTGGCGACGGGGCAGGCGATCGTTACCTGGCTGGGGCTGCGCTAGTCAACAACACTGCTCTTTTGGGCAACCTATGTCGTAAGCAGGGCGATTCCCCCGTTGCCTTGCCTGATAATTTTCCTGCGGAACACCCCTGGTTGAGGGGCAGGGGGAATTGCCCAGGGCCTCTGCACTGTTCTTGCCCTTGTTATCTCAGGAGACCGACCCATTAAGGCGCTTTTTAGAAAATCACCGTGGATTGCTACGGCGCTTACCGTTGGCGCTGTAGATGGTCTGATGGGCGCAGCAGAGGAGAAGGTGTCTCTGGCGCTATTTGGTTTGCTGCTGGCGGGGGGGGCCGTTACTCTCAGCTGGGGGCACATTCAGCGCCATGCAGCGACATCTAACCGGGCGGCGGTGCTGCTGCTGCCGCCGGGCCAAGTCTACAGCCCACCCTCTACAGGCCTAAACGATCTACAGGCTAAGACGGGTGACGAGTCTACCCCTTGAAGCGGGCACTTGGTTTGACTACAAGAGCGACAGTTGGCGTTGAGCAGGTGATCGAGGCTGCGCTGGCGGTAAAGACTGACGTTTTGACGAATGTAGCCTTCGATCTCCAGCTCTGACAGGTCAGTGGCGATCAAAATGGCTTGGGGGGTGCTTAGCGCTTGGCGGCTCAGGTTGATGTGGGCCAGGTTGTCGCAAAAGCTAACCTGGGGCGAATGCACCACTACGGGTAACTTCTGAGGCTGACTGCGAAAACCTTCGGGGCGCTGCTGAGCGTAGTGGTCTTTAAATTGCAGGGTGCAGGTGCCATTGGTGTAGCTGCGGCTGCGAATGTGGCGCTGAAAAGGCACGGTGAGAAAGCCGTCGGCGGTGAGGCTGTACCACCACGATTTGTGCCAGGCCTGGGAGGGTAGGTTGAGAATGTGCTGCACCTCGTCGGGGGCAAAGCCCGATCGCGCCAGCAGGGTTTCGGCCTCGGAGAACGACACATTTTGCGCCAGGGTGGCCAGATCGGATTGGCAGGGGGTGATGGCCTGGTACTCACGATGGTTGCTGACGGCAGGCAGGGGTGGAGCCTCAGGGTAAGACCCCGCTAGCACGCAGTTGATGTGCTCAAAGGTGAGCACGGCATCGATATGGCTGTGGACCTCGGGCAGCGGCACGCTGACCTCGACGGTGACTGAGCCAATCTCGTGGGGATGGGCGATCGCGGGCAAACTCTCGGTGAGGAGCGATCGCAAAAACCCATCGTCGGCCACGGCCAGGGCTAGTTGTGGGTCAGCCGGGGTGGGGCTGACCGTCTGTTGCCGGGGCGATGCCGGGGCGAGAGGAGAGCTAACCATAGGTAAACACTCGCCAAACAAAATTAGGAGGATGCTGGGGTGGCCCGTTGGCCCAATCACTAGCGGGTCAGATAGATCTAGCCACTCTAGTGCCATCGTTCTACCAATCCGGTGGGGTGATCGGTAACCCACCGCCAGGAAACGTTGCACAGGTTTGCACAGCGCAACGTAAAGGCTGTACTTCGTTACGGTTAGAGCGGTTTGTGGAATGGTTCGGGATGTGTCGGCCCAGCCTGGGTGGCTGCACAACAAAAAAGGCGCTGCGATCGCAGCGCCTGGAGCTTTGTTTAGGGGTTAAACATTGAGTTGACTCAATTATGCGCGATTAAGCCTGCGCCGAGTCACTTTGGGGTGCAGTGTCATCGAGCACTTCGATGTGGACAGGGGCAGGGGGTTCGGCAGGCCGACTAATTTTGCTGTAGGCCAGGGCGACTAGAGAGCGCACCCCGCGCACCAGAGGCCGAAACGGATCGTAGCGATCGCTGTGCCCAGCGCTCATATCAGCGTCAAAGCGGTCGATTTGGGCTTGTAGGTTGGCCAGCAGGCTTTGCGCCCAATCTACCTTGCGATCGTTGGCTAGATAGCGCAGGTCGGCAAAGATTTGTGCCCAGGTGGGAGCGGGGGCCTCGGGGACAGCGGCTTCAGCTTCGGCCTCGACCGCCTCGGCTACCGCATCGGCAACGGCTTCAGCGGCGGCGGCATCGGCGGCTTCGTTGACCCTGATTTGCTCAATCATTTCTGCCAAAGTTTTACGGCCCTGGGTTTCGATTTCGCTAGAGCCATCTCTCAACTCAGCTAGGGCTTCGGTGGCGGCAGCTTTGACAATCTCGCGAATGCGATCGACCCGCTGGCCACCTTGTTTTTGAGCTTTTTCCCACTCGGTCTTAACGCGATCTTGCACAGTGTTAGTCATGGGGCTTCTCCTAGTTTTCCTGATTTGAATTGGGGGGTAATAAGGGGTCTAAACTACAGCAACAGAATCTACATCAATTACTGTTTTGTTGTCGTCTACGACGGTGGTTGTGGTGGCAAACTCGTCTACTTGGTTCGGTTTGCGCTTGCGATCGAGCAAAATCTGGCTGATTTCGGTAATGGCGATCGTGGCGATAAGGCCATCGTCAATCCAACCCAAAATGGGAATGGCGTCGGGGGCGATATCAATGGGGCTGACCAGGTAAATCAAGGTGCCAAACAACACAACCCAGCGATACTTTGAGTTGCGGAGCAACCGACGGTACCAGTTCATGAAAGGCTTACCAAAAAATCGTTTTGCCATTGCTATCTCCTTTGCCCGACAAAACTATCTTGACAGACTTAAACGGTAGGCACAGGTGTGGCTTACCCGTGAAAAAGCTGGGTTTTTACACCGAATAGACCGTAGGGCGAAAGCCGTAGGAATAAAGGGATTAGAGCGTCACTGGGAGATGGGTGAGTGAGCCCAAATCTAGGGATTGCAACGCATTGATGGATAAGGCCAATTTCTGTAGAGTTGCCCGCTTGTATGGGATGAATCGCGCCACTGGGGGAGTCCGGGGTATGATGTGGCAGATTTTGGTGGTAGCTGGGTCTATGTCATCCTTTCAACTACGTGTTTATGTTCCGCCGCACCCGTTGGTTAAGCATTGGCTGGGGGTAGCCCGCGATGCCGATACGCCAGGGCCCTTGTTTCGCACGGCGATGGAAGAACTGGGCCGTTGGCTGACCTATGAGGCGATTCTTGACTGGTTGCCAACTATGGATACTACGGTGAATACGCCCTTAGGCCCGGCTCCGGCGACCTTTATCAACCCCGAGGTGCCGACTATGATCGTGCCGATTTTGCGGGCAGGGCTGGCGCTGATGCCGGGCATTCAGGCTCTGTTGCCCTTGGCTTCGGTGTACCACGTGGGGTTTGTGCGCAACGAAGAAACCCTAGAGGCCAGCTGCTATTTAAATAAACTGCCTGACCAACTAGATCCTCAAACGCGAGTGATTATCAGTGAACCGATGCTGGCCACGGGCGGCACGATTATGGCGATGATGGCCGAACTGACCCAGCGCGGCATTGACCCTGCGGTTGTGCGGGTGGTGTCGATTGTGGCCGCTCCGCCGGCCCTGCAAAAACTGGCGGCGGCTTACCCCACCGTGACGATCTACACCGCCATGATCGATGAAGTGGTGAATGATAAAGGATTTATTGTGCCAGGTCTGGGAGATGCGGGCGATCGCACCTTTGGCACGTAACCTTGGCCACTTAGGATAGTGGATTCAATAACCTGTAACGGCTGGATTCCCTGTGAGGGCGAACAACCGTTCGCCCCTACCCAAGAATTTCACTTTAATAAATCCATATTCCTGAGGAGATTTCCAGGAAAGAAGATACCTGCTTTAATCCAGCGACTGTAGCCGCTGTAGGGTGGGCATTGCCCACCATTAGGGGAACTATTTTCCAGAAGTCGCCTTAACCTCTGGCACCTAGGGGTTTTATAACTAAGACAGGGAAACTAAAACAGGGAACCGTTGAACCAATGCTAGCTGAGCAGATCGGGTTAGGCTTGAAGTAGCCCCACCCTAGCAGCTTGATCGGGCGGTTTTGAGTGCTCCTGGTGGCACCCTAACGCTGGCTTTGGCACAATTAAGGTATTCTATGCATCGGTTCTGCGGGTTCAGTTCTTTCGGGTTTAGTGGATAGCGTCCTATGAGTCAGCAAGACAGTTTTGTCGGCGGGTTTTTGCTCGGCACCCTGGTGGGCGGGGCGTTAGGTGGCGTGGTGGGTGCCCTGGCGGCCTCCCGAATTCAGTCGGGGGGCAAAGCCAAGCCCTTGCGGCCCAAAGCCGATGGTGAGCTTGCCTTTGGCGAGTTTGACGACACCGATGAAGACAGCATTGAGGCGGCGCGTTTGGGGCTAGAGGCCAAAATTGCCCAACTCAATGAGGCGATCGATGACGTGCGCCAGCAGCTTGGCGGCATCAACGGTCACTCTGAGCGTTCTTGGGAAACCCCCTCCCGCCTTGACTCTTAACGATCTCTACCGGGTTCGTGTTCTTTCTTGATAAAGCAAACCGTTACACTAGCTGACAGGCAAATACGTTCCGTGTATTGTTGATAACGATTACTGCCGAGGTTCCCAGATGGACATATTGGTACAAACCCTCACTACTTTTCTGTCGATTTACACGATTTTGCTGATCGTGCGTATTCTTTTGAGCTGGTTTCCCAATGTGGATTGGTTTAGCCCTCCTTTCTCGGTATTAAGTCAGCTAACTGACCCCTACCTAAACCTGTTTCGATCGATCATTCCTCCGCTGGGGGGTATTGACCTATCGCCCATTTTGGCGTTCTTGCTGCTGTCATTTTTGCGTCAGGGTCTGGTGGCGATCGCCGCTGCTACCGCCTCTAGCTACGCCTACTTCTAAGTTGACTTCAGCGCTAGTCTCACTTAATACCTGGCTGCCAAAGCCTTCTTCCTCCATTGGAAAAAGTCTGGGTGCCAGGTTTAGTTTTTGGGACCATAAATTACTGCTCACAGGTAATTAGGAGCTTTCCAGAAAAGAAGATCCTCGCTTTACTCGGCAGACTGTAGCCACCGTAGGGTGGCACTGCCCACCACGAGGGAGAAAGTTTTCCAGAAGTCGTCTTAGCGCTAGCGATGCTTGGCCTTTTCGCGTCGTCTACATAGATGCCAAGTCTTGCCGCTGAGCAGAGGCCAGGCTTCCCTATAATGGGGGTTTGTGACCTTTTGCCATTCATTTGCCCTAGCTATGTCGTCTGATTCAAATCGCCCCGGTCAAAGCGCCTCTAGTCTTGAAGAAATTCGTGCAGCGCGGCTGCAAAAAGTTGAGGATCTCAAGCAGCTAGGCCAAAACCCCTTTGCCTATCGCTGGGCGGTGACGGCAAAAACTGCCGACCTTCAGGCCAAGTACGCCGACCTTGAAGCGGGGGAAGAAGTTGCTGTAGAGGTTTCCCTCGCCGGGCGCATTCTCGCGCGACGGGTGTTTGGCAAACTGGCTTTCTTCACCCTGCAAGACGAGAGCGGCATCATTCAGCTTTACCTCGAAAAGGCTACCATTCAAGCTCACATGGGGGCGGCGGATGAGCAGGCCTTTGACCATCTGAAGCAGCTTACCGACGTGGGCGATATTCTCGGCGTGCGGGGCACGATCAAGCGCACTGAGAAAGGCGAACTCTCGGTCAAAGTGCAGGAGTATGCCATGCTGACCAAGGCGCTGCTCCCCCTGCCCGACAAGTGGCACGGCCTCACTGACGTGGCCAAGCGCTACCGCCAGCGCTACGTCGATTTAATCGTCAACCCCACGGTGCGCGACACCTTTCGCAAGCGGGCGCTGATCACCTCGGGCATTCGTCGCTACTTAGAAGATCGCGGCTTTTTAGAAATTGAAACGCCGGTGCTGCAAAGTGAGGCTGGAGGGGCCGAGGCGCGTCCCTTTACCACCTATCACAACACCCTGGAGATGGATCTCTACCTGCGCATTGCCACCGAGCTACACCTAAAGCGGCTGGTGGTGGGCGGCTTTGAACGGGTGTTTGAGATTGGCCGCATCTTTCGCAATGAGGGCATCTCGACTCGCCACAACCCCGAGTTTACCAGCGTGGAATTTTATCAGGCCTATGCCGATTACCACGACCTGATGGATCTGACGGAAGACCTGATCGCTACCCTGGCCAAGGATATTCTCGGCACTCTCAAGATTACCTACCAGGGCGTAGATATTGATCTCACGCCGCCCTGGCGACGGGTGACGATGCACGACCTGGTCAAAGAGCACACTGAGCTAGACTTTCACAGCTTCGCCACCTTAGACGAGGCCAAGGCTGCGGTTAAAGACCTCAAGCTCCACGGGGTAGATGACTGCGACTCCATTGGCAAGCTGCTGAACGAGGTGTTTGAGCAAAAAATCGAAGAAACCTTAATTCAGCCGACCTTTTTGATCGACCACCCGGTGGAAATTTCGCCCCTCTCTAAGCCCCACCGCAGCAAACCGGGGGTGGTAGAGCGCTTTGAGCTATTTGTGGTCGGTCGAGAAACCGCCAACGGCTTTTCGGAGTTGACCGACCCCATCGATCAGCGCCAGCGGTTTGAGTTGCAGGCGGCTCGCAAAGCAGCGGGTGATTTAGAGGCAACTGGGGTAGATGAAGACTTTTTGACGGCTCTAGAGCACGGTATGCCGCCCACCTGTGGTGAGGGCATTGGCATTGATCGGTTGGTGATGCTGCTGACCGATAGCCCCAGCATTCGCGATGTGATTGCCTTTCCGCTGCTGAAGCCGGAGCGGGATGAGTAACCCTAGCCCAAACGAACAGCTCCCGACCCTAGGGCCGGGAGCTGTTCAGTATAGAGGGTTCATCTAGAAAGTGGGGTTCTGTATAGTAAGGGGGAAATGGGCTTGCCCGGTTATGACGTACCCACGGATAAGATTCCCATAATCAGGCCCAAATTCCGTAAGAAATTGTAGGGAAATCTGAAACTTTACGGGAGGTTCATAATCGGGCCGCAAGCTGCTTTACATGGAATCTAATCGGGGTGAACCGTCGTCTACAATCGGTTCCGGTTCCGCTTTGGTACCTCATACCAGCTCCGAATCGCATAACCCCGATTCTAAACAGGTGGATTGCGTAGGGGCAAACGGTGTTTGCCCAGCCTAACCGGGGTTAGCCAAGGCGGATTCAGTATCAGTCTGAACCGGGCTGACTTTGGCACGATGTAGCAGGCGATCGCCCTGGCGGTAACCCACATGGCTCACCCGCACGGGCTGTCCTGGGGTTAAAGGCTCACCCTTAGGCTGGTGAATCTGCGGATCAAACAAGACCTCATCGCCGACAGATTCAATGGGGGTGACGCCCCATTGCTGCACCAGGGTTTCTACGGGCCGCAGGAGGGGAATCAGCTTGTGAGCTGGAAGGTCAGGCTTTTGCTGGGCGGCGTGGGCGGCGGTGGGCCACTGTACGAGCCAAGGCTCTAGCTGAGCGATCGCGGCTTGCTGTACCTGCTGGCGCACGGTGTCGGCTTGGGTGGTGAGCTGGGCTTGTAGGCGATCGCACTCCTGGCGCAGGGCCTTGACCTGGGCTAAAGCGGCAGCCTCGGGCGGCAATGCTGCTGTAGGCCCTGGCTGAGCCGGGCTAAATTTTTCTACCAACTCAGCTAGGGGTAGACCTAGGCTCAGGCTCAGGTGTTGCAGGGTAGAAACCCGCAGCTGCTCTACCTGCCCTTGGCGCAGGCGATCGATGCCCGATCGCGATACGCCGCTGGCTTGGCTGAGGGCTCGGTAGCTGGTGAGACCAGCTCGGTTCATCAGCGATCGCAGCCGCTCACTGTAGTCCACCGGTTTAGGCGTTGTCTTGGCCATAGCTCACCCCACCATCGGTTAATACTCTGCTAAAACTGCAAATTCCACTCTTCGGGGGGACGGTTTTGCAAGTCGCCTGGGGCACCACCCGAGGTGGAACCCGACTCGCGCAGGCTGTCACCGAGGGGGTCGCGGGGGCGGGCCGGGGTAGTGGCGGGTGGCGTGGCGGGGGTCGCCGGTTGACTGCCGCCGCTGGGGGCCGCTTCGCCCTGGTTGATAATCACCGGCTGGTTGGGCCGGGGGTTGAAGGTCTCGAAGGTGACGGCCCTCACCAGCGGCGGGTTTTGGCCATCGGTGACGCGCAGGGTGACGGTGGTGGTGCCAGCGGGGCTGAGCGGCATCGCCATGGCCCCCTGAAGGCCGACGCTACCGGGAGAGGGCAGCAACTCGACTTTGGCGGTTGAGCCGCCTTCAACCCGCCAAGCCACCTGGAACCCAGGAATCGGCTGGCCCGGTTCTACCGGTACGAGATACTTGGGTTCGGCCTCACGGCCATTGATGGTAAAGGCCGCAATGCGAACCGGGCGGGGCTCAATGTTGACCACCTCGCTTTGCTTGGCGGTGGGCAGCTCATTATCTCCCAGGTTGACGGGGACTGGGGTGAGCTCAAACTGGTATTGGCCCACCTCGATCATGCCGCTGGGCACCCCTTGGCAAATCAGGCGATCTTGAATTTGGCAAAAGGGCTGAAGCTCTTCGGGCAGCGAGATCGGCGAGGCCCCATCGGGGTTGCGCAAGGTAAACCGACGACCGCCCAAGGTAGTGCCATCGGGTCGCTTAACCACCAGCAATAGGTCTTGCAGGCTTTCAGGGTGGGTGACAATCCAGCTGACGCGAATGCCCGCTTCGGTAACTGGTGGGGCCATGGCAGGGCCATTGGCCGAACTTTGGGTGCCCGCTTCGGAGTAGATTACCTGGTCGGGGGCTAGCTCTAATACCGTGGGCTGGGCTGGCCCCGCCAGGGTGACGAGGCTGCTATCGGCGCGTACTGGAGCTAGGTTGAGGCCCAGGTTTGGCAGTAGGGTCAGCTCAAAGCGATACTGTCCGGGTTCTCTCAGATCGAGGGGAACCTCGCGACAGGTGAGGAGGCGTCGGGTTTGGTCACAGTAGGCCAGCAGGCTGACCGGCAGCCCCTGGGATAGGTCGTAGGTCTCAGGCCCAAAGACTAGGGTGCCATCGGGGGCATAGCCCCGCAAAAGCATGGTTTGCACCTGGCGAGGCTGGCTCACCTGCCAGCTCAGGCGGGGTGAATCGCCTAGGGTGAGCGCATACCGGCTCTGAGAGGGCGAGATATCGAGCACGTGGGGATGGGGTGGGGTGCGCCCAAAAATCCACCACAGCAGGCCGCCCAGGCTACCGAGAGCCGCGATCGCCGCCGCGATCGCTAGTCGCCGCTGCCACCGAGGTCGCCCTAGGGGCTCAGGAGATGGAGCCAGGGTGATGGCCGCTGCCGTTGCTACGCTGTCTACCGACGGGTCGGCCTGGCGTTCTGGTTCCTGCCATTGTTCAAGTTGAGACCCTGCCATTGCCGTTACCTGTCCTCACATTCCAGGGCAGCATAGCGACTTAGCGGGGCCTCTGCCAACTGTCTTTACCTACGACCCCTGCCCAATGCCCCGCTTGTCACTGTTACCGAAGGTGACCTTGCCTAACTGTGACCTTTCCTAATGGTGACATTCTATCGATCGGAAACCGTTCCCTAACGGTGATCGATCATCGGCCCAGTCGTTAATCGAATGGTCAGCCCCCACTGGCGACGGGCAGATGCTCCTGGACAACTCCTTGGCCAGCCAAGCATTAGCCTACGGGCTGCTATCTGTCTTAGGGATGAGTTCTAAACCTCAAAAGCCGTTGAGACTAGACTTTATCCCACCCATGGTAATGGTTATGACAGACGATATTTTAGAAGACGTTTTTCCAGAAGAGGCTTCTCCCCAAGAGGTGCAGTGGGCTTCTGGCTCGACCGATGAGCCCACCTTTCCTGAGGGAGCCTGGACAGATAAAACCGCCCTGGTGGAAGCACCTCTAGAAGGGCAAAAGTACCAGGTAAAGTTTGAAGGGGTCTACTGGACGGCGATCACAGTTCCGCCTGGAGATCTGCTGACCCACGGTGAAATGGTAGCCGTTTTGGGCCGTGATGGTACTGAGCTAGTGGTACGAAAGCAGCCCGATCGCCAACCGCATGGACATTTACCCCCTGACCTAGATACTCCTGCGGGGCCAGCGCCGCAACCCTATGGGCAGTTACCCCACAGCCTAGCCACCCCTCCTGGGCTAACACCGCCCGCCAGTTTTTTGATTTAAACCAGGCCTCAAGCGGCTGGCCCTCTTAGGGCTGGAGGAGGCTTTTGAGAGTAAATGGAGTGTGAGCTAGCTAGTCATCGCTTCGCTGACCCGACCGGTCAGCGGGGTGCTTAGGTGGTGGGTTTGGCTAGACCCATCCGAATTTCGGAGCAAAATGAGGCGATTTGTTCTGTGTCGCCCACTTTAACCACGCTGGTGCGCATGCGTAGGTTGGGGTTGACGAACCACAGCCGTTCTTCGACCTGACCGGTCTCGGTGGGGGTTGTAATGGTGAGTACTTCTGCTTCGACGCGGTAGCTGCCCTGTAAGACCGCAGACCCGGCAGCTTGTATCAGCACGCCCTCACCGCTGGCGCTCGGGGTCAGAATGACCATGAGGGCGCTGCTTTGAATTTTTTTGGTTTCACCGTCGAGCTGGCTATCTTGGTGAATGCGCAGGCCGCAGGCAATGTGGCTGGGGTCGTGGCCTAGGGGCGCACAGGCCTGAACTAGGTCGCCATCGCTGGCGGGCAAGAACTCAATTAGCAGATTAGACTGCCCCGCTTGGGAACTCTGACCCGCCAGGTTATGGGTGGTGCGCTGAGAAAACCACTTGCCGGCTAGGCTTTCAAAAAAGTTCACAATGTCCATGGGGATAATCTGCGTTTCGACAAATAGTCACAGTCTTTAATTCTACGGTGAAGCGCTCCTTTTCTGGCTTATGCCGAATCTGATTCCCAAAACGCCTCTTCTTGAAGGTTGAAGGGCCAACCTGTGGGGGCGTATGCCATGCAGCAGGGCGCATGCTATTCAAATTTAGGCTGCAATTCAGTAACCCCAGAATCCTGTGGATCAACGGTCGTAATTGTGTACAAATGTTGCGAGATCAAAAGAGCTGAACTCCTTTTCCCGTAAGAATTAGAGAGCATCACAGAGTGATAAGCTAACGGTTACGCTTAAAGCTGTTTTTAATCGCTGTTCTGTAAAAATTGGTGACGCCTCACATGACCGCAGTGAACCAGGTACCTTTGTTACTCCGCGCCGCCCGCCACGAGGTGCTAGAGCGTCCCCCCGTGTGGATGATGCGCCAAGCCGGACGCTATATGAAGGTGTACCGTGACCTGCGCGACAAGTATCCGTCCTTTCGCGATCGCTCCGAAAATGCCGATCTAGCCATTGAGATCTCGCTGCAACCCTGGCGCGCCTTTCGCCCCGATGGGGTGATCATGTTCTCGGATATTCTGACGCCGCTGCCGGGCATGGGCATTCCCTTCGACATCGTCGAGAGCAAGGGGCCGATCATCGATCCACCCATCCGCACCCAGGCCCAGATCGACGCGGTGCACGAGCTTGACCCCGAAACAGCGCTGCCCTACATTCGCACCATTCTGCAAACTCTACGCAGCGAAGTGGGCAACGATGCGGCGGTGCTGGGCTTTGTCGGTTCGCCCTGGACTCTGGCGGCCTACGCTGTGGAGGGCAAAACCTCGAAGAGCTACACCAACATCAAGGGTATGGCGTTCTCGGAACCCGCTATGCTGCACACGCTGCTGGGCAAGCTGGCCGATAACATCGCCCAGTATGTGCGCTACCAGATCGACTGCGGTGCTCAGGTGGTGCAGCTGTTTGACTCTTGGGCCGGGCAGCTCAGCCCCATGGACTACCGCACCTTTGCGCTGCCCTACCAGCAGCGGGTGGTGCAGCAGGTGAAGCAGACCCACCCCGATACCCCGCTGATTCTCTACATCAGCGGCAGCGCTGGGGTCTTTGACCTAATGGGTGAGTCGGGCGTCGATATTGTCAGTGTCGACTGGACGATGGATATGGCGGAGGCTCGTCGTCGCCTCGGCCCTAGCATTGGTGTGCAGGGCAACATTGACCCGGCGATTTTGTTTGGCTCCCAGGATCTAATTCGCGATCGCATTCTCGACACCATTAGAAAAGCGGGCAATCGCGGTCATATTCTCAACCTGGGCCACGGCATTTTGCCCGGCACCCCCGAAGAGAATGCGGCCTACTTCTTTGAAACCGCCAAAAATATCGACAAGCTGTTGGCGACCGTTTAATCCACCGTGTCATCTTAGGTAGGGGCGCAGCATGCTGCGCCCCTACCTAAGACCCTTCTCTATGCTTTCCCTCACCCAGGGTCATTTGCGCCTGCTGGAAATCTGCCCTCGGCGGTACCAGTACACCTACCTAGAACACCACACAGTGCCCACCGATCCGGCGGTGCTAGAGCGGCAGCGGTGGGGTACCGAATTTCACCGGGTGATGCAGCAGCGTGACCTGGGCCTGCCCGTCGACGATGTGCTGCAAGCCGATGCGGCCCTAGGCGCGGCGGTCAACGGGTTGTTGGCTGCTGCGCCCGAGCTGTTTGTGCCCCAGCCCGAGGGCTTTCGCCAGAGCGAGCATCGCCGCACCCTGACCTTTAATGGCTACGCCCTCACGGCCATCTACGACCTGCTGATCGTGGGGCCGACCAGCGCCCAAATCATTGATTGGAAGACCTATCAGCGACCGACTGAGCAGGCCCAGTTGGCTAAAGAGTGGCAGACGCGGCTTTATCTGTATCTGCTGGTAGAAACCAGCCACCTGGCTCCCGAACAGGTCTCGATGACCTACTGGTTTGTGGCTCCGCCGACGGCCCAAGCTGCTCCAGCGCCGCCCAGCAGCATCACGATCGCCTACACAGCGACCCAGCATCGCCATACCGAGGCCGACCTGCAACGGCTGACCGATCAGCTGAGTGACCTGCTGGCGATGGAGGCCGATCTGCCCCAGGTGGAGGCAGGCCAGGGCTACTGCACCCAGTGCCCGTTTGCGGTGCGCTGCCAGCGATCGTCGGAGCGCTACGGGCTAGAGGGGAGCCTGGTCTTACCTGCGATCGCCGATATTGCCGAGGTGCCCCTCTAGATGGCCCCGAAATCTACCGTTACAGACCGATAAACCTGACGATAAACTTCACTACAAAACTTCAACAGGTGAACTTTCTAGAACCTGGTTAAGCAAGGGTTTAAGGTCGAGTTAATCTGAAGTTAGACACAGCTGAGTCGCTTCACATCAAGCTCGTCAAGCCTTCATTTCGTAGGCCTTTCTCTACATGCCATCGCTACATGGCAAGGAGTTTATGATGACCCGAAACGTCTTTTCAGACCGGCGCAATGTGGCGCTGGTAGGTGCTTACTCTAGCGGTAAGACGACATTGTTAGAAAGCATTCTCTCGGTCACTGGGGCGATTACCCGCAAGGGCAGCGTCGATGAGGGCAACACCCTTGGCGATAGCTCCCCGGAGGCCCGCGCCCGCGCCATGACCGTCGAAGTAAATGCCGCCAGTACTGAGTACGGCGGCATTTGTTTTACGTTCGTCGATTGCCCTGGCTCGGTCGAGCTCCAGCAAGAAACCAACCATGCCCTGATGGGAGTCGATGCGGCGATCGTGGTCTGCGAAGCCGACCCCAGCAAGGTGCTCACCCTTTCCCCGCTGCTGCAATTTCTCGACACCTGGGAAATTCCGCACCTGATCTGGATTAACAAGCTCGATCGCGCCAATGGTACCTTCGCTGAGGTGCTGGCCGCCCTGCGCCAGGTTTCTTCGCGCCCGGTGGTGCCCCAGCAGTACCCGATTCGCCAAAACCAGGATCTGGTGGGCTTTATCGATCTGGTGACTGAGCAGGCCTTTCACTACCACCCTGGTGCCCCCGCCGACCCGGTGCTACTGCCCTCCTCGCTTCAGGCAGAAGAACAGGCCGCCCGCGCCGAAATGCTCGAAACCCTGGCCGACTACGACGATCACCTGCTCGAAGAGCTGCTGGAGGATATTGCCCCCCCCGAGGACGAAATTGTGCGCGACTTAAAAATGGAGCTGGGGGCCGATCTGATTGTGCCCGTGTTTATGGGCGTAGCTCTGGCCGACTATGGTGTTCGACCCCTGCTCGATGCCCTGGTCAAAGAAGCGCCCGAGCCCAGCATTACCTGCGATCGCCGTGGCATTGCCTGCGACGACGCTACCCTGGCCCAGGTGCTTAAAACCTATTACACCCCCCAGGGCGGCAAGCTGTCGCTGGTGCGGGTCTGGTGCGGCGAACTGAAGGATGGCGATAGCTTGAATGGCGATCGCATGGGTGGTCTCTACGACCTGATGGGCACCCAGCAAACCAGCCTCAGCCGAGCCGAAGCGGGTCGCATTGTCGCCGTAGCCCGCCTAGACGGTGCCCAGACCGGCGATACCCTGACCACGATGGGCGACTACCCCGATACGCTGCTGTCCAAAGCCCCGGTGATCGACCCGGTCTACGCCCTGGCCATTACCCCCGCCAAGCGCAGCGATGAAGTCAAGCTCAGCGCCGCCCTCACCAAGCTACTCGAAGAAGACCCCTCGCTGTTTTGGGAGCAGCATGGCGACACCCATGAGGTGATTCTCTGGGGCCAGGGCGACGTGCACCTGAAGCTGGCGATCGATCGCCTGGGTCGTAAGTACAACTTGCCCATGGCTACTCACCTGCCCCAGGTGCCCTACAAAGAGACCATTCGTCAGGCCAAAGATTCTGTTCACGGGCGCTACAAGCACCAGAGCGGCGGCCATGGCCAGTTTGGCGATGTCTATCTCTCGATTCAGCCGCTGCCGCGCGGCGATGGCTTTGCCTTTAGCGACACCATTGTGGGCGGCGTGGTGCCCAAGCAGTATATTCCCAGCGTTGAGACTGGCGTGCGCGAATACCTCGACCACGGCCCCTTGGGCTTTCCGGTGGTGGATGTGGCGGTGACGCTGACCAATGGCTCATACCACAACGTCGATAGCTCCGACAATGCCTTTAAGCAGGCCGCCCGCATCGCCATGCAGGAGGGCCTGGTCGCCTGCAACCCCACCCTGCTCGAACCGATTACCCAGGTCGAAATTTCGGTGCCCAGCATCTATACCTCCAATGTGCTGAAGCTGATTACTGGCCGCCGTGGTCAGATTCTCGGCTACGAGGGCAAGGCCGACTGGCCCGGCTGGGATGTGGTGACGGGGCACCTGCCCCAGGCCGAAATGCAGACCATGATCTTAGAACTCAGGTCGCTGACCATGGGCGTGGGCTTCTTTAAGTGGACCTACGACCACCTCGACCCGGTGCCTGAGAAACTGACGGAAAGAATATTGGCGAGTGCAGGGGGCGATCGCTAACCCCACCTGCTAAATAGTGTCGCTCTTAGCAGACCCCAGAGTTTTTGCAAAAACTCTGGGGTCTAATACCAATCGTCCATGCCGCTGACGCGCCACCCCCAGCAATAAAAATCGTAGGGTGCATTCGCGAAGCAATGTACCTTCTTAGGGTCATTTTTAGAGCAAATCCGAATTCTATACCCCCGGTTCCCAACGGGCCAATCCGTAGGGGCAAACGGTTGTTTGCCCTTAACCAATCGGGGGTAGCCAGGACGGATTTTGTATAACTGCCAGCTAATCAGGTTGTTTGGCAAACTCAGCCAGCAACGCCGGAAAATCTTCTGGTTGCGGAAACTTGTTGAAGCTGTAGACGGCAGGTGTGGTTGCCCAGGGCAGCTTTTCGTCGGTATAGGTTTCGATGAATGGACTGAAAGACTGGACATCATCCATTATCGTCGATCGCACATTGACGAAGTCATCCATACCCTCTGGGCGCGTGAACAGCCAGCTCATGCAGTGGGCACAAAAATAATGACGCGTTGCGCCGCGCAGTCCGCCAATTACAGGTTCACCCAACGTTACCTTGAACCCACTGCTGGAATAAAGTGTGCTTAAACTAAAGGCGCTTGCAGTCATTTGCTGGCACCCCATGCAGTGGCACGCCATAGTCATAAGCGGTTCTGAGCTGGCTTCAAACTGAACTTGCCCACATCTACACTGGCCTGTTTCGCGAGGTTTACTGTCTGTCATTACTGACTCCCTAGTGCTTAGCTCCGTAACAATATTTTTTGTCCTAACGGTGAAGTTGTGCGGCGGCAGACAACCTTGAACATCCACCGAGAATCTCTATACCGTCCGCACCAACGCAGTGTTAGGCGGCTTTAGCGACTATAGGGTTGCTCCAAACTCAAGCCGGAGATAACTTTGTAGTGCTTCACGTTGAAAGTACAAAGAGTTGCGCTACGCCCAATAGCACAGGCCGCAATCAAAGCATCAATCAGACCAACCTTGTGAGACAGATGATAGGCTGTGAAATCAGATAGGGCACGGGCGCAATCGGTTTCAGTCGGCCAAACGATGGTTAGTGGCGCTACAAGTTGTAGAACTTTCCTCACCTGTTGCTTGTTCTGAGCATCCTGAATCAATTCCATCACCACAAAGCCTGGGATGCTCGGCAGTGTTGGGACAGAGGCAAACCAAGCCAGTGCTGGCCCGTAGCCCCGTTGAATGTCAATCATGACATCGGCATCGACAAGGTACATTCGCTACCTAAGCCCGCTCACGGTGTTCAGCTTGGTCGCGCAACCGGCGGGCGTACTCCTGGCTGTCAGTAATATCAGGCCGAGAGTTGATAACCCCGACGCTTTCCCAGTAGGCAACTAGCTCCACGCCTGTTTTGGGAGGATTTTTCAGAAAAGGGCGAAAGGAGAGAACGCGAAGAATATACTCCGACAGAGGCAATTTAAGCTGAGAAGCCTCAGCAGAAAGCTCATTCTCTAGCTCTACTGGTAAATCCAAGGAGATAGTCATAACACTCAGCTCTCCCATATCTTGCGTTTAGTAGACAACGCCGTGACTATTCTCGGCACAACTTTGGCAGATAGCATCATTATGCATCCAACCACGGGGTTTCCGCTTCCCACATTCCTGGCAAACTTTAAAGTACTGCTCATTATCTAAAATCTCCTGAATTTTGGAATCCAATTCCTGAGATGAGGAGGTTTGCGGGAGTACAAAGGCTACTGTCCAACTAGATACGGGTTCATGAGGATGTAGCCAGAATATACCGCGAACAAGGAGCTGAATTCCATCATTGCCTTTTTTGACTTGTATGAATTCAGAAATAATTTCTTTATCATTCATGTTTTAGAATGCGATCATTAATACTGAGGCTAACCTCATCAGATACTTTTAGGTAACACCTTTGAGATCTCAGAACTCCAGTATGCCAGTTTATTTTCGTGAGTAGGAGATTGATTCATCAACTTTTTCCAAGTTCCATTGGCAGCACCACTAGGGTGAGGAAAAATCAAGTGCTGAATGTTGAGATCTAATTCCTTAACGCTATTCGCTGACTCCTTCCCCCACGTTACTAGAGCAACGGGAGCCATAGCCAGAATCTCTACTTTCAAGGTACTTGTAAACTTTTCTTGATCTACTCTCGGCAGTTTTACACCGTAGTAAGGGCGATTCGGATCACAAACCCAGACTTTATAAACATCTGTCAAATATACTCTGTAGCCCAAGGTCAACAGGGCAACGATCATCTCAAAGTAAAGCTTTGTACGCCCAAGAATTTCACGAGAACCCTTGTGATGTAAACCATAAGGAGTGCCAAGGCTTATCTGTTCAGAATCTTGATCACTCTTGGAATCTTGACCAAGGATAACAATCGTGGGTTTATCGTTTATTCCATCATCAAACTCAAATAGACTTGGCAAGTCTATAGCAATTGAAGGAGATATTTCATATATTTTTTGAAAATCTTGATATTGACTCTTAAAGAAATCTCGCCTAACAAAATGAGGTGGCCACCCGTCTTCATCGAAATCGTTAATTACTTCTTTGTAGAGCAGTTCTAGTTCTGACCTTGTTGTATCGAAAATCTCGCACAATAGTCCAGATATCGAATCGAACTCTTGAGCCTTGAATTTAGAGAAAGTCAGATTTCCAGTCATTTTGAATCACTACTCAGTGCGAAAACTCACCTTACCACCCTGACTTTAACCATAATTTTATGCTCCGAGAGAGTCTGCTACCGCCTAACAAGTTATTGGACTGACCTAATCTGCCTAATTTCCTACTACAGGGTAGATATGCAGATTATTCGCAGCCTAATTCCCCCTAGAGGGTAGATATACAGCAGATAATCTGCATAATAACCTTCTCAAGGGTAGATAGGCAGAACTATTCTGTCTAAAAATATTTGCCAGAGCATCGTGCCATCCTCTACGGTTGACGGAGAGCTTTTGTATTATTACTCTTTTACGTTAAGCCGTTCGAGCAGAGCGATCGTTGTACAGAACTCGAAAATCTTGGCGCTGCCGGGAGGTGCTACCAACACCAACCGACAGCTAACCCCGCAAGTCTCTTGGGCAGATTGCGAGGCTAGGGAGATCGTACCCTGGTCACTCCAGTTTGCACGTCAACTGCGGGTGGCTAGGGTTTTCGCGTTCTGTTTTCTTCCCATCACCAAAGGAAACAGAACCGATGTTTGAATATCACACATGCTCTATGGCAGCCTCGCGGGAATCGTTTGCGAAGCGTCTCCGGAACGGAGAATCGCACCATCAAAATCCTCCACGCCATCGGCTACGCCGATCCCAATGACTGGAGCGACCCCATCCCCGTGCCGCCAAGCAGTGCCGTTCGCGCAGCGTCTCCAGAAGATAACGTAACCAACCAACTCAACCAATGGATGGTGATCATGACCAAGACCTTGCTCGTTGAGTAGCTGCTCCTAAAGAGACCGAGTGCCTGCTGCTGCTAGCAACGTCTTGGATTAAAACAGTAGGTACCCGGTCTCTAAACGCAAACTGGCACAACCGTTTGGAGCGTGTCAGGGCATGTTCCTGCACTGGGGCGTGGGGGCAATTAAGTTAGGGATAAGTCTAAAATTCAATTGGCACCTTCCCCATGACCCAACCGCCCCTCCGCATCATCTCCCTCATCCCCAGCGCCACTGAGATTGTCTGTGCATTGGGGCTAGAAGACTCTTTGGTGGGTCGCAGCCACGAGTGCGACTTTCCGCCTGCCGTCACCGCCCTGCCCGTTTGCACTGCGCCCAAATTCAACCCCGAGGGCAGCAGCGGCGAAATCCATCAGCGGGTGAGCGACCTGCTCACCTCGGCCCTCAGCGTCTACCGGGTCGATATCGAAATGCTAGAGGCACTTCAGCCCACCCACATCATCACCCAGGCCCAGTGCGAAGTCTGCGCCGTCAGCCTGGGTGATGTGGAAGCCGCCGTTGCCAAACTCACCCATAGCCAGCCCAAGGTGATTTCTCTCTCCCCCAACCGTCTGGCTGAGGTGTGGCACGACATCTCTAGCACGGGGGTGGCTCTACTGGGGGAAGCGGGGCAGGCCCAGGTAGAGGCTGTCTTAGCGGGGCTTAAGCAGCGGGTGCAAACCTGTTGCGATCGCACCACCGACCTTACCACCCCCACCGTTGCCTGTATCGAGTGGACAGAACCGCTGATGGCGGCGGGCAACTGGGTGCCCGAACTGGTCGCTTTGGCGGGGGGTAAATCGCTCTTCGGCCAGGTGGGTCAACATTCCCCCTGGATGAGCTGGGATGACCTGGTGACCGCCGACCCAGCGGTGATTGTGATCATGCCCTGCGGCTACGATCTGGCCATCACCCGACGCGAAAGTGCGGCGCTGGTCAACCATCCACAGTGGGCGCAGCTCAAGGCGGTGCAAACGGGCCGGATCTACATTACTGACGGCAATCAATACTTCAATCGCCCTGGTCCGCGCCTGGTTGATTCCCTCGAAATTTTGGCCGAGATCTTTCACCCTGACGTCTTTGACTACGGCTACCGAGGCCAGGGCTGGCAACCGCTAGTGGAAGAGTAGGTGTTCTCATGCCCGACCCGCCCAACGGGCAAGCGAAACTGGTGCGCGATCGCAAGCCCCTAACCGCCGATCGCACCCTACTTTCGTTGCAGAGGGCTAGAGAAAACGCGATAACGCCCGAGCCTGCCGCCGCCGCCCAGACAACCCGACCCGCAGCCCTATAGATATAGCCAGAAATTGCCTGCAAGAACTATAAATTTTCCAATATGGGTTTTTTCTAGCTAAAACATGTGTTTATGGAGGGTTTGGCTATAGTTGTTGTTATGTAACAGTTTGATCAAATACCTTCACACGTTAAAACCTTTCTTTGCTTCTCCTGAAAGAAAAAGCTTGTTTATTTTGCTCCTGAAAATGCTTGAGCCGCACAGGCAAATAAACGTTAAATGATTCAGGAGACGGCTAGTAATCTATTGAGGTGAGTCTAGGATGATGAGGAAATTTAAAAATTCAGGCGTCACATGGACTCTATCCAAACCCAAGTCATTCTTTTGACAAATAAGATTGACGCCCTGCATCAGATGATTGATCAGGTCAACGATCAGGTGTCTGCGCTGATAGCGACCCAGGCTTGCGACATTACCGCCGATGAGCGGGGGGCTGGCCCAATGTCTTACCGCAGCGTCTCCCGGCAAAAGATGGGTCGGCTAGATGCCGTTTGCGAGCACAAAGACATTCTGCTTGATAGCAGCTACCTCGATCTCGATCGCCAGAATACCGAAACTAAATTCTCTCAAGACGTGCAAATTCAACGGCTGACGGCCCAGCTAACGGCTGCCTACAACCGCATTGCTGCCCTCGAAGAGCAACTGCTGGCATCTCGGGTGCATTAGCGCGGAGACAGTCTAGCCGAGGGTTCTGTTTACTGCCACGGCCAAGGGTGAGCCGGGTGCAGGAAGGCAGCGATCGCTGGCCCTGGTTCATCAGTCTTGAACGTAGTCTGTTCCGGCATTTAAGGCGGCTTCGGCCCGCATAAACTCGCGCCCTAGGTAGGCCGCATGGTCTAGATAGCTGATCGGGCAGGGGGTGGCGGGGTCTTCAAAAATAGCAATACAGAGTTCTTTGGCAGTGTGGCCGCTGTAGGTGCGGGTGGGCACTCGTTCGACCGAGCCGCGCACGGGCAGTGGTTTGCCGGTCACGGGGTCGCAGGCTAGCCCCTTGTCGTTAATGACGTTGCTAAAGTGTTTGGCGCAGATCAGCCCCTGCTCGACGTCGAGATAGATCAAAAAGTAACCATCGGGGTCGAGCTCGATGTAGCGCTTCGAAAGCTGATGGTCTAGGGCGTGGCGCTCGGCCTGGTTCATGGGTTGAGGGCTGGAGGGTACAGTCATCGGGCAGGGTGCTGCGATCGCAACCCAGATAAAGACGCGATCATCTATGGTAGCGCGGTCGGCCCATCAAATTGACAAAAGCCACTGCTGCCATCGGAAATGCCGGTGGCATCGAGCCAGTAGCGCTCAATGCTATCTAAATCGGCCACTACCCCGTTCCATGGCTCACCCTGTCCATAGGTCTTTGCTGTTCTAGCATGCCCACCTGGGCCGGTGGTGAGTGCTTTGGCCGCTAGGGTGCGATCGCCCCCAGCATCAGGGCTGAGCTAAATCCCGCTTGCTGACCCCTAGTTCAGCCGGGCGAATGTCATGTCACCCTATCGGAATTGGCCTTTTGAAAATCTGGGTTAAGGGGGGATACGGATGGGATATTAGCCTTCTTAAAACTGGCTACAAATACCCCGCTGCCTGCATGGTAAATAGCCGGGCATAGCGCCCATCCTGGTGCAGCAGTTCTCGATGGCTGCCCTGCTCGATCAGCTTGCCATTGGCCAGCACAATAATATTGTCGGCCCGGCGCACCGTCGAGAATCGGTGAGAAATCAAAATTGCCATCTGGTCTTGGGTGGCCTCGCGAAACTGCTCAAACAGTCGAGTCTCGGCCTCCGCATCCATCGCCGAGGTCGGCTCATCGAGCACGAGAATATCGGCCTTGGTGCGCATAAAGGCACGGGAAAGGGCGATCTTTTGCCACTGGCCCCCAGATAGCTCTTGGCCCCCAAAAAACCAGCGCCCAAGCTGGGTATCAAACCCGTCGGGCAGAGCCTCAATAAACTCCGCAGCGGTGCCCTTGGTGGCGGCGGTTTGCCAGCGGTGGGCATCTTCAAAGTCGGTGACGTCGCCCACGCCGATGTTTTCGCCCACCTTAAACTGGTAGCGCACAAAGTCTTGAAAGATCACGCCAATGCGCCGTTGCACCACATCGCTATCCCACTCTTGCAGGTCGCGGCCATCGAGCAGAATCCGCCCTTGGCTGGGAGTGTAGAGGCGGGTGAGCAGCTTGATCAAGGTGGTTTTGCCGGAGCCGTTTTCGCCCACGATCGCCATTTTTTCGCCCGGTCTCAGGTGAAAGGAAACGTCTTCTAGAGCCAAGCGATCGCTGCCCGGATAGCTAAAGGACACTCCTTCAAACCGCAGCCCATCGCTGGGGTCAACCCCTCGCACCGCTGTGCCCATATCCTCTGGCACCGGCTGCTCTAAAAATTCGTAGAGGTTGGCCAGGTAGAGCCCGTCTTCGTACATGCCGCCGATCGCCGTCAGGGTGCTGGCAAAGGTGGTCTGCCCCTGGCGAAACACGGTCAGGTACATGGTCAGCTCGCCGAGGGAAATGCGGCCTGCGATCGCCTCCAGCACAATCCAGCAGTAGGCCAGGTAAAACGAGGCCGTACTCAGCAGCCCCAGGCCGTAGCTCCAGCCGCTGCGGCGCACCGTCAGGTTGCGGTCTTCGGCATAGAGCCGCTGAAAAATATCTTGATAGCGCTGCATCAGCAGCGGCCCCAGGCCAAACAACTTCACCTCCTTGGCAAAGTCTTCTCGGGCCAGCAGGGCTTCTAGATAGACTTGCTGTCGGGTTTCGGGCGATCGCCACTTAAACAGACGAAAGGCCTCGCCCGCAAACTGGGTCTCGGCCACAAAGGCGGGCAGGGTGGCCACCGCTAGCAGCGCCACCGCCCAGCCCGAAAATTGCAGCAGCAGCCCGCCAAAGGTGAGCAACGACAGCACATCCTGCACTACCCCAAAGGTGCGGTTGACCATGCTCAGAGGGCGCGACGAGGCCTCTCGCCGCGCCTGGGTCATCTTGTCGTAAAACTCAGAGTCCTCAAAATAAGTCAGCGGCAGAGTCTGGGCCTTATCGAGAATCATCAGGTTGACCCGCTGCCCCAGCAGCACCCGCAGCAGCGACTGGCATAACCCTAACCCCTGGCGCGCCCCGGCCAGCACCGCCACCAGCACCGCCTCTAGGGCCAGATACATCAGAGCGGCCTGGCGGTCAGCCGCCAGCCCCGACTGGGCCGCCTGCACCACCGCATCGACGATTAGCTTGCCAACGTAGGCCACAGCGGCGGGCAGCAACCCCGCCACCAGGGTCAGTAGCGCTAGGGCCACGGTCAGCCGCCATTCGGTCTGCCACACCAGGGCGATCGCTCGTTGCCCGTAGCGATACATCCCCAGCGATTCGCCCAGATTGCGCCACGACGCCTTCTTCTTAGGGGCCGAAATCCGTTTTACCCGATATTCACTCATTTGCCTACGATAGCGCCTTGGCTAGGGAGAGTGAGGGGTTAGAAAGCTAGAAAGATAGGAGGGCGGGGAAATTGTCTTTCTTGGTCTAACCGACAACTCGCAGACTGCGACCCACCCACCCATCAAACTTAGCAATGCACAGGTCATACGGTAGGGTTGCCCTTTTGCCCTAGCGGCGTCGGCTTTTCCAGGATCTTTACACCCCCGTAATTTCGATTAAGCCCAAAACGCCACCGGGACCGCAATCTGCGGTCCCGGTGGCGTTTTGAGTCAAGATTTAGCCTGATGTTAGACAACCCTAGTCAATAGCGTCTTTCAGGGCGTCCTTCACATCTTCTTTAGCGTGGGTAGCTTCTGCTTGGCGCTGTTTGGCTTGCCCTTCAGCCTTGTCTTTGGGGTCGCCAGTAATCTCGCCAACCGCCGCTTGCATTTTACCTTCGATATTTTTTGCAGTGGCCTGAGCGCGGTCTTCAATGGACATAATCTTAATCCCTTAGCAAAAGGTCTTTTTACAATTTAAGACCTGACTCGCGGCTGACCATCTGTAGTAGGCCAGGGATTGCTCTCTCCATTTCGGTAGAGATAGGTCCGTAGAGACAGGGTTGCTAGAGAGAGGAGCTTGCTTGTTCAAGGCGATCGCCCCATCGTCAACGGAGCGGCAACCCACTTAATCCAAGGAGCGACGGCGATCCTGCGGCCACAGGTAAACCAGCCCCGACGCCAGGGTGAGGGCCACCGCTAGCCAGAATATTAGTTGTGCAGCCAGATCCCAGCCGGGGGGAAGGGGGGCAATTAACAGGGCGATCGCCGCGATCTGCACTACCGTCTTAGCCTTACCCCACAGGTTAGCCCCCGGCACTTTGCCCCCCTGCATGGCTGGGTTGACCCGCCAGCCTGAGATGGTAATCTCTCGCGCCACAATCAAAAACACTCCCCAGGCAGGCACCTGACCCAGCTCCACCAGCATCAGCAGCGGGGCCAGCACCAGCAGCTTATCTACCAGTGGGTCGAGAAACTTGCCCAAATCGGTCACCTGATTGAGTCGGCGGGCCAGATAGCCATCGAGCCAGTCGGTACCTGCCGCCAGCAGAAATATCCCCATTGCCCACCACCGCTGGGCTGTTGTCGGAGCCTGGAGCAGCACTAGCAGCAGCGGAACGCCCAGCAGGCGAGAAACGGTAATCCAGGTCGGGAGGTTCATGGGCTCTCGGTAGCGTGAGGGATTAGCTTTTTACCTTGCCAAACCGGCGATCGCGCTGCTGGTAGGCATAGATCGCCCGGTGAAACTCCGAGGTATCAAAGTCGGGCCAGAGCGTATCGGTGACATAGATCTCCGCGTAGGCCAGCTGCCACAGCAAAAAATTGCTGATTCGCATTTCGCCGCTCGTGCGAATCAGCAGGTCAGGATCGCTGATCTCAGAGGTGTAGAGATGGCGGCTAAACAGCGCCTCATCAATCTCGCTGGGATTGAGTTCGCCCTTCTGCACTTGAGTTGCGATCGCTCGGCAAGCCTGCACAATCTCCTGTCGGCCCCCATAGTTAGTGGCCACCGTAAACTCAATGCCGTGGTTGCCTTGGGTTTGGGTAACCGCTTGGTGAATCTCGCTTTGTAGCGATGAGGGGAGCGCCGCCAGATTGCCCACAAAGCGAATCCGCACATTCTCTTCCATCATTTCCAGCAGTTCCTGACGCAGGACCCGCTCAAACAGCGCCATCAAAAAATCGACCTCTTCAACCGGGCGACCCCAATTTTCGGTGGAGAACGCGTAGGCCGTCAGCGCCCCGATGCCCCAGTCACGACAGCAGCGCAGCAAAATTTTGAGGGTGTCTACCCCCCGGCGGTGGCCCATAATGCGCGGTAGCCCCCGACGTTTGGCCCAGCGCCCGTTGCCATCCATAATTACCGCTACGTGCTGGGGTAGGCGATCGGGCTTGAGGTCGGCGGGCAGAGCATAGCGAACAACAGGCTTGGTGGTCATTTTTTCTCTCGGGGAGACGATGAAGATAGACGAAACAAGCGCAGCACGTAGGTCACTCCAAGGCTGCCCAGCCGCCGACCCAGGCTTCTGAGTTGGGGAGCTACTGCCTCGCGATCGACCGACTTCGAAAACTTAGACCGCAGAATACTGCGCAGGCGGCTGCTGGTCAGAGGCCGATCTAGAATACCGCCTTCCGCTAGTGAAATAGAGCCTGTTTCTTCAGATACCACAACACAAAGACAATGCTCTACCCGTTCGGTAATCCCCATCGCTGCTCGGTGGCGGGTGCCTAGCTGTCGCGAGGCCACCCGCTCAGAAATAGGCAAGATCACCCCCGCTGCCGCAATTCGCGCGCCGCGCACCAGCATAGCCCCGTCGTGGAGCAGGGTGCTGGTCTGAAAAATCGTTTGAATGAGTTCCTTTGAGACCTCAGCATTGATCCGTACCCCCGGCACCGTAAAGTCGCGCTCATCGATCGGCTTGTCGATCTCAAGAATCAACAGCGCCCCGGTGCGGTTTTGCGACAGTTCTTTCACCGCATCGACAATTTCGTCAATCACGTTGTCAGGCTGGGGCATGGTCTCGTGGGAGGGGCTAAGTAACTCCCACACCCGCCCCTGACCCAATAGCTCGAGCAGCCGCCGAAACTCACCCTGGAGCATAAAGGCCATAGCTACAGCCGAGCCGATCACGAGCTTGTCGAGCACAAAACCCAGCAGGGCTAACCCTAGAAACTTGCTCAGCGCCGCTGCCAGCATCAAAAAAATCAGCCCCCGCACCATCCACAGCGTGCGTTTCTCGCCGATGATCACCAGCACCACGTAGCTGAGCAGCAAGACCAGCGCAATATCTAGCGCCTGTAGCACGAACCTAACCTGGTCTAGGTTTGTTAGCCATTGCTCCCAGAGGTAGATCATGCAGCGTTAGAGGATGGTGCCTGAGCGGCTGTGCGATAGGGCGGCCCGATCAGCCTCCCTGGCAAAACCCTGCCCAAGGCTAGCACCGGTTGCTGGCTTAGGTAGACTTCGCCTGGGGCCGTAGAGTTTCGGGTAGACAATCTTGCCGAAGCAGATCGGCCACAGTTTCCCGGCGAATAATCAGGGTAGCGTCGCCCTCGGCCACCAGCACTGCCGCTGGCCGAGGCACCCGGTTATAGTTCGAAGCCATGCTGTAATTGTAGGCACCTGTGCCCGCAATAGTAATCACATCCCCGCTTTTCAACTCGGGTAGAGCCGCGTCCTTAATTAGAATATCCCCTGACTCGCAATGCTTACCGGCTAGGGTGATGGTTTCACTGAGGGGCGCGGTCATGCGGTTGGCGACTAGCGCCCGGTAGACCGACTGGTAGGTAATCGGGCGTGGGTTGTCAGACATGCCCCCGTCTACCGAGGCGTAGGTGCGCAGTCCAGGAATTTCTTTCTGGCTACCGACCCGGTAGGCGGTGACGCAGGCGGAACCAATGAGCGATCGCCCCGGTTCACACAGCAGCCTGGGCAACGGTATGTTTCTGGCCTCACAGGCCGCTATAACGCTCTCGCACACGGTTTTTACCCAAGTGTCTATGCTCGGCGGGTCATCGCCCTCGGTGTAGCGAATGCCCAGGCCGCCGCCCACATCGAGCTCGGTGAGGGTGAGTCCATAGCGCTGGGCGGTGACCACCCACTGGGCCATAACGTCACCTAGATCGGTGTGGGGGGTCAGCTCAAAAATTTGGGAGCCAATGTGGGCATGAACTCCTAAGGCCTGGATCTGGGGCTGGCCGGCGAGGAACTCAAACACGGCTTCAATCTGGTCGGGGTCGAAGCCAAACTTGCTGTCAAGGTGGCCCGTGCGAATGTATTCGTGGGTATGGCACTCAATGCCGGGGGTGACCCGCAGCAAAATGGGCACGGTTTTGCCCTGCTGAGTGGCAATTTCGCCCAGAGACTTGAGCTCTAGCCAGTTGTCCACCACGATACGGCAGCCGACCTCTACGGCCAGCGTCAGCTCCTCAAAAGACTTGTTGTTGCCGTGAAAATAAATCTTGTCCGCAGACGCGCCAGCTTCAGTGGCAGTCAGTAGTTCTCCTGCCGACACGACGTCGATGCCCAAGCCTTCGTCGGTAACCACGGCACACACCGCCATGCAGCTCCAGGCCTTAGAGGCGTAAAGCACCAGCGCCTCGCCGGGGTAGTAGCGCTCAAACCCCTGGCGGTACTGGCGACAAGCGGTGCGCAGGGTATGGTCATCGAGAATATAGAGCGGCGACCCAAACTGCTCGACGAGATCGACCACATCGCAGCCACCCACACTGAGATGGTCGGTGGGGGTAGTCGTAGCGGTGATCGGCAGCAACAGCTGGTTGGGCGATAGGGAGCTATCGCCAGTGGGGGGCAGGTACTGACGGCTATCGGCCATCGATGCCGGTACAGAAGAAGTCGAAACCATAGACGTTGCGCTCGCAGAAAATGGGGTGATCAGGGGTGATGTTGGAACAGCTGCGATCTAAACAGCTAAGGAGCAGGTCGGGAAACCGGCTAGGGGTAAAGCATGGCCCAGCTCAGCCATGGTCCCCAAGCACCAGTGTACAATTAAGGGCTGTGCCGATTTTCAGGCCCAAGCGTTTAAAACAATCGGAATTTAACCAATTGCAATTGCAATTTACTATCGAAACTTGTGGGCTATCTTTCCTGTCAACCACCCAGCCATAACGATATTGCTGCTTTGGTGGCGCTCGACCAGCGCACCCTAGGGGGCTTGTGGTCGGCGGAGGGCTATGGCCGCGAACTAGATAGCCCCAATAGCTGCCTGCTGATGCTGGTGCATAGTCCTCAGGGTAGTCAAACGGGTGCTGCCAATCTATCGACAGCTTCGATGGCCAGCCCCCAACTATCTATGACCCCGACACCTTTGGATTCAGTGGATCCAGATGCTTTATTCGACTCTTCCAGCCCCGAAATGCCTACGCTGATGGGGTTGGGCTGCTACTGGGCGATTTTAGATGAAGCCCATATCACGGTGTTGGCGATTGATCCCCGCTACCAGCGGCGGGGGTTGGGGCAGTGGTTGCTGGTGAATTTGCTCGAAGATGCCTGCGATCGCGCCCTAACCCGCGCTACGTTGGAGGTACGCCCTTCCAATAGCCGGGCGTTGGCCCTCTACGAAAGCTTTGGTTTTGATACCCTAGGCCGCCGACGTCGCTACTACAGCAATGGCGAAGATGCCCTGATTCTCTGGCAAAATTCCCTGAAAACTGCCGAATACCGCGATCAACTCCATCAGCGACGCACCCTGGCTAGCAGCCGTTTACACCGCCAGGGATGGCAGATTAGTAATGAAAAAAAGATCGGTTAACCGCACCTAAACCCCAACCTTTAAAGTTGAGAATATTTACATTTTTTATACAATTCAGTCGTTGACAAGTGGCGATCCCGGCTAGTTTCTATAGCTTAGGGAGGACTCAACCCAAGGTCGGTAAACCGGCTGTTTGGTAAGGCACAACCGATAAAAATCGCTGTGCTAGAATTTCCCTATCCGGCACGCACCAGGTAATTAATACCATCATGTTTGAACGCTTCACAGAAAAAGCAATCAAGGTCATCATGCTGGCGCAGGAGGAAGCTCGTCGGTTAGGCCACAACTTTGTGGGCACCGAGCAAATTCTCCTGGGGTTAATTGGGGAAGGCACGGGCGTAGCCGCCAAGGTCTTGAAGTCGATGGGCGTCAATCTTAAGGATGCGCGCATCGAAGTTGAAAAGATTATTGGTCGTGGCTCCGGCTTCGTAGCCGTTGAAATTCCTTTTACCCCCCGAGCCAAGCGTGTGCTTGAACTCTCCCTGGAAGAGGCTCGTCAGCTCGGCCACAACTATATTGGCACCGAGCACCTGCTCCTAGGGTTGATCCGCGAAGGCGAGGGGGTCGCGGCCCGCGTTCTCGAAAACCTGGGCGTTGACCTGTCTAAGGTGCGCACCCAGGTGATTCGCATGCTGGGTGAGACGGCAGAGGTGTCTGCCGGAAGCAGTGGTGGTCGCACCAAGACCCCCACCCTAGACGAATTTGGCTCTAACCTGACTCAAATGGCCGCCGACGGCAAGCTGGATCCAGTGGTGGGTCGTCAGAAAGAAATTGAGCGGGTGATTCAAATCCTCGGTCGCCGCACCAAAAACAACCCGGTGCTCATTGGCGAACCTGGTGTGGGTAAAACCGCGATCGCCGAGGGGCTGGCCCAGCGCATTGGCAATGGTGATGTGCCCGACATCCTCGAAGATCGCCGCGTGGTCACCCTCGACATTGGCCTGCTGGTGGCGGGTACCAAGTACCGGGGTGAGTTTGAAGAGCGCTTGAAGAAAATCATGGATGAGATCCGCACGGCGGGCAATGTCATCCTGGTGATCGACGAAGTCCACACCCTGATTGGGGCGGGGGCTGCCGAAGGGGCAATCGACGCCGCCAACATTCTCAAGCCCGCCCTGGCTAGAGGCGAGCTTCAGTGCATTGGGGCCACCACCCTCGATGAGTACCGCAAGCACATCGAGCGCGACGCCGCCCTAGAGCGCCGTTTCCAGCCGGTGATGGTGGGCGAACCCAGTGTCGATGAGACCATCGAGATTCTTCATGGTCTGCGCGATCGCTACGAACAGCACCACAAGCTCAAGATTGCCGACGAAGCGCTAGAAGCCGCGGCCAAGCTCTCCGATCGCTACATTGCCGACCGCTTTCTGCCCGACAAGGCCATCGACCTAATCGATGAAGCCGGTTCCCGCGTGCGCCTGATCAACTCCCAGCTGCCCCCGGCAGCGAAGGAGCTCGATCGCGAACTGCGCCAGGTGCTCAAAGACAAAGACAACGCCGTGCGCTCCCAAGACTTTGACAAAGCTGGGGAACTGCGCGATCGCGAGATGGAGATCAAGGCCGAAATTCGGGCGATCGCTCAGAACAAGGTTACCGAAGACGCCGGGGGCGAAGACATGCCCGTGGTCGGTGAAGAAGACATCGCCCACATCGTCGCCTCCTGGACTGGGGTACCGGTGAGCAAGCTCACCGAGTCTGAGTCTGAGAAGCTGTTGCACATGGAAGACACCCTGCACCAGCGGTTAATTGGCCAAGACGAAGCGGTTAAGGCCATCTCCCGCGCCATCCGTCGTGCCCGAGTCGGCCTCAAAAACCCCAACCGGCCCATCGCCAGCTTTGTCTTCTCTGGCCCCACTGGGGTTGGTAAGACCGAGCTAGCCAAGTCTCTGGCGGCCTACTTCTTCGGCTCCGAAGACTCGATGATTCGCCTAGACATGTCTGAGTTTATGGAGCGCCACACGGTTTCCAAGCTGATTGGCTCGCCCCCGGGCTACGTGGGTTACAACGAAGGTGGTCAGCTGACCGAAGCCGTGCGTCGTCGGCCCTATACTGTGGTGCTGTTCGACGAGATTGAGAAGGCTCACCCCGACGTCTTCAACATGCTGCTGCAAATCCTTGAAGACGGTCGCCTGACCGATGCCAAGGGCCGCACAGTCGACTTCAAAAACACCCTGCTGATCATGACCTCGAACATCGGCTCCAAGGTGATCGAGAAGGGTGGCGGCGGTCTCGGCTTCGAGTTTGAGCAAGACCAGGCCGAATCGCAGTACAACCGCATCCGCTCCTTGGTGAACGAAGAACTCAAGCAGTACTTCCGCCCTGAGTTCCTCAACCGCCTCGACGAAATCATCGTCTTCCGTCAGCTCACCAAGGACGAGGTCAAAGAGATCTCCGACATCCTGCTCAAGGAGGTGTTTGCTCGTTTGACCGAGAAGAATATTCATCTTCAGGTCACCGAGCGCTTCAAGGAGCGATTAGTAGAAGAGGGCTACAACCCCAGCTACGGGGCACGGCCCTTACGTCGGGCGATTATGCGCCTGCTCGAAGATACCCTGGCCGAGGAGATTCTCTCTGGCCGTCTAGGGGATGGCGACACAGCCACCGTCGATGTCGACGATACTGGCAAGGTCACCATTCAAGCCGAGCAGCGCCGCGAACTGATCTCCGCCGAAAGCTAAGCCTTAGTTGTCGATTATCTGTTGTTGACGATGCCGCCCCCGTAACGGGGGCGGCATTTTATTGCGCTCCCCGCCGCTATACTCTTAGCTTCCCAGGAACAATCCATCAGAGCTAGGATTATGTTTAATCTTCGCTATTAGGCGGCGATCCCCAAGAGCGGCTATGCTGTCAACACGAATGGAGAGGCTTCACCATGGGCGACACCACCAACTGCGAAAAACTAGCCGGGGTGTTTAACCGGGCTAGCCAGCAAGGTAAAAGCTCCTTTTGTAAAATGCTGTGGGGCAATCAGCCGGAAACCGTGCAGGCCGAACTTAAGCCGTTGCTCAGCGCTGAAACCATTGACGCCTTGCGTGAAGAAGATTAAACGGTGTTTTTGAAACAGGTATGAATTAAAACGGCAACGTTCTTCGTAGGGGCAAACGGCTGTTTGACCTTACCCAAATTCATGGGTCAAGTCAGCAACACCGATTAAACGCTCTGAGTTGCAGCGTTTGGGTCTAAAGGGCAGCCTCAATCTGAAACCTAAAACTCAACCTCTTCAGGGTTTCGTTAGGTCAAGCCTTCCCCCCATTCGTCGCGTCCCTTGCTACAGTCGATAGGCGGATTGAGAAAGCACAGCAGGAGCATGACCGTGGACCAGTGGCAGCAGGGGGAAACAATTGATCTGGAGATTACTGACCTGAGTAGCAGCGGTGACGGTCTTGGCCGCTGGCAGGAGCGGGTGGTGTTTGTCCCCGATACCGTGCCGGGCGACACCGTTCGTGCGCGGTTGGTACAGGCTAAGCCCACCTTTGGTCGAGCTAAGGTGAGGCAATTGTTGTCTCCATCTGCCGATCGCGTGCGGGCAGCCTGCATTGTGGCCGATAAGTGCGGCGGCTGCCAGTGGCAGTCGGTGAGCTACCCGGCGCAACTGGCGGCCAAACAGCAACAGGTGGTCGATGCCTTTACGCGTATCGGTGGCTTTGAACAGCCCAACGTGCTGCCGATCTTAGGCTCTGATGCCCCGCTGAGCTACCGCAACAAAGCCACCTACCCCCTGGGGCGATCGCCCGAAGGCCAGGTTAAGGCCGGTTACTTTCGCCAGGGCAGCCACAAGCTGGTAAATCTCAACCAGTGCCCCGTACAGGATGATCGGCTCGACCCGTTGCTGGCCGAGGTCAAACGCGATATTCAAGACCGGGGCTGGTCGATCTACAACGAGACTAAGCACCAGGGACGACTGCGTCACCTGTCACTGCGGGTGGGGCGTCGCACCGGTCAACAATTGCTGACGCTGGTATCGACTGCCCCTAACCTCAAAGATATTGAGCTCCAGGCCCAGGAGTGGCGAGAGCGCTACCCGGACCTGGTCGGTGTGTGCGTCAACCTCAACCCCGACAAGACTAACGCCATTTTTGGGGCCGAAACCCTGGTGATCGATGGCATACCCTACATCGAGGAGATCTTTGCCGGGCTGCGGTTCCGCATTCATGCCACTACATTTTTTCAGGTCAACACCGAGCAGGCTGAGCAGATTCTCCAGGTCATTTTAGACGAGCTACAGCTCACGGGTAGCGAAACTCTAATTGATGCCTACTGTGGCGTGGGTACCCTCACGCTGCCCTTAGCCCAGGTGGCGAAGCGCTGTTTGGGCCTAGAGGTCCAGGCTGAGGCCGTGGCCCAGGGCCTAGCCAATGCGGGGCTGAATGGCATTGACAATGTCGAGTTTCGAGCCGGAGATGTGGGTGCTTTGCTGCCAGTCGCCGCTGCTAGTTTGAGCGATCCACTAGATATTGTGGTGCTTGACCCGCCGCGCAAGGGCTGCGATCGCACCGTTCTGGATGCTCTAATTGAACTGCGGCCTCCCCGCATCGTCTACATGAGCTGCGACCCCGCGACTCTAGCCCGAGATCTCAAAATTCTGCGGGACGAGGGCGGCTACAACCTGGTCAAAGCCCAGCCCGCCGACTTCTTTCCCCAGACCCCCCACGTAGAATGCGTCGCATTTCTGGTAGCGTAAAAGCCAGATTGGTTTTACTGCGTTTTTCTCAGCTCCTATGAAGTTCAGCACCATTGCCGACAAAATTCAGATTGCCGTTGCCTCTAGCTTGACGGTCAACCCTGGCTACGATCCCGACATTGCTGGGGTTGCTGCTGTCGATCAGGCTGCGGCTGGCGCGCTGAGCTACATCGAAGGAGACAAGTTCGCTGCTTTTGTGGCTACCACCCAGGCCACGGCTCTGATTTTGCCCCAAAACCCAGTCTTGCAGGCCCAGGCCACCGAGAGGGGCCTAGCCTGGCTCAGTGCTGCTGATCCGCGTTTGGCCTTCGCCCGCGCCATTGCCCTGTTCTATACCCCCTACCAGCCCGCCCCTGGGGTTCACCCTACCGCCGTTATCGATCCCAGTGTTATCTGCGGAGCCGAGGTCGCGATAGGGGCCAACGCGGTTATTCAGGCTGGGGTACACCTGGGCGATGGGGTTTGTATTCACCCCAATGTGGTGGTCTATCCAGAGGCGCGGGTCGGCGATCGCACTGTGCTCCATGCCAACTGTGTGATCCATGAGCGGGTGCAGATTGGTACCGACTGCACCATTCACAGCGGTGCGGTGATTGGGGCCGAAGGCTTTGGCTTTGTGCCCACAGCCGCAGGGTGGGAAAAAATGGATCAGTCGGGCTATGTGGTGATTGAGGATGGTGTGCGGGTGGGCAGCAACACGACCATCGATCGCCCCGCCGTCGGCACCACCCGCGTGGGTCGTGGCACCAAGCTCGACAACCTGGTGCATATTGCCCACGGCTGCCAGGTCGGTGCTGGGGTGGCGATGGCGGCCCAGGTAGGCATGGCGGGCGGGGTCACCATTGGCGATCGCGTGATTTTGGCCGGACAGGTGGGCATTGCCAACCAGGCTACTATCGGCGATGGCGCGATCGCTACCGCTAAAGCAGGCATCCATGGCGATGTTGCCCCCGGCGAAATCGTCACTGGCGTGCCGGCCCTACCCCACAGAGTCTTTCTTAAGGCCTCGGCAGTGTATCGTCGCCTGCCGGAGATGTATAAAACGCTCCAGCGGCTGCAAAAGCACCTGCCCTAGACCTTACTAACCCCCATGGCTGCTGATTCCTCCGACGATACCCTCAATATTCAACAGGAGATTCGCCTCGGTCGTTCCTATACGCTGGCCGATGCCATTGGCCAGGAAGCTGGCGACTTTATGAAGGGAGCCTCCCCGGTGCCTCGCTTGGTGGTGGCTAAGCACGAAGCCCAGCAGGCCCTCAAAGAAGCCTTAGTGGATGGCCCAGGTGCGCTGCATCGAGTGTTAGAACAGTGGTTAGCCGACGACGACGCTCGCCTCAGCCGCCACCTCAAGCATCCTGCTGAGGCGGTCAAAGATTTGCTGGCTTCAGTGCTGCGATCGCCCGAAACCCTCTACGAACTGGTGCGCCAGACCGATGTTACCTGGGGGCAACTCTACGATAGTCGGCCCCACTTTCAACAGCCCGGTCAACCGCCCCACCCCGATGATGAATACACCCACGCATCGGTGCGCGATACCCTTAGGCACTGCCTCGCCTGCCTCAACACGCCCTCTTCTATCGAGTTGTCCGATACGGAAGAGGCCTAATCCTGAATCCTGCTTGCTTCCCCCTGGCTCAGCAGGGCGCATGCCATGCGTCCCTACGGTTTGGCCTTTTAGGCATCGGGGTTATGCAATGCGGATTTGAGATAAGGAGATCTCTGAAGAAGCCACCCCGGTGTCGTGGCGCAGGGCCTAGGCCCTCGGGAGGACTTCAAAAATTCCGTCGAGGACTTAGCTCCTCGACGGAACTGAATCACTATGGGCACTTGATGCCGAGAGCTAAATGGTAAAGTCTGGGTCAATGCCGCGCCATACTGCCACCAGGCGTCCCTGGACGTCTACTAGCTCTGCCGGGAACTCCATGATTGGGTAATTGGGGTTAGCGGGTTTGAGTTGCACCTGGTTGCCTTGGCGATGGAATGACTTGAGCGTGGTACCAGTTTCTACCCGAGCAGCAACGATAGTGCCCTCCCGAATACCATGGGGATCTTTGACCGGGCGCATGATGACCACATCCCCATCTTGAATCATGGCCTCAACCATGCTGTCTCCGGTAACCTTTAGGGCATAATCACCCGACTGTAGAGGTAATCCGTTGAGGTCGAGACGCTCGACGCTATCGGTAAAGGCTTCATTGACAAAGCCAGCGGCAATGGTGCCTAAAATGGGTACTCCGCGCAGGTCATCCCGGACTCGAATGGTGCGGGCTTTACCCTCGCTCCATTCGATATACCCCTTATTTTTTAAGTGCTCTAAACGACTTTGAATTGGGGCAGGAGAGCGCAAATTCATGGCCCGCATCATTTGCCGAATAGAAGGAGAGTGCTGGTTGGTACGAATATACTCAATCAGCCAGTCGTATAGCTCCTGTTGAGCGGTTGTTAGGGATTCCATAGGGATTCAACTAGGGCGTCGGGTTACTTTACAGAACAAGTGTACCAACTTGATAGCAGTCTGTCCACTGTAGCCGCAAACATTTAGCTGAGCGGCCCTCTATGCCCATTTGAACGCGTTAAAAAAGAAGGCCACCCTAAGGTAGCCTTCTTTGATATGCCAGCTCTAAGGTAGACGGGGCCCAGAGCTTAAATCAGGGTGGAGCTTAGCGAATGTATTCCTTCAAGATGCTATTGCGGTTGGGATGGCGTAGTTTGCGCAATGCTTTAGCTTCAATTTGGCGAATACGCTCGCGGGTGACGTTGAAGATCTGACCAATTTCTTCTAGAGTCTTCATCCGGCCATCGTCTAGGCCATAGCGCAGACGTAACACATCGCGTTCCCGAGGGCTGAGGGTGCCTAGTACGCTTTCTAGATCTTCCCGCAGCAGACTCTTAGAAACCTGGTCTTCAGGAGTTTCGCCATCGGATTCAATAAAGTCCCCGAGGCGAGAATCTTCTTCTTTACCGATAGGGGTTTCGAGGGAAATGGGTAGCTGGGCCGATTTGGCAATAAACCGCAGCTTCTCAATGGTCATTTCCATGCGGGTAGCGATTTCTTCCTCGGTAGGCTTGCGGCCTAGCTCTTGAGAAAGGAGCTTAGTGGTCTTTTTGATCCGAGAGATGGTTTCGTACAGGTGCACCGGCAGGCGAATGGTGCGAGACTGATCGGCGATCGCTCGGGTGATCGCCTGGCGAATCCACCAGGTAGCGTAGGTCGAGAATTTATAGCCCTTTTCGTGGTCAAACTTTTCAGCGGCGCGGATGAGGCCCAGGCTGCCTTCTTGAATCAAATCTTGGAAGGAAAGGCCACGGTTCATGTACTTTTTGGCGATCGAAACCACTAGACGCAGGTTCGATTGAACCATTTTGTCCTTGGCCCGGCGACCAATGTGCAGGCGATGGCGGAAGCTAGCCAGGGTGTAGTTTGCGCCCTCGTCTTGGCTTACGGCAGCGGCCCACTCAATATCAGAGGGTTCGCGCTCGAGCGAGTCAAACAGTTCGTCTTGAATGCGCTCTAGCTTAAGTAAATCAGCAATTTTACGGGCTAGTTCAATTTCTTCTTCGGCACGCAGTAGCCGAATCCGACCAATCTCTTGCAGGTAAAGCCGAATGGAATCTTCAGTGTAGTGGCGCTTTTTGGTTTGAGCTCGGCGGCGGGTTGCTTTCCCCTTCGGCGCTTTTTCATCCGCGCCGGCCTCGTCATCTTGAGCAACAAAATTCTCGTCACTATCGTTACCGTCGATCAGTAGATCGAGTTCAGTGTCAGGGTCGATGGTGCCGAGCAGATGATTTGCTTGGGTCATGCCGCGATCCTCGTGCTCCTTAAAGTTGAAAGACAAAGGCTGTGATCAGATTAACAGTTCCGTTAGATAGATGCCCACAGTTCCGAGAAAGTGCGGATCTATTACCTGGGCCTAAATGATAGTGCTTAGGAACTAAGCTATCGCAGGCCCTGGCCCGGAGCGGTTGACTTGGTGCTAACCGCCGCCTCTATCTAGAGGAATACATCAGCGGAGCCAAGGCTTTTCAATTTTAACTGCAATATCAGGTGATGTACCACCCCAACTTTCTAGAGCGGAGCGGCAATCGGCTGAAAGGCTTAATAAAAGGGCAAGAAAGCCAATCTAGAATTGAGCAAAAAAGGACTAAATGAGGAGTGAATAGAACAAATAAACTACTTTTGGCCAGGGTTTTTAGTCAATAGAAGTCCAAATCTATCGATTTGCCAGCAAAGCCTTAGGTCGGTCAGGCGCGCTTATAGTGAGTTGCTGTTCTGTCGATCGCCACCCAGAGAACGATGACTTTGTAACAGAAGCCTTACATTCTTGTGAGATGTTAGTTGATTTTTAAGTGATTACTCGGATCCTGTGGCTGCTGTGGCGATTTTGCCTTAACTTTGGATCCTTATGTGAAGTCCGATTAATTAACCAACAGAAAATGGCTTGCGTGTCATTCCCGCAGAGGCGGGAATCCATCCCGGAGTAACTTATCCAAAATGGATTCCCACTTCCGTGGGAATGACAGATTAGGAGTATTTAAGCGGACCTGATATTACTAAATGCTAAGGCTGCCTTAACATTATGGGCTACCCGTTGGCGGGCAGCCCATAGACAGCTTCCTAGTGTGGTTGATGGCGCTGATGCCGGAGGATTTCAATCAAATGCCGCTGCCATCGAGGAATTCTTCAATGGTCCGGTTTTCTAAACGGCAGTGAATTCCGTTCTTGGAGGCCACAGCGCTGACTAGGACGCGCTCGGGACGAGTTTGGTTAATGGCCTGCACCTCTTTCTCTAACGCTTCAATGCGGTCGAGCAAGGCACGAATAACCTGTGCCTCGGAGTCGGGCAGACGACCATGCTCTAGAGGCTCGGCACGCTCTCCGGCGCGGTAGACGATGCGGCCTGGCACGCCCACTACGGTGCAGTCGGAGGGTACTTCTCGCAGTACCACTGAACCAGCGCCAATGCGGACATTGTGGCCCAGATAAATGTTGCCCAACACTTTTGCTCCAGCCCCGACGATGACGTTGTCACCTAGGGTGGGGTGGCGCTTACCGATCTCTTTACCGGTGCCTCCCAAAGTTACGCCCTGATAGATCAGGGCGTAATCGCCAATAATGGCAGTCTCGCCGATGACTACCCCCATGCCGTGGTCGATAAAGACGCCTTTACCAATAGTGGCCCCGGGGTGTATTTCAATGCCGGTGAGAAACCGAGCTAGGTGGGAGATTAGCCTGGGCACCACAGGTAAGCCCAGGTTCCATAGCCAGTGGCTAAACCGGTGCAGCGCTAGGGCGTGCAAACCAGGGTAGCAGGTCAGCACCTCTAGCCAGTTGCGGGCCGCTGGGTCACGCTCGAACACGATGCGAAAATCGGCAATCAGGGTTTTGAGCACAGCAATTGAGGATAGATGAACAGGCAACTTCCCTATCCTAGCGTGGGCCTGCCCCCGGCTTGCAACATCTACGGGCTGACGCTGAGGGAGTAGTTGTAGCGCTGTCCCTGGTGGTGGGAGCCTACCCAGATTCGGTAGGTGCCGGTCTGCCAGCCCTGGTCTTCGACGCGGGCATCGGGGTTGCGGCGGTTAGTGTCTTGACCGCAGCGGACAGTACTGTCGTTAGGTCCCTGAATCAGCAGGCTGGTGTCGTTGCCGCCACTGTCGACTTGAAGGATAAGAGAGTCAAAGTCTTGCTCTAAGACCATGATGTGATCGGGAGTGGTGTCGGCAAACCCGGCGCAGATAGTCCCACGCCCGTCACGCCCAGCGATATTAGAGAGGGCAACAATGCCGGTGGTGAAACCACTGACCCTGCTGGTAGGGCTGGCCTCAGATAGATTGAATGTCTCAAAATTAGCCTGGGCTAAAACGGGCAATGTCCCCACGATTCCTAGTAGTAGTCCGGTGGCGAGGGCCATTGATCCGTGCCGACGGTATTTATCTGTAGTGGCCATGGGTGTAGCCTCGCGTGGTTTAGTTTCATGGTGATAGGCTGTGGCTGCGATCGCGCTTCATAATAGACAGAAGTTCAAACTGTCTATCAAGATCCCACAGGCAAGATCCCACAGGTCACTCAGGGGCTGATGTCACCCCTTACCTATAGCAAGTGGTTAAGTAAGCTATTACTGCCCAGGAGGGCTCAGCGATGGAGGTGATACTGCTGATTATTTGCGTTGTGGCCTCATGGGTGATTGGTACCACCGTCGATCGTCTGCCCGATCTGGGTACTTTATTGGTGCCGGGTCCCTGGCTGTTGGGGGCTATAGTTCTAGTCCTAGTGACCTGGCTGATGCGCGATTAAGGAAGCACCTCACAACTCGGTCGTGCCGTAGAGTTCGGGTACTTCCCGCACCGGTGGTAGCGACTTAGCATCGCGGGTTTCGATGTAGCCAGTGTAGTAGGCACCGGGTTCAATTTCGAGGGCACCCGCGACCACGTCGCCCTCTAAGCGAGCGGTGCGGCTGAGGGTGAGTTTGCCCTCAGCTAATACTCGAGCCTTTAGCACACCCTGCACCACAATATTGTGGGCCTTTACTTCGGGGCCTTCAATCAACCCAGTCGTCGAAATCTCTAAATCTCCTTTGATATCTACGGTGCCGTGAATGATGCCGTCTACTCGTAACATGCCCTCGGCATGGAGTACTCCTTCGAACTCAGTTTTTTGACTCAGGTAGGTCAACGGCGGAGTCGGCTTGCGCTTGAACATCAACTTGCCCTCGGAGCGTGAGAGAACAGGACTTCGATCACCGGCTGGGCAAAGAGGGGTCGCCTACTGACAACCACCCCTGACTGAGCCGCCCAGCGAAGTCATTAAAATGTAACTAAATTTTAAAAGACAATGGCCCTAGCTCGGATAATAATCACCTTTTTGGTTGGATTTTCCCCATCTTGGGGAAGATAGTCATCACTGTGAGTCCTAGCTACGCTTTAAATCAAAAGAAACTTGGAAGAAACGCACTTTATTCAAAAAGCACAGGGATCAATATAAATAGACGATAAAAACTATTGGATTGATCCCCGCTTTTCTTCCCGTTTTCGCCTTGCTCCCCAAAAGCATCGTTGTTTTAGCTCCAAAAAACGAGCGTAAAGGCCGTTGTCTTTGCGCTCGTCGCCCGCCAGTCAGACTGCGTGAAGTCTGGCTGTCTCACCTCTGTCTCCCCATAACAAGCCCTTTGAGGAAACCTCCTATGACTGCTATTGACATTCCCCTCCAGTTTGAGCAGACCGTTCAAGCCTTTGAAGCTGCTGATGTAGACTGCCAAATCGCGGTGCTCTGGCAAATCTACGACACTCTCGGGCAGGCCTTTGCGGCGATCGCCCCGGTAGCCCTGTTTTCCCAAGCGGTGCAGCAGTTGATTAGCCAAATCCAGCAGGTCGATCCCCAAGATCAACTCTCGGTTTTGCGCGATATTCTATCGGGGGCCGATACTCGCTTTACCCAGGTTTATCAAGCGCTCAATGCCAATATGAAGCTGGCCTTTTGGCACCGGTTGTTTCATCTGATGCCCGCTAGCAGGTTGCCCATGGCGACCTGCCAAACCGGCTCTGCTATGACCCAACCCTTGCTAACCCGTCTCAACACCATGGGCCTCAACGAGCGCCTGCACTTTTTACGCCGGGTAGTGAGCTAGGGCCAATTGAGGGCGTTGGCGGTAAAGTGAAAGCCATTGGCCAACTATCCCCAGGTTGTTCTCTGCCATGCCCACTATTGATGTCGAACAGCTCAGCAAACACTACCCCGTTGCTCTAAAAGAAGCAGGCTTAGGGGGCACTCTGAAGCATTTTTTGCGCCGCCAGTACCGCATGGTGCAGGCGGTGCAGGACATATCGTTTCACATCGAGCCTGGGGAAGTGGTGGGCTTTTTGGGGCCTAACGGGGCTGGCAAAACCACGACTCTAAAGATGCTGACGGGGTTGATTCATCCGTCTAATGGGTCGGTGCGCGTAGGCGATCACATCCCTTTTCAGCGGCGGGCCAGCTTTTTGCAGGACATTACCCTGGTTATGGGTCAGAAGCAGCAGCTGCTGTGGGACCTGCCTGCGCTCGACTCTCTACGCATCAACGGCGCGATCTATGGTCTGTCCGATAAAGAGTTTCGCTACCGAGTTGATGAACTGGCCGACATGCTGTCGCTTCAGGCCCAGCTGACTCAGCCCGTGCGCAAGCTTTCTTTAGGAGAGCGGATGAAGGCTGAAATGATGGCGGCTCTGCTGCATCGCCCCCAGGTGCTGTTTTTAGATGAGCCTACCCTGGGCTTAGATGTCAATGCCCAGGTAGCGGTGCGTGAGTTCTTGCGGGACTACAACCGCCGCTATCAGGCCACAATTTTGCTCACTAGCCACTACATGGCCGACATCACGGCCCTATGCCGACGGGTGCTCTTGATTTACCAGGGGCAGCTGATCTACGACGGTAGCCTGGAGGGGTTGCTTGATCGCTTTGCCCCCTACCGCGAAGTGACCCTAGACCTGGCCACCGATGGCGATGCCGCTATTCTCAGCCGCTACGGTGAATTAGAGAGCTTAGAGGGCTGTACGGCTCGACTGATTGTGCGCCGTGAAGCGCTGACCCACACCGTGAGCCAGCTTCTAGGCGATCTAGACGTGCAAGACTTGACCGTGAGCGATCCGCCCGTGGAGGAAGTGATTGGCCGGGTGTTCTCAGCTGGTTCGGCAGAACTGGGCGGCAGGAAATCGGCGTGAGGTGGTTAAAACAACTCACACTGGCCGTGGTGGCGCAGCAGATGATCGCACAGCACCAGCGCCATCATGGCCTCGACCATGGGCACGGCTCGGGGCAGAACGCAGGGGTCATGGCGGCCTCGTGCCTCTAGCACCGTCGCTTCGCCAGTATTGGTGACGGTATTTTGGGCTTTGCGAATGGTTGCGGTAGGCTTAAAGGCCACGCGAATAATAATGTTTTCGCCGTTGGTAATGCCGCCCTGGGTACCGCCAGAGCGATTGGTGCGGGTGCGTAGGGTGCCGGCTGCGTCAGTGTAAAATTCGTCGTTGTGCTGGCTGCCGGTTAGCAAGGTGCCAGCAAATCCGGAGCCGATTTCAAAGCCTTTGCTGGCGGGGAGCGACATGACGCCCTTGGCCAACTCAGCTTCTAGTTTGTCGAATACAGGGGAGCCTAGCCCCACGCGTACCCCACGGGCAATGCATTCGACCACGCCGCCGATAGAGTCGCCCTGGTCACGAATGGCCTCGACCCGGTCGATCATTTGCTCGGCGGCAACGGGATCGGGGCAGCGCACGATATTGCTTTCGACCTGCTCTAGGGTAACGGTGTCGGGGTCAATGGTGCCCTCAAGGTCTTGAATGCGTTTGACGTAGCCAATCACTTCGGTACCGGCGACCTGCTGAAGGATCTTTTTGGCGATCGCCCCGGCAGCCACCCGGCCAATGGTCTCTCTGGCCGACGATCGCCCACCGCCCTGGTAGTTGCGCAGGCCATACTTGGCGTCGTAGGTGGCGTCAGCGTGGGAGGGCCGATAGGCGGTGACCATTTCGCTATAGTCTTGGGGACGCGTGTTCTCGTTGCGCACCAAGATAGCAATGGGCGTCCCCAGGGTTTGCCCCTGAAATACCCCAGAGAGAATTTCGCAGCGATCGCTCTCCTTGCGGGGGGTAGTAATTTTGCTCTGGCCAGGGCGGCGACGGTCTAACTCAGCCTGAATCTCCTCGGCGCTGATAGCCAGGCGTGGGGGGCAGCCGTCTATGACTACCCCAACCCCGCCGCCGTGGGATTCGCCAAAGGTGGTGATACGAAATAAATGCCCAAAGGTGTTGCCCATAGATCGGTAATGCCAGCCGTGGCCCCAAAAAAGTCAGTCTTCCCGATCCTACTATTTAGTTTCCTCAAGCTTCAAATAATGGCGAGGATTCACCGCCTGGCCGTTGCGGTAGATGCTGTAGTGCAAATGGGGGCCAGAAGACCGACCGGTGCTGCCCAGATAGCCCAGTACATCGCCCCGCTGAACGCGATCGCCGAGCTTAACCGCTAGCCCAGACATATGGGCGTAGAGAGTTTCGTAACTGTAACCGTGATCGATTTTGACGTGGTTGCCATAGCCACCCCGATAGTCTGCGATCACCACTACACCCTCGGCGGTCGCTACAATCGGCTTGCCCACCGGCCCCGCAAAGTCAATGCCCTCATGCATTTCATAGCCGCGTCCGTTGAAGGGATTGGGCCGCAAGCCAAACTCTGACGAAACCGGCCACGTTCCGTTGATGGGTTTACCACTGGGAAAGGCCGCCGCCTGCTCGGCCTCCGCCTCAAGGGTTTGTTCCAAAGCTGGTTTCACCGCCCTAGACAGCAGCGCTTCTAGGCCAGGCAGCTGGCGGCGAGCCTGGTCAAGCATGGCCTCGGCGGGGGCGGCTTGGGCTACTCCACCTTTAGGCGGCATTTCAATCTCACGGTCTGGGATCAAACGGCGGTTTAGGACTTTGTCGGGTAGCCCGGCCCGATTTTTGAGCACCTCGATTTCTGCCCCAATGACGTTGAGTTCGGTCAGCACCTCACTCGCTGTTTCGGCTAGATGGTGATTGCGCTGGGCCAGCTGCACGTTCTGGTAGAGCAGCAGACTGATCCAAACGATGGGTGACCCGACTAGAAGCATCAGCCCGACCACCAGTGACATTGGCTTTAGGGTCAGTGTAATGGGTGCCTTCCCGGTTGCCGTGATCAGTACGGTATAGGGTTTTAGCTGGAGACGGGCCATGGCAAAATCAGCGGTCAGAAAAAGCGACAGAATGTAACCCCCAAACCAAGATGGATTATACGGGGATCAGTGCATTTGCACAATTTCAGGGGCTGTTTGCAGAACTGAGACATCTGTCTCTAGTCGGTAATACTGAGAACCGTCCGTCTAAATCATTCTTTGTAAATAGTTCGTTACACTGGTAGACAGTTTCTCTACCTAACTTCTAATGGACGTGACCTGGTTAGACAGCAATTCTTGGTTGCTTACGGTGGGTGGCCAGCGCATTTTGGTAGACCCCTGGCTGGTCGGCGATTTGGTGTTTGGTCAACAGCCCTGGCTGTTTAGAGGAACCCATCCTCAGGCGCGATCGATTCCCCCCAACATTGACCTGATTTTGCTGAGCCAGGGCTTAGAAGACCACGCTCACCCCCCGACCCTAGAGGCCCTAGACCGCTCGATTCCGGTGGTGGGGTCGCCTAGTGCGGCCAAGGTGGTAGAGCGCTTAGGCTACAGCCAGATAACGGCCCTAAGTCACGGGCAGACCTTTACCCTCAACCAGCGAGTGACGATTAAGGCGTTGCCGGGATCGCCCGTGGGGCCTACCCTGGTCGAGAACGGTTACCTGCTGCGAGATGTCGAGACGGGGCTGTCCCTGTTTTACGAACCCCATGGGTTCCACCGGGAAGCACTCAAGCAAGAGGGGCCGGTGGATGTGGTGATTACGCCGGTCCTAGATCTGGCGCTGCCCGTAGTCGGGCCGATTATTCGAGGCCAAGCAGGGGCGCTAGAACTGGTCGATTGGCTCCGGCCCCAGGTGCTGCTGCCCACCGCTGATGCGGGAGAAGTGGCCTACAGCGGCCTGCTGATCAACTGGCTGAAGTCGATCGGTAGCCCTGAGGTGTTGCAGGCGGCGATCGCCGCCAAAGGCCTATCTACGCGAGTGCTGACCCCTACCGTAGGGCAGGTCTTGCCGCTGGACTTAATTTCGCGACAGCCTGCCCCAGAGCCGGTTTAAGCACCGTGACGCGATCCCCAGTCGCTGGGGCAGGGTACCCATCGCGTCGGTCTTCAGGTAACCTTCTTTTAAGGTTAGTCAATTTTTAAGAAGGATAAATAACGATGCCATATACCACCGAAGAGGGCGGTCGCCTCAATAATTTTGCCAACGAGCCCAAGATGTATGAAGCTGAGCCGCCCAGTGCCTCCCAAAAGCGCAACTACTTGATTTTTGGGGGGCTGGCGCTAGCGCTGGTGGCTGGGCTGATGGTGGTGGCGGTATCGGTGTCCTAGGTCGGCTAGTCTGACTACTTCTGAGTTAGATGATGGTTGATGTTGCGGCCTGAGGCGGATTTTCTGCCTCAGGCCTGTTTTGACTGTGGGATTGGGTGGCCCAGGGTTAGAGTAGGCAGAGTAATGTCTTGACTGCGAATGGCATGGTAAATCGGCCCCAGTGGCTTGAGGGCGTAACGGGTAGCGGTAAGACCGCCTGGCTGCTAGAGCGGCTTGCCACTGCCCCGGTTCTAGGGCCGGGGAAAAGTTATTTGATCTTTGCGGCCAACGGCGACAATCGCCTGCGGCTGGCGGCGCGCCTGGGCGATGCCGCCCCTAGGGTGCCAGCGGTTACCACTACTCCCAACGGATTCATTCAGGACGAGGTGACGCTGTTTTGGCCGCTAATTGTAGCCAAATTGGGCCTTGCTCCCCAGTTTCCCCTGCGGCTGCGGCCTGAGAATGAGCAGGATTTGGCCACAGGACAGTGGCGGCAGCAACTGCTGGATGGCACTCTGACGGTGGAGGGCTGGCTAGAGGCGCAAACTGTACGGCGATCGCTGGATTTTTTTCAGATGGCGGCGGCGGCGGGCATCCCCGTGGAACAACTGCCGGTGCTGTTACCGGAGGGCATACCGCCGGGGTTTGCCCCGGAGACCGTGTGGCGATCGATCGGCAAAGCGCTGGTGGACTGGCGAGATTGGTGTCTTGCACGGGGTCTACTGACCTACGGGGTGATGACCGAGCTCTATTGGCGGCACCTGCTGCCCCACCCCCTTTACCAGGAAAAGTTGCTGAGGCGTTACGGGGGCGTCTTTGCCGATGATTTAGACGAGTATCCGGCGATCGCGGCCCGCTGGCTGCAAGTGTTTATCGACCGGGATCAGCCTACGGCGATCACCTGGAACCGCCACGGCAAGGTGCGCATGGGCCTAGGGGCCGATCCTGACGCCCTAGAACAGCTCCGGCCTCAGTGCGACGTAGTCGACCAGACCACCCCAGCGGTCGATTCCCTCGGCTATGCCTGGGGCGACACCATTGTGCAGTGGATCATGGATCCTTTGGCGCTGCCAGAGCCGCTGCCCTGTCTTGAAACTCTGCAAACCGCGTCACGGGGCGAACTGCTGCGCCAGACGGCAGAACGGGTCGCTGCTGCGGTGGAGGCCGGAGAAGTGGCCCCCCACGACGTCGCAATTATTGGGCCGGGGCTAGATGCGATCGCCCGCTATACCCTGGCCGAAATTCTCAGCGATCGGGGGTTGCCCGTCGCCTCCCTCAGCGACCAGCGACCGGTGATTCACTCGCCCCTGGTGCGGGCGCTACTCACCTTGCTGACGTTTATTTACCCTGGTTTGGGACGGTTGGCCAGCGCAGAGGATGTGGCTGAAATGCTGGTGGTGCTGAGCCAGGTGCCCCAAGCCCCCGAAATTGGCCCCTGGTTTGAGTCTGTGCAAATTGACCCGGTGCGGGCCGAGCTACTGGTCGATCACTGCTTTGAACCCCGCCTCGACCAGCCCGAACTGCTGCCCGTAGAGCGCTTCGATCGCTGGGATCGCCTCGGCTACAAAGCCACCGAGGCTTACACCCGCCTGCGCCAGTGGATCGATCAGCAGCGGCAGCAGCGGCAGCAGCGGCTGACGCCGGGGGTGATCAGTGTCCTAGACCGGGCGATTCAGGCCTTTTACTGGGGGGGGAGCCACCTGCCCCCCGACCAACTGGCGGCACTGCGAGAACTGATGGAAACTACCCAGCACTACTGGGCGGTAGAAGACCGCCTGCGCCAGGTGGAACCCGTGCTGGGAAACTCTACCACCGGGTCGCTCCAACGTTCTTTAGAGCGGTTTATTTTGCTGCTGCGCCAGGGCACCGTCACCGCCAACCCTTACCCGGTGGAGTCGGTCAACCCCAACAACCGAGTGATTACCATTGCCACGGTGTACCAATATCGCCTGCAGCGACTACACCACCGCTGGCACTTTTGGATCGATGCCGGATCACCCCGCTGGCTAGCCGGTACAGAGAACCTACTGTTTGGCTATCCGTTATTTTTAGGGTCTTACCCCGGTCGTCCCTGGCGCACCGAGGATATTGAAGCGCTCCACCGCGATCGCCCCGAGCGAATTGTGTGCGATCTGCTGGGTCGGGTCAGCGATCGCGTCGTGCTGTGTCATAGCGATCTGGCCGTCAGTGGCCAAGAGCAGATGGGCCCGCTGCTCACCCTGGTGACCGCCAATGCCCCCGAATAGCCCTGCTTGTCAACAAGGCCAGATGTTCCCCCAGAGCCATCCCTAGGCCATCAACTCTAGGCAACAAAAAGGGGTCTAGGCAACAAAAAGGGGATGCTGGTAGACAGCATCCCCTGAGATAGCATTTGCCTGCGCTAGTCAGCGGCTTAACGGTAGCGCTTCTTGCGCCGGGCTACGGCTTTGCGCTTGCGCTTTTCTTGAGGCGTCTCGAAGTGGCGACGACGCTTAACCTCAGAAAAAATCCCGGCCTTAGAGACCTGCCGCTTAAAGCGGCGCAGGGCCGATTCAATGCCTTCGTTTTCACCTACAACGACTTGTGTCATACGAAATCGCTTCTTTACTCCTTGGGCTGAACTAGTGAATCTGTACAGCAGGTCAGCAGACCCGCAAAAATCTTTGTTGAGTTGCCCCGGAACGGTTGAGCCACCTCCCATTGCTCCAGGCAGAGTCGTTAAAGCTGCATCGCAGCGATCGTTTCCGAGCTGCCTGTACACACATACAGACAACAAAAATGGGCATAGCTGCCCATTCATCCCCCATAGATTAGCATAGAATCTTCCCTGGGCTAAGGGGCTAGACGGCTATGCTCAAACTTCGTCGCGGCCTCAACTGGGTGCACCAATTCAGCAACACCCCAAAACCTGCCCCTGGGCTATACCGCCTGGGTGGGATCTAGTTATGCGGTATAGGTCTTGGGCCTGGGGAAGGGCAAGTTGCCGGTGCAGAGGGCGTTGCCTAGGCGTTGGGTGCAAAAGGACTGTTCGTCAGGAGCCAGGTCGGCATAGTCGACATCGCGCCGCAGCACAACGCCGTTGTGCCCTGCTAAAAACCGAGGCAGTTCTGTGGTGTCAACGGTGCGCAGGCTCTGAATATTGTAGGTGGTGTAAGTGGTCAGCTCGGGATCGCTAAAGTCGATATCGACTACGGTGAGGGCTTTCCAGGGAGCGAGAGCGCTGTCGATGAGCGGGCGCGGGCCAGACCCCAAAATGCCCGAGTGCAGCAGTTGCAGCTTGCCTCGGTGGCCGGGATAGTAAGCATGCTGATGACCACTGATGTAGGTGTGGACGTTGTAGCGCTCTAGCAGCGTGCGCAGCTGATCGGCATTGGCTAGCACTTCGCCGGGGCGATCGCGCCCTACGGCGATGCCATAGAGGGGCAAATGACCCAGAAGAATGCGGGCCTTAGCCTGCTGTGCCGCATCGCTGGCCAGGGCGTTCTCTACCCAAGCCAGCCTGTCGGCGGGAATGCGGCTGGAAGACCCATCCCAAGCCATAAAAAAGATGCCCGACTGCTCAAAGGTGTAGAAAAACGGAAAGGCTGAGCGATCGATAAAGTTAACCCCAGGATTGTGGTCGGGGGCAGTCCAATAGGCCGAGGCCAAGTCACGCTCCTGCTGGAACAAAAAGCTGTTGTTAGACCCGGTGGCGCTAGAGGCATCGTGGTTGCCCAGGGTAAACCCAAAGGGCAGATGGTACTGACGCAGGGGACCGGCTACGTGATCGTCAAAAGCCTGCCACATGGCGTTAATTTGCTCTGGAGTCAGCGATCGGTCTTGACCAGCCACCATGTCGCCGCCGCAGACCACCAGGTCTGGCTGCCAAAACGGCAACAGGGCAATGCCCCGATCGACTTCTGGGTCATACGTGGTCGACCCGTAGGCGCTATTGAGGTCGCTAATCACCACCAGCCGTACATCTTTACGGGGTGGGTTGACCAGCCCGCCCGGCACGCTCTCCACCAGCGCCTGGGCCTGGGCCGAAAGGGCTGGTGCGGCGATCGGGGCAGCCCCTTCCCGCGCCTCCGTTGGGGCTATGGCCTCAACTACTCCGTCGGCAGCCGATGGCGAATTCGCATCCGACAGCAGCACGCGCTGGGAGCAAGCGATACATACGGTGAGAACCAGGCCTAAACAGAACCCAGTGAAAAAGCGCTGATAACCCATGACCTACTCGGGGTTGACCACAGGCCTAAACTTACCCCATCCTTCCCAGGTTTGAGCATGGGGACGTGCACTTTTCTAGCCCTGTGACCAATTGTTTATGCGTTGCTGGGCCTCGGGATTCCTCGGAGCCGCCTGCGGCCTCTGGGTGCGGCAGTATTGAACCAGTCCTAGAAATAAAGCTATCCCCACGGCGTACTTTAGCCCGTGGGGAATCCAGGTTTGGGGCGAGAAAAAGCCCTCGATCAACCCGGCGATCACCAGCATGGGGATGATGCCATACAAAAGCTGGACGGCTTGCATGCCGTAGTGCTTGAGGGCATCGGTGCGGCGGTACTGCCCCGGCAGCACAATCGCTCGCGCCAGCAGTAGCCCTGCGCCGCCCGCCATAAAAATAGCCGGTAGCTCTAGCGCTCCGTGGGGAAACACAAAGGCCCACAGGTCGTAGGCGAGGTTGGCCTGGGCTACCAGCACCCCCACGCAGCCCAGCATCACCCCATTGAACACCAGCACAAATACCGTAAACGCTCCCGGTGGGGTAATCATTGGCACCTGGGGTACCACCATGGTGACTCCCCCCACTATGGCCCACAGCGCCACGCCGATATTGTTGATCATGATGCCGCTAGAGGCCACTGGCTCGATGCCCATAATGGAGACAGTCCAAAGTTCTTGGCTGGTTTTGACCGTTTCGACAAAGTCTTGCCCCAGTACCAAGGTCAGAAAGGCTGGATCTCGCCAGGCAAACCACCAGCCCACCAGCCCACCGATCGCAAATAAGCCCGTCGCGATCGCAATATATCCCCAGCTCTGCTGCACTACCGCCGGAAAGCCATAGCGGCAAAACTCTCCCAGGGCCTGCCATTCTTGCCGTCGAGACCCCTGGTAAATCTGGCTATAGCTGCGACTGGTCAACCGCTGTAGGTCTTTGACCACGGCCTGGCCGACGCCATGCCCCTTAGCCCGAGCCAAATCAGCTGATACCGAACGGTATAGGCTAGCCATCTGCCTCACCTGGGCTCCTGACAGAGACTTAAGGCCGCTGGTTTCGGCCTGGGTCAGCAGGGCTTCGAGCTGTCGCCAGCTCACTTCTCGCCGGGCCATCCAACGCTGAACATTCATGAAGTAAAGTCAGAGAAACGGGCAATCTACAGTGAAGTGTAGGCTACCCTCGAAATGAACGCACCTCGGGGCTGTTCCCGTTGTATTGGCACCAGGAGGCCGCGCCGATGAACCCATCTACAGAACGGGGCAATCAGCTAGGCCCGCTGAACCCTGGCGATGTGGTGAGCGCGGCCCTGCGACTCTACACCGATCGCTTTAAGACATTTTTGCAACTGGCGGGGCTGGCCACCCTGTGGTTTGTGGCCGGGACCGTGGGAATGGTGCTGGCGATCGCAGTGCTGGCTGGAGCCGGTGCGGCTCTGGGAGGCGATCTGGCTGCGATTGTGGGTGGGCTGCTGGGGTTTGTGATGGGGGTGGTGCCCCTGCTGTATGGCTCTGCCAAATACTACGCGCTCTCTAGCGTGATTGGGCGACTATGCTTTCGAGAGCTGATTCATCAGCGCGAAACCTCCCTCGATGCCCGTCGGCAAGTCACCCCTCAGGTCGGACAATTTTTGGTGTTGGGGCTGCTGCTGCTGCTGGCCTACCTGGCGGCTTACCTGATCGGGGTGCTGGTGGCTCTGATTGCGGGGGGCAGCGTTGGCTTCTTAACCGCAGGCATTTTATCGGCGCTGATCAATGAACCCGTGGGTGCCGTAGTGGGCATGCTTTTGGGCTCTGTGCTGGGGCTGGGCATTTTTCTCATTGCGATTATTTGGGTGGCTTCTCGGTTATTTATCGCTGAAGTGGTGCTAGCTATCGAGCCGCAGCACGGGGCTGGCGGTAGCCTAGGTCGCAGTTGGGAACTAACTCAGACCTCTATCCTGCGGATTCAGATTATCTTTCTGGCTACCTTCTTAATTCAGCTGCCAATTTTGTCGGTGACTAACTATATCCCTCGTATTTTGCTCGGGTTTCTGCCTGCCGAAGGGGTGGTCTATGGCATTACGGCCCTGCTTGGTGTGGTGTTGAGCCTGCTGGGCAGCATCGTGGTGTTACCCCTGTGGCAGGCGGTGAAGGGCGTGCTGTACTACGATTTGCGCAGTCGTCGAGAAGGCATTGATCTTGCCCTCCGCCATTCTGACGAGACCGATCTCGGCATTTGAGTTGTTCTACCCTATACCGATCCACTGGCCACCCATGTCGCTGTTCAATACCGTCACCATTCGTACCCCCGAGAGCGTGGAACTGGAGTTTGTGCTGGCTGGGGTGGGCAGCCGCGCCGTGGCCCTCACCCTCGACTACCTCTGCCTCGGGGCCGGGTTGACCAGTTTGGCTGTTGTCTACAGTTTTTTGCTGGTGCGGCTGTTGACCCTCGATGCGGTGTTGACTATCCCCAGCGAGACAGTGCGGCTTTGGATTACGGCGATCGCAGCCGTGTTGGCCTTTGGCCTCTACATCGGCTACTTCGCGCTGTTTGAGACCTGGTGGTATGGCCAGACGCCGGGCAAGCGCTACGCCAAAATTCGCGTCATTCGCGACGACGGCCAACCCGAGCGACTGCCCCAGGCCACCCTGCGATCGCTGCTGCGTCCCATCGACGATATTTTATTTATCGGGTTCTTCTGCATTTTGCTGAGCAAGAGCGAAAAGCGGCTTGGCGACTGGCTTGCTGGCACCTTAGTGGTGCAGAACGATGCGGTGACCAGCGGTGAGATTCAGCTGCCAGCGCGATCGCAGGCGATCGGCAAAGACCTGCTGGCCCTAGTCGATATCACCCACCTCTCTCCCGACGACTTTGCCACTGTGCGCGAGTTTTTGCAGCGGCGGCAGGCCATGAGCCCTAAGGCCCAAACTCTTGTCAGTGACCAACTGGCTCGCCGATTCAAAGTACAGCTAGCCCTAGATACCCTACCTACCGATATGACCACCGACACCTTTCTCGAAGCCCTCTACTCCGCCTACCAACAAAAACCTTAATCCTCTGCCCTGTCTAGGGTATACATAGGCATAGCTACAGCCGTTCCTAACGCTTAGACAATCCTTATCTCTAGGCTGCTATGATGCCGGCAAACACCGTATTCACCCCTATCTTCGGCTCAGGTCATGTTTTTCGACCCTATCTACCTATTGTTGGTTGCTATCCCTACCGGCGTGTTGACCTTTTGGGCACAGAGCCGGGTCAAAGGTACCTATCGTAAGTACTCCCAAATTCAGTCCACCATGGGCATGACCGGTGCCCAGGTGGCTCAGACAATCTTGGCCAAAAAAGGCGTCCAGGGTGTCAAGGTAGAACCCGTAGCCGGTGAACTCACCGATCACTACGACCCCGGTGCTAAGACCGTCAGGCTATCCCAGGGCATCTACGGCTCAGGGTCGCTCTCGGCAGCGGCGGTAGCGGCCCACGAATGTGGCCATGTCCTGCAAGACGTAGAGGGCTATAAGTTTATGAACTTGCGGGCTGCTCTGGTGCCCGCCGTCAACCTCGGTTCTCGCCTGGGGCCAATGCTGATTATGGCCGGGTTGATCTTCAACATTCTCAACCTGGCCTGGCTAGGGGTCATTTTCTTTGCCTCGGTGCTGCTGTTCCACGTCGTCACCCTGCCCGTTGAGTTTGATGCCTCGCGCCGGGCCTTGCGTTTAGTCGACGAGCTGGGCATTCTCCAGGGCAACGAAAACAAAGGGGCGCGGGCAGTTTTGGGTGCGGCAGCCTTGACCTATGTAGCTACGGCGTTTACGGCGTTTCTCAACTTGCTGTATTACGTCATCTTGATTAACCGCCGCCGTTGAGTGCCCAGAGCGGTTCTTTTGCGCCTTTCCTTTTGCGCCTTATTGATCAGCCCTTGGGGCTCAAGGGCGAGACGATCTCCGAGGCCCTCTGACAGAGGATGCTGGAGCCGTGTTATCTGGGATCATTCTTTAAAGGGGGCTATCGGGATGGTTTATCCTAGTAGACCAAGCCCGGTGTTTTGTTGGGCGTTCTCTCCAGAATCAGGTGCCCATGAAAATTGCAATTACCGGAGCAACGGGGTTTGTTGGCAGTAGCCTGGTAGAGCGGCTGCAACGGGAAGGCCACAGCATTGTGGTACTCACCCGCAGTGTCGACCACGGTCGTCGAGTGTTTCCCTCCGTCGCATTCCCCAATGTTGAAGTGGTGGGCTATAGCCCCTTAGCGTCGGGCGATTGGCAGACCGGCCTGTTATCGGGCTGTGATGGCGTGGTCAACTTAGCCGGTGCCCCGATCTCCGAGCGCTGGAGCGACGAGCACAAGCAGGCGATTATGGACAGCCGCAAGGTCGGCACCGAAAAGCTGGTGGAAGCGCTGGGGAAAGCCGATCCCAAGCCGACGGTGTGGGTCAATGCCTCGGCGATTGGCTACTACGGCACCAGCGAAACCGCTGCCTTTGACGAAACCAGCGCCCCGATTGAAAACGACTTTCTCTCCCAGGTATGCCAGGCTTGGGAAGCAGCGGCTCAGCCCGTCACCGACTATGGCACCCGTCTGGTGATTTTACGCTTTGGCATCGTGCTGGGTATGGGCGGTGCGGTGGCTAAAATGCTTACCCCCTTTCGCATGTTTGCCGGAGGGCCAATTGGCAGCGGTCGTCAGTGGTTTTCGTGGATTCATCGCGACGATCTAGTAAATTTGATCATCAAAGCACTGCAAGATCCGCAGATGACCGGGATTTACAACGCTACCGCCCCTAACCCTGTGCGAATGGCCGAATTTTGCAAAACCCTGGGCAAGGTGCTCAACCGCCCCTCCTGGCTGCCTGTCCCCGACTTTGTGCTGGAAGCTATCTTAGGCGATGGTGCCCAGGTGGTGCTCGAAGGACAGCAGGTGCTACCTAAGCGTACTGAAGGTAGTGGGTTTACCTACCAGTACGCCCAGGTCAAAGACGCCCTTGACGAAATTGTTTAGAAATTGTTTAACCTTACGCATCGATCCTAAGACGCGCCATGGACATTGGTGATCTGCGCCGCGACTATACTCAGCGAGGGTTAGATTGGGATGATCTCGACCCCGACCCCTTTGCCCAGTTTTCGCTGTGGTTTCAGCAGGCTTGCGACGCCGATTTGCTAGAGCCCAATGCCCTGGTGTTATCGACGGTAGCGCCTGGAGGTATGCCCTACCAACGCACGGTGCTGCTCAAGTATTTTGACCACAATGGGTTTGTGTTTTTTACGAATTATGGCAGCCGCAAAGCTCAGCACATGGCCGAAAATGCCCAGGTGTCGCTGCTGTTTCCCTGGTATTCTCTAGAGCGTCAGCTGGCGATCGCCGGTACCGCCAGCAAAATTTCGGCGGCTGAGTCCCTGCGCTATTTTTCGTCCCGGCCTCGGGGCAGTCAGCTTGGGGCCTGGGTCTCGCAGCAGAGCAATATCATTTCGTCGCGACAGTTGCTCGAGATGCAATTCGAAAAAATGAAGAACAAATTTCTCAACCAGGAAATTCCTCTACCCGATTTTTGGGGGGGCTATCGGGTGAAACCGATCAGCTTTGAGTTTTGGCAAGGGCGGCCTAGCCGACTTCACGATCGCTTTTTGTATAGCCAAGGCGAGGACGGTTGGACTAGAGTCCGACTGTCACCCTAAACCAGCAGACTAAAATCTACCTGCTGGTAAATATCCATCATGGGCAGGCGGGCATTGGTAATCGCCAGTTCTACGACGCTGTCGAGGTCGGTTTGGGCTGTCATACCCCACAAATGTTCTTCGGCGCGGTAAAACTGCTCTACTCGGGCCTCAGTTTGGTGTACAAACACATAGGCTTGCAGGTAAGGAATGGCTCGACAGTGGCGAAACATGCCCTCTCGCTCTGGCAGCGTAGTGGCGTCTGGATTGTAGCCCAGGGTCGGGACAGACAAAATTTCAAAGATAACGCAAGGGTTGAGTACCCGATCGTCTTGACCGTCGTGGAGGAGGGGTTCACCGGCTACCACCATTAAGTCAGGGTAGACGCCCATGCCTTGTTCTGGCAGCCATACCTGCACTCCCCTGGGCAGCACTTCGTACAGACTATGGCCACAGGTGACATCCATCAGGCGCATCAGATTGCGTAAAATGCGCCCCTGGTTAATCGAACTATCACTCATAGCAATCTTCGGCTTCGCCCCCGACAACGACATTGCGAATGCGTAAGCTGGGGCCACCGCAGCCCACAGGCAGTCCATTTTGTCCGCCTTTGCCACATCCGCCCGACTCATCCCAGTAGAAGTCGTCGCCAATAGCCTCAATGTCGGCTAGGGTGCGAAACACGTTGCCCGACAGGGTAACATCGCGCACCGGTTCTGCCAGCTGGCCGTTGCGAATCATCCAGGCTTCGCCAGCGGTAAAGGTAAACATTTCGCCATTGGTCATCCCCTCTAACCAGTTGCGAGCATAGACGCCTTCTTTGATGTCAGCAAACAGGTCGGCAGCAGGGGTGGTGCCGCGCTCAATCCAGGTGTTGGTCATCCGCACCAGCGGCGAATAGTGGTAATTGAGGCAGCGGGCGTTGCCGGTGGGCTGCTCGCCCAGTTTGCCCGCCGTCTCGCGAGAGTGCAGCCGCCCTACCAATACCCCATCTTGGATGAGCTGGGTGGTGGTGGCGGGGGTACCTTCATCGTCGTAGAAGTAGCTGCCCCGGTGGCCAGGAGGGGCGGCTCCGTCAAAAATTTGTAGGTTGGTCGGGCCAAATCGCCGACCCATGCTCATCGACTCCAGCAGGTCAGGATTTTCGTAGGCCATGTCGGCTTCGGACAGGTGGCCAAAGGCTTCGTGCACAAACAACCCGGTCAAAATGGGGTCAATGACGACCTGGTAGGCTGCCCCCCGCACCGAGGGTAAGTCTAGAGCGGCTACGGCCCGTTGAGCCGCGCCCATTACCTGCGTATCCAAGTTGGCTAAATCTTCGTAGGCTTTGCGAGAGCCGGTCGTTTCGCGCCCTGTTTGCACGGTGTCGCCGTTGCGGGCCGTCGCGGCAAAGCGCATTTCCATGTCTGACCAAGCTTGGTCAATCAGGGTGCCTTCTGAAGTGGCTAGAAGAACCCGTTGAGCAACATCGGTATAGCGCACGGAGGTGGTAGCAATGCGGTTGTCTACCCCTTGCAGCAGGTCGGCGTAGTGGTGGCACAGACTCTTCTTGTGCGTCAGGGAGATCTGGCGTGGATCGGTGCCTTCGAGGGGCAGGCGGCGGGTAATTTGTACCGCTTCGATTGGAGCTAGCAGGGTTTCATCGTGGCCCACCCGGCGAGCCGCGTCGACCGCCGCCTCTACGCAGGGGACTAAGCTCTCCAGGTCATTGAAGCTGGCAAAGCCCCAGCCCCCCCGGTAGCAGGCCCGCACATGGCCACCAATGGCGATCGCCTCGCTGAGCGTTTCGGTCTGGCCACCCCGCAAAAAAATATCGGTGCCTTCAGACTGCTCTAGGCGAATCGCCAGATAGTCTACCCGTGGCCCCCAGCGATCGCATAGCTCTTGCAATCGGGTCTTTGCCTGATCAATCGCTTCAGCCATACCGTTTAATTCCCAGCCCGTTTCCCCAAATGTATCATTCAGCCGCCCCCGCTCTCAGGCTAAGATTACAGGCTAAAATCACAGGTATGACTACAGAATTTGACTACACCCTACCGCCCGCCGTGCGGCGGATTGCAAGCTCCTTTCGGGTCGTGGGCTGGGCCAGTTTTTGGGTGCAGATCGTGCTAGCCGCCATCTCTAGCCTGGTGCTGCTGTTTGCCAGTATCAATCTAACCGCGCGATCGGGGGCGGGGGGCGGCAACCCTGGCACTGGTGTGGGGCTATTGCTTGCTGGTCTGGGGTTAGTAGCGGTTTACTTCAATGCTTTTTGGGCCTTTCGCTACACTCGTTTGGGGCGGCGGTTGCGCAGCCGCGACACCACCAAACGCCCCAGCCCCAAAGACGCCATTCAGGCGCTGCGGTTAGGCACCGGCATCAGCATGGTCGGTATGCTAGTGACTCTGTTTGGCAGCCAAGCCCTGATTGGGTCGCTGCTGGGTAAGGCCCTGGCTCAGCCTCAGGGCGGCACAGTATTTGTGCCCGGCAACATTAATCAGTACGTCGAAGCCTTTGACATCTTTGTGGTGCAGGCCAATACCAATACGCTGCTGGCTCACTTTGTGTCGTTGGCCGCTACCCTATGGCTGTTACGCACGGTAAACCGCGCCTAGGCCATTACCATGCCGCCATCGACGTTAAAGACCTGGCCAGTAATGTAGGCTGCTGCTGGGTCTGCGGCCAAAAATTTCACCATGCCGGCAATATCCTCAGGCTGGCCAAACCGCCCCAGGGGAATATATTTAAGAATGTCTTCGGTGTTAGACAAGTCGCCGGTCATATCGGTTTCGATGAAACCAGGGGCGACGGCGTTGGCGGTGACGCCTCGGCTGGCCAGCTCTTTAGCCACGGTTTTGGTAAAGCCAATCACCCCTGCCTTGGCGGCACTGTAGTTGGCCTGGCCAGGGTTGCCCATTTGCCCTGCCACCGAGGCAATGTTGATAATGCGACCCGATCGCTGTTTGAGCATCAGCTTGGCCACGGCGCGGGTGCACAAGAATACGCCGGTCAGGTTGAGGTCGATTACCGCCTGCCAGTCTTCGGGTTTCATGCGCAGTAGCAGGGTGTCGCGGGTAATGCCGGCGTTGTTGACTAAAATATCGACCCTGCCAAAGGCCTCTAGGGTGCCGCTAATCAGCGCGTCTACCTGGTCGGCTTTAGAGACATCGGCCTGAATTGCGATCGCACTGCCGCCCCCCTCAACAATCTCAGCGACAACCACTTCTGCCGCCGCACTAGAATTGGCGTAGTTGACCACAACCTGGGCACCCGCCGCCGCTAGGGCGATCGCTACTGCCCGACCAATGCCTCGCGATGCTCCCGTTACAACGGCAACCTGGCCCTTTAGGGATGGGGATGATGTGCTCATGGGGTCACCTCGCTCAGCAAAACGTGCCCACTGTTTTTATCACAAAATGGGATGCGATGGATTGAAAACTAAAGTACAAGGTGAAGAAAGCTTCCTTCGTAGGCTTCTGCCCCAAACTTCGGACTTTTATACTCAAGCCGGATCGCATAAACCCGGTTCCTAAAAGGTAAAATTGTAGGGGAAAATGCCATTCGCCCCGTCGAATCGGGGATAATCAAGCAGGATTTGCTCTAAGAAGAGATTTTTATTGTTGGGGTTGCCGCGTCAGCGGCATGAACGATTGGTATTAGGCTGGGGCTGAGCGTCACATCTTTGTAATTGTCTGTTGAACTTCCAATTAATTAGTCGTCTCAGCAACTTTGGGATCATCACATTCGGCATTGCCAGCCGCTTTCAAGCTGCCGAGCAGACTGGCCACAACCACACACTGCTTGGCGGTGGAGTTGTCAGTGTTAACGCTAATCACAAAGGGTGGAACATCGCTAGTAACTGTGGTGTCACCTTTTCTGAAGGTCGGCGACCCGCGATAGTCAAAAGTTACGGTGTCAAAGCCGGTATCTTTGACCGCTCCTGGACCCACTAGATAGGCTGACAACTTCACGTTACCAAGATTGCTACCTTGACCCAATATTAAGTCAGTTCCATTGACCCTGGCTCTAGGTACAGGGGCATTAGGATCTATAAAGACAGATATCGATATCCGCCGTTGAATGGCGTCTTGCTGGGCATTTTTGAGGGTCTGCATCAGGTCGCTTCTAACTGTGTTCGCCCGTTGCCGGTTGAGAAATGCTAGCCAGCCTGGGGCAGCAATGCCAGCTAGGATGCCAACAATAATCACCACCACCAGCACTTCTATCAGGGTAAACCCTGAATCTTGGTTAATTTTGTGGACGGTAAAGGGTTTCATGACGGGCAACACCGGTAATAGATGGCACAACCAAAACAAGTATAGGTAGTGATCCTGGCTCAATTATCTATTTTTCTCAACAACTCCCCGCACCTGGACTTCGGTACTGAGGGTGGGCAAACTGCTGCCCTGACTGGTAGGCCCAAACACGGCTGTAACCCCACCCGTGGCGGTGCTACCCCGCAGAAACATGTACAAACTCTGGTTGAGGGCGTTGCCGGCAACATCCGGCTCTCGAACACAGATGAAAAAGTTGTTGGAGGTGGTTGCAGCGTTGGCTGGGGATGGGACTAACCCAGTGGGGCAGGCAACCGCCACAGTGGCGGAGTGGTTATCGATAAAGTCGGTGAGCACGACCGCGTTACCCCTGGTATTGCCGGGGCCCCTTTCCCACCCAGCAAAGTCGTTGCCGGGTTTAGAGGGGTCGCTATAGCCGGAGGTGGGTGTGAGATTACCGAGATTAGAATAATTGCTCAGCTCGTAGCGAATGATGCGCCTGGGGCCAGACCAGAGGTTGCTGTCGTCGTTGGCGCGGTGAAAATAAATCACCAGATCGTAAACATTTTGACGCACCTTTAGGGTTTCGCACTCTTCTTTTTGAGCGACAGGGCAAGTTGCTGGTAAGGCGGCTACGTTGATGGGCTTCAGTCGCCAAAAGGCCAACACGGGGCTAGCCCCCGCTGGGGCATCGTTAAGCTGACCCATAACAGCATCAGGCGTGGAATAGACATAGACAGCCTCTCGGACGTCTCGGGTGATGTAGTCTAGGGCACGGCGAGTATCTTGCTGGGCCTGGGTCAGTCGTTCTTCTCTCGCATTGACGCCTAATAGCTCGACCACCAGGTAGAGCAAACTACCGATAATAATTGAGCCTACAACGATCGCAATTAACAGCTCAATTAAGGTAAAACCCTGCTGTTTTTTTCGGCTGCCACTGTGCTTTAAAATCCAGCGGGTCAGAGGGAGGGAAGGAGGGTTAGATGACATTGGGACTACCTACCCACAGAGGGTAAAGAACAAGAACGCCGGGAAGGGTGGTTTAACGAGGTAATAGACGGGATGCGGTACTTAAGGGGTAGGAGGCGCTGGTGCTGGTGCTGCTGCTGGTGCGGCACACACTGGAGGCAGGTTTGCGGGGGCAGCACCGCCATTGAGGTAAGTACTGAGGTTGCAGAGAGAGTCGCCCTGGTCGCTGGTGGCGATGGTGGTGTGGAGCACTGCCAAGGGGCGCGTGCGACGCCCATTCTCATTGCTGGTCATCACCAAGGAGGCCGGAGCGGTGGTTAACGTGCCAGCGGCATTGATGTCGTAAACTCGCACCCCCATGGCAAAGGCCACCGGCACACCGTTGGCATCCTGACCCGCCGTCCGATACCGCTGCACTAAAAAGTCGTTGGTGCCATCGCCAGTGACATCTACTCCAACGGCATTAGCCACGTTATTGCCGTTGGCTGCATTGAGGTTGGTGGGCGCAGGGACGGCGGCAACGTTGCGATCGCCCACCCCGACAGCCACAGGGGGAAGCTGGGCGACTGTGTAGCCGCCTCGTTCTACTGCTACGCGCACTCTGTCGATTTCGCTTTGGGCCAGGGCTAAAGCTTGTTCCGACTTTTGGCTGTGCACCCGCGTTGCCACCGACAGCACCATGGTGGGAGCAATAGCACCCGATACCAAGGCCACCATGACGATCGCAACCAGACATTCAATCAGAGTGAGGCCCTGATCGGGGGCCTTGGGGTTGAGCCCCAGGGCAGCGGGGGTAAGGCGATCGCCAAAGCCCCCTAAACGATGTCTGAACGATGGAGTAATCATAGTGCTTGTCCTTGGTGGTAGTGGCGAAACGGCTCTGTTTAGGAGGCGACCCTAGGAGGCGACTCAGCACTCAGCTAGGCAGGGCAGTTGCCGCGGATGTTGGCGTCATAGACGGGAGCAGCACCGGCTCTATTAGCACAGCGGAGGTTGACGATATAGGGATCGTCGGCGGGCAGCTCGCGGAAGTACTCGCTGCGGGGGGTGTCTACCGAGACAAAGCGGCGGGCGGCAGCAGCGGGAGGGTAGTAGAGCAGAGCTGGGTCGTAGCCCCAACGGCGGGTGGGGGGGTTGTAATAGCCCAACTGCTCTCCTGCTCCTCTACCGGCAACGGGGTTAGCGCCGGGTTCCCAGGCATCGTGCTCGAAGGGGCCGGTAGAGCCAGTCGTAAAGTTGAGCTGCAAGAACGAACCAGCAATGTTGAGGCTTCTGCCGCCCCAGTGTTCAATGAGTCGAGGGAAGTTGTGCAAACCCCCATAGCCCTGGTTGGGGCGAGTGGGCACGATGCCTGCAATGAAGACACCGTTGACGGAGATATCATCGTTAGCCACCTGTCGAATATTCAACCGGCGATTAACTTCGCTGGTGCTCAGGCTGGTCCAATCTCCCGACGCAACGTGGGTATTAAGGGGTTCGGTATCCACAAAGGCATTCCCGTTGCGGTCGACAAAGACTGGGCCGGTGGCACTGCCTTCTCTGACGACGGCTTGGGCTGTGTTAGGACGGCTCTGGTTCATGTAAGACGTCGCGGTGCCGCTCAACGCCGTGGGTCTGGCTAAGAAAGTATCATCCACGTCGCCATCGAGGAACCCCGGCGACAGAATAGTGAACGCATCGGCCAAAACCTCTACCGGACGCCAGCGGTCTGTAGCAGGCTGGGCAAAGTTTTGGTTCAAATTTGCCTGAGTTCTGTCGCCGTAAAAGTTGGCCTCGGTCCAGTTTTTGTCGCCCACGAGAGCGGTAAATTCTTCCATGGGGCCTGGGTTAGCACCTGTGGCAACTTGGCCATTAGCGGGGTTGATAGTTCTGGTTCTACCGAAGTGGCGGTTGAAGTTGCCCTGGATGTAGACGCTGTTGTCGGTGACAAAGGTCATGCCCACCGCGCGGTTGTAGTTGCGGCTCATGTCGTCGCCATTGCGGAGCCGGAAGCCGTGGGGGCGACGGTCGGGGTCGGCCACAAAGTCTACTGGCTTTAGGCTAACGCCTGAGGTGGTCAACGGTGGGTCTTGCTCGGAGCCGGGGGTGGTGACCATGCGGCAATTGGCGGAGGTAACGGTGTCAACTGTTAGACAGGCGGCGGCGTTCTGATTAGTTCTTTTGGGCCGCACAATTTCGTCTTCTCGCACGGCATCTTCTCGGAAGGCGTAGACAATCCCCTCAGTAAAGGCGTCGCAATCTTGGGTATCGGCATCGCAGGCTATATCAGAGATCCAGTAGTCGGCATTAACCGCGGTAGAAACTGGGCTATTAGTTAACCTGCCCATGTCCATATCCAGCACCCGGACGGCCAGTTGCTCACGGCCATTGAGAATGCCTTTGTCCAAGAAGGAAACCGTAGCCCCGGTTAAGTTGGTAGTCACCACGTTTCCAGAAGTATCGAAGCAAGCTTGTTGTTGGCCACAGATGTTGATGCTGAAGGCTCGATTGTCGTTGTTGACGTTGGTAGGCAAGAGGGTGTCTGCCGTCACGGCGCTAGCGGGAGTCACCCAGGTGGTTAGGGCTGTTCGAGAAGCGGGCACTGCCGCAATGCGGTTCACGGCCCGAATAATATTGTTATCCTGAACAGCCTGGTTAGTGTCGTAGTCCGCAGCTAGCGCTACGGGCTTATACCGAGTAGCCCCGCTGTTTTGGTTTTTAATATAAGTCTGGGTGATATATTCCTCAGGGGGTTGTTGAGAATCCCCCACATCGGGTTGGGCATGGTAGCCCGTCCCCAGGTGGGAGTGACTTTGCAGGGGGAAGAGGTAGTACAGAGAGGGGTTACGAATGGGCAGTTCTTGTTGCATACTGCAACCCACTAGCCCAGATATGCCGACGTTGTCATCACCGCCACCACCACCGGGCAATATAGGCCGGAAGACGTTAGGGTCGCAGTTGGTTTTTAGGTTAAAGGTATATCTCGTGTTCCCTACACCGTACTCCACGGGGACAACATATCCGGTCTGGTCGTCCCAGGCTAGAGTTCTGGGAGTAGTAGAGGTAAAGTTTTTCTGAGGTCTACCCGCCCTAAAGCCCCGATCTCGATCGCGCACAAGGGAGTAGATCCGGTTAACACGAGTAGCAAATTCTTCAAACTTATCCACGTCGGCCTGTGCAATATTCCCTGTGCCGTGGGGGAACAGTGCTTTCCACTGAGTAAAGGTAATTCTGTTGAAATATTCCGATGCTCCACCGAGGTTTATACCGTTATTTTCGACAAATCCGCCGAGGGGTCTGTCTCTGTTCGCGGGTAAGAGGGTAGCGCGTAGAGCAGTGCTAGTTTTTAGGGTTTGACCACTCAAAAAGTTATTGCGCAGATAGGGAAGGGTCTGATCAATCAGGTACTGATCGGTGGCTGCATCCCCATTATAAGGAGCCGTTACACCACGGATTACCCCATCTGCATCAAAGAGGATGTTGCCGTTAGCATCTTTAAGGGGGGTGCCATCGATCCTCTCAATAGTGCTATCGACGGGGTCAACAATAATAAGCTTCCCATCAGGCGTGGTCACAATTTCTCCGGTCGTTGCATCCCGCTTTGCTAATTGGGTTCTGAGGATGTTGTTGATGCGATTGCGCCTCCATTGTGCTCGGTTGAGGTTGTAATTCGTTAACCGTTGCACCAAGGTAACCCCATCATCATTAAAGTTGCTGCCGGGGTCGGTATTGTTTCTAATGTATGCAGCAATTGCACCCAGTAAATTATTAACCCGTCCGCTGATGCTAGTGAGGTTGTCAAAGCTAGCCAGGCTAGATAGCGCGTCATACTCGTTCAGTTCTTCCTGAAGGTTGTAGGCGAGCAGGCCTAGGGTGCAAGCGGCGGAATGGACGGTGGCTTGATCGGCTGGGCTAAGGGCATCAAAATTGGCAGCCGAGTCTAGTCCATTCTCTTCAATGATCCGCCGCAGCGGAGAGAAATCTCCCCACATGGCTTGGTGGGGGAAGGGATGAACAACATTGGGCTCCTGAACGGCTGGAAAGGACGGGGCACCCCCATTAGGGTCTCCAGCAAAGTAGGCCAGGTTGCGAAGGGCAATTCCTAGGGGTTGATCCGCTACCACCTGAGTACGAAACTTTGTTGAGCTATTAAAGGCTGCGTTGTACTGAAATTCCCAGCCATTGGTTCCCTGACCATTCAAGAAATCGGCCTTAACGCGGCCATTGATCCACTGGGCAAAGGTTCTGCTGTTGGCAATAGTTTGGGCTGTACCAGGGTGTGCTGTTAACGCTACACATGCTGCCGGGAACGTGCCATTGCTGGCCATTGGACCTGGCCCTTCGTGATGGTAAACCACCATGCCCTGAACTGCGGCTAGGTTATCCCGCAGGGCACGCTTCTGGCGATATTCGTTAGCCCCAATTATGGTGCCGACGGTTGGCGCACCGTTGGGAGGATAGAGGCGATCTGTTGGGGCGGGCGTGTTTGCCGGAGGACGCTGCTCAGGGTTTAGAGTTGGCCGGGATGGTTCAAAGTTCCACCGACTAGGATTGCCCAGTTCTAAGCGTTCACCCACAATTAAACGCAGACCATAATTCATGCCCTGGCGTTCCCAGTAGCCATCCAAACCGGTTTCGGGATCGGTTAATAGATCAGCACCCGTAATTTTGCTACCAGCGGGCCGAGTAGCCGAAACGGCCAGGTTTGTATCAGTATCGCTGTAGCGAGGTTTTGGCCCCCAGCGGTTGTCGGCCCTGGAGAAGTCATCTACAAAGGGCTTGGTCACCCGTTTGTTAAAAATGCGTTCTCCGGTAAACAGCCGGTTGGCCTCCCAGGCGGCATTGTCCCGAGTCCAGGCACCCTTATTGGTGTGAACCAGGCGATCTTCGGTAAACAGCACCAACGGATTTACCGCCACATCGGCTGGGGCACCACCGCTGACAGAATCATTGGCCGCAGTTAGCCGCTGATCGGTAATCGGTACTTCTCGGTCACCATTGAAAACGTGGAAGGTGGTATTGTCGGTACCCGTGTTGTAGTTTGCATCCATAGGCACGCCATGGACGATCTGCCCTTGGAACGTACCATCTTGGGATGGTACGCCAACGGTGATTTCTGAAGCTTCTTTGCCATACACGCAGGACCTGTGGGAGCTGATCATATAGGAGGTCAGCGTAGTCCCACCACCGGTCGCCATCAGGCTGCTATCGGTGTGCATGGCCCCGTTGATAGTGAACTGGGCACCAGGGTAGATTTCCATATCGTAGCGGAACCAGGCGGCCCACTTGTTGCCCCGGTTGGCAATCCGCGATTGCTGAAACTCAAAGGCTTCTACCGTTCTGTTGGCGTTGTTTGCGTTGGGCACAAACACATTAATCTGAAAATTCTTTTGTAGGGTGCTGGTGGAGCCATTGTTTACCACCTGCCAACCTTTCTCAGCTCTGGCGTTGCTACAAATTGAAGTGGCTTCGGTGGTGGCTAGAGGCCCGGTTCGGGTTACTAGGGCATTGGCTTTAGCCTGGGTTACCGGGCTCGTTAGACCCTGGAGATTAGCGGCACCAGCGGTCGCCCGTGGATCGGCCGGGGTGGCCTCGTCATCCACCACAATTGAGTAAACAATAGTTTCTCTATTGGCATCGCTGACAAATGACCAGGCGTTGTCGAGGGTGCCGTCGCGGTTGATGTCTAGTCGTTGTTCGTCGGGCAGGGTAAAGGGGTCGTTGGGCAGGGGCACTATCCCAGGCTCGTAGGGGGCCGCCAGCATCATGCTGGCTAAGAAGTCGCCCGTGGGCAGGCCGCTGGGGAAGCGATTGTCTTTGTTGAAGATAAACTCGATTTTGGCTCTGGCTCGGTCTAGGGCCGGAGTGGCCGCGTTGGAAATTACCTGCTGTTCGCGCTGGGAGATCGCCATATCGCTGCGGGTAAACGAGCGATAGGTGAGGGCGGTGGCGGTGAGCACCACCATCAGCACCAACAAGACTGTAGTGGGTAGCACAAAGCCCGACCGGGCCAGGCGGGCCGGTCGGTTGGCTAACAGTACAAGTTGTAGCAGCCCGGTAACTAAGCGCTTGAGTGCCGCTTGGGGAAGCCGCAAAGCTTTTCGCAGTAGATGACGACTCATGTTTTTAAGACCGATGTGCCAAACAACAAAACCTGAAACTCGCGTGGGGTAAGACCGATTTAGGAGGCAGTAGCCTCACAACAGGGGGGACGGCAGATAGCGTAGAAATTTAAAGGGGTAGACGCCGGGTGGGGGTGCCTTTGACTGGCGTTAGGGCAAGGGGGTCTTCCATAGCCCTCAAGCCAAGGCGCGTAAACGCTAACGGTGCTTCTACGGAAGCTGACCAACGTTTACCTACAAAATACCCAGATATTGTATCTGAGCGATCACTGGCTGACAGTTGCCTGATTTACAGGGCGATCGCGGGTTACAAACTCGATTTTCTCCCCATTATTCCTGGAAATGCTCAAAATGACCTCTGAACCTGTACCTTTGGCCTCTATCTTAGTGAGAACTTCATATTGTGTACTGAGTATTTTTTCGAGACTTAATCGAGTTTGCATAATCTTTTTCCGTAGATAGTGGTCTAACTACGTAGACTTTATAAACCAGATTGTGACGGGGCAATCAATCAGTATCTATGCCCGCAATGCTAGCCAGGGCATGGGCGTAGGCCTCTAGGCCGGTTCTCAGATCGCTGAGGTCTTGACGGAGAGTAGGTTCGAGTTCCCAGCCCTTTTCGTGGGCGACAGCGCTGACGCCCTGGGGCTTTTGGGCCTCCCACTCTTGCAAAATGGGATGCCATTTAGAGAGAAAGGGGCGCAGGCCGTGGTTGAGGACAGCGATCGCAATGCCGCCCACTGACTCTTTAGAGGCCCCGACCCGAGGGCCAGCAGTACGTAAAATCTCGCGGGTAGAGCCAAACAGGCTGTAGAGCGAGTTGAGGGCTTCTCGCACCAGTCCGGCGTTGGCATCGAGGGGTTGCACGGCTACGCGGGTGACGAGTTCGATGTAGAGTTCCCAGGCGGCAGCGCGCTCGGTGGTGTCGGGCTGCCATTTGGCGGAGCCATCCCCCAAGGTAGGCTGACGGAAACCTCTGTAAGCTGAACCGCGTCAAATTTGGCCATAGGAGCTGGGGAAAATGTTTGGCCCTCATTATAGAGCGTTGGCCGGGTGGCCCGTTCCCCGATGGCACAAACCCTGGTTCATGGCGCAGACCGCCCAGGAATAGAATGCTAGGGCGAATGGCTCAAACCATCTACAGAGGGTTGGCCTCAGACGGGCACGCCCATTCAAGGTAGTTCCCCATTTAGACAAGCTGTGCGGTACCAAAGACCCCAGGGTTCTTCTGAGCAGGATAAAAAGCCCTGGCTACCCATAGAAGAACCCTGGGGTCTCAACTGGCGCTATTCCGGCAGCTTGTATTGGCTGACAATGCGCTTGGCAAACTCAGGCACATGGGCGGCGAGCTTTTGCGGATAGTTGCGCTTGACGTAGAGGTAGTTGCGGGTGAAGTGGGAGTCGATGGAAAAGCGGGCGTACTCTAGACCCTTGGGGCCGATGCGCTCGATCACCACGCCCATCAGTTTGGCGGCCCACATGGGCAGCGTCACCGCCTTGTCGTAGGCGGGAATGCTCTGCTGCACGGCGGCTTTGCGATCGCCCTCAGACATCACCGGCTGGGTATCGAGTTGATCCATGACTGTATCTAGCATGGCTTGGCCGCGATCGTTGCGCACCACAATCCACTGCCAGCCAAAGGGGGCACCCATGTAGCCCACTACCAGGTCGGCTAGCCCATTCACATAGTCAAAGCAGCTCATGCAGGAGGGGGCAAACACATCTTTGAGCTGGTTGGTTTTAAGGCCAAAGAAGGGCACGGTTTCGGTGGAGCCGTCGGAATGCTTGAAGTGCACCCGAAAGTCTTGCATAAACTCGTAGTGCACCACCGTATCGGGCGATCGGCTGGTGGTTTCGAGAAACTTTTGCAGGCCAGCCCGGCTGACGTTATCGACGCAGGGGGTACCCAGCACGTAGAGCTGCTCTAGGCCGAGCTGTTTTTCGATCGCTCGCAGCGCCTGGATCTGGCAGCCGACGCCAATCACCAGCAGCCGCTTCATGCCCGACTGCTCGACTTGCTCTAGCACCGACAGGTTGGGCGATAGGGTGGGCTTGTTAACCCGCGCCGCCAAAATCTCCTCGGGGGTGGTGGCCAGCACGGGCTGGGGCTGAAAGCGATCGCTCTCGGTATTTTGAACGCACACCACCCCTTCGACCAACCCTTGGGTCAGCATTTCGATCGCGATCGTGCTGACAATGCCGGTCCACTGAGCGCCCTCAATCGGCTGCTGCTTGCGGGCGGCCATCATGTCCTGGTGGACGCCGAAATAAACGTCATCCTCTGCCTCTAGGTCGCGGCTGCGCCCGTGGGTCTGCTGCTCTAGGGTGGGAAACTGCTGATTGAGAAAGGCACAGGCCTCTTTGACGTAGTGGATGTAGTAGGTATCGCAAAAGCCGCACTCGCTACAGAGCTCTTTGGCGGGGCGGGTGGCCCCAGGGCGCAGGGCTTTGGCTTTGTTGTGGGGAGGCTGGGCCAGGGTCATAGGAGCAGGGGTGGGGTTGGCAATAACGACTGTCATTCACCATACCGCACGGGTTTGGGCCGATTGGCGCGATCGCCCCAATTGTTACGAAATATAGCGATCGCCCTAGGGCTGAGTTGGGCTGAGAAGACCTATCGGCCCAAGCTGAATAGGCGATCTAGGCTGCGATCGGCCCTAATTCTCGCCGCGCCTCTGGCTTTTCCTTCTTAGAAGGCCTTGAAATTGCGTCCCTTCCTCCTGGCCATCCCTACGTGAATCCACGAATCCCCGCCCTTGGCTCAGGGGGTAAAATCCCCCTCTCCGCCCGATTGCAGGTTAAATGGAAGTAAGCATAAGCAAAAACTATGCCTCTGCGTTCCTGGGTTTATCGCTGTGATGATCTGCTGCCTCAACCCTCACTGTACTCAGCCTAATCACACTACCCTGGCCGCCGTTTGTCCTACCTGCGGCAACGCCTTAGAGCGTCGTCTAAGAGGCCGCTATCGCCCGCTAAAACTCATTGGCCGGGGTGGCTTTGGGCGCACCTACTTTGCCCTCGACGCCGATCGCCTCAACAGTCGCTGCGTGATCAAACAGTTTGCCCCCCAAACCCAGGGCACTAAGTCGTTCTTGAAAGCGGTGCAGCTGTTTGAGCAGGAGGCTGTGCGGCTCCACGAACTCGGTGAACATCCGCAGATTCCGACCCTGCTGGCCTATTTTGAGCAGAACAAGTACCTCTATCTGGTGCAGCAAATGGTGCAGGGGCGCACCCTACACCAAGAAATCTCGGCCCAAGCCGCCTACAGCGAAGGTAGCCTGCGCCAGCTGCTAGAAGATTTGCTGCCGGTGCTGCACTTTATCCATGAGCATGGCGTCATTCATCGAGATATTACCCCGTCGAACATCATTCGCCGCCAGGTTGACCAAAAGCCGGTGCTAATTGACTTTGGCGTGGCCAAACAGTTTAGCGAAGCGATTCGCTACGAGCAGGGCACCCGCATTGGTACCGAAGGCTACGCCCCGATTGAGCAGCTGCGCAGCGGCCAGGCCTATCCTTCCAGCGATATCTACAGCCTGGGGGCTACCTGCCTACACCTGCTGACTGGCTGCAAGCCCGAAGACCTCTACAGCCCCCTAGAAGGTCGCTGGCTGTGGCAAGAGCACCTACAAAAGCAGGGCCGCACCATTCACCCGGGTCTGGCGGCGGTGCTGAATAGCATGACCAAAGACCTGGTTAGCGAACGTTATCAGACCGCCCAAGACGTACTAGACGACCTGCGACGATTGCCTAAGCTAGAGGGCGCAGTGCCGGGCTGGATCTCGACCCAGTCTGACCCGTCTGATCCATCTAATCAAAGCCTATTTGCGGGCATCGATCGCCCCCCTCTCAGCGGCCCAGGCAATAGCGCTGGCCTCGTGATGCCTGTTACAGCTTTGCCAGACTCCCAAGAGGTTTCAGGGCCTGTTTCGAGGTCTAGTTCAGGGCCTGTTTCGGGTTCATCCAATACCGCCCGGCCACTTTCATCCATCCCAATTCCCCCCACTGGCAAGCCTGCCAACTCAAGGCCTCCTAGCTCTGGACCTGCGGGCAGCCGCTGGCAACTGGTGAAAACCCTGGCTGGTCATCAGTCGTGGGTTACCACTGCGGCCTTTAACCCCAAGCAGCCCGTGCTGGTGAGCGGTAGTCTTGACGATACCTTGCGGATTTGGAATTGGCAGACGGGCGATCTGTTGCACTCGCTCAAAGGCCACGCTCGCGGCGTCAATGATGTCGCGATCGATCCGCGCGGTCACTGGGTCGTGAGCTGTGGGGATGATGCCACCATCAAAGTGTGGCACCTGGGTGACGCTACTCTGCGGCATACGCTCAAGGGGCATATGCGGGATGTGACTGCGATCGCCCTCAGCCGCAGTGGCACCCTATTGGCTAGTGCCAGCGAAGACGGCACTCTCAAACTGTGGAATATTGCCCAGGGTACGCTGCTTAAAACCTTGCCGGGTTCTGCAGGCATGCTCAAAACCGTAGCCCTGGCCTCAGCAGACCAGCAGCTGATTAGCGGCGGTCTCGACAACACCGTGCGCCTATGGGATATACAAACTGCCACCACCCTAGCGGTGCTCACGGGCCACACCAACACCGTTAACCAAGTAGCCGTTAGCCCTGACGGACGCCTAATTGCCAGCGCCAGCAAAGATCGCACCGTGCGCCTGTGGGATTTAGTCACGGGTACCCTGATACACACGCTTCAGGGGCACACCCAGGAGGTCAATAGTGTGGCTTTTTTCCCCGATGGTAGACGGGTGGTCAGTGGTAGCAGTGACGGCACCTTGCGCCTCTGGAGTAGCCAGACTGGGATTCTGCAAGCAACGCTGTCTGCCCACGTCAACCCCGTCCACCAGGTGGCGGTGCAGATGGGCGGCAAGATCTTGGCTAGCGCCAGTGCCGACAAAACCATCAAGCTATGGCAGCGACAGAGTTAGGCTGCGTTTGGGTGGGTTAGGCTAACCTACAAAATTTAGCTTAGATGGGTTTAGAGGTGAGCACTAGGCGCAGCTTGGCATGGATCAAGTTGAGCTGGGCCATACCCAAATCGACATCACCTTCGACTACAACCCCTGTATCTAGCAGGCGATCGAGCAATTCTAGAATGGTGGGGTTGGGGTTGTGTGCGCCGGGGTAGTAGCTGCCTTCCTTGGGTAGCAGCGTGCCAATTTCTCCCAAATCAATGTTGAGGTCAGCCGGGTCTACATCGAAAATCTCACACATCGCCACCACCTGCTCTTCCAGCTTGCGCAGGCTATCGGCGGCCCGTTCCAGGTCGTCGTCGTTGAGGTCGCCAGACTCCATGCGGCGAATCACCTGGGCTTCCATTAGCTGGCGTACCAACTCAATGACGGTGAGCAACAGAGGTGCTAAGCCCGCATCAGTTTTGGCGGCAGGCTGTAGCGCTAGGCTGGGCAATAGATCTGGCTCGACATGTTCAGAAGTCATAGCCACAGTCTAGTGCATCTCTCTGCATCTCTATAAAATGCCGATTTGGCCTAATTAAGGCCGATTTTGCCACTGCTGCTGAAGCCACTGGCGACGCACCTCTTCAGCTTGGGCGCGGCTTTGGTGGTGGCCCATGCGGCCTGAGTCAGCCAGCCGTTGGCCATAGCCCTGCCCACGGCTAGGTGCCGATCGAAAGCTGGGGATCGTACGGCTGGTAGCGATTTGGCGCAGCGTGCGGATTGTCAGCATCGGGATTTTTTACGTCATCAAAGTGGAATGGACAGACTCGCTTGTGGGTGCGGCCGAACGCAGCGCTTTGAGTTCAGCCTCCATGGTTTCGAGGCGGGCCTGGAGCTGTTGATTGGCCTCTAGCAGCTCGTTGGTGCGGCTGCTCAGGTAGGGGTCGCTCTCCCACCAGTTGATGCCGATCTCGCGGGCTTTGTCTACCGAGGAGATGATCAGGCGAATGCGAATGCTCAGCAGCTCGGTGGAGCCTACGGAAACTGAGATATCGCCGGCAATTACGATGCCTTTATCGAGTACTCGCTCAATCACATCTACCAGAGAAGATCCCTGGGTAGCGGTGGCCATGCTACGTCCCATTTGGGGGCGGGAGGGGGCGGTGGAAGTAGACACAGTAGATTACCTTCAGTGAGAACTCAGTTGGTAGCCCTGTAGCTGGCCATCAGTTTCCTGCTTTTCTACCAGACCCTGATCGAGCATTGATTTGAGGGCGTTGACCACCTGAAAGCGATTTAACCCCAGGGCGGTCTCGATCTTAACCAGAGAAACGGTACCTGTGGCATCTAAATAATCAAAAATGCGGGTTTCGACGTCGTCGCTGAGACTGGTTTCAGCCGCAGGGCTGGCTATGGTCGCAACTTCAGCCGCAATCTCTGGGCTAGGTTCTTCAACAGCCGCAACTTCAGCCGCAATCTCTGGGCTAGGTTCTTCAACAGCCGCAACCTCAGATGTAATCTCTGGGCTGGGTTCGTCAACAGCTGCAACTTCAGCCGCAATCTCTGGGCTGCGCTCTTCAACAGCTGATGGCTGATCGGCTACTGCTGGGGCAACGGCCATTATCTGAGGCTCTGCTACAGAGGGCGTCAGGCTCTCCTCATCGATTGACGTTAGCGCTGGGGGTGCAATGTCGTCTAAAGGGGCAGCGGGTACGGTGTCTTCCTCTTCTTCGCCGTGGAGGCGGGCCGCAGGCTGAGGCTCAGACTTGAGGGTGAGGTCGTTGACCAGCTCTGCCTGCGACACCACAAAGCGGTTAAACAGGTTCCACAGGTGGCGGGTGGCGTCGGGAGAGGGCTCTTTAGAGCGGGCCAGTAGAATGTCGCTGCACAGGTCGCGGAAGTCGGCGTTTTCGGCCAGGGGCAAAATGCCGTGGTCGTGGCAGATGGTGGCGATCATCAGGCTGGGGCGCAGGCTAGAGACCATGTCTGGCGCGGCGGCGGCCTGAAATGCTTTGACCAACTGCACAATTTGCAGGGCGGCAGAGCCGTCGATGCCCACCTTCTGCACCAAGATCTGCTGCTGGGCCAGTTCATCTGGCTCGGGCATGTTGATGGTGATCAGGCGGTCTTGCAGGGCGTCTTGGGTGCCGTGAACGCCGCAGTATTCTTCGGGGTTAGAGGTGAGAATGGCGCGGAAGTGGGGGCTGACGCGGATGTATTCGGCCCGGTTGTTGCTGGGCGGCAGCACCAGCAGCTTTTCTTCGAGGGCCGACAGCAGCACGTTGTTGACCTCGGGGCGCGAGCGGTTGAACTCGTCGTACACCATGGTGAAGCCTTCGCGGCAGGCCAGGGTGAGGCGCGAGTCGATCCAGTTGTGGCGCAGCTCGTCTTCTACTTTCACAACACTGTGAATGTAGTTGTCTACAACTTTCTTGCGGGTATAGCCCGACTGGTTACCGATTAGGTCTGAGGTTTTAAACTCGTCATCACCAAACAGCAGCATGATCGGGCGGGCCAGCAGGTCAGCCAGGTGCAGGGCCAAAGTGGTTTTGCCGGTGCCAGCGGGGCCTTTGAGGTGGATAGAGTATCCCGATTGCAGGTACCGTAGGGCTCTGAGGGTGGTTCGCTCCAGGGTGGGGGTAGAGACGAAGTTGCGGGGGCGGGCTTGTAGAACAGTGTTCACAGAACGGCTTCCTCTTGCACGAGATAGGTACGGTCTTGTTTGACGACGAGGTCTTTTTGAATCAGCGATCGCAGCGCATCCACGGCCTGAAACCGGTTGATGCTTAGTTCTGTCTCAAGTTCGCTGAGGCGGGCACCTTGGGCGAGGTGCAGGTAGTTGTACACTACCTCTTCTACGGAAGAAACTTCGGTAGAAGGGTCTGGAGCAACGGCTACTGTTGCCGGAGCCTCTGGAGCGGCTGGAGCCACCGGAGCCATGACAGTGGCCACCGGCGTAGAGCGGGCTACCGCTGCTGCGACTGGGGCATCCTTCACTGGGGTAGGACGGGAAGCTAGTGCCTTGGAGGGCGCAGGTTTGGCCGTTGCGGCTGGGGCTGGTTTTGCGGCTGCTATCGGCCTGGGCTGAACGGTGGCCCGGGCGGGCGGCGAGGTGACAGCAGGCCGGGTGGCTACGGGCCGGGTGGCGGCGGGTTGCGTTACGGTGGCCCCACCCCAGACGAGGTGAGAGAGGTGCGATCGCTGAGCCTGGAGCTGGTGGCGAAAGTCGGCCAGCTCATCGAACATGGCATCTACGGAGGCGGTCAAGGCTTGGCGATCGCTCTGGCGCTGTGCTTGATTGACCACGGCTGCCTGTTGACGCACGGTGGTCAAATCCTTGAGCGTCGCCTGCACCTGGACCTGAAGATCTTCGACGTAGGCGGTCAGCGAGGGCAGAAGGTTGGCTCTGACCATAGCTTGATCTTGGCGGTAGCCCGCTAGCTTAACCGCCGTCTGGGCTTGGATGTTGGCTACTTGTTGCTGCACTTGGCGCAGCTCTTGGGCAATCTCTAGGCGCAGCTCGCTGACTTTCGCCTGAAGCACCTGGCAATCGTATTCGAGCTTTTGGCGAACTTCGGCGGCGCTAATTGCGCGATCGGCTTGGTAGCTGGCCAGCAGCACATCGGCATCGGCCTGGAGCTGCTGAACATAGTCTTGGCGGGCCAGCTGTCGAGGCAAAATTTGGGCTTCGCGGTCTGCGGTGGTTTCGGCCAGCCACAGGGCGGTGTTGCTGCGCAGATCGGCCATCAGTTGATTGAGATCTTGGCGCAGTTGTACAGCATGGGTGAGTCGGTCGGCCTGCCAGCGCTCGAGGTCGGCAGAGACCTGATCGCGCCGGTTAACTACCTCACCCTGGCGCAGTTGTCGTGCGGCTTGCCACTGGTCATAAAGTGCTGTCACAGGACTGCTCTCCCTTGTGCAAATGAAATTTTGGTGCAGATGGATGTGGTGAATTGGCGGAGGCTTTGGGGGTGGCAAGGGGAGGAATAGCGCCAGCAGAGAAAAGTTTGCCAGACTCTTGAAATCAGATTGTATGAGTGACTTGGCGTAATTTTGGGGCGCTGTTTTGGAACTTGCCAACGACAGATTTGCCGCAAATGAAGATGATAAATAATGATTTTATGGGTTTATGGGGCAGGCAACTACTGGATTTAGCTCAGCAGCTTGCTTGCCCCATGAAGTGAGAAGAGCGGTAGCTCGATTAGGCAGCGGGTACAGCGGCTTGAGCGGTCAGGCCAACGGCTTCGGCGTACTTGAGGTAGGTATCGACGGAGGCAATCACGATACGAGCTTCAATGGCCAGCAGCTCAATACCGACTAGAGAAACACGGACCCAAGCATCAACAACGATGCCTTTGTCCAAAATGCGATCGACAACTTCAGCCAAGCTAGAGGAAGAGTTTACTTTTTCAACAGCCATGGTTTTGAACCCCTAAAACATTTGATGTGTTCAATGAAACTACAAGGAAGATTTGCTTTAGTGCATCTAGCTGCTACTGCAAAGGGGCGGTAGAAACAGACTCAGCGCGTAGGGCTTATTCCTTGCACATTTGTAGTCTGCCCATTTGGTTCAGACCGCTCACAATTTAGAAAAAATTAGTTTATGTATTGTTACTTGCGGTATGTGCGATTGGCGACTTGGGGCTGAAGGGCACTGCACGGGCTGGGGCTGTGCTACGCCGCGTTAAGTCAGTATCAGGAGGCGATTCAGGCATTTCGTCGGGCGTTAGTAGTGCAGCCCTATGCGTTGACGAACCAGCGGCTGCTTTTAGAGTGCACGGCCCGGCTGAGCTGAGGTTAAGCCTTGACTACATGGCCTAGGGTGCTGTGCTGATCGATGATGGGTGAGCGAAAAGTGGGCTGACCCAGGGCTGTCAATGAGTTAGCTAGCCACTATTATGGGGTTTCAAAGCCGCCAATCCCCCTAATGATCGCAGTGATGATGGCCATTTCCCCCACCCCAGACTCTAGGGCGATACTGACTCAGCTGCGGGAAGACAACATTCGCTTTGTGCGGGTGGTGTGGTGTGACAACGGCAACATAATTCGCGGTAAGGCTATCCATCTCGACGCGCTCGCCCGCCAACTGGACGAGGGTACCTGCGGGGTTGGGCTATCGGCGGCGCAGCAGGCTATTCCCGTGGTGGCCGATGCGGTGGCTCCCGGCAGTGGTCTAGGGCCGGTGGGAGAAGTGTGGCTGGTGCCTGACTGGGATACTTTACAGCGTTTGCCCTATGCCCCTGGCCAGGCGCGAATGCTGGGGGAGATGGTGAAAGATGCTCAGCCCTGGCCTTGGTGTTCGCGTCAGTTTCTCAAGCGGATGGTACAACGGGCGGCAGCGCAAGGGCTCACCGTTCAGGCGGCTTTTGAGCCGGAATTTTATTTGTTGCGGCGCGGGGAGGAGGGTTTTCTGCCCACTGACCAGACTCCCTTTGCGGCGACCTTGGCGATGGATCAGCACCAGAAGGTGGTGATGGCGATCGCTGATGCCCTGGCCGCCCAGGGTATTGCTGTAGAACAGTACTATCCCGAGTCGGGGCCGGGGCAGCATGAGATTTCGGTGCGCTATACCCAGGCGTTGGCGGCGGCGGATCAGCAGATTGTCTACCGCGAAACGGTGAAGGCGGTGGCGCACCAGCATGGGTTAGTGGCCTCCTTTGTGCCCAAACTGTTTGATCACCAGGCAGGTAGCGGTTGCCATTTGCACTTAAGTCTTTGGGATGGCGATCGCAACTTGATTCCCGATGGCTCGGGCGGTCTATCTGCGATCGCCCAAGCTTTCGCTGCTGGGCTGCTGCACCACCTGCCTGCCCTGATGGCCATCACCACCCCTAGCCCTAACTCCTACCGGCGGCTGCGGCCCCACTGCTGGAGTGGGGCGTTTTGTGCCTGGGGGATGGATAACCGGGAGGTGGCTCTGCGGGTTCCGAGCAATCGGGGTTTGCCTAGCCCTACCCATCTCGAACTCAAGACGGTAGATGGGGCGGCTAATCCTTACCTGGCGCTGGGAAGTGCGATCGCAGCGGGCTTAGACGGCATTGCTCAGGGCTACGCTCTGCCTGCACCCGTGCAGGTAGACCCAGGGGCGCTGTCAGAGGCAGACAGGCGCGATCGCGGCATTGCCCCTCTGCCCCAGTCTTTGACCGTAGCGCTGGCGGCTCTAGAGCAAGATGACCTTTTGTTAGAGGCCCTGGGTGCGCCGCTGGCCCAGACTCACTTGGCGGTGCGTCGAGCAGAACTGGCCGCTATGGCTGGTATGACCCTGGAGGCTGAGGTCGATCTGCTGTGCGATCGCTACTAGCCCTCAAATGAGCTGGGCAGAACTCTTGCCACGGCTAGTCTTCGACCGATAGCTCATGGACATTCCACAGAGCGCCACCGAGGGCGGTGTATTGCACCCCTTGGACCCGGTTGCGCACGGCGGTGAGCGATAGGTTGTTGATCAGGTAAATAAACGGCAGGTATTCCTGGGTGAGAGCCTGGGTTTCTTTATACAACTCAAAGCGCTGCTCGTCGTCGATGATTTGGGCGGCTTCAACATAGAGTTCAGCGATGCGGCGTTCCCAATCGGCGGCCTGCCACCCCTCCAGGGGGTCTTGACCGGGGCCAGCATTTTGGTTAAAGGCGTGGAGTGCTCCGTCGAGGAGCCACACGTTGGCCCCACCATTGGGCTCTACGCCGCCGGTCAGCCCCAGCACCAGGGCTTCCCACTCCAGGCTGTCGGTGAGACGGTCGACTAGGGCGTTAAAGGCCAGGGGCTGAAAATCGACCCGGATACCTAGTTTCTCCAAATCGTTTCTGATCTGGGAGCCAATGGATTCGCGAATTTTGTTGCCGGCGTTGGTGATCAGCGTAAACCTGACCCGGTTACCGTCGGCATCGAGCAGTTCGCCCGCTGGGTTGTACTGAAAACCAGCCCCCAACAGTAGCTCCCGGGCCTGGTCAGGATTGTAGTCGTAGGTGCGAATGCCCATCTCTGGCGGTGCAAAGAAGGGGCTGGGCACCGAAATCGGTGAGGTCTGCGGTTGCCCTAGCCCCTGAAAGATATTGTTCACCATGGTTTCGCGATCGATACCGTAGGAGATCGCCTGGCGAAAAGCCACATTGTTAAACCAGGCCGATCGCACGGGATCTACTAAAGGCTGACCGTTGCGGCTGGCCCGATTAAGGTTAAAGGCAAAGAAATTGGTGCCCATGCCAGGGCCACCGTTGTAAATGGTAAAGTTGCCCCGTTCTTCTTCGCGTTTGAGCAGAGAGAACAGGTCGGGCTGCACACTCTCAAGATCGAGCCCACCCGAGCGAAACTGAAAAAAGGCTGTATCTGTAGACCCTACAATTTGCCAGACAATTTGTTCTAGGTAGGGTTGGGGGTTGCCCTGATCGTCTTGCTGCCAGTAGTAGGGGTTGCGCTCAAAAATGACCCGCTCCCCCGGCACGTACTGCGCTAGCCGAAAGGGACCATTGCCCACGATCTGGCGGGGTGGGGTGTCGGTACCCCAGGTGGAGAGAAACCGGGGGTTGCCCTGGGCATCGTTGCCCTCGACCGTCGGTTGGAGAATGTGGGCTGGAATAATATTGAGCGATGTGTTGCCCAGCATGGGGGCAAAGGGCTCGGGTAGGGTGAACTGCACCCGGCGATCGTCGAGCCGGCTGATCTCAGGAAAGCGCCCCTCGGTACCAATCCGAAACCCATCTCGGCTATTGGTAGGAATGGCCGGGTTAAACAGCACATCGTAGGTAAAAATGACGTCGTCTACGGTGAGGGGTTCGCCGTCAGACCATTGCAGCCCTTCCCGGAGGGTAAACACCAAAATGGTGCCATCTTCAGAAATATCCCAGCTTTCGGCCAGAGCGGGGACAGTTTCGCCGGTAATGCCGTCGGTGGTGGTAAGCCCCTCAAAGGTGAACCCAAAAATATTGGGAGACTCTTGACTGAGAATGGGGTTAAAGGTTTTGGGGTCGCTCAGCACGCTCAGCACCAGCCGAGGGACATCGGCATTGGCTTGGGCAAAGCGGCTGGGGTTACAGCCTGCGATCGCCACTGTCACAATCAGCGCCAGCATTAGGGCCACGGCTCGCCTGCCCTGCCGGAGCCAATCCCCTAGGGTGAGCCAATGGTTGCTTGCGATCGGTGCCGTTGCCATGGTTGTTACCCTCCTACCCGCCCAGACAATGCCTCAAACACTATAGCGATTTACCGATCGCGATCGATATTCTCAGGTTTTAGTCCGTTACGGCGGTCAGGATCGATGGGGCGGGACTGACTCTAGGGCGATCGCAGACCCTGTCGCAGGTTCTAGGGCTTTGGGGCACCCTAGACCTATCCCCCAAGAGATTCTCTAGAGACTGACCTATGGCTGATCGCTATTATTTATATGGTATTTTTCCGGCCCCTGGCCCAGCTAATCTGCCCCTTGAGGGCTTAGATGCCCAGGTGGTTCAGACCCACAACCTGGGCGACTTCACCTTTTTGTACTCGGTTGCTTGCCAAAAGCGCTATTTGTCTAGCCGCAAAAACCTGCTGGGCCACGAAAAGGTGCTAGAAGCCGCCATGGAGCAAGGCCATCGCACCCTGCTACCGCTCCAGTTTGGGCTGATTGTCGATAGCTGGGAACAGGTACAAGAAGACCTCGTCGCCCCCCACGCGGACGACCTAGCCCAGCTCTTTGAGCGCCTCGACGGCTGCCGAGAGGTGAGTATTAAAGTGCAGTGGGAGCCTTCTACGGAGTTAGAACTGATGATGGCTGAAAACGCTGACCTGCGGGCCCAGCGCGACCAGCTCGAAGGCACCCAGCTCGGCATGGAGCAGGTGATTTTCATTGGTCAACAGATTGAGGCGGCCCTAGAGGAGCGCCAGCAGGGCATTGTCGACCAATTTCGCCAGGCCCTAACGCCGCTTGCCAAAGACGTGCTAGAAAACGCTCCGCAAACAGATGTGATGATTTACAACGCCGCTTACCTGATTCCCTGGGAGAGTGAGGCGGCATTTAGTGAGGCTGTGACCGCTGTCGACAGCGGGTTTGGCGATCGCCTGCGCATTCGCTACAACAACTTTACCGCCCCCTACAACTTCGCCCAGCTCAATTAATTGACGGTGCAAAATGTAAGGTTTAGCGGTCAGTCCCTGGCCCTAGTCTTTACATTTTGCTGCTTGCCCCCTTATATCTCTTTGCTTCTATGCTGCTAAAACTTCTCTTTGCTCCAGTGCTTGGCCCCATTGAAGGTGTCAGCTGGGTTGCCAACAAACTCCTAGAGCAGGCCGACGTCTCTACCAACGACCTAGAGAGCCTGCAAAAACAGCTGCTGGCGCTGCAACTTGCCTTTGATATGGGTGAGCTGTCGGAAGAAGACTTTGAAGCTCAAGAGGAAGAAATTCTCATGGCCATACAGGCCGCTGAGGATGAAGAAGATGATTGAGTTAAAACTGGGGTGCTAGGATTCGAACCTAGGAATGCCGGGACCAAAACCCGGTGCCTTACCACTTGGCGACACCCCAACGTTTTCGCTTAGCTAATATAGCAGGTTATGCCCCAGCACTGTCAAGGGTTTATCACCAGCTACCGGTAAAAACCTGCTGTCAGCAACTAGTGCTAGGGTTTAGCACTAGTAGGGTCGTTGTTGAAGCGTAGGAAAAGCTGAAAATAAAGTATAGAAGACTACTTGATTGGGGTGGTGGATTACCCAGATCGTGTTTTGTGGTCCACAATATTAGGTACAGGCTTTTGGGCCAGGGTGATCTACCTCGCTATCTGACGCAACATTTCGATGCCGTACTGATATCAGGTCTTCTGCTTTGTCATGACTTCTGACACGTTTTATACTGACCTGCCGCCCTTAGATCAATTTTTAGAGCTCGCTAACCCCGCCAACTATGTAGATGCCCCCGGCGATTGGTCTGCCCTGGTTACCGATGTGGTGGACTCGACTCGGGCGATCGCCCAGGGAAAGTACAAGGAAGTTAACGTCGTGGGGGCCAGCTCAATTATGGGGGTGCTCAATGCCGTGGCTCCCCTGGATGTGCCCTTTGTGTTTGGGGGGGATGGCGCGCTGCTGCTGGTGCCCCCGACGGCTGTACAACGCTCTCGGGAGGCACTGCTGGGCCTGCGGGCCCTAGCCCGCGACTCCTTTGGGCTAGAACTGCGGGTGGGCATAGTGCCCCTGTCGGCAATTGACCCCCAGCACCCGGTGCGAGTGGCGAAATTTCGCCTCAGCCCTACCTATTTTCAGGCTAGCTTTATGGGTGGCGGTTTGACCTATGCCACTGAGTTGGTCAAAACTGACGCGGCCTATCGTCTGGAGGAGGGTGGCGATCGCCCAACGGCGAACCTGGCGGGGCTAGAATGCCGCTGGCAGGATATTCCTAGCTCTCGGGGTCATACCCTGAGCCTGATTGTGGCCACGCCCCCCAGTGGTGGCTACGTCAATGAGCACCTCTATGGCGAGGTGTTAGGTACCATTGGCAATCTCTATGGTAAGGAAGAAAACTATCATCCGGTGGCCGCTGACGCCCTGAAGCTATCGGTGAATCCTCAACGGCTGAAGGCAGAGGCTAAGGCGAGGGCTAACGGGTCTACCTGGGGCGATCGCGCTACATACACCGCTCGGGCCTACCTAGAAAGTCTCTTAGGCCTGGGTCTGATGCGATTTGCTGTGCAGGCTGGTGGCGTTGATTGGGGTCGCTATCGGGCCTCGGTGCGGGCCGCCTCCGATTATCAAAAAATGGACGATATGTTGCGCATGGTAATGGCCAGCAGCCCTGGCCAGACCGATCAATTGGTCGCCTACCTAGAGGGGCGCTTTCGCCAGGGGCATCTAGTCTACGGAGTCCATGTCTCAGACCGGGCATTAATGACCTGCCTGATTATGGATCGACGCGATCGCCACTTTCACCTAATTGACGGGGCCGATGGCGGCTATGCTCTAGCGGCGCAACAACTCAAGGCCCGACTTCAGGGCAAAGCTCAAAACTGGTCTACCTATTCGAGTTTGGCTCGTCGTCACCCCCGCAACCAGCGGCACGGCCAAACGAATTCCGTCCATAGGTGAGGTTATGTCGTGTATTCGGCGTTGATTTTGACGTAGTCATAGCTGAGATCGCAGCCCCAGGCCTGGCCACGGCCCGAGCCATCGCCCAGGGTGACCTGAATGGCAACGGTGTCGGTTTTAAGATAGTCCCCCTGGGTGGCCTGGGTCAGATAAGCACTGGCGGCGGGGCGATCGAAGGCGAGGGGTTGACCGTGCTCCATGAGCAAAAAGTCGCCCAACTGTATCCGTAGGTCGCTCTGGTCGAAGGTGACTCCGGCCCGTCCGGCGGCGGCGGCAATACGGCCCCAGTTGGGGTCGTGGCCAAAGATGGCTGACTTCACTAGGGAGGAACCGGCAATGGTGCGGGCGACCTGGTTCGCAGCGGTGGCGGTGGCGGCACCGGTGACGGTGACTTCGATCAGGCAGGTGGCCCCCTCGCCATCGCGGGCGACCGCTTTAGCGAGGTATTGGCAGACGGCAGTGAGCATGGCTTCGAGCTGCTCGGCTTCGGCCCCCTCATCAGTGATCGCCGGGGTGCGCGATTCACCGTTGGCCAGGGCAATCAGGGTGTCGTTGGTGCTGGTATCGCCGTCGACGGTGATCTGGTTGAAGCTGCGATCGGCGGCGCGGTGCAACATATCTTGCCAGAGGGTGGGCGATATGGTGGCGTCGCAGGTGACAAAGGCCAGCATGGTAGCCATGTTGGGGTGGATCATGCCCGATCCCTTGGCGATGCCACCGATGCGCACGGGGCGATCGTGGATGGTGGTTTCCATGGCTACCGATTTGGTCACCAGGTCAGTGGTGATGATGGCTTTGGCCGCAGCCTCGGAGCCAGTGGGCGACAGGCTGCCTACCAGGGTAGGAATGCCCGCTTTGAGCTGGTCCATTTTGATGCGCTGGCCGATCACGCCAGTGGAGGCGATGAGCACGGTATCGGGGGAAAGGTTGAGGGCAGCCCCCAGGGCGGCAGCGCTGTCGAGGGTATCGACCCAGCCCTGGTTGCCGGTGCAGGCGTTGGCCTGACCTGCGTTGACCAGAATGGCGCGGGCGCTGGGGCGGGCTTCGAGGCGCTGGCGGCAGTAGTCAACGCAGGCGGCGCGCACGTGGCTGGTGGTAAAGACTCCTGCTGCGATCGCCTCACAGTCTGAATAGATTAGCGCCAGGTCAGGCGCACCGGAGGGTTTGAGTCCTGCGGTAATCCCCGCCGCCTGAAATCCCTTGGGTGCCGTGATGCCCCCTTCAATCACCCGCCAGTCTGCCATGCTGTTGTTACCCCATAGGTGCTGCCGGGGATTATACCAAGCTTCTGCGGAGATGCTTACGGTAAGGGATGTTCTAAGAAGGCAAATTCTTTGACTACTTGGCCGCCGATCAGGTGTTCTTGGATAATGCGCTCGATGACGGCAGGAGTGGCGCTGTGGTACCAGACACCGTCGGGGTAGACCAGTAAGATGGGGCCTTTGTGACAAACTTGCAGACAGTTGGCCTTGGTGCGAAAGATCGATGTCGGGCGCTCTACTGTGGGCCGATCCAGCCCCAATTCCTTCAACCGATTCTTTAAGTAATCCCAGGCGACGATGCTCTCGGCTTTGTCGCAGCACTTAGGCTTGGTCTGGTCGGCGCAGATTAGCACGTGGCGCTCAATATTAGTCAGCGACAGGGCGTTCACACAGGCGGCCAGAGACGCACAGGCGTCGGAGTCGTTACTCATCGGGGAGGGCAGCAGGTTTTGTGGGATCGGAGGACGCTGGGAACTCGGTGGATGTAGTGGTTTCAGGAAGTGCTGCGGGTTCCTCACGGTTAGCAGGTTCAGGTGCAGCAGGTTCAGGTGCAGCAGGCTCAGGTGCAACAGGCTCGACCCTGGTGGCCGTAGCCTCGGGAGCAGGTGCAGCAGAGGCCGCGGCAGGGGAAACTAATTCTTTGAGGGGGGGACGCTCAGGGCGCACCCGGCGAATGGGCAGGTTGGCAATTAGCGCCGTCATCCGCTGGTCGCTTTCGAGGGTAAATTCTAAATGCTCTTGGTCGAGTTCGACGTAGCGAGAGACAACTTCGAGAATCTCCTTACGCATTTTTTCGACCATTTCGGGAGTCAGGTCGGCGCGATCGTGGGCCAGCACAAATTGCAGCCGCTGTTTGACCTCGGCCCGACTGGTGAGGGTACGACTGCGGTTAAACAGCTTATCGAGAAGTTCGCTTAGCATCGGCACTGGCGGCTAGGTAGAGAAAACAAGGGGCATAGCTGGTCGGGGTAGCAAAACCTGAATCTAGCCTCGAAAGAAGCGGCGCAGACGGCTGAACAGATCGTCGTGGGTGGCGTTGAGGTCGATGAGGGGTACCTCTTCGCCCAGCAGACGGCGGGCGACGTTGTTGAAGGCCACCCCGGCTAGGGAGAGCTGTTGGTCGAGCACGAGGGGTTCGCCCCGGTTAGACGACACAATCACTCGTTCGTCGTCGGGGATCACCCCTAGCAGGGGCACCGCCAAAATATCAAGCACGTCACGTACCGACATCATTTGCTCTTCTTGCACCATCTTGGGCTTGATGCGGTTAATCAGCAGCTTGGTGAACTTCACATCATTGGCTTCGAGCAGACCGATGACGCGATCGGCGTCGCGTACGGCAGAGATTTCGGGCGTCGTGACAATGATGGCTTCTTTAGCCGGGGCGATCGCATTTTGAAACCCCATCTCGATGCCTGCCGGGCAGTCGATTAAAATAAAGTCGTTGCTGCTGGCGAGGCCGCCGACCAGCGTTTTCATTTGGTCGGGGGTAATGGCCTCTTTGTTGCGATTTTGGGCAGCGGCCAATAGCCCCAGGGTGGGCTGGCGCTTGTCTTTAACCAGGGCTTTTTCGACCGAGCAGTCGCCCGCTAGCACATCAAGGGCGGTGTAGACGATCCGGTTTTCTAGCCCCAGCAGCAAGTCGAGATTGCGCAGACCAAAGTCGGCATCGACAACGGCTACCCGCTGATTCCGCTGGGCCAGGGCCATACCCAGGTTGGCGGTGCAGGTGCTCTTGCCTACGCCCCCTTTTCCCGAGGTCATTACGATAATGCGAGTCATGGACGAAACCAACTTTCCCTAAACAACCAGTTCAACCTGACGAAAACAACTGCTAATCATACGTCATGTGCGGCAGAGACGAAGCTTGAATTTAGGCGATGGGGCCGGGGTTAGCTTTATTCTAGAACTCTCTCTGACGTCAGGGTGGATCCTTTCTGCTGCCTTGAGGGATTCTGCTTATACCTCTCTAAGGCTTCCTTGGCCCCTGGGATGCGCTCCCTTGTCAGCCTAAAACGGGAGTGAAAGCGAGAAAGGGCTTACTGGTCAAGCAACGCTCTAAAACCCATCTTTGGGCTGCACCCCCCGCTCCAGGGTGGCATTGAAGTGCTGATTCGCAAACGCTTGGGCCTGGGCAATGCGAATCGTGTTGTCGCCTACGTAGGCCACCTCGGGCAGGTAGTGGGTCGCGGGGCCATCGGGGGCGCGGGCGACTAGATCGGCCAGGCGTAGCTGGGTAGGTCGCATTTGCAGGGCCATAATTTGGCGGCTGCGATCGCCCCCCGACCCAGCATGGGCTATACCCCGCAGCCGTCCCCAAATCAAAATGTCGCCCTCGGCCACCAGCGAACTGCCGGGGTTGGCATCTCCCAACACCACAATGGTGCCAGGATGACGAATTTCGACCCCTGAGCGCACTGTAGTTCGCAGGTAGAGCGGTTCAGCTAGAGGGTTGCCGGGGGTTGCCGGGGACTGCACTAGGGTGTCTTCGGCCGCGATTTGATCGACCGAGTAGCCCGAGGCTACGGCCGCCATAGCGGTTTGGCGGCGACTGGTGGCTACGCGCTTGAGGGTAAGTTGGGCGGTGGTCAGTACCTCGTCGAGAGACTGAAGCTGGCGGGCATCGAGCAGGCGATCGCGGGCGGCCATGTGCACTACGGTATGGGGTTGCCAAAACTGCTCTCCACCGTGGAGCCGTTGCCTAAAATGCTGTAACAGTTCGCCCCAGGAGAGCGCCCCACCCTCGGTGTTGGCTGGGGGATCGTTGGGCAGCAGCAGCACCAAGTGGTCCGCTTCGCTGCGCAGCCTCAGCTGGGTTCGAGGGTCAATGGGTGGAGCCGGTACGACTGGGGAGGGGGGTGGTAGGTCAGAAGGCTCTGGGGGCTGGTCTGGGGGTTGTTCTGGGGGCTGTATGGCAGGCAGATTTGGAGCGATGGAATTGGACGTGATGGGTGCTGGAGTCACGGAATCTGGGGCAATGGGATCTGGGGCGGTGCCAGAGTCTGTTATGGCGGTAGGGGCAGAATTGTCAGGAGCCATAGGGAAAAGCGGGAATGAAAACACAGGGCCAAACCTAGTGCTGCCATATTAGATCACCGAGGTTGGGGCGGCAGGATAGATCAAGGTCGGTTTTCCCCTTGCGGTTTGCCCCAGGCTGTTGGTTATGATGTTGAGAGTTCCACTACGGCGTTGGTGACTGCCAACAATGTTTGTCGATCTATGTTTGTTCCGAACGGGAGCTAAGCTGCATCGGCGGCAGTAGACCGAGCTTGTACTCGGAAACTTTAAGCCAAATGCCAAGGCACCCACCTGGTTTTCCCAGGTCGGAAACTGAGGTAAGACGGCGCTGCGGTGGAACCCTCAATATTTTCAATTCCCCTGTCTCTCTCCGTGAGATGGGGGAATTTTGCGGTTGGGCTTGTTTTTCCCTGTTTGCTCTACCAACTTTCTCAAGATTTGGAAAAATGTGATTTAGCTTACTTGAACGCTAGTATTGACAGCAGGGTTAACTTGAGGCGAAAGCCTGGCTCTGGAGGGGGTGGCCAAGTTATCTCAACCTGTCGGTAAAGCGTCGGTGATGTGTGTTTAAGGGCTTGAGCCGTTGAGTTCGGTTGATTTTCCCGCCAGTGTAATTCGTTTGGAGAATGGGCTTACCCTTATCCACCAAGAGATTGCGGCAACGCCCGTGGTAGTGGCCGATGTTTGGGTGAAGGCCGGGGCGGTTACTGAGCCGGCAGAGTGGTCAGGCATGGCTCATTTCCTGGAGCATATGATTTTTAAGGGCACGGATCAGCTGCCTCCCGGGACCTTTGACTATGCCATTGAAACCCAGGGGGGCATGACGAACGCGGCCACGAGCCACGACTATGCCCACTTTTTTATCACCATTGCCGCCGAGATGTTGCCTCAGACCCTGCCCTACCTGGCGGATCTGTTGCTGCACGCGGCGATTCCTGCCGATGAGTTTGGCCGCGAGCGCCAGGTGGTGCTCGAAGAAATTCGCCAGGCCCAGGATGACCCTGACTGGCTGGGTTATCAGGCGATGTCGGAGCTGGTATACCAAGATCATCCCTACGGTCGCCCAGTGCTGGGCACGGCGGAGATTTTGCAGCAGCGATCGCCCGAAGAGATGCGCTGCTTTCACCAGGCCTACTACCAGCCCGACAACATGACGGTGGTGATTACGGGCGGCATTCCCCTAGAGCCGACGGTGGCCATGGTCAAGCATGCCTTTCGAGGGTTTGCGTCGCCGCCGCCCTGCCCGCCCAGAGCAGTGGCCCCGGTGCCCACCCTGAGTGGGGTGCGCCGCGAAACCCTGTACTTGCCTCGGCTAGAGCAGTCGCGGCTGTGCATGGCCTGGCTCGGCCCCGGCATTGACCAGCTCGAAACGGCCTACGGCCTAGATATACTGGCGGCAATTTTGGCTGAGGGGCGATCGTCGCGGCTGGTGCGTGAGCTGCGGGAAGACCGCCAGCTGGTGCAAGATGTGGGGGCCAGCTTCTCTATGCAGCGGGAGTGCAGTCTGTTTACGATTCAGGCCTGGCTCGATGGCGACGATGTTGACCGGGTAGAGGCGATTGTGTGCGATCGCATTAGTGAGCTGGTGGCCAAACCGATCTCCGACGCTGAGTTGGCTCGGGCCAAGCGCTTGCTGTGCAACGACTACGCCTTTTCGACCGAAGCCCCAGGGCAGCTGGCCGGGCTCTACGGCTACTACGGCACCATTGCTGCTGCCGAGCGCTGTCTTGCCTACGTGCCCACCCTTCAGAGCTATACCGAAGCCCACCTGCGTCAGCTAGCGGCTCAGTACCTCACTCCCCTGCGCTACGTGTCTACCATTCTGCGCCCGGCCTAAGCCCCCTGGGCAGACTATAGTTAAACTGGCCAGAGCCGCGCTGGTTTCCGCCCTCGTAGTCATCCCTACGCTTGGTTTCCTGCTTCAACTGTTCCCTTCGCTAGTTATTTTTTGCCTGTGACAGCTTCTCTTCTCCAAGCGCCGCGCCTACACCGCACTGTTTTAGCCAACGGGTTAACGGTTCTCGTTTTAGAAAACTCCGTCGCCGACATTGTCTCAGCCCGCATTTTTATTCGAGCTGGCAGTGCCTTTGAGACCCCCCAGCAAGCAGGGCTGGTGAGCTTCTTGATGGGATTGCTGACTAAGGGAACGGCCAAATTGTCATCAATGGCGATCGCTGAAACCGTTGAGTCGGTCGGTGCCAGCCTCGGCACCGATGCCGCCGCCGACTACAGCGTGATCAGCCTCAAAACCGTTTCTACAGACTTCGCCGAAATTTTTGCCCTGGCCGCCACTGTGCTGCGTCAGCCCAGCTTTCCCCTCGACGAGATTGACCTAGAGCGCCGTCTCACCCTGCAGCAGATTCGCTCCATGCAGGAGCAGCCCTTTACCCTAGCCTTCAACCAGCTGCGCCGTGATATGTATGGCGATCACCCCTACGCTCTTCCCGGCGTAGGCACAGAAACTACGGTAGAAGCCATCACCCAGCAAGACCTGCTGGACTTTCACCGCCAGCACATGCGCCCCGACAATGTGGTGGTCACTATCGTCGGCCGCATTACCCCTGAGGCCGCTCTGACTCAAGTTGAGCGGGCCCTGGGCGACTGGTCAGTCCCCGCTGTGCCACTCCCAGCCCTCACCCTACCGGCCGTAACGACCGCGCCCACTTGCTCCGTGGTCACCCAAGAAACCAATCAGTCGATTGTGATGGTGGGTTACTCGGCTGCCTCTGTCAAGCACCCTGCCTACCCTGCCCTGAAGCTGCTGAACACCTACCTAGGCAACGGCCTCTCTAGCCGCCTGTTTGTCGAGCTGCGCGAAAAACGCGGCTTGGCCTACGATGTGTCAGCCTTTTACCCTACCCGCCTGGGATTGTCGCAGTTTGTGGCCTACATTGGTACCGCTCCCGAGAACACGGCTACCGCCCTAGAAGGGCTGCGGTTTGAGGTTGAGCGTCTGTGCACCAGCTTACTCTCTGACGAAGAACTGCAATCGACCAAAAACAAACTGCTGGGTCAGTACGCTTTGGGCAAGCAAACCAACGCTCAGATTGCTCAACTGCTGGGCTGGTACGAAATTTTAGGGTTGGGGGTCGAGTACGACCAGCAGTTTCAAGACATGGTGGCCGCCGTGACGGTGCTCGATGCCGAAGCCGTTGCCCAAGAATTTTTCCGCACCCCCTACATTTCGCTACTGGGGCCAGAGACTGCTGTGCGCCCTGTAGCCCAGGCCCAAGCTTGACTGTACCCACCGCCATCTAGCTCCCTGGTGATTGGATTGGGATGCTGAGGTTGCTGGTCAGTCTATTGTGCTGTTCTGTATGCAGGTGGGCGCTTTGCCCGCATAATGGGGCATCGGCCCGATAGGGAAAGGAAGGACGCGTGGGTACCGGATTAATTTTGGCGCTGGCTGGTTTGTTGGCGGGGGTGCTGGCCGGTTTCTTGGGCATTGGGGGGGGCACGGTGATGGTGCCCGTAATGGTGGCCCTAGGCCTGTCGGGGGTGCAGGCGGTAGGCACGAGTACCCTAGCGGTCGCGTTGATTGCCTTGGTCGGTAGCCTGCAAAACTGGCGTATGGGCTTTCTGAAAATCAATCATGTTGCGATGCTAGGCCTGCCTGCCCTAGTCACCGCCTATCTGGGGCAAGCCGTGGCCACTGCCCTGCCAGAACATGCCTTGCTAGCCATTTTTGGTCTATTTCTACTGTTCAATATCTACCTGATTGGGCTAAAAAAGCAGGTGATTCGCCAGGCCACGCGGGCCGAAGTCGACGGCGAAACTGGGCTGCCGGAGGTTGTGCCGCAGCGGCTATCGCCGACGGTGCTGCGCCTGGGCATTGGCGGTCTGGCTGGGTTTTTGGCCGGGCTGTTTGGGGTAGGCGGCGGTGTGGTCATGGTGCCATTACAAATTTTGCTGCTGCACGAGCCAATTAAGGCGGCGGTGCAGACCAGTTTGGGCGCGATCGTGATTACGGGCCTGTGGGCCTGTCTATGGCATGCCCAGGCGGGCAATGTGCAGTTGGCTACCGGCCTGATTTTGGGGCTGGTGGGGGCAATTGGTGTGCAGGTCAGCACCCGCTATTTGCCCCGCCTGCCTGACCGGGCGGTGACTATTATGTTTCGGCTGCTACTGGCCCTGCTGGCTGGGTATTTTTTCGTCAAAGCTTGGTCCAGCTATACCCTCGTCGCGTCGTGAGCCTTGGTGGGTCTAGCCTATCGATGGGGTCGTTTGAAAACAAAGCTGAGGGCAGCTAGATCGCCAGTTTTGATAAAGCCTGCTGAAGTTAGTCTCGCTCTGGTGGCAAGGGGGAGGTAAACGAGCTAGCGTGCGGATGATGTCTCGTGATCTTCTATGCGCCCCTTGTTCACTAGCCCCCTGACTGTGGAAATGGTGACAGTCTCGCTTCACAATTTGCCTGAGCGGTTGGAGGGGTGCCGCATTGTGCAGCTGTCTGATTTTCACTACGATGGGCAGCGGCTCTCGCCTCGGCTGTTGCAGCAGGCGATCGCTCAAGTCAACGAGTTGGCCCCCGACTTGATTGCCTTGACCGGTGACTATGTGACCAACGATCCGGCTCCTATTTTTGAGCTAGCGGATTGCCTGGGCCAGCTCAAAAGTCGCTATGGCACTATCGCAGTGCTCGGCAACCACGACAACATTACCCTGGGCGGGCGGTATACGATTCTGCGATCGCTCCAACAGGTCGGCATTCGCACCCTCTGGAACGATATGGCCTTTCCCCTAGGTGATGAGCTGCCGGTGGTGGGGCTAGCCGACTTTTGGTCGCGCGATTTTTGTGCCGCCCGTCAAGTGCTCGATGCATTGCCCTCGTCTCACCCCCGACTGGTGCTTTCGCACAACCCCGACAGTGCCGAATTTTTAACCCCCTGGCGGGTCGATTTGCAGCTCTCGGGCCACACCCACGGCGGCCAAATCGTGCTGCCCGGTTTGGGGCCTGCCCCCGCCCTCAGTCAGGCTTTGCGGCTGTCGGTGCTGGCTCGGTTGCCCGTTGGTCTGCCCCACCGCAAACGCCACTGCCTGAAAATAATCCGCCATTGGGAATGGACCTCGGGTTTGCATCGGGTAGGGCGCAACCAACTGTACGTGAACCGAGGCCTAGGCAGCTATGCCCCAGGCCGTGTGCGTTGTCCGCCAGAGGTGACGGTGCTGAAGTTAGTGCGAGCGTAAGAGTTTGAGTTGAAGGAGCTGTGTCTAATGCCGGCTGATCTCAAATTTTGCTGCTCATTTTAGGGATTGAGCTACCGATTCACCGATATCTCAACCTTCTGTTGTCTAGGCAATCAGGGTTGGACATGGGTCTTCGGAGGCCAGCTCTTGGCTATTGTGCTGGTCGGGGGGCAGAAAACCGACGGCGGACAGAATGGCTTTGAGGTTAACACCGTCTTCGAGCAGGCTGATATGGCCGCTGTGGGGTAGGGGGTAAATGCGGGGGTTGGGCAGTAGGGTGGCCAGGCGCTGGGCTTCTTCGAGGGAGGGCAGCAGGCGATCGCTCAAAGAGGCCACTAACAGGGTATGAGCTTTGACCCGGTGCAGTCGCAGGGGCTCTAACCGAAACTGAGACAGTAGGTTCAGCCGCCAGGCGGTGCTGGCCTGCGAGACGGTGCCGATGGCTCGAATCAATGCCTCGCGATTGGCGACGCCCATGCGGCTGAGGTCGGCCATCATGGGCAGGCTACCCAGGGTAGACCCCTGATAGAGCGGCGGTGCCACCCAGGTCGTTAGGCTAGCTACCCAGTGAAACCAAGGAAATCGGTGAAATGACGAGGCCGAATTGACCAAAATTAAATGGCTGGCCAGGGCTGGGGCTAGGGCCACTACCCGCAGGGCCAGGCAGGCTCCAAAGGATTCACCACAGAGGTAAACCGGCCTGGCAATCGATTCTTGCCCAATCAGCTGCACCACCTGAGCGGCCATACTGTCCCAGGAGGATAGGTCATCGCTAGGCAGGACGAGGCAGCGAATGTCAAAATGGTGCTTGAGGCGATCGCACTGGGCTGAGAAGAGTTCGCCACTGCCGTCCATGCCAGGCAAATAGATGAATAGCGGCCGGTGGGGGTGTTTCCCCGCCGGGGCATAGAGCTTTAGACCATCAGGTTCTGGCATGGGCAATCAACAAATAGCAGGGCAGCAGGCAATGAACCGTTCAGCAACAGCCAGCCCTTAATAGAAGCCCTGTTTGAGTAAAGTCGCAATTTCATCTTGACAGCACTGGGCTAGCTCAGTGGCTAGGGCACTGGCTCCTTTGCTACGGTAGCGCGATCGCAGGCGATGGTCGACTCGCACCGGATGTCCAATCAGCACATCTACCTGTTGATACAATACCGCTGGATGTAACCCTGGCTGCTGAAAGAGGGGCTCAGAGGCGTCAAAAAAGCTCAGCCACCGCAGGGGCACCATCGGGTTATTGCTTTCCCGATGGGCCGCAATTGCAACCGGTACGATAAACAGCTCCTCTACCGGTGCCCGCAACGCTAAGTGGGCAAATCCCCGTTGAAATGCATTCAAATTGTCCGGGGTCGTCTGATTCACCATGGGAGCCGCCCCTTCTGGGAAAATACCCACCGACTCACCATCCCCTAACACTTTCATGGCCCGGCGAAAGAAGGCAGTTTGGCCTTTCTCGGGAGTATCTAACGGTAGGCAGCCGAGGGCATTGATGACGTTGCTCAACCCCGGCACCTGGCTCATGTAGTGGTGACAGGCAAACCGCACTGGGCGATTTACGACGCTCATCAGCAGCGGCGCATCCATGATGCTGCGGTGGTTGCTAACCACAACCATGGGCTGGTGAGGCGGCAGCCGGTCTTGGCCGTGCACCGACACCCGCACCCGCGACAGGGTGAGCAGCCAATGAGAGACATCCAGCGGGGTGGCCTTGAGGGGCGTTAGTAGCGGCAGAGGAGCTAGAGCCATTCCAGGAAAATAATCATAAGGTCAGGAAAGCTCTGCCCATCCCTTTATGAGAATGGCAGAGCCCTATGTGTCATTAACTTAACAAAAACCGTTGCGCTCAGAGGGGGGCAACCCCACCAATTTGGACGAGATCTCCCTCTTGGCCTAGACCTACTGGCGAGACGCCCGCAGCTGGCCACAGGCGGCATTTTCCTCTAGCCCTCGCGAGTAGCGCACGGTAACGGCAATGCGGCGGTGCTCGAGTTCGGCGACAAAACTGCGAATGCTGGCCTCGCTGGGGCGCTGGTAGTCGGCCTCGTCAATGGGGTTGTAAGGAATTAGGTTGACGTGGCTCTGAAAGCCGCGCAGGTGCTGGGTCAACTCAGTGGCGTTGGTGGGCTGGTCGTTGAGCCCGGCCAGCAAAATATACTCAAAGGTCACCCGCCGACCGGTGAGCTGCACGTACTCGCGGCACTCATCGAGCAGCACCTCTAGGGGGTAGGCCCCGGCACTGGGAATGAGCTGAAGCCGCTGGGGTTGGTTGGAGGCGTGCAGGCTCACCGCTAGGGTTACCTGAAGCTGTTCTGCAGCCAGGGCACGAATGCGGCCCGGCACGCCCACCGTAGATAGGGTGATGGCGCGTTGGCCAATGCCCACATCGCGGTTGAGGCAGCGGATAGCGGCTACGACGTTGGTGCTGTTGAGCAGCGGTTCGCCCATGCCCATAAACACGATGTTGCTTACCCGCTGACCAAAGTCTTCCTGCACCGTCAGGACCTGATCGACGATCTCGTGAACGTCTAAGTTGCGAATAAAGCCCCCTTTACCCGTAGCGCAAAAGTCACAGGCCATGGGGCAACCCACCTGGGATGACACGCACACCGTCAGCCGCTTAGCCGATGGAATACCCACGGTTTCAATCACTTGGTCATCGCGCAGCTTGAGCAGATATTTCACGGTGCCGTCGCTGGCGACAACCCGATGGTGCAGGGTCGAGCGGCCCACATCAACCGACTCCATCGCCTGTCGCCAGGCCTTGGGAAATACGGTGATATCTTGGAGCGATCGCGCCCCCTGATGATATAGCCATTGGTACAGCTGCTTGCCCCGATAGCTGGGCTGCCCCTGGGCCTGCACCCACGCGGTCAGCTCTTCCAGAGATTGACCCAGTAGGGGCGAGTTGGCTGCTGCTAACGTCGCAGGAATCGACCGAGATGAATCATCGGTGGTAGATAGAGGGGTAACAGCCATGGCAGCAAAGAAGGCACAGTCTTTTATTCTACTGGCTTCTCTTCGCGCTGACTGTAAGGCTGGGTACTCGGCGATCCTGCTTATGCTTGAGGAGATACGTTGCTCACGTTTGTAAAGCCTGACCAATCACCCTCTACAAGAGAGTTGTAGGCTATTGAACAGTTTCTAATCGCAATCCCTAGCGACGGTGACGGCTGGGGAAGTTATCGGGGTCGGTGCTGGGCTTGGGGGTGGTCGTGTTGGTGCGCATTAGATCTACGAGTCCTTCCGTCAACATTTTTGGATCCATAAAGACCACTTTGGAGTTGTCGCTCTCCCCAAGCTTTTGGTTGGCTTCCACGTAGCTCTGAGCTAGCAGATAGTTGAGAATCTCGCCAGTGTCGCTGCGATCGGCCAAGGCCTTAGACAGCATTTGAATCGACTGCACCGTGGCCTCGGCCCGTTTAATGGCAGCTTCCTGCTCGCCCTGGGCTTCGAGCACCATGGCCCGGCTTTTCAGCTCTGCCGCCTGCTGCAACTGCATCGATCGCCTCACCTCTTCGGGAGGAATAATTTCTTGCACTTCAACCCGTGTGACTTTGACCCCCCAGGGCTCAGTGGCTTCATCGAGTTGGGAGAGCAGGGCTCGGTTCAATTCATCGCGGGAGGAAAAGGTCTTCTCAAACTCCATCTTGCCGATTTCCGATCGCAGGGTAGTCGTTACCAGTTCTTCAATGCCCTGCTCGACATTTTCAATGGCGTAGTAGGTCAGCTCTAGCTCTAAAATGCGCCAGTACACCACCGCATCTACCTCTAGCGACACGTTGTCGCGGGTAATGGCCCCTTGCTTGGCCACATCAAGAATTTGTTCGCGCACACTGTCTCGCAGCACGATGTAGTCGAGCACGGGCACAATGAAATTTAAGCCTGGCTTAAGTTTGCGGTTGTAGCGCCCCAGTCGCTCGACTAGGGCCTCAGTACCCTGGTTGATAATGCGTACTGAGCCAACGGTATAGCCAATGATGATTAACGCCAGAATTCCAATGATCGACGGCACGGACAGCCCCCAGAGAGACTAAAGGTCGAGTAAGCCTGTTCTACCGACCAGTGTACCGATTTCTGCTGAAAATGGGCTAAAACTCGCTGCAGGCTACATGTTTGAGCACAGTCATCGGCCCCATCGATTTAAGCAGCGCCAATTGCGCTGGGTCTTTGACCAGCAGCGATCCAGCAAACCCCAGCGAGTTTACCGGAATCGATTGGTAACTCTCCTGCTGACGGGCCACGGCCATCATCCAGGTGCGGGTGACCAGCAGGTTGTAGGGCAAGGTTTGGGGCGATTGCTCCCACTTGGCCCCTAGGTGCTCAAGCAGGCTGCGGTAGGTGCTCAGCATAGTGTCTCCCTGGGGGCCAGACTCAGCGTCTAGGGGCAAAATTGCGTGGCGAAAGGGCAACAGGGGAGACGACACCGGCCTGCCGAGGCTCGGGGCCAGGGTGGTGACGATGGTGTCTAGGGGCAGGGGGCTGCGATCGGGGCACAGCGGCGGTGGTACCAGTTGTAGATGTTTGTGCCGCTGACTGGCACCAGCCCGCCGCCCGCCATTGTAAAAGGCCAAACCATCGATCTCGGCCATGGCTGTGGCTAGGGCCTCAAAATCAGCCAAAGTGAGCCAAGTGTCTTGGTCTTCAAAGGCGCGAGTAATGATCAAAATGTGATGATCGACCACATTATATTTATTCAGCAGGCAGAGGTGAGTGGTCGATAGGTCGGCTACGAACAGGTCAGGGTCGTAGGGCAAAAACGGATTAAAGGGTTTGCCCGCAGCACCACTAGCCCGCTGGGCCAGATCGGCTTTCTCTTTGCGCACCAGGTTGGCCAAAATCCTCACCAGAAACCGCATTCCCCCCTGCTCCACAAACTCATAGCGGGTATCGATGGGTTGTAGGGCACCGTAGTCTAGGGCATGGCGAGTTTGCCGCTGAATTTTGCTCCACAGGTCGCCGGGGGCAAACCCGACCTCGGGGGAATACACCATAGGAAATGGCTAGGAGGAACGATTACCTCCCCGACTTTAGCAAACCGATGCTTCCTTCCGCAGCTGTGGAATTGATAATTGCTTTAGGTGTATAAAAAAGTTGATATCTTAGTCGTCCTAATTACTGATTAGAAAGCGGCAACTTAGAATATTATGATGACTTGTAATTATAGGCGTTGGTTAAACACAACAACACCCAAGCTAATATCCAAAGAACTTCCTGCATCTTGTTTAGCCTGTTTGGAGATGAAGAACAAAACTGTGGCCTCAGTGAGGAACTATTTTTGTCCTTAAAGCTCCCATTTGCCTACTTAAGGAAGGGTTGAATTAAGTCTTGGGTGTTGCTGGTTAAACGAGACAGATGTAAAACTAACAGCAGCTTCACTCCTTTTTCTGTGTGGACTTGGCTGTTTTACCTGCCAGGGGAGCCTTGCTGGCTCCACATTCAATATAAATCCTCTAGGGGCTGTTCTTTGGCTTTGAAATGATAGTTAACAGTGCAGAGATGGGCGCTCTTGTTAAGGCTTGAAAAAGAAATTTCTGCAAGAAATTTCTCTAGCAAAACAAAATTTTGAGCGGTTTCTGTAGGGTCGCTGTGGGCTAGGCACTCACGGTTGCCTCAAGGGTTAGCGCTCTGCGGGCCAGTTAAAGCCACGGGTGCGTAAAATTTGCCGTCCGCGCTGGCGGGCCATTTTTTGAAGGTCAATGCTCAAGTCGGTCTCATCGACAATTTCTCCGGTGAGCACTTCGAGGGCGTCTTCGAGGGTAACCACGCCAGACACACCGCCGTACTCGTCTACCACCACCGCTAGGTGTTCGCGGGCGGTTTGAAAGTCTTGCAGCAGTTTGTCGGCTCGTTCGCTTTCGGCTACAAAGCGCACCGGGCGGGCGACCTGGCTGAGCAACTGATGGCCCTGGCCGCGAATGAGGGCGGTAAGCAGCTCGTTTTTGAGCACCAGCCCTACAATGCGATCAATATCGTTGTCAATTACTAAAATGCGGCTGTGCTGGGAGCTGAGGATTTGCTCTTGGGCTGCGGCAATGGTCAGATCGCCGGGCAGGTGGGTAATGGCGACCCGAGGCGTCATGATGTTGACCGATTTCATATCGTTGAGGCGAAACACCCGGCGAATCATCTCGGCTTCGTCGGCTTCGATAATGCCCTCCTGGTGGCCAATGGCAGCCATGAGCTTGATCTCGGCCTCATTGGTGATGGGGAGTTGGCCAGAAACCATAAAGGGGTTAGTGATTTTTTCGAGCAGCCACACTACCGGCGTAAACGCCCAGGTGAGGGTGCGCACGGGTATGGCCACCATGAGGGCAATGGTAATGGCGTAGCGTTCTCCCAAGGTTTTTGGTAGGATTTCGCCCACGAGAATGACCAGGAAAGTGAGCACCCCTGAAAATAGGCCCAACAGCGCATCGCCAAAGGTTCTGGCGGCAATGCCGCCGATCACAATACTGCCGACGATATTAAAAAGATTGTTGAGAATAACGATGGTGGCAACGGGGCGATTAATTTTTTGCCGAATAGTATAGAGGGCGAGTGCGGCAGGCCGTTTAGACTGAGCCAGCTGCCGCGCCTTAAGCAGGGGAACCGAGAGTAGGGCGGTTTCGGTCCCTGAGCACAGCGCCGAACCGAGGAGCATGATCAAAATGGCGATCGCAAGATTCAGCATGGGTTGGTTTGGAACAAACGAAACCGGCGGGGGGGATGTTGTTATGATTCATCTACTATGATCCATTAACGAGATTAATTGACGCCTTCGCGCGACTGGTTCAGTGTGGACTTGGAGGTAACTTCTAAGTTGGCGCTGGGTTAAGTTGCGTAGATTACCTGCCCTGAACGTCCGCCTGTTAGAACCCAATGAGCGATACCATCCTCGACGTTAAGCACCTCACGGTTCAGTTTGAAGTCGATAACCAGCCTATTCAGGCCGTAGACGATATTTCGTTTCAGGTGCAGCGGGGGCAGACCTTAGGAATTGTGGGGGAGTCGGGATCGGGGAAATCGGTGACATCGTTGGCGGTGATGGGGTTGGTACCTTGCCCGCCGGGTCGGGTGGTCAATGGCGAAATCTGGTTTAACGGTGGAGCTGGCGGGGCAAAAGCGCCGGCTGGGGCAATCGATCTGCGTACCCTGAGCGAAACCCAGATGCAGGGCTACCGGGGTGGTCAGGTTTCGATGATTTTTCAGGAGCCGATGAGTTCACTGAACCCGGTGTATACCATAGGGTTTCAGATGGTGGAGGCCATTCGTCAGCACCAAACTATTTCTAAGGAAGCGGCTTGTCAACAGGCGATCGATCGCCTAAAAGAGGTCAAGCTGCTGCCCGCTGACGATAGCCTGCGGATCACTATTCAGGCCGAAAAGCCTCATCTAGATCAGGACTCACTACAGGCCGAAGTCGATCGCCGCCAGCAGGCTATTCTCGATCGCTATCCCCACGAGCTGTCGGGCGGGCAAATTCAGCGGGTCATGATCGCCATGGCAATCTCCTGCAACCCGGCCTTGCTGATTGCCGACGAGCCCACTACGGCGCTGGATGTGACGGTGCAGGCCACGATTCTCGATCTGCTGCGGGAACTGCGCGATCGCCGCGGCATGTCCCTAATCTTTATTACTCACGATCTGGGCATCATTGCTGAGATCGCTGACCAGGTGGCCGTGATGTACCAGGGCAAAATTGTCGAGACTGGCCCAGTGTGGGATATTTTTTCTCAGCCCCAGCACCCCTATACCAAGGGGCTGTTGGCCTGCCGCCCCCAGCCCCATCAACGGCTACGCCTACTGCCAACGGTGGCCGACTTCATGGCCGTTGAGCTAGGGGGCACCGAAATCAACGCTGCCGCCGCTAACGGCGGCCAGCCCGTAGCCATGCCTAGCCCGGTGATTCGGGAGCGAGTGCTCGATGCTGAAGCTCAGTCTCGCTTTGCGCCCCTCACCGAAGCCGAACTGACCACCCGATCGCAGGCTCTGGCTGCCAACGGTCCCCTGTTGGCGGTGGAAAATCTCCAGGTGGGCTATCCGGTGCGGGGGGTGTTTGGCAAAACTCGTCGCCATGTGATGGCGGTGCAGGATGTGTCGTTTCAAATTCAAAAGGGCGAAACCTTTGGCCTGGTGGGTGAGTCGGGCTGTGGTAAAACCACCCTGGGGCGAGCCCTGCTGCGCCTGGTGCCTGCCATGGGTGGCAAAATCTGGTTTGAAGGGCGCGATGTGCTGAGTCTGGGGGCGTCACCGCTCCGGCAACTGCGCCGCGATATGCAAATTGTCTTTCAAGATCCCTACAGCTCCCTCGACCCGCGCATGAGCATCGGGGCCGCGATCGCAGAACCCCTCAAAATCCATGGGGTGATCAAAAGTCGGCGCAATCGGCAGGAACGGGTTGCTTACCTGCTCGATCGCGTCGGCTTACCCACCAGCTGCATCAACCGCTACCCCCACGAATTTTCGGGCGGGCAGCGGCAGCGCGTCTGTATTGCCCGCGCTCTGGCCCTCAACCCCAAGTTCATCATCTGCGACGAATCGGTGTCGGCCCTCGATGTATCGGTGCAGGCCCAGGTGCTGAACCTGCTCAAAGAGCTACAGGCCGAGTTTAACCTCACCTACATCTTCATCTCCCACGATCTGGCGGTAGTGAAGTTTATGAGCGATCGCATTATGGTGATGAACCAGGGCCGAGTCGAAGAAATTGGCCCTGCCGAGCAGGTCTACCGCCAGCCCCAAACCGCCTACACTCAGGCGCTCATCAATGCCATCCCGGTGGGCAGCTTAGATCGCATTCAGCAGTTGCAGCGCGATCGCACCCCAGTGGCCTAAGATCACTCCCTTGCCGCCTGTTCTAACGCCCGTGACTACGGCGCTAGGTGCCCATCAAGAACCCCGGTTCAACGATAGCTGCGGTGGGTACAGCTCCTGGTAGAGGGCTTCAAGGTCGCCTCGGCGATACAAGTGGCGGTTGCCGCGCCGCGATGTACGCCGATCGCAGCCCCGGGCATCGAGCTGCTGCTGTAGCTCTACTCTGGTGCAATTAAAGACTTTAACCGCCTCGCGCAGGGGTACCCACTGCTGAGCAAACTGGTGGCGTAGCGCATCGTCGGAGGTTTCGGCCAGGCGATCGAGCAGCAGGTTGGTCAGCAGCCAGCAAGCTTGGGTATCGGCTAGGGCGCGGTGCGATCGCCCGACGTCAAAGCCAAAATGGCGCACTAGCTGAGGCAAACTACGCGAGGGCAACTCTGCCAGCAGCAGCCGCGATAAAATGACCGTACAAAACCGCTGATCAGGGGGGCGCTCAAACCCCTGGCCCAGCCGCTGATATTCTGACTGAACAAAGCTGTAGTCAAAGGCCAGATTGTGGCCGGTGAGCACCCCCCGATCAAGGGGCGATCGCAGAGTCTGCCACACAATATCGGCGGCGGTGCCCTGTTCAACCATGGCGGTAGTAATGCCCGTCAGTCGAGTGATCGTCTGGGGAACTCGCACTTGGGCATTGACCAAAAACGTAGTCTCGTAGGTAATGCCTGCCTGGCGCGATCCCTGCACCACGGCGATCTCGATTACCCTGGCTTCGTGGGGGCGAGACCCGGTCGTTTCGACGTCGATTACCGTTAGCTGCGCATCAATCAGCTGGCGGTAGTAGGCCAGTAAGTGATCGGTAAAAAGAGCCGTTTGGGCAACACCGCCCACTGACACAGGAACCATAGTGCTCCATCGCAGCAAACCTCTTTAAGGTGCCACACTTTCTGCTATTCAGAACGTTCTACTTAAAGTTTCGACTACGACCTCGTTGGCTAGCAGGGCCGCTGGACACCGGTTTGGTCGTTGCCCATCTATGGTTTCTACCTGACCTATTTGTAGGTGTCCTCAGCGGCTGGCTTGCGTAACAGGCGGGCTAGGCGCTCTCGACCTACTAACCAGAGGAAGGGAAAATCGTCTAACAGATAGCGTTTCCATAACCGGCCCGGCTCGGTGCTCAAGCGGTAAAGCCACTCTAAGCCCAAATCGCTGATCAACTGAGGGGCACGGGGCTTATTGCCCGCCTCAAAGTCAATGGCAGCCCCGACGGCCAGAAAGATATCAATGTTGGGCAGGTGATCGCGGTACTTAGCGATCCACTTTTCCTGTTTTGGGGCACCCACACCCACGACTAGAACGTTGGCCGGTGACTGGCGGATCATCTCTAGAATGCGATCGCACTCAGCCTCGTCCTTTTCAAAGCCAAAGGATGGGGAGTGGGCCTGCACCACAATCTCCCGGCCAATGCGGGCATTGATCCGGGCCAGCGCCTGGTCAGCTACCCCTTCAGCCCCACCCATGAGAAAGATCTTGATGGCCTCATTGTGACGGTGATGCTCACAGAACATGGGAAACAGATCTGAACCAGAAATCTTGGCTTTGATCGGTGTCCCCAGAAACTTGGAGGCAAACATCAGAACCTGGCTGTCGCAGACGCGATAGTCAGCCTTACTATAGGCCTTGACAAAGTCCACGTCTTTCTGAAGTTTCATCAGGTGATCGACGTTGGGGGTGAAGACCACACCCTGCTTGAGCTGACTCAAAAAATCGCTAACTGAAATATTGTCGATGGGAATGTTGAGAATTTCGACTTGACCCTGAATACGCTGCGCCTGCTGCTTACGCAGTTCTCGCGCCGTAGACTCAAGGGCAGCCTTGCGAAACTGGCGGTAAAGCTGCTGCACATCTTCGGCAGGCACCGACTGTTTTGGCGCGGAGCTGGTCTCGCCTGGTAGTACTTCTACTAGTACTTCTGAGGAAATTGAGCTTACCTCGGGCTGTAAACCACTGGCGTCTATCAACTCCTCTGTGGCTCTGTTGCTACCTGGCGTAAAAAACTGTCCAGTAGACTGTAACTCCATAGAATTATCCAACCTCAAGAACCAGAGAGATAGTCATTAACCTGCGCTGGAGCGGTCTAAGGGCCCGCATCCAACTCCACACATCAACTCTCGATGGCCCATTCGCTCGGGCAGATGCATTTGTTGTTACACGCTAACTGAGTGTGATAAAAACGACCAGTTATTTCCGTATAACTACGCTGTATATTCATAAAATATCCCTTGCCGAATGACACCAAAGGCAAAGCTTACGTTAGGTGTGGAAACCGCTATATCCGTATCTGAGTAATCTTGTTCATCCTAGGGTAGGGTGCGAGAAATCACGGAGATTATGGTTAGAGTTCACAAAAGCTGAATACCTCTGTAAAGCTGCTTGAGTGTACGCCGTAGCCCACGGAGGCTTAGGTGTCTATGGCAGTTGTCGACAAGATGCTGGCCTCAATCCTCTAGAATTGCAGCAGAGGCCCCCTGCTCTGTTCCGTACCCTTAGCTTGAGCTAAGGGCGCGCCTGACTTCGTACAGGTTACCCACGCGGCGCTCAAATCCTTCTGTCACCGTTGCCCATGACCTTCCTTCCTCGCGATGTTCAGCTTTATGCCATGGCGGCTGGCACGACTGTGCTGCGCTGCCGCAGTTGGAACCGTCTACGCTTTGAAATTGAGTACGCTCTAGAACGAGGTACTACCGCCAACAGCTATCTCATCCAGGGCGATCGCACAGCCCTGATCGATCCCCCTGGCGAATCCTTTAATGAGGTGTTTTTAGCGGCCCTAGAGCGGCATATCGACTTATATCAGCTCAACTACATTATTCTGGGGCACATTAACCCCAACCGGGTTGAGACCTTAAAGATCTTGCTGAAGCGATTGCCAGAAGTGACAGTAGTATGCTCTAATCCAGCGGCTCTGGCTCTGAGAGATTTGCTGCCCGATGCCTCGCCTCGGCTGCGGGTGATACGCAGTGGCGAAGACAGTCTAGATCTGGGGCAGGGGCATCATCTAACCTTTGAACTGATTCCTACGCCCCGCTATCCTGGTGGGCTATCCACCTTTGACCCCTACTCTAGGGTGCTGTACACCGATAAGTTTTTTGGGGCGCACCGCTGTGATGAATCGGTCTTTGATCTGAGCTGGACCGATCTGTTAGAAGATCGGCGCTACTATTTTGATTGCCTGTTTGCAGCTAGCACCCGACAGGTACAAGGAGCCTTGGGCAGGCTGGCGGCGTTGTCCTTTCAGATCATTGCGCCGGGCCATGGGCCGGTGGTGCGTTACAGTCCCCATGAGCTATTTCAGAGCTATCGCGACTGGAGTGAGGCCCAAACGGCTCAAGACCTCTCGGTGGCACTAATCTACGCTTCAGCCTACGGGAATACAGCCACCATTGCCCAGGCGCTTGCCCGGGGTATCACCAAGTCAGGGGTAGCGGTGGAGGCCATTAATGCTGAGCAAGCGAGCCCTGACGATATTAAAGAGGCGGTAGAAAACTCCGCTGGATTTTTAATGGGGTCACCGACTCTCGGTGGCCATGCGCCCACCCCAATGCAGACGGCCCTAGGCATTGTGCTGTCAACTGCCTCTAAGGCCCAACCGGCCGGAGTGTTTGGCTCCTTTGGCTGGAGCGGTGAGGCGATTGACCTGCTGGAGAGCAAGCTCAAAGATGGGGGCTATAGCCTGGCCTTTGAGCCTATTCGGGTCAAGTTTAAGCCCACCGATGTCACGCTTAAATACTGTGAAGAAGTGGGTACAGACTTTGCCCAAGGCTTGAAAAAGGCTAAGCGGGCTAAGCAGCCCCGCACCCCGGCCTCGGCAGTAGAACAGGCGGTGGGGCGAATTGTGGGGGCGCTGTGTATTGTGACGGCTCGCCAAGGTGAGGTGTCAAGTGCCATGCTGGCGTCCTGGGTGTCTCAAGCCTCGTTTACGCCCCCAGGCTTTACGGTGGCGGTGGCCAAAGATCGGGCGATCGAGTCGTTGTTGTATCCCGGCAGCTCCTTTGTGCTGAATATTTTAGCGGAGGGTCGTCATCTAGGACCGATGAAGCATTTTTTGAAGCCCTTTGCCCCCGGCGAAGACCGCTTTGCCGATCTAGAGATCGATGTGGCGGAGAACGGTGCGCCGATTTTGGCTGAGGCGATCGCCTACCTGGAGTGCACTGTCGCTCAGCGGATGGAGTGCGGTGATCACTGGCTGGTGTACGCCACCGTGGAGGCTGGACGCGTGCTTGATGGTAACGCTAAAACGGCTATTCACCATCGCCGCACCGGCACTCACTATTAAGCTGCGTGAACGACTGACGCTCAAGTGGCTAGGCTACAACTGAATATGCTACGAGTAAGGATACTGGTTAGGGGGCTGAGTGGCTTAACTGGAGCACTTTTCAGCCCTCTGTTTGATCTCCCTGGGGGCCAGATCCTAGGCTCAAGGGCCAGGTTGGATTGGGTCGTGGTGCTGGTAGTTTGGGTTTTAGGGCCTCAACCGCCGGACCGGTCTGGCACAATTTGGCCACCGGTTTTCCATGACGTTAAGCAAACCGCTTTAAAATTCCAAGGTTTATGCCCGCTGTTTCCCACTGCTCCGATCGCGGTCAAACCCTGCAATCGGCGTACCGGTTTTTAGAACGCTGGCTCAGCCAGGCCAGGCAGAGTCATCAGCCCCAGTTGGTGACTCTGAGTTTTGATATTCCGCCTGTAGATCCTTTGCTGGTGCTGTCTCGATTAGCACCCAGCTGCGATCGCCACCTCTACCTCGAAAACCCTGAGGCTCAGAGGTCAGTGGTTGGCTTTGGGACGGCCCTGGTGTACGAAACCGCTGGGCCTTACCGATTTGCCCAAGCGCGTCGATTCATTGAGCAGTGGCGCGGCAAAACGCGCTGTTATGACGAATCTGGGGAAGCCATCGCCCCGGGCGGGGCCAACTGGTCTCGGTTTTTTTGCGCGTTTACTTTTTTCGCTGACTCCCAAGGAGATTCGGCTGGATTCCCTGCCGCGACGGTGGTGTTGCCTGAGTGGCAACTGGTGCACCAAGGGTGTCAGGGGGTGCTAACCATGAACCGCCTGGTGACGGCCACCACCGATGCCGCTGCCCTGATTGATGCGCTGGCCGATCAGCTACGGGCTATAGAACGTCTGGGCACCCTGGCTTGGCGAGACCCTCTGCCCTCAACCATGCCGCCGGTACAACCAGCCGCTGAAGCTGGGCAACAGTTTAGAACGGCGGTCAGTCGTGCCCTAGGCCACATGACCCAGCATCCAGTCCAAAAAATTGTGCTGGCCCACGCTCTGGATTGGGGCAGTACCGAACCTTTTCAGCCCCTAGCGGCTTTAGGTCGCCTCCGGCAGCGTTACCCTGACTGCCACATTTTTTCGGTTGGTCAGGGCAACGGCAAAACCTTTATGGGGGCCAGTCCAGAGCGTTTGCTAAGTCTTACCCAGGGGCAGCTGATTACCGATGCGCTGGCGGGGTCGGCCCCGCGGGGAACGGCCACTACGCAGGATGACCGTTTAGCGGAGGGTTTGCTGCACAACCCAAAGGAACGGGGCGAACACCAGCTGGTGGTCGAGTTCCTGGCGCGACAGCTGCAAGGGGTAGGGTTGCGGCCCCAGCATCAACCTCTGCCCAGGGTGCGGCGGCTTTCGAATATTCAGCATTTGCATACGCCGATGTGGGCTAGGGTGCCTCGCCATATTCATCCGCTGCAAATTGTCGAGGCACTGCACCCAACTCCGGCTGTGGCCGGGGTACCTACCCGAGAGGCCTGTGCCCAAATTTTGCGGTTTGAAGACTTTGATCGCGGCTTGTACGCAGCTCCGTTGGGCTGGGTTGGGGCCAATGGCGACAGCGAGTTTATCGTGGGCATTCGCTCGGCCTTAGTGGCGGATACCTGGGTGCGTCTCTACGCTGGGGCTGGTATTGTGGCAGGGTCTAACCCCGATCGCGAATGGGCTGAAATTAAGCTCAAGCTGCGCGCCCTGGGCGAGTCGCTGGTGTAGGCTACCTGCCCCTGTTTTTAAGCTATGACCTTTGATTTTCGCAATACCAATACTCTGTGGGCCTCGGTACTGGCGACTACCTTGGCTCGGTTGGGGCTCAAAACAGCGGTGATTTCTCCCGGCTCTCGGTCTACACCGCTGACGGTGGCCCTGGTGATGCAGCCTGAGATTGAGGCTGTACCGGTACTAGACGAGCGCTCGGCGGCATTTTTTGCTTTGGGCATAGCCCGACGGACGGGGCAGCCCGTGGCGCTGGTCTGCACTTCTGGCACCGCTGGGGCCAACTACTATCCTGCGGTGATTGAAGCCCGAGAAAGCCGTTTACCGCTGCTGGTGTTGACGGCCGATCGCCCCCCGGAGCTGCGCGACTGCGCCTCGGGGCAGACCATCGACCAGCAGCGACTGTTTGGTACTTTCCCCACCTGGTATGCGGAGCTGGCGCTGCCAGTGGCTGAGACAGAAATGTTGCGCTACCTGCGGCAAACCCTGGTGCAGGCCTGGGGGCGATCGCTCTATCCTGTGGCTGGGCCAGTGCACCTCAACTGCCCGTTTCGCGACCCCCTAGCTCCTGTGGCTGAGGCCTCGGCGATATCTTTGCTCTCTTTAGAGGATAAGCTCAATGACGACTTTCTGGCGGCGATGCCTGTACCTGTGCCCCGGGCTGTGCCGGGGGTAACTTGGCCAGAGTTCGAGACATGGCAAGGGTGCGATCGCGGCCTGATCATTGCTGGCCCAGCCCAACCGGTCGATCCACTGGCTTACTGTAAGGCGGTTGCAGCGCTTGCCGCTACGCTAGGCTGGCCCGTGCTGGCCGAGGGGCTGTCTCCGCTGCGCAATGGGGCGGCGCTCAACCCCTGGTTAGTGACCACCTACGACCTGGCTCTGGGGCAGCCGACCTGGGCAGCCGATCTGGTGCCAGATCAGGTGATTCAGCTGGGTGCCCTGCCGACCAGTAAACGGCTGCGTGCTTGGTTACAATCCACTCAGCCCCGTCGTTGGGTGGTGGATGCCGCAGGCACAAATCTCGACCCTCTCCATGGCCCGACCACAGTGGTGCCCTTGACCCTAGAGGCGCTGACGCGGGCGCTGCCTCCCGCTGAGTCGATGCTGGCGACCCCCTACCGCGAGCAGTGGTTGACCCTAGAGGCGACCCTACGCGCCCATTTAGACACGACCTTGGCGGCGGTGGCCTACCCTTTTGAGGGCAAGGTGCCCTGGCTACTGGCCCGCTGCCTGCCGTCAGATACTCCGCTGATGATTGCCAACAGTATGCCGATCCGCGATGTGGAATGGTTTTGGCCACCGGGCGATCGCGGCATTCGTCCCTATTGCAACCGGGGCGCTAACGGCATTGATGGCACCCTCTCGACGGCCCTAGGCATGGCCCACGGTGGCCCTCCCACGGTGCTCCTGACGGGCGATCTGGCGCTGCTGCACGATACCAATGGCTGGCTCAGTGTCCCCCGTCTGCGGGGGCACCTAACCGTGGTGGTGGTCAATAATCGGGGAGGAGGTATCTTTGAGCGTTTACCCATTGCTACCCTGGATACCCCCGAAGCAACCTGGTTTGAAGAGTTCTTTGCCACCCCTCAAACCGTAGACCTCAACCGCCTTTGTGCGGCCTATGGAGTGAGCTACGAGCGAGTCGAAACCTGGGCACAGTTAGAATCTAGCGTGAGTAGCCTGCCCGAGCGCGGGGTGCGGCTGCTGGAGGTACGGTGCGATCGCAAGCAGTCCCACAGAATTCGCCAAACTCTGCTCACGCCACCCCCAACGCTCTAGAACTCTGGACTCAAGTTGGTGGATCAGTCCTTTGGGCGAACGGCGGTAAGGCCTGCGGCCAGGCTATGCCAACGCCCCTACAGGTTGACCGGTTGGGTATCGGGTGTATGGCAGTCGGATTCGGTATTAACTGCTCTTGGCCTGGGGCAGCCAAAAGGTAAACTCACTTCCCTGACCGATCTCGCTCTTAACCTCAATTTTGCCTCCCTGCACCTCCACTAGGCGGCGGCAGATGGTTAGGCCCAAGCCGGTACCACCAGAGCTGCGGTTACGGGAGCGATCGGCCCGCCAAAACCGCTCAAAGACGTAGGGTACATCTTCCTCCGCAATGCCAATGCCGGTGTCCGCCACGCTGACATAAATTCGACCGGTTTGGGCCCAGGCATTCACGGTTACCGCTCCTTTCTCGGTGTAGCGCAGGGCGTTGCCCAGCAGGTTGATCACAATTTGCTCAATACGGCTGGGATCAGCGTAGGCTAGCGGCAGGTCGGGCTCGCACTGCAGGGTAATCACGACGCGATCGGTGCTGACAAACTGATCGGCAAAGGGCCGCACCAGAGCGGTCAACAGAGGACACAAATTCACTGATTGGGCTTGAATGGGCAGGTAACCCGCCTCCAGCTTTGACAGTTCTTGGAGGTCGTTAACCAGTCGTTGCAGGCGCGTCGTCTCTCCGGCTAGTCGCTGGTAAAGCTCGGGTTCTGGAGTGACAGTGCCGTCGGCCAACCCCTCCAGATAGCCATGGATGATGGTGAGCGGGGTGCGCAACTCGTGGGTCAAATCACCAATTAGCTCGCGGCGGTGTTCTTCTACGCCTTCCAGGTCTGCTGCCATGCGGTTAAAGCTGCTAGCTAACCGCTGAATTTCTAAAATCTCTGAGGGTGGTACGCGCTCATTGAGATGGCCCGCTGCAAACGATCGCGTCACCTCGGTCATCTGGTCAAGGGGGCGAATAATCCGTCGCGATACTAGGTAACTGAGCCCCCCGGACGTGCTGCCTCCGACTAAAATTGCCCACAGCATGCCTCGGCTCCAGGCGGCTTCAAACCCCTTTACCAGCTGAGTGCGGCGCTGTACACTCAGCACCCCATTCTCGTAACGCTCTAGGGAAATGACAAAGAGACGGGGCGTGTAGAGCCGCCCAATAATGGCCAGGGTCAAAATGCCGATTCCCATCACCGCCAGGTGAGATAGAAACAGCCGACTTCGCAGGCTAACTTTGGCCATAGCACAGACAATCTTGAGATTTAGCCTAGGGCTTCGCCCACAGCAAACGGGTGGGCTACAACGCTGGTTTGAGGTGCCAGTATAGCAACTGCCACCCCGGTTGGTGAATGGCCAGGTCAATCCCTAGGCTAGACCAGACTACGCAGGAGTGTTTTGCAAGTCAGGTTGTTCCTCGGGCAAAATAGCCCCTTCAACTGGGCACACTTGAAGGCAAATGCCACAGTCAATACAGGTCGAAAAGTCGATCCAGTACCAGTCAGTGCCCTTGGTATTTTTGCCGGGGCCTTCGTGAATGCAGGCGACTGGGCAAGCATCGACGCAGTCGGCGACTCCTTCACAGACGTTAGTCACAATGGTGTGGGCCACAATCTCTCCTTAGGGGCATAGAACGGTTAGGTTGCCCCTACCCGTTACGCCTTTCCCCAGGGGGAACTTAGCCGGGGCGGCAACCATCCCTCACGTTAGTGCAGGGCTTCAATATCTGGCAACCCGTCGGGACTAATCCAGGCGATGCGGCTAATACGGCGCTGGCGAGCCAGGTCACGGGTGGCCGCAGCCGGTTCGTCTGGGGCCAGGTGGACCTCAGCGCGCACTACACTAGCAGAGGCTCGCAGCGTTTGGGCGTAGGTAAAGGCGGCGGCGGCGGCCTGCGGCACAGTGGGTACTACCAGCCAGTCGCTGGGGGGCGTATCTTGGGGCAGATGTCCGGTGGGCAGCAGCACCTGATGCAGCGCCTCAATATTCAACACAAACCCAATGCCGGGAAAGCCCTCGCCCTGCCCTTGAAATACGGCTAGTAAGTGGTCGTAGCGGCCCCCTTGGCCCAAAACCTGGCACCCTTGCTCAGGACCGCTGACTACCTCAAACACTAGGCCAGTGTAATAGTCAAAGGGTTGAATGAGGCTGAGGTCTAAGGTGAGGGCGATCGCCTGAGATTTAGTCACCTCCCGCACCATGGCCACCAAAGACTTAAGGCGCTCTACAGCCGTTTGGGTGTCGGCTTCTAAGGGCAATTGCCCTAACGATTGCAGCACATCCTCAGGGTGACCCCGCAAGTCCAGCAGGGCGAGGGCGTGTTGGCGCAGATCTGGGGGCAGGTCGAGCCCCTCTAGGGCCACCCGGTCAAGGGCGGCCAGGGCCTGACGTACAGGCTGACGCTGCTCGGGGGCAAAGGGCGTGAGCAGGGCCTGAGTCAGTTGGGCATCGCCTAAAATCAGGCACCAGCCGTCGAGGTGAAGGTTTTGTAGGCTGTCTAGGAGCAGCAGCAGCATCTCGGCATCGGCTACGGTTGCTCCTGCGCCTAAGAGCTCAACTCCAGCCTGGTAAAACTCTTGTTGGCCGCCGTGACTGCCCGTGGCGGCTTGGCGAAACACGTTGGCGTTGTAGTACAGCCGCTGGGGATAGGTAACCCGCGCCAGGCGGGTCACGGCGGTGCGGGCAATGGACGCAGTGAGCTCCGGCCGCAGCCCCAGGTGCATGCCCCCGGAGGGCTGAAGTTCGATCACCGCTGCCTGGTCAATGGCACCGCCGGCCATCAGCGTGTCCATGCGCTCTACCGTCGAGGTAATAATGCGGTGATAACCCCAGCGCTGAAAGACCTGTTCTAGGCGATTTTCAATCCAGTGTTTTTGGGCAACATCGAGGGGGAGTAGGTCACGGGCTCCGGTAGGAGGTTGGTAGGTCATCATTTTTTCTTGCCTCCAAATAGTCCAAAGAAACCGCCGCCCCGATCAGAGGATTTGGGGTCAGAGGTCTTGGGGTTAGCGCCCTTGGCGGTGGAGGGCTTAGCTGAGCCCGTGGTTGATCCGCCGCTGGCTTTGTCGACGCGGGCCTGTATTTGGCTAGCCCGCTCATCATTAGGGTTGATCTCGAGGGCGCGCTTGGCATGAATACGGGCCATAGTGCTCTGGCCAGCCTTGAAGTAAAGCATGGCAAGGTAGCTGTGGCAGGCACCATTGTGCGGATAAGTTTTAACCGCCTCTCGCAGCTCTAGAATGGCGCGGCTATAGTCTTTGTTTTGCTCGTATTCCTGGGCACGGTTGATATAGCTGTCTAAAATGGCGGCCTGGTTTTGTCGAGGGAGCGGCGATGCCGTCGTTGTCGGAGTATTGGGCCGAGCCTGTGTCTGGCGGGCCGGCTGGCTGCTGGAAGTGCGATCGCTAGCACTACTGCGGTACAGATAAACCAGATTGAGTTCGCTCAGTTCGCCCATCACCTTAGAGACTACCTCTAGCTGGTCAAACTGACGCTCGGCCAGGCCGCTGACCGCCTGGCGATAGGCGGCGTCGATGTGGGCCGCTTTGAGCAAATCTTGAGCTAGGGCTGAGGTCACCGGCGGTGCTGTGCCAGTTTGGCGTAGAGATTGTCCCTTGAGCTTGAGCACCAGCGCATGCTCAGTACTCGATTTCTCTTGGCTGAGGGCTTCGTAGGCGGGGTTGACCAGTTTCGAAAGCACGTCGCTGGCCTGCTGGGCCTGCGTGGCGGTCGCCCCGGACAAACTGTCGGGATGCAGCTTGCGGGCAATCGCTAGGTAACGCTTGCGCACGGCCTTAGCATCGGCGGTAATGGGAACCCCCAACACTGCATGATGGTCGTCAAAGTCAAATTGAAACAGCCCTTGATCTGGTTTCATGGTCGCTTACCCGAGGGATGGCTCAGGGGACATAAGACACAAGTTAAATCACTGAGTTAAATGTTCTTACTGTACTCAGCCAAACTAAGTTTAACCATCTCGATGGCGTTTTATTGAGTTTGGCGCTGACTAGATGCTGGCTCCGAGCTTAGGTAGGTAGATCTAAGAGCGGTAGAGTTAAGGGTTTAATCTGCCCCAGCGTATGGCTCATAACCGAGTGAATATGGCCATTGGTGGCCAGTAGACGACCACTCATTACTTCCAACGTACTGCCATCGTAAGCGGTCACCTGTCCGCCCGCCTCGCGTACCAGAGCAATACCGGCGGCAATATCCCAAGGCGAAAGGCCCCGTTCCCAGTAGCCGTCGAGGCGGCCACAGGCAACATAGGCCAGGTCGATGGCAGCGGATCCACCCCGACGTACCCCTTGGGTGAGGTGGGTGAGGTGGCAAAATTCGGCGTAGTTGTTGTCGGGGGTTTCACGGCGATCGTAGGCAAAGCCAGTCACTAGCAGACTTTGGGCCAGCTGCTTGGTGGCTGATACGTGAATGGGGCGGCGGTTAAGGGTGGCCCCTAGGCCAGTGGCGGCGCGAAATAAATCGTGATGAATGGGGTCATAGATCACCCCCAGCACAGGCTCTCCTTCCGCCAGTAGGCCGATAGATACGGCACAAAAGGGGTACTGATGGGTATAGTTGGTGGTGCCATCTAGGGGGTCAATGGCCCACAGCAACGTGGCATTGGGGTTGCCTCCAGCCCCTGACTCTTCAGCCAAAATGCCGTGTTCGTTGGGTAGGTGGCGCTGGAGTACGGCCATCACCGCAGCTTCAGCCCCTCGGTCGGCTTCGGTAACTAAATCACCCGATCGCCCCTTTTCGTCAATGCTCGTCAGGTTACCCCAGTGGTGCTGGAGCACGGCTCCGGCAGCCAGGGCGGCTTCGGTGGCGCTGTCGAGCCAGCGTTGCAAATCAGACTGAAGGGGAATCGCCATGAAAAACTAGGTTGAGATGAAATGGACGCTGCTCATAACCGCCGGGACAAACAATCCGCTAGTCTTCTTCCAAGGGAAGGCCACGGCGAATTTTACCCTTGCCAAAGTACCGACCAAACTGAAGCTCGTAGACCTCGTCTTCATCCTGAGTTTCGGCCTGAATGTTGCTGCGGGGATAGCTGACGCACAGCAGTGCGTAGCCCTGCTTACGCAGGTCAGGGGAAAGCCCCATGGCCTCGGGCTGCTCCACTTCCCCAGCTAGCAGGCGCACGGCGCAGGTGGTGCAAGCCCCATTGCGGCAGGCAAAGGGCAGCTCAACCCCTTGGCTTTCAGCAAATTGAAGAATGTAGCGGTCTTCGGGAACCTCTACAGTGAAAATACGACCGGTTTGGCGATGGTGGATGGTGACGGTGTGGGTGCGGGTCATAGCGACAGTCAGGTGGGGCAAAGATAGGGTAAACAAGCGGTTGGGGCGCGATCGCAGCACAGCAATGGCGCTCAGGCTTGCCCATGCCCTTGCTATGCTCTCACGAAAAATTCCCCTGGGGCAAACTGACCGAGGCCGATTTAAATGCTGAATCTATCTAGAAACTGCACCGACCTCTGTTATCTCGTCCCATTGTTTGCTACGATAGCGTCTCAGCGGTGATGAACCGCTCCCTGGAGAGATGGCCGAGCGGTTGAAGGCGCAGCACTGGAAATGCTGTTTAGGGGTGACTCTAACGAGGGTTCGAATCCCTCTCTCTCCGTTTTAGACGATACTTCCCCTGAGATGCTGTGTTTACAGTCTCAGGTTGGTCCTCCTTAGAGGACCCTTAGGCACTTCTGGGAAACGTTCTCCCTCATGGTGGACAGTGCCCCAACCTAGGGTGGCTACAGTCGGCGCATACAGTGAGGAGCTTCTTTTCTAGAAATCTCCTTAAAGCTAAGGCTAGGGCCATTGGCCGGTGTTAGCGGGTACAGCGCTGCGTCGTCGGGCCTGCATGCGCTGGCTAGCCAGTCGTTCAAGGCTCAGGGAAATTACCCCAAGGGTGACTAAAATCACCCCCATCCATTGAATAAACATCAGGGTCGATTTCTCGCCGGGGGTAATCAGGTAAGCCAAGATGGCCGTCACCACTGGCCCGCTTGCCGCCACGATCGATGCCTGCGAAGCCCCCAGCAGCTTGACACCATAGTTATTAAACAGATACCCCAGCAGGGTGAGTAACCCCAGCAGCCCCGCACCGCTGTAGAGACCCAAAGCGCTGCTGGGTTCACCGGGGTCGAGCCCAAAGAATGAACCAATAATTAAAATCAGGCTGGTCAGAATAAAAATGGTCGAGAACTGAAGCAGGCTCACCGACACCGGGTGCAGTCGCTTAAAGCTCAGCTGCATGGCTATTAGAAACAGGGCAAAGGCAATGCTAGACAATAGGGCAGCCCCTACTCCCCACAGCGAGACGCTATTCCCACTGAGATCGGTATAAATTCGCGGCAGAGCCGTAAATACAATACCCATGGTGATGGCAAACATGACGACTAAACGCAGCGAGGTGGGCCGATCGCCAAACAAAAACCAGGCCAGGGGTACCGTAATCAACGGATACATAAACAGCAGCGTCACGGCGACTCCTGGGCCGATATCGGCGATCGCCTTATAGATCAGCACCTGAGACAAAAATAGGAAGCCGCCGCTGGCCACCACCTGCATCAACGGGCGCTTGTCGGGGCTTCGAAACAGTTGTCGCAGATCATTGCCCACCGACGGATACAGGCGGGGGGCTAATAGAGCCAGCAGGGGCACAACCACTACCATGCGTAGCCACAGCAGCAGCAGTGAGTTAGGGATAGTTAAGGGCAGAACCCCCTCAATGGGAATGCGGCCCAAAAATTGCCCACCATAGCCAATAACGCCGACGACTACGTTGTGCATCGACAGCGCCAGGGTAGAAAGCACGACCATCAGCAGCCCCATCTGGAGCTGGGCGGCGGTGGGTAGGCGATCGCTCCCAACTAGAGCACCAGAACCTGCTCCCCGTTCGGGCCGGGGAGCAGACTCAACCTTCCCCCCCGGTGAGCTGGGCGCAGCGGTAGGCCACGGTGGCTGTTGTAACCCGCTCGGGGGGGGCGATGCCGTTTGGGCTGGGCCTGAGCTAGGGTAGGCTGCTGTTGGCTGTGGCCCGCGATAGGGTCTACCGGAGAGGGCTTGCCCTGTTACGGCCTCTCCAGCGCTAGGTCGAAGGGGAGAAGCGCTATATCCATGCCTAGCGGCGGGGGGCGGCACCATCTGGGTTTGCAGCTGCTGGCTCAGCCGACCGACCAATGCCTCGAGCAGGGCTTCTCCCTGCTGCTCTAGGGTCTGCATACGGTTGATTTGCTGGGAGAGGCTGCTGTGGTAGCTGGTTAAATCGTGCTGTAGCGACGCCAGGGTGCTCTGGAGGGTGGCATCGAGGGCGCTCACCCCCTGACTTGTATGGGTAAGCGGGGCTAGAACCTCCGGGGGGGGCAGAGCCGCCTGAAGCGCCGCCGGATTGGTCAATGCCGCTTCGAGTCGCCCCTGGAGATGGGTGGCTAACGCTACGGCCAGACGCTTGGCCCATGCCTGCTGCTGAGTAATTTGTTGCTCGGTAAGAGCAGCACTGTAGGTGGTTTGTAGCTGCCGATGCTGGCTTTGGAGACTCTCAAAGTCGCCTTCGAGGGCTTCGATGTCGGCCATCAGTCGCTGCTTGTGGGCTTGCAGATGGGCAATATCGGCCGACAGATGGCCAGAGACTTGATGGCGAAGGGTGTCTAAGTCTTGTCCTAATGCCTGCAAAATAGCCTCAGCAGACTGGGCCTCGGTAGAGGCGTTAGGGCGCAGGATGGGAGAATCGGGTTGGTAGTCAGCAGGCCCCATGGTTATCTGTCTCTAGCGATGCGGTCATCTTGCCATATCCCAGGATGTAGTCTAACCAAGAGGAGCGATCGCCCCTTCATCCGGCTACGGCATTACGAATGCTAGTATTGTGCTCAAAAAACTGAAAAAGATCTCTAGTAACGCCAGATTTAAGATGGCCAGGGTGAGCCCATCGCTGCAATCCATCGGCGAATTTCTTCAGGCTAGGCTCTCTAAACGCATTGCCTACTGGGTCTTTGTAAGCATTGTTGTGATTGAGGTGGTAATTCTGGTGCCCTCGGTGCTGCGGCGTGAACGGGAGCTGTTGAACTATCTGCGATCGCTCTCTACGGCCCAGGCGCTGGGGCGACTCGATGCCGCTACCTTGGCTAACTTGCAGGACGAGATGCTGGTCGAGTATCTCCAAGGTATTCAGACTAGCCATGTCATTTTGGGCGGTGCTATCTATGACCTGGATGGCACCAGGGTCGGTCGTTTTGGCGAACCTCCCCAGCTAACCTTGGCCGAAAGCCAGCGGGGTAACGGCCGCTATTATCGCCGCCAAAACCGCTACGATGCCCCCTGGGATATGCCTCCCCTGCGCGATCGCTATGTGCTGGTGGTGCGTCATGATGCCGGTTGGGTGCAGCAGGAGTTTTTTGCCTTCATTGGCCGTATTACTGGGCTAGTCGTGATCATCTCGGTGTTTGTGACCGGGGCCACTCTAGTCGTGCTGCGCCGTCTGGTGATTAAACCAATCATGCTGTTGCGCCAAGATTTGCTCACGGCGGGTCGCGCTATTGGCGACGACCGCGACCCCCAAGCTCTGGCCTTTGAGTCACTTCTTTATGCCCGCGCCGATGAGCTGGGCGATGTGATCGCGGCCTTTGAACAGATGTTTGGGCAAATTACCGCTGCCGTAGCTATCCGCAAGCAAAGCGAGACCCGGTTTCGCACCCTGGTGGAGCAGGCAGCAGATGCCTTTTTTGTGATTAATGCTGCCGGTCAGATAGTAGATGTCAACCAGAATGCCTGCGATAGCCTGGGCTACAGTCGAGATGAGCTGCTCGACCTGTCTGTGGTCGATATTCAAACCACCTATAGCCAGGCCGACTTTGAGGCACTTTGGCAACAGTTGCAACCGGGGGCACCCCAAACCCGAGAGGGTTGGCACCAGCGCAAAGATGGCACTGGCTTTCCAGTCGAGGTGCGTTTGGGGCTGCTCGAAACCCAGGGCGATCGCTACGGTCTAGCTCTGGTGCGAGATATTCGCGATCGCAAAGTTTCAGAAGCTGCCCAAGCCCGCCTGGCCGAAATTGGCGAGCTGGCCGCCATGATTGTCCACGAGGTGCGCAATCCTCTGACTACGGTGCTGCTGGGGCTCAATTCTTTTCGTAGCCTCCCACTGCCCGAGCGGGCCCAAGCCCGTCTAGAGCTGGCGCTCGAAGAGGCTGAGCGTCTGCAAAAACTACTTAACGAGATCTTGCTCTACTCCCGCGACCCCACCCTTGAGCTTGAGCCAGTAGAAATCAACGGTTTGATCCAAGATTTGGCCAAATCTTTAGCCCACAACCAGGCCAGCCTTTTGGGGCAGCTAACGGTGATGACTATGGTTGCCCCGGTCGTGGTTATGGGCGATCGCGACAAGCTCAAGCAAGTGTTTATTAATCTGATCGCCAATGCCCAAGAGGCCTGTCCCCCAGAGGACGCCATCACCTGGACGGTTCACCCTCCCGAGACGGGCCAAGTTACTATTAGCGTGCACAATAGCGGTGCGCCGATCCCACCGACGGTGTTGCCCAAACTGACCCAGCCGTTCTTTACTACCAAATCTACGGGTAGCGGCCTGGGCCTAGCGATTACGAAGCGCATCATTGATGCCCATCAGGGACAACTGGCGATCGCCTCGGCTGCCCACCTGGGCACCACCGTCACCGTCAGGCTGCCAGTCGTTGAGCGCCCGGCTCCAGACAACCAGCGCCCCCCCAACTAACCGGCGAACCCAGCGGCTAAACCTCTAGACAATCGACTAAAAAGCATCCAGGTCGAGAGCTTTAGAGCCCCCTTCCTCAATCAGCACCAAAATTTTGCCCAGCTGTGACCAGATCAGTAGGCCGCTCAGCAGCGTCATCGGCACGCCCATGGCGTAGGCTGCCTTAGCCGAAAACCCAAACAGTTGAATGCCAGAGGCCAAGAACACACAGACTCCAGCACAGATGCCAAAGAAGGGAATTTGGAGCTGGGGACCGCGCAGAGTCGCCAAAATTCGAGTCGAGCGTTTGGTATTCCACTCGTTGACAGACTGCTGTAGCGCGGTGCTAAAGGCATAGCCCGAAGTTACCGCAGCCAAAAAACCAGCAAAAAATAGAACGTAGGGCGGTTGTGGGTACACAGGCGTAGAAAAAAGAAACAATAATTTACTTCTCCTGATTATACGGGAGAGCTGCCCTTAGGCCTACGCCGCCACTAGCTCAACCGATAACCTAGGTTCGCAGCACTTGACGTAAGCCACCCACCACAGGCACCAACTGCTCCGCCCGTTCGAGAGAATAGTTGGCAAACGCGCCCCAGGCTACACCTAGCACCTTGTCAAAGGTAATGTCGTCCTTGACTAAGGCCCACAGTCGCTGAACCTCCTGAGTATGCAGCCGGTCGTCTTCTGTGAGGGCTAGCACAATCATTTGACGTAGGTGGGCACCTTCCTCAGACATCAGGTAGCCAAGGCCTAGCCCCGCCGTGGGGAGAAGGTCGAAACCGGTATCACCCTGGGCGATCGCCAACATGTTTTCCAGCCGTTGCCACTGAAGCTGACCATCCTGAAACAGCACTTCCAGCAGTCGCTGTCGCAGGGCCGGGGTTTCACCCAAGAGCAGCCGACGAGCCACATAGGGATAGGCCACATTGACGATCTTAAACTCAGGATTAAGGCTTAAAGCCAGACCTTCCTGGGTCACCAGCGATCGAATAATTAGGGCAAACTTGGCAGGTACCCGAAACGGGTACTCGTACATCAACTCTGAGAACTGGTCGGTGATTGTTTTGAAGTTAAAGTCGCTTACCTTAGCCCCAATAGCGTCGCCCAGCACCCGCTTGAGGGCAGGCACAATTGGTCCTAGATCGGTTTCTGGCGTCAAAAAGCCTAGCTTGACAAAGTCTTTGCCCAGATTGCTGAAATCTTGGTTGATCAGGTGAACTACTGCATCTACCAGCGTCTCTTTGGTGATCTGATCGAGCTGATCCATCATGCCAAAATCGATGTAGGCCATCCGGCCATCGGCCAAGGCAAATAGGTTGCCAGGGTGGGGATCGGCGTGAAAAAAACCAAACTCTAGTAGCTGACGCAGGCCCGCCGTCACCCCAATCTCAATCAGTCGATCGGGGTCTAAATTGCCTTGCCGGAGCGATGCCATATCGGTAAGCTTGCAGCCCTCGATCCATTCTAAGGTGAGCACCCGATGGCTACAGTAGGGCCAATAAATCACCGGCACCTTAACGGTGACATCGTCTTTGAAGTTGGCTGCAAATCGCTCGGCGTTATGGCCCTCGTTGAGGTAGTCGATTTCCTCAAACAGCTTGGTGCCAAACTCATCCACGATTAGGGTCAGATCGTGACCCAGGTTGAGAGGCAAAAATTTACCCAACCAGCCCGCAGCCCATCGCATTAAATACAGATCGCGACACAGGACTGGCCGCAGGTGGGGTCGCTGCACCTTAACAGCTACTTCTTCTCCAGAAAACAGCCGCCCCCGGTACACCTGGCCTAGGCTAGCCGCCGCCACTGGCAAAGGCGATAAAGTACTAAAAATTTCTTTGGGGCTATAGTCAAGCTCTGCCTCAATGATGGCCATCGCCTCAGCGGTAGGAAAAGGCGGCAGCTGATCTTGCAGCTTAGTCAGCTCGTCTAGAAAATCTTGCCGCACTAAGTCGGGACGAGTGGAGAGAGCCTGTCCTACTTTAATAAAGGTAGGCCCCAGATTCGTGAGCACTTGGCGTAGCTGCACCGCTCGGCGGGGACGGTTTTGCTCTTCTTGACTAAACCAGCGATCCATCTGTAGGCCCAGCACAAACGTGCCCAGCCACCACGAAATTTGCAAAATTCGCCAGCCTAAGGTGCCTATTCGCCAACGAAAATAGCGGGCTATCGCCGCTGCATCGTAGGTGCCCATAAAAGCCGGATTTATCGCTGCCACGGTGCTAAGTGCCCCTTGCGTCACAATGCGGTGCTTAACGTGCTGGGGACAATCGCTGGGCAACCCTTGACATCTACTCGCGCCATCCACAGAGTGAGAGGGCGCGGTGACAGGCGGCCATTGAGCATCCCTGAACCGGGTTAATTTACCTTAAATATAGTATAGAAAACTACAAACAGCTTTGACAGCAAATGGCCCGTAGCTTAGCAATACTGAGCGGCCCTGAGACCTACCTGGGCTAGCGCCGTTTTGAGGGTTTGCACCACCTGCATCTGCTGTTCTTCACCCAGCTCAGGAAACATCGGCAGTGACAACACCTGGTGAGCCGCGCTCTCAGCCTGGGGCAGATCGCCGGGCCGATAGCCCAGATGCTGGTACACCGGCTGGAGATGTAGCGGGATAGGATAGTAAACCATCGAGATCACCCCAGCTTCTCGCATGGCCTGCTGCACTTGGTTGCGCTCTTGCCCCTCAAGGGTGGCCTGGGTGAGCCGCAGAGTGTACTGGTTCCAGACTGAGCGGCCAAAGGTAACCGCTTGAGGACGAACCACCTCGGCTACCGAAGTCAGCAGGCTATCGTAGCGCTCTGCTACTGCGGTACGACGCTGATTCCAGCTGTCTAGGTGGCGGAGCTTGATGGCTAAAATGGCGGCCTGCACCGAGTCTAGTCGGCTGTTGATACCAATGGCCTCGTGGTGATATCTAACTCGACTGCCATGCTCTCGCAGCATGCGGGCGGTGGCCGCTAGCTCGGCATCGTTAGTGGTAATGGCCCCACCATCGCCGCAGCCTCCCAAGTTTTTAGTGGGGAAGAAACTAAAACAACCTACCTGACCAATGCGGCCTACCTGCTGTCCCATCCACTCGGCTCCAGTGGCCTGGGCACAGTCTTCGATCACGACCAAGTCATGGCGGGCGGCCAAATCCATCACCGGTCCCATGTCTACAGGCCGACCAAAGAGGTGCACTGGCATAATGGCTCGGGTGCGATCGCCCACCGCTGCCTCTACCTTAGCCACATCCAAATTGAAGGTGTCGAGATCAATATCGACAAACACCGGCGTGGCCCCCACAGCGCTAATGGCCTCCGCTGTGGCAATGAACGTAAACGGGGATGTAATTACCTCATCCCCAGGGCCAATATTAAAAGCACGTAGAGCCAGATAGAGCGCATCAGTACCCGAATTACACCCAACACAGTGCTCGGTGCCCACATACTCGCCGAAAGCTCTTTCAAACGTTTCAACGATCGGCCCATTAATGTATTGCCCAGAGGCCAGCACCTCAGCTACAGCGGCATTAACATCGGCTTGAATCGTTTGAAACTGCTCCGTAAGATCGACAGGAGGAATTACACTCACTCGCTCACACTCACCTAGTGGATAGGCCTATTTTACCGTACCCCACGGTTGCATCAGAGTTCTTCAGCTAGCGACGATGATTGTGTCTCAACCGTTCCCCGGCCCCTAGCCCCCTGGCTCAAATCCCTCCTTTTACTTCCTATCCCCTTTGCTTAGGACCTGCTTGCTGTGACTGACTTTTCGCTTTTGCCTAGCCATACTTTCCTACCTGAGGGCGACAATGTTAAGACTTTCTCCGATCGCTGGATGACCCGGTGCCTAGAGCTGGCTCGGTTGGCTGCCGGACGCACTGCTCCTAACCCCCTAGTGGGTTGTGTCATTCTCAACCAGGATGTAGTTGTCGGGGAAGGCTTCCACCCCGGTGCTGGACAGCCCCATGCTGAGGTGTTTGCCTTGGCCCAGGCAGGCGCAAAAGCCCAGGACTCAACGCTTTACGTCAACCTTGAACCCTGTAATCACACTGGGCGTACTCCCCCCTGCACGGAAGCTATCCTTCAGGCCGGGGTCAAGCGCGTAGTGGTAGGTATGGTCGATCCTGATCCGCGAGTGTCAGGGTCAGGTATTCAACGCTTGCGCCAGGCTGGTATTGACGTTGTGGTTGGTGTTGAAGAATCAGCTTGCCAACGCCTTAACGAAGCCTTCGTCCAGCGCGTGACTCGCCAGCGTCCCCTAGGCCTGCTGAAATACGCCATGACCCTGGATGGCAAAATTGCCGCTACCGGTGGTCACAGTGCCTGGGTCACCGGCCCCACCGCCCGCGCCGCCGTCCACCAGCTGCGGGCCACCTGTGATGCTGTGGTGGTAGGAGGCAACACGGTCCGTCAAGACAATCCGAGGCTGACCAGCCATGGCCACGGGCACAACCCACGGCGGGTGGTGATGAGCCGTGGCCTAGACCTGCCCGCCCAGGCTCACCTGTGGAATGTGGAGGTGGCTCCCACACTGGTGTTTACGACTTCAGCGGCAGACCCAAGGCGGCACCAGACGTTAGTTGATCAAGGTGTAGAGGTGATAGTATTACCCGACCTACGCCCTAAAGCCGTGACTCAGGATCTCTACGCGCAAGGCTGCGCGGCGCTGCTGTGGGAATGTGGCGGACAACTAGCGGCCCAAGCCTTGCAAGACGAGGTAATTGATAAACTCTGGGCGTTTGTTGCTCCCAAGCTAGTGGGTGGTCCCACCGCACCTACCCCGATTGGCGAACTGGGCATTCGGCACATGGACAAGGCGCTGGCAATTGAACGCCAAACCTGGCGTATCCTTGGCGAGGATCTTCTGTTAGAAGGGTATTTGCGAGGGCTATCCCACCAGTCGTAGCCGTTGCCTAACGACAAATCTGACCTATCTAAACGCTCGTCTTCTACGGCTGGCTGTTAAGGATAGATGCGCACTAGCCGGGGAATGTCATAGGTCAGCTCACGGTGGCGCATTAAGGTATCAAGGAGCAAGCGCAGGTCTTCTTTACCCCGAAACGACTCGACTCGCTGACAGACCTCGCCCTGCTCAAACATTAGAAGGGTAGGTAAATTCGACAGGCGGTAGGTGGTAGCCAGCCGAAAATTTTCGTCCGCGTTGACGTCAACTAGGCGCACCTGGCCCTCCCATTCAGACTGAAAGCTCTGCAAAACTGGGGTAATGAGCTTACAGAGGCCACACCAGGGTGCCCAAAAATGAACCAGCACAGGCAGATCGGATTCTAGTACAACCGTCCTAAAAGTGGCTTCGCCAACAGACATTGACATCAAATGTGTAAAGGAATTTAAACATCGACCCAGGAAGTCTCGAAAGAGAATAGATGGGCTTAAGGGCAATATTTCGTGCTCAAAGCAAAAGCAAAGGTTGCAGTTGGGATCATTGTAGACCAGTTGAGAATGGAAGTTAATGGGCTCAATCAAGGATTGTGCCAAATCCCTAACACAGGTTTTTCGCTGACTAGAGCAGCGATCGACACTGGCCTGGGCATTCTCCTAAGTCAATCCCAGTGGCTGCTGCTGCTGAAGTAGAGCCAGGGCGTCGCTCGCAGGAAGGGGCTTGGCAAAGAAGTAGCCCTGGCCATAGTCACAACCCTCCTGGCGTAGCATGGCCATCTGGGTCTCGGTTTCGACGCCTTCGGCTACCACGTCCATGCCCAACTGTTGGCCCAGCGTCAGAATGGTATGAATGATGGCCCGGTCTTCGTCGCTTTTCTCTAAGCGACCCACAAATGATTGATCTACCTTGAGGGTATCCATCGGGAAGCGATGCAGATAGCTAAGTGATGAGTAGCCTGTGCCAAAGTCGTCGATGGCTAGTTTCAAGTTTAGAGATTTGAGCTTGAGCATTAGGTCAATGGCGGCATCAACGTCTCCCATCACCATGCTTTCAGTGATTTCTAAGCGTATACAGTGACTGTTAACTTGAGTTTCTTTTAGAGCGGCTTGAATCTGGTTGATTAAGTCAGCTTGCCCAAACTGTCGATTGGACAGGTTGATGCTCATGGTCAGGTGTCTATAGTGGGGAAATTGGTCATGCCACTCGCGCAATTGTTGGCAGGCTTCGCGAAAAATCCACTGCCCCAGGGCCATAATTAAGCCCGTTTCCTCCGCTGCTGGGATGAAGGCGCTAGGCAGCACAAACCCTCGCTCTTTTTGGTGCCACCGCACCAGGGACTCAAACCCGGCTAACTCTCCGGTTTTGAGATTAATAATCGGCTGGTAGTAGAGCAAAAACTCTTGGTTGTCTAGGGCGTTAATCAAGTCGCTTTCGAGCTGAAGTCGATTGACTGCTTCGGTCAGCATGCCAGCCGCAAAGACTTCAAACCGCGACTTACCCAGCGCTTTGGCTCGATACATAGCTGTGTGGGCATCCCGTAGTAGGTCGGCGGGCTTATGCTCTAACCCCGGCTGACTAATCGCTACTCCAATGCTCAAGGTACTAGGTAATTTTTGCCCGTGGAGGATAAGGGGTTCTGAGAGCGCGTATTGGAGATGATCCATCAAGTTTCCAGCTTCGGCGCTAGACATATGGGTAAGCAGCAGCGCAAATTCATCTCCTCCGACTCGGGCTACCTGGGCCTGGGGTGGACTATGCTGCACCAACCGCTGAGCCATCATCTGTAGAACTTCGTCTCCCATCTGGTGGCCCAGGCTTTCATTGATCACCTTAAAGCGATCGACGCCCATAAAGGCCACAATTACGGGTGGACCTATGGGGTGACGGCAGTACAGGGCCTGTTGAATGGTTCCGATAAAGGCCTCTCGGTTGGGTAGCCCAGTGAGAGAGTCGTGGGTTGTGCGGTAGAGGAGCTTGTAGGCCAGCACCACGGCCATGGCCGTGATGATGCCAGTGATGGGTTCTGCCAGGGGGATCCATACTAGCCCATTGACCCCTAACCAGCCCACGCTTAGCAGTCCGCCGATCAGCACCCCACCGGAGATCAATAGAAGGTTGGGATGTTTGATAGTCCAAGCCATGGTGCCAGCGGCTAGACACCAACCCCACAGCCAGAGAACTTCGCTCCAGGGAGGCAGAACCCTGTAGAGAGCCGGCTTGTCGCTGACTATATCTAGCAGCTGGCGAATCATCTGGCTGTGAATGACCACTCCAGGCATGGTCAACTCTTCGTTTTGGTTGAAGCTGAAGGGGGTATAGAAGCGGTCTTTGAGGCTAGCGGCGGTCGTGCCGATTAGCACAATATTGCCGGTCATCCACTCGGGGTCAAACTGTCCACTGAGTACTTCGCTAATGGAGAGGTGCCGGGCGGGCATTTGGGCCGTGTGGTAGCGCAATAAGATTTGATAGCCGCTGCTGTCAACGTTCTGGTAGCCACCGTCTTGAGCCGAGAGAACGGGAATGGCGCGATCGCCCAGGTACAGGTGGTTTGCTTCGGCTCGCAGGGCATTGGGGGGATAGCCAGCGTAGGCCATCACCACGCGTAGCGCAAAGGAAAAGTAGCCGCCGTCGGGGCTGCGAACAAACATTAAATTACGGCGAATCACCCCGTCGGAATCGGTGGGGAAATCGTTAAACCCGACGCGGTTTGGTTCTACGGTGGGTGGTGCGGGGACCTGACCTTGGGAACTGCCAACGTTCATGATGGCGATCAGGTTTGGGGCAGCCAGCGCTGTAATTAAATCGTCAGAGCCTGGCGGGCGTGGGGTGCTGCGATAGAGGTCTAAGCCCACTACCTGAGGCTGGTGACGTTGAATCTGGTCAATCACCTGGGCTAGCATCTGGTCGCTGAGGGGCCAACCATGCTGGCGAATATCGGACTCGGTAATGCCCACAATGGTCATGCGGGGGTCTGGATCCTCGCTCGGGCGCGATCGCACCAGGTGATCAAATAAAAATAGTTCTGCTGGTTCAAGCAGGTTTAAAGCCTTCAGGCCGATTACTAGGGTGCTAGCTACTAGGCTGGCGAGTAGCACAATTTTGCTACCGGTATTGAGAGGTGTCATACCCCACCATTGGCTTATTTGAGGTGCCACCCGACGTTGCAATCGGGTATTTATAGCTTTAATTGCCGCTTTCACAGGTGTTCGGTCGTTGACAACAAAAACTAGACGACGAAGCAAATTTTATATAGAACACCCGGTATTCTTCCCCCGGAGCTCTACCAGGGTGAAGCGCTGCTGCTCAGCATGCCCAAATAGTGGTCACGAACTCGCTCTCAGCTAGTCTGAGTTACTCCAGTGACTTTAGTCTTGACATCTCCCATCATAGTGGTAACCCCCCAAGGCCTGACTTTGACGGGGGTAGTTTGATCTAGAGGAGGCCTCACTATAAATGGCAATAGCGGCAGGCTCCGGTCGGAATCTGCCGCTATTGCGTTACACAAATTAGCATTACTCTAGTTTGTATTAAATGATGCGGTTTTTGTGCTTTCAATCGAAAAGAGCTATTTTAATTCATTGCCTGAATCGGGCTGACCCAATGAGTTCCCCCTCCCTGTCGACGGCCCGGAAACTCGTCTCGACTATTGGCGCTGGCAACTGACCCTAAGCTAAAGGCTTGAAACAAAACCATTATGGCCAGTGACAATGTGCCTAGCGTCAGAAGCGAATACTTTGAACGAAAGTTTTGTCCTAACGGAGTTTTCATAATGATTTTCGTGGTGGCCTCAGGGCTCAACAATTGAGCCTGAGGGTAGACGATCCCTAAACAACAGTAACGACCCCGATGTCTGCGATCGCGGCTGGAGATGCAGACCGTGACTCAAATAGCGAAGCCTAATTCATTAAGGCCGAAGTTGACAGTAGCCATCGACAGGGGACCCACGGAATTTAGGGGTCCGAATTCTCACCTAGTTCTCTACCCCATCCGGATAAAAGCTATGAAGCTTATATAAATATTGGTGAGACTTCTAAACTTAAGATGAGATTCAAGACAATTTGCGTTCCGGTTGATCAATCCTCCAGTCAAAACTCAAGATTCATCATCCGTAAATCTACGGTTTCTCATAATCTGGTGCTTGATGGCGGGAAGGTTTAGCCCAGCTGCTGTCCAGCTAGTCCGATGAGCAACCCAAGCACAGCCCCGATGGTAGTGTTGAGGCCATTAACCATCTCGTTGGTGAGCCAGGCCAAGCGCGTTTGGAGCGTTGCCCCAATCAGGCTTTCCAGGGTCGTGGCAATCAGGGCTGCGATTAAGCAAATGGCGATTCCCCCTGGGCTAATTAGCCCTACCCCCCACCCCACTAGGGCTATGACTGCTGATCCCACTACCCCGGCCAGGGTGCCCTCTAGGCTGACAGCTCCTTCGGTGCCCGCTGGCACTGGCTTCAGGGTAGTGATGAGGAAGGTGCGCTGGCCATAGGCTTTGCCGACTTCGCTGGCGGTGGTGTCGGAGAGCTTGGTGCTCAGGCTGCTGACGTAGGCGAGCGCCAGCAGGGGAATCCACAGATTGGCTTGAGCTGTGGTGTTGAGGACACTAAACAGGGCGATCGCACTGGCACAGACGGCGGCAGCTAGTGCTGAACCCCAAACGTTTTCTGGCCCTCTGGCCCCAGAACGACCTTCGGCGATGCCAGCTGCTTCTTTTTGAGCCTTGCCCAGACGGGTGACCGCCGATCCGGCCAGAAAATAGGCCATCATCACGGTGTAGCCCCGCCAGCCTAGACAGCCCCAGATCAGTACCCCTAGGCCCCAGGCGTGGATATAGCCCGCTGGGGTGAGCAGTTTTTTGGGCAACTGCCAGGCGATCGCCAGGAGAGCCGTATTGATCATTGCCCCCAAGAGCCATGCCATTGCTTGGGGGGCCGCTAGTACCACCGCTAAAACCATAGATTGCCCTCCTGGGTGACCTTCAGCCTAAACATCAAATGCTTTGTGCAGGTGCAAGCAGTTGCCTTGAACCGGATCCGGCTCGTAGGTCAACCGGTCTGCTACCAGGTACATGATCTTGAGCCCTCGACCACCCTCCGAGTCGGGGTTGTTAACGGTAATTTTTTGCCGCAGTACCAAGGCCAGATCAAAGCCAGGACCGCAATCCCAGATGCGAATATCAATGGCGCGATCGCTCACCGAGACTTCTAGCTGAATTGGGGTTGTGGGCGGTAGGCCAGCGTGGGCATGGCGTACCGCGTTGGTGAACCCTTCAATGAGTGCGAGCTGACACTGGAGCCAAATATTGTGGGGAATAGGGGTAGCCTGGAACTGATCAAACCAGGTCAGTACCGACTTGAGCGCCGTAGGATCGGTTAGGGTCTCAATCTGGCTGGTGTGCTGGTAGGTCAAAGCAGACAACGGCTAAATAGCTCACCCTCGCATCATAAGGCCCAAGCCTACCTTAGCAAGAGTTACAGATACAAGAGCTTTACATCCTTACAGGGTAAGGCTATATCTTCACAAGTTATCGTTGCATGGGTACTTTACGGTTTGTCAGTCCTAATGTCTAAGGCATCGAGCCAGCTTAGCAAACTGCGCCTGAGGCGGGTCAAGTCTCGGTAAAATTCTTGCTGCATAAACTGCCCTAGGGCATCAAGGGGGCTAAACGATGTGCCGGGCTGCCAACCAAGGTCTTGGGCAATGGGCGTGGTATGGGATCCTGGCAAAATTTGCACTGTGGTCAGCTGTGGAAACCGCTGCACCAGCACCTCCGACAGGGGGCGTGTCTGATCAATGGTGTCGTTGCGAAATTTGATCAGCAGGTTGCGAGCTACAGGATAGCGATCGCGCACCAAAGTCAAAGTTGATTCAGGGTCAGGGGTAAACTCCACATTAAACGCCGGATTAAACTGCACCACCTGTTCTAAAAATGGAATCGACCGGCGAGCGGGATAGTTATTGAAGCTTAGATAAATGTTGCCCGCGCGTTCCACCTCCCAAAGGCTGTTGATCAGCAAATGCACCTTGCAGCCCATGCTGTGCCCTAGGCCGTATAGGGGTAACGGCGGGCGATGAACCAGCACTCGCTTATCCAGGTATCGCATCGCCTGATCAAAGGTAATTAACACCTCTTGAGCAATGGCCGTATGGTCAAAGGTATTGATAAAGGGTGTCGCCACCACTAAATAGCCCTGCTTAGCTAAATTTTCCAGCAGCCACTGGTAGGTCACGCTGGGGGCAGCTGCCACAAAGGCACCGCCTAAAAAGTGCACGATCGCGGTGGGGTTGGGAGGAACTAAGATCCAGTTGCCAGAAACCTCTTGCCAGTTCATAGTGGCCTGCGGGCATGTCCTATCGATGGAAACCTGCGGATAGTCTTCTAATACTGTAATCAGTTTGTACCCAAGGCGAAGTCTAACCTAGCGTAGCGATCGCCGTTCCACGGCCAGTTTCGCGACTAGCGCGGGACAATACACCGTCTCAAGGGCGTCTCTTGCCCTTGCCTTTGGCTTTGCTAGAGCAGTAAGCTCATTGGGCTGAGTGGGAGAGATGTCATGGATCATGGGGCTGCGATCGCCGAACATACCGTATCGGTCAACGGGTTGACCTGGTTCTACCGTGAGCTGCAACCCATTGGCGATACGCCTCGGCTGCCGGTGCTGCTGCTTCACGGCCTGGTGTCCCAAAGCTATAGCTGGCGACAGGTGATGCCAACCCTGGCCCAGCAGGGGTTTCGTGCGATCGCCCCCGACTGGATTGGCCACGGCTTTTCCGACAAACCTGACCGCCGCGACTTTCCCTACACCCCCGCTGCCCTCGTAACTGCCCTCGGTGAGTTTATTGATGCCCTAGCGCTACCGCAGGTACACCTGGTTGCCCAGGGGTTTCTGGGCTCGGTCGGCATTCAATATGCTCTCCAGCACCCCGATCGAGTCGATCGCCTCGTGATCATCAATGCCCCCATCGGCCCTGGGGCCAAGCTGCCCTGGAAAATTCGCCAGATGGGCTTGCCTCTAGCCGGAGACATGATTACCCAAGACCCGTTGCTGGTCGATCGCACCCTAGAAGGGGGTGGTCCTTACCAGGTTGCTGATGCTGATTTAGATGTCTACCGTCGTCCCTTTCTCAAAAGTTCCGACGTAGGTCGAGCCTTAATGACCACCGTGCGCCGCTTATCTATAGAAGAAACGAGTCAGGCGATCGCGGCTGCCCTGCCCCTGTGGGATCATCCCACTCTGCTTCTATGGGGCCAAAGTGACCCCTGGTTGCCAGTGAACCTAGCCGAGGCCGCAGTACAGGCGCTACCCAATGGTGAACTACAAACCCTTGAAGAAGTAGGCCATTACGCTCAAGAAGACTGGGCCGAGAAAGTAGCAACCGCCCTCGATCGTTTTTTACGCCAGATGGTGGTGTAGCTCGTTTAGAACTGCCATGTCGTACTGGGTAAGTACTAAAAACTTGTTCCTCAAGGCGTAGACTATGCCTGACAAAGCAACCATACTGTTATTAAGCCAACAGGGGTAACAGAAGGAGCATGTAATGGCAACTAAACAGCAGTTTCAAAGCTTTGAAGATCTTCTGTCAAAAGCTGAAGGTCCTGTTTTGGTCGACTTTTATGCCACCTGGTGTGGTCCATGCCAGATGATGTCGGGCATCTTGGCTACTGTCAGTAGCCAGCTTAAAGGCCAGCTTAAAATCGTTAAAATTGATACCGATAAGTATCCGCAAATTGCTTCTCAGCATCGGATTGCAGCTCTACCGACTCTAGTGTTGTTCAAAGCGGGACAACCTATAGACCGGATTGAAGGCGTTCTGCCTGCTGAGCAACTCATAGCTCGGCTACAGCTTCACCTCACCTAACCTATGGTTTTAGTCCCCTGCGCGATCGCCTTGGGCAGCAACCTAGGCAACTCCCGGCAAATTTTGCAGCAAGCGCTAGTCGATCTTCATTGCCCTCCCGAGATCAATGTATTAGCAGAATCAAGCCTCTATCAGACTGTTGCAATCGGTCCTCCCCAGCCCGATATTCTCAATGCCTGTGCCCTGCTCACCACCACGTTATCGCCCCTCGCCTTACTCAGCCAACTGCTTGATATAGAGCAAAGATTTGGTCGCGTACGCCAAGAGCACTGGGGGCCTCGCACCCTCGACCTCGACCTCTTGTTCTATGGTCAGGCCATCATCACTGAACCAAACCTACACGTTCCTCACCCTCGCCTTAGAGAACGTGCTTTTGTGCTCATTCCCTTAGCCGAAATTGCCGCTAATTGGCGAGATCCCGTTAGTGGTCAATTGGTGCAGATACTTTGCAAAGCTGTTGATCCCACCGGGGTGAAGCTCCTTGGCCCAATTCATGGCTAAACCCAATACTCTTGCCTTAAGCCCGCTGCTACAATGGGTTGACCTTTTGCGCCCTTTCTTAGCCTGTACCTATGCCCCTTGGTCAAGAGCCACCTCAACTACTAAAGCAGCGTTTATTTTATGAAGGTCGTAAATTTAACTTTGAAGTCAATCGACTGCGTTTACCCAATCGGGCCGAGGGAGATTGGGAATGTATTCGTCACCCCGGCGGTGCCTTAGCCGTACCCGTCACTACCAGTGGTGAATTGGTTATGGTGCGCCAGTATCGTTTTGCCGTCATGGGACGCTTGCTAGAATTCCCCGCAGGCACCATTGAGTCAGAGGAGTCTCCCGCCGACACCATTCGCCGAGAAATTCGAGAAGAAATTGGCTACAGTGCCCAAACCTGGTTACCCATTGGGCGCTTTCCTTTGGCTCCTGGCTACTCCGACGAAATTATTTATGCTTATCTAGCGACCGATTTAGAGCTTATTGAGTCGCCTCCAGAGGCCGATGTCGATGAAGATATAGAAGTCGTTGTTCTCACCCCGGCCCAACTCGAAAAGTCTATTTTGGCTGGGGAAGCGGTAGACGCTAAAACAATTGCTAGCTTCTACCTAGCCAAGCCTTATCTAGAGAAACTGGCGGCTCTTTGAGATTAAATCCTATAGGCTCAATTGAAAGCTTGCGTAGGATTTAACTAACCAAGGATTTAAAGTTCTGTTTGTTGTGGGTTGTTCAGGTCGTTCGCCAATCCGAATTGCTGGTTGTAGTAGGGCTTGAGCCAGTCTAGATTGAGCTCATAGAGGTGATCGATAACCCACGTAGCTCGTCGGTGAATCATCTGATATGGGTAGGCATGGGCGACCCCTAAAACTGGCACTCTAGCCCGCTTGGCAGCCTCAATACCGGCAAACGAGTCTTCTACCGCTAGGCACTCTTCAGGATGCAACTCTAAATCGCCAAACTGTCGATTTAGCCGTTCGATGGCCAAGAGATAGCCATCGGGGGCAGGTTTGCTAACTCCCGATGGTAGGTCATCTGTTGCCACAATCAGATTTACATGTTCTCCCCAGTTGACGCGAGATAATACGATTTCAATTTCGCTGCGCCGTGCTCCTGAGACAATCGCCAACCTGAGTTGAGCGGTGCGTATTTGGTAGATCAAATCGTCTAAACCCGGATACAGGGGGAGCACACTTAACTTAGTCAACATCTCTTTGTACCGGGCAGCCTTACGGTCTAACAATTTTTCCAGGTAGGTCTCCGGCACTGTCCGCCCCTGGCGCCTAAGCAAATCACCTAAACAGGCTGCATCCGATCGCCCCAGACAAAACTGGTTCAAGTCTTCGGGGTTTGGTCGCAGATTTTCTTCCAGCAGTAATTCTTCAATGAGCTGCTGATGAATTGCCTCATCATTAATAATGACGCCGTTAAAGTCTAATAACACTGCCTTAAGAGCCATGACCTCGCCAGAAATTTATTAAGCAATGCAACGTAGTTGCGTAGTCTTTAGCTTAGCCCGGTTTTTGGGGCTGGCGATTACTGCAATCCTAAGAAATGAGAGCTTTACAGGATGACAGCCTAGGATGGCCTCGGTCATCCTCTTGCTCTCGGGTCAGCTATCTGTCCGCCTAAGGATAGCCGCGACGATCCCGTATAACTACGGAGAATATTGCGGCCTCTCTTCGAGAGTACCGTGGATCAACTATGGTGAATGTCGGTGTCACTCCCGAGAATAGATTCAGTTCTCAGCGAACCCGCTCTCGTAAGGACATCCGCAGATATGGCAACTCAAACTTCGACAATTCGCTCCCGTGGCATGGAACTGCTTATGCAGTACAAGCAGTCTCCCTCTGTACAGCTGCGCAACAGACTAGTTCAACTCAATGCTGGTCTAGTTCGCAAAATTGCCCACCGGGTGAGCCACCAGTGCTCCGAACCTTACGAAGATCTTGAGCAGATTGGCTACATCGGTCTAATCCGCGCCATCGAGCGATTTGATCCAAGCCAGGGCTGTGCTTTTAGCTCCTTTGCTGTGCCCTACATTCGCGGTGAGATGCTGCACTTCCTGCGCGATCGCGGCACTACCGTTAAGATTCCCCGCCGCTGGCAAGATCTGCAAAAAGAGTCTCAGAAACTTCAGATGGAGTTGATGCGCACCCTAGGCCGTAACCCTAGCGATAGCGAGATGGCTGAGGCTTTGGGTGTACCCGTTAAAGAATGGCGAGAGGTCAAAATGGCCCACAAGAATCGCCTGCCCCTTAGCCTGGATGCTACTGTGTGTCAGCAGGTTGACTCCAACATTACCCTTGGCGAAACGCTTCCCGATAGCCACTATCAGCTGATGCAGGCGTTAGAGGAAGACCGTCAGCAAATCCAGCGGGCACTGAACCAGCTTGAGTCTAAAACCCGCACCGCCATCGAATTTGTCTTTTTCAAAGGACTGTCTCGCAAAGAAGTCGCTGAGAAAATTGGCGTTAGCCCCATGACCGTTACCCGCCGCATCCAGCGTGGAGTGGATGAAATGATTGCTTACCTCCAACCCCAAGAACTGCATATCGATTCTTAGGTTCGACTTGATGTCTGCCGCCTGACGAGAGCGATCGCCGTAGATAGCCCACTAGGCTGTCTGCGGCGTTCTTGTTTAGGTAAGGGCTGCTCAATAGTTTGTTAGGAGCAATAACTGTGAAGGCAACTATTAAACACTAAAAAGCCTTGCCAATGGCAAGGCTTTTTAAATATCGGAGCGGCGGGATTTGAACCCACGACCCCCACTACCCCAAAGTGGTGCGCTACCAAGCTGCGCTACGCCCCGGTCTTTTTCATTTGTGCTTAACTAGAATAGCATAGTAAGGCGCAGTATTAGATAAAATCAAACAAAATCTGTAACTGCTTTGGTTACGGCTCAAAATACCTCTAAGTGAGCGATTTGCTCAATAATCGACTGGGACGCGATCGCGTCCCAAGAGCCTTCACAGCTGCGGCCCGAGGTTAAGATAAACCTAAGACCGTAGGCGTTGGGAAGCCCTTCGGCTTCTACCCAAAGGTAATCGGCCTCAGCTTCACAGGCAATGCGTTCATCATCCATGAGTTCCGCTGCGATCGCATCCATGGTGGATTTGATATCTAACACCAATCGGCGAAATGCCTCAAACTCGGCTGCGGTTAGCTCGATCGCCCAAGACTGCCCGGCTAATAGCCCTTTGTATTCGGGGGCGGCAGCATCCCAGCCCAATCGCCACCCCCGGCCTTCCTTCACAAATCGGTTGTTCATAGCCAGAAGAAGCTGGTCGGTGGCTTATTCGCCAATGATCTCAGGCTGAGTTAGCTCGTCAGACATCTCGATAATAGCCCGCAGCACAGGCTTCATCTTGGGATCTTCGTAGTTTTCAAAATCCTCAAAGCGTCGCCGCTGAGCACGATTAGCTACCTGTACCGTAATGCGATAGCGGTTTGAGGCAGCTCGAATTAGGTCTTCGGTCCGTCGCATAACCTGAGTGCTGTCGAAAGGAGAACGCTTAACCATAACAACCTAGATAAATAATCCAAGCCTCTATACTACCAAGATTATTCGATGCCACGCTTGCCTCTGCCCCAGGCTGTTGCTGGATATTAGAGGGAGCATAAGGGGCTAAACCCCGCTACGCTCAACTTTGTAAACGCTGTTTTAGTCGTTCAGGTTCACCCTCGTCGAGCACACGTCCTGCCTCTAATAAGAAGGCGCGATCGCAATAGTCGAGTTCGACAAGGCGATGGGTCACCCAAAGGGCTGTTAACCCTCTTTCCTTAACTAGATCTCGCACCCGTTTGACTAAATCAATTTGGCTATCAGGATCCAGTAACGCGGTGGGTTCATCCAAAAGCAGTACGTGACAGCGTGTAGCGATCGCTCCAGCGATCGCTACACGTTGCTTTTGGCCACCGCTGAGGGCATAAATAGGTCGCCGCTTGAGCTCTAACAGGTTAATAGCCTCTAGGGCATCATCGACCCGGTTACGAATCTCTGCCAAAGAAAGGTGCTCATTCACCAAGCCAAAAGCTACATCAGCTCCCACAGTTGGCATCACCAACTGGTGGTCAGGGTTTTGAAAAACAAACCCCACTGGTTCTTCGATCGACCACTCTCCTGCTTGGGGACGCAGTAGCCCACCTAAAATTTTCAACAGCGTTGACTTGCCGCTACCGTTGTTGCCTAAGAGCATGCAAAACTCCCCCGGCTTCACGGTCAGCGAACAGCCTTGCAACACTAGCTGCCCAGATGGCCATTGAAATTGTAAGTTGTGAGCTTTAATCGCCTCAGGGTTTCTGGCTGTGATACCGTTGCCGGGCACTTGCTTGAGCTCCTTCTACTGATCGCTGCTTAGCGCAAAGAACCCTGGTGGTCGTCCTGAGGCTGTCGCGGTACCGCTCTTTTCAAATATCTGTACTGCTGCCACCTCACTACCTAGCACACTAATACGCTTGTGGGGTTGCTGGTCGCAGATCAGCTCAAGTATCTGGCCACTGCCGTTGCGCAAATTTTCTGTGATGGAGTTGTACAGAGCTTCTGCCTCTCCTTGCTCTTTCTTTTGCACAGAAAGCGGCATGGCTGTGTGCTTCATCGTCAACTCGATTGTGAACATAGTCAAATATTACCCAGTAAGGTTAGAGATGCGGGCTCCTTTCACTGAGCCCGTTCCTTATATATAAAGTGTAAGCGTTTGTTATCCCACATCTATTGCTCTATACGATAAGCCATACGCAGATGTCCATAGAGACTCAAATCGCGGCAGGCTTAGCAGGTCTAATATATGGTTATCAAAATCTTTCAATTCCAACCTGAGATATAAGTAGAAATACTCATCAAAATCACCAAGATCACAAGATTATCTAGTTGCTTGGGCAAGCTTCCCCAAAAAGACCCCCTATAATGATAGACACGGTAAAGAATAGTAAACACTACTCATAATTTGAGGAGAGTAGGCATTGACGTTATATCAGCCAACTGTCTTTGAGTTAGAGCTAGCGCCATCATCTTCCGTGCATAAATCCCCTCCAAGTTCAGAAGCGGAGTTTCCCGGTAAATAAAGTCGCGGATCTGCCCTCTGGTCTTGGTGTTTACCTGTTGTCAAATCATTATGGAGATTCGCGTATGACCATAGCAATGGGACGCGCGCAAGCCCAGCGAGGATGGTTCGACGTCCTTGACGACTGGCTAAAGCGCGATCGCTTTGTGTTTATCGGCTGGTCCGGCATTTTGCTGTTCCCCTGCGCCTTCATGGCGGTAGGCGGCTGGCTGACCGGCACCACCTTTGTGACCTCCTGGTACACCCACGGCCTCGCGTCGTCATACCTGGAAGGTGCCAACTTTTTGACCGTTGCCGTTTCTACCCCCGCCAACAGCCTGGGTCATTCCCTGCTGCTGCTGTGGGGTCCCGAAGCCCAGGGCGACCTCGTCCGCTGGTTCCAACTGGGCGGGTTGTGGAGCTTTGTTGCTCTACACGGTGCCTTCGGTCTGATCGGCTTCATGCTCCGACAGTTTGAAGTGGCCCGATTAGTGGGTCTACGGCCGTACAACGCCATCGCCTTCTCGGCACCGATTGCGGTATTTGTCAGCGTCTTTCTGATGTACCCCTTGGGTCAGTCGAGCTGGTTTTTTGCGCCTAGCTTCGGCGTAGCGGCGATTTTCCGGTTTCTGCTGTTCTTCCAGGGCTTCCACAACTGGACCTTGAACCCCTTCCACATGATGGGAGTAGCGGGTGTCTTGGGTGGAGCGCTGCTGTGCGCCATTCACGGAGCCACCGTTGAGAACACCTTGTTCAAAGATGGTGAGAACGCGAACACCTTCCGAGCTTTTGAGCCGACCCAGGCTGAAGAGACCTACTCGATGGTGACGGCGAACCGATTCTGGTCGCAGATTTTTGGTATCGCCTTCTCCAACAAGCGCTGGCTGCACTTTTTCATGCTGTTTGTGCCGGTTACCGGCCTGTGGATGAGTGCGGTGGGTGTCGTGGGTCTAGGTCTAAACCTGCGGGCCTACGACTTTGTGTCGCAAGAGATTCGGGCGGCGGAAGACCCCGAGTTTGAGACCTTCTACACCAAGAACATCTTGCTGAACGAAGGTATCCGGGCCTGGATGGCACCGACTGACCAGCCCCATGAGAAGTTTGTATTCCCCGAAGAAGTACTGCCCCGCGGCAACGCTCTGTAATGGGTATACAGCCAATAGCTTGAATCGGTTGATTCAGGGATTTCACAAAGCGAGGCGCTGAGCGCCTCGCTTTTTTACCGCATGCGATCACATGCGGTAAAAAAGCCGGTTCATATCGCGATCGCAACCTGCGTCTGAAGACAGGCTAATCAGCAGTCTTAAAGGTAAGACTGTGATACCGGCTTTTACCCTGCTTATACCAATCGTCCATGTTGCCAAGACGACACCCCCAACGATGAAAATTGTGGCGTGCATCCGCGCAGCGATGCACCGTCTCAGGGTTATTTTTAGAGCAAATCCTGGTTAGCTACCCCCGGTTCAACAGGGCGCGTGCCATGCGTCCCTACGGGTTGGCCTTTTGGAAAGCGGGGTTAGGCCTCTCTATCTTCACCTACGAGCAAAGGTAGGGAGGCCTAAGCAGAGCGTCTATATTGTTGATTACAGTCTGTTGTTAACCGAGGCTCAGGGGCTTTAACCCTTACCAGAGGGATTCAGTGACGCTATCGCTGCTGTTATTTCTGCCGTCTCTGGCGCTAGATGCAGTGTCTGCACGAAAGAATTTCCGAGAAATTTTTGAAAAATTCCGGCCTTATGATCTCACAAAACGCTGGAACCCTTAGCGCCGCAAGGGGTTCCAGTACCCAAAAGAATTTTAGTCAAAGGGGTTGACGCAACTGTGTACCCGGCTTTATATTAATAAAGCGCCTGAGGGAAGCGACTCGAACGAGTACTTCACTGAGGGATGCAGCGAACCTCGACAACTACATAGTCTAGAAACAAAGCCAAGGTTCCTGTCAAGGATTAAATTGGTTCAACGATAGCACGAGTGCTTTCATTGAGTCAACAAATAGAAAGACAGAATCGGATACTGAGGTATCCGGGACATGCTTTTCGGGTCATTTTTCACGAATGACTAACTGAGATTAATCTTTAGGGATTAGTCACTAACATGGAGAGTTTGATCCTGGCTCAGGATGAACGCTGGCGGCGTGCTTAACACATGCAAGTCGAACGGACCTTTTCGGAGGTTAGTGGCGGACGGGTGAGTAACGCGTGAGGATCTGCCCTTAGGAGGGGAACAACAGTTGGAAACGACTGCTAATGCCCCATATGCCGAGAGGTGAAATGTTTTTTCGCCTAAGGATGAACTCGCGTCTGATTAGCTAGTTGGTGAGGTAAGGGCTCACCAAGGCGACGATCAGTAGCTGGTCTAAGAGGATGATCAGCCACACTGGGACTGAGACACGGCCCAGACTCCTACGGGAGGCAGCAGTGGGGAATTTTCCGCAATGGGCGCAAGCCTGACGGAGCAACGCCGCGTGAGGGAGGAAGGCCTTAGGGTTGTAAACCTCTTTTCTCTGGGAAGAAGAACTGACGGTACCAGAGGAATAAGCCTCGGCTAACTCCGTGCCAGCAGCCGCGGTAAGACGGAGGAGGCAAGCGTTATCCGGAATTATTGGGCGTAAAGCGTCCGCAGGCGGTTTTTTAAGTCTGTTGTCAAAGGTCACAGCTCAACTGTGGATCGGCAATGGAAACTGGAGAACTTGAGTGTGGTAGGGGTAGAGGGAATTCCCGGTGTAGCGGTGAAATGCGTAGATATCGGGAAGAACACCAGTGGCGAAGGCGCTCTACTGGGCCACAACTGACGCTGAGGGACGAAAGCTAGGGGAGCGAAAGGGATTAGATACCCCTGTAGTCCTAGCTGTAAACGATGGATACTAGGTGTTGGACGTATCGACCCGTGCAGTACCGTAGCTAACGCGTTAAGTATCCCGCCTGGGGAGTACGCACGCAAGTGTGAAACTCAAAGGAATTGACGGGGGCCCGCACAAGCGGTGGAGGATGTGGTTTAATTCGATGCAACGCGAAGAACCTTACCAAGGCTTGACATGTCACGAATTTCTGTGAAAGCAGAGAGTGCCTTCGGGAGCGTGAACACAGGTGGTGCATGGCTGTCGTCAGCTCGTGTCGTGAGATGTTGGGTTAAGTCCCGCAACGAGCGCAACCCTCGTTTTTAGTTGCCATCATTAAGTTGGGCACTCTAAAGAGACTGCCGTGGACAACACGGAGGAAGGTGGGGACGACGTCAAGTCATCATGCCCCTTACGTCTTGGGCTACACACGTCCTACAATGCTACAGACAGAGGGCAGCGAGCGCGCGAGTGCAAGCAAATCCCATAAACTGTGGCTCAGTTCAGATTGCAGGCTGCAACTCGCCTGCATGAAGGCGGAATCGCTAGTAATCGCAGGTCAGCATACTGCGGTGAATACGTTCCCGGGCCTTGTACACACCGCCCGTCACACCATGGGAGTTGGCCACGCCCGAAGTCGTTACTCTAACCGTTCGCGGAGGAGGGCGCCGAAGGCAGGGCTGATGACTGGGGTGAAGTCGTAACAAGGTAGCCGTACCGGAAGGTGTGGCTGGATCACCTCCTTTTAGGGAGACCTACCCTTAATTACTCCGAACCAAATTGAATTAGGAGAATTGAGTGGTCACTCTAGGTCGTTCAGGACTTTGAGAATAGTTTCTAGACTATGGTTGAGGTTTATTTTCTAGCGTTGCTTGTAATGGAGTGATGATAGGGAATACAACCCGGGCTATTAGCTCAGGTGGTTAGAGCGCACCCCTGATAAGGGTGAGGTCCCTGGTTCGAGTCCAGGATGGCCCACTTGTGGGGGTTTAGCTCAGTTGGTAGAGCGCCTGCTTTGCAAGCAGGATGTCAGCGGTTCGAGTCCGCTAACCTCCACCACGGAAGCATAGATAAGAATTCAGCACATTGTGTATTGGGGCGACCTAATTCATAATCTGCTGGGTGAGAACCTAGCGAAGAACCTTGAAAACTGAATATGAGAGAAGTGTAAGGTAGTACACACAGAACATTCAAAGTTCGTTGAGAGAAGAGTGAACTTAATTAGTTACGACTAATTGAGAGAAGGTCAAGCTACAACGGGCTCACGGTGGATACCTAGGCACGCAGAGGCGAAGAAGGACGTGGTTACCGACGATACGCTTCGGGGAGCTGGAAGCAAGCTTTGATCCGAAGGTTTCCGAATGGGGCAACCCTATATACGGCCACCTGAATCAAATAGGGTGGCGCGAGCGAACCCGGCGAACTGAAACATCTTAGTAGCCGGAGGAAGAGAAAGAAAACTCGATTCCCCTAGTAGCGGCGAGCGAAGCGGGAAGAGCCTAAACCAATGGTTTTTACCATTGGGGTTGTGGGACAGCGACATGGAATCTAGCGGCTAGACGAAGCATTGGAATGATGCACCAGAGGAAGTGAAAGTCTTGTAGTCGAAAGCTTAAGGATACTAGCTGAATCCCGAGTAGCACGGGGCACGAGAAATCCCGTGTGAATCATCGAGGACCACCTCGAAAGGCTAAATACTCCTGCGTGACCGATAGTGAACCAGTACCGCGAGGGAAAGGTGAAAAGAACCCCGGGAGGGGAGTGAAATAGAACATGAAACCGTGAGCCTACAAGCAGTTAGAGCCCGATTAAACGGGTGATAGCGTGCCTGTTGAAGAATGAGCCGGCGACTTATAGGGTCTGGCGGGTTAAGGCGGGAATGCCGAAGCCAAAGCGAAAGCGAGTCTGAATAGGGCGATAGTCAGATTTTATAGACCCGAACCCGGGTGATCTAACCATGGCCAGGATGAAGCTTGGGTGATACCAAGTGGAGGTCCGAACCGACTGGCGTTGAAAAGCCAGCGGATGAGCTGTGGTTAGGGGTGAAATGCCAATCGAACCCGGAGCTAGCTGGTTCTCCTCGAAATGTGTTGAGGCACAGCGGTATTGATTATATACGGGGGGTAAAGCACTGATTCGGTGCGGGCTGCGAGAGCGGTACCAAATCGAGTCAAACTCAGAATACCCGTAGCACACAATGCCAGTCAGACGGTGGGGGATAAGCTTCATCGTCGAAAGGGAAACAGCCCAGACCACCAGCTAAGGTCCCCAAATGGATGCTAAGTGATAAAGGAGGTGGGATTGCAGAGACAACCAGGAGGTTTGCCTAGAAGCAGCCATCCTTAAAAGAGTGCGTAATAGCTCACTGGTCAAGCGATCCTGCGCCGAAAATGAACGGGGCTAAGCATCCTACCGAAGCTGTGGACTTGTACTTGTACAAGTGGTAGAGGAGCGTTCTGTACGAGTTGAAGCGTTAGCGAGAGCAGGCGTGGATTGTACAGAAGTGAGAATGTCGGCTTGAGTAGCGAAAATGTAGGTGAGAATCCTACACCCCGAAATCCCAAGGTTTCCTCCGGAAGGCTCGTCCGCGGAGGGTTAGTCGGGACCTAAGGCGAGGCCGAAAAGCGTAGTCGATGGACAACGGATTAATATTTCCGTACCTGATTTGGATTGTGGCGGGGGACGGAGAAGGCTAAGACAGCCGGATGATGGTTACCGGTTTAAGCTATCGAGGTGATGAGAGACGGCGAAAACGTCTTGAGCTGAGAAGCGAGTACGACCCGTTACGACGGGGAAGTGTCTGATGTCAGGCTTCCAAGAAAAGCCCGAACCACGTTAATTCAAATTGGCCCGTACCCTAAACCGACACAGGTGGGAAGGTAGAGTATACCCAGGGGCGCGAGATAACTCTCTCTAAGGAACTCGGCAAAATGGCCCCGTAACTTCGGGAGAAGGGGTGCCCACGAGAGTGGGTCGCAGTGAAGAGTCCCAGGCGACTGTTTACCAAAAACACAGGTCTCCGCTAAGTCGCAAGACGATGTATGGGGGCTGACGCCTGCCCAGTGCCGGAAGGTTAAGGAAGTTGGTCAGGCTCTTCGGAGTTGAAGCTAGCGACTGAAGCCCCGGTGAACGGCGGCCGTAACTATAACGGTCCTAAGGTAGCGAAATTCCTTGTCGGGTAAGTTCCGACCCGCACGAAAGGCGTAACGATCTGGGAGCTGTCTCGGAGAGAGGCTCGGCGAAATAGGAATGTCTGTGAAGATACGGACTACCTGCACCCGGACAGAAAGACCCTATGAAGCTTTACTGTAGCTTGGTATTGGGTTCGGGCTTTAATTGCGCAGGATAGGTGGGAGACTATGAAGCAGCCCTTGTGGGGGTTGTGGAGTCACTGGTGAGATACCACTCTATTAAGGCTAGAATTCTAACCTTGACCCGTTATCCGGGCAGGGGACAGTATCAGGTGGGCAGTTTGACTGGGGCGGTCGCCTCCTAAATGGTAACGGAGGCGCGCAAAGGTTCTCTCAGGCTGGTTGGAAATCAGCCATTGAGTGTAAAGGCATAAGAGAGCTTGACTGCGAGACTGACAAGTCGAGCAGGTACGAAAGTAGGCCTTAGTGATCCGACGGTTCCGCGTGGAAGGGCCGTCGCTCAACGGATAAAAGTTACTCTAGGGATAACAGGCTGATCTCCCCCAAGAGTTCACATCGACGGGGAGGTTTGGCACCTCGATGTCGGCTCATCGCAACCTGGGGCTGTAGTCGGTCCCAAGGGTTGGGCTGTTCGCCCATTAAAGCGGTACGTGAGCTGGGTTCAGAACGTCGTGAGACAGTTCGGTCCATATCCGGTGCAGGCGTAGGAACATTGAGAGGAGTCTTCCTTAGTACGAGAGGACCGGGAAGAACGCACCGCTGGTGTACCTGTTATCGTGCCAACGGTAAACGCAGGGTAGCTAAGTGCGGAGTGGATAACCGCTGAAAGCATCTAAGTGGGAAGCCCACCTCAAGATGAGTGTTCCCATGGCATAAGCCAGTAAGGTCACGGGTAGACCACCCGTTAATAGGCGCTAGATGGAAGTCCAGCAATGGATGTAGTCGAGGCGTACTAACAGACCGAGGGCTTGACCTCACACTCAAGTCCATCAACCAACCAACAATGGCTGTGTGCACAGCCTCACTTCTCTCAATTCAGTTCTTCAAGGAACTTAAACAACATAATATTAAAGCAACTAAGCTTTCCTGGTGTCTTTGGCGCTGTGGTCCCACTCTGACCCATCCCGAACTCAAATGTGAAACGCAGCTGCGGCGAAGATAGTGAGGGGGTTGCCCCTTGTCAAAATAGCTCGATGCCAGGTCCTTACTCAGAACGGCTTCACCCACTTAGTGGGTGAGGCCGTTCTGTTTTGAAGTTAGCTATTAACTCGTCGAACGACCTGTTAAAGCATTTCTAATGCTGGGTACTGTTAACGGCAGTTTCCTCGTGACCATCCCCACTCCTGGACCCCAATGGAAACTTGGGAGCCTTGGCGAGGGTTGCCACCGCTGAGGTCAACCAGGGCTAGTTCCGTTGCAGCTCGGAAAGACCCCCGATAAACTGGTTGTTCTTGGGCATTATTGCGATAAAACCGAAGGGTTGACACCGTAGTTTCTGCGCCCGCTCGCTCCCATCGAATTTGTGTGAACCGTTGATTGGTAGCCTCAGCCCGATATTGCCAGCCATTCTGCATCTGCCCGGTACAAACGACAGCTCCGCTCGCTGGGGGAGCTACGGGAGGCTGGACCGTAGCCTGTTGACTGCTAAATTGGATGAAGAAGGTTTGTCCGTCTAGGGTGCCGTTGGCCGAGAGGCTGAGGATAGAGTTGTTGGGGCCGTAGCGTATATTGGCGGGGCCTTGAGCATCGGCATTGCCCGAGGAGGTGAGATTGAGGACGATGTCTTCGGCGGTCTTGCGAGTCTGCTGCCCGGCAAAAGCGATATTGTTGCCGTCGGACAGGCGAATCGATAGCTCGGCGCTATCGTCAGGTTGAACGGTTACCGATGCAAAGGAAATATTTTGGTTCGGACGGCCTTGAAGACCGAACACCCCTTGACCCTGCTGAGTTAGGGTGACCACATCGGGGGTAGGGGGACGGCTGATGCTGTCATCGCCAATGGTGAACAGAATCGACAGGGGCTGGCCGTCCAGAGTGCCGCTACCGCTCAGGGAAATTAGTGTATTGTCTTGGTAGCGGACGGTGAGCGTCCCGGTAGCATCAGCTGCGCCTGCACTGGTCAACTGAATCTGAGCCTCGCCTGCACCGTGATTGACCAGTTGCCCAGTCCACCGCTGCAAGTTACCATCCGTCAATCGCAGGGAAATTTCAACTTGTTGATTGGGGCGGCTAGTCACGGTAACGAAGGTGACGGTTTGACTGGGGCGGCTGCCAATGGATAGGGTTCCTTCTCCTTCTCCCACCAAGTTTAAGTTGGCTTGCTGGGCGATAACAGTGGATGAAAACGTTGGTATGGCTGCCCCGACCATTTGGGGGGTGCTTATAGCTGTGACGACAGCGCTACAGGCTAAAGCTGAGTAGGCCAGAATTGAGCGGATTTTCATAGCGATAACCTTTTGATGATTCTTGAACTGATTCAGAATGTTTTGCCTGGCGCTAGCGGCTAATCTCTGGCGCGCGATCGCCCTTAAAAATTGTTTCTTAGTACTAGTCGAAAATAGCCAAGAGGCCCAGCGTCAAGCTAACTACAAAGGCATCATACGTGAAGTTGATAACTAGTTAAGAACAGTTTTTAGCCTATTCGCATCATATTTTTATCCTATAAAGTCGCCTAACAAGGTAGAAACAGCAAAATTTTAAGGGAGATTCTAGTAGAGTAAACATTGTGTCTCAATTGGGAGGCTGGGCACACGGAGTACCTAGTGTTGAAATTTTGTCAGGTGGGCACTGCTTTCAAGATTTACGTAAGTTGATGCCTGAGCTTGCTTTATTTAGAAGGCTGCTGCTATGGGTTGCATGGCCTTTGGATCGCTGGTGTTTTTTGTCTGTAACATTCCTGACCAATTTTTTGGGGCACATGTACTGATTGTGGGGAGAGTCTATGCAGATGCGATCGTGCTATTTGCTTCCTGTAGCGGCTGTGCTGCTGGGGCTATTTAGTCTAATAACTCAGGTAAGTTTTGCCCAAGGCCCTGGCAATAGCCAAAATTCCCAAGCGGTGGCTGTCCTTTTTGAAAATGTGCGGATCTTTGACGGTGTTTCTGACAACCTGTCGGCTCCGTCGAACGTCTTGGTGGTTGGCAACGCCATTCAGGCGATTGATACCCGACCTCTGCCGATGCCAGCGGATATTGGCGTCGCTCGGATCAGCGGTGCAGGACGGGTGCTGATGCCAGGACTGATTGATGCCCACACCCACCTCTTTATGGAAACCAGCACCCAGGAAGACTTGATCGCGGCTACCACGGCTCCGGAACGACTGTTTCAACGGTCTCAGGAGAACGCCAATGCCATGCTGATGCGGGGGTTTACTAGTGCGCGAGATCTGGCAGGGCCGGTGTTTGAGCTGAAACGGGCCATCGATCGAGGTGATGTGGTGGGGCCGCGCATTTGGCCGTCAGGGGCGATGATTTCCCAGACTAGCGGTCACGGCGATTTTCGGGAACTGAGTGAGCTGCCCCGCACGCCTACTTCAGAGTTGAGCCTAGCCGAGCAGTTTGGCGTGGGGGCGATCGCCGATGGGGTAGACGAAGTGCTGCGCCGCACCCGTGAGCAACTAATGCTGGGGGCTAGTCAGATCAAGCTAGCCGCCGGGGGTGGGGTGGCCTCAGAGTTCGACCCTATTGACGTGGCTCAGTACACCGAGGCGGAACTGAGAGCGGCGGTGGACGCTGCCGAAGACTGGAACACCTACGTGACTGTCCATGCCTATACTCCCCGGGCGATTCAAAAGGCGATTCGGGCTGGGGTGAAATGCATTGAGCACGGTCAGCTAATCGACGAAGAGACGGCGCGGATGATCGCCGAGAACGATGTTTGGCTGAGCCCGCAGCCGTTCCTTGATGACGAAGACGCCAATCCCTATCCTGAGGGAACTGAAAACCGAGCTAAACAGCTGATGGTGGCCACCGGTACCGACAGGGCCTACAACCTGGCCAAACAGTACAACATTAAAACGGCCTGGGGCACCGATAACCTCTTCAACCCCCAAGGCTCAGCTCGTCAGGGGGCGAAACTAGCCAAGCTGGTGCGGTGGTATACCCCAGCGGAGGTATTACGGATGGCAACCAGCACAAATGCAAGCTTACTAGCGCTGTCGGGGCCGCGTAACCCCTACCCGGGCAAGTTGGGTGTCGTGGAAGAGGGTGCCCTAGCGGATTTGCTGCTAGTGAACGGCAATCCGCTGGAAAATATTCGGCTCATTGAGGATCCGGAGGCTAACTTTTTGGTGATTATGAAAAACGGGGTGATGTATAAGAACCGTCTTAGTTGACAGCTAAAAGTTGGCGCATCTTTACCACTGATGCATGGATTGAAACAATCCAGACAGCTTTGTGGCCTATTTAGTATCGGCCATGCAGGGATCTACCGAGACCACCTTCTATGGGATGGCAGTTTACCTCGGCAGCATTGGTATTATGAATACTCGCTACACGCTGCAGCGCCGCTGACAGCAGGTTTTGCCGTTATGGTGGCGGCGCTGGCGGTGTGCTACCTGACGTTTTAGGTGAACACTTTAGTGAGAACACTTTGGCAAAGACACCTGAGCGAGGATGTGTAGACAGGGACATCTAGACGAGGACGCTTTGGTAAGCAGTATGGCAGAATTTAGGGTGGATTTGCCCGATGCGGCGGCAACTCAGCAACTGGGCCAGCGGCTGGGGGAACTGTGCCCACCGGGCACGGCGCTGCTGCTGGCGGGTGATCTGGGCATGGGCAAGACAACCCTGGTGCAGGGGATTGGGGCGGGCCTGGGCATTGCGGAACCGATTAGCAGCCCGACGTTTACCTTAATCAATGAGTATTTGGAGGGGCGCATTCCTCTCTATCATGTGGACTTATACCGATTAGAACCGGAGCAGGTAGGCTCTTTAGAGTTGGAGAGCTACTGGGAGGCCATAGACATAGCGCCTGGCCTGTTGGCAATTGAATGGTCAGAGCGGATGCTGGACTATCCTGCATCGGCTCTGCGGCTGCGATTGGAAAACCTGCCTAGCGGTGGGCGACGGGCTACGCTGACAGCGGTTGGAGAAGAACAGATTGTGTTGTTGGAGCAGGTAATTGGCGATGGCCTACTGGCTGATGAAGTCTGAACCAGATGTGTACAGCATTGGCGATTTGGAGCGCGATCGCACCGAACTTTGGGACGGCGTGCGCAACTACCAGGCCCGCAACTTTCTCACCAGCATGGCATTAGGTGATCAAGCCTTCTTTTACCACTCCAACACCAAACCACCGGGGATCGTAGGGCTGGTGGAAATTGTTGAAACCAATGTGGTAGACCCGACTCAGTTTGATTCAACCCATAAATATTACGATCCCAAGTCATTCCCAGACAAGCCGCGCTGGCATACGGTGACGGTGGGCTATGTAGAAACCTTTGCGAGAGGCATTACCCTTGATCAGCTCAAAGAGGCCTTTACCCCCGATGAACTTTGGGTCGTGCGACGGGGCAATCGGCTGTCGGTGATGCCGGTAGAGGATACGATAGCTCAAAAGCTTTTGAAAATGGCCTATACCACTGAGTAATCTTGCTGTTTAAAGTAGTATTCTGGCTATTTACTCCCCAATGAAAATGTGAGGTCTGAGGTGGTAGCCTAAACATGCTATTCGGCAAGTTCCGCAGCATGAGGATTGTCCAAGCCAAATTCAAAGCTAACTGCCAAAATCTGCAATTACCATCCCCCATGCATCTCCCTGAAGACCCTGAAACACCTTTGCAGATCAACATCGTGCCCATGATCGATGTGGTGTTTGCGGTGCTGGCATTTTTTATTATTTCTAGCTTATTGTTAACCCGCAACCAGGGGCTACCGGTAGTGTTGCCAGGGGCCGAAACAGCTGAAACTCAGACCCAGCGCCAGGTGGTGGTAACAGTAAATGCGTCGGGTGAAATATTTGTCGGTGAGCGGGCAGTGGCGGATGAGCAGCTTTTGGAGGCGATTCAAACGCTGGGAACCCTATCCGACGGTGGCCTTGTGGTAATTCGGGCTGATCAATCAGTGAATTATGGTCGGGTTGTGGCGGTGATGGATCAACTGCGGACGTTGCCTGGGGTGCAGTTGGCGATCGCGACAGAAGGCGGTCAGCCTTAAAGACCTAACTGTTTTGGATCGACATGAACGATTCTAGTGCTGTATTGCAAAACATCTAGATTCAATAACTTGTCAATCTCCGGGGCTGTCAAATTTTAAGCCATACTTAAAGCTGAGAGAAAGCAGTTCGGGCTTTGATTATGGCGTTACAATTTCTGGCCTTGCCGGTGCGGCTGGTGTCTCTGGTGCAAACTATACTTGTGCCTCTGTGCTTTGTGCTCGCTTGGTGCCTGGTGGGGCTGACTGTGTGGAATTTGGTAGCGGCTGTGCGTGCTGGGGTTAGTCGCGCTACGGTAATGCATCAAATCCCCTGTGCTGACTGTCGTTACTTTACTAACGATCATCGGTTAAAGTGCCCAATCCATCCAAAAGTTGCCCTTTCAGAGTTAGCGATTGACTGTGCAGACTTTGAACGCGAGGGGCTGATGTAGCGTGGGGAAATGACTGAGCAATAGCTGTGCTGAATAAAAAGTCAGCCCCACCGAGTGTAGTTGTGGTAGAGGCTGACGAGTCTTATTGATATGGCTAATCTGTAGTATGCCCGTGAGAACGGCTACTTCATCGGTGGTAGTGGGGCAATTAAGCTGGTTTGGATTTGTTTTAGGATTGATCTGAGATCAAGGGAACGACTCGGGTGATCGCTTCTTTAATGAAGGCTTTCATAACGGCATCGCGTTGGTTGAGGCGAAACTGCTGCTCAACCACGGCACCCATACCGCCGTCGCCCCAGCTTTGATTTTGGCGAAAGTATTCTACGAAGCTTTTTCCAGCAATGCGAGTTAGATAGGCACCGCTAGCTCCTTTAAGGGCACGTCCGGCTACTACGGTGGCCAGATTCGTTTGTAGCCCTAGGGCTAGTAAATCGACGGTGCCTTTGACTAACCCCAGTCCTGTGAGGGTTTTGGCCACAGATACCGCTAGCGCTTTGCCTTCTTCAAGGCTAACTTCGCAGCCGTAGACCTTGCTCAGTTCTACAACCATTTGGGCGTTGATGGCGGCGGTAGCTAAAAAATCGAGGCCAGGTAGGGGAGTAATGGCGATCGCGCCTGCTCCCAGCCACTGGTAGCGATCAATAATGGCCTCAGCCTGGGCCTGGCGCTGGTGATCGATGATCTGGCGGGCAGCTTCGCCCAATTGCTGAGTTTGTAGGAGGAGATTGTCGGCCAGCAGAGTTTCGCCCTCCTGGCGCAGTACATCGGCTAGTCGTGCTTGCAGCGGTCTGAGGTTAGGGCGCATTTGTAGCCAACCGCCGCCCACCTGAGGTAAAGGCTGCGGAAGGGCGGCTACGGCGACTAGATCATCGGGGCTGAGGGGAGGTACGGTACGGGATCGCAATCGCCCGAGCAGCAGATCTAAATCGGTTTCAGGATAGCGATCGGCTTTGTTGAGCACCACCAAGACTCGCTTCCCCATCGCCATCAGCGATCGCAGTACCGTGTACTCGGCCTGGCGGAGGTCATCATCAATCACGAATAAAATCAAATCAGCTCTAGCGGCAATTTCGCGGGCCTGTTGTTCTCGTTCGGTACCGGCTACCCCAACTTCGGCAATGCCAGGCGTGTCGATCAGCTGTAGGGTTCTGGGAAGATCGGCGAGTTGCCAGGTATAGGTGTGCTCAGTTTGGGTGGTGCCCATGGCCGCCCCTACTGCGCCAACGGCCTGACCCAGCAACCCATTGATCAGGGCCGTTTTGCCAGCAGAACCGACCCCAAACACGGCAATGGTAAACGTGCGATCGCCCAGAGTAGCCTGTAACCCTTGCGCCTTTTGTGCCAGGGCCTCGCGGGCCACCTGATCTTGAATTTGCTCAACCTGGCGCTGCACAGTTTGTAGGGTGACGGCGGCGGCTTCGCCTGGATCACGAGGGGCTTGGGGTCTGGGCTTGCGCCGACGGGGCCTAAGAAAGGGCCTGAGACGGTAGAGCCCAAAACCGGCGATCGCCAAGCCAATGGCTACGATCGCCCCCATCACTAGCCGGGCCAGCAGGGGCGACAGTAATGCTAAGGCCGCATACAGCCGCAGAAGTGAATCGGCCAGCACGAGGATGGCCCCTAACCCCAGCAGCAGCCCTACGAGAATGAATGCCCATCGCCACCGTGCCATGTGTGCTCTACTCAACCAAGGACGGTTCGTGCAGAATAGCGTAAAACAATGCCCTAAAAACTAGCATGGCAGAGGCATTCAAGGAACACCTCTGCCATAGCAGGACATTTGGAGCGATAGAGCCGTTGTGCTAAGGGCTGTTTGAGAGCAGCGCCCCTCGCGAAAGGCCTAGAGAGGGTTGTGGGAAAATCGGTTGCTGCGGTTGGGACGGCTATCATCGCCGCCGCCGCCGCCATCATCGGTACGGGGACGGGCCTTATTGACTCTAAGCTCACGGCCTAACCACTCGGCACCGTCTAGTTCAGAGATAGCCTGATCTTCTTTGGCCTCGTCGGCCATATCGACAAAGGCAAAGCCACGCTTGCGACCGGTTTCACGATCGATGGGTAGGCTAATGCGGGTGACCTCGCCATACTCGGCGAAAACACTTTTAATATCGTCCTCAGATGCCTGAAAGGACAAGTTACCAATGTAAATAGTCACGAGTCTCTCCGAACCAAAATACCGATAGGTCAAATATTCAAGTCGTTGGTTATAGGGTCTAAAGCCTTGTTTTAAGGCCTTAAACCTACCCTAGGCTTCAATATTTGCTAGCTATGATAGCCGATTCCTATTTAGTTAGCAGTAGCCCATCTCACACCTAGAGAATTTCTCCCCAAACGACGATCGCCTCAGTCTGGATGAAGACCAAGGCGATCGTTACGAAACCGATTGAGAGGTTAGGCAGCGGCGAGTACCCACTGCACTAAAGTGCGGACCCCAAAGCCGGTACCACCGGGGTTGTTGTAACCGTTTTCTTTTTCGGTCCACACGGGGCCTGCAACATCGAGGTGAATCCAGGGGGTGGTGTTCACAAACTGTTTGAGGAACAGGGCTGCGGTAATGGAACCGCCGGGACGGGGGCCGGTATTTTTCATGTCGGCCACAATAGACTTGAGCCCGTCGAAGTATTTTTCTTCCATGGGCAAACGCCAGAACTTTTCACCAGCGGCCTCGGCGGCGGTAGCGATCGCCCCGGCCAATTCGTCATTTTCGCTAAACAGCCCGGCGATGTCGTCGCCCAGGGCAATAATACAGGCCCCCGTAAGGGTGGCTAGATCAACAATGGCATCGACACCCAGCTTCTCGGCAAAGACCAGGGCATCGGCTAGGGTGAGACGGCCCTCGGCGTCGGTGTTGTTGACCTCAATGGTTTTGCCATTGGAGGCGGTGAGAATGTCGCCGGGGCGCATCGCATTGCCGCCGATCATATTTTCGGCTGCAGCGCTAATGAAGTGAACCTCAACATTGGGTTTGAGCTGGGCGATCGCCTTAGCGGCTCCCAATGTGGCGGCAGCTCCACCCATGTCAATTTTCATCATCTCGATGCCGCTGCCGGCCCCTTTAATGTTGAGACCGCCCGAGTCGAAGGTTAAACCTTTGCCGACGATTGCCAGCTTGCGGGTGGGTGTACCCGCAGGCCTATAGGTGAGATGGATAAATTTGGGTGGTAGGTCAGAGGCTCTGGCTACCCCCAGGTAGGCCCCCATGCCCAGGGCTTCGCACTGCTCTTGTTCGAGAATGTCTAGTTCTAGACCGTAGTCAGTGGCGATCGCCTGGGCGGTTTGGGCCAGGGTTTCTGGGGTGACGATGTTAGCTGGGGCCGACACTAGCTCACGGGCCAGAATGACGCCTTCGCAGACGGCCTGGGCAGCTTTTAGGCTGGCTTCCTGGTCGGGCAAGCCGAGCAGATCAATGCGGGTGAGGGTAATTTTGCCGTTGGCCTTGTCGTCTGACTTGAAGCGGTTGTCTTGGTGAAGGGCCAGCCTGGCACCCTCGGCCAAAGCCTGAGCGGTAAGCGCTGCATCGTGGTTAAGCACGGGCATGCTCAGCCCCAGCGAGCTGCATTTTTCTTTTTTGGCTAGCCGGGCGGCGGCGGCGGCGGCACGGCGCAGAGATTCGGTGGTAATTGCATCGGTAGCACCTAACCCAACCACGCCCAGCTTGCGCATGGCGGCCCCACTCCCTACACGGGTGATAGCAGTGGTGCCGCTTTTGCCCGTAAATTCGGCCTCATCAATCAGTTCTTGCAAGAGCCCAGAGACCCGGCTATTGAGCTCGGCCAGGGTGGTGGATAGGGGAAGGGCGTCTTCGCTAAGGCCAATGATCAGGGCGTCGCCAGACCAATCGAGACAGGAGGTACTAGATGCGTGAAATTCCATTCAACCTTGGGGTTAGTATGCTCTGTTTACTATAAACCTTGGTAACCGTCCAGGACGAGTTTGGGTTAGGCAAACCACCCTCGAGTAGGTTCGCTAGTATAAGACGGATTAGTGAACGAACTCCCTGGCCACCTTCTACGCCACGGGCTGACTTTTAGGACGAAACCCCTTAGCAGAGTTCATGGGTGTGCCATGGTGAAACGGTTAAAAGCGAACCTGCCGCTGGTCGCGATCGCAGGGGTGAGTGCCCTGTCGTTTGGTATGGCCGCTGCCCTGGTGAATGCGGTGTCGTCTTCGGGCGATCCTCAGGTTATTTTGGAGGAGTCGCTGCTGCCGGGGCTGGGGCGATCGCCTGATTGGAATGCCGATGACCCTGTGCTTGCCCTCGCGCTACAGCTGGCCGACCAGCGCCAGGAGGCCCTGGCCACGTTTGTTGAGGGCAAAGACTCGCTCAGCCGCAGCCGCGCCCGATATTTGCTAGCACTCGATTTGATCAATCAAGATCGGGGCGGTAGCGCTCTGCCCTTGCTAGACGGGTTGGAGCAAGACTATAGGGCCATGGCCCCCTATGTGGCGCTGGCTTTGGCCCAGGCTCAGCGGGCGGCGGGCCAGGCTGAGGCCGCTCAACAAACCCAAGCCCGGCTGCTGACGGAGTACGGAGATGATGGGGCGATCGCCCCGCTGCTGTTTGAACTGGGGCAGCAAGACCCGGCCTACTGGGATCGCCTGGTGCAGCAGTTTCCCACCCATCCCAAGGCGGTGGAGGTGGCCGACCAGCGGCTGGCCGCTGACCCCAATCGGGCCGATGCCCTGCCGCTGCTGATGATTAAGGCGCGGGCGGGGTTGCACCATGCCAACGCTGGGGCGGCGCTGCTGCGGCTCAAAAATGAGTTTGGCGGTCAGCTTAGCCCCGAAGACTGGCAGACCGTAGGCTTTGGCTTTTGGCGCATTGACAGCTATGGCGATGCCGGGGCCGCCTACGCCCAGGCTCCACCTTCGCCCCGCAATCTGTATCGGGCGGCGAGGGGTCTTCAGGTGAGCGGCGGTCAGCGCGATCGCGCGATCGCGCTCTACAACCAGCTCGACCAGCAGTTTCCCGATGCCCCGGAGACCGCCACCGGACTGCTGCGCCTGACTCTGAGTCTGCCCGACGAAGCCTCGCTGGGGGTGCTCGATCAGGTCGTGAGCCGCTTCCCCGACCGGGCAGCAGAGGCGTTGCTAGAAAAGGCCAAAATTCTCGATAAGTTGAACAGTGCGGCCTCGGCCCAGGGCAACCGCGAACTGATTCTGCGGGAATACGGTGACTCTGATGCCGCTGCCGATATTCGCCTGACGGCGGCGCTCGCGGCGGCTGCGCAGGGGGATTTGGCGACGGCCCTGCGCTGGGGTGGCGACGTGCTTAAGTACAGCCCCGATAGTGATCTGGCTGCCGATGCGGGCTATTGGGTCGGCAAGTGGGGGCGTCAGATGGGGCAAGATAATGTGGCTCAGAAAGCCCTTGAAAGTGTGATTGCTCACCATCCCGAGTCGTACTATGCCTGGCGCTCAGCCGTGGCGCTGGGGTGGAATGTCGGAGACTTTAAGACGGTGCGATCGCTCACCCCAGCGGTGACCCCTCCAGCTCAGCGCACCCCGCTGCCTACGGGGTCTGACACCCTGCAAGAGCTGTACCTACTGGGTCAAAATCAGCGGGCCTGGGAGCGGTGGCAGCTAGAGTATGCGAATTACCAGGACCCTACCCCCGAGGAGCAGTTTACCGACGGGCTGATGCGCCTGGGCACCTACGACAACATCAACGGCATTTATCAGGTGTCGAGCCTGAGCCTAACCGATGACCCGGCGGATCTAGAAACGGTTCAAGCACTCAAGCAGCGCCCCGACTTTTGGCATGGGGTGTATCCGATGCCCTACCGCGATTTGATCACCACCTGGTCGGCGGAGCGTCAGCTCAATCCACTGCTGGTGGCGGCGTTGATTCGTCAAGAGTCGCGCTTTGAGCACAAAATTCGTTCTGGCGTAGGAGCCGCTGGCCTGATGCAGGTGATGCCCGCTACCGCCGAATGGATCAAGGGCCGCGCCGGGCTCGATACCTACGACCTCAATGACCCCACCGACAACATTAAGCTCGGTACCTGGTACCTCGACTACACCCATGCCGAGTACGACAACCATTCGCTGTTTGCGGTGGCCAGCTATAACGCTGGGCCGGGCGCTGTAGCGAACTGGATTAACCGAGGTGGCTTTGTCGATGCCGACGACTTTGCCGAGAAAATTCCTTACCCAGAAACCAAGGGCTATGTGCGAGCGGTGTTTGGCGGCTACTGGAACTATCTGCGGCTGTACGATCCGGCGATCGCGGAGCAGGTGGAGACGCTAAAGAAGCGCCATCGTGGTTTTAGCGGTTAGGCGGCAGCAAACCCTATGGCAAACCTTCGAGGGCTAAGGGCGGTTGGTGTGGCAGCGGCTACGGGCAGCTTAGCGTTTCTAGTCGCGATCGCTGATGCCAAGGCCTCACTGTGCCCAGCCCAGCTAGCGACCCAGCTAGATGCTGCCCTTGACCAAGCCCCGCTGGCTACGGCCTATGTAGGCCTGGTGCTGCAAACCCAAGGGGCAACGCCGCGCACCCTGTACAACCGCAACGGCGATCGCCTGTTGACGCCAGCCTCTAACATCAAGCTGCTGACCACGGCTGCCGCTGCCCACTCCCTCGGGGCCGACTACCGCCTGCGCACCTCTGTCTATGGCATGCCCGGCCCTGGAGGCAGCACGATGCTGCGGGTGGTAGGCCGGGGCGACCCGAGTTTTACGATCGCTCAGATTGACGATCTCGTGCAGCAGTTGACCCAGGCTGGGGTGAGACAGGTGAGCCGCCTGATCATTGACGACTCTTACTTTCCGGGGTTTGCCACCAACCCTACCTGGGAGTGGGAAGATGCCCAGTTTGCCTATGCTGCCCCGGTCAACAGCCTGATCTTAGACCGCAATGCAGTGGCGGTGCAGGTGGCCCCAACCCAGGTGGGCAGGCCGTTAAGTCTAGCGTGGTTGAGGGGGCTGCCTGCTGGCCCCCTGCCGGTGGTCAATGAGACGACGACCGTAGCTGCCGGGGCGGTAGCGGTTCCGCTCTCGCTCTGGCGCACGGGAGATTCGCCCACCCTACGGGTGACAGGGCAAATGACCACCGGCAGCAATCCTCGCACCTTAAATTTGGCGGTGCTAAACCCAGCTCAGCAGTTTGCCTCGGCTATGGAGCAGGCGCTGCGGCAGCGATCGCTGCCGGTGGGGCAAACGGTGATTACGCAAACCTCGACTCCCATTTCAGCGCCCGAGCTGGCGGCGGTGGAATCACCCTCGGTGGGCGAACTGATGCGGTGGGCCAATCGCGACAGCGACAATCTCTATGCCGAGGCGCTGTTTAAAACCCTGGGGGTGACGGCCACGGCAGCGCCTACCGAGGCCAGCCAGGCAGGGGGCGAAGCGGTCAAAACGGTGCTGACAGACATGGGGGTAGCGGCAACGGCCCTGCGGCTGGCCGACGGCTCTGGGCTGTCGCGCCACAATTTAGTCTCGCCTCTGGTGCTGGTGGAGACGCTCCAGGTGATGACCAGGCACCCCCAGGGAGGCGCATTTAGGCAGTCTCTGGCGATCGCGGGCCAGAGCGGCACCCTGAGCAATCGGCTGCGGGGCACAGCGCTAGAGGGCCGGTTGCAGGGTAAATCGGGGGCGCTGACGGGAAATGTGTCGCTGTCGGGCTACGTGCAGCCCCCCAATTATCAGCCTCTGGTGTTTAGTATTGTGATCAACCATTCTAACCAGCCTGCTAGCCGCCTGCGGGAGCAGATCGATCAGCTCTTGCTGCTGGTGGCACAGCTGCAAGAGGGGTGTTAGCGATGTTGGGCCTATGCCCCCGTGGGGATAGCAATCTAGAATTTCAGTGGGAAAATATTATTCTTGGAATAGAGATCGCCTTTGCTCCGTGCCGATGGCAGGCTAGTAAGAGCTTTCGTCTATACTCGGTTCATTCCAGCAGCGATCGCGGGAGGTAGGCAGTATGGTGACGGCGAAAGAGGCGGCTACGGTTACAGAACCTGCAGAACTGCCGACTGAAGATGCTGCGCAATTTCAGCGGTTGCAAGCATCCCTGCGCGATCGCTGGGTGTCCACCGACGAATTTGACACCGAAGAACGGCACATTGTGGTGGTGCCTTCCCTCAGCCTTGACCAAGAAGAGCTGCAAAAAATTGAAGGCGTTAACCACTACGAAGAGCGTCTGCTGTTTTCGCTGATTCGGCTGCGCAACCCCAACACGCACCTGGTCTATGTCACCTCAATGCCGCTGCACCCCAGCATCATTGACTATTATCTAGAGCTGCTGCCCGGCATTCCGAGCTCCCATGCCCGCGATCGCCTCACCCTGTTTGCCGCCTACGACAGCTCGCGCAAGCCCCTCAGTCAAAAGCTGCTAGAACGGCCTCGCCTGCTCGATCGCCTGCGCAAGGCCGTAAACCCTCAGCGGGCCTATATGACCTGCTACAACTCCACTCCCTGGGAGCGGGATCTGTCCCTGGCCCTAGGGGTGCCGCTGCTGGCCCTCGACCCCGACCTGCTGTACTGGGGCACCAAGAGCGGCAGTCGAGAAATCTTTAGACGCTGTGGCATTCCCCACCCGATCGGCAGCGAACTGGTGTTTAATCAGCAAGATCTAGCCACGGTCACCGCTGAGGTGTGGGAGCAAGACCCCAGCCTCAAGCGCATGGTCATTAAGCTCAACGAAGGGTTTTCGGGCGAAGGCAACGCCATTCTCGACTTGAGAACCTTGCAGCCGGTGGCACCGGGAAATGCAGGCCATCGCGATCGCGTCCAGGCCATTGCCGCCGCGTTTACCGATCTCAGTTTTCAGTGCGACACCGAAACGTGGGACCACTTTGCCGCCAAAATACCGGTGCTGGGGGCGATCGCCGAAGCCTTTATCGAAGGCGACCACAAAGAATCTCCCAGTGTCCAGGGCCGCATTACCCCCCTGGGTGAGGTCGAAATTCTCTCCACCCACGACCAGGAGTTGGGCGGCCCCGATGGTCAAATTTTCCTCGGCTGCTCTTTTCCGTCTCGGCCCGACTACCGGTTAGAAATTCAGGAAATGGGGCAGCGCATCGGCGAAGAACTGGCCCGCCAGGGTGCACTGGAGCGCTACGGTGTTGACTTCATCGCCGTGGCCAAAGGTGACCCCAACGCCCCCGAATGGGATCTTCAGGCGATCGAAATTAACCTGCGCAAAGGAGGCACCACCCACCCCCTGATGGCGATGAAAATGCTCACTGAAGGGCACTTTCACCAGGCCGACGGGCTGTTTTACACCAAGCAAGAGCAGGTGCGCTACTACCACGCCTCCGACAATCTGCAAAAACCCCACTACCGGGGGCTGCTGCCCAGCGACCTGATGGATATCATCGTGGCTAAACAGCTGCACTTTAACTCCATTAGCGGCGTGGGAGCTGCCTTTCACCTGATGGGCTGTCTGTCGGAGTATGGCAAAGTCGGCCTCACCTGCATTGGCACTAGCCCTGACCACGCCCGCGAAATTTACGACCAGGTGGTTGCCGCCCTCGACGAGTCCACCGAGGGCTAGAGAAACTCCCGTTGACTCCCTTGCGGTTACCCTTCGCCGACGATCGCCCGCATGCCTTCCAGGGTCGCCGGAATGCTCTTGGGATCCATAAACATCACTTTGCTGCTGTCGCTGCTGCCGATCTTCAGCCCCATTTCCAGGTAGTGCTGGGCCAGAATGAATTGCAGCGCCTCTCGCATGCCCGGATCGGTCGCCAGAGAGTTGGCAATCACCTGCATAGCTTCGGCGGTACCCTGAGCCTGTAAAATTTGCTCCTGCCGCAGGGCTTGAGCCCGTAGCACAATCGTCTTTTGCTGAGCTTCGGCATCTAAAATCGCTGCCTTTTGGCGGGCCTCAGCATCGAGCACCGCCGATTCGGCCCGGCCCTTGGCCGAGTTCACCGCCGACTCGCGTTCCCCTTCAGAGGTCAACACAGCGGCCCGCTTTTTACGCTCTGCCGCCATTTGCAGTTCCATCGAGTCTTGTACGGCCTTAGAGGGCACGATGTCGCGCAGCTCAACCCGCGTCACCTTTACGCCCCAGGGGTCGGTAGAAATATCGAGTTCGCGCAGCAGCAGTTCATTGATTTCAGAGCGAGCGGTAAAGGTTTGGTCGAGTTCTAGCTGACCCATTTCCGAGCGAATCTGGGTGAGCACCAGGTTAACCATGGCCGATTGCAGGTTTTCTACCTTGTAGTAGGCCTTTTCCATGTCTACGATCCGCCAGTACACCACCGCATCCACCGTGATCGACACGTTGTCGCGGGTAATGCACTGCTGGGGCGGAATATCGAGCACCCGCTCTCGAATCGTTTGCTTGAACACCACCTTGTCGAGAAAAGGCACTAAAAAGTTAAGGCCGGGGGTGAGTTTTTTGCCATTGTATTTGCCCAGGGTTTCGACTAAGGCCTCATCGCTCTGATTAATAATCTTGACTGAGCTGGCGGCAATAGAGCCCCCAAAAATCAGCACAACTAAAAAGCTAAAAAAGCCGCCCATACATCTAAATCCTCAATCGGGTTTGTGAAAGTGGTTTGAACTGATACAGCGCAAAATTCCCCTGCTACGCTCTCAGGGCACTCTCGGGCATCACGTAGAGAGTATTGCCCTTACGGCGGATCACCACCACAGGCTGATTGGCCCCAATGGTGATGGTTTCATCGTCGCAGCGAGCCTGCCAGGAGTTGCCTTCATAGATCACCCGTCCGGTCTGCCCAGGGTCAATGGCGGTAATGGTGCGGGCTTCGGTTGATTCTTGCAGACTGTAGGGGGTGCGCTTGGGCACAAACCGCCGCAGCAAGAAAATAAACACTAGCGAGAGGGCTACCCACACCACCATCTGAAGGTTAAAGGAGGGCACCACTAGGGCCAAAACGGCCACAATAAAGGCGCTGATGCCTAGGGTAGACTCTACAAAACCGGTGGGCAAAAATAGCTCCATGAGGCAGAAAATGGCCCCAAGAATGGCCCAAAACAGAGGGTAGTTCATAGTAGCCCAGTAAAAAATAGCCCAATCAAAACGTTAGTCCCTAAAGTGAGGGAGCATCTGATCCAAATGCCGATCCATGAAACCCAACCCAGGTTACCCTTCTGAAAGTCTCCCTATCCTCTAGGATTAATCTATCTTTAGGGTCTAGCCTTTGTGGGGGCTGATTACGTTGTCTTAAGAGTTTTGAGCGATTCCTGGCGTTGAAGTGTGCCGATAACCCCTATGAACCGTGTTGAACGCCGTCCATCTCGCTATAAGCCCTACCTGTGGGCCGTCGGGACTGATCTAGAAACCCTGCCGGTGGACGAGCTGGTGGGACAGCGTTACCGCGTGGTGGCTCCCTATATTTGGTTAGATACTCAGCCTGACCAGCGCCCGAGCGCCCCAGATACGTTTCCCCCCGAGGCGATGCCTTATCTGAAGGCTCACCCCCTGCGGCTGCATGTGCCGGGCCTGTACAGTGTGCTAGAACGCACCGGAGCACCGCCGATTCTGCTGTTGGACAATGCTCCTATTCACCCCCAATCGGGCGATCTGCTGCCGGAGCTAGCGGCTGGGTTGGCTAGTGCGTTGCCCCTGCGCCAGGCCAACTGGCTGTGGCAACTGTGGGAGCTGTGGAAAAATTTGGGTGAGCTGGGGCTGGCGGGCAGTGTGTTGATGCCGGGCAATCTGCGGGTAGATGGCTGGCGGCTGCGGCTGCGGGAGCTAGCGCCTGAGGTGGAGCCGCCTACCCTAGCTGACTTGACGGAACTGTGGCGATCGCTGTTGTCGCCCCTGCATCTGTCGGTATCAGAGCCGCTGCGCCGTTTAGTCAATGGCTTAGATGCCGGTACCCTAGATGCCGATACCCTCAGCCTAGAACTGAACCAGATATTGCTGAGTCAGGCAGCCACCGCTACCACTCGCATTGCCCTATCGGGGGCTACGGCCCAGGGGCCGACCCAGCCCCGCAATGAAGACGCCTGCTGGCCCCAGGGTACCCAAGCGGATGGGGCGCAGGGCTTGCAGGTGGCCATGGTGTGTGACGGAGTAGGCGGTCACGATGGCGGAGAAGTGGCCAGCCAGCTAACGGTGCAGTCCCTGCAAATTCAGCTTCAGGCGCTGCTGGCTGAGACTCAAAACGAGCTGCGAGCGCTGCCGCCTGAGGTGATCATTCAGCAGTTGGAAGCGGTCATTCGCATCGTCAATGAGCTGATCAACTTTCAAAACGATAACCAGGGTCGGGTGGGTCGCCATCGTATGGGTACCACCCTCGCGATGGCGGTAGTGATTCCCCAGCGGGTGCAGACCGGCGAAGGCTGGGAGCGAGTCAATGAGGTGTATCTGGCCCACGTGGGCGACAGCCGCGCCTACTGGATTACGCCCGATTATTGTCATCTGCTCACCGTAGACGACGACATTGCCGGGCGGGAGGTGATCGCCGGTCGCCAAACCTGGCCGGTGGCCCTAGAGCGCAGCGATGCCGATGCGCTGACCCAGGCCTTGGGCACCCGCAGCGGCGATCACCTGCGGCCCCATATTCAGCGGTTTGTGTTTGATGAAACGGGTATCTTGCTCCTGTGTACCGATGGCCTCAGCGATAACTACCGGATCGAAGATGCCTGGGCTAACTACATTGGCCTAATTGTGAAGGACATTGTCACCCTTGACTCGGCGGTGGCGTCGTGGATTGAGCTGGCCAACCAAAAAAACGGTCACGACAACACCGCTGTGGTGCTGATGCAGCATAAGGTCTTGGTTCAGCCTGGGGCACAAACTGGGTCGGAAGCCGCCCGCACGGGCGCTCAGCAGTCGGCGTCCCCGGTGGGAGCTAAGCTCTACGGCGAAAGCTCGCCCCAGGAAGAATTCGTTTCTGCCGCCGAGTCTAAACCGCCGGCGGGCATTCCCCGTTGGCTGCTGGCGATATCGGGATCGGTGCTGCTGGTGGGCTTGCTAGGCTGGTGGTGGCTGGCAAGCCGAGCGCCGGAGCTGCCCGAGACGCCTGAAACGCCGCCTGCGGCCCCGGCTCCCTAGGCGGCTGGCGAGGGTTTAGCTGGCGCTCACCGCAGGCAAAACGATGGGGATATGGACGGATACGGTGATAAATTCTTGGGCTGACGGGATGCAGTCGGTGCTATTGGGGCCGGTGCAAAACTGGCTGGCGGCGCATCCGCTGCTGAGCTGGCTGGTGGGGCACCCGTTAGTGGCGGGGGCCGTGGCGGGGGTGGCGCTGCTGTTGTTTGCAGGGCTGTGGAGTGCGATCGCCCGTCTGACCGAGGGCTTTTGGCTCTCCCTCGTTAAGTTACCCTTTCAGCTCAGTGGCTGGATCTTTGGGGCCTTGTCGGGGCTGCTAGTGCGGCGCTGGGTGAAGCCCTCAGCGACGGCGGAGAGTCGCGATCGCCTCAGCGAAATTGTCGCCCGTCTAGAGATGCTGCAAACCGAGCAAGAAACCCTGATGGCAGAACTGCGTACCCTGCTCAAACAAGACGCCAGATTGGGGGACTAGACCCGCGATGTTTTTGTTTCTCTCTAAACTGCTGCCGCTGCTGATCTACCCGCTGGGGTTGGCCTGTGGGTTGCTAGTCGTGGCGCTGGTGTGCGTTAAGCGGCGACCACAGTGGGCGACAGCGGCGATCGCCCTCGCTCTAGCCCTGTTGTTGGTGAGCAGCAATCGCTGGGTGGCCACGGGCATGATGCGATCGCTGGAGTGGCGCTATCCCGATACGGTCGATTTGCCGACGGCAGAGGCGATCGTGGTATTGGGGGGTGCAATCCACCCTCAACTGTCGCCGCGTCCGTGGATAGAGGTGGCTGAAGAAGGCGATCGCGTCTTGCACGGGGCACGGCTATATTTGGCCGGGCGGGCACCCCTGCTAGTCTTCAGCGGCGGGCGCATTACCTGGGGGCAACACCAGCGCCGCTCTGAGGCGGCCGATATGGCTGAGCTGGCCGAGGCTCTAGGAGTGCCCGCCAGCGCTATTTTGATTGAACCAGATTCGTTAAATACCTTTGAAAATGCCTTAAATACCAAAGCGCTGTTGGCCAACTTGGGGATTGAGCGCATTTTGTTGGTCACCTCTGCCATGCACATGCCCCGGTCGCTGGCGATTTTCAAAAAGCAGGGCTTTGACGTCACCCCCGCCCCTGCCGATTTTCATGTCGTGCAAGACCCTCTTGATGTTGAAATGCGCACCTGGCAGGGCCGCACCCTCAGCCTCGTGCCCCAAACCGAAAATCTGCACTATCTCACCCGCGCCCTAAAAGAATACCTAGGCATCGGCATCTATTGGCTAAAGGGCTGGCTGTAGACAGCAATTTCAGTCGGGGGGTAGGTGTCATTTAAGGTGCTCTCTAGTAAGGTTGGGCTGTTTGTCCAGTCGGTAATTTTGGCCCATCTATGTCTTCTTTAGCGTCTCCTTCGCTGCATCAGCAGGTGTATTCCCTCGATCATGCTGCCTGGGTTGATCAGCTAGCTGGCACCGAAAATCTGCTAATTATTCAAGATCTCGATGGGGTTTGTATGGGGCTGGTCAACGATCCCCTCGACCGGGTGATGGCCCTCGACTACCTAGAGGCCACCCAGCGCTTTGATGGCCACTTCTACGTGCTGACCAATGGAGAGCACACCGGCAAGCGGGGCGTGAACGGCATTGTTGAACGGGCCTTAGGGGGCAAAGCCCAGGCCCAGGCAGGGAGCTATTATTTACCGGGATTGGCAGCCGGAGGGGTGCAGTGGCAAACCCGCGAGGGTCAGATTTCTCACCCAGGGGTGAGCGAGGCCGAGCTGGCCTTTTTGGCGGCGGTGCCCCAGAAGATGGCCGATCAGCTGCGGCAATTTTGGCAGCGGCGACCCAGGGATGGCGATAGCTTAAATCTGGAGACAGATCTGGAAACGGTGATTCAGTCGACGGTCTTAGACAACCTTGCCTCTCCGACCGCTAACCTAAATACGCTGCATAACCGACTTCAGCCAGCGGTGTATGCCGATCTCCAATACGCCATGCAGACGCTGATGGAAGATTTGCTGCGCGATGCGGCCCGCCAAGGACTAGGGGATTCGTTCTTTGTGCACTATGCCCCCAACCATGGGCGCGGCCCTGACGGTAAAGAGATTCTTTGGTTTGGTCAAGGCGGTGAGTCGGGTACCACCGACTTTCAGTTTATGCTGCGGGGGGCGATCAAAGAGGCCGGGGTGCTGGCGCTGCTAAACCGCTACTATGCCGCCAGAACGGGAGCCTTTCCCCTGGGCGAAGACTTTAGCGTGCGCCAGGCCCCCCACAGCCACACCGAGCTGCTGGATCTGGTTAAGCAAACCTTTGATCCGGCGCTTATGCCTACCCTGGTCGGGGTCGGCGATACGGTGACCAGTGTGGTGGTAACAGAAGCTGGGCAACCGGTGGCCAAGCGGGGAGGGAGCGATCGCAACTTTTTGCACCTGATTCAAGCGATCGGTCAGCACTTTGATACGGGCAATATCGTTACCTACGTGGATAGCAGCGGCGGTGAACTCAAGAACCGCAAAGCCCTCAAGCTAGAAGATCGTCGCGGCACCAGCGTGGTGATCGAAGGCCCCGGCGATCCCCGCGATGGCGACGATCCGCTGGTGCTCAACGTCGTGTTTCCCGGCGGCTACCGGCAATACTGTGAGGCGTTTCAAGCCGCCGCCGCCCGCCGCTAACAACGCCCAAACAATCTGCGACAATGGCCCTGGCGGGTTATTCAAGGGCTAAAGAACAGCGATGGCAACAGTAGCGCAGCAGGTGATTGGCGTAGATTTGGGCGGCACGGCGATTAAGCTGGGGCGCTTTGCCCAGGCTGGGCAGTGCCTAACCAGTGTGACGGTGCCCACGCCTCAGCCCTCGACGCCAGCGGCAGTGATAGAGGCGATCGCAGCGGCGATCGACGCCATCGACCCCAACCGTGAAGCCGCCGCCATTGGCGTGGGTACCCCTGGCCCCGCCGATGTCACGGGCCGGATTGCCCGCGTGGCTATCAATATGGCCGGGTGGCACGATGTGCCGATCGCCGACCTGCTCGAAGCCAAAACCGATCGCCCCGTCACCGTGGCCAACGACGCCGACTGTGCCGGTTTGGGCGAAGCCTGGCTCGGAGCTGGGCGCAATTTTAGCGACATGCTGATGCTGACGCTGGGCACTGGGGTGGGCGGCGCGATTATTCTCGACGGCAAGCTGTTTGTGGGCCGCACCGGCACCGCCGGAGAACTGGGCCTGATGACCCTCAACCCCGATGGCCCCCCCTGCAACAGCGGCAATCGGGGTTCTCTAGAGCAATACTGTTCAGTGCAGGCCATCGAGCGAGAGACGGGGCTAGCCCCAGCGGCACTGTTTGACCAGGCTAAGGCGGGAGATGAACATGCGATCGCCTTCTGGCAGACCTACGGGCGCTGGCTGGGTGCGGGCATTGCCAGCCTGGCCTACGTGTTCACTCCCGAGGCGGTGATCCTTGGCGGCGGCATTAGTGCGGCGGCAGACTTGTTTTTGCCGACTACCCTGGCGGAGCTAGAGATTCGTGTGCTGCCCACGTCTCGCGACGGCATGCAGGTCTTAGTGGCCGAGTTGGGCAACCAGGCCGGCATGGTCGGAGCCGCTCGTTTGGCGCTGCAACGGCATGGCTAGGGTGCCAATTTTTTCCTTGCTACCCATAGGGCTGATGTCTACCTCAAGAGTGACTTTGGTTTATGGCTAATGAGCGAGGTGGATCAGCCTCTTATTTGTGAGGCTATCGATAGGTGAGCGATGGTGTTTGCCATTGACCTCGCCTGTTGCAATCCTCACTGGAGGAAAATTTTATGAGAACGACTGACAATCGATCTAATCAATCTCGTCGTGCGGTTGGGCTGTTTGCGAGTCGGCCAGAGGCCGAGCAGGCCATGTACCGTCTACGCGACTCAGGCTTTAATATGGATCGCATTTCTGTGATCGCCAAGTCAGGGAAGGGGTTAAGAGATCTCACCACTGACCAAAAGTATGACCCCAGCAAGTCTAAGGAAGAGCAAGCCCAGGGGGGTGCCGGTGCTGGTGCTACCGCTGGTGCTGTCACAGGTGGTGCCATGGGTTTAATTGGCAGTCTGGGCGTTCTGGCGATTCCAGGCGTTGGCCCAGTTGCTGAAGTTGGCATTTTGCTGGCTAACACGCTGCTCGGTAGTGGTATTGGTGCCGCTGGTGGTGGTTTGTTGGGCGCATTGATCGGTCTTGGCGTACCCGAAGACCGGGCCAACTACTACAACGATCGCGTTAATAACAGCAATGAGTATCTGGTGCTGGTAGATGGTACCGAGCAAGATATTCGGGCTGCTGAATTGGTGCTGCGCGAAAACGGCATCCGTGACTGGGATATCTTTACCTCAAGTCAGAGTGTGAACCCGAGCTATGCGAGTAGCCGATAAAACCTAGTCGTTAAGCCAAAGCTTAACTTTGAGGGTGCAGCTTAGCTGTGCCCTCTTTTTGTGGATTTTTACAGGGTGGTTAGGAGATTTCTAGAAGAGAAGATACCCACTTCAACCCAGAGACTGTAACTACTGTAGGATGGGCACTGCCCACCATTTGGAAGACTGTCAAGGGCTTTTCTCAAGTTGTCGAAAGGAAAATCTTATTTCAATTTCCCTTCAAAACTGTTTGAGAGCAAAATATGGCCTAGTGGTCTGTCAACCCTAGACTGGCTAGCCGTTGGAGGCTTGGGGCACTAGCTGAAAGAGTTCGGAAGCCAGAGGTTGCTGTCCGTCCGATGCGCGTAAGGATTAACTGGCGATCGCTGAAGCAAGTGAGGTAGGTGGTTAAGGAGTTGTTGGGTTTCCTTCATCAACCCAAACTACGGGCGGGCGATCGCACTAGCTTTTCTAGTGTGTCACCAATCAGCCCACCGGAGATAATAGATAAAATACGGATCTGGAACGTTAAGAAACTCTTTTTCATCGTCCCATTCTAAAACTCTATCTTCACCAAGTTTTTCTTCAACAGCTTTGCCCATTTGTTGAAGGGCTTGTACTATGCCAACACCACGGGGTGGATCATGTGGCACTAAAATCTCAATACGATCTTTAATATTTGCATAAGGAAGGGTCAGTACTGGATCTCCAAATGCAAGGGCTTTTAGTATGACATAGTAAACGTCACCAGGTTTTCCATCACTTAGATAATGAATTTTTCGGTCAGTTCCTCGTGGCTTTGGTCCTGTCACAATAATATCAAATGCAGTTTTGCAATTAGCTAATGAAGTTGTGTTGCGAAGAAGCACTCCTACTTGCTCCTGATTTAAATCAACAGAAGCCATGGTTGGCCGAGTTACATCGCAGCCTATATCTCGACAAAACTGTAAACATATAGCTTGCATTAGCTGTGGCGACGACACGCTCTCAGATACAAATCTATCAATAAGTGCTGGCTCAGGCTGAAGTTTGAGCAGAGGAAATCCTTTGTCAGCAATAACTCGCAACTCTTGCTTTTCCCAATAGGGAATGTCTATACAAGAAACTCGTCCACGCAAATCTGGGTTTGCCCGAATTGCATCATCACTACGATGGGTTACTGATACAATTACAATTGATGTGCCAAGTCTAGCTGCTTCTTTGAACTGTTCTGCAAGTGACTGCTGTACAGGCTTGCCAATGTAGTGAAAGTCGTCAACAACAAGTGTGTATCCATTCTCCCCTATAAATTCAAGTAACTCAGTGCCGTCGGGGCCATCATATTGATTAATTTCGCTTTGAGATTGCCCTGTAGATAGGCTCCCATCAATCCCTCCTTTTGCATTAAGTAGCAGAGGTACTTGCAATCCAGCTTCCGACTTGCCTGTAAGTTGTGAGGTTCGTGTAGCTTGTGTAGAGATAGATCTGGATGAGGGTAGTTGCAATTTTTTGCGAACTTTTTGCCAAAATACTGATTCTTCGTTTATGCCTCCTCCAGTAACAAGGAGCATTTTCTCTTTGCCTATTACACTTTCACAGAGAACAGTTTTACCGCTTTTGGATGGTCCAGAAACAGAGCAAATAAAACCTCGTGTCGCGATAGCCTGTGAGAGGCGTTGTTCAAGCTTAAGTTGCTCCCGCTCGTTGTAAGTGTATTCCGGCAAAAATCCTGGAGTGAAAACGACGTTTGCTTGCATAGGTCTCTTAAGGCATCACAGATATGCTTAACACTATGCTAAGAGCTGAGTACGTTTTATGCCAGCTAACAATCTCAATTTAGAGAGAAAGTTTCGGTTTTAGAACGATCGCAAGAAACCTTCCGCATCTCTCAACAAAGCTACGCCAGTTTGCATCAGCGCTTATCTCACATACTAGAGCCGTCACAAGATCTTGATATATCAACCAGCCAATACGGTTGAACTTGTGGCGTACCTGAAGTAAGTTATTTTTGCGGGGAATGATTTCAGGCGGGGGCCTGAGGAGTTGCACCTCCTCAAGCCCCCTAATCGTCCCAACTTAAGCAAGGTAAGCTGCGACGACTGGACTCATTCTAGTTCCGGTCTCTTGCTTCACCACAACGAGGGATCTGAATAGTTCCCCGTTTTCTTTACCGAAAACGGAGACAACCCGAATGTTTGTAGACAACACCCCAGAGGGCAACGGCCCCGACACCTTCGCTCTGCCCACCTATCGGCAAGAGACCCTACGCCATATTTTGCTAGGCGACTACAGTGCGCTGATCGATGGCATCAACCATCTAGCCTCGCTGGGCTACTGCGACAGAGTCGCCTGGTCAGAGCCCATCCCCACCGGGCGCAGCGGCGAATATATCAGCGTCATGACCCGCCGCCGAGGGGTGACCAGGCCCTAACGCACCAGTGGCACCCAGCAGCCTCACAGCGGTTGGGTGCCGCTCGGTCACAGGCAAACCAGCGACGATCAGGCCATCGGCCACACCCAAACGGCTGAGCGCAAGCTTTCCCCCACCCAAAGCCTCCTATGATAGAGGGCGGCGATTCTCGTTAATCTGAGCGGCCCACAGTGACCATGTCAACACCTCCCGATGCCCGCCGCTATGCCCCCGCCACCGAGCGCAACCGCGAACCGATCTTAGCGGTGCTCCAGCGGGTGCTGCCCCCCACCGGCACCGTGCTCGAAATTTCCAGCGGCACCGGAGAGCACGCCGTTTTCTTTGCGCCTCGCCTTACGCCTCGGCAGTGGTTGCCCTCCGACCTCGACCCCTTGGCCCGCGACAGCATTGTGGCCTGGCAAGCCGCTGCCCCTGCCGAAAACCTGCATCCGCCCCTAGCGCTAGATGCCGCCGCTCCCCTATGGCCAATCGAATCTGAAAACGTCAAAGATGCGCTGACCGGGCTAGACTTGCAGCGCTATCCCATCACCGCCCTAGTCAATATCAATATGATTCACATTTCGCCCTGGGCGGCCTGCCTGGGGTTGCTGGCAGGGGCGGGGCGAATTTTGCCGCCCGGCGGTATTTTGTACCTCTATGGCCCCTACAAGCAAAACGGGCAGCACACCGCCCCTAGCAATGCGGCGTTCGATGCTAGCTTGCAGACCCAAAACCCTGACTGGGGCGTGCGCGATTTAGAAGTGGTGGTCACCGCCGCCAAAGCCCACAATCTCGCCCTAGTCGAAACCGTAGCCATGCCCGCCAACAATCTTTCGGTGATATTCAGGGCGATCGCTTAGGAGACAGAAAAGAAGATCCCCGCTTTACTCGGCGACTGTAGCCACCGTAGCGATTATCTTCTTTGTCAAGCTCATCCTGCTATGCGATTAGCCTCGGCGGGATGGCAGCGGAAATCAAGCCAGGAGCCCTGCCTGCATCAGACAGAGTCTTGCTGTTCCTTATGTGGCGGCGGGCAGGGAGCAAGCCGGAGCCTGCCAGAGGGTGTCATGTTCTACCATGGCATTGAGAATAATCACCAGTTTGTGCATGCAGGCCACCAGGGCAACCTTTTTGAGTTTTCCCCGCTGCAGCAGGCGCTGGTAGTAATCGCGAATGACCGGATTATGGCGAGTGGCGACTAACGCGGCCATGTAGAGGCCTGTGCGCACGGTGGCTCGACCGCCGCTAATCATCCGCTTACCCCGCATCTGGCCGCTATCGCGGTTGAACGGGGCGAGGCCACACAAGCTGGCTAGGCGCTTCGCTGAGATCTGTCCTAACTCGGGGAGTGAGGCCAAGAGGAGCCCCGTCGTCACAGCCCCAATACCCGGCACACTGGTGAGGATCTCGCGGGTGCGCTGCCACTGATCGCTCTGGGCGATGAGCTGCTCAATCTGGGTATCGAGGTCTTGGATCTGTTGCTTGAGCCAGTCAATATGCTGCTCAATGCTCTGACCCGTCCTGGCTCGTGCTGAGCGTTGCCGGGCTTTTTCGGCACTCATCATCTCGACGAGTTGCTGCCGTCGCGTGACGAGGTCTTGAAGGTGTTGACTGGCCTCACTCGCCATCGCCCGTACCTCTGGACGGATGGCATCGGCAAAGTGAGCCAACACCTCGGCATCAATTTTGTCTGTTTTAGCCATGCGCCCCGTGGCCCGGGCAAAATCACGCACTTGACGTGGATTCACCACAACGGCGGGCCAGCCCTCCGCCATCAACGTTCGCGCCGCCAGGGCTTGATAGCCCCCGGTCGCTTCCAGCACAATCAGACTCGTCTCGCGACGAAACGCCGTTAACGCCTGTAGCAACTCTCTTAAACCAGAGTCACTGTTGGCCACCTGAACGCTTAATCCAAGTGGACGGACGTACACATCTAAGGTGCGCTTGGATACGTCAATGCCAACCCATTGATGCGCTTGTGATAGTTCAGTCATGGTTGTATCCACCCGTGTAGGAGGTTAATCTGACATCACTCGTCCTTGCTCGATACGGAGTCTAAGCTCCTGGCGATTTTGCGAGTTAACTTCAGAGGTGTGCAGCGACCCATGCTACGTTCGGTTTTGGACAACCTAGGGTGGGACGGTCTGCCACACACCTCTAAAGATACAAGGGTGGGCACTGCCCACCATGAGGGAGAACGTTTTCCAGAAGTCGCCTTAGCCGATCGACCCTTCGTTAAACTAAAGGCAACCCGCATTCTGAGGTCGCCATGATTGTCAGCAGCCTTCAGTTTTTAACCAGCGACGCCACCTACCAAGACCTAGCCCTGCGCTGTCAAGAATATTTGCACTACCAGCAGCGAGGCTGGGCCGACCAGCGGGCGTTAGCCGAAGATATGCTGTTCAACCTGCTGGTAGAGTACCTGGTCGACGCTGGGGTGCCTCGCTCCAAGGCCGAGCATTTCTGCACCGACGGCGACAATCTCACAGAATTGGCCCTACGGATTGCTTCGACCCTTGGCCCGGCTGTTGCCTAAATTTCGGAGCGACTGGGAAGATGCTGTGGAGGGTGCGATCCCTTACCCCTGGTTAGCAGTCGAGCTGTGCCCCAGACGGAGCTGCTCGAGATCGCAATGGCTGGTGCTAGTGGGCAGAGTATGGCCCTAGATAATTTGCTGGCTGTGGAGAAAGAAGTACACTATCCGGGCCAAACTGAGGCCAATAAACGACACCAAAACGATGGTAATAGAGACGCTGACAATATCTCGAACAGCTTTCATGGGCCTAGTAAAGCGCTATGGTTGATCAGTATTCTCCCCTGGAGAGGGAAGCTGAGGGCCAAATGCTCATGAATCGTCGCAGCTTTTTGGCGGGGGCCGGTGGGGTAGCCCTGGCTACTTTGCTGGCCGGATGCCAGCGATCGAGTGCCGCTAATTTGCGGCTGGCCATGCTAGCCAATGCTGTACCTGCGCAGTTGCTCAGAGCCTTTCAGCAACAGCCCGAGGACACCATTACCGTTGCCGTTACCCCCGAAGAGTCGTTGCTGGGTCTCTATACCCTGCTGCAAACTTGGCAGAGTCAGGCGCAGGGGACCGCTCGTGCTCCGGTGGCCGATTGGGTCAGTCTGGCCGACTATTGGCTGGCCCCAGCCATTCGCCAAGGGCTGGTGCAGCCGCTAGCGGTTGACTCCCTCCGCGCTTGGGATGACCTGGCGGCGGTGTGGCCAGAGCTAGTGCGCCGGAGCGAAACCGGTCTGCCCAGCCCCGATGGCAGTATTTGGGCTGTGCCCTATCGCTGGAGCCACTTGGTATTGCTCTACGATCCTAGCCGGTTGCCGCGCGATCGCAATCAACTCAGCACCTGGGCCGATCTACTGCGCCCTGAGCTAACGCGCCGCGTGATTTTGCCCGACCACCCGCGCCTGGTGCTGGGCTTGGCCCAAAAAGCGCTGGGGGCCTCGGCCAACAGTGAAACTCCGGCGACGGGGCTAGAGGCTTTCTACCACGATCTGCACCAGCAGGTGCGAGCCTACGACGCTAATCATTACCTCGAAAGTTTGCTGATTGGCAATGCCACGGCGGTCGTGGCCTGGTCCGACGATGTCTTGCCCATGGTGAAGCAATATCGGCACCTGGCCGTAGCCGTGCCGCCGGAGGGAACGCTGCTCAGTGCTCAGCTCTGGGTGCGACCCCAGGTGCTAGAAGCCACTGCCAATGGGTCGTCCTTGGCTGACGATTGGCTAGATTTTTGCCTCAACGACGACTTTGCTACCCAGTTGGCTATCTTTGGCCAAGCTACCTCTACTCGGTTGTGGGGTGTAAGCCCAGATCAGCTGCCCGAGCCCCTACAAGAGCCGCGCGGGCTGGCGTTGCCCCCCACTGTGGCTGAGCAGAGCGAGTTTTTGCTTCCCCTTGGGGCCGAGTCTGAAGGGCGCTATCTCGACCTGTGGAAGACGGTGCGGAGTTAGGGGCGATCGCTCTGGTACTTATCGCTCTGGTACCTACAGTCTGCTATCGGCGGCAACAGACTGGGCGGTGGGTGTTGCCAACTGCTGACGACGTTCGCTTTCGGCGACCAAATTGCGCTGGAGCTGTACAATCAGCCCCGCATTTAAATTGGCAGAGCAGGTGAGACCAGGCGTTAAGGCGACCGACGCTTCGCTGGGCTGAGGCTCAAAATTGCAGGCGTAAAGCCCCACCAGACGGTAATTACGGGTGTTGCCCTGAAAGAATCGTAGGTTGTAGCCAAAGTCTCGAGCCGCTGTGCCAAACTGGTTTAGCACGGCGTAGCGCTCGTTATAGGTCAGCACTGACCACATTTGAGGGTTGACCATGACATCAACTACGGTCGTAGCTGAGTCTTTAATTTGGTAAGAAATCCAAGATTGCACCAGACGGCGACCGCCGAGGTGAGAAGTCAACGAATCGCGGCTCCACCAGAGGCTGGGCAAGGTCATGGTATCGGCGGAGGCGCGGCGGCTGTCGCTAGAGAGAGAGCCGTCGATAATGCGTTGGGTAAAGTCGTCACCGGTTTGCAGACTAGCGGTGGGAAACATCAGCAGTTGGCAAAGGGTTTCGCTCAGCTGACGCGATCGCCCCGGCCAGTACGTTGACAACATATCGCTAGGGCAGCAGGCCGCATCGGTGGTAGCGCTAGCAGAATCAGATCCACAGACCTCTTCCCCCGCCCGACTGGGGGCTGCGGTTCCCGCTAGCAGCATGCCAGCGATCGCTAGGGGTAGGCAAAATCGTTGTACCTGTGGCGAATAGCCTAGTTGCCTACCCATAATCCTGCCCCCTTAGGGTTCTTTAAACAAAAATCAACCGGCTGCGATGCACGTGCTGTAGGGTTACGCTCTGATTCGCCACCTGCTCAATTAGAGTCACGACGTGCTCTGGACGCAGCAGGTTCCCATCGTTGCGGCAGTTGCCGACTACCCTTAGCCACACACTCTCCCCTTCTCTAGGATACTTCAGGCTCGGGGGTAAGGACTGATCCGGGGTAACTAGCGAGAGTTCGTGCAGCCGCTCTCGCAGGTTGACTATTTGAACCTTGCCAGACTTGGTGGTCTTCTCCCACGGCACCTCCTCTAGGGCCAGAATGGCGTTGATCCAGCTCTCCCAAGGGGCAATAGTATTGGGCTCTGGCGCAAACTGTAGGTAGTATTCGGCCCGGTCGAGGCATTTGGTCGCCGAGGGCTGATCAAGGGGCACCTCAGTGACGCCATAGAGGGGAATTTCGTCGGGGAGCTGAGCGGCGAGCCGCTGCAGAAAGTCGTCGGGGGCGATCGCCCTCATCAGCTCAAAGTCGACCACTTCACCACTGCTGGTGGCCCCTAGGGGCAGGGCATTGGCCGGTGACAGTCGGGGGCCAGGGTGAAAGCCGCCGGTAAAGGCGATGGGTAAGCTGGCCCGTCGCAGGGCACGGTCAAATAGACGCACTAGATCTAAGTGACCGATTAGAGCCATGGTCCCCAGCTTGCCCAGGGTCACTCGCAGCCGCTGCACCCGCTCGGAGTTGGGCTGTCCGTGGCCCGCAAAGGCCGGAATCGGCAGCGGCGGTACCACTACATTGTGGCCAAAGTCGGGGCCACACACGCCGCAGTGGCTACAGCCCTCAAAGGAGCAGTCGGGCACCGTGGCGGCTTCGAGGGCGCGCAGCAGGTCTTCTTTGAGCCAGGTTTTGTCGATGCCTGTGTCCAGGTGATCCCAGGGCAGAGGGGCGTCTAGGCTGGCGCGATCGCTCCCGCTATCCGTAACATCGGTGTCCATCACGTTCCATTCGCCCTGGTCTACCTTGCGGTACTTCCAGGTCAGCCCCGCCTCGTCAATGGCCTGGGTCCAAGCCCCAAAGGCCTTCTCTATGCTTTCCCACCAGCTGTCCATGCCAGCGCCCAGTTCCCAGGCGCGGCGCACCACCGAACCCAAACGGCGATCGCCCCGGCCCACAAAATCTTCCATCGCCGAAATCCGCACGTCGGTGAAGTTCACCTTGGCCCAGCGCATCTCGCTAAACTCGGCCCGCAGCAGCCGCTGCTTACGGCGAAACTCTTCGGTCGAGACGGAGTGCCACTGAAAAGGGGTGTGGGGCTTGGGGGTAAAGTTGGAGATCGTGATATTGAAGGTCAGAGGCCGCCGCCCCTTGATGTAGCAGGTCTGGCGCAGCCAGCGCACGGTCTCGGCGATGCCCAGCACATCTACATCGGTTTCGCCGGGCAGGCCAATCATAAAGTAGAGCTTTACCCGACCCCAGCCCTGCTCGTGGGCAGTCTTGATGCCGCGCAGCAGTTCTTCGTTGGTCAGGCCTTTATTGATGATGTCGCGCATCCGCTGGGTACCCGCCTCGGGGGCAAAGGTTAACCCGGTGAGGCGGGTGCCGCCGATGATATTGGCGATGTTTTCGTCGAACCGGTCGACCCGCTGGCTGGGCAGCGACAGCGAAATATTTTCGTCCTTGAGGCGATTTTTTACCTCGACCCCCACCGCTGGCAGGGCCAGATAGTCAGAACAACTCAGCGACAGCAGCGAAAACTCGTTGTAGCCGGTCTTGCGCATGCCGGTTTCAATGGCGTCAACCACCGCCTCAGGCTCTACGTCGCGGGCGGGGCGGGTCAGCATACCCGGTTGGCAAAAACGGCAGCCCCGCGTGCAGCCCCGGCGAATTTCTACGGTCAGGCGATCGTGCACGGTTTCGACGTAGGGCACCAGGCCCATGGCGTAGGCCGGAATCGGAGTGGCTACCCGCCGCAGCACTCGCGTAGGCACATCGGGCCGGTTGGGGTGTACCGAGCCGTCGTCGGCCATATCGTAGAAGCGGGGCACATAGACCCCGGGCACCTGGGCGAGGTCGAGCAGCAGTGCTTCCCGGCTGAGACCAGCGGCCTTACCCTCTTCGAGCACCAGGGCAATCTCAGGCAGCAGTTCTTCACCATCGCCCAGGGCGACAAAGTCAAAAAAGTCGGCGTAGGGCTCGGGGTTAGAGGTCGCTGTCTGTCCGCCGGCAAAGATCAGCGGCCAAGCGCCCTTGTCTACGGCAAAGGCCCCGGCCTGGTCACGCTCTTGCCAGGTGAGGGGAATGCCTGCCAGCGAGAGCATTTCAAGAATATTGGTGGCCCCTAGTTCGTAGCTGAGGCTAAAGCCTAAAATGTCAAACTCGGTCAGGGGGCGCTGCGACTCTACCGCAAACAGAGGCGTGCCGGTGGTTTTGAGCTTAGTGGACAGGTCGGCGGCGGGCAGATAGGCGCGATCGCACAGTTGCCGAGGCTGGGCGTTCAAAATGCTGTAGAGAATGATGTGGCCTAAGTTTGAGGCTCCAACCTCATAGACCTCAGGATAGGTCAGTACCCAGCGCACTGCCGCCTGAGACCAGGGTTTGTGAACAGCACCCAGTTCATTACCTAGATAACGAGCAGGTTTTGCAATGTCAGCAGCGACTAATGTATTGATTGATACAGGCACAGCCCAATCACCCTCAAGGATAGAAACACTAGAGCAGCGGTCAACTCGCTCAAAAGGCAGATTGCCTTCGCCAACGGTTAAACCTGCCGCCCTGGTAAGCTAGGCCAATTCCCAGGGCGGGCGCTCTACTGTTCATACTATACCGAGGCAGGGAGTCTGCCTTTGGGACCCGTAGGGGAGAAGCCTAAGCAGCCATGGGCAGAGGCTGGGGTAGCTCGTCGACCATTTCAAAGGCGCGATCGAGCTGAGTCAGCTCAAATACAATCCGAATGGCCGGAGGCACCGAGTACAGGCAGAGACGTTTTTGCAGCTGGCGAGCATGCTTGAGGGCCGACACTAGGGAAATCAGACCGGCGCTGTCAAGGGACTCAACCTGGCTCATATCAACAAATAGGCCACTGGCCAGGTCAGACTGAATTTGCTGCATGAGAGAGGTGTGAAAGGCGTGGGCATTGGAGGCGTTGAGGGAGCCCTCGGCTTGAAAAATAGCCATTTCTTTAGAAGACATAGTCTGCATAATCGATATACTCCAGATCAACGGATACTGACAAGAACTAATTAAACGGGTGAGCTACTTCACGAAGGTAATTCTAATAATTGGCTTTGGGGTGGAGTAGGAGTACGGGTTAGTCATATCTTGATATAGATTCAGACCCAATTAATCTTTCGCCTCCGTGAATCTACCGAAGATATCTCTTACGGTTGATTTGTTTTGTGATCTGAGTCACGGTTTGCTGTGGTCAGTTTCACAATTTTTTTGAGGTGCTGTCACCCGTGAAATGCCTGTTAGGGCGGACAATCAGCAGATATCACCACACCTCAGGTAAATGGTTATGGCCTCCACCTTTTCCATTCGTCGACTGGTTGAGAAAGCCCTGCATAGTGGGCTACTAACCCCTGATATTGAGCAGGGGATCAACGCTGAACTAACCCGTTTGGGCTATTTGCCCATCGGTGATTCTGAAGCTCTAGAGCTCCTGATGTATGAGATGGACGAAGGACGCATTCGCCTGGTTCCAAGAGTGGGCTTTTGTGGCGATCCCCTTCAGCAGACAGTCTCGCCTCTGTTTTGAGCAGACTCTCGCCCCCAACCTAGAGCCCAAGATTAGCTGTTGCCCAGCATTTTTATATCAACTCAGAGATTTCTCTGAGAGGCAAACTTATCTTCATGGAAACTTAACAAAGATCTTCCGGATTTTTAGCCTAGGCCCGGGGCTGGCGATTCGCCGTTCCAGTTTGCCTGGTATTCGGCCCAAAATTGTCGGACAAATTCGGTTACAGTCATCTGTCCAGGGTGAGATATTGGAGAGAGAGTCTGCTCATTGGCTGAGGCTTTGGCCGTTAGAGTTGTCAACAGCGGTATGACGTCGGTATCGAGGGCAGGCTGAAGCTGGTTGAGGGGCCAGAGCATATCTGGGGTGGTGAGATCCAACCCGGCTTGGGCTAAACCAAAGGCCGTGCCTAGCGGACTAATTTCTTGGTCGTGGACCAGAGCTAGGGGACGCAGCCATCCCATCTGCCGGGTTTCGAGCACCTGAATGACCTCTGCGTAGAGGCGGGTATGGCGACATTCTAAAAAGACGATTTGACCGGCGATTAAGGTAGTCATAGGAACAAAAGTTGTGCCTGGGGTAGCGTAGGCCCCAGTAAAGCGGTAGATGAGCGGCTGCTCCTATGGTAGACAGATTTCCCAGACGACGATGGCCCAACACCGTGCTCTCGATCCTAGGCTCGTGTCAATGCCATCGTGAAGTTTTATGATGGTGGAACGTCTGAGGTAAGCTGCCTGGGTACACCTCTGGCCTGAGGAGCTGCGATCGTGCGATCGCCCCGTGATCTGGCTCGTCTTACCCGCAGCAGCTCCCGAATGCCCTAGGCCAAGGCTAGCCTTCCTCAGTTATCTTGTTTAAACGTGCCCGTGAGCCAGGTAAAGAGGTATAGCTGTGTCAGTTGAAACCATCGAGCGAACGACAACCTCCACCATTCGCAAGCCCGCGCCCCGCTACCGCGTGCTCTTGCACAACGATGCCTTCAACTCGATGGAATATGTGGTGGAATCGCTGCTCAAGGTGGTGCCGAGTCTCACCATGCCCCAGGCGGTCGACATTATGATGCAGGCTCACACCGCTGGGGTTGCTCTGGTGATCACCTGCGAACTTGAGCATGCTGAGTTTTACAGCGAAGGGCTGTGCAATCTGGGGCTGAGTAGTACCATCGAGCCCGATGAATAAACTTGCCTCGGCCCAGCTTGCTACCTATCCGCCCCTGCTGCGGGTGCTAGTTTTTTTGCTGATTGTGGTGGCCTTCTGGCTGCCTGGAGCGCTGCCCTTGTACTGGCTGGCGGGGCGCGGGCTACTGCCCGGTGGCGATCTACTGCCTACGGCACTGTTATATGTTGTGTTTTTGCTGGTGCTCCCCCAGTGGGAGCGGCGGGTGCGGGGTGAGCGTCAGCCCTGGACGAAGGTAGGTTTTGTGGGTCGCCGGGCGCTGGCAAACGGGATGGCGGTTGGCGTGATGCTGGGGACCGTGAGTTTGGGGTTGCTGGTGGTGGTACAGCTCGCCCTGGGCTGGGCAACCCTAGACCCTGACGGCTCCCGTGGTCTAGGCCTGGTGCAGGTGGCGCTGGTGGGTGCGATCGCGTCCACCGCTGTGGGCTGGTCTGAGGAAGTCCTATTTCGGGGTTGGCTGCTGCGCGAGCTTGAGCAGGGTTGGTCGCCGGGGTTGGCCCTGGGGGCAACTAGCCTGATTTTTGCGATCGCCCACTTTATTAAACCCCTCGATGCTATTTTGGCCCTACTCCCCCAATTTGCTGGGTTGCTGCTGCTGGGTCTGGTGCTGGGCTGGGCCAGACGCATTCCGGTTGGCCCCGACAAGACGGGGCTGGGCCATCCTGTAGGCTTGCACGCTGGTCTGGTGTGGGGCTACTACCTGCTTTCGGTAGGTAATTTGCTGCAGCCTACCGGAGCGGTGCCAGACTGGGTCACCGGAATCGATGGCAATCCCCTAGCGGGTCTGCTGGGATTGACCCTGCTAGCGGGGTTAGGCCTGCTGATCTTTCGCCGGAGTCGGTGGGCTAAATAATCTGTCTTCGATCTCCCCTATCCTCGGTCAGAATCCAAGGCCAGAATTTATAGCTGTAGCCAGTCTGGTTAAGACATTTTCCCTAAAAACGTTTGAACTTTCGAACGTTTCTAAGGTATCTGGATGTCCTAACCCAAGTGACTATCGCTATAAGACTAATACCAATCGTCCATGTCGCCAAGATGACACCCCCAACGATGAAAAAGGTAGGGTGCATCCGCGCAGCGATGCACCGTCTCAGGGTTATTTTTAGAGCAAATCTTACTTGGCTAACTCCCGATTCCACCGGGCGAACGGCGGTTCGCCCCTATAGGTGGACCGGTTGGGTATCGGGGGTATGGAATTCAGATGCGGTATCAATCTCAACTATTCTCTGCGCTAACTCTACCGATCTCGAGTTGAACCAGGCAGCGCCTGACTGGCTCGATCCATCAACAGCGCCTGGGCACTGCGGCTAGGTTCTCCATCCTGGGGACGGCGCTGGCTATAGCTGCCGTCGGCGGCCATATCCCAAGCCTGACGATTGTCTTCCAAACACAGATCTAACAAAGTCTTGAGCTCCTGGCGAATCGAAGCAGAGATAATTGGTACCATCACCTCCACCCGGCGATCTAGATTGCGGGGCATCCAGTCGGCACTGCCCAGCAGAAAAATCTCCTGCCCGCCATGTTGAAAATACAAGATGCGAGAGTGCTCTAGAAATTGACCGACAATACTAATCACACGAATGTTGTCACTCACGCCGGGCACCCCTGGGCGCAGGCAGCAGATGCCCCGCACAATCAGGTCTATGGATACCCCCGCCTGAGAAGCCTGGTAGAGCAGGGTAATCAGGGCCGGGTCGACTAGGGAGTTCATCTTGGCAATAATGCGTCCGCCCTTACCCTGTTTGTGAAACGCAATTTCTTGCTCAATCATTGTGCTCAGCCGCTGGCGCAGGGTGAGGGGCGCTACCAAAAGCTGACGATAGACCTGCTGGCGAGAGTAGCCAGTGAGGTAGTTAAACAAGTCAGAGATGTCGGCCCCAATGTCTTCACGGGCACTGAGTAGCCCTAGGTCAGTATAGAGACGGGCTGTTTTAGGGTTGTAGTTGCCAGTGCCCACGTGGTAGTACCGGCGAATGTGCTCGCCTTCCCGGCGCACCACCAGCACGACTTTGCTGTGGGTCTTGAGCCCTACCAGGCCGTAGACCACATGCACCCCCGACTGCTCCAGCTTGCGAGCCCAATTAATGTTGTTCTCTTCATCAAAGCGGGCTTTAATCTCGACCAGCACGGTTACCTGCTTACCGTTTTCGGCAGCAGAAATCAGCGAACTGACAATGGGTGAGTCGCCCGAGGTGCGGTATAAGGTCATTTTAATGGCCAGCACCTGGGGGTCATGGGCGGCTTGGGTAATAAAGCGCTGTACCGTAGCCCGAAAAGAGTGGTATGGGTGATGGAGGAGCTGATCTTGCCGTCGCAGCAGTGAGAAGAGTTCTTCAGCCGTTTCTAGGTCAGTGTCATCGGCTTCGACCCCCGGCGGGCTGAGGCTGTCGATGGCCGGGGGCACAGTGGGTTTCCAGCTAGGAGCTTTGAGGTCGGGAAGGGGCAGAGCCATAAAGGTCATCAGATCGCCCAGCCCGAGGAGTCCATCGATGTCGTAGACGTCGGTTTCTGCCAGCTCCAGCTCTTCCATCAGCATGGCTCGCACGGGACCGGGAGTCGTGCGTTGAATCTCCATACGCACGGCTGACCCGCCTCGACGGCGCTTGCGCAGTTCTTGCTCTATGGCTAGCATCAAGTCGTCGGCCTCGTCTTCTTCGACGGCCAGATCGGCGTTGCGGGTAATACGAAAGCTGTAATGTTCTTGCACCACCATGCCGGGAAATAGGGCTGCTAGGTTGGCCGCTATTACCTGCTCAAGGGGGACCCCCAGCCAGCGACAGGGACGATGGTTCTGGCGATCGCCCTTAGGTTCACCCTCTGGTGGTGTGGGTAGGGCAATGAAGCGAGGCAATACCCGAGGAACTTTAACGCGGGCAAAGTGGGTTTGTTGGTTGCGGGGGTCTTGCACGACTACCGCTAGGTTCAAGCTGAGATTTGAAATGTAGGGAAAGGGATGCCCCGGATCGACCGCTAAGGGAGTGAGTACTGGGAAGATCTGCTCTTCAAAGTAGTCACGACAGTAGGTCTGCTGAGCCGAGGTTAGCTCGTCATAGTCGAGCAGCCAGATACCCCGCTGGGCCATCTGTCGCCGGAGCTCGCTGGCAAAGGTCTGGTGCTGTTGCTCAACCACTGGCCGCAACGCGGTGCTAATGGCCTGAAGATGCTCTGCTGGCGATCGCCCATCGGGGGAAAGCCGAGTGATCTGGGCCTCCATCCGCTGCTTGAGCGCCGCTACCCGCACCATGAAATACTCGTCGAGGTTGTTGCTAAAAATCGCCAAAAATTTCAGCGCTTCCAGCAGGGGGGTACGCTCATCGAGAGCCTCGTGCAGCACCCGTCGATTGAACTCCAGCCAACTCAGCTCGCGGCTAAAGTAATACTGCGGATCGCTGAGATCGGGGTCTGCTTTGCTGCTGCGATGGTCTACCGTAGCCATGGTGTTAAGAAGACTCCCCTGCCGCAGTAATGTTAAGACCGAGTTAATAATACTAACGTGACTGAGGCCGGAGAGAAATCCCTCCGGCCTCAGTCACCGAGCTTGGCGCGAATCTTAGCGCTAATTCCAGCTCCCTGGGGTTAGCGGCGCTGCCTAAAGTCTGCCATCCACTGGCGCAGTTGGTCAGCGGCAACATCGCGCCCGCCTAGGCCAAAGGCGATCGCGATCGCCACGGCGATCGCGCCCAGCAACAAGCCAAAGGCCAGGTTCACAATGTCGGGGGCCACCCCCATCTGCTGTAGGGCCATCGCTCCGACAAAGATCAAAATGGCAATGCGAGCGGCTTGGGCCAGCACCTTGGCCTGCCCGGTGCCCATGGCATTGACCAAGCGAAAGGCCAAATTGGCTAGATAGAGGCCCACCGCAAACACCACGACCCCACTCAGCACCCGTGCTCCAACGCGCAGAATGGCCCGCACGATATCGGTTAGGCCAGCAAAGTTAAGAATTTCGGTGGCGGTAACCGCCCCAAACAGCACAATCGCAACTAGGGTGACAATGCCCACGAGTTCTGAAGGGGTGCGCCCTGGCGTCTGCACTGAGGCGATCGGTCGACCTTCGGCATCCAGGCCAGGCTGAACCGTTGCCCCAGTACCCAGATTGAGCTCTGGCAGACCGAGAATGCCCATGATGCCGTCAAACCCAGCCCCCCGCAGTAGGCTGGTCACCAAATCGGCCACAATCCGGCCCACAAAATAGGCAGCGGCAATCACAACCCCAGCCATGATGATTTGCGGAATAGCGGTTAGCACCCGCTCCAACATCAAAATCGCTGGAGCTGAAATGGCATCAATGTTGAGTTCATTCAGCGCTGCTACCACGGCTGGTATCAACACCAGCACGTAAGCCAAGGTGCCCGCCAGGCTCGACAGAGAAAGACCGCTAGAGGTGACACCTGGACTCCCTGTCCGTAGTCCCATCCGAGCCCCTAGCTGATCGGCCCCAGCAGCCAGCAGCAGGTTAGTCACCACCCCGCGCACAATCCGGGCAATCACCCAACCAATCACCAGCACAATGCCTGCCGTGACAATGCGAGGAATCGCTTGCAGGAAGGAGTTAATCAACCCTTCCACTGGGGCTAGCAGTCCCGGCAATTGTAGAGCGCTTAACACTAACGGAATAAACAGCAGCAGAATGAACCAATACAGCACATTGCCAATGGTTTCGTTTAAAACCACCGGGCTGCTTCCTTGCTCTAAACCCGTCTGCTGGGCTAAACGGTCATCTAGGTTAAACCGCCCTAAACCGTTGATTACCAGCGATCGCACGAGGGTTGCCGCCAGCCAGGCTATGCCTAGCAATAGCAACGCCCCACCAATGCGGGGAAGATACAGAAAAATTTGACTCAAGAAGTTGTTGAGTGGTGCCGATACCCCACCCAAGTTGAGCGCATTGAGTGATGCCACAATGGCGAATAAAAAGATCACCCAGTAGACCAGGGTCGAAACCCACTTTTCTACGGCTATGGGGCGATCTGCCTCCCGGCCCATGGCCCAATTGGCCAAGCGGTTATCTAAATTCGTTTGTTGCAGCAGCTTGCGCACAACCAAGGCGACTATAGTCGCCACAATCCAGCCCAGCAGCAGTAGCGCAATTGCTCCAATTAAGCTGGGCAAAAACAGTCCTAGCTGAGCAAAAGCTCCTTGTAGAAAGGCATTAGAGCCATTGGCCGGGTTAGCTAAAGGGGCAATTGGCGTCCCGGGCGTTTGAAGTAAAGTTAGGGGGTAAACATTCATCATTGTGGTGGCGGTTGAGGGCATCCTGAAACAGCACTGCGGCAAACCCACCCTTAACGCAGGTTCGGTAGAGGAACGGCAACAGCCATAACAGTTGGACCGTTGCTTACCAGATAACTCACAAGTTTGCAGCCGAATAAATGGTCGCGAACTACCGAGTTGCCAGCATCCATTACTCTAGTATTAGAGTCATTTTTCTTGAAAAACGTCGTCTCAGGGTGATTCTCGCAGGAGAACGTCAGGATGTCTACCCGCCAAGTGTTTAATCACGGCATTTCGATTTGTGCCAGTGCTACCGCAATCGAGCAGTGTCTCACTCGCCAAGATCTAATGCACCGTTGGCTTAATCCGGCCCTATGCTGTGAACCCATCGGTGACTGGAGCACCGACCTGGGTGCCAAAAGCCGATTCATCGTGCGACTGCCCCTATGGCAACCGACCTTAATCAGTACGGTGGTAGAGCGAGGACCCGATTCAATTGTTTGGGCTTTTTCAGGATTTTTCACCGGCCAAGATCGATGGGAATGGCGACCCGACGGTGGGGAAACTCAGCTGTTCAATCAATTTGAGTTTGAAATTCCTAACCCCTTGGTTCAAGCTGGGTTTAACTGGTTTGCCGCTGGCTGGACTCAACGCGACATGGCGGCCCAGCTCAACCGTCTTAAGCAGGTTGCCGAAACCCTTGACCATTAGTTTTAGCCCTCATGTCACCGCCAGGCCAGTCAACACGACAAGCCCTCAAAGGCCATGGAGATAACTATCTCCATGGCCTTTGAGGGCTTGAACCTCTGAAGAGGGCTTAGTGCTAGGCTAGATAGCCCTCAGGGGGTTAGTTAGATGTAGTCTGAGCGGCCAACATCTGCTTGAGCTTTTCAAGCTCACCAGCCCAACGGGGGTCGGGTTGCGCAGATGCGCTGGTGGCCGCCGTGGCGGCGGGTGCAGCCTTACGAGCACCATTGCGACTCGAGCGCTTAGCGGTGCCCTCACTACTAGGACGCGCCTCAGTTTCTCCTTCGGGTTTGGTCCGGGGTAAAGCCTTCTCAATTTTCATGGGCATCTCGGCTACAACCTGACCGTTCAACTTCTCGATTAGCTCATCGGCCTTTTCGTCGGTTTTTGCCGTGACAAACCCAAACCCTCGACATTTTCCAGTTTTCTTATCAGCAATAAGCTTGATAGATACTAAGTCGGCGGTGAAGTCAGAGAAAACGCTTTCAAACTCTTGCCGTTCTAAATCTTTAGAGAGATTGCCGACGTAAAGGCGAATTGACATTTGAGATACCTCTGGTGTTCTAAAACTAAAGGCAAATAAATCGAGATCGATAACCTTGCCGATTAAAGTTTGGACTACGGGTTAGCTGCCATTCCCGAACCCATTTACCTACATTGCTAACTACTATCAGGATCACAGATCTTGACCTAAAACGCCAATAAACCCCGTGTAGACGCTCAATCTAAGTCCTTTAGTAGATAAACCAATTTTTACTTCAGGGCTAACCTAACCGCTTCCTGGCTCTGAGTTAAGTTTCGTACCATAAAACCAACGGCTAGCCCGAGTGATCCAGTTTGATGTTTCAAGTAGCCTTAGATTAAATAGAACAAGCGTCCCAAAGATGCTTTCCTTTAGTCACCTCTCTAAAGAGAGAGCCAAGCTATGTACCATTCTATCGGCATGGCTGTGCATGACAGCTATTCCAGGGCGGGCTTTGCCCTAGCCGACGGAACCACCTATCAAGGTAACACGGTATTTGCCCTGCAATTAGCCAAACCGCTGAACTGAAACCTAACCCACAAATAAAAACCAGCCGACGAGGGCTGGTTCATTTGCTGTGTTGAGAGTAGGAGAACCCAATACCTAACCAATCCAGCCGCCAATCCTTCAGAATTGGCTTGGAACCCAGGTATGTGTTTCTGTAAATCAATGTAACACTGGCAGCGCTTGATTGCAACACAACTTTACATTTTCTGATTTATTCGCTTGGTTTTTAGCCCCCCCTAACGATGATGATGATGCCAATCAGGCTGCTCGTTAAGCTCAGTAGGGTGGCCCAGGCTGGACCATGGGCTTGAAAACGGGAGCGTTGATCCAGCTGAATCTGATGAATATCTACCCAGAGCATGCCTCCGCCGTAACGTCCCCAGCCCTTGACCGTTACTATGCGCCCTATCCACCGAAGCGGGTGATGACCTGCCTGAAGGAGGCCCTGAATACTGCCTAGGGGCACGGGGTTAATCAGTTTTACCAAGCCAGAGGGGTCATCAAGGTAAAGTTCTTGGCACCCCCAGTTCTCTATCTTTACACTACCCCTGAGCTTGCCCCGTAGGGTTACCGGTTGGCCCTGAACGGGTAGGGGCGATGTGTTCTGTAGTAGGGCCGCAACGGTTCCACTGCTCAAGGTCGCGGTGGCTGGGGGGAGCTGATGTTCTGCATCAGGAAATAATGCATTGATCCGTACCATGAGTCCTAGGCCCAGACCTAGCCACAGACCGCCCCACAAAAGACTGGGGTCTTGATACAGCCAACTGAGGCGTTGCCAGCCTAGCCACTCGAAAATGCCTCCTAAAAACCAAAGCCCCATGGCTAGGCCTCCGCCCAGCATAAGACCGGCTAGGGGGGCTTTCTGAAGCCATAGCAGGAGGAGCGAAACGGTTGTGGTAGCGATCGCAGGCTGATGGTCTGAGCTGATGCTGGGTTGCCCCCGTAGCAAGGCTTGTTGGTTGAGCCAACGTAAGCGTTCTCCGAGCGGAATATGGGAGGCATTGACCCGCAGCCACTGCCGGTAGGGGTTTTGGCCATCCAGCGTTATCAGCATCAGCGAGGAATCGGGTTGGGGCTCTGCTGAGATCAGCAAGCTACCAGGAGTAATGGCTTGCCGATGGCTGATTGGCATTAATATCTCGAGACTGATCTGGAGGGGATGCAGGGTGCCTTGCCGCTGGAGATGAGTGGCGATCGCCCCAGTTAGCTGCAACAAGCCTTCAGCTAGGTAGTCAGGATGCTGGGTCAGAGCTACGGCGCGGCGATCGCCCCAGCTACAGCACAGCCGCGATAGCCATAGCGCGCTCTGCCGCAGCAGCCAAAATAAGCCGTAGAAAGTACTAGACAAAAGGCCAAGACTATTGCGAAGTAGTAGGTTGCTGAGGCCGTTGCCTACCTCAGCTAGCCACCGATAGCCACTGTGTAACAGTAGCAAAAGTAGCCCCATAGCCGAGAGTACCGGCATGCCGTTGACCATGCGGGCGAGTTCATAGCTGTAGAGTGCGGCTAAAGCCTGATCGGAATGGCTTTCGAGTAAACCCTGGCTGATAACAATGCGAGTGTTGCGTGGCAGCCAACCATAGCTAAAGCACAACGGTGCTGGATCAGAAATCAGCCGCAGTTCCGGCAGTTGCCAATCTTGCTGACGACACATTTGGTGTAGCAGGCGCAGGGCACTGGGGCTATGAGCCTGAAGCTGGCGGGGCGTCAGCGGCTGCTGACGGTGCCAGCGGGCTAGGGCAAAATCCAGTATCCAAGGGCTGGCCAGAGCGAGCAGCACTAGACCGATCACAATCCATAGTGTGTAGGACTGCTGGGCACCGGGCAGGCTGAGCCGCAGGGGCCAGCGTACCCAGCGTAGGCCGCTATCCACGGTTCTGAGGGCAGCATGAACGGCCCAGTTGATCGCCCACAGCACGGCGATCGCGGTTAATCCCTGCCCCGCCCACAGCTCTAGCGGACGTTTGGGTAGAGGTCTTTGAGGCTCAGATCGAGGCTTGATGGAGCTGGTCTTAGGAGCTACCGTCTGAGCGGTAGAACGTTGGCCTGCAGCCGACTGGCTTAGTAGCCGTGATGGCGCTGACTCTAGGGGCGGTTCTAAGCGTTGCCCTGGGGCTTGCTCGGAGGCCGCTTCCGGCTCTGACTGTTGGTTGAGCTGTTGATAATGAAACAGCGAGCGGTATTCAGCCTCAGGAGCGCTGGGGTCACGGTCAATGTCGTTGGGGGTAAAATCCTCATCCCTGGCTGCTCCAGGCCACGGTGATGGCGACGGCCCCGACGCTGCTGCTGGAGGCGTTTGGCGTGGCGGCTGGGGCGTACTCACCGTACCTTCTAGCGGTACAAATCCGCTTAGATCCGACCGGCTAGCCTGGCCCCTCGTGGGTTTAGCCGGCGGTTGAGCCTCTGCTGGCGGGGTTACCCCCTCTGCTGGCGGGGTTACCCCCTCTTTTGCTTGAGGCAGCTGGCTTAATGTTTGCTTAGCCCACTGACTTGCTGCGGGGGAATCACTGTCTAGCAGCTGGCGGCAAACTCTTCTAGCCTGAACAAGCTGACCCAGTCGTTGGTGCGATCGCACCTGGCCCATCAGGGCTTTAGGGTAGTAGGGCGAACTCGGTGGCAGTTGCCCTAACCGCCGAAACAGTACCAGAGATTGAGCATACTGGTGGCCTTTGAACGCGGACACCGCCTGGCGATACACCTCCTCTACCGATCTGCCGGGGCGACGATCGGAGTTTGGAGTAGGAGAATTAGGGTCTATGGGCTGGGCCATACGCCACTACAGGGTAGAAATGTTCAAGCATAACCAACTATTCCCATTCTGGTCTTTAGGCTTACCCTAAGGCAAAAGCTAAGAACCCAAGATAATTGGGGTGAAGCACCCTGGCTGAGACTCTCAGCTGCATCCTAGACTAAACATCACTGCTCACGGTGCCCCTGCCTTATGATCGCTCTCAGCCTGTTTGTGGCCAGTTTTGTGGCCTGGTTCCTCAGTATGCTGGCGGGTGGTGGTAGCCCGTTTATTCTAATTCCCATGATCTCTTTGCTCTTGGGGGCTCAGGCTGTAGCGCCAGTCATTACGACTGGGCTGCTGATTGGCAATACGCAGCGAGGGCTAGCATTTTGGGACGATGTTGACTGGGCGGTAACTGCTTGGTACGTACCAGGGGCTTTGGTCGGAGCCGTAATTGGTTGCTACGGGCTGACTCAAATCCATGCGGAGGGGCTACAACTTTTACTGGGTGTGGGGCTGCTGGTGATGGTGGCCAACTATCTATTCGCCTCTCAAGACAGTCAATTTACCCTCAAGCTGTGGTACTTCTTGCCTTTGTCGTTAGTCAACGCCATTGGCTCTGGGCTAATTGGCAGCACCGGCCCTGTCATGAACCCGGTATATCTTAGTTACGGTCTAGAAAAAGAAGCGATGGTCGCGACCAAAGCGCTGAACAAGGCCGTGCTACATCTGGTTAAGCTAACCGCCTATGCAGCCTTTGGGAGCCTTAACCGAGAGTATTTGCTCTACGGGCTGGTGATTGGGCTAGGCGCAATTCCAGCTAATTGGTTGGGCAAGAGGGTGCTGGCCAAAATGTCTGCTCAGCAGTTTCGTCAGTTGGTGTTTGCCTTCGTCGCCGTCAGCGGCGTGGCCATGATTTGGCAGCAGCGTCACTTTTTAACGGTCTGGCTGATGTAACGCTAAGTATCTCAGGGCCTTGGTTGCCAATCTACCTACCCGGGGACAACAGCTGATACCAAATCCGAATTGCGTAATCCTGATTTTCAAACGGCCAAACTTTAGGGGTACATGTCATGCGCCTGCTGAACCGGGGGTAGGCAAATAGACTTTAGGATTACTCGGGGACAACAGCTTGATGGATGGGTTCATCTGCTGTTTCAGCCAGGTCGAGCAGCGTTTCAACCAGACTGTAGAGAGACTCTTCATCAGCCCCCGAGAGCTGGCGATCCTTGAGATCAGTTAGGCCCCGAGCCAGCTCGGTGGCCCGGTTTTTGTAATCCCGGTGAGCGGTGAGCATGTCTTCAAAGATGGTCTGCTCAATTTCAATGCGGTTTTGGCCATCTCCTAAGGGAGTTTGGTAGGCTACGTCTTCAACGTCGTATTTAATCAATACCATGAGGGCATTGCAGGCGGCTTTGATGGCTTCTTGGAGACGACGAGTATCGAGCTCCAGGCGATCAAACCCGACTTGGCCCGTGATCCTAAGCTCTAAAATAGGGGCGGTGTCCCCTTGGTGTTGGGCCGCCGCGGCGATCGCCTGATCTATCGCCAACTGCATCAACTCATCTAAGCTTTCTTGCCCCTTAGCTACCAGCTCTAAGCGAACAATGGGTCGCTGAAAGTAGCCTGTCTGAAGTTGGGCATTAACCCCCTCAGCAGATAGATCTACGAGGTAAGCGCCACGCGGATAACGGCTTTCCTCCACATTGTTGGCCTCTAGAGAACCGGGGTTAAACACCCAGCCCTCAGCGGTATAGTTTTTGTGGATGTGGCCTAAGGCCAGATAATCTACCCCCGCTGCCTTAAGCGGCAGCAACTCGCTGTAGCGCAAGGCCCCAGCGTAACGGGCAATTTGCCCCTCAAGGCCGTGGTGAAACATTAAAACCGTATGGGTAGGACCAGGGGGCAGAGCGCTAATCGCATCGGCCAGCAGTTCAATGGCGCGGGATGCCGTGGCTCCATACCAGTTGGAGCCAATTACTCGCACGCCACAGGGTAGGTCAATGTAACCACCGGAGCGCGTGCGCTCATCCCAAGCTGTCAACCGATGTTGGGCATCGGCTCCGTCGTTGGGTTCCAACAGCTTAAGTAAGTCCCACTCCGACAGGTACTTGAGCCAGCTAGTACGAGTGCCGTAGGGACGATTATCGTGGTTGCCCTCGATCGCCACCACTGGAATATTGGCCTGCTTGAGTGCCTGGAGACACACCTGGGCCTGGTTGAGGGTCGCAGGCTTAATGTTGCGATGCTCAAAGAGGTCACCCGCGATCGCCACAAAATCTACGCCTGCCTCAATGGCATAGCGCTCTAGCACCGTTTGCAGGGCGCGAAAAAAATCCTTGGTGCGCTCTGGGGTATCGTAGCGGTCAAACCCCAGATGAATGTCGGCAATATGGAGAAACTTGGCCATAGCCCAGCCTGCGATCGCAACCCCCCCAGGCTAGCACCTAGACCGGTGAAGATTCAGCGGCGAGCTCTTCCAGCTGCTCCTGCTGGTCGCGGCTAATGCACGACTGAATCAGATCGTCGATATTTCCTTCCAGCACGGGCGTCAGAGTGAAATTCTGGTTGAGGCGATGGTCAGTGACCCGATTGTCTTTGTAGTTATAGGTGCGAATCTTTTCAGACCGTGCCCCGCTGCCTACCTGCGACTTACGCATCGACGACACCGCTTCCTGCTGCTCCCGCATCTTCATATCAAATAGCTTGGCCCGCAGAATCTGCATCGCCCGCTCGCGGTTTTTCAGTTGAGAGCGTTCTTCGGTACAAAACACCCGAATACCCGTAGGTTTGTGAAACAGGTCAACGGCTGTTTCCACCTTGTTGACGTTTTGTCCCCCAGCTCCACCCGATCGCGCCGTAGTTAGCTCAATGTCCTTCGGATCAATCTGTACTTCCACATCATCCACCTCAGGCATAATGGCCACGGTGGCAGTGGAGGTGTGAACGCGTCCTCCGGCTTCAGTAACGGGTACCCGCTGCACGCGGTGTACTCCAGCCTCAAACTTGAGTTGGCTATAGACGCGATCGCCAGCAATTTCTAGAATTGCTTCTTTAAATCCACCCATGTCGGCTGCCGACTCGCTGAGCAGTTTGACTCGCCAGCCTTGGGTTTCGGCATAGCGGGAATAGAGGCGAACTAAATCTCCAGCCCAAATACTGGCCTCATCGCCGCCAGTACCCGCGCGAATCTCCAACATGATATTTTTATCATCGTTGGGGTCACGCGGCAGCAGCAGTACTTTAAGGCGAGCCTCTAACCCTACCAACTTTTCCTCCAGAGTAGCAACCTCAAGGCCTGCCATCTCCTTCATCTCAGGGTCGCTGTTTGCTTCCTTGTAGATTTCCCGTGCACCAGCTAGCTCTTCGCCAGTAGATACCCACTCGGCGTAAGTGATGACGGTTTCTTCTAGGGAAGACCGAGACTTAGCAATACGCTGAAACTCATCCGGATCGCTAGCGACATCCGGGTCAGCTAATCGCCGAGTTAACTCCTGGAACGTTTGTTCCACAGAATTAAGCTTTTCAATTAAGTATGCCTCAGCCATGATCTCCTCTTGTCCACCGAACTAGCCAGAATGCCCAACCCTCACGCTCTGCAAGGAAAGCAATTCCTAAGCTTTGTCGGCAGCCTTGTCCTCAGAGGTAGCCGAAGTATCAGCCATGCCGTACTTGCGCATAAAGCGCTCAACACGACCCTCGGTGTCAATAATTTTTTGGGTGCCAGTATAAAAGGGGTGGTTTCCCGACCAGACATCTACGCTGAGCTGGGGTTTGGTAGAGCCAACGGTCATAATCTCTTTACCGTCGCAGAAAACCTTAGCTTCGGGGTACCAGGTGGGGTGAATATCAGGCTTTGCCATAGCAGTAGGTTAAAACAACATCAACAGCAGAAACGAGAGCAGTCAGGAAAATTTCTAACTAGAAACCTGAAACGGCATTCCAGTAGAAAATGCCTGAACCATCCCCATACAAAGTTTAACGCTTAGAGAACTGAGGAGCCTTACGAGCTTTCTTCAGGCCATACTTCCGACGTTCCTTAGCCCGAGGATCACGAGTTAAGTAGCCTTCAACCTTCAAAGGCTTCCGGTTCTCAGGGTCGAGCTCACATAGGGCGCGAGCCACGCCCAGACGAATTGCATCAGCCTGACCAGTCAGACCCCCACCCTTGACATTGACTAGAACGTCATAGGCATTTTCGAGACCAAGAACCTCTAGGGGAGCCTTGGTGGCGTTGAGATAGGCCGGATTGAACTGCAAGTAGTCATCCCCAGGCCGCTTGTTAATTACCAGTTGACCATTACCAGGTACTAGGCGTACCCGTGCGATTGAGGTCTTACGGCGGCCGGTACCCCAGTACACAGCCCGTTCAGATTGATCGGTAGCCTGCATTATTTCGCTTCTCCAGGAATAGTGTTGACAACATGGATTTCAGGATTTTGAGCCTGGTGGGGATGCTCTGATCCAGCGTACACCTTCAACTTGGTGAACTGCTTACGACCGAGAGAATTCTTGGGTAGCATGCCTTTTACGGCCTGTTCAATGATCCGCTCAGGAATACGAGCCTGGAGCTTGTCAAAGGTTTCTACCTTCATACCGCCGGGGCGACCCGAGTGGCGTCGGTAGAGCTTGTTCGTAGACTTGCGACCGGTAACCACCACTTTTTCAGCATTGACTACAACGACAAAGTCGCCGGTATCCATGTGGGGGGTGAAGGTCGGCTTATTTTTGCCGCGCAGGATAGTCGCAATCTCAGTGGCCAGCCGTCCCAGGCGCTGACCTTCAGCGTCGATTACGTGCCACTGCCTCTGAATAGAATCGGTGGGGGGAATGTAGGTCTTAGTAGTCATAGCGCTTGAGCTGCCTTTCTTGGATGAACCACACTAATGAAACAAACGAGTTAAAAAAACTGGAAAAACTTAGGCCACTGATGACCCCCAAAAGAAGTGAGGCTGGGCGTCAAACCACACGTCTTGAGCGAAGGGATTATCGTCGTATCCTACCCGGAGTAGACATAAGCCTTGGGCCGGGGCGGCATACTTGACCCTATGACGCTGGCGCTGTTGCCAAAGGTGACCAAACTCTATCGGTGTGAGGTCGCCGCTACCGACTTTGACCACCAAACCCATAATCAGCCGTACCATGCCGTATAAAAAACCCTTGGCTTGAAGCTCAACCGTGAGAAATGTGTCTTGACGACTACACTCGGCAGCTTGCAGATCTACCCAAGAATGACTCTTGCCCGATCGCGCCCGGTGAAAGGCAGACATATCGTGGTGGCCCACCATAGCATCAAGCGCCGTCTGAATTTTGCCCTGGTCTAAGTAGTGGCGATAGTAGTGCCACACGAAGGGACGCACAAACAGGTTAGGCTGCTGCCCCGTGTAAAGGGTATATCGGTAGCGCCGCCAACAGGCCGAAAACTGGGCATGCCAGGTATCGGCCACCCTTGCCGATGCTCGAATCAGAATGTCATCAGGCAGTCGAGCATTTAACACATCAGCCCAGCGGTGAGCCGGGATAAAGTTAGGGGCATCAAAGTGAGCTACCTGAGCCGCTGCATGAACGCCACTATCGGTACGACCAGCTCCACTGAGACGTGCGTCATAACCCAATACGGAACGAATCGCTGCTTCGATCTCGCCCTGCACCGTACGGGCATTGGGTTGCCACTGCCAGCCGTGGAGATGAGTGCCGACATACTGCACAACTAGAGCGACCCGCTGAGTTTGTTCAGCAAACTCGGCAGGCTGGCTTTCTAAGCTGCGCTGTATGGGTGACGACTTCTCCATAAAAACGGGCAAAGGACTAAAAATAACGACGTTAGACAAGCCAGCAGCGCACTAGGTCAACTCAATGATGGCCATCTCAGAGTTGTCGCCACGGCGACGAACAGTTCTGACGATGCGAGTATAGCCACCATCGCGAGCACCATAGCGCTCACTTGCTTGGCTGAACAGGGCGTGCACTAACTGCTTATCGTAGATGTAACCCATCGCTTGGCGTCGGGCAGGCAAAGAGCCATCCTTGGCCAATGTGATCATGCGATCGGCTTCTTCGCGCACAGCCTTAGCCCGAGCTTTGGTTGTGGTGATTCGACCATGGCGGATTAACTCGGTAGTCAAGGAGCGAAGTAGGGCCTTACGCTGGTCTGCGGGCTTCCCTAATTGATGAACGCGACAACGGTGACGCATGACACTGAACTCAGGTGAACAACAAAACTACACGTAACAGGAGAAACATAAGGGGAGGGGCAGCTTAGCCCGCTCACTTGGCCTGCTCCTAGTTAAACCTAAGGTAAGGGTTAAAAAACCGTAGCCTTAAGCGGTCTTAGAAGCTTTTTCTAAGGGGAGAGTAATACCAAGTCGCTCTTGGAGCGCTTCGATCACTTCTTCGGCAGACTTTTGACCGAAGTTCTTAATCTCTAACAGATCTTCTTGGCTGAAATCCAATAGATCGGCTACAGAGTTAATTTGGGCTCGCTTCAAGCAGTTGTAGGCCCGCACTGACAGCCGCAATTCCTCAATAGGAATCTGATTATTCGGATCTTCTTCCTTAACTTCTTCGTCAAATTTAGGCTCTAAGGTGACATCCTTGAGTGGCATAAACAGCCCCACTAGAATGTCTGCTGCCTGACTCATGGCCTGCTGGGGAGTAATGCTGCCGTTGGTCCAGATGTCCATGATGAGCTGGTCACGCTGCATGGAGCCAGAAACAACTACTTCCTCAACGGTATAGTTGACCTTTTTGACCGGCATGAAAATCGAGTCAATTTGAATGAAATCGAGCGCAGTAGCATCATCTTTGCTCCGCTCGACGGCTCGATAGCCCTGCCCGCGCTCAATTCTGAACTCCATTTCTAGAGTGCAGCCGTCGGCAACGGTAGCGACGTACTGTTCTGGATTCACCACCTCTACTTCCGAGGGCAGTTCAAAATGCCCAGCGGTCACCCTAGCCGGACCCTGCACGAGCAAGCGGCCAATCTGAGGCTGGCTCGAGTAGCTCCGCAGGGTAATCTCCTTCATATTGAGGAGAATATCCAGCACGTCTTCTCGAACGCCTGTAATCGTAGAGAATTCGTGAGTAGCACCAGCGATTCTCACCGCTGTAATAGCTACCCCCTCAAGATTAGACAGCAACACTCGGCGGAGGGCGTTGCCCACTGTAGTGCCCTGGCTACGCTCAAGGGGCTCGATCACAAAGCGACCGTACTGACTCTGATCGTCTTCAACGACAGACTCTACGCAATCAACATGAAACTGTGCCAAAATCCTGCCTCCCTTTAACCTCGCGATGAACCCGGTTCGCGATAGACCTGGCCAATGATACCTCTAACCCCTAAACTCGGCGACGCTTGGGCGGACGACAGCCGTTGTGAGGAATGGGGGTAACGTCACGGATTAGAGTGATCTCTAATCCAGCTCCTTGTAGAGCACGAATTGCAGTTTCTCGTCCGGCACCAGGACCACTGACCATAACTTCTATCTGACGCATGCCTTGATCCATGGCTCGCCGTGCAGCGCTGTCTGCCGCCGTTTGGGCCGCAAAAGGAGTCCCTTTTTTGGCACCCTTAAATCCGCTAGACCCGGCGGAAGCCCAGGAAATGGCTTCTCCCGACTGGTCAGTGATAGTCACAATGGTGTTGTTGAAGGTAGAGCGAATGTGAGCTACCCCACTGGGCACATTCTTTTTGCTTTTGCGAGGTCCGGTCTTTCGGGTTGGTTTGGCCATGGCGTTGTCACTAAATTCTATTCAACGAAACTTGAAGTCAATAGAAGCACTGCTCGATTAACTCAGGTCAGCAGCTCACTGAGGAGCAGACTGCTAAACAGTCAGAAAAACTCGCCACATGGGTCAGCGAGCTTTATTCATTCCAAAACCCCGAAACCCATGGGGATTCAGGGTACAGAATTGAACTTACTTGCGAGGAGCTTTCTTCTTACCTGCAACGGTCCGACGGGTACCACCGCGACGGGTGCGAGAGTTGGTACGAGTACGCTGCCCACGCACTGGTAAACCAGCCCGGTGACGTCGTCCTCGGTAGGAACCAATGTCCATCAATCGCTTGATGTTCATGCTTTCCAGTCGTCGGAGGTCTCCCTCTACTTGGTAATCGCTTTCGACAGAGTCCCGTAGCTTTGCTACATCGCTATCGGTCAAGTCTTTGACCCTCACGTCAGGATTGACTCCGGTTTTAGCCAGAATCTCCTTAGAGCGGGTTAGACCAATACCGTAGATATAGGTCAAGCCAATTTCAACTCGTTTGTCGCGCGGCAAATCCACGCCTGCTATCCGTGCCACCTTTACCTATCTCCCCCAATACTTGGTACTAACCATGCAGCCCAGTTGTGGCTACTCAGTATTTTTATGTTGGGCCGCTGCCCAGACCATCAAAAGCCTTATACAAAAACCTTGAACACTTGCTCTTAGTCAATATACTCAGCGCTATCTGGCATCTGAATCGGCATTTACAAGGATTGCTAATGCCGTACCAGTCTAGACTTACCCCTGACGCTGCTTATGCTTGGGGTTCGAACAAATCACCATGACCCGACCGCGACGGCGGATCACACGACACTTATCGCACATTTTGCGAACAGACGCACGGACTTTCATGTCCAACTCGCACTTCACTACAGAATTGCTATGCTAGCAAACTGACGGCATCCCGTCAATTAAAATTTTTTCCACTGAGTTTGGCTTAAGGGTAAAAAGAAGCCGCCTTCCCAGGAAGGCGGCTTCTTTTTGGGGCTCGAGGGCTCGAGCTGCTTAAGGGCTAAGCGCCGCGTTTCAAGGCCGCTTCGACCTGCTTCAATTCTTGCTCAACTCGAGTTTTAAGTTTTTCGGGGAGAGGGCGATTAGGATAGCTGCTGTAATGGCCTGCGATCGCATTTAGAGCCGTCCGCATAGTCGTAAATGAGCTGAGGTTGGCGACCGAGGTATCCCGACGGTAACGGGAGGCAAAATCGCTGATTACAGCCTTGGCTTCGGCTTGGGCCTCGGCTTTGGCAGGGTCGTCATCGGGCAGGGCAATTGAGGTTCTGAGGCTGTCCACCAGCATCAGCGTATCTTGGCGATAGTCACCGGTGAGCATGCCGCTGGTGCCTGCGCTGCACCCGGTCAGGCCGATGACAGCCACTAGCACCAGGGCAAAAAGACGAGCAATTAATGATTTCATAGGCTTCTTTGAAAGGGGTCAGGCCGAACAACGGGCTAGGCGTCCCGCGCTAGAGCCACGCTGGTGTCATTACGGTGCTTTTATTTTATAGCGCACCGTGCCCATCGTATTCTGCGGCTTTGCTAAGCCGCTCTGCCTCAGGCCGGATAAATACGCAACCGGCGGTTAGGTTCATCGCCACAGCTCAGGGACTTAAGGCGATAGTGCTCGGCGAGCTCATGCTGCATTTTGCGAATGCGAGCGGAGCGGGGCAGTAACTCTACGGGTTGCCCCTTGGGAATGACGATCTGTTCTACGGCTAGACGAGCTTCTTCGAGGGCCTCTAGCTCGTCGTCGCCGCCACTGTGGCTGAAGAGGCCTAGGTCAACGGCGGCAGGATTATCGTCCATGTCGAGCAACCGCTGCAGGGCGCGGGTGATCTGGGGAATGCTGTTGGCTTTCACTAAGTGGACGGGAATGTGTCGCCCCTGGGCCATTTGCTTGAGCTTAGCCTGGGCTTTAGCATGCGATCGCAGGGCAATCACGGCATCAGCCTGATCCAGATCTTTCGTGATGACCACCGGCATGTGCAGGGTTTGAATCACGCGTTCGAGCTGGTGGCGGCTCAGACCGTAGGGGTAAAGGCGTAGGGCATCTTCTCCGTTAGGGCCAACAATATCAGTGTTGTTGGTCGTGTCGAGCAGATGGGCGAACATGGGGTCGGTGGTGGGTTCAGGGCTAAAGGCCTGTCCCAGAGGACGAATAGTGCCGTTGCCAAGGCCTCGTTGGGCAATGGTTGAATTTCCTGGCGGAGGCACCATTTGCCCGGCGGCGCGCCAACCCATCCCCGATCGCGATGGTTTGGCGACCTCTCGGCCAGAGCCGGGTAGTTCGTGGGTAATGATCACCTTTTGGTGCTCATCTACAGTGCGAATTTGTAGACCTGGCTGCCGTCCCCTCAGTAGGTTATCGATGGTCATGGTGACGTCATCGTGCACAGCCCAGCGCTGGCGCTCTAACATTTCTACGGCAATGTCAAAGGTGGGAGGAGCCTTGCGTTCTAACACGCTTTTCTGGCTGCCACGGCGGCGGGCTTCTTCATCGCCCAGGGTGACCGATTGAATGCCGCCAATCAGGTCAGAGAGGGTGGGGTTTTTGATCAGGTTTTCCAGCCGGTTGCCGTGGGCCGTACCGACGAGCTGGACTCCTCGCTCGGCAATGGTGCGGGCCGCCAAAGCCTCTAGCTCAGTACCAATTTCGTCAATGACGATGACCTCGGGCATGTGGTTTTCCACGGCCTCAATCATCACCCGATGCTGTTCTTCGGGGCGGGCTACCTGCATGCGTCGGGCTCGACCGATCGCGGGATGGGGAATATCGCCATCCCCGGCAATTTCGTTGGACGTATCGATAATGACGACTCGCTTTTGCAAGTCATCGGCTAGTACCCGAGCAATTTCGCGTAGAGCAGTCGTTTTGCCGACCCCCGGACGGCCCAGCATGAGAATGGATTGGCCCGTTTCTACCAGGTCCCGAATCATGCCGATGGTGCCAAAAATGGCCCGCCCGACGCGGCAAGTGAGGCCAATGACTTCGCCAGAACGATTGCGGATGGCGCTAATGCGGTGCAGGGTTTTCTCAATGCCAGCCCGGTTGTCGCCACCGAAGCTGCCTACTCGCTTGATGCAGTGGTCTAAATCAGCGTGGGTAACAGGGTCTGCTGACAAATACTCAACGCTCTCAAAGAAGCGGGCCTCGGGCAGCCGACCGAGGTCTAAAACGACCTCAATGAGGGTCTGTCGTTGGGCATGGTGGATGAGCTTAGCCCGAATAGACGGGGGCAAAATGCTCAAAATTTGATCTAGATCGTCAATGGGAGAATCTTGGGCAGGAGGCAGATCTTGGGCAGGGACAGGCTGATGTTCGGCTGTCCCTTCAGAGTCAGTGGGTAAAAATTCCACGGCAAGGTTATTAGTGGCAGAAATCGTGTCGGCAGAGGCGTTGCTCGATCTGTCACTTATCGAGCTGTTATCGCTATAGCTAACCATAACGTGTTGATAAAAGAGGTCTATCTACCTTGAGCTGTCCTACCAGCTGTTGGACGAGGGTAAGACCTTGTCCAAAGGCACTATCTAACCGTTGCCAAGGAGGGATGTCGGCATCGGCAGTAAGGGTAGGGGCTTGAAGAGAGCCAGAGTGACCGGTAGTCCGCTGTACTAAGGAACCATTCCCTAGCCAGGGTTGAAGTTCTTGGTCAATGGCATCGAGTAGCGGCAGCACCTGCGATCGCCCATAACTACCATAGGCAATACCAGAAATTGTCTTGCGAACAGGATTGCGGGTTAAAACTACACCATGATGGTTAACCGCAACCTCTTGAGGCGAGGACAATGAATTGGGCGAAAAATCGGAAAGGAGACTATCGGACCGCGTGGTGTTTACCAAATCGAGCGCAACTAACTTATCTATAGTGTAGCCATTGGTTCCGCCAGCGGGTTGCACGTAGCCTGGCAACCTCGCATCGAGAATTTTTTGGGCAAGGCGAATGGTGGCGTGGGTGGTACCTTTACCCAGATCCCCGCTCATCGGTCTGCCATCGGTCTGCCAAACCAAGGGCAGATCAAGGGGAGCCATCAAGTTGTAAAGATCCCACAGGTAAGGAACGACCTGATCGTGGTCGGGGCAGCTAATTGAGATCAGTTTTAGGGTAGAGCGCCAGGGCTGAAGCCGCTGCCAGAGCTGTTCGAACTCCGCTTGATGGCCGGTTTGGGTATGAATCTCAACAGCATCAATCTGGGCCAACTGTTCCCTTGAAAAGGCTTCTGGGCTGGCTAGATAGGATCGAGCTTCAATATTATTTTCCGGGCAGACGGCGATGCAGCGGCCACAACCGTAACAGAGACTTGTCTCCACACTGCCATTGTTAGCCGCCTGAAACTGAATCGCGGCTGTGGGGCAGATGGGGTCGCAGGGGCGATCGCAGTCTGGTGGGCAGTGGGCGGCATCAAAGTGCGCCTTACGAAAGTGGGGGTCTTCGCTGTCATTGAGGCTGACCATCAACCAGGGCAGGGTATGACGATTCGCGGCAGAAAACGCGACGCGATCGCCCAAGAGGCAATCGCCTAAATATCCTGCTAGGTGCACGGCATCCTCTAGACCCCGACGAGCTGCGGCTACGACCGCGCTGTCAGCAGCCACGTCAATACAATCTACGCCTGCTAAGGCATAGAGCATAACCAAACGCTGCACCGTCGGCATGTCCTGGTAGCTGGCACCGCAGATTAGCTTTACCCACTGCCCCATCTGTAGCGATTGATGGGGAGAATGCCCTGGGCAGTTTCCAATTAAGCTCCCAGCAAACCCCTTAGGAGTAATGTCTCTACTCATGCTGCGTCGATTTTGCCAGGAGAACTATCTAGCTGGGCCAGGTCAGTCCCCAAAACTTTAGACTGACCTTCGCGTCTATACCAAATTCGCCAGCGGTTCCCAACTAAATTGGCGATCGCCACCCATTTCTACTACTACCTTTACCCGAGGCTCAACAGTCGGCAGACTGACCAGGTAAGCCAGCTCTTGGCGCGACAGGATATGTCCCTCAATCAGCCACAGCACCATACCCTTTGCCTTTGGTGCCATGCTCTCTAGTCGGTAGGTCAGCATAGGCGGAATAAAGTAGGTATAACCCACCGCTGCACCGCTGCTGGTGCTCTTTTTTCCCAAGTGGGGCGGGCGTACACCGTGAATAGCGGTAAGGTAAGCCGAAATATCTCCTAGACCACGGGCGGTAAGGTTCATAGTCTCATAGCCTTTAGCTTTGAGGCGGCGCTCGTAGCGACCTTCAAACCCTCCTTCTAGAGGCATGCGCACGGCGATCGCGCCATGGCTTTCTAGATCCTTAATAAAAGGCTTGCCCGTTGTTAGCAGCGCCATAGTTGCCCTCGGCCAGTGAATACAGCTGTTATTGTACTGTGTTCAGGGAGAGAGTAAAGCCGAACAGTAAGGTATCTAGTACTGGCCGACAGAAATAGGGCAACCCTTGCTGGAGGTGACCCCTACTGGGTTCTAAGTTGTAGGCATCGTTGCCTGCCTGGGCCAGCTAGTACTAGCGCAGCAAACTCTGCGTAGGTAGGCAGCAATTTTGAACTGCCAGAAACTTTTTCGAGAAAAGGATAGACATATCCAGTCAAGGCATGTACCATAGTAAATCGCCGACAAAAAGGATACTGAGTGACTCAGTGAGTTCTCAAGTCCTGGCATTTGGCTGCTCTGAATCCGCTCTCCCACCAGTGATTGCGGTTTTGACCCAAGCGTCTGCAATAGTCAGAGCTAGCTAGTTTTCTTTTGAATCGTGGCCGATTGTATCGGCACCGCTCGCCCCGGTGAGTTTCTCCAGCGTGGGGTGTTCAAAAGTTGATGTCGTTGTAGATGCGCAAAGCTCTCACTTGAGAGTCCTGCGCATTTCGTAGTGTGTTAATAGGGAGACAGGGCTGTGGCAGTCGGTATTCTCGGCAAAAAGCTGGGCATGACCCAAATATTCGATGAGGCAGGCAATGCTATCCCCGTAACGGTGGTGCAGGCAGGCCCTTGTGTGGTTACTCAAGTCAAGACCAAAGATACCGATGGCTATGCAGCTGTCCAGCTCGGTTTTGATGAGGTAACGGAGAAGAAGCTCAATAAGCCTGAATTAGGTCATCTGGTTAAATCGGGTAGCGCTCCTCTGCGTCATCTGAAGGAGTATCGCGTTGATGCTGCTGATGGCTTTGAACTGGGGCAGGCTGTGACAGCTAGCACTTTCTCCGAAGGTCAGCTAGTTGACGTCACTGGCAAAAGCATGGGACGTGGCTTTGCCGGTTATCAGAAGCGCCACAACTTTCGCCGTGGACCTATGGCCCACGGTTCTAAGAACCACCGGGCCCCAGGTTCTACTGGCGCTGGTACTACTCCTGGTCGGGTTTATCCTGGCAAGCGGATGGCAGGTCAGATGGGCAACGAGCGAGTAACCATCTGCAAGCTTGAAGTGGTGAGGGTAGATGGCGATCGCAACCTGCTATTGATCAAAGGGGCTATCCCCGGCAAGCCCGGCGGACTGCTGAGCATTGCCCCGGCTAAGTGGGTCAAAGCCTAGGCGATCGATCTACAGCCAGTAGTCAAGGGCAGTTAGCCAAGCTTCTGGCTTTTGGGGATTCAAAGCTTTTTAAAGAGATAGGTTGAGACAATGGTTGAGTGTGTCGTAAAAAACTGGGAGGGCCAAGAGGCGGGCACGGCTTCCTTAGATCTTCAGGTTGCTAAAGAAGAGTCTGCTTCTCACATTGTTCACCGTGCCCTAGTACGGCAAATGAACAATGCTCGGCAAGGTACGGCTTCCACTAAAACCCGCGCTGAAGTTAGTGGCGGTGGTCGCAAGCCTTGGCGACAAAAGGGTACTGGTCGTGCCCGCGCAGGTTCTAACCGTTCTCCGTTGTGGCGTGGCGGTGGTGTTATCTTCGGCCCTAAGCCCCGTGACTACAGCGTCAAGATGAACCGCAAGGAGCGGCGATTGGCTCTGCGAACCGTCTTGCAAAGCCGGGTCGATGACCTAGTAGTCGTTGAGAATTTTGAAGACAAGTTCTCGCGCCCCAAAACCCGTGATCTGCTCGATGCGATCGCCCGGTGGGGCCTTGATCCCAACGCCAAAATTCTGTTGGTCATTGCTGAACGGCAAGAGTTGGTTTATCTCTCAGCGCGCAACCTAGAAAATGTGAAGTTGATCACAGCGGTCAATCTCAACATTCATGACCTGCTCAATGCCGACTATCTCGTCATTACGTCCCCTGCCCTTGAGGCTATCCAGGAGGTTTACAGTGATTAATGCCGCAAATACCCCATCTTTGGCCGATCTAATTCGCCGTCCCCTGGTAACCGAAAAGGCAACTCTTTTATTAGAGAACAATCAGTACGTGTTCGAGGTTGATCCTCGTGCCAATAAGCTGCAAATCAAGGCGGCGATCGAGGAGCTGTTCGATGTCAGGGTTGTATCGGTCAACACCTATAACCCACCCCAAAAGAAGCGTCGGATGGGACGCTTTGTGGGCCATCGTCCTCATTACAAGCGTTCTGTGGTCACCTTGGCCCCTGGAAGCTCTATTCCTCTCTTCCCCGATCTCTAAGCTATGGATCGGATGATCGGAACTCCTTGGCCGGTCTGAGATTTTCACTGTTCCAACCTTTAGCCGTGTAGCCAACAAGTACTCCCATGGGCATCCGTTCCTATCGACCTTATACCCCTGGCACTCGTGAGCGAACTGTTTCCGAGTTTGCCGAGATTACCCGCAGTGAGCCTGAAAAGTCGCTTACTCGCTCTACCCATCGTCCCAAGGGGCGGAATAATCGGGGGGTGATTACCTGTCGTCACCGTGGCGGTGGCCATAAGCGTCTCTACCGGGTCATTGATTTTCACCGCAATAAGCTAGGAGTGCCTGCCAAGGTTGCTTCTATTGAGTACGACCCCAACCGTAATGCTCGTATTTCATTGCTTCACTACGAAGACGGTGAGAAGCGGTATATTCTTTGCCCGGCAGGTCTGACCGTAGGTACCACGGTAGTATCCGGACCTGATGCCCCTCTAGAAGTTGGCAACGCGCTACCTCTGTATAAAATTCCGCTGGGTACTACGGTACACAACGTTGAAATGCAGGCTGGTAAAGGAGGGCAAATGGTGCGCTCTGCTGGCACTGGAGCTCAGGTGGTTGCTAAAGAAGGTGACTATGTCACTCTGAAGCTGCCCTCCACCGAAGTCCGCATGGTGCGTCGCGAGTGCTACGCCACTATTGGTCAAGTGGGTAATGCTGATGTGCGTAACGTCAGCCTTGGTAAAGCAGGCCGCAAGCGTTGGTTAGGACGCCGTCCTGAGGTGCGCGGTAGCGTTATGAACCCTGTGGATCACCCCCACGGTGGAGGTGAGGGGCGCGCACCCATTGGCCGATCTGGTCCTGTTACTCCTTGGGGCAAGCCAGCCCTGGGCTACAAGACCCGCAAGAAAAACAAGGACAGCGATAAGTACGTGGTGCGTCGTCGTCGTCGTGTGTCTAAGCGGGGCCGTGGTGGCCGTAATGCCTAGGCATTACATCTCATATTCTGTCTTGTTGGCTGTTTCTTGATTGTTATTGGGGCTGAAGCATCATGTCTCGCTCATTGAAAAAAGGGCCTTTTGTGGCCGATCACCTGCTCTCAAAAATTGAAGCCCTCAACATCAAGGGCGATAAGCAGGTGGTTAAGACCTGGTCGCGGGCATCCACGATTTTGCCCCAAATGATCGGCCACACCATTGCAGTTCATAACGGCCGCCAGCATGTGCCGGTTTACGTTACTGAGCAAATGGTTGGGCACAAGTTGGGTGAATTTGCGCCCACGCGAACCTTTCGCGGCCATGCTAAGACCGATAAAAAAGCTCGTCGTTAGGTATTAGGTAGAGGAACTGGAGAAATGGCTGTAGATACCTCAGAGCAGGTTAAAGCGGTGGCTCGCTATGTGCGCATGTCGCCCCGCAAGGTGCGTCGAGTGCTCGATCAGATTCGCGGTAAGAGCTATCGGGATGCGCTAATCATCCTGGAGTTCATGCCTTACAAAGCCTGTGAACCTATTATTAAGGTGTTGCGCTCCGCTGTTGCGAATGCTGAGCACAATAATGGGCTTGATCCGGCTGGCCTAGTGGTGAGCGAGGCCTTTGCCGATGCTGGCCCTACCCTAAAGCGATTTCGTCCTCGGGCTCAAGGCCGAGCCTATCAAATTCGTAAGCCTACCTGCCATATCACCATTGGTGTGGCTCCTGCCGCCGAATAGCTCGGCGTGTATTAAGTCAGTTGTTTACACCAGTTATTCAAGCACCAATTCCAGAGGGTTAGTTCGTGGGACACAAGATTCATCCAACCGGGTTTCGCCTTGGGGTAGTTCAAGAGCACCGCTCTCGCTGGTTTGCAGAGGGCATGCGTTACCCTGACTTGCTTCAGGAAGACTATCGCATTCGCGAGTATGTTCAGAAAAACTTGAGCAACGCGGGTATTGCCGATATTCGGATTGAGCGTAAGGCCGATCAGATTGATCTTGAGGTCCGTACGGCTCGCCCTGGTGTGGTCGTGGGCCGAGGCGGTGCTGGCATTGAAGCTCTGCGGATGGGTTTGCAAAAGCTACTCAAAGATCCTAGTCGTCAGATACGCGTCAACGTTGTTGAAGTCAACCGAGTAGATGCTGACGCAGCTTTGGTAGCTGAATACATTATCCAACAGCTAGAGCGCCGAGTCTCTTTTCGTCGAGTGGTGCGCCAAGCTATTCAGCGGGCTCAACGGGCTGGGGTCGAGGGCATCAAAATTCAGGTGAGCGGTCGACTAAACGGGGCTGAAATCGCTCGTACCGAGTGGACCCGTGAAGGTCGTGTGCCTCTTCACACCCTACGGGCTGACGTTGATTATGCCTACACTACTGCCCAAACTACTTACGGAATTTTGGGTGTCAAAGTGTGGATTTTTAAGGGTGAGATTATTCCCGGACAGGAAGAACCCCAGACTGCTGCTCCCAATGCTCAGCCCCGTCGCCGCCAGCCCCGTAGGCGTCCTCAGTTTGAAGACCGATCTAACGAAGATTAGTCGGCCCCTGCGTTTTCTCGATTGTTTTTGACCTGTGACTTCACGAGTGCCGATCCATGCTTAGTCCAAAACGAACTAAATTTCGCAAGCAGCACCGCGGGCGTATGCGCGGAATGGCTCAGCGGGGTAGCGATATTAACTTCGGTGATTTTGCCCTTCAAGCTACGGAACCTTGCTGGTTGACTTCTCGCCAAATTGAGGCAGCCCGTCGAGCGATGACTCGCTATGTACGCCGAGGCGGCAAGATTTGGATTCGTGTCTTTCCTGATAAACCTGTGACCATGCGTCCAGCGGAAACTCGTATGGGTTCCGGTAAGGGTAATCCAGAGTTTTGGGTAGCCGTAGTCAAGCCTGGCCGGATCGTTTTTGAGATTGCTGGGGTACCTGAATCTACTGCCCGCGAGGCAATGCGACTAGCTGCCTTTAAGCTGCCTTTCAAGACTAAGTTCATCGCGCGAGACAGCAAGGAGGCATAGGTAATGGCACTGTCGAAGATTAAAGAGGCTCGGAACCTGAGTGATGACGATCTGCTAAACGCTATTGCTGAGACTAAACGCGAACTATTTCAGCTGCGGTTTCAGAAAGCCACTCGTCAGTTAGATAAGCAGGTGCATCAGTTTAAGCATCTCCGTCATCGTCTGTCTCAGCTTATGACGGTTCAGCGGGAGCGCCAGCTAATTGCATTGGAAGAAGAAGCAGTGGCCCAGGCTAATGCTGTGGCAGAGTCCACAACAGAATCGGTATCAGCGTAGGGAATAGGTGAATTAGATGGCGGTTAAAGAACGAGTGGGGATGGTGGTCAGTAACAAGATGGATAAAACCGTCGTTGTTGCTGTGGAGAGTCGGACCTCTCATCCTAAGTACGGCAAGATTGTGGTGCGAACTAAGCGCTACAAGGCCCACGACGAGGAGAATACGTGCCAGGAAGGTGACCAAGTACGTATTCTTGAAACCCGTCCCCTGAGCCGAACCAAGCGCTGGGTGGTGGCTGACATTGTTAATCGCGCGGCAGACGCATAGGGGGAAATTGTGATTCAGCAAGAATCGTATTTGAACGTGGCAGATAATAGCGGTGCGCGAAAGCTCATGTGCATTCGGGTTCTGGGTGGCAACCGTCGCTATGCCGGTGTCGGTGATGTAATTATCGCCGTGGTCAAGGATGCCCTACCCAATATGGGCGTGAAAAAATCAGACGTGGTGCGGGCCGTAGTCGTGCGTACTAAGAAGGGCCTGCGCCGCAGTAGCGGTATGAGCATTCGTTTCGACGATAACGCTGCTGTGATCATCAACCAGGACGGTAACCCCAAAGGTACCCGTGTGTTTGGCCCGGTTGCTCGTGAACTGCGCGACAAAAACTTTACCAAGATTGTGTCGCTAGCACCGGAGGTTCTCTAATGGCAACAACATCTAAGACATCCGTACGCCACAAGGTTCATGTGCGTAAGGGAGATACGGTTCAGGTGATTGCTGGGCGCGATCGCGGCAAGGTCGGGGAAGTCATGACCGTCATCCCCAAAACCAGCCAGGTGGTTGTGCAGGGCGTGAACATTCGCACCAAGCATGTCAAGCCTCAGCAGGAAGGGGAATCGGGGCAAATTATCACCCAAGAGGCTCCTATTCACAGCTCCAATGTAATGCTGTACTCCGAGAAGGAGAAGGTGGCGAGCCGAGTTTGCTTTACCTTTACCGACGACGGTCGCAAGGTGCGTATGTTGAAGAAAACCGGCGAAATTATTGACTGAGGCCTACTGGCCTTGCTCTGAACAAATCTAGTCCTGACCAAGCCCAGGAAAGCGGTAGAAAGAACTCATGACCGACCAGCTCAAGACTATATATAAAGACACGGTCGTACCTAAACTGATGGAGCAGTTTAAGTACGAGAACATCCATCAGGTACCGAAGGTTGTCAAAGTAACCGTTAACCGGGGTCTCGGAGAAGCCTCCCAGAATGCCAAAGCTCTGGAATCCTCTCTGAGTGAACTGGCCCTGATTACAGGTCAGCGTCCGGTAGTGACCCGTGCTAAGAAGGCGATCGCGGGTTTCAAAATCCGTCAAGGCATGCCTGTAGGGGTTATGGTCACCCTGCGTTCCGATCGCATGTACGCCTTTCTAAATCGCCTTATCAACCTGACTCTGCCTCGCATTCGTGACTTTCGTGGCATTAGCCCAAAGAGTTTTGACGGCCGCGGTAACTACACCCTAGGCCTGCGCGAGCAGCTGATTTTTCCTGAAATTGACTACGACACCATCGATCAGATTCGCGGTATGGACATCACCATTGTGACTACCGCCAGCACCGATGAAGAAGGCCGAGCGCTACTCAAGGAATTGGGTATGCCGTTCCGTGACAACTAACACAGGTTTATACGCGTACTAGAACTATGGCTGCTAACGACACAATTGCGGATATGTTGACTCGCATCAGGAATGCGAATCTGGCGCGGCACCAAACCGTGGGCATTCCTTCGACCCGGATGACCCGGAGCATTGCCAAGGTGCTCAAGGAAGAAGGATTTATCACAGATTACTCTGAGAGCACTGTTGAAGAGCGTCCTCAGCTGGTGGTCGCCCTCAAGTACAAAGGCAAAACCCGCCAACCCATCATTCGCAACCTCACCCGCGTTAGTAAGCCTGGTCTGCGGGTGTACTCCAACCGGAAAGAGTTACCCAGGGTGCTAGGGGGCATCGGTATTGCTATCGTTTCCACCTCCAGCGGCATCATGACCGATCGCGATGCCCGTCGTCAGGGTATCGGTGGCGAAGTGCTTTGCTATGTCTGGTAAAGCGGCGAGGTGACGTCAACGTCAGCTTATCGCCAATTATCAAGGGCGTTATCGAATGCTAAGGATTTAGGAGTTTTGCATCATGTCACGTATTGGCAAACGGCCAATCCCAGTCCCGGCTAAGGTGTCAATCACGATTGACGGTCAGGATATTCAGGTTAAAGGACCTAAGGGCGAGCTATCTCGCACTCTGCCTAATGGGGTTGTAGTAGTTCAAGATGGCGATACTGTATTGGTCAATCGTAAGGATGATTCTCGCTTAGCCCGCGAGCGTCACGGCCTGTGCCGAACCTTAGTAGCTAATATGGTTGAAGGGGTTTCCAACGGGTATCAAAAACGCCTGGAAATTCAAGGGATTGGCTATCGTGCCCAGGTGCAAGGCCGTAACCTTAACCTCAGCTTGGGCTACAGTCACCCCGTTGTGTTTGAGCCTCCCGCAGGCATTGAGTTTGTCGTTGAAAACAATACAAACGTCGTTGTCAGCGGCATTGACAAAGAATTAGTTGGCAATATTGCCGCCAGCATTAGGGCGAGTCGTCCTCCCGAACCTTATAAGGGCAAAGGTGTGCGCTACGCCGGTGAGCAGGTCAGACGTAAGGCCGGTAAGTCAGGGAAGAAGTAAGCCATGAAAGCAAGTCGTAAAGAATTAACCCATCGCCGCCATGCCCGCATTCGCCGTCGTGTGTTTGGCACCCCTGAGCGGCCCCGTTTAGCTGTATTTCGCTCAAATCAGCATATATATGCTCAGATTATTGACGATACGGCACATCACACTTTAGTAGCTGCTTCTACTGTAGAGCCTGATGTCTTGACCGATGAGTCAAGTTCAACCCAAAGCGCAGCTGTAGTAATTGGCAAGCTTGTAGCTGAGCGGGCTCTCAAAGCCGGTATTACTCAGGTTGTTTTTGACCGGGGCGGTAAGCTATACCACGGTCGGGTGGCAGCTCTAGCCGATGCGGCCCGAGAGGCTGGCTTAAGCCTGTAGGTCACCGTAATTTGTTTTGGAAAACACCTGGTTTTGCTTGATTTAGATTTTGCTTGATGTAACTAAGGCTGGGGAAAGGTATGGCAAACCGTCGTAAAGAAGCGCGGACCAAAGAAAAGAAAACAGACTGGCAAGAGCGCGTTGTCCAAATCCGTCGCGTGACCAAAGTGGTGAAGGGAGGTAAGAAATTAAGCTTCCGTGCCATTGTGGTTGTTGGCAATGAAAAAGGCCAGGTCGGGGTTGGGGTTGGCAAAGCGGGAGACGTGATTGGCGCTGTTAAGAAGGGCGTAGCCGACGGCAAAAAGCATTTAGTCGATGTGCCATTGACTCGCTCTGCTTCCATACCCCATCCCTCTAACGGTATTGGTGGTGGTGCCAAGGTATTTATGCGTCCGGCTGCTCCTGGTACTGGGGTAATTGCTGGTGGCGCGGTGCGAACCGTGCTGGAACTAGCGGGCGTGCGGAACGTGTTAGCCAAGCAACTTGGTTCTAACAATCCTCTCAACAATGCTCGGGCTGCTGCAGATGCTTTGGCCTCTTTGCGCACCTTTGCTGATGTTGCAGAAGAGCGGGATATCCCGGTTGAGCAACTGTACGTTTAAGTCATTTCGGTATCGCTGTTTTTATTTTCCTCAGCCATGAGAATCAACGACGCACAACCACAAGCAGGCTCTAAACGCCGCCGTCGCCGCGTTGGTCGCGGCATTTCTGCTGGCCAGGGTGCTAGCTGCGGTTTCGGTATGCGGGGCCAAAAATCTCGTTCAGGTAGCGGCACTCGACCGGGTTTTGAAGGCGGTCAAATGCCTCTTTACCGGCGCATTCCTAAACTCAAGCACTTTCCTTTGGTCAATCAGAAGGAATACACCATTATCAATGTCAAGGGTCTAGCCGATTTGGCTGCAGGTACCGAAGTATCCCTTGAATCGTTATTAGCAGCTGGCATTTTGACCACCAATGATGGTCCTTTGAAAGTGCTAGGAGACGGCGAGGTGAGCGTTGCTCTTACCGTCAAAGCCGCTGCCTTCACCCAGTCGGCCAAGGACAAAATTGAGCAGGCTGGTGGCACCTGGGAAGTGGTCGCCTAGCGAGATGACTCACCCATCCCTTAGACTAGAGGGGTGGGCGGTATCCATACATTCTATGGCTGCTAACTGTCATCCATGTATTGCTAAACGTAGGGCTGAGGTATTGTTGCATGGTCGTAAGTCGGGGTAAAAATCCCAGCGCACAGGAAACATTCATGCAGATGGCTCAGGCCGCTGGCCTGCGGAGTCGTCTACTGGTGACTCTGGGCTTGCTGGTGTTAGTTAGGCTGGGAATTTTTATTCCGGTGCCAGGGATTGATCGTCAAGCTTTCGCTGCGTCAATTCAGTCGGGGAGCCTGGCGGGCTTTGTGGGCTTTTTAGATATCTTTGTGGGCGGCGGTCTGTCGGCCCTGGGTATCTTTGCTTTAGGGATTCTGCCCTTCATTAACGCCTCAATTATTATGCAGCTGCTGACGGCAGCCCTACCTCAACTGGAGGATTTGCAGAAGAACGAAGGGGAAGCGGGTCGGCGTAAGATTTCTCAAATTACTCGCTACGTAGCTTTAGGCTGGGCAATTTTACAGAGCACTTTGCTAGCCTCTTTTCTGCTTTACCAGTTCGCGCAAGTGCCTGGCCCAGCCTTTGTAGCCCAGACGGTGATTGCTCTGACCACAGGTTCAATGTTTGTGATGTGGGTAGGCGAGTTAATCACCGAACGTGGCATTGGGAACGGTGCTTCGCTGCTGATTTTCTTGAACATTGTCTCAACCCTGCCTCGTTCGTTGGGGCAAACCATTGAGCTGGCTCAGAGTGGCGATCGCGGCCTGGTGGGCGGTGTAATCATCTTGATGCTGGCCTTTTTGGCGATGATTGTGGGCATTGTCTTTGTGCAGGAAGGAACTCGGCGAATCCCGATTATTTCTGCCCGTCGTCAGGTAGGCCGCAAGCTATATCTTGAACAGAGTAATTACCTGCCTTTGCGCCTCAACCAAGGCGGAGTAATGCCGATTATTTTTGCTTCGGCAGTGTTGGTGTTACCCATTTCATTGACTCAGTACATTACCAATCCTGGGTTTAGTCAGTTTGTGAATAACTATCTGAACCCAACTTCTTTGTTCTACGTTTCCCTGTACCTCGTACTCATTCTTTTCTTTAGTTATTTCTACTCGTCTTTGGTAATGAATCCAGACGATGTGTCCCGTAACTTGAAGAAAATGGGAGCTAGTATTCCGGGTATTCGTCCTGGTAAGGCAACAACGGAGTACATCAGCCGGATTTTGAACCGCTTGACCTTCCTTGGGGCTGTTTTCTTGGGTATGGTAGCGGTCGTGCCTAGCGCAGTTGAAAGTTTGACCCGAGTCCAAACGTTTCGAGGATTTGGGGCAACATCTCTGTTAATTCTGGTCGGTGTGGCTATTGATACGGCCAAGCAAATTCAGACCTATGTGATTTCCCAGCGCTACGAAGGGATGGTGAAGCAGTAGTGACTCGATTAATCTTTTTAGGCCCACCTGGAGCAGGCAAGGGCACTCAGGCTGCGCTTTTAGCCAAAGATTGTGAGGTACCTCACATCTCTACCGGAGATATTCTGCGTTCAGCAGTGGCGGCTGGTAGTGAACTGGGTCAGAAGGCCGATCAGTATATGAGCGCTGGGGAGCTGGTGCCCGATGACTTGATCTTGGATTTGATTCAGGAGCGTCTGGGTCAGGACGATGCCCAGAAGGGTTGGCTTCTGGATGGGTTTCCTCGCAATGTGCCTCAGGCAGAGTTCTTGCAGAAGCTGCTCGATCAAATCAGTCAACCGGTTGATTTTGTCGTCAACCTTGATGTCGAGGACGATGTGATTGTGGCCCGCCTGCTCCAGCGGGGTCGTCAAGATGACGAGGAGTCGGTGATTCTCAACCGACTTGAAGTTTATCGTGAGCAAACAGAGCCGCTGATTGATTACTACCGCAGCCGCCAACAGCTAGTTTCGGTAGAGGGTAACCAGACGATGGACGCGGTGTATAGCGATCTAAAGCGTTTGGTAGTGGAGTAGCGGCTGAGGTTATGCTAAAGTTCAGCCTGTTAATTGTGTACTGAGGGAGAGTTCAGCTTGTCTAAGCAAGACCTAATTGAAATGGAGGGCACCATTACTGAATCGTTGCCGAACGCTATGTTTCGAGTCGATTTGGACAATGGGTTCAATGTGCTCGCCCACATTTCTGGAAAAATTCGTCGTAATTACATCAAGATTTTGCCGGGCGATCGCGTCAAGGTAGAGCTTACTCCCTACGATTTGACCAAGGGGCGCATTACCTATCGTCTCCGTAAGAAGTAGCTGCCTAGGCTATAATCGGCTCCAATAATTTGTCGGCCCCTGTACGGAAAATATCTGCACAGGGTAGTTTTGTTTGGACCTGTATAGTTTCAATGGCGATCTCGGCCTCGCTGGCTGTAAGGTGGCCCGTGTTGAGGGCAATGGCCACTACCTTAGCGGGGTGAAACGCGCCTGCGGCTGCCGTGACCTGTTCGTAGAGTTCTACCACGGCAGGGAGATCAGGGATTTTAACCTGAGGGAAGTTTTGAATGTGGGTTTGCCCGGCTCGATGTACCAGCACTAGGTGGGTAGGTTGAGTGCCGCGCAACAGCGGTAGTGTGGCCGTTGAGGCGGGGTTGAGTAGCGATCCTTGTCCTTCTACAAACACAAAGTCGTGGTGAGGGCCATGACGCATTAATTGCTGTTCTACGGCTCCTGATGCGTAGTCAACCCGGACGGCATCTAAGGCTACTCCGTCGTCTCCGAGCATGAGGTTAGTTTGGCCAGTGGCGATTACCTTGGAGCGCAACCCCTGCCGCAGACAGGCCCGATGCAGCTCTAGGGTGGTCGACATTTTGCCGACGGACATATCGGTGCCCACGGTCAAAATGCGCTTGCAGGCTAGCTGGCTGGCTTGACCAGAGCCAACGGTAAGGTCTGCTGGCTCCTGGCGCACGTCCCAAATCCACTGATAGTCTCTGAGCCAGGGCTGGAGATCTGGGTGATTGGCCATCGGGGTGTGAAGACCGTTGACGATGCTGAGACCAGCTTTGACCGCCTGCTCAATTTCTTCAAACCAGGCAGGGGGTAGGTTGCCGCCGGAGGGGGCAATGCCAATCGCCAGCACGTCGGGGGTAAAGGTGAGGGCCTCGGTCAGTGACTTTACTACTGGAATGGGCTGGTCAATGCCAGTGAGGTCGTAGAGCGATCGCCCCGCAGCTTGGTAATCAATCACGGCTACAATGGGCGACTGACTAAAGCGCAGTAGGGCCAACCCCGTCTTGCCCATAGTGCTCTGGGTTCCTTCGTGCATGAGCAGAACGAGGCGGCTATCGGGCTGGAGGTACATAGGTGAGTCCAAGTCCAGGGTGGGGGGTAGGGAGTAAGCGGCCATTGACCAAGCTGAGTCCGGTGAAGGGATCGTCGCGGAGGTTGAGATGGCTGTCGAGGTCGAGATAGTCGGCTAGGGGCGAAAGCTGAGCCATTGCCCCATTGGCTAAACTGCTGTCGGAATAACAGCCAAACATGACTTGCAGGCCGCAGGCCCGAGCGGTATGAATCATTCTCAGCGCTTCTGTCAGTCCGCCAGCTTTCATGAGCTTAATATTAATGCCATCGACGACATGCATTAGGCGCGGAATATCTGCGCTAGTGAAGCAGCTTTCATCGACCAGCACGGGCAGGGGCGAGTGCTGCTTGAGTTCGGCTAGATCACTATCCTGACTGACGGCTAGGGGTTGTTCGAGGTGAGTGACGCGGCGATCGCTGAGCCAGTCGGCCATCTGTTTGGCCTGCGCTAAGCTCCAGCCACCGTTGGCATCAATACTGAGACTAACGGTGGCGGGGGTTTGGTCGTAGATGGCTTGAAACATGGCTTGGTCGGCCTTAATGCCGCTAGGGCTGCCGAGTTTGATTTTAAGGGCCCGGGCGGTGGTTTGCTGTAGCCAATCCTGCGATCGCTGGCGGGCGGCTTCGGGAGATGCAATTCCCACGGTGACTGATGTGGGCTGAATCTGGTTTAGGTCTAGTCCTAGCAGCCGCCAAATCGGCTGTCCTGTATATTTGCCTGCCCAATCCCACAGGGCGACGTCTAGGGCGGCGCGGCTAGCCGATTGGAGCGGGAATGCGGCGATCGCTTTCTCGATCGCCTGGCGTTCGAGAGGATGGAAAGGGGCCAGAACGCTCTGCAACTCAGCCACATCGGCCATCAGCATCGCTAGGGTTTGCTGGTGGGTGCCAATGGAAAAGGGGGCAGCTTCGCCCCAGCCTTCGATGCCCTCGGCGCTGAGTTTGAGCCAGAGATTGGTCGATTGCGCGGTGGTGCCGCGACTGATGGTGAGCGGCACGCGCTTGTGAACCGTGAAGGGCTGGCAAGAAAGCTGCATGGTGGAAGTGGGTAGGGGGCGAGTCAGGCATAGTTGGCACACGTCTGCATCCAAATCACCCCGACTGGCGTACTGATAACGAGTCTTCGCGTTGGAGACCTTGAACCATTTGTGGGATGAAAAGAAGCACTATGTTCAGACAACGAGCTAACCTACGCCATAGTTTAATTGCCCTGGTCACTTGCTTATGTGTGACCGTACTCTATTCTCCGCTGATGGGTCGGGTGCTGGCTCAGACCACGCCGGTAGCGCCTACTGCCGTGGCGGCAGCGCCTTGGTTGGGGGCCACTAGCCATACCTTGACTGTGGGAGAACAGATGGATGCCAACCTGGCGGCGGCGACCGCACCGCTGCTGGCCCAGGGGATGGCAGGCGGCCCAGTGGTCACCTACGTGACGATGCTCAATAGCCAAAGCATTGTTCCCACCGCACCCATGACCCAGGCGCGGGGTGTAGTCGGAGCGGCCCTAGCGGGCAACCGTCTGGTGGTACGGGCCAGTTTTCGAGAGTTGACTAGTGCGCTGCGAGACTATGCCACTGATCCGCTCGATCCGCCCAATCCCAACATTACTTCTGGGTTTCACATTCACCAGGGCGGCCCCAGTGAAAACGGGCCGTTTCAGTATGCTTTAACGGTGACAATGAACCCTAACGGTCTGGGTGGCAGCGCCATGGGCGACTATACGCTCACCCCTGATCAGCTTCAGGCCTTGCAGAACGGCAGGCTGTACGTTGACCTGCACACAACCCGCAACCGGGGCGGTGAGCTACGCGGTATTTTGATGCCTGCCTAGTTGGGGTTCCCCTGATCCCGTTGAGTCGCTATCCGGGGCGACTCAACGGGGTGGCAATAGACAAAAATCATGGCATTGTATAGAAATTGGTTGTGGCATAACTGCGCCCCTGAGCGAAGGTGGGGCTGGTGTCTAAGAAGCCGGCGGATATGGATTTTGATCAATTGACACTGACTGGTGCCGCAACACCTACGGATGCAGATCTCTGGTCAGCCCTAAAGGCAGGACAAAGCAATGCCTTGGGCATTTTGTACGATCGCCACAGCGGGCTAGTCTACGGCATTGCGCTCAAGGTGCTGGGCCAGGCCCAAGAGGCTGAAGACTTGACCCAAGATATTTTTGTCAAGCTGGCTCAGTCAACCCCTTACGACCCCCAACGCGGCTCGTTTCGCACTTTTCTAGCTATTTTGACGCGATCGCGGGCCATTGACCGCCTGCGATCGCGCCAGGTAGCCCGAGCGTCTGTAGAACGCCTTCAGACTAGTCACGTGGCCCCCCCTTCTTATTCGTCTACCCCCGCCGATGTTTTGGCCCAGGCGGAGCGCTCTAAGGCAGTTCAGGCTGCTCTGGCTCAGCTTTCTGACCAGCAGCAGCAGGTTTTGCGTTTGGCCTACTATGAAGGCCTATCCCAGTCCACTATTGCCGAGCAGCTCGAGACGCCTCTGGGTACGGTTAAGACCCACTCGCGGCGGGGCTTGCTCAAGCTGCGGCAACTTCTCCAAGATCGTTGGGGTCACTCGTAAATTATGACCGGGCCAATCTCACCAGAACAACTAGACCATTTACTGGCGGGCTATGTTCTTTACGATCTTAGCCCCGAGGAGATGGCGACCCTGACGGCCCTGCTGGCCGCTGACCCCACGTTGTACCAGGCGATCGCTCGGCTTCAGCAGACCCTGGAGTGGACCTACGAGGGTGAACCCGTCAGCCCGCCTGCGCACTTGAGAGAGGCGGTTTTGCAGGGTGCGATCGCGTCACCCCCCCCAAGTCTGAGTTCTCCTGCACCAGGATGGCGGCCTCGGCGCTGGGCTCGCCTGGGGTGGGTGGCTGCCGCTGCCCTGGTGGCGGCCCTCAGCCTGAGCAATCTAATGCTGTGGCGCACACTTCAGCTAGAGCGGGCCAATCGACCTGGGGAAGAGACCCTAACCATTGCCCTAGGCTCTCCCGAGGCTCCCCTGGCGGGGCAGGCTGAGGTGGTAATTGACCCCTCTACCCTGATGGGTTCGCTCACCGTAGAAAATTTGCCCCCCCTAGAGCCGGGCACGGTCTACGTGCTGTGGACGGTGGTAGACCCTAGCGCTCCGGTGACCCTAGACGATAAAGATGCCATTCTCACTACCGTGTTTACGGTGGATGAGAATGGCCGGGTGACTCAGCCGATTGATCTGCCGCCGGTATACCGGCGCGATCGCGATCTGGTGCGGGCCGTGGCCATTACTCAGGAGCGGGCTGCCGCTCCTCAAGAGCATCGATCGCCCCCGATTTTGATTCAACCGCTCTAGGCAGCGGCCTGGGGTGACAGTGCCTGAGAGAATGTACCGCCTTGGCCCACGGTGGCCCCATTGGCGGGATAATTGGGCTAGGTCTAACGCTAGAGGTGTACGTTGGCTCCATCGGTTCTACCTGCCACCGCATTTATTCATCCCCAGGGGCACAATCGAGCTGCCATTGAGGCAGTGTTTGAGCAGGTGACAGCACACATTCTTGACTATCTGGCTGGGGCGAGCCGCCTGGTCCCTCTGCCCACGGTGAAAGACATTGCCTTTGAGGGAATTCCTGAGCAGCCGACGGCGATCGCGTCTCTGCTAGAATCGCTGCCCAGCCTGATGGCCCAGTCGATGAACCCGGCTCACCCCGGCTATCTGGGGCACATGGACCCTCTGCCCGCTACAGCCTCTCTGCTGGGCGACTGGGTGGCCGCAGCCCTCAACAACAACATGCTGAGTGTGGAGATGTCTCCGGTGCTGTCGCGGCTAGAACCGCTGCTGCTGGCAGATATGGCTCAGCTATTTGGTCTGGGGGCCACGGCGGGCGGGCTGCTGACCAGCGGTGGCAGTCTGGCTAACTTGCAGGCGTTAACCGTGGCCCGCAATGTGAAGCTCGACTGTCTGCAAGCGGGGTTGGCCGGCGGGCCGCCACCGTTGATTTTGGCTTCGGAAATGGCCCACACCTCAATTCAAAAGGCGGCAATGGTGCTGGGGCTGGGGCTGAACGGGGTGGCGCTGGTGCCTACCGATGCCCGTGGCCATATGGATGTGGGTGCCCTAGAGGCTCAGATTCAAAGCGCGATCGCCGGGGGGCAGCGGCCCATTGCCGTGGTGGCCACGGCGGGTACTACCGTCACGGGCAATATTGACCCACTGCCAGAGATTGCCCGAATTGCTCAGGCCTACGACCTGTGGTTCCATGTAGACGCGGCCTACGGGGGGGCGATCGCATTTTCTCCCATCCATCGTCATCAGTTGGCGGGCATTGAGCAGGCCGATTCGATCACCTTTAATCCTCAGAAGTGGCTCTACGTCACCAAGACCTGTGCCTCGGTGCTGTTTCGCGATATGGGGGTGTTGCACAGCCACTTTCGGGTGTCAGCCCCCTACATGAACGTTGAAGCTGACTGGGTCAACCTAGGAGAGTTGTCGGTGCAGGGCACTCGCCACACCGACGTGCTGAAGCTATGGCTTACTCTCCAGCACCTGGGCAAGGCGGGCTGCGCCGAGTTGGTTGAGGCCAGCTATGCTCTGGCCGACCACTGTTTGGCCCAGGTGCGCCAGCGGCCTTACCTAGAACTGGCCACCGACCCCGAGATGAATGTGCTGTGCTTTCGGGGCTGCCCCTCAACGCTGCCACCCGCTGACTGGGATGGTTGGAATATTCGTCTACAGGAGTATCTTTTGCAGCGGCACCAAACCTTTTTATCGGTGCCAAGGTTGCGCGGACAACGGTGGTTAAAAGCAGTGCTGCTCAACCCATTTACTACGGTTGCCCAGCTCAGCGATTTGTTTTTGGCGATCGATCGCTTTGCTGCCGAAGCAGGAGCTTAAGGGGTAGTCAGCTTGTATAGCTGTAGCCAGTCCGGTTAAGACATGTCTCCTAAGAACGTTTGAACGTTCGAACGTTTCTAGGGTTTCTGGATGTTCTAACCCAAGTGACTATGGCTATAAAACCTAAGCTCAACCCTCCCCTATCAGCCTGGATTGGGCAGATTAATAGGTTCGGGGAAACAACAAATAAAGTTATCCACAGATGTCCCAAAATCTGTGGATAACTTGTTGCTGCTCCAAAATAAAATCGTTATTAAGAGTGAAAGCACCCACTCAGTAAGCTCTTGAGAGTTGAAACAAAAAGAAACAATAAAAATTTGCCTGTGGAAAACTCAGGCTGTTTAAGAGCTATTTTAGGAGCGTTTTAGATCAAGCTGCCAGCAAAGACAGCGGCAACCTTGGCCTGACTAAAATCTTGGGTTTTTCATCGTAGAAAAGTAGCTCCAATAGCACTGTTCGTTGGGATACATTTTTAAGGGCTGAGCGACGGTGACCGCCCTGGGATTTCGGCCAGGGGAGTCTAGAATCGGTATGCTAGAGAAGCTCCAGCGTAATGGCCTTGTGCTGCTGCGCTCTAACATTAACTGAGAGATTTTTTAGATGGTTGGAACTCAACTGGCGGCGCGGGACTTTTTTCGGGCAGCCTACGATAACCGCTATACCTGGGATGCCGCTTTCCCGGGCTACACTGCCGATGTCACGTTTACTCACAATGGCCAAATTTATCAGGGCCAGAGCAAAATCACGGCTGATCTTAAGCTTGAGGTCACTGGCATTGCCGATGAATCGGCCCAAAAAATGGTGCATGGGCAGCTGTTTGAGGTGTCTATTCACCGCGTTCGCCGCGAGTTTGAAGCTTCCCACGGCAACAACACCTTTAGTTACGGCAAAACCCTAGAGGATGGTGCCGTGGAAATTTTGATGGGTGGCAAGGCTGAGGGCGATCGCTACGAGATCAAAAATAACGAAGTGTCGATGGTGCACCGCCACATCCACGGTGTGGTTGTTACTATTCACACCTTCAGCAGTCACGACACTGGGGCTGGTTACCTATCGCACCGCTACGACTCGGTCTACCACGATCCCAAAACGGGTGAACAAAAGGGTGGCCTCAGCAACTTTGAAGATGAGTACACCGAGGTGGGGGGCTACTACATTCTCTCTCGCCGCGCGATCGAAACCGCTACCGAGGGCGGTACAGACTCCCAGGAGTTTGTCTTCTCTAATATTGCTCTGCTAGAAGCCTAGGGGCTAGGCCCGCTGGTAACGGTTGGTGCTAACCCGTCTTGCCTCGGCAGGGCGGGTTTTTAATTATTTCGGATGCGTGGGCTTCGCCAGGGGGCGGTGTCAACCGACCAGTGGCAGCCCTTGCAAGCGTGCCCCGTGGAACAGTTACCCCAGTGGTTGGCCGACCGGCGGCAGCAGGGCTACAGCCCGATCGCGCTCGATCGTCAGCCCCAGGCGATTCCCCTGCCCGAGTTTCGTTTTCCTCGCCAGACGGTGCTGGTGCTGGGGCGCGAGTTGACGGGCATTCCCCCAGCGGTGGCCGCCGCCTGTGACCAGGCTGTGGCGATTCCGCAATATGGCCTGGTGCAGTCGCTCAATGTGCAAACGGCGGCGGCTTTGGCCAGCTATGCCTACCTTGGCCAATGGGGCATGGTGGCTGTGCCTTTAGCCCTTACGCCTTTAGAATGAAGGGTGTAGCGTATAGATATTTGGCCTATGCCGCCCCGTTGGCCCCGTAAACCCACCCGTGAAGACCCTGCCTACCGCAAGTTAGAAGACCGGATCAACTTTGCGGTGCATGTGGCGGCCTTTACCGCCGTTAATTCTGGGCTGTGGTTTTTTCATACCCTGAATCCGGCCTGGGTGCCCTGGGCGAGTAAGGTGACCTTGGTTTGGTTGCCCATTTTGGTGGGCAACGCGGTCTATATCTTTGCGATCGCCAATTACTCGCCTACTTCCCTCTCTCCAGCCCCCGACCCTGACCTCAACGGCGAACCCTAGATGGAGAACCTGAGCTATGTCTGATGCCTCTACTGCCCGCGCGATTGAATCTCTAGCTGCGGCCATCGGCGACAAAGTATATCTCGATGTCGCCAAGTGGCACCTATACCTGGGCGATGCCAAGCTGCACACCCCCTTAGCCGAAAAACTCTACCCTCTGGTGGTAGGCGACCAGGTGAGCGAAGCGGCGGTAGCCGATATTCTCGCTAGCACCTCTGTTTCCCTTGGTGGTGGGCAAAAAACGGTTCCTCTGGCCGATCTGATTCCGTCTGCGGGCAAGGCAGATTTGCTAGAGGCGATCGCCGACTATCAGCGCGACCTCTAGCTAGCGCCCCTTGTTTAACGACGTTCGGGGCGCTCCTGGGAGACATCGTCCTCCGGCCAGGGCTCCATGGCATCCACATCAATGGTGGGAATTTTGTCGTCGCGCAGATTTGGCCCCGAGGGTAACCCGGCGGTGGCGTCGGTGACCGCTTCACGCAGCTGGTGGCGCAGATGCCGGGTGCGCTTTTTGACGTTGCCCAGCAGCCCGCCCAGTTTGTCTTGGGCCTCAGCCTGAAGCCTTTGACGGCGATCCTGGGCTTCGGCTCCCAGTTTTTGGCGACCTTCCTGAAACTGCCCCTGGAACTGATCGCGCATGGTTTGGGTGCCCTTGACGGCGGCCTCCCAGCCCTGGCGAGGGTCAGGCATTTTGTCTAAGGGAATGCGATCAAAGGGCGATGATGGCGGCGGCGCGGCTGGGGGTTGCATGCCCGCCCGTACCATGGGTGCCGCCTTGAGGGCGGCAGCTTCGGCCATCATGCGGCGGCGACCAGTGCTAATCACCGCTACCGGATCGAGGCCGTAGAGGCCAGGGGCCAGGTCGCTGGCCTCTACTGGTACAAAGAGGTATTGAAGAATGTTGCCGGTGGTGGGGTCAAAACGATAGTCGACCAGCTGACCCATGCGATCGCCGTGGTCTGACCACAACTCTACTTCCCCCAGGGGCAGGCAATTTTGCAGGTGCTCATCAATGGCCTCGACTTTAGCTCCGGCTTTTACGACCACCCCATCACGCCCAATCGAGCCAATTTGAGGCCACAAAAACCGTCGGTGCTGGCGGGTTAGCAGCCCACCTACGCTACAGCCAACGCCCTGGACCTGGTGGGTGCGGCCATTTACCCAAATTTCGGCAATCGGGCCAAATTCTTCGGCGGTATCGAGGTTGATGGCTAGGCGGTTGAGCAGTTCGCTCTTGAGTATGCCCTGGGGAAAAGACCCTTCCATATCAGCACTCCTATGATCGCGAGCCCCAGGCCAAGCGACGATTGGCCTGAGATGGGGGCTGTCTTTAATGGTAGTCGATCAAAAAATGGGAATTAACCTGATTGGGGTGACTAGGCTCTTTAGCCGCCGATCCTGTCCACGGGTAAAACTGGGGTGGCGCACCGGTAGATTAGACCTGTCGAAAGTTAGAGTCGACGCGATAAACCGGTTGAACTGCTTCCGCCCTGACAATTCCAGGTTAAAGTGAGCATTGATATAGGTGATCTGGGGCGGTGTTATGTCTGAGCAAGCTGGCAATATCTTACTGGTAGACGATGAGCCAGGTCTGCGCGAGGCAGTGCAAGCCTACCTGGAAGACAGTGGCTTTGCGGTGCGATCGGCCAGCAACGCCAAAGAAGGCTGGGATCTCTTGCAGCAGGAGACCCCTGACGTGCTGATCTCCGACATTATGATGCCCCAGGTCGACGGCTATGCCTTCTTGGCCCAGGTGCGCGAAGACATTCGCTTTAAGGGGCTGCCGGTGCTATTTTTGACCGCGCGGGGGATGACCAGCGATCGCATCCAAGGCTACAACGCGGGTTGCGATGCCTACCTATCTAAGCCCTTTGACCCCGAAGAACTGGTGGCAGTGGTCACCAACCTGATGGGTCGCCGGGCGGCTCAAACGGTAGATGCAGGCGACATTCCCGACATTGCCGTCATGGCCCGCCAAATCGAAGAGATTAAGGCCATGCTGAGCCAAAAAGGCGGTATGGCCAAAGTGACTTCAGATATTCGCATCGACCTTACCCCCCGCGAGCAGAGCGTGCTCGACTTAGTGGCCGAAGGCTTGATGAACAAAGAAATTGCCAGTCGTCTAGAGACCAGCGTGCGCAACGTCGAGAAGTACGTCAGCCGTCTGTTTAGTAAAACTGGCACCAACAGCCGCACAGAGCTAGTGCGCTTTGCCTTAGAGCACGGCATGGTCACAACTTAGATAGCGCACCCGACCAAAGTCATCACCCTCAACCCATTAGGGGTGCTTCCGCTCAGTGGCCAGAATCATTCGCCAACAGCCAAATTGGTGAAATTTTAGTAGATTTCACTCGAATAACGTACATCGTTAAGGTTTCCTTCGCTCCTGGTTATGGGGGCGGAGGGATATTTAATTGGCCAGCATCTGGGAGGTTTAGAACTTTGTCAGTAGGTGCTTTATCGAAGGGGTAACCGCAGTACTAGCCAACTAAATGGGCGGCATCTATGGCTGCACAAACGCCAGTCTTGACCATTGGTTATAGATTTAAGCTGCTATCTTGACAGGCTCAGTTCCTGACGTTTACGCTCTATCTAATCGAACAAGTCAGCCTAGTCTATCGGTACTCAGTACCCATAGAGCGGGGGAACCAGTAAAGGGGCTAATCTCCGAGTTCTTATACCCACTAGAGGGTAATCGGAGAAGGACATCTCTCAGTCCTAGCCCGTCAGCTAACCTCGTCGGCATTGAGAGGAGATTGAATCGTCAGCATTTTTAATGCTCGGCTGTTTCAGTGTCCTGAGTCGTGTCACCACGACTTGTTCGCTGTCCATGACCAACCTCTAGGAGGCTATCATGCAGCCCAAGTCACGCACCCGTGCGGCGACCCGTTTGGGACAGCCCAATTCTGCTACAAAATTATTCCATTTTCCTTGGGAAAGGATTGTATTGCCTGCGATCGCATTCCTTGCTGTCGTTGTTCTTTGGTGGGTGATTGCCACCTTCTTTACTACCTTGATGCCGACCCCCTGGCAGGCATTGCAGGATAATCTCGACTATATTGCCAATCCCTTCTTTCGTCGCGGGCCGGGCAATTTGGGCATTGGCTGGCTACTTTTAGCCAGTCTGCGCCGGGTCTTATTAGGGTTTTTGCTGGGCACTGTGGTGGCCATTCCCATCGGCTTTTGGATTGGTCTCTCGCCCAAGGCCATGATGGCAATCAACCCCCTGGTGCAGCTGTTTCGTCCGGTGTCTCCGGTAGCTTGGTTGCCCATTGCCCTGGCGATATTTAACCTGGCCAACCCGTCAGCTATTTTTGTGATTTTTATCACCTCACTGTGGCCCACGGTAATCAATACCGCCCTGGGGGTTGCCAGCGTACCCAAAGATTATTTAGATGTGGCCCAGGTGCTAGAAATGCCCCGCTGGCGACAAATGTACAAAATTATCTGGCCCGCTAGTTTGCCCTACATTTTTACCGGATTACGACTGAGTTTAGGCATTGCCTGGCTGGTGATTGTTGCTGTCGAAATGCTCACGGGCGGTATTGGCATTGGCTTCTTTATCTGGGACGAATGGAACCGACTCAGCCTTAGCTCGGTATTTTTAGCGGTGATTGTGATCGGGCTGACCGGCCTGGTGCTCGACTACGCCATCACCCTGCTACAGCGCTGGGCTACCCACCGCCCCGTCAAAGCGATCTAGTGCTGGCTGACTGACACAATCAATCCCGTAGGGTGGGCACTGCCCACCAACATCTTTAATACTCACAAGCCTGTTTGCGCCGGCTCTTTCGAGTTAGTAAATTCTGCCAAATAGCCCAACCAAGGATTTTTTGGCAGCCCCATGGTGGGTGGTGGGCAGTGCCCACCCTACACGATTGATGGGTTAACGCCAGGGTCTTTTTGCCCGGAAATCTCCCCCTCGTTCTGGCCTTCCCAACACAAACTGCCTCACGTCACAAGGATTAGAGCCATGACTACGATCAATCGGCGATCGCTCCTCCAGGGGGCGGTCGGGTTTACAGCAGGGCTGGCGGCCTCGGCCTGCGGTCAAGCTCTGCGCCAGGGCAGTTCCTTGCCCAGCGGAGCCGCCGCCCAGGCCGCCAACATTGAGCAGGTAGTGAACCCCGCCAGCTTAGAGCGATCGCACATTCGCGTGGGCTACGTGCCGGTGAATGACTGCGCTCCCTTTGCGGTGGCTCAGGCCAAGGGCTTCTTCTACAAGTACGGGCTCAATGTCACCCTCAACCGCGAAGCCAGTTGGGGCACCTCCCGCGATGGCGTGATTTTTGGGCGGCTCGATGCCTCTCCAGTGGTGTCTGGGGCAGTTACCAACGCCCGCATTGGCGCAGAGGGTGCCCGCAGTGCCCCCATGTGCGCGGCCATGACTATTCACCGTCACGGCAATGCCATGACTATGAACTCCGCCATGTGGGAAGCTGGTCTGCGCCCCTGGCGCGAATATGGTGGTGACCTAGAGGCCTTTGGCCGCGACTTTCGCGGCTACTTCGCCGGGCTGTCTCCCGATCGCCGGGTCTGGGCCACGGTGCTGAGTTCGGCCATTTACGAATACTTCATTCGTTACCTGTCGGCGGCGGCGGGGGTAGATCCCCTCCAAGAATTCCGCGTCATCATCATTCCGCCGCCGCAGATGGTGACCAACGTGCGGATTGGGGCAATGCAGGCCTACATGGTGGCCGAGCCCTGGAACACCCGCGCCATCACCGGCAACGAGGGGGTGGGCTTTACCTTTGCCCACGGCAAAGAAGTGTGGCGCGGCCACCCCGACCGGGTGCTGGCGGTGATGGAAGACTTTATTAACGAGAACCCTAATACTTACCGATCGCTGGTTAAGGCCATGCTCGAAGCTTGCCAATACTGCGACGACCCCGCTAACCGTCCCGAAGTAGCGGCAATTATTTCCGATCGCGCCTTTACCGGGGCACCGCCCAAGTTCACCGAGCCAGCCCTAGTCGGCAACTACGATTACGGCGGCTTCGACGGCCAGAGTCGAAAGGTGCAAATGCCCGACAGCACCATTTTCTTTGACCTGCCCGACGATCTGCCCCAGCCCGCTGGCGACCATTCCACCTTTTTGTGGCAGTCGCAGTCGATCTGGTTGATGACCCAGGCTGCTCGCTGGGGGCAAATTCCTGAATTTCCGGCTGATGCCGAGGCCAAGGCCCGCCAGGGGTGGCGTACCGATCTCTACCGCGAAATTGCTGCTGAGTTGGGCATTGCCTGCCCAGCAGACGACCACAAGGTGGAGCCAGGGGAGGTGTTTATCGATGGCGTGGCCTACGACCCCAGCGACCCGGTGGGCTATTTGAATGGGTTTGAGATTCGGGCGAAGAAGCCGCAGAAGATCTTTTTGGGGTGAGTCGGAAACATTAGGACGTTAACACGTTGGCACGTTGAACCGTTGACAAGTTGAAATGTTCTGGCCTTCCAACCTTCCAACCCTCAAACCTTTCAACGTTCAAACGTTCACACCTTCCAACATTCTTCCCTTGCCTAAATACACTACTCAGGAGAAAGTCATGGTTAAGTCAAATCAACACTCCCAATATGCGGATCAACGGCAGGTTGAGTTTGAAACCGATTTTCTAGTCATTCAAGACTTGATAAAAGCTTACCCCAGCGGCAGCAGTAACCAGACTGTCGTGCTGGATGAGATCAACCTTACGGTAGGGGCCAACGAGTTTATTGCCATCATTGGCCATTCGGGCTGCGGCAAATCAACGCTGCTGAAGATCGTGGGGGGGCTAGAGCAGGCTACTTCAGGGGAGGTATTTTTAGAAGGAAAACCGATCAAAAAGCCGGGGGCCGATCGCATGATGGTGTTTCAGCAGTATTCACTGCTGCCCTGGCTGACAGTACGCGAAAACGTGCGACTGGCGGTGGATGAGGTGTGCGATCGCCTCTCTCCCCGCGATCGCAGCGATCTGGTAGACGAACATCTGGCTATGGTCAACCTCACCGCCGCTGCCGCCAAATACCCCGATGAACTCTCGGGCGGTATGAAACAGCGGGTGGGCATTGCCCGCGCCCTGGCCATTCGCCCCAAAATGCTGCTGATGGACGAGCCCTTTGGAGCCCTTGACGCCCTCACCCGCAGTCGCCTACAGCGCCAGGTGCTCGACATCTGGGAGCGCAATCCCCAGGCGGTGATGATGATCACCCACGACGTGGACGAAGCTATCTATATGGCCGATCGTATTGTGATGATGACCAACGGCCCCAACGCTCATATTGGCGAAATTTTAACGGTGCCCTTTGCTCACCCGCGCGATCGGGCCGCCCTGCGCGAGTCGCGGGAGTACTATGACCTGCGCAACCACGCCCTGGGGTTCCTCGACAGCTACTTTGAGCAAATGGCGGGTTAGTTTTGAGCTTAGCCCCTCGGTCTGTAGGGAAAGGCCCAAAATTCTAGGGGCTGAGTTGCTAAACAGTCTGCGGGATGAGGGCGATCGCGATGCGATCGCCTTGGGCGGCTATAAGTATTTCTAAATATGGACGTTGCTCACTACAAAAAGAGACTTCCAATATACTTTTCTAGACTGTGCTAGACCCATAAACTAGCCTATAGATTGGCTCAGTCTTGTAACTATTAATACCTTCAAGTCACCCTAAACTGAGGGTGGATCTAGCTCAATCAGTTGGTCGTTAAATGTAACCTTTGGTTTGACACTTTTTGGCCTTAGCGCTTACAATGAAAAGAATCGAACAAGTCAGCCTAGTCTATCGGTACTTAGTACCCATAGAGCGGGGGAACCAGTAAAGGGGCTAATCTCCGAGTTCTAAATACCCAAATGAGGGTAATCGGAGAAGGACATCTCTCAGTCCTAGCCCGTCAGCTAACCTCGTCGGCATTGAGAGGAGATTGAATCGTCAGCATTTTTAATGCTCGGCTGTTTCAGTGTCCTAAGTCGTGTCACCACGGCTTGTTCGCTGTCCATGAATAGCCTCTAGGAGGGGTCTCATGCAGCCTAAGTCACTGTCAAATGCTCCTGCCCTCAGGCTAGGAGCGCACCTTATGCGATCGCCATCCGGTGATGGCAGATCGACCCTTAAACCCATGCTCATGCGCTTAGAAACCGCTCTGGGCTGCGAGGGGTCGACGCAAAAAATGCTGCTGCTGTCTAAGCCAAAGCCCACCACGGCAAAGCCTAACGCTGAGGTCTGTGAATTAGAGGCTCAAACCATCAACTTTGTGGTGGGCTACAGCGGTTCTACCAACAGCCAGGGGGCACTGGATATTGCCCTGTGGATGGCTCACCAAACTCGATTGGTTAGGCCCCAGAGGGTGGTAGTACATGTAGTGTATGTGGTCGATAAAACCCGACCTAAAACCATTGCCAATGCCGATCGCGTTCTCTGGCAGGCCCGCTGTTTGGCCAGCGAATGGCGTGGGTCGCTCAATGCTCACCTGCGCGTTGGTGAAGTCGCAACCGAACTCAGCCAGGTAGCCGAAGAACTGCAAGCCGAGGTGCTGCTAGTGGGCTGTCAAACGACCAATCATAGGCTGGTGAAACAGTTGGCCCATCAAACACCCTGCTCAGTCTTGGGATTACCCCAATAGGGTAAAGCCATAGCATTAAACTCACCCAACCCTCGATTCACTTAAGGGGTAGCTGTTGTAAGCCTAGATAGAGTTTCACAGTTCCGTATCGGTGAAAATCTATCCTCGGCTTGAGAAAAGTCCTAAACCTGTCTATCAAGGAGCTTTCCCATGGCTGATCAAAAAATTCTCGTTGCTCTCGATCAAACGTCGGCGTCTAATCTCGCCTTTGACTACGCTCTAAAGCTAGCTCAATCTAATCAGAGCCAAATCCGGTTGGTTTACTGTCTGACAGTAAACCCCTATGAAAATCTAGGAGCAATGATTGATGCTGGGGTTGGATTGCACAGTTCTACTGAGGTGCAGCAGAAGGAAGAGGCCGCTCACCTACAGCGTGCTCAGGAGGCTCACATGTGGTTAGAACAACTGCGAATTGCGGCTTTAGATTGCGGTATTGAAGCTGATTTTATCTGTGAAACTGCTGACCCCAGTAGGTTTATTTGCCAGGTGGCTGACGACTGGAATGCCGATCTAGTTGTGGTTGGCAATAGCGGTAAAGAGGGGTTGAAGAAACTGATTTTGGGTAGTGTTAGTCAGTATGTGGCCAATCACGCCCCCTGCAAAGTTGTAGTGGTGCCCAGTGACCACAGTTCAGAAGTTGAGTTTTCTACACACCTCATTTCTTGACAGGTGATCACGGCAAGTCTGTAGAGCTATATCCATCACTGCTCGATATCAGTCCCAGCGACGAAGGAGTCTCTCAATGGAATCGATTCTAGGAATGCCTCTGCCAGTTGAAGATCCGATTTTGATCTTTGGCATTTGTATGGTGGTAATTTTGGCCACGCCGCTAATGTTTGAGCGGTTCAAACTACCGGGTCTGATTGGCCCAATTGTGGCTGGGGTAGTGCTAGGTAGCAGTGTGCTCAATGTCCTAGAGCGCGGCCAAGCCATTGAGCTATTGGGCAATGTAGGATTGCTCTACATCATGTTTTTGTCGGGGCTAGAGATCAACATGTCTCAGTTTCGTAAAAACCGCGATCGCAGCTTTGTTTTTGGCGTCATTACCTTCACCATTCCCCAGTTTGCCGGGATGTTGATCTTTCACTACCTGCTGGGTTTTGATTGGATTGCGGCAATTTTGATTGCCAGTATGTTTGCCTCCCATACCCTGGTGCCCTACCCGATCATCAGCCGCCTGGGGATTATGAAAAACGACGCGGTGGTGACCACCGTGGGCGGTACCATTCTCACCGACACGGTAGCCCTGCTGGTGCTAGTGGTGGTAGCCCGTGCCTTTGAGGGCGAGCTGACCACCATGTTTTGGGTCTCGTTGGCGTTGGCCATGGCGATCTATGTCGCTGCGGTACTCTATCTGCTGCCGCCCTTGGCCCGCTGGTTTTTTCGCAATGTGGAGGATGGTGGCAAGAGCGAGTTTGTGTTTGTGCTGGCGGTGGTGTTTATTGGCGCTTACCTGGCCCGTGCGGTGGGCACCGAAGCAATTTTAGGGGCGTTCTTGGTGGGGCTTACCCTTAACCGGTTGATTCCTGAACGCAGTCGGTTAATGACCCGCATTCAGTTCTTTGGCGAAGCGTTTATCATTCCGTTCTTTTTGATTTTCATTGGCCTGCTGGTGGATGTGTCGGTACTGTTTAGCAGTCTCACCGCCTGGATTGTCATGATCTCAATGCTGTCCACCAACGTGATCACCAAGTTTATCGCCGCCGGGGTGACGCGGCGGATTTACAACTACACTCCCGCCGAGGGCTGGGTGATGTTTGGGCTCTCCACCTGTGAGGCCGCCGCCACCCTGGCTGCCACCCTGGTGGGCTACGAGCTGGGCATCATCGGCGACGATGTGCTCAATGGCGTGGTGCTGATGATCTTTGCCACCTGCATTCTCGGCCCCTCGGTGGTCGATCGCTTTGGTCGCCAGGTGGCCCGCCAGCAAGACGATCAGCAGTACGAACCGCGCCAGGCCCCCCAGCGCATTCTGGTGCCCCTGGCCAACCCCTCCACCAGCGAGGCTCTGGTGAATATTGCCGCTCTGCTGCGCGACAACAAATCTGAAGAGACCATCTACCCTCTGACGGTAATTGCTGAGGAAACCGAGGCGGAAGACACCGAGAGCAGCGTCGCCGCCGCCGAGCGTCTGCTGGCCCACGCGGTGGTGCATGCTGTCGAGCTAGATTTGCCTGTGAACCCGGTAACTCGGGTGGCCCGCAACCCCGCCTCGGGCGTGGTGGAAGCCGCCATGGAGCGTCGCATTAGCGACATTGTGATCGGCTGGAACGGTACCCGATCGGCCCAGCAGCGGATTTTTGGCTCAGTGATTGACCAGACGCTAGAGCAGGCCCCTCAGCAGGTGTGGGTGTGCAGGCTCAACCACCCGGTCAACACCTTTCAGCGAATGGTGGTGGTGCTGCCGCCGGTGATTGACCACAATCCGGGGTTTTACGAGGGGGTGCGATCGCTCAAGCACCTGGCCTACCAACTGGGGGCCTCGCTACAAATACTGGTGGTTCAGGACGGGGCCGAACCCTACCGCCAGCACTTTAACGATGTGCCCATTGACGTCACTGCCGGGTTTATGGAGGTGGCCAACTGGGATGATGTCCGCTCTACCCTAAAAGAGGCTGCCAAGGATCAAGATTTGATCGTGCTGATGAGCGCCCGCGAGGGTACTGTGGCCTACGAGCGCGCCCTAGAGCACCTGCCCCAGATGTTAGCCGACTTGCAGCTCAGCTTTTTGGTGCTCTACCCCTCCGAAAAAGATGCCCAGTACTTTGGCGCAGCTCAGCCGTTAACCCTGGGTAATCTGCTCTCCCGGGAGCGGGTGTTGCTCGATCTCACCACTACCTCCTACGAAGAAACCGTCGATGCCCTGCTCAGTACCGTGATTGATCGCGATGACCCGCGCCACCGCAACGTACTCAAGGCCTTGGCCTTTGATGATGTGGGCTACGCCAGCGAGGTGCTGCCGGGGGTAATTATCTCCCACGCTCGGGTGCCCAAGCTGAAGGGCACACGCCTGTGCCTGGGGGTGCATCGTCGGGGCATGCAGCGGGCTGACCAGCCGATTCATGTGGTGGTGCTGTTGCTGACCCCGGCCCAGGGCACTACCCAAGACCACCTGGCCCAGCTGGCTTCTGTGGCCCAGTACTTTAGCCAGGGCGATGTGCGAGAAAAGCTGATGGCCTGCTCCACGGTTGATCAGCTTCAGGGTTGGTTAGAGCCCGTGATCTAGGGGCTGGGGTGACCGGTTTCTAAAGAGACTCCACGACTAGCTCTAGATAGCCGGTTTGGGGATCGCTCTGGCGGTCGAGGCGCAGGTGGGGTAGATCGGCGATCGCAATCTCCGCCGTTGTGCGAATCAGGCACCCTGGCATAATATGACCGCCGTAAACCCGCCCCTGGGCATCGGCTACGGCCCCATGCAGGTGCATGCCGTGGCGCGACAGCGTACCGCTGAGGGCAATCAACTCCAGCGGTCTGTCGATTACTGTGGCTTCGCTCACCGCCGCAAAGCGGAGGGAGGCCTGGGTAAAGCTGCCTAGGCCTGTTAGCACGATCCCCGCTTCAAGCGCCTGAGCTTGGGCAAAGGTTTGCAGGGCTTGCTTGAGGTCTTCACCAGGGGTGAGGCGGAGGCAGTAGGTTTGCATGGGGGAGGGGATGACTAAAGGGATGAATGAGTGATACCAAATCCGAATGGTATAACCCCGATTCCCAAAGGGCCAAACCGTAGGGGCGCATGCCATGCGCCCTGCTAAACCGGGGATACCCAAACAGGATTCAGTATGAGAGTAACGCCATCAACACACTAAACCCGAGCTAGGCCGACGCTTCATCCCCAGGGGCTGGCTGAGCTTGAAAGGCTGGGCACATGCCTTCGGGGCTGACCTGAAGCCCGTAGAGGGGGGAATCGGTGCTACGGCAGCGCCCCTCTCGCTGATAGCGGCAGGTTTGACAGCTGGGAGTTTGCCAAGGGGTATCGCTGTTGGCAACCGTACGCAGCAGGTCGCGTTGGGTGAGACCTTTGATCACGAGATCATTGCCTTGCCAGCGGGCTTGGATCAGGCCGGTATCGGCTAAGGCCGTCCAGCGAGGGTCGGTAGTGAGATCTTCGGGCAACAGCAGCAGTACGCTGTCGTCAACCTGGGTAATTTCGCCCTCAAAGACAGGGTCAGGGGCAGCAGGCTGAATGAAGCGATCGCCGATCGGAAACTCCACCTCGTTACCGACAGAGGGCAGGTGCAGCTGGTAACGGGTTTGCAATTCTTCTAACCCGGCCAGGTCGGCCAGGTGGGCGGGCTTTCCGTGGATAAAGGCCACGTGCTGGGGTCTGAGGTTGTGAATTAGCTGGGTGGTGCCGACGCGATCGCTGTGGGTCGTGAGCTGGTAGGTGTCAAGCTGTACTCGCTCGGTCTCTAGCTCAGGGCCGAGGCTTTGTAACCAGCCCAGAGTTGGGTCCGCGTTCGTACTGGGGGTGCCCAATACGGTATCGGCCAGGTTGCCTGCAAAAGAATCGGGGAGTAGCACCGTCCAGGGTAGAGAGGAGGTGCGGCAGTGCTCGCTGAGATCGGCTTCGCGATGGGCAATCAGAATGCAGGGGCGTTCACGATGGGTCTCTGCCGAAGACTCGTCCTCGGCAGAGACACCGTCCCCCAGTCGCCGCACCCGAGGCAGAATGCGTTCGTCCCAGAAGAGGGGTTGATGCCGGGCAAAGTTTTGGACGCTGCTCGGAAACTCAGTCATGAGTTCGAGATACAAATCGCAGCCCGCCGCTACGGTTTCATCTACCCGAACGGTCAGATCTTGGCCGGTAAACTGGTAGTGACTGCGCAACAACATCACTAGTTCTTGACCAATGCCCAGGGTGGGAGTAGGCAACAGCACCGATCGCCCCTGCTGCACCAGATGGTGGAGGGTGCTGGCAAGCAAATTTTCCTGCTGCCGCCGATGGGGATGGCGGGCAGTGCCAGCGCTGCCTTCAATGATCAATACGTCGGGTTTCAAGCCCCGTAGTGCCTCTAGGGGGAGACCGTCTACCAGGCGCGAGTTCGACATGAAAAAATCACCCGTGAAAAACACGGTATAGGGCCGTTGGGGGCCGTGGTAGGTAAAGAGCGCACAGGCGGCCCCCGGCAAGTGCCCAGCGGGCCAAATCTGCACCGTTAGATCGTCAGCCAGGCTAATTGGGGTCTGCCAGGGTAAGGCTTGGCACAGGTGGGGGGGCACCTCTGCCCCTGGCCAGTTGAGGGGCAAAAGCTGGGCTGTGACTTCGCTGCCGTAGATCGGCACCTGGGGAAAGGCTTGGCTAAAGGACCACACTCCCCGGGCGTGGTCGCTATGGGCATGGCTGCAAAACAGCAGGTCGGCGGTAGCAATGCGATCGCGGGCGCGTTCTAAGGCCGCCAGATCGCGCAGGCCGCAGTCGAGCACAATGCGCCGTGGCCCCATGCGCAACTCAAGGCACAGACCTTCTTGGCCATGACCGGCACCAAACGGAAAGCAGACCAGATTACTCACGGGATGGCGAACTAGCGGCAGCGGCAATGTCTAAGGCCGATCAACAGGGCCAACAGGCTGAGCTAACCTCAGTGAGCCGAACCGTTGCCGTGGTAGTCGTCGCTGTCGTAAAAGCCGTTCTTGGTGCCAAAGAATAGGGTGGCTACCACAAACAATCCGGTGAGCACAGCCAGTACGAGTTTGATATCCATAGGAGCAATCGGAATAATAAAAGAATGTTAACGGAGCGTTAGCTGTGAGTCATCTTAGCAAGCCTGCCCCGGAGGACACTATAAAGCTTTGTAATCAGCCAACACCTATTGGCCCGGCCTGGCTGGGGCGATCGTCTTTAGAAGTTGCCCCGGATTTGCTGGGCTGTCGTCTAGTGCGGCGCTGGGCCGATGGCCGTCAGCTCAGCGCCACCATTGTCGAAATCGAAGCCTATACCGAGGGCGACCCGGCCTGCCATGCCTACCGGCGCGAAACCCCGCGCAATCGGGTAATGTTTGGCCCCCCCGGCTATAGCTACGTGTATCTGATCTACGGCATTTACCACTGTTTTAACGTGGTGACCGATCGCGATCGCACCCCCAGCGCCGTCCTCATCCGTGCTGTAGAACTCGATACCGTTCCCCCCTGGCTGGTGGGCTACCGAGCGGAGAAAACCACTCGCTGGGGCGCTGGCCCCGGCAAACTCTGTTTACTGATGGGCATTGATCGCACCCTTACCGACCAACCCCTCAACCCCGACGCTGGCCTCTGGCTAGAGCCTCGAGATTCTACCTGGCAACAGCGGGTGACCGCCGGGGAAGTCGCCTTCACCCAAACCACTCGCATTGGCCTCACCCAGGGGGCTGATCTGCCCTGGCGCTGGTATGTCACTGGGTCAAAGGCGGTATCAAAGCGTTAGACGCTGGCCTGGGAGACACCGTCAAGCTAGGGCGATATGGGAATCGTGATCACCCCGCCACCCGCGCTACCCGCGCTACCCGCGCGATCGACTAGGCGCTCTAGGGCGTCAGCCTGGCGCTCTAACTGCTGGGTTTGCTTATGCATCTCTTCTATCTGCCGAGTTTGCGACAGGGCTCTACTGGTGTCGGGAGTAAAAAACTCGCAGCCTGACAGTAACAGGCTGCACAACAACGCCAAAGTTAGCAAAATACGCATCGGTTTAAATCCCCTTAAATCACTTGGCTAAGGCACCTAGTCAAGCCCATGGGAGAGCCAGAAACCACTGCATTTGGCGCTGAGTCGAGAGTTACAGGCAGTGTGCTAGACAATCTGGGCGCTAGAGACTCTGGGCCAATGGGGCGAGTCCCCTCTTTAGGTTGGGGTTGCCAAAGCCGAACTGAAATCTATCCTGGGGGCAGTCCTGACCTGGGGCCTAGCCTAGGGTCAGCTTAGGCGGTGGGGTTAAGGGCAGGAGGGGCTTCAGCCACCGTAGGGTGGGCACTGCCCACCATTAAGAAGAACGTTTTCCAGCAGTCGCCTACGGTTGAGGACCTGTGGCCTCAGCGAGGATCTTTTGGTAGGTCAGATGGGTTTTTTTGACGCTAAATCCTGCGGATTCGTACAGCCCCATGGCCTGGTTGGGGTTTTGGCTATCGACTCCCAGCAGCGCTGTCTCCATCCCCGCCCGATGCAGCTGGTGCAGTCCTTGCAGCAGCATGGCCCGTGCCAGGCCCTGACGGCGATAGCCCCGCCGGGTACCCAGAATGTTAATCCACCCTTCTTTGCGGTTTGTTAGGGTGTTTTCTTCATGGTCAATGGCACCGCCGCAGAACCCGGCCAGGGTGCAGTCGGGGGCCACAACCACCCAGTCAAATTCGGGCTGGTAGGTGGGATAGGTGAGGCGAAACTGGCGACGGTCCAGAGTCATCGGCGTAAAGTGCCAATGATCGACAAAGCTTTCGTTGAACATTTCTACCCAGGCGGCGGCCTCATTGGCATGGGTAGGGCGCGAGGTGAACCCGCTTGGTAACCGTGGTTGAGGGATAGGGTCGGCCAGCGATCGCGCCATCGTGTGAAATTGGCGAATCATTTCGTAGCCCGCTGTCTCGTAGATGGCCCGGTAGTAGGGCGCGTCGGCTCTGGCTCCGGCGCAGAGTTGGGCGGGGCGCTGGGCAGCTTGGGCCTGCTCTCGCACCTGCTGCTCGGCCCAGCTCAACAGTTCGGCTTCTAGATGAGCGCCGCGCCAGTCGGGGTGAACCAAGATCCCCACCCGGCTTTCTAAAACATCGGTGGGTGCATCAGTGAGGTTGTCTAGCCACAGGGCTACCAGGCCCACTAGCTCACCCTTGGGGGTTTCCCAGAGCTGGCGCTGGTGGGTGCCGCCGGGGGGCGGGTGGTCAAGGCGGCGCTGCAAGTTAGCCAGGGTGGTGGTGTGGCCGAACTGGTCAACCTGCTCGCAGATGTCGTAAAAGGCGGCGATCGCGGGTAAATCAGCGTGGCCAATGCTGGGGCGCGACTGCGTTGAGGTCAACAGTTGGTCGGTCATCACTGCAAGAAAAGTGGGGGCTGAGAACGGCTACATCTGGGGAACGGTCAATTCCGGATATCGGCTCTCCTTAACCAAGTCTTACGATTTACCCCCTAAGTTATAGGGAGATTTATCCTGCTGTGTTAGCTAGAGATTTATCCTGGGGTTGCGCCTGGTTGACCTTGAAGCAGATTTGACCTACAGATTTTGACCCTATGAGTATTCAAACTATTTCCACCCAGCCCTATAACGACCAAAAACCCGGCACCTCGGGTTTGAGAAAAAAAGTTAAAACCTTTCAGCAGCCGAACTATCTGCAAAATTTTATTCAGGCCACTTTTGATAGCTTAGAGGGCTATCAAAACCAGACCTTGGTGGTGGGCGGCGATGGTCGCTACTACAACCGCGAGGCGATTCAGATCATTCTCAAAATGGCGGCGGCCAACGGCTTTGGTCGGGTGCTGGTAGGTCAGGGGGGCATTCTCTCGACCCCGGCGGCCTCCTGCGTGATCCGCAAAAACAACGCCTTTGGCGGCATCATTCTCTCGGCCAGCCACAACCCCGGCGGCCCCGACGAAGACTTTGGCATCAAGTACAACACTGGCAACGGCGGCCCCGCTCCGGAGAGTGTGACCGACGCCATTTATCAGCACAGCCAGACCATCACCGAGTACAAAATTCTCGAAACCGCCGATATTGACCTTGATCAGGTGGCCACCCACAGTCTGGGCACCACCACCGTCGAGGTGATCGACTCGGTGGGCGACTACGGGGCGCTGATGGAAACCCTGTTTGACTTTGGCCAGATCAAGCAGCTGCTCTCGGGCGGCAACTTTCGGGTCTGTATGGATTCGCTGCACGCGGTCACCGGCCCCTACGCTAAAGCTCTGTTTGAGGGCCGGCTGAATGCTCCGGCGGGCACCGTGGTGAATGGCGAACCCCTAGAAGACTTTGGCGGCGGCCACCCCGACCCCAACCTGGTCTACGCCCACGACCTAGTGGAGGTGATGTTTGGCGACAATGCCCCCGACTTTGGCGCGGCGTCGGATGGAGACGGCGATCGCAACATGATCCTCGGCAATAATTTCTTTGTCACCCCCAGCGACAGCCTAGCGATTCTGGCCGCCAACGCCACCCTGGTACCGGGCTACCGCGACGGCCTAGCGGGGATTGCCCGCTCAATGCCCACCAGCCAGGCCCCCGATCGCGTCGCCGAAAAGCTCGGCATTGACTGCTACGAGACCCCCACCGGCTGGAAGTTCTTTGGCAACCTGCTAGATGCGGGCAAGGCCACCCTCTGCGGCGAGGAGAGCTTTGGCACCGGCTCCAACCACATCCGTGAGAAAGACGGGCTCTGGGCGGTGCTGTTCTGGCTGAATATTCTCGCTGTCAAGGGGCAGTCGGTTGAAGAAATCGTCAAAGAGCACTGGGGCACCTACGGGCGCAACTACTACTCGCGCCACGACTACGAGGGGGTGGAGAGCGATCGCGCCAATACGCTAATCGATAACCTGCGCGGTGCCCTGGGCACCATGCCCGGCCAAACCTTTGGCGCTTTTACCGTCGATTACGCCGACGACTTTGCCTACACCGACCCGGTAGACGGCAGCGTGGCCAAAAACCAGGGCGTGCGGATTGGCTTTACCGATGGCTCGCGCATTGTCTTTCGCCTGTCGGGCACTGGCACCTCTGGGGCCACCCTGCGGTTGTATGTGGAGCGCTATGAGCCTGACCCCGCCAAGCACAACCAAGATACCCAGGAAGCCCTGGCCGACCTGATTTCCCTGGCCGACGAGATCGCCCAGATCAAAACCCTCACCGGGCGCGATCGGCCCACGGTGATCACCTAGGCATTCAGACCTCGGAGGTTTTCAAAACCTCCGAGGTCTAAGCTTCTGATTAGTCTACTGGCCGATCGCGCCGGAGCAGGCTAAACACCTCCCCCTGCTCTGGGGTAATCAAAATCCCCGGTTCTGGAATGGTGATCAACTGGCTCCAGGTGGCCTGGTCGGCGTAGCGCAGCACATGCAGCAGGTTGATGGTGGCCCGCACCCCTTCGGGTGAGCCAATTACCAGATGGCGCAATCGCTCGCGCCCCGGCTGGGGGCTGGGATTTGCTAGGCGCAGGGGATTCAGATCCCCGAGTTCTTCAAGAACTCGGGGATCTTGGCGGGTAAAACACAACATGGTTGAGGGATTCCTTTTTTTGAGGGTGGGTAAGGAATCCCAAAAACTTAGCCGCCCCAGACTGGTGCAGTTCGGGGCGGCCTGGGCAATAATAGCCCTAGCCTCCGAGACAGCTCGTACCTGTCGAAGGGGTTAGCCGCTGGTTGGTGTTGGACGCACCTTCCAGTGGCGTTTGACTAAATTTTTGGGAAGCACAGCTGCACGCACACAGCCATCCAGCAAAAATACCCCATCCTTTAGCCGAGCGCAAGTTAAAAATGCTACAGGTTTGAGGGCATTTGATCGGGTGATGACATCACTCAGTGAATGGGTATCACTCACGAATGGCGCGCCGACAGGAGCACCGTAGGCAGCATTCCCACGCAGAGCGTAGGGACGATGGGAAGGGCGCTGGGTGCCTCGACGGCGAACCTAGCCTCACGGCTGGCGAAGCTGGGTTCACTGTTCACGAACTTAGCTTCGCTCGTCAGGGAGCTGGTCTCGCTCCTACCAAGTTGGCTTCGCCGCTGACGAGGCTGGGTTCGCTATTCACGAACCTGGGTTCGCGAATAGGGTGGCTGACTTCGTACCTGGCGGAATCATTTGCAAGCTGGCCCAAACGTCCCTGGTTGGTGGGGTGCTGCGTATGTTCTCTGGCCCGTGCCAGAGTGGTCGAATATGATGGACGAAATAAAGTCGCCATCAACATCATGTTTAGAAAGCAGCCCCCGCCCGAGCCGTCTAAATCTGGCCAACCCGACCAGTCGCAAAGCCTCAGCAACGTGACCCTAACTGGGGGCATGGTGCAGATGGGGCAGGCGGGGCGCGACCAACAGCAAAACCAAACAGGCGACCTGCAAACCCAGCAGCAGGGTATTACTGGCACAGAAGTGGTGACGTTGCTAGAGCAGCTAGAAACAGCGGTTAAAGGGGCAGCCATTAGCCCAGCCCTACAAGAAGAATTGCTCGACTATTTGCGCCCGGCAAAGCGGGAAGCCGCAAAAGAAAAACCTAGTAAAGAGCTGGTGGGGCAAAACCTGAAACAGGTGAGCGAAACCATCAAAACCTTGGAAGAAACTACCGAAGCTGGGAAAAGCCTGTGGCAAACAAGCGCAGAAATCTTTAGAACGGTTGCGCCTTGGGTTGGGGTGGCGGCGGCATTTTTTGGTGCTTGACCCAAAGATTTGGGTTAAATGCAGGGATGGCGTGCCGGATAAACCTTAATAATGACATTGCAAGAGCAGAGCATCGGCGACAGCCAAATTGAAGATAGCCAAGTTCAGCTCACTCAGGCTGAGGGGGATGCGGTTAGCTTTCAAAATAGCCACGATAATCGGGTCACGATCAACAACACAATCTTGCGGTTGTTTGGTCAGCCTGTTGCCCCTGAGGTGGATTGGGATTGGGCAACGCGGCTGTTGGAGCAAAAACAGCTCCCAGACATTCGCAAACGGTTGACCGATACTCTGGGCAGAGAGCGCCAGCTGATGGCAGTGGCGCTGCAAGAGCAGTTGGGCTGGGTGGGGCGATCGCCGTTAGAAAGTGAACGAACTTTACAGGTACAAGGAAAAGACCAGGGCAGTCTCGACCCCGGCCAGCTGCTGATTGAAACTTTTGGGCGAGACGACATTGCTGGCAAGCTGCTGATTTTGGGCACCCCAGGGGCAGGCAAAACCACGGCCCTGCTGAGCTTGGCTGAGCAGCTGGTCTGTGGCGCACTGGCCAAACCAAAAACGGTGATCCCCGTTCTGTTTGAACTCTCTACCTGGCGCAAAGACAATCAGAGCATTCGCGATTGGCTGATTGAGCAGCTGTATGAACAGCACAACGGCAACCGCAGAGCCAAACTCTACGAGCAGTGGCTCGATCAGCAGGTGTTGCTGCCCCTGCTGGATGGTTTAGATGAGCTAGGGTTTGAGCGCCAGCAAAAATGCACTCAAAAGCTAAACGAGTTTGCGCGGCAGTACCCGAAGCTGGTGGTCTGTTGTCGGGTGAAGGAATTTGCCCAGGCCAGTATTAAGCTCAAAGAACTAAGGGGGGCCGTCTGTTTGAAACCCTTATCGGATGAGCAAATTCAGGCCTATCTGGAGACACGACGGTCGCCGCTGTGGTCGGTGATTAAGTCTAGTCCTACGCTGCAAACCTTCTTGAAGCCTACAGCTGAGGGTGATCCGGGGCTGCTGCGAATTCCGCTGTTTGTCACCCTGGCGGCCAGCGCCTACAATCCCCAGCATCCGTTTCGCACCAAAGCAGACTTGCTGAATCAATACGTTGATCGCCAGTTATCACCAGAAGTGCGAGAGAGCGATCGCCGCAGCAACCTCAAAAAACGCGATTGGGCCTACACAACGCCAGAGCTAGAGCCAAACTGGCGACAAATCGAGCGCACGCTGAGTTGGCTGGCAGGGCAGCTTCAACAAACCAATACGGTAGATATTCTGATTGAGCAGATTCAGCCAAGTTGGTTAGAGTCAAAGGAAGCCCGACGGCAATATCGGCTGGTTGTCTGGCTGATTGTTGGGCTAATTAACGGGCTGCTTAGTGGATTAATTATTGGGCCAATTGGCAAGTTAATTAGCGGGCCAATGATTGGGTTAATTGCAGGGCTAATTGGTGGGCTAGTTATTGGGTTATTTAGTAACCTGATTGGTGGAATGGTTTTAGGACTAATTACCGGGCTGAGTGATATTAAACCTGTTGAAGCCTTTAAAGTTTCGATGACGTACGAAGTACAACAAAAAGTCTTTAAATTTTTGAGGTGGTCGTTGATATTTGGAATAGTTGGTGGGTTGATGTTTGGGCTTATCGTTGGGCTAATTAGTGGGCTTGTATTCGAACTAATGTTTGGACTGATTGGCGGGTTGATGTTTGGACTGATTGGCGGACTAATTGTTGGACTGATTGATGGGCTGCTTTTTGGGCTGATTGGCGGACTAATTGTTGGACTGATTTACGGGCTGAAGCAAGATTTGCAACTACAATTGCGTTCAAACCAAGGCATTTGGAATTCGCTTCAAAGCTTTTTGTGGACAACTCTTTTAAGTTACCCGTTGGTAGTTGTCCTAGTCTTTGGCATCCTGGGACCGTTTGTCATAGTGTCCCAGAGCATTACTGAGGGAGAGATCATCGGAGCGATCGTGAACTCTGCTTGGGAGGTGTTTCCCAAGTTTTTAGTGCCAAGTATCTTTGGCGCACTACTGTTTGGATTTGTATCGGGTGGTGGGAAAGCCTGTGTTCAGCATGTGTGCCTGCGGTTTGTGTTCTGGCAGAGCGGTGTTGCCCCCTGGCACCTGGCCCAGTTCCTCAACTACTGTGTCGAGCGTCGGCTGCTGCAACGGGTCGGCGGTCGCCATCGCTTCTTGCACCGCGAGATCCTAGACCACTTCGCCCAACTCCAACCACCCAACTCTCCCCCCGCGTAGGCAGGGTAAAGGCACTCCGTAGGGGTAAACAGCGTTTGCAAAAACAGACCTCCGAGGTTTTGAAAACCTCGGAGGTCTAGGCTAGAGGCTACTCATCCAACATGAGGGCTTTCAGGTTCGTGGCAAAATCTTGGGTCATGGCCGGAAGATGCCGATCATCGGGCTTCAGAAACGCTTGATATGCGGCTTCAGATGTCAACTGCTGCCGGACAACCTCCCGCTTCGGTAAGGTGCCCGATCGCAGCCCCGCATAGTCCAGATAGCTAGAAAACTCCCAATCCTGGGGATAGGCTACCAGCCCAGCTTTCACCGGATTCAGGTGAATATATCGGGTCAGATGATACAGATACTCGTCACTATCCACCGCAATCGCCTGAAACTGGCCCTGAAACACAACCCCCACCCGGTTGTAGCGTCGGTTCATCGCTTTGGTGTAGGCCACCGATAACCGCATCATCGCCCCAGACACGGCATTGGTTTTACACTGCACCAGCAAATGATAGTGATTCGGCATCAGGCAATAGGCCACCACATCCAGCGCCTGCTCAATTAAATAGCGGCGGATCAACCGCAAAAAGTGCAGATAGTTTTCTCGCTCAAAGAAGATGAGGTTGCGATCGTTGCCGCGATTGTAAAGATGGTAGTAATGCCCTGGCTGGAACGGGAGATCTCGACGCGGCATAGAGCATGACCGGATGCACCATTCCCTTAGCGTTCCCAGCCAGACCTCCGAGGTTTTCAAAACCTCGGAGGTCTGGCTGGGAGAACCTTAAACCTTTCCTAGCCTAAACTGCTTCATAACCTTGCACCATTACAGTGGTGGAAACTAGAAACCGCAGATGTAGGACATCGACCCCTTCTGCCCCTGTTCAGGAAATCCCTATGTGCAGTCCCAGGCAGGGCTAGTAAATGAGTCGGTGGGTAAGGGCGTCAGCAAGACAGCCATCCTACCGACCCTACCGACCGCACCCACCTCACCCCCCACCCACCTATCCAACCTGTCTACCCCTCTACTCCCCCATGCCCCTCCACCTTTACCTGCTGCGCCACGGCGAAACTGAATCGAGCCAGACCGGCACCTACTGCGGCTTTTCGGATGTAAACCTGACTGCTGAAGGTCAGGCCATGGCCCAAGCCTTTGCCGACAAGTATCAACATCTCCCCTGGCAAGCGGTCTATGCCAGCCCCCTGAAGCGCACCATGGCCACCGCCACCCCCTTTTGTGAGGCCACGGGCCACACCATGCAGCTGCGGGACGGCCTTAAGGAAATGTACTTCGGTGAGTGGGAGGGTAAAACCCACGACGAGGTGTATCAACAGTACGGCGATGACTACCTGAGATGGCTAGCTGAGCCGGCCTGGAATCCGCCCACGGGTGGCGAGACGGGAGTGCAGGTGGCCAGCCGCGCTGCACTGGTGGTGGCTGAGATCGAGGCCAACCATACCGAGGGCAATGTGCTGATTGTGTCCCACAAGACGACGACTCGGCTGATTCTCTGCAATCTTTTGGGCATTGACGGTGGTCGGTACCGCGATCGCATCGATCTGCCCGTAGCCTCGGTCAGCATCGTGCGCTTCGACAAGTATGGCCCCATGCTGGTCAAACACGGCGATCGCTCCCACCTGCCGGAGGAGTTAGACGCGAGGCCAGGAACCTAGCAGAATTTTGAGGTAGCTAATGAAGATCTTCGTGCTCAACGCTGGGTCGAGTAGCCACAAAAGCTGCCTGTTTGACCTTAGCCAGGGGAATGCCATAGGCCAGATCAACCGCCCCCTCTGGCAGGCGGCCTTAGACTGGACCCACGCTGAGGGCAGCGTAGAACTGACCGCCTCTAAATCTGGAGGAGAGGCGGTCACGCAGGTGCTGCCTCTGACTGACAAGGCTGAGGGGCTACAGGCGCTGGTGCAGACGCTGGTGCAAGGGCCAACCAAAGTTCTCGACGATCTTTCAGAGATTGTGGCGGTGGGGCATCGAGTGGTGCACGGCGGTCGCGACTATCAACAGCCGGTGGTGATAGATGCTGGGGTAAAAGAGACGATTCGCCAGTTGATCTCCCTAGCACCGGCCCATAACCTGGCCAATCTGCAAGGCATTGAGGCGATGGAGCACCTTTTGGGCGAGGTGCCCCAGGTGGCGGTGTTTGATACCGCTTTTCACGCGTCCATGCCCGAGGCGGCGGCCACCTACCCCGGCCCCTACGATTGGGTTGAGCAGGGTATTCGCCGCTATGGGTTCCACGGCATTAGCCATCAATACGTGGCCCAGCGAGCCGCACAGATGCTAGGCCAAAACCTAGAAGATCTAAAAATGCTTACCTGCCACCTGGGCAATGGCTGCTCGCTGGCGGCGGTCAAGGGTGGCATCAGCGTTGATACGACGATGGGGTTTACGCCGCTGGATGGGCTGATGATGGGCAGTCGCTCGGGCAGCGTGGACCCCGGTATTTTGATCTATCTGATGCGCCAGGAGGGCTGTGGGGTTGACCACCTCGACCACCTGTTGAACAAAACCTCTGGTCTAAAGGGTCTGTCTGGGCTGTCTAACGATCTGCGGGTCGTGGTAGAGGCGATGGAGCAAGGCAATACCCAGGCGCAGCTAGCCGTGGATGTGTTTATTCACCGACTGCGCCGGGAAATGGGCAGTATGATCGCCAGTTTAGGTGGGCTGGATGCGGTGGTATTTACGGCGGGCATTGGTGAGAATAGCCCCCTGGTGTGGCAGCGGGCCTGTGAGGGGTTTGATTTTTTGGGGCTAAAACTTAAGGATGACCTGGAGAGAGCCAAGGACGATCAAGATATTGCGGCGGCAGATTCGCGGGTGCGGGTGCTGGTGATTCATACCCAGGAGGAGGGGGCGATCGCCCAGGCCTGCCATGCGCTTTTGCAATAGCTGTTATGGCCATATTCATCTGGGTTAGAACATTTAGGAACGTTCGAACGTTTGAACGTTTTTAGGAAAAATGTCTCAACCAGACCAGCGACAGCTACGCACAAGCCAGTGTCTAAGCCGTCTAAGGACAGGTGACGTGGTTAGGGGTTGGAGTTGTGGTTACGACTGTTGGCTAGCACCGACTGATAGACCTGGTAAGCGCGATCGCTAAAGCAGACAAACCTGACCTGCTCAAGGGTCGAGGCCTGATCTAGAGTGGCTTTGACGGTTGCGATCGCAATCTGAGCCGCCCGCTCTAGCGGAAAGCCATAGACGCCAGTACTAATGGCCGGAAACGCCAGGGTGCGAAGGCCATACTCCTGGGCTAGGGCTAGGCTGTTGCGGTAACAGTCGGCCAATAGCTCATCTTCGTGGTGGTGCCCCCCGTGCCACACTGGCCCCACCGTGTGGATCACCCACTGGGCCGCTAGGTTATAACCACGAGTAATTTTGGCCTGCCCAGTCTGGCAGCCGCCCAACTGACGGCACTCGGCCAACAGTTCTGGCCCCGCAGCCTGATGGATGGCCCCATCGACCCCGCCACCACCTAGCAACGACTCATTGGCCGCATTTGCGATCGCATCGACCCCCTGACTTGTAATATCGCCCTGCAGCACAAGCATCTGGCCCCACACATCAGGAATAGACATAGGCGAAGTCTCCTAACTGGCACAGGCTTAATCCTGAATTTAATAGTGATAAACCCAGGCTATCCTTTAAATTAGAACATTCTTCACCAGCTTGCTGCGCGACTCTGAAAGCAAGCTGATTTATCTCCTTTTCGAAGTAAAACTATAACCATTGATTGATAGCAACTCCTGAATTAGTTGCTTAATATCCTACTGATGGCTAGCGCCAGATCTAGCTGTCAATACAGATATAAAAAAGCAGTTTATGTTTATTCCACCCGGTTTTGCCAGTCGCTCCATTACAACCCAATATGGCCGTATGGTTTACTACACCCCCCACAGCGAACCCTGGGAAAATCTAAGTGAACCAAAAGAGAAAGAAACGTTGGTATTTCTCCACGGTTTCGGGGGTGGTTCTTCGGCCTATGAATGGTCTAAGGTTTATCCTGCCTTTGCCGCAGACTATCGAGTTTTAGCCCCCGATCTAATTGGCTGGGGTCGCTCCGATCACCCAGTGCGAGACTATCGGGTAGACGACTACATTGCCATCATCACCGAATTTATGGAGCAGACCTGTAGCGGGCCGACTACGGTCATTGCCTCGGCGCTGACCGCTGCCTTTACGGTGCGTGCAGCCATTAACCGACCTGAGTTATTCAAATCATTGATCGTCACGACCCTGGCTGGGTTAGCAGAGTTTGGCCAAGACTATCGCCGCAGTGGGTTCGCCCAATTTGCTCAGTTTGTCAGTTTGCCGATTCTGAGTCAGCTGCTCTACAACACTGGCGTGGCCAATAACGTTGGCATTCGCAGCTTTTTAGAACAGCGGCAGTTTGCTCAGCCAGAGCGAATTTATCCAGAAATTGTTGAAGCGTACTTGCAGTCGGCCCAGCAAGACAATGCTGAGTATGCGGCCCTGGCCTTTGTGCGAGGCGACCTGTGTTTTGATCTGTCGCAGTATATCAGTCACCTTACGGTGCCGACGGCGATAATTTGGGGCAAGGGCTCTGAGTTTACTGGCCCAGAAATTGGCCGTCAATTAATGGCGATCAATCCCCAGGCAATTCGAATTTTCTATCAGTTCGACGATGTGGGCTTTACCCCTCAGTTAGAGCTGCCTGGAGTCACTATTGGTTTGATTCGCAAGTTTTTGCCCCAGCTTGATACCAGTGCTACAGCCCCAGATTCAGCGGTAACCGCCTTGCCTGCTTGATAGACGAGGCCCAATAGTCTGTCGGTGTTAGCTTTGGTACGTTAAGCGGAGCGATGACACATCCTATAGATCATCCAGAACGCCTACTCAGCCTTGCACAGTTGACCAGCGCCTAAAACTCTGGATCTATTGCTCCTGCATCAGGCGTAGGTAATTTTGCTTGAGTTGAATGTGGCTTTCGCTCATGCGATCCGACAAATTCTTCTCAACCTCAGAGAGCTGCTCCCAAAATAAAGAAGATCGCTGGGAGGCAATGTACGCCTTCCAGAGCTGCGCCATTAGGTCAGCGGCCACAGGGCTTTCGGTTTCGAGTTCCCCCAGCATTGCTTGAAACTCTTGGTGGGCGGCAGGATGCTGCTGCACCTCTTTGGCTAGAGTTAGGGCAGTCTGCAAGCGGTTTGACAGGTCGGGGGAAAGGCTCATGACGATAATTTTGCGATTTCTATGTTACAAACCTAAACAATTTAATGGCTGTCGGCAAGGAAAGCCTCACCATTGGCCCATTTCTGGCTACTGCGACGGGCAGAGATTAGGGTAGATTCGTAAAGGGCTGTGCCTTGTTGGCTCTGCGCCACCCCCATTCCATTAGCCGCATATTCCCTTCGACCTATGGCCAAACAGCGCATTCTTTCAGGCATTCAGCCAACGGGCAACCTGCACCTAGGCAACTATCTGGGGGCGATTCGCAACTGGGTTGACCTACAAGAAGAATATGACGCCTTTCTCTTTATGGCCGACCTGCACGCGATTACTGTGCCCCATGATCCCACTCGGCTAGCTGAAGACACCTATAAGGTGGCGGCCACCTACATTGCCTGTGGCATTGACCCTGAGAAGGCGACGATCTTTGTGCAGTCCCATGTGTCGGCCCATGCTGAGTTGGCCTGGCTGTTTAACTGCATCACGCCGCTCAACTGGTTAGAGCGGATGATTCAGTTCAAAGAAAAGGCGATTAAGCAGGGAGAAAACGTCAGCATTGGCCTGCTCGATTACCCGGTGCTGCAATCGGCAGATATTTTGCTCTACGAACCCGATCTGGTGCCCGTGGGCGAAGACCAAAAGCAGCACCTGGAGCTAACTCGCGACATTGCTGCCCGACTCAACTTTCAGTTTGGCAGCGAAGAGCACCCGGTGCTAAAAGTTCCCGAGCCGATGATCCGCGCCGAAGGGGCCAGGGTGATGAGTCTGACCGACGGCACTAAAAAAATGTCGAAGTCAGACCCCTCTGACCAAAGCCGCATCGACCTCACCGATCCGCCGGAGGTGATTCTCAAAAAGGTTAAGCGGGCTAAGACTGACCCCGAGCGGGGGCTGTGGTTTGACGACCCGGCCCGCCCCGAGTGCAATAACCTGCTGACCCTCTATACCGTGCTGTCGGGGCAGACTAAAGCGGCAGTGGCGGCAGAGTGTAAGGAGATGGGCTGGGGTCAGTTTAAGCCCCTGCTGGCCGAGACGGCGGTGGCGGCTCTGGCTCCGATTCAGGCTCGTTATGCCGAGCTGATGGGCGATCGCGGCTACCTAGAGAGCATTCTTAAAGCCGGTGGTGAAAAGGCTCGCGCTAGGGCCAATCAAACCCTAGATCGGGTGAAAACAGCCCTGGGCTACTCTAAGCCGCTGTAGCCAGCGAGATATACTGAGCAACTACCCCTGTCTTTGACGCATGAATCCTGAAGGTCAGGGTTCCTAAGGAGGATTTTTTGACTTTTGCACCGTTGGGTTATCGGCTGCGCACGGCGGCCAGTGCGGGCCAGTTTTTGGTCACCGCCGAGGTGATGCCACCGAAGGGGGGCAACCCCGAGCACATGCTGGCCATGGGGCAGAGGCTGAAGGGCCGGGTGCACGCCGTCAACATTACCGACGGCAGCCGTGCGGTGATGCGGATGTCGTCGTGGGCGGCGGCGGTGCTGCTGCAACAGCAGGGCATTGAGGCGGTGTGTCAGGTGGCCTGCCGCGATCGCAACCGCATTGCCCTCCAGGCCGATCTGATGGGGGCCTATGCCCTAGGTCTGCGCAATATTCTTGCCCTTACTGGCGACCCGGTCAAAGCGGGCGACCACCCCGAGGCGCGGGCGGTGTTTGATCTAGAGTCGGTGCGGCTGCTCAAGCTGTTGGGCCAGCTCAACGGTGGGGTCGATAGCCACGATAAGCCCCTCAACGACGGTGCCCTCGATCTGTTCGCCGGAGCGGCTATTGACCCGCAGTCGCCCAGCTGGTCGGGGTTACAGCGGCGGTTTGAAGCCAAGGTCAAGGCCGGGGCACAGTTTTTCCAGAGCCAGCTGATCACCGACTTTGACCGTCTGGCCAAATTTATGGATCAAGTCGCCGCAGACTATAACCGCCCCGTCCTGGCCGGCATTTTCTTGCTCAAGTCGGCCAAAAACGCCAATTTCATCAACCGCAACGTGCCCGGTGCCCACATTCCCCAGGCCATTGTCGATCGTCTGGCCGCCGCCAGTGACCCACTGCAAGAGGGCGTGCAGATTGCCGCTGAGCAGGTGCAGGCGGCCCGCCAGATCTGCCAGGGCGTACACCTGATGGCGGTGCGCCGCGAAGATCTAATTCCCCAGATTCTCGACCAGGGGGGCGTGGCCCCAGTGGATGTGGCCCTAACCCAGCAATAGCGCCTCGGGCTGTGGCACTCGCTGGGCCAGGGGCACCAAGCGAAGGTGACCCGGCGGGGCCAGGGTCAGCCCGCGCCGCACCGGGCGCAGCGGTTTTTGGTGGCTCGCAGGCAGCTCCAACCTCCACTGGCGCAGCACCGTGGCCAACACCAGCTTCATTTCCATCAGGGCAAAGGCCGAGCCAATGCAGCTGCGGTGCCCGCCGCCGAAGGGAAAATACTCGTAGGGCGAGTACTGCCGCTCTAAAAACCGCTCGGGGCGAAAGCGATCGGGATCAGGGTATAGATCCTCCCGGTGGTGCACTAGGTAAATATTCAGAAACAGCGCTGCCCCGGCGGGGAACTCGTAGCCCGCCACCGTCAGCGGCTGACTCAGAATGCGAATGCCGGTGGTGGGTGCCACCGGATATATTCGCAGGGTCTCCTGGCAGAGGGCATTGAGGTAGGGCTGGCTGGCAACGGCCAGCGGGTCGGGGTCGGGACCCAGGTGATCGAGCGCTTGACGGATTTGATTGCCCACCTCAGGCAGCCAGTGCACCCAGTACAGTGCCCAGGTCAGAGCCGAGGCGGTGGTTTCGTGGCCGGCAATCAGCAGGGTCATCAGCTCATCGTGGAGTTCGCCGTCGCTGAGGGGCTGACCCTGGTCGTCGCGGGCGGCCATCATCAGCGAGAGAATGTCGGTGCGACCCGCCTGGGGCTGCGATTCGCGTAGCGCTCCCGCCGGGACACGCCGCTCTTCTATCTCGGCATAGATCAGCGCGTCAATTTCAGCCTTGATCCGCACAAACCGACCCCAGGGGCTGAGCGGCCCCCAGTCTTTTTGCAGCCCCGGAAAGAAGATAAAAAAGGCGCTCAGGGGTGTGCCCAAGCCCTCTAGCAGGGTGCTGAGCAGCTGTCGCAGGCGCTCGTAGCGATCGCCCTCTCCCAGCCCAAACACCGCCTTGAGAATCACCCGCAGGGTAATCTCCTGCATCGCCGCTCGCAGGTCAAAAGCGCTACCCGGCTGCCAGTCGGCCATCACCTGCTGGCTTAGAGTGCAGATGGTGTCGCCGTAGGCCCGCATGCGATCGCCGTGAAACGGCGGCATTAGCAGCTTTCGGTGGCGACGGTGGCGCACCCCATCGATCAGCAGCAGCGAATTGTCGCCCAGCATAAAGGTCAACCCGCTGCCCATGCCTTGGGGAGGAATGTGAAAATAGCTGCTGTCAGCCTGAAAAATGCCTTGAATTACCGCTGGGTCGGCCACATAGATGGACGGCGGTGGTCCTTCGCCCACCTTAAACACCGAGCCGTAGCGGCGGTAGTTGTCTTCAAAATACTCCAGCGGGCGCAAAATCAGCTTGGGGGCGCGCCGCCAAAAGGGCGTCTTAGAACCGGGAAGAGCAGGCATTGGAGAAAGCCACGCAGAACGGAGAAAACCAGACGGCGAAATCTGTCTTGATGCTAGACCATCTCACCGCCTGCTGGCCTACAGAAACTCCCGCAAAAACTCGTAGGGTTCTACCTCCCAGGCGGGTTCGGGCATCAGATAGCTGAGGCGGTGGAGAATATCGGCCTCAATGGTGACCATCTGATCGTGGGCAAAGAAGTCTTGCAGAGCGGCGCGATCGCGATCGCGTAACGGCTCCATGGGGTTTGCCAACTGCGGGGCTGCGTCTGCGAACGAGTAGGCGACAGGTGCAGTCTCAGAGATCGGCGATGGGTTGGTATCGTGGGCACTTGGCGGGCGCTGAGGACGACAGGGGTGCGGTGTGGTCTCAATCTGGTGGCCAAAGGCAAATAATGCTTTGGCCCACGGGTCGGCGCTCAAACCCTCAGCGACTGCCGCCTGACTACCAGCAGCAGGGAGAACCCGGTCTGTCAGCGGCCCGGGGGCATTGCTCATGGTGCTCTGTTGGGTCGTAGTCATTCAATGTTGCGCGGTGATCTGAGAGACATCGTGCCGCGACAGCTACCAAGGGCTGATCTTATGTGCGGACCAAGATTTTCTCAGTATAAATGCGTAGGGTTCAAGAGTTCCCTTACACCTCCAACAAAGTCGCCATGAACCTAAGTCTGAACCCCGGTTCTCTAGCCCTGGGCAGTACGTTGCTGTTTTAGGTACTCAAACACCGACTTATCACCAATATCGGGCACGATTGGCTGCACCGCTTTGCGTAGGGCAAACACCAGAAACAACAGTGCCCAAGCCCCCAGCAGCCCTTGTTTGATAGCTAGGGGGAGCCAGCCAAACAGATGCCCTAGCAGCAGTAACGGCACTAGCGGGGTCAGCAATTTAGTCTCCAGGCGATCGAAGCAAAAGGCTTCTTTGAAAAAAATGCCGGTTAGGGCAACGAAGGTCAAGCCAATGCCCCACAGCACCTGGGGTTGTGCTATTACCGTCTGCGCTAATGGCCCATCGATACCGTGGGAGAGAACTAGGGTAGCCACACCTCCCCCCAGCCAAAACACCTGCAACAGCCGGTGCAGGGGCACCAGATAGATGTGAATAGTAGCCAGGCTTAGCCCCAGCCCTAACCAAAACACTGTATAGAGCGGGCTGATAGCCTGCACCAGAGTGGGGTTTTGGCTGAAGAACAGCGCGATCGCACTGCCTATACCAAAAGCAACCGCCGCTACCCCGAGGCCAGCCCGGTAGAGCACCACCCCTCGGCGATCGCCTTTGGTGATGGTGTAATCGCCAAACTGTCCGGCGTAAACTGCTGGAGCTTGGTTCGCCGCACTGTCCATAGCCTCACCCTCGGATTTAGAAGACCTACTCTTATCCTATCGGGTCAGGGTCGGCAGGGTCGGCTGGGTCGGCTGGGTTGGCAGGGTAACGGCAAAACAGGTTTGGTTCCTGTCGCTGGTCACTTCAACATCGCCACCCAGGTGCAGCACTAGCTTTTTCACCAGAGCTAGGCCTAGGCCTGTGCCCCCCTGCTTCCAGGGATCAGCGCTGGGCACCCGGTAAAACTTATCAAAAATGCGGGTTCTCTCCTCTGGAGGAATCGTCACCCCGGTGTTGGTGATGGCTAGGCACACTTGCTCCCCGGCTGTGGTGGCGGTGGCCGACACGGCGAGGGTGATTGATTCTCCCGGCGGGGTGTACTTACAAGCGTTGTTGAGCAATTCTGCCAGCACCCGCTCTAGGCTAGCTAGGTCGCTGTATACCACGGGCAGGGCCGGTGCCGCCTCTAGGCTCAGGGTTTGATCACGGCTTTTGGCGCGGGTGACAAAGCTGTCGATCCACCCGGTTAGCCAGGTATCGAGCCAGATCGGTTCGGGCTGCATGGGGTGGTTGCCCACATCGAGCCGCTGCAAGTCGAGCAGATCGTTGATCAGGCTAATTTCGCGCTCGCACTCCTCCTGCAAAATGCTGTAGTAACGGCCAATGCGCGTCCGTTCGGCCTTGGGTTTGCCCAGGTCAGCGGTGAGGTCAAACTCTTGGTTGAGTGTCACTCCCAGCAATTGCAGCGCCACTCGCATGCTGGTGACGGGCGTGCGTAGCTCGTGGGAGACAGTGCTGAGAAAGTCGTCTTTGAGCGTGTTGAGCCGTTCTAACTCAGCCACTTGAGACTGGGCTGCCTGGTAGAGACGGGCTTGGCGAATGGCGATCGCACACTGATTTGCCACCTGCTGTACTAAGCGAATTTCAATGTCGTTAAAGCCGTAGTCGCGATCGTTAATCAGCCACAGATCGCCCAGCACCCCCCGGTCATCGACCACCGGACAGGCCAGCATGGCCACATAGCCCCGCACCGGGTTCGGCTCCACCGAACAGAACTGAAAATACTGCCCGTCCAGCAGCTGGTGGTACACCTCCGGGAAGGCCTCCATCTGGGCCACGCGCCCCTGGTATGACGGGCTTGAGCTGTTGTACTCGTAATAAATTGTCGAGGTGCCCTGCTCCAGATCGTATAGGGAGGTGTTTGAGCCCTTTACATCCAGGGCTTCGGTCAGCTCTTTCACTGCCGTCAGCATAATCTGGTTCACATCCAGGCTGTCACGCACCCGGTCAGTAATCCGCTTTAGGGTGGCCTCAAACTCCAGGGCCGTTTGCAACTGTTCGGTCCGTTGAGCGACTTGCTGCTCTAGGTCAGTGTTGAGCTGTTGCACCTGGTTGTAGAGGCGTGCCTGCTTAATCGCGCTGCCCACCTGAAGCGACACCTCGCGCAGGGTTTCAATTTCCCAAGATGCCCAGGGCCGTGGGCCGCTGCAATTGAGGGCACACACTAGGCCATAAAAAGCCTCTCCCTGGACAATGGGCATAATCAGACAGGCATTGACCTGAGCCTGGGCAAACTTTTCTCGGCAGTCCGGGGGTAGATTGGCTGTCGCAACGTTGTCAATTACATCCATGTCGCCCTGGCGATAACGCGTGAGGTCAGACGGGGTAAAGCTCAAATCGCTTTCGACTAACTTCCTCCCTGCCATTAGGGTGCTACTAGCCGACTCGGCCACGACGCCGTTGTCGTCGGAGTCAAAGCTGTAAAACAAAACCCAATCAATCCGCAGGAAGCGTCGCACCTCGTTGACCGTGGTTTGCAGCAGGTCCTCAGAGTTAAGCGACTGTAACAGGTGCTGGGCGATCGCCCCTAGCAGCCGCTCCCGCTCTGACTGGCGCTGTAGCGTTTGTTCGACCTGTTGCAGGGGCAGCAAGTCTTGCAAGGTCACAAGCAGCAACGGTTCGCTACTAGCTGATAAAAAAATATGAGTAGTGGTGACTAGACTGCGCAGTTGCCCAGTCTGGTCAGCCATCGCGATCGCCTGGGTCTGGTCTTGGCCGCTGGCGATCGCCCGCTGCCCCGCCTCTGTTAACTCTTGGGCTGTGGTTGGGGGCAACACATCGGTGCTCCGCTGACCGACTAGAGCCGCCAAATTACGTCCTAGCAAGGGGCTACAGGCTCGATTGAGAAAGCACCAACGCTGGTGCTGATCGACAATCCACAGGGGAATCGCGATCGCCTCTAGCGCCACAGTGGCTTCCTTCGCAAGGGGGGGCGACCCTTCCCCAAACGAGGGGGTAATAGGTAGATTAGACATAACCGGGGGCTGCTAGGGCTACTATGGAGGGAATTTGGGAGCAGGTAGGCTGTGGGGCGCATGCTTAATACCACTATGCCCAGGGAGGCCGCATTATGCCCAGCTAGGCCTTGCAAAAGATCAACCGCAATCCCAAAACAAAAAACATTATTTTGGGCTTTGACTAAAGCACTTGATAGTCTATAATCGTAGACCGTGCACATTTGCAGGCCCTATGAACGCAGAGGAAATCATCCGCTCGATTGAAGCGGAGCAGTTAAAGACTGACCTCCCTACCATTTACGTCGGCGACACCATCCGTGTTGGCGTGCGCATTCAGGAGGGCGGTAAAGAGCGGATCCAGCCTTACGAGGGCACCGTCATTGCCATGCGCAACGGCGGTATCAATCGTTCCATCACGGTACGAAAGATTTTCCAAGGGGTTGGGGTAGAGCGGGTGTTCCTGCTCCACGCGCCTAAAGTGGCCAGCATTACTGTGCTGCGTCGGGGTAAGGCTCGCCGGGCCAAGCTCTACTATCTTCGCGATCGCGTGGGCAAAGCAACTCGCTTAAAGCAGCGTTTCGATCGCCCGATCAACTAGAATTGATCAAGCTGGGTTCTGGTGTTAAGCACCTGGCTGCATGCGTCCTTAGTTCAGTTGGTAGAACGCGGGTCTCCAAAACCCGATGTCGGGGGTTCGAGTCCTCCAGGGCGCGCTGAGTTGTGGCAGCGGCAGTATCCAAATCTCTTAGTTCCTGTCTATCAGGACGATATGAGGCGTAGATATTGTCACTGCCTTTTACTCGAGAATAAGCCAGGGCACCGAGTTGCCAAGTCTAGTTCTTCTAAGCAGAAGCGATTAGGTCAGGGCAAGCGGGTTTGCTCATTCATTGTTCCCAGTTAGTTCAGTTCGGACCAGCGCCAACAGGAGCCAAACCAGTGGTTAAAAAAGACGCCGCAGTAGAGTCCAAAGGTAAGTCAGCAGCAGCTCAGTCTACCGCTGAGGAAGGCTTTAGCGTCGTTGCCTTTCTCCAGGGCACCAAAGAGGAGCTAGGCAAAGTGGTTTGGCCGAGTCGGCAGCAGCTCATCAGTGAGTCTGCCGCCGTCATTCTTATGGTTAGCCTTTCCGCAACGCTGATCTATCTTGTTGACCGTCTGTTTGGGTGGGTTTCGGGGCAAGTATTCTAATGGCGCTTACATCAGAAGACTTTAATTATGACGACGATGCTTCCCTTGATGATGCTTTAGACGCCGAGCTAGAGACCGAGTCATCGGAATCATCGGCGACCTCTGAAGCCGATGGGGCTGACGCGGAGGCGGCCAAATTTTATCAACGTAAAGCTCGTTGGTATGCTGTTCAGGTAGCCTCTGGCTGTGAAAAGCGCGTCAAACTCAATCTTGAACAGCGCATTGGCACACTCGATGTAGTCAATCGTATTTTTCAGGTCGAGATTCCCCAAACTCCAGCGGTTAAGCTTCGCAAAGATGGCAGTCGACAAAATATTGACGAAAAAGTTTTCCCTGGCTATGTGCTGGTGCGCATGTTCATGGATGATGAGGCCTGGTCGGTAGTCAAAAATACTCCCCACGTAATCAACTTCGTTGGGGCCGAGCAGCGTCGCGCCTACGGTCGTGGTCGCGGCCACGTCAAGCCAATGCCGCTCGGGATGAGTGAAGTCAAGCGCATCTTTAAGCGCACCGAAGAGCAAAAGCCCATCGTCAAAGTCGATATGTCTCCTGGAGATAAAATCACCGTGCTCTCAGGTCCTTTTAAAGACTTTGAGGGCGAAGTGGTAGAAGTCAGCCCTGAACGCAGTAAGCTCAAGGCTTTGCTGTCTATTTTTGGGCGTGACACCCCAGTAGAACTGGAATTTAACCAAGTGGAAAAAGAGAGTTAATTAATGGCCAAGAAAGTCGTAGCGTTAATTAAGCTGGCAATTCCTGCTGGAAAGGCAAACCCAGCTCCCCCAATTGGTCCCGCTCTGGGTCAGCATGGGGTCAACATCATGGCGTTTTGCAAAGAATACAACGCCCGCACCCAAGACAAGGTTGGCCTAGTAGTACCGGTTGAAATTTCGGTCTTTGAAGATCGTAGTTTTACCTTTATCCTCAAGACCCCGCCGGCTTCGGTGTTGATTAAGAAAGCGGCTGGTATTGAACGTGGTTCTGGTGAACCTCGTACTAAGAAGGTTGGCTCTATTACCCGAGCTCAGCTCAAAGAGATTGCCGAAACCAAAATGCCTGACCTCAACGCCAACGATATTGATGCTGCCATGAATATCGTTGAAGGTACTGCCCGCAACATGGGTGTTACCGTTGCTGACTAGGTGCTAGTACCTAGTCACAGACCAGAAACGTTTCGATTGCTCACATCTCAATTGTTCATACTACGGGGAAGAAGCCTAGCTTCGTTTGACCCCAAGGAGACACTATGGCTAAAGTATCCAAGCGCCTGCGCGAAGCCCAGGCCAAGATAGAAGATCGGCTCTACGAACCGATGGAAGCTTTAGAGCTGCTCAAAGAAACGGCCACGGCTAAGTTTATTGAGTCAGCCGAAGCACACATTCGCCTCGGCATTGATCCCAAGTATACCGACCAGCAATTGCGTACCACGGTGATCTTGCCCAAAGGTACCGGGCAGACAATTCGAGTCGCGGTCATTGCCAAAGGTGAAAAAGTGGCTGAGGCTACAGCAGCGGGTGCCGACCTAGCTGGCTCTGAAGAGCTGATTGACGAAATCCAAAAAGGCATGATGGATTTTGACGTGCTGATTGCCACCCCTGACGTTATGCCGCAGGTGGCTAAGCTGGGTCGTCAATTAGGCCCCCGTGGTCTAATGCCTTCTCCCAAGGGCGGCACCGTTACATTCGATCTGCCTCAGGCCATTAGCGAATTCAAAGCAGGTAAGCTTGAGTTTCGCGCCGACAAAACAGGCATCGTCCATGTTATGTTTGGCAAGACAAGTTTTACTGCCGAAGACTTACTGGTCAATCTCAAGGCTCTCCAAGAGACCATTGATCGTAATCGTCCTTCCGGTGCCAAAGGCCGTTATTGGCGCACGGTGGCTCTTGCCTCTACCATGGGCCCATCCATCCGCCTTGACGTTAACTCTCTGCGTGACCTAAAACTGGGCGATATCGCCTAGATTGGTCACCAGGTGGCCTCAGTTTTACCCAAACCAACCAGGAGACTGACAAGCTGAACTAATCCCCAACAATCGCATAGACGACCGTAGACAGCAGGTGCCAGCTAGGCGCTGCATAAACCCTGCCGAGGTTGACGTAATGACTGAAGTGCTTTTGCCTTGGGCTGAGCATAGTCGGTTGTTGGTCTGCCCCGGCATGGTTGTCGGGGTTTGTTTTTAGTTGCCATAGCTGGCAACAGCTTGGCCCAGACCTGGATTGGGTAATTAAGTTTCCCTATCCCCAACTTTAAAGGAGGTGAGATCAACATGGGGAGAACCCTAGCAAATAAGAAAGAGCTGGTAACCGAAATTCAGGCTCTGTTAGAAGAAGCTCAGCTAGCCTTTGTGATTGACTACAAAGGGCTAACCGTGGCTGAAATTAGCAACCTGCGAAATCGGCTGCGTCCCAAGGGCGCTGTGTGCAAGATTGCCAAAAACACGCTGATGCGGATCGCTGTCGATGGCAACGACGACTGGCAGCCTATCACCGAGTTCCTCAAGGATTCTTCAGCCTTTGTGCTGGTTAAAGAAGACTTTGGCGGGGCAATTAAGGAGTACCAGGCGTTCCAAAAAGACACCAAAAAAACCGTTTTACGGGGCGGTGTCATGGAAGGTCAGGCCCTTAATGAAGACCAGATCAAGGCCATCACCGAACTACCTACCAAAGAAGAGCTTATGGCTCGTCTGGCCGGGGCGATGAAGGCGATGCCGACTCGGGTGGCTGTGGGCGTCAATGCGGTGCCAACCAAGCTGGCCGTCGGTATCAAAGAGGTACCTGCCTCGCTCAACCGCGCCATCAAGGCAGTGTCCGAAAAAGATGCGGCTTAGGCACGTCTTTACTCAGTTTGTTCACGTTTAATTGTTTTTCTACCAGGAGTTAACCGGTAACTATGTCTGCTAAAACTGATGAAATTCTCGAACAGTTAAAATCTCTGTCCCTGCTAGAAGCTTCTGAGCTAGTCAAGCAAATTGAAGAGGCCTTTGGCGTCGATGCTTCTGCCTCTGCTGGCGGCGGTATGATGATGATGGCCCCCGGTATGATGGGTGGCGGTGCTGCCGCTGCTGCTGAGCCCGAAGAAGAAAAGACCGAATTTGACGTCGTGCTCGAAGATGTGCCCGCCGACAAGAAGATCGCCATTCTGAAAGTGGTGCGTGGTTTGACCGGCTTGGGTCTGAAAGAAGCCAAGGAAATGGTTGAAGCTGCTCCCAAGGCGATCAAAGAAGCGGTCACCAAAGACGATGCTGAAGACGCTAAAAAACAGCTTGAAGAAGCTGGGGCTAAAGTTACTGTCAAGTAACTTAACGCTTGCCCGTTAGGGCACAGTAAACTGTAGCTCCCCGTAATTTACGGGGAGCTACTTTTTTAGGGCTGCTTTTCCCTGCCTTATATAGCGATAGCCATTGCGCTTAGGACATCGGCCTCTGCTCCGGTTAAAAACTGGGATGGCGCAATGGCGTATAGCCATCGCTTTAGGGGTATCGGTCATGTCCTAACGGTTCTGGCGATGGCTATACTGAACCCCGAATGAGCACCCCGATTTGTAGAGGTATAGCATGCTATGCCCTACGGGTTTCCTGATTATGGACCGGGGTTAACCAAATCGGATTTGGTATTAGGTACTAACTCTCGGGTACCCCGTCGCTGCTTTAATAGCCTCATAGCGACGACGAGCCTTCTCCGGCAACGACTGATAGTTCCGTTGTAGTTGACCTTCAACCAAGGCCGAGCAAGAGGCGATCATCTATCGGCGCATCTTGCTACTTGTTCAGTACTTCACGGCGTAAACTTAGCCCTTGGCTCGCAAACTTTAATCTTTAGAACTAGGACTCAATCCATAAGGGATGCACCTTAAGCATAGACCGTTTTGTAGTAATCCTGATAAGCAGGGGAGAGTAGTGGCTGCCACCATTCAGGGTGAGTAAGATACCACTGAACAGTATGACGTAAGCCCTCATCAACTGTCACGGAAGGCGTCCATCCTAATTCTGTACGGATTTTAGTCGCATCAATTGCATAGCGATGATCATGCCCAGGTCGATCTTTAACAAATGTAATGAGTTGGCGAGCTGGGTGAACCGGCAAATCTATCGCCAATTCATCCATAAGATCGCAGAGCATAGCGACTAAATCAATATTTTTAACTTCGTTATTTCCTCCAATATTATAAGTTTCTCCCGGCGGGGCGCAGTGTATAACGCAATCAATAGCCTTGCAGTGGTCACCAACATAGAGCCAGTCCCGGATATTTTGACCATCTCCATAAATGGGTAAAGGCTTACCCATCAAAATATTAATGCATGTGAGTGGAACTAGCTTTTCAGGAAAATGATAAGGTCCGTAATTATTGGAGCAGTTTGTGATCAGTGTAGGCATTCCATAGGTATGAAAATATGAGCGCACCAAATGGTCACTTCCCGCTTTTGATGCAGAATATGGGCTGTTAGGAGCATAGGGAGTTGTCTCACTAAAAGCCAAATCATTCTCGCTTAAACTGCCGTAAACTTCATCAGTCGATACATGTAGAAAACGATCATCCTTAGGCTTTCCTCGGCCTAGCCAGTGTTGCCGAAAGCTCTCTAGCAACGTAAACGTACCCACAACATTAGTGCGTACAAAAGCATCTGGGCCTAAGATTGAGCGATCGACATGAGACTCTGCTGCGAAGTGGGCAATAGTATCAATTGATTCTTCTGCCAGAATCTGATCAAGTAAAGGGCGATCGCAAATATCTCCCTGTACAAACCGAAATTGTGAAGAACCGTTTAAATCCTTGAGGTTGTTAAGATTTCCTGCATAGGTTAAAGCATCGAGTACGACGATACGATCGCTCAGATACGTCTCATGCCAATGGTGAACGAAATTAGAACCTATAAACCCAGCACCCCCTGTAATCAATATTTTTCTAGGGGATCTAGGTTCTTGAGATCGGTTTGATTTCTGCCCTGAGGTAATCATACGGTTATTTATTCGGTATAGGTCAAAAAAAGTTTAAACACCTTAAGGTAATTCAAGCCAGCTCCACCTGACTATCATCACCAATCATGAGCCTGACTGCCCTTGGTCGCTGGGGTGCTTCTTTAATTTGTGCGCGTTGACCAATTAGGCTATCTACGATTCGTTGCTGAATATTGAGAACTTTAGCACCTTGAAGTAAGACACTGTGTTCTAAGTCAGCGTTTAATATCACAACCTGGTCTGCAATACTGCTATAGGGGCCAATAAAGCAGTTCTCAATATCGCAATCCTCGCCAATAACGACCGGGCCTCGAATCGTGCAGTTCTTAATTTTAGAACGTTCCCCAATCCGAACTCGCCCAATGATCTGACTTTGGTTATCAACCTCGCCATGGTTTGCAGCGACAAGACAAGTATCAAGGATCACGCGGTTAGCTTCTAGAAGGTCATCTTTTTTCCCCGTGTCAAGCCACCAGCCTTGGATCTGTCGAGCCTCGACTTGGTTTCCATGGTTGATTAAGTACTGAATAGCATCAGTGATTTCTAGCTCTCCCCGTGCAGAGGGTTGAATATTGGCGATCGCCTCATGAATGCTATTGTTAAATAAATAGATGCCGACAAGCGCTAAATTTGATCGTGGAATTTTTGGCTTTTCGACAAGTCTCAACACTCGTCCACTCTGATCAACCTCAGCCACCCCAAAGGCGGTAGGATTTGGTACATTGCATAGCAAAGTAAGCGCGTCTAACTGTTTGGTTTTGAATTCATCCAGAAATATATTTAAATCACTCTGAACTAAATTGTCTCCAAGATACATGACAAATGGAGCATCTCCCAAGAATGGTTGAGCTACCTTAACAGCGTGAGCTAGGCCAGCCGGCTTCTCCTGGAGAATGTAGGAAATGTGAGCTCCAAAGCGTTCCCCATCACCTGTTTTGGCCTGAACCTCAGCCCCAGTTTCAGGACTGATAATAATACCAATGTCTGTGATGCCGGCTTTCACTAAATCTTCAATTCCGTACCATAGAATTGGCTTGTTGGCTACAGGGACAAGTTGCTTTGCTCCTGTATAAGTCAATGGGCGGAGGCGCGTTCCTTTGCCACCTGAGAGAATAATCGCTTTCATAGAAATTAAATAAGTTTAGAGGACTGTAACTATTTGAGCATTTGGCAGAGTCCCTGTCGCCAGTTAGGAGGCAACCTGGTCAATAACAGCCCGCAGTCATTGTCGATCGCCGGCTAGCCGGGGAATAGTTTTCATAGGGTTTCCCTGCCTCCCATAAGTTGTCAGGTATATGAACTAAATGGCAACTTGTCCAGTAAAGCTCTGAGTCAAGGTTGCAAAAAGACGACCCTGAAAACTAAAAGCATAACAACCTGTAAACGCGCATTATCTAACTAGTATTTATGGTAATTCTCAATCAAAAAGCGTAGTATAGCTGTAGCCAGTCCGGTTAATTCATTTTTCCCTAGGAACGTTTGAGTGTTCAAACGTTTCTAAGATTTCTGGATGTCCTAATCTAGGTGACTATGGCTATAAAAACCTTTTTCAAAAATATCTATAGACGTTTTAATGTACCTCAATAAAATAAAAATGTTATCTAATTGCTAGAAATGTAGTCATTTTTGAAATACTTTAAAACTATATGCACTAAAGGCTTTAGTTTGTTTGGGATCCTCTCATTTAGAACGACTACTCAGTGATACCATACTAAAATGGGTTGGTCCGCGAACAGGGCAGAGCGGTTCACACACTCTTCGCAATGATTCCGACATTCATGTGAAGTATATAAATTTATTTGGAGAAATGCTTCTCTAAGCATGACAAGTTGGCAATATGGATGCTGATTGAATTAGGCCTTTTTAATGCGATTTTCCTTGCTAATTGGCTTTTTTGATGCTGCATAGACTTGTGCGGATAAAGGTGAATGTTAAATGTAGGAGTAGATTCCTCTAGCGACACTCGGCAAAAGATGCTGCTCTTACTAAAAACATTGCTGGTTCTAGGATGTTTTTCCTTGCATGTTTTTAGTCTGGAAAATATTATCTAATAAGTTTGCAACTCGTTAAGGCGAATAAGAGTGTTGACTTCATTGATCCAAGACTTGTGAATACAATTAATATAGCTGTAGCCAGTCTGGTTAAGGCATTTTCCCTGAAAACGTTTGAACGTTCGAACGTTTCTGAGGTATCTGGATGTTCTAACCCAAGTGACTATGGCTATAATTGCCAAAATTCTTCTATTTGCAAATAGGTGAATGCAAGAAGGCTGGCGAGGGATTGTGCTATTCTCGAGGCCTGTGAGCTGAGAGCAAAGCAGAGGCAACCAAACCGTTAAACACCCTATTCAGACCTATCAGTCCAAGTATTACGAAGCCACTCAGTGTTTGGCCAAAGACCGGGATGCCTTGCGGACCTTTTTCCGACTTCCCTGCTTTGGGAACATATTCGCACCACAAATCCTACTGAATCGACCTTGGCTATATCTCACCGCCCTGATTGGCTGACAAAAGTTTTAAGGTAGGTTGGCGTTGATCGAAGTGAAACCTAACACCAGTAACGGTTTTGTTGGGTTACGCTAGCGCTAACCTAACCTACGGCAGGACAAGGGTTTCATGAGTTTTGTCAGTCAACCAGCTCACCGCCTCCCCAAGCTAGTGTGGCTTACGAGTATTCTTTTTTCACCGGAGTCTAGGTTACAGCTCCGGCAACTAGCCCCGCGATCGCGCCAATCGGTACCAGTTGCCAGGTGGGGCGGCGAAAGTGCACTAGGGCCACCAGGGCCACGATGCCTACGGTGATGGCAAAAACCGTGCGGGGCACAGTGTCTTGCACCAGAGCCGCAGCGGCGAGGGGAATGGCGGCAGCTGCGATCGCCCCCAACACCGCAGGCAGCACCCCCTTGAGAAAGCTTTTGGCCCAGGGGTTTTGCCTTAGCTTCAGCAAAAAGGGTGAGGCAAACATGATGAAGAGAAATGATGGGGTGAAAATTGCTACAGTCGCTACCAAGGCACCTAAGGCACCTGCCACCTTATAGCCCACAAAGGCCGCCGTAATCACCACTGGGCCAGGGGTGAGTTCACCTAGGGCGACGCCGTCGATAAACTGGCTGCGGGTCATCCAGCCAAAGTCATCGACTACGGCGGTTTCGAGCAGGGGAATGATCACCAGGCCGCCGCCGAAGATAAAGGCCCCGGTCTGCAAAAAAAACGTTGTCAGGGGCAGAACGTAGGTTTGGATGCGGTCTAGCCCCCAGAAGCTGGCTACGGCCAGGGGGTCGGCGGTAACGGTGGCCAGTAGATTGGGCAGGCTCTGGGTGATGGGTAGCAACGGCGCAAGCCAGGCGCTGGCGCGGGGAGACGGCCCGGCAGGAGGGGGGGCGGCGGGGGGATAGATAACTAGTCCGGCCAGACCCGCTAGCAGAAAGAGCAGCAGAATGTTGACGCGGAAGATGAGGGAGAGCAGGAGGACGGTGAGGGCGATCGCTATTCCCTGCCAATCTTTAATGGCCTTTTTGCTCAACCTGTAGCAAAAGCCAAAGATAATGGCGATCACCACAGGCGAAATGCCCAAAAACAGGTGTTCAATCTGGGGCACCCCCTGAAACTTAAAGTAGGCCCACGACAGCACCAGCACAATTAAAAACGCCGGGGCAATAAAACACAGCCCCGACACCAGCGCTCCGAGCTGTCCGGCCCGCAAGTAGCCGGTGTAGATGCCTGCTTGAGTCGAGGCAGGGCCAGGCAGCATTTCGCAGATTGCCACCCCTTCGAGAAACTGCTCTTCGGTAAACCAGCCCCGCCGCTCCACCGCCTCCTCGTGGATCATGGCAATGTGAGCTTGAGGGCCACCAAAACCAATCGCACCGAGCTTGAGAAATAGCTGGGCCAACTCTTTGAGGCGAGCCGTCAATTCAATCGAGGAGGAGTCTGCGGCAATAGGCTCTAGATCGGGCGGCTGACTCATAGATCACACAATTGGGTTGAAGCCAATATATTGAGATTTGTGCTCACTGTCCTATATCGAGCACTACATTTTCAGCGGTCATCAGACCAAATTCTACTTGGCTACTCCCGATTCCGCTGGGCGAACGGCGGTAAGGCCTCCGGCTAGGCTATGCCAATGCCCCTACAGCTTGACCGGTGGGGGATCGGGGATATGGAACTCGGATTCGGTATAAGAAGGATTGGGCCAATGCTCACTTGCCAAAGCCTCGAAAGTGGCCGGGCAGTAGGTTAATGCCTAGGGCCGATTTGATTAAGTAGGCCAGCATTAGCAGGCTGACACTCAAGGCCAGGTTAAACCCTAGCAACAGTGCTACTGCTGCGACCCAGTTACCAAATTGGGTTAACCGGGAGGTGGGAAGATTGCGGTGGGCACGGCGACGATCTTTACCCACCATCAGGACGATAAAGTAGCGGCTGATGAGCAGATCAACAGTGAACCTTAGATCTACTAGTTTAGGAGCCGGTTTAGGAATGGCCAAGTCAATCACCCTAGCCACCTCTGCCCGTTGCTGAGCGGTGAAGCTCGCCTGCACTACCGGGTCCAGTTGATCAAGGTAGATGGCGGGGGTAGGCAAAGGTCGTCCGTTGGCCGAAGACAATTTCGCTAAAATTCCTGACCAGCGAATTTTTTGTAAGTACGTTTTTATATCCATCGGGAAGTCATCAATCAGGTCTTGGCCTGAACGGGGCAATGTTAAGGTTTTTACCAAGGTACCCAGATGGGCCACTGAGATTGATAGAGCATAGCCCCGCCCCAAAGGCTCAACAGCAGACTGCCTAGCAGCGCCAAACGCCCACCCCAGCGATAGGCGCGTTTAGCCCGTTGCAGCCGATGACCCACTAAGGCCAGCAGACAGATTACACCTAAGCTCAGTGCCCACAAACACAGCACAGTGTAGGCCCAATATTTATAGGGGCTATTGTCTGGCCAGAACGCTGGGAAGAGATCGAGGGCAATAATGATCGTGATCGCGATCGAAATCACAGCACTGGCGGGTACGACACTGCCCCAGCCAACCGCCAGTCCATAGATGACCAGCAAGGCAGCGACTCCGGCGATCGGTGCTGGGGCAGAGAAAGCCGCCAACCACCACCCCCAAAGCGCCATTCCCAAGCCTAGAACTACCAGTCGCCAAGTCAGCGATAGTGCTGCACCCATAGTCTCTCGGTAAACTGCTAACAACAAAACCCAGATCAGAGGTTAGCCGTGGCTGGGAATTCAACGTTCCTTGAGTCATCAATTTTTCCCTGACTATCAACTTTTCTACCGTTGACCACTAGACGGTTGATCCAACAGCACAGACTATTTACCAACCTTTAAAGTTTACAAATGCTCCAGGCTAAACACATTGGCGATGAAACCCTATCAAGCGATTCCCATTTGCGACTGTGGCGAACCCCTAGTGGCCATTCCAGGCGATCGCTTTGCTCTAATGCAGCCCCATCCTTACCAAGCCTTAGGGGCACCCTACGGCGACCGATCGCCCTACTTTTTGCGAGTGGGGGTGCTGACTGCGTTAGTCGAAGCTCAAGCCCAGCTTCAACGGCAGCGCCCCGGCTGGCGTATTCAAATTTTTGACGCCTTTCGCCCTCTGGCAGTGCAGCAGTTCATGGTAGAACAGGCCTTTCTAGAGCAGGTGCAGGCCCGCGGCTGGACAACGGCAGCATTGACCCCCGAGCAGCGCCAGGAAGTCATGGCGGCGGTGGTGCAGTTTTGGGCGGTGCCCAGCGCCGATGCCACCACCCCACCCCCCCACAGCACCGGAGCGGCCCTAGACGTTACCCTGATGACCGAAACCGGAGCAGTGGTCGATATGGGGTCGCCCATTGATGAGATATCACCGCGATCGCACCCCAACCACTTTGTCGCCAGCTCTAACCTGGCTGAGCAAGGCTGCCATGCCCACCGCACCCTGCTCAACCAAGTGATGGAATCAGCTGAATTTCGCCGTCACCCCAACGAATGGTGGCATTTTTCCCTGGGCGATCAGCTCTGGGCTTGGCAACGGCGGCAGGAAACCGGTAGCGACAAGTTTTTGGCCCACTATGGGCGCGCCTCGGTAGACTTGTGGGTACAGTGATACCAGCAGTTCTGGCGGCAGTTCTGGCAAGACGTAAGGGGAGGCAGGGGTGATGGCAGGGGAAAAGAAATCGGCGATGCAGTGGATGCAAGTTAGGTCGTGGTTACGCCTCTCGGCCATGGCCCTGCTGACCACCCTGGCTGCTGCCACCCCAGCCCGATCGCAATCTACCGCTATTCTGCAAGAGTCGCTGCAGCTGGCGGTTTGTCTAAACGACTGGCCAACGGCGATCGCCCGCGCTAGCCAAATCGAACAGGTGCCTGGTCTGCCCGTCAAAACCCGCGCCGAGCTCGTCGGCTGGCGTCGCCAAATGCAGCGGTTTCACCTCAACCAAACCGCGGTTCCAAACATTGCCGGTTGTGAGCCAGTGCTCGCGGGGTTTGGCATCCCCGGCTATACGGGGCGGCCCATCCAGATCGATCGCGCGCTGGCCTCCAGGCTGGGTTTAGGTAGCCCCAGGGTTGACCAAGCCATTCGCCAAGAAGAAGCTCTGTGGCAAGCTGGGTTAGGCGTTACCACCGATACCCCCCTAAGCCCCCTGGCGGCGGCCCGGCGCATTAACACCCGCAGCGGCAGTGGTGTCTCCACCGGAGCCGTTGGTCGTTGGATCGACGTTTACGCTTTTCTCGGGGCTCAGGGGGATGTGGCCGCTCTCGCCCTCGATGTGATCGAGCAACGCCAAGGCCTTCTCTACGCTGACGACAACTCCCTTCTCTTTTTGTTTGATGCTGAAGGTCGCCTGATCACCGAGGCTGGTACTACCTCAGACCGACAACCCCGGCTTGATAACATCACTCTGCCCGCCACTGGCATGTACTACGCTGCCGTTACCACCCCCCAGCACCGCCCCGTCCTCGACGAGGCTGGTTTGATTACGGGTTGGCAAGGCATCGGCACCAGCGCCGTCACCTATACTCTGACCATCCATGGGCTCACACCGTCGCCGCAGCTAGGCCTAAGCAGCCGAGCGCTCACCCATCCACAGCCCTAGGGCTGTCGGCAAATGCCAAACACCGAGGTAAACCCGTGCAGAAACGTGGTCTGTCCTAAAGGGCCAATCTCCCCTCCGCAGAAAAAGCCGCCCAAGGGCACCCCCGGCAGGTATTGGGCAAATAGACCCGAGTCAAAGTTGGCCCGGTCATAAAGGCCAGCGCCGCGCCCCATACAAGAAAACATCAGCGCCCCCACCGGCGAGGTGTCCACCGGGGTTTGCTGCTGGTAGCGTTGCAGCAAGTTTTCGAGGTCAAGGGCCGAGGTTTGAGCGTCGCGCAAGTGAAACTGCACCCGTTGCCCTGGGCGCAGGCGATCGCCCACGGCGATCGCCCCCATTTTGGGGTCTACTCCCAGCAGCGTGCGAATCAAAAAGTCGCCAGGGTCGAGGCTAAGCTTGAAGCTGTCCTGGGCTATGCCAATAAAGAGAGAACTCTGGGCCAGCTTGCGCTCGGCCTCAGACAGGGTTTCGAATAGATCCTGCAATAGCTCCAGAGGGGGACGCACCGCCTCTCCCTCCTCAGGACGACCCAGGGATAGCAAAATGTTGCGCTCAGCTTTCTCAACCTGGTAGACCGGACCAATCGGGCGGCACCCCTGAGCCACAATGGCATCTAAGACCACCGGCCCCGAGAGAGCAACCCCCACAATCCCTTCGGTGTGCAACGTGCGATCGCAAAATAGACCGCTGTGGCGATTGAACCCGTCGACACTCGCCAGACCACCAATCTTTACCCCACTGGGATAGGCGAAATCTAGCCCCTGCAGCAGATCCGTCACGCTCGACGAAAAGGGGTCGGCCATCAAAATAAACTGCGGGTTGTCCTCTGGGGCCACCCCGATCAACTCCGCCCAGGCCATTGGGGGGCTATCTAGGTCGGGCAAATTGTCTGCCGACAGATGGAAGCTCCGCACCGCCACCCCCGGCAGCACCGCTAGGGTCAGACTCAGTGCCGGTGTGTCTTCCAGTTCCTGGGGCTGACTGTGGGCGTCCATCCCCACAATGCCGCCGCCACTACACCCCACCAAAACCGGCAAAGGCAGCAAGTCCTGTAGCAGAGGCAGCAGACGGGCAAACTCACTCGTAAACGACGATGAAATAAACACCAAACCCAGGGTAGGGGGTGCCGTCAAACGACCCTTAAGTTGGGCTACTACGTCTTTCACTGCCCCTTCCAACGACGGGCAGGTAGACACAGCGTTGGCCCACTCCATGGTGGGGTTGGGTTTTTGGGGAATGTCGCTCATCGGGTATGCCCCCTCTTCTCGTGGTTCCAGTCTAGATCGGATTGCTCATTCCCCCAGTAAATCGGCTCCGGTGCACAATGTTCAGCAGTTACCCCCACCATTGTGAAGCCATGTAAAATAATTGATAGGTACTTATACTGAAGTTAGTGCAGGCGATAGCCGAGGTCTTAGCCTCGACCGTCAAGGACGATACCCTCCCTCAAGGGGTGCGGTTTTCATCGCCAGGCCATCTAAACGGGTGAAGTATACTAGGCCTGAAGTCGAAATAGTCTTATCCAAATCAACGGATGGGCTGAGATTATTCTCTAGGCCGCAGTCCCCACGGTAGTTGTTTACACACGAGAAAGGACGGATATGAGCGAGAACATCAAAGAGCGCATTGAGAAAGAAATCGAAGATGCCCGTGCGGCCTGTGATACTTCCGGCAGCAGCTCCCAAGAGTGTGCCGCCGCTTGGGATGCTGTAGAAGAGCTTCAAGCTGAGGCTTCACACCAGCGCGAGAAAGGCACCGACAAAACTTCATTAGAAGCCTACTGTGACAGCAATCCCGAGGCCGACGAGTGCCGGGTGTACGACACCTAAACCCCGTCAAATATCTGCTCAGATATTAAGACTCCCTTAAGAAGCGTCCTGGCCTACCAGGGCGTTTCTAGCGTTAATCACCCTCTTTGGCGCTTACTCCTTAAATCATCGCTGATTTACTTTTCCATGGCCTTGACCGTTTACGGTATCCCCACCTGTAGCACCTGTAAGAAGGCCTTGCAATGGCTTTGACCGTTTACGGTATCCCCACCTGTAGCACCTGTAAGAAGGCCTTGCAATGGCTAGATAGCCATGCGATCGCCTACGACTTCGTCAATACCAAAGAGCATCCGCCCAGCCAGGCTACCATTGCTGCCTGGGTAGCGGCCCTGGGCAGCAAACCCATGCGTAACACGTCAGGGCAGTCGTACCGAGCCCTCGGAGACGAAAAACAAACTTGGAGCGATCTTGACTGGATTGAGGCCTTCAGCCAAGACGCCATGCTGCTGAAACGGCCTCTATTTGAGAAAGATGGTCAAGCTGTTTTGGTTGGCTTTCGAGCCTCTGAGGCTCTCTTGCAAACTACCCTAGGCAGTTAGTTACTGACTGGGGAAATACGACAACCTCAACTGGGGGCAAGGTCTAGCAATCTATAACGCAAAGATGGCAGCTTTCGTCGCTCTAGGCGCTTTTTCCTCTAAGCTTGGGGTTAGACAACCTGGAAACATCAAGGACAAACCTCGGTGTAAGGGACTGCCATTTGGCCAACCAAAAAAGGTTCCAACCCCCTGGGGATCGGAACCTTAAGCGAGGTTATTTAACCTCAACAGCAGTAAGGCTTAATCAATTAGTCAATGGCTCGCTTGACGTTGTCTTTTGCGTCTTCTACACCGTGGCGAACATCAGACTCAGCCTGCTTGGCTTTGCCTTTAGCCTGGGCTTCGCGATCGCCAGTTACCTTACCGGCACCTTCTTGAACTTTGCCTTCTACATCTTTGGCAGTTGCTTTGGCTCTATCTTCAATAGACATAGCGTAATCGTCTCCTGAGGAGTTACTTCTACAGCTTAGAAAGAAGCTATACCATTACCCTCTATAGGGAGGCAGAAAGCTATCTCTGTCAAAATGTAGGCCTTGTTACCATTAGTTCCTGCAGGTTTGCCAGGTGAACAGTGCAGGTTTGCTTCTAGGGAGTATCCTGAAGCATCATGGGTGGCGGGTCTCTCAGTAGGCTTTCAACTCAGGACTTGAACTGGGGTTTGAACTATGGAGTATTGGGAATTTCTGCTGCAAAAGGAGGGAGACCAAAGCTGGTTGCCCCTCGATACCGCTCAGGTAGAAATTTTAGAGGGTCGCTACCGGGTGATGGTCCATACCAGTCAGACCAATACTCCGGTGCACATTCAAATTAGTCAGCTGTCTCCCGAAGGAGACAGACTAACCGCCAATGCCCCTAAGCCAACCCCTAAACGACGCACTTTGCGCCGCCAGGGAGAAATCAACAACAACGGGTTAATGGTAGTCATGCCCTTCACTCGCCTGGGCGAAGGCATCTGGGACCTTCAATGTGCTAGCGCAGCCGAGGCGGAGCAGAGCAGCACCGCCTCAGCCAAAGAAAGGACTAAAGAAACGCCTAAACCCTGGCGCTATGCCGTGCAGCTGCGGGTGGTTGCCCAAGACTCTGTCGATGATGACGACTGGTTTGCCGACGACGGTAGTACTGGTCTAGGGGCCATGAGCGCCGACCAGCTACCTGGGGGTACTATAGCCGCCCATCCGCCGTCAAACGCTACACCTGCCCTCGATCTCCGGGCTGTTGCCGCCGCTATGGATGCGTTTCAGATTCAGCTGGCGGCTGATGCTTCAGACCAGGTCTTGCCCTATGCTCTGACCCTACCCCACACGGCCCTGCTGGGTAGCGAGGGGGAGCTGCTGGAGCTAACCGCCACGGTGACCGCTCAGGCCGCAGGCGCTCCCCGCGATCTGCTCACGCTGATTATGCGCCTGTCAGACCCCCAAACAACCGCGACCCTAGCCTTAGAGTCAGCTCCCGTAGCCACCCCCGGTCTACCCGCTCGCCTGATGCTTACAGTGACGGTGCCCACTGGGTTGTCTACCCGATTACTGCTGGGCGAAGTGGGACTGTTAGCAGGTACTGAGGTAGTGGCGGTGCAGCGGTTTACGGTCACGGTAGATGTGGCGTTGCTGTTCGATGCGATCGCCAACCAAGCTGAGACCAAAGCCGACCTGAACGTTGTGTTTCCGGCTGACGATCTAGACCTAGATGCCGATGAGACTGCACCACGCCCCCCTGCCCCCGACCTCAAAACCTGGGATATTGTGAGCCGGGGAGCGCCCCCTCGGAAAATGCCAATTCTCACCTTGCCCCGCAGCAGTCCAGGGCTACCTCCAAAGATTTACTATCCCTCTTCCTACGAAGCTGCGGCCCACCAGCCCTCTCTTCCCCTCGTGGGTCGCACCAAGCTTTCTCCTCGGCCAGTCCAGGCAGAGGAAGGCTCTACTGCTCCGATAACCGGTCACCTAACTAACCCAGCGCCCAAGCGGGGGCTAAGTTTGCCTCCCCTAGCCTCCCCTCAACAGACCGACGACCCTGCGGCTGTTTTAGCTGAGCAATCGCTTACCGTTCGCTCAAAAGCTCAAAACCAGGCACCTCAGCTCATCTCCCATGAGGCCATGGGCTTTAAAGACCTGAAGCTGCAAGACCGCTTCTGGAATCGACTCAATGAGCTAGCGGTCAATCTTCAGCAGGAGGCCGTAGACAACCGGGCCACCGTCGATGTTGACCCTGGAGACACTCCCGCTTCTGAAGCGCCCCTGGAGGCCACCCCACAGTTTGTTCCCTTTGCGGGAGAAGTGGTGATTTACGAGGACGAAGATCCTACTCTGATTGACTTAAAAACGGCCCTATCCCCTAATCTAGCTAAGGAATCAGGGGATGCAGCCGAGACAGTCACACCACCGATGCCAAGTCTGGACTTGCCAGAGGGCGATCTCATTGCCGGTGACCCGATAGTCGTGACCTTGCGGGTGCCCTTTCACCCAAACCGTTTGTACCTAAAAGTTTGGATCACTGATCCCCAAACTCGCACCCTAGCTGACGAACCGCGCCAACTCATGAACCTGCTGCCCAACGGCCAGGGGCAGCTTGAAGGCAGCCTACAGCTCACAGTACCTTTAGGCTGCCTAGAGGCCTGGTTTGAGGCCATTACCATTGACATGATGACTCAGCAAGAGAGCTACAAAACCTCAGTTAGCCGAGCTATTACCCCTGCTGGGCTATCTTCTCCGTCCTTAGACGATTTTCAGCTTTAGCTAGCAGCCAGCAAAAATCATAACTACTCTGGGCAAGGGTTCCAGGTTCTAGGGTGGAGGTGACGGAGCTCGTTGACCAATCCCTGAAACCTGAAACCTAAGGATTATCCCTCCTGCCCTTAGTCTAGGGGCACTGATCATACCCGGATCAATCGAGAAAAACTTGAGGTTTTGCAACGAATCCTAAGTAAATACTGCAAAAAGTAGGGTTCCATACCAAGGATACCCCTACAATAATGGCGGCTTTTCTAGGCTGAGCAGCCCCATAAGCCTCTGGTTACGGGGTCTGCTCAGGTTATGAAAGGGCTAGTCGTTGCCTTGGAGCAAGGGTTGTTTAAACCCTGGTAAATCTTGGTTTTTAGGTTTGGACAAATCAGGCTTAGCACCAGAGGTCAGGCCGCCATCCTGATTATCAGACGGTCTGATAAGTGGTTGAAGTTCCAAGTTTGCCCTCAATTGCCAGCGTTAAGGTAAAGACTCTATCCCCCCATCACACATCGCTATCTAGGACGGGTGACAATGTATTTTATGTCAATGTTGAAAGCGGCTGCTTTGACTGCAGCCACCCTTGGGGTACTAGGTGGGGCAGGGCAGGCCGTTGCCCACAACCATACCCCCATCCAGTCTGCAGTTGGTCAAACCGGCACGTTGCTAGCCCAGACCTTCGATGCGATCGCTATTAACGAAGCAAATTTTTTAGTGGTTTCTGTACCGGGTAGTGCAGCTCAGCCCCACCGGCTTTATATCGTTGAGCAAGTTCAACCGAATCCCCCCTGCTGGAGTGTGGCCAACACCGTCGGTGGGCGTACCGAAATCAATGCCCTCTGGAATACCTTTGATTTCTCAGGTGTTTGTCGCCTCCAACGCGATAGTAATGGCTATGCCATTCGCCTAAATGGTCAAGATGTTGCCGGGGCTCGCTTTGAGGTTAACCAGCGGGATGGCGACTTGCTGCTACAGTTTGCGCCGAGCACTGTTTCGCGCAACCGCATCACGATTGGCCGCACCAACGGTATTAGCTCGACTGGCTTTGCCCGCATTACCCTCAACCCTGGCTGGTCGTTGGCTAAGCGTACCTTCGGTGGGCAAATCGTAAGCTCTCACCTTGTTTACTTCACCAACGATGCCACCCTAGCTCAGCTACAGGCTAACGAGGGTATTGCTATCAGCCCTGGGCCTGGGCCTGGCACTGGTCAGCCTCCCGTCACCCCGCCTCCAGCACCGGCCTTCCGAGATATTCAGGGGAATCGCTACGCTGCTGATATCACCCGTGCTGCTGGTCTCGGTGTGATCTCTGGCTTCGCTGAAGACAATACTTTCAGGCCCACTACGCCACTGACTCGGGAGCAAGCGGTTTCGGTGATCATTGAAACCGCAGCCAGAATCTTGCCCACCTCGGTAATTGCCCAAGCCGATCAACAGGTGTCTAGAGCGCCCTTCCCCGATGTGGCAGCCAACCGATGGAGTGCCCTCAAGATCCGTCAGGCACAGCAGTTAGGGTTTGTCAGTGGCGATGCTGGCACCGGCAACTTCCGCCCCACCGACAATGTCTCTCGGGCCGAGCTCATGGCCATGATGTACCGGGTGGCGCTAGTGCGCGCCAATGCTGGTGCAGGAGACACCACTAGCACCGCGCCAGTGCCCGGTCTCGATCCTGCCACTGGCGGTCTGGTGCCCAATATCGCTAATCCCCCTAACTTTACCGACATCAGTGGCCACTGGGGGGCCAACGCCATTCGGCAAATGGCGGCGGTATGTGCGATCGCCACTCCCCTCAACGAGACAGGCACTAACTTTGCACCCAACACCAACGCCCTGCGCGACTATACCGCTGCCGCTGCTGTGCGGGCCATCGACTGCCCCGCTGCCCGGCCTCAGTAGACTACTGGCTAGAGGGCAAAATTGCCCCAAAGCTAATTAAACTCAAAGCTCAAAGGAGGGTTCAGCGAACCCTCCTTTTTTTAAGCCTTGCCCCCATCGTTAGTGCGTTCCTGATGCGTTGCTATCGTACTGCACAGAGCAAACCATAGCGAATCAGACCGCTTTGTAATCCCTGGCGCATAGGCCCCAAAGCCAGGGCCCCCTGCAACGTACCGGGACCAGCCTTAAGTAAGCCTGCCACACCTTCCGGACTGAGAGCCGAGGCAATCACATCATCCCAAAAGGGGGCCACTGCCAGAGACCAATCGGCGCTGGTCAGGTTAGTAAAGCCACAATTGCGGGCGATCGCCTCATAGTCAGGCAGCGCAATCACATAAGGCAAACCATACACCTGATAGATCCAGCTAAGCTGCTGCTGCTCTAGCCAAGTCAACGGCCCCGCCAGCGAAGTCGTCGGACGATGACACCAGGTCGCCATTAGCAACTTGCCCCCCGGCTTCAACACCCGATAGCACTCCTGCAAAAAAGCTACCTTGTCAGGCATGTGCTCTCCGCTCTCCATCGACCACACCAGATCAAAGCTCTGATCTGCAAAGGGAGTATCCAAAGCATCAGCCACCTGAAACCCAGCGCAAGGGGGCACTTCTTCCCCCAAATTAGCCGCCTGAGCCCGCTCCATCGCTCGTTGAGCCTGCACCGGGCTCAAGGTAATCCCCGTAACCTTGGCCTGGTAGCGAGTGGCCAACTCCAGCGAGCTACCGCCAATACCACAGCCACAGTCCAAAATATCCTTTGCCTCAGTTACTCCCGCCCAACTCAGACACTCATTGATCAGATCAATCTGAGCCTGACGACGGTTCTTACGCTGGCGACCGTCAGCACCATAGTAGCCGTGGTGCATGTGCTCCCCCCAGATCTGCTCCCACAGACCAGAGGCTTCATCGTAGAAGGTCTGAATTTTTCCGTACAGGGCATTAGCCATAGCACCTCAACTACAAAAAACATTGCCCCACACCGGAGCTAGCCGGTTAAATCTTGCGTCATAGTGGCCGAGAGCGTCAACTCGTGGAAATATAGGGTTGCCCCGCTCCCCACCCTTGGCAGGATGCCCAGCCTATGAAGATGACGGTTCCACGCACCATATGCCTCGGTTTTTTAGTGCTGATTGCCGTCGGTACTGTGCTGCTGCTGCTGCCCTTTGCTACCACCAGTGGCCAGTGGAACGATCCCCTGGTGGCCTTGTTTACAGCAACCTCCGCCGTCTGCGTCACTGGCCTCATTGTCGTCGATACCGGTAGCTACTTCTCAGCCTTCGGCGAAGCCGTAATTCTCACTCTCATTCAAGTAGGTGGGTTGGGCTACATGACTGCTAACACGTTCTTAGTGCTGCTGCTGGGGCGACGGCTAGGCCTCAAGGAGCGCTTAGCCATTCAGCAGTCAATGGACAACACCGCCCTAGCTGGCGGCAAGTCCCTAATTCTTTCCATCATTGGCATGACTCTGGTGTTTGAGCTCACCGGCCTGTTTTGCCTCTATCCCGTGTTTAGCCAAGACTACAACTCCGGCTATGGGCTGTGGCTATCGGTGTTCCACAGCATCAGCGCCTTTAACAATGCCGGCTTTAGCCTCTTTGAAGACAGCCTTGTCGGCTATGCCCTTAACCCGTGGGTAAACGCGGTGATCACCGCCCTAGTGATTCTTGGCGGCATTGGCTACCAGGTAATTATGGAGTTGCTCAACTGGGTAAGAAATCGCCTGGCGGGCAATCGCTGCCGGGGCCTATTTTCCCTCAATTTCAAAGTCGTTACCAGCACAACCGCTGTCCTGTTGGCACTTGGCACCATCGCCTTCTTTATCACTGAGTTCAACAACCCAGCCACCCTAGGCCCAACTACGGTCCCCTTCAAGCTCCTGCTAGCTTGGTTTCAGTCAGTTATTGCCCGCACAGCTGGGTTCAACACCACTGACATTGGAGCGATGGGCAATGCCTCGCTATTTATCATGATTGCCTTGATGTTTATTGGAGCCAGCCCCGGCAGTACAGGTGGCGGTATTAAAACAACTACCATTCGAATTTTGATCGCCTGCACTCGTATGGCTCTGCAAGGCAAAGAACAAGTGCTCTGCTTTCGGCGGCAAATTCCCACTAGTCGCGTGCTTAAAGCTATTGCTGTGGTCGTTGGGTCGGGGTTAGCCGTGGTTAGTGCCACCGCACTGCTGGCCGTTAGCAACCCCAATCTAAGCTTTATCACCGTTCTGTTTGAGTCGGTATCAGCCTTTGCCACCGTCGGGCTTTCCACCGGCATTACCGGTGAACTATCCGACTTTGGCAAATACGTGATTATTGTCACCATGTACCTAGGCCGGGTAGGTATCTTGTTGTTTATGGGTGCTCTGTTGGGCGATCCCAAACCCTCAGCTATTCAATACCCAGAGGAGGAGCTGCTAATCGGGTAATCGAGCTGGGTGTACCCGCAAGGCCAGTAGTGCCGTAAAGGCTTACGGTGCGCTCATTTTTGAATGAGGTCAGCCAATTGGTTGCATTTGGGCTATGGATACCCCTCTAACCATTAACATGGAAAGAGTTGACGATATTCCTCTGCTGCTGGCCCAGCTGAAGCGGATGAACGTGTAACCCCTGTTGGACGACGACTTCCCGATCTATGGGAACTGGCAAGGACTGAATTTTGGCCATCGGGTCATGGTCTGGCTGAGCCACATCCTACCGCAAGCGGATTACCGTCTGAACGCTATTCAAGCTTTGGTAGGCGACATCAGAAAACCTTGTGGCAGGGTTGACAGCAACCGGTTCGTTCCCGTAACCAGACACGCATCAGTTTGTCGATCAAGAAAGTTCACTAAAATATAATGCTTTGATGGACTTCCTCAAGTGACTTCCTTGGCTAAGTGTTTTCTTCTGTAACATTGATAACTAGATGGAGTTGTGACTTCTAAAGATAGCTCAACAACTCAGTGTCTAGGAGTGATTATCGTGGATAGGGTAGGATTGATTGCAATCGGGCGAAACGAAGGCGAACGCCTGCGGCAGTGCTTAACTTCGGCGATCGCCCAAGCATCTCATGTTTTATATGTTGATTCAGGGTCTACCGATCACAGTCTTGATATTGCTCGGTCCTTGGGTGTTAGCGTTGTTAGCCTTGACTTATCAATTCCATTTACTGCGGCTCGTGCACGGAACGCCGGATTTGAGCAGTTGCTAAAGTCAGTCCCTAACCTAGACTATATCCAGTTCATCGACGGAGACTGTGAGCTAGTGCAAGGTTGGATTGAGCAAGCGGTGAGAGTGCTAGACGAACAACCTTCTCTTGCAGTTGCCTGTGGTCGCCGTCGAGAGAGATATCCCGATGAATCCGTCTATAACAAATTATGTGACTTGGAATGGGATACTCCGATTGGAGAGACGAATGCTTGCGGAGGTGATGCCCTTGTACGAGTAACAGCATTCAATCAAGTGAATGGGTTTAATCCTACTTTAATTGCAGGTGAAGAGCCTGAGCTGTGTGTCCGACTTCGCCAAAAAGGTTGGAGGATTTTCCGCATTGATGCTGATATGACCCTTCACGATGCTCAGATGTATAATGTCGGTCAGTGGTGGAGACGTTTTCAGCGGGCAGGACATGCCTATGCAGAAGGGGCTTGGCTACATGGTCAACTACCCGAACGGCACTGGGTAAAGGAAAGCTATAGTATTTGGATATGGGGCTTAGCTGTACCCATTGTTTCTCTATCTCTGATATTTTATACCCAAGGGCTAAGTTTGCTGTTGCTTAGTTTGTATCCGCTATGCATATATAAGATTTATCGATATGGACAGCAGCATGGATTTAAAAGAAGGGACGCTGTTTTATATGCAACATCCTGTGTTTTAGGAAAGTTTCCAGGTGTGCAAGGGCAACTTATATTTCATTGGAATCGCTTAACGGGAAGAAGTAAGCAGATTATTGAATACAAGTAATACTATTTAAATTAAAGATGGCCTTATATAAGAGAAGCTTGAAATCTTGATAAAACCTAGTGCATAGAAGCTTTTCCTTAGATTGGTGCCGAAAATTTATATTTTGAGGCCATTGGTCTTATTGGGCAATCACTAAAATTTTATCGCTTATTAGTTACCGTAATTTTTTGGAATCACAGTTAGTTTTTATGCTTAGTAAGCAACTGCCTGGTCAAGCTGAATCTACTAAGACGGATTATTCTGATCCGGCCTCTCTTCCTGCTGTGCTTGTAGTCATTCTCAACTATCGAACTCCCAATTTGACGATTGAATGTCTGCACTCTTTGGTGAACGAGGTTAAAGATTTACCTAACCTCCGAGTTGCAGTAACAGATAACAACTCAGGCGACGATTCAAATGAGAGAATTGCGGGGGTAATCGCTAAAGAAGGCTGGGAATGGGCGACGTTTATGCCCTTAGAACGCAACGGAGGATTCGCCTACGGCAGTAATTTCCCGATCCGGCAAGCCTTAGCTGGGGGAAGTTTACCACCTTATGTGCTGCTACTAAATCCCGACACAGTAGTTCGACCTGGTGCAATTCGAGCTTTGGTAGAGTTTATGGAGCAAAACTCCAAAGTTGGAATTGCCGGCAGTCGTCTGGAAGATCCGGATGGCACTCCTCAATGTTCAGCTTTTCGCTTTCACACAATCTGGAGCGAATTTGATGGTGGGCTGCGTCTAGGCCTAATTTCTAAAGTTCTCTCTAAGTGGATTGTTGCCCCGCCTGTTTCAGAGGTTGCTTGTACCACTGATTGGGTTGCTGGAGCCAGCATGATGATTAGGCAGGAGGTCATTGAACAGGTAGGTTTAATGGACGAAGATTACTTTATGTATTACGAGGAGATGGATTTTTGTCTTCAAGCTAATCGTGCCGGATGGCCATGTTGGTATGTGCCCGAGAGTCATGTTGTACATTTGGTTGGTCAAAGTTCTGGTGTTACTAATACAAAAAAACCACCTAAACGCAGGCCTAAGTATGTTTTTGACTCTCGATATCGCTACTTCTTGAAAAATTACGGCTCACTCTATTTAGTAATTGCAGATATAGCATGGATCATAGGCTTTGCAAGCTGGCGATTGCGGCGGTTTATACAACGAAAGCCAGATGAAGATCCTCCCTACCTATTATGGGATTCTTTACGCAATAGTTTTTTATTCCGAGGTTTGAGGTTGAATTCTTAACGAAATTTTATTGCCATGACTGAAGTTCATCGCTCTAAAAATTTTTCTCTTTGTTAACTCAATCTTACTTGGTTTTTCAGGCAAACTTACTTCAACAACGTATGGCCCACTTACCTGATACTTCCTCCACCCTATCTAGGGCTCAGGTTAGTCCTAAGGTAGATTATCAGTACTTATCGTTAAGTACTTTATGGGAACAGATTAAGGAAGATTGGGTTGCACATGGTTGTGACTGGACAAAACCTGGGTTTCGTGCGGTTTTTGCTCATCGCTTTGGTGTTTGGCGAATGGGTATCAAAATAAAGCTCTTGAGAGCTCCTCTGAGTTTGCTATATCGGATGATGTATCGAAAGGTTCGAAACACCTACGGAATTGAACTGCCTTACACTGTTGAACTGGGTCGCCGAGTAATTATTGAACATCAGGGATGTATTGTTATACATGGGAACAGTATTATTGGCGATGACAGCATTATTCGGCAGGGTGTGACTATAGGTTTAAGACATTTAGACAAACCTTTAGAAGCCCCTACATTAGGATGCCGTGTTAATGTCGGTGCGGGAGCCAAGCTTTTTGGGAACATTCATATTGGTGATGACGTCAATGTAGGCGCTAATGCAGTTGTCCTGGATAGCATTCCATCAGGATGCACAGTCGTAGGTATTCCGGGTAAAATAGTTAAGACTAGAAAATTCTAGAGTTCATTAATTAAATCTTATTTGCTTTCTTGGGAAGGCTTAAAAGTTGAAGAATATGAAACACCGTGACTTAAATTCTAATTTTCAGCGAATTCTGGGACTGCATAAGAATGGCTTGAAACTTCCCTTTAGGATAGTGCTCTTACTGGTTCTGTCGTCTATTTTTATTCCTGTGCCCACGCAGGCTCAAGAGTCTATAAGACTAGACGCTCCAAGAGCTAACGAAGCCTCGGTGGGAGAACCCAGATTTCCTATTGAAGATGCTTATAGGCTAGGTAGAAGCGATGAAATTAGAATTAGGCTTTTTGGAGTCGATCCAGACTTTTTTGAACGGGAAAGGTATATCATTCCCGTGGATGGACGATTGAATTTGCCTTGGGTAGGTGAAGTACGTGTCGATGGCCTGACCATTAGGGAGGCTGAAACTCAAATTGAGTCTAGTTATGCTCCCTTTATCAAAAACCCTAATGTTACGGTTACCTTAGTTAGCCCTCGCTCTTTACGAGTTGTTGTCGCAGGAGAGATCCAACGTCCTGGTTCCTATACGCTTACACCTCGTGAACAGGGGGTCGGGGGTGGTCTAGCTGAGGTGGGAGGTAATCCTAATGACTGGCCCACTGTCATTACAGCTATTCAAGCTGCGGGTGGATTACAGCAGCAGGCAGATCTTAGGAACGTTCAGCTGCGCCGCTTAGATCAGAATGGTTCCACACGAAATCTGAACGTAGATTTATGGGCGCTATTGCAAGGTGAAAATGCGCCTCAGGATTTTACTTTGCGTGATGGTGACACCATTTTGGTTCCAACAGCTACAGTTCTTGACCCCTCTGAAGCTCAAAGAATTGCGATCGCAAACTTTTCTCCAGACGGCATAGCTATAAATATTGCTGGCGAAGTTAAGACACCTGGGCTGGTCGATCTTAGACCTAATTCATCTCTTAATCAGGCTATTTTGGCCGCAGGTGGTTTTGACAACCCTAGAGCAAAGTCCGGATCAGCAAATCTGATTCGTCTAAATCCTGATGGCACAGTAGTAAACCGTATTATTCAGGTCGATTACTCAGAGCCTTTAAATGAAGAGACTAATCCAGCACTCCGCGAAGGTGATATTGTCTTAATCTCTACTAGTAATCTAGCACGAACCTCAGATTTCTTAAGTTTAGTTGGAGGGGCTATTAACTCAGTTATCAATCCAATCTTTCAAGTCCTGGGAATCTTCAATATTCTCAACAATAACAATAACTAAGAAGCTCGCAAGCTTTCTTGGCTCGGTGTTTCCTTAACCCAAAGTTCTTTATCCTTAGGCACTGTATGTATATATCTCCTCTTTGAGCCAAGAAATCGCTATGACTCCTTGCTGATGCAACCCATCGCTTCCTTTTTTTAAGGAGGAAAAGACATCTTCTTGACAAAAACGATGAAATCCCTCTTTAACGGGCTTTAAAGGTAGACTTTTTAGTTGATTGTTTTTTTGGCCGACTTGAGGTGCTTAAAGGACAGTTGCCATGGCCAACCTAGCCAAATAGATTTCTGCTCGAACCCCTGTCCTCCCCGTGATGTCATAATTTTTAACCTGACAAGACTGCTGACCAAACATTAGCTTCTCTTCTGACGCTTTGCTGATTGATATATCTTTTCAAGAAAAACATGTGCAGACGTAGATTGCCTGAAGTTATCTTGAGAATTTAAAATTTGGCGGGTGTGGCTGTAAAATGTACAAAGCATATAAGATTCTTCAACGAAATTTTCATGTAAATCAAACCGATGATATGGATGATCGAAACGCCTAGGTAGCTGTAATTGGTGAGGTGAGCCTATTCCTGTTTTTATGGCGAATCTTCAAGTAAGGTTGTCTAGTATTCATCAAAGAACTTTTTGCTGCTTGGAATGGGTGCTCTACTTGCTTTTTTAGGGCTTTAAGTAAATACGTATTTTTATTGTTTTTATTCATAATAGGTAAGAGGGCGGGATGGAAATAGTTCAAAGTTCTTATGAGTCGATGGCTAGCCACACGCCGGCTCAGTTGCAATCAACCCCATTAGAAAGTTCAAGTAGCGAAGCCAGCGAGCAGCAGGGTATCAATTTTCGTCCCTTGCTACGTATTGTTCGTCGCAATGCTTTGCTAATACTTGGCGCTACAGCCCTGACAACAGGTTTAGCCTACTGGCTTAGCCTTGCAGCAGCGCCACTCTATCAGGGTAACCTTAGGTTGCTAGTTGAACCTGTTACTCCTGAGAGAAGGCTTTCGGACCCTGGAGTTGTCGCTCGGGGAGATGATCGAGCAAGACAACAGTCTAGCCCTCTAGACTATGCAACTCAGTTGGTCATTCTCCAAAGCTCGGGTCTGCTGTCTGACGTCGTAGAGCAGGTTCAGGCAAGTTTTCCTGATTTTCGAGAGAGGGATCTCAGAAAAGGCCTAACTGTAGAAAGATGTTGCTCTGGGGATGGTGTTGGAGGAATAGGTGGGCAGGAAACGAGGATTCTTGAAGTGACCTATGAAGACTCTGATCCTCAGCGAGCAGATCTGGTTTTGGAGCTGATTTCGAATCGGTTCCTTCGCTACAGCCTTGAAGAGCGCAAGAGCAGCATTAGTGAGGGGGTTAGGTTTATTGACGAACAACTGCCTGCCTTAGAGAATCGGGTTTCGTTGCTACAGTCCCAAATTCAATCGCTCCAGGAACAGTATTTGCTGACTGATCCCCAAGCCCAGGGGGCACAACTTTCTACTCAGCTCGCGGATCTTTCAAATCAGAAAATGCAAACGGATTCGCTACTTCAAGAGCAAGTTACTCTCTACCGAAATTTGCAGACACAATTAGGCCTAAGCCCGAATCAAGCGCTCGCATCTTCTACTTTAAGCGAAGACCCTGGTTATCAAAATCTTCTCAGGCAGCGAGAGGAAGTTGAAAGTCAAATTGCTGTTGAATCTGCTTTCTATAATGAAGCTAGCCCTGTGATACAGGCTTTGCGGGATCAGCAAAATGAGTTGTCTTCTTTACAAGAAAGACGAGCAAGAGAAGTTTTAGGATCTGCATTCGGTGAATTAAATGGGCCCCAGATGCTCGCCTATCAAAATTCTATTCGCAGTGACCTAATTCAGCAAATGGTCAATTCAGCGAATGAGATTCAAGTGCTTCAGGCCCGTTCCAATGCCCTTGAGCAGGCTAACAGTTCGGCTGGCCAGAGGGTACAGCAGTTTCCGGCTATAGCACGGCGGTATGCTGAATTGCAGCGTGAGTTACTGCTGGCTACTCAGACTCTAGATCGCCTTTTAGCTCAAAGAGAAACACTTCAAGTTGAGGCTGCTCAGAATGAATTTCCTTGGGACTTAATTTCTAGTTCTCAGGTTCCTAGAGATGTAGATGGAAATCCAGTTCCTGAAGAGGGTAAGCTGCCTCGAAATATGGCTTTGGGTCTATTTGCAGGCCTGATGGCAGGAATTGGCGGGGCCGTTTTGACTGATAGGAGTAAAAATGCGTTTCTCGATCTAGCAGATCTTGAGGAAGAGACAGCTTTACCGATTCTGGCTACTATCCCCTACTGTGAAGAAGCTGTGCGCCTACAGCAAGCTTCTACTGCTGTTCTTCTTGATAAGGCAGATAGAAAAAATGGCGCTAATTTTTACTCCTTTACTAACTCGTTTAACTCTGCTTATGCAAAAATCCGTCTTTCACCTTCGGCGGAGTCGATTAAATCTATAGTAATTGCTTCAGCTTGTCCTCAGGATGGGAAGTCTACTCTAGCTTTAAACCTCGCTAAGGCTGCTCTCCTAGCTAATCAGCGTGTTTTGCTAGTGGATGCCAATCTCCAATCTCCTCAACTTCATCAGATTCTTTCTTTGACTAATTCGAGCGGGCTCAGTGAGGTTTTGCTTGGCGAACTATCTATTGAGGATGCGATTGAGCCTGTGCCACATACAGAAAATCTCTTTGCTATACCAGCAGGGCAGTCTTTATCCCGATCGAGTAAGTTGCTAGCATCCAATCAGATGAATCAACTTGTTCAGAAGCTGCATAATTCATTTGACCTAGTGATTTACGATACACCTAGTTTTCAAGAATCCTCAGATGTTAGCTTTTTAACATCCTATGCCTCTAGCTCATTAATAGTTGTGGGAATTCGGAAGACGGATAAGAGCGTTGTCAATCACATGATGCAGGAATTTAGAGAATTTAATCTACCTTGTTTTGGGATTGTTGCTAATTATGTGTAGCTTTTGCAGGCATTTCCTATAGACCGAGAGGGGGCCATTCCCACGTTGGTACCTGATTGACTGACAAAAGTTTTAAGGTAGGTTGGCGTTGAGCGAAGTGAAACTCAACACCAGTAACGGTTTTGTTGGGTTTCCCTAGATCAACCTAACCTACGGTAGGACAAGGGTTTCAGGAGTTTTGTCAGTCGACCAGCTTTGGTACACCGAAACCCAGCTCTCACCCCAGTTTTACACTATCCAGACGAGTCTGTTGACAACCTTACCTAGTACCCCGCCAAGCACTAGTGCAAATTGGTCTGCAAGCCAGTCGGCTAAGCATCCACTGGGCTAGGGGCAGTACAGAGTATCGCGGGTGTTGCGTCCGGTTACCGGATTGGTGCCCTGAGCAACCTCGCACAGCATGGTGTTGACTTTGGGGTCGAGCAGCACGTCGGTAAAATCGGCCCCGTCGATGATTGCCCCCCGAAAGTCAGTGCCAAAGGCGTAGGCCCCTTCCAGAATGGCGTTGGTGAGATTAGCCTGATAGAAGCGGGCTCCATCGAGAGTAGCCTCGGTCATATCGGCCCCTTCCATGTTGGCGCGGGCCAGGGTGGTATCAAATAGCCGCACGCCGCGCAGGTTGGTGTGACTCATGTCGGCTTCGGCCATATCGGCACGGGTATAGTCGTTGCCGCGCAGGTCTTGGTTTGACCAGTCGCTCATTCTTAGGTTTTGGCGATCGTAGCTGGTGGCTTGGGCGGGGCTGCCCCATCCCAGGCAAAGGGTGAGCACCATCAGCGTGGCTACAAACATCCGACACAGGCTGGATCGACTAACCATGGCTCCTAGGGCATTTGACTACATCTCTGAGTCTACAGGTTGACCTGGGCCAAACCAATCCCCCAGTTAGCTGGTATCGTTTAGCCGGTATTATCTGTGCTGTCAGCAGTAGAGGGGCAGCGCTCACCAAGACAGTTGGCGATCGCCCCTAGTCTCTAAACAAGTGACTAAAATCTCGGTTTTTGGGCAGCTTTAGCTGAAAAATATCACTCAGCACGGTTTCTAGCTCACTCGCCGAGGCGATCGGGCGCTTTTCAGTCACTCCGGTCAGAAAATGGGTGGCTAGTTCGGTATTGCGCAGGCCGTAACGGCGATCGCGCTCAACCCGGGCCGCGATCAGGTGATTGACAAAGATTGAGTTGGGGTGGGTAGAGACATGCCAGTTGCTCACTCCATAGTCGCAGGGGTACTGAGCTTGCAAATCGAACTGGTATAGAGATTTCCAGTCTGGGCCGATCTGCGCCTGGAGTGTAAATAGGCCATGGTTCTCAATCAGACGAAAGCGCTCGTGGGGGGTCTCCTGCACCAGATTTGGCACCAGCCGCAGCGGGGCGGTTAGCGTTAGCCCCCCAAACCCTACATCGGCGATATAGGGCTCCCCCTCTAGATCTACCAGCAGCACCATGTGGCTGCGAGGGGTCAGCGTATCGGGAGGCAAGTTCCACAGCACTCGCGCCCCTAGGCCCGTAACCTGAAATCCCAGGCTGGTTAAGACCGATCGCAGCAGCCCATTGTGCTCAAAGCAGTAACCGCCGCGATCGCCGTAAACCAGCTTTTGCACCAGCGAGGGCAGGTCTAGCTCTACCGGCTGACCCAGAAACGAGCTGAGATTTTCAAAGGCGATTGCCTGGGGATGGCGCTGGTGAATGCCTTGCAGAGTGGCCAGACTAGGATCGTGGGAACCCTCGTGGCCAATGCGTTGAAAATAGGCCTCAAGGTCAGCGACAGCAAGGGGAGTAGCCAGGGACATCGGTGATTTAGGCGGAAAGAATTAGGCATTTAGTCTACTTCACAGCGTTCTGCCGTTGCGCTGCACCCAGTTTCAGTGTTGAATCGTTCTGTTAGCGCCCTTGTATAATGGGCATTCTGCGCTGTTGCCCACTTTTATCATGAGCGTCGTTCTCTACAACACCCTGACCCGCAAAAAAGAGCCCCTCAAAACCCTGGAATCGGGGCGGGTCAAGATCTACTGCTGCGGCGTCACGGTGTACGACTACTCGCACCTGGGCCACGCCCGCAGTTCCATCGCCTGGGATACGGTGCGGCGCTACCTGCTGTGGCGGGGCTACGATGTGCGCTACGTGCAGAACTTTACCGATATCGACGATAAAATTCTTAACCGCGCCAAGGCCGAAAATTCCACCATGCAGACCGTGGCGGAGCGCTATACCCAGGCGTATCTCGAAGATATCGCCCGCCTCAATGTCATGGAGGCGGACGAGTACACCTACGCCACCAAAACCCTGGACGGCATTCAGCGGCTGATTGGCGAGTTAGAAAGTAAAGGCTATGCCTACCCCGCTAACGGCGATGTGTATTACTCCGTGCGGAAGTTTGACGGTTACGGCAAGCTGTCGGGGCGCAAGCTCGACGACATGCAGGCCGGGGCCAGTGGGCGGGTGGCGGCAGAAGAGGCCATCAAGCAGGACCCCTTCGACTTTGCCCTGTGGAAGGGAGCCAAGGAAGGGGAACCCTTCTGGGAGTCGCCCTGGGGGCCGGGCCGACCGGGCTGGCACATCGAGTGCTCGGCCATGATTCGCGATCGCCTTGGCGACACCATCGATATCCATGTGGGTGGCAGCGACCTGGTGTTTCCCCACCACGAAAACGAGATCGCCCAGTCTGAAGCGGTGACCGGCCACCCCCTCTCCCGCTACTGGATGCACAACGGCATGGTGAATGTGGGTGGCGAGAAGATGTCGAAATCACTCGGCAATTTCACCACCATTCGCGACTTGCTGGATGGGCCAAGCGCCCCTGACCCGATGGCGGTGCGGCTGTTTTTGCTGCAAGGCAACTACCGCAAACCGGTTGACTTTACCGATGAGGCGATCGCCGCTGCCCAGACCAGCTGGGGTACTGTGAAGGATGGATTGCTGTTTGGATACGAGTTTGGAGCTAAGCTGGGCTGGGCCGATACTTCAGATTCTGCCTTTGGGGATCCGGCTGCCATGCGGATTGACCGGGAAAGCGACCCCGTCCAAGCCTTTCAAACTGCTATGGATGATGACTTTAACACCGCTGGCGGGCTGGCGGTGCTGTTTGACCTGGCCAAAGATCTGCGCCGCGCGGGCAACCTGATCACCCATACGGGTGAGGCTGACACCGCCAGCGATACCCTGCGTCAGCAGTGGCAAACCTTGGTGTGCCTAGCCCAGGTACTGGGACTGGAAGCCCAGCCCAAAGCTGAGACATCCACCCAGGGCGGGCTGTCGGACAGCGCCATCGAAGCGCTGCTGACCCAGCGGCGCGAAGCCCGGGCGACGAAAAATTTTGCGGAGGGCGATCGCATTCGCGACCTGCTCCAGTCTGAAGGTATTACCCTGATCGACAAACCCGGCGGCGTCACCGAGTGGCATCGCTAGGGCAGCCACTGGCGACCCAAGGCGACAAAGGTTTCGCGGTGCTGGCGAAAGAGGGTGTAGCCATAGACGGCAATGATGGCAAATAGGCAAAGGTGAGCGATCGCACTGTAGGTGCCAATAATGTCTCCCGGTGTCCAGTTGTGGTAGTTGACCAGCTGATTCATATCGCCATGGTCAACGTCGCCCCACATACTGCCAAAGGGAATAGAGGCCTTACCCTGGCGGATTTGGCCCCACAGCCACACTTGACCCCAAAAGCAAAAAGCCGCTCCTAGCACCACTGGAAACCGGTAAAAATCCCACCGAAAACAGTCGGGCAGCGGGAAGAAAAACCCGACCATCAGCAGGGCCGACAGATAAATTTCGCCGCCGATGCCACCGAAGGAAAACAGCATGTCAAAGGTATCGCGTGGAATCAGCCAGGTCATATAAAACTGCACCACGATCAGCACCAGGGCCAATATCACCGGCCAGTGCTTGGCTTCGCGCCGCCCTACCCAAAACAATAAACCCAGCAGCGTGAGAATGCCAAAGTAGACAAACAGCGATCGCTGGAGGCTGATGGTCGTCCAGCCAATGGGCAGCGGCAACGCCTGGCGGCCCGCTAGCCAGGCTATGGTGGCATGACCAAACTCGTGCATCCAGATCTTGATACCGTAGAGCAACCCATTCACAATTGGCATGGCGTTCATCAGCATACCCAGCACCATCAGTGCTGGGAAGATTAGCCCATTGCTATAGCGATTGCTAAAGGACAGCACATCGGTGTCGTCTCGCGGGGCCGCCTGGGGGCGAGCTTGAGGTCGAGCTTGGTAGAGGGTGGGCTGCGATCGCCCCACCGTCCCTTGTTCAAGGGTAGGAACATTGATTGCCGAACCGTCCGAGAAAACTGCCGGGGCTGCCGCCTGCTCTAGGTGAGTTTTGAGGGTGGTAAAGGCCCACTTGAGCGGTTCTAGCGCCGCGCGATCGCCCCGTTTTAACAGCTCTGCCCGGCGCTTAAAGTACACTGCCTCAACCTGGGCCATGGGTTCACCGGGGGCAAGGCCAAGTTCTTGGTAAGCCCGGCTAACGACGGCGGGGTTGGCAGTGCAGGAGGGGATGAGGGGAGGGGGAAAAGACCCAGGGGTTTCTGGTCTAGGGGTTTCTGGTTCAGGGGCTTTAGCTGCAAGACCAGGGGGAGGGGAGAAACTATCGGTGGAACAGGAAGTAGTGTCTAAGGAGAGGAGGGCAATTTCTTCGTGCCAAGCGGGTTGGGCAAAGCCAGTCTGTTCACCGTAGAAGCTGAGAATGCCCAGGCTGGACACTTGCAACCGCTCAATAACGCGGCGGGCGTAGGCGACGGTGGGGGCCTGAGCCGGGGCAGGGCTAGCGGTAAACCACAGGTGTAGGGTGTAGCTCTCCCGCTCGGCCCGTACGGTAATGCCCTTGGACCTAAGCGAATTGCTGAGCAGGGCAGCGATCGCCCCTGCATCCCCATCCTTGGCCTGCTCCAGTAGCGAAGGTGATGTCATTGATGGCTATCCCTAAGCTAGGACTGTACCTAGGGTACCCAGCAGAGTAAGTACAAGAAAAGGTAGTTAAACAATCTTGCTCAATTAAGGCGCTAAAGCAGCAGGTTGGTAACAGAGAAGGTCTATCTATGGCCCAGCTGCCCAGCGCTCATTTTGCCTTGGTTCGCCTTGCGATCGAGAACCAGGAATAGAACAGCAATGATCGCGGTGACGACAGATTGGGAACCATATTTAACTAGATAACCTTGCGAAGACCCGTCACTAAGGACAGGTAACTCCAGTCAACTGCCCTGGTAGCAGGTATTCTAGAGTGAAAAAAACGTTAGTGTTTTTGGTAGACACCCAGTTGTAATGAATTTTTGCAAAAAATCTTCAGAGAGGATACGATTTTGAGCCTTAAGCATATACGTTCTAATCAAACACCTAGGCGTGCAGTACATTGATATAAAAGCATGCACAACTTGAGCAATGCATCTTTAGTGAATCCTGACTCACCAGCAAAAGTCAACGTTTTACTGGTAGATGATCTGCCAGAAAATTTAAAGATACTGACCGAACTCCTCTCTGAGCTCGGTTATACGGTGCGTAGCGCTATCAGCGGCAGAAGAGCGATTAAGACCGCAAAGTTGAAGCGTCCAGACATCATCTTGCTAGATATCAAAATGCCAGAAATGGATGGATACCAAGTTTGTCGATCCTTTAAATCTGACCCCGATCTTCGCAATATTCCTATTCTATTCATCAGTGCCTTAGACGATGCTTTTGATAAAGTGAAAGCTTTTCAGTCGGGTGGCGTAGACTATATCACCAAGCCTTTTCAGATTGAAGAAGTCGTAGCCCGGCTAGAAACTCACTTGACCATTCAGAAGCAACAGAGAATTTTGCAAATTGAAATTGCCAAGCGTCAGCAAACTGAACTTGCTCTGCAAGAGAAAAATCAGCAATTACAGGAAGCAAACTATAAGTTGGAATTATTGGCAAACTTGGATGGCTTAACCCAGATTGCCAACCGCCGTCGTTTTGATGACTATTTAACCTTGGAATGGCAACGACACCAGCGAGAACAAAATTCTCTCGCTTTATTGCTAATTGATATTGACTATTTTAAGCGCTACAACGACAGACATGGCCACCAAGTCGGCGATACCTGTTTGATTCAAGTGGCTCAGGCGATCGCTAAAGTTCCGCAACGACCAACCGATCTGGTTGCTCGTTATGGCGGTGAAGAGTTCGCTGTAGTTTTGAGCAATACCTTTAGAGAAGGCGCGTTAAGAGTCGCAGTCGCGATCCAGCGGGCGATCGCAGCGCTCGAAATTCCCCATGGCGACTCCGATATAAGCGATGACATTACGCTGAGTATAGGGGTTGCGAGCCTAGTGCCAGCCTGGGGGCAAACTCCAGAAACAATTATTGCCAAAGCAGATACAGCTCTGTATACCGCTAAAAAACAAGGCCGCAACCAGGTGATCGCCTAGGCCATCGGTAGTCACAATATCCAATCTCCCTTGGAGCGCTCAAATCGGGTTTAGAATCAGCCCTGAGCTTGTATACAGCGGAGGGCTGCCCTGGTGACGACAACTATTTCCCCTGGCGGGCTGGTGATTGCAGGCGAACGCAGCGGCGTTGGCAAAACCACGGTTACCCTGTCTCTGCTGGCCGCCCTAGCCCAAAAATCTGCCCGTGTACAGTCGTTCAAGGTGGGGCCAGACTACATCGACCCGATGTTTCACCAACGGGCTACGGGCCGCCCCTGCTACAACCTCGATCCTGTTCTCACCTCTGAAGCCTACGTGCGGCATTGCTTTGCCCAGCGCTGTCACGATGCCGAGTTTGCCTTGGTGGAAGGGGTGATGGGCCTATTTGACGGTGCATCGGGCCTATCTGACGTAGCCAGCACCGCCCACGTGGCTCGCCTTCTCAATCTGCCGATACTGCTGGTCGTCGATTGCAGTCGCCTATCGCGATCGGTGTTAGCTATTATTCATGGCTACCGCACGTTAGATCCTCACGTGCGTCTGGCGGGGGTAGTGCTCAACCGGGTGGGTAGCGATCGCCATCTAGACCTGCTTACCGACGCCCTCTCCACCATCGATCTGCCCATTCTGGGAGTATTGCGGCGACACCAGGCGATCGCTCTCCCCGATCGCCACCTGGGCCTCGTACCTACCGCTGAACTGCCCCAACTGCCCGCCATTCTTGATCGCTTAGCCGACCTCGGCCACAGCAGCTTCGACTGGGCGGCGCTAATGCCCCTGCTGTCTACCCCGTCTGTTTCTCCCCCTTCTCCCTCTCTCCCGTTACCCTTTCAACCACAGCCGCACTCACTCACCCGCCCCCGCCTGGCCGTCGCCCAAGATGCCGCCTTTAGTTTTTACTACCCCGACAACCTTGACCTGCTTACCACCCTGGGGGCCGATCTGATTCCCTGGAGCCCTTTGAAGGATGAAGCCCCACCCGAAGGCATCGACGGTTTGTACTTTGGCGGCGGGTTTCCAGAAATGTTTGCCGCCGAGCTAGCCGCCAATCAGCCCCTGCGAACCCGACTCAAAACTTTGCTGCACCAGGGTTTGCCCACCTACGCCGAGTGCGGGGGGCTGATGTATTTGGCCACCACCCTAGTCGATCTCGACGCCACCGCCTGGCCGATGGTGGGGGTGCTGCCAACCACCGTGCGCATGACCAGCAAACTTACCCTGGGCTACCGTCAAGCTACGTCCCAACAGACCAGCTTCCTGATGTCGGCTAATCAACAGGTGTGGGGGCACGAGTTTCACCGTTCTCAGACTGAAACCAAGCCAGAGCAACCGGTTTTTCATCTCAGTCGCTACGGTGCCACCTCGTCCCACGCCCAAGACGGCTGGCACCTGCATCAGGTCCATGCCTCTTACCTGCACCTACATTGGGGCGGCTGCCCCGCCGTAGCCCGCGCCTTGGTTACGGCCTGCCGTCAGCACCACCAGAGGCAAGACCAAAACAACAGTAAAACGCTCAAACAATAGCCATAAAAATTGCTGCTTCCCAGACTCAGGAAACAGCAATTCACGCGAATACTTAGCGGCTGAGCGCTAGAGCAGCGCTCCAGCTAGATCGACCGACCTAGAGGTAAGCCTGGGCGCGCATTGCAGAAGCTTGTAGGTGACGCTGGGTCGTCCAGCGATCGCGGTTAGGCTCATCGGCACCGTTCATACCGGGCACATAGCCGTTGCCTAGGGCATCGCTAAAGTTTTTCAGTTGATCAGCAGTCCAGGTTTTAGACGTTTGGTTTTTCATAAGTGCCTCCTTTCGAGAACACATTCATAGTAACAAAACTGTAAAACTGGATACCAAATACAACGCTTATGCCTTTCATGACAAGGTTAGATACATAATCTCTCCTCTGGGAGAGGCCGTAGCCTAACCAGTCCACGGATTTGCCCAGGCACCATACCTAGCGTGACCTACTCACCAAAGCTAGAAATCGTGGTCTTAGCCGACTCAATAGCTTCAGAAAGCAACGTCGCATGCTCAGTAAAGGCAGCTGTAGCCGCTGTCGGATCAGCATCTAGGGCGGCGGTATCAGCGGATAACTGGGCGATCGCCGCAGATACGGTGTCAAAGGCAGCTTGTAAGTCGTCGAACTGAGTACCCAACTGGGTATCAATGGCCTCTTTAAGCTGGGTCGGCGTTGCCCCTAGGGTTGATTTAAACGTGTCGGTGTCGGCTATTAAACTATCGAAGGCAGCAGCAGCAGTATCGAGAGCAGCTTTAGCCGTATCAATTTTAGGGGTCAAGGTGGTAGCACTGATCGAGGCGGGGTCAGCGGTCGCTTTGCTTAACTGTTTACTCAAGTCTTTGGTGACCGACTTGAGCGGCTTGAGCGCTTCACTAAACGAGCCTTCTAGGGCGTCAGCATAGTCGTCTAGAACAGTTTCAACGAAGTCTTGAGCCGCTTTGGTCATGGTGAGATCCATGGTTTCGCTCAAAGTGCCTTTAGGGGCAGCTAACGCCGGGGTTGAAGCCCCCGGCAGACTCAGAAAAACTAAAGCTGCTACCAAAAGGCTCGCCGCTAGAGCCTTAACAGCCCGACCAGTGAGTTGATGAAGGTAAGTGAGCATAAACCCTTTCCAAATTCTAAAGAATCACAAAACTGCAATCACTAATCAGTCTCTAAACGCTCACTCCTCATACCAAATCCTGTCTGTATCCCCCCGATTCGTCGGGGCATTGCAGTGCAATAACCCGACGAGGTATCGGTTTCAAATCGGGGTTTGGTGGATCGGATTTGGTATCAGACAGCATTAGAGCCACCTAAACAACCCCATCCCTCAGCAAATCAGGGATATCGACTAGAGCGATCGCCCCAGTCAAGGCAAATATTCTTAGGACTCAAAGCCAAATTTTGACTTCAATAATCGCCCCAGAAATGGCCAACAATCTTCTCTGTATACAGTCCACAAGCACTGTACACAATCAGCCGGTCTTTTTCAACAACTGCGCAAAAATTCAAAGACTCTCTAAAGAGTTGGGCTAATCTTTAGCATTTCGCTACCTAGAGGCCCAAGTAATTGACTCCAAAATACTTATCCTCAGTCAAGATAATTGCATTCAAGCCATCACCACCGCCCTTACCCAACGCTGCTTCCGTCCTCCTTTGAGAAAATGACGCTTGTGAAGGGCCAGATGCTCAAGGGGTCTATCAGCAGGGAAACCCCAGAGATGGGTGGGGGTTCAGCCTTCTTGCCCGACCGCGATTAATGCTATGGTTAGATCTATAGATTTGTGCTGAGAAAGGAGTCTAACCGTGGTTGAGCCGTTACTGAGTGGCATCGTTCTAGGGCTTATTCCTGTTACCCTGGCTGGGCTGTTTGTGGCCGCCTATATGCAATATCGTCGTGGCAACCAGTTTGACCTGTAGCGGCTAATGGAAGTTTACTAGGCTGGGGCTAGGGGGCGATCGCCCTGAGTTTTAAGCAGATTTCTAGAAAATAAGCTCCCTGCTACATTCAAAGACTGTAGCCACCGTAGGGTGGGCACCGCCCACCGTTAGGGAGAAAGTTTTCCAGAAGTCGCCTCAGGCTAACTAGCTAAAGCAGCCCCAGTGCTAGGTAAGCACTACCCACCGCCGCCTCAACTGAGGCGGCGTTTTTAATGGGTACCGGCATCAGGCCAGCCCGAATCTGTCGCCAGGTTTCGTTGGCCGCACCACCGCCGGCGGTATAGATTTGCCGCAGCGGCGATGCCCCCCGCTGAGCCAGTAGGTCGTAGCCTCGCTGCTCTATACGGGAAATGCCCAGCAGCAGGCCGTGCAAAAAGGTCTCATCATTCGTAGGGCGGGGGCTGAGGCGAGGAGCTAGATCAGGATCGTTGACAGGAAAGCGCTCACCGGGCCGCACCAGGGGATAGTAATTCAGGTCGGGGGGCGTTGCCGGGTCGAGACGCTGGCTCAGGGTGACCAGGGCCGCTCGCTCAAAGAAAGCTTCAAGCACGGCACCGCCACTGTTAGAGGCCCCACCCACCAGCCAGTGCTCCCCGAAGCGGTGGCTATAAATGCCGTATTCTGCTGCATCGACGCGGTGGGTGCTCAGGAGCTTGATCACCAGGGTTGACCCCAGGGAGGTGACGCCATCACCTGGGGCACTGGCTCCGCTCGCTAGAAAGGCGGCAATGCTGTCGGTGGTGCCGGCCACGACTTGGCACTGGGGCGACAGCCCAAACTGCTGGGCGATCGCAGCCGTCACCCGACCCACTACCTCCCCTGGAGGAACCACCTGAGGCAGCAGCCGACTCCAGGGCTGATTCAGCATCCAGTCGGGATAGCGCAAGAGGCCCACGTCGTAACCCAGCTTGAGACTGTTGTGGTAGTCACTCAGCCCCCACTGGCCGTGGAGCTGAGCCCCTAGCCAATCGGCCTGATGCAGCAGGTAGGTGGCCTGCTGCCAGAGGTGGGGCGGCAGTGTCTGATGCCACCCTATCAGCTTGGCCAGGCTAGAGGTGGCGCTGGCGGCGGGGCTGTGAGCGGGGGCGAGGGCTTTGACCGTTGCTAGCGCGGCCTGACAGGCTTGATTGTAGAGCAGTGGAGGCGTTAGGGGGGCTCCGGCGCGATCGCACAGCAACACCGTAGCCGAGGTGCCATCGATGGCAATGCGGCCCAGCTGCTGAGCCACCGACTGAGGGATAGCCTCCATCAGCGCAAACAATGCCTGTCGCCAGTTGTCTGGAGCTGGTAAGTCAGGATAGCCCTGCCGATACTGCCAACAAAGATGCCGCTGCGGAGTGACCACAGCGGCACGCACCCCAGAGGTGCCAAAGTCGATACCCAATGCCAGGGGGAGGATGTTCACAGGGGCAAGGGCCGGGGCGAGACAGCGATTATAGGAACGACCATCGCAATGGCTCAGCCCCCCTTAGCCTGACAGGTAGAGGACAACCTAGATGCTGATTTCACTCAGCGATCGGGTCATATAGTCGAAGGGAAAATCGACGACAGCAGGGTCGGCAACCCCAGCCTCTTGCACCTTAGCCTTCACAATATCCTTCATCAGTTGAATGCCCATCACCGTCGGAGCAATGGGAACACCCAGGGAGTTGTAGGTCTCCCGTAGCCCCGTCAGCACCCGCTCGTCGAGCACATCGGGGTTGCCCGCCACTAGCGCGTAGCTGCTGTAGCGCAGGTAGTAGTCCATATCGCGCAGGCAGGCGGCGTAGCGGCGGGTGGTGTAGGCGTTGCCGCCGGGGCGAATTAGCTCGGGCACTTGGGCAAACAGGGTGACCCCTGCTTCTTTAACAATGCCAGCGGCGTTAGCGCTAATGACCGCCGCTGCCTTAATGCGATCGAGGCCGCTATCAAAGTAGGACTTAATTGAGTCAAGGGCGTTGTTATCGAAGTAGCGCCCGGTGTTGTCGTAGGTTCTAATGAGCGTGGTGACAGCGTCCCGCATAAATGGTTTCTCCCAACTCTCACTTGGCAAACAGCATTTCATAAACGTTGGCAGTCCCAAGGGTCTGCCCCTGGCCTGGAGCTCTAACCCCTGCGAAAACCAGGTTTTATCCTCAGAGAAGGATACCACGGGGGTTAAACCCCTGGGTCCCACAGTCCCTCGACAGACGGGGCTTTATGAGCGAATTGTTACAAAACATCATGGGATGTGTCGGGGCTTTTGTTGGCTTTCCCTGACAAAAAGTAGTAGATGATACAAAACCGGCTAACCCCTCTCCCTAGGATGATTCAGATGAGCTGATGCCCATATGAGGCAGCATAGTCGGTTAGCCTGTGGCGACAGAATGCTACTGGAAATCGAATGTTTGGCTGTGCCTTAACCCCCTGGCGGCATTCCCCTGGTTTAAGGAGTGGAGTCCGGCGCTAGAGACAGGGCATCATCAGCAACTTGTCGAGTCGGTTTTCCGAAGTTTGAACGCTAAACGAGGCTAAGGAGTAGTTCATGGCAACCCCCGCAGACATCCTGAAATGGATTGAGGATGACGGCATTGAGTTAATCGATCTGAAATTTATTGACATGCCCGGTATCTGGCAGCACCTCACCCTGCACAAGAGCCAGATTGACGAGAGCAGCTTTACCGATGGGGTAGCCTTTGACGGCTCCAGCATTCGCGGCTGGAAGGCGATCAACGAGTCTGACATGATGATGGTGCCCGACCCCGACACCGCCTGGCTCGACCCCTTCATGGCAGAGCCAACTCTGAGCATGATCTGCACCATTAAAGAGCCTCGCACTGGCGAGCTGTACGCCCGCTGCCCTCGGGCGATCGCCACCAAGGCAATTGAGTACCTCAAATCCACTGGTCTGGGCGATACCGCCTTCTTTGGCCCTGAGGCAGAATTCTTCATCTTTGACGACGTGCGCTTCGACCAAAACGAGCACTCGGCCTACTACTACGTCGATAGCGTTGAGGGGCGTTGGAACACCGGTCGCGAAGAAGTGGGCGGCAACCTGGGCTACAAACCCCGCTACAAAGAGGGCTACTTCCCCGTCGCCCCTACCGACACCTCCCAGGACATGCGCAGCGAAATGCTGCTGACCATGGCCAAGCTGGGCGTACCCATCGAGAAGCACCACCACGAAGTGGCTACCGGTGGCCAGTGCGAACTGGGCATCCGCTTTGGGCGGCTGATCGAAGCTGCCGACTGGCTGATGATCTACAAGTACTGCATTAAGAACGTCGCCAAGAAGTGGGGCAAGACTGTCACCTTCATGCCCAAACCGCTGTTTAACGACAACGGCTCTGGCATGCACACCCACCAGTCGATCTGGAACAATGGGGAGCCTCTGTTTGCAGGCGACCAGTACGCCGGTCTGAGCCAAATGGCCCTGTGGTACATCGGTGGCATTCTCAAGCACGCCCCTGCCCTGCTGGCGCTGACCAACCCCACCACCAACTCCTACAAGCGCCTGGTGCCCGGCTTTGAAGCGCCGGTGAACCTGGCCTACTCCCAGGGCAACCGCTCGGCTTCGGTGCGAATTCCTCTCTCCGGCGATAACCCCAAGGCTAAGCGCCTAGAGTTCCGCTGCCCCGATGCTACCTCCAACCCCTACCTGGCCTTTGCAGCGATGCTCTGCGCCGGTATCGACGGCATCAAAAACCAGATCGACCCCGGCGACCCGCTGGATGTAGACATCTATGATCTCAGCCCCGAAGAGCTGGCGAAGATTCCCTCTACCCCCGGATCGCTGCTCGATGCCCTCAAGGCCCTGGAAGCTGACCATAGCTTCTTGACCAGCACCGGCGTGTTCACCGAAGACTTCATCAGCAACTGGATCGAGTACAAGCTCGACAACGAAGTCAACCCCATGCGCCTGCGGCCCCACCCCTACGAGCTGGCGCTCTACTACGACTGCTAAGCGAATTGCTTGACGAGTCGGGTTGAGCCGCCTCGCAGGTGGCGTAACTGAAAAAGCGGTCTGGGGTCACCCCAGACCGCTTTTTCTATGGCCTTAGTCTAAACTCCAAAATGGTTCGTCAATGGTTCGTCTTCATCGGTCGAGATCCTGCGGAACGATGAAGGTTTATACCAATCGTCTATGTCGCCAAGACGACACCCCCAACGATGAAAAATGTAGGGTGCATCCGCGCAGCGATGCACCGTCTCAGGGTTATTTCTAGGGCAAATCCGACTTGGTTACCCCCGAAATAGTTTAGGGCGAATGCCATTCGCCCCTACGAATTGGTCTTTTTGTAATTGGGGTCTATATAACTCGGATTTGGTATTACTTGATGGCAGAGCGATCGCTCAGCTCTAGACATCCATTTATACTACAAAGCACTACATGCGCTTGACCCTGCGATCGCGGCTAGCACCAATCGCTAGGCGATCGGTGGCCAGTTACTGAGGCAGGCCTAGTACAGAACAGGGCGTGTGATCGGCCAATCGCCGCACTAGCTGGTGCTTAGCGGTGTGACAGCCCAGCATCAGCACCTCGGCATCCATTTCTCGGGCCACCGTGCTCAACTCAGTGGCCACTTCACCAATTCTCAGGTGGGCATCGAGGGACCCTCGCCACTCGCTGGCCAGACAGCGGGCTTGCCAAAGAATGCGATCGGCGTTAGCAATGGTTCTAGGGCGACTTTTATCGACCACATAAACCACATGCACCATAACCGGGTTGGGCTTGGCTAGGCGTGTCTGGTGGGCAACGCACAGGGCTAAATCTAGGGCCGCTTGGCTATGGGCAGAGCCGCTGTACCCCACCACAAAGCTGATGGTTTGCTCATCTGGGTTTGAGGTTAAATTAACCTTTTTAGGCCGAGCCAAGAGCACCATACTTGAGGCCAAATCAGAGCGCCCGAGGGTAGCCTCAAGGCGCGTGATCATGGGTTTTAGCGAGGTATAGCCTGCCAAAGCCGGTAGGTTATGGTCAATCGAAAGAGACCGCCTTTGGGAGGCAGTACCATGGGATTTGAGCTGCATAAGACCCTCCTGGAGTCTATTTAGGGACAGCGAACAAGCCGCGTTTCCACGACTTAGGACACTGAAACAATCAATGCATGGGGAATGCTGATGGTTCAGTCTCCCTCAATGCCGACGAGGTTAGCTGACGGGCTAGGGCTGAGAGACGCCCCTCTCCGATTACCCTCTGGTGGGTGTTAAGAACTCGGAAACACGCCCCTTATACTGGTTCCCCCGCTCTAGAAACATCAAATGAAACTAGATTAGGCTGACTTGTTTGACTCCTAAATTGTAGAAGCGAAAATCTAAAAGCGTCAACAAAATGCTTGCAATATGTGACTAATTGTTGCGCCCTATACTGACTGGCGATCGCCAAGTTATTTTTATTTTCTCAGTGGATTTACCGACTTAAATACACCCATTCATAAGGATGAAGACTAAAGTTTTTGTGGTTTTTTAGGCTTAATTTAAGCATCCATCTAAAGAAGTATTTTTGCTTTTTTAGCTGTAGTCTTGGGTGAGTTCGGCCAGCTGGGCCTGGTCTTCGGGGCTGAGCGCCCAGCCTAGGGCACCGGCATTCTGTGCAGCCTGGCGAGCGGTTTTAGCGCCCGGAATGGGCATAACATTCCCCTGGCCCACTAACCAGTTCAGGGCTACCTGGGCTGGAGTGCGATCGTTTTTTTCTCCAATCGTTTTTAACGCCTCGATCACAGGCATTAGCTTGGTCAAACCACTCTGACTAAAGCGGGGATTTAGCCAACGAGCCCCGGTCGGTTTCAGATCGGCTGTGGGGGTATATTTGCCGGTGAGTAGCCCTTGAGCGAGGGGACTATAGGCCAAAATTGCGATTCCTAACTCCCGCGCAGTGGCCATGACGCCGTTGGTTTCGATCTGGCGATGGAGTAAAGAATATTGCACCTGGTTGACGGCCAACGGCACGCCCTGGTCAGCCAGGTAGCGATGGGCTGCGCGCATTTGCGTAGCCGAGTAATTACTTACCCCTACCGCGCCAATGCGACCCCGCTGCACCTCTGCCGCCAAGGCCGCCATCAAATCTTTTTGGCTGAGCAAAAAATCGAGTGGCCAGTGCACTTGGTACAGGGCTACCGAGGCCACCTGAAGGCGATCGAGGCTAGCCGTTAAGGCCTCCACCACCGATTGCTGGGAGAAGCGCCAGGGCAGCGGAAAATATTTGGTCGCGATCACGGCCTGCGAACCTGTCTGCTGGGGGCGCTGCTGCATAAAGCGCCCCAGCAGACGTTCCGACTGCCCAAATCCATAGATTTCAGCGGTGTCGAACAGGGTTAGCCCCGCGTCGAGGGCAGCCTCGAAGGCCGCTTGCAAGTCACTATCACCGTAGGCCTTGCCATAGTCCCAAAACAGAGAGTCACCCCAGGCCCAGGTGCCGACTCCTAGAGCGGGCACGGTTGGCCCATTCGGTCCGAGCGTGATGGTTTGCAGGTCAGTAATGGGGGGCATAGGTCAAAATTCCTGGGCGGCAACGGTAAGACGGGGGACAAATGATCCCTAAAGGTTTCCTCTAGGGCGATTCCTAACCATATTGTAAACTTTAGTTAAAAGGCTTTCAGAATGCTCTCAGGTCAGATTTTTGCCAAGCTGAAGTCGCCCAGAGGCATAGTTTTGCCATGTTTTCCCTAGCCCCATGTCCAATCACCGCCCTCTAGCAGGATCAGAACATCCATGAATCGCCGCTCTTTGCTCCGGGTCGCCCTAGGCCTTTGCCTGGCCTGGCTTAGCTGGTTTATCTATCCGGCTTCGGCCTTGGCCTTAGGCGGTGCTCAAATTCCTTTAGGAGAGCCTGCCCCCGAGTTTACTCTGCCCACCAATGCGGGCGACGGCGAAATTGCCCTGGCCGATTTTCGCAACCAGTGGGTGGTGCTGTACTTTTACCCCCGCGACTTTACCTCCGGCTGCACCATTGAGGCTCAGCGGTTTCAGCGCGATATCGCTGAGTACCAGGCCCGCCATGCCCAAATTATTGGCATCAGCGCCGACAGTGTCGAGTCTCACGCCGAGTTTTGCGATGCCGAGGGGCTCGAATTCCCGCTGCTGTCTGATCCTAAGGGCAAGGTGAGCAAGGCCTATGGCTCTTGGTTAGGGGCGATGTCGCTGCGACACACCTACATCATTGGTCCCGATGGCACAATGCGATCGCGCTTTTTAGGGGTGCAGCCGGTGATTCACAGCCAGGAGGTGTTGGCCGAGTTAGATGCGTTGCAGCGAGGGGCCTAGGCGAGGGGACGCTTAGGGCGAGATAGGTAGGCTGACCTTAGCCCGTGGCTAGAAGTCCCGATTTGATCGCTGGCCGCAGCTTTATTACAAGATTCCAAAACGCCCCGCTGAATTTGTTCTAGGGAAATAGAATCTAAAACGGTGATACAGTATTCGATCTTTGACTTGGGACAACTTTAGGGGAATGGGCGCATGAATTCGTTGGGACGACATATTTTAGTTGAGTTTTTTGGCTGTTCTGCCGATATTCTCAACGATGTGCCGCTGATTGAGAGCAGCATGGTGGGGGCTGCTGCCGATGCTGGGGCGACGGTAATTAGTTCAGTGTTTCACCACTTCTCGCCCTTTGGCGTGTCGGGGGTGGTGGTCATTCAAGAGAGCCACTTGGCGATTCACACCTGGCCTGAGTATCGCTACGCCGCCGTAGACCTGTTTACCTGCGGCGACACTGTTAACCCCTGGATTTCGTTTGACAAGCTCAAGGTGGCCTTTAAAGCCGACTACGGCTCGGCCCTAGAGATGAACCGAGGCCAGCTCGAACTGCTAGAGCGCATTGATGTCGACCTAGGCGAACTGCGAGACGAGATCACCAACAAGCTGATCACCCCTAAGCAGAGCCGCAGCGTTTGGTTTACCGACAAAAACGACGACATTGCGCTGTCGATTCGCCACAAGGGCGATCGCGTCTTCCGCGAAAAATCGCCCTACCAAACCGTCGAAATTTTTGACACCTTTGCCTACGGCAAAATGCTCACCATCGACAACATGGTGATGTGCAGCGAAAAGGATGAAAATGCTTACCACGAGATGATCATCCACGTGCCCATGCTGCTCAACCCCAGCTTCAAAGACGTGCTGGTGATCGGTGGCGGCGACGGCGGCAGCGTGCGCGAAATTTTGCGCCACCCCCAAGTCGAAAACGTCACCATGGTCGAAATTGACGAAGCGGTGGTGCGGGCTTCAAAGGAGTTTTTGCCCTCGCTATCCGGCGCGCTCGAAGACCCCAAGCTCGACCTGCGGATCGAAGACGGTATTGCCTTTGTGGCCAACGCTCCCGACGCTAGCTACGATCTAATTGTGATCGATTCGTCTGACCCGGTGGGGCCGTCGGAGGGGCTGTTTAGCACCGCCTTTTACGAGCAGGTGTATCGCTGCTTGAAGCCGGGCGGCGCGATCGCGGCCCAGAGCGAGTCACCCCGGTTTAACCAGCATGCCTTTGTGGATATTCACCACTGCCTCAAGGGTATCTTTGGTGACGATAATGTGTTCTGCTACCTGGCGTTTATTCCCACCTACCCCACGGGTATGTGGAGCTTTAACTACGCCACCAAGGGTGCGGCTCACCCACTGGAGGGGATGAATGCAGCGAAATCGGAAGCGTTTGCGGCTGAGCACGGTTTGCAGTACTACAACGTGGGCATGCACCAGGCGGCCTTTGCCCTGCCCACCTTTGTGCAGACTATGCTGAAAGGGTAGAGCAGCTTGTGGGAGATAGGAGAGGCCATGCTTCTCCTATCTTTTGGCTTCTGCGTTGCCCATGGCAGCTAACTTTAGCTAAATGGATTGGTGACTGTAAGGCGATTCTCGATCTTCAGTCCATTCTGCATATCTTCGCTATAGAGAATAGTTGCCTCAGCATCTAGTGCAGCAGCGCAGATCAAGCTATCCCAAAAGGAAAGCTGGTATCGGACTCGTAAAGCCGAGGCCTGGAGCAAAGTTGCTTTAAATAGATGCGTTACCTGACAACGCTTGTAGAACGCTATAACGACCTTCGAAATTTGAGTTTCGCTAAAGCTGGCTTTTTGGAGCAAATTTTTACAGACTTCGTTGATTACCTGGGTGCTGACTAACAAGCCTGGATCCGCAACAATAGCTTTTGAAACTTGGTGCTTGGCTTCATCTTGCCGACGATTGAAAGCGTAGAGCCAGATGTTGGAATCGACAAAGCAGCTGTTTGGCTTTACTACATCACTGGTCATAGAGGTCTTCACGGGTTTTGGGCATGAAGTTGTCGATATCGAGGGGATGATCGAGCAAGCTCGCAATCATGTCTTCTTCCCCGTCGGGGCCTAGGGGCTCTGGCATGAGCAGAATGACTTTTACCTGAGCGCTATTGCCAAAGGTCTGCTGGTATTGAGGAGGGATTGCGATCGCGCCATTTTCGATTTTGGTCTCAAATTCCACCGCCTGCATGCAATTCCCTCGCAAGTTCAATACTGCTAACCCTACGCTATCGCTAGTATCTGCTCTATGACCACCTCAACTGCCAATCTGCACAACTTTGACCCCAGCGGTGTGGGCCTCGACAACGGCAACCTCTACGGCTTGCCCTGCGACTACGACACCGCAGGCATTATTGTCTTTGGGGTGCCCTGGGAAGTGACAGTGTCGTACCACCAGGGCACTGCCCAGGGGCCAAGGCGGGTGCTAGAGGCCTCGCCCCAACTCGACCTGTACGATCGCGACAATCCCGAGGGCTGGCGACAGGGCATCTATATGCCACCCCTACCCGAGCACTTGCTTGAGCTCAACCAACAGGTGCGCGAGACGGCCAACCGGGTGATTCAGGCGACGGAGGAGGGAGTGGCGATCGCATCTCAGCCCCTCCTTCAAGCCGATTTAGACAACGTCAACCACGCCTGCGAGCAGATGACCGGCTGGCTCTACGCCCAAACCGCCGCCGCCCTCGACGCTGGCAAGCGGGTGGGGGTGATCGGTGGCGACCACAGCGTGCCGCTGGGCTACCTGCAAGCCCTGGCCGAGCGCCACGCCGACTTTGGCGTGCTGCACATCGATGCCCACGCCGACCTGCGCCAGGCCTACCAGGGCTTTCGCTACTCCCACGCCTCGATTATGTATAACCTGCTGGGGTTGCCCCAGATGAGCAAACTGGTGCAGGTGGGCATTCGCGACATTTGCCACGACGAGGTGGCGTTGATTAAGCATTCGGGTGGCCGCATTGTCACCCACTACGACGCAGTGGTCAAAGAAAACACCTACCGGGGCATTCCCTGGATGCAGCAGTGCGAGGCGATGGTGGCAGCGCTACCGGAGAAGGTCTACATCAGCTTTGACGCCGATGGCCTCGACCCCAAACTCTGCCCCAGCACTGGCACCCCGGTACCGGGCGGGCTGGAGCTAGAAGAGGTGTTTTGCCTGCTGCGCCAGGTCATCCGCAGCGGGCGGCAGATTATTGGCTTTGACCTCTGTGAGGTGGGCGATGGCGAGTGGGATGGCAACGTGGGGGCCAGGGCGGTCTACAAGCTGTGCTGTTTAATGGGGCTACTCAATTCGGCTGCTCTTTGAACGGGCCGTTCAGCACCGGGGGAAGCTAGGTTCAGGCAAAGGGATTGAGGAGCCGGTAGGTTAGCCACGCCAGCCACCCTCAGCAACTTTGCCAAAGGAACCTCGCAAAAGGCGGAAACGCCGTGGCATTATGATAAAAATAGCTGTGTTGTTTAGAGCTTGAGAAAGCACCTATGGATATTCTGTCCTTCGGCTGGGTTTCACTACTGGTCGTCTTCACCTTCTCTCTGTCGATGGTAGTTTGGGGTCGCAACGGGTTCTAAACCCAGCGTCTAGGTAGTTATGGAAGCCACTGTACAAGCTCAAGCCTTTAGCATTTTGGCCACTGTTGCTCTAGTGCTCATGGTGGTTGTGACCGGCGGTGTGGTGTATCTCACTGCCGCCGATTGGCGCGATCGCCGCCGCCGCAAAAACGACCAACAGACCGCCAAGCGCGATCCGCAGATCGCCAGGCGCTCCCCCAAGGGAATAGCAAAGAAGTAATCTCGTAGCCTGGCTAACATCATGACCTCTCGGGCTGCTGCACCGTCTAGGGCTTCTTCTGGAGCTCGGCAACTGGCGCTGAATGTGCTGCTTCAGGTGCAGGCGGGGGCCTATGCCGATGTGGCTCTACACCGCACTCTCGCCCAGGGTGCCCTGGGCGAGAGTGATTCTAGCCGAGAACGCTTCGCGGAGAGTGCCCTGGCCACCGAGTTGGTCTACGGCACCGTTCGTCGTCAGCGCACCCTAGATGCTCTGATCGATCAGCTGGGCACCCGCCCCGCCGACAAACAGCCCCCGGTGCTGCGTCTTGTGCTGCACCTGGGGCTGTATCAGTTGCGCTACCTTACCGCTGTGCCCGCTTCGGCGGCGGTGAATACCAGCGTTGACCTAGCTAAGGCCAATGGCTTAGGTAAGCTGTCTGGGGTGGTGAATGGCCTGCTGCGCCAGTACATCCGTCAATCTGAGCAGGGCATCGATCCCCTTCAACTGCCGGAGCGTCCTGTGGCGGCCTTGGGGCTACGCCACAGCTACCCCGACTGGCTGGTAGCCCTCTGGCTTGACCAGCTGAGCTTTGAAGAAACTGATCAGCTTTGCCAGTGGTTCAACCAAGTCCCCACGATCGATCTTAGGGTGAACCGCCAGGCCGCTACGGTGGAGTCGGTAACTATGGCCTTTGAGGCCGCTGGTATTGCCGTAGAGCCGTTGCCTGGCCTGCCTTTTGGGCTGCGTCTAGTACGTCACCAGGGGGCGATCGCCGATCTGCCGGGCTACAGCAATGGCTGGTGGAGCGTGCAGGATGCCAGCGCCCAGCTAGCGGGGCAACTCCTCGACCCTCAGCCGGGGGAGACGGTACTGGACGTATGCGCGGCACCGGGAGGCAAGGCCACCCAAATGGCGGAAATGGTAGGACATGAGGGTAAGGTTTGGGCCTGCGATCGCGCCCCCTCCCGCCTGAAAAAAACCACGGCCAACGCCCGCCGACTCGGCCTCACCAACCTTCAGACCCACGCGGGCGACAGCACCAATCTGGCGCAGTTTCACCGCCAGGCCGACCGGGTACTGGTGGATGCCCCTTGTTCAGGTCTAGGCACCCTCCATCGCCATGCCGACGCTCGCTGGCGGCAAACTCCAGACAGCATCGCGACTCTGGCCAACCTGCAAAGGGCTTTGCTGGCCGAAGCTGCTCGCTGCGTAAAACCCGGCGGCACCCTAGTCTATGCCACCTGCACTCTGCACCCTGCCGAGAATGAGGCGGTGATCGAATCGTTTTGCCAAGCCAACCCTGCCTGGCAGGTGCAGCCGCCACCCTCCGGCTTTGGGGACGGATTGGAGGTTGCTGACTCAGGCTGGGTGCGCGTCTGGCCCCACCGCCAAAATATGGATGGGTTTTTTATGGTAAGGCTTCAAGAAGCCCCCTAGGATCCGCAGAGACCGTTATTCTGATGCCTCAAGGTTTTCGCGAGACTCGCCCCAGTAGGCGCTGACGGTGATCACTTCCTGGGTGCCCTTAATCTCTGACCGCCAACGGTAGACGGTGTTTTTGGGGTTTACACCCACCTCTAACAGCTTGGCCCCCATGTAGTACTCCATCGAGTCGCGGGTGCGCTTTTTGAAAAACTCAGACTGATCTTTGGGCACCGTGCGCGACAAATGGGCCTGGGTGTGTTTGGGCTGGGGCATGGCGATCTAGCAAAAATCGATTGAATCGTTTTTTATCATACCTAGCGATCGCAACCCGTTGCAGTGTAGACCGTTGGACAACCCTCTTCAGCCCTGGGCAATATAGGACAACAGATCAGGCGTTTCAACTCGATACCCTGGAAGTAGCTATGCCCCATCAGATTACCTGTAAGCACTGCGGTAAGCCAATTCTCTCTCGCCAGACGCTGGCCGTTGTCGGTCGCAGCCTCCAGCCTATCCACCGGCATTGCTACGCGGCCTATGCCGCCCAGCAGCCCTGGTATAGGCAGCCGGGTTGGCCGGTCAACCGCTGGCGATCGCTCCTGGCCTTTAACGCAATTGTGCTGCTGGGCGTGCTGCTGCTGCATCTGTTCATCAGACCGCTGTCGATATCTGCGGGGTTAGGGCTGAGGCCCCTGCTGCTGGCCATCAACGGTTGGCTGCTGGTGGCTCGGCTGATCAGCTATTGCAGTCTTGAGCGGCACCTCCCCTGGCAAGAGCGCAGCAGCGGCATCCGCTCGCGCTGACCCGGCGCTAAAAGCCCCAGGTGCGTTTGGGGCCAGTATCAAGGTGAATAATGTTGGGGATATTGCTGTAGATGCCCATGCCCCCCGGCCAGCTCAGCATCAGCGCGTTAGCCACCTGGCGACCGCTGAGCCCTTGCACCTGAATGTCGGCGGCGCGACCAAACAAGTGCTGACTCTGGGATGCGCCCCCTACCGCCGCATTGATTGCGGGCGGGCGATACCAGGAGGTAATTACAAAGGGGCGGTTGAGCCGATTTCGGGCTGTTTGCAGCGCCCGGGCTAGGCCAATGATGTTGTTGACGATGGCTTGGGTTTCTGGAATGCGGGTGGCGTCGCGGGTGGCTTCACCCCAGGTGAAATTGCCGCCGGGAATAATGGGTTGATCGGTATAAAAGGTTGAGGTGTTGCCCGGGAGGCGAAAGGGCCGGCCCACATACTGGGGCGGCAGCGGCGGGGTTGGCGGTGGCGGTGGCGGGGTTGGTGGTCCTGGCTGCGGATATACGACTACCCCGGCCCGTTCGACGCGGGCATGCCCTTGAAATACGTACCAGGTGTTCAACCCATTGATGTCATCTTTGACATACTTAATCGTAAAGCGGATATGCCCGTTGAATGAGCCCTGGGCATTGGCAAAGGCGTAGGCGCTGATCACCAGCAGGGTGCCGGGCGGTGCGGCGACTCGCTCGTTGGCGGCTAGCTGGCTACTATCAACCGGGCGACGCTTGAACAGGGTGTTGGCGGTTACCCGCAGCATAAAGGCATTGGGGTCGGGGCGGGGAAACACCACCTCGTTGTCGAGGGTGACAAAGGCGTGGGGGGTAAATACAAACCAGGTGCTGAGGCCGTTGACAAAATCTTCAGTGTCGCGAATGGCAAACTTAATGTGGTTGTTAAAGTTGCCCTGGCTATCGGCAAAGGCGTAGGAGTGCAGGCGGTAGGTTTGTCCTCGGGGCACCGCTACCGTTTCACCAGGGTTGAGCAGGGTGGAGTCGAGGGGGCGGCGCTTCAGCAGCGTGCCAATATTGATCCAGAGGACGGGCATGCTCGCCTGGTCTTCGTGGGGATAGACCACAACGCCATCGGCCTCGACCTGGGCATCTCGACTGGGAACGAACCAGGTGTTGAGGCCTGGCCCTAGGGTGCGATCGCGCAGGGCTACTCTGATATGACCGTTGAAGCCGCCGTCAATATCGGCGTAGGCGTAGGATTGCAGCGGGTAGGTGCTGCCTGCGGCGATCGCCACCTGTTCGTTGGCGGCTAGTTGAGACGGCGGCTCTGGTCTAAGTACAAATACTGTGGCCTGGTTAACGCGCAAAACTTGATTCACCCTATGCTCCCCAATTTCGCCACGGCCTATCATATAGCACCATTTTTTGGCTCGAAGTCATCCCTCCTAGGGGATGTACAGCCCCACTCTCTTTCCGACTAAGCGCGTTACGCTTGGGTTCCGGCCTGGGAGCGGGCGGGCTTGCTAGAGATAGTTCAGAACCATGCGGACTAATCCCTGTTCAAACTAATTTAAGTAATTTATAGATAGGCTTCTCCCCTATGCTGGGAAAGAAGCCCGATTTTAGCTCTGGCTGGCCGTTCCTCACCGTGCCTATGACTTCTGTACTGCGCCTCAAGGCAAAACTTCCGACCCCTCTGACGGCCCTGGCCGACTTGGCCTACAACTACTGGTGGATTTGGACAGAGGAACGGGTGTCGTTATTTAGCGTGCTGGACCCGGTGCGGTGGCAGGCCTGTAACTATAATCCCGTTGCGCTGCTTGAGGCAGTCTCCGACGAGCGGCTATGGCAGGTGGCCGAAGATCCCCACTACTTAAATCGGCTGCGCCAGCTCACCCACGAGTTTGAGACCTACTGCCGCGACGGATCGAAAGGCGTGGCTCTAGACCCCGGCAAACCCTGGGCTAGCCCAGGGGCTTCCCAACTCAGCCTTGATCGCCCGGTGGCCTACTTTTGCATTGAGTTTGGCCTGCACGAGTCGCTACCGGTCTACGCTGGTGGGCTGGGGGTGCTAGCGGGCGACAGCCTGAAGTCGGCCTCTGATCTGGGAGTCCCGATGGTGGGAGTGGGGCTGCTCTACCGCCAGGGCTATTTTCATCAACACCTCAACCGCAGCGGCTGGCAAGAAGAGCACTACACCCACTGCGAGGTCAACCACCTGCCTATGGAGCTGGTGCGGGACGAGTTTGGTCAGCCGGTGACGGTTAAGCTTGACATTCGCCAGCGCACGGTGAGGGTGCAGGTGTGGCGAGTGCAGGTGGGGCGATCGCAGCTCTACCTACTCGACACCGACCGCAGCGACAACGACTCCCTCGATCGCCGCATCACCAGCCACCTCTATGGCGGCAATGCCGAAACTCGATTGGCCCAGGCCCTGGTGCTGGGTATTGGGGGGGTGCGCATGCTCCACGCCCTCGACATTGAGCCGATGGTGTACCACCTCAACGCCAGCCACGGGGCCTTTGCCCTGCTGGAGGTGACCCACCGCGAAATGCGCCACAGCGATGGCGACTTTGATGCGATCGCCGACCGGGTGCGCCAGCACAGCGTGTTTACGACCCATTCTCCCGTGTCGGCGGCCAGCAACGTGTTCTCGGCTGACCTGATCGAGTCATTTTTGGGCGGCTACTGGCCCCAGCTCGGCCTCTCGCGGGAAGATTTTTTGGCCCTGGGCAACCGCCGCCCCGATGACCCGTGGGATCTGTTTTCGATGACGGTGTTGGCCCTGCGTCTGAGCGGCAAGGCCAACGGGGTCAGCCAGCGCCACGGCGAACTTTGCCGCGAGATGTGGCAGGCCCTCTACCCCGACTGCGCCCTATCGGAGGTGCCCATTGGCTCGATTACCAACGGAGTTCACGCCCGCACCTGGACTGCGCCGCTGATGATGGATCTCTACCGTCAGCACCTGGGCGAAGACTGGTCCACCAAAATTGCCGACCCCGACCTCTGGGCCGGGGTGGAGCAGATCCCTGACGAGCAACTCTGGCAGCGCCATCGGCTGCTCAAAGAACGGCTGATCGCCTATACCCGCTCACGGGTGCGGGCCGCCCGTCATAGCCGGGGCGAAGCGACCGACGAAATTGCTGCCGTCGATCGCCTGCTCGACCCGGCGGTGCTCACGTTAGGCTTTGGTCGGCGCTTTAGCCCCTACAAACGGGGCGAGCTGCTCTTTAGCGACCTCCACCGGGCGATTCGAATTTTGGCCCACTCCCGCCGACCGATTCAGATTATTTTTGCGGGCAAAGCCAACCCGGCTGACGAGGAGGGCAAGCGCATCATTCAGCGGCTGATGGAATGGTGCCGCCACCCGGCCCTGCGCGATCGCGTCGCCTTTATCGAAGACTACGATATGGCCGTGGCCAAGCTGCTGGTGGCCGGCGTCGATCTGTGGCTCAACCATCCCCGTCGTCCCGAGGCCTCGGGCACCAGCGGTCAGAAGGTGGCCCTCAACGGCGGGCTCAACTGCGGCACCCTCGACGGTTGGTGGACCGAGGGCTACCAACCAGGGGGGGCAGGCCGGGCCGCCAACGGCTGGGTGATTGGCAAGGCCAACCCGACAGAAGACCCCGACAGCCAAAACCACCAAGATGCCGACTCCCTCTACGACCTACTGGAACATCAGATTGCGCCGCTGTATTACCAGCGCGATGGCGAGGGTGCCGGTGGTCTACCTCGCCAGTGGATTGCCATGATGAAGGCCTCTATCCGCTCCTGCGCGCCCTACTACAATAGCGATCGCATGGTGGCTGAATACTTCACCCAGATGTATGCGCCCAGTGCTGCACCCGCCGCGTTCAGTGCGACGCTATGACCATTTGGCAGGCCGATTTGCACCGTCCACCCCTGGTCAGCGACAGCGGCGAACCGCTGTGGGAAATTTTGCTGTGCAGCGAGGATTTTAGCTTTAGCTACGGGGCCACCGCCCCCCAGGCGGCGGTCAACAAAGTCTGGGTGAGGGAGCAGGTGAGCATTGCCTTGGCCAAGGCTCCAGCTCCCCCAGAGAAAATTCAGGTGTTTCGACCCCAGGCGCTGTCGCTGCTCACCATCGCCTGTGAACCCCTGGCGATCGCCGTCGAACCCACCCGCCATACCCCGACCCTGCACCAGTGGCTGCAGCAGCGCGCCCGGTGGTATCCGAGCCAGCCTAACGCCATTTCCATTCCCTACAACCCCTTGCACATTGAGTCGCCGCCGCCGGTGCCCCTGCCAGAAAATTTGTGGGGGGATCGTTGGGGGTTTACGGCGATCGCAGCCTACGACTTTGAGCAAACCCTGCCCCACGAACCAATTCCCCTGCGCCATCTGCCCACCGCCCTGATGCCTTCCCGCCTCGGTCTGGCCAGCACCACTCCCATTCCGGGCATCGTAGTCGATGCTGGGCGGCAGGCCATGGCCCTAGCCCAGTGGGTGCAGGCCAACCATCCGGCCTGGCTGACCTATGAACGGGGAGCCCCGGACGGGCTGATTTTGGCGGCTAGCCTGTGCGATCGCTGGGTCTTCACCACCTTCAGCGACCCGGATGTGGCCAGCGCTGGCCAGCGTTTCGAGCAGCGCCAGCGCCAGAGCCAGGGCCTCCACTTTCTGCTGGTGCGCCCCGATGACTCGGGGATGACCACCACAGGCCTCTGGCTCTTGCAGCAGCCGTTGCCCGGCTAGGACTGGGCAATGGCGGGCCGTTGGGTCAGCTTGTCGAGCTGCTTCACCAACAGGCTGAGGAACAGACCCACGTCGGTAACCACACCGGTAGACTCTAGCGACCCGCGATCGGCCAGTTTAGTGACCACAGCGGGGTTGATGTCAACGCACACCATTTTCACGCCAGCCGGGGTCATGTTGCCGACGCCGATCGCATGGAGCATGGTCGAGAGCATCAGAATTAGATCGCAGCCTTCGATCAGGCGGGCGTAGTCGGCCTGGGCTTCGAGCAGATCCATTTTGGTGTCGGGCAGGGGGCCGTCGTCGCGAATCGAACCGGCCAGAGAAAAGGGCACGTTGTTCTTTACGCACTCGTAGAGCACGCCGCGAGTCAGCACCTTTTGGTCAACAGCGTTGGCGATGCTGCCGCAGCGGCGAATGCTGTTGATTGCCCGCAGGTGGTGGCGGTGGCCGCCGCGCACCGAGGTGCCCTGCTTCATATCGACGCCTAGAGAAGTGCCGAGCATAGCCTGCTCGATATCGTGAACGGCGATCGCATTGCCCCCCAGCAGCGCCTGCACATAGCCCTCGCGAATCAGCCGACCCAGGTGGTCGCCGCCGCCCGTGTGAATTACCACCGGACCAGCGACTACGGCCACCTTGCCGCCCTGGTCCCTCAGTCGGCGCAGATCCCACGCCACCTGCTCGACAATCAGCTCGACCCGACGCTCACTAGAGACGCCCGAACCCATGAAGCTAAACTCTTCAGTGGTGGCGGCTGCGCGGCTGCGGTCTTTGGGGCTGCGCACACTGCGAATGCCGTCGTAGCCGACGATCACCTGATCGCCCACCGCCAGATCGCGCAGCAGCTTGCAGGTCGCTACCGGCTCAGTCTCCGAGACCACAATCACACCATCCATGCGCTGGCCCTGCACCCGCACCCACTGGCCTCGCACCCGCACCTCGGTGGGGTAAATCGTCGAGCTATAGAAATCGTCGGGGGCGACCCCAGCCTGGGTAATGGTCACCAAGTGGGCATCCTGCTGGTCTTCGGGCAGAGCCACCGCGCCCAGGTCGATCAGCTGGGCCATGATCTCATCCATCACCTCGCGGTCGGGGGCCGAAACTCGAATTTCTGCCGAAGAGGTGCTCTGGCGCTGCTCGCCCAGGTCAAAGTTCATCACCTGGAAGCTGCCGCCGCCTTCCATAATCAAATCTAGCGCCCGGCTGACTAGGCCCGAGTCGAGCAGGTGGCCGGTTATGGTAACGGTGCGGGCAATAAGGCCTGGCTCTCGGGCCGGCTCCGGATGCAGGGGCTCGGTGACGCGCAGGGTGAGGCATTTGGCGGCTCCCCCGGCCTTGAGAAACTCAGTCAGGGGCGTTTCAACCACCTCAAAGCCTGCCTCGACCAATCGCGCCTTCAGGCCGTCGCTGGCCTGGTTCATGATCACGGTGCGATCGACATTGACCGAGTTGCAGGCAAAGTTGACGGCGTCGGGTTCGTCAATGGCGATCCGCTTTTCGGGGGGAACCCGCATTTCGATCAAGCGGTTCGAGTAGGCGTCGAAGGCAGGAGGATAGTAGAGCAGATAGCCGCCGGTCAACGGACAAAAGCAGGTATCGAGGTGGTAAAAGCGCTCATCCATGAGATGCAGCGACAGCACTTCAATGTTGAGCCACTGGGCCACTAGACCGTGGGAGTCAAGCTCGGTGCGAAAGCCGTAGCCCGCCCAGAGCCAGCGCCCCTCGCGATCGAGCAGGGCGTCGCCCGCGCCCTCGAAGGGGAGGTCGGGGGGCAGAGTAAACACCTGGTGGCCCTGGGCCTCGAACCACTCCTTAAAGAACGGTTCTTCGCCCTGACGCTCGGGGTGCAAAAAGCGACTCAGTACCACTTGATTGCCCAAAATCAGGCCCGCATTGGCAGTAAACACCATATCGGGCCAGCCCTGCTGGGGTTTGACCAGATCGACATCGGCGCGATCGGCAATGATTTGGTAGAGGTTTTGCCACTGCTCCTGGGCCGCCTCTAGGGACGAGCGGTGAATGTTGCCCTCCATCCAGGGGTTAATGACGTAGTCCACCTCGTAGTGGTGGGGGGCGCACATAAGAAAACGAATGGAGGAGGTCATAGTGAAGATGCCGACGTGAAGGAAATCAGAGCAATCGAACGAGCCAGGCTGGGGCCTTTCCCCAAGACGCTTCAACAAAAAGCGCTGGGAGCCAACATACTATTTTAAGCCCTCAACGCCGTCAGGATATTCAGTTGTCATGAGTTCTGGAGATTGCGATCGCAGAGCCACCCCCACTACTGCCCTAAGGGCAAATCGGTAAAGAAGTGGGCCTCGGTGAGCCGGTTGTTGGTCATGATGGCGCTGGTCAGGTGACCGTGGCGCAGGCGACGGGCGGTGGCCAATTGGGCTTCGCCAATCAACGGCTCGGGCCTAAAAGACGCATTGGGTGACGAGTTAGCCACGTTCCCAGAGACCTTGACCGGCAGTAACGATGCGCGAGTTACCAAATCAGCCGCCTCCGCCTGGTTGCCCGCCGAGTCAACCCCTACGGCCAGCATAAAGACCGCAAACCCGATCACCAAGGCCAGGCGAATATCGATAATTTGCAGCGCTTGAAAGACGGCCTCCTGCACCGAGGCCCAAAAGGCAGTGGATGATTCAGTATCGTTATGGTTAAACAAAGCAACTCTCCTTAAATCTACTCACCCTGCTGACCGATTCCGACACCGAGATGTATAGCTGTAGCCAGTTTGGTTAGGACATTTCCCCTAAGAACGTTCGAACGTTTCTAAGGTTTCTGGATGTCCTAACCCAGGTGACTATGGCTATACCACGGTCAGACCAGGTGACAATCAGGACAATCTTCTCCAGCAGCTCTAATTCAGCGGCTTCAAAGCAACCTGATCCCAACGACCCTTGCATCGCAACCACTAAGGCATCCTATAGAACACCCAGAGGCATCTCAATAGTCCTGCTTAAGTCTTGTTATACACATAACAACATGAAGTTACAAGTTGTTAAGGCTTTCTCAGGACCATTGCCGACTGTCGCCAAGCAGTCAAACCCAGATGAAATAAGGACTTGAGCCTGCCTACGGTGGCTTTGATGAATTTTTGTAAATGATAGAGAATTATCTATGACTGTTTTGTCTAGCCCAGGATATGAGCCGTCAGCATGCTGGGGTTATTGCATTTGCCTAGATAGGCTCTAGCCAGAGCGAGAAGATCCAGCCGCCTTCAACTAGCTCGGACCAGTTGCCCGACGTGCGCCCCGTGATCGTCACAATCGACCCGTTAGGCACGCTTCTGACAAAGCCAAACTCGGTGCCAGGCCCATCAAACACGGAGGTGGCTTCGCCGTCGGTCACCACTCGCCGCTGGCGACCATCGGGTTCTGGCTGCGGATCGGGATTGGGGTTTGGCCGAGACGTGGCCTGGTAAAGCGCCTGCCAGGTGGCCGCATTGACTATGCCGGTGACCGGCAAACCATTGACCCGTTGAAACTCGCGCACCGCCGCCTGGGTGGTTTGGTCGTAGATGCCGTTGACAATGAAGTTGGCGGGCAAAAAACCAGCCTGACGGAGCAGACGCTGCAACTCCATGACATCGGCGCTGGGCACCGGTCCAGGATCGGGGGTCGGATCGGGTTGGTTGCCCCCGTGAATGGGGCCGCTGTACTGAATGTGGCCACTGTCTACCCAGTTGCCATTGGTCAGCTGGGCCCAACCATTGCTAAAGCGCCCCGTCACCGGAATGCGGCTGCCGTTGAGATACTGCCCCACAATTTGATAGTTGAAGCCGGGGCCATTGCGAATGTTAAGGGCCAAATTTTGCGGGGTGACCACCGTGGCCAAATTGCGGTTGTCGCCAGGGGGGGGCGTAGTCGGATCTGTACCCACGGGGTAGGTGCTAACCAGGTTGCCCGCCACCCAGGTGGCATCGACGAGTTGCACCCAACCGCTGCGACGCACCCCAGACACTTGCAGGGCGCTGCCCCGGCGCACTCGTCGGTACACACCAGTGCCAGTGCTAGGCCCCCAACGCACGTTAAGAGCGTACCCCTGGGGCGTGTTGACGTAGACCGTGCTGCCAAAGCGATGACTGTTAGCCTCGGCAGGCGCTCCTAAGCTGCTGCCGAAGACAATCACCCCGGCAGCGATCCCGGCGGCAATGGGCAACGACCGGTTCCAAATCGTCTGCGACCCTGCCGCCGCTAGCCAGGAGTGGCACGGCGCTGCATCAGTGGGCACCGCTAAAAAAGCATCAGGGGCTGGGCTAGTTTCCCAGGTCAGCCACAGATGGCATTGGGCCAGGCTATCCATAGGTCAACGGTGGTCAAGGAAGGATTCGCTAATACTCCTTTAATCATAGAGGTTTTCGCTAAATCCCTCGGGATTTTTACAGAAAATGAGGGTTTGTTGGGAATTGCTAATCTGGCTAGGGGGGCATCCTAGGCACAAATGGTCACGCCCGGTGGCGAAACGAGCAGCGTTAGCCCCTGGCGGCCAACGACGGTAACCCAGCTTGACACCGCCAAGGCAGAGCTGGCATCGGCGGCGGCTTCATAAAGCCGGGCTGGCCAGTAGGTGCCCTCATAAAAGACTCGGCCTTTGAGCTGAGCGGTAATCGGGCATTCAACCCGCGCCGGTTTAGGGGTGTCAAAGAGTTCCAACGTATGGGTCAGATTCATCGCTATCCTCCCAGTAATATCTCGGTTTTAGTGTGAGCTTACTTATCAAGTGGTGTAGCAGGGCCATCTGTGACAGCCCTGCTCTGCAGGTAGCGGTGCTCCAGGGCCGGGGCGGTGGCTAAACATTGGCCTGGTTGCGCCCCGTGGGCTGGGGCAGGGGAACTGCCTCCAACCGGTAATGAAGGACGATAGAGGGTTCGACGGGGGCTCAACGCCAGTCCTGTGACAGATATTGAAGCGTTAGCACGAGGGAGATCACCCCAGGCCAGAGCGGCTATCCTCCTCTGCCCCGAGCACCTGATACAGTAACTTTCACCAAATGTTCACAGCATTCCAGACGGAAAAATAGGGCGAGCCCCCCTGGGATATGGAAGACCCGTCAAAGAGTTATGGTATAAATAACTAAAATTGGTTTGCACCTCAATGACTCACTCGGCACTGTTGGCCGCGCCCGAAGACTACAGCCTGCTCACTGACCTGTATCAGCTCACTATGGCGAGTTGCTACCTGGGGGAGGGCATCGGCGATCGCCGCGCTAGTTTTGAGTTATTTACCCGGCGCTTGCCCCAGGGCTATGGCTACCTGGTATCGATGGGTCTGGCCCAGGCCATCGACTATTTGACTAACCTGCGGTTTTCGGATCGTCACGTAGAGGCCCTGCGCCAGACGGGGCTGTTTGATCGAGCTCCCGACAGTTTTTGGCAGCGGCTGAGGTCAGCAGGGTTTAGCGGCGATGTCTGGGCAGTGCCCGAAGGGACGGTGGTGTTTGCCAACGAGCCGCTGCTGCGGGTAGAGGCCCCCCTGTGGCAGGCCCAGCTAGCCGAAACCTACCTGCTGAACGCCCTCAACTACCAGACGCTGATTGCCACCCGTGCGGCGCGGGTGCGCGATGTGGCAGGGCCAGCGGCAACGCTGTTAGAGTTTGGCACTCGGCGAGCTTTTAGCCCCCAGGCGGCGCTGTGGGCGGCACGGGCTGCCCTGGCGGCGGGGCTAGATGAAACCTCTAACGTGCTGGCAGCGGTGCAGTTGGGCCGTCGGCCCGCCGGCACTATGGCCCATGCCTTGGTGATGGCGTTCACTGCCCTAGAGGGCAGCGAAGATCAGGCCTTTGAGGCCTTTCAACGCTATTTTCCAGGGGCGGCACTGTTGATCGACACCTACGACACCGTGGCGGCTGCCGATCGCCTGGCGGCCCGGGTCGCCCAAGGCCACCCCCCCGTCACAGCAGTACGGCTCGACTCGGGCGATTTGGTGGCGTTGTCGCAGGCGGTGCGATCGCGCCTGCCCCAGGCCACCATCTTTGCCAGCGGCGATTTGGACGAATTTGAAATTGCTCGACTCCAGCAAGCGGGGGCCGCGATCGACGGCTACGGCCTGGGCACCAAGCTGGTCACGGGCGCACCGGTCAATGGTGTCTACAAACTGGTCGATCTAGACGGCTGTGCGGTGATGAAAGAGTCGGTGCAAAAAGCGACGCTGCCTGGCCGTAAGCAGATCTTTCGCCGCTACCAGCAGGGGGTGGCCGTGGGCGATCGCCTGGGACTCACCACCGAACCCGCCGCCCCAGATGAGTGCGCTCTGCTCACCCAGGTGATGCATCAGGGTGAGCTAACTCAGCCTTTAGATACCCTGGAGACCATCCGCGATCGCGCCACCACTGCCGTCGCCAGCCTACCCACCGCCGTGCGCCAAATCACCCATCCCGCCGACTATCCTGTAGACCTATCTGGGGCGCTGGTCGAACTGGCGGCCCAGACCCGGCAACGCCCGGTGCCCCAGCGCTAGCTCCAAGGACACTATGACCTCAATGGCAACCTCCCTAGAGGCTTCCCACACCAATCACATCGCCCTATTTGGCACCAGTGCCGACCCACCTCACCAGGGGCACGGGGCCATTCTCACCTGGCTAGCCACCCAGTTTGACCATGTGGCGGTATGGACCGCCGACAACCCCTTTAAGGCTCACCAGACCGCCCTGGGCGATCGCTTTCGCATGCTAGAGCTGCTCATCGACGAGCTAGAAGTTCCCCCAGGGCGCGTGCAGGTGCATGGTGAACTCAGCCACAGGCGCACCGTTGTCACCCTAGAGCGGGCGCGGCAGCTCTGGCCCCAGGCTCAATTTTCGCTGGTGGTGGGGGCCGATCTGGTCGAGCAACTGCCGACCTGGCACCGGGCTGAAGATATCTTGACGGCGGTTAACCTGCTGGTCATTCCTCGCCCCGGCTACCCCCTCAACGAGGCGAAGCTGGCTCCTCTGCGGCAATACACCACAGTCACCGTAGCCGCCATGCCTGCGATCGATGTCTCCTCCTCCCGCTATCGCCAGGGTGAAGGGCCGCCCGCCCCCGCCGACACGACTACCCCCGCCCCCGGCCTTACTCCAGCAGTCCAGTCTTACATTGACCAACACCACCTCTACCCATGGCCACAAACCTCCACCGCACCCCTGACCACCCCCTCAGCCCCGTGCCCCTAGCCGACTTCAAGGTGGGGGTAGACAACGTAATTTTTTCGGTCGATACCCAGCAAAACCGGCTGCTGGTGCTAGTCGTGATGCGCCCCGACGACCCCTTTGCTGGCTACTGGAGCCTGCCGGGCACGCTAGTGCGCCAGGGTGAATCGATCGAAGCCGCTGCCTACCGAGTGCTGGCCGAAAAGATCCGGGTCAACACGCTATATCTAGAGCAGCTCTACACCTTTGGTGGCCCCGATCGCGACCCTCGCGAAGCACCCCAAGCCTTTGATGTGCGCTATTTGTCGGTCAGCCACTTTGCCCTGGTGCGGTTTGAAGATGCCGAACTAATCGCCGACGGTGTCAGCGGTATCGCCTGGTATCCCCTGGCACAGGTGCCCCAGTTAGCCTTCGACCACAACGAAATTCTTGCCTACGGCTACCGCCGTCTACGTAACAAACTCGAATACAGCCCGATCGCCTTCGATGTGCTGCCCGAGGTGTTTACCCTAGGCGATCTCTACCAACTCTACGTCACGGTTTTGGGAGAGGGGTTTTCGGACTATTCCAACTTTCGTGCCCGGCTGCTCAAGCTGGGTTTTTTGCAGGATACGGGCCACAAAACCTCTCGCGGAGCCGGGCGACCCGCCAGTCTATATCGGTTTGATGCAGCGGCCTTTGAGCCACTAAAAGAAAAGCCTATGGTGTTTATCTAAACTTTTAAAAGTATCGGGTAGAGGCTAAAGCGAATTCCTAACGATAACGACCCGATGCTACTACGCCAACGCCATCAGACCAGCGGATTTTTTTGAGCATGGGCAGGTTACTCGATGAAAGCCAAGGCACCTAACAATCGCACCCTTGAACTTACCGCTGACGAGCGGTCTAGCTTATTACAGCGACTGGTTAATTTGAATAGCCCCTGCGCTCTGGCCGATATTCTCAATAAAACCATTTGCCAAGATATGTTTGAGGTACTGCCCTACCTGCCTCTTAAATGGGTCGATTTGTTGATTGTTGACCCGCCGTACAATCTCACTAAAGCTTTCAATGGCAAACGGTTTAACCACCGTGACAACAATCACTATGCCACCTGGCTTGATAGCTGGATTACGCAGTTAAAACCTCTACTAAAACCCCAAGCCTCTGCCTATTTTTGTGCTGACTGGGCTACGTCCACTGCCATGTATCCTGTGCTAGAAAAACACTTCATTGTCAGAAATAGAATTACCTGGGAGCGCGAAAAAGGGCGCGGTGCTCAAGCCAATTGGAAAAATGCTAGCGAAGACATTTGGTTTTGCACCGTTTCTGATGACTACTACTTTGATGTCAATGCCGTTAAGCTCAAGCGTCAGGTGATGGCTCCCTACAAAACCGCTGCTGGGCAGCCCAAAGATTGGGATGATAGCGGAGCAGAAAAGTACCGGCTGACCCATCCGTCTAACCTGTGGACGGACATTACAGTTCCCTTTTGGTCAATGCCCGAAAATACCGATCATCCCACCCAAAAACCCGAGAAGCTGGTGACCAAACTTCTGCTAGCCAGCTCAAAGCCTGGCGCTGTGGTGCTCGATCCGTTCTTGGGGAGTGGTACCACCGCTGTTGTTGCCCACAAACTAGGGCGGCAGTATGTGGGCATTGAGCAAGACCCTGACTACTGTTGTCTGGCCGAAAAACGCCTGGCGCTAGCGGCGTTAGACCCCACCATTCAAGGCTACGCCGACGGGGTATTTTGGGAGCGCAATACCCTGGCGGCCCAGCGCAGCCGCCCCAAAAAATCGCTCTCCTCGGGAGCCTAAGCTTTTACCGTTGATATCAGCTCGGCTCAGCCTGCGGTGAGCGGAGTTAACATCAGCCGGTGTTTTGGTCGAATACGTTTTCTAAGTCCTAATAACTCCTATGAAATTTGCGATCGCCCAGCTTAACCCCACCATTGGCGACCTGGCCCACAACGCCCAGCAGGTGCTCGATGCCGCCCGCCAGGCCGACCAGCTAGGTGCCCAGGTGCTGGTCACCACTGAGCTGGTGCTGTGCGGCTACCCACCCCGCGACCTGCTGCTGCGGCCTGGGTTCATTCAGGCTATGGCCCAAACCCTAGATCGTCTGGCCGCCGACCTGCCCCACCACCTGGCGGTGCTGGTGGGGTTTGCCGCCGCCAACCCCAAGGCCCGCTACGATGGTGAAAAACCACTGTTTAATAGCACCGCCCTGCTTCAGGGGGGCCAGGTGCAGCAGGTGTTCCACAAGCAGCTCTTACCCACCTACGACGTGTTTGACGAGCACCGCTACTTTGCTGCCGGTCAGGGGCCAAGCAGCTTTACCGTACCCCTGGGCGACTGGGGCCTGCGCGTCGGCGTTACCATCTGCGAAGACCTGTGGAACGACGAAGAATTTTGGGGCGGGCGCAGCTACACCCGCAACCCGATCGCCGACCTGGTGGCCGAGGGGGTAGATGTGGTGGTCAACCTCTCGGCTTCGCCCTACTCGGTCAACAAAGCACAGCTGCGGGCCTCAATGTTGGCCCACAGCGCCACCCGATTTCGCTGCCCCATTCTCTACGTCAACCAGGTGGGGGCGAATGACGATCTAATCTTCGACGGCACCAGTATGGCCTTTAACCGCCAGGGAGATCTGGTGGCCCGCCTGCCTGCCTACCAAGCGGGGCTCACGGTCGTAGACTATGACCCCATTGCGCGTGACCTGCACAGCGGCGAGATTGCCCCCCTGCCCACCGACGAAAATGAGGCAATCTGGTCAGCCCTGGTGCTGGGGGTACGCGACTACACCCACAAGTGCGGCTTTAAACGAGCAGTGATTGGCCTCAGCGGCGGCATTGACTCGGCGCTGGTGGCGGCGATCGCGGCGGCGGCTCTTGGCCCAACCAACGTGCTGGGCATTCTCATGCCCTCTCCCTACAGCTCTGACCACTCCGTCACCGATGCCCTAGCCCTGGCTAAGGCCCTGGGCATTGCCCACCAGACCCTGGCGATTGGCCCACTGATGGCCGACTACGACCAGGTCTTAGATCCTCTCTTTGCGGGCACCAGCCCTGGGGTGGCCGAAGAAAATATTCAATCGCGGATTCGCGGCAATTTGCTGATGGCGGTGTCGAACAAGTTTGGCCACCTGCTGCTCTCAACCGGCAACAAGTCGGAGATGGCGGTGGGCTACTGCACCCTCTACGGCGACATGAATGGTGGCCTGGCCGTGATCGCCGACCTGCCCAAAACGCGGGTCTACGCCCTCTGCCAGTGGTTAAATCAGCAGGTGGGTCTAGGCAGAAATAGTGCTGGAACGCTGGCGCTAGGGGCCTTGGCCAAGGGTTCTGAGGGGCCAGTTGCCGGCCATGGCACCAGCCCTCCGACCCTGATTCCCGCCAACATTCTCACCAAGCCCCCCAGTGCCGAACTCAAACTGGGCCAGGTCGATCAAGATTCTTTGCCCCCCTACGACGTGCTCGACGACATTCTCGATCGCCTGGTGCAGCGCCACGAGTCGGTGGCTGATATTGTCGCCGCTGGCCACGATGCGGCGATCGTCGATCGGGTGATTGGCCTGGTATCTCGCGCTGAGTTTAAGCGGCGGCAGGCCCCGCCGGTGCTCAAGGTGACCGATCGCGCCTTTGGCATGGGCTGGCGCATGCCGATCGCCAACCGCTGGACCAGCGAGGCTAAGCTGTTACCGTTAGCTAAATAACCGGGGGTAAATCCGCAGGGCCGCCAACCGGGCCATCACCACCATCCACACCGTTAACCACAGCAGCAGCAACGGCCACCAGGGGGGCAGCCCCAAGGGCCAGCGCAGCAGATCGACAAGCGAAGCCAAGGGCAACAACCCGGCAAACCGCGCCAGCAGCGGCGGCAGGGTATCGCGGGGGAAGTAGGTGCCGCAGAGGGTAAACATGGGGATGATGAACAGAAAAATCGGCACATTCACCTGGTCAACTTTGTTCACAGCCCCCGCGATCAACAGACCAAAGGCCCCAAACAGCAGACTGCCCAACAGTATCAACGGCATCGACAGCACCAGGCTAGAGAAGTCGTAGAGGCCAGCCAGCACCGCCACTAGGCCAGTGAGCGTACCGGCGATCGCCCCCTTAGTGGCCGCCCAAAACCAGTCGCCCAAAAACACATCGGTATAGCTCAGCGGGGCCGTCAGCAGCGCCTGCCAGGTCTTCTGAAAATTGAGCCGAATGAAACTGCTGTAGGCCCCCTCAAAGAACGACTGAAACAGCACCCCGATCGCAATCATGCCCGGAGCCAAAAACTGTGGGTAGGGCACCATTTGCCCCAGATATTCCACATCGCCCACCAGAGGGGTAAGGCCGTAGCCAAAGGCCAGCAGGTAGACAATCGGCTCTGAAATCGGCGGCAAAAAATTGACCAGCCAGGTGCTGCGGTACACCTGAAAGTGCCGCCACCAAACCGAATACACGCCCCAAGGAGTAGCGGTGATCCACTTCATTCGAGCACGCTCCCGGTGAGGCGAAGGAATACATCTTCTAAATTAGCGGGCCGCCGCAGGAGACGGCTGGGGTGGTGGGCCTCGATCTGAGCCCAGAGGGTGTCGGGGTCGGCATCGGGCAGGGTGACCAGGTGGCCACTGCCAAAGGCCCGGTACCAAGTGCTGTGGCGGGCAGCCAGATCTTGAAGAATGGGGGCCTCAACCCCCTCAATTTCGGCGACTTCGCGGCCAATCACGCGGGCCACCAGGTCGGAGGGGGTGCCCTCATCGATCACTTTGCCCTGCTGGAGGAGTAAGAGGCGATCGCACAACCGCTGGGCCTCATCCATATAGTGGGTGGTGAGCAAAATGCCGCAGCCGTTGGCCTTGAGGTGCTGCACCAGCCGCCAAAAGTCTTGCCGGGCATCGGGGTCGAGGCCGGTGGTGGGCTCGTCCAAAAACACAATTTTGGGCTGATTCAGCAGGGCGCGGGCCAGCACTAGCCGCCGCTTCATGCCGCCCGAGAGGTCATCCACCTGGGCCTCGGCCCGGTGCTCCAGGTTGACCAAAGCCAGCAGTTCCCCTGCCCGCTGCCGTGCTGCCGCCCCAGTAATCCGGTAGTGGTGGGCAAAGTGGGTGAGGTTGTTGAACACCGTAAAGTCGGGGTCGAGATTGTCTTCTTGGGTGACAATGCCCATCTGGGCGCGGGCTAGCTGCCCCTGCCCCGGCAGCTGCCAGGGGCCAAACTGCACAAACCCCTTGGTAGGAATCACCGTGCCAAACAGCATGCCCACGGTGGTGGTTTTGCCCGCCCCGTTTGGCCCCAGCAGCCCAACAATTTCGCCCGGTGCCAGGGTAAAGCTAATGCCCTGCACCACGGCCTCGTCACCGTAGGTTTTCCAAAGGTCGTAGGCCGTTAAGCTCAGCTCGTCTGACACAGCGCAGGCTCCCTGTGATGTCCCTGAACAGTTTGTAAGTAGGGTTGGTGGGGTAAGTCATCCCTCCGGTGAATGTCAAACAGATGGCTATATAAATCCACATTCCTAAGGGCAATGCCAACCCTGCTTACCCACTCACCCATCCACTCCCCGCTCTTCCAGGCACTCTAGCAAAATCCCTTCCAAACCATCCTGATTCCCTCGCCTGAGCGAGAAATAAGAAGTGGTAGATGCACCCTGATCATTCCCTGGCCCTCGGGCTGGGGAATTTTTTTTAGCCCAGCAACGACTTCCTCAGAACCCCAAAAGTTCTGGAAAATTCAGGTTAAACTGGGGCCTAGATTGGGGGTCGCTGCATCGGTTTGGTCCATGGAATTTGAGGAAATTGCTGTACTCGTTAACCAGGCAGCGGTAGAACGCAAGGGCCGCCCCCTGAAAGATGTAGAGCGGCTGGTGCTGAAGGGCTCTTGGGAGAATAAAACCTATGCGGCCATGGCCACCCCTACCGTAGGGTATACCGAAGACTATCTTAAAAAAGACGTTGGGCCTAAGCTCTGGCATCTGCTCACCGAGTTGGTGAATACCGATCGCCAGGGTATTCGGGTTACTAAGCGCAACATCCAAAACGTCTTGCAAACCTGGGCGGCTCAGGGGGCAGCGTCGCCTTCAATCGCGAGGGCGCAGCCAGTCGCGGTAGGTCTTCCCCCGCGTCCGCCCGCTCTAGTGGTACGCGACTCACCGCGCCTCGATCTGGCGGACTGTAGCGGGCGTGAGAATGAATTGGCGACTCTGACCCGCTGGGTCGTGGCCGATCGCTGTCGCACGGTCGTGCTGTGGGGCCTACCAGGGGTGGGCAAGACGGCGCTAGCCGCCGCGATCGCCGATGTCTTAGCCTCTCAGTACGACCAGTGTGGCTACCTGGCTATTCCCCCCGATGGGGCAATGGCAGATGGTCTAGAGGCGATCGCCCAATGGTTAGCTCCAGCGCCGTTAACGGTGATCCAAGGAGCCACAATTGACGAGGTGCTAGAGCAGCTCGAACAGCGCCGCATCTTGCTAATTATTGACGGCATGGAGCACCTGTTTGCCCCCCAGCAGTTGGCGGGCTACTACCGGGAGGGCACCGAGGCCATGCAGCAGCTGTTTCATGGCGGAGCCGAGCGTCAGCACCAGAGCTGTCTAATCTGGGTCAGCCGCGAAAAACCCGCCGATCTAGCCCAGGTCACCGGCCTGCGGGTGCGCGAATATGCGGTGGGCGATCTGGCTAACACTGCCGCCCAAGGACTGCTGAAGGCCCTCGGTACCCCCACGGCCAACCCAGACGACTGGGCCGCTCTAGTCGAACGCTACGGCAGCCATCCGCTGGTGCTGCGGGGGTTGGGCTCCACCCTGCGGGAGGTCTACCAGGGACAGCCGATCGCGCTCTTGCAATCTCCCGAACTGACGGTGCCCACGGTAGTGCAGCGTTACTTTACCGCCGCTCTAGAGCGGCTGCTAGCCGAAGAATGGGCGCTACTCTACTGGCTGGCCCTGGCCCAAGAGCCCGTTTCCCTAGAACATCTCAATGGGGCTATGCACCCTCCGCCCGACGATGGAGTAGTGCAGTCTGTGATCGGGCGCGGCTGGGTCCTTGGTACCCCTGCCGATGGCTTGGTGCTCAGCCTCAGTGCTGTGGTGCAAAGCCTGGTGTTAGCCCGTCTGCACGAGGCGTTAGTCGCTGAGCTAGAGTCTGAGTCGTTACAGTGGCTTCACCGGCTACCGTTAATTACCATGACGGCGCGGGAGGTGGTGCAAGAGCGCCAGCGGGCAGCGGTCCTCATGCCGTTGGTAGATGCCCTCAAACAGCGCTATGCCACCGACGAGGCGTTAGCGACCAAGGGCGATCGCCTGCTCACGGCCCTAGGAGCGCTTACGGGTCAGCCTGGCTACGGGGCCAGCAACCTGATTCATCTCTTTCAGTATTTGGGATTGGCGATTAGCGGCGCTAACTTCTCTAATCTGGCTATCTATCAGGGCGACCTACGCCGGGTAAGCCTCCAGGGAGCCAATTTTAGCCAGGCTCAGTTTAGGGATACCGCCTTTGCCACGGCTCTGGGCCGCAACCCAGTAGCTGCCTTTAGCCCCGATGGGCAGCACCTGGCCACTGGCGACCATGAAGGTCGGCTGCTGCTGTGGAATCTACAGCGAGGCAAGCTGGTGTGGATGTTTGACGAGGGTCAAGGACAGGGGCAGGGCATTGGTGCCCTAGCCTTTAGCCCAACCAGCGATCTGCTGGCAGTAGGCACTGAAACCGGCAAAATTTGGCTGTGGCCCGTGGGTGCCACCTATCAAACCGATGTCCTAGACGAACACCAGGCGGCCGTGAAAGCCCTGGCCTTTAGTCCCGATGGTAGCCAGCTAGCCTCGGGCGATGACCAGGGACGACTGTGTCTGTGGGAGGTAGCCTCCGGGATGAGTCAAGGGCAGCTAGATGGCCACCAGGGGGCTATCCACAGTCTGGCCTATAGTCCTAACGCCGACCATTCTGCCGATCGCCTGGTGAGCGGTGGCGACGACCAGCGGGCCTGTCTGTGGCATGTTGGCGATCGCACAGTCATCAACAGCTTCCAGGCGCGATCGACCGCTACCCTGTGCACCGCCGGTTTTTTACTCGACCCCCACGACCCCACCTGCCCACCCATGGCCTTTGCGGCGGGCTACGACGAACACTGTCTCACCCTGTGGAGCCTAGAAACCGGTCTCCCCTGCTGGATTTTGCCCACCGACATTCAGGCCCTGTTGGCGATGGCAATTAGCCCCAACGGGCGCTACCTATTGTGCAGTCGCCAAGATCTTGCCGTCGCCCTGTGGGATATTCCGGCCCGACGCCTCTGCTACACCCTGCCGGCATTGAGGGCACCGGTCTGGGCCTTGGCCTTTAGCGCCGATAGTCGCTACTTTGTCACCGGCAGCAACTACACCATTCAACTGTGGAACACCCAGCGGGGCCAGTGCTGGCGCAGCTTTCTCAGTCAGGCCCACCCGGTGCGGTGTTTGGCCTTTAGCGCTAGCTCCACTAGCGGCAGCATTCTCACCGGTCACGACGATACCCGCCTGCGCCTGTGGCAGGTAAATGCCGGTAGCCCCTACGCCGATGGTCCCCGCACCCTGTCGGGGCACGGCGGAGTAATTCGTACCGTAGCGCTAAGCGCCGACGGTCAGTGGTTGGCCAGCAGCGCCGACGACCACTGTATTCGGCTATGGTCTGCCGTTACTGGTCACAGTCAGGGGGTATGGGCCACCGCAACCCCAGCCACCCTCCTAGCCTTTAGCCCGGACGGGCAATGGTTGGCCAGTGCTGGGGCCGATCGATCGATCCAGCTCTGGGATGTTGCTACCGGGACAGCCGTAGGCGATCTAGGCGATGCCCCAGAGAACCCGTCGGCCCTGGGGTTTAGCCCTGACGGACGATGGCTGGCCGTGGGTACCCGAGACGGCACCATTGGGCTGTGGCATTGGCACCAGCCGCGCCCCGATCGCGCCCCCGATCGCGCTTTAGGGCCAGTCTTGAGCCACCACACCCTCGACGCTCATCAAAGCCAGGTGCACAGCCTGGCCATCTACCAGCACACCCTGGCCAGCGCCAGCCACGATGGTACTGTGCGCTGGTGGCAGTTTGAGCCCAGCGATCGCAGCCCTGGGCAGAACTCACCCTCCCCTCAGCCGACCGCCGCCAGGTCCCCCCAGGGCCAGTGGCAGCATCCCGATGAACAGTGGCTTCAAGGGGTGATCTATAGCCCCACTGGCGATCTGCTGGCGATCACCAGCCAAGATGCCCAGGTCGAGGTGTGGGAGGTGAAAACCAACCAGCGCCGCCACCGGCTGCGCGGCCATAGCCAAGACATTTGGCAAGTCTCTGTTTGCTCTAGCTGCACCCACCTGATTACCGCCAGCCAAGACGACGAAATTCGCGTCTGGGCATTGGAGTCTGGCATCTGCCAGCAGACCCTACGCCCCGATCGCCCCTACGAAGGCGTTAACATCCGTGGAGCCACTGGCTTGTCCGACACCGAAGAACGAATGCTGAGGTCCTTGGGTGCGATCGTCAGCTACTAATTGCTCTCCAAACACGGCATCAACTTGCCCCTAGCGCACAAACCCAAGCAGTCTTAGGAGATTGCCAGGCAAGAAGATACCAGCTTTAGCCGATCAACTGTAGCCGCTGTAGGGTTGGCAGTGCCCACCATTGGGGCAACTGTTTTTCAGAAGTCGCCTTAGGAGTCTTTCTCTTATTTGTGCAGGGATATGGTGATTAGACCTCAGTAGTATGGTGAAGCTAGGCTAAATGGCCAGCCGCTGACCAGACAATACTTTGCGTGTTTGTATGACGACCATCGCCAAGACCATTGCCACCGAGCTAGACATTCGCCCCGCTCAGGTAGAGGCTACGTTAGAACTGTTTGCCGAGGGGGCGACGGTGCCCTTTGTGGCTCGCTACCGCAAAGAGCGCACTGGCGATCTAGACGAAGTGCAGCTGCGGCAAATTGCCGAGCGCCACCAGTACCTGACGGAGCTAGAAGACCGACGGCAGACGGTGCTCAGCGAGATTCAATCCCAGGGCAAGCTCACCGAGGCGCTAAAAGCCGCCATTCTCGCCTGTCAGCAAAAGACGGAGCTAGAAGACCTTTACCTGCCCTACCGACCCAAGCGCCGCACCCGCGCCACCATGGCCAAAGAAAAGGGGCTAGAGCCTCTGGCTCAGAGAATTGAGGAGCTGAATCAAACCGGGAAAAAGGCGGTGCTGCTTCAGGAGGCCCAGGCGTTTGTAAATCCTGACCAAGGCGTTCAGACCCCGGACGAGGCTCTCCAGGGGGCAGCGGATATTTTGGCGGAGCAGGTGGCAGAACAGGCTGTTCTGCGGCGCTATGTCCGCGATCAGCTACTGAAGCAGGGGCAGTTCACCGCTAGCATCAAAAAAGGCCACCCCGAGGGCAGCACCAAGTTTGAGATGTATCGGGCTTACCAGGCCCCGGTGCGCTCCATTGCCTCCCACAATCTGCTGGCGATTTTGCGGGGCGATCGCGAAGGCATTCTCAAGCTGGGGCTAGAGGTCGATCAAGACGCGATTCTGCAAACCCTAGAGAAACGGGTGGTTAAGACTCCGGTTGCTGACATTCGCCAGTTCTACCGAGGAGTTGTTCAAGATGCCTACAGCCGGTTGATGAAGCCGTCGCTGACCAGCGAGGTAATGGCTGAGAAAAAGGCCTGGGCCGATGAGGTCTCGATTCAAAATTTTGAGGCCAATCTCAAGAACCTCTTGCTGTCGCCCCCGGCGGGGATGAAGCCTACCCTAGGCGTAGACCCTGGCTTTCGCACCGGCTGCAAGGTGGCGGCGGTGGATGGCACCGGCAAGTTTTTGGAGTACCAGGCGGTGTTTCCCCACCAGTCCCAAAACCAGCGACAGCAGGCGGCCCAGACCCTGGCGGGTATGATTCGCAAGCACCAGATCGAGCTGATTGCGATCGGCAACGGCACCGCCAGCCGCGAGACCGATGTCTTTGTGGGGGAAGTGCTCAAGACCTTGACCAATCCTCCGGTGAAAGTTCTGGTGAATGAGTCTGGCGCGTCGATTTATTCTGCCAGTGAGGTAGCGGCGGCAGAATTCCCCGACCTGGATGTGACGGTGCGGGGGGCGATCAGCATTGCCCGACGGCTGCAAGACCCCCTGGCGGAGCTGGTCAAGATCGACCCCAAATCGATCGGCGTGGGCCAGTACCAGCACGATGTCGATCAAAAGCGGCTCAAGCAAAAGCTAGATGAGACCATTGAGAGCTGCGTCAACTACGTGGGGGTAGATCTAAATATGGCCTCCCGCGAACTGCTGACCTACGTGTCGGGGCTATCCCCGGCGGTGGCCAACAACATTGTCGAGTTTCGCGATGCCAACGGCGCGTTTCAGTCGCGCAAAGAATTGCTCAAGGTGAAGAAGCTGGGGCCGAAAGCCTTTGAGCAGGCGGCGGGGTTTCTGCGCATTCGCAACGGCAAAAACCCGCTCGACAACACGGCGGTGCACCCAGAGAGCTATGGGATTGTGGATGCGATCGCCGCCGATCTCTCCCTCCCCCCAGGACAAATTTCTAAAGCTGCTGACCGCCTGAAGCGCCTCGACATCAAAAAATACACCACCGCTGAGGCCGGAGAACTCACCCTGCGCGACATTCTGCAAGAGCTAGAGAAGCCCGGTCGCGACCCCCGCGAGCAGTTTACCTACGCCCGATTTCAAGACGGTATTAACGAGATCACCGACCTGAAGCCGGGCATGACCCTGGAGGGCAGCGTCACCAACGTCACCAACTTTGGCGCGTTTGTCGATGTGGGCGTGCACCAGGACGGGCTGGTGCACATTTCGCAGCTGGCCGATCGCTTTGTCAGCGACCCCAATGAGATTGTGAAAGTCGGCCAGGTGGTCAAGGTACGGGTAATGGAGGTGGATGTGAAGCTCAAGCGCATCGGCCTGTCGATGCGCCAGGCGTAAAGCTAATTTTGCCTGGCTACCCCCGATTCAGCCAAGCGAATGCAATAGAGCCTCTGGCTTGGCTACGCCAACGCACCTACGATTTGGCATTTTAGAGGCGCAATCCTCTGGTAGGGGCATTGCATGCAATGCCCCTACGTCAAACCTGTCCTAACCCAACAGACGTTTGCAATAGACCAATCTCCCTACCCAGTCCGCAGGGTTCTTAGCCGATTGATCGCGGCGGCTAACTCTAGGCCGCGAAAGCTGACCAGATCGCCCATGGGCCAGTCGGTGAGGCAGTCTAGCCCGTACTGCTCCACATCGGCCATCACGGCGGCGATCGCTTCAGGCAGTGGGGTGGTGGCCGTTATGTGGTAGCGCTGGGCGTAGACGATCGCCTCGGCGATCGCCCGCACCTGGCCTGGCTCTACCAGCTGCTCCACCGCTGACAGGTCAATGGATTCTGTACCAATCTGAAGCTGGTCTATATCTCGCGCCCTGAGCTTGACGCTGTGCTTGCCTTTGCTGGGGTCGATGCTGCCGGGCTGAATGGTGCGGGGGGTGAGGCGGCCAAAGCGGGGGCCGCCCTCAGGGTCGCGCTCGGTTTTATATTCTGCCGCGATCGCCTTTGCCTGCGCGGTCACATTCTGGGGACAAAATTCGTCCATGGCGATCACGGTGTCGGCTACATCAAAATAGTCGCCGCTGCCCCCCATCACCAGCACCGTCGAGATGCCGTGGTCGGTGTAGAGCTGCCGCACCTTATCGATGAAGGGGGTGATTGGCTCGCGGTCTTTGGCAATGAGCGCCTGCATGCGGCGATCGCGAATCATGAAATTGGTCGCCGAGGTGTCTTCATCCACCAGCAGCGCCGTCGCCCCGGCTTCAATCGCCTCGATAATGTTGGCGGCTTGAGACGTGCTGCCGCTGGCGTTGGGCGTCGAGAAGTGCTGGGTCGATTTACCCTGGGGCAGACTGCCAATAAACGGCGAAATATCCACCCCCGCGATGCTGCGGCCATCTTCGGCCCGCACCTTAACGGCGGCCCGATCCGTCACCACCTGCTCCCGCCCGTCGCCGGGGATGTGGTTGTAGACCCCCGCCTCGATCGCCCGCAACAGGGTCGATTTGCCGTGGTAGCCGCCCCCCACAATCAGGGTGATGCCCTGGGGAATGCCCATGCCCGTTACCGCCCCGGCGTGGGGACAATGCAGGGTCACCCGCAGCGAGTCAGGGGATTTGAAAGGAATCGCCTGTTCTGCCAGGGGCCGCTCGTCGACACCGCTACGTCGGGGCAACATTGCGCCGTCGGCGACAAAGGCGACCAGGTTGTGGGTGGGGAGCTGCGATCGCAGCACCTCTGCATCCTCCGCCCCATCCACCTGGCGCTGAATCGCCGTGCCATCCAGTGCCCCATAGAACAGAGTAGTTTCCACCAGCTCCGGCACCGCTCGGCACAGCAGCTCCGCCGCCTGCCGCCCCGCAATCCGCCGCCCAAAGGCCGGTAGGCCCACAGTGAACCGCAATTCCACCGCGTCCGCCGTCACCCGCGCTGCACTGCGGTTCAAAACCGCCTGACTGGGCCGCACAATACCCACTAGCCCGCTCTTGCCCGACCCCGACCCCCGCTCCCGCCGCTGGGTGGCCCGATAAAACTCGCGGGTGAGGTAGTCAGCCAGTGCGATCGCCCGGCAGGGCAGCTCCCACAGACCTTTGGGAAACCCCGCCACGCTTTGCGGCACCACCACCCGTACCCGACTCGGAGCCGCAAACGGGTCGCCCTGCACATGGTCGATGTGCAGCACAAACTCCCCAAAGTCGTACTCCCCCTTCAGCGATTTATAGGCCCCATAGCTTTGGCCATCCAGGCGCTGAAGCTGGTCGTAGAGGTCGTTTTTGGCAATCATTCTGCACTATAGAGAGAGTCGTCCACTACTCTATCGCACCCCCCAACTCCGCCCAGGGCAAGCTCCCATCCCTTCGACTTCGCGCCCCCTAGGCAACGGAAACACCCCAGAATTTTGCTCCTTGCAAGGGCGCAGGCCCTGCGCCCCTACCCATCCACTCTCCTACTCATCCACCCATCCACTCACCCACCTCTCCCCACCGCCACTGCCACCGCCACATCCATCGCCGCCACCATGCTGTTGGCATCAGCGATCCCCTGCCCAGCAATATCAAAAGCCGTGCCGTGGTCAGGGGAGGTACGCACAAAGGGCAATCCCACTGTCGTATTTACCGCCCGATCGAAGGCCATTAGCTTCACCGGAATCAACCCCTGGTCGTGGTAGAGAGCCAGGTAGGCATCGTGGGCTGTCTCCACTGCGCCCTCACCCGTGCCAAACCAGGCTTGCCCAGGCCGTACCCACATCGTGTCGGGAGGAATTGGGCCATCAAGCTGGACTTGGGGGTGGCGCTGGCGCTGCTGCTCTAGCCAGGGCATCAGCCAGTCGACTTCTTCTCGACCTAGCTGCCCACCTTCGCCGCTGTGGGGGTTGAGCCCTGCCACGGCAATTCGGGGCTGACTGAGGCCAAAGTCTTGCTTCAGGCTGTCAATTAATAAATCGAGCTTTTGAGTGAGCAGATCGGGCGATAGGGCCTCGGGCACCTGGCTCAGGGGAATGTGGGTGGTGGCCAGCAATGCCCGCAGCCACCAGCCGGTGTGGGGCGATCGCGCTACAAAGGCCATCCCAAAGCGATCGCAGCCTGCTCCCTCCGCCAGCAGTTCGGTCTGGCCAGGGTAGTGGTGCCCGGCGGCTTTCCAGACCGACTTGGCGATTGGCCCAGTGACGATCGCATCATAGTTTCCTGCTACGGCTCCCTGAATGGCAGCTTGCAGATAGGCAAAGCTGGCGGCCCCAGTCGCCGGACTGGGTTGGCCAAAGTCTACTGTCTCCAAGGGCAACGGCGGCAGAATTTCGACAAAATTCAAGACGTCTAGCGGTGGGATTGACCCAGCCTCAGCCTTGAGGACAGCAGCGGTTTGGTGCAGCAGCGATCGCGTGCCGAAGAGCGTAATGTCTGCGATCGCTGTCCAATCTCGCATTGCTAGCGCCTTGAGCACCACCTCTGGGCCAATGCCCGCCGGGTCGCCTAGGGTGACGGCCAGCCGAGGCCGGAGAGCAGATCGGTCGAAAGCTGAGTCTGTAAGGGTTGCCATAGGCGCAGGGGGTGATACCAAACTGGTCTAAAATGGGGGCGGCCAGGGGTTGAGCCAATCTCTGGCGGGCTGGGTGACCAGCCTCATTACTATAGTGCTGTGACAGGAGAGCGTATGGGCGGCGAAATTTTCAATACGGCGATCATCATCTTTACCCTGACCCTGGTGGGCCTGGGCATTGGGTTTCTATTGCTGCGGGTACAGGGCGGCGAAGAGTAGTTTTCTCCTCAGGGGGTGTATCCGGTGGAGCCATCTGATATTCTTAGAGGAAGTTAAACTTTTGTATCATTTCCCTCATGAAAGTATTGGTTGTTGGCGCTACTGGCACCCTTGGCAGGCAAATCGCCCGCCGTGCCCTGGATGAGGGGCACGAGGTTCGGTGCATGGTGAGGAGCGCTCAGCGAGCCGCCTTTTTACGAGAGTGGGGGGTAGAACTGGTGCGGGGCAACCTGTGCAAGCCAGACACTCTACCCCCTGCCCTTGAGGGAATTGATGCCGTCATTGACGCGTCTACCGCTCGGCCCTCGGAGTCGGTGATGGAGGTTGACTGGAAGGGTAAGATCAATTTGATCAAAGCCACCCGCGACGCTGGCATCCAGCGATTCATCTTTTTCTCAATTCTCAATTCTGAAAAATTTCCCCATGTGCCGCTGATGAACGTCAAGCGTTGCACCGAGAAATTTTTGGCTGAGTCGGGGTTAAACTACACCATCCTTCAGCCCTGTGGCTTTCTGCAGGGGCTGATTGGCCAATACGCCATTCCGATCCTAGAGCGGCAGCCGATCTGGGTGATGGGCGAAGCCGCCCCGATCGCCTACATGGATACTCAAGATATTGCCCGCTTTGCCGTCAAGGCCCTATCGGTACCCGAAACCGAGCAGCGCAGCTTTCCGCTGGCCGGTACCCGCGCCTGGGGGGCCTACGAAATCATGCGCCTGTGCGAACGCAAATGTGGCCAAGAAGCCAGGGTTTCGCGCATCTCCCTCGACCTGCTGCGGGCCATTCGTAAAGTGGCCCAGTTCTTTCAGTGGGGGTGGAACTTTGCCGATCGCCTGGCCTTTGTCGAGGTGGTCGCTGGCAGTCAGCCCCTCGATGCTCCCATGGATGAAGTCTACGAGGTGTTTGGCATCCCTAAAGAGGAGATCACCACGCTCGAAGACTACATGCAAGAGTACTTCAGCCGCATCATGAAGAAGCTGAAAGAACTCGACTACGACAGCGAAAAAGCCAGCAAGAAAAAGCTGCCCTTCTAGGCTCAACTCAGGTCAGGCCCATTTTCTGGGTCTAGATAGCCCGCTTCGCGCATCAGCCGGGGCCACACCAGCAAGAAAAAGCCCATCCACACGCCGATGGGCAGCGCCACCAGGCCGGTGAGCCACAGGCGATGGAGCAGCAGCCAGCTGCCCCCGACGATCGCAACTCCGGTCAGCACAATGCTCCAGGGCTGGCACCACCAGGGTTTTAATTGCCAAGCACTAGTCAGGGGCGTTGGTTCAGTCATTGGGGCTCTTTGGGTTGGCAGCGATCGCACATGCCCCGCACTGTTACCTCGTAGCTCTCGATCTGCCAGCGGGGGCTGAGGGTTTGTAGGTTGAGGCTAGATAGGGTTTCCCAGGGAATATCGGCGATCGCGCCACAACATTGACAGCGAAAGTGGTGGTGAGGGCCCACATTGGCATCGTAGCGGCAGACCCCCTCTTCGAGCAGCACCTCGCGGACTAGGTTGACCTCGCGCAGGGCCTGAAGCGAGCTGTAAACCGTCGCCTGAGAAGAGGTAGGCGCGCTCTGGTTGAGGTCGCTGAGAATGTCTTCGGCAGTGGGGTGGTCGTAGCGGCCTAATAGATTGGCATAGACAGCATAACGCTGGGGGGTAACGCGTAACCCCCGCGACTTCAGCACAGCGACGATTTGATCGGCTTGGGACGACATATTCCCTGGCTCCGGAACTTTAGCACAGTAGCAGCCCTGCTCGACCTAGACGGCAGTCCAGACGATAGCTTGACATACCACAATAACCTACCCTTAACAGATTAGCATTCCTATCTAAGAATCAATCTGACTTTGCAATAATTCTAGATTTTAGGCTAGTATACCTATTGAAGATTTCTTAACTCGGAATTATTCTGAGTTAAGCAGCAATGACTGAGATCGCAGTTAAGTTGTTGTAAGACCAAACAAAGAGGTAATTATGGTTGCGTTTGTTGCTACTGGACAGGTGCCTGAAGTCACGTTTAAGACTCGTGTGCGAGATGAGTCAATCGGTGGGTCTAACCCTTACCGTTGGCAAGACCTGACCACCCAAGATATCTTCGCTGGCAAGAAAGTTGTGGTGTTCTCTCTGCCCGGTGCCTTCACCCCCACCTGCTCCTCTAACCACCTGCCCCGCTACGAAGAGCTGTACGAAGAGTTTAAGGCCCACGGCGTTGACGCCATCGTCTGTGTCTCCGTGAACGATGCCTTTGTGATGTTCCAGTGGGGCCAAAAGGTCGGCGCTAAGAACGTCTTCTTGCTGCCCGACGGCAATGGTGAATTTACCCGCAAGATGGGCATGCTGGTGGACAAGTCTAACCTGGGCTTTGGCATGCGCTCCTGGCGTTACTCCATGCTGGCTAACGACGGCAACATCGAGAAAATCTTTGTGGAGCCCGATTTCGGCGACAACTGCCCTATCGACCCCTTTGAAGTCTCTGACGCCGACACCATGCTGGCTTACCTGAAGGGTACTGAGTCTGCTGGGGTTTCTGAGCCTCGTCTGGCCTTCGTGGGCTAATTGCCCTCTGCCTCACCTTCGGTGAGTGTTAGGCAAAGGGGGTTCTGGCAATCCCCTTTGCCTTTTTAGATCGGGGGTCGGGCTAGGCAACCGTAGTAGGGTGGGCATTGCCCACCTAGTCTTAGGGACATGCGTCTAAATAAAGTACATAAAGTACCGAAAGCATTGATCGCTGCAGGGTGCATAACGCTAAGGCGAGGCTCCGCCAACGCGCAGCAATGCACCATTAGGAAAGCTGAGGGATGCGATGCGGCTTGATCCATAAAGTCTCTGACAATTCTCATCTCGATCTTCAAAAACCTTCTAGCCTAGAGGTATGGCTTTAGCTCTCCCTGTTGCCTAGGCTCCATCGCAGTTCTATCCATCCATCGCCGCCATGAAACTCTCCAGCAAGAATCTTCACGAACGCACCGACCAGATCTACGACGCCATTGTTGTTGGTGGCGGCATGGGGGGGTTGTCGGCGGCTATCTATTTAGCCCGCTATGGCCTCAAATGCCTGGTGGTAGAGAAAGGTAAGGGGCGATCGCTGTGGATGCAGGAAGTCCGCAATGTTGTGGGCGTAGACCCCGATACCCCCGGTCGCGACATGCTTGTCCACGGCGCTAAGCAGGCGGTGGAGTGGGGGGCCGACTACCTGCGCGGCTTTGTTGAAGACGTGGTTGACGAGGGCGACCATCTGGCGGTGCAGGTCAAGGTGGGTAAAACCAACAGTATTTACCCCGTGTTTCGCACCAAGTATTTAATTGCGGCCTCCGGCGTGATTGACGTGCTGCCCCAACTCGACGACATGCAAAACGTCTACGATTATGCGGGCTATACCCTGCATGTCTGCATGATCTGCGACGGCTTCGACATGTGGGATCAAAAAGCGGTGCTGATCGCGGGCAAAGAGTCACAGATCAACGCGGCCTTTGTGCTCGACTGGTTCACCCCCTACATTTCAGTGCTCACCCACGGTCTCTGCACCGTCGGCGACGAAATGCGGGCCAAACTGGCCGACTACGGCTATCCCCTCTACGAAGCGCCGATCGCCAAGCTTTTGGGCGCAAACCACAAACTGAGTGGGGTACAACTGACCGATGGCACCGTGGTCGAAGCCACCACCGGCCTGATCAACATGGGCTCGATCTATCACAACCAGTACCTCAAAGGCATCCCCAACCTAGAGTGGGATGGCGAAAACCTGATCACGAATAATATGTGCCAGACCACCCACGATCGCATCTTTGCGATCGGCGACCTCAAGCAGGGCATCAACCAGGTGTCGGTGGCTGTGGCCGACGGTACCCTGGCTGCCACCCAAATCTGGCGCACCATTCGCCGTGCTAGCCCCCCTCGCAAGTGGGAAGAAAACCGAGTCAAAGAAGCGATCGCCTTCTAAGCCCTGTTGGGGTCAATTGGCTCAATGTCAGCTCTGGCAAAAGCCCATCGGTAGTTGAACTGATGGGCTTTTGCTATGCGATCGCGGCTGCAAACAGCCCAAACTACCAGCTATAGCTATAGCTGTAGCCAGTCTGGTTGAGACATTTTCTCAAGAACGTTTGAATGTTCAAACGTTCTTGAGGTTTTTGAATGTCCTAACCCAGGTGGCTATGGCTATATAAATGGTTGCAGAATCTTAATCAGCCAATGGTATAACGATCTTGACTGCACGATAAAGGTTAAGGACTAAAGTATGGACGCAGTAAACGGCTACCTAAAAGCATTGGTAACGCCGCATTTAGCCAGTCGTGCCCTACGAGTTGCCGGTGTTATTGGTACGCTACTTTTTGCCATTAATCACGGCCCGGCCTTGCGTTCTGGCACCATGACCCCGTCTCGCTGGATCTCTGCCGGGCTGACTTATTTGGTGCCCTATGCTGTCAGCATTCATGGGCAGTTTGTGGGGCGATCGGATTAGAGCATCCTAAGCTTGCGTCAGATCAGGTTCGCTGAAGAGACTGCGCACAAACTACATAAATTGGGAAAAGAAATCGTATGTACAAAGTTTTTGGAGATATGCTGTCAGGCAATTGCTACAAAATCAAACTGTTAATGCAGTTTCTTGGTATTGAGCATGAATGGGTTCACATCGACATTCTTGCTGGTGAAACTCACACTGAAGAATTCAAACAAATAAATCCCAATGCGAGAATACCCGTCATTCAACTAGCTGACGGCAAATATCTTTGGGAATCTAATGCAATTTTGAATTACTTGGCAGAAGACACTCTATTTCTGCCCCAAGAAAACTATAGAAAATCTCAGGTCTTGCAGTGGCAGTTTTTTGAACAATACAGCCATGAGCCTTACATTGCAACGGCCAGATACATCAATAAATACCTAGGATTACCCAAAGAGCGAGCAGCAGAATACCATGCCAAGCAGGCCGGTGGCCATAAAGCACTGTCCGTCATGGAGCAACACCTGGCTGAAAATAAATTTTTTGTTGGTGATACGGTAACTATCGCTGATATCAGCTTATACGCCTATACCCATGTAGCCGATGAGGGTGGATTTGATCTGTCTGAATACGTGAATATTCAGCGATGGTTTAGAGACTTTGAGCATATTTCTGGTTACATAAAAATGGCAAGGTAAAGCAAAAAAACTTGACTTGCTCTATGGTTGCCTACTTAGGGCTTCCTGAAAAAGGCTAAGAGGCTTGTAGGTTGGAGTGTTCAGAGTGGATCCGAGGTGATAAAGTGCAAGGAAAATCGCCCGATAGGGCCAAAACCCTTGCACCTGATTGCCGATGTACCGCCGTCTTAGCCCAGGCCAACTGAGTTTTGAAGACTTCTATTTGCCGTTTGGGGGCAAACTCTCCGGTGAGAACCGCTGGGTGAAACTGGCGGAACTTATCCCCTGGGAGGCCTTTGAATCGAGTTATGCCGAGCAGTTCAGCGAGAGCCAAGGAGCCCCAGCCAAATCGTTTCGCATAGCATTGGGCGCACTGATTATCAAAGAACGGCTGGGCACGACTGACGCCGAGACGGTAGAGCAGATCCGCGAGAACCCGTATTTGCAATACTTTCTGGGATTCCATGAGTACAGCGACCAGGCCCCGTTTGAGGCCTCAATGCTGAGCCACTTTCGGCAGCGATTGAGTCTGGAGTTGGTCAATCAAGTGAATGCTCGAATCGTCGAGGACGCGTTGGCGGCTGAGCGGGCTACGCCTGCGGTCCAGCCCGGCGAGACGGCCGCCGAAAGCCGTGCCTCGCAGACCCCAGTTAAGGCGTCATCAGCCTCTGAGCCGTCCTCATCAAACGAGTCAGATGATGAGGATGAGCCACCACCACCGAATCAGGGCCAACTGATACTTGATGCCAGTGTGGCTCCGGCTGATATTCACTATCCCACTGACCTGCATCTGCTCAATGCGGCCCGAGCCAGCAGTGAACGCATTCTCGACTATCTCTATGACGCGATAGCACAACCGAGGATGCGCAAACCCCGGACCTACCGGCAGCAGGCGCGTCGCGCCTATCTCAAGGTGGCGAAACAACGCCGCGCCACTCGACGACACATCCGGAAGGCTATCGGTCAACAACTGCGCTACCTACGCCGCAACTTGGGCCATATCCGACGGTTGGTGTCAGGTGGGGCACCCTTAAGTGTCTTGCCTCGCTTTTGGTACCGACGTCTGCTGGTGATTCAGGAGGTCTATCGGCAACAGTGGCATCTCTATCAACACCGGCAACGGCGTATTGAGCACCGCATTGTCAGTTTGGCTCAGCCCCATGTGCGCCCTATTGTCCGGGGTAAAGCCGGAACTCCGGTCGAATTTGGGGCCAAAATTTCGATAAGCTGCGTATCGGGCTACTGTTCCCTTGACCGCCTCGATTGGGAGGCGTATCACGAAGCCGCTGACTTACCCCGCCAGGTGGAGCAGTACAAGGCTCGCCACGGCTATTATCCTGAATCAGTCCATGCCGACGCGATCTATCGCACTCGTGTCAATCGCAGTTGGTGCAAGGCCCACGGCATTCGCCTCAGTGGTCCACCCTTAGGACGACCGAAGGCAGGGGCGAGAGCTGAGGTGGACCGGCAAGCTCAAGCCGATGCCAAGATTCGCAATGCCGTCGAAGGCAAGTTTGGCCAGGGCAAGCGGCGGTTCAGTTTGGCTCGGGTCATGGCTAAGTTGGCCCCTAGCGCTGAAACCGCTATTGCCATTACCTTTCTGGTGATGAACCTGGAGCGCCGTCTCCAGGCGTTGAGACTCCTTTTTATCGCTATCTTGGCGGCCGTTGTCTCGCCAAGGGGACGTCGAAACCGGGGGCGATCTCGTTGGATTGACTCAGCTACCAGGGGGTGGCTGAGTCTTCTCGCTCAGGCAACCCCATCGCAGCTCTGTTACCCAAATTGCTGATTTTTTCAGCAAGCCCTACTTAACAAGTTTGGCATCAAGGCCAAACGCCGAGAGCGACGTTTTAAGCTTAGATAAAACGCCGCTCTCATGTTTATGTCAAGTCCGATTCATTAACCACCGGAAAACGCATTTCCTGTCAACCCCCGATTCCACTGGGCGAACGGCGGTAAGGCCTCTGGCCAGGCTATGCCAACGCCCCTACAGGTTGATCGGTGGGATATCGGGGGTATGAAACGCGGATTCGGTATTAGGAGCACTTAAGCGCATTTGATATTAATCCTGACGTTTAGCAGGCTTCAGATTTTCCGCAGATTAACCTAATTTCGACCTGTGGCCATTGGTATAGCTGTAGTCAGTCCAGTTAAGACATGCCTCCTAAGAACGTTTGAACGTTCGAACGTTTCTAGGGTTTCTGGATGTCCTAACCCAAGTGACTATGGCTATAACTCAGTTGACGTTGTGCCTAAAAACTCCTCGCAGCGCTTTCCGCCTGCACTGAGCGCAGGTCATAGCGATCGAGGTTCATCACCTTGTCCCAGGCCGCCACAAAGTCATGCACAAACTTTGGCTGCGAGTCTGCCGCTCCATAGACTTCTGCCAGGGCGCGGAGCTGGGAGTTGGAGCCAAAGATCAGGTCAACGCGGGTAGCAGTCCACTTTTGGGCACCGGTTTTGCGATCGCTGCCCTCAAACTCAACTTCATCGTCTGAGATTGCTTTCCAGGTGGTGCCCAGGTCGAGCAGGTTGACGAAGAAGTCGTTGGTCAGGGTTTCGGGGCGATCGGTGAAGACGCCGTGCTTGGAGCCGCCAACGTTGGCACCGAGAACGCGCAGACCTCCTACCAGCGCCGTCATCTGCGGGGCCGACAGCGACAGTAACTGTGCCCGATCCAATAGCAGTTCTTCCAGCGATTCGCTGTGTTTGCCGCTGGTGTAGTTACGGAAGCCGTCGGCGACCGGCTCCAGCGGTTCAAAGGATTCCACATCGGTTTTCTCCTGGGTGGCATCCATGCGGCCCGGTTTGAAGGGCACCGTTACCTCATGACCTGCATTTTTCGCGGCTTGCTCAATGCCTGCACAACCGCCCAGCACGATCAGATCAGCGATCGAAACTCGCTTGCCGCCCGACTGCGAACCGTTGAACTCCTGCTGGATACCCTCCAGAGTTTGCAGCACCGTGGCCAGTTGCTCGGGCTGGTTGACCTCCCAATCTTTCTGAGGCGCAAGGCGAATTCGTGCCCCATTCGCCCCACCGCGCATGTCTGAGCAGCGGAAGGTAGAGGCCGAGGCCCAGGCGGTGGACACCAGTTGGGAAACCGGCAGGCCCGATTCGAGAATCTTGGCTTTGAGTGCGGTAACATCCTGCTCATCAACCAGGTCGTGATCGAGGGCGGGGATGGGATCTTGCCACAGGAACTCTTCCTGGGGAACTTCGGGGCCGAGGTAGCGCGATCGCGGCCCCATGTCGCGGTGGGTGAGCTTAAACCAGGCCTTGGCAAACTGCTCGGCAAACTCATCGGGGTTGTCACGGTAGCGCTGGGCGATTTGGTTATAGATTGGGTCCATCTTCATCGACATATCCGCCGTGGTCATCATCGGGGCATGCCGCTTCGACGGATCGTGGGCGTCGGGCACCGTCCCGGCCCCAGCGTCGCCCTTGGGCTTCCACTGCCACGCGCCAGCGGGGCTCTTGGTCAGCTCCCAGTCGTACTTGAACAGGGTTTCGAGGTAGCTGTTGTCCCACTGGGTGGGCGTGGGGGTCCAGGCTCCTTCAATGCCGCTGGTGATCGCATCGACGCCGACCCCCGTATTAAAGGTGCTCTTCCAGCCCAGGCCCTGATCGACGATGGTGGATCCCCCTGGCTCTGCGCCAACGTGGGTCGCCTCAGCCGCCCCGTGGCATTTCCCGAAGGTGTGCCCCCCGGCAGTGAGGGCAACGGTCTCTTCGTCATTCATCGCCATCCGCTTAAAGGTTTCGCGAATGTCGCGCCCCGAGCCCAGCGGGTCAGGCTCCCCATCTGGCCCCTCTGGGTTGACGTAGATCAGGCCCATCTGCACAGCGGCGAGGGGGTTTAGCAGGACGCGATCGCCCTCATAGCGCTCATTGCCGAGCCAGGTTTTCTCAGAACCCCAGTAGATGTCAACCTCCGGCTCCCACACATCCACGCGCCCACCGGCAAAGCCCAGCGTTTTAAAGCCCATCGACTCCAGGGCGCAGTTGCCCGCAAAGATCATCAGGTCGGCCCAGGAGATTTTGTTGCCATATTTTTGCTTGACAGGCCACAGCAACATGCGGGCCTTGTCGAGGTTGGCGTTGTCGGGCCAGCTGTTGAGCGGCTCAAACCGCTGACTGCCCGAGCCTGCCCCGCCGCGACCGTCGCCAATGCGGTAAGTGCCAGCGCTGTGCCAGGCCATGCGAATAAACAGCGGCCCATAGTGGCCATAGTCGGCGGGCCACCAGTCTTGGGAGGTGGTCATCAGCTCATAGATGTCTGCCCTCAGGGCCGCTAAGTCGAGACTCTTGAAAGCCTCCCCATAGTTAAACGACTCATCCATGGGGTTCGCCATCGATGAGTGCTGATGGAGCATATTGAGATTCAAAGAACTCGGCCACCAGTCGCGGTTCGACGGCCCAACCCGAGATAGAGGACCACTCATCACCGGACATTTGCCAGTGCTACTGCTCCCATTGGGTGTCGCAGATTGGGGCGTAGCGGTTTCAACATTTTCTGTGCTGCTAGATTTCAGGACAGATGATAAGGCCCGCCAGATGTCCATTAGCTTGCTACTCATGGGGAACGGGCATTTCATTGGGCTACTCGTCATAATTTCTTTCCTGCTATGGTTTAGGTAAGCTTATTTCTTCTCGGAGTGACGGATTTTTCTTAGGCAGAAAGTATCGTCTGCCACATCTGCATGAGTACAGTAGTCTGCTTGGGTTGCTGGGCTGCTGGGTTGATATAGTTCAACATGGTTTGGGCGTTAGAAACGACGGGGATCGCCTCAAAAATCTCGGGTTCTACAAACATTTTTTCAACCACGCCGTCTTTGACCAGCATGGAGTAGCGCCGCGAGCGGTATCCCATGCCTTTGTCAGCCAGGTTCACTAGCATCCCCAGGTTGCGGGTAAACTCACCTGTCACATCAGGGATAAAACGCACCTGATCGGCTCCTTCGTCTTGAGCCCAAGTTGCCAGCGAAAACGGATCGTTGACCGAAATGCACAAAATATCATCGATACCGTTGGCTCGAAATGCTTCGGCATACTCGTTGTAGCCTAACAGTTGAATGGGAGAGTAGGGGCAGGTAAATGCTCCCGGCACTGCAAACGCTACCACAGTTTTATGATCAAAGAGATCGGTGGTAGACAGGTCATACCCACCCACCTTTCCCACCATTCGAAAGATCACTTGAGGGACACGCTGGCCCTCTTGATTAAACAACATTGGCTCAGCTCCTTACTCGCATTCAACATCAGTTAGTTCTCGGCTTATTTATAGCGTTGCACCCAGGGACAACCCGACTCGATTTGCCCCAATAAATCGGGGGTTACAAAGCGTTGTCAAAGCTCAGGAACTCAAGCAGATATTAAGTTGTATTCACTACGAGTTGATATGTTGAAAGCTTAATCAATCAAACCCGCTGCTGTGCGCCAGCCATAAAAGTGTTTTGCAACATGTAATATCTCTACAAAATGAAATCTGTCGCTAGATGCAGGCTTAAAACAGTATTTTCTGCATTCTTAGCCACCGATCGCATGGGATGCCCGGCTGAATCCACCGCCGATCGCACCTTGACTTTGCTAGAGGGCCATAGTTCTTTAGGTGTCAGTCTTCTTTAACTAAGGTTAAAACGTATCTTGCGATACACTTTTCGATCGCTCAATTTGATCTGATCAGTAGGACACTTGCCCTACCCTGCCCCAGGAGCGATTACCGATGGATACTCCTTCCCCCGTAGACGTGGCCGTATCCACTGCCCTGGCCAAAGAGCGCACTGCCACCGACATCGAGAGCATTAAGCGGACGTTTCTCAACAATCTGTTTTATGTGCAGGGCAAGCCGGTGTCGCTGGCCACCCAGCACGACTATTACATGGCCCTGGCCTACCTGGTGCGCGATCGCATGCTGCACCGCTGGAATGGCACCGCCGAGAGCTATACCCAGCACCGCGCCCGCACGGTCTGCTACCTGTCGGCGGAGTTTTTGATGGGGCCACACCTGGGCAACAACTTGATCAACATGGGCATCTACGAGCCGGTGAAGCAGGCCATGGAAGAACTGGGGCTTGACTTTGATACCCTGCTGGCCCAGGAGGAGGAGCCGGGGCTGGGGAACGGCGGCCTGGGTCGCCTAGCCGCCTGCTATTTGGATTCCCTGGCCTCTCTTGAAGTGCCCTCGGTGGGCTACGGCATTCGCTACGAGTTTGGCATTTTTGAGCAAGACCTGCGCGACGGCTGGCAGGTGGAACGCACCGACAAATGGCTGCGCTACGGCAATCCTTGGGAGGTGGCCCGCCCTGAGTGGTCGGTCGAGGTCAAGTTTGGCGGCTACACCGAAACCTACATCGATGACCAGAACCGCTACCGGGTGCGCTGGGTGCCCGATCGCGAAGTGCTGGGGGTGCCCTACGACACGCCGATCTTGGGCTACCAGGTGCACACCGCCAATACCCTGCGCCTCTGGAAGGCCGAGGCGATCGAATCCTTTGACTTTGCGGTGTTTAACCAAGGCAACTACTACGGTGCAGTTGAGCAAAAAGTTGCCTCAGAAAATATCTCTAAGGTGCTCTACCCCAACGACGACACCCAGGCGGGCAAGCAGCTACGCCTAGAACAGCAGTTTTTCTTTGTGTCTTGCTCGCTGCAAGATATGTGCCGCATTCTCAAGGGGCAGGGTATGACCGTGGAGCAGTTCCACGAGAAGTTTGCCCTTCAGCTCAATGACACTCACCCGGCGATCGCGGCCCCTGAGCTGATGCGCCTGCTGCTCGACGAGTATGGCCTCGACTGGACTCTGGCTTGGGAAATTACCCAAAAGACCCTGGCCTACACCAACCATACCCTCTTGCCCGAAGCGCTGGAAAAGTGGCCCGTCAGCCTGTTTGGCACCCTGCTGCCCCGCCATCTCGAGATCATTTACGAGATTAACCGCCGCTTTCTTGACTTAGTGCGGATGAAGTTTCCTAAGGATGCCGACCGGCTGGCCCGCATGTCGTTGATTGACGAGAGCGGCGATCGCTACGTGCGGATGGCCAACCTAGCCTGTGTCAGCAGCCACACCATCAACGGGGTCGCCGCCCTGCACAGCGAGCTGCTCAAAGAAACTGTCCTGCGCGACTTCTACGAGCTATTTCCCGAAAAGTTTTGCAACAAGACCAACGGCGTCACCCCCCGCCGCTGGATGGTACTCAGCAACCCCCGCCTGAGCACCCTGATCACCAGCCGGATTGGCGATCGCTGGATTAAGCAGCTAGACGAACTGAAGGCGATCGAACCCCTGGCTGCCGACGCAGGCTTTCGCGACGAGTGGCGGGCGATTAAACAGGCGGTCAAGCGCGATCTGGCCAGCCGCATCCACAGCCAGCACGGTGTTTTGGTCGACCCCGCCTCGCTGTTCGACGTGCAGGTGAAGCGCATCCACGAGTACAAGCGTCAGCACCTCAATGTGCTGCACATTGTCACCCTCTACAGCCAGCTCAAGCAAAACCCCAACCTCACGGTCACCCCCCGCACGTTTATCTTTAGCGGCAAGGCGGCCCCCGGCTATCACATGGCCAAGCTGATGATCAAGCTGATCACCGCCGTAGGCGACATGGTCAACAAAGACCCCGACCTGCGCAACCAGATCAAGGTCATTTTCTTACCCAACTACAACGTCACCAATAGCCAGCGCATTTACCCGGCCTCCGACCTGTCTGAGCAAATTTCTACTGCGGGCTTTGAGGCCTCGGGCACTGGCAATATGAAATTTGCCATGAACGGAGCGCTCACCATTGGCACTCTCGATGGTGCCAACGTAGAGATCCGCGATGCGGTGGGGGCCGAGAACTTCTTCCTGTTTGGCCTCACCGCCCCTGAGGTGGTCGCCCTCAAAACCCAGGGCTACAACCCCTATAGCTACTACCAGCGCAACGCCATGCTCAAGGATGCCGTCGATCTGATTGCCTCGGGCCACTTTTCCCACGGCGATGGCGATCTATTTAAGCCGCTACTCGATAAATTGCTGCACCACGACCCGTTTATGCTGCTGGCCGACTACCAGGCCTACATCGATTGCCAGAAAACTGTGGGGCATGCCTACAGCGACAGCGACAGCTGGACGCGGATGGCCATTCTCAACTCGGTGCGGATGGGAAGCTTTTCGAGCGATCGCTCCATCGCTGAATATTGCAGCGACATCTGGAAAGTCGCCCCCTTCCCCGTCGGTCTGGTCGACTACGGCGACATTGGCGGTGAATCTGGCGGCAAGCTCACCTGCAAGCTGAGCTAACGTTGCCAAGATCGCTAAACTGACTATCGTTAAGGGAAAGCAGTGATTTAAGGATAACGACCAGCCGCAATCAGTAGTCAGTTACCTGTTTCCTCAGGGCTGCGGATATGTAAGTCCCCATCGCTACTGTAGCTGTGCCAGAGCGTGGGTCTTAGCGAGGCGCACCAGATGCTCTAGGGTCAAATAGCGCTCTAGTTCGGCTTCACCTTTAGTAGAAAGTGTCCCAGCTTTGCTCTCGGCCAACAGCTTGCTGCCCCGCTCTTGGAACTCCAGAGAGGGGCGTAGAGCTAAAATTTGGTCTGGGGTTGGCTGACTAGCCAGGAGGGCAATAATGTCTTGCTCGTCAAGAAAATTAGAGAGACGCTGCTGAGACTGAAACTCTTGTAAGCCAAGCTCTAGCACCTCTGGCAGTTGAGATTGAAACTGCTCAAGCCGATGGGCTGGGTCATCAGGGATTTCAATGGTGATGTGCGCCACGGCAGGTTACAGGTATGAGCACTACAGCACGATGGATAGTGGTATGAGACGAATAGCCATCGTTGGAACTACCGGATCAGGTAAGACAACTCTAGCGCGGCAGGTGGCTCAGCGCTGCCTGCTCCCCCATGTTGAGCTAGATGCCCTACAGTGGGAGCCATACTGGACCCCTGCGGAGCCTCAAGTCTTTCGCGATCGCGTGAGGTTGGCGTTGAGCGGCGATCGCTGGGTCGTAGACGGCAATTACAGCGCCGTGCGCGACATTGTTTGGGGAAGAGCCGATACGGTCGTGTTTTTGGATTATCCGTTCAGGCTGGTGATGGGGCGACTGTTGCAGCGCACGTGGCAGCGATCGCTCCACCAAGAAGAGCTGTGGAACGGCAATCGCGAAACATTCCGCCAATCGTTCTTCAGCCGCAATTCCATTTTGGTCTGGCTGTTGCGCACCTACTATAAAAATCGTAGGCAGTATCCGACCCTGCTTCAGCAACCGGAGTACGCCCATCTGTCTACTGTGCATTTGCGATCGCCCAAAGCAGCCGAAAAATGGCTGCTCTCCTGTAAGCAACATTCGGTGTAAGCCGAGTCAATGTATTATCCCGGCTCACACCGAATCTAGAACCTACTCCCACTCGATGGTGCCAGGCGGTTTCGAGGTGATGTCATAGACCACCCGGTTGACGCCCTCCACCTCGTTGACGATGCGGTTTGAGATCGTCTCTAGCAGGTCGTAGGGCACTCGCGACCAGTCGGCAGTCATGCCGTCTTCACTGCTGACCAGGCGCAGCACAATGGGGTAGGCGTAGGTGCGCTGATCGCCCATGACGCCCACACTGCGGACGGGCAACAACACTGCAAAGGCTTGCCAAAAGTCGTGGTACATACCCTGTTTGGCGATCTCGTCACGCACGACAAAGTCAGCATTGCGCAGAATCTCCAGCCGCTCTTCGGTGATTTCGCCAATGATGCGAATGGCCAAGCCGGGGCCAGGGAAGGGCTGACGGCGGACGATTTCTTCGGGCAGGCCAATGGAGCGGCCCACTTTGCGGACTTCGTCTTTGAACAGCTTGCGCAGCGGCTCGACCAGCTTGAATTGCAGGTCTTTGGGCAGGCCGCCCACATTGTGGTGGCTCTTGATCTTCACCGCCACCCGCTCGCCGGTTTTGGGGTCAACGTTGGTGTCGGCAGATTCGATCACGTCGGGGTAGAGCGTCCCTTGGGCCAAATAGTCGAAGGGGCCGAGCCGCCTAGATTCTTCTTCAAACACGCGAATGAACTCGTGGCCGATGCGCTTGCGTTTGACTTCGGGGTCGGTGACGCCTTCGACTTGGGCCAAAAAGCGATCGCGCGCTTTAACGTGAATCACCGGAATATGGAACTGCTCTTTGAACAACTTCACCAGCCGCTCGGGCTCGTCTTTGCGCATAAAGCCCTGGTCAATGAACATGCAGGTGAGCTGGTCGCCGATCGCCTGGTGCAGCAAAAAGGCCAGGGTAGAGGAATCGACCCCGCCGGAGAGAGCCAACAGCACCCGCTTGTCACCCACCCGCGCCCGCACCTCACGAATCGCCTCTTCCACAAAGGCTTCGGTGGTCCAGGTGGGCTGGCATTCACAGATGTGGTAAACAAAATTGCGAATCAGGGCAATGCCCCCCTTAGAATGCACCACCTCAGGGTGAAACTGCACCCCGTAGAGTTTGCGAGCGTGGTCGGCTACAGCGGCGCAGGGGGTGTTGTCGGTGTGGGCCAACAGGGCAAAGCCCTCGGGCAGATTGCTGACCGAGTCGCCATGGCTCATCCACATGGTGGTGCCATCTTCAACGTTGGTGAGCAGGTCAGTGGGGTCATCGATAAATAGAGCCGCTTTGCCATACTCACCGCGCTCGGCGCGGTCAACCTGGCCACCCAGCTGCTGCACCATCAGCTGCATGCCGTAGCACACCCCTAGCACCGGAATGCCCAGGTCCCAAATGGCTGAGTCGCAGTGGGGCGCACCCTTGTCGTAGACCGAGTTGGGGCCACCAGAGAGAATGATGCCCTTAGGGTTGAGCTGCTTGAGTTGCTCGGCAGTAGTGCGGTAGGAGAGCACCTCCGAATACACTTCGGTTTCGCGAATGCGGCGGGCAATTAGTTCGGAGTATTGAGAGCCAAAGTCGAGGATAACCAGCATCTGGCGATTGACCTCTGACAGGGAGTCTTCCCCAAGGGTAGTAGTCGGTTCGGTTTGAAGGGTCACGGGTTAATCCTGCGGGTGGTGGTGTACTCGGGGGTGGGGAAAATACGGTGAGAGGAGGGAATAAAAATAACACGCTATAGAGCTCGGGCTTTGGCTCTGACTTTCCTCTGGCTCACTTCAAACTTGAAGCAATCTAAGGCTGAAGAGATTTTGCACCAAAATTAGAGTGGTGCATAGAGAGGAAAACCGCTGGCTCTAAAACGCAAGCGGGCCAAAGCTATAGACAGTTGTTATGGAAGTTTTATCAAAAGATATTCCTCCTAGTCTACCAAAAGTTGATTAAACAGACCTTGGGCGAGATGACTGCGGGCGATCACCTGTCGCTGACGATCAAACACCAGGGTGCCGACCGTGAGAGCCGCGCCCGTGTGGGCATGGACGTAGGCGGCGGCCCGTTGGTCGATGCGCTCGACCATTTGCTGGTAGACCCGTTGGGCCATATCACCTCCCTGGGTTTGCAAGAGGCCCAGCCCAGCCTCCACGGTCTCTGCCTGGAGGATAGATTGGATCACGGGCAAGGGCACCGCCACGGCCACACAGCAGGCGGCAAGACTTTCTTGACGACCATCGGCCACATGGTGATGGGTGTGAAAGATGCCGCCGGCCAGTTTGACGAGCTTGCCGTGGTAGCCCAGCAGCAGCACCCCCTCAACCCCCAGCTGACCCGCTTCGACCAGCATTGGCCCGAGCCAGTTGGCGGTCTTTACCCGGCGATCGGGGTTGATGCCCAGTTTCACCGCCAGGTCTAGCCCGTTTTCGCCCAGGCAAAATACCAGGTGGCGGTACTGGGCCGCCTTGGCTTGCAGGGTTGCCCTCGATTGGTCAAGCTGACCGGGGGCGCTGAGGGGGGCTGAAATGCCAGCGGTGCCCAACAGCGATAGGCCTTCGAGCACACCAAAGGCGGCGTTGGAGGTGCGATCGCCCAAAGCCCGCCCCTCAGGCAAAATAATTGTGACCTTTAGGGTTTTGCCCTCGGGCACCAGGGGGGGTAGGTGGTGAACCATTAACTCCCTGGCGTAGCGATAGATTGCCGGGGCATTCCCCTGGTTGACCTGGCGACCAATGCCCTCGCCCCCGTCAATCTGAAGGCGATCGCGCTGATCGCCACTGCCCCAGGCCACTACCGACCAGATCGGGGTGTGGCGGGTGAGGTCGAGATTATCGCCGGGGTCGCTGTGGGTGATAGCTAGCACCGAGCCATCGGGCAGGGGAGCCAGCTGAGCGATCGCAATGTCGGCAGACTCGGCTGGGTTGATCAAATCTAGGGTGACAGTTGGGGCGCGATCGCTAGTATCTAGTAGGTAGCGCAGCGCGGCGATCGCCCCAGCACAGGCAAAGACAGGCAGAGTATAGCCAGAACGCGGTAGAGAATCAGGGACATCGGGCATAGGGTTATAAGGTAAGGCTACAAGTCATCCCAGATTGGCAGCGCTTGAACCCGCTCTAGGGTGAGATCGAGATAGGTTGTAGGCTCACCGTCTTCGCCCTCGACCGGGTCTTGGCCAAAGTAGCCGCGATCGCCGTCGTGCTCGTGGGGGCCGCTAGCGATCGGCAAATACTGCCCCGATCGCCGCGCCCGGTTGAAGGGTGACCCCCAGGTCCATCGCCAGCGCGACGGAAAGATAGCTGAACCAACGTTATCCACCCAGTCGCCATCGCCATGGAGGTGGTAGACCTGCTCGGCGGCCTCAAAGCCCTCCTGTCCATCAAATACTCCCCCTATGGAGATCACCGTAATCTCTACCGGTAGCCACTGTCTGAGGTAGGGGGCGGCCCCCAACGCCACCTGGGCACCCCCACTGGTACCGGCCATTAATAGCTGAACCGGCGGATCGGCGTCTAGATTGATGGCTGCTGCTGCCGCCATGCGCTCTGCGATCGTGGCCGCTACGCCCCGGTTGTAGGCCTGGCCGTAGCGGTTGTCGGCTGACAGCGCTATACGCCAGAGGTTTCTTGCCTGCAAGACCATGCGGGCGGGGTTGTCGCTGGTGCCAACCTCTTCACTGATCTCCCACAGCCAGCGAAAGAAGGGTTGCCCGCCGACATCATCGCTGGCAGCAGAGTAGGGAAACACATCTGCCACCACCACACAGTTAGGAATAGCAGCCTCCATGGCCTCTAAAAAGGCCGCTTCACCATCGGCCAGCGCCTCGTCGGAAACATCGCCGACGCCGGTTAAAAACACTAGGTAGCAGGGTGGGCCACCCTCGGTGGCGATGGCATCGTCTGGTAAATCGGGGCGCTGATCAGCCAAGCCGTTGCCATCCTGCCACCACCAAGACAGGGTGCTAATCGGGGCGATCGTACCCCAGGCCAGAAAAAATAGCCCCAGGGCGGTGAGCAGCTTGCTGGTATCGCCTACCGCTCGCCCCGCCAGGTTTGACAATAGCGATTTCATGGTTGACCGCCTCAGGAGTAGACTGAGCTTGGTAATTAAGACGACATTACATGGGTAAGCGGCATTTTATCAGGTGGCTAAGGCAAGTTTTATTAGATGCTCTCACCCTCAACCGAGACTTCTACGAGCATAGCCACCACTATCCAGCCGCCAAGCGTCTTGCCCAAGGCATTGTGGCCGTAGCGGCCATCTCCCACGGGCTGGGTAGCGGGCTGATTTTGCTCCTCTACCAGCCCTCGCTCTTTCAATTGGGTTTGGGGGTTTTAATCAATAGCTTGAGCGTCATCGGCGGCTACTACCTGTGGACCTACGCTATCTGGAAGGTCGATACCTACATCAACCCGCCAGTGCCACCCTACCGAGAATTACTGATTCCCGTTGGCTTTGCCTATACTCCCCAAATTCTCAACCTGCTGACGGTGATCCCGCTGTTTGGTCGGCCCATTACCCTGGCCCTGGCCGGGTGGACGCTCTTGGGGGCGATCGCCGCCGTCCGCGCCGGGCTCAATATTGACCTGGCTAAGGCTACGCTCCTCGCTGGGGTTGGCTTTACGTTGGTTCAAGTTGCGATCGGCCTGGTTCAATCGGGGGTGCAAAGCTGGGTGTCACCTTAGGCGATCGTAGTTTTGCCCGCAAAAACCCGGCAGCCCAAAAAAGACAGCTAAAACCAGGTTTTTGCCTGCGATCGCCCATGGATTTCTGCCTAAAAACCGCTGCGACAGAAACCCACTAGCTCCTTCGTTTAGCCTTCGCCCGTAATCGACAGGGCATCGACCCACACGCGGGGGCAGATACCGCCGGGGGTAATTTCGGCCTGGGGTTCTACATGGATGATCGCCTTGAGCAGATCGCAGAAATCGCCAGCGACCGTAGCCGACTCAATGCTGGTGCGATGTCCCCCATTCACCAGCCAGCCGTCGAAGGGCAGAGAGAAAGAGCCCTGGAGCGCGTTCACCCCGGCGTGGAGTGCCTGGACGTCATCGATCAAAATCACGTTCTCGGCCTGGTCGAGGGTAAACTCGCGGCTGGCCTCGTCTCCCGGCAGCACGTGGTAGTAGCTGGGGCCGACCGACACCTTGGCCCCAATGCTGGCGTGACCCGTGGGAGAGGCCCCCATGCGCTTCGCTGTTCCGGCACTGTGCAGAAACTGGGTAAGCACCCCTTTTTCAATAATCGGCACGCGGCGGGTGGGGGTGCCTTCGCCGTCAAAGGTTTCGGCGCTGACGTTTTCGGGGTGCAGGGCATCGTCGTACACCGACAGAAGGGGTGAGGCCACCACGGTGCCCAGCGAATCAACCGTCGAAAGACTGCGGTTGTCGAGCACGCTCTGGGCGTTGTACATGTTAGAGAATGCCCCCAGCAGGCTCAAAAAGGCCTCGCCAGAAAACACCACCCGGTACTTGCCCGAAGCCACTTTGTCGTAGTCGAGGTGGCTGATGGTTTTTTCGGTAGCTTCTTTCAGACAGCCCTCAATATCGAGCAGCGGCAGACCCCGGTTCACCCGCATCGCTCCAGCCGAGCGAGGCTTGCGGCCCTCTTGCTCGGTCTTGCTGTAGAGATAAACCGAGGCGTAGGAGCGCGCCTCCTGGCGTAGGGCACCGGCGCTATTGAGGTAAAAGCGATCGATCGCCCGCTGGGCCAGCCCGTTGTAGGGCACACTGGCGATCGCCGGATGGGCCTCCAGCAGCTGTTTCTCGACACCCACCAGGGTGGCGATCAGATCGCCCACGGGCGCAGGCGGCACCGTCTCCACCTGCACATCGGCGGTGGGGGCCACCGACTCAGGGCTAAAGTCGGGAATGTTGTCGCTCACCCCAAATTCACTGGCCTCCTGGGCAGTTTGCAGTGCCAAATCCATCCCCAGCGGATCGACATCACTGGTGGAGGTCACCCCTACCTTACCGTCGGCGTTCCACACCCGCACGATCACACTGGAGCGGTTTGAGGCCTTGACCTGCTTGGGGTCGCCCTTATCGACTTGCACGCTGGTTTCGTCAACCGAAGACCCGTAGACGTCGTATTTAGAAATGCCGAGTTTCTTGGCGCTAGATTCCGCGTAGGCGGCGATGTCTTGAATGGAAGGCATAGGGGAAAAGGGTGAAGGGGTGGATGGGTAGGGGGTGGATGGGTATGGGTAGGGGTGGATGGGTGAAGAGGTAGATGGAGTGAAGGGTGAATGAGTGAAAGCGGCAACTGTTTAATTAGGAGTGGTAGTAGCTTTGGCGGCTTGCCCAACCCATCTACCCATCCACTCCCTCACTCATCCCCTCCTCTACCTGCCGCCGACGGTAATCGAGTCGACCTTGAGGTGCGGCTGTCCGACGGTGACGTAGATGCTGCCGCTGATCGAGCCGCAAAAGCCTGCCGCCAGATCGAGGTCATTGGAGCACATGGAAATTTTGTCCATGATTTCGGTGGCTTCGCCGATCAGGGTGGCCCCCTTGAGGGGCTTAGTGATCTGGCCGTTCTCAATTAAGTAGGCTTCAGAAACCGAGAAGTTGAACTGGCCCGTGGGGCCAACGCTGCCGCCGCCCATCTGCTTGCAGTAGATGCCTTTTTCGACCGAAGCAAACAGCTCTTCAACCGAGTAGTCGCCAGGGGCGATGTAGGTGTTGCGCATGCGCGAAGCGGCGGCGTAGGTAAAGCCCTGGCGACGGCCACTGCCGGTGCGAGGATGACCGGTACGCATGGAGCCAGCGCGATCGGAGATAAAGTTCTTGAGAATGCCGTTTTCGATCAGCAGGGTGCGCTGAGCAGGCATACCCTCGTCATCCATGTCGATGGTGCCGAAGGCGTCGGGCGACAGGCCTTCATCCCAGGCGGTGAGGTTTTCGTGGGCGATTTTTTGGCCCTTTTTGTCGATGAAGGGGGTGGTGCCGCGCTCAATTTGGGTGGTTTCGAGCAGGTGGCCGCAGGCTTCGTGAAAAATCACGCCGCCAAACTTGTTGGCCATAATGATTGGGTAGCTGCCCGACTCAACGTAGTCGGCGTAGAGCATTTTGCCCGCCGATTCGGCCACACTGGCAGCGGCAGAAGCATAGTCCCACTGGCGCAAAAAGGCGGGGTCGCTGGTGTCGCCCGCCCGCTGGCCAATAGAGGAGCGGTGCTCGCCATCGGCACACAGCAGGTTGTAGCCAACCGACTGGGTAAGGCGAATATCGCGGGCGAAGGTGCCATCGCTGGCGGCCACTAGCACCTCTTGCCAGTCGCGAAAGTAGACGGCGCGACGCGACTGCACGTGGCTGGCTTCCTTATCCAGAGCGCTGTTGGCGGCGAGCAACACCTCGCCCATTTCTTTCATGGAACTGCACTGGGCGAGCCAATCGTCTTTGCCCTTGGTGGTGGCATAGTCGCGCAGCAGTTCTAAATTGATGTCAGCCAGGTTGGCGTTGGGGCCGGGTAGCGTGAGCCCCATGATGGCGAGGGCTTTGTCGAGGGCAGCCCTCAGACCATTGAAGGTGAGATCGTTGGTGCTGACATAGCAGTCGGCTTTGTCGCGAAACACCCGCACTCCGGCCCCAGTCACTAGGCGCGGAGACAGGCTGGTGATCTCGTCGTCTTCAGCCTGGCAGCTAATGTAGTTGTTGCGCTCTAAAAAGAATTCGACAAAGTCGGCTCCAGCGGTGCGCCCTAGGCCAAGCAGAGTGGAAAGGGTATTTTCCCAGGCGCTGTCGAAGCGATCGCGCGGGGTCGAAAAGTCTTGGGGTCGCAAGTCGTTGGTTTTGAGCAGCAAAGTTGGCAAGGGTGCAACCGTCATGCGAGAGAATCCTTGGTGGGTGATGGGCGATACCATGGGCACTCCTTAGTTTAACAAACCTGCCCAAGGGGCGTTGGGGTAGCAAAAGAGCGGCGTAGGATTAGGAGCGGGGCGCATTCAGTGCGCCTGGGTTAACTCCTACAACCTGTCTGCTCCGCCTCTCTAAAGGCTGTGCTACTATGGAGCAAAATCTTAAGCAAATCTAAAAATTTGTTTATTTTCGTCAAGCTCTGCTAAGGCTTCTGTCTGTCTTCTCGACTCAAGGCCCATCGTAGACCTAGGTTAGTGATGACCAATCCACAAACGTGCTCCTCTGACCACGGGCGGAATGCTTATTCAACAGGTTCTCAGCTATTAGACCTGTGTTCGCTGGCCCCACCCAGGAGTATCTGCTTATGGTAGTGCGACATTCATCACTCCCAACTCTCAACCTAGCTTGCCCCCAACTGCCTCTAGTGCTTGTCGTTGACGATGATGATGACAGCCTCACCTTGATGGCCTACATTTTAGAGCAGTTGTCATGCCAGGCTTATTTTGTGGCTGACGGTCTAGCGGCACTGGTTGCAGCCAAGCAGTACCGTCCCCAACTGATTTTGTCAGACATCCATTTGCCTGAGATTGATGGTTACAGCTTGCTTCAACAGCTGCGGGCCGATGGCGACACCCAAAACATACCCGTCATCGCTGTGACAGCTCTAGCTAGCCACACCGATCGCCAAAAAATTCTCACCGCTGGCTTTGACGACTATCTCAGTAAGCCTTTTTTAATTCAATCTTTAGAGCAGCTGATCAACAGCTTTATTCAGCTGTCAACGTCTTGCAATGCCTAGGTACCGATTGAAGTTTAAGAAGCTTTAGCCGCCGGACGCAGCTCCGGTGGGCTAGAGAGAATAATCACAACGCTGGTGCGCCCGGTTGCCAAGGTGGCGTCGGTCAGAATGTCTACGACCTCACGATTGAGCGCCTGCTCTACTAACTCAATTATTTGAGGGCGCAGAGCTGTAGAAAGATCGCCTCTGACCTGCTCGGCCAGTTCTGATTCACCTTTTTTAATCAAAAGCTGTTCGGGTTTGGTGACCGAGTCTTCGATCACCAGCAGCAGCTTTTCGTCAATGATCTGACAGGTAATTTTGCCTGGCGCGTGATCGAGTTGATCGCGGTAGAGGCGCTGAAACTGTTGAGACAAATGACGCTGAAGTTGACCTTGAGTAGGCAGCACTGGAGTTGAGGAGGGGGAGGTGATAGGGATGATTTGGGGAAATTGGACAACTAGCCATAGCCTTTAGGGTCAAGGCTATAAGCAATTATAAGAATAGCTAACCATGACTTGCTAAAGCCATAGCCACACCCAGCTATAAAAGTTGGGGATGAGGTTGCCGTGGGCTAGGTTACCAAACCCGATCGCAGGGCGCGCACAGCCGCTTTGGTGCGATCGTCAACACCGAGCTTATTGAGAATGCTGCGAACGTGGGTTTTAACCGTACCGACGGTAATGTAGGAGCGCTCAGCAATTTCGGCGTTGCTGCATCCACCGACGATCAGCTCTAAAATTTCTAGCTCTCGCTCGGTCAGCGGATAGGATTCTAAGATTTGCTCAAACTCAGGCTCGATCGCCTCGATTGAAACGGTGCGGTTGTTAGCCGCCATCGCTCCGGCGGGGGTCTTGCGCACCTGACGCAGCACTACGCTAGCCACAGCAGGGTCAATCCAAGAGTTGCCCTCAAAGGTTTCGCGCACGGCCACAATCAGCTCGTCGAGCTCGGTCTGCTTCATGCAGTAAGAGTCGGCCCCGGCGGCAAAGGCAGCCATCACGGCGGCTTCGCTGTCGTGCATTGTGAGCATGAGGACTCGGGTCGGATCGCTATCGCTACCGCTCTGGATCTGACGCAGCCGTTCTACCAGCTCAATCCCATCAATGTCAGGCAGGCCAATGTCGATAATGGCGACATCGGGATGCTCGGTTTCGAGCAGGCTGAGCCCTCGGGACCCGTTGGCGGCTTCGCCCACTACTGTCATGCCCTCAACTCGCTGCAGAGCGGCCTTCAGGCCTAGGCGGGTAAGGTCGTGGTCTTCAATGAGTACAATACGAATATCTGTCATAGGTAGTCCTCTGAAAGAGGCATTGAAAAAGTTCTGGGCAAGCCATTTGCCTAGGTGCACCGATTATGGAGCAAGTCTAGGGGGCTAGCACGTATCTTCAGGCAGAGCCAGACTGAATCGAGGCTCTGTCTCAGGATAGACCCTGACCTTTCAAAAAAGATAGTGCAGCCGAAAGACTTAGCTGTAGAAGATTTGGCTCCGTTATTAATCTCCATTGCTGGCTCTCTCTCAATAGCTTTCGTCCTGGCCGCTCAATCCTTGATCTCCCAGTTTTAAGAAGATTATGGCTGACTCTATACAGGCGTTGTGGTTGGGGCCGTATATTCCCCACGGACATTGCTATTTGTGGCAGCCGGGCCTGGTCTGGCTGCACCTGCTCTCAGATGCGATCATTGCTCTGTCGTACTGGCTGATTGCCGGAGCTTTAGTGTATTTTGTCCAGCGGCGGCCTGATGTGCCGTTTAAGCCGCTGTTTTGGCTGTTTGCAGCCTTTATTGCCGCCTGTGGTGCTACCCACCTGTTTTCGGTGTGGACGCTGTGGTTTCCGACCTATTGGGTGTCGGGGACGATGAAGGCGATCACGGCGCTGGTGTCGCTGGCCACGGCGCTAGAATTGGTGCCCCGCCTACCCCTGGCCCTAGCTCTGCCCAACGCCACCCAGCTGATGGATATGAATAAGGCGCTCCAGGAGGAAATTGGCGATCGCAAACAGGCCGAAGCCAACCTGCGGACCGCCGAAGCCGAAGTGCGCCAGCTCAATGCCACCCTAGAAGAGCGGGTACAGCGCCGTACCGCCCAGCTCGAAGCAGCCAAACAGCAGATTGAAACCCTGCTGGGGCAAGAGCGCCAGGCTCGGGGCACCCTGCAAGCCGCCAAAGACAAGCTGCAAGATATTGCTGAGCGCCTCAACCTCGCCCTCAGCGCCGCCCAGATGGGAACCTGGGACTGGCAGCTCGATACGGGCAGCCAAATCTGGTCGGTCCAGACCGAGCACATCTTGGGCTTTGAGCCGGGGACGGCCAGCCATACTGCCGAGGTCTGGGCCGAGCGGGTGCATCCCAACGATCTGCCCGCTATGGAGGCGCTGATTGACCGGGCGATCGCAACCCAGGGCGAGTTTGCAGGGCAATATCGGGTGCGCTGGCCCAACGAGAGCTGGCACTGGGTCAGCGCCTATGGTCGAGTTGTCGCGGTTAACGACCAACGCAGCCAGCGCATGGTTGGCGTCATGCAAGATATCACTCCTGCCAAGCAGGCCGAGCTGGCGCTGCGGGCCAGCGAAACTCGCTTTCGAGCTGTGTTTGAGCAGGCAGCGGTAGGCATGGCTCGTCTCAACCTCCAAGGCCAGTGGATACAGGTGAACCAAAAACTCTGCGACCTGCTGGGCTACCAACCCCAAGAGTTAATCGGCCAATCCTTTCAGGCGATTACCTTTGCCGCTGACCACGCCCAAGATGAGCACTATCTTCAACAGCTCGTCACCGGGGCTGAGGCGTCTTGTCAGTTTGAGAAGCGCTATCTCCGCCGTGATGGAACGCCGATTTGGGTTTTGGTAACGGTCTCGGTCGAAAGTGACGAGGCCGATGGGCCGATGGCGTTGATTGCGATCATTGAAGATATTGAAGCTCGTCAAACCGCCCAGGCAGAACTGCGGCAGCGGGCCGACGAAATGGCTCAGACCAACCTCGTACTAGCCCACACCACGGCCCTGCTAGAGCGCCGCAACGCTGAACTCGATCAGTTTGCCTATGTGGCCTCCCACGATTTAAAAGCTCCGCTGCGGGCGATCTCAAACCTGGCCGAATGGATTGGCGAAGATTTAGCAGGGCAAATTCCGGCAGAAAACTGTCACCAGCTAGAACTACTGCGCAGCCGAGTACAACGGATGGAAGCACTGATCAACGGCCTGCTGGAATATTCGCGGGTGGGCCGTCGCCAGCGCAGCATTGTTGCCGTTGACATCAATGTACTGCTGGCCAATGTGATCGATTCTTTAGCTCCACCAAAATCGTTTCAGGTGGAGATTCCGACTGATTTACCGACGATATATAGCCATAAAACTGTTTTGGGCCAAGTGTTTGCCAATTTGATCAACAACGCCATCAAGCACCACCACTGCGCTGACGAAGACTGCCCGGAGGACATTTGCGGCACCGTGCGGGTCGCCTGCCAAACCAAAGACGAATGGCTCGAATTTACGGTTGCCGACGACGGCCCTGGCATTGCTCCTCAGTACCACGACAAAATTTTCACCATTTTTCAAACCCTCAAAGCTCGCGATGACTTTGAAAGTACGGGCGTGGGCCTGGCCGTGGTGAAAAAAATTGTTGAAGCCGAGGGGGGGCGCGTCTGGCTAACCTCTGCCCTGGGGGAAGGAACCACCTTTTATTTCACCTGGCCCTTTCTCAAAACCCCACCCCAGCCCGACCCAGCTTAGGCGCTATGTAATTAGATGTTGCCAGACTAGCCATTGATGCTCTCACTAAGGTGTCGATGGCGACGTTAGGTAGCCAAACGGCAAAAATCGGCTGTACCTAGAAGCCGGTAGACCTTGACAACAGCCAAACCCGCTAAGATAGCAGTCTATTTGCCCGCAGTCGCAACTCCCCCTTTAGCCCCTAGCCCCTCCTTACTGTATTTACTGTGACCCAGCCGCCGCCCAGCCCAGACCCCCAGCTTGAGCCTCTAACCCGCATGCAGGTGCTGGCGGCCATGGGCTTGACCGCCGTGGTGCTGTTGTTAATTGCTAAAACCTGGCTGTATTTCGACCCGGCGGAGCTGATGCCCCTTGAACTGTCGCTGGAGGATGGGCTGCTGGGCATGGGGTTAGGGTTGGCCATTACCGCAGCCAGTAGCGTCACATACCGCCTGTGGCCTGCCTATCGCCACAGCGCCGATACCTATCTGTTGCTGGTGCTAGAGCCGTTGCAATGGCCCGACTTAATTTGGCTCGGGCTGCTGCCGGGGCTCAGCGAAGAATTGTTGTTTCGCGGCGTGATGCTGCCCGCCATTGGCATGAATGGACTAGGCATTGTCGTATCGGCAGCGAGCTTTGGGGTGCTGCACCTGAGCAGCTTGCAGCAGTGGACCTATGTGGTGTGGGCCACTACCATTGGCCTGGTCTTAGCGACCAGCACAGTGCTGACCGGCAACCTGCTGGTGCCGATTGTGGCCCATACGGTGACCAATCTGGTGTCTAGTGCGATGTGGAAATTTCGCCAGCAGCAACCGGCGGCGTAATTTTAGGTTTGGGTCTGCGGTTCTACCTAGCCCCTGCCACTGTAGCCAGGCCGATTAAGACATTTTTCTTGAAAACGTTCAAACGTTTGAACGTTCTTAAGGTTTCTGGATGTCCTAACCTAGGTGACTATGGCCATAACACTTCAAACCGTAACTCTGCATACAGTTGTCAGAGCTTCTTGGCAATATCAATAGAATGCGGGGTTTGGTATCACCCTTATCTAAAAATTCTGTTTATTCTGTCTGAAGGGCATCAGTGCCCTCCCCCCTTAACCCTTTGGGATGAGAACAGGTAGCCCATGGATTGCAGCACTATTCAGTTTCGCTATGCTGACCAGTTTTCTGAAGCTGACTTAGATCAGCTGGTGAGTTTGTTTCAGGCGGCGGCGTTTTGGGCGAAAGATCGCACCCGTGCCGATATGGCGATCGCAGTGGCCCATAGCTACCCCGTGGTTACCGCCTGGGATGGCACCAGCCTGATTGGCTTTGCCCGTGCCACCTCTGATGGGGTGTTTCGCGCCACCATTTGGGATGTGGTGATCTCGCCCGACTACCAGGGGGGCGGGCTGGGCCGCAGACTGGTTGAAACCCTAGTGGCCCATCCCCACATGAGCCGGGTAGAGCGGGTCTACCTGATGACCACCCACCAGCAGGGATTTTACGCCCGCATCGGTTTTGAAGAAAACCCCTCGACCACAATGGTGCTCTACAACAGTGCTGAGATTGAGATGCTGCCACCCCTGGGTCAGGCTACAGAAATCTTAACTCCCGCTAAAGTTTCGGGCTAGAATCTGCCCCTCGGCTTTGCCGGGGGGTGAGGTAAGTTACCATTTTGAAGGCATGGCTCCGCTGCGGAGCCGACGTTATAGGCCCTATTTCAATGCACCAAACTCAGGATCTTCACGTTGTTGAGACTCGCCCCCTAGTCAGCCCCGCCCTGCTGCACCACGAGTTGCCCATGTCGCCCGAGGCGGCAACGCTGGTGGCCGAAGCGCGCGATCGCATTCGCCACATTCTCTACAACGAAGACCGTCGCCTGCTGGTGATTGTCGGCCCCTGCTCGGTGCACGACATTGATGCCGCCTACGAGTATGGCCAAAAGCTGGTCAACCTGCGTCACGAGCTATCGGGCCAGCTCGAAATTATCATGCGGGTCTACTTTGAGAAACCCCGCACCAATGTGGGCTGGAAGGGGTTAATCAACGACCCCCACCTCGACGGTAGCTACGACATCAACACCGGCCTGCGCCTGGCCCGCAAGCTGCTGCTCGACCTGGCCCAACTGGGGCTACCCGCCGCCACCGAGCTGCTCGACCCAGTTACCCCCCAATACATTGCCGATCTAATTGCCTGGACGGCGATCGGGGCGCGCACCACCGAGAGCCAAACCCACCGCGAAATGGCCTCGGGACTCTCGATGCCCATTGGCTTTAAAAACAGCACCGACGGCAGCCTGCAAGCCGCCATGAATGCCATGGTGGCCGCCAGCCAGCCCCACCACTTTTTGGGCATTAACCACAGCGGGTTGGCCAGCATTGTCACTACGACGGGTAACCCCGACGGCCACCTGGTGCTGCGCGGCGGCAAGGGCGGCCCCAACTTTAGCGACGACCACGTAGCCAAAGCTGCCGAGGAGATGGCCAAGCTTAAGCTCAACCACCGAATGATGGTCGATTGCAGCCACGCCAACGCCAACAAAGACCACAACCGCCAGCTAGCTGTGCTCGAAGACATTGCCGCTCAGGTGCGCGGCGGCTCACGCAACATTCTCGGTGTGATGATTGAGAGCCACATTAAGGCGGGCAACCAGTCGATTCCCGATGACCTGCGGCAGCTTACCTACGGCCAGAGCATTACCGATGCCTGCGTCGATTTTGATACTACCGCTGCTATGCTGCGGAAGCTCGCTAGTGCGGTAGAGCCCTCATTGCAGACGGCACCGCTAGGTTAAGCTTCAGGGTCTTGCGATACTGGAAGCTAAGGCTTGCAGACCCCAGGGTTTTTCAAGAACCCTGGGGTCTTTTGCTGTTATAGCTATAGCCAATCAGGTTAGGACAGAGCCAACATCATTAGGACATTTTGCTTGCAACGCCCCCCCTGCCTGTCATTCCCGCGTGGGCGGGAATCCATTCGAGAGCAATTACAGGTTAGTGAATTCCCGTTGCCACGGGAATGACGGTTCTGTCCTAACCTAGATGACCACGGCTATATTTCGGGTTTTCCCGAGCTATCGCAGTGGCACCCTGGTGCGCTTGCAATCGGTGTTGCCTGTCACCCTAGACGCCCAACTGCTCTATCCTGATCAATCCCCGATTGCGGATCGCAATGGGGCTGTGGTCTCAACCTCTGGAGCCCTTGCCCGACCCCTCATGTTTACCACCGACGCCACCGGGCGGATAACGGTCAGCGGCCTCAAGCCAGGGGATTATGAAATTCGCTTGTTTACCGCCGCCGAAGAACTGGTGATAATTACCATTCCGCCAGGCCACAGCGGTATTTTCGAGGCTGGCAGTCTGATCACAACCCCCACCTATGAGGACGATGAGGACGATTTTGAGGATGATTCCTTTGAAGATGAGTAATACCAATCGTTCATGCTGCCAAGGCGACACCTCGAAGTGCGATGGCCATCGCTTTAGACCACACCAGCGATCGCCCACCCCCGCCGCCCTGCAACCTGTCACCACACCTAGCAGAACCTGACACCCAGCCGATAAGCTAGAGAGTGCAATCGATTCGCCCTCTCTGATTTGCCATGAACCGCATTTTTCGCGCCCTGACGGCTCCGCTGCTGGCTACCACCCTGCTGGCGGGTTCCATCCCTCTCCCCATCGGCAACGCCCGCGCCCAAGAGTCGGTGTCGCCCCGCGTTGCCCAGTTGCCCCGCACCCCCGACCAGGTGGTGGAGTGCGAGCTGCTGATTGTGGGTGGCGGCCTAGCGGGCACCGCAACGGCCTACGAGAGCCTAAAAATGGGCCACACCGTCTGCATGACCGAGCTGACCGACTGGGTGGGTGGGCAGATCTCATCCCAGGGCACCACCGCCCTCGACGAGTCGCGGGAGCAGCGCAACCAGCTATTTTATTCGCGGGGCTATAAAGAACTGCGCGATCGCGTCGCAGCCAAGTATGGCGAACTCAACCCCGGCCAGTGCTGGGTGAGTGTCACCTGCTTTATGCCCGCCGATGCCAACGCCATTTTGATGGAGATGCTGGCCGAGGCCGAGCGGGAGGGCGGCGGCGAACTGCGGTGGTTCCCCAATACCGTGGTCAAAGATCTGAGCCTGAATGCCGACGGCACTCACATTGACGAGGTGATCGCCATTCGCCACAGCCCGGCATCGGGCACCGCACCGCTCAACACCGACTTTCTCTCGGAGGTGATCGAAGACGCCTACACCTACCAAGACTCGGCCCGGCTCTCGAAGGAGATTATTCGGTTTGTGCCAGCGGGTACTGGGGCTAGGCAGGGCGCAGCCCCCAGTCGGGTCGACTGGTTTGTGGTCGAAGCCACCGAGACCGGCGAGCTGATCGTGCTGGCCGATGTGCCCTACGAGCTGGGGCTAGACCCGCGATCGCCCCTCAACCCCTCGTCGCCCGTGGCCGAGCGCGACCCCTACTGCACCCAGGGCTTTACCTACACCTTTGCCATGGAGCGCACTGCCGAGGCTCAGACCTTTGATGTGCCAGAGTTTTACAGCATCTACGAGCCCTACTACAGTTGGGAAAAAGAGCGCCCGCAACTGCTCACCCCCCAAGACCACTTTGACTTTGTCTTTACCTACCGTCGTCTGTGGAGCGCCGCGCCGCGCCGCACCGGGGAGCGGATCTTTGGCGCACCGCGTCCGGTGCCCGGCGATATCTCCATGCAGAACTGGACCTGGGGCAACGACTACCGCCCTGGCACCAGCCGCGATAACTTAATTCTCACCGAAGATCAGCTGCGGGCCAGCGGCCAGCTAGCGCCGGGGGGCTGGTTGGGGGGGCTGCGTACCGAAACCCTGCGGCGGGGCGAAGAAAATGCGATCGGTTTCTTCTACTGGTTGACCACCGGCACCACCGATTCGCAGATCGCTGATTCTTGGAAAGAACCCGAGCCCTACAACCGTTATCTGCGAGGGTTAGACTCGCCCATGAATACCGCCCACGGCCTGTCGAAGTACCCCTACATTCGCGAGGCCCGGCGGATTGTGGGTCGGCCTTCGCCCGGCTACGAGAGCGGCTTTATGATCAGCGAAATCGACTTTTCGTGGAATGATTTCAACTCTGCGTTTTACCGAGAAAATCTAGATCAGAGCACGTTTACCTCCATGCGACGCTTTTTGGCGGGGCTCGACACCATCGACACGTTTATGCCCGGTGCCGACCCCAACGAGTTCCCCATCCGGGGGCGATCGCGCATTTACCCCGACTCGGTCGGCATTGCCCAGTATGCGATCGATTTTCACCCCTGCATGCGCGACTACCCGCCCGAGGCCCCCGGCAACATTGAGCGGCCCGGCGTGCGTCAGGCCCACGGCCAGGCCTACCCGGCCCAGATCCCGCTGCGGGCGATGATTCCTCAGCGGGTCGACAATATGCTGGTGGCTAGTAAGAGCATTGCTGCTAGCACCATTGCTGCCGCCGCCTACCGGGTGCACTCCTTTGAGTGGTCGGTGGGGGCCGCCGCTGCCCACACCATCGACTTCTCGTTGCGCAACGGCGTGCTGCCCTACGAAATGGTGGTCAACCCCTTAGCCGAAAGCCCCTACCTAGAGGCGCTGCGGGCCGAGCTAGAGGCCAGTGGCAACCCGACGAAGTTCCCCAACACCTCGATCTTCAACGAAGACTGGGGCAACTGGCGACCCTGGTAAGGGAACTGGAGCTAACTCACCTACCAAAATGAGGACGGGGGGCGATCGCCCCCCGTCCTCGTTTTAGTCATAACCGGTCACTATCGAGGCCAGATGCTCATCGAGGTTAGATTATTGAACCGATAGCAGCAGGGTTTCGTTGACCGTCAAGGTGAGATCGCGGCTGGGGTTAATGGCAATTACATCTACGCGATCGCGCCCGAAGATTCTGGCAGCGGTCGCCCCGGTGGCGGCCCCGGCTAAGACCTCTAGGGTGCCAACGCTTTGATCACCGGTCGTGCGGGCGATCGCAGCGGCAGCCCCCGAACCGAGCACAGCTCCGGCCAAGGTCTGGCCAAAGCTAGCCCCCTGGCGGATGGTTTCGGTGGTCGTCACCGTTTGCGATGTGGCGTTAATCGCCAGGCTCTGCCCGTTGGGTAGCACCAGTTGTTGGGCCACAAACTGGGAGCCATTGCCGCTGGGGCGTAGTTCTCCCACCACCCGACTGCCCGCCGGTACTAAGACGCGCCCAGTGCCATCGGTCGCAGCCTGAGTCACCGTCAGGGTTAGAGCCGCCGTCTCACCGGGAAGCACCACCACTTTGTCACCCTGGTCGTAGGCCATCGTTAGGCTGGTGCCGGCGGGCAGGTTGGGCTGAACGGCAACTTGCTGCCCCACAATAAAGGGAGAGTTGACCGTAGCCACCTGGTTTTGGCTGGCCAAGGCCTGGTAAATAAAGGCGGCCACCTCGGCCCGAGTCGCCGTTTGGTTAGGTCTGAGCACCTGCACGTCGGGGTAGTTGACCACCATGCGCTGTTCTGTGGCTGCCGCCAGGCTAGCCACCGCATAGGCAGGAATTGTAGCCGAGTCGCGGTAGACACGAATGCTGTCTGGGTTGCTGGCGGTGTAGTTGAGCCCGTTGGCTAGAGAAACGAGCACCTGAGCCCGGGGAATATTTTGGTCTGGCTGGAAAACATTGCCGGGGTAGCCCGACAAAAATCCCATCGTATCGGCTTCCCGAATGGCGGCGGCGGCCCAGTAGTTAGGGGGCACATCGACAAAAGCCGTGGCTCCCCGCACCGAAGCCCGGTTAAAGGCCCGGCGCAGCATAGCGGCGTACTGGGCGCGAGTCACGGGCTCATCGGGGCGAAACGTGCCATCGGGAAAACCAGCGATCACATCCCGAGCAGCCAAGTTGTTGATGAATTGATAGGCCCAATGGCCAGCGGGTACGTCAGCAAACTGGGTCTGGGGCTGAGTTTGAGCAATCACTGGCGCAGCAGAGATCACCGGGGCAAAGGCCCCAACGGTTAACCCCAGGGCCAGCATTAGGGCAGCACCAGATTTGGCGCGAAAAGAACTAGGCATGGTTGAAAAACTCCAAAGACAAGCAAAGGGGGAACACATCCTGATCAGACTCGGTTCAAGGCACTTTTACACAGCTCTTTTGAGGTCAATTGAGCAGTCGTTTGGGTAGCCAATGACAGCTAAGCAACCGAAAGATTGACCAGAATTTCTATTTCTTTAAGAACCCAAAAAAGTTTGCCAAAGACCACCTAAAACTGGAAGCAGGACAATTGCATAGCTTTAGCAACCCTTCCTTCAGTGTTGAAAGATGATTACCTCTCGCTCTCCTTAATCTAAGATTACTATTGCCATAGTTACCGATGAGCTTTCCGCTATTTCAACTGTCACAGTCATAATTCTCCCCAAGGTCTACCTCATTCTTCCTCCCATTGGGGGAGTGTCGCTATCGGCATAACCAGGACAAGATCAATTTCAGGTCTAAAAGTTCCAGCTTTTTCGCTATTGCTAATTCACGCCAAAGCTGAAGGGCATCACCCCATTGCCATGAAAAAATCCCAACTAAAAGCCTGGCTAAGGTCATCCTAGCCAGGCTGATACCAAATCCTGTTTGGGCTTCCCGCTTGGAGGGGAAACGTGTAGACGGGACAAAATAGCGCTGAAAGTGCTTGGGGGCAGCTGTCGCGATCGCCCCCACCGCCATCACCCAGAACTAGGGAAGATCGGGAGAGGCTAAATCTCCGCCACAGCCCGTTCGATTAGACGGCGAGCTAGGGTCTGAGTGCCCGTGTGCTCGTAGTACTTCACCGACATATCTAAAAACGCGCCCAGGTAGTCGAGCTTGCCCCTAGAGCCCTCGATAAAACCGCCCAAATTATCGACTAGGCCGCCCTGGGTAATGTTGTGATCGCCCACAAATTTATCCATCCAGCCCTTGGTTGACTCAAAGCTCTCGGTCATAAACGAAAGCTTGGCCCTGTCGTTTTTGCCAGGAATTTCGTCTTTGATGCCCTTAAAGGTTTGGTTGCCGTCGAGATCGCTCGGCCCCATACCTTTGATGGCATTGAGTGCCTTAGTCGAGAAGTCGGCCCCGAGGGGAATGATGCCGTCGAAGCTGACCAACGCCGCCATGCGAATCAGTGACTCGCTGCTGTAGTCGCCAAGGGCGGCGAGAAAGTCGCCCAGGCTATCGCCGGGGATGCCGCTGATTTTACAAAAAGCGACTACCTCGGTGACCAGCTTCACCGCTAGGTCAATGGTCTGGGCTTTTTCGGGCTTAGGGGAGAGGTTTTTGAGAAAGCCCAAAAAGGTGTCTTGGCCAATGCGGTTGGCCAAGGCCGCTGCCCCCAACAGGCCAGAGGCCGAGTCAACGGTTTGGTAGAGCCATAGAGCACTCTGGTAGCCCTGCTTTTTGTCGTTAAACAGAGCGATCGCCCGTTCACCAATGGCCTGCACCATAGCGGCATCGGTTTCGCCCGTGACCGTTTTGATGGTGTTGTCAAAGCCCACTAAGTTGTTCCACTGGCCAGGGACAACATTGTCGAGGGTTTTGAGCGCCCGCACCGTTAGCCCGCCCGTGGGGAGCTTATCAACAATTTCGTAAATTTTTTTGCTCACAATTGGCTCCTTATGTCTGCCTTAGTTGCTGATGATGAGGATCAAGGATTCAAGACCGTGGCCTAGACGCCTGGCTAACCACCGTTAGGTAGATGCCTAACCTACCCAGCGTGGTGTGAATAGAGTTCTAAGGCCTAACGTCACTACTGCCTGGCGGCCTAAATCGCTAGGTGGCAGGCTGAAGCTCAGGCGACGATCGCGGCAATTGCACCCTGGGCAGCTTGAATCCAGGGTTCTTTGGTCCACGGCTGGCCTGGGTGTTGTCTGGAGCCACTGAGGGGGCCGCCGCCTTAGCGGCTGGGTTGAGCGCCCTTTTAAGCTGGGCTAGCCCTTCAAGATCAAACTTTTGTAGCCAGGTCACCCGGTCTGCTTTCGTGAAGGAAGGGTCGCGCGAGAGCACCTTGACCTGGTAGCGATCGTTCACCAACACCCCAGTGGCCGTGGTGCCCTGGTCTACGGCGGGAAAGCCCTCTACCGACTCAGTAGCAGAGCTGTACTTTTCCGCTGAGCCTGGCACGCTGGTGGTGTCGCTAATGGTGAGCATGGCCAGGGTGGTGTTTCCCTGCTGAAGCTTATATTCGGCAAAGCCCTTTTTCTCTTGGTAAGGAATGACGTTATAGCCATCCTGATCCCCAGGGAAAAATTGGTTGAACGTGCCGCCCTTCTCGGCTTTTTTATCGACCGCCGCCGGGGCGCGAAAACCAGTGGTGTCTTTTTGCACCTGGTCATAGTTAGAAGGGGCCGACGAACAGGCCGTGACCAGCAATACTAGGCACACCATCAGGGGTGCTAGTCGCCGCAACCAGCGAGTAAAACTCATAAACACTCTCCTTAACAGACAAATAATGGAAGGGGCCGCAGAGAACTCTGAGCCCCTAAAGCCTATGGTTGAACCCTGCCACAGAAACATAAAGCTTCCGTAAGCGAAAATTTATCTTTTACAAAAAGAATTCTGCTGAGCAGACCTCACAGCATCTTCGATCGCACCAGGGTTTGGCTATCTCTCCTCAGGTCAGTTCCGCAGGCTAGAGGCCCAAAACCAGCTTAAAGCGATCGAGGGCCTCAGCCTCGGCAGCGCTGACCTTAGTGCCCGTGCCAAACAGACCGCTGCCAGCGGCTTCGGCCACGGCCACACCACAGTCATAGATAAACTGCTTGTACTCCATCACCTCTGGGGCGCTAGCCTTCCCGTCAACTAAGGCGATCGCCGCGTTGATGTCTGCGATCGCTTCTTCGATCATGGCCCCCGACTTCACCTCCTCCGGCTTCACCTCGGGCTTGTCGAGTTTGACCTCGCCACTCTTGAGGGTTGCTTCAGAAAACGCCGCTTGAATGATCGAGTTGGCAGGATACTTAGCTGCCGCTCCGGCGATTTGCTTCGACATTGCCGCCGCCTCAATGGCCGTCGAAACCAAGCCCATATCGATCATGGCCACCGAAAGCCCAGTCATCATCGGGGCTCTGACCAGGGTTTGTAGCTCAGCGATAGTGTAGTCGCCCATGGCTTACCTCACAAAAAACAAATTGATCAAACAGAAATTCTTTTTACCAAATGCCTTGTTACGCATAGCTGCGCTGGGATTGCTCATGCTCCAAGAACCCTACTAGCCCAGCAAAAACCAGCAGAAGCCCATAGCAGCAGAGTTTTGTGGGCACCCTAGGTAGGCCTAGACCGAATGCCAGTATCGGCTGGGCTGAAATTTTCTCTCTCTAAAGCAACCTTAAACTGGCAACGTTAAAATTAAAGCGCTACGGTTCATTGTTCAAGTTTACTAGCTGTGGCCAGGCGGTGACCTAATTTGCCCCATCGAACGCTTTCCCAAAAAGGGAAATTTGGGCCACCTTACCCCCCTCGCCACACCTGATATTCCCTACTGAGGATGCCTACCGAGGAGGATCTATGCCCACAGTCACCCAGTCTCCCTATACCCCAGAACAAGTCAAGGTCTGGCTGCGGGGGCTGCTCACCCTGGCCTGGGCCGACGGCAATTTTGACGACGACGAAAAATCCCTCATTGCCAGCATTACTGAAGACGAACTGGCCCCTGGCTTAGACTTTGACCACTTTGAGCCCGTCACCCCCGATGAGGTCGCCCAAGTGCTGGGCGATGATCCAGCCATGGGCGAAAATTTCCTGCGGATGGCGGTGATGGTGGCCTTGGCCGACGGGGTCTACTCCGTCGAAGAAGATACCCAGATTCAAGCACTGTGCGCAGCGCTGAAGCTGCAAGAAACCGTGCTCAACTCGGTGCGATCGACCCTCTACAGTCTCAAACCCGAGAATGACCAGCTGGCTGCCGGATTGCGCCCCCCGGCCCAGGGCAAACTCGACCCCCTCAAGCCCGCCCGCGAATGGCTCGACCAACTAGAGGTACACGACCCGCGCCTGGCTCGGTTTGTCTGCAAGTTGATTCCGTCCCAGTGCCCCTTTGAGCGCGATGTGGTGCTGTTTAAGAAAAAGCTGGTGCACATTCCCCCCATGTGCAAAATTAATCCACTGTATGAACAGCTCGTAGGGCTGCGGTTTCGCGCTCTGTCGTACCTGGCCGATGACTGCGGCGAGGATGTAACGCCTTTGCTGTAGGGTGCTGGCAGACGTTCAGCAACTCTGCTGTTCGAGCCCTTATGTAGCTATAGCCGAAATCATTAGGCCGTTTGGCTTGCAACAATCCCTGTCCGTCTTTCCCGTGAAAACGGGAATCCATTCGAGAGCAGTACAGACTAGTGGATTCCCGCCTGCGCGGGAATGACAGCACTGTCCTAATCTGAGTGGCTATAGCTATAGCTAACCCAGCGAATTTGCGCTAAAAAAGCGGGAACCGGAGTTCCCGCCTGAGCTGTTTGAGGGTAATTGTGCAACGGGCCTATCAAACCCGTCGTTAGTCTTCGTAGATCCGGCACTCCGGAGCGTCGGGATGAGCCTTGCAATAGCGCTCAAAGGCGGTGGGCTGAGTCACCTGGCGGCGGTGAGCGGTGGATAGTTCTTCAACGGTTTCCCAGGCGATCGCAACGTCTACCGTGTCGGTGCCATATAGAGCGGTCAGGCGGCGAGCATGCTCTAGGGCCACCCGCAACTGAGACTCTAGGGTGGGCTGAATACCGGTGGTTGGGGTAGAGAGAGTTGTCGTCAAGTTCATGGCAGTTGGCCTCCTGTACTGTGGTTGAACTGTCTTTAGCCTAATGATAATTTAGGCGAATGACTAGAGGCTTTACATATAAACCCTTGTTATCATTCATCAGGTTTTCTTACCTGTCATTGCTTCTGGTCAATCGAGCGGTGATTTGACCGCCGGTTGTTCGAGCAGATCTTGGGCAAAGCGAACGCGGTGGCGACGCGAAACCTCTTGCTCTGGGTCAACACCGTCAAAGGTGGGCGGAATCCAGGCTCGCACCAGCAGCAGCCCGCCCAGCACCAGCAAGAATGCGCAGCTGGCTAGCACCTGGGTCCAGGGAGTATCGAGCACGCCGCGCACAATAATTTCTCGCAGCACCGACACAATCGACACTTCGACCGCCACCCCAATCGAAACGCGATGCTCTTGCAGATAGATAATCAGCAGCCGAAACAGCTCCACCAAAATCAGCAAAAACAGAATGTCGGCGGTCACCTCGGGAAAGTTGAGCGGCGGCAGCAGCGAAAGAAACATCTCCCGCAGCTGCATCACCATGAAGCTGAACAGCCCCATACAGAGCGAAATTACAATCAAATCTTGAACTAGCTCAAGCAGACGAACCACATAGTTGCCATTGAGCCAGGTGGCCCAGCGGGAGGAGGTAGGGAGGTTTTGCATAGGGGTATCGGGGGTGTGGGTGGGAGGTTTGGTGGATGAGTGGGAGTGTGGATGAGTGGGAGGGTGAATGTGTTTTATAGGTAGGGGTGCATGGCATGGGCCCTGCTGAACCAGGGGTAATCAGCCAGGCGTAGGGTGCATTGGGTCTTAAACTTGCCGTGGGAGGTAGCGATCGGCGCTGTCTTCTCAGCCTGAATCCGAAATGAGTTGTAGGTGGTGCCGTTTCGCAACTCAAACTCAATGGCGCAGCGATCGCGGGCCCAGCCTAAGCAACGAATAACAGTGGAATCGGCAGCTATTGCTGCGGCTTGAAGCGTTAAGCGGTCGGCAGGAGCGACCGCTTGAGGGGAATCAATCTGATAAACCATGAAACTTGTCTATCCTCATTGAGATTTCACCTGACATATCTCAATGATTAGCTGCTGTCCATGATTTGTAAAATGTCAATCTCAAAACCGAATGATTAGAAATTTATATAATAAGCAATCATTGCTATTTGTGCTGCAAATATATTGAGCTATAGCCATAGCCGACATCATTAGGACGTTTGGCTTGCAACAATCCCTGTCTGTCATTCCCGTAGCCACGGAAATCCATTCGAGAGCCATGATGGGCTAGCGGGTTCCCGCCCCATGCCTTCGCGGGGGCAGGTTCCACGCGAGAATCACGGCCCTGTTCTAACTTGATTGGCTATAGCTATAAGCCAAGGATTGAATACTTTTTAGGTTGGAGATGCCTGGCGTGGCCGCTGGGCTTTGCCTGTCGACCACGTTAGCAACCACTAGTGCACATTCTGTCCCAGGCAAAAGCCGCCCGCTATCCGATTGGCGGGTGCTACTGACGATCGCAGTCTAGGTCGCAACCTATAACGACTCAGGTTCTTTGCCAGAGACCACTGGGGCGATCGCACTCAGCTTCAGCTTCGGGTGGTCAGACACTACTTGCTGACAGTTCCACTCGTTTTTAAACAACAGCACCGGACGATCCCAGCTGTCTTTGACGGTGACCGTGTTAAAGAGCCGCCCCACCGCTTCTAAGGCTTCCCAGCCACCATCTACCCAGCGGGCCACGGCGTAGGGTAAGGCTTCTAGGCGGGTTTCCACGCCGTACTCATGTTGCAGACGGTACTGCACCACCTCTAGCTGGAGCTGACCTACAGCAGCCAAAATCGGGTCGCGCTTCGACTCGTCAGCGGAGAACATAATCTGCACCGCCCCCTCCTCGCGCAGTTCAGACACGCCTTTCTGAAACTGCTTGTACTTAGAGGGGTTGGGGTTCTTCAGATAGGCAAAAATCTCTGGCGAAAAACAGGGAATGCCGTCGTATTCCAGCCGCTTACCCTGGTAGATAGTGTCGCCGATCGCAAACACACCAGGGTTATTCAGACCAATCACATCGCCGGGGTAGGCTTCTTCCAGCGATTCTCTGCCCTGGCCAAACAGCTTTTGGGGGTGAGACAGCCGTACCGACTTGCCCGATCGCGCGTGGCTGACCACCATGTCTTTCTCAAACTTGCCCGAGCACACCCGCACAAAGGCGATGCGGTCTCTGTGTTTGGGGTCCATATTCGCTTGCAGCTTGAACACAAACCCCGAAAAATCTTCGTGGGTGGGCGCAATCTCGCCCAGGGTGCTGCTATGGGCCGAGGGCTTGAGGCCGTAGTCTAAAAACGCATCGAGAAACAGCTGCACGCCGAAATTTGTCATGGCGCTGCCGAAGAAAACCGGGGTCTGCTGCCCGGCGTGGACGGCGTCAAGATCCAGCTCTGGCCCCACTTCTTCGATCACCTCCAGTTCTTCTTTGAACTGGTAGTAGAGATCCTGATCGAGCAGTTCTTCAATGCGGGGGTCGCCAATATCTAGCACCGTGTTCTTGGCGGCTTTTTTGCCGTGGATGCTGCGCTCAAACAGATGAATCTGCTGGTGGCGGCGGTCAAACACGCCCTTGAAGCGATCGCCCATGCCGATCGGCCAGTTGACCGCGTAGGTTTGCAGCCCCAGCCGCTGCTCGATCTCATCCAGCAGTTCCAGCGGTTCGCGGGCGGGGCGATCCATCTTGTTGAAGAAGGTGAAGATGGGCAGCGATCGCATTCGGCACACTTCAAACAGTTTCAGGGTCTGCGGCTCTAGACCCTTGGCCGCGTCTTCGAGCATCACCGCGTTGTCGGCGGCGGCCAGGGTGCGGTAGGTGTCTTCGCTAAAGTCTTGGTGGCCGGGGGTATCCAGCAGGTTCATGGTGTAGCCCCGGTAGGCAAACTGAAGCACCGTGGAGGTGATCGAAATCCCCCGCTGCTGCTCCAGTTCCATCCAGTCCGACGTCGCGCTCCGCTGGGCACGCTTGGCCTTGACCGCCCCCGCCTCCTGAATAGCGCCTCCGTAGAGCAGTAGCTTTTCGGTCAGCGTCGTTTTACCGGCGTCGGGGTGGGAGATGATGGCAAAATTGCGCCGCTGCTCTACCGCATCGGCGATCGAGGCGGAGGTGGCGACAGGAGAAACAGCGGCGTCAGTCATGAACCGGGGATACTCGTAAAATTGATACGTCCTCCTATTGTAAAGGGTGGCCCTAGCGAAGCGAAACTGGGCCACAGATGCTGCCCCTGTTAACGGTTTTGCCCTTCAGTGGGGAAATGCTAAAATCTTACCAACGTCTTACCCGAAGTGATCGAGCATCCCATGGAAGTCACTCGTCTGTCGAGCAAAGGTCAGGTGATTATCCCCAAAGCGCTGCGGGTCGCTCACCACTGGGAAGCGGGGCAAGAATTGATTGCCGTGGATGTGGGCGACGGCATTTTACTAAAGCCGAAAAAGCCCTTTGAGCCCACTACCCTAGCCGAGGTAGCAGGCTGCCTAAGGTATGAAGGCTCACCCAAAAGCCTAGAAGATATGGATCGCGCTCTGCGCCAGGGGGTACTGGAGCAGTGGCATGATCGCCGTTGACACCAACATCATTGTGCGGCTCATCACCCAAGATGACGAATCGCAGTACCGGGCCAGCGTAGACCTCTTTCAAAACCCTGAAATTTTTATTCCTGATACGGTGATTTTAGAGACCGAGTGGGTGTTGCGCTTTGCCTACGGCTTTAAGGCTGCTGAGATTTGCGCCGCCTTTAGAAAGATCTTTGGTCTGTCCAATGTTTATCTCGCCAACGAAAATTTAATGTCCCAGGTCTTGCAGTGGTATGAAAAGGGTCTGGATTTTGGCGATGCTTTGCATTTGGCCACGAGCCAGCATTGTTCTGCTCTCTATACCTTTGACAAGGCGTTTATCAAACGCGCCAAAACGCTCACCGACCAGCGGGTTCAAAGACCCTAAACCAACAGCTCTATATTCAGGCAGGTAAGCTGCGTAGCGGGGTGAGAAACCCGGTTTCAGGGAGGAACATTTAATGCCCATCATAATGCACCACTCTCTGGGTACAGCCCTGGCGGTAGCCGATGGAGTGCAGCATCTCGTCATAGTACGAGGCTATTTTGGAAATTGAACAAAACAGCTTATTAGGGTCAAGATATATTACTATATCGTTAAGCAATGAATTCAGGATTTCCCATGCCCACAGAATGGCTCTACGGCCTGTTTGGCGGCATTCTGATCGGCCTTAGCGCCACCCTACTGCTGGCTCTCAACGGACGGATCGCGGGCATCAGCGGCATGGTCAACGGGGCGATCACCTTTGCCGCCGCCGAGGCCTGGCGCTGGCTGTTTTTAGTCGGCTTAGTCGCAGGCGGCTTGGTTTACGAATATGCCTGGGCTCCCCAGTCCACTCCCACCTATCCCGTTGCCCCCGTCACCATGATTGTGGCGGGGCTGCTGGTGGGCTATGGCACTCGCATGGGCAATGGCTGCACCAGCGGCCACGGGGTTTGCGGGCTGGGGCGGCTGTCGATGCGATCGCTGGTCGCTGTCCTCACCTTCATGACCACCGGTATTGTCACCGTATTCATCACCCGCCACCTGCTGGGCTGGGCTTAGAGCCATTACAAGGAACCATCATGACCACCCGTAGCGCATCCTCCCCCAACACCCTGGCGCAGAATCTGGTCGCCCTGGCTGCCGGGCTACTGTTTGGCCTCGGCCTCGGCTGTTCGCAGATGATCGACCCCCAGCGGGTGATCGGTTTTCTAGACCTATTTGGCACCTGGGACCCTACCCTGGCCTTTGTGATGGGCGGCGCGGTGCTGGTAACGCTGATTAGCTTTCGGTTCATTTTGCGACGGTCCGCCCCGCTGCTCGATCGCAACTTCTTCGTACCCACCCGCAACGATATCGATCGCCCTCTGGTGCTCGGCGCAGCCCTGTTTGGCATCGGCTGGGGGCTGGGAGGATACTGCCCTGGACCGGCGATCGCAGCTTTAGGGCTAGGCTCAGCCAACCCACTGCTGTTTCTGGCGGCTATGCTCGCCGGATCGCTGGCCTACAAAGCCCTTAACCCCCCGCCTCAAGCTTGAGCGCAGATTGGTGCTCACGGGGCCAAAAATTCGCTACCCTAAACAGTCGTGTAGTGCGGGGCAGCAAACGAAATGGCGACGATGAGACATGTCGGCAACATTGGGATGGGCCTACTGCTAGGGATAGCCCTAACGGGCTCTATGGGTTTAGCCAACACTCAGGCCAAGAGTCTAGAGGGCATCTCAACGGATAGCGTCAGCGACATTCGCCTGAAGCAAAACCGAGCCCAAACCTATAGAAACGCCATGCTGGCAGGTTACTCTGCCACAGAACGCAAAGATTACCACACCGCCCTCATCAATTTTCGGCGGGCCTTAGCGGCTCGACCGGGCGATCGCTACGCCACCGCTGCCATTCGCAATATGGAAGCCTACATTGCTCGGGAGCGAGCCGAGGCCGCCAAACAAGCCGAAATCGTTCAGCGGCAAGAAACCCTGGCCGCCGCTGTGGCCGCCAGTGACTGGGCCTGTGCCGCCGCCTCAGTCGATCGCCTGGTGGTATTGATTCCCCCTGATTCCGCCGATCGCTCTCGCCTAATTGCCTACCGGGGCGAACTCACCGGGTTTATCCAGGCTCGGGCCAACCTCGATCAGTGGTCTACGGTGTGCCCTGGCGGCCAAGTCTGATCGAACGGGCAGTTAACCAGCCAGAAAGCACCCCATCAACGCTCGACAGTGCGAGGGCGATCGGGCCGAGCAGGTCACCATCTAGCAAAAAAGGCCCCCTGATAACCAGGGGGCCTTTTTAGTTAGATTTCCAGGGAAGCTTGAGCAAACCGATACTAGATCAGCTTAAGCTCTGGATACTGGGCCACCAGCTCATCGGCGCTGAGCGTGTCTCCCGACTTCTGTGGAGTCCACAGCACTTCTACCGCCAGCAGATTTTCGCCCGACACGGCCCCAATCTGGTTTAAGGCCTGGCGCAGGTTATCAGACGAGTAGATCTCAGGTAGATCCAGCTTGCCCTGGGTCGCTACCACTACCGTCGCCAGAATGTACTCACCAGGGAACTGATCGCTGTCACCGGTCAGCAGGGCCTTGGGCTCAGCCTGGGTAATTTGATTGTTGACGTTAGAAATGGTTTCTTCGCTGAACCGACTGCGGGCCGAGAGGGTATAGCGATTAAACTCTTGCTCGGCGCTAAGCAGGCGAGTTTGCTTGCCTTCGCTAGCGGCGTAGGCCCAGTAGTCGGGGTGGCGCAGCAACGCCAGGGTGGTTTCTTGCAGCAGTTTAGCCAACCCTTGAGAAGTGCCAGTATCGGCGGTGGTCGCCAACCGGTTGAGGTCGTCTTGCAAAGCGCGGGCCTCGGCCAGCAGGCCCACCTGAAGCTTGGTCACAGCCACTGGTGGGTTGCTGCCAGCGGGGGCAGCATAGTCATCTCCGGCGGTTGCCCCTCTAAAGCCGCGCACTACCACGTTGGCAATGGCAATAAAAATTAGCAGGGTAAACAACCCACCAAATCCTCCCCCAATGCCGATAAACGGAAACAGGAAGGGGAAGCCAAACCCACCGCCAGGGTAGTAGCCGCCACCGCCGCCAGGGGCATAGGTGCGTGGGGTAGGGCTCATGCGCGGAGCCGGAGCCCGAAAGCTGCCGCCGCCCATGCGGCCCCCCGCTGCGGCCCAGGCCCCATCGGCAGAACCGAAGACCAAAACCAAGGCTAGTACTACCACCATCAAAGGCTTAAGCAGCGGCTTGAGGCGTCGAAATAAGTGTTTAACCATTGGGTAAAAACGGAATGCTAACGTGGAGTGCTGATGTCTTTAATTTAACGCGAAGTCTTTTGGCGACGGCAGCCAAAGGGAACAAATTGATGGCGGAAACCCGTACCAGCGTTTCTAAACCACCGCCCTTCGTCTAGCCGCCACCCACAATAGTGACAATTTCGAGACGGTCATCGGGGCGCAAATGGGTCGTCTCCCACAGTTGGCGATGGAGAATTTCACCGTTGTACTCTACCGCCACCAGCCGAGGATTTAAGCCGAGAGACGTTAAAAAATCGGGCAGCAGGGTGCCAGAGACGCAGGGTTGCGAGGCTCCGTTAACCAAAATGTAAAATGTGTCGGTCGTGGGATCAAGCATGGCCAGAGGATAAAAGCTGACGGTTCTAGAGTTGGGGTGTGGTGGCTGGGTACGGAGTTTAGACGGTTTCGCTCACCCCTTACGCCTTGAGCCTACCACCTTGAAGCAAAGAACCTTCTCCCCTAGGTAACCGGAGCGGCCACCTGGTGAAAGGTATGGCGGTGGTTGGTTTGGGCGGCAAAGTACTGGGCGATGAGGGTGGGGTTTTCGGCCTCAATAATGGCGCGTACTACCGCCACTCGCTCAGCACCAGCCTGAAGCACCTCGGCCAAATTTTCGGTGTTGATGCCGCCGATCGCATACCAGGGTACAGTGGCATGTTCAGCGGCGTAGCGGACGTAGTCGAGACCGGCGGCAGCTTTGTCGGGCTTAGTGGGGGTGCTATATACCGGGCCGACGCCGATGTAGTCGGCTCCCTCGGCGATCGCCCGCTGCATTTCGTCGGGGTTGGTCGTCGAGCGACCAATGATGCGCTGGCTACCCAGTAGCTGGCGGGCCGTGGCAATGGGCAGATCGGTTTGGCCCAGGTGAACGCCATCGGCCCCTACCGCCAGGGCGAGATCGACGCGATCGTTGATCAAAAACAGCGCCCCGTAGCGGTGGCAGAGATCGTTGAGCTGCTGGGCCAACTCCAGCCGCAGGTGGTCGTCGGTGAGCTTGTCGCGATACTGCACCAAGGCTATACCACCTTGTAGGGCCGCTTCTACAACCGGCAAGAGGCGATCGCTGGGCGACGTCACCAGATAGGTCAATGCCTGCCGCAGCCGCTGCTGCCGATGGCCCCCCAAAATGTCGCTCTCTAGGGCATATATTTGGTAGCGCATAGCCTTACTACCCGCTGCCAACTCCTGGCGGTAGAGCTTGCCGTATTCTTCTAGGGTCCGCAAGGCCTCCTGCACACGGCAGAAGTTAGCTTGTAGCACCGCCATAACGCTCGTGCGTTCAGCTTCCTGGGGGTGGGTGAGGGCGGTGCCGGGGTCACCGGGGGTGTCACGGCACAGGCGCAGTTCTGGGGCATGCCACTGGGCCAGGGTTTGGCGCAGATGCTTAAGCTGCTCAGTTTGGCCCGAGTTATTTAGCCCAAACCGACACCATTCTTCAATAATGCGCAGCCCCTCCCGGGCTCGATCGAGGTTGGCATCGAGAATGCGATAGACGGCAGCATCAGTAGGGGTGGGCAGCGCTGGCAGCCCAGGCAACTCCGACATAGCAACAGCGGCACAAAGAACTTCCACATCCTAACAGGGAAGCGGGCCGGCAAAGGAGCGGGCAGTCGGGGACCCCAGAAACCTATTTTTGCTGTTGCAAAATCTGCTGAATGCCTTTCACTGCCGGATCAGACTGCCAGACATCAAAGGTCTTCCAGGCAATAAAGCCAAAGCTGACCAGGGCCAGAATCGCCACCAGCGACGAGAAAAATCGAGTTACCGGATTGCCAGAGTCAAGGCGCATAAACCACTCCTAAGAACTAATGAGAGCAGAAAGAGGTAAATTCACCGTTGCAGGCACTGCCCGTAAAGCAGCCCCTAAGCTCTATATACCCTAAGTACAGATTTTTGTTGCATCCATTCTGTCAAAACGTCAACGCGCTATTCCTGCCCAAGCTAGCCAGGCTACTTCTCAGAGGCCACCATGCGCTTTTTCAAGGACACTGAGCGACGGCGGGCAGTGGTGTTGTTGGGTTCTAGGCTAAGGGCGGTTTCGTACATCTCGATCGCCTGGGTCATCAGCTGTTTGCGCTCGTAGCTATGACCTAGGTTGTTGAGGGCGGTGACGTACTCAGGCGAAATCTTCAGCGCCTCCTTGTAATTGCGAATCGCCAGGTCGTACTGGTCTTGGGCAAAGTAGGAGTAGCCTAGGGCGTTGTAGACCACGGCGGCGTTTTCAGTTTCGTCATCACTCAGCTGTTTGATCGCCTGCTGGAGATAGAGGGCCGCCTGGGTGTAGAGCTTTTTGTCGAGCAGCAGGCTGCCTAGCTCGTAGTATTCCTGGGCAGTGCCCTTTTCTTTGGTCAGCCGCGATTGCAGCCGCCCCAGGGTGCTTTCAATGCGACGAGTTTTGATCACCTGGCGCACCACGAAAAAAGCGGCAACGCTCAGCAACGTCAGCAGAATACCCAGGTATATGAGGAGCAGGTTGCTGTTTTCCATCCGATCTTGGTTCGCACTTGAGGACTAACCTATCTTGCCACGGCTAGGGCAACCCCCAAAAGGTTGCTCGATCTTCTAGCCAGCCGCTTTGGTGCCATTGGGTGACCGTGTGGCCAATTAAGCGGCGCAGTTCTGTGTACTGGGTGCCCTTAGGAAGGGCGATCGCCAGCGGCTCTGCCGACAGCACAGTGGGTACTAGGTAATAACCGCTGTGGTCTTGTTGCCAGCCCGTCAGCACCGTTACATCGCCAGCAAAGCCGTCGATTTGGCCGGTGCTCAGGCGATCGAACGCCTCCTGGTAGCTGGCGAGGGGGGTGAGCACCGCCTGGGGCAGTAAATAGCGCACCACCGCTATGGTGCTTGCCCCCTGCAATACCCCCAGTCGCCGCCGTTGCAGAGTAGTAAGGCTGTGAAACTGTGGATCGCGCACCAATACCCCGGCCCCGTCTAGGTAGTAGGGGGGGCTAAAGCTAACCAAGCGCTGCCGCGCACTGGAGAGGGTTAACCCTGCGATCGCCACATCGGCACGGTCTTCGAGCACCGCAGGCAGGCGATCGCGGTTGGGCACCACGGTAAACTCGATCGCCTCTGGATCGGCAAAAATTGCCGCTGCCAACTCGCGGGCAATGTCGATCTCAAAGCCGACCAGTTCACCGTTGGCGTCGCGAAAACTCAGGGGCCGCCAACCTTCGCGCACGGCCACTACCAAATGCCCGCGATCGCGAATGGTTTCAAGATCCGCAGCAAAAACTGGGAACACAGCTAACTGCGCCCCCAGCACTAAACCAAACCCAAGCCAATTTAATTGCATGACACCGCCGCGTCTCGACGATGACCTGCCCGTACCTCTAGGCAAATTCGAACTAAATACCGCCTAGGAGCGAACTGGGAATGCGACCCTAGAGGCCGATCGCAGCAATGCTCTGAGTAGGCATTTAGGGACGACACCTTAAGCCCGGTTGGCCACTTCAACCACTTTGGCAAACCCGTTGGGGTCTAGCACCGCCATTTGAGCCAGCATTTTGCGGTTGATATCGATATTGGCCTTTTTGAGCTGGCCAATCAGCTGGCTATAGCTCAAACCGTGCATGCGGGAGGCCGCATTGATGCGGGTAATCCACAGGCGACGGAAATCGCGCTTCCGGTTGCGGCGATCGCGATAGGCGTATCGCAATGCCTTCATCACCTGCTGATTGGCTGTGCGAAATAGCTTAGAGTGCGACCCCCTAAACCCTTTGGCAAGCTTGAGAATTTTGTTGCGGCGCTTGCGTGCTACGTTGCCGCGCTTGACACGTGCCATGACTGTTTAACCCTTGGACTATTTAAGTGACTGCTAACAGACTGAGCGCCTTTACCTAGAGGTAGGGCAGCATGAGCTCCACATTGGGAGCGTCTTCTTCGGACACCACGGCGATCTTAGACAACCGAGAGCGTCGTTCAGCATTCTTATGCTGCAACATGTGATTCTTAAACGCCTTACGACGCATAATTTTGCCGCTGCCGCTGCGGCGAAAGCGCTTAGCGGCGGCTTTGCGAGACTTAAGCTTGGGCATGGTTACCACAATTTCGACACAGTCTTTAATAGTATCACGCCTACTCCGCATCCCAAAGAATTTCTCTCAGCAATGTCCTCATCGTGGGGCGCTAACCTAGGTCACCAAGACCAGTTCAAAAAAAAAATTGCCAGAGGCTTGTCAAGATTGCCCTCTTGTCGCTACTATTAGTTCTGCACGTAATCCTCAGTAGCTCAGTGGTAGAGCGGTCGGCTGTTAACCGATTGGTCGTAGGTTCGAATCCTACCTGGGGAGTTTTCAAGTTACCTATGCCAAATCTTGGCTGAAGTAAGGCCTTAGCAAATTTCTGCTGCTTAAGGCGCTGGAGAGGTATTGCCTGGCGAATATCCTAGCGCCCTGAAATCTAAAGGAAACCTTAAACTCTGCGGGGCGCTGCGTATTTACTTCGAGGGAAAATCGGGGTCCTGCTTATAATTTATCCAGGAATTGTATTATTCCGACATCGCTCTTTACATTAGAATGCTAGGCTACTCAAAGCTTCGTGGCTTTCTGGTCTCTGGGCTGGTGACGTTTTAGGTTGTCAAGTTTAGTTGGTAATGCCTCGTATTCTCGTCATTGATGATGATCCGGCGATCGCCGAGCTTGTTTCCGTCAATCTGGAGATGGCAGGCTACGACGTTAATCAGGCTGGAGATGGCATCAAGGGTCAAGCCCTGGCGGTGCAACTGCTGCCAGATCTGATCATGCTTGACCTCATGCTGCCTAAGGTAGACGGCCTTACCGTTTGCCAGCGGATTCGCCGCGATCGCCGCACCGCCGACATTCCGGTGCTCATGCTTACAGCTCTGGGGCAAACCCAAGACAAAGTAGACGGCTTTAACGCTGGGGCCGATGACTATCTGACCAAGCCCTTCGAACTCGACGAAATGTTGGCCCGAGTGCGGGCCCTTTTGCGCCGCACCGATCGCATTCCCCAGGCGGCTAAGCACAGCGAAATTCTTAATTATGGCCCTCTGACTTTGATACCAGAGCGCTATGAGGCCATTTGGTTTGACGGCACCGTTAAGCTCACCCACCTAGAGTTTGAGCTGCTGCACTGCCTACTACAGCGCCACGGACAGACAGTGTCACCCAGCCAAATTTTGCAAGAGGTGTGGGGCTACGAACCTAACGACGACATTGAAACCATTCGCGTACACGTACGGCATTTGAGAACTAAGCTAGAACCCGATCCTCGCCATCCCAAGTTTATTAAAACCGTCTACGGGGCTGGGTATTGCCTGGAGTTACCTGCCGCTGCCGCCATCTAGCCATAACCACCCAGGAAACGGTTTCCCAGTCGTTGTCTAAGCAACCCTGTACCGACGGCTAGGTTGATGAAATAAATCCAAACAGCCCCAGATCTTCACGAAGATCTGGGGCTGTTTGGGACAGCAAGACCTGAGGCTATGCTTGCTCAAGTCCTGGAGTAGTGCTTAGTCGGCAGAAAACTGCATGGTGCCGCTATCAGAGGCCAGATCTACAAACAGGTCACCCCCCTGGAAGAAGTAAATGCCCGCATTGCCTAACGCTTCGACAAATTCACTGCCAATTGAACCCTCGGGGCAAGCGACGCGGGTGGTCGCAATGGGCTCTACCTCTAGGCGGCGATCGTCAGCCAGCGAGAACTGACCCTGGCCCCGATTACAGTCAGCCTGCACCAGTAGAGTGCCATCTTCTAAAAACTCGGCGGTGTAGTTCTCCGGCGGGTCCGCAATCAGCAGCGTATCGTCGCTGAACTGGATCTGCTGAAGCTGCCAGACCGTACCAATCAGGGGAGGCGTAGGTGTGCCCGAAAACTGCATGGTGCCGCTGTCAAAGGCTAGGTCAATAAAAAGGTCGTCTCCCTGAAAGAAATAGAGGTTGGCGTTATTCATCGCCTGCAAAAACTGAGGTCCAATACTGCTCTCAGGGCAGGCTGCCAGGGTGGTTGGCCCCATCTGCACGCTGATCTGACTGTCGCCAGTTTCGGTAAAGGTCCCGATCGCGCGGTTGCAGTCGGCGCGCACAAACACCTGGCCGTCGTCGGCAAATTCAGCGGTGTAGTTTTGCGGTGGGTTAGCGGTCAACAGCGTGTCATCACTCATTTGAATTTGCTGGAGTTCCCACACAGTGCCAGTGAGGGGTGGCACTGCGGAGTCAGGGGTAGGAGCGACACAGGCCGTAGCGCTAGCCAAAGCCATAGCACCGGCCATAAGAGTCACAACAGAACGAGATAAACCCATAGGATCACCACACTATTAGAAAAATACGCAAGTAAACATGTACCTTAATTGAGCCCTAATATTAATGGGTTTTAGGCACCGATAGGACTCGCATTTCAACAGAATAAAACGAATAGCCAGAATCGCAAAATTATATTTTTTAATCTAATTCTTGAGAAGATATATTCAAATTTCTGTCAGTAAATTCCTATGGTTTTCATATTTTTATCTCTGCTGGACGACAACTGGATTTAACTAATAGCCTAGGCATAACCAGGCACAACCATTTCGGCTAGTTGGGTCAAAGAATATAATTTTAAAGGCAACGGTTTAACCTCTATGCCGCGAAGCCATAGCGAATTTCTCTAAGGGCCTCCCCGGTGGCGGTTTAGGGCAATAGGCGGCAACCCGCCTGAGAATAATCGTGAACACCGATCCTGCTGAGTGGGCTGCTTTTTTTACAATGCAACCATACGCGAATTTGTAGAGTAATGAGCTGCCGGATCAGGTAACCCTATGCAACCTACCCAAAACCAATTCACTGAAAAAGCCTGGGACGCCATTGTGCGATCGCAGGATATAGCTAAACAGTCTCAACAGCAGCAGATCGAGAGCGATCACCTGATGCTGGCCCTGCTCGACCAGGAGGGTTTGGCCAGCAGTATTTTTGCCAAACTGGGAGCCAACGGGCAGCAGCTGCGCGATCGCACCGAAGCGTTTATCAATAGCCAGCCCAAGGTCTCGGGCAGCGGCTCGTCTGTGTATCTGGGCAAATCGCTGGATACCTTGCTAGACCGGGCCGACAAACACAAAAAAGACTACGGTGACGAATATATCTCCATCGAACACCTGATTTTGGCTTACCCTGGCGATACCCGCTTTGGTAAAACGCTGTTTCAGGACCTTGGCTTAGGTGAAGCCAAGCTCAAGCAAGTCATTCAAGAGATTCGAGGCACCCAGAAAGTGACCGACCAAAACCCCGAAGGCAAGTATCAGTCTCTAGAGAAATATGGCCGTGACCTCACTGATGCGGCCCGTCGGGGCAAACTCGACCCAGTGATTGGTCGCGACGACGAAATTCGTCGCACCATCCAGATTCTCTCGCGTCGCACTAAAAACAACCCGGTGCTGATTGGCGAGCCAGGGGTTGGCAAAACCGCGATCGCCGAAGGGTTGGCCCAGCGCATTGTCAGCGGCGACGTGCCCCAGTCGCTCAAAGATCGTCAGCTGATTGCCCTCGACATGGGCTCACTCATTGCCGGGGCCAAGTATCGGGGTGAGTTTGAAGAACGGCTCAAGGCGGTGCTGAAAGAAGTCACCGACTCCGAAGGGCAGATTATTCTGTTTATTGACGAAATTCATACGGTGGTTGGGGCAGGGGCCACCCAGGGAGCCATGGATGCGGGCAACCTGCTCAAACCCATGCTGGCTCGGGGCGAGCTACGCTGTATCGGTGCCACCACCCTGGATGAATACCGCAAATACATTGAGAAAGACGCCGCCCTAGAGCGTCGCTTCCAGCAGGTCTACGTTGGTCAGCCCACGGTGGAAGATACGATCTCGATTCTGCGGGGCCTGAAGGAACGCTACGAGCTGCACCACGGCGTCACCATTTCTGATAGCGCCTTGGTGGCGGCAGCCACGCTTTCGACCCGGTATATCAGCGATCGCTTCCTGCCCGACAAGGCCATCGACCTAGTCGACGAAGCCGCTGCCAAGCTGAAGATGGAAATTACCTCTAAGCCCGAGGAGCTTGACGAGGTCGATCGCAAAATTCTTCAGCTCGAAATGGAACGCCTGTCGCTGAAAAAAGAAATCGACCCCGCCTCCCTAGAGCGGCTAGAGCGCATTGAGAAAGAACTGGCCGACCTCAAAGAGCAACAGAGTGCCCTCAACGCTCAGTGGCAATCTGAAAAAGATGTGATGGATCACATGCAGTCGATTAAAGAAGACATCGACCGGGTCAACATCGAAATTCAGCAGGCCGAGCGAGACTACGACCTGAACCGGGCTGCCGAACTCAAGTATGGCAAGCTCACCGAACTGCAACGCCAGCTCGAAACCGCTGAAACCCAGCTGGCCGAAACCCAAACCACCGGCAAAACCCTGCTGCGGGAAGAAGTCACCGAATCTGACATTGCCGAAATTATCTCCAAGTGGACGGGCATTCCGGTCAGTAAGCTGGTGCAGTCAGAAATGACCAAGCTGCTGCTGCTTGAAGACGAGCTGCACGAGCGGGTGATTGGCCAAGAGGAGGCGGTGACAGCGGTAGCTGACTCAATTCAGCGATCGCGCGCCGGACTCGCCGATCCCAACCGCCCGATCGCCAGCTTCATCTTTCTTGGCCCCACCGGAGTGGGCAAAACCGAGCTGGCCAAGGCCCTAGCCGCCTACCTGTTTGACACCGAGGAGGCCCTGGTACGCATCGACATGTCGGAATACATGGAGAAGCACGCTGTCTCTCGCCTGATCGGTGCCCCTCCGGGCTATGTCGGCTACGACGAGGGGGGCCAACTGACCGAGGCCATCCGCCGCCGCCCCTTCGCGGTGATTCTCTTCGACGAAATTGAGAAAGCCCACCCCGACGTGTTTAACGTCATGCTGCAAATTCTGGATGACGGTCGGGTCACCGACGCCCAGGGCCGCACGGTGGACTTCAAAAACGCCATCATCATTATGACCAGCAACATTGGCTCCCAGTTCATTCTTGACGTCGCTGGCGACGATAGCCAGTACGAAGAGATGAAATCTCGGGTGATGGAGGCCCTGCGGGGCAACTTTCGGCCCGAGTTTCTCAACCGGGTAGATGAAATGATCATCTTCCACGGGCTGCTTAAGTCGCAGCTACGCAACATCGTCAAACTGCAAATCGTTCGTCTAGAAGAACGCCTAGCCGACCGCAAAATGGCCATTACGCTAACCGAAGCTGCGCTAGACTTTCTAGCTGAGGTGGGCTACGACCCAGTGTACGGAGCCCGCCCGCTGAAACGAGCGATTCAGCGAGAGCTAGAAACGCAAATTGCCAAGGCTATTCTACGGAGTGAGTTCACCGAAGGCGACACCATCTTTGTCGATGTAGAGAATGAACGTCTCTCGTTTAAGCGACTGTCGGCAGGGCTGTTGAGTGTATAGACAAGCCGGCTAGTTCTAGGCAAAGGAGGCCCTTCTCCTTTGCCTAGGACATTAACCTTTGAAACGGGGCATTTCGTTTTTAACGACTACGGTTGCACTAATGGAACTGGTTTTGGCACTATAGGCTTTATAGGCATTTTCACTAGAACAGTCAGTCCTTGTCTTCCAAACTTTTTCAGTAGTTTTCTGGAACACATTTTGGGCATACTGGTGTTAATACCGCAGGATTGTGGTCAGCGCGTGCCCTTTTGGGCTTGATAGGAGCTACTTTTGTAGCTTGCTTGCGCCAATGTCAACCAATCAGGAGCATCTTAGGGGTGAACCGGGTCCTGCCGGAATTGCACCCGTTTATTCAATCGGTAATGGGGTTGGTTATGAAAATCGTTCACGACGGTCCGAAGCACGGCTACATCAATGTGATGGAACTCTTGGTAGCCGAAGAAGTAGAAAAACAGCTCAAAACCCTACAACCTCGCGTTCTAAAGTATCTCAAGCGGGTAGAGGTTGAAACTTATGCGCTTAACCGCCTGCCCTCTCTCTACGCCTCGAGTGAGAAAGGGTGGCAACACCAGTACGAAAAAGCTAAGCGAGAACTGCACAACCAGATTAAGGGAGCCGTGCGCCAGGCTTTTGCCGCCGTTCAAGTTGATCCGATTCGGTCGTCTGAACCGATCAATTTGAAGGAGCAAGAAGCGGCCACTGTGGCCCTCAATGCCCTGCGCGAGATGCTAAAGCAGCCTGACCTGAGCTGGGAAGGGGCTATTAACCGCCTGCGCTCTATGCTAGGTATGCGGGGTGAGACATCGCCGACTGAGACAACCGGTGAAGGGTCGCACCGGACTCGCTATCGAGGTAAGCCACCTGAGATGTCTAGCGCTGAGCAGGCCGATGGTAACCATGGCCATTACTGGCGTCCTGGCACCTACGGATCGGAGGTGTCGTGGCAAAAGAGCCACACCTCCTCCGGTAGTGGGTTTGACTGGAACGATACCCGCTACCAAAAGTAAGCCGTATTAACCCCGTCTAGCCAAACCCTGTTTGGCTAAACCCTTTCTGAGTCAGCAGCCCGGTGGGAATGCCCAGGTTGGCCACCCCCTGGCGCAGGCTGGCAGCGGCAGCAGGGTCGATCGTCTCGTAGATGGCGATCGCCCGCTGAAACGCATCTAGAGCTTCTGGTAGCTGACCCAGTTTAAACAGGGCTACAGCTAGGTTTTGGTGAGCTTCGGGATAGCTGGGCTCGAGGGCGATCGCCTGGCGGTAGGCGGCGATCGCCTCATCTAGGTAGCCTTGCCCCCGGTAGGCCGTGCCCAGGTTGTAGTGGGCGATCGCCAGAGTGGGGTCGGCCTCAACCGCCTGTTGAAATAGCTCAACCGCAGTGGCAAACTCCCCCTGGGCCTTCTTGAGGCTGCCGTAGTTGATCAGTGCCCCCAGCTTGAGGCGGGGCGGCACGTCTTGGGCTAGGGCCGCCTGATAATCGTTGGCCGCCTGGTGGGGCAGATGGGCCAGGGCCAAGGCGCGGTGGTAGTGCACCTCGTAACTGGTGAGGGCGTCTAAAGCCTCAGCCTGCTCCAGGGCGCGATCGAGCAACGGTAGCGCGGCCTCAGATTTGTCTGCTTCGATATAGAGGGCGGCCAGCTTGTTGAGCAAATAGGCGTCGTCGGGGTGGTCAGCCAGGTAGCGCTCCATAGTGGTGCGGGCGCGATCAAACTTGCCCCGCTGCATCACCACTACCGGGTCGTAGCCCGTATGGTGGAGGGCTACTTCGCCTAGGGTAATCACCTGCCAGTGCGCATCTTGCTGCTGCAAGGCCACTACGCTATCGTCCACGGTCTCGTGGTAGGGACGTTTAAAGGCAATCTCGGGCAGACGGCGAAAACACCGGGTAATCAGCGTGTAAGGGGCCTGGGAAGCCCCTAATTCTAGGCGCAACAGGTTAATGGCCAGCACATCGGCAGCAGCCACATCCCCTAGGGGGTGCCCCTGGTCGAGGCGCTGGAGCACCTGGGCTGTCTCGCTCAGCAACACTTCATCGGCATCGAGCACCAGCACCCAGTCGCCAGTGGCGTGGCGCAGTGACTCGTTGCGGGCGGCGGCAAAGTCGTTTTCCCAGGCAAAGCTGTGGACGGTAGCACCGTGGGCTTGGGCGATCGCCACGGTGTCATCCACCGACCCCGTATCGACCACGACGACTTCGCTGACCACCCCCTGCACGCTTTTCAAGGTGCGGCCCAGGGTGGCGGCCTCGTTTTTGACAATCATGCACAGGCTGATGGTCACTAGCCCTCTCCTAGGGCTTGATGCGCCCGCGCGATCGCCAAACGCACCTGCTCAAAGCCGGTGCCACCGTAGCTGTTACGGGCTGAGACCACCTGCTGAGGAGCGATCGCCGCGTAGATGTCGTCTTCAAAGGCGGGGTGGATGGCCTGCCATTCGTCGAGGGTGAGCTGCCGCAGCAGCTTGTTTGCCGCCAAGGAGGTCTTCACCACTTTGCCCACCAGGTTATAGGCCTCCCGAAACGGCACCCCCTTGGCGGCCAGGTAGTCGGCCACATCGGTGGCGTTGGAATAGTCTTCGTTCACCGCCTGACCAAGCCGTGGCACCTGAAAATTGACCCCCTCGGCCAGCAGAATGGTCATAGCTTCAACACAACCGCGCACGGTATTGACGGTGTCGAACAGTGCCTCTTTGTCTTCTTGCAGATCTTTGTTGTAGGCCAAAGGCAGGCCCTTCATCATCACCAGCAGCCCTTGCAGGTGGCCAAACACACGCCCCGTCTTGCCCCGCACCAGCTCAGGCACATCGGGGTTTTTCTTTTGGGGCATGATGCTGGAGCCGGTGGAGCAGCTATCGTTGAGGGTGACAAAGCTAAACTCCTCCGAGGCCCAGAGAATCATTTCCTCTGACAGGCGCGACAGGTGCACCATGATCAGGCTGGCGGCGCAGGCAAATTCGATCGCAAAGTCGCGATCGCTCACCCCGTCGAGACTGTTGCCGTACACCTGCTCAAACCCCAGCAGTTCGGCTGCATACTGGCGATCGATAGGGAACGTTGTGCCGGCCAGAGCCCCGCAGCCCAGGGGCGAAATATTCACCCGCTTTTGCAGGTCGTGGAGCCGATCCCAGTCGCGCTGAGCCATATCAAAATAGGCCAGCAGGTGGTGGGCCAGGCTCAGGGGCTGAGCCCGCTGCAGATGGGTGTAGCCGGGAATCAAGGTTTCGACATGGGCTTCGGCCAAGCCCAGCAGGGTTTGCTGATACTGGCGGAGCTGCCCTTGCAGAGCCTCGATCTGAGCCCGGAGGTAAAGGCGGAGGTCAGTGCCGACCTGGTCGTTGCGCGATCGCGCCGTATGCAACTTTTTGCCGACATCGCCAATTAGTTCTGTCAGTCGCCGCTCCACGGCAAAGTGGACATCCTCGGCTTCCACACCTGGGTTAAAGTCTCCCCGGCGAAAGTCTTGGCGAATGGTTTCTAGCCCCGTCACAATCTGCTCACCCTCTTCGGGGCTGATAATGCCGGTTTTAACCAGCATTTTGGCGTGGGCCTCAGAGCCGGTCAAGTCGTACTCAATCAGTTGAATGTCAAAGCCAATGCTGGCGTTGAACAGCGCGATCGCTGGGTGCAGCGCCGTTTCAAAGCGCTGGCTCCAGGTTTGGGTAGGGGGCGTTTCCATGGGAAGGGGGTCGAGTTTAGTACGCGGTCAGATTGCGAATCATATAGCCAAGCACAATGCCAAACAGTAGCGCCCAGATCTGGCCCGACTCGACAAAGTTGTTCCAAATGCTGACCATATCCCCCAGAATATCTTGGTCAAACTGCTGGGCCAACATCGGGGAAAGGGCATCGTTGGCTACTGCCAGACCTGCTACACCAGACGCATCGGCGATCGTAACTTCGGTAAAATAGCCGCTGAAGCTCTCCCCATTGTCCAGGCTGACGGGGCGCAGAATAGTATCTACTGAAAGAGATGGGGAAGCCAGTTGAAACGAACCTTGCAGCAAAGAATCGGAAAGCTGGGGAATGACGTCCATGGCGCTGTAACGACCTGAGCATGGTTAACACCCAACAGACTATCACCATACCGCCGAGACCGAACCTCTGGAACCCAAAAACCATCTGGGGTCTAGCCGTTGTCACCGCCTTGGCGGGGGCGGCTTACCAGGCGGGCCTGGGCCGACCGGGAGCCGATCTGATTAACCTAGGCGGCTGGCCCCAGTTGCAAGAGTTTTTGGTAGCCAGTCTGCACCCCGATCTCAGCGCTGAATTTGTGGCCCTGATGGGCCGCGCCGCCCTGGTTACCCTGGCCTACGCCGTGCTGGGGACTGCTCTCAGCGTCGGCCTAGGCCTAGTGGGTGGTCTGTTCTCTTCGGCAGTGTGGTGGCAAACTCTGTTTCCCCAGGCCTCCTGGGGGCTGGGTCAGGCCGGTTGGTTGGCGGTGCGGGGGGTGTTGGCCTTTCCCCGCGCTATTCACGAGCTGATCTGGGGGCTGGTGTTGGTGCTGGTGCTGGGGCTAAACCCATTGGTCGGGGTGCTGGCGATCGCTATTCCCTTTGGGGCGATCGTCGCCAAAGTCTTTTCCGAAATTTTAGATGAAACCCCCCCCGAGCCCCTGCATGCCCTGCTCAATGCCGGTACGCCGCCGCTGGTCGCCTTCATCTACGGTTTGCTGCCCCAGGCCTTGCCCAACCTGCTCTCCTATACCTTCTACCGCTTTGAGTGTTCACTGCGGGCCTCGGCGGTGCTGGGCATTATTGGCGCTGGGGGGCTGGGCTACGAGATTTTCTTGAGTTTGCAATCGCTGCGCTACGAGCAGCTTTGGACCGGCTTTTACGCCCTGATTGTGCTCAACGGTGCGGTCGATGCTTGGAGCGCCTTGGTGCGCCGCCGCATGGGGTTTACCAGCCGCCTCGATATCAACCGCAAACCGGGGAGTGCTACTGCGCGATCGCCCCACCAGGCCCCCCGGCAGGATGGCTTTCTCAAGCTGTCGTGGATCGGGGCGGTGCTGGCGGTGCCCCTGAGCTGGTGGTGGTTGCAGCTAGATCTGGGGGTGCTGTGGTCGGCTCGCACCCAGCGCCTCCTGGGTGAACTTTTAGGCAGTGGCTGGCCGTCCCTGCCCACCTGGGCAGAGGTGGCTAATTTGGCCCGCCTCTCTTGGCTGACGGTGGCGATGTCCATGGTGGCGATCGCCCTGGCCGGTCTGGGGGGCATTCTGATTTCGCTGCCCGCCGCCCAAAACTTTTTGCTACCGGGGGGGCTGCTGCGGCCCCTTGGTCAGCGAGAAGGCGCTCCCTGGGTGGCCTACACTCTGCTAGGTCTGAGTCGGCTGGTGCTGCTAATCAGCCGCGCCATCCCCGCCCCGATCTGGGCGCTGGTGCTGCTGTACATGCTGTTTCCCGGCGTGCTGCCGGGAGCCATGGCCCTAGCCCTCCACAACTTTGGCATCCTCGGTCGTCTGATGGCTGAGGTGAACGAGAACCTAGACGATCGCCCTGTGCGGGCGCTGGCGACGTTGGGGGCTAGCCCCAGTCAGGTTGTGGCCTACGGCATTTTGCCCCAAAATCTAGGGCGATTTTTAGCCTATATTCTCTACCGTTGGGAAGTGTGTCTGCGTGAAACTGTGATCGTGGGGCTGGTCGGGGCGGGTGGGCTAGGCCGTCTACTCACCGAGCAAATCAGCAGTTTCGACTTCAGTGGGGTGGGCATCACCTTGGCGGTATTTGTGGCGCTTACCTTTGCAGTAGATGCGATCAGTCAGCAATTACGAGCGGTGCTGAGGGAGTAACGAATACCCAATCTGACCCACCAAACCCCGATTCAAACCTGCCCTAACCCAATCGTTCCCAACCTCAGAGCGGCCCATCATGCATGACTACTATCTAAACAGCCCTGGCACAGTATTTATCGCTGTGCCAGGGCTGTTTAGGCTTTAGCTTGGCAGACTACTATAGCTGTAGCCAGTCTGGTTAAGACATTTTCCCTAAAAACGTTCGAACGTTTTTAAGGTATCTGGATGTCCTAACCCAAGTGACTATGGCTATAAGACTTTAGGCCAAAGTTTTTATTCGTCTTCATCCGGGTAAGCTTCGTCTTCAACCTCGATTTCAATGTCCTCAGCTACCGCCACGGCGGTTCCGCCAATCTCCAGTTTCTCTCGCACCTGGGCTTCGACCTTTTGGGCAAAGGCGGCGTCTTCTTGCAATCGCTGGATGGTATTTTCGCGGCCCTGACCAATGTTGTCGCCCTCGTAGCTATACCAGGCCCCTTTGCGGACAATCACCCCGGTTTGCTCTGCCAGATCTACCAGGCAGCCCATGGTAGAGATACCCTGGCCAAAGAGAATGTCAAACTCGCCGATGCGGAAGGGAGGCGCGACCTTGTTCTTGGCGACCTTGACCTTGGCACGGATGCCATACTCCTCGGTGCCCTTCTTCAGGGTTTGAATGCGGCGAATGTCGAGCCGCACCGAGGCGTAGAATTTCAGCGCGTTACCCCCAGTGGTGACCTCGGGGTTACCGTAGGAGATGCCAATTTTTTGCCGCAGCTGGTTCAAAAAGATCACGGTGCACTGCGATTTACCAATGCTGCCGGTAATTTTTCGCAGGGCCTGACTCATCAATCGGGCCTGAAGGCCCACGTGGGCATCGCCCATTTCCCCTTCAATTTCGGCGCGGGGCACAAGGGCCGCAACCGAGTCAACGACGACCACGTCAATCGCGGACGATCGCACCAGTTGATCGACTACCTCTAGCCCCATTTCACCGGTGTCGGGCTGGGAGACCAGCAGTTCTTCTACATTTACCCCCAGGGCGGCGGCATAGATGGGGTCAAGGGCGTGCTCAGCATCGACAAAGGCCGCTACCCCGCCCATCTTCTGCACCTCGGCCAGCACGTGCAGGGCCACGGTGGTTTTACCCGAGCTTTCTGGGCCGTAGATTTCGATCACACGCCCCTTGGGCAGGCCGCCGCCCAGGGCCAAGTCGAGGGTCAAAGCCCCGGTAGAAATCGTTTCAACCTTCATACGAGCCGCATCGCCCAGGCGCATGATCGCCCCTTTGCCAAAGTTGCGCTCAATTTGCCCCAGCACCAGGGTGAGGGCCTTTTCTTTTTCGCTTTGTTCTTTGCCTTTTTTTACCGCCATAGTTGCCTCAGTGCTGTAGGACAAGACCCTGTACCCCAAAACAGTTGTCTCCAGAACCACAGTATAGTACAATTGCACTCAATAGCAATAGGTAGCTTATAGGGTTTCGGCAGTCTAACTGCACCAGATCCTTCCATGCTGAGGCGGTTAAGCCCATGGCCATCGACAGAGTCAATACGTTAATCGCGTTTCCGGAGTGGCTGGTGGCGGTCACCCGTCGCCGCTCGGTGGGGTACTTTTGCTGGGTAATCACACCGGAACTGGCGGCCTTGACCGACGGCGAGGCCTACCCCACCCGTCAGGCGGCCCTAGCGGCAGGGCGTAGCCTGGTGCACTATTCGATCGGCCCCCAGATCGACTTTAGTCACTGCCGCCTGTATGAGTAATTACTGCGAGTCATGGCTGGGGGAAGGGCGATCGCGTTCTACCCCACGGCTCGCCCTCTGGCGGTAGCTCCAGGTGGTTGGCGGGGTACAGACTATACCGAGGTGAGTTTCTGGACTGCTGTGACCGGATCCTAGGAGCTAGGTGACTGGTTTATGCTGGTGATAGGGTTTTCTCGCCAGGGAAACCCGTTGACTTCCTTCACCCCCTAGATGCTCTGCCATGTTTGCCACCACTGCGCCGCCGCTGCCCATCCACCGCGATCGCATTCGTCCGACAATTCAATCGCTGCAAGATCGGCTGGTGGCCTGGCGGCGCGGCATTCACCAGCGGCCCGAACTGGGGTTTAAAGAATGGCTCACCGCCGACTTTATCTGCGATCACCTTACCGAGTGGGGCATTGACCACCAGCGCCACATTGCCAAAACCGGTGTAGTAGCCGTCATTGCAGGGACGCGCCCCGGACCGGTGCTGGGCATTCGGGCCGACATGGATGCCCTGCCCATTCAGGAAGAAAATGCCGTGCCCTACTGCTCGCAGCACGACGGTGTGATGCACGCCTGCGGCCACGATGGTCATGTGGCGATCGCCCTGGGTACCGCCCACTACTTGGCCACCCACCGCGACAGCTTTGCGGGCACAGTCAAGCTGATCTTTCAGCCTGCCGAAGAGGGGCCAGGTGGGGCCAAACCCATGATCGAGGCTGGAGTATTGAAAAACCCCGACGTGGAGGCCATGATTGGACTCCACCTGTGGAACAATTTGCCCCTGGGGACAGTGGGCGTGCGCACGGGGGCGCTGATGGCTGCCTCAGAATTTTTCACCTGCACCGTGCAGGGTAAGGGCGGCCATGGGGCACTACCCCACCAGACCGTAGACTCGATTGTGGTGGCCGCGCAAATTGTCGGTGCCCTGCAAACCATCGTGGCCCGCAACATTGAGCCCACCAAGGCGGCGGTGGTGACCGTGGGCAAGTTTAATGCAGGCAGCGCCCAAAACGTGATCGCCGACAGTGCCACCTTAGGCGGCACCGTGCGCTACTTTGACCCCGCCTACGCCGACTACTTTGCCCCCCGGATGGAGCAGATCATCGGGGGCATATGTCAGGCCCACGGGGCCAGCTACGACTTCGACTACCGGGCGCTGTACCCGCCTGTGATCAACGATGCGGCCATGGCCGATCTGGTGCGATCGGTGGCCCTTTCGGTGGTAGAAACCGCCGCCGGGGTGGTGCCCGACTGCCACACGATGGGGGGTGAAGACATGGCTTTCTTTTTGCAAGAGGTGCCGGGGTGCTATTTCTTTCTAGGATCGGCCAATGCCGAAAAGGCCCTGGCCTACCCCCACCATCACCCCCGCTTTGACTTCGACGAAACGGCCCTCGGACTGGGGGTAGAGATGTTTGTGCGCTGTGTGGAAGCGTACTGCCCTAGGCGTTGAGGCCGCAGCCATCCTTCGCTGAACGAGCGGTTTTGGTCAAGAATTTCCTCGTCAGGGAACCTTAAACCTGAAGATATTGCAAAACTACCGATGTGATGCAGCGGTAATCGACAATAGGACAGGTGTTAAGGGTGGGCAAAATGGCAGGCATCAGCAACCGGGTGGCTAGTGGCCCTGACGTCCCCACTCCCACTGCGATCGCCCCTTGGCATCAGGCGATCGCGGCGATCGCCCGGCAAATTCGCCAGTCCCTCGATCTGACCACGATTTTGACGAACAGCGTTGAAGCCGTTCAGAGGCTGTTAGACTGCGATCGCGCTCTACTTTATCAGTTTGCCACCGACCACAGCGGTCAAGTCGTCGTTGAAGCTGTGCAGAATCCGCAGTGGTCAATGGCGGGGCAAACCGTCCATGATCCCTGGTCTGAGGCTGACCGACTGCCCCCCGACGACGAGGGGCAGGTGTGGGCGATCGCCGATGTTGCCGCTGCTCACCTCACCCCCTGCCACGCCGAGTTTCTGGCTCAGTTTCAGGTCAAGGCCAGCCTGATTGTACCGGTGCTGTGTGAGACTCAGCTATGGGGCCTGTTGATTGCCCATAGCTGCACTGCTCCCCGGCCCTGGCTACCAGAGGACGTGGCCAACCTACAGCAGATGGCTGTTCAGGTGGGCATCGCTCTTTACCAGGCCGACCTGAAGGCGCAACTGCAAGCGGCCAAAGCCAATTTAGAGGCCCAGACCGAAACCATGCTGCGCCAAAGTCGCGATCAGCGGCTTCAGTTGGCGGCCATTGTCGAGACCTCCCAAGATGCGATCATCAGCAAAACATCTGACGGCCTGATCACCAGCTGGAACCAGGCCGCCGAACGGCTCTTTGGCTACAGTGCCGCCGAGGCGATTGGCCAGCCCATCACCCTAATCATTCCGCCCGATCGTCAGGCCGACGCCGCCCTGCTCTTTCAGCAACTGCATCAGGGCAAACCGATTGCAACCTACGAAACCCAGCGCCAGTGTAAAGATGGTCGCCTGGTGGAGGTAGCGCTAACCATGTCTCCCGTGCAGGATGAAACCGGTGCGGTAGTTGGGGCTTCTAAAATTGCCAGAGACATTACTGCCCAGCGCCAGGCCCAGCGAGCCCTGCAAGAGCAGACCGCCATCTTACGGAGCTTCTACGATTCATCACCGCTAATGATGGGGGTAGTGGAACTGTCGGTGCACGACATTCTGCACATCTCAGATAACCAGGCAACGGCCGCCTTTTTTAATACCACCGTCGAGGCGCTAGAGGGGCAATGGGCCAGCAATCTAGGTGTGCCTCCAGACTACATTCAGGTCTGGGTTACCCACTATCGCCAGAGCCAGGCTACCGGCCAACCGGTGCAGTTTGACTATGCCCATACCTTTGGCACCTCCACCTTTTGGCTGTCGGTTGTAGTGTCATTTATTGGCATTGCTGAGAGCAAACGGCCTTGTTTTTCCTATGTGGCCACAGACATTACCGATCGCAAACAGGTCGAATTAACACTTCAGCGCAGCGAGGCTCGATACCGCAACATTATTGAGACCACCCTAGAAGGGGTGTGGATGCTGGATGCCCAAGGTAAAACCACCTTCATTAACCAGCAGATGGCCGACATGCTGGGCTACAGCATCGAAGACATGGCCAGCACTGCCCTGCTGGACTTTATTGCCCCCGAAGACCAAGCCCAAGCCAAAACCTATTTAGAATGCCGACGGCAGGGGATTGAAGAAAAGCACCCCTTCAAGTTTCGCCGCCAAGACCAGACCGTGCTGTGGGCCTTGGTGTCGGCAACTCCGATGCTTGACGAAAACGACACCTATGCCGGATGCATCGGCCTGCTTGCCGATGTTACCCCAATCATTACCATTCAAGAGGCCCTAAAGACCTCTAAAATGCAGCTCAGCAGCGTGCTCAATAGCTCCCTTGACGGCATTATGGCCTTTTGCTCGGTGCGCGATGGGCAGGGCACCATTGTTGACTTTGAGTGGCTGTTGAGCAATCCTACCGCCTGCGACCTGGTGGGACGCACCGAAGCCTATCTAGTCGGCAAACGCCTGCTCGATGAAATGCCCGGCAACCTTGAAGAAGGCTTGTTTGATGGCTACGTTCACACCGTCGAAACCGGGGAGCCCTACCGACGGGAGTTCTACTATAACCACGACGGCATTGAATCCTGGTTTGAAACGGTAGCCGTCAAGCTAGGAGATGGCTTTGCCGTCACCTTTCGCAATGTCACCAGCCTCAAACAGTCAGAACAAACCTTATACCAAGTCAATCAACAGCTCGAAGCGCGGGTAGCCGACCTCGATCAGCGCCACAACGAAATGGTGATCTTGAGCGAAATCAGCGATTATCTCCAGGCCTGTTCAACGATAGAAGAAGCTTGTCATACCATCACCAACCTGGTTGAAACCCTCTTTCCCAAATGCTCCGGCGGTATTTTCATCACCCATGCCTCCCACAATCGCCTAGCAATTGTCAATAGCTGGGGTAGGCATCTCCATTCAGACACCCGTTTTAAGCCCGATCAATGCTGGGCGCTGCGCCGGGGTCGAACGCACCACGTCGGGCCAGATCGCCACAGTCTTCGCTGTGCCCACGTGCCAGCCGAGGTCGAGATTGAGGCTACCCTATGTATCCCCATGCTGGCCCAGGGAGAAACCCTAGGATTATTGCACCTCAGCACCGAAACTACGGAGGCCCTATCTGAGCCCAAGCAGCAGCTCGCCCGCGCCTTAGCCGAGCAGTTGGGCATGGCGATCGCCAACCTCAAACTGCAAGAAACCCTCAAAAACCAGAGCATCCGCGACTCACTGACTGGCCTTTATAATCGCCGCTATCTAGAAGAATCGTTCACTCGAGAGATCGGACGAGCCCAGCGAAAACAGCATTCTATCGGCGTGATCATGCTTGATATTGACCATTTCAAGCAGTTTAACGATACCTTTGGCCACGACATCGGCGATTTTGTGCTGCAACTGGTCGGCACCTTACTCAAGGAGAACGTGCGCAGTTCTGACATTGCCTGTCGCTACGGGGGCGAAGAAATGACCTTGATCTTGCCAGAGGCGGATCTCGCCGCAACCATCGCCCGGGCCGAAGTGATTCGAGTGGCCATTAGTCAGTTACGGCCCCATCACCAAGGTCAGCGCCTTGATTCCCTCACGGCATCCTTTGGGGTGGCCAGCTTTCCCCAGCACGGCAGCACTATTCAAACGCTGATCAAAGCTGCCGATGCGGCTCTCTATAGGGCCAAAGCCGCCGGTCGCAACCAGGTGCTTGTCGCCCTGTAGCCCTGCGATCTCCCGCCTAAGGTTAACTTCAATGGCGTAGCCCGGTTGACCTCTATCAGAGTTGTTATGCTTGGCGATGAGCAAATTAGACTAGGCAATGGGGCAACGTATGCGGCGGTTGAACAGGCTAGTTATGGGGGCGATCGCCCTGGTGGTAGGCGTGCTGCTCACCCAAACGATCGCCGTTAGCAGTGGCTACCTGAGGGCGATCGCCCCTTTAGCCCAGGCCCAGGGCAATGCTCCCCCACCCGAACTGGCCCCGGCGTTACCCATGGTCAGCGGCAGTTTTTCCGACCCCCAGGGACGCTTTCAAATTGGCATTTTGGAAGGCTTTACGGTCAGTTCGGCGGCGGGTAGCCCCCTGTTTCAGTCGACCGATGGCAGCTTGGCCTACACCGTGGCAGTCGCTCCTTTACCCACCGCCGATACCCCCAATGCCGCTCTAATGCAGGCGGCCCAAAGCACCTTTGGCAATGGCGAAGGCTTTGTCGCGGGCGATGTGCAGCCCATCCCCGGCGGTGGGGTAAGAATCAATTGGGCAGGGCGGCTAAGCCAGGGGGCAACTCCACCTCAGCCAATTACCGGCAAAATCTTTGCCCGCCAGCGGGGCACAGAGGTGTTTTTGCTCTTGGTAGCCGCTACTCAAGCGGCCGAAGCTCAGCTCTCGGACGCCATCACCGCTTTGGGCAGTACTCTAACCGTGCCTTAGGCTACAGTAGCGGTAGCACTATAGCGATGGCGTGGGAATGCTAGTAGTATGCGCCGATCATCCCTTTGGACGTTACCTCAGACTTACCTGCTCCTGGGCGGCACCGCCCTGGGCTATGCGCTGCTGATTTGGCTGGCTGGGCCAAAGCCAATCGCCGGTTTAGCGGGTGCGGGGGTGGCGGTCGCCATGGTCAGCAGTTGGGCCATGGGCTTTCGCGCTCAGCCCCAAGCGGCTAACGATGGCGATCTGCTCAACGAGCAAATCTTTGCCCGCCAGTTGGGTATTTTGGGGCAGCGGGTGCCGCCCAAATCGCAAAAAGCCTGGCAGCAGGTGCAGGTCTGGGCGACTGAATCCCAGCGGTTTGCCAGCCGCATTTACGATCGCGACTCTCTCCTTCAGCTTGAGCTTCTTGAGGCAATGCATACGGTGCTCGATCTGTCGGGCCAGGTGGCCGATGGCCTAGCAATTCTCGACCAGATTGAAACCCCTGCTTACCAGCAGATGGCCCAGCAGCGCCTAGAGGCCAGCCGCGATCGCCTCCAGGCCACCCACTCCCAGCTGCAACAGCTCCAAGATCAGATCGCCCTCTCCACCCTAGAAAACTCCAGCGACACCACTCTGCCCCAGCGCCTGCAAACCCTCGTCGACGCCAACAAAATCATCCTGCAAAACAACCAAGACGCCCCCTAGACCCTTTCCCACCCTACCTTCTTCACTCTCTCACCATGCGCCGTCTTCCTCTTTTCCCCTTCCTGCTTGGTCTTTGCGCCGTCCTGTTGTGGAACTGCGCCCCTGGCAACGAGGTGCCTCGGGTAGACTCCCTAGACAGTGCGCGCCAAGTGCTTGAGCAGTCGGTGATGCCCCGTATCACTGTAGGCGAAGACTTGATTTCAGACGAGTTGGCCAGCCGCTACACCACCGACCAGATAGAAGATCCGCTGCCTGATATCAATGCCTTACCCCTCTACGCTGCCCAGCCCAGCGGCGGCAACACGGTTTATCTAGAAATCTACAGCTCATCGGAAAAGGCCAACGTCAACCGCCAAAATGAGCGCTGGCTAGTGGAAGTAGCCGAAACCTTTAACCAGCGCCAGGAGACGCTGCCCTCGGGGGAAGTGATTCAGGTGGGGGTGCGTCAGGTGGCTTCGGGTACCGCCGCTCGCATATTGGGGGCGAGGGCAGCCCAGCCCGCTGGTTATAGCCCCTCCAACGATCTCTGGGTGGCGATGGTGCAGAGCCAAGGGATAAATACGGTAACCGTGGCCGATCGCCTGGTGCCTAACACGGCTGGCTGGGTGCTGCCCAAGCCGGTCTACGATGGCCTGGCCGAAAACGGTACCGTTAGCTTTGATCGACTGCTTAATGCGATCGCCTCAGGCCAGGTCACCGTCGCCTATCCCAACCCCTACAGCAGCTCCACCGCGCTCAACCTGCTCTACACCCTCTACTGGCGAGCCGCCGGGCACCAGGAAACCGGTGGTACTCTCACCGTGGCTGAGCTGCAAACCCCCCAGGTCAACTCCGTCTTTGACCAGTTTCAACAGCAGGTGTTGATCACCACTCCCACCACCCTCGACCTGCAAGAGCTGTTTCTGCGCGACCAGAGCAACCTGCAAGCCTTTCCGCTGGAGTACCAAAATTACCTTGCTCTGCGCCAAGTGCCCGGCTTTAGCGACACCGAGTTTGTGCCCTTTGGCGTGCCCCACAACAACCCCCTGGTCGGCTTCGACTGGAACACGCCCCAGCAGCAGCAGGCCCTGCAACGGTTTGCCCAGTTCGCCCAATCGGCAGAAATGCAGGCCCTGGCCCAGCAGCAGGGCTTTGTCGAAACCGACTATTTGACCGCTGGGCAAGTACCCCCCTTCCCCGACGGCGAAACTCTATTGGCCGCCCAGTCAAACTGGAAGCTGCGTAAAGACGGGGGCCGCACGGTCTACATGAGCCTGGTGATCGACACCAGCGGCTCCATGGAAGGGCAGCGTATGCAGGCGCTCAAAGATGGCCTGCGGGTGGCTGCCGGGCAAATTAACTCGGGCAATTACGTCAGCATTGTCACCTTTGCCGATAAGCCCGTGCGTCGCTTACCTTTGGCTCCCTTTGACCAGCTTCAGCACCAGAAGTTTTTGGCCACCATTGACCAACTGCAGGCCGATGGGGCTACGGCTATGTACGACGGCACCATGGTGGGCCTAGCCGATCTACTGGCCAAAAAAGCAGCGGATCCTACCGGACGCTTTTACCTGCTGCTGCTCACCGATGGCGAGGTCAACCGGGGCTACACCTTTGATGCCATTCAAGACATTCTGACCTACAGCGACGTGCGGTTTTATCCGATCGCCTACGGAGAGGTCAACCAGAACGAACTTCAGGCGATCGCCCAACTGCGCGAATCGACCGTTCAGCAGGGCACTCCAGACAACGTGCAAAGCCTATTTAAAGATCTGTTCCAGGTTAATCTTTAGGGGTTTTGGGCTTCAGCCATGGCCCAAACCCAGCTACCTAAAACCTAAAACTTAAAACCTGTTTCCTCTGCCCCTATGCGCAACCCCAACCAACGACTGATCTACACCCTCGGCCTGGGCTGGATTGCCTTTGCGGCCCTGGGGTTGGGGCTGCGTCACTTACTGGCTAGCCCTAGGGTTACAGTGGTCATCGATCGCAGCTATTGCGACCCGGCCCGGTGGCAGCAACGGGTCAGCGATCGCTACGCCGATCTCTACGACCAGCAGGAACAGCGGCAGCTCATCATTGACCAGGTGATCTATGTCAGCGACCTGGGCCAGGAGGTGGCTACCAGCGTTCCGTCCCCAGACGAGATCGAGACCCTCAGTACCTTTGGTCGGCCCAACCCCACCCAAATGCAGCAGGCATCCCAAGCCTATCCCGAAGCCACCATGCTGACCTGCGGCAACTAGCGTAGATCAGCCCGACGAGAGCTGGGTTGAGGGCTTGCCCCGCCATCGACCTCAATTCGGGCCTAAACTGAAAGCTGCGTCACCATTTGCATCGCCCCATGACCGCTACGCCCAACTTTTCCAGCGACACCACGGCCCGCCCGACTGACAGCGACTGGCGGCTGTTTTTGCGCATGTGGCCCTATATCTACCGCCACCGCGCGGCCCTGGTCATACCGCTGATTTTGCTGGTGCCCCTGTCGCTGTCGAATGCCTTTCAGCCGGTACTGATTGGCCAGGCGATTTCTCTGATTCGCCAAGAGCCCGTGATGGGCTTTTTAGAGGGGCGCACCCTGCAGGGTGGGCTCAATTTACTGGTCGGGCTGCTGGTGGTCACTGTGGCTACTCGGCTGCTGCTCGATGGTCTGCAGAGCTATCTTGTGCAGGCGGTGGGACAAAAAATTACCGCCGACATTCGCACCGACCTCTTTACCCATGTCACCGCCCTGGCAGTGCGCTTCTTCGATCGCACCCCCGTCGGCAAACTGATTACCCGCATCACCAGCGATGTCGATGCCCTGGGAGACGTCTTTTCGACCGGAGCCGTGGGCATCATCACCGACGTGATCTCCATGCTGGTGCTGCTGGTAGTGATGTTTACCATGCAGTGGCAGCTAGCCCTCATGCTGCTGGCCCTGCTGTTGCCGGTCACCTGGCTGATTATTTACTTTCAGCAGCAGTATCGCAAAGCTAACTACAAAGCTCGCGAATACCTCTCTGAGCTTAACGCCACCCTGCAAGAAAACGTGGCGGGCATTAACGTGGTGCAGCTGTTTCGGCGCGAACGCTACAACGCCGAGATGTTTCGGGGCACCAACCAGAAGTACATCACCGCCGTTGACAAAACCATTTTCTACGACTCAGCCGTGTCATCGACGCTGGAGTGGATCTCGCTAGTAGCGATCGGCGGCGTGCTTTGGCTCGGTGGCCTGCTGGTCATGGAAGACGCCCTCACCTTCGGTACCCTGGCTACGTTTATTTTATTTGCCCAGCGCCTATTCGATCCCCTGCGCCAGTTCGCTGACAAGTTCACCGCCATTCAGGCCGGGCTAACTGCCGTAGAGCGGATTACCGACCTGTTTACCGTGCCCGTAGAAATTCGTGACCCGGAGAAGGTGTGGAGTGAGGGAGTGGGAAGTGAGGGGGTAGGGAGTCAGGGCGCGGGGGGCGGGGAAATTGACCATAGTGCTTTTCCCACCACCTACCTTACCCCGCTAGAAGCCGCCGCCCCATCTACCACCCATTCACCCATCCACTCATCCACCCCCTACCCATCCAAGGCGTCCGAAATCTGCTTCGACCAGGTCACCTTTGGCTACAAGGCCGACGAGCCTGTAATCAAAGATCTCACCTTTACCCTTCGCCCTGGGGAGAAAGTGGCGCTGGTGGGGCCAACCGGAGCAGGCAAAAGCTCGATCATCCGCCTGCTGTGCCGCCTCTACGACATCAATCAAGGGGCGATTTTGCTGGATGGCGTCGATATTCGTGATTTGCCCCAGGCGGAGCTGCGGCAGCGAATGGCGGTGATTTTGCAGGATGGCTTTTTGTTTGCCGGAGACGTCAAAAGCAACATTACCCTGGGCGAGGAATATCCCCTAGAGGCGGTGATCGAGGCGGCAAAGCAGACTAATATTCACGGGCTGATTGAAGATTTGCCTCAGGGCTACGACACCGAACTGCGGGAGCGGGGCACCAATCTCTCGGGGGGACAAAAGCAACTGCTGGCCTTTGCTCGGGCGGCCATTCGCAACCCCGGCATTTTGGTACTCGACGAGGCCACCGCCAACCTAGATGTGGGCACCGAAGCGATGATTCAAGAAGCCCTAGAGCGCCTGCTGGAGCATCGCACGGCGATTATTATTGCCCACCGCCTGTCAACAATTCGCAATGTCGATCGCATTTTGGTGCTCAAGCATGGTGAACTGGTTGAGCAGGGTAGCCACGACGAACTGCTGGCGCAGGAAGGGTTGTATTCAAGCCTGTATCGGTTGCAGCGACTGGGGGTTTAGGCTTCAGGTTCGAGTGTTCGGCCTGTTTGCAAAACCTGATCCCCCTCCTACAATGGCCCCTAGGCTTGAGGTCTAGGGCAGCCTTATCAGTTGCCCCGTCGCTCTAGACATTGTTCTTTTTTGAACGGCATGGCAATCGCAGCCCCGCAATCTGAAAAACGCGAAACTCCGCCCGCAAATGATGGTTTTCTGGTGTGTGGGTTGGGTAGCCTGGGCCAAAACTGTGTAGCTAACCTGAAGAGCTTTGGGGTGCCGGTGCATGCCATTAACGACACCCTGCCCGACCAGTGGGAAGTGCCCCACCTGCGGCAGCTCATTGACCATTTAGAGATTGGTGACTGTCGCTCGGCAGAGGTGCTGGAGATAGCGGGCATTCGCCAGTGCCGGGCGGTGCTGCTGGTGACTCAAGATGAGCGAGTCAATCTGGAGGCGGCGCTGACCGCGAGGGTGCTGAATCCGAAGGTGCGGCTGGTGATGCGATCGGATAAGCAGAACCTGAACGAGCTGATGGGGCAGCAGTTGCAGAATTTCATTGCCTTTGAACCCACTCAGCTTGCGGCTCCGGCCTTTGCCCTGGGAGCCTTTGGCGAAGCATTAGTGGGCTATTTTAATCTCGATGGCCATCGCTTTCAGGTCGTGAAGCAGGTGCTAGAGCCGACCCATCCGTGGTGCGATCGCCGCCACCTGCACGAACTAGATACCGGCCACCGCCGCATTTTGTGCCATACCCCCGTCGATGAAACCTCTTGGGTGATGGCCGACAGCCCTTCTAGCCTGTTCTACACCTGGATACCCGATACTCCTTTGGGAGCGGGCGACGAAGTGGTGATGATTGAAAGCGACGCCGAGCTGCACACCCTCAACCGCGAAGCCCCTAGGCCGGTGCGGCAGCAGCCCCTTAGGCGGATCGGCCAGGCGATCGCTCGCCTACGCAATTGGCCCACCTTAAAGCGAGATTTCATCCATTTGGTGCGCTCTGGTTCGGGGCAGCAGCTGCGCCGGGTGGCGCTGATTTGCGGTATCACCGTGCTAGCCCTATGCCTGGTGGGCACGCTGTTGTTAGACGCCAATTCCCCTGACGACATCCCTCTATTTCAGGCCTTTTTGTACACGTTTATCACCTTGTTTGGGGGATACGGCGATGTGTTCGAAGCCCTAGAAGACTTCAATTATCCCCGACTGCTGCAACTCTTTGGCGTGCTCCTGACGGTGGCCGGAGCTGCGTTTGTAGGGGTACTCTATGCGCTGCTCACCGAGAAATTGCTCACCCTGCGGTTTGAGTTTATGGAGCGTCGCCCGCCGGTACCCGAACAAGACCATGTGGTAGTGATCTGGCTGGGGCGGGTCGGGCGACAGGTGCTGGCGGCGCTCCAAGACCTCAACCAGCCCGTCGTGGGCATTTCGTCCCACGGTCTTGATGCTGACGTACTGCCTAAAATTCCGCTGCTGACTGGCGATGTCAGCGCCGCCCTCGATAAGGCCAACCTGGCCACCGCCAAAAGCGTCGTGGCGGTCAGTGAGGACGAAATTCAAAACCTGGAGATGGGGCTGTTGGCCCACCGGCTCAACCCCCATTGCCGGGCCATCATTCGCACCTACGACCAGCAGTTTACCGATCGCGTCGCCCAGATTTTTCCCTTTGCCCAGGTGCTCTGTGCCTCGGCGCTGTCCGCCGAAGCGTTTGCCGGGGCAGCCTTTGGCGAACATGTCATTGGCCTGTTTCGGCTCTATGACCAAACGGTATTAATCACCCAGTACCAGGTTGAACCCGGCGATACCCTGATTGGCATGCTGCTGGCAGAGGTGGCCTATGGCTATGGCGTTGTTCCCCTGTGGCACCAGCATGGGGACCAGCCCAGCAAAATTATGCCCACCGACGATATTCGGCTGAAACGGGGCGATCGCCTGGTGGTGTTGGCGACCATCAGTGGTCTGCGCCGCATTGAGCAACGAGAACTGGCCCCCCGTACCTGGCACCTGCACCTCGAAAGAGCTTTCACCCCCCAGGCCCTGTTTGACGGGGCTACTGAAATTGCGCGCGTTTCCGGCTACCGCCTGGGCGAGGCCCGACAGCTGATGGCCCAGATACCGATCACCTTGCCGCTGCCCCTCTACCGTCATCAGGCTCTTCGTCTCTGCCGACTGTTAACCCGTGCTCAGGTCAAGGCCGAGGTTGTACCGCCACCGGTTTAGGGGCAAGGGCCAACTGTTACAGGCATCCATCGCTGCCCTCTTTAGGCCCGCAGAGATTCTGAAGAAATAGAGAGTTTCAACGGTTTTGATGCCGAGGCCAGGGCCTTTGCGATAGAGTTTGCCCAGGGATAATTGAGACAGGACTGGGCAATGGCAAAGCAGGGTGACATGACGCAAAACCGAGGGCCACAGCCCTGGCTAAAAGCATTGCTCTGGGTGGGCGGCATGGGTAGCCTGCTGCCGCTGAGCCTGCCAGTGCTGGCCTTGTCGGAATCGGTGGGGCCTCAGGGCATCGATGCCCGGCGACTGCACGTGGCTCCCTACTACCTAACCGGCGACAAAATTGCGATTGGGCAAGTCGAAATTGGCCGTCCCAGCCAATTTGGCATCGATAAAGTCGCTACCGAAACCTTGCCCATCTCTGTACGGCGAGTGCTGCTGCTTGACGGCCTAGCCAACGCCAACGAATATGTCGATGGCCACGCCAGCAATGTGGCTAGCGTCATGATTAGCCAAGATAAACAACGCACTGGGGTTGCTCCCGAGGCGCTGCTCTACTCTGGGGCGATCGGACCCCTGGGTAGCACCAGTGCTCAGCCAGAAGAATGTCTGGCCGCCCAGGCAGTGGCCTTGCAAAATGGTGGCGATGTCCGCGCCATCAACTTTAGTTTTGGTGAACCCCTCACCCGCGACCCGCGCTCTAACCCAGTGCTTGATGGCAATGCGCTGCTAACCCAGTGCATCGACTGGTCCTCTCGGGTGCATGGCGCGCTGTACGTGATTGCAGGCAACCAGGGGCGAGGCGGCATTCCCATTCCCACCGACAACTTTAACGGCATTAACGTCGCCTACTCGCGCCAGGGGAACGGCGAGTTTAACCGCCTTGATGCCTCTAACCTGGGCAGCGAACCCGCCGCTGTCCGTCAGGGGGCACCGGTCGAAACCAACGTGGGTCCCCGTCGCTCGATCAGTCTAGTGGCTCCCGGTAGCAGCATTGAACTGATCGACCCCGATGGGCGGGTGCGTACCTCCAGCGGCAGCAGCTTTGCTTCGCCCCACGTGGCGGGCACCATCGCCCTGATGCAGCAGCTAGTCGATCGCCAGTTTCGCGCGGGTATGGCCAACATGCCCCTAGAGGGCCGTCACCCCATGGTCATGAAAGCCGTGCTGCTCAACTCGGCTGACAAGCTCAAAGACAGCGGTGACGGCCTGCGGCTGGGCATGACCCGCACCCTGCTCGACAACGCCAGCCGCTCTTGGGTAGAGTCCGATGCCTACCGCGATCGCAAAATTCCCCTGCACAAAGACCTAGGGACGGGCCACCTCAACGCCTACCGCGCCTATCAACAGATCTCTCCCGGTGCCTTTGGCCCCGACCAAACCGTGCCTGCCATCGGCTGGAACTTTGCGGCCCTAACCCCACCAACAGCATCGGCTATGGCCCACGACTACGAATTTGCCGATCCCTTGCAGGGCGGTAGCTACATAGCGGCGACCCTGGCTTGGGAGCGGGTTGTTGCCCTGACCGATACCAACGGCAATGGCATTTACGATCGGGGTGAAAGCTTTAGCGATCGCGGCCTCAACAACCTCAACCTATACCTCATGCCCGCCGACACCGACGACATTACCCAGAGTGTCTGGTCATCGGTGAGCGAGGTCGACAGCGTTGAACATATTTTTTATCAAATTCCGGAAACGGGGCGGTACAAACTGAGAGTTATCTATCAGCAGCAGGTGCACAACGAACCGACTCAGCCCTACGCCCTGGCCTGGTGGTCTGTGCCTGCCCCCTAGAGATATTGTGGCTCGTTTAGAGGAATGCCCTATGGTCGACTATGCCGTTGCCCTGAGATGTGCCCGCCTGGGCCAGGAAATCTACCGTGACTTTGGCGGTCTGCGGTTCTCGGCCTACCCCGACATTGAGCCGGTGTTTGTCGAAAGCCAGGACAACGGGTTTACCGATACCCAGGTGGCTATTCTCAACCAGCTCAACAGCGATCGCCTCTACGTCATCTTTCGCGGCTCCGACAAATCGGTTGACTGGATCAACAACTTTCAGTTTCGCCAGCAGATCTATCCCTACGGCGACGGCAACACAGAGGTCAAATTTCACCAGGGATTCATGACGGCCTACTTTGCCGTACGTCAGGCTCTGCTCGACGCCATGGATAAGTTTGAGGGCCAGCATGTGATTGTTACAGGCCATAGTCTAGGGGGGGCCTTAGCCACCATCGCTGCCCTCGATCTGCAATACAACCTAGGCCGCAAGCGCGATCTCAGCTTTGAGGTCTACACCTTTGGCGCACCTCGGGTAGGCAACCGTGCCATGGTTGAGTCTTACAATGGCCGCTTGCCCAAGAGCTACCGCTTTGTCTACGGCTGGGACATTGTCACCCGCATTCCCCGCACCTGGCAGGGGTTTGACCATGTCGATACCGCGATTCAGCTAGGCTCTCGCTGGACGTGGCAAGTGCTTAGCCGCCGCTTCAGCGACCACGCAATCGATGCTTACGTCAGCGGGATCGAGGCTGAGCTTCAGGCTGTAGCCTAGGGCATTGCTCAATTCGTCCAGAGCCCCGGTCAGTTGCCCTGGGCTCTGGGCAGATCAAAGTGCTGTGTCCCACCGCTCCTTCCAACCCGACAGAAGGCAAGGGCTTTACAAGCTATCGGTAACGCCGGTTTCGGCCAGGGGAGGCGGCGCAGTGACATTACTGAAGCCCATTTGGGTGGCCGCTTCTCGCAATAGCGAAATCTGCGACTGGAACTCCATACCCTTGAGGTCAGACAGAATTTCTGACAGAGGGCCCTTGGCCTCGTAGTCGCTGGGCATGTCAACAATGCGATCGCCCATGGCCTCAGCCCAGCCGTACCACACCAGCAGCTGGTTGTTGGCGCTCAGCCCACCATAACGCTGGGATATATCGCTTTGGTCGCCACGCACCACCGCTCGCATAGCCTCTAGCTGATCGGCTTCAGACATATCGTATAGCGCTTTGATCAGCGGTTCTGCCAGTTCGGGGTCGGCAGCCTCGGGAGCGGCTGGCGTGATTGAGCTGCCCATTGCTTCGTAAACGTAATAGAGCAATGCCAGCTTGTCATCGACACCTAGAGCGTCGTAGCGCTTAAAGAGCGCATCAGTAGGTTGCTCATTGATTTCAGTGGTTCGAGGTTCAGATGAAGTCATATAGCCGTCCAATTGCGACGCTTCACCTTAAACCGCTGAGCGATCGCCTCACATCGTCTAGGCGACAGGCCCTAGATCGGTCGATCGACAGAGATTCTTGAGCCTAGAACGGTCTGATAGACCGCAATTCAGCAATCTTTCTTTGCATACACCGGTAACCCCATCGGGTTTGTGAGGTTTTACCATCACTCTGTGATATGCTGCAAAAGCGCAGTGCGGATGGTTAGCCATCACGGGCTGCGATCGCTGTTTTTGGCAGATTTTTCCTGGGTTTTGGCCTATTTCCTCTCTACAGCACAGGCTAGGTCATGGCCAGGCCCCCAACCGTCGATCAGTCTATCTGTCGATCAATCGGTCCCCGGCAGCCAAATTTAATTACGTTGATGGAGTTGAACCATGTTAGATCGCATTAAACGCTGGCAAGTCAGGCTAGTAGCCTTTGCCGTTGCCCTGGTGGCGGTGGCCAGTCTACCCCTGCTCAGCGCCCCCAGCCTGGCCGATAGCCACGGCACTGAGATTGACTTTGTCAGCCCCGAGTGGCTTTCTGACCACAGTGCCGACCCCAACCTGCGCATTTTAGATGTACGCAACAACCCCCTTGACTACATTTCGGGGCACATTCCTGAGGCGGTACACCTGGCCGATACAGCCTTTCGCGGCCCCAACGGTCGTCTGCCTGTGCAGTATTGGGAGCAACAGCGGCTAGAGTCGATGTTTTCGGAGTCTGGGGTTTCGGCCAATAGCCATGTCGTGGTCTACTCCGACGGCGGCAACCTGCTGGGTGCCACCATGGTGGCCTACCTGCTAGAGCGCGCTGGCCACGGCCAGGTATCGGTGCTCGACGGCGGCTATAAGGGCTATCGCGATGCTGGGTTACCCACCACTCGCGAGTTTCCCCAGTACGAGCCCGGCAATTTTACCCTGCAAGATGATGAGTCTATTCGCGTCAGTCTTGACCAGGTGCGTGAGTACCTGAGTGGCGATGCCGATGTCGTGTTCATCGACCCCCGACCGGCCTCTCTGTTTGCCGGCGAAGATGATGTCTTTATTCGCAACGGTCATATCCCTGGGGCCAACAACATTCCCTGGCCCACCTTTACCATTGGCGAAGACAACTTCCACCGGCTCAAGGCGCTCGATGATATTGAAGCGCTCATGGCTAGCCGGGGCATCACTTCTGACGACGACATCATCGTTACGTGCAGCACAGGCCGCGAAGCCACGCTGCAATACGTAGTACTCAAGCACCTGCTGGGCTATCCCCATGTGCGGGTCTACGAAGGCTCTTGGACAGAATATTCTGCTCAGCCTGATCTGCCTGTGGCCACTGGCCGCGACCCTCGCGCCTAGGTCGCCCCTCGAGTTGACTCTCCCAAAGATGAGCGGTCTTTGGGAGAGTTTAGCTAAATCATGTTCTGTACTAGAGACCAGACCCCATGTTGCTACGCCTACTTTTGATCACCAGCGCTTTGACCACCGTGAGCTTGGTCAACACTGCCTTTGTCACTACTGCTAGCCGTTCTACCGGCTCTGACACCCTCGACCCGGTGGCCGTATGCGCTCCCACGCCCACCGATGACGACGACAAGAAAGATCCGCCTCGCCGCCCTGGCCGCAACGGTCGTGCCTTTGAGGTGTAGCGGGATGGGAGCTGCCCCCGGTTCAGCCGGGCGCATGCCATGCGCCCCTACAGGTTGGCCATTTGGGAATCGGGGTATGGGATTCGGATTCGGGATGATTTGGATTTTGACGAGACCATTAAACTAACTGCGCCATGACCCCTGCTGCTGAACTGATTCAAAAACCGCGATCGCAGTCACCGGCTCTCTACATACTGTTGGCCCTAGTGGTGGTGCTCGTAGTGGGCGTGTCGGGCTTTGGTTGGCAGCAGAGTGCCTTGGCCCTGGTGGGCACTCTGTTTGGGCTGACCCTGTACCAGGCGAGTTTTGGGTTTGCCTCATCTTACCGTCACCTGCTGGTGCGGGGCGACGGTCGGGGGGTGCTGGCCCAGGTGCTGATGCTGGGGTTGGCCACGGTGCTGTTTGCGCCGCTGCTGATCAGCGGTATTGGCCGGGGGGCCGTGGCACCGGTAGCCGCTCAGGCCGTGGTGGGGGCATTTTTGTTTGGCATTGGTATGCAGCTGGGCAGCGGCTGCGCCTGCGGCACCCTCTACACCATCGGCGGCGGTAGCTCCATGATGCTGCTTACCCTGCTCACCTTTGGCACCGGGTCATTTTTAGGCACCCTGACCGACGGGGTTTGGCAGGGGTTGCCCAAAGCCGAGGCGATGTCGCTGATCGGTCTTTGGGGCTGGGGCGGCGTCATGGTGCAAGTTGCCGTGCTGGCGGCCCTGGGGCTGGGGCTGGGGCGTTGGCAGCAATCCCGCATTGCCGAAGCGGGCGATTTTTGGGTGAAACCGACCTGGCGATCGCTACTCTACGGGCCTTGGTCCCTGGTCGTTGGCGGTGTGGCCCTCGCCCTGCTCAACACCCTCACCCTGGTGCTAGCCGGGCGGCCCTGGGGGGTGACCTGGGGCTTTACCCTGTGGGCTGCTAAGCTGGCCACTCTCTTGGGCTGGAACCCGGCCTCTAGCGAGTTTTGGCAGCAGGAGGCTGTGGCCAACGTGCTCAACGCTAGCCTGTTTGCCGATGTGACGTCGGTGATGAATTTTGGCATTGTGCTGGGGGCAGCCCTGGGGGCAGCGATCGCCGGGCAACTGACCGTGCGCAAACCGCCGTCGCGATCGGCCATAGTCGCCGCCCTCATCGGCGGCCTACTGATGGGCTACGGAGCCTGGTTAGCCTTTGGGTGCAATGTTGGCGCTTATTTCAGTGGCATTGCCTCCACCAGCTTACATGGCTGGCTGTGGATTGCCTTTGCGCTATTGGGTACGGCGGTTGGCGTCAGGCTCAGACCCTTCTTTAAGTTGCAGAATTAACCGGCAAAGTTAGTCATCTGTGGCCCAGCATTGGCCCCGCAACGCCTAGGCCGATGTCGTCCATGAGCGGTTTTTGCCTCTGACCTGCTGTAGGCTCGTACAAGCTGTATACAGTGTACCTGAGCCAGACGGCGGGCGAGAATGCGAGATAACCATCAAAACCAGATGAAATTGTCGCAGCTACGGATTTTAGTGGCCGTAGCTGAGCAGACCACCTTTAGCGACGCGGCCCTATACCTTGATATGTCGCAGTCGGCGGTTAGCCACAGTATTTCAGCCCTCGAAGATCACCTGGGGGTCGTGCTGTTTTCTCGGGGTCGCCACGGGGCGCGGCTAACCCCCGTCGGCAGTCGCATTGTTGGCTATGCTCGCACTATTTTGCAGCAGGCCGAAGCGATCGCCAAAGAAGCCGATTTAGCGCGGGGGCTCCAGGGAGGGCAGGTGCGAATCGCCTCCTTTCGCAGCATTGCCATTCATTTGCTGCCCGATGCGATCGCTCAGTTTAAGCACCACTACCCCGATATTGCCGTCAACCTCAGCGAGCACGATGACTATCGCCAGGTCGAAAAAGCCCTCCGCGAGGGCCGAGCCGACATTGGCTTTACCCTACTGCCCACCACCGACGAGTTTGACACCTGGGAAGTGTTTGAAAACGCCTACGTTGCCCTATTTCCGCCTACATTCAAACCTGCCGGCGCGCAGATTACCTGGGCAGAGCTGGCCCAGCATCCCCTAATTATGCCCCCCGCCGATCGCATCATGATGCGGGACGTTTACGAGCATATTCAGGCCTACGGCTACCAACTCAACGTGGTTTCTGAGGTCGAAACCGACACCACCATTGTTAGCTTGGTGGCCCAGGGCCTCGGTGCCACCATTCTGCCCCGCCTGGCCGCAGAGCCGATTCCAGCCCAAGTGCAGGTGTTTGCCCTACCGGTTCCCCTAGTGCGGATGATTGGGGCCGCTGTGGTGGGAGATGCCCTTCATACCCCGGCGATCTACGCCTTTTTAGACGTGCTCAAAACCCTAGGCCATGCGATCGCGCCAGAGCCCTATAGGGCCACCGCCGTACCCTAAATCTGCCCCCACTGCCGTTGTCTCAAAAAAAAGCCCTGCCAACCCTAAGGGAGACAGAGGCCATGTCATGTCTGGTCGAAGGTTAAATTAAAACGTTGCTAACTAGACTCCTGAGCCAAACCCTTTGCTCATCTCTAGGCCAAAGCGGGCCAGTGTTTCCGGAGTCCAGGTATTGCCTGAGGCGGCAGACTGCGTAGACTGGGCGTTGACACCCCAGACATTGCCTAGCCAGCGGCTAATGCCAGTAAGTTTCTGAGTTATCCAAACCTTTAGCAGGGTCATGGTAGGGCCTCTAGTGAGCAGAAGCTCGATATTTCGCAGTAGCTTTTGGAGCCATGAGTTAATAGTAAATAGCTCTAGATATAGCTACAAAAAGTAGCTTTCATCTAGCCATGAGTAGCTTAGATAAAAGTAAATTCAAACTATTGCAAAGTAATACAAAAGGTATGCGACCCAGAAAGCTGCGCTAAACTGTAAATATAGATACAGAAAAAGATGTCGTTCATCCTGTTTTTCCCTCTAGGGCACTGCTATAAAGCGCCACTAGATCACTGCCAGAGTTAGCAGGACGGAAGTAGAGACAATTCTCGAAGGAACGCGCCTCAACCACCTATGCCTTGGGAGGCGAACCTAACTATGGACACTGCTCTTGTTGCCGGACTTGAAATCATCGCTGCTGTCACGGTCATGACCGTGATTGTGTGCCCCATGCTGCTATGGGTGCTACCTAACCGCAGCAATCCCACAATTTAAAGAAAGGGTCAGGTGTGGCAGTTAGTTACCGCTGCACCTGACCCTTTGTACAATTAGCCGCTTTACAAAGCGAACGGGTCAAGGGGGGATGGACATAGAATCCATCCCCCCTTGATGTGTAATTAGCGGATGGGCTTTTGCAGGTAGACGGCAAGGGCATCAGCCATCACCTGGGCCATCGGTCGCCCTTCTTTTTCGGCGGTGGCCTGTAACGTCATAAACAGATCGTGGGAAATGCTCAGTCGGTGGCGGCCTTCCTTCGTGTGGCGGGGAGCGTATTGATCGGCATTGTAGGTTTCGGCAAACTGCCGCAGAGCCTCAAACCCGACACGATCGCAAAAATCCCCAAAGCTTTCGCCCTTTTTGCGCCCATCGCGAAAGAACACAAACAACGGTTCTAAGGTGATCTCAAGATCGTCGTCGTGCAGCCGTTCCATATAGGTGCGGGCTAGACGCGTTTGGTTAGGCGACCCGCCCAGCCACACCTGATAAGACTCAGGGGCACTGCCCACAAAGCCTAGCTCAGCCATATAGGGGCGGGCGCAGCCGTTGGGGCAGCCCGTCATCCGCACGACAAAGTGCTCGTCTTGTAGGCCTAGCTTGGTCAGCAGGGCACGCAGCCGCCCCAGCACCGTGGGCATAATGCGCTCTGACTCGGTCACCGCCAGGCCACACAGCGGCAGGGCCGGGCAGGCCATAGCATAGCGCACCAGGGGGTCGAGGTCGGTTTCTTTGACCACACCACAGCGGTTGAGAATCGCCTGAATTTCAGCTTTGTCTTCAGGCTTGATCTCGTAGAACAGCACACTTTGGTTCGGGGTCACCAGCATGGGCAGGCTAAAGCGCTGCACAATTTCCTTCAGGGCCGTTTTAAGCTGAAGGCCCTCGCGGTTGAGAATGCGACCATTCTCAACGGGGACGCCCACAAACCAGTTGCCGTCGCCCTGCTCGTGCCAGCCGAGATAGTCGTAGAAGGTCCACTTGGGCAGTTTTTTAAAGGGCTTGAGGGGCTTGCCCAGGTAGGTTTCGACCTGCTGACGAAAGCGCTCAACGCCCCAATCGTTGATCAGGTACTTCATGCGGGCGTGGCGGCGATTGTGGCGATCGCCGTAATCGCGCTGGGTGGCCACGATCGCTTTCATCAGCTCATAGACATCGGCCTTATCGATGTAGCCAATTTCATCGGCGGTGCGGGCAAAGGTTTCTTCCTTGTTGTGGGTGCGGCCCAGACCGCCTCCGGCCAGCACGTTAAAGCCCTTGAGCTGACCAGCCTTATCGGTGATCACCACCAGGGTGACATCGTGGGTATAGGCATCAATGGAGTTGTCTCCAGGCACTGTCACCGCGCACTTAAACTTGCGTGGCATGTAGTGGGTACCGTAGATTGGCTCAGCATTGTTGTGCACTACGGTGCCATTGCCGTTGCGCTGGCGGGCCGCTACCACGTCGGGGTGCTCTTCTGCCGAGAGAAACTTTTCGCCATCCAGCCAAATTTCGTAGTAGGCCTCGGTCTGGGGCCGCAGCAGGTCGGCGATGTTGTTGGCATATTCCTGGGCTAACAGATACTCAGGCCGATGCTTAAACGGAGCAGGCGGGGCCATCACGTTGCGGTTGAGGTCGCCGCAGGCTCCTAGGGTAGACCCTAAGCTGCGCACGATCGCGCCAATGCTGGCCTTGAGGTTTTGCTTGAGAATGCCGTGGAGCTGAATGCCCTGGCGAGTGGTGGCCCGCAGGGTGCCGTTGCCATACTCATCGGAGAGGCGATCGAGGGTCAAATAGAGCTCTGGAGAAATGTACCCGCCAGGATTGCGGGTCCGCAGCATCATCTGGTAGTCCTTCTCCTGGCCCTTGGCGCGGTGATCACGGTTGTCTTGCTGGTAAGAGCCGTGAAACTTGAGAATTTGAATCGCCGGTTCAGAGAAGTGATTGGTATCTTGCAGCAACTCGCTGGCCACCGGCTCACGCAAAAAGTTGCTGTTCTCTTTAATCACCTCCACCTTAGATGGCGTTGGCCCAGGAGCGGCGGTATTGGGGGTCGATTTGATGGGAGTCTGAACCATAGCGGCAGGCAAATAACCGTTAAAACAGAAAAATCCAGGCAATGGCACCGCGCTAGCGGCCAATTCCCTGAACGTCGGACAGCAGCATTTCCAAAGATTCTCCGGTAACCCGGTCGGGATTTCGGTGAATGCCTGCTTTCATCCTACCATCGGATCCAAAGAATCGGGCGGCTTGCCCACGGAAATTCACAGTTTCAACTGTAGGTAATTCCGGCTAGTTTGCGCAAACGTTACCGCTGCAAAGCGTTACATCGGCCCTCAATGGAATGAGTTGCCCATGGAGTCAGATCAATCGAGCCTCGGCCATCTACGATCAATTGAGTAGGATCACACTTAGGCTTTGCAGGACTCACGCCATGCCCGATGCCATTATGTACCAGGAAGATATGTTCGTTGTGCTGATGCCTGGCCTGGCAGAAGAATTTTTGACCCCCGCAGAGCTGCTCGACCGGTTGATGGGCCTATTGGGCGATCGCCAAGACAACCTTCCCCGCGATCTCCAGCGGTTTAGTAATCTAGCCACCCAGGCCCAACACCTGCGCGACACCGGCTGCGAGCTAGAGCTAGCCCCTGGCGAAGCCATGCAGTGGTATATCGTCCGCCTCGAAAAATAACGCGACTGGTTTTTGATTTTGGCTAGCTGCAACGCTGCGCGGCTGGCCACGGTTTGAGTAATGCAAGCACCCCAACCACCATGACCCATTCCCCTCTCCCCATTCCCACATTCTTTAAGCCCGACGCCGTCGGTGAGATCTGGCCTGTGCCCTACCAGCAGCGGGCCACCGAGGCCAAAGCCTGGGCCACCACCCACGGCATCACCGCCGCCGCCACCGATAGTCGTCGCCTCTGCCTGCTGCTGATTGATGTGCAAAACACCTTTTGCTTGCCGGGGTTTGAGCTGTTTGTAGGCGGGCGATCGGGGGTAGGGGCCGTAGACGACAGCCGCCGCCTGGGCGAGTTTATCTACCGCAATCTGGGGCAGATCACCACTATCACCGCCACCCTCGACACCCACAGCGCCATGCAGGTGTTTCACCCCGAGTTTTGGGTTAACGCCGAGGGCGAAAATCCGCCGCCGATGACCCTAATCCACTACGACGATGTCGTGCAGGGTAAGTGGCGGGTGAATCCAGCGGTGGCCGCCAATCTAACCGTTCCTAGAGATTTACCAGAGTACGCGCTGCACTACACCAAAACCCTTGATGACCGAGGCAAATATCCCCTCACCATCTGGCCCTACCACTCCATGCTGGGGGGCATTGGCCATGCCCTGGTGCCTGCGATCGAAGAAGCCTGCTTTTTTCACACCATCGCCCGCCAGAGCCAGACCCGCTTTGAACTCAAAGGCAGCAACCCACTGACCGAAAACTACTCAGTGCTCAGCCCCGAGGTGATGGAAGACGCCCAGGGACAGGCGATCGCCCAAAAAAACACCCCGCTGATCGAAACTCTGCTCGATTTTGACGGCCTAATTATTGCTGGTCAGGCCAAAAGCCACTGCGTCGCCTGGACGGTGGCCGATCTGCTCAGCGATATTCAAGCCACCGACCCGGCCCTGGCACAAAAGGTCTATTTGCTCGACGACTGCACTTCCCCCGTCGTCGTCCCTGGCGTGATCGATTTTACCGATCGGGCCGAATCAACCTATCAACAATTTGCCGCCGCTGGCATGCACCGAGTTCAATCCACCACGCCCCTAGCCGAATGGCCAGGTTTAGCTTAAAAAGACTTTTCAATAATGAATAAAAAATGAATTATGGCCATTCAGATTAGGTTGTAAATGAAAGACGGACTTCTTGCTCATAGACTGCATCCCGAGTTTAAGTAGATAGTTGTAATTAAACGTAGGATGGGCAAAGCCTTGCATGCCCATCGCTCTGATGATGGGCATGCAAGGCTTTGCCCATCCTACGAGGGGTTTATATTTAATTGCACCTTCCTACTTACAAATTCATCATTTTGACAGCTAGCTAGTCCGTCATTCCCGTGCAGACGGGAATCCACAGCGGACAGCTTGCTCCCAAATGGATTCCCACGCAAGTGGGAATGACGTAGGCACCTGCAAAAGTAGGATTCACCCTTGCTCATACAAGCGATACGCCTGTCCTACAGATTTTTACGTTTTATAGAGCATCGCTATAGGCATGAGCATTCTTGCCAGAAAGGCTAGGGGTTTAGACAAAATTTGCTGCCAAACAATGGTAAGGTTTTGAGTATTGAAGGGGAGTAGCTTTGGGCTAGCCTAGCCCAATTGTCTGAATCAACATACTGGCGATGAGCCTGGTTCAGACAGTGCATTAGACCACAGGTCTACTCACAAGCGAGACCTTCACTAAGTCCACCACTGACGTGGGCTTGGTGGAGGCTTTTAAAGTATCCATCAGGCCTGCTCAGCCTACGCCACCCCGGAGAGAGCATGCACCCCCTGACTGGATTTACCGCTGGCTTACTACTCATCACCCTGTCTGAGCTGGGCGATAAAACCTTTTTCATCGGCATGATTTTGGCAACGCGCCACCCGCGCCGCTGGGTGTTTTTGGGCGTCACCGCCGCACTGTTTGTGATGACGGTGCTCTCGGTGGTCATTGGCCAAGTAGCCACCGTCTTGCCTCAACCCTACGTGCAGGGGCTCACCGTAGCGCTCTTTCTCGGCTTTGGCATTAAGCTGCTCTACGATGCTAGCCGTATGACCGGCGAAGGGCATCTGGCCGAAGAACAGGCCGAAGCGCTAGAAGCCGTCGAAGAACGCGAGGCCGGGGTTACCCAGTGGTCGGTCAGAATGGTGTTGGTCGAAGCCTTTAGCCTCACCTTCGTGGCCGAATGGGGCGATCGCACCCAGTTTGCCACCATTGCCCTAGCGGCAGCTAACCACCCTGTCGGCGTGGTGCTAGGGGCAACCCTGGGTCATGCGATCTGCGCGGCGATCGCCGTCGCCTGCGGCAAACTGATCGCCGGACGCATCTCCGAGCGCTGGCTGACCACCGTAGGCGGTCTACTTTTTATTGTCTTTGGCCTTGTCGCCGCCCTAGAGATGGTTTAGGTGCTTGACTAAAGCCATGAACTGGCTCAGGAACAACAATGCTCAGCCCCCATCTGAATCTCTCAAAAAAAATCTGGAGGGTGATGATATGAAATCTGATCGCCGTGGGTAGTCTACCTAAAGAAGCGCAGAACACCTTACCTGCTTCTCAAGGAGACACCTACTCATGAAAACTTCTCTTAAAGCCAACCTGCTCAAGCACTTCATCACCAAAAAAGAAGAAGGCGGCTTCACCCTAATTGAACTGCTGGTTGTTATTATCATCATCGGTATTCTAGCTGCGATCGCTCTACCTTCTTTCTTGAACCAGGCCAACAAAGCCAAGCAATCTGAAGCCAAAACCTACATCGGCTCCATGAACCGCGCCCAACAGGCTTACTTTCTAGAACGCAACACCTTTGCTATTAACGAGAACTTCGCTCAGCTGGGTCTGGGTGTAAATCCTACTACTGCCAATTATCAGTACTCCATATCCACCGCACGCCCAACGGGTGGCATTCGTCAGTATGCTCTTCCTATAGAAGCAGCACAATCTGCGCTTAAAACCTATGGCGGTGCTGTGACGATTGGCACGACTGGTGGTGGAACCCCAGCTAATACCGAGGCAACTACGCTGGCGGTTATGTGTGAAGGTGCTCTGAGTCCTCTTCAGGGTGGAGCTTATACCCTTGAGCACGTTAATACGGCCGTTATCATCCCTGGCTCTGGAGCGAACGTTCCCGCTTGTAACGAAGTCCAGACTGGCACTGGTATGATTGCTGTCCGCTAAGTTCTCAGTTGATTAGCTCCGACTGAGCTAGTAAATCTCTAAAGGGGCAGTCAACCTAGTTTGATTTGCCCTTTCTTTCTTTTTCACACCAGTGTTGTAGGGTGGGCACTGCCAGCCCTGTCAAGGTGGGGCAGATTCAGGGGCCGATCCCCTGGATTCACCGCTGGGCCTAGGACTAAAAGTCCAAGGTTCAAAGCCAAAATCCTCTTTAGAGGATTTTGGGCTGGCTGCCCCAGTCTGCTAAAGCAGACTTTCGCCGTAAGCCAGGGAACTCACTCCCTGGTGGTTATAGCCAGAATATCTGGCCTATGGACACTTCAGGAATAGTTTGGCCACCTTGACAGGGGTGGGTGGGCACTGCCTACCAGTTTGGTTAGTACCAGTTATGTGTACACATGACTACATTGCATAACGCACTAAGGCCAACTATAAACTAGTGGGCCTTAGCTTTTGATCAGCGTCCTTATCGCCAAAAATATGATGTTGCCAGCATCAATCATTAACCCGAAACAGTTCAATCGTGCCAAGAACCTTATTTTCTGGCTAATGCCCATCGCTTTTTTGGGGGGGCTGCTGCCGCTACAAACGCAGCGACTTAGAACTTTAGAAGACAAAAGCTACAGTGAGCAAGATCTACAGCGCCAGGCCCAGACTACAGCCTCTGCCCTAGCGCTAGCCCAAAAAGCACCCGCCTTTGGGTTTGACAACCTTGTAGCCAACTGGTTTTTCTTACAATTTCTGCAATACTTTGGCGACGATGCAGCACGGCAGTCTACCAATTATAGCCTCAGCCCAGACTTCTTTCGAGTAATTATTCCTAACGATCCGTTCTATAGATACTTTTATTTATTTCTCTCGGGCAGCACCAGCAACTTTGCGGGTAAACCTGAGCAAAGCGTGGCCATTATGGCTGAGGGGCTAGATCACCTTAGCCCTACCCTACCGCCCGATGGGTTTTACATCTGGCGATATCGCGGAGTAGACGAGTTGCTCTACCTAGGCGATGGTGAAGCCGCTCAAAAGTCTTTTCAAACCGCTGCCGACTGGGCCAGACAGTCGTCTGACCCCGATGCCCCATTTATGGCCGATAACTCTCAGCAAACTGCCGACTTCTTAGCCAATAACCCCCTCAGCAAGCAGGCCCAAGTCAGTGCCTGGTCAAGTGTGCTGGCCAACGCCTTTGACGATGCCACTCGTCAGCGTGCTATCGATCGCATCAATGCCCTGGGCGGCAGTGTGCTCATCAGCGAAACAGGGGGGATTAGCATTCAGTTTCCCCAAGATGATTAAGAAGATGTTTGAAGAGTTCTGTTCATTGTAGTAAAAGGTGGAGATCCCCCTAAATTCCCCTTTTTAAGAGGGATTTAGGGGGATCTCCACTTTTTAAGGGGGCTAGGGGGAACCCCATGGACTACCACAAAGCACAACCAGCTCTGATAAGCAGTAGCCTAAAAAGGGGGGATCGCCCTACAGCTGACCGCAATCGGCGATCATCACCGGTTCAGAGGTTTGGCCACTGCGGCTGCCCACCTGCTCCATAGTGCTCACCACATCCATGCCCTCAACCACGCTGCCAAACACGACGTGCTTGCCGTCGAGCCAGGGCGTAGCAACGGTCGTGAGAAAGAACTGCGACCCGTTAGTATTGGGGCCAGCATTGGCCATGCTCAGCAGGCCAGGGGTCGTGTGCTTGAGGGTAAAGTTTTCGTCGGCAAACTTCATGCCGTAGATCGACTCGCCGCCGGTGCCATTGCCACGGGTAAAGTCGCCACCCTGGCACATAAATTCGGGAATGATGCGGTGGAAGCTAGAGCCTTTAAAGTGCAGCGGCACGCCGGAGGTACCCATTCCCTTCTCGCCAGTGCATAGGGCGCGGAAGTTCTCAGCGGTTTTGGGGGCAACATCGGCCCGCAGCTCCATCACAATGCGGCCCGCTGGGGTACCGCCAATCGTGATGTCGAAAAAGACTCTAGGATTAGTTGCTTCAGTCATAGCTAGCTCTCAGGTTCAAGACGCAGGGGTTAACCTTGCCATTAACCCACAGTTTGACAGATACCTCAAAGCCAGACAGACAGAAATTGCTCCAGAATCCAAAATTTTTCTCAGCAAGCTAGCCTTGGTCGGGCGCAGCCTGCTGAGGGAATGGGCCGCTCCTAGGGCAACGGTACAAAATCATAGCCGGTGCCCGACCGGCTACCTGGTTGCACCTCCACCAGCAGCACAGTAGCGTTGCGATCGCCCGACGGCAAAAAGCTAATCGCCCCCGTTGAACCAGTCGCCGAGAATCCTTGTCCTGCCAGAGCCTGCCCCACGGCAGTTCGTCCTTGCTGACCGCTGGCCGGGGTAATATTGCCCACCGATTGCGCTGAGCTAAACGCTTGAAAGGCATCGTAGCTGAGAGCCGTGCGCCAGTTGACATCGCCCCCCCAGAGGCTAGAGGCCGTCTGGGCAAAGGGCGGGGTCGATTTCAGGGGGTGCCAGGGGACAGTGACCACCGTGCCCGTCAGGCTAGCTCCGCCCTTTTCCAGCGCATCAATGCGGTAGAAAGCGTCGCCCGCCAGTACCGGCAGCTGGCCATTGTTGAGCTGGGCCACCGCGATCGCCGCATCAAAGGTGGCCGAGTCGGGCAGCAGCACCACGGCATCAGCCCCGCTGCCCTGGAGTTCGGTGGCAGGGTTGCCCTCAGAGAGGTCTACCAGTTTGGCCACCTGCCCCCCTTCGAGGCCCAGGGTGGTAGAAAAGGCCCCCTGAAGGGAGTTGCTGTAGGAACTCTGAGAGTTGTAGAAGACGATGGGTCGATTTTGCCCCTGGGCTAGCATGTGGCGGGCCAGGGTGGTGCCGGTGAACTGGTCGCTAGGAATCACTCGAAACACAACATTGCTGCCTTGGCGGGGCAGGGTAGCCAGCTCGGTAGTGGTGCTGGTAGGGGCAATCATCGGCAGCCCCCCCTGCTGGTAGATGGGGGCAGCGGCCAGGGTAGTGGTGCTGGTACCGTGGCCAATCACACCGACCACGCTGGGGTCTTGCACCAGGGCATTGGCGATCGCTGTCGCCTGGCCCGCATCGTTGCGATCGTCGGCGATCAGCACTTTGAAGGGGGTGCCCGCCTGGATCGCCTCATCCTGGGCCTGGGCCACGCCGCGCAGCAGTTCGCGGGCGGTGTTGGGGGTGTCGCCAATGGGCACCACAGCAGCAATACCCAGGGCGGGGGTAGCACCCAGCCGGGCGTTGTTTAAATAGATCAGCGCCTCGGGGTTGTTGCGGACGGCCTGACGGGCAGCCTCAAATCGGGTGGCGGCGGTGGCGTAGTCGCCGGTGGCAAAGGCGGCGGCCCCGGCCTGCATGTCGGCATTGGGGGCATCGGTGAAGAGAATGCGATCGCCCCAGCTCAGGGCGTTGGCTACGTTGCCGGGCTGCCCTGGGGTCGTCGTCGGAGCCGCAGCAGTCGAATCCACTCCCGGATTGGCGTTGTTATCTACCGGCGGGTTGGCGGGATTAGTGGCCTGGGGGGTGGGCTGGGCACTGCGATCGCGGAAAAAGGCGTTATAGCCCGTAAAGCCCAGCGCCCCTAAAAAGAGCAAGGCCCCCACCCCAGCGATCACTGGGGTCAGAGACTTGTCTTTTTTCAGGGCATGACCGCAGATCTCGCACTTTTTGGCGCTGACGGGGTTTTCTTCGTAGCCGCATTTCGGGCAGGTAACGTGGTTGAAGCTGTCTGTCATGGTGTTTTGGGAAAGGTGGATTAGGTAGAGGGGTGGGGAGTAAGGGTTAAAGAGTGGATGGGCTGAGGCTTACCAATTGTGGGGTGTAAATTTGGCATCGTTGAGAATCACAACGCTGTCGCCGGATTGGGCCAGCACAAACAGCCCTTGATGATAGGCATAGCGGGCGACCTCCTCGGGTACGACCATGCCAGCCACAGCTCCCATGGCCCGTACATCGCCATAGCGGGGCATCAGGCGTTTGAACTTGCTCAGCCGCTCTAAATGTTCGTCTACGTCGGTTTGGGTAAGTTTACTTTTTACCTCGACTAGCACTGCCTCAGTGGTGTTGACCACCAGCAGATCTATTTCGATGGCTTCTCCGCCGCGCCGCGCCGAAGCTTCGGGATAAAACTCGTGGACATCAATACCCCGCTCTTGGAACAGTCGCACCACAGCGGGGCGCACCTGCCATTCCACAAATTCGCCGAGCCGATTCCCCAGTTTGCCCATTTGCTCGTTGAATTGCCGGTTTTGCTGCCTGAGGAGTTGACGCGTTGCCGTGGTTTCTTCTTGCAGAATCTGTTTCGTCTCCTGCAATTGGCGTTCGGTTTCTTTTTGGGCCTCGGTCAGTTCGCCGAGCAAGCGCCAAACATCATCAGCGGTGGTAGCCATGGGGTGATCGTTGGGGTAGGTGGGAGAGTTTACTTGATCGTAGCAAGCCAGTGGGTTGAGGCACGAAACCTAACGCTTTTGCACCCATAGATGGCTTGAATTTAGCTAAATTGCTATAGAAGAAAATTTTCGTTAATTCAGATCCCAGGGTTCTTTAAGAACCCTGGGATCTTGGTGTACCCCTAGGCCAACTCCGATCGCACGTTCTCCTCAATAATGGCCACTTGCTCATTCGTTAGACCCAGCTCTTCTTGAAGATCAAGTAGTTGGGCTTGTTCTTCTAGATCGATTTCACCGTCGTTGTCGAGGAAGGCGCGGAACATCAGGGCGAACTCGGCGGCGGCTTGTTCGAGGGTGTCTTGGGGTTGGTATTGGGCGGCGATCGCATTGGCATCCCCCACCGACACCCCATACTTCACCCGAAATTTCTCCAGCAGCTCTAGCTCCGTGGCGGAGGGGGTGCCGCGTCGGTAGCAGCTTTCCACCAGCTTGGCGTATTTGGCCAGGTTTTCGGAGTCGAGGACGACGGGGGTGGGATTAGTGGTAGGGCGGGCGGCGACTGGGGCCGCTGGGGTTGGCATGGCTACAGGGGCCGGGGGTTGGTCGCCAGGGATGAAGAGGCGATGGGTGGTGACGAAATCGGCGATCGCCGCCTGAATGCGCTTGTACTCGTCGCTGTCGGTGCCGCCCGGAATCGTTTGCTGCTGCTGTTGCAGGTAGGTCATCACCTGGGTGTAGAGGGCCTGCTTTTGGGGTTTGGTGGCGGCCTGTTCGCCGATGGCGCGAATAGCATTGTCCAGGGTTTCGGCTAATCGGCGGTTTTGGTCGGTGAGGAGAAAGTCTTCGGCTTCGGCCCAGGTGGCCCCCATCACCTCGGTTTTGTCGAAGCCGGTGAGCTTGTCACGGTAGGTGAACTTCACCTCGGCAAAGCCGCTGACGCGATTATCTTCCCGGCGCACCAGGCCCAGAGCGTTGGCCAGCATCAGGTTGTAGCGGGCCTGGCGCTCGTTACTGGTTTCGGGCATCACGTCGCCAAACTGGCGGTAGTCTTGGTGGGTGTGCAGGGGGTTGTTGTCGGCCTGGCTGACGGCACGGTAGAGCGATCGCATCCGCTCCATGCCCTCAATCAGCCGCAGCGGGAAGGCCCCGGTCTCCTGCACAAAGTAGATGTGGTAGGGGTCGTTGAGCGGGCGAATTTCGTTGGTGGTGACGGTGCTGGTCTTGCGAATCATCGGCAGCAGGGCCGAGACGGCTGGGTCAGTGGGTTTGCTGCCCCCCTGAATGCCCACCAACTTTTGGTACTTCTCTAGCTTGTCGTCCCAGCCGAGTTTTTTCTGCTCCTGGCTGAGGCGCAAAAAGGCTTCGGATTTCTCGAAGGTGGTCTTGATCTGGGCCTCTTGCATCTCGACCGTGGGGTACTGCTCCAGGAATTTGCGGGCGGTAGAGATGTCGAGCTGGCTGCGGCGACGAAATACCTCCATAGAATGGCCCAGCAGGCGATCGTAGAGATCCCTGGTTTTCAGCGCGTCGTAGGGGTAGAGGTCAAACAGGCGCAGCCGCAGGTCTTCGAGCACCTGCTGGGAGAGGGTTTGGCAGAGGGCTTCTTCTTGGTCGGCGACGGTGTTGCGGTAGGCGGCGTCGATTTCTTTCTCGTCGTAGAGCAAAATGCCGTTGACGGTAAGGCCGCCGGTCTCGCGGGTGTAAACGCGCTCTTTATCGCGCAGCTCGGTTTGCACATTGGCCAGCACCGTTTCAAAGGCGGTGAGGTCGACCAAGAGCTGGTCAATTTCTTCGCGCAGACCGTCCAGCAGCATCACCCCCAGGGTGCGGGCTTTGACCTCGACTTTAGAAACATAGACCTGCTCTAGCGCCTGCATAATGCCCTGAAAGTCATCTTCAATGACTTTTTTGCGGTTGAGCATCATCATCTGCTTGGCGTGGTTGTCGATCTGCTTCAGCAGGGTTTGCAGGGCGTTTTGGGCCGATCGCTCCCTGGGCAACCAGTATTTCTGCCGGTCTTGGTCAAACTTGCTGCGGAAGTCGGCAAACACCTCAATCAGCACCTCTAGGAACTGGCGGGTAAACTTTGGCCCTCGGAAACGGTCTTCCACCATTTGGTACACCGCCGCCCGCAGTTCCTTGCGCTTTTCGGGGATTAGCCAGCTCAGGTTGTCCCACATTTTTTGGAAGTAGTCGCTCCAGCGCTTGGGGTCGGTGCCGGTGTCGTGGAAGTGGGGGGCGTACTTTTCCTGCTCGTTGGAGATGAACCGTTGTAGGTTCTCGAAGGGAATATTCAGGTCGTTGCGGCGTTTGCGAATGCCCGCTGCCCAGTCAGCCACTTCCTTCGCGTAGGGCTTTTTGTTATCGCCCATGCTGATGCTGTCGATGATCTGGTGGTCGTGCTCCGACTCAGCCAGAAACAGCCCCGGCAGAATCTCGGTGCGAATCAGATCCGACATCGCCGACGGGGCGGGGGTGGGATTGCTCCACCAGTCCACCAGTTTGGCCGCGAGGCGGGCTGAGCAGGCATTCAGCACCCGCTCCACCGGGAACTGAATGCTGGAGAGACCAAAGCTCATGAAATTCTGCGGGTAGCCCAGGGCGTCGGGGCTGGCCCAGTGCTTGCGCACGTTGTCGCGCACCAGCTTTTTGTACTGGCTAAAGCCAGAGCTAAAGTCGAGAAACACGTTCTGGGCCACCATCTCCAGCACGTCGCCCAGGGTGGGGAAGGTGACTTTGTCGTTGCTGTTGCCCACCAGGTAGGTGAAGTTGAAGGGCACGTCGAGGCCGCTTTGGGAAGTGATGCGATCGCTCTGGCTGTCGCTGTACTGCACGTCAAAGCGGGTATCGCCCCGGCTGTAGTGGTTCAGCTCCATCAGGGCGGCGTAGGCGTTGGCAATGACGCGATCGCCCAGGCCCGAAAACGCCCCCGGCAGCACCAGAAAAGAACTGGTCTGGGGCAGTTCCGAGACGGGCACCCAGTCGCGCAGGTTGTAGGCCAAGTCCAGCACCATGCCCGAGCCGGTGCCCCCCGAGAGCGAGCAGACCACAAAGATGTTGATGCCCTTATCGAGCTGCACCTTCCAGCGATCGAGCATGAATTTCTCATGGCCGACGATGCGCCCCTTGGCCTTGGTGAAGTAGTCCTTGATCAGGGGATAATTCAAGCTGAAGGCAAACCGGCCCAGGGCGCGGATCTGGCCCGCCCCAGCCAAAATCGAGTCGGTACCCTTGAGTTCGTTAGGGAACCATTCGTCCAGGTATTGGTAGGCCGACAGCTTGTTGAGAATCGCCTTGGCGTCTTCCACCTTGGCCCACACCTGCTCGATCGGTCGCAGGGAGATATCCTGCTTCAGCACTGTCTGGGCTTCGGAGACGCGGGCATTTTGCTCAGTGTCGATGTGCAAAAACGAGACAATCGGCAGGGCATCGAGGGAGCCGTACTGCTCCACAATCATGCGGCGAATTTTGATCAGAATTTCTTTGCCGGTTCCCCCCAGACCGATGATGACGGTGGGGGTCATGCCTGTGTATTCGCTCATGGGTGGGGCACCGAGGGAGGGCTATTGCCGTTTAAGTTTCCCCAGTAACTTCTATAGCGTCCTAGGGATTCCGCAATGGCGTTTCAAAACTTAACGATAGACGACTGGTGGGGGTTCAGTTACGGAGTCAGTGCTTGGGCAAAGGCAGCCTCGCGGCTGGAGTCTATGAGGTTGGTCAAGGGCTGAAGTATGACACGGTTACACTCTAGCCCTTGGCCATTGTTTAGAACAAAGTAAAGATGCGCGTTAAGTATTCCTTCGGGTCGTCAAACACCTCAGGAACTGATCTGATAACAGCGCAGAATTCCATTGTTCTAAGGCTACAAACGTCAATCGACCCCCTCAATGGGCGCAAAGCCCTGACGCTGGACGTTTTCGCTGACGTGGCGAGGTTCTAGAAATTGCAGCAGGTAGTCGGGGCCGCCCGCTTTAGAGCCGACGCCTGACATCTTGAAGCCGCCGAAGGGTTGGCGGGAGACAATCGCCCCCGTGATCCCTCGGTTGATGTAGATATTGCCTACTGCCAGCTCGTTTTGCACCCGCTCGATGTGCGACGGCGTGCGCGAGTAGAGGCCGCCCGTCAGCCCGTAGTCGGTGTCGTTGGCGATGCGGAGAGCATCGTCAAAGTCTTGAGCTTTGATCACCGCGAGAACTGGGCCAAAGATTTCTTCTTGGGCAATGACGGCATCGGGGGGCACGTCGGTAAACACCGTTGGCCCGACAAAGTAGCCGTCGGTGGGGGTGGGCATCTCCAGGGCCAGGGTGGCTTCGGCCTTGCCTTTTTCGATGTACTCCTTGATTTTGGCCTGGGCATTGGCGTCGATCACCGGGCCGACTTTGGTGCTGGCCTTGACCGCTTCGCCCACATTGAGGGAGCGGGTGGCCTCGATCAGCCGATTGACAAAGGTGTCGTAGACCGAAGCGACAACAATGGCGCGGGAGCAGGCCGAGCATTTCTGGCCGCTGTAGCCAAAGGCGGAGTAGACCACGCCCTGGACGGCCTGATCTAAATCGGCGCTCTCGTCGATGATGATGGCGTTTTTGCCGCCCATCTCAGCGATCACCCGCTTGAGGTGGCGCTGGCCGGGTCGCCACTGGGCGGCTTCGGCGTAGATGCGGCAGCCCACCTCGCGGGAGCCGGTAAAGGCAATCAGGTGCACATCGGGGTGATTGACCAGGTGCGCCCCTACGGTAGAACCTCGGGCGGGCAGGTACTGGAACACGCCGGGGGGTAGGCCCGCTTCGATCAGAATTTCGGCGATCTTGGCGGCGATCACGGCGGAGTTTTCGGCGGGCTTGAGAATGGTGCAGTTGCCCGTGGCCAGGGCGGCGACGGTCATACCCGTGGCGATCGCCAGCGGGAAGTTCCAGGGTGAGATCACCACCGCAATGCCCATGGGGAAGTAGCGGTAGCGGTTGGTTTCACCGGGGTAGTCGTAGGCGTAGCCCGCGTCGAGCCGCTCCATTTCGTCGGCATAGTAGCGGCAGAAGTCGATCGCCTCCGAGACTTCGGGGTCGGCCTGGCCCAGGGGCTTACCCACCTCGTAAACCATCCAGGCATTGAGTTCGTGGCGGCGCGCTTCCATCAGGTCGGCGGCGCGGCGGAGAATGGCACCTCGCTCTGTGGCTGGGGTCGCAGCCCAGGCGGGGAAGGCGGCTTTGGCCGCTGCGATCGCCCCATCGGCCTGCTGCTGACTCGCTAGACCCAGCTTACCGACCAGCTCCGCTGGCTTCGAGGGGTTCACCGAGTCAGCAGTGGCCTCAGTATCCACCGCCTCGCCATTGATAATCGGGTTGTAGCGCTGGCCCAGCTGGGCTTGGACGGTCTTGAGCGCTTCGGTGGCCTGGGCGCGTTTGGTGACCAGGGCAAAGTCGAGGTCGGGGGCGTTGGGGTAGGGGGTGGGGGGTAGGGGGTGCTGGGCGTGTCCAGGGGCATCTTCTGCGGCAAACTCCGGGGCGGCCAGCAAGGTTTCTACGGCCACGTCTTCCTGGTTTTGCCGCAGGAAGGAGCTGTTGGCGGTGTTCTCCAGCAGGCGGCGAATCAGGTACGACATGCCGGGGATGAGTTCGCCAAAGGGGGAGTAGACCCGCACGCGGTAGCCTTTGTCGGCCAGAGTTTTGGCCAGTTTGTCGGCCATGCCGTAGAGCACTTGCAGCTCGATATTGCGGCGGGGAATGGCCAGTTCTTCGGCGATCGCCATGGCGTAGGCCTGCGACCTGACGTTATGACTACCAATCGCTGCATACAAATACTGATGATTTTCTAGCAGCAGCCGGGTCATGCGCTCAAAGTTGGCGTCGGTGGAGACTTTCTGGCTGTAGACCGGGGCGGGCCAGCCGTTCTGCCGGGCGGTGATCGTCTCTTGATCCCAATAGGCTCCTTTGACCAGGCGCACGGTGACGGGGGTGCCCCGGTTCTTGGCCCACAGCACTAGATCCTTGAGGTCGTTGTAGCTGTCTTGCAGGTAGGCTTGCAGGGTGACCCCCAGATCGTCGCGTTGGCGAAACTCGGCCTCCATCAAAATGTCTTTGAGAATCGACAGGGTTAGCGCCTTGTAGCGGTATTGCTCCATGTCGAAGTGAACGGCGACGCCGAGTTCATTGGCGCGGCGCAGCAGGGTGCGAATATGCTCACTCACCTTGGCCCGGCTGCCCTCGGCATCGAGCGGGTCAAACTGGGAGTAAAAAGCGGTGAGCTTGACCGAGACCTGAACTTTGGCCAGTTCCTTGCCGTCAGCTACATCAATAGCGTCTACGGTCTTCCAGTTCTTCGCCGCCGCCGACAGCTGCTCCATTAAATCCAGGTAGCGCTGGAGGTAGGCCTGGGCCTCTGCCTCGGTGATCACCGCCTCGCCGAGCAAGTCCATGGTGAAGGTGAGCTTGTCCTTGCGCATGCGCTCGATCGCCTTGATCGCCTTCTCGATGGTCTCGCCGGAGATGTAGCGGTAAGCCAGGGTTTCAACAGCGGGGGCAACGGTGGTGGCAGCGAGCTGACCGGGCACCGAGTCGGGGTTGGTGAAATTCAGCAGTCCTTTCAAAGCACTGGGCAGCTCGACCTCGTCTGCCGACAGATACTCTTGCAGGTGACGGGCGATCTCAGGCTTGCTGCGCAGGGCGGGCAGGGCGTCGATGAAGCGAAACAGCTGCACTTTGAGGCCAGGGTTGCCCATGGCGAAGTCCATAATTTTGTCGTCCCAGCGCATCTGATCGCGCATCTGGGCGAAGAGATTTTTTTTCTCGCGGGTGGCGGCCAGCAGGGCGGTGGCGATCGCCAGGGTCTTGGCTTCGTACTGTAGCGGGTCGGTCTGAGGCTTGATTGCGGGGGCTACCACGGTGAGTTCTCCTTATTCCCTTAGCTCTATCTTGAGCGAAAAAAGCCGGGTTAAGCCACCGTGTCAAGATTCTATGGGAGATCGCTCAGCTAGGCTACGCCAAAGCCAGGGTGTTCTCGCACTTTGGGAGCTTGAAAGGTTAATACTTGGAGCGTTTTTTCTGAAATCTTGCGCCATTATTCTAGGGTTTCCATTCAAGTATTTCCTTAGTTGTTTAAGGCCCGTTTGGGTTGATCAACCCCATGAAAGTCGGTCTACATTGGTATACAGGCTGAAGACGCCTTGTAAGATTCAACATTTTATTCATGACTGACGACACCCGCGATCGCGCCAAAACCCACTTTGCCCAGGGCCAAGCCGCCTTTGAGCGAGGCAGCTACCGCGAGGCGGTGGAGTGCTTTGAAGAAGCGGTGCAGCTGGCCAAGGCCGCTACCCCCCTGGGGGGTGAGATTCAGACCTGGCTGGTGAATGCCTACAGCGCCGTGGGCAAGCAGCAAGAAGCCGTTGCCCTCTGCCAGGCCCTGGCCCGACACCCCGACCTCGACACCCGCAAGCAGGGCAAAAATTTGCTCTATATCTTGCAAGCGCCCCAACTCCAGCGCCCCACCAACTGGATGACCGAGATCCCCGATCTAGATGCGATCGCAGAGGGCGGCGGCAAAAATCTGGGGTCCTCGGGCTATAGCACCACGACCTCTAAGCCGCGATCGCGCCCCAAGCCCGAAGAGCCGCCCATCGACCCCAGCTTGATCAATCGCGGCGACAACGGCTTTTTGTGGGCGGCGCTGGTGGGCATTGCCCTGGTGCTGGGCGGGCTGCTGTGGCTGAGCTGACCCCCCAGAGAATCCCTGGGGAAGGGCATTGCGTTAGGTAGGATCCGCCCTCTATGATTTAGAGCTGCTGTTTTAGACGTTAGTTAACAACTATGGTGAGCATTCGCCGTTCATGGATTGTGGGGGTATCGAGCCTCTTGCTGCTATTGCCTTTGGGAGCCTGTGGCACCTCTGAGCCAGAGCAGGGTACCGCTGGGGAAGCAACCACCAGCACCATTCCCCTCACCGCCGGGGCGATTCCTGACCAAGACCCGGAGCTGCTTCAGCGTCTCTACAGCAAGCTGGCCGACTACCTGGAGGCCGAACTGGGCGTGCCGGTGGAGTATAGGCCTGTGACCGACTATGCCGCCGCCGTCACCGCCTTTCGGGTAGGCGATCTAGATTTGGTCTGGTTTGGCGCGCTGACTGGGGTGCAGGCGCGGCTTCAGCTGCCGGGGGCAGAGGCGATCGCCCAGCGCGACATTGACGAGCAGTTCCACAGTATTTTCATCGCCAACGCCGACAGCGGCATTGCCGAAATTCAAGAGATCAGCGACCTGGCCCAGCTCAAGGGCCGCACCTTTACCTTTGGCAGCGAGTCGTCGACTTCGGGGCGGCTGATGCCCCAGGCCTACCTAGAGCAGGCCGGAGTCGATGTGGAGAACGATTTTCGCGGCGAGGTGGGCTTTTCAAGCAACCACGACGCCATTCTCAAGCTGGTGGAGGCAGGTACCTACGAGGTGGGTGTGCTCAATGAGCAGGTGTGGATCGACCGGCTGGCCGCTGGTGAAGTAGACACCGAGAAGGTGGTGCAGATCTGGCGCACCCCGCCTTACTACAACTACCACTGGGTGATCAGCCCCGAGGTGGATGAGCGCTACGGCGAAGGGTTTTCTGAGCGGGTGCAGGCAGCGCTACTGGCCCTCGACCCGGCGGTGCCCGAGCACAAGGAAATTCTCGACCTGTTTGGGGCCGAGCGGTTTATTGTCACCAATAACGAAAACTACGCCGAAATTGAAGCTGTGGGCCGCAAAATCGGCAAGATTCAGTGAGCCCATCGCCAGTGTTTCAGCTAGAGCAGGTGAGTTGTCGGTTTGGGACGGTGACGGCCTTGACCGATTGCAGCCTGAGCATTTTGCCAGGCGAGCGGGTGGCGCTGATTGGCCCTAGCGGGGCGGGCAAGAGCACGCTGCTGAGTCTGCTCAACGGCAGCCAGGTGCCGACTCTGGGGCGGGTGGTGATCATGGGGCAGGATGTCAGCCGTCTAAATGTTAGAAAACGACGGCGAATTCAGCAGCTGGTGGGTACCGTCTACCAGCAGCACCACCTGGTGGGCAATCTGGCGGTGATTCACAACGTCAATGCGGGGCAGCTAGGCCGCTGGCCGCTGCCCAAAGCCCTGTGGTCGCTCGTGTGGCCCCAAAATGTAGACGCCGCCGCCCATGCTTTAGCCCAGGTGGGCATTGCCGACAAGCTCTATGCCCGCACCGATCGCCTCTCGGGCGGGCAGCAGCAGCGAGTGGCCCTAGCGCGGGTGCTGCTGCAAGACCCGGCGGCGATTTTGGCGGATGAGCCGATTTCGAGCGTTGACCCCGAGCGATCGCGTGCGCTAATGGATCTGCTGCGTCAGCTCAGTGAAACCACCGGCAAAACCCTGGTGATCAGCCTGCATGAGGTGGAGTTTGCGGTTAAGTACTGCGATCGCATCATCGGCCTGCGCCAGGGACAAATTTTGTTTGATGCCCCAGCGCAGGCGATCACTAAAGCGATGATGACCAGCCTTTACCAGCTCTAATACCAAATCCTGGTTAGCTACGCCCCGGTTCAGCCGGGCGCATGCCATGCGCTCCTGCGGGTTGGCCTTTTAGGACTCGGGGTTTTGTGAGTCGGATTTGGTATAGGGAGATGTTTGAGCAAGCAACTATGGCTGTAGCCAGTCTGGTGTCGTTATAGTGTGGCTAAACTGTTGCAAACTCAGGGGTAACCAGGGTTTCTGCCCCGGCTAGGGGCACGGCGGCATAGACTTCGGCAGAATTGTTTGGGCTTTCAATGAGCTTGACCTTGTGCAGGCTGGCTCCGAGGTCTGCGATCGGGCTTTGCAGCAGGTCGCGGATATGGACAGCAATATTTTCGGCGGTGGGTACCACCTCAGCGAAGTAGGGGATGTCTTTGTTGAGAAAGGTGTGGTCGAAGGGCTCGACGACGTGCTCGTCGATGGCGGCCTGGAGGGCGACTAAATCGACCAGCATGCCGGTGCGATCGTCAATCTGACCCTTGACGGTCACCTCCAGATGATAATTGTGGCCGTGACCATGGGGGCGAGCGCACTTGCCATAGATCTCGCAGTTCTCTTCATAGCTGAGGCGCGGCGAGGCCAGGCGGTGGGCGGCGCTGAAGTGAGTGCTGACGGTGAGAAAAGCTTCCATGGCATTACCTGAGTAGTCGGACCAGAGTTCGGGGTGTTCGAAGAGCTGAATGTTGACGATGGGAAGATAGGGGGCGAGGCGATCCCAAATCACCTTGGCGATAAATTCGGTGGTGGGCAGGGTGCGCTGAAACTCTGGCCAGACGTCGTTGAGGTAGGAAAAATCGAGCTGGGCCGTGACTTCTTTTTTGATCACGTGCTTGACGTCGGAGAGGTTGAGCACCATACCGTATTCATCGAGGTCGCCTGCCATCGCTACGTAGAGCACGTAGTTGTGGCCGTGGCCAGGAAAATTGGTGCAAGGGCCAAATCGCTGGGCGTTTTCGGCGTCGCTCAGGTCACTTAGCCAGTAGCGATGGCTGGCTGAAAACTGCGCTCGGCGATTGATAATGCATTTCATAGGAGCCAGAACCCCCTAGGGCTACGGTGGTCACGTTAAGCAACCGTTACATAACCAGCATAGTTTAAATTGCTTGCCCTTGAGAGATGGCCAAGTACGGGCGATCGCTGGGTTGAAAAAGTAAAGATTTGCAGTGATGCGATCGCATCCCTTACGGCTCAAACCCTTGCCAGGCTAGCTGTTCCCTTCGATAGATATCTGTTTAAATTAAATGACATGGCTTGCTGACATCAGGGAGATTTAGTAAAATTGAATACAGAAAGTACGTTGACGTTCATCTGAGGCCACCTGGGGCAAGCACCCGGCAGCGCCCTAGACGGAAGTAAGGAGATCACTCCCGAAGGAACGCACCCTGCTTAGGCAGTTTGTTAAATCCTTTGTCAACAGGAGGCGTGACATGAAACTTTGCTATCGCGGCGTAGATTACGATTACAACCCGCCTTCTCTCGAAGTGCGCGAGAGTGAGATCACCGGACGTTACCGGGGTCGTCCCATGAAATTCTCCTACGTTAGCCATTTGCCCGTAACTCAACCCATTGGCAACTATACCTATCGTGGAGTCGCCTACAGCACCAATTGCCACGGGCAAGTGCAGTCTCCCGAGGCTGTTGCCCAACGCCAGCCGGTGTTTCAGCCTGGGCGCGTGACGATGGATACGGGGCTAAAGGCTCGGCGGCATCTGTTGAGAGAAGCTGCCTATGCCCACCGCATCAACATTCAGCAGTCTATTCAGCATCGGATTGAAGTGGCTCGCTCCCAGGGCAATGACCAGCTGCTACAGCAGCTTGAAGAAGAGCTGCATCAGTTGGCGTAGGCTTGCGCTATTTTGCTTTGTGCTGTAGCTGGAGCAGTGAGGGACACCCGAAACGGGTGTCCTTTTTTTTGGACCTTTTGTATGAAACGCGTGCGTTTGGGCAACGCCTCCGATGTTGGGCAGGCGATAGGGGAATGACTGGATGAGCTGGTTGCAGGGAGGACTATGGCTGAAACCGAGCGATCGCGCCGAGGGTTGCTTGGGTGGCCGTCACATAGTCTTGGGGGGCTAACCATAGCATTAGACCGCGCTTGCCCGCCGATACGGCTATCCTGTCAAACCTGAGCATTGAGTCATCCCCATAGACTGGGTAGACCTTTTTGGTGCCCAACGCGGTAACGCCACCGCGAATGTAGCCAGTCAGGGGCTGCACGTCTTTGAGCGGCACGGTGTCGGTTTTGCGATCGCCCGCTAGCACCGCCAACGCTTTTAGGTCGAGCTGGGCGCTGCCAGGAATAACCGCCAGACAGACACCCTTGCGATCGCCCTTGGTTACCAGCGTCTTAAACACCTGCTCCGGCGGCAGGCCCAATTTTTCGGCGGTGCTTTCTGCCGCCAGGTCATCGGGGTCAACCTCGTACTCTAGAATCTCATAGGGCAGCTTGAGGCGGTCGAGCAGGCGGGCGGCGTTGGTTTTGCTCACAGGGGTAGACAGGGGTAGACAGGGATTGAGATTTTGATCGGCCAGATGATTGGGTAAAGGTTTAAGGTTTAAGGTGTAAGACCCAGGGTTTCACCTTGTACCTTACACCTTGAACCCTTTACCTTAAACCTCTACTGCTATGCCCCGCATCCGAGACATTCTGCACGCTGGCGAACCAGGTCAAAACACCACTATCCAGGGCTGGGTGCGCACCAAGCGCGAGGCCAAGGGCATCACCTTTGTGGAAGTGAATGACGGCTCGTCAATGGCGGGGTTGCAGGTGGTGCTCAACGCCGATCTAGCGGGTTATGACACCGTGGTTAAAGATCTGACCACCGGCTCTTCAGTAGAGATTGGCGGCACCCTGGTCGAGTCGCCCGGCAAGGGCCAGCGGGTAGAACTACAAGGCGAGAGCATTACCGTCTACGGCACCGCCGACGGCGAAACCTACCCACTGCAAAAAAAACGCCACTCCTTTGAGTATTTGCGTACGCTGGGGCATCTCAGGTCGCGCACCAATACCCTCGGGGCTGTGTTCCGGGTTCGCAACGCCTGCGCCCAGGCGATCCATCAGTTCTTCAACGAGCGCGGCTTCCTGTGGATGCACACGCCAATCATCACCGCCAGTGACTGCGAAGGGGCGGGCGAAATGTTTGCCGTCACCGGTTTAGATTTAGCAAACCCCCCAAAAACTAAAGCCGGTACGGTGGACTACAGCCAAGACTTCTTCGGCAAGCCCGCCTACCTCACCGTCAGCGGCCAGCTCGAAGCCGAGATCATGGCGATGGCCTTCAGCAATGTCTACACCTTTGGCCCCACCTTTCGGGCCGAAAACTCCAACACTTCGCGCCACCTGGCCGAATTTTGGATGGTGGAGCCAGAGATGGCCTTCTGTGACCTGACCGGCAACATGGACTTAGCGGAAGAGTTCCTCAAGTACATCTTTCACTCGGTGCTGGAGCAGTGCCCGGAGGATATGGAATTCTTTAACCAGCGGATCGACGACTCGGTGCTGGCCACCGCCGACAACATTATCAACAACACCTTCGAGCGCATCACCTATACCGAGGCGGTGAAGCTGCTGGAAAAAGCCGATAAAACCTTTGAGTTCCCGGTCGAGTGGGGCATTGACCTGCAATCGGAGCACGAGCGCTACCTGGCAGAAGACCTGTTCAAAAAGCCCACCATCGTTACCGACTACCCCACCGGCATTAAGGCCTTCTACATGCGGCTCAACGACGGCGGCGAAACCGTGGCGGCCATGGACGTGCTGGCCCCCAAGGTGGGCGAAATCATCGGCGGCTCCCAGCGGGAAGAGCGCCTCGACGTATTAGAGCGCCGCATCGCTGAGGCCGGTTTGCCCATCGAAGACTACTGGTGGTATCTCGACCTACGCCGCTTTGGCACCGTGCCCCATGCAGGCTTTGGCCTCGGCTTCGAGCGCCTGGTGCAGTTTATGACTGGCATGGGCAACATTCGCGATGTCATTCCCTTCCCTCGCACCCCCGACAGCATCGAGTTTTAGCGACGATCAAAATACCAGCACTAGCTCTACTCGCCAAGCATCACCATCTCGCACAAGCTGAATGTCGCGGATGAATTCGCGGAAGAAAAACCTGCGCTCGGCCTCCGACAGGTCGAGCCAAAACTGGGGAATCGACACCGACTGCGATAGCTCTTGCAGGTTGACGGGGGGCAGCTGGGCCAACTGCTGGTGCAGGGCAGAGATTTCGCCACGCAGTTTGTAGCGACGCAGGGCGGCGGTTTCGCCATCGAGAATGCCAGAGGTTTCTAGGGCGGGCAGCTGAGCGATCGCCGCTTCTTTACTGTCGATCGCTGCCTGCAACCGCGTGTAGGGGGCCGGGGCTCCCGCTGGGATACGGCTGGTGAACTGGGCCACCGCCTGGGGAAGCACCTGGCAAATTTCGGCGACGATGCGGTGTAATGCTGTGTCGTAGGCAATGGCTTTGCAGCGCGGACGGCGTGAGCAGCCGCTGGGCCGCAAATATAGATAGCTTTTAGCTTGACCGCGTGGGGTAGTTTTCGAAATGGTCAGGGGCTGGCTGCACTCTTGGCAGGTGACCAGACCGGCAAGCGATCGCGCGGCTCCTGCCGTTCTGGGGGGCAACGGTCGGTTGCGGCGCAGCAGGCGATCGATCTGAGCGGCCTCGTCGCGGCTGATGATGGCGGCGTGGGTGTCGCGCAGAACGGTGCCATCCTGATATTGCAGGTCACCTCGATACACCGGGTGAGTCAGCCAGCGCCGCCCCGTGGAGGCTGAAATGCGCTTGCCAAATTTACCTTCAATAAAGCGCACCGCTCCCCGCAGGGAGCCGTAGAGCAAAAATTCGTTAACACAGGCGGTAACAACCGGGGCGGTGGCGCGATCGATCAGGTAGCGGCCCTGGCCCCGGCGATAGCCGTAGGGGGGCTTGCCAGGGGGAGGTAACGCCTGTAGCCGGTTTCGGGCATGGCCTGCTCGCAGGCGACGGCGGCGATGCTGATTTGCCAATTCAGCCCCCTGAAGCAGGCTGTCTAAGGCTACACGGCAACCGTTTAGCGAGACGACTTCAGCGCCTGTAGTTTCTAAGGTCTCGACCCAGGTACTTACTTCTTCGGGGTCATTGCCCAAAGCCCCTAGGGCTTCAACTAAAACCAGGTCTGTGGGGGTAGTCTGCACGTCGGTGAGCAAGCGATCGCGCTCTGGCCGATAGCCCGGCTCGGTCGGCAGGGCTATGTCGGTGTAAACCTGTTGAACTGAAGTCAGCAGGGCTGGATCTAGGCCCGCTAACACAGCGATTTCAGTGCCTGCCTCCCGGTAGCAGTAGACCACAATTCGCACGGTCTAAAACCCCTGCATGAGGGCATTGCGCAGGGCCTGGGCTTGCTCATCGTCTTCGCTTGCCGCAATGATGATCACCGTCGTGTCTTGGGGCTGCTCCATGCAGATCAGCACTGCCGTAACGCTGTCCGATCGCCCGCCAATACTGCTGGGGTCTGCTTTCTCTAGGGTCAACCCCTGGCTCATTAAAGCCTGCTCGGCCAAGGCCAGGCATTGAGGCACACTGACCGCCAGGGAAGCGTAGGCGTAGTGCACCCCCGGCGGTTCTGCTTTCAACCCTAAATCAGTGGCCCCTAGGCTCAGCCCAGACAGTAAGAACGTTAGCCAGTAGGTTGCCAGTGTCATGGGTATAGGGTTGTCTCAACGGTGGGGTGGGGCAGGGCGGGGGGGGCGGGTTGGGTGTTGCCTTGGGAGACTGTCCTCTCCTAAGCCGGTGCTGCGTTGATCATAGCCTCTGCCCTAGGTTTCCGTCGCCACTACCGCCATTGACTCAGGGGCGTGGCAAGATAGGTGGGTGGGAAGACCGTTATCTTCTAGAGGCCATTCCGTTGCAGATTACATTTTTGGGTACCAGTTCTGGCGTGCCTACCCGCGCGCGCAATGTGTCGAGCGTAGCGCTGCGGCTGCCTCAGCGGGCTGAAGTGTGGTTGTTTGACTGCGGTGAGGGTACTCAGCACCAGTTTTTGCGCAGCGAGTTTAAGTCGAGCCAGATTCGCCGCATTTTTATTACCCATATGCACGGCGATCATATCTTTGGCCTGATGGGGCTGCTGGCCAGCTGCGGCTTGGCGGGTAACCGGCAGCAGCGCATCGATATCTATGGCCCCAAGCCCCTCAATGACTATCTGCAAGCCAGTCGCCGCTACTCGCAAACCCACTTTTCGCTACCGATTAAAATCCACGCCGTCGAGCCGGGGCTGGTGTTTGAGGATGATGATTTTCGGGTGACCTGCGACCTGTTAGAACACCGGGTGCCGGCCTACGGCTACCGGATTGAGGAGCGCGATCGCCCAGGGCATTTTGATGTCAAGCGGGCTCAGGCGTTGGGAATTCCCTCAGGGCCAATCTACGGTCAGCTCAAGCAGGGGCAGCGGGTCACGCTCGCCGATGGCCGCACCATCAATGGGGCCGACCTCTGTGGGCCAGACCTGGTGGGGCGCAAGCTAGTGTACTGCACCGACACCATCTACTGCGATCGCGCTGTCGATCTCGCCGCTAACGCCGACGTGCTAATCCACGAAGCTACCTTTTCCCATCGAGATGCTGACCTGGCCTACCAGCGGCTCCACTCTACATCGACGATGGCGGCCCAGGTAGCTCTCGCCGCTCGGGCTAAGCAGCTGATCATGACCCACTTTAGCCCCCGCTACGCCCCCGGCAACGACATTCAACTGCCCGATCTGCTGGCCGAGGCGCGGGCCATTTTCCCCCAAACCACCATGGCCCACGACTTTATGCTCTACGATATCCCTCGCCAAGACGAAAAGATCCTGGCGTCGTCCTCGGTTTAGCGCTTCTAGGGGATGGGTCTCGGGGAGTTAGTCTCGGGATGGCGCAACGGAACGTTCTTGGGCTCGGTCTAATCGCTGGCGCAAATCGGTCAACTGGCGCTGGTCATTGACGGCGGTGCGGGGCATGGGCACGTCGGCATTGGGCCAGGTGGGCAGATCGTTACAGGGGCAGAGTTCGGTCATGGTGCCTGCGGTGGGAACGGCAATCGGCATTTCGCAGCGGGCGCAGGCTGTAATCTCCCAGGTGGGCGACAGCATGGCCGCAATGCTCTGAGAGGTGCCCTTGAGATAACAATCTTGACCGCTGGTCACCATAATCTGGTGCCAGCAATCTTCAAAGGACTGACTGTATTGACCATTTTGGAAGATGGGCTCGGGCAAACACTCTCCCCGGTTCCCGGCTAGCACCACCGGTTTACCTAGCTGAAACCAGTGGGCCAAATAATTTCTAATCTGGGTTTGAGAAGCCATAGCTGCCATACTCTTGATTACGTCGCCGGAGTTGTTGTTTGGGTCTGGCAAAATTCTGATCCACTAATGCGATCGTAGCGGGTCAGTGGGGATGAAGCATTGCTCTCTCGATGGAGCATTGTCCTCGCCGTTAGAGGTGTCAGACCCGTTGATGCCCTCATCCTAACGACTACCTTGGCAGACCAAGGGGAACTACGGATATTCTTCGGAATGTCTTCAGGTCTACTCAGACCCGTGACGGGCATCTCTCCCAAGCAGGGCGAGATCATAACGGCGATCGCTGATACTCCAACTACTGCCGCTCTGTCTTACCCACAATGCTCGACCTTGTTCTTTACAGTGCCACTCATTTGGCTGGCTTGATCGCCACCCCCGACGGCTGACCAGTGGTGTAGTGCAGCCCACCTACTCAGTTTCTCAACAGCCGTAAAAGCCCGCCTGCTTGGCCTTGCTTAACGAAAGTTTGCAGAGGCTGCCCCCTGGCGCTAAAAGTGCGGCACAACCAGATAAAGTAGCCCTATGTATGACGACGATCTCACTACCCTGAACCCAGATCTGGAGTTTGCCGACCCCCTCGATGCCCTCGGCCCCGTGGACGAGGAGCAGACTCCCCAGTACGATCCGGACGCTATGTTGCCCCTGCTGACAGCTCCTGATCCGCAGCAGCGGATGCTGGCGGCGCGAGCTTTTTGCGAAGTAGAAGACGGGCGGGCAGTGGCACCTTTGACGGCGCTGCTCACCGATCTTTGCCCGCTGGTGCGGGTCAGCGCTGCCTACGCCCTGGGCCGTAATACCCATGAGTCGGCGGTAGACCCGTTGATTACCCAGCTCTCCACTGACTGGAATGGCTATGTGCGCAAGGGGCTAGTTTGGGCCTTGGGCAACTCCCACGACGCGCGATCGCTGATGCCGCTGATCGAAGCTCTAAGGACTGACATTTCGGCGGTGCGGCTCTGGGCAGCCAGCGCCCTAGCCCAAATGGCCCAGGTGGGCTATGAGTCGGTGATTATTGCCATTCCTCCCCTGATAGAGGGGTTGCGCCGCGACCCAGTACCGGCGGTGCGCAGCAACTGTGCCTGGGCTGTAGGTCAACTCTGCCGAGAGCTTCCCTCCAACGTGGTCTATCACACGGCGATCGACGCACTCATTGAAAGTTTTGCCGAAGAAGATGACCTGGGCGTTCGTGAAGACGCCCGTACGGCTCTGCTGAAGGTGGGCGATACCCGTGGCCTGCAAACCATCGAAGAAATTGAGCAAGACGGATTTTTCTTCTAAGGTGGCTGGCTCAAATCTGGGATCGAAGATAGGGTGCAATGTCTTAGGTTTCAGGGTCTGCCTGAAACCTAAGACCTGAAACCTTGCACCCTATTTAGACGCCCGCAGCAGCAGGTAAATACCGATCGCCAGCCCCAGCAGTGTAGGTAACCAGGCCGACAGAAATGGCGACAGCACGCCCACCTCACCCATGGCGTTGGTGATAAACGACAGCAGGTAGTAGCCAAAAATAATCACAATGCTGATGCCAAAGCTGGTGGCACGGCTAGTGCGCTGGGGCAGCACCCCAATCGAGGCTCCTACTAGCCCAAACACCACACACACAAAGGGCAGAGCATACTTCTGCATAATGCGAATCTGCCAGCGGCGGATCAGCTTTTCGTCGCCGCTTTGGCGTACCAGCTCCAGCTGCTCGGTAGCCTCAGCAATGTTCATTTCGGTGTCGTTTTTAGTGCGGCCCGCCAGGTCGAGAGGGGTACGCGGTAGCTGCAATTCCTGGGTTTCGAAGGTAATGATGTTGCGAAATGACCCGTCGGGGGCGACAACGTAGATGGTGCCGTCGTAGAAGGTCCAGGTGTTTTTCTCCACATCCCAGTTGGCCGACTCGGCACTGACCACCTGGTTCAGCCCCTCCTGGGAAAAGTCGAGAATGGTCAGCCCGTGCATGGTGGTGCCGTCAAAGCGGCGGGCGTAGAACTGGCGCTTGAGTTCTTGAGCCTCGGGGTTGTCTTGGGCGGGCTGAAACTCCTGGTAGAAAATGTTGCGCTCTTGAAAGGGGGGGCGCTCAGATTTGAGCGCTTGCTCCAGGGTGATGGCAGCCCGATAGTTAGCGGCGGGGGTAATCAGTTCGTTAAACACAAAGGTCAGCCCCGTCACCAGCAGGCTCAGCACCACCGCTGGGGTAATAATGCGGCGAATGCTCACCCCTACCCCTCGCAGGGCAATCAGCTCACTGTCGCTGGAGAAGCGGCTGTAGGTCATCATGGTGGCCAGCAGTGTTGACATGGGGAAGGCCAGCACAATGAATTCGGGCAGTTTGAGCACAAAAATCTGCACCGCCAGGGTAATCGCCAGCCCCGACTCGGTAATGCGGCGAATCAGCTCGAACAGCGCCCCAATGGAAATACCAATGGACGAGAACGCACCTACCCCAAACAAAAACGGCATGGTCAGCTCTTTGGCAATGTAGCGATCCATCACTGTCAGGATCGATAAGCCAAGGCGGGGGCGGGAGTAGGGGGTAGAGGGGGCTGAGGCCATAGGTCAGGGGTAAGGACGGGAGGGCGAAAAGGCGCAGGCCAACAACTTCAGCATAGCGGGTCGCTAAATGGCGAAGTCTTTGCCGAGGTAGTGTTCGCGTACCAGGGGGTTGTTTGAGAGGTCATCGGCGTTGCCAGAGGCCAGAATTTGCCCGTCACTCATAATGTAAGCCCGATCAATAATCCGCAGGGTTTCGCGCACGTTGTGATCGGTGATGAGAATGCCCATGTCGCGATCGCGCAGCTTCGAGACAATCTCCTGAATCTCGGCCACGGCGATCGGGTCTACCCCCGCAAAGGGCTCATCGAGAAATAAAAAGCTGGGGCCTTCGGGGCCAGATGCCAGCGATCGGGCCAACTCTGTGCGCCGCCGCTCCCCCCCCGACACCTGAATACCTAGGGTGTTGGCTACTTTCTCAAGGCGAAATTCTTTGAGCAGGTCTTGCAGGCGATCGCCGTATTCGTCTGGGGGCACCCGCGTCTGCTGCATCACCAGCAAAATATTGTCGGCTACCGACAAATTGCGAAAAATACTCGGCTCCTGGGCCAGATAGCCGATGCCCAGGCGTGCCCGCTGGTGCATGGGCAAATCGGTAATGTCGATCTGGTCTAGACAAACCTTGCCGCCGTCGGGCCGCTCTAGCCCTGTGGCCATATAAAACGTCGTGGTCTTGCCCGCCCCGTTTGGCCCCAGCAGCCCGACAATTTCGCCCTGGGCCACCGACAGGCTAACGCGGTTAACCACCTGACGCTTGCCATAGGTCTTTTGAACATTGTCGAGTACGATTTTCAAGGGCGAGCCTAGGCCGGTAGGGTTTGATTGAGCTTCGTAAATTGTATCAAAGCTATTCCCTACTCTAAGTGGTCACCCCAATGGGTCAGGCCAGGACATTGATGTCCTACGCACCAGGCCCCATGAACGCACAAAACCTATCTAGCTGAGACCGCTTTTGACAAAAAGTCGCGCCAGATGGGCAGCCTCCTGGTCAATGTTGTGCTGCTGGGCCACTTTTTTGATACCCGCCTGGCCCATCTGCTCTAGCTCTGCTGGCGAGGTGTTGAGGGCAGCGCCCATAGCCTCGACCAGCGATTCAACCGATCCGGGAACAACCAGCCAGCCATTTACCCCCGTCTCTACCAGTTCAGGAATGCCGGCAATCGAGGTCGTAATTACGGGTCGTCCTAGGGCCAGAGCCTCCATAATCACCACGGGCAGGCCTTCGGCAAAACTGGGCAGCACCAGCGCTTGGGCCTTGAGGAGCTGAGCTTTAACCTCCTGACTGGCAGCCCAGCCCGTAATCGAAACGCAGTCTTGTAGACCGTAGGTGACCAGTAGCTCTTCGACCTGCGATCGCATTTCGCCATCGCCCACCAGCGTCACCGTAAACCGATAGCCAGCCTCCACCAGCTGCCTGACGGCTTCCAGCAACAGCAGATGGCCTTTCTGAGCGCTGAGCCGCCCCACACAGACCAGGTGGCGCTGCTCCGGAATGGGCGTATAGTCTTGGGCGAGAAATGCCTGGTCAAGCCCGCAGTGCACAACCTGAATCTTGGGCCAGTCCTCCAGGGCCGTCCAGCGATACAACTGGCTCTTGCCGAAGGAGCTAATCGCCACCACAAAACTGGCACGCCTGATTTTTTCGGCCAGTGAGATCGCCCTCACCTTGTCAAACTCCTCTGGCCCATGCACCGTAAAGCTGTAGCGTGGCCCACCCAGGGCATGGCACAGCATAGCTACGGTCGTTGAGTTGGTGCCAAAGTGGGCGTGCACATGGTCAATGTTGGCGGCCTCAAACCAGGCCAGCAGCACGCAGGCTTCGGCCAGATAGGCCAGGTGATACAACGGCCCCGATTCATCCTTCAAACCAAGCTGAAAGGCTAAGCTAAGGGCGGCCACAAACGCCATGGGTCGTTGTAGCACAACCCGGGCGATGGTAAGCAGTAGCTTAGACCGGGGATGGTCTAGCACAATCTGAGTTTTGGCTAGCTCTTTGATGTCGTCGGGGTCTACCAGTTCATCGGCACAGGAGCGAATTGAAAACCTGGCTATCGTTAGCCCCTGAGCTTCAAGGGCCGCAATTTCACGACGAATAAAGCTATGACTGACCTTGGGGTACTGATTGACCAAGTAGGCAACGTTGGGGGATGTCTGTGCAGGAGTATCGAGTTGAGCGATCGCCATTATCTGTATCCTGATCTGGTATGGTTTGACGCTGGAAACTCCAAGCCATCGGGGTGCTACAACCCGTGGTCTGCAACGGTTGTTTTAAAAACGACAGACTACCCCGTCATTCGTATCAGCGTTAGGCAGCTCAAGCATAGCAAACTCTAAAAGTACCAAATGCGGTAAGGGTAAATGCCAAACTCAAGCTGTAACAGCAGCCGGGGTTTTTGGTACGGTACGCTCCCTTTGTGTAGGCAGTAAGGATCTCCAGCAAAGCCTAGCCCCGCTGGCCCGGTCACCACATGGACGCGATCGCGTCCATAGGTTTCTAGCAGAACTTCATCATCAATAGCTGCACAGCCCTGACCGATCCACTGGTGGCCCAGCTGCCGATGGCGGTGAGTGCCTCTAATATAAGCATGGGGGCCTTCACCCTCCCCCACATCCGTGAGGTAAAAGAAAAATTTAACCGTTTTAAAGTCATTTATGTCGCAGTGATAAACTCGCGCCATATTGATCTTTTCAGTCAGTGTATTGGGAGCCGGAATTCCCCAAGCCAATTCGCCACGCAGGTAAACGGCTGGATGGTTGAGGTACTGGCTGGCCACAGCCAGTAGGTAAGGATCGGTTTTGAGTCTTTGATAGGCATTGCACGCCTCGTGGCTGTCTAAATAACTTGCTACCAGCAGCGGAGCATCTAGTTTTTGCTCACACTGCTCTCTATGTTTAATAAAAAAGGGCAGAGCCGGATTGCGATTGGTATAGCAAGGCATAGTCTCCGCGAAGGTGAGTAAATCTTGCAGAATACAATTTTGAAGCGCAAACCCAACGTAATACCCCTGGCTTTGCATAATTTCAGCTACTTGGGTAGGACTTTCTAAGGCACCACCCTCGGCTGCTTGAATTGCCGCCGCATCAATTGCCGCTGGAGCCCGGTAGCTGCCGCGATTGGCTACCCACTCCCGTACCACAATGAAGCGGGCCAACCAACTCATCGCTAAAAATCGAGGATCGCCCCGCAGAAGTCGCAGACTTGACTGAATCTTTCTAGTTAATTTAGCTAAAATGCTAACCCTAGGCACCGATTTTGATGGGCTTGGGAGACGTAAAAAGTGAGTAAGCATGTTGGCTTGAATGATGAAATTTTATTCAGAAATGATGAACAGGAACTAAGAAATTTATTTTTTGATGCACAACAATAGGGCAGATATCAGTAACATCTGCACAATTTAAAACTCATCCTGCGTTACTCAGGCCGCAGAAAAAACTCACCACAAAACAACGCCGAGCCTGCTTAGCCTTGTTTTGGCAGTTAAAATTTACAGACCTAAGCAGGTCCTAAAAAATGTTTTTTGGTGCAGATGCTCCTAGTTGGGATGCAGTTCTGGAAGCAATTATCCAGCCAATGAGCTAGGCGATAAATTTCAACTTAGCCAGGGAAACACCCAACGCACAGAAAACCTAAAGCGGTTTTATTGTGCTACGACATGTGTTGGCCTCATCATATCTGGGCTGGTTACTGCGATCGCCAACCTAGAAAGACCACTTTTCACAATATTCTTTATTTCCGAGGCCTGAATAAAGGCAAGATAAACTGAAACCTACCTTTAGGGGGATGACAACACACAAAATAGCCTACACAAACAACCTATGCAGCCTAGCACTGTGGTTGCCAGGGCTAAAGTGGCTCAGACCCCTCACCCGTAGACGCGTTTATGGGCACGCTAGCCCTTCACAGGCGCGATTCACCTGTGAAGGGCAGCTTTAGGGCTCAATCAAGCGCTTATGGGCAGAGGGTTAGCGCGTCAAGACAATTTAGATCATGTACTTAGGGCGCAGTCGGTTGGGGCGCAGGGGCAACCGGGCTGACATCAAGCACCGTAGGTGGACGGGGGGTAGGTGGGCGATCGGTAGTTCCTCCGTCCTGAGCGGGTCTAGGAGGGGCGGCGGGTAGCGTATAAACGGCCTCGACCTGAGCATTGGGGCGGGGGGTGGCCACAAAACGGTCTTCTTCAATGAGATAGGTCACGACCTCGGCCCGCAGTGTGTTGCCCTCCTGGGTGACAACAACGTTGCCGCTGAGCACAATGCGCTGCTCATTGCTGAAATAGTCGGCCTGGGCAGAGGTGGCCTGAATGCTGCGGCTAGGGTAGTCAATCTGCACATTGCCGCGAGCCGTGATGATGCCCGTGGCAGCATTAGCCTCTTGAATGTCCGATCGCAGCGTAATGCTACCGCCATCTTGGGCCTGGGCAGGTGCGCTCCCCAACGGAGCCAAGCTACCGCCGTTGAGGGCTACCAACACCCCCGCCGCTGCCGCCGTCAACCCAATCCAGCGCAACCCATCCGCCATAGCCCGATCCCCAATCCCGTTGTGGTCTAACGCTTTTGTAGCTCTCCAATCTTACTCCATCCCCCCGTCATCACCCTCGGCCCTGGCCCACTGCCAGATTCTGTCCACCTTGCCCCCTTACCTTGTTAAATCCGTTGATTTTCTGGAGCCGCTGCGCGTTGGCAAAGCCTGACAGACAGCGATCGCGCCCCAGGCTATCCTCAAAACACCCTTAACCCCATTGACGCTATGATCACTGCCCCACCGACCCCGCGCCCCATTCAGTTTGCCAGCGACAACTATTCTGGCATTTGCCCCGAGGCACTAGACTACCTGCTAACCGCGAATCAGGGGGATGTGCCTGCCTACGGCGATGACGAGTGGACCCAAAGCGCCACCGACAAATTTCGGGATATTTTTGAAACCGACTGCGACGTGTTTTTTGTTTTCAACGGCACGGCGGCCAACTCGCTCACCCTGGCGTCACTATGCCAGTCGTACCACAGCGTTATTTGCCACGAGCTGGCCCATGTGGAAACCGACGAGTGCGGTGCGCCCGAGTTTGCCAGCAACGGCTCGAAGCTGCTGCTGGCCCAGGGCGACAATGGCAAGCTTGACCCGACCCACGTAGAGCAGCTAATCACTAAGCGTACCGACATTCACTACCCCAAACCTAAGGTGATTAGCCTCACCCAGGCCACCGAAGTGGGCACCCTCTATACCGTCGATGAACTGGCGGCCCTCAGCGACCTGGCTCGCCGCTATGGCCTCAAAGTGCATATGGATGGGGCGCGCTTTGCCAACGCATTGGTGACCTCGGGCAAAACTCCAGCCGAACTTACCTGGCGGGCGGGCATTGATGTGCTGTGCTGCTGCGGCACCAAAAACGGCATGGGCATTGGCGAAGCCATTTTGTTTTTTGACAAAGCGCTGGCCGAAGATTTTGCCTACCGCTGCAAGCAGGCAGGGCAGCTGTGCTCCAAAATGCGGTTTATCTCGGCCCCTTGGCTGGGGCTGCTAGAAACCGGAGCCTGGCTGCGCAACGCTGCCCACGCCAACCGGATGGCCGCCTATCTAGAGCAGCAGCTTCAGGGAATTCCTGAGCTGAAAATGCTGTTTCCCCGCCAGGCCAATGGGGTGTTTGTGCAAATGCCCCAGGCTTTAACGGACGAGCTCTACCGCCGGGGCTGGAAGTTTTATACCTTTATTGGCACCGATGGAGCGCGGCTAATGTGCGCATGGAACACGACTACCGAGGCGATCGATGCGCTGGTGGCCGACATTCGAGATGCAGTTTAGAGGTGCGATCGCTGCCTAGGCTACACAAGCGACCTGGGAGATAGTGCCAATATCTGAAATCGCCCCAAAGAAATTGCCTTCAGAAAAACTATGCAAATCAATGCCCTAGCCGCGCTCGAACCCGGTGCCACGCTGCAACCCTTTAGCTTTGCAGCGGCACCGCTGAAGCCCTTCGATTGCGCCATTAAAGTGCTGGCCTGTGGCATTTGCCATTCTGACATTCACATGATCCACAACGACTGGGGCCTGTCGCGCTACCCGCTGGTGCCAGGCCATGAGGTGATCGGCGAGGTGGTTGAGACTGGCTCTCTAGTCACCCACTTGCAGCGGGGCGATCGCGTGGGTGTCGGGTGGCAGCAAGCCGCCTGCATGCACTGCCTAGATTGCTTGAGAGGCAACCACAACCTCTGCGATCAGGCTGAAGGGCTAATTGTCAGCGGCTATGGTGGCTTTGCCGATTACATGGTGGTCGATTCGCGCTTTGCGTTTACGTTGCCGTCGGGGGTCTCAGATGAGGCCGCCGGGCCAATTCTTTGCGGTGGGGTCACCGTTTATGCCGGGTTACGCAATGCGGGGATGACCTCGGGGCAAGAGATCGGCGTGATTGGCATCGGCGGCCTAGGCCATTTGGCCGTTCAGTTTGCCAGCCGCCTAGGCAATCGAGTGACCGTATTTACCACCTCCGCTGACAAGGCAGAGTTTGCCACCCAGTTGGGTGCCCATGAGGCCATTTTGGTGCCACCTGGGGGTTCTCCTCCTTTGCCAGCCAACAAGCTGAATATCATCATCAACACGGCCAACCAGGCCCTCGACTGGCTGGGCTACGTGAACTATCTCGACTCCAACGGCACCTTCGTGTTTGTGGGGATTCCCAATGAACCGCTGACCATTCCAATTACACCGCTGACCTCAAAACAGCGCCGCATCATGGGGTCTGAAATCGGCAGCCCCGCCGTGATTATGGAAATGCTCCAGGTGGTAGAGAAATTCGGCATTCAACCCCTGGTTGAAACGTTTCCGTTAGACCAGGTGAATGAGGTACTTCAGCGGGTGATAGACAACAAAGTTCGCTACCGGGCGGTGCTGATGGTATAAGCCGATAGGAGGGTTAACAGTTAGTCAAGCTGGTGCTGACGGAATCTGTGGTTTATATAGTGGGTTCACGGTCAACCGCGAACCGCGAACCGTGACCCCCACTGACCCGTCGTTTGGCAAACTACTAGCTGGTGGGTAACTGCGATCGCTCCTGCAAGCGCTGATTGGCGGCGGCCAGATCAAAGTATTCAGGGTCAAAGTCGTAGCCGACTTTTTGCCAGAGGGCATCGACTTCGTCAGGATCGCCGCTATCGCTGAGGCGATCGAGCAGATCGACATAGTCCCACACGCCCTGGCAAAATTCGGGCGGGCACTGGCGCTCTCCGGCGGTGCAGCGGGGCACCGCGCCTTGAGCAGAGTCAATCGATTCAAGGGTGACAGATTCGAGAGTAACCTTATGCAGCCAGCCTTGGGCTGGGGCGTAGGTATAGATCAGGCTGTCGCCGGGCTGGGTAAGCAGGGTAGAGAGGGTTCTTTCCTCACCATTTTTCAGACTTTGCCCTTGCCCTTTAATGACGTGATCGGCCTCCCCAGACCACCCCATCGCTGCCGCCAACACCTGGTGCAGCGCCTCCAAGGAGGCATCACCCCGAAGGCACACCTGTCGCCAGATCGGCGGATCGCTGTCGAGCAGTTCGATACGCAGGTCAAAGGTCTCAGCTGTGGGGTTAGTTGTCATCGCAAAGATTCCGTGGGGTAATTGAGTGGAAGCCAGATCTCGGCATTGTCTAAGCTGATCAGCGCGGGGTGAAGCAAAGTTGCAGAGCAGAGCGCCGTTGAAACGCGATCGCCCCGCCGCGAGTTATTCTCCCGCTCCAGTTTCAACCCGATAGTTCGTTTCTGGCCAGATCTCGTTGATCTCATCAGCCTGGTGGTGGGCGGCAAAGCGCTCCCAGATAATGCCGTTAACATCTTTATCCATTGAAAATGACTCAGCCTCGTCATCCTCCCAGCCTAGGTGGCGCAGCTGCCCCGGTGGCACTCCAGCCGCCTGACGAATTGAAAGATTGAGTTGGTCCGTCCGCCAAAGGGCATAAATTCCCTCGACCACCAGATCGGGATGGCAGCCCAAACGGACCGAATAATCGGCCACAGAGGCGGCAATGTCCTCAGTAGACAGAGCGATATGGAGCTTCTTCATGCCAGCATTCTCCCAGGGCGACACCGCCGACCCTGTAAACTAGGGTCAACCTTACCATGACGCTTTCTACACCCATCCATGACCCACGCCACCGATATTCACACCCTGGCCCGCTGGATGGCGGCAGACTTTAGTAATCAGCAACAGGCCTTCGACAACCCGCCCCTGTTTGCCCACATTCGCGTCTGCATGCGCCCCCTGCCCACCGAGACTTTAAATGGCCTAGGCTTCTACATTGAGCAAGCCTACGATTTTCAGATTAACCAGCCCTACCGGGCTCGCGGCATGCGGCTCAGCGCCCAGGGCGACCACATTTTAATTGAGAACTACACCCTGCCCCAGGGCGAAGCCTTTTACGGTGCGTCTCGTGACCTAGATCAGCTCGCCAAACTCACCCCCGACCACTTTGAGAAAACTCCTGGCTGCAACATGATCGTTCATTGGACCGGCCACAGCTTTAAGGGCGCGGTAGAACCGGGCAACGCCTGTATGGTCACCCGCAATGGCAAGCTCACCTACTTAGACAGTGAGTTTGAAATCGATGCCGACCAGTTCATCAGCTGGGACCGGGGCCGCGACCCGGAGACCAATGAGCATCTGTGGGGGTCGCTGGCAGGGCCGTTTATGTTTAAGCGCCGGGCCAGCTTTGCCGATGAAATTAAAGATTAGTGGACGCTGCGATCGCAGCATCCACTAATCTTTGCAATCCCCCTCCCACTCCCGTCTATCATGGGGAACATCGCAGCAGTGCAGCAGTAGGAGCCAGGGACGGTGGAGTCCAAATACAACCCCGCAGAGATCGAGCAGAAGTGGCAGCAGGTTTGGGCCGAGCAGGGGCTAGACAAAGCCATAGAAAACCCCGATCAGCCGAAGTTCTACGCCCTGTCGATGTTTCCGTACCCGTCAGGAAACCTGCACATGGGCCACGTGCGCAACTACACCATTACCGACGTGGTGGCGCGGGTGCGGCGCATGCAGGGCTACCGGGTGTTGCACCCCATGGGCTGGGATGCCTTTGGGTTGCCCGCCGAGAATGCGGCGATCGATCGCGGTGTTCACCCCGCCCAGTGGACCTACCAAAACATTGACCAGATGAGGGCGCAACTGCAAGAGCTGGGCCTCTCCTACGACTGGGATCGGGAGGTGGCCACCTGTGCGCCGGACTACTACCGCTGGACCCAGTGGATCTTTATTCAAATGTTGACGATGGGCCTGGCCTACCAGAAAGAGGCCGCAGTCAACTGGGACCCTATCGACCAGACAGTGCTGGCCAACGAACAGGTGGATAGCGAGGGTAAATCCTGGCGATCGGGTGCCCTGGTCGAGAAAAAACTGCTGCGCCAGTGGTTCCTCAAAATTACCGACTACGCTGAGGAGCTGCTGCAAGACCTAGACAAGCTGCCCGGCTGGCCCGAGCGGGTACGCACCATGCAGGCCAACTGGATTGGCAAATCGACTGGTGCTCAGGTCGTGTTTACCACCGAGGCGGGCGATGCCCTGCCGGTGTTTACTACCCGGCCTGACACCCTGTGGGGGGCTACCTTTATGGTGCTGTCGCCCGAGCATCCTTTGGTCGAAAAGCTGACCGCCCCCGATCGCGTCGCTGCCGTAGATGACTACCGCAAAGCCGCCGCCGCCAAGAGCGAGATCGATCGCACCGCCGAAGACCGCGAAAAAACCGGCGTGTGGACCGGTAGCTACGCCGTGAACCCCGTGAACGGGGCCAAAATCCCGATCTGGATTGCCGACTACGTGCTGATGGGTTATGGCACCGGGGCGATTATGGCGGTGCCCGCCCACGACCAGCGCGACTTTGAGTTTGCCCGCAAGTTTAATCTGCCGGTGACGGTGGTGGTACAGCCGGAGGGGGACACCCTCAATGGCGACACCATGACTACCGCCTGGGCGGGAGAAGGGGTGATGGTCAACTCTGGGCCCCTGGACGGAACCCCGGCTGGCAAGGGTGAGGGGCAGAGCGTGGCAGCGGCGATCGCCTGGCTAGAAGCCAACGAAAAGGGGCAGGGCGAGGCCAACTACCGCCTGCGCGACTGGCTAATCTCCCGCCAGCGCTACTGGGGAGTGCCAATTCCGGTGGTGCACTGCCCCGAGTGCGGCATTGTGCCCGTGCCCGATGAGCAGCTACCCGTCACCCTGCCCGAAGATGTAGAGTTTTCGGGGCGGGGTGCGTCGCCCTTGGCTCAGCTAGAGCACTGGGTAAATGTGCCTTGCCCGGCTTGTAACCGCCCTGCCCGGCGCGAAACCGACACCATGGACACGTTTATTGACTCGTCCTGGTACTTTTTGCGCTACACCGATGCAAAGAATCCCGAGCAAGCCTTTGACTCAATCAAGGCCAACGGCTGGATGCCCGTAGACCAGTATGTGGGCGGCATTGAGCACGCCATTTTGCACCTGCTGTACTCGCGGTTTATTACCAAGGTGCTGCGCGATCGCGGTCTGCTGTCCTGCGACGAACCCTTCCAGCGGCTGCTGACCCAGGGCATGGTGCAAAACACCGCCTACAAAAACCCAAAAACCGGCAGATACGTCGCCCCTGAGGATGTTGCTGATCCGACGAATCCAGTCGACCCTGACACCGGCGATACCCTGGAGGTGTTTTACGAAAAAATGTCGAAGTCGAAGTACAACGGCGTTGACCCCAAGGCGGTGCTGACCAAATACGGGGCCGACACCGCCCGCATGTTTATTCTCTTCAAAGCGCCCCCTGAGAAAGATCTGGAGTGGGACGACGCTGACGTGGAGGGGCAGTTCCGCTTTCTCAATCGGGTGTGGCGGCTGGTCACCGAATACATCAACACCGTAGGGGCGCACAGCCGTGCGCCCCTACCCGACTCCGCCGATCTCTCTAAGGACGAGAAAACCCTGCGTCGCGCCATTCATACTGCCATTCAGGCAATTACCGAAGACATCGACGGCGACTACCAGTTCAACACCGCCGTCTCGGAGCTAATGAAGCTCAGTAATGCGCTAACCGATTCTGCGGCCAAAGAGTCTCCAGTTTATACCGAGGGGGTGCGAGCCTTGGTGCTGCTGCTGGCTCCCTTTGCCCCCCATCTGGCCGATGAACTCTGGCACCAGCTGGGCAACGAAGACTCTATCCACCGTGCCCCCTGGCCCGTCTTTGACCCCACTGCCCTGGTCGTGGATGAGATTACTTTAGTGATCCAGATTATGGGCAAAACGCGCGGCACCTTGGAGGTCCCTGCCGACTCGGACAAAGCGGCCCTCGAAAAATATGCCCGCGAGTCAGAGGCGGCCCAGCGCTACCTGACGGGTAAAGAGATCAAAAAGGTGATTGTGGTACCGGGCAAGCTGGTCAATTTTGTAGTGGCGGGGTAACCCAGCGACCTGCTCGATTGAGTATTGACCGACCTAGCGTGAAGAGAGCCAGGTCCAAAGCACATCGCTCGCCATGGGGCGAGCGATGTGGTAGCCCTGGGCCAAATCGCAGCCAATTTCAGTTAGGTAGTCTAGGGTTTGAGCATCTTCGACGCCCTCAGCGGTGCAGCGTAGCCCCAGACTATGGCCCAGATCGACAATAAATTTCACCACCGTGCGTGACTCCTGAGAATTCATCGCCGTCATGACAAAGGATTTATCGACCTTAATTTCTGAAAACGGTAGCCGCACCAATTGCAACATTGACGAAAAGCCGGTGCCGAAGTCGTCAATGGACAGATGAAAGCCAATCATCCGCAGGCGAGTCAGTAGATCGAGGGAGGCTACAGGGTCATCCATAGCGCTGGTTTCGGTGAGTTCAAAAATTAGCCGGGTGGGGTCGAGGGCTTGGGCCTGGCATTGCTCATAGACCCGTTCAAACAGGGTGCCATTACCTAGAGTACGGGCCGAGATATTGACCGACAGCACGAGGCGATCGCAGGTTTCTGACCCCAGCCTGGCCCCGTTTGGCTTAGTCTGGCCACAGAATGACCTAAACCAGGCCAGCGCCTGATCAATCACCTGGTCTGTGAGGGGATCAATCAGATCGCAGCTTTCGGCCAGCGGAATAAAGCGCCCCGGCAGCAGCAGGCCATAGGTGGGATGCGCCCACCGCACTAGGGCCTCAAACCCCGCCAGTTCGCCAGTGGTGCATAGTACCTTGGGTTGGTAGGCCAGCACAAACTCCCGTCGGTCAAGGGCTTGCTCAAGGTCGGCTACGGTGAGCTCGGGGCATTGAAGGGGATCAGGGGCTGCTGCTGCGCTGGGTGGCTCAGGGGCACTGGCGGTATGACCTACCAACAGGTCTCGCAGTTGGGTCGGTGAAAAGGGCTTGGCCAACACCCCAACAATGTCGAGGCCGTGCTCGGCGGCTGAGCGTCCGGCAGCGTCGAGTACTCGACTACCTACGCCGCTGGTGATAATAATTCTGGCTCGGCACGACAGCTTAGCCAGCTTGGCCATCACCTGCAACCCATCCATGGCTGGCATGACTAGATCGAGGGCAATGTGGGTGGGCTGCCACTCGTGCAGCAGGCTGAAGAACCGGGTGGGGTCGGGGGTAAAGTGCACCTCTAGCCCAGCAAATTCGGCAATCCGCTGAATGGTTTCCCCGATCATGGGGTCGTCATCCAGAATTAGTAGGCGGCGATCGCTCATCCCTGCTCTATCTCCTCCCCATCACAATGATTCTTTTTCGCTCCCTGCTCCCCTATCTGCGGCCTAAGGGGTCACTGCCCCTATTCTGCTGCGGCCTGCTCGGTTCTGCCCAACTCTGCTTGCTCATCTAGCACATCACAAATTTTTGGGGCGGGTAGCACCAGCCCAGGGGGTGTGCTCAGCCGCTTTACCTAAGATGCTCAAGTCGTCCTTAGTTTGCCCTTAGTGTATAGTGAACTGTTTTGAATGCTCTTTGACTGACCCTAGGGCATGGAAAATTTAAGGCCGCAGTCTCTAGATGGCATCGCCCAACGATAGGCTGCCCATACCGTTGGCTACAACCCTCTAAGTTACTGCGGAAATTGCCCTGAAGCGATGGTGCGATCGCTGCCGCGACTGCCGCTACTGCCGCGACTGCCGCTACTGTGAGGCGATCGCGGCAAAAGAATGGCATCATGAATGGCGCTCTGCGGCTAGGGCAGCCCGAATTTTCAGCGAGAGTTCAGCTCGACCGTAGGGCTTAGTCAACAGGTGCACACCGGGGTCTAAGCGACCCTGGTGGACGATGGCATTTTCGGTATAGCCAGAGGTGTATAGCACCCGCAACTGGGGCCGCAGTTGTAGCGCCTGATCGGCTAGCTCGCGACCGCTCATGCCGCCAGGCATAACCACATCAGTAAACAAGAGGTCAATGTCGTCTCGCTGACGCAGAATGGCGAGGGCGGCGAGGCCATTGTCGGCGATCAGCACCCGATAGCCAAGCTCCGTTAGCTGGTCTTGGGCGTAACGGCGCACCAGATCATCGTCTTCGACTAGCAAAATTAGCTCTGCTCCACCACTCACCGCCCCGCCGGGTCGCTGGGGCTTTGCCTGATCTCCGCCCCAAAATCGAGGCAAATACATTCTTAAAGTGGTGCCCTGGCCGAGTTCTGAATAGACCTTAATATGGCCCCCAGACTGCTTAATGAAGCCATAGACCATGCTCAACCCTAGGCCGGTGCCTTTGCCCTTTTCTTTGGTGGTGAAAAAGGGCTCAAACACCCGCTCCATATGCTCGGGGGCAATGCCGGTGCCAGTATCTGACACCGCCACCATGACGTACTGCCCAGGCACCACCTCCATATGCTGATTGGCGTAGTCTTGGTTGAGGTGCATATTGGCGGTTTCGATCGTCAGGCGACCGCCTTGGACCATGGCATCGCGGGCGTTGAGGCAGAGATTGAGGAGGGCACTTTCGAGCTGCGATGGGTCGACTAGAGCAGGCCAGAGGCCTGCCCCCTGCACTACCTCGATTTCAATGTGTTCGCCCAGGGTGCGGCGCAGCAGCCCATCCATGTGGGCAATTAACTGGTTGACGTTGACTGCTTCGGGCTCAAGGGCCTGGCGGCGGGCAAAGGCCAGCAGTCGCTGGGTGAGGTCGGCCCCTCGTTTGGCAGCACTGCCAATCATCTCTGCTAGAGGGTGTAAGCGGGAGTCGGCCTCTAGCATTTCGCTGAGCAGCTCGGCGTTGCCCAAAATGACCGTGAGCAGATTGTTGAAGTCGTGGGCGATGCCGCCAGTCAGTTGGCCTACCGACTCAAGGCGTTGGGCCTGGCGCAGATGCTCTTCGATAGCCAATCGATCGCTAATATCTTGAAAATATACGGCTAACCCTTGCTCGGACGGATAGACCCGCGCCTCAAACCAGCAGTTTAAGGGCAGATAAAATTCTCGGAATTCCACCGATCGCCCCTGGTTCATAGCGTTCTCAAACTGCTGTTGAAAAGTGGTGCCAACAGCCTCGGGAAACTCATCCCACAGCGATTTGCCCAGCAACTCAGTTCGCTGGCGTCGCAAAAGCTGTTCGCCCTTGCGGTTAAGGAAGGTAAAATTCCACTGGCGATCGAGGGTAAAGAAAGCATCGGTGATGCTCTCTAAAATGGTGTTGAAGTGATCAGCCAGGTGACGGGCCTCCTGCTCTAGCTCCTTCTGTGCGTGAATGTCGGTGGCGGCACCATACCACTTAATAATCTGGCCGGCCTCATCGCGAATGGGTATGGCCTGCACTAGGTGCCAGCGGTAGGTGTCGTCGTAGCGGCGCAGTCGAAACTCAAAGGTATAGTGGTTGCCGGTCTGCACCGCCTCGGTCCATACGGCTAGGCAGGCATCGCGATCGTCGGGGTGCAGCAGGGTCAGCCAAATCTGACTCGGGTTAGGTTCGGGGTCTAAAATGCCGGTATAACGGTGCAGGGCCTGACTGGCGTAATCGAGCACGCCGGTAGCGTCAGCGGTCCAGACGATCAGGGGCATGGCGTCGGCCAACTGGCGAAACCGCTGCTCGCTGCGCTCGAGGGAAGCCTCGGCCTGCTTTTGATCGGTGATGTCTTGAAATGCTCCCTGCACAATGGTGATCTGGCCCTGGGCATTGCGGATGGGCTGGCCAATGGCGCGTACCCAAACCCGATTGCCTTGGGCGGTGATAATTTGCAGTTCTTCGTTGAACGGGATGCCCTGTTGGGCACAGGCGGTGAAGACTTCGGCAATGCGATCGCGGTACTCTGGGGCGTAGAAGTTTAGGCCTTGCTCCACGGTGGGCGAGAAGTCGGGGCCAACTTCATGGATGCGGCGGACCTCATCGGACCAAATGGAGATCGCTTCGGGCAACCGCACCAGCCAGCCCCCCATATGGCCCACCTCGCTAGCAATTTCGAGCAGGGTCTGCTGCGATCGCAGCGTGTCGTAGGTCTCGCTGAGCGCCCGTTGAGCCGCTTTGACCTGCTTCAGATAGCGCAAAACCATTAGCGTCAGGCCACCAGTGGTGACGATCGCCACCACTGAGAGCAGCCGATTGGCAAGGACGTAGGCGATCGGAAACCCGACGGGGGCGGGGGGCGAGATCCAAAAGCCCAACCCTGCTAACCCCACCGCTGCCGCCACTGTGCCCAGGACCCACCGCTCTCGCCGCGACAGTGCGGCCACCATCACCACCAACGGGTAGAGGGTGCCGTGGGCGAAACCCAAAGGCGTCAGGGCGTCGGTTGCAAAGACAACTACCAGACCAGCCAGGGTGACGATCTTGGCGAAGCGAGGCGCAATCCGAAGTATCCAATGGGTCATAGCCGTGGTGAAACAAGAAATCGCATTAGCTCACTCTGGGGTTGCAAAGGAGACTTTGAGTAGGCTAAAGCTGATCGCTGATCGCCACAAACCGGTGTGGTTATTTTATCTCGGCGATCGCTAGAGCTTTACAAATTCTCAGAGCTTTATCAATCCCCAACGTTGGCCCTCGGCAGCCGGGCTAGGGCTAACTCAACAGACTCTGACCATTGCACCAACCATGGCTCGACACCGGTCAGGAATACTGAGTACCGCTGAGACTCCAGGGTGAGAATTCTCTGAGGACGATGGGATGGTCGGTGTCCTAAGCTGTAGCAACGGCCACTGTGCTTAGAAACTTGACCCTTGCCACAGTTGACTGTGGCTCAAGGGTCACCCTAGCTAGAGGCACGTTGCCCTAGCTACAGCGCCTCTGCTACAACGCTGGTTTCACCCCTGAAGTAGCAACCAACATATTTAACCTGGGTACTCTCAAGGGTACGTTCCCTGCCCCCTGTCGGTCCATGTCCACCGGCTTCTATGCTCTAAGGAGCAATGGCCTATGACTTCTGTTTCTCTGCCCGCCAATGAAGCCTGTCGTTTGCAGGCACTCTATGAGTACGGCATTCTCGACACTCCCCCGACTGATGGGTTTGACACGATCGCCCAGATGGCGGCAACGGTGTGTCAAATGCCGATCGCCCTAGTCAGCCTGGTCGATCGGCAGCGGCAGTGGTTTAAGGCGCGGGTGGGTCTAGCTCTTGCTGAAACGCACCGAGACCTGGCGTTTTGTGCCCATGCTATTTTACAGGCCGAGCTGTTTGAGGTACCTGACACCCACCTCGACCCTCGTTTTCGCGACCATCCCCTGGTGACTGGGGAACCACACATTCGCTTCTATGGGGGCATGCCCCTGGTGACTGCCGAGGGACATAGCCTCGGCACCCTCTGTGTGATCGATCGCGTGCCGCGTATCTTAACGCCTATGCAGCGCCAAACCCTAGAGATGTTGGCGGTCCAGGTGATGGCTCAGCTCGAGCTGCACCGCCAGGTTGAGCAGCTTCACCAGGCCGATCTAGACCGTCAGCAGCTGCAAGCCACCCTGCGGCTGCAAGAGCGGGCAATGGCTGCCAGCAACAATGGCATTGTGATCACCGATGCCACTCAGCCCGACAACCCAATTATCTACGTCAATCCCAGCTTTGAGCGCATCACCGGCTATAGTGCTGCCGAAGCCGTGGGGCGCAACAGCCGCTTTTTACAAAATGGTCATACTGAGCAGGCGGGCCTGCACATTTTGCGCCAGTCTTTAGCTGAAGGTAAAGACTGCACCGTAGAGGTGATTAACTATCGCAAAAACAACGAGTCGTTTTGGAACCAGCTCAGCATTTCACCGATTTGTGACCCTGAGGGCCAGATCACTCATTTTGTTGGCATTCAGACCGATATTTGCGATCGCAAGCGGTCTGAGGCCCAGCTGCACCGGCACCTGTACGAGCTAGAGCAAGCCCGCTGCGCTGCCGAAGCTGCTAACCAGGCTAAAAGCGAATTTTTAGCCATGATGAGCCACGAAATTCGCACCCCCATGAATGCTGTGATCGGCATGACTAGCCTGCTGCTCGACACCGCCCTCACCGACCAGCAGCGCGACTTTGTCGAAACCACTCGTAATGCGGGCGATGCCCTGCTCACGATCATCAACGATATTCTCGACTTTTCAAAAATAGAGTCGGGCAAACTCGATCTCGAAACTCAGCCGTTTAACCTGCGCACCTGCCTGGAAGAAGCGCTCGATTTGTTATCTACCAAGGCTTCTGAAAAGGGGCTAGAACTGGCCTATCTACTGCCCGCCGAGGTGCCTTTGCACCTGCTGGGAGATGTCAGCCGTCTACGCCAGGTACTGGTTAATCTGGTCGGCAACGCCATCAAATTTACGTCCCAGGGAGAAGTGATTGTTACTGTCACCAGCCAGCGCACTCGCGCCGATGACCAGATCACCCTACAAGTAGCGGTTAAAGATACGGGCATTGGCATTCCTGCCGATCGCTTAGACCGGCTATTTCAGCCCTTTAGTCAGGTTGATACGTCAACGACCCGATACTACGGCGGCACGGGCCTGGGCCTGGCAATTAGCAAGCGCCTATGCGAACTGATGGGGGGCACCGTCTGGGTAGAGAGCACCGAGGGTCAGGGATCTACCTTTTACTTTACGCTCCAGGCCCAGATTGACCGCTCGCCGACGACTGTTGTCGCCCCCTCCTCTGCCGTGCTTCAGGGCTGCCACCTGTTGGTGGTAGATGACAATGCCACTAACCGCCGAATTCTTGAACTCCAGCTTGAGTCATGGGGCATGACCAGCGTGGCCGTAGATTCGGGCGCTGCGGCCCTGGCTACGCTGGCTAGTCAGAGCTTTGATCTAGCCATTCTCGACATGCAGATGCCGCAGATGGATGGTCTGACCCTGGCTCAGATGATTCGTCAGCAGTTTTCGCAACGATCCTTGCCCCTGGTGATGTTGACCTCTATGGGCTGTCCCCCAACTGTGGTTGAGCACAACCTCTTTGCGGCCTACCTGCCCAAGCCGGTAAGGCAGTCGCAGCTAATGGCGGCTTTGGTCTCGGCTCTGGTTGGGCAATCCCAGCCGGTACGGGTGCTGCCCCGACCCGAACCCAGTGGGTACGACGCTACCCTGGGCCAGCGCTACCCCCAGCGCATTTTGCTGGCCGAAGACAACGTTGTCAACCAGAAGGTGGCGCTGCAAATTTTGTGTCGGCTGGGCTATCGGGCCGATGTGGCGGCCAACGGCCTAGAGGTGCTCACTGCCCTAGATCAACAGCCCTACGACCTAGTGCTGATGGATGTGCAAATGCCGGAAATGGACGGTCTGGAGGCTACTCGGCAGATTATTCAGCGGCAGTATAGCCGTCGCCCCCGGATTGTCGCGATGACGGCCAACGCCATGCAGGGCGATCGCGAGCGGTGCATGCAAGCGGGCATGGATGATTACATTAGTAAGCCCATTCGGATTGAGGAGCTCACCCGGGTGCTAGAGGTGCCAGTCTCCCCTGGCGACCCGGTCGAGTTGACAACTCTGCAAGAGCTGGCGGCTACCGTTGGCGGTGACAGCCCCGACTTTATGGTCGATCTGATTGGCAGCTATCTGGAGAGTACTGACCAACTGCTAACTGAAATGGCAACAGCCTACTATCAGCACGACTGGTCAACGCTCAAACGGGCTGCCCACACCCTAAAGTCGAGCAGCGCGACCGTTAGCGCCCCGGCTCTGGCCGCTCTCTGCCATAGGCTAGAGATGGCCATCACCGAAGCCCCAGACGTTACCCCCGAAAGCTCAGAGATGGCAGCTCAGATCAGTGCCATTCGCCGAGCGGCAAATCAGGTCAAAACGGCACTGCACGATGCCCTAAAGTCTTGGGAGGCCCCTGGCCTATGCTAGTGCAACCCGAACCCGAGTCAGCCACAATTTTGGTGGTCGACGATGACCCGTTTACTCGCCATATGCTGACGCGCTACCTGGTACGCGAGGGGTATAGGGTGATAGAAGCGGCCAATGGCGAGGCGGCGCTTGACCTCTACTGGCGCGATCTACCTGACCTGGTGTTGCTTGATGCGCTCATGCCTGTTATTGACGGGTTTGAAGTGTGTAAGCGGCTGCATACGATGGCCCCAGGCAGCCCGGCCCCAGTCCTGATGATTACGGGTTTAGAGGACGAAAAATCGGTCGATCAGGCCTTTGAGATTGGGGTAGCTGATTACATTACCAAACCGATTAACTGGGCGGTGCTGCGGCAGCGGGTACGCCGCCTGATTGCGCAGCATCGCCTTGAACAGCAGCTGCGAGAGGCCAACTACCAGCTCCAGCAGCTGACTGTGATCGATAGCCTGACCCAGGTAGCTAACCGCCGCCGCTTTGATGAATATCTGCTGCAAGAGTGGGGCCGAGCCCTACGCGAACATCAGCCCCTGTCGCTGGTGATCTGCGATATCGACCACTTTAAGCACTACAACGACCACTACGGTCACCAGGCGGGCGATCGCTGTCTGCAAGTAGTAGCCAAAACCCTCAGCCAGTCGATTCACCGCATAGCTGACTTAGTCACGCGCTACGGCGGAGAAGAGTTCGCAATTGTTTTGCCTAACACTACCCTGGAGGGGGCAACCCAGGTCAGCGATCGCCTCGTCAGATCCGTGCAGGCTCTGGCCCTGCCGCACCAAATGTCGCCTACCAGCGCTGTGGTAACCCTCAGCTGCGGAGTAGCGAGTCTCATCCCCATGCCCGATTACTTACCCTCAGACCTGGTGTTTACTGCCGACCAGGCTCTTTATCAAGCCAAAAACCGAGGCCGCAACCAGTTTAGGGCGATCTATGTCATGCCGCCCAACACCGGGCAGTCCGTCAATGTGATGGTTTAGGCTTACCTATCTTTGGCTTTGGGTTCAGCGACTTGGTTCACCAAATTGGTCCCTGATTGAGCACAATCGACCAGAGCGAGACTCCCACAGGTGAGCTTAAAAATGCTAAGGTTCTATGCCCTTGGCTAGATTTCTCTCGACTTGGGTATGGCTGCTTTGTTTGCCCAAACCCCAGCGCCAGTGCCCTCTGCACGGTCTTTTACGATGGTAACTGCGATGCCGACTGCCATGGTTGTGTGCCCCCACTCTTTGGCCTCGACAGCGGGGCTCAACATTTTGAGTCAGGGGGGCAATGCGATCGATGCGGCGATCGCCGTTCAGGCTGCCCTCAGCGTGGTCTACCCTCACATGACCGGCCTGGGGGGCGACGGTTTTTGGCTTGGGTATCACGCGCGCTCGGCGCAGCTCTACGGTTTGAATGGTTCGGGGCGGGCCGGGGCGGGGTGCGATCGCACTCTGTTTGCCCGGCTGGGGCTAGACGCCATTCCCCAGCGCGGTCCCCAGGCGGTGATCACGGTGCCAGGCGGGGTCTCGGCCTGGGGAGAAGCCCACCAGCGGTTGGGGCATCTGCCCTGGGCCGACCTCTTGCAACCGGCGATCGCCCTAGCCGAGCAGGGCTACCCGGTGTCGGCCTCTCAGGCTCGCTGGACGCGGGTAAATGCCGATCACCTGCGGGCCTATGGTGGCGCGGTTAATCCCTTCTTGCCCGGCGGCGCACCCCCTAAAGCGGGAGCCTTGATCACGAACAAGCCCCTGGGAGCAACCCTGCGGCGGCTGGCGGCGGCTGGCCCCCAAGACTTTTACCAGGGCGAGATTGCCGCCACCCTCGTCACCTACTTAAGCGAGCTGGGCGGGTATCTCACTAAAGCCGATTTTGCTCGCCACACCGCCACTTGGGTAGAGCCGATTAGCACCACCTACCGAGGTTATCGGGTGTGTCAGCTGCCACCCAATACCCAGGGCTTTACGGTGCTGCAAATGCTCAATGTGCTGGAGGGGTTTAATCTGCACACCGTGGGCCACGGCACCGCTGACTACTACCACCTGCTGGTGGAGGCCACTAAGCTGGCCTTTGCCGATCGCGATCGCTGGCTGAGCGACCCTGACTTTACCGATATTCCCCTAGCCGAGCTGATTTCTAAACCCTACGGCGATCGCCGCCGCGCCCGGTTGAGTATGGCCGTAGCCCAAAACCCTTCGGCCCCCACTCTGGGAGGCGACACCGCTTACACCGCCGTTGTCGATGGCGAGGGCAATGCTGTCTCCATTATTCAGAGTCTCTACTTTGACTTCGGCGCAGCGGTGGTTCCTGCCGAACTGGGGTTTCCACTGCAAAACCGAGGTGCGCTGTTTACCCTCGATCCCGATCACCCCAATGCTCTAGAACCCGGCAAACGTCCCTTTCATACGTTAATGCCGGGTCTGGTGTTGACGGCTGCCGGGCAGCCCTACCTGGTGCTGGGCACCATGGGAGGAGAAGGCCAGCCCCAAACCCAGTTGGCCCTTCTGACGCGCATGATCGACTTTGACTTTGACCCTCAAACGGCGATCGATTTGCCCCGCTGGGTGTGGGGACGCACTTGGGGCGAGGCCAGTACCCAGTTGGCCCTAGAAAGTCGGATTGCCACCGAGGTACAGCAGGCTTTGGCCCAGCGAGGGCACCAGGTAGCTGAGGCCCCGGCCTGGGCCGACCAGATGGGCCATGCCCACGCTATTGAGATCCGGCAAGAGGGCCTGCGGGGCGGGTGCGATCGCCGGAGTGACGGGGCGATCGCCAGTTTGTAAGCCTATATCAATGCCCGCACTGGCGTGACGAGGACAACCCGGCTTTGCTGTAGCTGTAGCTAGTCCAGTTAGGACATTTCCCCAAGAACGTTTGAACGTTCAAACGTTCTTGGGGAAATATCCTAACCCAGGTGACTACGGCTATACCTCCTTTAGAAGGATGGTGATTGGCGGGGTTTTGCCTAGGCTAAAGGCATCGCATGGGACGCAATATGAAAGTTCGCAACCGGATATTGGCGCTGGGCGCTGTCGTGCTGGCCTTAGCTGTGGCCCTGATTTTCTGGGGAACGAGTTTGACCTACGTTTCCCAAAGCGCTCCTCCCCCTTTGAGTCAGGAAGCTAGGCCCGACCCCAAGCAAAATCAGCCGCTAGACTTAGATCAAGCCGCCGACCGGGCCGAAGACTTTTCGGAGGATGTCTACCACGGGCTAGATACCACAAAGGAAATCATCGGCAAAACCGAGGCCCGCAATCAAGCCATTGAGCAAGGCCGATCGACCGCCAGCGGCAAACTGAAGGATTTAGCTGACCGTGCCCGACAGGCCGAGGCAACCGGAGATCCGGTGCTGTCAGAAACCGACAAACGGGTGCTAAAAAACATCTCTGAGTGATACCAAATCCGAAGCCCACAACCCCATTCGAAACCGATACTTCGTAGGGAGCATTGCACTGCAATGCCCCTACAAATCGGGGTATACAGATAAGATTTGTATGAATTGTATTCGCTTTACCAGTGAGCCTAGATACCACCTACAAAGCGTCCTGGGCTAAGGCCGTTGTAGGGGTCAAACTCGGCTTTAATCGCTTTCATCACGCCCAGAGCGTTGCCGCTGTAGCCCCATACCTCCATAGACTGCTTCAGCGCTAGCGGAGCTTCAAGCAGGGTGAGGTAGCCACCAGCGGCTTCACAGCGCGATCGCAGCGTTTGTACCGCTTCTACCGTGGCGGCTGGCAGGCGTATGGTGCCCACTCCACTGCTGATATGAAGTCGAGCCCAGCTGCCCAACGGCAGGTGCTCGATGGTAGCCAGGGCCTGAGCGGGGGGTACTCCAACCTTAGCCAGTATGGCCTGGGTTTGGGCTTGATCTTGGGCTGCTGAGGAGTGATAAAGCCCACGGCCCACTCCATCCCAGAGATGCTGATCGGTCATCCCTTCTAGCACCTGGGCGGTGAGATTGGCTCCTACCATCGCCAGGAGTGCGTCCACTTGCTCATCTACCCCAGGGGTAATCGATTGAAACCGAGCCAGGAGAGTAAACCCCTCGCCCAGGTCCAGCTGTGCAGCTAGGGCAGGTGACAAAACATCTAAGGAAACTGGTGTGAGGGACGACTGCCGCAGAGGAGAAATCAGCGCCGCGAGGGCCTGTGCCTCGCCAACGATTACCACCGTTTTAGAGGTTTCCTGGGTTGGGTGCAGGCGAAAAGTGAGCTGAGAGATCACCCCCAAGGTGCCGTAGGAGCCGGTCATCAGCTTCATCAGGTCGTAGCCCGCCACATTCTTGACGACGCGCCCGCCAGCTTTAGCCAGCTGTCCGTCGTAGCGCACAAAGGAAATCCCGATTAGCAGATCGCGCAGACCCCCGTACCGCTGACGCAGAGCCCCCGTATCTGCCGTGGCCACAATGCCGCCCAGGGTGGCCCGGTCGGGGTAAGCCGGGTCAACGGCCAGCAGTTGGTTGTGCTGAGCTAACTGGGGAGCTAGATCGGCCAGCTTGACCCCAGCCTCGGCGGTCAGGGTCATGTCGCCCACAGCATGGTCAATGACTTGGTTGAGCCGCGCGGTGCTGACCATTAGATCAACCTCCGACCCGACCCCTCCCCAGGCCAGCTTGCTGCCGCTGCCACAGGGCAAAACCCGCCAGCGGTGCTGGTGGGCACAGGCCATCACCGCCGCAAGCTCGGCTTCAGTATTAGGATAAACGATCACCTCGGGGACAGGTAAGCCCCCGAGCATCAGGGGATCTGGGGGAAGAAGGCTATCACTGCCGACAACTTTTCCCAAAATTTCAGCAAGTTTGGCCATACCCTAATCAATGCTGATGGGAGTAGGACCGCTGGCAGAGCTGGCGGGAGGCACGTTGGTGCGGACGGTGCGAAACTCGCTGTAGAGGCGATCGCGCCACGCAAAAAAGGCCTGAAATTCTGGCACATCGGCAATGCCGGGCACCCCTTTGCCACCAATGCCCTCGGGTAAATCGACGTACTGGGCCGTCGGGAACTTGAGATACATGGTGGCGGCAGCCACGGCAAAATCGGCCAGGGTGGGTTGATCGCCCAGCAGGTAGGGGCTGTCTTGCAGCATCAGCACCAGGGCTTCGAGATCTTGCCGGAGGCCAGCGGTGGCTACTTTGATATCGTCGGGGCCAAAGCCAACGCCAGTGCCCACCAGGTTCAGCAGGTCGCCGGGGAGCGCGCCCACCAGGCTGCGCAGGGGGGCGGGGGTAAAGCTGGGCAGCAGGGCGGTGCGGAAGTTGGGGTGCTGCTTAAAGGCTCCCACCATCACTACCCGAGCTTTGGGTACGATCGATTCATCGGCCCAAGCTTCTAGCGCCAGGCACAGGCCCTTTTGCTTGGGGCCAGGGGGCAGCAGGGGGCGATCGGGGTAGGCTTTTTCGAGATGTAGGGCGATCGCCGTGGAGTCAGGAATGATCTGCTCACCGTCTTTGAGCACCGGCACCTGACGCTGGCCCGACATCTGAAAGATCTCGACCTGGCCGACGCCGGGGGTGACTTCGACCTTGCGGTAGGGCACCTGCTTGTAGTCGAGCATCAGCCGAATCTTTTCGGCAAAGGTGGAGGCTTCAAATTGGTAAAGCTCTAGCATGACAATCCTTATTGGCCAGATTCTTGGGGGGGCATGGGCACTGGTAAACCCGGTAACACTGTATCGTTATTTATCGGCTCTGCACAGGCAGAATTGGTCGGCGGTTGGGTGGTGACGGTGACCGTTTCAAAGCCAGCGGTGGCCAGTAGCTGACTGACCGTGAGTTCTGCCCGGCGATTGGCCTCGGCCAATAACCCCTCGGTGCAGGCGGCGGCTTCGATCTTGGCCAGGGCTTCCCGTTGGGCCAGTTCTTGCAGCTCGGGTGCGGTATCTGGCCCCAGGCCCCAAAAGCCCCGGCTGTAGTCGTAGACATTAGAGCGGGTCAGATCGAGCTTGCTGTCGAGAATTTGTGCCGGCGGCAGGGTGATTTGAATGGCAGATTCACCCGTGACCTGCACATCGGTGGCGGCAATTTGGCTGAGGTCAACCCCGGCCCGCACTTCGCCGTGAGCAATATAGAGCAGGTTGGTGGAGCCGATCACATAGCCCGCCAGGGTGCGATCGCTCTTAGTGGGCACCACCGCCTCCATCGCAAAGATCGCCGTGGTCAGCTCGCTGGCCCCCCGCAGCTGAGTCACCACCACCGATCGCACATCTACCTGGGGCTCTGCCGGAGCCGGGGTAAGCATAATGCGCGCCCCTTCGAGAAAGCGATCACCCGCTCGCCAATAGCCTACTCCCACCACAATGCCCATCAGCACTGCGCCACCGATAAAGGCGTTGACAGCCGTGCGGACCAGGCGAAAAGGTGAAACTCTTGGGGAATCGCTACGCGATCGCGATTTCTGCGGCGGCACGGACTGGGTTGCCGGAATCGGCCAGGGGTCTACGGGGTCAGCGTAGCGCGGCGGGGAGGGTGGGGTGCGATCGGGCGGTGCTTGGCGCATGGGGAGGGAGGGGTGGATGGGCGGATGGGCGGATGGGTGGGCCTAACTTAGCCAGTTTAATTGTACTCCACACCTTTCAGGGAGGCTCTGGAGCGGCCTGGATCGAGGGTGGGAAGGTGCGCTAGTTGTTGGCTAAGCCGAAGGTGGGAAGGGGGGACGGTTCAAGGTTCAAGGTGTACGGCAGTTCTTGAGCCGTATACCTTGAACCCTTAAGCTGTCAGAGTCTGGCCAACGTAAGCTGGCCGAGGGCTACTGGCGATTGGCTGCTATCGTCGCAGCACTAAAATGGTGAAACAAGTCCTTTAGTTAAGGCCAGCACCATGACTACTGCGATCGCCGCCACTCTTAAAGAACAGATTCTGGCCGAGTTGGATCAGCTCTCTGTAGAAGCCCTGACGGAGACGCTGGCCTACGTGAAGGCTCTCCATGGCAGTCCTCCAATGGCCTCATCCGAAGAGGCGATGCAAGCCTACCTGGCGTCGGAGCAAGCGTACGAAGAGGTCTACACCCGCCTTGCCGACTCCTAAATTTCTCGATGCTGAAACGGTCTTAATGCTCCACAGCCGCCAGATTGAGAGGTTTGGCGGTACGTCTGGGGTGCGCGATCATGGGCTGATGGAGTCTGCCCTGGCCCAGCCCCAGGCCACCTTTGGCGGTGAACTGCTGCATCCTACCCTGGCCGACCAGGCAGCGGCATACCTATACCACCTGGCCAAGAACCACCCTTTTGTGGACGGCAACAAGCGCACGGCGTTTGCGGTGATGGATACCTTCATCCGGCTCAACGGTGCTCGTTTAGGGCTGACGCCTGATCAAGCCTACGATGTAGTCATGCAGGTGGCCCAGGGGCAACTAGGCAAGATCGAGCTGGCTCAGCGGTTGGCAGCGGCGATCGCCCCAAAGCCATAGCCTACAATGGTGCCAACCCGATCGCCCCCTTGGAGCCGCTGCGATGGAACCCGTGAGCCTGACTGCTGCTGCGATCGCTACGCTAGTAGCGACCAAAGCCTTTGAGAAAACCGGCGAAAAACTGACCGATAGCGTGTGGACTTTGGTGAGCAACTTTCTCACCGCCCTGCGCAAAAAAGACCCCACCACCGCTGCGGCCATTGAGCAAGTGGCCCAGCAGCCCGAATTGGCCGAGCAACAGCCTGCCACCTACGGCACCGCTACCTTGGTCAAAACCGTAGAGACTCTGGCGGCCCAAAACCCTGAGCTGCAAGCGGCGGCCCAGGGGATTCAAACGGCGGTGCAGGCCCAGCCGGGGGCGATCGTGAATATGACTCAGCTGGCAGAAAAAATCGGGGTTGTCAACCAGGGCACCATCGTCAACCAGCAAAACACCATCAACCTGTAGGGGCCAGTCGGTGGTTGAAAAAATTGGGGTCGTCAACCAGGGCACGGTTGAGAATCAGCAAAATATCATCACCATCCAGGAGGGTCAAAAGGCTCTACTGATCTATAGCGACCCCCTGCCCGACCTGCGCTACTTTCAGGGGCGGCAGGAACAGCTTGGCGATATGACCACCTGGCTGAAAGATGGCACCACCGCCATCGTTGGCGTGCGGGGCGAGGGGGGCATTGGCAAAACGACCCTGGTGGGCAAAGTCTTTGCCGACTGCCTTGGCTTTGCCAGCAAGTTTTGGGCCGATGTGCGCACTGGCACCACGCTGTCAGCCATGGCCCGGCGGGCTTTGCTAGAGCTAGACGTGCCCCTCGACCAGGTGCAAGCCATGGACGACAAAGACCTGCCCCAGCGGCTGCTGCGCCACCTACAAACGGGCCGCTACCTGCTGGCGATCGACAACATGGAGTCGCTGCTAACGCCAGAGGGAGAGTGGCAGGGGGGCTATGCCGACTTTTTGAGAGATTTTCAGCAGTTGGGTAGCCAGAGTGTGCTGCTGCTGGCCAGTCGAGAATACCCGCCCCAGTACTTTGGCTGGCGACAGTCGGAGTGGCTGCTGCTGGATGAAGGCCTAAGCCCTGAGGAAGGGGCGGCGCTGCTGGTGGCGCTGGAGGTAGAGGATGACCCGGCCCTGGTGTCTTTGGCCCAGCGGGTGCAGGGCAACCCTTTGGCCCTCACGCTAGTGGCCGGGTGGTTGCGCCAGGAATATCGACCAGGCAACCGTCGGGTGAGCCATTTAGACCCGTTTGACAACCTGTTTCAGATCAGGGGCGATCGCCCCTACGAAACCAACATCAGCGCCGAAGATGTGCTGACCTGGAGCCTGGATCGGCTGCCTGAGCCGCTGCGGCACCTGCTGAACCAGGTAAGTGTGTTTCAAAACGAGTTTACGGCGGAGATGGCCGCTGCCCTGGTGCCCGAGCAACCGGTGACGGATGCTGACCTACGGGATTTGGATCGGAGGTCGCTGGTGCAAGAGCTGGCCCAGCCCAGCGCCACTGGGCACCTGCAATTTCGCCTACAGCCCCGCATTCGCGAGTTTGTGCAGCGGCAGGCGGGGGATTTGACCACTGCCCACGAACGGGCGATCGGCTACTTTTGGAGCCATCGTCGGCAACAGTTTGGCCCTACAGACAGCCAAGAGGCCGCCAAGGAGCATTTAGAGACGTTTTATCACGAAGTGCAGCTGGGCCGCTTTAACGACGCGGCAGGCACCGCTATTGGCTGCACCAAGTTTTTTGACTTACGGGGTTATTACACGGCTTTGGTTGACCTGTATGGACAGCTTTATCGCCAGTGGCAGCCTAACCAAGCAGAAAAACAAAACTTCGCGGCAATTTGCGGCAATTTGGGTAATGCGTACTGGTCACTGGGCCAGTACCAACAGGCCATCGACTACCTTCAGCAAACGTTAGCGATCGCGCAGGAGATCGGCGATCGTCAAGTTGAGGCCAATTCCCTCGGCAATTTGGGCAATGCGTACTGGTCACTGGGCCAATACCCACAGGCCATTGACTACCGCCAGCAGCAATTAGCGATCGCGCGGGAGATTGGCGACCGTCGGGGCGAAGCCACTTCCCTCGGCGGTTTGGGCAATGCGTACCGGTCACTGAGCCAATACCCACAGGCCATTGACTACCATCAGCAGTGGTTAGCCATCGCGCGGGAGATCGGCGACCGTCGGGGCGAAGCCAATTCCCTCGGCGGTTTGGGCCTTGCGTACCGGTCACTGAGCCAATACCCACAGGCCATTGACTACCATCAGCAGTGGTTAGCGATCGCGCGGGAGATCGGCGACCGTCGGGGCGAAGCCAATTCCCTCGGCGGTTTGGGCCTTGCTTACCAGTCACTGGGCCAATACCCACAGGCCATTGACTACCAGCAGCAGTGGTTAGCGATCGCGCGGGAGATCGGCGATCGTCAAGGCGAGGCCAATTCCCTCGGCAATTTGGGCAATGTGTACTGGTCACTGGGCCAATACCAACAGGCCATTGACTACCACCAGCAGTCGTTAGTCATCGAGCGGGAGATCGGCAACCGTCAGGGCGAGGCCAATTCCCTCGGCGGTTTGGGCAATGCGTACCAATCGCTGGGCCAATACCCACAGGCCATCGACTACCTTCAGCAAACGTTAGCGATCGCGTGGGAGATTGGCGATCGTCGGGGCGAAGCCAATGCCCTAGGTGGTTTGGGCAATGCGTACGATTCGCTGGGCCAACACCAACAGGCCATTGACTACCTTCAGCAAACGTTAGCGATCGCGCGGGAGATCGGCGATCGTCGGGGCGAGGCCAATGCCCTGGGCAATTTGGGCAATGCGTACCAGTCGCTGGGCCAATACCAACAGGCCATTGACTACCACCAGCAGCACTTAGCGATCGCGCAGGAGATTGGCGATCGCCAAGGCGAGGCCCATTCCCTACTTAATTCAGGACTGGTGTTAGCCAAGCTGGGACAGCGGCAGCCAGCACAAGAGAACTACGAGACAGCAAAAGCCTTGTTTGAATCAATGGGGCAACAACACTACGTGCAACAGTGCGACACAGCCCTGAGCGAACTGGCACAGCCTGCGGACAATACGCCTGTTGCCGAGCAGCAGCCAGGTTTCTCTGCCGAGCTAGAAAACCCTGCCATCCCTGAAAGAAACCCCGCCTCTAAATCTCACTCTCAGCGGGTGCCCATCACCGCATGGTTTTTGCTGGGTCTCGGTATCGCTGCCCTGTTGTGGTGGCTCCTGCGGTAGGGTGCATTCGCGGCCCCAAACCCATGCCTACAACCCACCAATCCCCACCCGCAATGCACCGCTCACCCATCGTAAGAATTTCCGACTTTGGCTTTCCCGCCATCGGTGCATTGCGGCGGGGCGGGGTGAGAGAGTGCAAGCCGAGGGCCATACTCCACGGGAGTCGCTTCGCGAACGCGCCGCGAATGCACCCTACGGGGGTATTTGTTTGTCCTATGATCGCCCTATAGCTCACGGTTGATAGCCCATGCTGACCCGCTACATTCAAACAGCCATGCACCAAGCGGTCTACGAGCTGCTAGACGACCATACCTTCTACGGTGAAATTCCGGCCTGCCCAGGTGTTTTGAGCAATGCCAATACCCTAGAAGCTTGCCGCGAAGAGCTACAAAGTGTGCTAGAAGAATGGCTCATTCTCGGCTTGCGGCTTGGGCATACCCTCCCCGTTCTCGACGGCATTGATATCAACCCCACAGCGGTTGAGGTAGCGTAATGCCTACCTTTGGCTCAATCAAGCGCAATGACTTGATCCGCTACCTGAGAATGCTTGGGTTTGAAGGGCCATACTCCGGCGGCAAACACCAGTTTATGGTTAAAGAAACACTCCGTCTTACCATCCCCAATCCTCACCAGGGAGAGATTAGCAAAGCACTTTTGGGAAAAATTCTTCGCCAAGCTGCGATCAGCCGTGAAGAGTGGGAGGCTTTACGGTAGATCGATGACTCATGATCATCATTAGGGTTAGAGAGACACCAGCCTGGAGATTAGCAATCATCGGCAGCTTCAGCGAAGCCGTTTTGAGAAAAACAGAATCTCTAAATTCTCCACCTCGCCCGACACCGGGTTAAGCCGGGCGATCATTTCATCGCCAATTTCCTCAGACTCTTGCTCTGCGTAGGGCGCACACGTATTGATGTAGAGGATATCGCCTGTCTGGTCGTATTTGAAGACTAGCTTTTCTGCCATCGGGTCTCTCCTCCAGTCAATTTACGAGCGGTGTAGGCAGTGATAATCCAATGCCTGCCATTGGTGCATTGCGGCGGAATGGGGGTAGAGGGGTTGAAACGAGGTGCCATTGCGCCGCGAATGCACCCTACGGATCGGTGCCAGCAGTCAGCACCTCGTACAGACCCCAGATCGCCATCGGGCGCATGTAGTGGCAGGCGCGGTAGGTGCCCAGGGCGGTGATCGCCTCAGGGGTGCGAAATTGCAGACCATAAGCGTAGATCTGGCGGATCACCGCTTCAGTAATTGCCATCGCCTCTTCCCGCTTGCCCATCTGGGCCAAAAACGCCGCCAGACCAAAGTTAATTCCTGTCCACACCTCCTGCTGGTGGGTGCTGTCGAGGTCTTCGGGGCTACCGTCAGGCAATACGCCATTGGCCGCACCGATCGCTAGCTTCAGCGTCGCCGCACTAAAGTTGCCCAACTGCGCCCCCTCAAATTTTTGCTGGGGCGGGCGTTCCTGGCTCTGCACCACCTGGTTGAAGTTCACAAAGCAGGCGTCGTAGATGGCGTCGAGGGCCGACAGGGTAAATTCGTCCTCCACCAGATCCGGCAGGCCCAGGTGGCGCACCATAAACTGGCCACAGAGCTGGTCAGCCATCACCACGTCCGAGCCGCTGCCCGTATCTAGCCGGTAGTAGCGGCCATTCCACAGCTTGGGGTGGTAGGCCTTGAGGCCATTGTCGAGCCAGCGGCGGTACTGGCTGAGCAAAATTGGGGTGTTGCCGGGGGCCAGCCCGTTTTCGGTGAGGATGTTGGCGATCGCGATCGCCGCCTCCATAGCCCCCAGCCACAGCCCGCCGCAGTAGGCGCTGATGCCTTTCAGTTGCCAGTCGTCGAAGGTTTGGTCGGGGGCACCTTCGTTTTCGGGAATGCCGTCGCCGTCGCGGTCAAACTGCTTCAGGTATTGCAAGGTGTCAACCACGGCGGGCCAGCAGTCTTTGAGAAAGGCCACATCCGTCGCCCCGGTGAACTGGTAGGCGCGGTAGACCTGGAGCACAAAGTCGCTGCCCAGGTCTTTCCACTGGTTGCAGTCTTGGTAGCTGGTGTAGTTGGTCTCGGCCCAGGGATGCTCGTTGGGGGCACCGAGGTCGTGGGGCGTCGCGCCCTTGAGCTTGCGGAGGGCGGGGGGCTGCTCTAGCCCCATGGTGACGTAGTAGCCGATGATCCGCCGCCGCTCATCCTGGGTGGGGATGGCGCGGGCAAAGGCGCGCAGCACGGCTTTCTCCAGTTCCGGCCACAGCAGCAGGGTGGCGAAACCGCCGTAGAGGCGCACATCGAGGCTTTCGTACCAGCGGTAGTCGATGCACTCTAGCACCGCAAATTGGCCCACGGGGTCGGCCTCGGTGGCGGCGCTCCACAGGGTGCCGCCGCTAGCTAAATCGTAGAGTTCGTTGAACAGCGCCATTTTGAAGGCGTCGGGCAGGTCGGGGCGATTGAGAATGGGTTGCTGCCAGTCGATGATCTGCTGCTGCCAGGTTTGGTAGTCGCTGAGGGCAGAGAAGGCGATCGCCCGCGCATTCCGCCCCGTTCGCCCAAAGAAATCGGTATAGCGGCGATAGTTCACTACCCCAGCAGCGAACTCGGTCACGGGCAGATCCCACGACAGGGCGACGGGGATTTGGCGGGTTTCGCCGGGTTGCAGGGTAAAGCGCAGGGCGATCGCCCCCCCGATCTGCTCTCCCTCTTCCGCCGGGGTCGTATCTAGCAAGTTCATCAGCCGCCCCAGTTTGGCGAAGGCATCCCACAGGTCGCGCCCATCGCCCACGGGGTTCCAGCGCAGGTCGTAGGACACTTCCACACCGGGGTCATCCAGGGTGGCGATGCACCACTGGCCGTCGCCTTCTTTGGGTTCTCCTTCCCATGCCCCGTCCATCACCACGGCTTTGACGCCGTCAGCGTTGATGAACTGGTTGAAGTTGCCGGTGCTCTGCCCCAGGGCAGGCACGTAGTCGTAGTAGGGGCTGCCGTCGTCGCGCTGGAGTACCTCGGGGGATTTTTGCGTATTAGTGAACCAGCCCACCATATTCTGCCAGCTCACCATGATGCTCAGGGTAATGGGAAAGCGAGTGGGGTTATGGGCCGTCCACTCAAAGGCCACCACTGGGTAGCTGGCCTCTTTGTAGTTGTCGGGCCAGACGGGTGTGATCTGTTCGCAGGTGAGCTGGGCGCGAAACACATTCTCGTAGCGATACCAGCTGCGGGGGTATAGGGCGTGGTAGCTGCCCGTGGTCTGAGCCTGGGTAGAGGCGGGATACCACTGCCAGGCGGACAGAGTCCCATCCTGGGGCGACTCGGTGCTGAGGGCGTAGGCCTGGGTGCCCGCCCCGGTGCTCTCCCACAGGCTGAACTGGCAGGCGGGGAAGCTGCCGAAAACGTGCTCGCCACCATCCATATGCCAAAGGTTGAAGTCGCCGTTGGGCGATCGCCCTATACAGCCTGCCCCCAGCCCGCCCAGCGGTGCCCCGTGGTCGGGGCCATCGTCGAGGTTGCTGCCGTAGCGCACGATGTAGTGGTGCTCCCAGGGCTGGCCAATCGGTCGCTGCCACGCCTGGGAAGGAATCTGGGGAAAGGATAGGGTTTCAGTCATCCCAGAATTTTACCGGAGCGGGTTGATTTATAGAATCAGGCACGACCGATAATGGGTGGGATGCAGCAGCGGGGGCCGGTTTTCCCAGTCAATTGCGTGTTTGCCATGGCCCCTAGAGCGTAGGGAGCCTATGATAATGCAGTCCATCTAGACATTCACCACCATGGCGGCACAGGCACAAATTGGCATCATCGGCGGCAGCGGTCTCTACCAAATGGAAGCCCTGACCGACATCGAAGAAATCCGCATTGACACCCCCTTTGGTAGCCCCTCCGACGCCATCATTCTCGGCACCTTAGACGGTACCCGCGTAGCCTTTTTGGCTCGCCACGGTCGCGGCCACACCCTAATGCCCACCGAGTTGCCCTTTCGCGCCAACATCTATGCGATGAAATCGCTAGGGGTAGAGTATTTGATCTCGGCCTCGGCAGTGGGGTCGCTCAAAGAAGCCGCCAAGCCCCTAGATATGGTGGTGCCCGACCAATTTATCGATCGCACCCGCAACCGCGTTTCTACCTTTTTTGGTGAGGGGCTGGTGGGCCACATTACCTTTGGTGACCCAGTGTGCAACGCCCTGGCGAAGGTGCTGGCGGACGCGGTCGAAAGCCTGGAGTTGCCCGACGTTGACCTGCACCGGGGCGGCACCTACGTCTGCATGGAGGGGCCAGCATTCTCGACTAAGGCCGAGAGCGAGCTGTACCGCAGCTGGGGAGCCACAATTATTGGCATGACCAACCTGCCCGAGGCCAAACTGGCCCGCGAAGCCGAAATCGCCTACGCCACCCTGGCCTTAGTCACCGACTACGACTGCTGGCACCCCGACCACGACAGTGTCACCGTCGAAATGGTGATCGGCAATCTGCAAAAGAACGCCGTCAACGCCCAGCGGGTCATTCGTGAGGTGGTCAATTGCATTGCCGCTAACCCGCCCGCCTCGGAAGCCCATTCGGCCCTTAAGTACGCCATCATTACGCCCCTAGACAAGGCCCCCAAAGCCACCCTGGAGAAGCTCAATCTGCTGATTAAAAAATACTTGCCTTAGGCAGGCTTGGGCGAGCAGCCGGGTTGCTGCAACAACCCGGCTGCTTTTGCCCTGAACTTAGCTCACGTCGGCCACAATGCGGAAGCCGATCTGGTTGCTGCGGGTGTCGGCTTTGAACCCAGCCCGGTAGGCCGAACGACAGTGCTCGGGCGGGCTTTGCCACGCGCCCCCACGCACCGCGCGCCAGGGGGTCTGGTCTGGCTCGGTGGCCGCACACCATTCGAGTACGTTGCCGTGCATGTCGTAGAGGCCAAAGTCATTAGCTTTGCCAAAGCTGCCCACGGCGGTGGTGCCGCCACGAAACTGGCCCACGGGTTCTTGGCGGTAGGGCTCGGTGCCGTTGTAGTTGGCCAGGTCGGTGGTCAGGGTTTGACCGGTGTGAAAGGGGGTGGTGGTTTTGGCGCGGCAGGCGTATTCCCACTCGGTCTCGGTGGGCAACCGAAAGCGACGCAGGTGAGCCCGCTCGGGCTGGGAGGCTGGCCAGGGAGCGAGTTGGCTATTGGCCAAACGGCGCAGCCGCTCGCAGAATTCTACCGCCTCGGGCCAGGTCACCTGCTCTACCGGCAAATCGTCGCCGGTAAAGTGGGCTGGGTTGGGGTCTAGATCGAGGGCGATCGCAGGCAACCCGGCGACGGCCCGCCACTGCGCTTGGGTGATGGGATAAACGCTCATCCAAAATGACTCTACCGCCGCAATGGTTTGGGCGGGGTGAACAGGGTCGTGGCCCAGTTCGGTTACCGGAGCACCCAGCACAAACTGGCCGCCCACAATCGAAACTAAGGGCAGAGGAACTGGACCGCTGGGGCCAGGCAGTTGGAGTTCTTGATAGGCCGGGGTAGAAAATTTAACGTGAGAAACTTCGAGCCCAAACTCGTCGATGCTGATGGACTCGTAGGTGTAAATCGGGGGGGCTGGAGCGGCTGGCTCAGGGTCCTCATCGCCTGGGGTAGCAGTAGATTGCTCTGGCTGGCCTAGGGCGGTTTGGAGGCGATCGGGGAGGGGGGCTAGATCGGGCATGGGGGGCATGCTGCCTGCGGTGAGGGTTTGCAGGGCTGGCACGCGTTGGTGTACCGCTAGGGCCGAGCCACCGCCCACTAGACCTAGGCCCATGAGGCGCAGCCAGCGCCGTCGACCCATGCCCTGGGGCTGGGGCGGTTGGGGCGGCTGGGGCGGCTGGGTTTGATGCTTGGCCGTAGCCAGGGCGGCGGCGAGTTCATCGATGAGGCTGACCGGGGCTGGGGGGGCGAAGGAGGGCGCGGGCGACCCTGCCCCTAGGCTGCTAAAAACCCCTTCAATGCGGTGAATCAGCCGATCTAGATCGCGGTGAAAGTCGGGATCGCAGCGCACCTGGGCGCTCTGGCGATAGGCTAGGGCTTTGAGCCCCTCGGGTAGAGCGCTCTCTTCGGGCAGGGTTGCGCCACCGACGAGCACTGGAATGACGAGGCGATCGCGCTGTAGGGCAGTCTCAATTTCGATGCGGACCCAGTCGGCGGGGTTGGCCAATTTTGCTCTGCCCCGATTGTCGGACACCGCTAACCAATGGGGGTCGATAATGGCCAGCAGCACTGGACAGTGACTGACCTCCTGCTCTAAATGATTGCGAAAGTTGACCCCAAAGGGAATTGAGTCTACGTCCTTAAAAACGCTATTTTCGCTGAAGTGCGCTACCAAGCGGTCATAAATGCGCCCTGTAATATCAATACTGGTGCTACGGCGATAGGAAATAAAGATAGATTTAGCACGGGTCATAGACGTTAGCTACCGAAATGTAGATTGCACACCTGATAGCTAGGATGATTGATTTCAGGCAAAAGATTCTCTACGGGCGTGCATTATTCAATTCCTTACATAATTAGCCCTAAAACATGAATTTTTAACGGGCGCTCAAGGGGTCTCACCCCTATCGACAGTAGCGATGAAAGACTCTACGTCTCACTATTTTTTGTGCAGTTTAGAGAGTGCTTGAAGACGTATCGGTTGTAACTTTAATCACCTAGGAATTCTCTCTACCCCTAAAAGGGGGTGTTCAGGCTCAAAGCTGCCCTTTCCAGGGTGAGATTCAGGAAATTTCAACCTTTTACTCAGTAGAGCAGGACTTTACACCAACCTAGTTATGCTAATTCCGGCTGGGCTACTTCTTTGTGTGACTGAGCAAGGGTTATTGCCTGTGCCGTTTAGCCGTTGGGAGCCGGGGTGGGCCTCTTGCATCTGTATTGAGTGCCAAATAGATATCTAGTCTCTGCTATCTGTCTCCTGCAAGAAACTGGTCAAGGCAACCTATTCCTATGGATGCAAAATAAACCTGCTCCTTTTAGGAGAGCTAGGTTTGTGTCGATTTTGTTAACGTCTACGTAGCTTGACTAATCGTAATAACGTTTCGTTCTGATTTTGGGAGACAACCAACTATGAAAGCTGCACAGAAATTTGCGCTTGGTATCGGTTTAGTTTATCTAGCAATTGGCCTTATGGGCTTTATTCCAGCCTTGGTCTCGCAACCTGAGACCCTGCCTGGCTATGTAGAAGAGCTGGGAGTGACCTCGGGCTATGGCTATTTGCTGGGGTTGTTCCCGGTCAATACGCCCCACAACATTATTCACTTGGTGACGGGAGGGCTGGGCATACTGACCTCGATCGCACTCGATAGTTCTCGTCTATTCTCTGGTCAGCTTGGCATCTACTACCTGACCCTGGCGGTGCTGGGTATGGTTCCTGTGGCCAATACCTTTTTTGGTCTGTTCCCAATCTATGGGGTTGACGTGCTTTTGCACGGTTTGACCGGCCTACTGGGGATCTATTTTGGCTTCTTTGCCACCCCGTCGCTGCGTACTCTGTTTCGCCGTGAACTCAAGGAAGATGCTGTCTCAGGCGAGGTGATGGAATAGGGGAATCGCTAGGGGCGATCGCCTGGGTGAGGCTGATGTAGCTGTAGCCAGTCTGGTAAAGACACTTCCTTTAGAAACGTTTGAACGTTCAAACGTTCAAACGTTTCTAAAGTTTTTAAAGGTCGTAACCATAGTGACTATGGCTATATCTACCAGGGCGATCGCTAAGGTAAGTGGGGCTAGCTCCCCTGGTCCACCTCCTCCGAGAGCACCCCAAAGAACTCCATGATCAGTCTCATTACAATAGGTAGGCTATCCCACATTTTGGAGCCTGCCTGTGTCGGTTGACCCTCGCCTAGCTGCGATCGCCTCGTACTTTGCCACTCGCGGCTGGCAGCCCTTGGCCTTTCAGCGCGAAACCTGGGCGGCTTATCTAGCGGGCCTGAGCGGGCTGGTGCAGGTGCCCACCGGGTCGGGCAAAACCTACGCAGCGGTAATGGGGCCGATCGCCGAGCTGGTTGCTCATCCTGCCCCTGGCTTGCAGGTGCTCTACATCACTCCTCTGCGGGCCTTATCGCGAGATATCGAGCAGGCGATCAAGGCTCCCATTGAGGCCATGGGTTGGGAGATTACCGTCGAATCGCGTACTGGAGACACCAGTTCTGCCCGACGGACTAAGCAACTCAAAACAATGCCGCACATTTTAATCACCACGCCAGAGTCGCTGGCGGTGATGTTGTCTTACAAAGACGGTGCTAAGCGCTTTGGTCAGTTGCAGGCTGTCATTCTCGACGAATGGCACGAGTTGATTAGCTCTAAGCGGGGCACCCAGGTCGAGCTGTGTTTAAGCTACCTGCGCAGTCTGCGGCCTGCCCTACGCACCTGGGCGCTTTCGGCTACGTTGGGCAACCTTGAAGAAGCTGCTCAAACCGCTGTGGGGTTGGGTGTAGAGCCTGTCATCGTGCGCTCAAACCTACAGCGCGAGACGGTAATTACCAGCATCCGTCCCGAGTCAGTCGATACGTTTCCTTGGGCAGGACACCTGGGACTGCGGATGTTTGAAACCCTGGTAGCGGCGCTAGATATTGAGAAATCGACCCTAATTTTTACCAACACCCGTAACCAGGCCGAGCGCTGGTATCAGGCCCTTGAGTTTGCGTTGCCTGAGCAGGCCGACAAAATTGCCCTGCACCACGGGTCGATCGATCGCTCTGAGCGAGAGGCGATCGAGGCGGGGGTAAAGTCGGGGGATCTAAAGTGGGTGGTGTGCACGTCGTCTTTAGACTTGGGGGTAGATTTTCAGCCGGTGGAGCGGGTGGTGCAGATTGGCAGTGCCAAAAACCTGGCTCGGCTGTTGCAGCGGGCGGGGCGCAGTGCCCACGTACCCGAGGGCACCTCGGAGGTGTTTTTTTTGCCCACCAATGCCCTAGAGCTGTTAGAGATCTCTGCTTTTCGCCGGGGGCTAGCCTTGGGAGATATGGAAACCCGCCGCCCCCAGCAGAAACCCTACGATGTGCTAGTACAGCACCTGGTTACCCTGGCCTGCGGTGATGGGTTTGAGCCCCAAACCACCCTCAAGGACCTGCGCCAAACCGTTGCCTACGCCGACCTCACCGACCCAGAATATCAGTGGGTGCTAGAGTTTATCGAAACTGGCGGGCAGTGCCTCGGTGCCTATCCCCGCTACAAAAAGGTGGTGAAGGAGGAGGGCCGTTATCAAGTGAGCGACCCAAAGCTGGCCCGCAACCATCGCATGGGTATTGGCACCATTACCTCTAATACCCCCGTCAAGATTGTCTACACCAACCGCAAACAAATTGGCACTGTGGAAGAGTCGTTTGTGTCGCGGCTCAAGCGGGGGGATGTATTTTTCTTCGCCGGACGACAGCTCGAATATTTTCAACTGAAAGATATGGTGCTCTACGTCAAGGGCACCCGGCGCAAGTCTACGGTGACGCCCACCTGGGGTGGCGGGCAACTGGCTATTTCAGATACCCTGAGCCACCACCTGCGGCGGGAAGTGGAAGAGGCGCGATCGCTGCTCACTACCGTCACCACTCCAGAATCTCCTCCGGCGGCAGGTCTCTCGCCTGCACCGTCCTCCGTCGCCACTGCTGCCGCTCTCTCTGGTGCGCCTCAGCCAGGAGACAGGGGGGAATCTCCCGCGATCGCTAACGCCGAACTCCTGACCATTGCGCCCATTCTCGCCGCCCAGCAGCGCCTGTCTTCCCTGCCGAGGGCCGATGAACTGCTGGTTGAAAGCTGTAAAACCCGCGAGGGGCAGCATCTCTACGTGTTTCCCTTTGAAGGGCGGTTTGTCCATGAGGGGTTAGGGTTTCTCTGGGGCTACCGCTTTGCGAAACAAAAGACCGCCACCTTCACCATTTCAGTCAACGACTACGGCTTTGAAATTCTTGGCCCCAAGGGTTATCCCTATCAAGACCTATTCTCAAGCGATTTCTTTAGCATCACCGACCTAGAGCACGACATTCGCGCCAGTCTCAATATCTCAGAGCTGACCCAGCGCCAGTTTCGCGGTGTTGCCCAAGTGGCGGGGCTGGTGTTTAAGGGCTATCCTGGGTCGCGCAAAACCTCAAGTCAGCTTCAGGTGAGCACATCGCTGCTCTACGACGTATTCACCAAGTATGAGCCCGATAACCTGCTGCTCAAGCAGGCTGAGCGAGAAGTGCTGCAAGACCAGCTCGAAACCCACCGCTTGGCCAAAACCCTCAGCCGCCTAGACCAGCGTGCGGTGGTATGGAAGGACACTAAGCGCCCTTCACCCCTGGCATTTCCTCTACTGGTGGAGCGCTTAAACTCGCGCCTGTCGAACGAAACCCTGCTCGATCGCATTCAGCGCATGAAGGAACAGTGGGACAATGGCAGGGTTGACCCGAACTAGACCTAATCGACCTAGTGGACTAAAGCCATGCTCACCGACCACGTTATGGTTTGAGCCATTGGGTCGCTTGCTCTACAGTCAAGGGGCGTGCAAACCAATAGCCCTGGCCCAACTCACACCCGAGGCGTTTGAGGCTGTCGAGTTCGGTAGCAGTTTCGATGCCCTCGGCCACTACATCCATCTCTAAGCTGTGGGCCAGGAAGAGAATCATGTGCACCGTTTCGAGGGAGCTTTGGTTGAGCCGCTGCACAAAGGAGCGGTCTATTTTGAGCGTGTCGATGGGGAATTCGTGTAGCCGGCTGAGGGACGAGTAGCCTGTGCCAAAGTCGTCGATACAAAGTCCCACGCCCAGGGCCTTCAACCGCTTGAGAGAGTGGGCTTCGGAGGTGAAGGTTTCGAGGATGCAGCTTTCAGTAATTTCGAGCTTGAGGGACTGCCGGGGAATTTGGGTGGCCTCTAGCATGGCCTCTAGGCGATCGATTAGATCGGGCTGCTTGAGCTGGATGGCGGACAAATTGACATTGATGGTCAGCGACAGTGCTTGGGCGTTGACCGCTTGCCAGCGAACGAGTTGCTGGCAGGCCGCTTCTAAGACCCACCAGCCGATGGGGCCGATCAGGCCAGTTTCTTCGGCCACCGGGATAAACTCTAGGGGGGAAATCAACCCTTGGGTAGGGTGCTGCCAACGGACCAGGGCTTCAAAGCCGCGCAGTTGGCCGGTGGCCAAAGCCACAATCGGCTGGTAGTAAAGACAAAGTTCTTCGGCTTCGACGGCTCGTCGCAGGTCGCTTTCGATCTGAAGCCGCTGGGTGATTTGGGTCTGCATGGCTGGGTCAAACACCACGTACTGATTTTTACCCTTAGCTTTGGCCTGGTAGAGAGCAATGTCGGCATCGCGCAGGATGTGGGTGGCGACGGTGTAGTTTAAGGTGCTGTCGGTGATGCCGGTGCTGGCGGTGGCAAAGACTTCGTAATCGCTCACTTGAAAGGCTAAGCAAAACTGGTCTTGAATGCGCTGGGCGATCGCCAGAGCATCGTCGGGGTGGGGCAAGTCTTCGAGCAAAATCGCGAATTCGTCACCGCCAAACCGGGCCACGATGTCGCCTGGCCGCACACAGCGTTGCAGTCGCTGGCTGGCCAATTTTAAGAACTCGTCGCCAATTAGGTGACCGAGGCTGTCGTTGATGTTCTTAAACCGGTCGAGATCTAGAAATAGCACCGCGTAGAAGCGCTCGGGGTGCCGCGTGACCATCTGGATAGCGTGGTTGAGCGAACTTAAGAAGTAGGCGCGGTTGGGCAAGTTGGTGAGGCTGTCGTGGAGGGCGTCGTGCTGAAGTTTGTCAGTGGCCTGGAGTAACTGCGCCTGGGTGTTTTGCAAATGGCTCAAGGACTGCTGCAAGTTTTGGTTACTGAGCTGGATGGTCTGGTAGAGGTTGGCGTTTTCAAACGAGATTGCCGCTTGAGCACAGAGAATGTCGAGTACCTGAATGCGATCGCAGGTAAACGCCCCGGTAGTGAGGTTGTTTTCGAGGTAGAGCACACCGATGGTCTGTTGTTTGTAGATCAAGGGTAGGCCCAACACCGATTTGGGCCTGTGCTGCCCTAGGTAGGGGTCGGTGGCAAAGCGCGGTTCAACCCGCATGTCGTCAATGACTAAAGGAGCGGCGGTGCGATCGACAACGTGAATCAGGCTGACCGGCAGGGTGCCACTGGCTGATAGGGGTAACGGTTCGACCCGCAGGGTTTCGCCCGGTAGGCACTGGGCTACTACCATCAGCTGATCGGCCTGGCGTAAGATCAGCGCGCCGCGATCGCCCCCCGCATTTTCTAACACCAGCTGCATCAGGGTCTGGATCAGGTAATCGGGTCGCAGCTCTTGGGAGATGGCCTGGGAGGCACAAATGACAGCGGCCAAATCGAGGGCGGCGGTGTCGCTGGCATGGCTGCTGATCTGCTCGTCAGTACTGAGAATCCCCGGCGGCGGCAGGACGGAGAGGATGGGCCTCAGGGCCTCAGGGTAGAGTGTCTCAAGCTGTTGGGTTTTGGCTTTGGCCCCCCAGTGGGCGTAGGCGTGGTAGGCGGCGTGCAGGTAGGGCTGAGCGAGCTTGTCACGGCCCCAGGCCCAATAAAACCGAGCTGCCAGCTCATTGGCTAGGCCCTCATCTTGCAGAAATCCGTGGGTACGGGCCGTAGCGATCGCATCGTCGTAGGCCGCCATAGCATCGAGGTAGCGCCCCTCCACCCGGGCGATCTCGGCGGCCACTAGCTGCCAGCGGTGGCGGTGGTTGCTGGGCGCAAAGCTAGCCCACTGCGCCAGCTTTGCGTGCTGCCGCCGAATTCGCTGCCAGCGGGCAGCGGCGGCTTGGTCGGTAGTGGTCTGGTCGGCGGCGATCCGGGCGCAGCCGGCTAGCTGAATGAGGGCATCGTAAAAGGCATAGAGGGCGATGGGAAACTGGGCTCGACCGCCATCTAAGACAGCCTCTACCTGGTCGACGTGCTGGGCCGCCTGTTCAAACCGGCCAAACAGGTAGTAGAGCACGGTCTGGTTGAAGTGGTAGTGGAACAGCGCGGTGCGATCGCCGTGCTCGGTATGAAATCGCACCGATGCTTCGGCCTCATACACCGATCCGCTCAGAGACCAGGGGGTTTCTCCTTCCCCCAGCAGGTTGAGCACCGTCTGCTGCACAATTTCTAAACATTTCAGCGACACCTGCTTGAGCTGGCGCAGGGTTTGGCGGTAGGCATCCATCTCTGCTGCCAGGTCGGCCAGGGGCTGACCGGCAAAGTAAGCGTAGTGGCCATAGGCCTGGGCATTGAGCACCACACATTCGAGATCTCCCGTCGCCAGCCCGCTCTGGTAAGCCTGCACAAAGGCGGGCAAACTTTGACGCAGTGGATCGCGCCAGTGGCTAATGAAGTTGTGCACCAAATACCCGGCCCGGCTTTGGCAGGCGGGGGCCTGGAGCTGGTCTAACAAATCTAAGGCCAGTTGGCCAAACCCGTAGCCCGCCTCAATGTCACCCATCCCACACAGCGCCATACCGTAGCCTGCGTAGGCAAAAATCGAGATTGGACTGTTGCCGTAGCGAATCGAAAATTCGACCTGTTTGGTCAGCAACAACGGCATTAAGGCCGGCAGGGCGCGGTAGGTGGGGGCGCTGAGCTTCGTCATAATCTGCATCGCTGCCAGCCGCTGGGTATCGGTCATCGGGGGCAGGGCCAGCAGCTGGCTCGGGGCTTGGTCAGCCCACAGCTGGCGGGTGGCAGTCAGAGCCTGCTGCACCGCTGCCGGGTCGGGCTCGATGGGCAGATCAACTCCCAGGGTACGCAGCACCTCTAGGCCCGTCTGCACGGCCGATCGGTAGTTGCCCTGGGCGCGATCGGCCAGCAGCCGCACCTCGTAGATCGGTACTTGGTCGAGCAGGGTGCGGGCATGGCGGATGGTGAGGTTGGCCCACTGCTCCATTTGCTCGAAGTCGGTGCTCAAGTAGGCCGATTCGGTGATCTCCTGGTGCAGAGCTAGGGCCAACTCGTACTGGTGCTGCCAGGCATCGGTGGCCAGTAGAGCAATGCCCTGGCGCAGGTAGTCAACCGCGGCGGGGTAGGCCGTTGCGGCCTTGGCCTTGCGGCCCGCCTGCAAGTTGAGCTGGGCCAGATGGGTGCGATCGGGGGAGGTTGTCAGCAGCGCCTGACCCTCGTTGAGGTGGTTGACGATGGTAAACAACTGTTCGTCGCGCTGGGTCGGAGCCAGTTTGTGCCACAGTAGCTGGCCGATGGTGAGATGGGTCTGGCCCCGCTGCTCTGGCGGAATCAGCGAGTAGGCTGCCTGCTGAATGCGATCGTGCAAAAACCGGTAGCTGATCTCAGGCCCATTGAGGGCGGGCAGGGTGCCCGCTGGCTCTAGAAACAGGGTACATAGCTCGCTTTGGGGTAGCACCAGCCCTAGCTCAAGGGCACTCCATAGGGCGATCGCCACGTCGGTTTCGGCTTGCTCTGCCACCAGCGCTAGGTGGCCCAAGTTAAACGAGTTGCCGATGCAGGCCGCCAGCCTCACGATGGCCTGGGTCTGGGGCGGTAGCTTTTGCAGCTGTTGAACCACAAAAGTAACCACATCGTCGCCTAAGGCCGCCTGCTGGGCCTGGCCCAGATCGCACTGCCAGGCTCCCCGATCGGAGTCGAAGGCAATGGTGCCCTCCTGGTGCAGGGCCTGCAAAAACTGAGTGGCAAAAAACGGGTTGCCCCCGGTTTTTTGGTAGACCAAACTGGCCAGGGGCGCAGCTAGGGGCACCGAGCAAACTAGGGCATCGGCCACTAGCTGGTGCAGGCTGGCCACCGACAGCGACTGGAGGGCAATGGTGTTAATGATCGTTCCACGCTGGCCAAGGGCATCAAGGGTGAGCATCAGCGGGTGAACTGGGCTGACCTCGTGGTCGCGGTAGGCCCCGATCAGCAGCAGGTGCTGGCACGGCGAATCGCCCATGAGCAGATCCATTAGCTGTAGCGAAGCCAGATCAGCCCATTGCAAATCGTCTAAAAACACCACCAGCGGGTGCTGGGGCGTGGCCACCACTCGAATAAAATTCTGAAACAACAGATTAAACCGATGCTGTGCCGCCTGGCCGACAAGGTGGATTACGGGCGGTTGAGAACCAATGATCTGCTCTAGCTCAGGTAAAACATCGAGCAGCAGCTGGCCGTTGTTGCCTAGGGCCGCCAGAATGTCGGTGCGCCAGGTCTGAAGCTGGGCCTCAGGCTGGCCCAGCAACTGCTGAATTAGCGTTTGTAGGGCGGCCAAAAAGCCTGAAAAAGGTGTGTTGCGCTTAAACTGGTCAAACTTACCCTGAATAAAGTAGCCCTGCTGGCGGGCGATCGGTCTTTGCACCTCTTGCACTACTGCGGTTTTACCCACCCCCGCGTAGCCTGTGACCAGCACAATTTCGCTGCCACCGGCACCACTGACCCGCTCAAAGGCGGCCAGCACCGCCGCCACCTCCTGCTCACGCCCGTAGAGCTTTTCGGGAATCAGAAAGCGACTGCTGCGATCGCGCTCTCCGAGGGTAAAAGCTACTACCCGCCCCGTCTGGCCGAGCTGAGTGCGGCAGCGCTCTAGGTCGTAGTCTAGACCCACGGCACTTTGGTAGCGATCCTCCGGATTTTTGGCCATTAGCTTGTTGACGATGGCGGCTACGGCCGCCGGTACGCTCGGGTTCAACTGCTGAACTGGCGGCGGCTCCTTGGCAATGTGACAGTAGATCAGACCCATCAGGGTCTCGGCGGTAAAGGGCACCTGCCCGGTCAGCAGTTCGTAGAGGGTGATACCCAGAGAATAGTAGTCAGTGCGGTAGTCGACGCCGCGATTGATCCGACCGGTCTGCTCAGGCGATATATAGAGCAGGGTACCTGCTAAGCATTTGTAGCGCTGGCCCGGCAGTGCCTCTCGCGACAGGCGCGTGGCCAGGCAAAAGTCGGTCAGCTTGACCTGTCGGGTGCCTGGGTTAATCAGCAGGTTGCTGGGTTTGATGTCTTTGTGAATGATGCCGTGGTCGTTGAGATACTTGAGAATGGTAGTGAGCTGCTGGGCAATGTCGAGAAAATCCAGCAGTTCTAGCCCCGTCTGGCCCGTCGCCCACCGTTGTTCCAGCCACTGCTTCAGCGAAATGCCGCCAAAATCTTCTAAAACTAGCGCATAGCTCTGGTGGTAGGGCATCAGAGCGTAGGGCTGCACGATGCCAGGAGAGTGCAACTCGCGGGCGATCGTAAACTGATGGCGAAACTGCATGAGCTCATGGGGGGCTGGCCGTTCACTGCGCAACAGCTTGACGACCACCGCCCGACCATCGGCCACGCGATGCCCTCGGTAAACCAGGCTTTTAACCCCTGTATGAAGCTGTTCTAAAAGGGAATAGCCCGGCAGCTCAATCATAGAATAGGTGATTGAAGGTTGTCTCTATTCTTCCCAGACTGCCCTGCCCTGGCAAGATAGAACCGCTAGATGTCGTCTTCCCAACTATTAGCATAGACTGTGCATTCGCCCCGATCAATTCATTAGGGCTGTTTCAAAAGTTATGGCAGCTAGCTCCCTAGACTCTCATCTGCTACGAGATTTGCTGATAAACGACCCTGAGTGAAATAGGTATCTTCTGGGTGTATTCCGGGTTTGTAGCCTAACCCATCATGCAGAAAGCCATACCTCAATCTGATTCCCTAGGGAAAAGGGATCAGAGAATGAGAGGCCAAACTTACAACAGGAGGATAAACCCCATCTTCTAGGAGAATTGCGATTTAATTCTCTTAGAAGATGGGGGTTAGCATCTTAGAATTCAGGATGGAATGCTGCGGGCTGCTTGAGTTTTTGGAGGAAAACGGATAAGTCGAGCCTGGCTCTACTTATCTTTGCCGCCTTGAATTTTGACGTTTACCCCCTCTTTTAGATAGTCCTTAATAGCCTCGGCAAATTTCTCTTCAGCGGTTTTCTTGGGTACTTCCTTAAACAGTGGCTTACCGAACAGCTTCTCGTTGGTCCAGACAATAAAGACCAGCAAAAGAATAATGGCAAATTCCATAGCGCTTGTGACCTAGTTTCAGGGATTGTGGTTGAGTCAGCTGCACCGAAACTCTACAGGGTTACTGGTACACACAAAGCCAGCTACAGGGGGGCAGCGCTGGATTCCAGGTTAAGTTGCCCAAACTATACCGAAAGATCCTGAAATTGGATGTTGAGTTAAATGATTCAGCTATTTTATTGATTGTGGTAGCTGTAGGCATAGATATTGGCCGCGATCGCTGGTGGCCTCTAGGGTGTCTAGGGTAGCCCCTAAATGGGGAATCAGGCGGGCGGATAGCTGGTAGCGAAACTCTGGGGAGAGGGCGGCAACCACTGAGGGCGGGTTGGCGGCGGGGTTGGTGTCTAGGTGCAGGGCAATCGACTCTGGAGTAGAATCGTCGGCCACGGTCAGGCTAATGTGAGGACTGCCCTCAACCAGAGCGGCTTCAATGAGCATGACCAGACTTTGTTCGAGCCAGGCGGCATCGGTAGACACGGTCAGGTCGGCATCGACTGGGCCTAGGCTAAAGCGGCACTGACGGTTAACACACTGCATTTCGACCTGGCGCTGTACGCGGGTGAGCAGCGGGCCTAGCAACGTGGGCTGAAGCTGGGGCTGAGCGGTACCAATGTCAAATTTGGAGAGAGTGATCAGCAGATCGAGGTATTTGAGGACGGTTTGAATGGTCTGGTTAGCCTGGGCAACAAACTCCCGTTCTTCGGCAGGGTTTTCGCACAGGTCTTCCAGAATCAGCTGGTGCAGGCTAATGATTTGGTTGATGGGCGATCTGAGCTCGTGGGAGGCGGTGCCGAGAAAGGCGGCCTGGTGCTGGGCTTGATGCAATAGGCGATCGTAGGCCAGTTGCAACGTGGCGAGGTCGGTGAAGTCTTTGCCCTGGGGGTAGTTCATAGCAGAAGGGAAGGGTCGGTGAGGGAGTAGGTGGAGAGTAGGATGGGCAGGCCGTTAGGGGGAAGGGAGGGAGATTGGACCCGATCGCAGTAGGGTCCAGCCAGGGTTTTGCCACTGGGCAACGGTGGAGGGTTGCCCGGAGCCCTGGGGCTGATCGGCGGCGGGCGGCTCAAGGTCACGCGAGCGATAGAAGTCTGCCTCAGCAGCGGGTGAGAGGGTAAACACCTGGGGAAAGTGGGTGGCAATGGCGGCCATGGTTTCTAAAGGGGGGGTGCCAGAACGGTTGGCGCTGGTGGTGGCTAGGGGGCCAGTGTGGCGCAGCAGGTGCAGGGCGAGGGGATGGTTGGGGACCCGCACCCCTACGGTACCTGTATGTTGCGGATTGATCGCCGGGGGCAAGTCGTCGCGGGCCGGCAGCACCAGGGTGAGGGCACCGGGCCAGTACTGAGTGGCGATCGCGCTCCACTCGGCCCACTCGGCCTCGCTACCCTGGATGTAAGGGCGCAGACTGGCTAAGCTGGCAGCCATCAGAATGAGCGGTTTGTCGGAGCTGCGCTCTTTGGCGGCATAGATGCGATCGCCCGCCTCTGGCTGGGCCGCCAAGGCCGGTACCGTATCGGTCGGAAAGCTGACCAGTTCTCCTCTCTGTACCGCTGCCACCCATTCTGCCCAAGCTACCTGAGGCATAGCCCCCCCCAAAAAACTAACTCTTTCATCTTCTCAAATTGGGCTGTAAATCCGTACCCTTTGCGGGTAGCACCCCCCCTCAGCGATGGCTCCCTCTGTGGCCACAATGTAAACTGTTGCCCTAGCGATCGCCCCAATGCCTCCAATTGATGACTCGCCCCTTGGCGCTAACTCCCCGAGCGCCGCCGACCTCACGGCCCAGGGCTGTGACCTCTGCCAGCAGGCTCAGTTTCAGCCTGCCCTGGCCGCTTTTGACCAGGCGATCGCCCTAGACGACACCTACTGTACTGCCTGGAACAACCGCGCCAATGCCCTCTGTGGCCTCAACCGCCAGGCCGAAGCCCTAGCCGCCTACGACAAAGCCGTGGCCCTCAACCCCCAGTACCACCAGGCCTGGTTTAACCGAGGCAAGCTGCTGGCCGAAATCGGTGCCTACGGTAACGCGGTAGAGTCCTATAATCGGGCGATCGCTCTCCAAGCCGATCCGGTCTATCTCCACTCGCGCGCCGATATTTGGATCAAAAAGCAGCTAATTGCCACCGCATAGCCTTAGCACGGTCTCTTTTCTCCCCAGGTTTAACCGTTCTATAGTAGTGTCATCCTCAAGCGTTCCATGACATTGCAGAATGATAGCGTTGAGGCTATCTAGCTACCTCAGTCTTCTCTCCTGGGTTTTTATGCGCTCTCGCCGCCGCCGCCACCTAGACTCGCAGATTCCTGAAGTTAACCTCGTCCCCATGATGGACGTGCTGATGACGGTATTGACCTTTTTCATCATTATTTCGATGGGGCTGACCGGGCAGCAGTTGCTCAATGTGCGCCTACCCCAGTCGGTACCCGGTGACGGTGCTGTAGAAGAACCGCAAATGGTACAGGTTGACGCCCTGGTGGTCGGCCTCGACCGAGACGGCAATCTGGTGCTAGAAAACAAGCCCATTGCCTTTAGCCAGCTCAGTCAGCAAGTGCGCACCTACTTTGCCCAAAACCCCAACGGCAAGCTGGTGCTCAAGGCCGATCGCGAGCTGGCCTACAGTGAAGTCGCTGGTCTGCTGACCGAGCTGCGGGCGATCGGCGGCAACCGCGTCTCCCTAGCAGTAGAGTAATCGTCAGAATCCATGGGTTAGGTGCTTTCCCCAAAGACCTCTAGGTTTTAGGAGCAATTTTTGGGGTGGGATGGGCCTTTGGCCCGCCTTGCCATCAGCATGACTAATCCAGGCTAATACCAAATCCGAGTCAGACAACCCCGATTCATAATCCAGGAACCCCGTAGGGGCGTAGCATGCTACGCCCCTACTACAAATCGGGGGTATTCGTTCAGGATTCAGTATAAGATTCATTTTTCCATAACATGCTCCCGACATTCACGCTTTGCGTAGAGTGCGGGCTTCTCCAGCCTTTCGGCCTTCGCGTTTATACTAAAACTCAACCTTTCTGCCTGAAACGGTGTCGTAAAACAATCGCCACGCTGTTCATCAGCACCAGCACCGCCATCAGCACAATGATGGCAGCGGCGGCGTTTTCGTGAAAGGCCTTCTGAGGGCGGCTGACCCAGTTGAAAATCTGAATTGGCAGCACCGTAAACGGGCTCTGCACCACATTTACCGGGCAGCGGACCAGGTCTAGGGGGTTAACGAAGGGGAACCCCTCGGTGCAGCCGGGGGTAAAGGGCACAAAAGTAAGCGCCCCGATCGCAATCAGCGGTGCGGTCTCGCCGATCGCCCGCGACAGGGCCAAAATCACCCCGGTGAGTATGCCTGGCAGGGCGGCTGGCAACACGTGATCCCACACCACTTGCCAGCGGCTGCCGCCCATGGCCAGTCCCGCCAGGCGCACCCCCTCGGGCACGGCTCGCAGCGCTTCGCGGGTGGCGACAATAATAATGGGCAGCACCAGCAGGGCCAGAGTCAGTGCCCCCGCCAGCACCGATCGCCCGCCGGTAATCGGCTCTAGCAGCCGTACAAAGGCCGCTAGCCCCAGCAGCCCGTAGATAATCGACGGCACCCCCGCCAGGTTGCTGATGTTGATCTCGATCAGGCGGGTCAACCCGCTATCGGTGGCAAATTCTTCTAGATACAGCCCTGCCCCCACCCCCACGGGGAAAGCTACCAGAGCCACGATGATCATTACCCAAAAGGTGCCCGCCAGCGCCCCGACAATGCCCGCATTCTCGGGTTTGCGGGAGGGAAAGCTGGTGAGAAACGGCCAGTCGAGCCGACCCCAGCCCTGGCTGAAAACATCGTACAAAAGCCAGCCCAGGACGGCGATCGCGATCGCCGTGGCCACCCAGGCGGCGACCTGAAATAGGCGATCGGTGGTGTGGCGTTGGGGCAAGTTGCCCGCAAACCCTTTCGATTCCACCACCACTGGGGGCGGGGTAATAAACTCAGACGGTGATGAGGCCATTAGTCGTACTTCTCCCGAAAGCGGCGCACAAACCAGTAGCTGACAATATTTAGGGCCAGGGTCATGCAAAACAGCGTCATGCCCACGGCAAAAATGGTCTTGTAGGGCAGGGTGCCGTGGGGCGTGTCGCCCAGGCTGACCTGCACAATGAAGGCGGTCATGGTCATCACCGGCACAAAGGGGTTGATGAAGTTGAAATTGCCGTCGATAAACTGCGGACTCTGCCCCGCCGCCAGACTGACGATCATGGTTTCGCCCACCGCCCGCGACACCGCCAACATAATCGACGCCACAATGCCCGACAACGCCGCCGGTAGGATCACCGCCTGAATGGTCTCGCGCTTGGTCGCCCCCATGGCAAAGGCACCCTGGCGCAGTTCTTCAGGCACGGCGCTGATGGCGTCTTCGCTCAGCGACGCCACCAGGGGCAAAATGCTCACCCCCAGCACCAGGCCCGCACTGAGGGCATTGAACCCCTGCAAGGTTGGAATCAACCCCTGCAAAAAGGGCGTCACCGCCAGCAGAGCAAAGTAGCCAAACACCACCGAGGGCACCCCCGACAGCAGTTCTAAAATCGGCTTGAGCACCTGGCGCACCCCAGGGGCCGCATATTCACTCAAAAAAATTGCGATCAGCAGCCCCAGGGGCACCGCCACCGCCATGGCGATGGTGCTGGTCAGCAGGGTGGCGCTGATCAACACAAAAATGCCGAATCCCCCGTCATTAAATAGCGGCGTCCAGCGGTTGTCGGTAAAGAACCGCCCCAAGGCGTAGAACACCCCCGCCGCCTGACTGGGGGGCGCAATGCCCAAGACCTCGGCCTGGTCAAACACTACCCTGGGGTCTGTCGCCTGAATCTGATCGCCCAGGGTTTGCAGTTCAGCTTCGGAGGCATTGGGCAGCAGGCTGGGCAGTTGCTCAACCCACAGGTCTTGGCGAAAGAAGGGGTCAGTGAAAAAGGCAAAGGTCTCAACAATCAGCGTCAGCACAATGCCCACCGTGGTGACGATGGAGATGGCGGCAAAGACAAAACAAACGGCACGAACGATCGCCTCGACTCGACGGCTGCGATCGCGGTTGGGGCGCCACAGGTCATTTTTTCGAGATGGAGGCCCATCGACCGGAGATAAAGACTCGGCTGACATTGGGAAACCTTTCCCTAAAGCAGGGGGCAATAAAGATATATCTAGTACGCTAAACCGCGATCGCCCAATCTGCTTACCCAAATTTGACTTTTTTGTGGATTTTAGTGAGCCCTTAAAAAAGCGATCTCCAAGCTTTAACTTCAAATTAACTTTAGCTTAATCCTAGCTCTGGGTTCTCCCTAGGGAATAGTCTTAGGACTATTCCTAGTGCGATCAGAAAAGTAATTAATCCTACAAAAAATTCCTATAGCTTATAGGGGACAATTCTTATAGGAAATTAAGCTGAGTATTTCGATGGACTGATTGCTTGGTTTTTGCTCTTGTCAATACCGGCTTTTCTATGACGTCATAGAATTATTTAGGGTCAATTAACCTTCTCTTAAAGTGAAGTAAGCCAACGCTTATTATTGCCATCAATTGACCTTAGGCTTGGGGCTCTAGGCTTACGAATGGCGAATATTGATGTCCTTAAAGCGCCACGGAGAGTGTTGTATGTTGAGCCGACAGAAATTTAATCGCTATGCGCTAGCCGGGGTAATGACCGCCGTAGTTGCTGCTGGTATTGCCGCTCCCAGCGCCTTTTCCCAGAGTGGTTCGACCATTGTGGTCGATGGGTCTAGCACCGTTTTTCCCATCTCTGAAGTGATGGCCGAAGAATTTATGGCCCAAAGCCGTGGCACCCAGGTGACCGTGGGTGTATCCGGTACCGGGGGCGGCTTTCGCAAGTTTTGTAACGATGAGCTAGATGTAACGGGTGCCTCCCGCCCCATCAAGTCTGCTGAAGTAGAGGCTTGCAAGGCTGCTGGCGTGGAGTATATGGAAGTGCCCATCGCCTTCGATGCCCTCACCGTGGTGATCAACCCCCGCAACACCTGGGCTGCAAACCTGACAGTTGAGCAGCTCAAAAAGATCTGGGAACCCGCCGCCGAGGGCCGCATCACCCGCTGGAATCAGGTTGACCCCAGCTGGCCCAACCAACCTATCAACCTGTTTGGCCCCGGCACCGACTCTGGCACCTTCGACTACTTCACCGAAGTGATCGTGGGCGAAGCCGCTTCTAGCCGTGCCGACTTTACCGCCAGCGAAGACGACAACATTCTGGTGTTGGGTGTATCTCGCGATGTCAACGCCCTGGGCTACTTTGGCTACGCCTACTACGAAGAAAACCGCGACACCCTCAAGGCCGCGGCGGTCAACGGCGTGCTGCCCAGCGATGAAACTTTGCTGGATGGCACCTATGCGCCCCTCTCTCGGCCCATTTTCTTCTACGTGAAGAAGAGCAGCTTTGAGAACAAGCCCCAGGTGCGCGCCTTCGTTGAATTCATGCTCGAGAACGCTGGAGAGCTGGTGCCCGAGACTGGCTACGTGGCGCTGCCTCCTGAGCGCTACAGTGCCATTCGCGCCGGTCTGTAGGCCTCCCGCCTAGCGATCGCACCACCGCTCAAGCCCTTGGGAAGCCCGCTCATTCCTAGGGGCTTCGTGGTGCCTAATCCCAAATCTTATCTGTAAATCTCAGCTGCCAACTACACCCATGCCCCTGAGGGAATCTGTCAAACCACCGGTAATAGCCCAACCGCCCAGCCCGCCATTGCCTCCACCCCGCTGTCTCCGGAGAGCAGCCTGGCTGAAGCTGCTGCTGGCCCCGCTGCTGGGTCTATCGCTGGCGGCCCACGCGCTGCTGCTGTTAGCTCCGGTGCCAACGCGATCGCCCGCAGATGACGCCGCTGCTGAGGAAGAATTTGTCGATTTGCTCAGCATCAGCAGCCTGCCCGCCTCTGAACCGCCCCTAGAGCCTGAGTCTGAACAGCCCCCCGCAGCGCCTTCTGAGGTGATTCTGCCGCCCCCCGCCCAGGCCGTTGCCCCCACTGTGCCAACTCAGCCCATGGTGCCAGAGGCATTTCCCGATACGCCGCCTCCTGAGGCGGCCCCAGAGGGTGCGTTGCCACCGGCAGAGCCCACCTTTGACCCCTCGCCGCCGCCGCCGGTCATCGTCGAAGCAGAAGTCACGGAAATTTTTACCAGCCTGACTCGGGGCGCTGGCGATAGCGACTTTGACTCGACGGCGACCTCGTTTCCGGCGATCGCCTACCTGACCCGAGGCGGCATCAACACTTGGTCAGCCGCTGAGCAGAGCTGCTTTTTTGAGCAGATCAGCGATGCCGACTACCGGCTGCGCCCCAATGCGGTCTCGCTGCGCTATTTGACACGCAACGAGCAGCACATTAGAAACGAAGATGTCCCTCGCACCTTCCAGGCCGCCCAGTACCAGGTGAGCGATGTGCCAGGGGGCTTTTGCGATCGCACCCTGTTTCAGGTGTTGCGCAATGGGCAACCATTTCTGTTTGTGTCAGTGGTGGGCATTGGCGTCGGGGCTCCTGGGCAACAGGCCACCGGCCTGGTTATCATCTGGTCCAGTGACCCCAGAACAGGCTAGGCTCTGGGAATATTACCCTAGTGAGGGATGTTACCCCAAGCTACTCCATAGCACAGCTTGAACTCCAAAACTTAGATACAGGCCGAAACTCCGCCCCCTATGACCACCCCCTTTGCGTCTTCTAAACCATCTAGGCCCCTCTGGCAGATTCTATTAGCCCCCATGCTGTTGGCCTCTGTGGGCCTGCACGGCCTGGTGCTGATGCTGCCGGTAGGGGCCGATAGCGATGCGGTCATTCCGCCCCCCGACCCCGAGCAAGACAGCGTGGCGATCACCCGTGTGCCACCAGCCGGCACGGCCGAGGCGGCGGCTTCTGAGGCTCCAGCCGTAGCGATAGCACCGGTCGGGGTCGCCGCCGCCCCAGCCCAGCCCCAACCCACGATACCAAGCACACCGACGGCAAGACCAGCCCAGGCACCCCCTCGCCGAGCAGCGGGTGCGGCTCGGCCCACGGCCCAGGCAAACGGTGCGGCTCCGCCCAGGGCTTCGGCGACCAGCTCGCCCCCGACAAATTCTGCCACCCCCCCGGCTGAGCCTGTCAGGCCCTCAGATCAATCACCTACGCCATCTGCCAGTCAGCCCCTGTTTGAGGGCGACCTGGGAGAACGCCTGCGCACCTACGTTGCCGGGCTTAACCTATCTCCAGAGCGGGTTGAGCAGATGCGGGCCGCCATTCTCCAGCGGGTCACCTACACCCCTGAGGCCACCACCGCCATCGCCTACGAGCAAAACCTCAGCCAGTGGCAGCAGGCCATTCGCACCGAGACTGGGCTGAGCGACCTCACACCATCGCCAGCGCCTGAAGAACTATCGGTAACTTACTACCAGCGCGCCTGCCTGTCGGAGCCACCTGGACCTGTGCAGGCGGGAGTGCTGGTCAGCCCCAGCGGCAGCACCCGAAGCCAGCCCGTCGTGCTACGCAGCTCCGGCTACGGCGCCGTGGATGATCACGCCCTGCGGACCGTGGCCAGCCATCGATTTCCCAGCGCTAGCGGGGCCAAGGCTTACACCGTGACCGTAGAGACCGAGCTGGTGGGGCAGAGCGACTGCCTCACTGTTGATACCGTGGCTCAGGAAGCTAGCGCTACCGGCACTTGAGCGCGATCGCTCAGAATTTCATAGCCCGTCTCGCTGACCAGCACCGTGTGCTCAAACTGGGCCGATAGGCTGCGATCGACCGTCACCACCGTCCACTGATCCTTGAGGGTGCGGGTCTGCTTAGACCCGGCATTGAGAATTGGTTCGATCGCCAGAGTCATGCCCGGCAGCAGCTTCATGTTAGGTAGCTGCCGGGTACGAAAGTTAAACACCGAGGGTGCTTCGTGCAGATTGCGACCCACCCCGTGCCCTGTAAAGTCTTCGACCACCGTAAACCCGTAGCTGGCGACGCAGTCTTCGATCGCCCCGGCAATGTCCAATAGCGTATTCCCCGGCTTTACCTGGGCAATACCCGCGTAGAGGGCCGCCTCTGCCGCCGTCATCAGCTGTTGAGCCTGCTGGGACACTTCCCCCACCGCAATGGTGATGCAGGAATCACCGTGGAATCCGTCGTAGTAGGCCCCGGTATCGACCTTGAGCAGGTCGCCGTTACGAATCACCTGGCGCTTGCCGGGAATGCCGTGCACCACCTGATCGTTGATACAGGCACAGATCGAAGCGGGGAAGCCGTGGTAGCCCTTAAAGCTGGGCGTCGCTCCCATGTCGCGGATGCGCTTCTCCGCATGGGCATCGAGGTCGGCGGTAGTCATGCCCGGTTTGACCATCGCCTCAATTTCTTTCAGCACGGTAGCCACAATTCGAGCGGCCTGACGCATGATCTCCAGTTCAGCCTCGGTCTTAAGTTCTACCCCCCGCACTCGACGGCTGCGCTTGGGTAGGGTGGCCCCATCGGCCCGACCGGGAATTAACTTTGCCAAAAAGTTCATAGCTATGTGCTGCCTAGAGTGTCGGCCCTGGTATGCAGGCCCTTATCTAGTGTAAGCTGTTCGCTTTTTAATACGTAATTTCCTCTTCGGTATACTCTCTCGGCTCCACATGGATTGTGATCCGGGCGGGGCCATAGATGGCCTCCAGGTGATCTTCTACGGCTTCGGTGATCTGGTGGGCCTGGTTGACCGTTGGCGGTTCGACCACTAGGTGCATGTCGATGAAGACCTGCCGTCCCAACAGCCCCCGAGACGCAATGCTGTGGCAATTGACCACCCCGGGCACCTGCATCACTTGGCTGTGAATGGCTTCTGGGGCGATCGCCATCTCATCCACCAGCCAGGGCAGATTCTCTCGCAACACCTTCCAACCGCTCTTAAACACCAGCAGCGCCACCGGAAACGCCAGGGCTACATCTAGCCAAGTCAGGCCATACCACACCCCAATTAGGCCAGCGATCACCACAATGGTGGTCCAAATGTCGCTCATGGTGTGGTGGGCATCGGCGATCAGAATTTTGCTGTTAAGGGCCAATCCTACCCGGCGCTCGTAGAAAGCCACAAACATGTTGATGCCAAGCACCAGGAGCATAATCCACAGCGCGGCAGAGCCCATCGTGACAAGACTGCCCCCAGAAAAAATGCGCTCCACGGCACTTTTGAGAATTTCAAAGCAGGCGATACCCAAAAATGCGGCAATGCCCAAGGCGCCTACTGCCTCAAATTTGTGGTGGCCATAGGGATGATCGCGATCGGGCTGGGGATCGGCCAGGCGATTGGTGGCTAATCCCAGCACATTGTTGGCGCTATCGGTGACGCTGTGCAGGGCATCGGCCAACAGGCTCAGTGATCCAGTCATCCAGCCTACCGTGGCCTTGAGAACCACCACCGTTAGGTTGAGGGCCAGGGTAATCAGCAGCACCCGCTGCACCCGTTGACGGGTATCGATCGAGGGGCTTGGAGGACGGGCGACCATAGCAAACCAGCGGTGAGCGTTAAGTTCGTGACAAACGTGCAACGTCAAGCCAAAACTAAGGCCGTACCGGAACCCGGCACGGCCTTAGTTTGAGGAGTTGTGGCGGCGGGGCTGGCGCTACTGCGCCGCCGGAGCTAGCCGATCGCGGGCCTAAACTAGCACTTGTTCAGGTTGATACCGGCTTCTTTGGCCATGGCTTCTAAACCTTTGTGTTGAAGGGTTTTAATTGCCTTGGTCGACAGACGTAGCTTGACCCAACGCTTGCCCTGAGGCCACCAGACCCGCTTTTCTTGCAGGTTGGCCTCTTGCATGCGCTTGGTGCGACGGTGGGAGTGAGAGATGGAAAAGGCGTTGTTAGCCTTCTTTCCGGTGAGTTGACAATGACGGGCCATGGGTTATTCTCCGGCGATAATCAAACGGCACAATAGCGCAGTTCCAAATTGTAGCAGATGCTGCTTGACTCCAGGCGTGTTTAAGGGGCAATTTGTCGGGTTGGTCAGCATGTTGCCCGGTGCTCGGTTGGTTGGTAAAGGTCAGGTTATAGACCTCACCCCTGACATTGAATACCAGCCTGGTTAGCTGCCGGGGCGGGCCAGGGGTTCGGTGGGCGGAAAGGGCGTTGGTCGATACCACTGGGGTCGGATAGGCTGGGGCCGTGGGGTCTGAGCGAGCTGCTGCTTGACTTGGTTGAGGTCTTGGTTGAGTTCGCGAATGCGCCGTGAGAGTAATCGGATGACGTTGACGGCAATGCCGGGGGTTTCGTCGATGGCGTCGTAGAGCTGCTGTTGGGTAAGCACCAGGCAGTTGCAGGAGTCTAGGGTGGTAACTGAGGCCGATCGCGGTTCAGCATCAAACACTGACATTTCGCCAAAGCATTCCCCTGGTTTGAGCTGGGCCACCTCTTGGCCACCGATGTGAACGCTGACCCGCCCCGACACCACGATATACATCGATCGCCCCTCCTGACCTTCGGTAATGATGGTGTAGCTACTGTCGTAAAACACCTCATCCATGACCGAGGCCAGCCGCACCAAAAAATCGTCCCTTAGCTCTTTGAACATCGGAACATCGCGGACAAAAAGTAGACGTTGGACGCTGTTTAACATACAAAATAGTGGCAGGAACACAGGGCCAGAGGTGCCGACTAATCGAAGCAAACCCAGGCTATGCGGGGGGGCTCGGCTCCAAATTATAGGTGTTGATCAGCTGTTTAACCTGATCTAGCACCAGGCGATCAGCGTCTTTCCCCATCAGGGGTAGGAGCTCGCGTAGGGCCCGGGGGGAGGCCACCGCCAAGTAGGACAACACCGCTTCTCGCACAAAACCGGTAGGGTGCTGGAGCAAAGCCAGGGTGTGTTCGGCAGTGAGGTTCCAACGCTGCACGCGGGCCAGGTGAAAGCAGCAGGCAATGGCCCAATCTGACAAAAAATTGCGCAGATCGAGCAGCTGGCGTAGGCGATCGCGGGCCGGCAGCGGATCGTAGGGAATCAGCAGCGTAGACAGCGCCAGGCGCTTGAGTTTGTCGGTATCGGAGCGGCGATCGAGCAAAATTAAAATCGATCGCTTGTTGGCCACGTCGACCACCGTATCGAGAATTTCAATGCCCCGCGCCCACTGGGAGGCAGATCCGCTGAGGCTTACCTGGGCTGCCTGAATGGCCGTCGCTGGCGACACAAACCGCAGCAGCATAAACAGCCGCTCGGTAGCGTCGTTTTGCAGACCGTTAAGGGCCTCGCGCAGCAGGTCAGCCTCGGTACCCGATACCCGGTTGAGGGCAAGATCGACCTTGGCCGCCAGCATTTGACCGGCAAAGGCCAGCTCGGTGTTGAGCAGGTCTTCAATGCCGCTACGACCCAGCATGCGATCGATGGCTCCGTCGATCAGTGCCGAGCGCTTCACCCCCGACTCTTGGTAGAGGCTAAGCAAAATACGCAGAATGTGGCGGCGGGTGCTGCCCCAGGTGGTAATCAAATTCTGAATTAAAAACTCCAGTGCCGGCAGGGTGCCAATGTTGCCGATCACCTGCCAGGCCTGGTTGCGTAGGCTCTCGGGTCGATAGCTATCGAGGGCGAGTTCTTCCAGCATGGGTAGGGCCTCATTGCCCAAGCGGGTGAGGGCACCCATGGCTGCCTCACGGGTAGACTTGTACTGGAGCGCCCTCAGCAGTGAGGGGTAGTATTTTTTGTACTGAGTGGCGGCGATCGCCTCTAGCAGCGATCGCCGCACCCGCAACGACGGGTCTTGCAACAGATCGTCAATATAGATACTGAGCGATTCCATATAGTCGGCTTCGCCCAGGGCGCGGCAGCCCATCACTCGCTCACGCTCTTCGTCGTGCACCAGCATTTTACGCAGGGTGGCGGTAGCTTCGGCCCGCTCTTGCAGATTGCCCCGCCGCAGCATCAGCGATGCCGCCGTGCCCCGCACCACTGCATCGACCTCAGGATGCAGGTAGGGGCGCAGATCGTTGATGTTGAACCGGTCTTCAGCCAGCCACACGTAGCGTAGAGCCAGGGCTAAGATTTCGGGCGACTGGTTGGGCACCTGCAAGAGGTCTTGCACCTCGGCGGTGTGAGCCGGGTTGGGGTACTGCAACATGGCCTCTAGGCTCTGCCGCTGCAGGCTGGGGGGCAGATCAGCCAGGCGGGGGGCCAAAATCTCGCCGACGTTTTTAGGGTCGATGTGGCTGAGCAACTCAATGCACGATCGCTTGTTGGCATCTAGGCCCGGCTGCTCTAGCTGCTCAATAAACGCCTTTCTCAGCACCCGCAGGTTGGCATCAGAAAACGTCAGCAGGCCACGCTCGGCCCCGCGCACCAGCAGATTCAGGTAGCGCGATCGCAGCATCACCATAATGGCAAACCAGACCAGGGCCGCCACCACCGTACCCAGCAAAAAGAGCTGAGCCTGGACCAATACATCGGTCAGACCAACGCGGTTGCAAACGGCGATAGTGAGCAAAATGGCCACCCCTGTGCCCCCCATCGACAGCGGCTCGGCAATGCCGCCTACCCAAGACTGCACCGTGCTACGCACCTGGTCAGGAATGGGCTGAAACAAAATCGGTCGCGTGGTCGCCACCAGGGTGTAGCGCAGCCACTCATCAAAAAACTTCAGTACAATCAGGCCCACAAAAATCGCGGTTGCCCCCAGCCAGCCAGAATAGCTACCGGCTAAGGTGGCGATCCCCAGCAGCACGATTACCGTAGGCAGCACCAGCGCTACTTTAAATACTCCCTCCCGCTCAATCAGGCGGCTGGAGGTAAACCACTGGGTAAACAGCTCAATCAGCCCCAGCAGGCCGCTAAAAAATCCGAGAAAAGCCGCGATTGATTCAACGTCTAAGCTGGTTTCAAGCTGGTTAAAAAACTGAAACTCAATGGAGAACAGCAGCATTTGAGCCAGCACAAAGAACGAAAACAGCAGCACCACGTACTGCTGAATCGGTCCCTGGAGCCGCTGGCGCGACCTGAAGCTCTCGACTGACTCTGCATCTTCGGCCTGCCGGCGGGGCGAATCGGGGAAGGCATGGGCATAGTTGCGGCTGAGGTGGGACAAAATCACCGCTCCCACCACCATCACCACAAAGGACAGCAGCAAGACGTTTTGCAGCCCAATCAGCCTGAGCAGCAGATACACCGAGAAGCCGCTGATTACATCGGCTACCAGGTTGCCGCTGCTGATGATGGGATAGGCCCGCTTGATCTCGCGAATATTAAACAGCTGGTTGGCCGTCACCGATAGATTGAGGTCGTTGAGTCCGTAGATCGCCTCAATCCACAGCCGCATCGAAAACACCATAGGAGCAGCCAGCCAGGGCACGGCCAACCCCCAGCGAAACCCCAAAATTGGTGCCGCCATCAGCATGGCGATAATCACGATCACCCGGCGCAGCGGAAATAGCCGCTGTAACCAGGAATACACCACACTCAGCCCCAGCCCCACCCCAGCGCTGAAAATATAGATCCACGGTAAACTAGCTGCCCCATACTCGCCCAAAAATAGAGCAGCCGAACTCACCTCCAGCCACAAAATGCCCATGGAAGTGGCGGTGTAGAAGGCGAACATGAGCAGGGTGCGCTCTTCTTCACCGGGGCGTAGGTTAATGAGATCGAGAAATCGCCCCCGCAGGGTCTGAACGTCTTGAACTGGGCCAGATAAGCTCATGCAGGATGCTGTGACGGTAGCTGTGCCTCAAGGATACCCAATCTGAGGAATGTGGGCGGCGTTTGGGATAGGGGACCGCAGGGCTGTCGCAGATTTCAGGCGCGGTTGCCTAGACCATTACGTCGGGATTGGCCCTGGCGATTGACAGCCTCCAGAACTCTCCACTGAGTAATTCTCTTTTTCAATGAGATGAGATGAGAAGGCGACAATTTAGAAGGTACAGAGGAGGTTTGTAACGCGAGGCTTTCGAGATATCATAAAGGTTTGCTAGCTCACCGTTACCACGGGCCAGCTTCGGCGCTGGTGCCCTTTATCTTCCCAGGCTCTATGGTTAATCCTTCTACACTCTCCAGTTCGACTGTGGCTCCTCAGCAGGCGATAAAACACACCCTGTCGGTGCTGGTTGAAGACGAAGCCGGGGTGCTAAGTCGCATTGCTGGCCTCTTCGCCCGGCGCGGTTTTAATATTGAGAGCCTGGCGGTCGGGCCAGCCGAAACATCGGGCATTTCTCGCATCACCATGGTGGTGCCCGGCGACGATTCGGTGATTGAACAGCTCACTAAGCAGCTGTATAAGCTGATCAACGTGATCAAAGTCAATGACCTGACCGATACCCCCTGCGTCGAGCGGGAGCTAATGCTGCTCAAGGTGAATGCCACCACCACCAATCGCTCAGAAGTGATTGAGTTTGCTCAAATTTTTAGGGCAAGGGTGGTCGATGTGTCGGAAGATTCGCTCACCCTCGAAGTGGTGGGTGACCCCGGCAAAATGGTGGCGATTGTGCAGGTGCTGAACCGGTTTGGCATTCGCGAAATTGCCCGCACTGGCAAGATTGCCCTACCCCGCGAGTCGGGGGTCAACACCGAATATCTCAAGTCTTTAGAACGCAAGTTTCAGTAGGGGTTACCGCTCGCTATGACTGCTCAAACCAAGATTCCTGTCGTGGTCAATGGGGCCTGCGGCAAAATGGGCCGTGAGGTGATCAAGGCCGTAGCCCAGGCTGAGGATATGACCCTGGTGGGTGCCGTCGATAAGGCTCCGGCGCTGCTGGGGCAAGACATCGGTGAAGCCATTGGTACTCAGCCCCTAGAAGTGCCCATCATGAACGATCTGGAGGCGACCCTGGTGGCGGCCCAGAGTGATGGGCTGGCGGTGATGGTCGATTTTACCCATCCCGATAGCGTCTACGAGTCGGTGCGGGCCGCGATCGCCTACGGTGTGCGACCGGTAGTGGGCACCACGGGGCTCAGCAACCAGCAGATTCGCAACCTGGCGGAGTTTGCCGACAAGGCCAGCATTGGCTGTCTGATCGTGCCCAACTTCTCGATTGGGGTGGTGTTGATGCAGCAGGCGGCCCAGCAGGCGGCCCAGTACTTCGACCATGTAGAAATTATTGAGCTGCACCACAACCAAAAGGCCGATGCCCCTAGCGGCACCGCTGTGCAGACCGCTCAAATGCTGGCAGAGGTGCAGCAATCCTTTAATGTGCCTCTGGTCAAAGAAACCGAAACTATTCCAGGGGCGCGGGGCGGGGCTACGGCGGAGGGTATCAACATTCACAGCGTGCGGCTACCGGGGTTAATTGCCCACCAGGAGATTTTGTTTGGCTCGCCGGGGCAGCTCTACACGCTGCGCCACGATACTAGCGATCGCGCCAGTTTTATGCCCGGTGTGCTGCTGTGCATTCGCCGGGTGATGGCGCTGAAGTCGTTGATTTACGGGTTAGATACAGTGCTCTAGGGCTAGACTCTGGGGCCGGGTTCTAAAGCTTGGGGGAGTCGAGCTGGCGCTGCTGCCGAGCAATCTGCCGCGATCGCACCCGGCGAATTAAGGGCAGGCCGACCACGTAGCTGACTACCCCTGCGATCGCCCCCACCACACTGCTGCCCAGCATCAGTCGCACCGAAACCTCGGTGCCCATATCCATCCAGCTGGTGAGGGTATCGAGGTCTTGAAAGGTTTGGGTAGTGCCGCCCCCCAGTAGCCAATGGCCCACCTGGTAATTGAAGGCGAAAATCGGCACGTAGGTGAAGGGATTGCTAACCCAGGTGGCGGCGGCGGCCATCAGCCGGTTGCCCCGCAACACCGTGGCCACCGCCACCCCCAGGATCGTCTGAAACCCAAACAGCGGAAAACAGCCTGAAAACACCCCCGATGCCATGCCCCGAGCCAGTTGCTCAGGGCTACCCTGGAGCCGCAAAAAGCGCAGGTACACGTAGCGAAGCTGACGCCGCCACTGGGGCCGAGACATTTTGGGCATTGAAGACTTTGGACTAGAAGGCAAATCGACGGTGGTCATAGATGAGGGTCAACCAAAGGCTAGGCTCCCCTGGGCGGCCAGGAGCGAGGGTGAGAAGCGCACATCTAAGCTATCGGTGCAGCGGCCTTTACCCCTTGGCTTGATAGACTACCAGGGCAGGACGGCAGCCAAAACCGGCGGCAGAACCTTAAAAGTGCGTAAAGATTCTTTTCTATTCTACCCAGTGGATCTGCCTTTTATCAGGCTTGATCCCAGGGTTCAAGATCACTTCACTATGCCAGGATGATTACGGATGAATGCAATGGATGGTGCTGCCGCCTCAGCCGTTTCACAATCTCATCCCCTGGGTGTGGCCCAGGGAGAGACCATTGTGGCGATCGCTACCGCCATTGCCCCCCAGCAGGGCAGCGTAGGCATTGTGCGGCTGTCAGGAGCCGAGGCCCTGGCGATCGCCCGCGCCCTATTTTATGCACCGGGTCGGCAACCCTGGGAGAGCCACCGCATTCTCTACGGCCATGTGCGCGATCCGCAGACCCAGCAGCTGGTCGATGAAGCCCTGCTGTTACTCATGGTGGCCCCGCGCTCCTACACCCGCGAAGACGTGGTGGAGTTCCATTGCCACGGAGGGCTGATGGCCGTGCAGCAGGTGCTTCAGCTCTGCGTTGCCCAGGGGGCCAGGCTGGCCGAACCCGGAGAGTTTACCCTGCGGGCCTTTCTCAATGGGCGGCTCGATCTCACCCAGGCCGAGGGGGTGGCCGATCTGGTGGCGGCCCAGTCTGCCCTGGCGGCCAAAACGGCTCTGGCCGGGGTGCAGGGCAAGTTGAGAACTCCCCTTCGTCAGCTCCGCTCGGCCTGTCTGGATGTGCTGGCCGAAGTCGAGGCCCGCATTGACTTTGAAGATGACCTGCCGCCGCTAGATGAGCCGGCTGTACAGGCCCAGGTGGCGGCGGTGCTGGCCGAGGTCGAGCAGATTTTGGCCACGGCAGCCTCGGGTGAACTGCTGCGCACTGGGCTAAAGGTGGCAATCGTGGGTCGGCCCAATGTGGGCAAGTCAAGCCTGCTGAATGCCTGGAGCCGCTGCGATCGCGCCATTGTCACCGATCTGCCGGGCACGACCCGCGACGTGGTGGAGTCGCAGCTGGTGGTGGGCGGCATTCCCATTCAGGTGCTCGACACGGCGGGCATTCGCGACGCCAGCGACCCGGTGGAGCAGATGGGGATTGCGCGATCGCACCAAGTAGCCCAGGCCGCCGATCTGGTGTTGCTCACCCTCGACGCCACCGCCGGGTGGACTGACGCCGACCAGCAGCTCTACGAGTCGGTGCAAGCCACTTGCCTGATTCTGGTCGTTAACAAAGTGGATCTGGTCCCGGCTGATGTTGTGAATCAGCTCCGACTGCCCGATAACCTGCCGATCGTTCACACCGCCGCCGCCCAGCAGCGGGGGATCGATAGCCTAGAACAGGCGATTCTCCGGGCCATCCATGCCGATCAGCTCACCTCCGGCAACCTAGAGTTCACCGTTAACCAGCGTCAGGAAGCCGCCCTGATCCAGGCGAGAAATGCGCTTAATCAGGTGCAGCAAACCATTGAAAATCAGCTGCCCCTCGATTTTTGGACAATTGATTTGAGGAGTGCGATCGCGGCGTTGGGCAGCATTACTGGCGACGAAATCACCGAATCTATGCTCGATGAGATCTTTAGCCGCTTCTGTATCGGTAAGTAAGGCGCAGTACTTGGGCAAAAACTGGCGTTTGTTAAAGCATTGCTGAGATTTAGCGCTGTTTCCTGCAACTGCCTATATGCTGTTGCCATTGGTAAAGCAGCCCCAAGACTTTGCCAAATCAAGGTGACTACCATGCCGACATACACTGTTGCCGACATCCTCCAGATCATCGGCAGTCTTAGCGTTGAAGAAAAGGCCGCCCTCAAGGCCCAACTGAGCACTGTACTAGAGGTGGCGAGCCCAGCGCCCAGTGCTTCCCAGCAGAGTCGCACCATGACCGTGGGCGGCAATTTTCAGGTTGGCGGCAGCGACGTCACAGTCGATATGAGCCAGCAGCAGACCGTTGGCCATGCCCCTGTTAGCTCCCCCCCAGGCAATGCCGATGTCACTCAAGCCCTGCTGCAATCGCTGGCGACCCTTCAACAGCAGGTGCTTAATTCCGCTAGCCTAAACTCCATTGAAAAAGCGACTGCCAAGGTGCCCATGGCCACATTGGCCGCTGAGTTAGAGAAGGAAAAGCCTGATAAAGATTTAATCGATCAATCGGTAGAGGCCTTGCGTAAGGGGCTGGCCGGAGTGGAAACGTTGGCTGAGCCAGTGATGCGGGTGGCGGGCCTAGTGGCCAAAGCCATGGTGCTTCTGTGAAGTCCTCCGAGGCCGAGCCGGGTCGTGAACCGGCATCCTCGTCTCAAGCTCAAGATGTAGCGATTGGCGGAAACTTTCAGGTTGATGGCGAGGGCAATCGGGTTGATTTCTCGCAAACCACCATCGATCAGTCCCACGCCCAAATTACCTACACCCACATTTTGCAGGTGGCCTTTGATGACGTCAAAGCCCGACCCCTAAACCCGCGATCGCCCTACATTGGCCTGCGCAAGTTTGAGGTGCGCGATCGCGACTTGTTCTTTGGCCGCGATCGCATGATCGCTCATCTGCAAGAGCGGCTACAAGAGAACTTTCTGCTGGTGCTGGGGGCCTCGGGCAGTGGCAAATCTTCACTCATTCGTGCCGGGTTGATCCCCCAACTGGCCCAACAGCAAGGAGGAGGGTTTCGAGAGCTAATCTGCACCCCCGATCGCAATCCCTTTGAATCCTTTCGAGCCAGCCTAACCAGCGCAGGCTACCGCCAATCGGATACCGAATTTTTGTTGGCAGCTCAGCCCGATAGTCTGCTGAAAGCTGCCCAAACCATTAAGCTCGCAGACGACGAATGGTTGATCTTTATCGACCAGTTTGAGGAACTGTTCACCCTCTGCCCTGACGGGGTCATGCGTCAGCACTTTATCGACAGTCTAGTGACCTTGGTTGGGGCCAATCTGCCGTCGGTAGATCTCGTTGTCGCCATGCGGGCCGATTTTCTCGATCGCCTCAGTGCCTACCCCTCCCTCAGCGGCATTTTGCAGCGCTCTGAGCTAATTACCGATCTAGGGGATGACGAACTGCGCCTGGTCATTGAGCAGCCCGCCGCCCGCCATGGCGTTGTCTTTGAACCTGGCCTAGCAGCAGAGATCATCCAGGGGTTGAAGGGCCGTAACGAAACCGGCGAGGCCGATCGCATTTCGCTACCGCTGTTGCAGTACACCCTCAAGCTGCTGTGGGAAAGCAGTGGCGATCTGGGCGATCGCATCCTCCGCACCAGCACCTATCGCCAGATTGGCGGCGTGCGCGGAGCCCTCCAGCGGCGGGTTGACGAGATCTACAATGGCCTCTCCGCTGACGAACAGCAGGCCGCGAAACACATCTTTTTGCAACTGGTCGATACCACCACTGCCGATGTGGGTACCACCACCGTCGGTAAGGCCGTCAGTCGCCGCGCCACTCTCACCGAATTTCGCGACCCGGCGGAGCAAAAGGTGCTAGAGCAGTTAATTAATGCGAGTTTGCTGGTCAGCGATCGCCCCAGCCCCGACAGCAGTGCCGTAGTCGAATTGGCCCATGAAACCCTGATCGACTCCTGGGATACCCTCAAACGCTGGATCGAAGAAAGCAAACCCCTGATTCGCCTGCGCAACCAGCTTAAAGATGACGCCACCCGCTGGCACGACCTGTGCCAACAGAAATCTGCTCAGGCCGAAGCTGAGCTGTGGCAGGGCACCAAGCTGCAATGGTTGATGGCTCAGAAGATGGAGTTGTGCGATCGCTTTGGCAATTTCTGCTCTGAAGAAACCGCCTTTATCGACGCTAGTGAAGCATTGGCTGACCAAGAGCACCGCCGCGAAGTGCAGCGCCTGCGTCGCACCATTGCTGGCGTAGGTGCGGCCTTAGCTGCCGTCAGCGGCCTAGCGTTTCTCGCCCTCAACCAATGGATTCGCGCCGAGCAGGGCCAGATCAAAGCCCTCACCCAAGCCACAAATGCTGAATTTACTGTTAATCGCGACAGGGTAGACCCTCTTCTGCACGCCCTCGAAGCCGGCACCCAACTTCAGCGCATGCCTGTTTTCCTCCGCCCACCCGACCTCCAAGCCGATGTGATGACCGCTCTGGCCCAGGGTGTTTATTGGGTCCGTGAGAAGAATCGATTAGAGGGCCATGCTGGTGTGATCCAGGCTGTTGCCTTTAGCCCCGACGGCCAAACTATTGCTACCGCCAGCTACGACCGCACTGTAAAACTATGGGATAAGCATGGGCAGTTAAACTCCGTAGACTTAACCCACGATGCCCCTGTCTTAGATGTCAGTTTCAGCCCCGATGGCCAGAAAATTGCCAGCGCCGCTGAAAATGGCACCATTCAATTGTGGTCAAGTCAAGGCGAGTCATTAGGAGCACCGATCTCAGCCCATAACAGCTATGTCTATAGCGTTCGCTTTGACCCTCAAAATCAGTTCCTAGCTAGCGCCAGTGAAGATGGCACGATCAAACTATGGGATTTGCAGGGCAAGCTCCTTGAAACGATTTCCGCCCATAGCTCCCCAGTGTGGGATGTTGCCTTTAGCCCCGATGGCCTAACTTTAGCCAGTGCCAGTAGCGATCGCACCATCAGGTTATGGAACCGCGATGGCACCCCTAAGCGCCCTCCACTCCTTGGTCACCAAGACTTAGTGACGAGCGTTGACTTTAGTCCTTCGACCAACCCTGGATGGTTGGCTTCAGGAGATGTTGAAGGCAAGATACGGCTTTGGAAAGCCACAGGCGAACCCGTACGCTTGCTCACAGCTGACGATAGTACTGCGGTGCTTCAGGTCGCCTTTAGCCCCGATGGCCGGACTATCGTCGCTTGCCGCCAAAGTGGAGTAATAGAGCTATGGGATTTTCAGGGCCGTTTAATCACCCGCCTGCGCGGTCATGCCTCAAGGGTCAACGGCGTCAGCTTTAACCCTGATGGCACCATTCTAGCCAGCGTCAGTAATGACAAAAAGGCAATTCTTTGGCAGCCTAACGCAACTTCACGCGTGGCGGTACTGGCTTCTCCCCTGCCAGACACCCAACCAGTACCCGTATTTGAAGTTAACTTTAATCCCCAAAAACCTCAGATCGTTGCTATTCGAGAAGACGGCAACGGTGTGGTGTGGAACATTCAGGATCTACAAAATTCTCAAGCTCAGCTGTTGCAGAATACCCATGGCTCCTTCGGCAGTAGTATTCGATTTAGTCCAAAAGGTGATCGGATTGTGGAAGGGGATGGCAGTGGCACTATTCGGCGCTGGACAGATGCCGACGACTTTATAGACCTGGTACCCAATGCCCATGTAGATGGTGTCTACGGAATTAGCTTTAGTCCCCAGGGCGATCGCATTGCCTCTGGCGGATACGACAGTCTAATTAAACTTTGGGATATTAATGGCGAACCACTTTTTGCCTTAGAAGGGCACCAACAGGTCGTTTACTCGGTTGAATTTAACGCCGATGGTAGCCAACTACTCAGTGCTAGTGCTGACAATACTGCTAAACTGTGGAACCTTCAAACTGAAACTTTAATTACTACATTAAAAGAACACTCAGAACCAGTTTTGAGTGCGACATTTAGCCCCAACCAGGATCTCATTGCCACTGCCAGCGCTGATCAAACGATACGGCTATGGAATTCTCAAGGACAAGGGCTTAGTACACTGACAGGGCACCCTGATACGGTTAACAGCGTGCGATTTAGTCCTGATTCCCAAAGGCTTTATGGGGCTATTAATGACGGAACAATTCAAATTTGGAAGCCGAGCGGCAGATTGATTATGACGCTTGTTGGTCATGACGGTGGTGTCAATAGTCTCAGTGTTAAAGACAACCTGCTAGCGTCTTCCAGCCAAGATGGCCGCGTCATTCTCTGGAACCAGGAATCTGATTTCCTAACGTTAGATGGTCTAGTAGAGCAAGGCTGCCAGTGGGTGAGTGATTACCTAAAAAATAATTCATCCTCAAACCAGCAGCTCTGCCCATAGGTATTCTACTCAATCTATATTGGAGCAAGCATTATGGCTCAGTCAAACTCAAGCAGCACCTGGCAGAAAAAAGGATTTGGCTGGATTCCTGACTTACCTGATATTGCCGACCCAAGTTTAACTCTCGCCTTAGATAACAAACCACGCCTCTTGTCCCAAGAAGGCAGCGATCATTTAGAGGGTATTGCTAAAATCTTATCCATCTTACTAAAAGACAAAGGGCCAAAAGAATCTAAAAAACTGGAAGACATCTACAACCAAATTTTAGGAGAAACCCGTTTTCCCAATGTCCGAGTTTATAAAATTCTGCGAAAACAAGAAGCGCCCTGCTCGGAAGAATCCGAGCAGATTCAGCATTCTCAAGCCAAGGAAATCATTCAACTCAAACAAGCACTTTACTGGTATTATCGAGAGTTAATTCCACAGAGAACAAAGCAAGAGTCAACTAAGCCTGTCGTTGTGCCCGTTTTTTTCAGTGAAGCCCCTAACGCAGTCCTTGAATGGCTACAAACCCCAAGATTTGATGACAAACTTGAGGAGATTGTCAAGCTCTTTCAAGGCCAAAATCAGCTAGTTGATGATGGCATTGTAGGGCTTAGAACTTACACTGCTCTTAAAGCTAATCTAGCCAACAAACCAAGCAATGAGCAAAATGTTGAGCTTCTTTGCCCCTCTTCTATTATACCCCATGACATTTTAGAAGAAGTGTTTCAGCAGCTCACTTATACATGGCTCCGCACAAAGTTTAGTATTTCAATTGATCAGGCATTTGAATACTTTTTTGGGCAATACTCTCTTTCCCAGCACCAAGGCGAATACGCCACCAAGATCAAAATTGAATTACAGTCTACTGTTCAAGAGAAGCTTAAGGAAATTAGCTCCGCTTTTAGGAAGAAAATTAAGCTCCTGCCAAGCAAATTATCAGGCCGGGCGAAACTTTTACATGAAAAAGCTATTAAAGATCTAGCTTTGCATGAAAAAGCGGTTACGGATCTAGTTACGCCTGAAGAAGCTATTGAGGATCTAGTTACACGTCAAAAATCTATTGAGGATTTGTATGAAGAAGCTATTAAGGATCTAGTTACACGTCAAAAATCTATTGAGAATCTAGATTTTCACAAACAAGCTATTAATGATTTGTATGAAAAAGCTATTAAGGATCTAGTTGCGCGTGAAAAATCTATTGAGAATCTAGATTTTCACAAACAAGCTATTAAGAATTTACGTGAAGCTATTGAAAGTCTGGATTTTCATAAAAAAGCTATTGAGGATCTAAAGAAGAAATTAACCGATCTAAAGGATCTACTAGTTTGCAAATCTTCTGATCTTACAATTGTCGCCTATCAAGAGCTAGATCGTCAATTCCAGGCTTATCCTCACAAAAGTGAGGATCAGGAAGGCACTCAGACAGAAATAGCCGAGAGTTTTTCTGCCCCTCAGCCTGTGAGTCCTATTTTTAAAGAGCTGAATGGAATTTTAAGAACTAGTTTAGACACGTTAAACAGTTCTCTATGCGGAAAGAAGGCTGAGAAGGAGAAAAAGGTTGAGGAGGCTTTACTCGAAAACAGTTTTATCATCTATTCAGATGAAGACTTTATTGAACAATTCCATTACTGGTTCCACATCATTGAACCCTTTGTATCAGCAATCTTTCAAATCCTTTCCCCCCTGGCTAATTTTGACAACTATCGGCAAGCAATTGACACTGGCTTCGCCAAGCTAGATGGTTGCTTTCAGTTCCACCAATCTGAGCATGCTTCAAAAGCAACATCCTATGAAAACTTTCTGTTTGAATATTCGCCGACTCAAACTTCTGACCAGATTGCAGAGCTTCAGGAGTTAAGAAAAACTATAACTTCCTTGTTCCAAGAAACTATAGCTAAAATTAATCGCATTCGCAGCGAAAACCTAGATTATAGGCCCTATATATTAAGCTCATTGGAAAATTTCCTAAAGTCTAATATAAAAGCGAATCAAGACAAAAAAGAAGTCTTGGCTAAAAAATGGAAAAATCGCTCATCAAAAGTTCCTATGGTTTGGTTGGACAGTATTTGGAGTGAATTTTTCCCCGCCATAAAAGATCAATTATCAAGACTTAAAGGAAAAGAAAAAGAAAAAGAAGAAGAAGAACAGAAAAAGCGCATCCGAGCTCTATCCGTTCTGTTTATTAGAGAAAGGCTTGGCAAACTAGCTGATGAACTCTCAGATCTTCCACCAAATTCTGAGATCTATAAGTTTGTTGAAGATGAATTAGCTGAAGACAAAAAAAATATTGATTCCTATTTTAGGTTTTTTGATTTTCTTGGTGACATTATCAGCGAAAAGTATGGAGTTTGCCTTAAAAATGTAAGTATAGATATCTCAACTTCGAAAGTAACTGTTCATACAGATTCTACATCTGCAGGATCTGCTGATGTAGAGGGTTTAAATCAATCCCATGAGCAAGAGACAGTCAAAGATAAAGTAGACTTAGTAGATTCATTGGATGAGGATGGTGAGGTTCATGACGATGTTGTTCAAAGTACAACACAGGCTGAACTGGTTTCATTTTTAACCTTCAAAAAAGAGCTATTTGAAATTCAAGATGTTGAGGATTGGGGCTTAGATACAGTTCAAATGGATAGGAAAGATGGTAGGGCTCTATTCTTTGAGCCTACTGTTGTGCAATTGCCAATTAATACCAATCTTATGGAAAAGGCGGATCGTCAAACTAAGTTGAGGACCCGCCCTTCAGATGATGCCCAAGTGCCTAAAGCCGCAACTTCTACCAAGTTTTATTTCTTTTTGCCAGGCTTAGTCGACCTTAGCTACTGGTGCCCTCCTATTGAAGATCAGGAGGATGTCAATGCTTGCACCGCTTTTGCTGGGGTATCGCTGCTTGAGTACTTTGCCCAGAAGCGCTACGGCAAATACACTAGCCTATCGGCCCGTTTTCTATATAAAACGGCACGCAACTTGATGAACCGCTCTGATGATACAGGCGCTTCGGTGCGGCAAACAATGAAAGCCCTGGTACTATTCGGAGTTCCCCCTGAGGAAGTATGGCCCTGGCGGGCCAAAGATTTTAATGAAGAACCTCCTGCTTTTTGCTATGCCTATGCTCAAAGCTATCAGGCGCTTAAATACTTTCGGCTAGATGCGGCAGGTAGCGGGGCCAAAGATGCTTCATTAACAGCCCGTGAGCTGCTGCTATTTCAAATTAAAGCTGTGCTGGCTGCGGGATTGCCCTGTATTTTTGGATTTACTATCTACAGCTCATTTTTTAAGGACAGGAATATCCGTTTTGGCTATATTCCCTACCCCAGCAGCCGTGACCAGATAATGGGAGGCCATACGGCTGTAGCTGTTGGCTATAACGATCATAAGTGTATCGAGCGCATCGACGGCACACCCGCTAAGCCGGGAGCAATTTTAATCCGCAATTCTTGGGGGCCTAGCTGGGGCAATGGTGGCTATGGATGGATGCCTTACGAATATATATTGGATGGCCTAACGGCAGACTGGTGGTCGCTACTAAAGGCAGAGTGGTTTGATGGCGGCGCATTTGGTTTGGGGGCTGTAGATCCTGGTAGTAATAAGCCGATGGGGTCTCAACCAGTGTCAACTCAACCAGCACCAAGGAGGCCTTAACTAAGGGGTAAGTAGGTAAACATAACTAAACGATGTCATTCCGAACAAAAGAAGGCATCTCAGACTCCGCAAATGCACATATCTCTGTGCATTTAGAACTTTTTCATGGCTAGGGTGAGACCATCGGCGATAGGCACTAGGCTGGCGACGACGCGATCGTCGCTATGGATAGCTTCATTGAGGCGGCGCAGGGTATTGGTACGGCTGTCTTGCACGGTGGGGTCGGCTACCCGGCCCGACCACAGCACATTATCTAGGGCAATCAATCCCCCCGGCCTTACCAGTTGCAGCGCCTGCTCGTAGTAGGTAGGGTAGCCGCTCTTATCGGCATCAATGAAAGCAAAATCAAAGCTGTTGGTTTCGCCAGCTTCAATCAACTGGGCTAGGGTATCGGTAGCCGGGGCAATACGCAGATCAATTTTGTGGGCTACTCCGGCTTGTTCCCAGTAGCGGCGGGCGATCGCCGTATAGTCTTCACTCACATCGCAGGCCACCAGTTTGCCCTCTGGGGGCATGGTCAACGCCACCCGCAGCGCGCTGTAGCCCGTAAACACACCCACCTCTAACGCCTTAGTCACCCCCAAAAGCTGCACCAGTAGGGCCATAAATTGCCCTTGCTCAGGGGCGATTTGCATTTGGGCCATCGGGTGCTGTGCGGTTTCGTGGCGCAGGGCTCTCAGCACCTCCGGTTCGTGCACCGAATGGTCGAGTAGGTAGCGGTAGAGGCGATCGTCGAGATTGAGGGTTTGGTTTGCCATGGTAAGTTAGCGAGGCGCTGGCGCGATTAGACGGCTAGGTAAATCAGAAGAAAGTCGGCGTTTTTGCCAATCCCAAAAAGAATCTGGTTTACCATAGCACCGCAGCTTCTGCCGTTAAACCGTACCTAGGCCAGGTAACGCTCAACGGTTAGAAAGGTCACGAGTCTCAGGCCCACGGGAGCATACGGCCATGGACGCAGATTCAGTAGTGCAAATTTCAGGCATGACCGGCTGGATTATTGGTGTCAGCCACAATAAAGATCGGGGTTACCAATGCTGGATTGTCAACCCCGAGCTAGATGTGCTCAGCGACGGCACGTTTTACACCACTAGCAGCGCGGCTATGTCAGCGGGGCGGGCCTTTGTAGAGCGCTATCGCTAGCTAAACCACACCATAGCGGGCGCACAATACCCGCCGCATTTGCCGCATGTTGCCTGGCAAGTCGGTCTTCATGGCCTGCTCAATTAAAAACGCCGGTACCGGAATCGTTGGGGCGGCCTGCACAGAATAACTTAGCAACGTCCCCTGGTTAAAATCTTGCAGGTGTAAATCGGCCGCAAAATGGGAAAACGTGCCCCGCTCAAGGCGAAACTGAATGGCTTCACAGGCGGTTTCAACCACCTTTAGGTAAATCTCGACCTGGGCAGAAATCATCATAAATCCCTTGCGCCCCACTTGGTAAAGGCGACGGTAGCGCTGGGAAGCCGTTTTTACAGTTTCGAGGACTTCGCTGTGGACGATGTTGGGGAAAAATTGAGTCCAACAGCTGTAATTGGTGACCTGGGGCCAAATCTGAGGTCGCCCCAAGGGCACATACATATGGGCTGTGACCGAACCTTCTGACTGCCCTGGCAGTGCTTGTAGCAGCACATCTCCCCTGAGCAGGGCCACCTGATCGCCAGCAGAAAACTGAGCTAAAAAATCGTTTGCTGGTCTATCATTGCGGGCTACCTGTACATTGCTGACAACCACGGCTCAACTCCTCTTAACAATGCGACCTAGACTTGGACATGGGGGTAGTCACTCGCCCAGCGGGCGCGACAGTAGATAGGAGTAGCTGCTCTTCAGGAGTTAAATTGCGCTCCGCCGGCTATCCCAACCCCCGTAATGCCGTTACTCTGAATGTAGAGCTACGGTCATTGGGGTCATACTACCGCTGTACCGCTGGCTTTACCATTAAACGTCAGACATCGCCGGGAGTGGGGACGGCTGTAGTATCATTACGGTGTTTTTACTAAGTCTCTTAGGATTTCTTCCTAGCCCAGTGAAAGCTTTACACATTGGAGTTATTGCGCTATGGGCCGTCGTCGCTATCCATTGCAACCTCTCACTAAGCTTTTTTTAGGGGCACTTGGGCTGACTGCCGTTGTGTGGCTGCTGCGGGGGATGTCGGTGTTGGCGTTTTTGCCAGGTTTGGTCATCTGGCTATTGATTTTGGTGTGCTTTGGACTGGGCATTGTCAGCAGCCTACAGCGCATTCGCTAGGGGGTTAGCCTACCCTTGAGCGATTGCCAAGCTGGTATCACTGGCGACGGTTGATCTTAAATGAGTCAAAAGAGGGTGGTGGCGGTGCGACCGCAGGGGTGACCCAGGGGCGGCTAGGGCTGCGGTGGCGCAGAGAGCTGAGGTTAGCCTGGGCTCCTATGGGCACCAGCAGAATTAACCCATACAGCACCACCAAATTAAGCCCTAGGGTTAACAACAATCCATAGGCTAAAGCTTGGCCCCTCAGCCAGTGAATGATTACCCACCGCAATCCTAGCAGCCCTAACCCTAGCCCTAGGGTAACTCTGACCCCTGGGATTAGGGGCAGCCCCGGCACCCAGCGCCGAGGGGTTAGCCGGTAGACTAGCCCCAGCCCAAGGGCTACATTACCTAGGGCCAAGGCCCAGCGCCCCAACAACCCCAGCCATTGAGCTAAGCCCGCCTGAGACCCAAGCCACGGACGATCGACCAGGGCTACCACACTCCCAGTAATGGCTAGCCCCAGTAACGTTATGGCCCAGGGCAGCAAAGCAGCCCGCCAGCTACTATCTCGCCTTGGCTCGCTGCTGTAGACTGTCACGACCAACTGCACTAGTTTTTGAGTGCCGATCACCAGGCAAAACCAGGTGCCTAAGCTGATGATCCCCAGGCCCCACAGGTTGAGTGAGGGGCTTGTACTGTCGGCCTCAACGATGGCCAAAGCGGTTTGAAGACTGCGAGCTGGGGCCAGCACCCCTAGCGGTAAAGGCTGGCGCTGATTGAGATCGAGCAGGACAACGCTAAGCCCCAACAGCCCCAACAGCCAAAGAAAGGCGATCGCCGCCGCGACTTCGGCCCAGCGCGATCGCACCGCCTGACGCTTCACATCCTGCCAGAGACGACCGTTGCTGTAGACCGCTAAGCTATTGACCCAGACCCTGGGGCTGAGGTAGTACAAAAAACGCTTTGCCATGGCCCCTATATTGCCATAGGTAGCAGGGTTTAGCGTCAGCAGAGCAGTGGTAAGACAGTGCCGAATGTATCACCCAGCCTCTAGGCTCGATAAACCGGCAGGGTAAAGTAAAATGAGCTGCCTTCTCCTGGTGCTGAATCGACCCAAATTTGGCCGTAGTGGGCTCGAATAATGCGTTGACAGAGGGCCAAGCCCAGACCGTAGCCTTCTTGGGTGACATCGCGCTGGAGACGGTAGCTTTCTTCAAAAATTTTGTCGCGATTTTCGGCGGGAATGCCAGGGCCGGTATCGATCACTGCAACCTGTACTTTTTGGGTGGTGCGGTGAACGGCAATGAGCGAGACGTTGCCTCCCACTGGGGTGTACTTGATAGCGTTGTCAAGCAGGTTGGTGACTACCCGTTTAACCTGGGTGCCGTCGGCATAGACCGTGGGTAAATCTTGAGGAATTTCGGTGGTGAGTTGCTGCTGTTTTTCGTACAGTCGATTTTGAAAGGCCTCGACAACCTCTAGGCATAAGGAGGGTAAATCTAGCTCCTGGGGAACGATCTGGAGCTCCATTGAGGCTCCTCGGGCGGCCTTGAGAATATCGGTAATCATGCGGTTAATCGCCCGGATCTGGGTTTTGGCATGTTTCAGCAGCTGCCCAGTCAGCTCTGGGCTGAGGGTAAGGTTGCGGGTTTGGTTGGGGGCATAGCCTAGTTCCAGGGTTTCCACGGCAATCGAGGCAGCGGTCAGGGGGTTGCGCAGGTCGTGGGCCATCATGGCAATAATGCGGTCTTTGAAGCGCAGCTGGGCCTCTAGCTCTTCGCGGGTTTGATTGAGACGAAAGATTTCGTCCGTCAGCTTCATGATCTCAGCTGAGTAGGTGAAGGGAGACTCTAGATCTGGGGGCAGGTTGGTGGCGTTATCGGCGTCGGTTTCGGCTGTGTTGAGGGTATCGAGGTGTTCTTGCTGCCACTTTGGCCACCATCGCTCTAGCTGATTGACGATATCGCTACCGGCCAGCATTTGCTGGGGAGCGGGAGAAATTTTAATCAGGGCAGGGCTAGCAACTAGCTTGTAGTGCTCGGCAAGATAGGGTTGCTCACCAATATCGACGACATCAAGATTGAACTCAAAGTGGGTTTCTAAGGTCTTTAGATACTGCTTGATCTGCCGCACCTGCCGGGCCAGGCTAGGCCGCTTGTCAATGAATAGCAGCAGCTTGAGGGGCACCCGCACGTCATCAAAGGAAGTGGAGGAACCCTCCATCGCCATCGTATAGACCTCTGAAAACCGATTCCTACCTATGATTTTACCCTGACTATCGGCTCTCTACTGCCCAATCTGAGCCCCTCTATTCCCCTTGACCAGTTGCCAAGCTGGCCTATTGAGAGATGCACGATCGCGGCCTAGGCCTAAAACTAAGTCTAGTGGCAAAGCAAGTAGTGAACGATGCTGGATTAAGTCTTGAGTCAATCACGCTGTGCGATCGGATAGACCGATTTCAAACTAGGTTTTGTCACTAAAAAGAGTTGTTACGGTTCGTGGCTGAAACGTAGGTCTAGTTCACCGACTCTACTACATTAAAAACAGGGTAAAGGGTCTGAAAAGACCGTAGCGCAACCCTCCGAAGCGATCAGCATTAGCCACGGTTTGGTGCTTCGGGTAACTAGCGCAAGACTAAAAACTAAATTAAAGGGGGTCAATAGAATGGGTACCAAAATAGTTCAATCCACGCTGTTTTCCTCCCTGGTAAAATCGTTTTCGAGCCAGGGAAGGAGCAGCGATCGCGCTCCCCTAGCTCCCCTCATGCTGGCCACTGCGGCGGTAGCTACTTTGGGGGTCGTTTCCCAAGCACCTGCCCAGGCTCAAGTAAGCGAAGCTTCGGCTGTGGCTCAAACCGCTGCCGCCCCCAGGATTTCTGAAGCGGGTCGCTATCTGTTTGGCCAAAACCCCCAGCCCGACCAAGTTGGTCAAGGGTATGTGGTGCTAGAACGAACAGGCGATCGCGTTTACGGGGCGCTATATTATCCCAGCTCCTCCTTCGACTGCTTTCACGGTCAGGTGCAGGGCAGTGAAATGGCTATGACCGTCATCAATAGCTATGACCAAGACGCTTATTCCTACAGCTTGGCTCTAGCCGATGGCCCGGTGGTAGCTACGACTGACACGTTGGATGGCTTAGATCCTTTCAATCTCAGTGGCTTCCACGCCATTGATACTCTGAGCGACAACGATCACCGCATGCTCGATGTCTGTCGAGGCGTTGTAGCACCTAACCTGTAAAAGCTTGCTAGCGCATCGCCATGATCGTTGGGAAGTTCGATTAGGCGTTACCCAGTTGACTGTTGGAGGGGAATTACTGCTCTATGCTTAGGACTCCTATCTATTTGTTGCAGGTCGCGTGAACGCAGCAGAACAGGCTAACAGCATTGAGTTTGCCAGCAAAATTGCCGCCGTGGTGGGTCTATTCAAGGCTGAGTTGCCCGACCTACGGGCCGACCTCAAGCCCTGGGCCAATGATCCTGACACCCGCGACTTGGTAGATCCTGACTCTATTGATCTAGGATTTCATTTTCCGGGGGTGAGTCGGTTATTTCAGTGTCGTAGTTTGCTCGTGCAGATTCGCCTCTACACCGACCCAGAGTCAAACAGCGATCCCCAGCGTTCTCAGGCCTCAGCCCGTCGAGTTATTGGCCTTGACCTAGCTGGTTTTGACCATCGCGGTAAGCGCTGGAGCCTATCTACCATCGATAACTGGGCCTTCTCGGGAGAGGTCATGCCCGACCCAACCTGCCGAGAACGGCTGCGGCAGTGCTGCCGCCAGGTATTTTCCTTGTTCAATGGCAGCAACCTCAGCGCTGACTAGTGGTTTGTCAAGCTTCAAAGAGAGGAGTTGCTGTAGAGTGCATTAGCGAAGCAATGCACCGCGCCGGGGTCCAAAGCAGCCACGAGCCCGAGTTTTAAGGTTAATAAATCCCCGGGTTACGGTTTACTCTCAATGGGTCAACCCATCCTCTGGCATTGCTGAATGAGCGTATGGATACACCAGAGTTGCCCCTTACCCTAGCCTGCTTGCCAGGGGAGCGGGAACAATGAAGTGTAGCTCTCTTTTACCTAGCTGAGGGCTTGCTTACCAATGGGGTCGGAGTCCTTGAAGACGCATGGCATCTTGCAGCGCCCCCATTGAGCCGCTGGGGATCACCTCCGCTGGGTCATTTACCGGTGTATTGGGTGAAACCAACCAGCCAGCGGTGACCCCAGCAGCGGCTCCGGCCTGCCACTCGCCATAGTGAATTCGGGTTGAGGCATTGGCGATGTGAGTCGCGGCCAATGCCTTGCCACCCATGAGCAGGTTATCTACCCCCTGAGGGATCAGGCTTTCTAAGGGAAGTTCTACTGGGTTCACTTTGGGTTCTTGGGCAGGGGCACTGACCGCATCGCCAGAAGGGTGCCAGTTGCGATAGCGACAGCCGTGGATATCAATGGCGTAGTGAGTTACGCCGACAGCGGTGGCGCTAAAGTTGCGCTGATTGGGAAACCCGATGCGCAGATCATTCTCGCGGATCATAAACTCATCTTGGCCGTAGGCAGCGCGGCCCAAAATGCGGCGGCCTTCGCGGAAGTAGGGCACCATGCTCAGGCCTGAGCGGGTCCCCATGGGGCTATTGGCCCCATAGAGGTAGGTAAGCGTCTGCTCCGTCTGGGTTTCGAGCAGCCAACGGGCAAACATAAGAGCGTGCTCTTCCCCAAACTTGAGAGCCGATTGAGATAGGCCGCCCATCCAGTTTTGGTGCTGCCCCGACGCTTCTAGGTCATCAGGTTTAAGCACAAGGGGCGGATCCATCCAGTTCCAGTCGTTGCCCCGGTTCCAGTTGATCATCGAGATATCCCCCTGGGCTGGGGTGCTAGTGTAGGCATTGTTGCGTGTCTGGCTGACAATACGGCGATAGTTAAACACGCTTTTGCCCGTAAAAAAGGGAAACCCCTCCAGGTCATAGACCGACTGGTGCTCGTGCAGGCCGTAGGTCGGCGATAGCCGGGACAGGGCCGCGAGACTGTCACCCCCGTCGTCATGAATGGCAACGGCAAAGGGGTAAGTAAACGCCTGGGTGCAGTCGGGGTTGTCGAAGGCGGCGGCGTTGGGTTCGCCTGTGGTGGTTTTAGATTCAGACCCCAAGCGGTAGGGTACCTTGGCCCAGGCCACCAGTTCGCCTGTATCGGTAGCGTCAATCACAATCATGCGTTCACCGGGGGGTGGTTGCAGCTTTACCGGCACACGATCGTACTCGGCGGTGGGCGACCAGCTATACCAGTTGGCTAGTTCGGCTGAGAGCCGCCCCACAGGTTGATAGTTCGGGTCTTTAGGAATGCGCCGCACCCCATACACTGCCGTAATGCGACGACCCGTTGCGTCAAATTCGGCCCCTTTGAAGGCTGTCATAGTGGCCCAGCGGCTGTTGGGAGCGCTGGGGTTGGTATCGACTAAAAATTGCTCTGCGGCCTTGGCCCCGGCCTCGGGTGGAAAACACAGCGACCCAACCCAGCAACTGTTGATGTCGGCGACCGATCGCGACGAGCCATTGGGGCTCCAGGCAGGCAGTTCGGCGACCTGTTGCTTAATCAGTTGGCGAAACCGCTGCCAACTAGGCGCAAGGTTATTGGCCTGGCGCATGCGCAGAGATTCATCGAGGGCAGACACCCCTTGGGAGCTAACCTGCCCCCCCAGCCACGGGGCCACTTCGATCATGCAGGTGGTGGCCCCAGTAGCCATGGCGTGGGCCGCTGCGGCGATCCCGCCGAGGGAGCCACCGACGATCGCCACCTGGCATTCCCAAACTTCTTCAACGTTGGGCAGTGGATCAAGCTGGGGTCGACCATTAAAGGCCACGGGCTGGGGCACCCGCCGCAGCGTGAGGGCCGGAGTAATCTCGCCGCCTGCGCCGGGCGATGGGGTGGGTGACCAGCGCGACGCACTGAGCCCCGCGATCGCCCCGACGCCAAACATCACCACGGTTAATCCCGATAGATTGCGCCATCGAATCCGCCGCTGAATCTGCTTGCGATCGCCCCTCACGCCCTATCCCCAAGTAACACTGCCAAGGTTGTAGCACACCTTACCCCGGTGCGATCGCCCTTTGGTACGCTCCTTTACAGGGCACACTGAGCCACACTAAACCTGACAAAGCGGCCCCAGATGTGCAACCAAGACGGACGGCATTCTGGCACCCTGGTCTCTGAGCCGTTTTTAGCCCTTTGCCCCGCGACCTAGTTACGCAGTGATATCCGTAATTTCACAACCCCGTCGGGAATGTTAGATTAAAGAACTGGTTTAACCCTATAGGTCAATTCTTCGAGGATGAATCTAACCGGTAGGTTAAGCCTTAGGGGTGATTAATGTCATGGATTGATTGCTATAACCTGGCATATGGTTTTAATGGAACCGTTTTGCACCTCAATGTCGTCGATAATCTCGACCATGGTGAGCACATGATGGTGGTGGTTTCACAACCGAGCCCTACCAATGACGGTTTCAAGGTTGCGGGATGGTCTGGGCCTCGGGGCTTTGCCCTTTACCCTCAGACAGTTATCCCTTGTTGATTTCAGTTATTACACTGTATGGATTCTGCCAGTCAACCTGATACCCCTGCGGGGGAGCCTCCGAGTCCTTCCTCAGTACTGGGTGTGTTAATTGCGGTCTTAACGCTGACGCTGCCGCTGTTTATGGTTGCCCACTTCTCATCAGCTACAGCAGAACTTGAGCGGCCACCGGCCTTTGCGGTGCCTGCTGCGGCAGGACGCTAGAGCCTTACTCACGGTAGTCACAGCGCCCGTTGGTAACGAGGAGCTGTGATCGCGGCTATGGCCCAAACTTTGGGGGCAATGGCCCCAACTGTGCGGAAAATGGGTCGCTGCCCCGTAGAATACTATGTCGGAAGGGCAGTGGCCACAGCCTGGCGATTATTCCCTACAAACAGCGTAGGGGTCTAGGGCTTGCTTCCATCTCTGTAACGTCAATATAGTATTCAGTGGAGTATCGTTGTGGACCTATCTCGTATTCCAGCCCAGCCCAAGCCTGGGCTGCTGAACGTGCTGGTCGAAATTGCTGGCGGCAGCAAAAATAAGTATGAATTCGACAAAGATCTAAACGCCTTTATCTTGGATCGGGTGCTGTTTTCGTCAGTGAAGTACCCCTACGACTATGGCTTTGTGCCCAATACCCTAGCCGACGATGGCGATCCCCTCGACGGCATGGTACTCATGGATGAGCCCACTTTCCCGGGATGCGTGATTGCAGCGCGCCCCATTGGCATGCTGGAAATGATTGACGGCGGCGATCGCGACGAGAAAATTCTCTGCGTACCCGACGAAGATCCTCGCTATGCCCACGTTAAGTCGCTGGACGATGTTGCCCCCCACCGGCTCGACGAAATTGCCGAGTTCTTTCGTTCCTACAAAAATCTGGAGAAGAAAGTAACCGAAATTTTGGGTTGGCAGAATGTCGATAAAGTGGCGGCTCTGGTTGAAGAGTGCGTTGCGGCGGCTAAATAACCATAGTTTTAATGGCTCATACCGCATCCGACTTGGCTACCCCCGAAATAGTGTCGGGCAAATGCCAATTCGCCCCTACGAATGGGCCTTTTTGTCATCGGGGTTATATAACTTGGATTTGGTGTCAGACCCTCCTTGAGGGGGATGTTTAGCTAGCTAGGCATTTCCCTCAACGGGTGTGATCGAGTCGGCGTGAACCCCCGCAGTGGCACAACGCTCAATAACCTAAAAAGGCGATACCTAGAAACCTAGGTATCGCCTTTTTAATCGTCAGAACACTGGGTTGAAGATTGATACTTACTGCATCAAGGCATCAGAATCAATCGATCAAACTTAGTAGAGTTCTTCTTCTTGGTGGGTGAGGATGGTGCAGTCAGAGGTGGGGTAGGCAACGCAGGTCAGCACGTACCCAGCACCAATTTGGTCGTCATCCAAGAAAGACTGATCAGACTGGTCAACGGTGCCAGCGGTGATTTTGCCAGCGCAGGTGGAGCAGGCCCCAGCCCGGCAGGAGTAAGGCAGATCTAGGCCTTGCTCTTCAGCGGCATCAAGAATATAGGTATCGTCGTCAACGTCGATGGTCTGGTTAAGACCTTCAGCTTCGTTGATCAGCGTAACCTTAAAGGTGGCCATGGTGCTATCCTCTCGTCAAATACAGATTCTACGTCGATCTATAAACTACAGAACAGCCTTGGGATAACGTTTCCAGGGTTTGCTCTGAGCAGATCTAACACAATCTTGATACTACGGGAAAACCTGAAGACTGTCTTGCCTTTTTCGCCCCTGGCTGAACGGGATTCGTAATCAAACCGATTAGTAATGGATTGGTTTGCTTATACCCTGCCAGGATCCTAAACGTCAGACAGTGGCCAGAGAGCGAATAGTCAAGTATGGCTAGAGCAAAGGCCGACAAAATGGGGCAGGCCCTGATTGCCTGCCCTGCTAGCGGCGACGATACATAAAACCCGTTTACACCGCGTAGGTGCATTTGATGCCCCGGCGGGTGATGTCAGCCGATTGGTGGGGCTACTCTGGCGGTAAAAGCGCCGCCGCCAGGATTGGTATTGCTTGGCCTCCTAGGCCTTGCGGCTGTTTTCGGCAATTTGGAGGTTGAACTCGGCCTGGGTGAGAAGGGCCGCAACTTGGCAAGCGGCATCGGGGGAAAGGGTAGGCTGGCTCTCGGCTAAGAAGTCGAGATAGCCATTGAAGGTGCGCATGATAATTTGTTTGCTTTGCAGCATGGGAGATTTCCTTAAACTCAGTGGGACTAGAATTTGCCCCATGATAGAAGCTGCCCAACCTCCAAAGCTAATGTCGTTATACTAAATCGGTTTGCTGAGGGCACTGGACGGGTGGTATGGCCGAGTTAGTTTTGTTTTGGCACCGTCGCGATCTGCGCCTGGGAGATAATGTGGGCTTGGCTGCGGCGCGCGATCGCACCCCTCATCTCATTGGCGTATTTTGCCTCGATCCCGGCATTCTTGGGGGCGATGCCGTGGCCCCAGCGCGGGTGGCCTATATGGTGGGTTGCCTGGTGGCGCTGCAGCAGAGCTATGCCAAAGCGGGGGGGCAACTGCTGATTCTCCAGGGCAAGCCCCAGGAGAAAATCCCGGCTTTAGCGAAGGCGCTTAAGGCCGACGCCGTCTACTGGAACCGCGATGTCGAGCCCTACTCGCGCCAGCGGGACACCGAGGTTGTCGACGCTCTCAAGGAGTCGGGCCTTGAGTTTCGCACCACCTTTTGGGATCAGCTGCTTCACGAACCGGGGGAGATTCGCACCGGAGCCGGTGACCCCTACACGGTTTACACCCCCTTTTGGCGCAACTGGGTGAAGCGCTCAAAGGCGGCTCCCCTCCCGGCTCCCCAAGGCTTAAAGGCTCTGAGCCGCCAGCAGATGACGGCGGCTCAAACGGCGGGCTGTATCGATCTGCCCACAGCTGAAGATCTGGGATTTGTCTGGACGAACGGTTTCCCCGTCGAGCCGGGTGAGCCGGGAGCGCTGGAGCGGCTGGAGGAATTTTGCTCGGGCAATAGCGCCCTGACTACCTACGATGAGCAGCGCAACTTTCCCTTTGTCGATGGCACCTCACGGCTGAGTGCAGCGCTGAACTTTGGGGCGGTGGGCATTCGTACGGTGTGGGCCGCTGCCGAGGCTGCCTACGGGCGATCGCGCAGCGACGAAACCCACAACAACATTCAAACCTGGCAGCAGGAGCTGGCCTGGCGCGAGTTTTATCAGCATGTAATGTACTTTTTCCCCGAGCTGGCCGATGGTCCCTACCGGGATCCGCTCAAAGACTTTCCCTGGGTGAATAACGAAGACCACTTCGCCGCCTGGTGCGAGGGCCGCACCGGTTACCCTATTGTCGATGCCGCCATGCGCCAGCTCAATGAAATCGGCTGGATGCACAACCGCTGCCGCATGATTGTGGCCAGCTTTCTGACCAAAGATTTGATCGTCAACTGGCAGTGGGGCGAGAAATACTTCATGCAGCATCTGGTCGATGGCGATCTGTCGGCCAACAATGGCGGTTGGCAATGGAGTGCTTCCAGCGGGATGGATCCTAAACCCCTGCGAATTTTTAACCCCGCTAGCCAGGCCCAAAAGTTTGACGCCGAAGCCGAGTACATTCGCCAGTGGGTGCCCGAGCTGCGATCGCTAGATACCGAAGCCCTGGTGACTGGGAAGATTGCTGAGGGCGATCGCGGTGATTACCCAGCCCCTATCGTCGATCACAAACTTCAGCAGGCTCTGTTTAAAGAGAAGTACAAAGCCCAAAAAGGGTAGGTAGCCGCTACCGCCGCCGCCGGGGGCGCACAATGCTAAACAGCAGCCACAGGCCAAAGAAGCTGGCCGCCGCAAACAGCACAATGCTGAGAATCTGCCCCTGGGGCGACTGTCGCCCGGTAGCCACGATCGCCGCACCGATAATTAAAGCCGCTACCACAATGCTGAAGGACTGGCGGCTGGAGGCGTCATCCATGCTGCGGCGGAGGTCGTCGAGCCCCTGAATGCTGAGACTAAACTTGAGCTGCTCTGAACTGAGGCGATCGAGCAAAAAGCCGACCTGGCGCGGCGAACTGAGCGACAAATTCCGAAATTCTAGCCCAGTACGCAGCAGCGCCTGTAACGGATCGTCGCCGATTAACTGTTGGCGAAACAGGTCGGGCATTAGGGGGCGAACTTCGTCGAGCAGGTTGATGCCAGGGTTGAACAGACGGGCGGCCCCCTCCAGGTTGGCCAGCGATTTGGCAAACAGTCCCACATTGGCGGGCCAGCGCAGGTTATTGCGAATGCCCGCCGCCAAAATTTGGCCAAAGATTTCGGCGGTGTTGATCTGCTCCAGGCTGAGGCCATAGTAGCGGCCCAGTAGGCGAGTGTAGTCGCTCTCTAGCCGGGCCAGGTTGACCGGCTGCAACGGCTCAGCCAACTGAAGGGTGAGCTGGGTACAGCGTTGGGCGTCGCAGTTGGCAATAGCCAGCACCATCTCGGTCATGGTGTTGCGGGTGCGCGGATCCATATGGCCCATCATGCCGCAGTCGAGCAGGGCCAAGCGGCCATCCTCAAGGTAGAAAATATTGCCGGGGTGGGGATCGGCGTGAAAGAAGCCGTCGACAAAGTACTGCTTAAAGAACGCCCGAAAGAGCAGGGTGGTGGCCGTAGCCCGGACCCCAATAGTGTCGCTGTGGGCATCTTCGACCATCAGATCGGCCTTGAGCAGCGGGGTGCCCTCTAGCCACTCCATGGTCATAATTTTGGAGTTGGTCAGATCCCAGAAGATCTGCGGCACGATCAGCTGGTCGGCATCGTACCAATTGCTTTTAGAGAGGTTGCGGCGCAGCTGGTCGGTGTAGCCCGCTTCGGTCGTGAAGTCGAGTTCAGCGTTGATCGCTTCGGCAAATTCTTCGGCCAGATCAACGACGTTGTAGCGCTGGCCAAACTGGGTCGCCGACACCAGCCGGGCCACATCGCGAATGAGGGTCATATCGCGATCGACCTGGCGCTCAATGCCGGGGCGCTGCACCTTGAGAGCCACCGGGCGACCGTCCTTCAGAATGGCTTTGTGGGTTTGGGCGATGGACCCGGCGGCGATCGCTTGATAGTCGAGTCGCTCAAACAGTTCTTCGGGAGGGCGGGCCAAGTGCTGACGAATGTGGGCTTCGATCTCGGTAGGGTCTACCGGAGGCACCGTACTTTGGAGGCGGCTGAGTTCTTCGATGTAGGCCGGGGGCATGAGGTCGGGGCGAGTGCTGAGCAGCTGACCTAGCTTGACGTATACCGGCCCTAGATCGGTCAAAATGTTGCGCAGCACCGCCGGGGGCGGAATCTCTGGCTCATCGGCTTTGCCGCCCATGAGCAGTCGCCGCATGTAGTCCCAGCCGTTGCCGAGTACCACTTCAACAATTTCTTTTTGCCGAACCAAACGAGACGATGAAACCATTGGGAGCGTGGGGTACGAATTGCTCGATGCTAACGCACCCATAGTAAGACCTGATTTCGGTGCCGTGCCCCTCCCAATGACTATTGATAAAGCCACGGCGGGGCAGCCTTGCCCCGATGCTATGATGCTTGGGCGCTGTCGGTTCCGGTGGGGATCAGCCACCGGAGGCAACGGGGAAAGTGTAGTGCAAGGCTACCGCTGTCCCGCAGCTGTGAGGCGATTGTTGTGAATTGCCAAGCCAGAATGCCCGCCGATTGCACGATTGTTCTGTGTTTGTCTGCGAGGTACGGATGAAGGATTCTTTGACTGCTTTAAAGTCTATCGGCGCTCGGGTTAAGTCCGTTGGCCTCGGTCGGGGCCTAGTCGGCGCGATCGCCACCCTGCTGCTGCTGCCGCTGCCGGGCTTAGCCCACCACCCCCTTGAGGGCCGCGTGCCAGCCACCTTTGGCGAAGGCTTTTTGTCGGGCCTGGCTCATCCGGTGATTGGTCTCGATCACCTGACTTTTGTGGTGGCCGTGGGCCTATTGGCGGCGGTGAGCACCTGGGGCATCGCCCTGCCGGTCGCGTTTGTGCTGGCGGCCATGGTCGGTACGGGGCTGCATCTGGCAGAAATTACCCTGCCAGCGGCTGAACTGGTCATTGCCGCATCGGTGTTAGGATTTGGCGTTTTGCTAGCCCTTAAAGATCGCCCCCAGGGCCTCGTGATGGTGGGTTTAGCAGCGGGGGCTGGGCTGTTTCACGGCTTTGCCTACGGGGAGGCGATCTTTGGTGCCCAAACCATGCCCCTAGTGGCCTACCTGGCCGGGTTTACGGCGGTGCAGCTGGGCATTGCGATCGCCGCCTTTTTCGTCGGGCGACAGCTCACCCAGGCTGCTAAACCGCTGTTTGTCCAGCAGGCCGGGCTGGTGATCTGTGGCATTGGCGCTGCTTTTCTCGCCACCAACCTGCTCAATACGCTGCTCCCGGCCTAGGCTGAGCGGGTTGTGAGAGACCGACTGGTCGATTCATCGCCTTGCCCAGCGGGTGGGGTTTGAGCAAGCCTCCTCTCTGACGCGACTGCTGCGGCAGCGCGATCGCCTGTCGCCCAGCCAGTACCGGGCGATCGCCCAAAATTTGGCGAACTGATCGCCGCAGGTTGGCGCAATTGACCCCAGCCCCGTTACCTACAATGCAAGCTGTCCTGCCCTTGAGACGGTGCATTGTGAACCCCAACTCAAACCAGCGCAAGCCAACCCTAATTGGGTTTACGGCTGTTTTAATGTGGGCCACCCTGGCTCTTTTGACCAAACTCAGCGGCCCGATGCCGCCCTTTCAGCTAACGGCCATGGCCTTTACCGTGGCCTTTGCCATTGGGGTAGCGACCTGGGTGCGATCGGGCGGCAACCCGCTGCACTACCTCAAGCTGCCCTACGCCGTTTGGGCGCTAGGGATCACGGGGTTGTTTGGCTACCACTTGTTTTACTTCATTGCCCTCAGCCAGGCCCCGGCGGTAGAGGCCAGTTTAGTCGCCTACCTGTGGCCCCTGCTCATTGTCTGTTTCTCGGCCCTGCTGCCCGGCGAACGCCTGCGGTGGTTCCATGGGGCGGGGGCGCTGCTGGGGTTTACCGGGGCTGGCCTACTAATCACCCAGGGCCAATCCCTGAGCTTTGAGCCGCAGTACATCCCTGGTTATTTGGCCGCTCTGGTCTGTGCCCTCATTTGGTCGAGCTACTCGCTGCTGTCTCGGCGGTTTGGGGCGATTCCGACCAATGCCGTGGGGGGCTTTTGCGGGGCTACGGCGGGGCTGGCCTGGGTGTGTCACCTCGGTTTTGAAACGACAGTCATGCCCCAGGACAGCGAATGGCTGGCCATTTTTGCCCTGGGGCTGGGGCCAGTGGGGCTGGCCTTTTTTACCTGGGACTACGGCGTTAAGCATGGCAATATCAAGGTGCTGGGGGCGCTCTCCTACCTAGCCCCGCTGTTCTCAACCCTGCTGCTGATCGCGGCTGGTCTGGCGGAGGCCACCTGGTCGGTGGGCCTTGCCTGCCTGCTGATTGTCGGCGGAGCCCTGTTGGCCAGCCTAGATTTCTTTCGGCCCCGTATCCTTGAGTAGTGCCCTGCCCCCTTGCCCTAGACCAAACCGCTGGAGTTGGGTTGGGGCTGACTGGCATCGCCCTCGGCCATTGAGTCGGCGTAGAGCAAGCGCTTGAGGCTGCTTATATACAGATCATCGGGCACCCCCTCGGGGTCAATGCAGGTTTCCATAAACAAGCCGGTACCCACGGCGGTCATGGCCCAGGCCAGATGCAGGGGCGGCATGGGCAGCGACAGGCCTGCCTCGGCGTAGTGCTTTTGGAGCATTGTGGCCAGCAGCTGCCGGGCGGCCCGGTAGCGCTGGGCCAGTTTTTCGCGGGCCGACTCGTTGCGCATGGCGTAGAGAAAAAACTCGACCGTCAGCAAATTGAGGGTGCGCTGCTGGCTGAGCTCGCTCTCAAATTCTCGCCGCCAGGCCGCGAGATCAATGCGATCGCCCAGGTGCTCGACCTCTGCCGCCAGCTGCTGGTCGATCAGGGCGAGAAACAGGTCTTCTTTGCTGTCGAAGTTGGAGTAGACCGCCCCCTTGGAGTAGCCCGCCGCTTCTGCGATCGCCTCCACCGACGCGCCGTTAAACCCCTGGTCGGCAAACACCTGGGCGGCGGCGACCAGCAGGCGATCGCGGGTTTGACGGCGGCTTTCTTCGCGAGACAGGCGTGGCTTGGGCATGGGCGGCGGGGCTGTGTTGACGGATTGTAACTAAAGGATTTGACATACCGATCGGTATTTGTATACTTGAAAATACCGATCGGTATTTGAATTCTAGCTGGTCTTAGTTCTAGGGCTTAATGTTACTGGAGAACCCATGGCCTCCTCAGCCTCGGTTACAACCACCGCCCCAGCCATCTTTCACGCCCACCAGATCACCAAGACCTACCGCATGGGCGAAGTGGAGGTGCAGGCCCTGCGGGCGGTCGATCTCGACCTCTACGAGGGGGAGTTTGTGGTGCTGCTGGGGCCGTCGGGCAGCGGCAAGTCAACGCTGCTCAACATTTTGGGCGGGCTGGATGTGCCCTCTAGCGGCGAAGTGCTGTTTCGCCAACAAAATTTGAGCCAGGGGGGCGATCGCCTGCTCACCCGGTTTCGGCGCGAGTCGATTGGCTTTATTTTTCAGTTCTACAACTTGATCCCCAGTCTGACGGCGCGGGAAAACGTGGCCCTAGTCACCGACATTGCCCGCCGCCCAATGAAGCCGGAGGAGGCGCTGGCGATGGTGGGGTTGGCCGATCGCCTCGACCACTTTCCCTCCCAACTGTCGGGGGGGCAGCAGCAGCGGGTGGCGATCGCCCGGGCGATCGCCAAGCGGCCCGAGGTTTTATTCTGCGATGAGCCCACCGGGGCGCTCGACTTTAGCACCGGCAAGCTGGTGCTGGAGGTGCTGGCCCGAGTCAACCAAGAGCTGGGCACCACGGTGGTGATCATCACCCACAATGCGGGCATTGGGGCGATGGGCGACCGGGTGATCACCATGCGCGATGGTCAGATTCACAGCATTGAGCAAAACGGGCGGCGGGCGAGACCGGAGGAGTTGGAGTGGTAGAAAGGCGAACTTTAAGGTTCTGGGGAAGTCTGCCGGGCTAAGGGGGCGTGATGCAATCGCTGAATCGCAAACTATTTCGGGATCTGCTGACCCTGCGGGGGCAGGTGATCGCCATTGTGCTGATTGTGGCCTGCGGTATTGCCAGCCTGGTGACGATGATGAGCACCTACAACTCCCTGGTGCTCTCCAGGGATAGCTACTACAGCGAGTATCGATTTGCCGATGTGTTTGTGCAGCTCAACCGCGCCCCCAACGGGCTAGTCGATCAGGTGAGAGAAATACCGGGGGTGGGGCAGGTGCGATCGCGGGTGGTTGAAACCGTCACCCTCGATGTGCCGGGGCTAGAGGACCCAGCCACCGGGCGACTGGTATCGATTCCAGAGACCCCGCAGCCAATGTTAAACGATCTGTTTCTGCGATCGGGGCGCTACCTTCAGCCCGGTCGCCTGGATGAGGTGATCGCCAGCGATGCCTTTGTCGCCGCCAACCAGCTGGCCCTAGGCGACACCATCAGCGCTGTGATCAACGGTCGCTGGCAGTCGCTGCGCATTGTCGGTACCGCCTTGTCGCCGGAGTATGTCTACGAGATCAGCGGCACCGATCTGCTGCCCGACAACCGCCGGTTTGGGGTGCTGTGGATGGGGCGCAGTGCCCTGGCCACCGCCTTTGATCTTGATGGAGCGTTTAACGATCTGGCCCTCACCCTCACCCCCGGCGCGCGGGAGGTGGAGGTGATCGCTCGCCTCGATCAGCTGCTAGAGCGCTACGGCGGACTGGGGGCCTACGGGCGCGACAATCAGATTTCCAATCGGTTTCTGGCCGATGACCTGGCCGGGTTGCAGGTGACGGCCCTAATTTTGCCGGTGATTTTTTTGGGCATTGCTGCCTTTTTGCTGAACATGGTGCTGGCCCGGCTGGTCAGCACCCAGCGCGACCAGGTGGCGGTGCTCAAGGCCTTTGGCTACTCCAACTTAGAAGTGGGGCTGCACTTTTTTCAGCTGGTGATGGTGGTGGTGGGGCTAGGGGCCATAGTTGGCATTGGCCTGGGCCAGTGGCTGGGGTCGAGCTTTACCCAGTTTTACCGGCAGTTTTACCAATTTCCTGCGGTGCAGTACGAGGCAGGGCTGGGGCTGCTGCTGGGGGCGGTGGGGGTGAGTGCCGCCGCCGCCCTGGTGGGGGCCTTTAAGTCAGTGGCGGTGGTGGTGGCCTTGCCCCCGGCCGAGGCCATGCGGCCCGAGCCCCCGGCCAGCTTTGGCCCCACCCTGGCTGAACGGCTGGGGCTACAGCGGTTCTTTTCCCCCGCTGGACGGATCATTTTGCGCAATCTGGAGCGGCGGCCCTGGCAGGCGGGGCTGGCGATCTTTGGTATTGCCCTGGCGGTGGCGATTTTGGTGGTAGGTCGCTACCTCAGCGACGGCATTGACGAGATCATCACGGTGCAGTTTGAAACGGTGCAGCGCGAAGACATCACCCTCACCTTTAACCGGCCCCTGCCCGGTCGGGTGCGCTACGACCTGGGGCAGCTGCCGGGGGTGCAGCGAGTTGAGCCGTTTCGAGTAGTGCCGGTGCGGCTGCGGTTTGGCCACCGCAGTCACTTGGGCAGTCTGACCGGGCTGCAAGACCCCAGCACCCTGCGCCAGCTGATTGACGCCGACTACCGGTCGGTGCCCCTGCCAACCGACGGGCTGCTGCTGAACTCAAAGCTGGCCGAAATCCTGCACCTGACCGTGGGCGATCGCCTGACGGTAGACGTGCTTGAAGGCGCTCGTCCCACCCGCCAGGTGCCGGTGGTGGCCCTAGTCGATGAACTAGTGGGCATTGCCACCTACATGAATATCGACGCTCTCAATCGGCTGATGCAAGAGGGGCCAACCTTCTCAGGGGCCTACTTGCAGGTGGATCGGGCGCAGATTCAGCCTCTCTACCAGCAGCTGAAGCAAACCCCGGCAGTAGCGGGGGTGGCCCAGCGCGAAACCGCCCTGGCCCAGTTTGAAGACACCATCGCCGCTACGTCTGGGGCGATGAATGCGGTGGTGATGCTGTTTGCCTGCATTATCGCCGTCGGCGTGATCTACAACGCCGCCCGCATTGCCCTCTCTGAGCGCAGCCGCGAGCTGGCTACCCTGCGAATCATTGGCTTTAGCCAGCGCGAGGTGGCGGTGATTTTGCTGGGGGAGCAGGCGGTGCTGACCCTGGCGGCGGTGCCCGTGGGGTGGGGGCTGGGCTTTGCCCTCTCGTGGCTGCTGAACCAGTCACCGGCCCAGAATACGGAGCTGTTTCGGGTGCCTTTTGTGGTCAGCCCCGGTAACTATTTGTTTGCCTTTGGGGTGACGGCGGTTGCTGCCCTGGCCTCGGGGCTGCTGATTGCTCGCCAACTGCGGCAGTTGAATTTAATTGAGGTGCTGAAGACGAGGGAGTGAGGAGGGGAGGGATGGGTGGAGGGTGAAGGGTGAAGGGTGAAGGGTGGGATGGGTGAAGGGTGAAGGGTGAAGGGTGGGATGGGTTGTAGTGGGTGGAGATGGGGATGATGAGTGCAAATTCGGTGTCTAGTGGTGGGGCGATGGTGGGGTCTGAGGGGGGGCGGCGGTGGCGGTTGCCTCGGTGGTGGCTCTATGGGCTGGGTGGGTTGGGGTTGGTGGGGTTGGTGGTTTACAGCCTGCGGCCTCAGCCGGTGGCGGTGGATCTGGGGGAGGTCACCCAGGGGGCGCTTCAGGTGACGATCGCGGCGGAGGGCCGGACGCGGGTGCGCGATCGCTTTGTGGTTGCTGCCCCGGTGGCTGGGGAGCTGCGGCGAATTGCGCTCAGGCAGGGCGATCGGGTGGAGGAGGGGGAGATCGTCGCCCAGATTGACTCCCTGCCCATCGATAGCCAGGTGGCGGCCACCCAGGCCCAAATTCGTGCCCTGCGGGCGGAGATGGCCGGGGTCGATACCCAGCGGCCCAAGCCCGCTGCTCTTAGGGCGGCCCAGGCCCAGATTCAGGCGGCGCGGGCTACTCAGCAGCAGGCTCAGGCTCAGGTGGCCCAGGCCGAGTCGGCGGTGGCCCAGGCCGATCGCGATCGCGATCGCCTTGCCGCCCTCCAGGCCGCTGGAGCCATCTCCCAGCAAGATCTCGAAGCGGCGCAGCTCACCGTCACCGAGCGGCGGCAGGCCCTAGAAACCGTCCGTCAGCAGGTCAGCGTCGCCCAGGCCGAGATCCAGGCAGCCCAGGCCAACCTGGCGGTGCTCACCCAAGAACAGCAAGACCCCGACTATCTACTCGATGTGTACCAGGCCCAAATTGCCAGCCTAGAAGCCGACCTGACCAGCCTTAGCGCCGACGCGGGCCGTGCCACCATCGCTGCCCCGGCAGCGGGCCAGGTGCTGCAAATTTTGGAAGAAAGCGCCCGCCACGTGGCCGCTGGTACCCCCCTGCTAGAGCTGGGCAACGCCAACAGCCTAGAGCTGGTGATTGACATTCTCTCTGCCGACGCGGTGCGGGTGGCCCCCGGCGACCCCATCGAGGTCAACCGCTGGGGCGGCGATGAAACCCTGACCGCCACCGTGCGCCAGGTCGAGCCCGCCGCCTTTACCGAAACCTCGGCCCTGGGGGTAGACGAGCAGCGGGTCAACGTAATTGCCGACTTTAGTACCCTGCCACCGGGCCTCGGGGATGGCTACCGGGTCGATGCCGAAATCATTGTCTGGCAAGCGGTGGACGCGGTGCAGGTGCCGGTTAGCGCCCTGTTTCGCTGCGACACCGCCTGGTGCACTTTTGTGGCCGACAATGGCCGCGCCCAGCAGCGCCAAGTCGAGCTGGGCCACCGCAGCGACTTTGCCGCCGTGGTGGCCTCGGGGCTAGCGGTGGGTGACCAGGTGATTCTCTACCCCAGCGACCAGATCGAATCGGGCACCCGCATTGCTGGGCGATAGCCCAGGCTTTGCTAACTCGGGCTGCGGCTCCATAGGAGAGATTGAAAGCGATCGGGCCTAGAGCGCTAGAATGGGAAACTGCATGGTTGCTCATTTATCGTCTAGCTAGACCTATGGTCGGTTCTGCCCGTCAATATCACATCACCACCTTCGGCTGCCAGATGAATAAAGCCGATTCGGAGCGCATGGCTGGCATTCTCGACACCATGGGTCTAACCTGGACCGACGACCCCTACGATGCCGATGTGGTGCTCTACAACACCTGCACCATTCGCGACAATGCTGAGCAAAAAGTTTACTCCTACCTGGGCCGCCAGGCCAAACGCAAGCACGAAAACCCCGACCTGACGCTGATTGTGGCCGGGTGCGTGGCCCAGCAAGAAGGCGAAGCCCTGCTGCGCCGAGTGCCCGAACTCGACTTGGTTATGGGACCGCAGCACGCCAACCGTCTGCAAGATCTGCTCGAACAAGTCTTTGACGGCAACCAGGTGGTGGCCACCGAAGAGGTGGACATCATGGAAGACATCACCAAGCCCCGCCGTGACAGCACCATTACCGCCTGGGTAAACGTGATCTACGGCTGCAACGAGCGCTGCACCTACTGCGTGGTGCCGGGGGTGCGCGGCGTCGAGCAATCCCGTACTCCTGAGGCTATCCGCACCGAGATGGAAGAGCTGGGTCGCCAGGGCTTTAAAGAAGTCACCCTGCTGGGCCAAAACATTGACGCCTACGGGCGCGACCTACCCGGCTCTACTGCCGATGGGCGACACCAGCACACCTTTACCGACCTGCTCACCTACGTCCACGATGTACCTGGCATTGAGCGCATTCGCTTTGCTACCAGCCACCCCCGCTACTTTACCGAGCGGCTGATTCGCACCTGTGCCGAGCTGCCTAAGGTGTGCGAACACTTCCATATTCCCTTTCAGTCGGGCGATAACGACGTGCTGAAGGCGATGGCGCGGGGCTACACCCACGAGAAATATCGCCGGATTATCGATACCGTGCGCCGCTACATGCCCGATGCGGCCATCAGTGCCGATGCGATCGTGGGCTTCCCTGGTGAAACCGAGGAGCAGTTTCAGCGCACCATGGAATTGGTCAGCGACATTGCCTTTGACCAACTGAATACGGCGGCCTATTCGCCCCGCCCCGGCACCCCCGCCGCCCTGTGGGATCACCAGCTGTCTGAGGAGGTGAAGGCCGATCGCCTTCAGCGGCTCAACCATTTGGTGAATACCAAGGCTGCCGAGCGATCGCAGCGCTACCAAGGCCGCACCGAAGAAGTGCTAGTCGAAGCCATCAACCCCAAAGATCCAACCCAGGTGATGGGCCGCACTCGAGGCAACCGTCTAACCTTCTTCAGGGGCGATTTTGCCGTGCTGAAAGGCAAAGTCGTTCAGGTTAACATTACCGAAGTCCGCCCTTTTAGCCTCACGGGCGAACCGGTGCAGGCGTTGGCTACTGTGGGTTAACAGCCGCGATCGCCCCTTAGCCCCAAGCCAGTTTGAAAACTGAACCTTTAGCCGACCAGGCCATACTTAGATCTGGCTTAATGAAAGGACAGCGGTTTCGGAGGGCCTTTCAACTAGCAGCTATCTATCAATTTATGGTGCTCTTCGTTATGTATAAAGAGTACTAAACTAAGCCTGGTTAGGATTGACAAACTATCGACAAAATTAAGTCATAAATCTTGTCGCTACGGAGCCAGTAAGTGACTTAGTTTTGACTAAAAACCCAGGAACAATTCTGGTCTCACAATGTTTTTAGTAATTGCCTCTTAGCTCCTGGCAGTCCCTGGCGCACCTCATTCTAGAGAAGCTGGTATACATTGTCTTCCCTAGATCATTGCCAGAAATTAATCTCCAGGGTCAGTAAGACAACACAACACAACTATTTTTGGAGAACGTTCATGATCCTTTGGCGACGGACAATAGGTGTCGGTTTAGGTTTGGTCGCGGCTAGCAGCCTATGGACTGTAGCCCAGGCTTATCCCGCTCAAGCAGAGGCTGTAGATCATTCCTTTCTGATTCAAGTTGACGATGAGATTCAGATTGGCGAGGGGCAAATTGAGGACGGTCAGATTGACAGTTCTATAGATAGCTTGGCCACGACTGAGTCTTTCACCGAGGTGGTGCCCATGACCTCAGACGCTGTCGGGCAGGAAGTTATGAACCCTGTAGTTGCCGAAGCCCCTGCCCCAGAGGTCACCGCAGTGCCTCCAGAGGTTTTAGCGAACCTGTCGCCGGCGCAGCTGACAGCGATCGCGAGGATCATTGCGACTGCAGAACAGTCGGCTAGCGCTGATCGGGTGGCCAATTTGCCCACCGAGGTCTTGACCCATCTCGACGCCCTACCGGGTATTGAGCAGCAGGTGGGCCGCAGACGGTGGTTGCCCACGAGTCTAGTCAGGCGACTGCGCCTTCCTCAAAGGGTCACGTCTTTGATCAGACAGCCCAGAAATACGGCCTTAGTCATGCTAGGCAATCACATTATGGTCGTCAACCCAGTGACTGGTGCGGTCTTGGGAGCTGTGCTGTCAGCCCTATAAGGACTCCAGGTTGAGGCCCTGGCTGGCACGATGTCAGCCAGGGCAGCGTGGAGACTGTGGTTTAGGCGACTTCTGGGAAATAGGTTCACCAATGATGGGACTCTGCCCAAGTTGGTTGGCCCTGCCCTAAGCCGGTCATCATCACCTCGATACCAGATCGCGTTCCGGCGACACCACAGAGGTCTGACCCTGGCTGCGCTTGACCTCGGCCATCTGAGTACAGCTGTAGATCAGGGCCGCCACTAGGCCCGTCCAGCCGGTCTGGTGGTTGGACCCAATACCCGCACCGTTGTCGCCGTTGAAGTATTCGTAGAACAGCAGCAGGTCGCGCCAGTGAGGATCGTCCTGAAATTTGCCGTAGCTACCGTGGACCGCCCGATTACCGGCCTCATTGCGCAGGAACATCGTGATCAGCCGCTGGGACAGCTCATCAGCCACGGTATTGAGGTCGCACTGCTGGCCCGAACCGGTGGGAAACTCCACGGTGAAGCTGTCGCCCAAAAAGTCGTGGAAGATCCGCAGCGAGTCGATCAGCAGGTAGTTGACCGGGAACCACACTGGGCCGCGCCAGTTGCTGTTGCCGCCAAACATACCGCTAGTGGATTCGGCGGCTTCGTAGCCGACTGAGTGGGTTTCGCCGTTGACATGGAAGGTGTAGGGCTGTTCGGCGTGGGCACGGGAAAGCGATCGCACCCCGTAGTCGCTGAGAAACTCCCCCTCATCCAGCATGCGCTGCAAAATCGGTCGCAGCCGTTCTGGGCTAACAATGGCCAGCAGGGTAGCGCCCTCCTTGCCCTTGGCGGTGAGAGAGCCAATATTCTCCTGGAGAGCAGGGCGGTTTTTGACAAACCAGTTGAACCGGCGAGTAAAGTCGGGGAAGCGCTCAAAGGTCTCCGCCTTCAGCACCGCCGTAGCGTACAGCGGAATCAGCCCCACCATCGATCGCACCCGCATGTGGTGCCGCTGGTCGTCGGGGGTGTGCAGCACATCGTAGAAAAACTGGTCCTGGTCATCCCACAGGTGTACATCGACACCGCCCATGTGGTTCATGGCATCGGCGATGTGGAGAAAATGCTCAAAGAACTTGCTGGCAATGTCCTCGTAGGCGGGGTTGGTTTCCGCTAACTCCAGAGCCATCTCCAGCATGTTCAGGCAGTACATGGCCATCCAGCTGGTGCCGTCTGACTGCTCCAGGTAGCCCCCCGTAGGCAATTCAGAGCTGCGGTCAAAAATACCGATGTTGTCGAGGCCCAAAAAGCCGCCCTGGAAGACGTTGTTGCCGTTGTTGTCGCGGCGGTTGACCCACCAGGTGAAGTTGAGCAACAGCTTTTGAAACACCCGCTCTAGAAACAGGCGATCGCCCTTACCGTGCACCGCCTTCTCGATCTGGTACACCTGCCAGGTGCCCCAGGCGTGTACTGGCGGATTAACATCGCTAAAGTGCCATTCGTAGGCGGGCATCTGCCCGTTGGGGTGCAGATACCACTCCCGGGTAAACACATCCATCTGGCGCTTGGCAAAGTCGGGGTCAACTAAAGCCAATGGCACTACGTGAAAAGCCGAATCCCACACCGCGTACCAGGGAAACTCCCACTTGTCGGGCATCGAGATAATGTCGTCGTTATAAAGGTGCTCCCACTCTTCATTGCGGGGGTTGGAGCGTTGGGGCTGAGGCTGGGTGGGGTCGCCTTTCAGCCAGTCTTCGATCACGTAGTGGTAAAACTGCTTGGTCCACAGCAGCCCGGCAAAGGCCTGGCGCTGCACATTGCGGGCATCCTCCGAGCAGCGCCCCGGCAGCAGTTGGTCGTAGAACTCATTGGCCTCAGCGTAGCGCTGGTGCAGGGTGTCGTCGAAGTTGGTTCTAAAGGGTTGGGGGTTGGCCTGGGGCCCCTGGTCAGTCAGCCGCAGCTTCACCACCCACTGCTCTCCGGCCCCTAGGCGGCAGTGGTAGTGGGGCGATACTTTAGTGCCCTCTTGGGCCTGGTTTACCGCATCCTGGCGACTATGGACGATGTAATCATTGATGCTGTCTTTAACGTAGGGGCTAGGGTTCTCAGCCCCAAACAGCCGCTGCCGGTTAGTCTCGTTTTCGGTAAACAGCAGCGTCTCGGCTCCCTGGCAGTAGAGCCAGCGCTGACCCAACTCCGGGTGGTGGGCCTCCACGGTGGCAGCCCCATCGACATCGTCAATGCGCTTCAGGTAGGGCTTTTCGGCGTCCTCAAACCAACTCCAGGTGTTGCGGAACCACAGAGTGGGCAGCAGGTGCAGATCGGCCTCGTGGTCGGCCCGGTTCACCACCCGAATTTGGACCAAAATATCCTCGTCGGTGGCCTTAGCGTAATCCACGAACACGTCAAAGTATTCGTTTTGCTCAAAAATACCGGTGTCGATTAGCTCAAACTCGGGGTCGTGGTAGCCCCGCTGCTGGTTTTCTTCGATCAGTCGATCGTAGGGGAAAGCCTTTTGCGGGTACTTGTAGAGGTACCGCATGTGGGAGTGCGACGGCGTGTTGTCCAGATAGAAGTAGTAGTCTTTAGGATCTTCGCCATGGTTACCCTGGGGGCCAGTGAGACCAAACACCCTCTCTTTGAGAATAGGATCGTTTCCGTTCCAGAGGGCGATCACAAAACACAGCCGCTGATGGTTGTCGGAGATGCCGCCAAGGCCGTCTTCACCCCAACGGTAGGCCCGCGATCGCGCATGATCGTGGGGAAAGTAATCCCAGGCGGAGCCATCGGGGCTGTAGTCTTCGCGCACCGTGCCCCACTGGCGCTCGCTCAGGTAAGGCCCCCAGCGTCGCCAGTAGGCGGTGCGATCGCGATCGGCGGCCAGTCTGTTCGCTTCTGCCGTCATTGAGTTACCTCAGCTAATGCCATCAGAGCCTAGCGCTGCCTAGCGCTACCAAAGGCTGCCACACCGGGCCACCGCAATTCGCGCCAGACTAGTCCACGCTGACGGGGTGATCCTAACGAGGCTGAGGGAAAGCGATATCTGTCTGAGGAGAGGTTGTACGGTAGCAGGTCTATGGATTACTGGCTCGGCGAGGTTTGGCCTCATAGGTTTCGTAGGCCGCCACAATCCGCTGCACCAGCGGATGACGCACCACATCTGCTTGGTTGAGCTGGCAAAAGGCAATGCCATCCACCTCTCGCAAAATGCTCTTGGCCACCGCCAAACCCGAGGTCTGATCGGCGGGCAAGTCTGTTTGGGTTACGTCTCCCGTCACCACCATGCGCGATTTAAAGCCCAATCGAGTTAACACCATCTTCATCTGGGCTGGGGTGGTGTTTTGGGCCTCGTCCATAATCACGAAAGCATTGTTGAGGGTGCGCCCTCGCATATAGGCCAGGGGGGCCACTTCGATAATCCCCCGTTCCATCAAGTTGGCAATTTTTTCGGGGTCTACCAATTCATGAAGCGCGTCGTAGAGAGGCCTCAGGTAAGGATTGACCTTTTGCTGAAGATCGCCGGGTAAAAACCCCAGCCGCTCACCGGCTTCCACCGCCGGACGGGTGAGAATCAGCCGCTCAAATTCATTGTTGAGCAGGGCCTGAATGCCCACTAGAGTCGCCAAAAACGTTTTTCCGGTGCCTGCTGGGCCAATACAAAACACCATGTCCTGGCTCCGCAGGGCTTTGACATACTGCTTTTGGCGAAAGGTTTTGGCTCGCACCACTTCACCCCGCCGGGTACGCGCCACCACGTCTTGGTGAATAGCCTGAAGCTCGTCGGTGCGATTGGTATCAAGGGCGTGGCGGGCCGTCATAATATCGGCGGTGGTCACCGGCTGCCCCTGACTCCACAGAGGTTCTAAGGCCATCACCAAGCGCTGGGCCAGGGCCGCACCATTTTCTGTACCCGAAATTAGCAACTCCTGGCCGCGCAGCACTAGAGTCGCTCCAGTTTGGCTGGCCAGGAGTTTAATATTTTCGTTTCGGTAGCCTGCCAGGGCAACAGCGCCTTCTGGGCTAGGCAGTTCAATCTGCAGGGGAGAAGACATTAAAACTTGTTGGCAGAACACCCATTAGCAAAAGCAACACGCTATGTTCGCCAGTAACCAAAGCAAAACTCATCCCTGAGTCTTAGGACGCAGCTGGGGTTTTGGCTTACTAGGCGATCGCGATGGGCCAGTACGGGGCCTATGGTCCGAAATACCCGCCTCCTGCTCAGAGGCCCCGTAGACATCCACATAGGCCGACCAGCCTGACAGGGTAGCCGTAGATCGCACAATAGTACGAATGGCCTGAATATTTCGCCCACCTCGCCCAAACACCTTACCGCGCTCTTCACCATTGAATGCGATCCGAATCCAGACCTTAGCCTGAGCAACGTTTTTTTCGCAATCAATCCGGAGAGAATCGGGCGAGTCTAAAAAAGGCTCTACCAAAAACCGAACCAGTCCTGGGAAATCAGGGCTATCCATGTCGGGAAGGGGGCTAAAAACAGTCAGTAACGCTAGACTTCAGCTTTAGCTTCGGTCTTAAATCGAGGCGCAACCTTCTCAATCAAGTTGGCTTTTTCAAGAATGTGGCGCACAGTCTTGGTCGGTTGTGCCCCTTGCTCTAGGCGACGCGTAATCGCAGGCACATCAAGCCGAGTTTCGTCGGTGCGGGGGTTATAAAACCCGACTTCTTCCAGGGGCCGACCATCACGACGAGAATCGCTGTTGATGGCGACGATGCGGTAGCTAACTTCCCGCTTTTTGCCGAAACGCTTGAGTCGAAGCTTAATCATAGGGTTTAGAGCAACATTCGTAAGGTTGAAAGTTCTGTTCTTTTAGTCTTCAGCAATGGACTCTGGCGAGATGACCAAGCTAAATCCACAGGTTTCTAATCCTATCATTAGAAACCCTCGACAGCAATGCCCTAAAGACAAAGCCTGGAAAACAGCGACGCCAACCGATCACAGGGCCACCTTAGGCCCCTACCCTGCCGATTAACGCGCCCGTTACCAGGCCGAAGCATTCCCCTTGGTCGCTTAGTCTTCGTGTTCGTCGAAGGGATCGGCCAACTGCTTGGACGGAGGACCAAAGGACATGTACACTGAGTAGCCCGTAACCGCAACCAACACGGTAGCTACGGAAATGATAAGAACTGTTGCAGGTTCCATAGGGTTTATGAGAATAAGAAACCACTCCATCCTATAATATTACGAACTATAAAGTGTTGATTGTGGAAGGATCCATGGCACAACGGACTTGGTTAGGAGATGTGTTGAAGCCCCTCAATTCTGAGTACGGCAAAGTGGCCCCTGGTTGGGGTACTACGCCTCTCATGGCGGTTTTCATCGGTCTGTTCTTCGTGTTTTTGCTGATTATTTTGCAGCTTTACAATTCTTCCATCGTGCTAGACAGCTTTGATGTTGACTGGCGCAGTGTAGGGCTCTAGGCACTAGAAGAGGCCAGGTCACAACGGTTTGGCCTCAATCTTGGCAACACAATTTGGATTCACGTCCAACAGCTATCTGCCTGAGGCTGGCGTAGACCCTTGACTACCCAGCCTCTTTTGCCGTTTTATGCACAGCAGTAGTTTGCACAACAGTTTTCGACTGTGGGGGTTCTATGAACGTTTTTGGTGTGGGTTTGCCAGAGATGGCACTGATTTTGGTGCTGGCCTTGCTGGTGTTTGGCCCTAAAAAACTGCCCGAAATTGGCCGCAGCATGGGTAAAGCCATCAAGGGCTTTCAGGATGCTTCCCGCGAGTTTGAGGAAGAGTTTAAAAAGGAAGCCCAACAGATTGAGAAAGCGGTGACAGCACCGATGAAAGCCACCCTAGAGCCCGATGCACCCAAAGTCCTCACCCCGCCCGACGCGGTGGCTGAACCTGAAGCAGTTGGAGCCGAAGCACCAGTAGAAGGCGGCAGCACCCCAGAAACCGTGGCTGAGGCAGCTGAAACCGAGCCTTCCACCTAGCTGTTTCAGAAGAGTTGAGCTATGGCTGAAGCCGTGACATCCCTGTTGCCCTGCCTAATTGTCGGGCTAGGCAATCCGGGGGATAAATACGCTGGCACCCGCCACAACGTCGGCTTTGAGGTGATCGATCGCCTCTCTAAGCGCTGGGCCATCCCCTTAAAAGAGGAGCGGCGATTTCAAGGTGAGTATGGGGTTGGGTTTGAGCCAGTCGCTCGCCAGAAAGTATATTTGCTGAAGCCTCTCACCTATATGAATCGCTCCGGCCAATCAATGCGGGCAGTCTTAGACTGGCTGAAGCTAGAACCTAGCCAAGTGCTGGTTGTCTACGACGATATGGACCTGCCGGTGGGGCGGCTTAGATTACGGCTGTCGGGCTCTGCCGGGGGCCACAACGGTATGAAATCAGCGATTTCTCACTTGGGTACCCAAGATTTCTCACGCCTGCGGATTGGCATTGGGGCGGGCGATCGCGCTGGTGGCAGTGATAAAGCAGTGGTTTCCCATGTGCTGGGTAACTTTTCTAAGGTTGAGCGCGCCACGATGGATGCAGTGGTCGATACCGCTCTGCGGGCGCTTGAAAAAGCTCTAGGCGACGGAGTTGAGAAGGCTATGAGTCTATATAACAACGTTGACCTAAGCAATAGCTGAGTCGCTTGCTAGGGCGAAGCTGAAAACCCATTGATTGCCGAGATGCGTTAGCGGGAGGTCTTGACCTTCACTGGTTATCTTTACCGTCCTTAACCCCTAATGCTGTGCCTGGGGAGAGGCATACTGAGCAAACCAGTCTTGGTAAGCCGGTAGCATGGCATAGTCTTTTAAGAAGAGTTCTAAACGAACGTTGCTGCACTGATTTAGCAGGACTTTATCTAGTCGAGCGAGCTTGTCTGCTGCTGTTTCTAAGCTTTCAAAGTCATAGACTGTTCCCTTGAGGCCAGTCTTACTGTCTAGCAGAATAGCGACTCTAACTTTTTCACAATTTTGCACTGTGTTTTGGTCTGAGCGCTGACCAGTAGCCCGAATGAACTCGATTGCCTCGGGAATAGTGCCAAAATTTCCGCTAACGCTGGGTTTTTGATCATCAATACTATGACCTAGCTGAGTCGCAACTTCATAGCCTTCTAGCCGAGTTCCTCCTAGATTGACCTCAATCGGAGGCTCACCTCCGCCGATCTTTTCGATGACTAACTTTTCTCGGTGAATCGGCACTTCGATAATTTCGGTTTCTATCACTCTGCGGATGCTCACTTCGCCTACTTTGACACGTTTGCGATTGACCACTAACCGCTCTTCGAGTAGTTGAATGCCCGTGCCAAGATCGGGTAAGAACTGTTGATGCTCAAGATCAATATGAATCACCCGCTGCTCAGAATCTAGCCCATGGATATGGCTATTATCAATTTTAATTTCATTGCCGCTCCCGTTTGAGCCGAGCGGCGTTACAACCAAAGTAAAATTGCCTGACTCCAAAGGCTCTACTCGAGCAACTCGGCCAATTAAATAGCCAGAACAGTCAAACACAGAAGCATCAATCAATGAAGGCTGAGACATAAAATTAAAAATTGGAAAGACAATTAATTAATGAGGGAAATTGCTACAGATGGGGCATAGCTGCTGCTACACCCCATCTTGTCTAAATCAAATAGATCAGGCCAGAAAATCTAACCTGATTTATTTAATTGTGGACTAGCGGTTAAGCCGAGGGTTGCCGTCGGTTTGGATGTCTATATCTTCACGACGAACCTTTTCACGCATTCGCACGGTTTCCTCATCGGTTTCCTTGCGAACGTTTACTTCTTCACGAACGAAAGCCTGCTTTTCAACGCTGACTTCGTCTTCGTAAACTTCCATGCGTGCAACTTCTTGATCTTCGAAGTTGTGGCCTGCAGTTGCAGCAGGTTGGTCGGCAACGTTGTGCCGCTCGATTACAACCCGCTCTTTAGTGACCGGTTCTACAATCTCAGCTGTTTCAGCAGTGACTCGCTTGCCAACACTGACTTCGCCTACCTTTTTGCGATCGCGGTGAGACACCAAACGCTCTTCGTATAGACGCAGAGGACCATGGTTGTCTTCGTCGCTCAGACCGTAGAAGCTAGGCTCGCGATCGTAGGGCGTTGCAGCAACGTCGCTTTTGACTACCTTTTGCTGCTTGCTGGTTTCTAAGGTGCTGGCTTCCAGCGGATTCATGCGATTGGCGTCATTGGGCGCATCGTAATTGGTGCCCAAGAATTGACGGTTAGAGCGACCTTGAGCGATGGGCTGATAATGACCCCGCACTTGGTTCTCATAACGATCGTCTACAATCGTATCTTCTCTATATTCAGGTAAATTTTCTACCTGCTCTTTAGAAAGACCGCTGACATAGATCCGATCTTGACTATAGTCAAATCGGGCTAGGCCAATCGGCAGCAAAACGTTTTTGCCAAAAATCCAAGGGCCTGTATCAATCACTAGATAGCGAAAGCGGCCAGACTCATCTACAAGCAGATCTTTAGCAGTACCTACTCGATCATCACGCTGGGCATAAACAGAGTAAGAGTCGATACTCTTCATCTGACCATCAGCGAGAGTGTCGCGATAATCAGGGTAGTAATCTTTAAGTCGTTGCAAAGGCATAAAAGGCCTCCTTTAATTCATCCTTCTATAAGGTAAGAAGAAAGTACTGAAGCCTCATCGTCCAATAGAAAGGCAGTGGTAGCCTCGATAGGCATAGCTTTATCGCTGCTCATGATTGAATGCTGAAAGCCGACAGAACTAACCCGCTGCTCCCTGCACCCTGGGACAACAAAAACCGGGCTTCTAGATTAGTCCTCTTACTTGGCGAAGGGACTATCCAGAAGCCCGGCTCGAAACCGGTGGGCAGAGATGGCTGGCTAGGCGGCGACTAATCCCCGATGGCGCAGCAACGCCTGGGTGCTAGGCTCTCGCCCTCGAAAGGCTTTGAATACCTCCATCGGGTGCCGACTACCGCCTAGGGCTAGCACCGTATCGCGGAAGCGGCGGCCAGTGGCAGCGATCGCTCCCTCATTGTCTAAACCAGCCTCCTCAAAGGCGGCAAAGGCATCGGCACTCAGTACCTCAGCCCAGAAGTAGCTGTAGTAACCCGCTGCGTAACCTCCGGCAAAAATGTGGGTGAAGGCGCAGAGAAAGGCATCTTCGGGTAGGGGCTTAAGAATGGAAGATTGTTCTGCAATGCGCTGACTAACCGCCGTCACTGTCTCACCACTACCAGGGCGATAGCGATGGTGCAGCTCAATATCCGTCCAGCCAAAACGCACCTGGCGCAGAATAGCACTGCCGGTCATAAACGTACGGGCAGCCACAATCTTTTGGTACAGATCTTCGGGCAGGGGCGCGCCGGTATCGACGTGGCGAGCCAAGGTCAGTAGGGTGTCGCGGTGGTAGCACCAGTTCTCCATAAACTGGCTGGGCAACTCCACAGCATCCCACTCCACATTGTTGATGCCCGCCGCTCCGGTAAAGTCGACCTGGGTGAGCATGTGCTGAAGACCGTGGCCAAACTCATGGAATAGCGTTTCGACGTCGCGGAAAGTCATGAGGCTGGGCTTGCCGTCCACCGGGGGAGCCTGGTTGCACACCAGATAGGCCACGGGTAGCCTCACCTGGCCGTTGATCTTGCCCCGGTTAATGCAGTCATCCATCCAGGCCCCACCGCGTTTTTCGGCGGGTCGACTGTAGGGGTCGAGGTAAAAGTGGGCGATCGGATCACCGCTGTTGCTCAACACCTGGAAATAGCGCACATCGGGGTGCCACACCGGGGCTTTGCCATCGGCGGGGGCAATGGTGATATCAAAGATGCGGTGGGCCAGGGCAAACAGGCCATCTAGCACCTGGGGCAAAGGGAAGTAAGGCCGCAGCTCTTCATCGTTCAGGCCATACTTTTCCTCACGAATGCGCTCGGCCCAGAAGGCCGTATCCCAGTGGGTGAGGCTGTCGGCCTCGGCGGCCCCCTTGGCTTGGGCAAAGGTATTGAGTTCGTCTAACTCTTTCACGGCGGTGTCGTAGCTGGCCACGCGCAGTTCGTCCATGAGCTTGTCGATCGCCTCCACCGAAGCCGCCATTTTGCGGGCCAGGCTGAGGTCGGCATAGGTGGCATAGCCTAGCAGGTTGGCCATCTCGTGGCGCAGCTCTAGAATTTTCTCAATATTGGGACTGTTATCGAGGTCGCCCTCAGAGGCGCGAGTGACAAAGGCTCGATACAATTGCTCGCGCAGGTCGCGGCGACGGCTGTGCTGCATAAAGGGGCCAAAGCTGGGATAGTCGAGGGTGATGCGCCAGGGGCCAGCTTCAGGGGTGGCGTTTTCATCGCCAGCATCACGGGCTAGTTGGGCCGCGAGGGCCAGCAAACTGGGGGGCAAGCCGTCGGTTTCGGCGGCGGTGGTTAGGGTGAGACTAAAGGCTTTGGTTGCATCGAGTACGTTGTTGGCAAATTTGGTGGTGAGCTCCGCTAGCGCCTGCTGAATTTCGTTGAAGCGTTCTTTTTCGGCTCCCTCTAACCCAACTCCCGACAGCTCAGCCTCACGAATAGAGGAATCGACAATGCGCTGTTGGGCCGGATCGAAGCTGGTCCACTGGTTGCTGCTGCGCAGTTGCTTAAAGGCTTCGTAGAGGGGCTTGCTCTGCCCTAAACGGGTGGCAAACTGCACTAGAGCAGGCTGCACCTCCTCAAACGCCGCCCGCAGCTCGGGGCTATTTTTTACCCCCATCAAATGCCCGACAATACTCCAGCTCCAACCCAGGCGCTCTTCAATGCGGGTGAGCGGGTCAACTAAACCATCCCAAGTGGGAGTAACGGTTGACTCTAGCTGCTCTAGGGCAGTGGTAAGGTCGGCAATCAGCTCGGTAATGCCAGGCACAATATGGCTGGGTTTAATGCTGTCGAAGGGGGGAAGACCGGCACCAATGAGGAGGGGGTTTTGAACGGTGGTAGCTGTCATAGTCAGAGAATTAATCGAAGTAGGAGGGGACAAGAATCAAAGCGTAGCCGAGCCTAAGTCTCGATCGCATGTAGCGATCATGAAGTCGATGGCATGAACAGTTAAAAGCGATGGGTAATGGTTTGAGTAGAGGTGAATTTAGGCGAAGTCGTTATGAGTTTGACTTATATTGTATCGCAATTTGCTATTTGCCGCACCTTTTATGGGGTGAACTGTCAATTACCATAGCCTTTATTTGAGAACTGATCTGCTTTCTGTGGTGTTGGCGCACTGGGCTGAGGGATGAATGCGGAATAACAGTTCGTTTCGACGCATTGTCGCGGGGATTGTCTTCTTTTCGCTGACCGTGGTGGCGGCGGTAGTCGGCTACATGGTCGCGGGCTGGGGGTTTTTAGATGCCATCTATATGGTGGTGATTACGGTGTTTGGGGTGGGCTATGGCGAGGTTAAACCCCTGGCCTCACCAGTCTTAAAGCTATTTACCATTTTTGTGATCATCGCCGGGGCGCTATCGGTGGCCTACACCGTGTCTGGCTTTGTGCAACTGATCACCGAAGGGGAAATTCGTCGTGCCCTCAATCTCAAACGTATGACTAAAGACATTGAAAACCTCGAAGACCACGTGATCATCTGCGGCTTTGGGCGCATTGGACAACTGATTGCCCGCAAGCTAAAACACGATCGTCAATTATTCATCATTATTGATAATGATTCTGAGCGCATTGCTATGGCCCAAGAACAGGGCTACCTGTTGTATCAGGGTAATGCCACCGACGAAACCGCTCTAGAGGCAGCGGGCATCTATCGGGCTAAATCACTGGCGACCGTATTGCCCAATGATGCTATTAACGTATTTATTACCCTGACGGCGCGGGAGATGAACCCTAAGCTGATGATTTTGGCTCGGGGAGAAATGCCTTCTACGGAGAAAAAACTGCGGCTGGCAGGGGCTAACCATGTGGTGCTACCCGCCAGCATCAGCGCCCTACGGATGGCCCATTTGATTAGCCACCCTTCTGCGGTGGATTTTTTGTCCCAAACCGATGGCTACCACGGGTTGAACGAATTTTTGGCGGAGCTTGACATTCAACTTAACGAGCTGGTGGTTGAGGCCAGTTCACCCCTAATCGGCGGCACCATTGGCGACATTGAGATCAAAGGCCAGGGTACGTTTATCACTGTGGCTCTACGTCGAGCCGATGGAGAAGTGATTATTCACCCCAGCCGGGCCACTTACCTCGCTCTGGGAGACTCCATTATTTTGATGGGACACCAGGGCGACATGCCTAATTTTGCCCAGCAAACTGCGCTCAGAAAAGAGATACGCTACCGAGGGGCACGGGTTAGGTAGGGATAGAGACGGTGACAGCGGCGATCGCCACGTACATGTCGTCGTTCTTGTCGTCGAACTCGGGGATGGCGCGCCCGGCAACCACCATGCCGCCCTCCTTGAGCACCAGGGTCTTTTGGCCAAAGGGCAGCACCGCTAGCACCTCTGCCTCGCGCACTTGCTCTGGGAACGGAACGGCCACCTGGACTTCAACGATCATTTCGTTGGGGTGGCCGAGGCCAGCGACTTCCCAGACACCGGGCAGCGCATTGTGAGCGATCGCATTGCGCACAGCCCGAGCCGCCGCCACAGTGGGGTCTTGACCGTGCTGGTCAACCCCCATCCCCATTTCTATGATCAGTCGCTTGTGGGCCACAGTCCGTCCTTTGATGAAATAGTGATCGGTTGTTTGATGCGATTTAGAGTATTAGAGTAGGTGCGTGAAGATTGTAGATTGAACCTTGCTAAGGAGTCGCTAAACGACAAAGTAGCCCCGCTCTACCGATCTACTCTGTAATTCGCCCGGTGAGTGGTGAACTGGCGCTCGCAAACCCCTGGATGGGAATTCGACCCGCCCGGTAGGCCAGGCGGCCAGCCAAGGTGGCAAGGCCCATGGCATGGCCCATGGCAATGGGGTCGGCAGCTTTGGCGATCGCCGTATTGATCAACAGAGCATCGGCTCCCATTTCCATTGCTTCGGCGGCTTCGCTGGGGGTGCCAATGCCGGCATCGACCACCACGGGCACGGTGGCATTCTCAATAATGATTTGAATGTTGGCGGCGTTGCGAATGCCTTGCCCCGAACCAATCGGTGACCCCAGTGGCATGACCGTGGCGCAGCCTGCCTCTTCTAACCGCTTGGCCAACAGCGGATCGGCGTTGATGTAGGGCAGCACCGCAAAGCCTTCTTTGACCAATTGCTCCGCTGCCTCTAGGGTGCCGATGGGGTCGGGCAGCAAATATTTGGCGTCGGGAATAACCTCAAGCTTGACGAAGTTGTTGTCTTCTTGACCCAACAACTTGGCCATTTCGCGGCCCAAACGGGCTACCCGAATGGCGTCTTCGGCGGTTTGGCAGCCTGCGGTATTGGGCAACATCCAAATTTTTGACCAGTCGAGGGCTTCAGCCAGCCCTTCGTGACCGGGGGCGTTGGTCTGCACCCGACGCACCGCTACCGTGACAATCTCACAGCCACTGGCGGCAATGCTGCGGCGCATCACCTCGAAGTCGTCATACTTGCCGGTGCCGGTCATCAGACGGGAGGCAAAGGTGCGCCCCGCAATGGTGAGGGGAGAGTCGGTGAGGGCAGTTGTTGCCGCTGAGTCGGTGGGAGCAGTCGCAACGGCGGGAACGGTGTCGGTCAAGGGCATGGTCTGAGGGGTAGAAAAAACAGCAGGATTAACGGCAGCAGGGTTAGTGGAAGAATAGGAGCTAGAGCGGTGGAAGCGCTGCCAGGAAAATGCGTCTAGCTGGGCATCTACGTTGCCCATCACCGCCTGGGCCACAAGCTGGGCGGTAATGGGGGCCAGCAAGATGCCGTTGCGGTGGTGGCCCGTAGCCAGGGTGAGGTTGGCGGCGGGGCCAGGGCCTAAAATGGGCCACTCGTCGGGGGTCGCTGGGCGATAGCCCCACCAGGTTTCTTCGAGGGTAAAGTCGGCGAGTTGGGGCAACAGGGCGATCGCATTCGTCAGCAGCTGATTGACTCCCCCAGCGGTATTGTGGGGGGCAAACCCCACGTCTTGACTGGTCGCCCCCAGCACAATGCGGCCATCTTGACGGGGCACGATGTAGATGTCTTCGCCAAACAACACCCGTTGCAGGGGCTGAGGCATAGGGTAGCCGGTAGGTACCCGCAGACTGGCCATTTCTCCTTTTTTGGGAAATACCGGCAGCGGCAGAAGCTCGTGGGCCCAGGCTCCGGTGGCCAAAACCACCTGGTCTGCCGTAAAGTCACCTGCCTGAGCGGTGCAAAGGCGCTCAATGCGGCCCTGGTGCTGGCGCAGGGCGATCGCCCCAACGCCCTCGTGCAGGGTCACGCCCAGATCGATCACCGCCGATCGCAGCGCTTGCACAAGCAGTCGATTGTCGACCTGACCCTCGTCGGGGTACCAGTAGGCCCCTTGTACCCAGGGGCCTAAGCCAGGCTGGTAATAGCCTAGGGTCGTAGCATCCAGCCAGACTCCGGCGGACTGGGCTGACGCCGTGAGGTTGGGCGCAGGGTTTTCTGGAGTAGCACGGCGGGGGGCCAAAATGCCGCAGGGCCAATAGCCCACTGATTGGCCTGTGAGCGCTTCTAGCTTGCTCACCCAGGTGGGGTATTGGCCCAGGCTGGTCAGCGCTAGGTCGCGCATGGGGCCAGAAGGCAGCGCTTCGGCCTGGGGGGCCAGCATACCGGCGGCAGCATGGCTAGCGGCCTGCTGAAAGTCACGGCTGAGCAGGGTCACGGTAGCCCCTTGCTGGCGCAGCTCTAGCGCGATCGCCAACCCAATAACGCCGCTGCCCACCACCAGGACGTCGCTTGCCTGATTTGCCATGCCCATGGATTACAAATGCGCTCAAGTGCTCTCTTTTAGTTTAGGCTACCTGAGGCCCCAGGGGCTGAGCCCTACCCTAGAGCCGGACTACCCTAGAGCCGGATTACCACAGAGCCGGAATAGAGTCTAAGTCAGGGTCTGTGACTGGACGCTGATCAACGCCAGGCTGCACCAGACCGGGCTGAATGGGGGCAAGATCGCCTGTGTTGGCGGGAAACGTAGTGGCTGCGCCCGTACGCGGAATGACGTTGCCCTGGGTGCCCTGGGTGCCCTGGGTGCCTTGGGTGCCCTGAGTACCCTGGGTACCGGGAGAAATATCGGCCCGTCCACCGGGGGGCATGCCCTCAGGCCCTTGATCCACAAAGTCAGAGGTTTGACCAACGCTGCCGTTGGTGCCTACCTCGCTCTGGCGGCGGACTAGCTGCCCGGCCTGCTCAACAGGCACACTGCCCAGGTCACTGACGTCACCGGTAGCGTTGCGCTGCCCGTTGGCCTGCTCAGGCGATTGGGTGCGATCGCCAAAAATTCGATTGAAGTTGCCCGTCACCATCATCACCATAGCCGCCAAAATACCGCCGATTACAAAGCGATTCATCGCTTTACTCCCCCATACGTTGGTTTTATCATCGCTTAGTTCTTCCGCTTTGGCGCAGGGGGCCGGGGCCTTTGCGCGTTGTTCTCCCCTGAGGAAGGTTTTACTGACGTTCTCCTTGGCCTAGGCGGGCTGGATGATCGCAACTTGAATCTCTAGATCGTTATAGTCATCCAAGGTTTCTTGATCTTCAAAGCCAATGGCGTAGAGATTCCCGTTGGCAAAGCGGGTGCGTTTTACCCTAACCCCAAAGGCATCACGCCAGGGGCTGTTGGCGGTGAGGCGGTTGTCGCCGTCAAAGTAGTAGGTGAATACGTCAGCTTCCCGAGGCAGAACAAACCAGCGGGTGGGGGAGTTAGTGGTGAGTTCTTGGCGCAGTTCAGTCTCGGGGGGTAGCTGGTTGATGGGGCGAGGGCCAGCATTTTCTTGATATACCCGCAGGCGCTGACGAAAGAGGGCGTCGCCGCCAGAAATGCGGTACCACACCTGGTGGGGCACGGTGGTGTTAGTGGTGTAGACCGAGTAGGCCGTGGCGTTGGGCATGGTGACGACCTCATACTCTTGCAGCGGGCTGCCGAGGGGCGGGCTACCCCCTGTGCTCTGCTGGGCTAGCGTTTGCCGCCCCAGAGGCAAGGCCAAGAGCACTATTGCTCCTAGGGCCACCAAAAAACCATAGACTATGCCGCGCCGTTTCATGCTCTAAGCCCTTGGGAAGGTTGTGACCAAAGAATAGCGCAGATTTGACGGATAAGAACGCTAGGCAGGCTTTCTAGCGATTCTACGGCTCCTTAAGAGATGTTTAAGCGAGAACATACCAGCTTTAATCCGGGTGACTATAGCTCGCCGTAGGGTGGGCAATGCTCACCATTGAGGAAATTATTTCCCAGAAGTCGCCTTAGACCTACTTTCCCCCCAAAAATAGGCCGCTCTCGGAGCAGACCCCCGCCAGGGGCTTATCCCACACGTCTCTGGGTAGGCTGGGCAGGCGAGCGTACTCAAACACAATGCCTACAGTGGGAATGCTGAGCCAAGGGGGCTGGCTGAGCAGGCGATCGTAGTAGCCGCCGCCGTAGCCCAGGCGGTAGCCGCGCACATCGCAGGCCACGGCAGGCACTAAGATCAAGTCGACCAAGGAGAGATCGATCTGGGGCGATCTGGGGTGGGGTTCGATAATGCCGTAGGCGCCTTTGCGTAGGGGCCAGCGGCTGGTGGCCGACCAGTAATGCCACTCGAGCCGGTGTTTGTCGAGGCAGCGGGGCAGCCCCCAGTGGGGATGATGGGCAGTCAGGGGGCTGAGGTCGGGTTCTTGGCGAAAGCTGGTGTAAGCCAAGATCACTCGGCATTGACGAAAGTAATTCCAGTTGAGCAGGTGAGCGCAGATGCGATCGCTCTTTTGTCGCCACAACTGGGTCGGAATGCTCTGGCGGGCGCTGATCAGACGACGGCGCAGATCGGATTTAGCCTGATGGTTGAGGTCTGAGGGAGAGGGTTGAATCACGGGGGGTAGAAAACGGGCAAAGGATAGCCAACAGCGACGCTAGAAATAAATCAACAGATTTAAACCTGGAATAGTACGCGAGAGCGTCCACAGGAGCAGCGCTGTGTAGAGCAGACCCAGGCCCCATTGATACCACACGAGAGCTGTAATCAGCCCTGGCACATGCTGGTCTCGTAATCGAATGTCATTAAAGCCAAACTTTAGCCAGTTGTTGAGGCTAAAGTCGAGGTAGTTGAGCCAGTTCCAGCGGCGATCGAGCAGTAGGGCTGTATAGCGATCGCGAAAAAACGGAAACTTGGGAATCACGGGCAGGCGAGCAATCAATAGCCTAAGCTGACGCAGGCTGCCGTCTTCTACAAAATAGCTCTCCTCCATCAAATCGTGGTAGCGCCCCTGCTTAACGACTAGCCCAATCAGCAGCGCCGGTATGGGCACCAGCAGCACAAACAAAAAGCTGAGCGTGAGCCACGGGTAGTCGGCGGCCCGCAGCAGGCTATTGAACCCTAACCCCAGCAGCAGGCTACACCCGCTCACTAGCCACAGCCCTTCTGTGAGCGGCGGCAAAATTGGGGTAGGCCCGCGCCGTCGTCGGTAGCGATCGACAAACCAAAACATCAGGGCAAAGATGGGAATAGCTATCAGCCCCAGGCCAAAGGTAAGCCCAAAGCTGGTGCCGTAGCGACTCAGCACCACTAAGCCGCCCAGCCACAGCCAGCGCAGGGCCAGGGTAAAGCGCTGGGTAATGGGGAAAGAGTCGCGGGCAAAAATGCGATCGCGCACTTTCAAATACGCCGCTAGGTCAACCTCAGGCACACTCAGCACGCCCTCGGTGCCAATAAATGTTTGGTTTTGCCGCTGGTCAACCACGGCCTGGGCCTGGACTTCACTAAAACCTACCCGCACCAGCGCCATTACCGAAGCCGTGTTGATGTTGGTGCCGAGCAGCCGCTGCTGCCAAGCCTTTAGCCGCAGTCGTTCGGCGGTGTAGGCAATATAGTTGGCATCGCTGATCTGCTCTAAATTGCGAAAGTTGCGCTCCAGGTTGCGCAGCAGGGTTTCGTTGCCCGCTAGCTGAGGCACCGAAAACACTCGGCCAAGTTTGCCAGGGGTGCCCAAAATCTGAGTTTGCTCCAGGCTAAACTCCAGACCCGCCACATTTAAATAGACCGAAGGCGGAAACAGAGCATCCCCCAGATCGACTTCGCTACCGACCATAGCGTTGCGCAAATTCACCGGTTCGCCAAAGCGAGTCTGGCGGAGCACCAGCGGCGCGTCAAAGCGGGCTTCAGTAAAAAATAGGGCCTTGGCAAAGTAGCTACGGACAAAAAAAGCACTGCCCTGCCACAGGGTGCGTGCAAAGTCGGCCACGCCCCGCCACTGCACCCGGCTAAAGTTGAGGTCGCCAGCCAGCACCGCTCGGCTGAAGTTGGCGTCGGCCTTAAACTCGGCCCCCTGAAAGTTAGCTCCACGGCGAAACTGGCTTTGATCGAACCGAGTGGCCTCAAAAAACAGGCTGCCCTTAGCCTGCACCGCCTGGCGAAAATCAGCGGCAGAAAAACTCACCGCCCGATTAAACCGCGCCCCCGCCACCGATAGCCCCTGCTCAAACACAGCCCCTGAAGCCAGCACTCGCCCTAAGAAAAAGGTATCGCCCCCCAGCACCTGGCCACTAAAGCGAGTCTGCACCGCCACCAGCGGCGCTTTAAATAAATAAATTTGCTGGCTACCACTCTGGCCCTGAATCAGCAGCGACTGGGACAGCCGATTGAGCTGAAGTAACCGCTGGCGATCGCGCCTGAGCTGAACCTGCCCCGCCTCACTTAGCAGCGGCGAAAGATTGTCGCCGTAGAGGGGTTCTCGCTGGCCCAGGCGCTGCAGATCTAAATCGCCCTGCACAATGGCATAGCTGAGGTCTAGGGTGGGGGCCGTGGCGGGTTTTTGCAGCCCGCTACTGAGCAGTCGGTAAAACCCGTCGGTGAGAGGGCTATCGGCGCGCAGATCAATGGTGTAATTGCGCAGATCGACCGTCGGCCTTCCCTCCCGCTGCACCAGGTTGGCTAACTGCTGTCGCAGAATCTCGACCGTGAGAGGCGGGTGGCTCTCAGTCGCCCAGGCTGCCGCCGGGTGGGCCAACGCTATCCCCCCGATCAGCAGAATACTACCTAACCAGACTATCCATCGCCCCAGGGGGCGACCAAGGTGACTCACCGCAACCCTACAGCGCGGCCTGCTGACCAACGTACATGGCCCGTAACACTAGGGCCGGATCCACCCAGTTGTCTTGATACTTAAGGCCCCAGTGCAGGTGGGGGCCAGTGGTGCGGCCCGTCATGCCGACGCGGCCAATCCGGGCACCCGCTGGCACGACCTGACCGGCCCGGAGCTGAATGCCACCCGTGCGATCGACCATAGTTTTGTTTGGGCCACTGCCTTCAACATGGCCATGCATGTGGCAATAAATATGAGTCCATTCGCCCGATTTAATTGCCACAGAGGTGCCACAGGCCCCGGCCCCTTCAACCCAAAGCACTTCCCCAGCCCACCAGTTGCGAATGTAGCTGCCGTTGGGGGCTGCCAAATCTAGACCGTAGTGAAACCGAGAATTACCGCTATAGGGGTCGCTGCGATAGCCAAAGGGGGAGGTATAGGTCTGAAAATTTTCGACGGGGAAGGACGCTCTAGTCCACAGGGCAGCGGTGAGGTCTTGGGCTGCAGCCGGGGGCACCGACCGGGGCAGAGAGATAGTCAATGCGGCAGCTATAGCCAGCCCTAGCAGAGCGATGGGACGAAGCAATGGTTTAGAACGGCTAGCTAAAACCTGGGTAAACGCTCTGATTGAACTGGGTCTAAACTGGAGGGGAGAAGCCAGTCGAAGCACGGTGTGGGGTCGCCAAGTCATGGTTGCGATCGCGTGATGTGGGAGCAGCTAACATCGCCAATTAGCTTATCCCAGTTTTAAGAAGTGGGATGCTTTTTTTAAGATACTGATGCCCTTTGCGGATAGAAACCGCTTGATTACCCCAGAAGTTGGTGGAGCAAAGACCACAATGCCTTCGGCTTGGCTGCTGCACCAATACCCCTACAGATTCACCTTTGCGGCACTGGGGGTTGGCGATGGGGTCTGGGTATTAGGTTAGGGGCTGCACCCGTTGGGGTGGCCAATAGATTTTGTAGGCATTGCCTACTAGATGGGGCCGAGGCAAAAACCCCCATACGTGGGAGTCGCGGCTCTGGTTGCGGTTGTCGCCCAGCACAAACAAATGCCCCTCAGGTACCATTGCAGGCCCCCACTCATAGCGAATGGGCTCAGCCAGGAAGGGTTCGACCAGGGGGCTGCCGTCAATCCACACCTGCCCCAGCCGAATGTCGACCTGCTGGCCCGGCAGGGCGACGACGCGCTTAACCATCAGGTTATAGAGCTCTCCGGCTTGGCTGGGGGGAGTGCGCTCGGGGTTAGAGAAGACGACAATATCGCCAATCGCCGGGGTGTAGTCGGCGGGCTGAGGGCGCACAAAGATGCGATCGCGGACTTCCAGTGTGGGCAGCATCGATTCGCTAGGCACAATGCACTGCACTACCATCTGTGGCACCACGAAGGGGATAGAGCTAATCGCCAAGCGTGTCACCACAATGGCGACTAGCAGTAAGCCCAGCCAGCCCCACTGCCGTTGGCGCACCGGAGCCGCCCGGTAGACTAGCCCGCAACCTACGGCCCAAATCACTGTGGTCAGCGGTAGCAGCGCTGGGTTGAAATTGGCTAGATAGGCCGTCAAGATCCCCAAAATGAGCAAGGTAGCCCCGATCGCAGCCTTCTGCAAAAACAGATGTCCCAGCCCTGGCAACACCTGGGAGAGAAACACCGGATACCAGGGATCTTTAGATTGGTAGCGCAGGGGGCTGAACTGATCGAGGGTAATGCCCCGCTTAGCCGCGTGGTGGCTATCCCACAGGTTGAATAGGTATAGACCCAGCAGCGGCACCAGGCTAAGCAGTCCGCGCAGAGTGTTGCCCCCCGGAGCAAAAATTGACCAGAGAACAAAACCAATCAGACCCAGGTGCAAGGCGAAAAGTACCAGACCACGGGCGATCGCGCCATCATACATCTGCCCCACGCCGGGCAGCGCCGCCGACAAATTGACCGCTAGCCAGGGGCTTTTGGGCGGCCTTCGGCCCACCAGTACCGTTGGGGTCGCCTTCATAGCTCAGGGTTAGCCATAGCGCTGCACAGCATAGTCGTGGGCAGCAAATTCTTCCGTATCGGCCAGGGCGGGCAGAGTGAGGGTGGCATCGGCATACCGACGGCGCAGGGCCAGGCCAATTAAATAGTCGGCAAAGTGGGGGTTCTTAGGCAGCAGCGACCCGTGCATGTAGCTGCCAAACACATTTTTATAGCGCGCCCCCTCGTGCTCGGCGGTAGCGTTGTTGCCAAACCCAGCGATGGTTTGGGCCAAGGGCTCGACGCCGTCGCCCAAATAGGTTTGGCCCGAATGGTTCTCAAACCCCACCAGGGTGCGAGGAATGGCGCGGGGAGAGGCGTAGAGGGTCTGCATATCGGCGTAGGTGGCGGCAGCAATTTCCCCAATCAGGTTGCCGATGCACCGCTGTTTGACCTCGGTGCCCGGTGCGCGGGTGCTGACGTTGATAATGCCCAAACCGCGCGTCTCTTCACCATTGCCCATCAGAAAGGTATGGCCCATCAACTGGTAGCCGCCGCACACCCCCAAAAAAGGCACCCCTGCCTCAGTATCGGCACGAATGGCGTCGTATTTGAGCTGGTGAAAGTCTTCGACGACGGCCACCTGGTCCGTGTCTTGGCCACCCCCCATAAAGTAGAGGTCGGTCTGGCCTGCCTGGGCGGTTTCACCCATAGACAGCGATTTTACCGTGCAGTCAATGCCCATCCACTGGCAGCGGCGGCGCAGCACAATCAGATTGCCGGTGTCGCCGTAGAGATTGAGGTAGTCGGGGTAGAGGTGAGTGATGGTGAGGGCGTAGGGCATGGGGTAGATGGGTGGATGGGTGGATGGGTAAGAGGTAGGTAGGTAGGGTGCATTCCCGAAACAATGCACCTAGGGTAGTCCTGTAGGGTGGGCAATGCCCACCATTGTCTACGGCTTCTGCAGGGTGAACCCTAGACAATATCGAGGCAATGCCCACCATTGTCTACGGCTTCTGTAGAGTGAACCCTAGACAATATCGAGGGTTTTGCCCATGAGCTTGCGGAATTCGAGCATGGCGGTGTAGGTAGGCAGCACAAATACCGTGTCGCCAGGGTTGGCTTTTTCAAACGATAAATCAATCGCCTGGCGGATTGATTCTACGGTTGGGCTGGGGCTGGGAGGTGTATCTAGGGCGTACTTCAGCCGCACGACCATATCCTTGGCGCGGATGCCAGTGCAGAGAATCCAGTCAATATCGGCTTGGGTGAGCCGTTCTACCTCGCTATCCCACAGCCAAGAGACATCTTTGCTGTCGGCGGTGTTGTCGTTGATGGCCAGCATCAGCTTCAAGGCTGGAATATTGCGCAGCAGCTCTAGGCTGAGGCTAAAGCTGGCGGGGTTTTTGACCAGTAGTAGCCGGTAGTTGACCTGTTTTTCGCCCTGAGCACGGGTGAGAATTTCGCCCCGACCAAAGGCAGGTCTGAAGGTTTGCAGGCCTGCGATCGCAGTCGCTCCGTCAATGCCGAGCAGGTTAGCGATCGCGATCGCCATCAGCCCGTTGTAGACGTGAAAGAACCCCGGCGACACGGTTTTAGCCTGGGGCAAATGCACCCCTTGGTCATTCATCCGACCCTGCACCGAAAAATCGGTGGTCAGGTCTTCGTTAATGCGAATGTTGGTGGCCTCTAGACCCTGGCTATCGGGAAGACGGCGATTGAGCTTACCCTCATAGGGCAAAAACCGGGCGTACTCTGGCGCCAGGGACATGTAATAGGTCGCATTTCCCAAGCCCTGGGTGAGGCGGGCAGTGCGGGGGTCATCGCCATTGACCACCACAGCAGCGGTGGGGCACTGGGCAATTCCGTCGCGAATCAGCTTTTCGGTGCGATCGATTTCGCCGTAGGCATCAAGCTGGTCGCGGTAGAGGTTAGTAACGGCAATAATATTGGGTTTGAGTAGGGTCGCAATTCGGGGCAGAGTAGCCTCTTCAACTTCGAGAACGGCGTGGGTAAAGTCTAGGCGGCCAAAACCATTGCTCTGCTTGAGCAGTTCTGACAAAATACCCTGGCTGAGATTGGCCCCAGCTTTGTTGCGCAGCACCCTTGCCCCTGGCATTTGATCGAGAACAGCGCTGAGCATGGTTTGGCTGGTGGTTTTACCGTTGGTGCCGGTAATTGCCACCACCACCGGAATTTGGCTGACCAGTGCTTCTAGCACAAAGGGAAAGTAGCGACCAATTAAGTAGCCGGGCAGGGCTGTGCCTGAACCACGCCCCGATACCCGCAGAGCCAGGGTGAGCAGTTTGGCAAAGGCAACAATCGGAATCAGCAGCAGTTGGTTCATAGCCAGGAGAGGCAGATCATGAGGGAAAGGGTAGCAGAGTGTGGGAATGGATGGGTGGGAAAGGGATGGCGGGAGAGCACTAAGCAGATCTCTGGAAAATGAAGATACCCCGATGTAGGGGCGCAGTTTGCGCCCTCCCGAGGGTGCAAACTACTTCGGTATTTTTGTTGGCAGCATTGGCCTAAATCATTAGGAGAGAGCATGGTGACCAAGGCAGAACGGGTGCTGTGGGTGATTGGCGGTACCGGGGAGGCCGTAGAGTTGGCCACGGCGCTGGCAGCTGCAGAAATTCCTTGTCTGGTGACGGTGACGACAGCCGCCGCCCGGCAAGCCTATCGAGAAAATCCCTATCTGAGAGTGCTGGTCGGGGGCTTAGCGGTAACTGCCCTGGAGGAGTTTATCCAAAACCAGAGGATCGGGGCGGTGTTAGATGTATCCCATCCGTTTGCGGTGGAGATTTCGCAAGGGGCGATCGCGGCTATCCAAGCACTACAGCTCCCCTACTGGCGCTACGAACGGCCATCTATAGAACAACCTGCCACCCACGGGCTAATTCATGAGGCTGCCGACCTCAATGCCGTACTCACCCCTGATCTGCTGGCTGGCGAGCGGGTTTTACTCACCCTGGGCTATCGTTGGCTGCACCACTTCGCCCCCTGGCAGGCCCAGGCCACTCTATTTGCCCGCATTCTGCCATCTCCGGCAGCTCTGACAGCAGCTTTGGGGGCAGGGTTTACACCAGACCGGCTGATTGCGCTGCGCCCCCCGATCTCGATGGCGCTAGAGCAGGCTCTCTGGCAGCAGTGGCAGATCACCCGAGTGATCACCAAAGCTTCCGGTGCTCCAGGCGGTGAAACCACCAAACGAGCCGTCGCTGAGCAGCTCAAAATTCCTCTCTATATTTTGGCGCGTCCCAAGCTGGATTACCCAGCGATATGTCAAAGCTCGGCAGACGCCCTAGCAACCTGCCAAGCCTGGTGGCACAACTCCCCCCGCCTGACTTAAAATCCGCATTCAGGCTATATCAATTTAAATGGGGAACCACGGCGGATCGTATCTACCCATCGTCTCTGCCCTACTAGTCCCTTCAATGTCCTCCTTTTGATATCCTCAACTCCTTCCAGGAATGCTATCCTGAGCCTTCAATTTGTACGCTACTATGGGCTATCCTCAGTTGCTGCCGCCGAGAGTGCCTTCGCAAAAGTCTCTGTATACCGCCAAAGATAGGGATTTTTAAGACTCAGGCTTAAAGACGTGCGCCAGATTTTTATTTAGCCCCTATATTTAGTTGGTCGTTCCGTTGACTGAGTTTCATCAGAGCATTTTGCCCAGGTCGTCCATGACAGCTTTTCCTATGCCATCCGGGTCGCCACCATCTTTTGAGGGCGTTAGCAGTAGCGCTCTTCCCGACACCCCACCAGTGTTTGCCCTGAAGGAACTGGTGGCTCGGCTCCAGCGTGAGCAGTACAAAATTCAAGATTTACTGAGTTCGTTGGGGTTTGCTCTGCGCAGCCTCAATAACCTCAATCAATTCCTCGAGCTGATTCCGATGATCGCCAGCCGGGTGACCGATGCCAGCGGCGGGGCCTTGGTGCTGTTTCGAGCTGATGGCCAGGTACGTCTAGAGCGGCTGCACTGCCAAAGCGAAGATCAGTGCCAGGATGTGCGATCGGCCCTAGAGGCGGCAACTCGCCAGGTGACGGCTAGTTTTCAGACTGCTCCAGAAAGCAGCATGATGTCGATGGCGCGCAATGCCATGCTAGCCCTCGATCGCCAGGTGAATCGCTACCTAGGCGATGAGTTTCAACTGTTCGGCACCGCCATCATTGTGCAAAACGTAGAGCGAGGACGGCTCTATGTCTTTAGCCGCGACCCCGACTACGCCTGGACAGAGACCCGACAAAAGCTGGTGCGGCTGGTGGCCGATCAGACTTCAGTTGCGATCGAAAACAATGAGCTAACAGCAGCCCTCCGCAAAAAAGAACGGCTCGATCGCGAGCTTGAGATTGGGGCCGAGATTCAGTTACAGCTATTGCCCCGCGAGTGCCCGGCGATTCAGGGGATGGATTTAGCGGCCAAGTGTCAGACCGCCCACCGGGTGGGGGGCGACTACTATGACTTTATTCCCACCACCTTTGAGCAGCTCCGCCACACCGACTCCCAGCAGACGGCATCGGCTCCTTGGAGCTTTGCCATTGGTGATGTCATGGGCAAGGGGGTACCGGCGGGGTTAATCATGACCATGATGCGGGGCATGTTGCGTACAGAGGTGCTCAACGGCCACTCGCCAGCCCGCATTCTGCAAGACCTCAACTTCGTCATGCATAGCGACCTCGAAAGCTCTAATCGCTTCGTGACGCTGTTTTACGCTGAATACAACCCCAAAACGCGGCGTTTAGCCTACGGAAATGCGGCTCACAACCCACCTCTACTGTGGCAGGCGGCCACTAACACCATTACTCGGCTCGATACTCCCGGCATGCTGTTAGGGCTCGACATGAATACCCAATATTGTGAGGCAGAGGTAGAGCTTCACCCTGGGGACACCGTAGTATTTTATACCGATGGCTTTACCGAAGCCGCCAACCCTCGGGGTGAGCGCTTTGAGGAAGAAAATCTGGAGCGCGCCCTCCAGTGGGCCTGTCGCAACTGCACGTCTGCCGAGGCCATTTTAGACTATACCTTTGACCTGCTCGATCGCTTCATTGGAGGCGATCGCAGCAACGACGACGACATGACCCTGGTGGTGATGCGGGTCAAACCAGAGCTACAGCTCAACTTGTTTGACGGTTAGAGGGCTTGGGGCTAGAGGGCTCGGAGCTTGGGAAGAACGTTGCGAGGCACAGGAGGGAATGGTCTAGCTATGGCCCGTGTTCGAGGTTGGCAACCTGTTTGCCAGGGCGCTGCAATCGCTGGGGCCACCCTGTTGGCCTTTGGGTTTGCCTGGGGCTGGCGATCGTCAGCGCCGGCTATTCAATATGCTGACGGCACCGTGGGTTTTTCCTACCCGCTGCGTCTGACTGAAAGCTATGCCACCCGCAACTCCGTTAGCGACAGTAACGCAACCTACTACCTCACCTTTGATTTTCCAACCGCCGCCGTCGAACCCCTCGATCGAGTCGAAATCACTCTAGAACAAGGCTACGACCCCACCTTTCGCTATCGGCTAGAGGCCACCCAAGCCTTTGCCGAAACCCCCGAGGGGCGGATGCCCTTGTCCCTGGGCCAGCTCACCGACGATCGCGACAACCGCAATCTGATCATCCCCTTTGACCCACCCGCAGCACCGGGCGTACCCATTACCCTAGCCCTGCGGCCAGTGCGAAATCCTCGGTTTGGCGGCGTTTACTTGTTTGGAGCTAGAGCCTATCCGGTGGGGGAGATGACTCAACCGACCTTTTTGGGCTATGCCCGCCTCACCTTTTATGAGCGCGATCGCGGCCGCGATCGCTGGCCCTCGGGAAGTCGGTAAATGGGTCAGGGGCGCTGCCCTGACCTGAGAGCACAGGTGAGCCAATCCAATGCAAGGAGAGAGCTAAACAATGCCCGAACAACCGATGGTCGATGCTAGTGCTGCCGTAGGGCGATTCTTTGTGGCCCTGCTGCCACCTAAAAATTTGCAGGAAACCATTACCGCGATTCAGCACGACATCGGGCAGCGGTTTGGTAGCAAAGCCGCCCTTAGATCACCGCCCCACATCACCCTTCAACCTCCCTTTCAATGGCCGTTAGACAGGACGGCAGAACTAGAGCGATCGCTGCATTCCTGGGTCTGCCATCAGCCCCCTATTCCCATTGCTTTAGAACGTTTCAGCGCCTTTGCACCTCGGGTAATTTATATCGACGTGGTCCAGACTCCCGAATTGATGGCCATTCAGCCCGCTCTAATCACCCACCTGCACAAACACTGCGGCCTTGGCAACGCCAGCACTCAACCCAGACCCTTTTGTCCTCACGTTACGGTGGCCTTTCGCGATCTCACACCTGCGGCCTTTCGCCAGGCTTGGCCTGAGTTCAAGCAGCGCCCCTTCAGTGCCGAGTTTGTGGTCTCAGCCCTCACCCTGTTGCGCCATGACGGGCAAAGGTGGCAGATCTTTTCCGACTTTCTGCTCAACCGCTCAACCCCTTAAATCACAAGGGATACAAGATTATGTAGAAGCGTATACAGAATAGCAATTTCCTTGACATGCCTCAAAACCGTAGCTTATGATACAGAAGTAATCAGAAATTCGTTCATCTCGCTTTTCTCACGTCGACTAGAGCGAGACGGAAGTAGGGGTTAATAGCCCCCGAAGGAACGCGCCCCAATGTTCTGATCAAACCCTTGATCTTTTGGAGGCGACCCCATGAAACTCACCTATCGCGGCGTAAGTTACGACTACACCCCCCCCGTTGTGGAATCCAACGTAACCGATGATGTTGGCAAATTCCGCGGTGTAGATATTCGATTCCGCACTGGCAAAAAAGCGCCGGTGCAACAGCCCACTTTAGACTTGGTCTATCGCGGTGTGGCGTACCAAACTGGCACTCCTGAAGCAGCTCCTGTGGTTGCCCCGGCTCCTATAGTAGCGATCGCAGCCCCCGCTCCGGTGGCTCCTGCAACCACTATTACTCCCCTGAGCACCGAAGATCGTGCTCGCATGAGCATGATGGGCCGTCATCGTTCGGTGAAGCAGCGGCAGCAGTCGATGCTCACCCGGCTAGCAACCGAAGCTGGTCTTCCTGAAGATGCTGCCAAGTACTGGAATCACATCCAGGGCAAAGTGCATCCTAGCTTTTGGGCCACCTACAGCCGCAGCGGTGCCGCCGCTAGCTAAGCGTCCACTCAGTTAAATCAAGCCGCCTCTGCCAGACGATGCTGGCGGAGGCGGTTTTTTGTCGTGAGTAGATGCCTAAAACTGTGAAAAATCAAGGCGTTAAACCCTGGGTAGCCATAGTGCCATTAGTGCGATAGCCAGTGCTCAAACAATCCGAGCCATGGGCGTTGACATATAGCGATTGCTACTCCACTTAGAACACCGACTCTGGCCTCGGTTAAAAACTAAGGCAGCGCAACAGTCTATAGTCATCGTTTCATGCCGATAGGAGACGTTCTAACCGTTCTGGCGATGGCTGGCTATAGCTCCCTCCCAAGGCTAACGATCCCTGGCTATCCCAGTTGTGTAGGAGCACCTTCTCCGCTTTCTGCGGCTAATCCAGCCCTGTGTCTTAGTGGTGCAGAGAACTCTACGGCAGTTCTGCACCACTAAGTGTAGTAGGTAGCACCTGCGAAATCTCCTGACCCTGACCACTAGGTGCAGCCCTACCTAAGAGGATGTTTTAAAAGGGTCGGCTTGAGAATCAAAAGCTACCTGTACGGATCAACCCCGTTCCTTGAAACCCTTATTCCTTCGTAGCAGTTCCTCAGTAGTCTAGGTAGTTCAAGCTACCCAAGAGGACTTTTCAAACACCCTCTAAATCACCATCACTTCTACCCCCATCCCCATACCTTCTAAGCTCTGAAATAGTTTTCTCCCAAGAGATGGCCATGTTTATCGGGTCTTCATAAGACACACCGCCCACTTCACCCGTGAATTACAATTCCACTCCGTGAATTAGACTAAGCTTGAAAACGAAAAGTCACCTATATGCCTAAAGCTAAAACCAACAACCAATCCTTAATTTGTAATACCTAACTTGTGTAGTTTATAGGGTGTTGACATTGGCAAGCTATTTAAATAAATTCATTGACTTTGGTGTAGGGATTTTTTGTTTGAAAAACCCCTTGAAGCCCATCTGGCCGCCAAATTCTCAAGCTAGATAATCCTACTTTTTGCTACGATTTACTCCTGACTTTTCTCTATGCATTCACAGTGGATAATTTTCATCCTTGCATAAATATGCTTATGCCCATTCCTTGAGTAGGCTTTGTGGTTGATTACAGCTAGATCTTTGCCTCAAGTTTTCGTAAAAAGCATGACTCTACGACACTCTTGCTTTCTGGCTGGATAACCAATATAATGCTGCGAAAGTCAACTTTTTATCTGTAAGGATTTATTTTTTTGGTTAACTGATCGACGCTAAAGACAAACTTAAAACACTTCGAGAAAAAGGTTTGAGTGTCTTTAATCAGCTATAAATAGCAAGAAAAGCGCTCAAGAACTGGCTGAATATTGATGTATTAGCATGGATTGAGATTTTATGAAGGCAGTTATATTGGCTGGTGGTCTAGGTACTCGCCTGAGCGAAGAAACTAGTATTAAGCCTAAGCCCATGGTTGAGGTGGGAGGATATCCAATCCTCTGGCACATCATGAAAATTTATTCAGCTCACGGCATTAATGACTTCATTGTTTGCTGCGGCTATAAGGGCTATGTCATAAAAGAGTATTTTGCTAACTACTTTTTGCACATGTCTGATGTAACTTTTGATCTGCGTTACAACCAGATGAATGTGCACACGGGCAATGCTGAACCGTGGAAGGTAACTTTGGTAGACACGGGCGCGTCAACGATGACGGCTGGAAGACTTAAGCGAGTTCGTGAGCATATTGGTCCCGAAACCTTCTGTCTAACTTATGGGGATGGCGTCAGCGACATCAATGTCACTAAGTTAATCGAGTTTCATCAAAACCAGGGTGGGATGGCTACCTTGACGGCAGTTCAGCCTCCAGGGCGTTTCGGGGCGATTGCTCTACACGAGGGACAGACTAAGATCGAATCATTTCAAGAAAAACCTGAGGGCGATGGTGCCTGGATCAATGGCGGCTACTTTGTTTTAGAACCTCAAGTTATTGACTTCATCGACGGCGATGACACGGTATGGGAGGAAGAGCCGTTAAGTAAGCTGGCCCAGATGGGGCAGCTTTCTGCCTTTAAGCATGCTGGCTTCTGGCAACCCATGGATACCCTGCGCGACAAGAACAAATTGGAAGAGCTTTGGACATCAAATCAGGCTCCTTGGAAGGTTTGGTAGCATCATGGCCTACGCTCGCACGCCATGAATTTAGGCATGGCGGCTAAATGCCCAATATTTATCTTGATCGTATATCCTTTTCTTGCGTACTACTATGGACTTGACTTTTTGGCAAGGTAAGCGTGTATTTTTGACAGGCCACACTGGCTTCAAAGGTAGTTGGCTAGCCCTTTGGCTACAACAGCTTGGAGCTCATGTCGCTGGCTTTTCCCTAGAGGCGCCTACCCAGCCTAGTTTGTTTGAGGCCGCTCAGGTAGCTCAGGGTATGGTGTCTCAGGTTGGCGACATCCGAGACTTAGCCAGTTTGCAGGGCGCCATGGCTGAGGCGCAGCCCGACATTGTGATGCATTTGGCCGCCCAACCCCTCGTGCGTTACTCCTACCAAAACCCAGTGGAAACCTATTCCACCAACGTAATGGGCACAGTTCACGTTTTAGAAGCCGTACGCCATGTCCCTAGCGTACGTGCTGTAGTTATGATCACCAGTGATAAGTGCTACGAAAATCGTGAATGGGTTTGGGGCTATCGTGAGAATGAGGCGATGGGCGGACATGATCCTTATTCCAATAGCAAAGGCTGTGCGGAATTGGTGACCGCCGCTTATCGGTCGTCTTTCTTCTCGCCAGAAACCTATAGTGATCATGGGGTTGCTGTAGCTTCGGTTCGAGCTGGCAACGTTATCGGTGGTGGTGACTGGGCTTTAGACCGGCTCATTCCTGACATGATTAAAGCCTTCCACTTGGGCAAGCCAGTTCTAATTCGCAACCCCCATGCTATTCGCCCTTGGCAGCATGTACTAGAGCCTCTAGGGGGGTACCTACTACTGGCTCAAAATCTCTGGCACAGTGGCCCTGAGTTTGTGGGAGGCTGGAACTTTGGCCCTCAAGATGAAGATGCCAAGCCCGTTTCATGGATTGCTGAGCGCCTGACGGCTCTCTGGGGTGGTGGAGCCACCTGGCAACTTGATGGAGGACTGCATCCCCACGAAGCTAATTACCTCAAGCTAGATTGCTCTAAAGCTAAGGCTAGGCTAGGGTGGGAACCCTGCCTAACCCTAGCCGATACCCTGGAATGGGTGGTGGAATTTTACCAGGGCTACTATGGTGGCCAGTCGGCTCGGGAGATTGCTGAAGCCCAAATTTGCCGCTACCAAGCTTGTTCCCTAGAGTCGGTTTCCCTGAATTCTCCAGTAGTAGAGGCTCCTATGCCCGTACCGTCAGTTTAAGCCCTCTAACAAAGCACATTTTCTATGATTTTTAATGAAACCCCCCTTGCAGGGGCTTATACCGTTGACGTAGACAAAAAAGCTGACAATCGAGGTTTTTTTGCCCGGTCCTTTTGCGCTCAGGAATTTGCTGAAATTGGGATTAAACCAGAAGTTGCTCAAATCAACCTCTGCTACAACGGCACCAAGGGGACTGTGCGAGGTATGCACTATCAAGTGCCACCGGCCTCTGAAACTAAACTCATTCGTTGTACTCGGGGCGCAATTTATGATGTCATTGTCGATTTGCGGCCTAACTCGCCGACCTACCTCAAGCATTTCGGGGTTGAGTTGACTGCTGACAACTTTCGAGCCCTATACGTGCCTGAGATGTTTGGTCATGGCTACCAAACCCTAACTCCCGAGGCTGAGATAATCTATGTAGTCAGTGAGTTTTATACCCCCGGCTGCGAGCGAGGATTGCGATATAACGACCCGGTTTTAAATATTCAATGGCCTCTACCGGTGAGCCTCATCTCTGACAAAGACAACAGCTGGGATTTTCTGTAGTGGGCCAGTGCTGTAAGTCTACACCCTGGTGGACGGCGATCGTCGATTGGATATTGGCCTAGCAGCAAAGATACTATCTAGGCTTTGCTTGTTTTTAGTCAATCCTAATTTAGTGCTTTATGATTAATGCAATCTTGAAGACATCTTGTTTTTAACTATCTAAATCCAGTACTTTTTTCTGTAAACGTCATATGCTTAGGGTTGGAATTTAAGTAACCTGCCAAGTTTATGTTTTAATTTGCTTCTTAGTACCTTTATTTAAGGCGGAAAAATATTTATGTTCATAATTGATACTGCTTTGAAGAGTCGCCAAGAACTAGGCAATCCTGTGAGGGTTGGGATGATTGGTGCTGGATTTATGGGTTGGGGTATCGCCAACCAAATTATAAATTACTTGCCTGGTATGGAGTTGGTTGCGGTGTCAAGCCGTAGTCTGGCTAGTGCAAAGAAAGCCTATGCTGAAGCTGGGATTTTAGATCCCTTGGAAGTGACTACCCAATCGGCGCTAGAAGATGCGATTCAGCTGGGCAAGCCAACTATAACTGACGACGCAATGCTGCTTTGCCAAGCCGAAGGGATTGATGCTTTAATTGAAGTGACAGGGACCATCGAATTTGCCACTGGTGTAGTTTTAGAGGCGATTGCTAACGGTAAGCACGTCGTCCTCATGAACGCTGAGCTAGACGGCACCATTGGGCCTATTCTTAAAACTTACGCCGATCAGGCAGGCGTCATTCTCTCCGGCTGCGATGGTGACCAGCCCGGTGTCGAGATGAATTTATTTCGCTATGTTCAAAGTATCGGCCTTAAACCTCTAGTATGCGGCAACATAAAAGGGTTGCAAGACCCCTATCGCAACCCTACTACTCAAGCTAGCTTTGCCCAACAATGGGGTCAAGCACCTCACATGGTGACTAGCTTTGCTGATGGCAGCAAAATTTCCTTTGAACAAGCCATTGTTGCAAATGCCACGGGCATGAAGGTTTCCCAGCGGGGCATGATTGGCCGCAACTTTCTGGGACATATCGATGAATTGACCGAGGTCTATGATGTCGATCAACTCAAGGCATGGGGAGGCATTGTGGATTATGTAGTCGGTGCCCAGCCATCTCCTGGTGTTTATGTTATTGGTCTGATGGAAGACCCTAAGCAGCAGCACTACTTGCGCTACTACAAAAAGGGAAACGGGCCTCTCTATTCATTCTATACGCCTTACCATCTCTGTCACCTAGAGGTACCTCTTTCAGTGGCTAGGGTAGTGCTGTTTAACGATGTAGTGCTGGCCCCAATCTCAGGGCCTGTAGTTGATGTTATTACCTTGGCTAAGATGGACTTAAAAGCGGGTGAAACCCTTGACGGCATTGGCTACTATATGACCTACGGCCAATGCGAAAATGCTGATGTTGTAAAGGCTCAGCGGCTTTTGCCGATGGGGCTAGCAGAAGGGTGTCGACTAAAGCGAGACATTCCTAAAGACAAGGCGCTGACCTACGATGATATTGAGCTACCTGTAGGTCGTCTGTGCGATCGTTTGCGGGCTGAGCAAGAAGTTTACTTTGCCTCTGCTCTTCCTCGAGCCATAGCCTAATACTAAATCTGTTTGGTTATCCCTGGTTCTTCTGAGCAAATGTGGATAGTATTTGTTTCTACCCAGTCACACTCAAACCTGTTGTTCCTATATAAAAGATAAAAACCCAATTCTGTCCTTAGGTTTTCTTCCTTTCTCCCAAAATATTTTTTAGAAAGCTGATTCTGAACATTTGTCATTTTGTCTTGACGCACAAAAAGCTTGACTAGCTGAGATGCCTTGTTTTTATACTGAATGATGCTGATGTTAAGTTTTTTATTTATGCGAACAAAAAAATAGATTGTTTTATAGGATTGAAAAAGATGCGCTGAATGACTTTTCTGATGTTATTTTTTGTCGAGAAAAATATGGTAAAGAGCTTTTGAATTGACTATCAACATTATTGCTGGCATTGGGTAGTCGCAAATCCTTGCATTTCTTATGATTGTATCGTACTTATTTTTGTCAAAACTATTTGATCTGGAAATAAAGGGTATGTCAAAGCCTTTTTGAGAAAAATTTATGAAAAACCTGAATTGCTTTTTCTGTTTTTGATGAAAAATAAGTGAATCGACTTGTGCCCTTGCTCACACGGTTATTTTCGAATGGATTGTGATTTTTTAGAAACAACGGCGGTTATAAAAGACCTTGAATGTCTGTCCTCAGTGCAGTTTGAAGCCAACTATTGCTCACTTTAGATGGCCTGAGCGCAGCTTAGATTAATTGTCTATTCGCTTCAGTCAGGATCAAATAGTTGTTTCATCTATGAATCTTAGCTATGGTCTACCACATTGTTGCCGGTACATTTTTTGATTTTGATATGTTTATTCGGCGTGCAGAGGAGGATCGAGGTCCTCGCCATACACTCTACCAGCTAGCCGAGCGATTACAGGCAAAGATTCATCAGCCCGGTGATTATACAATTACCTTGGTCGACAAACTTTTGTCGAAGCTTCATAGCACTCCCGAACATTGGGCGATGGCAAAAAGCTTAGCTTCATCTTTTTCTTCCGAAGATACAGTTTATTCAACAGGAGAAGATATAGGCTTGCCTCTGGCATTTTTACTAAAATTTAAGCGTGATCGGCCAAAATTGATTACCTATTGCATGGTTCCCGATCGCCCCAGGACAAGAACATTCATTAAGCTTTTTTCTCTGGCTAAGATTATCGATCTATTTACCGTTCATGAGCCCAACAAAGAAGCCGCTTTAAAAAGATTATTCAACCTTCCTGACGAAAAAGTTTTTCAATTTATTGTGCAAGCCGATGAGAAATTCTTCACGCCTGGGCCTGCTTCACTGAGAGGAGATATTCCTCTCTTAGCAAGTGCAGGATTAGAGCAGCGTGACTATGCCACTTTGGCCGAAGCAGTTGCAAAAAGGCCAATAGAGGTTAAAGTGTGTGCTTTTTCACCCAATGCCTCTAATAAAACTAAAGTTCGCATGCCTGAAACTATGCCGGAAAATATGGAAATTCGATATTTCGAGTTTTCAGAACTCCGAGAACTCTATCGCAGTGCCGATATTGTGGTGATCAGCTTGCTAAAAAATAACTATGCTGGCCTAACGGTACTAATGGAAGGAATGGCCTGCCAACGGCCTATTATTATTACCAATAATGAAGGTCTAGCCTCAGAAATAGTTGCTAAGGGACTTGCCCTTGGCTTTGAACCAGGTGACGCTCAGGGCTTACAATCTGCTATTGATCAGCTATTGTCTAACCCTGAAGAGGCTAAGGCTATGGCTGAGCGTGCCCGCTCTTATTTCTTTCAGCACCATTCCAGTGAACGATATGTAGATTCTTTATTTGAAGAAATCCAATTTATAGCCCAGCTATATCACCAGTCATGAGAAATGGGATGGCCAGAAAGGTGTCAAAATACGTCAACACAATAACGAGATATGCTATATCTGATAACGGTTATGTGCTATCCCTAGATACCTTTTCTCGTCGCAGTTCAAAGGAAACTATTGAATCGCTTTAGATGGCCTAAGCACAGCTCCAATATTAACTTAAGAAAGTAAGTTAATATTGCTCTTAAAGTACATGGCACTTGTTCACTTTGCCTGTGCTCACACACAGAGAACTGTTATAAGGGAAGAATATAATGCTCTCTGAAAAATCTTGCAAGGAGGAATACGGAAAATCAATAAGGTATTAAGAAATCATCAAGTATTTCTTCTCAAATTAGCAGCCCGAACAGTTTTAGTAATTAAACTATCGTGCTTGGCCTCTGTCGTCGCTCTGACCTCCTAAGATCGCTGGGATAGTTTACCTAAACTATAAAACTGAAAAACGTTCTACAAGAGTTATGGCTTGCTGACGACTCAGTGCTCTCAATTTGAGTTTTGAAAAGGTGGCTAAAGCCTAAAGCTTCTACGATAATTAGTTCTGTAAACTTTTTGCTCAAACCAAAGCTAGCTTGTTGACTAAACTAGTTTGAGTGCTTGGAGGAAATATTCTCTGACCTGTAGTTAAAGCGGAAAGCTCTCTCCAGAATGTTATTCAAATATATGTTGAAAGTTAAAACTTTGATGAATTATTATTGTTTTGAAAAATAATGGAAATTCTTCGGGCGAGAGTCAGCTAAAATCTAACCAAACGCTTTTAAAGCTATATCATGAAAAAAGCTATCATTATCGGTCCAAAATCAAAAAAATCAGACCCAATTTCGATCGCTCAAATTAATCCATTTTATCAATTTCGTTCCTCTTTAAAAAAAGAATTAGGCCTCTCTTTTGAACACTTTCATGCCGTTTCTATTTCGGAAATTGAAAATGTCATTGATCAAAGATTCGAAGCAGATACCTTCTTTGTTAGGCCGCAGTGGAGCGAAAAGCCAAAAGACTTAGAGCGCATCATGAAGAAAATGAGAGATGTGTATCCAAATAGTCAAATTTTTTTGATTGACCCATTCGATCAAACTAGCAGTCGTTTCTTTTCGGTTTTGCCATATGTCACACGTCTTATAAAATACATTTGCCTAAAAGATAAAAGCCTTTACATAGAAGACTTTATTGGTGGCAACTTTTGTACCGATAAACTTGTCAATGAAATGGGCTATAACTTAAATGGCTGGCATGTCGGTTCCCAAGTGCCAGATGGGTACGAAAATCATATAGTGCCTGGCTGGTATGCTTTATGCCCTAAGCTTAAAAAGCAGATTTTGACCCCCTTTCCCCCCCGTTTTCTTAGAGCGAGAAGAAAAGATATTGATGTTTTTAGTCACGTTTCATGTGGAAATAGAATAGAGACGGAGTGGTATGGTTTATACCGCCAAGCAGCTATTGATGTGCTAAATAATTTGAAGCATGACTACAATTTATCAATCAATGCTGACTACATAGGTGAACCTCGAATATCTAGACTGCAATATCAAGCCTTTCTAAGGCGCAGTAAAATCGCATTTAGCCCACTTGGATGGGGGGAGATTACAATGCGTAGCTATGAGGCCGTCCTCAATAAATGTTTGCTTATTCAACCTAATGTGGATCATGTAATTGTCGAACCAAATATTTTTATTCCTTATGAAACTTACATTCCTGTGGAGTGGGACTATAGGGATTTAGAAGAGAAATGCAGGTACTATTTGAATAATCCAAGAGAAGCCAATCAGATTGTAGAAAATGCCTACACAAAATTTAAGGAATATTTCATATCTAAAAAGTTTGTTGCCAGAATAGGAGAATTGCTTGCAATATAAGAAGATCTGGCCCTTAATTTCCTTATGGAGGAGATGGATCGAAGCCTGCTCATGGGTACTGCTTCCCTAACGGGTGTTGGCTAGAATGTTTACAATGATTGACTTCTAGCCAATGCGATGTCTCTATTGCCAGAGTGATCACCCTGTAAAGAACGGTAGATCACCTTTAAAAGAGCAAATCGCTTTGCAACGCTACCTGTGTCGATATTGCGGCAAACCTGAAACGAGCCTACTAACCGACATTTCGCAGTCTGACATGGCTTAGGTTAGGGCTTGCTGAGAAAGTATCCAAAGCTAAGCAAACATGGCGATTCAGCGTGGTTAAGAGCCGCTAAAGTGTAGAGAAATCCTTGGACGCAAAGACTAATGTATCGCTAATCGAGCCCAGGTCAACTGAGTTTTGAGAACTTCTATTTGCCGTTTGGAGGCAAGCTATCAGGGGAGAATCGTTGGGTGAAGCTGGCGGCAATGATTCTATGGGAGGCGTTTGAGTCGAACTATGCGGCGCAGTTCAGCGAGGACCGAGGGGCACCAGTTAAACCGTTTCGGATGGCACTGGGGGCGTTGCTTATCAAAGAGCAGCTAAGGGTCAGTGATGGAGAGACCGTAGAGCAGATACGGGTTCTCCCGTATCTGCTCTACTTTTTGGGGTTGTCCGAATACAGTGACCGAGCGCCGTTTGACGCGTTGATGATGGCGCTCGGTCACTAGCGGTTGAGCCTAGAGCTTGTGAACCAGGTGAACGAAGCGGTGGTGCAGGCCGTCTTAGTCCCAGAGACATCGGCCTCAGAGTCTATGGAGGCTGAGGCCGCTCCCCCAACCCTGAATGAACCGGTAGATCCGAGCGACAGCGGCGACGATAACTCTGGCAACGACTCACCCAACCAGGGGCAACTGCTGTTAGATGCGACGGTAGCACCAGCGGATATCCACTATCCTACGGACTTGCATCTGCTCAACCAATCGAGAGCTAGCAGTGAACGAATCTTGGATAAACTCTGGGACACGATTCGCCAACCGGGGCAGCGAATGTCATTGAGGGCAAGTTTGGGCAGGGCAAACGTCGCTTTAGCCTGAACTGGATGATGGCCAAACTTCCCCCATGGCGGCTACCACCATGGCCATTACGGTTCTGCTGATGAATCTGAACCGGAGGCTCCGACCGCTTGTTTTATATTTTCTCCACTGCACATACTGCTATCTCACCCAACGAATTGCTCGACTCAGGTCTCTTAGAAGTGCTCGCTGGCGGGCGGCGAAAAGGCGCTATCCAGCCTGCGCTGATTTTTTCAGTAAACCTTAAGGTAGGGTATCCTCATTCGCTCACCTTCAGGGTGAGCTCTTTTTTTGGAAAACTCCTTAGTGCTTAGTCAGCTCTGCAGAAGTAAGAATAGACCTAGAAAATGATTTTGGTGATGTCTGCATAGTTGCGGCTGATCGAGACGATCGCATAACGTACCCAGTGAGCCCACCGCAAATCAGAATATAAAGGGGATTAATCATCGCATTGAGCAAACAATCGATGGAATAGAGCAACAAGGTTACAGTTAAAACTGCAACTGGGGCATGCTCTTTCTTTTGCCATAGTCGAGGTGGGCACTTTGTTGTAAACACACTAACGATAGGCAATAGCAACGTAGTGTAAAGACTTACCAAGCCTAAAAATCCATGGTGACCGAACGCAATAATCCACAAGCTATCCTGAATTGTTAATGCCTTGCCTTGAGCATCGTAAACTAAAGCTCGACCCCATCCAGCCCAGCCCAGCCACAATCTCTCTCTTGCTCTGTCAACCAAGACTTCTTCGTTATTAAATCTAAACTCTAATGATTGAACTCGATCTTCAGGTAAATACTGAGACAGAGTTCCAATAATTTGGTCAGTGATATAGGATTCTGTCATAGTACTCAAATATAGATATATGATAAGTCCTGCAATAGTTAAATAAACTGGCAGTGCTGTTCTAAAAACAGCTCCAATATACAAAATAGCTATACCAAGAGCTAAGAGGCCGTAAGCTCCTGTAGACCGGAGTGCCAAGAAAGTAAGAAATAATAATGGAACCGTTATGTTAAACGGAAAATTTAAAAAATTCAGTTTTGTGCCAGTTCTCCAAAGCCAGATTCCGATAAGTAAGGCTGCCATCATCCATGCACCTACAGCTAGTCCATGCTGCATAAAAACCGTAGGCCTAAATCCACCAATCCTAATTGTTTGACCAAAATCTCCGTGAGGATGCCCCCCATACAAAATATTATGCAATTGAGGACTCATTCGAATCTCAAAAAGACATAGAGGAACATATACTAAGCCACCAGCAAAAATTCCAATTGCTAGCTGACGTAGACCTTCTAAATCACTTAAATAAATTCTACCTAAAAAGTAGGGTATACCCCATGTCATTGTTTGATTAGTAACTGCTGAAATTCCATCATAAATGCCTAATTCGTTTGAAAAGGAAGAGAATAGAGGACAAATACACCATAGGGCTATCGGGATATCAAGCAAGCCAAACTTGAACTGTTTAAATCTACCAACATCAAATATGAAGGTGGCTAACAAAACGCCATAGGATGTCGCTGATATTTTAGAATAATTCGGAATCCCAGGTAGTTCCAATATCACAACCGGTAAGAACAGCCAAGCAGCAATAAAGCTGATTACAATTGCTCGTCGGGCTGGATATCGCTGGAATATCCAAATAACTAAAGGAATCCACAATACCATTACTAGAGTTGCAACGATATTTGGGCTACCGATTGGGTGAAAGAACTGAAAGCTCACGTTGCTACCTTTACTTTGATACGACAACTAACTGCGAATGATTAGAAGCAAAACAAAATTCAAGAGATACAACTATATAGTTATATTAAGGATTTAGTGCTTTGCAATAAGCTCGCTTAGGCAAAGTATATTCTAGGTGATCTACCTCACCTTTTCTTTCTTCTACCGCCCTACCAACGTCCTAAAAAAGAGTCTAGAAAATAAGAAAGGAAAACCATAATTATAAAGATTTTAGGACTTGTATGCATCCGGCAGCGGTATTTGGGGAGGCAGAGTATAACTTAGACAGTTAGAAGTTGGGGACGCCTGAGAAATAGTAATTGTGTACTTTGTTGAATCGAGAGCTGCTATGATTAAATACTCTAGAGTCTTAAAGTCATGCAGATTAATCTCATACACTACATTGTAAAATATACGGTTTTGCGAGCTACTAGAACTGTCTTATAGGCTCAAGAGTTGGATTGGCATTCCTAGCCCGAAGAAAGATCGAATCATAATCAGTAGGGTTACTATAGTTAATAGGACGACAGTAAAAAATATGTCTTGAGGTATGCTATTGAATTTTTCCTTTATCAATCCATAAGTTATTACAAGGTAATAAAATAAATCGTTTAAAGCAACAGCAAAAATGGCACCTGGAACCTGAAAAAAACGAAAGCCAATTAAAATGCCAACCACTGTGCTCAATAACCGAAGAAAATTGCCATACGCTGCGTATTGGAACTGCCCAATAGCCAGCAAATATGGCTCACTCGTATTTGCTAGCATGCGAGGCCATAAGCCCAATGCCAAAACTGGCAGCATCCAAGCCTCTGAAGAATAGCGCTCATCATATAGCACCTCCATTAAAATATCTCCAAAGCCTACTAGAAAAGCAAGCATTAACGAAGATGCTATCAGCAGTAAACGGCGACCATTCAAAACTTTTTTTATCACCACATTACGAGGCTGATCAACCATTTTTGAGACAACTGGAAACATAACCCTGCCGCTTAGTGATTGTAATACCTGTCTAGGCACATCACTTAGCGTTAGAGTGATTTGATATATTCCGAATAATGCTAGCGGAAACATCGCCCCTAGCATTATGCGATCAGATTGTTCAGCGACAAACATCGTTGCTGTAGAAATAAATACCCAACGACCAACTGAAAGAATTTCCTTTACAGACTCTTTTTCCCATAGGAACCTATTTTTGATGTCTGGCAGGATGTGATGACTCCAAATCATTTTAGTGATGCCAGATATCAAGCCTCCTACAGCTAATGACCAGACAGTTGGGCTAATTAATGCCCATATAAGCATGGATAGAAGGCCAATAACTTGGCTTCCCATTTCAATGATTACCTGCTTTTTTAAGTTGACATGGCGTTCTAGTGAAAAAAGGGCAGTTGAACTAAAGCCTGAGAATATTGTTGTGAGGCCTACAACTGGAATCAACCAAGTCAATGAGGGCTGGTCATATAGCTGAGAAACTGGAAGTGAAATTGCCAAGCATATTATCCAAAGCCCAAAGCCGCGAATGACCTGAATGGTCCATGCTGTGTTATAAAAGTCTGGCTCGTCACCTCTTTTGTTTTGAATAATGTTGTAGCCAATCCCTACATCCGAAAATAGAGCTAGACCAATAATAAAGATGTTTACAATTCCCATCAATCCGAAGAATTCTGGGTATAGTAAGCGAGTTAGAAGTAGATTGCTGCCAAATCGTAATATCTGAGAGCCACCGTAGCCTAAAATTGTCCATAAAGTCCCCCGAACAGCAAGCTCTCTAATTGATGCCATGGAATCGATTTCCTGATTATTTACTTAGGTTTTAGGAATATCCTTGGGTAGATGTCTTTCGGCAATACTCTAGCTGGACTAAAAGATTGACCTATCTACGTAAAATCTCGAAAAATGAAGATTAACGGCTACAGCAATTCTACGTGATTGCAAAAATTTGTAGGACGAACATCTTGCCCGTGCAGGCTAGATGTTCGTCCTGACTGCATGAATTGATTTGGATCGCTACGGTTTTAGGCAACCAGGCCGAACTAGTATACAAGGCAATACGCGAGTAAGAAAGGTGAGCCTAAATTTCTGATCGAGAGTACTATAGCTGTTCTGATTCGGATAAAGTACATTTCAATTCTCTAGGCCCATAAACCGCAATCTTCTTTTAATAAAGATGTATATATGCATTTGGGAGCTGCTATATATTTATGCCGTTTGCCGCAGGAAAAATGCGCTTCTACGCCTGATGTTACTCTTCTCCATACAGCTATCATCACTCATTTATGCGACTATTAATACAGAAAAACTATAACGTTGACATTTTATTCTAGCAATGTTCATAGTATTAACTTTTCAAGGCTGGAGGAGTCTTCCTTCGCGAACTTTACACATTTCGTATGGATGTTGGAATTGTTGCAAAGGATGTGTGAACTACTTTGCGTGTTCCTCTGCATGAACTGGTTTGATATGATATTATCTAAGGCGAAATCCTGGACTAGTGTCAGCCACGAGTGAAAATGTGACGCTGCGTTGCAATATTGCTCACCTATCGTTAGAAATCTGCCTTTAATTTTCCCGCCAAGAGAAACCCGGTCTTGTTAAAAAACCGAGTCTCTGGCCTTTACAGCAACTCTTCTAGCTTTTTGATGAGGCGATCGCACTCCTCGACCGTGTTGTAGTGCACCATGCTGACTCGCACCACTCCCTGGTTTGGCAACAGCCCCAAGTCTTTGATCAGCCGCAGCGCGTAGAAATGTCCGTAGCGAATGCCGATCTTTTGAGTATCCAGATGGGGCGGAATTTGGTCGCTGCTCAACCCTTCCACCACAAACGAAATCGTTGGAACCCGCTGAGTTGGGCCAGCTGTCTCTCGACCAATAACCTTCACCTTAGGCCGACTGTGCAAAAATGACAGCAGCCGCTGGTTCAATTCCCCCTCGTGGGCTTGAATCAGGTCAAAGGCTTGATCAATTGGGTCTGCATCACTGGAATGGCCGTGGTGCTGGGCCAGCGCCTCAAAATAGTCTGGGATGGCGGTGAGGCTGTAGCTCAGCTCATAGCTGCTGCCCCCCGGCTGAAACTTGTAGGGGATCGCCGTATTTTCAATAAAGTAGTGGTTGTAGCCCGGTAGCCCCAGCAGCAGCTCTTTTTTGCCGTAGAGCAGTGCCTGGTGAGGGCCGTAGACTTTGTACAGGCTAAAGGTGTAAAAGTCGACATCCAGCGCCTGTACATCGACGCGGCGGTGGGGGGCGAAGGCAACGCCATCGACGCACAGCAACGCCCCGTGGGCGTGGACCAGATCGGCGATCGCACCCACCGGGTTAATACTCCCCAGCACATTGGAGCTGTGAGTCACCGCCACCAGCCGCGTGCGCGGCGTCAGCAGCGCCTCCAGGTCGGATAGATCTAGTTCAAAGGTGGTGTGGTGGACCCGCCAGGTTTTGATCACCATACCCTCGCGCTCTAGCTCCGCCCAGGGGCTAATGTTGGCCTCGTGGTCGACATTGGTAACTACAATCTCATCGCCCGGTTGCAGCGTGGGCCGAAAGCACTGGGCCAGCATCCGCAGCAGGGCCGAGGTGCTGGGGCCAAGAATGACCTCCGCTGGGTCGGCGGCATTGATGAACTTGGCCATTGCCTTGCTGCCCGCTGCTACCCGCTCAGTGGCCAACTGCGACACCGCATAGCTGGCCCCTAGCTGCACGTTAGACTCGTAGAGAAACTCGGTGATGCGATCGACCACGGGTTTAAGAATCTGCGAACCGCCCGCATTGTCAAAAAACGTCCAGTTGCTCGCCAACGCAGGGAAGTGCTGGCGGACGAAGGGCAGATCCAGACTGACGGGAGAGGGGGGCATGGCGGGAGGTCATTAATTCAAAGAAATATATAAGTTAAAACCGCAGAGCTGAGCAATGCAGTAATACACGCAAACATGGGATGCCCTCTTTGAATTGCGCAGGTTTCAGCCGCTCAGTAGCGCCTCGACAAACTCATAGCTAGAGAAGGGTCGCAGGTCTTCAATGCCTTCTCCGGCACCGATAAAGCGGATGGGGAGGCCGAGCTGCTCGACTACGGCTAGGGCGACGCCGCCTTTGGCGGTGCCGTCGAGTTTGGTCAGCACTACACCGCTGAGGTTGGCGGCTTCGGCAAACACCTCGGCCTGGCGCAGGCCGTTTTGACCCAGGGTGGCGTCGAGCACTAGCAGCGCTTCAATGTGGGCATCAGGGGCTTTTTTGTCGACAATGCGGCGAATTTTAGCCAGCTCGTCCATCAAGTTCTTTTTGTTTTGCAGGCGACCGGCGGTATCAACTAGCAGCAGCTCGATATTGCGGGACTTAGAGGCGGCGATCGCATCGTAAACCACCGCTGCCGGGTCGGTGTTCTGCCCTGGGTTGGCGATTACCTCTACATCGCTGCGGGCACCCCAGGCTTTGACCTGCTCGACGGCGGCGGCGCGAAAGGTATCGGCGGCGGCAATCAGGGTGTTATAGCCCGACTTTTTGGCAATGTGGGCCAGCTTGCCGATGGTGGTGGTTTTGCCTGCGCCATTCACTCCGGTCATTAGCCAGATGTTGAAACTGCCCTTTTCGGGGGTAAAAGTGAGGTTATGGGCATTGCCTAGGGGGGCGTCGAGCATGTCGCGCAGAATGGTTTTAAGGTAGGCGATCGCCTGATCGGGCGGCAACACCTCTTCGCGCATGCGGGCTTGTAGCGCTTCGATCACTTTGTCGGTAGCGGCCACACCCACGTCGGCTTGTAGCAGCAGCGCCTCGATCTCCATTACCGCATCGTCGTTGAGTGGCCCCTGGCCGACGATCGCCTTGAGCTGGTTGACCAGGCTGAGACGGGTTTTGTTAAGCCCCTGGCGCAGTTTGTTGAGCCAGGTGATCTCTTCAGCCGAAATATCGTCGGGGCGGCGGCCTTGGGCGGCCAGCACCTCCGCCGACCAGAGAAAGGCTTCGTCGAGATCGATATCGAGCAGCACAGGTGCTGGCGGAGCGGCCACAGCGGTAGTAGGTACGGGCTCGGGCTCGGGCTCCACAATGGCAGTGGCTTCAAGCTGAGCCAGGCGCTGCTGGCGCTCTGCTTCGGCCTGGGCCCAGAAGGGGCGAGGGGCGGCGGGCTGTGGTTCTGGCTCTGGCTCTGGCTCTGCCGGTGCAACGGGGTCTGGGGTGGTTTCAGCGATCGCAGCGTCAGAAACATCCGCTTCAGGAGTGGTATCCCCGGCCACATCGGGTTCGGCAGGCGCTACTGCCGTCTCGTCAATTGCGGCTGCTTGAGACGCCTCTGGCTCTGGCTCTGGCTCTGGCTCTGGCTCTGGCTCTGGCTCTGGCTCTGGCTCTAGTTGCAGCTCTACCTCTGCCGCTGGCTCTGCTGCTGGCTCTGCCTCTGCCAGTTCAGCTGGTTCTGCAACGGCGGCCTCGGGTTTGGGCTCAGTCTCATCTACTGGCTCGGCAACCTCTAGGGCCGGAGTTGCTGTTTCAGGCTGGTCAGCTTTAGCTTCGGCCTGCTGCTTCTGAATATTTTGGTAAGCGGCCTTGGCCCACTTTAGGTAGTCTTCTGGTGACAGCTGCGGCGTAGCCGGCTCAGGAGCGTTTGCCGTTTCAGGGGGTTTGGTCTCAGCGCTTTTGGCCTCAGCGCTTTTTGCTTCAGCTTCGGCGCTGTCAGACTTGTTAAAACTGCGCTGAAACCAGTTGAACCCAGCCATATCAGAACTACCTTGCGGACGTTGTTACTGTGATTAATCGTATCGTTCTCGGTAACGAGCTATCGAGTGTGGCCATCTGCACCATAAAGTGCTGTAGATCGCACCAGCTAGTTGCATGAGTTTCGTTTGCGTGGGTCTGCCTGGTCGGCGACCGTCATTCCCCGTTACTCGCTTACCTACTGCCCTAGGCCACCGGGCTATCTGCTGCCGCTTCACTGCTCTCGGTGGCATCGCCTTCGGCATCGCGGTTGACCACCCGGCGCAGCACGCCATTGATAAAGCGAAAGCTATCTTCGTCGCTGTAGCGTTTGGCCAGTTCTACAGCTTCGTTGATCGCCACCCGGTCGGGAGTACCCAGGTAGTGCATCTCAACTACGGCAAGGCGAAGAATGTCGCGATCGATGCGGGGCAGTCGCTTCAGGTTCCAGGCGACCATGGCTTCATCGAGTAGAGTGTCTACCTGGGTTTTATGTTTAACAGTGTGGCTGATTAGCTCTAGGGCAAAGGCTTCGATCTCAGACTGGTTGCTGAGGCGAATGAATTCGGGCAGCTCAACCGCGTGGGCCAAACGATTGATAGCGGTCTGGGTCAGGGCGATCGCTGCTTCGACCATGGCCCGTCCTTTTTCTACATCACTGGCGCGGGTGCCACTGTCAACCAGGTGTTGGTTACCCTGCTTGAGCTCATCAGAGGCGGTTTCGAGCGCATCTTTGGCTTCGGCGGTTAGGGTTTGAATAGCAGCTAGCAGCAGCTTTTCAAAGTCTTGGGATGCTAGTCTTCCGGGCTTATCAGAAAGCTGGCTGAGGCCCAGTAGGGCCAACTCGCGGGCCATACGGCGAGCTTGCATAGTCAATGTCTCCCAGAAGCGGCGGTTCTTGATTCTTCTCAGATCAAAGCAACTCGGTGCAGGCTGTATCTACGAGGGCAGACGCACAGCAACGGGCAGCTTTGGTTCTGGGCTAGAACCAGGCTATATCTTAGCAATCTTCGTCTACCGGCAAGACAGAAAGTTGCTGAGGATACTCGGCTACGTCAGCAGCCAGCTCGGCACTACCCTGGCTCAGGGTAATAGCGGCTTGGGCTTCGTTGACGACGGCTACGATGCGGTCGGGGGGCACCGCCGAGGCCAGGTTAGGGCCAACAATGCCCCCTGAGAGCAGCACCTTAAACGCATCTTCAATGGAAATCGCCAGGTTGACCACATCGGTTTCGGGTACGATCGCATACCAACCGCTGGTGGGGTTGGGAGTGGTAGGCACAAAAATGCTCAGCATTTTGGGGGTGCCAGCGGCGGCAGCGGTCATGGCTCCGGTGACAAAGGCGATCGCCCAAATGCCCTTGCGCGGATACTCTACCAAGACCACCCGGCGAAAGCGCGTGTTGGAATCTTGGAAAACGGTTTGCAGCAGTTGTTGCAGGGTTTTGTACACCGACCCCGCCAGCGGAATCGACTGCACTACTTTTTCGCCCACATCGAGCAGCCAGCGTCCGGCAATGTTGCGGGCCATCAGGCCGATGATCAAAATGGCCAGTAGCGGTACTGACAGGCCAATCATCAGGTTGATGATGTTGACCAATACCGGATTGAGGCCGTCAAAGGGGGCCAACTGCCGTGGGAACCGAGTCAGCAAACGCACTACCCAGGCCGAAATGGTGATGGTCAACCAGATGGTAGTGGCCAGCGGAATGATCACCAGCAGCCCGGCGATTAGATCGTTCTTAAGGTCTTGCTTGATCTTTTGCAGCACAGGTAGCTTGGGGTGATCTGGGCCTGGCATAGAGGAAGTGTCGAGGGTAGGCGAACCGTTTAAGTCCATAATCCCAAAATGCTGTCTAGAGATAAATCAGGCGACGAAAGCAAGGGGCTAGGGGGTGATTAAAGTATTGGCAGTGGGACAACCTAAACTACAACGACCTTACAAGAACATTGTAAACATTTGTATCGACAAGCGGGCTAAATGTACAGCCTTGATCGGTAAAATTTGGCTTTTGTACTCCCATCCTAAAACAAATGGGTAGTGTAGCTAACATTTTAGACCCAAGCCACGCTGCTCCTAGGCCAGCCCCAGCATGTGGCGGGCCAGGGTGAGGTAGAGCAGCACCCCCAATACGTCGACAACGGTGGTGATGAAGGGGGCTGACATCAGGGCTGGGTCGAACCCAAGGCTGTCAAATAAAATGGGTAAGGCACCCCCGGCGGTAGAGGCCAAAATCGAGATTGCCACCAGGCTAATGCCCACAGTCATGGCCACGGGTAGATCGCCCTGGAGTAAGTAGGCCCATACGGTGACGACAACCCCAAGCATCAGGCCGAGCACGGTACCGGCGATCGCCTCGCGCCGAATGACCGAGAGAGCCTGTTTCGAGCTAATCTCTTGGGTATTGAGACCCCGAATGACCACCGTAGACGACTGCGCTCCGACATTGCCGCCGCTGCCAATCAGCAGGGGAATAAAGGCGGCCAGGGCCACCACCTGCTGCAAAATATCTTCTTGGCTGCGAATCACAGCGGTGGTGACGGTGTTGGTAATCAGCAGAATCGAGAGCCAGACTACCCGCTTGCGGGCCACATCAAACAGGTTGGATTGAAAGTAGCTGTCGCCGCCGCTCTGCACACCGCCCAGGGCATAGATGTCTTCGGTGGTTTCGGCCTCGATCACGTCGATCAGGTCATCGACGGTGATGATGCCCACCAGTCGGTCTTCAGTGTCGACCACGGGTACGGCCAAAAAGTCGTAGCGCTGCACCAGTCGAGCCACTTCTTCTTGGTCAGTATCGGTGCGTACCGAGATCACCTCGCGGGTCATTAGGTCGCCGATGGTCTGCTCAGGCTGGCCGGTGACCAGGTGGCGCAGAGAGATAATGCCGGTCATACGACGGGCCGCATCGGTAACAAACAGGTAATAAATGGTTTCGCTGACAAAGGCGCGGCTGCGAATGTAGTCGAGGGCACGCAGCACAGTCCAGCTTTCTTTGAGGGCAACGTACTCAGGCGTCATAATTCGCCCAGCGGTGCCCGGTGCGTAGCCCAGCAGTAGGGCAGTGGCCTCGCGCTCTTGGGGGCTGAGCTGAGACAGCAGGCTGCGCACAAACTTGGCGGGCAGCTCGTCGAATAGTCTGGCCCGGTCGTCGGGCGACATTTTGTCGACGATGTTGAGAACGTCCTGGCGCTTAAAGTCTTCGATTAACGCCTGCTGCACGCTGGTGTCGAGGTTTTCGTAGACCTCGATCGCCTCGCCCTTGCTCAGTAGCCGAAAGGCGAGGGCCTGCATAGCCTCGGGCAGGCCCTCGATCGCCTCAGCAATATCCGCAGGTTGCACCGGCACCAGTAGCGCTTTGGCTCCTGGCAAATTGCCCTGCTCAAGCAGTACCTGGAGCTGCGATCGCACTAGCTCTTGCAGCTCCCTCCGGTCTACGGTCAGGGTAGTCGGTGTGTTCTGGGCCTCGATCAACGGCTGCGTTCCGGCTATACAACTGCCACTAGTCTAGTGGCCTCTGGCCTTCCAGAGAAGCCAAATTGTAGGGATTATTCCCCGAGCTTTGGTAAAAGACTAAACTAACGCCGTCACTACTTCAATGGGGCTTGTTTCTGGCCAGTTTTGACCCAGCGGCATAATGGGGTCATTGGCTATTTTAGGGCAGAGTCTCATTCCTGCTATGACCTGTTATGACATTTGTGCGGGCCGCCAATGAGATTATTGGTCGAAAAAGCCTGGCTAGTGGCCGAAATTAATGCGTTTATCGGTCAGATATAGCCATAGCCAACATCATTAGGACATTCTGCTTGCAACGATCCCTGCCTGTCATTCCCGTGGCAACGGGAATCCATTTGAGAGCCATTACGGGCTAGTGGATTCCGGCCCTACGCCTTCGCGGGGGCAGGCTCTGCGCGGGAATGACGGCTTTGTCCTAACCTGATGGGCTATAGCTATATGAGTCAGTCTGAGGGCTAAATCAAATCATCGACTTGAAGAAGGCATTTCCCGTGGCACCTAATTCTCATATTTGCTTGGTGACCGGCCCGGCGCGATCGGGCAAGAGCGAGTGGGCTGAGGCTTTGGCCACACAGTCGGGTCAATCGGTGATCTACATCGCTACCTCTGCCCTAGATCCAGCCGATTTGGAGTGGCAAACGCGAGTGGCACTGCACCGCGATCGCCGCCCCGCCCACTGGCACCTGCAAGAAGTACCCATCGCCCTGCCCAAAGCCATTCTCACCGCCACCGAACACGACTGCCTGCTGATCGACTCCCTCGGCACCTGGCTGGCCAATCTGCTAGAGCAGGATGACGACACCTGGCAGGCCACCGTTGACGCCCTGATCGAGAGCCTGGAACAGACCCCCGCCAGCGTCATTCTGGTCTCCGAAGAAACTGGCTGGGGTGTGGTGCCCGCCTACCCGCTGGGGCGGCTATTTCGCGATCGCCTTGGCACCCTTACTCGCCAGGTAGGCACCGTCGCTGGGGCCGTGTACCTGGTGGTTGCCGGATATGCCATAGATGTTAAAAAGCTGGGGCAAAGGGTTTAAGGGTTTGCTTCACCCCTTCACCCCTTCACCCCTTCACCCCTTCACCCCTTCACCCCTTCACCCCTTCACCCCTTCACCCCTTCACCCCTTCACCCCTTCACCCCTTCACACCACCAACCCCTCCATCTCATAGCCCTGCCAACTCCCGTCAAACTTTTCCGCCACCAGAGGCACGATCGTCACCTGGGGAGGGTTGCCGCCAGATATCTCCACCCGTAGGCCCGAGTAGGGGCGATTGAGCTTACCGTCATTTCGGGTGCGGCCCAGGAACAGGTGCGACGTGGCCACAGAGCGAGTGCTGCCATCCAACCCTTCGGTCAGCTCTGGCCCTTCTGGGCGCTGTCGCCGTAGGCTGTAGCCGCTGCCGCCGCAGATTACCCAGGGAATGTGGGCATCGCCGTGGCCGGTGTCGCCCGTACGCACATAATCGAGGCAGTGGGCATGGCCGTTGAGCACGAGATCGACTAGGGGACGATCTTGAGCTATCTCGGCCACTTCGGCGGCCACGGCATCAAGCACCTGGCGCAGGTGGTAGCGCACGGCTAGGGTTTGCCCCTGACCCCATTTAGTGGCTTCAGTCACGTAGGGCGGGTGGTGAAAGAACAGAATGCGCCCCCGGACTGCCGGGTCTTGCCAGGAGTCGATCAGGCGATCGCGTAACCACTGAAGCTGCTCGGTATCCACGATTGACTGGCGAGAACTCTGGAGCTGCTTGCCGATGTCATTGAGCTGCTCGTCGATCGATTCAATCCGTTCAGTGAGGTCTTCTTGGTGGTCTTCATCCTCTGGACTAAAGAGGCTCATACCGGCCTGTCGCACTAGGTCAGCCTTCGCCATCTCAAGCTGCTGACACTGTTCCTGCAAAGCTTGACGACCGGCCTGGTCGTTGGCCATGGGCAGAGGCTGGTTAAAGGTGTTGGAGTCGAGGGCAAAAAAATCGATGCCGCCGTAGCGAAAGGTGTAGTAACGGTTAGGCAGCCGAGTAAACTGGCCTGGCCGGTAGGTAAGGGCGCGGGTTTTGCCCACCTGGCTGGTGTAATAGCTATCGAGATGCTGATCCAGCTGAGCCTCGGGCACCGCACACAGGTAGTCTAAAAACGCCCTGGCGAAAGTATCGCCCTGGTCAGAACCGTGCCAGCTCACGTCTAAGTCTAGGTAAGAGCGCAGGGCGTAGCGCAACGGTGCGGTAATGCCTGAGGCCAAACCAATCAGCATGGGAAGGTCGTAGTAGTCGTGGTTGCCCAGTACCGGCAAAATGGGGTGCTGGAGCGTCATGCGATCGTAGCGAATGCGGCGGTAGTGCTCACCTCCCACTAGCCATTCGCGGTAGGGCTTAATAAAGTTTGACGGATACTGTTCTCGCGAGCCGACTAGGTACACCACATCGCCAGTGTGCAGCGTAAACCGAGCCGAGTCGAGGTGGGGAAGGAGCAATTCGGCTACCTGGCGCTGGGGGCTGCTGGTGCGGTGCCGCCCAGTGCCACTGTCGCCAACCACCAAGAACGAGAACGGTTCATTCTGGCTGCTGCCGTCGGCAATAACCAGGCGGGTTTGGTCGATGCCACGCTCTGCTAATTTGGGGTGTTGCCATCGCACCCGCTGCTGCATTTTGCGGATTTTGACATCAATGGAAGGCTCTGTGACCAGTTTTGAAGACATAGCGCTTAGGTGCGGTGTGTAAAATAACCCCGTAGCATGGTCTCAGTAGACCTGAGGAGCAACCACCATCATGGGCGTTTACAACGAGAGAATTTTGCCCTATCTGATGGATATTGCCATGGCCGATTCTATTTTGGGTGACTATCGCCAGACTGCGCTGGCCGAAGTTAGCGGCGCAGTGCTTGAAATCGGTTTTGGCACCGGGCTCAATTTACCCCATTACCCCGACCATGTGCGTCAGCTGGTGACCGTAGACCCCAGCCCAGGGGTGCACCGCTTGGCCCAAAAGCGCATTGCTGCTTCACCAATCGCGGTGGATCATCGCATGTTAGGGGGGGAGGCGCTGCCCATGGGCGATCGCACCTTTGACAGTGTGGTGAGTACCTTTACTCTATGCAGCATTGCCCAAATCGAGCCAGCCCTGGCTGAAATCTATCGGGTGCTGAAACCGGGTGGTCGATTCTTTTTTGTTGAACATGGCCTGAGTGATGAGCCCGCTATTCAAACCTGGCAAAATCGCCTCACCCCGATTCAAAAGCGCATTGCTGGGGGGTGTCACCTAAACCGCAATATTCGCCGTTTGGTCGAGCAACAGTTTGATCACGTGGTGATTGGTGCGGCCTACGCTCCCAACCTGCCCAAGGTTGCGGGATATTTTTATCAAGGAGTTGCCACTAAACTCTAACGGTTCCCTGCGATTGACAACCCAGGTATTGCTCATACTTCCCCCGGTTCTAAACCAACCGTAACGCCCCGACAGCCCCCATAGAGACCTGCCCGCCATGGCCACCCGCCTTTGGAATTTTCTTACCACCGACATTTGCGATTTGGCTGCTCTCAATATTCCAGGCCGCGCTGCCGATGCCGCCGATGTCGTCCTGGCTCTGGCGGAGTTGCTGGCAGCAGAAAAACCTACCCTGCAACAGTTAGCTCCCCTATTAACTCAGCTTGACTCGCTGCTTGATGCGATAAATGCGCCCCTGGGCAAGCTCTTGGGGGCACCCCTGCCCTTTTGGTCGATTGGCACTGGGCTGTTAAAGGTCTATGGAGACGCAACCCAAACAGAGCCCAGCCTAGCTCAGTCGGTGGCGCTGATTAGCCAGGCGGCCTACTTAGACAGCTTTCGAGACTTTGTCAAAAGACATCCTAAAGTCGAGCAGTGGCTTTCGACTAAAGACAACAGCCCCCAGGCCAAAACTATTACCCTTCAGGTCAAAGCTTTAGGCAGCGTTGAACTCACCGATGAAGATGCCCAATTGGCGGCGCTGCACTTTCACCAATCGTCCCTGGCGGTTTTATTTAACGATGCTTTAAATGCTCGGTTGGTACAGCTAGGGGCATCCTCCGAACAGGCAAATCGAATTGCTGGAGCTGTGGCTAAGGCAACAAATAAACGCGTGGAAGGTGCGATCGCAGCCTTGGCCATCCCCACCTTCCCCTGCCAGGGCTAATCGGCTTAGCCCGCTTAACGAACTGATGGGATGGACACCAGCCCACCCCATCAGTCAACCGATCACTGGGGTTTACTCCACTCCCTCAATGCGGTCTTCTACTTCCTGGTACAGCTCTTGTAGCTTCTCCAGGTTTTCGTCGCTGGTTTCCCAATAGCCGCGCCCGTTTACCTCCAGCAGGGTCGAGACCATACGGCGGAACGAGTTGGGGTTGAGATCCATCAGGCGCTTGCACATCTCCGGGTCTTGAATGAAGGTGGTGTTGACATCTTCGTAGACCCAGTTATCGACCGCGCCAGCGGTGGCCGACCAGCCCATGGTATTCACCAGGCGCTTAGAGAGTTCCCGCACCCCTTCGTAGCCGTGGGAGAGCATGCCCTCGTACCACTTGGGGTTGAGCATTTTGGTGCGGGCATCCAGTCTCACCGTTTCCGACAGGGTGCGCACCTGGGCGTTGGCGGTGGTGGTGTCGGCGATGTAGGCAGCCGGAGCCTTACCGTCTTCGCGCAGAGACGCCACCAGCTTGGTGGGGTCAGAGTCGAAGTAGTGCGACACGTCGGTGAGGGAGATCTCCGAGGAATCCAGGTTTTGGAAGGTGGCCTCGGCGGTCTTCAGGGCCGACTCAAACAGGCCCCGGTTGCTGTCCATCACGCCGGGGTTGTCGGAGTTGAAGGCAAAGGACTTGCGCTTCAGGTACATCTCCTGGAGTTCGGCCTCGTTCTCCCAGGTGCTGTTCTCTACCGCCAGGTTGATGTTGGAGGAGTAGGAACCTGAGGCATTGGAGAAGATGCGGGTGGCGGCTTCGCGTAGGCCAATGCCCATCTCTGCGGCCTGCTCCAGGGCGTGTTTGCGAACGAAATTCATCTCCAGGGGCTCGTCGGCTTCGGCGGCCATTTTCACGGCGCGATCCAACAAGGCCATCTGGTTGATGAACAGGTCGCGGAAAACTCCAGAGCAGTTGACCACGATGTCAACGCGGGGGCGACCCAGCTCTTCAAGGGACAGCAGCTCCAGTTTGTTCACCCGGCCCAAGGAGTCGGGCACGGGCTTGACACCCACAAACCACATAATCTGAGCCAGGGATTCGCCGTAGGTTTTGATGTTGTCGGTGCCCCAGAGCACGGTGGCGATGGTTTCGGGGTAGGCCCCGCCGTTTTCCTGGCGTTGCCGCTCCAGTAATCTATCCACCACAATCTTGGCGGACTGCACCGCCGCCGTTGTGGGGATCGACTGGGGGTCGAGGGCGTGGATGTTTTTGCCGGTGGGCAGCACATCGGGGTTGCGGATCGGGTCGCCGCCGGGACCGGGGAGAATGTACTCGCCTTCGAGGGCTTGGAGTAGGGCACCCAGTTCGTTGTCGGCGCAGACCTGCTCCAGGCAAAACTCCAGGTACTCCATTAGGGGCTTGAGGGCTTCGCTGTCCACCTTGGTGTAGCCCGCCTCATGGAGAGCTTTGACCCAGGGTTCTTTGCGGCCAATGTTGAAGAAGTTGAGCCGCGACACCTTAGACACCCGCCCTTCAGCATCGATTTGCTCCTGGACGAGGGCGGCAACGGCGGCCCGTACCCCCTGGTTGATGTCATACAGGAGTTGGACGTCGGCCAGGTGGCCGCGATCGCTGTTTCCGTAGATATCGTCAATATCGCGGCCCAGGCTCTCAGCGATGATCCGCTGGAGGCTCTTGATGCCGTCCTCTTCGCGATCGAGGCTGCCGATGTTGACTAGGGTGGCGATCGCCTCTTCAGCTGTGGGCGGCTTGCCCACCACGTGCAGACCGCAGGGCAGCAGCCGCGACTCGATCTCCATCAGCTTGATGTAGATCTTGCCCACCAGGTTGTCGCGCTCGTCATTGGAAAGCTCCCCGGAGTCGCCTTCGGGCAGTGCCACGTCTCGATCGAGGTTACAGATCCGCGCCGTTTCAATAATGGCGTTGACGATCTGCACCGCCCGACCGCTCTCCTTGTTGCCCTGGTAGGAGCCGATCAGCTCGCTTAGCTCTTTTAGCCCCTTATAGAGACCCGCATTCTCAGCAGGAGGGGTCAGGTAGCTGATGGTCTCGGCATAGCCTCGGCGCTTGGCGATGGTCGCCTCGGAGGGGTTGTTGGCCGCGTAGTAGTAGAGGTTGGGGATGCTGCCGATCAGGTTGTCGGGGTAGCAGGTGCCCGACATACCCATTTGCTTGCCGGGCATGAATTCCAAAGACCCGTGGGTGCCAAAGTGCAGCACCGCATCCGCGCCCCAGATTTTGTTCAGGAAGGTGTAGTAGGCCGCGAAGCCGTGGTGGGGGCTGGCAGAGCGGGAGAACAGCAGCCGCATCGGGTCGCCTTCGTAGCCGAAGGTGGGCTGCACGCCGATGAACACATTGCCAAAGGCCTTACCGTAGACCAGCATGTTTTCGCCGTCGGTATTCAGGTTGCCCGGCGGTGGCCCCCAGTTTTCTTCCAGCCGCTCGGCGTAGGGGGTCAGCGCCTGGTACTCGCGCACCGGCATGCGGTAGGCGATATTTAGCTCGGGGCTGGCGTACTGGGCCTGGGCGTCGTGGATCACTTCTTGCAGCAGGGCTTCGGGCGACTCGGGCAGATCCTGCACGTCGTAGCCGTTTTGCTTCATCGCCTCCAGCACTTTATAGATGGAGCCGAACACATCCAGGTAGGCAGCGGTGCCGACGTTGCCCTTGTCGGGGGGAAAGCTGAACACGGTGATCGCCAGCTTTTTGTCGAGCTTGGGCTTGCGGCGTAGGTTGGCCCACTTCATCGCCCGCTGGGTGATCGATTCGATCCGGTCTTGTAGAGAAATCGCCCGACCAGTTAATCCATCACGGCCCGAAAGCACGATCGGTTCGATCGCCCCATCCAGCTCAGGAATCGCCATCTGCAGCGCCACCTGAATCGGGTGCAGGCCCAGATCGCTGTCTTCCCACTCTTCGGTGGTTTGGAACACCAGGGGCAGCGCCACCATGTAGGGGCGGTTGAGCCGTTTCAGGGTCTCGATCGCCTTGGGGTGGTCTTGACGGGCGGGGCCACCCACCAGAGCAAAGCCGGTGAGGGAAACCACGGCATCGACAATGGTTTTGCTGTTGTCAACCGGGTCAAAGAAGTAGGCATCCACGGGCTTGGAGAAATCGAGCCCGCCCGCAAACACGGGGATCACCTTCGCGCCCAGGTATTCAAACTCCTGCACCATGGCCACATAGTGGGCCTCGTCGCCGGTGACCAGGTGGGTGCGTTGCAGCACCAGGCCAATGGTGGGGGCCAGGGGGTCTTTGAGGTCTTCAGAGATATCGCGGCGGGAGCTGTGCCAGTTGAGGTACTCCTTAATATCCTCAAACATGTGCGGGGCCATGGGGTGCCAAATGCCCATGTCGGGGTAGGTGACGGGCTCTTCGTACTCTAGGCTCTCGGCCTGGGGCGCGCCCTCAATTGGGCTGTCGGTGATCACGTAGCGATCGGCCAGCATCAGGAAGAAATTCTCTAGGTTCTCAGGGGAACCGCCCAGCCAGTACTGGAAGCTGAGCATGAAGTTGCGGGCATCCTGGGCCTTTTCCACCGGCAGGTACTTCAGCACCGTGGGCAGGGTGCGCAGCAGCTTCAGCATGGCGTCCTGGAAACCTGCCCCCGACTTCTCCTTCCGCTTTTTCATGAAGGAGGCGATCATGCTCTTCGACTGACCCAATTGGGCCATGGAGAAGCTGCCCATCTTGTTGAGGCGCATTACCTGGGGCATGGAGGGGAAGCACACGGCTACATCGAGCTGGTCGCGCACTGGGGCGACAGCCTCGACCACCTTGTCGGCCAGGTCTTCAATGAAGATCAGCGAGGCGATAAATACGTTGGCCTCGGCCACATCTTGTTTAAACGCCGCGTAGTTGTTGGCGTCGCGCAGTTCTTCAATCAGGTAGCCGTTGACTTCGAAGGCCACCTGAGAATTGCTAGCGTTGATCGACCGGATGGCCGACGACAGAGAGCTCTGGTATTGAGGCTCCAAAACCACATAGACCACCTTAACCAGACGGCGCCCGTTGAGATCGTCGGGGGCAATGTGGCGCACAGTGGGCTTGACGTGGGTGAACATGCAGTAAAACTCCTTTCGCGGCTAGGCTGGGGCAGTGAGGAAACTAGAACACCGACTTGAGTCATGGCGACTGACACAATCGGTAGTTACGCGTTATTTCAGACTTTACAGGAAATATTTCGTAACGAAAGCAAAAACGAATGTATCTTTCCTGTTTGTACCAGAAATCCTTGCCTGATAAGGCTTGAGGGAGTTCATGCGACACAATTTGAAATAAACAACGCTCGAATTTGTTTACAAAACTTACCGCAGTTTGCGACCTTGTCTCTCATTTAAGTAACAAAAGATTAAATAAACTCTGCTCAAGGCAAAACATCGGTCATTAGCGGATCCAAGGGACTGGCCTCTTGAAAACTTCAAGGGGTAGCAGTCTCAGGACGAGGGGCTAAGCACTGATGTGATACATCTTGCCCGATACCGTCGCGATATTGGCGAGACTATGGTCTACGACCTTGACTCTCTAGCAGGCTGGAATGTGTAGGCTAAATTGAACAAGCATTTAGGAGACTGAACATGCGATTGAATCGCCCCCTGGCTACGATGCTGGCCCTAGGTACTCTGATCCCCCTAGCCGCTTGCGGCAACTCGATGCACCAGGGGCATAGCGGTATGCACGAAGGCCACAGTGACGCCATGATGCATGGTGGTCACGGTGATCAGGGCCACGCCATGAATCTCGGCCCCGCTGATGCCACCTACGACCTACGCTTTATCGACGGCATGATTCCCCACCATGAAGGAGCCGTGGTGATGGCCGAGGCAGCGCTAGAAAATTCTCAGCGACCCGAAATTCGCCAACTAGCGGAGGAGATTATTGCCGCCCAGGCCGTGGAAATTGCTCAGATGCAGGAGTGGCGGGCCGAGTGGTACCCCAACGCCCCCGCCGAGCCAGTGATGTACCACGCTGAAATGAACCACGACATGCCCATGAGTAAAGACATGATTGCTGCCATGCGCATGGATATGGATCTGGGCGGGGCCGATGAGGAGTTTGACCTGCGCTTTATTAACGCGATGATTCCTCACCATGAGGGGGCCGTGGCGATGGCGGAGGATTTGCAGGGCAAAAGCGAACGGCCTGAACTGCTCACCCTGGCCGAAGATATTATCAGCTCGCAGCAGGCCGAGATCGATCAGATGATGCAGTGGCGGCAGGAGTGGTACGGCCAGTAGACGAGGTTCTCAAGAGAAGCCGGGTTTCTCCTGTGATCTAGGCCAGTTAGTTGGCGATCGCAAGGAAGAAACCCGGTTTTTGGGGCAAACCCTCTACTCCAGCCACTGCTTGACACGGGCCAGACTCTTCCAGTCGGGCTTGCGGGCAAGACCATCGTCGATGCTCTGCATTACTTCGGTGCGTAGGTCGTCGGCCACGGTCATCACCTGACTGGCAATTTCGATGTGATCGCGCACGCCGGGTTTACCAGCATCGAGCATAGCCACCGCTAGGTTTACCCGCCCTTGGGGATCTTGGGGATTGAGCTTGACAGATTTTTGGGCGGCTTTGAGGCCAGCGCTGGGCTTGTCGGTGAGCAGGTAGAGCCAGGCCAGGCAGGCCCAGGCGGCGCTGCTCTTGGGGGCGCGATCGCACACTTCTTTAAATACCGGTATTAGCTCGGCGGGGTCTTCCCCCTTTTTGTAACGCTCGATGCCCTCGTCAAACAGGGCTTCAACGGTTTGAGTCATGATCTATAAGATATCTAAGCCGGTATCTAGCAAAGCACAAATTGACGCCCACCGTCGGATGGGCAAACCCGGCGTGCCCATCCGACGGTGGTAAAAGGGGCGATCGCGCCTACGCCCCGAAGGATTTACCGCAGCCGCAGGTCTGTACCGCGTTGGGGTTAGTGAACTGAAAGCCGCCGCCGATCAGCGCGTCGCTGTAGTCGAGCATAAGGCCGTAGAGATAGAGCAAGCTCTTTTTGTCGCAGATCACCCGAAAGCCTTCGTAGTCGTAGACTTCGTCGTGTTCGTTGATGTTGGCCGGATCTTCAAAATCCATGGTGTAGGACATGCCAGAGCAGCCGCCCTGGCGAACCCCGACGCGCAAGCAGAGTTCTTTATTGCCTTGAGATGCTTGGAGTGCCTTAACGTGCCGAAGGGCCGTTTCCGACATTAAAATGCCTCGGGTCTGTTCGGTGGCTTGAGCCATGGCAACCTTTCGATGTAAGTACAACTCTCCTAATCATAAACAGAGTCTCCTCTACCTAGCCTAAGCAGAAGAAAAATGTTTTGAAATCTAACACTTTCGCGCCCTTTCCTCAGTCGTTACCCTCAGGAATTTCTATAGTTTATAGCAGTCATTTTGGGCCATTGCTAGCTGTGTCGCTGCCCTCTAGGCCGCCGTAGCTGGGGATTGGCCTAGCAGTTCGGTTTAATCGATCAAGGCATATCGTCGCGCTAGAGCCGACAGTTGGCGATTAAACTTGGCTATGCTGACTTCAGCCGTTCCCGAGAGGCCGCTATGCTCAGAGCCAGCCAGCGGTAGCCTAAAGTTCTGTTCCCATAATTTCGTCTTCCCCACATCGTTACCCTTAGCCCATGACCCGATTGAACCGCATTACCCTAGATCGCCTAAAGCGGCTGCCCCGCGTAGCCAGCGTGTGGGAGGGCGATCGCCGCTCGGTGGGCAGCTTGATGGATGAGGATGCCGGACTGCGCCAGCGCCACACCGAAACGAGCGACTGTATTCTCTGGGTTGACAGCAGCCACGGCGCGGTTCGGGGTCTCACCATTGTGCCTGCCACCAGCGGCTACGAACCCATTGTGCGCACTTTAATTCAGGCGATCGAAACCCCTCAGGGCAACCTGCCTCCGGCTCGTCCGCAGAAGATTGTGGTCAGCGATCGCGAAATTCAGTTTTACCTGCGCGGCGCTCTTCAGGGCCTCGACATTGGCATTGACTATGCCCCCGAGCTTCCCCTGATTGACGAACTCTTCAACGCCCTGCAACAGTCAGCCGAAATGACCGAGGCAGAGCTGCCCGCCCGCTACGCTGAGGCCATGCTCGACAAAGCCATGGAGATCTGGGAACTGGCCCCCTGGAACACCCTCAACGAGCAGCAGGTACTGGCGGTCGAACTCAACACCTGGGATCTTGAAACCCTCTACGTGTCGATGCTGGGCATGGGCGGTGTGGAATACGGGCTGCTGATGTATCGCTCCCTTGACTCGCTCAAGCAGTTTCGTCAGCGGGTGTTGCTGGGGCAGCAGTCGCCCAAGCAAATGCAGGAGGCCTTTTTAGAACAAGACTGTCTGTTTCTAAATTTTGAACTGTTCGATGACGAGCCCTTTGCGCTGGCTCCTCAGCCCGCGAGTTGGTTGGCCTCGGCTCCTGAAGCAGTACAACCCGATTTCGGTAGCATTCATCCCCTAGAGGGCATGCGCAGTCAGCTCGCCGACGAAGAAGGCGCTACCTTTTTAGTCGCCATGGAGGCCATTCATCGCTTCGTCACCCGCTATCGCGCCCAGCTCGAAAAACCACCCCTTAAGGCGCTCCAGAGCACTTATAAAATCCCTAATCCTGAAAAGAATGGGGGAGCATCGCCGCTGAAAGTTACTGTCAAGACCCTGCCCGAGGTGACCGCAGAGTTAGCCGATCAAACCGATAGCGCCTTTGAAGATGGCCCTCGGGACCTACCCAATTTTCCAGTGCTGCGCGATGACTATGTGCCCGAAGGGGCAATCATCATTCTGACCCAATTTCAGCGGCAGCTGATCAACGAGCTACACCACAACCCCACCATTGCATTTCAATGCAATGGCCATTCTGCCCAGGATGCCGCCGATGCTCCGAGCCTGCCGGTGGTGCTGATTCAAACCTCTCGACCCAAGGCCAAGACGCTGATTCAGCAGCTACAGCAGGCCCAGGGGGTAGAGGCGGTCTGTTTTAACCCTGGCAGTGATCCCTTCAGTGGCGATGCCTTTGAACTTGGCCTGCTGCAAACTGGCGATGGCGAACTCCACCTGTTTGCAGAGTATGAAACCAACGGCAGTGCCGATCGCCATCTGCTAGAGCGCTGGCACCATTGGCAAAGCGACTGCAATGGGGCCTGCGCCGTCATCATTGCCAGCGGCATTACCGGCAGCAGTAAGGGCAAACCCAGCGTGAAGGATATTTTGGGCATTTTTGAGGCCCGCTGCAAAACCCCCAAAGATCTGCACCTGCCCCCGCTGATGCTGCAATACGCCACTGAATGGGAGCTAGATTAGGGCAAGGTATAGCTGTAGCCAGGCCGGTTAAGACATTTCCTCTAAGACCGTTTGAACGTTCGAACGTTTTTAGGGTTCTGGATATCCTAACCCAGGTGACTATAGCTATATGAGGTGATGGGGCCTAGATCGAGAGATGCCGCCATGCATCCTCTAGCCTGTCTCTAAACAGCCTGTAAAGAACCCTGTGACACAAACGCCTTTAGGTTGTACCAGTAGTTTTATTGCTTTGGCTAGCACGCATTTTGACGGGTTGGTTTCGTTTTACAGCGCTCTGTTTAGCCAATCGGCCCACCCCTACCAGCCCGATCGCTATGCTGAGTTTCAGCTGCCAGGGCTCAGGTTAGCCATTTTTAAACCTAGTGCTGAGCATGCGACTCAGTTTGAAGCACCCACCAGCGGGGCCATGAGCCTGTGCTTAGAGGTGGCCGATTTAGACACGGCGATCGCCCATCTGATTGACCTCGGCCAACCTCCTCCTGGTCCGGTGATGGTCGCCTCCCACGGGCGTGAGGTCTATGTCTATGATCCGGCGGGCAACCGGCTGATTCTGCACCAGAGTGCGGCGGCATTCATCTAGTAGTCTGCCAAGTCAAAGGTGACAGGTGAGGGGGCAAGGTTTCAGATTCAAGGTTTCGGGTGTCAGGTCCGCCATGAACCTGAACCCTTGAACCTGATCCCCTCAACGTTGAGAGCCTGTTACCATCAGCTTGGTCAAGTCTTCGGGCAGCAACCAACGACCCAAAATCTTGATCCAAGGATTTTTAACCCAGAGAGTTTTGATCCAAGATTTCTGCCCCAGGATTTCTGGGAAACGTGGCACTATTGAAAGGGATCGGCTCCTTTGGGGTCGCCCCGCAGCAGATGCCGGTTACCGTGGCTAGGTGGGTTAACCCATGACACCTCAAGACCCCAACTTTCCAGAAGAAATTCCCCCCGTTCCGCCGCCTCGCCGTTACGACCCTGCCGATGGCGAAGCGGGGCTGGAGCCGGTAGATCGAAGCTCAGCCTCCACTCCTGAAGAGAATAACCCCACCTATCTTGCCTCCCAGGAGCCAGGCTTCAGCCGCGATCGTGGCCAATCGCTGCGGGGCGATCACCGCGATGCCAGGGCTGCTGAGGCCAACGCTGCCGCCGCCGACCCAGCCCTGACTCAGGGGCGACCTCTCACCCCTGAGCCAGAGGTCTGGACAGACAGCGATCTTCAAGCCCCGGAAGTGCCTCAGCCGCCCCCCTCAGGTCCAGGTGAAACTGTCTACACGTCTAGATCTCAGCCTCCCTCTACGGCAGCTATGTCCGCCCAATCGCCCCGTTCAATTGCGCCCGCAGAAGATGTATGGGCTGACACCGATCTGCCCTACCAGCCGAAGGAACTAGGCGTGGTAGATCAACTGCTATTGCTGCTGGCGGAGGCGGCTACGGTCTGGAAGCAGGGGTTGCGTTGGGTGCGATCGCAGCTCCCCGCCGATCTTCAGCGCAAGCTGTCTGACGAAATACTGACGGCGATCGCCCTGGGGCTGCTGATGTTGGTATTGGCGTTGTGGAACCCCCTCGGGGCAGGCCGGGGCGAATCCACCATGACCTCAGAACCGCAACCCTCTGCTACGGCTCCACCGTCAGATTGGTTGGCAGAACCAGGGGCGACGCTCTCGGGTGAGACAGAAGCCCCAGAGGCTTCCGAACCCGCTACCATCGCTGAACCTACGCCCGAACAAAGTCTGATTGCCGACATTCAAACCCGAGTCAGTCGCATCAGCCGTTCCTACGGGGCGGGTCTCATCCAATCAGTAGAGGTAAACCTGCCGAAAAATACGTTAGACATTAATCTGGCTGAGACTTGGTACGGCCTGCTGTCTACTCAGCAAGACGACGTGGCTCAAGACATCTACACCCAGGCCCAGGGCCTCCAGTTCGGCACCCTGCAACTGCGCGATCCTGAGGGTATTGTTGTCGCTCGCAACCCAGTGGTAGGGGCAAATATGATTATTTTGCGCCGACTGCGTTGGCCCTAGGCTAACTACCCCGGGGTGGAGCCTGATGGTGGCTAACCCTCTCCTCACCTGCTTATTTACCCTTGGAGTAACCCCATGGTCTGGCGTAGGGTCAAAATATGGCGGCGGCCTAACTGGGTTGCCCTCGGTTTGAGCAGCGTTACCCTGGGAATGACTTTGCTCGGTAGTTTACCGGTGCGGGCTGCAGACGCCATTTTCTTTCGGTACGGTCTCCTCGAGCGCTCCGTGCGCACCAGTTCCTTAGAGACTCTCATCGAGTTAGGCCAGCTGGAAGACGATCTGGCGTTTTATCTCAACCTAGCCAAACTCAACGACGGTCAGATCGAACAACTCCGACAGAACCTCACTACGCCTCTAGCCATAGATGGGCCACTGTTGTCTCGCTTTCTCTACACCACCCTAGGCGAAGATCTGCTCGCCCAAGTCGGCTCCATTGTTCGAACTCGCACGGGCGATAACGGTAAACTAGCCCTGCGCGCCGCGCTGATTCAGGCGGCGACTTCGCCGGAGGGGCTATCGGCCATTAGCGCTATACGCGCCCTGCCCGTCGACATGCAGATCAACGTTACCGATGCCCTGGCTGTTGCCCAGGCCATTGACCAGGTGGTTAGCGCCACCAACGACTCTATTGTGCAACTGGCGTCTCTCACCACCGCCCAAGCTGCCGTCGTCGCTCCCCTCGACTACGGCGGCTTGAGTGACCTAGCCATGCCGGGGCCAAATCGGGTCAATATCCAGCGATTCCATTTGACCGATGGTGAGCGAGAACGTCAGCTCTATATCGATGTGGTGCATCCTCGCCAGTGGCGCGGTCAGGCTCCGGTTCTCGTGTTTTCCCATGGGCTGTCTTCTAGCCCCGAAGCTCGCCATCGCTGGGCAAGCCATCTAGCCTCCCACGGCATTGTAGTAGTGCTGCCCCAACATCCGGGCAGCGATGCTCAGCAGGTCGTTCAGTTTCGAGCGGGTTTGAGCCGCGATGTGTTTGATGTCCAGGAGTTTATCGACCGTCCCCTTGACATCACCTTTGTGCTTAACGAGCTAGAACGCCTCAACCCCAGTGAATTCGAGGGGCGTCTCAATCTTGCCCAGGTCGGCGTGGGGGGGCATTCTCTCGGTGGCTATACGGCCCTGGCCGTCGCTGGAGCAGAGCTCAACTTTCCCCACCTAGAACAAGTCTGTAACCGTCGCTTTCTTCACCTCAACATTTCCCTGCTGCTTCAGTGCCAGGCGCTACACCTGCCCCCACAGCCCTACCGCTTCCGTGACCCTCGGGTGACGTCCGTGCTGCTCATCAATCCGGTGAACAGCAGCATCTTTGGCCCCGAGGGCTTAGCTGCCGTGACTGTCCCCGTCATGGTGATGGCAGGCAGCCACGATCCGGCGACTCCGGCTGTGTTCGAGCAATTTCGCACTTTTCCGTGGTACGCCACCGAACAGCGATCGCTGGCCTTGATCGAAGGACAAGCCCACATTGATTTCTCTGCCCTTGATGCCGGTCTATCTCACCTGCTGACTACCCTGCCAGGGCTAACCTTAGCCGAGCCGGAGGTAGTCGATCGCTATATGAATGCTGTTGGGCTGGCCTTTGTGGGCCGCTACGTTGCTCGTCGCCCTGAGTACAGCCTCTATCTGAGGCCTGGCTATGCTAGCTACCTCAGCCAAAACGAATCTTTTCGGCTTTTTATGGTCAATGCGGGTGTTGAGATCGACCAAGAGCTGCTTGTGCCCCTGGGCGATCGCCTAGATTCTTTAGAGCTGCCCACTAGCCCGCTATCCGACTAATCCTAAATCCTGCTTAGCTAACCCCCGATTTTAAGGGCGCATGCGATGCGCTCCTACGGTTTGGCCTCATGGGGTCTAGAGCTAGGTGACTTGGGCCACTACATATACCAAGGGCGATCGCCACTGGACGGTCTGCCCCTGCAATTGTCGCTGGCATGTTTGCTGAATGACGGTGATGTCTTTCTCAGGGAGGTGCTGAGCCAGTTGGTCGCGGTAACTGGGAGTGCTGCTGCCGATCGCAAACCACCGTTGCAGTAAAGCCGGAGAAATATAAATCCGGCTGTGGAGCAGGTCTTCGGTGAGTTGGACGGTGAAGCCTGCTTTGCAGAAGCGGGCTTCTAAGGTTTGGGCTTGCCAGTTAAAGCGAGGATCGGTGGAGGACTGGGCGATCGCAGCTTCGGCCTGGTGCCAGCGTTTGACCAATGCCTTGCTCAAGGCGGTGTGATCGACCAGGGCTGAGATTCGTTGGCTGTGGCGGGGAATGGTTTCTGCCAGCAGTACGACGCCCGCCGGGGCCAGGAGTTGCTGCACAATTTCAATGAATCGGTCTCGATTGACGACTGAGCCAAAGGCATTGCGCCCGATGATGCGCTCAAAGTGAATGCCGGGGGTATGGGCGGCTAGGTAGGCCGCTAGAGCCTCGAAATCAGCGTGCACCAGCACGGGCCGGTGGAGCTCAGGCAACTGGGCGGCTTGTTCTTCAAGGGCACCGTGGTCTTGGCTGCTATGGACACGGGCATAGACCCCACCCTCGGGGACCCGGCGCAGGGCTTCCCAGGTGAGTAGGCCAGTGCGAGCGTTGAGGTCGAGAATGCGGTGATGGCGCTGGGGTGGGGCTAGGGCAAACAGGCGATCGCGCACAGTTCCCAATTGCTCGCCTGCCTGGCTAAGGGTGCGCTGTAGCCAGCGATCGCGGGCGGGGTCGTCGGGGCTATAGGTGAGGGCTTCGGGCAGCGCGCCGCCGCCATCGACCATGGCCGCCAGCTGGGCCTCCCGTCGCTGGGCTACCTGGGTTTGAATCTTGGCTTCGTAGCCCTGGTCTGAGGGTTGGTAAAATACCTGCCCCTGCAAGCCACTGGGTAAGTACTGCTGGGCTATCCAGTGTTCGCGGTAGGAGTGGGGATATAGGTAGCCCTGACCGTGGCCAAACCCTTTGCTATCGCGGTTGCCATCCCGCAGGGGGTTGGGCACATCTTGCTCACGCTCTTGCTCAATGGCGGCGAGGGCATCAAAAAAGCCCATGGTGCTGTTGGATTTTGGCGCAGTGGCCAGATATAGCGTGGCCTGGGCCAGGGGATAGCGACCCTCGGGCATGCCGACTCGGTCGAAGGCGGCAGCGCAGCTGGTCACCACGGTCACCGCCTGGGGATCGCCTAGGCCAATGTCTTCACTGGCCAAAATCACCAGGCGGCGGAAGATAAACCGAGGGTCTTCGCCGGCATAGACCATGCGGGCGAGCCAGTACAGTGCGGCATCGGGGTCAGAGCCGCGCACGCTTTTAATAAAGGCGCTGATGGTGTCAAAATGGGCGTCGCCTTCTTTGTCGTAGAGTACGGCCCGCTGCTGGATCGAGTCTTCGGCCACCGCTAGGGTGATAGAAATTTGGCCATCAATGGGGGGGGTGGTTTCTACTGCCAACTCTAGGGCGTTGAGCAGGGCGCGGGCATCGCCGTTGGCCACGTTGACCAGATGGTCGAGGGCGGCGGGTTCGAGCTGTATGGGGCGATCGCCATAGCCCCGGTCGCTATCCGCCAGCGCCTGCTCGACCACCCGGTACAGATCCGCTGGCTCTAGGGGCTTAAGCTGAAAAATGCGCGATCGGCTGACCAGGGCCTTGTTGACCTCAAAGTAAGGGTTCTCGGTGGTGGCCCCAATCAAAATCACGGTGCCGTTTTCTACCCAGGGCAGCAGGGCGTCTTGCTGGGCCTTGTTGAACCGGTGGACTTCGTCAATGAACAGAATCGTGCGTCTACCGTACTGACCGCGCAGGTCTTGGGCGGCGGCGATCGCCTCGCGAATATCTTTTACCCCGGCCAGAACAGCGTTGAGGGCAATGAAGTGAGCGCTGGTGGTATTGGCAATAATTTGGGCCAGGGTGGTTTTGCCAGTACCGGGTGGGCCAAAAAAGATCAGCGACGACAGCTGATCAGCCTGAATGGCTCGTCGCAGGAGTCGGCCCGGCCCGACCACCGCATCTTGACCAATAAACTCATCCAGGCTGCGGGGCCGCAGCCTGGCCGCCAAGGGGGCATCTTGGGCAATTTGTACCTGGCGGCTATGGTCAAACAGATCCATGCGGGGTCACGGGCGGCGGTGGGGAGAGTTAGGCTGCCTTCCTATGGTACCGCTGCCCTTCAGCAGCATTGGCGGGGAAGACTGGAGCAAAGGGGATGGTTCCGGTTCAAGGGCTACCTTGCCCGTTGCCGCTCACATTGCAGCCTTATAAGTTTTCAAAAATTGCCTGGTTCTGTTGGGTAGGCTAGAGCTAGGCCAGCCGTTGGGCCGATAAACAGTCTAATGCTAGCTCGATCGACGGCTACCTTTGGCCTGGCTAGCACTGCAACCCGATGGAGAGAACAGGTCGTGAGCATAACCGACGGACTCTTTCACCGAGCCAATGACTTGTGCCGACGGCGGGCCTATGAGCAATGGCAACGGCGACAAAGCAAGCAGCAGATTTTGCGATCGCAGGTCGGCTTTCGCGATCGGCCCTCTAATCGTCCATCTCCGTGCCAGGGCTGTGCAAACTATCACGGCATTGCCTACGGAACTAGCCGGGCTCGGCGCAGTACTTTGGTCTGTGCGATCCACCCCCAGGGGTGGCAGGGGACGGGAGCTTGTGCTGATTGGCGGGAGGAACGGGTGGTGGATGGCAGGGAGGTTGACCGGGACTGATCACCTCCAGTTCCCTTTCGTCAGGCATAGGGCAAGGGAGAGATTTTACTCGGGAGACCCTGGAGTTGACCACCCCTAACTATTGGAAGCGTTAGGATGTCAATAACGCAGTTACAAAATGTTATAAATGCTTCCTGACCTAATTGGGGCTACCCGAGATTACTGGCGCAAGTTGGACGAGGTTGAAGCTGCCTACCGTCGCCAAGAGCTAACCATCGACGAAGTCGACCTTAAGGTTAAAGCGCTAATGGTAGAACTCGGCCAAACGCGTCGGCAGTTGCTGAGCGATGCCTGGGCTATTTTTCAGACCTTTGTGCGTCAACAAGGGGATGCCTTAGCTGGAGTGGCGGCGCTAGGGGTATTGGCCTACGTTTGGCTGGTGGCTAACGGGCAGGCTTAGCTTAGAAAATTGTGATTTGGGTGGGCATTGCCCGCCCAATGTTTTTGGAGGATGGGCAACGGTGCTCCAGCGGTAACACCGCCATGCACCGTTGCCGGACTAGAGCGATCGCGATCGATCCCTACACTGTCTGAGGCGCGAGTTCCGGGCTAGCCTTGCCACCGACGATCGCAGCGTCAACTCCGTAGTCTTCGGCCACCAGGCGGGCGGTCATCTTGGCCGACATCATCACGCTAGGAGTGCCCGCGCCGGGCTGAGTGCCAGCCCCAACCAGGTACAGACCCTTGATGTCTTCACTACGGTTGTGGGGGCGGAAGAAGGCCGACTGCACCAGCAGCGGTTCGAGGCCAAAGGCGTTGCCCGCGTAGGCGTCAAGGGTGCCCTCAAAGTAGTCGGGGGTGATGTAGCTGTGGCACACCAGCCGTTCTCTCAGGTTAGGCAGGTAGCCGCGCTCGTCCAGGAAGTCAATGACAATGTCGCGCAGGCGATCGCCCATCTCGTTCCAGTCAATGCCCGACTTATTGTTGGGTATGGGTACTAAGGTGTAGGCGGCGTGGTGCCCTGGCGGGGCCAGAGAGGGGTCGGTAAGCGTCGGCAGGTGCACGTACTGGGAGAAGTCTTTGGGCAAGATTTTGCGGCCAAAGATATCTTTCAGCAGCTCTTCGTAGCGAGGGCCGAGAATGATGGTGTGGTGGCACAGCTTCTCGCTTTCGTTGCCGTCGGCTTTAAAGCCAAAATACATCACGAATACTGACATCGACTGCTGGGACAGCTTCACCCGCAGGTCGCTGTTCCAGAAGCGGTACTGAGGTTCAATCAGTTTGCCGTAGGTAGTGGCCCAGTCGGCGTTTGACACCACGGCATCGGCGGTCATCGTCAGGCCATCCCCTAAGGTGACGCCCGTGGCAACCTTCTTGCCGTCCCGGCGGGTGACGTTGATTTTGGTCACTGGAGCGTTGTACCTGATTTTGCCGCCCAGTTCCTCAAACTTTTTCACAAAGCCCTGCACCAGCGCTCCGGTGCCGCCCATGGCAAAGTGAATGCCCCAGGTCTTTTCGACGAAGTGGATCATGGCGTAGATGGCGGGCACTGATAGGGGATTGCCGCCCACCAGCAGTGGCTCAAAGGTGAAGACCTGGCGCAGCTTGTCGCTCTTAAAGTAGCGGCTGCTAAAGCGGAACAGGTTGCGCACGGCATCGAGCTTGAGCAGGTCGGGGGCCACCTTGAGCATGGTGCCCACATCGCCAAAGTGGGTGTAGCCCAGCTCTAAGAAGCCCCGCTCAAAGATGGCGCGAGATTGCTCGTGGAAACGTTTGTAGCCCTCTAAATCCCCTGGTTCGCCTAGGGCCAAAATTTGCTCGTAGGTGTGGGCTTCGTCGCCGTCGTAGTCGAAGTAGGTGCCGTCGTCGAAGTAGATGCGGTAGAAGGGCAGAATCGGGACGATCTGCACGTAGCGGTTGGTGTTGGGGCCGCCCGAAATGCCTTCTTTGATGCGCTTGTTCTCATCGACGATGGTGGAGGGAAAGTCGTCGGTGGTCAGATCGGCGCGATCGCGCTCTAGGGAAAATAGTTCTTCAATAAAGTGGGGAACTGTGATCACCGTCGGCCCCATGTCGAAGGTAAAGCCCTGCTCACGGCGCACGTAGGCTCGCCCGCCGGGGGCATCTAGTGCCTCGACGATGGTGGTGTCAAACCCCAGGCTTTGTAGGCGAATGCCCATGGCTAGCCCACCGACACCTGCCCCAATCACGATCGCCTGCTTCCGGCCCATGGTTGACTCCTGAGAGAACTGTTACAAACGTTAATACGTCTCCGTATTCTACTACTGCTGGTTAATCTCGCGCCGCAAATGCCCACCCTAGGCGGTAACAGGTACCGGCAGCGACAGCAAGAAATTCCGCAGAATCTGCATGCCCGCATCGGTGAGAATGCTCTCGGGGTGGAACTGCACCCCTTGCAGGTGGGGATAGTCGCGGTGCTGTACCCCCATGATCGTGCCGTCTTCCACCCAAGCGGTAATTTCAAGCACCTCGGGGCAGGTGGGGCGATCGATCACCAGGCTGTGGTAGCGGGTGGCCTGGAACGGGTTTTCTAACCCGGCAAATACACCCTTACCCGTGTGAAAGACAGGAGAAGTCTTGCCGTGCATGAGCTCGGCCGCCCGCACCACATTGCCGCCAAACACCTGACCCATGCTCTGGTGGCCCAGACACACCCCCAGAATGGGGAGCGTGGGGCCAAGCTTTTCAATAATTGCTAAAGAAACCCCGGAGTCGTTAGGGGTGCCAGGGCCAGGAGAGATCACAATGCCGTCGGGCTGAAGGGCGGTAATGTCGTCCAGCGTGATTTCGTCGTTGCGAAAGATGCGCAGGTCGTTGGCCACCGGCAACTCAGCCCCCAGTTCGCCCAGGTACTGCACCAGGTTGTAAGTGAAGCTGTCGTAGTTGTCGATGACTAAAATCATGGGCGCAGGCAGAATGAGGTCTAAAGAATCGGGCTAAAACAACTGAGGTTGTAGCAGTTGCCAGAGGGGCGGCAGCAGGAGACAAGCAGCCACCAATAGCGCAATCAGCGCCGAAATCAGCACGGCGGCGGCGGCGCAGTCTTTAGCAATCTTAGCGAGTTCGTGGTAGGTCTGCTCGACAGTGAGGTCAACCACCGACTCTAGGGCCGTGTTGATCAGCTCTAGGGTGAGAACGATACCGCAGGTAAGAATAATCACCGCTAGCTCTACCGGAGCGAGGCCCAGGGCGATTGCTAAACTCACCGCAAAACTACCAACCACCACATGAATACGAAAGTTGCGCTGGGTGCGAAAGGCGTAGGCTACTCCCTGCCAGGCGTATTGAAAGCTGGTAAATAGATTGGTCGCCACCTGCAAAGAGAGCGATCGGTTGATAGGGTTCAGGCTACCCTTGGGAGCGGGTACGGCTGACTCAGATTTTTCGCTATAGAGACTCATAAATAAACGTTGCGATAGGCGATTGGGCAATAGTGCTTTATACCGTAGCGTGGAGAATGCGTCAGGGCTAATTCAGCCTACTTGTCGGGCGTGAGCCCAATCGCCTCCAGCAGCGTACTCTGTTGAGCCAGCATAGCGGCTAGCGTCTGATCGTCGGGGTGATCCCAACCGAGCAGGTGCAGAAACCCGTGGGTAGCCAGCCAGACTGTTTCCCAGCGCAGTGAGTGGTCAGCCTCCTGAGCCTGGCGGGCGGCCGTATCGAGGGAAATAATGATGTCCCCCAGGTATAGCGGTTCGGTCGCTAGCTGGTCGTCGGTGAGGGGAAAGTCGGTCTCTAGGGCCGCAAAGGACAGCACGTCGGTGGGCTGGTCAAGCTGGCGAAACTGCTGATTGAGGGATGCGATCGCATCATCGGTCGTCAGCTTTAGCGACAGCTCGTAGGCCGCAATGGGCGACCCCTCTAGGGCCATCTGCTGGCCCCACTGGGCAAACCACGTCGCCCATTCGTCAGCCGTTACCACCGCGGCGGCGGGGTGGTCAAGCTCGAGGGCTACCTCAAGGGTCGGTAGGGAAGACAAAGTTGTGACCATAGCGCTAACGGGTTAGGTAGGCCAGACCTACCAGCAGGGTCAGCAGCGCCGTCACCGTCAGCAAGAAGTGAAACAGCGACTTGCCGCCTTTTTTGACCATGTTGCGCATGGCCAGTTTGACAAAGCTGGGGGGTGCTTCTGGCTGGGGGGCGGTGGGCGGTGGGGCGGCAGGTGTATCTAGGGAAGGTTGGTTTTGACTCATAGAGAACGATCCAGTGCTAATAGATTCAATGTACCGGTTTTTACCGATAGGTATGGTAAAAGGCTCGGTCGTAACCCCACCTCGGTGCCCCATCCACCGCCTAGAACCTGCCGAAGCCATGACGTTTGCGCCGTCACGTAACCCCACCCCGTTGCCCTATTAATACGTAGCTTGCAATCGACTGAGTAGATAGTCGCCAGCGGTAATAGGCGGGTACTGAGGCGGATGGCCAGGCCCCTGGCAGGTAGGCAGGCAGTCAATGACGGCCTCGGCATCGGGCTCACAGAAGAATGCGATCGAGTAGCGATGGTTTGAGACTGGTCTCGGCAGCTCAGCGCGCCCCGCCTGGCTGTCTTGGGGGAGGCCCACCCGGTGCTTAGTCGAGCGAAATACCCCATTGCTCCAGCGCTCGGTCAAGTCGCCAGTATTGATCAGCACGGCTCCAGGGATCGCCGGAGCCGAGATCCAATCGCCCTGGGCACTGAGCACCTCAAGCCCTCCAACCTGATCCTGAAACAGCAGGGTGAGGGTGCCGTAGTCAGAATGTGCCCCCGCCCGAATTTGGCCCGGCTGGGGGGCCGTAGCCAGGGGCGGATAGTGCAGCAGTCGCAGGGTGAAGTTGTGGGTGACGTGCCGGGTAAGCATAAAGTCTGCTGGCATGCCAAGCGCCAAGGCGAAGGCGCGAAATAGACGGCCCGCCGCTACCGCACAGTGGTCAAAGAACTCGGTTAGGGTGGCACGAAAGTCGGCTTGGTCAGCGGGCCAACGGTTTTGCACTAGGGGCAGGCCCCGGGTCGTAGCCTCCTCTGGGCTCACGTCTGGGCCTAGGTTGAAGGCCTCCTTGAGATCGCCGGGCTGGGTTTCGTCTAGACGCTCGCGCTCAAGGCCAATGTAACCTCGGTTGCTGACTTCGCTCGACCAGGCCAGCGCCGTTTTTTCGGCCAGGGGCAGAGCAAAAAACTGCTGCGATCGCGCAAAAGCGCCATCAATTGCCGCTTGAGGAATACCGTGGTGGCTGATATAGAAAAACCCGACCTCGTGGCAGGCGCGGTAGATATCGGCTACCACCTGCTGCTGGCCCATGGGGTCTTCGGTCAGAAAGGGGGAAAAATCAATTAGCGGAATGTCTAGCTTTGGCGCGATCGCCATGGCAATCCTCCCGACATCAAATGTTGTGGGTGGTAGGTTTTCCTACCACCCACAATTAAACCTCTCTGGTCCCTAGACCGTCTGTTCCTGGAGAACCTGGTTTTCTAGGCGCAGGTAGGCCTGAATAAAGGCTTCGAGCTCGCCTGCCATCACGTCATCAATGGCTGTGGTTTCTACCCCAGTGCGCAGGTCTTTGACCAATTGGTAGGGGTGAAACACATAGTTGCGAATCTGTGCGCCCCAGCTGGCTTCGACCATATCGCCGCGAATTTCGGCGATCGCCTGGGCCTGCTGCTCTTGGGCAATGATCAACAGCTTGGCCTTGAGAATAATCATCGCCTTTTCGCGGTTTTGCAGCTGCGATCGCTCCTGGGTGCAGCGCACAGAAATCCCTGTGGGCAGGTGGGTAATGCGTACTGCCGTTTCCACCTTGTTGACGTTTTGCCCGCCCGCCCCGCCCGATCGCGAGGTCTTGATCTCTAAATCTTTTTCGGGAATCTCCAGCTCGATATTCTGATCGAGAATGGGCATGATTTCGACTCCAGCAAAGCTGGTCTGGCGCTTGCCGTTGGCGTTAAAGGGCGAAATTCGCACCAGTCGGTGGGTACCCTTTTCAGACTTCAAGTAGCCGTAGGCATAACGCCCAGTGATTTCTAGGGTGGCTGACTTTAGCCCTGCCTCTTCTCCATCAGACATTTCTACGAGGTGCACCTGGTAGCCTTGGCGCTCAGCCCAGCGGGTGTACATGCGCAGCAGCATCTCGGCCCAGTCTTGGGCATCGGTGCCCCCGGCCCCAGCGTTGAGCGTGAGCACTGCGCCTTTTTTGTCGTAGGGGCCAGAGAGCAACTGCTGTAGCTCCCACTGATCGAGTTCTTGTGTCAGGCGAGTGACGGTGGCCTGGGCTTCTTGAAACAACGATTCGTCTTGGTCCTCTTGCAGCAATTCGAGGATGGCCGTCGTATCCTCGAGACTGGTCTGCCAGTCGGTGAGTTGGCTGAGGTTGGTTTTATAGTCGCTTAACTCTTGCAGCGTGTCTTGGGCTTTGCTCTGGTCATCCCAAAATTCAGGCTGTGCCGCCACCTGTTCTAGGTCTTGAATGCGGGCTTCAAGGGCAGGAATGTCAAAGATACTCCTGGGTTTTACCCAGGCGGTTAGTGAGTTCGTCTAGGTCGCGCTTGAGGTCAGTGGTGTCGATCATGATTTGCGGTAGTTAGCTCGAAAAATCACTATAGCGAATGTAGGATGCGGATTTGCGATTTAACTTGGCTAACCCCCGCCTGATATCGCCATAGCCACCTGGTTTAGAACATCTAGAAACCTTAAAAACGTTCGAACGTTCAAACGCTCAAACGTTTTTAAGGGGGAAATGTCTTAACCAGGTTGGCTACCGCTATAAGCTCAACTAGACCTTACAAAAAATGGTCGATTGCCACCGCAGAGACCGCCGCAAATGCAGTAATTGCTAGGCCAGTCAGTGGGTTTTGCCCCTGGGCTACCGCAAAAGAAGTGATAACGCCAGCCCCTAGAGCCGCGATCGCAACAGAGCCAATCCAGTCTTTCTGTAGGTTATGCATGGGGTGTTTTAAAGTGGTGATGACGCAGGGAACGCGGCAGTAGATCGGACAGAATCATCCTGTAGAACTACTGACTTAACCCTAAAGGTGGGTTGCTTTTCAGACCTCACGCTATCACCCCAGCCAGGGTCAAAAGAGACCACCCCAGGGAACTGATACCAAGCTTAAGGCTTGGTTAGATTAATTAACATTTTCCCTGGGCAAGGGACAGGGCCAGGGTAAAGCTGGCGACGACTAAGCGGTTTGGGTCACTCTGCCCGGCGGGTGTTGCCCGCTTTGACCCAGCCCTCCTGGCCATTGGCCACTACGCGCACCTTGACCCAGGTTTGGTCGGCAGGCTCTTCAAGCACGACCACCGCTTCATTGACATCAACGCCCCCCACCTGGGGGAACTCCACCCCAGGGCCTTCGCGCATCACTAAGCCGATGGGTTGCACGACCACGGCTTCATAGGCACCGGGTTCGAGGGCTGGTTCTGCCGGGGGTGGTGGCTCGACTACCGGGGCCGCCGCTGCTGGGGTGGTTGGGTCGACCTCGGCCAGGGCTGCGGGCTCAGCGGGCACTTCATCTCCATAGAAGGGTTTGGGGGGCAGCACCGACAGTCGCCCCATAAAGTAGCGGGCAGTGGCCACACCGGCCATCGATAGCAAAATCAGGGCGATCGCAACGCCCAAAATCAACTTTGACAGGCCAATAAAAAATCCTTTCATGGATGCAGCGAGCCCATAAGCCTCGATGACAGCTTGCTAATGGTACAGCACCCCCGGCCAATCGGCATGCTCTTGCTAATCTACCTCAGGCAGTGGGGGGCGCAACCGTGAGTCAATGCCGCTCCGGGAGGCCATCCGGGCTTTGCCTGCTGCTGCCCAGGCTTGCAGAGCTTCGATCTGCTCCTGGGCCGTGCGGGCTAGGGGCACCATCTCGCTGGCGGCGGTGAGAATGTCGTCGGTAGTAAAGTCGCGGTTCTGGCTAAAGCCCAGGTGCATGGCTTCGACAATTACTTGCTCGATCTCAGCCCCTGAAAAGTCAGGGGTTTCGTAGGCCAGTCGAGCCGTGTCAAAGGTTTTGAGGGTGTGGGGCCGCAGGCGCGAGAGGTGCACCTCAAAAATTGCCTGGCGATCGCTCTGGCTGGGCAACCCGACAAAAAATATTTCGTCAAACCGACCCCGGCGTAGCATCTCGGGGGGCAGCGACTGAATATTGTTAGCGGTGGCCACCACAAACACGGGCGAGGTTTTTTCGGCCATCCAGGTAATAAAGGTGCCAAACACACGGCTGGCGGTGCCCGCATCGCCCCGGCCATCCATGCCCCCAAAGGCTTTGTCAATTTCGTCAATCCACAGCACGCAGGGAGCCAGGGCCTCCGCTAGCTGAATCATCTGGCGGGTGCGGGCCTCCGACTCGCCCACCAGGCCACCAAATAACCGCCCTACGTCTAACCGCAGCAGAGGCAAGTGCCAGTGGTGTGCGATCGCCTTGGCGGTCAGCGATTTGCCGGTGCCCTGAATGCCGATGAGCAACAATCCCCGGGGGTGAGGCAGCCCGTACTGGCGAGCTTTCTCTGAGAAGGCCGCCCCCCGCTTAAGCAGCCAGTCTTTTAGGTTATCTAGTCCGCCAATATCAGAGATTTGCTCTTTGGCAGGGTAGTAGTCGAGAATTTGGGTCTGGCGAATGCTCTGGCGCTTTTCGTCGAGAATTAGGTCGAGGTCAGCCGGGGCAAAGGCACCGTGATCGGCGATCGCTCGGGCCAGCACCCGCCGAATCCGCTCTAGCGACAGCCCCTGACAGGTACGCACCACCTCTTCTACCATCGCTGACGGTAGGTCGGCATTGGTCGCGGCCAGCAGTTGGCGCACGTCCTGCCGAATGGCGGCGGCATCGGGCAGGGTAAATTCGAGCACCGTCACCACCTCGCTCAGTTCGTCGGGAATGGTGAGCTGAGCCGACAAAATAATTAAGGTTTTAGGCTGGGCTTTGAGCCGGCGGGCCAGATTGCGCAACTTGCGCGAGATCGCGATGTCGTCTAAAAATCGGTGAAAATCTCGCAGCACAAACACCGCTGGAGCCGTGGCGGGCAACTTTTCTACTAGCTCTAGCGCTTGCAGGGGGTTGCGCTTGCCAAACCCAGCGTCGTTGAGATTGCCCTGGTAGCCATCGACAAAATCCCAGGTGTAGATGGCGCGATTGCCCTGGGCTGTGGCACAGGTGGCGATCGTGGCTTCCGCCCGTTCCTCTTCGCCCGTGGCAATGTAGATAACCGGGTAGCGAGCCCGAATCAGTAGACCCAGTTCTTCTGTAAAGCCCACCGCTTAGCCCTCCGGTGGCTGAAACTGCTGCTGAAGCTGAGTCAAGGCAGCCCAGCGATGGTCTATAGGGTCACTGGCAACTGTTTCTGGGTGGCGCAGTTCAATGCCGGGGCAGTCTTCGTCGCAGATCTGCGGCTGGGGCAGGGCTAGGCAGATCTGCTCGTAGATCCAGGTTTCAGGCGAGAAATGGCCATTGGGGGGCAGAGTTTCAAACAGATCGTCAACGCTGACCTCACGCTCTAGGGGCAGGGTGTTGGGGTCGGGCTCATGCTCTAGCCAGATCAGCTCCTTGGGGACAATTGCCACCCGGTGATTGTAGGCTTGCAGGCAGCGATCGCAGGTTAGCGTCACAATGGTCTCGGCCCTGGCTTTGACCTCCAGATAGGTGCCCTGGTGGGTTACCGTTAGCTCACCCCGCACGGGGGTGAGGGTGTCTAGGTCAGCCAGGTGCGAATCTAAATCAACGGCGAGGGTTTTTTCGGGCCGCTGTAGTAGGTGGGGTATATACACTTTATCCACGGTCATACCTCCCAGGGCTGTTCTCAAGTTTAGTGAGCCGTTTTAGGTGAGTTGCCAGTGCCCCTAACTCTCCGCCTCAGGGGCCTGGTCTGTCTTGCACACCACTAGGCGGCGATCGGGTTCACGCCCCCGACTAAAGGTGGCAAGACCAGCATGGGCTCCAACAAAGTGGTGCATCTGTCGCCGTTCAGCAGAAGATAGCCCTTGCATCTCGTACTCTTCCCCGCTGGCCAGTACTCGCTCAGCAGCATCGGCAGCCATCGCTTTCAGTTCTTCCAAGCGCTTGGCGCGATAGCCCGCCAGTTCAATGGTAAAGGCCTGCTGCTCATCTTGCTCTTTACCCAGGTTAAGGGTGGTGTTGGCCAGATATTGAATAGAGTCGAGGACTGCACCCCCGTCGCCAATTAAGGCCTGTATCTGCTCGGTTGATAGGGGTGCTTCGGCAATGGTCAGCCAGCAGCTTTGCCCAGACTCATCTTCAACCTGGTGAGCACTTACGGTGGAGGTTAACCCCTGCATGGTTAGCAGGGTGGTTAACCAGTTCACGCCAGCGGTGGCAGCATCGGTGGCCATGGGCTTATGCCTTTTTCTTTTTGCTACGCCCCGGTTCAAAGGGCAGGGTTTGGCGATTGTCTTCAGCCTTAGCTTCGGCATCGACGATCTTTTGCAGGTTCTCGGGCAGCGGTTCTCGCGAGAGAAAGAAGGTCTGAACGGTTTGGAAGATGTTGGCAATCAGCATGTACATCAGCACCCCGGCAGGCAGGGGGAAGAACAAGAACATGCCGGAGAAGATAATCGGCGTGAACTTGTTGACCGCCGCCTGCTGCGAGTTGTCGCTGGCGGCAGAGCCCTGACCCGAGAGCACCTGGTTGAGGTACAGGCTGGCTCCAAAGCCCAAAATCATGATCAAAATATCCCAGTGGATAGCGCCGTCGTCACCGGTGACCCCGATGCGACCCAGGGCCTTAATGAAGAGAAAGCCCTTATTGGCGGCTAGGCCAGGAGCCTGAGCCCGCACGGTGGCGTCGCCAGGGGCCAGGGCCGTAATGTTGCCCGCCTCGTCAATGGCCACAACATTGTCGCCTTTGATCACTTCCCACTTGGGTTGAAAGCTGCTGGGGTCTTCGTTGTACTCGGCGGCCAAAGACGAAATGGACTGCCCCTCAGCGGTTTGTAGCCGAATGTCGGTCTTTTCACCCACCACCAGCTTATTGCCCCCAGGCACCACCGCCGAAATGGGAAAGTGAGACCCGTCAGACACATAGATGGCCTTGGGGGCGGTGCTAAACACCTGGGGCTGGATCTGTTCAATCTTTTCTTGGGGAAAGACCTGAACGTTAACGTCGTAATTGATGTCAGCGAAGGGCGACCCCCGAAGGGTGGCAAACAGCGCAAACAGAATGGGCATTTGCAGCAGTACTGGGAAACAGCCTGCCAGGGGATTGCCAAATTCTTTGTAGACCCCACTCATCTCTTCCTGGAGCTTGGTGGGGTTATCTTTGTAGCGCTCTTGGATCTCTTTGACGCGCTTTTGCATGAGGGGCTGGGCCACCTTCATGCGTCGCATGTTGCGAATGGAGCCAGCATTCAGGGGATACAGGGCAAACCGAATCACCAGGGTGAGGGCCACAATGGCCAACCCATAGCTGGGCACGATCCCGTAGAAAAAATCTAGGATCGGCAACATGATGTTGTTGGTCAGAAATCCAATTCCAAAATCCATGGGCACTAGAACCCTGCTACAGGGGATACGACGTTAACTGCTCAGTTACCTAATCTACCCCATTGCTGGGGAAGCAAGCCGCCCTAGGCGGTTGGGATTGCCGTAGTTAGTTTTTGCCGATGGCACCGCTAACGGCCTGGGCAGCCGGTGAAATGCGCTCGTTGATGTAGTCATACACCTCCCTAAATCGGGGCATAGAGCGCAATTCTAGACGGCTGCCGTCTTTGAGGGTGACCACCATGTCGCCCCACAGGCCCAGCCCTCGGGGGACGGTGACAATTTTACTAATTTCGTTGTAAATCAGGTCGGTGCGCTCGCGCCCCTGCCAGCCCCCTGTCACCGAAATGCGGCGGCTAGTAATGCGGTAGCGCAGCCACAGGGCACGGGTAATCGCCCCTACCGTGAGGGGAAGGCAAATAACGGTGAAACCCAGCAAGATATTGATAATCAAATCGCCGATGTGGGGGCCACCCTCGTAGTACACATCCTCACGAATGCCCATGGAATACCTCTAGCTTGGTGAACAACTGCTCTAATTCTCGCAAAAATTCGGCGTATTCGCACTCAACGGCCTCGGGCTTCAGGCTGATGACAATCCAAAATCCAGGGTTTAGGCGCGGTAACAGGGTGCGAAGGGCAGCCCGTACTTGGCGCTTGAGGCGGTTTCGCACCACAGCCCGCTTGTGCACCTTGAGACTGACGACAACGCCTACCCGCAGCATCGGAACGGTCTTTTCGGGTGTCGCCCCGATCGCCCATCCGCGCACTATTAAGTGAGCAGAAACCGCTTTTCTGCCCCGACGATAAACTTGAGAAAAATCGCGCGATCGCCGTAGCCGATTTTGTTTGGGCAGCACAACCCACGTCCTATACCCACAACAATTGCCCTGGAGCTGAACTTAGCCCCAGGGCCATTTTTGATCTACGCTCAAGCTAGGGGCTACTCAACCCCGCTGGGCCTAAACCGCCAGCTTAGCGCGCCCCTTGCGGCGGCGGGCTTTAATCACTTCCTGGCCGGTGTGAGAGCGCATACGAGCGCGGAACCCGGAGGTTCGTTTTTGCTTTCGGTTGGTGCCCTCTAGGGTTCGCTTGCTCATGGCTTAGCCTCTTTGCCTGTTTCTGCTAAAAAGTCACGGTCTCATATAGTACCACTAGCTGGGCCACTAGCGACGCTGATTTCGATCGGCGGCAATTTCCATCGGCCAGGTGCCCGCATACTGATTGACCACATCACCCTGGAACATCATCCGCAGGTTGAAGTAGTGATAGCCGTAGCGGCGGGGGTTGCGTACGTTAGACATTACCACCACAAGGTTGGTGTTGGCGGGAATGGGCGCTTCGGGAATGATTTCGATCCGGTTTTCAGCTTCAATCCAGTCGATGGCCTTGACCGGAATGACGTCGCGACCGCGCCAGTCGCCACTGCGCAGTTCGATGGCGTTGGGGTCAAAGCGACCGCCAATTTCAGTAAAGGTGTCGGGGTAGTCAATTTCTAGAGAAATCACGTCGCGGGGCAGCTTGGTCCGCATGATGTTGAGGTAGTAGCGGGCGTTGGTGCTGAAGGGGTAGTTGAAGTCGATTAGATACCCCAGGCGATACTCAGTCTCGACGCCGCCAAAGATGGTTAGCCCCGTTTGGGCTTGGGAAGGCAGGGGTAGAGCGGTGCTGAGGCCCACCGCAGCGGCTACAGCAGCCAGCCCCAGGGCGGCCAGCTTCAGGGATTGCTTAAGGGATGTCATGGTGTACCTCCAATGAAAACTATCTGGCCGGGTAGCTTGGGGCAACCAATCTAGGCCACCCATCACAATAGCGTTAGCGTGCCAGAGCAGCACTGTGATCTGTGCCAGTGGTCTAACCGGGCTGCTGAGGGTGGGACGATGCCCATGAGCCAGCCACTTTATCCACCGTTGCCGTTTGTGATCCTACCACTCAGGCTTTGGTGCTTAGGGCTAAAGCGGCTTGTCATGGTTACTTGCCCCTAGGACCTGGCCCTTAGGACTAGGTCTGTATCGAGAGCATGTCAATCGCCATCGTCGTCAATAATGGCGTTGCGATCGAGCAGCAGCAAATTGCGCAGCTGGTCGGTGTCGAACTCGGTCAGCCAGCCTTCGCCGGCACTGACCACCTGCTCTGAGAGCGCCTTTTTGCTCTCGATCATCTCGTGAATGCGCTCCTCTAAGGTGCCGGTAGTGACAAACTTGTGCACCTGCACGTTGCGGGTCTGGCCAATGCGGAAGGCACGGTCGGTGGCCTGATTTTCGATCGCCGGGTTCCACCAGCGATCGTAGTGGAAGACGTGATTGGCACGGGTGAGGTTGAGGCCCACGCCCCCCGCCTTCAGCGAGAGAATGAACAGGCGCGGCGCGGCGGGGTCGTTCTGAAAGCGATCGACCATGGCTTCCCGCTGGTTTTTGGTGCTGCTGCCGTAGAGGAAGAGGGCTTCTTGCCCCAGGTAAGATTGCAGGTGCCGCTGGAGCAGTTTGCCCCACTCGGCAAATTGAGTGAAGATCAAAGCGCGATCGCCCTCGGCAATCACCTCTTCCAGCATTTCGTCGAGTCGCTGGAGCTTGCCCGATCGCCCCTTTAACCCCAGGCTGGGCTCCTGCAAAAACTGGGCCGGGTGGTTGCAGATCTGCTTGAGCTTGGTCAGTAGGGCGAGAATTTGCCCCTTGCGCTGCACCCCGGTGGCGTCGTCAAGGGTTTCGAGGGCCGCATCGACGGTCTGCTGGTAGAGGTTGGCCTGTTCAGCCGAAAGCCCGCAGTAGACGCTCATTTCCTGCTTTTCGGGCAGGTCTTGAATGATGGTGCGATCGGTTTTGAGGCGGCGTAAAATAAACGGCTGCACCAGCCCTTTCAGCGCCCGCAGCGAGGCGGTATCGCCGTAGCGCTCGATCGGGGTGGCAAAGCGCCGCTGAAAGAAATTCTTTGGCCCCAGGTAGCCGGGGTTGAGGAAGTCCATAATTGACCACAGCTCGCCCAGGCGGTTTTCTACCGGGGTGCCGGTGAGGGCAACGCGAAACTGAGCTTCGATCTGGCGAACGGCTTTCGACTGTTTGGCGTCAGAGTTTTTGACGTTCTGGGCTTCGTCGAGCACCAGGCACTGCCAACTCACCGACTGGATAGGCTTGAGGTCGCGGTAGATCAACGCATAGCTGGTAATCACCAGGTGCTTATCCTGCACGGCTTTGGCAAAATTGGCTCCCTTGGGGCGGCGATCGCCGTGGTGCACCAGAGTTTTAAGCTGCGGCGCAAATCGCTTGACTTCTTTCTCCCAGTTGCCCAGCACCGAGGTGGGGCAGACCAGCAGCACGGGGGTTTCGAGCCAGCCATTGTCTTGCAGGTAGAGCAAGAAGGCAATCAGCTGAATGGTTTTGCCCAGGCCCATGTCGTCGGCCAGGCAGGCCCCTAGGCCCCACTGTTCTAAAAAGGCCAGCCACGACACCCCCCGCGCCTGGTAGGGCCGCAGGGTTCCTTTAAACCCGCTGGGGGCTTCCATCTCTGCCAGGGTTTGGTTGCCGGTGGTCAGGGTTTCGATCAGGGTTTGCAGCGCTCCGGTGGCCTCAAAGCTGACTACCGGCAGCTTGTCGATTAGCTGGGTGTCGCCCGTGCTAATCCGCAGGGCGTCTTCTACTGACAGAGGGGTGGCGGTTTTTTGCCCGGCCAAAAACTGTCGCGCCGCCTTCACATCCTGGGGCTTGAGCTCGACCCAGCGGCCATTGATTTCGACCAGCGGCGACCCCTGGTTGATCAACTGCTCAAACTCAGCGGCGGAAAGGGTCTCTCCGGCGATTGACAACTCCCAGCGGAAATTTAGCAGGCTTTTGAGGCCCAGCCGCTGCCGCTGTTTTTGGGGCGGCACCTCGGCATGGACTTTGAGCCCTAGTCGCCCGGCCCCATCGTCGGTGGTTTGGGCCAGGCCCGGAGGAAACACAATGTCAACGCCATTGTCTTGCAATTGCCAGGCTGAGGCTTTGATGAACTGGTAGGCCTGAATCGGGTCGAGGTCGCAGTGGGTGGGGTGCTGCTGGCGCAGGCTCTCGCGGATAGGGTCGTAGAGCCGCGCGGCCCGGCCCAGACTGCCCAACAGGGTCTCTTGGGGCGACTTAAGGATGGCCCCCTGGTGCTGCAACTCATCGACCGGATGCTGCCAGATCAAGTCTGCCCCTATCTGCCAATCTGGGTTGGCGGCTGACTGAAGCTGGTAATGCAGCTGCCAGGGAAGGTCTAGCTGGGAGGGTGGCTGGAGCACCAGCCGCAGGCGAAACTGACTGGCCGGATCTTCGGCTAAGGTTTGTAGGGGTGTTTTCCAGGTGGCCAAGGCTTCTTGCAGACGAGCGGCGGCGGCAGCGGCGGCGTCTAGCGTTTTGCTGGGCTGACTGAGAGCCTGAAGCCAGGGTTGAAGGGGGAGCTCCTTGCCTAAGTTGGCCAGACCATTGACGGGTTGGGCCTGGGCTACCTGGCGCACCTGGTGATCGACTAGGGTTGCCAAAAACAGCAGCAGTAGCGGCTGGGGGTCGAGCAAAGGCGATCCACAGGCTAGGGGGAGTGCCCCTTTGGCCGCTGCTGGTAGGTGGGTGCGACAGAGCAAGGGCATGGCTAGGGCAAAATTACGCAGCCGCTGCTGGTCGGGGGCGCTGTCGAGCAGGGGTTGCCATGGGGCTGCCAGGGTTTGGCTGGTGAGTTCTAAATCGGGCAAAAACTTGCCCCGCGCCAGCAAATTGAGGCCCCAACGGGCGATGTGGCCCCAGTAGCGCAGGTCGGCCCCAATCTCGCCAGGGCCGGTAAGGGTGTGCTGCCCCAGGGGAAGGGCCAGCAAAATCGGCAGAAAATCGGCGATGCCAAGCTGCCAGCCCTGGATCCGCCAAGGGTGCAGCACGGTGTCGGCATCGGCTTTAGCGTCGGGCTGGGCCTCTAGCTTGGCAGAATGCACGGGCGCTAAAGCCGTGGCGAGTAGACGCGCCGGTAACGGAAGCGTGATTTCACCCCAGATAGGGCCAGTTGCCCCCCGATCGCCTGATTTTGAAGCGCGCGATCGCCGATTGCCGCCGGTTGCCTTCGCCGTTCCCTTGCCCGAGGCTACCGCTGCCTCGGTCAGCACCGATGGAAATAGCCCCTCGCTGCCAGCCGCAGAACGTCCCAGCAGCTGCTTTTGCATGCCGGTCAGCACCTGGGCTAGCTCGGCCTGGCCCAGGGCATAGGGGTGGAGGTGCAGCCCCTCCCACGGGGCCAGACCCTCGGGAGGGAGGGGCTGCCAGGCTTCTGCCCAGAGAAAGAACTGCTGTGCCTGGGGAACCCAACTGACGTGTAGTATTGCCATTGACCTGTATCTACGGCTCGCTCAAAGAATGGGGCTCGACAATTGGGGGAATAGGGAGCAGGCAGATCGGACCGGGTCACACCCTGATCAAGGGTAAACGCAAGCAGTACGGCGGCGGGTAAGCCTATCCCCGAAGCCCCAACCTCGGTTACTCCTGGTGTGCAGAAAACCTGCTTAACTTGCTTATCTTACTCTGTCAAGTCAGCCCTGACCGGGCATTCTGCTCAACCCTTAGGCATATTCCATAATCACTGGAGTGTGATCGCTGGGTTTCTCCCATTGGCGGGGTTCGAGGTCGATGGTGCAGCTGAGGGCGCGATCGCCCAGCCCCGCCGACAGGTAGTGGTGGTCGATACGCCAGCCCATGTTGCGCTGAAAGGAGGCGGCTCGATAGTCCCACCAGCTAAAGTGACCCCCTTCGTCGTTGAATAGCCGAAACCCGTCTTTTAGACCTACGGCCATCACATCCTTCAGTGCCTCCCGCTCGGTTGGGGAAGACATGATGTGTTTCTCTTTGCCCTCGGGGTTGTAGATGTCTGTATCTTCCAAGGCGATATTGAAGTCACCGCAGACGTTGAGGTTGGGATACTCCGCCAGCAGTGCTGTCAGATACTCTTTAAGGCAGGCTAGCCAGCGCAGTTTGTACTCATACTTCTCGCTACCAATAGAACTGCCGTTGGGCACGTAGAGGTTCACTATATAGATGTCGCCCCACAGCCCGGCGATCACCCGCTTTTGGTCATCTAGATCACCGACGCGGTCTGCCCCTAGCACCGGGGCAAAGCCGTACTGTACGTTCTCTAGGGGTTGCCGACTCAACAGCGCCACCCCGTTGTAAGACTTTTGCCCGTGGATGTAGGCGGTGTAACCTAGTTCTGAAAAAGCTGCGGTCGGAAACGTCTCATTGACGACCTTGGTTTCTTGCAGGCACAGCACGTCCACAGGGTTAGTTTGTAGCCACTGGGTGGCATGGTCGAGGCGCGATCGCACGGAGTTAACGTTCCAAGTGGCAATTTTCATCGGCGGCGGCTAAGGCAGTCACAATGGTTTAGCTTAAAGAGTGTACCGCCCCTGTGTTTCCGCAGGATGGCCAATTGCCAATTGCTCCCCATGCCTGAACAACCCCTGGAAGGCAACGCCTTAGTGAAGGAAGTCTGCCGCCGCATTCGCCTGGCCCGCAGTTACTGGGATGCCCACAACAATGCCGCCTGCCGGGGTGAACGAGAAAAAGCCCTTACTCTCTACAACACCTTGACCAAGGAGCAAAAAGACCAAGTTCCCCAGACTCTGCGGGTGTGGCTACGCTACCGCAGCGAGAAGTATTTTGGTGCCCACCAAACCCAACCCGGGAATAAAAAGCGATCGGCCAAGGGACGAAAGCGATAACGGGATTCTGTTTTTGGTAAGATGCTGTCAGTTCTAGGGGACTTAGCTCAGTTGGTAGAGCGCTGCGTTCCCGCAGGGTGGCCGAAGGCCAATCGCATCGTAACGGTGCATCGCACAACACGGGGAATTAGCTCAGTTGGTAGAGCGCTGCGTTCCCGCAGGGTGGCCGAAGGCCAATCGCACCGTAACGGTGCATCGCACAACACGGGGAATTAGCTCAGTTGGTAGAGCGCTGCGATCGCACCGCAGAGGTCAGGAGTTCGAATCTCCTATTCTCCATTCTCTTAAACCCATATAGGTCAAGGGTTATATCGCTTATCAATAAGGTGATTTAGATCAGTGTCGCTTGCCTGGCGCTAGGAGTGGTTACGCCAGTTTGGCCCTACAGTGGATTCGTCGTTAGGATAGTGAAACCGCTCAGGACAATGCGATGAAAATAAAGCACGTGATCAATCTCCATAAGGGCACTACGGCTTTTTTCGTCGTGGCTTTGATGGTGGCTTACCAAAACTTTGGCGTAGGGCCGTGGGTCTACCTGGCCCTCCATGGCACCTACGGCCTAGTGTGGCTACTCAAAGATCGCCTTTATCCTGACAAGCAGTGGGAGCAAACTCTTCCTGCCGCTACCGGACTGTTGACCTTTGGCATGATTGGCCTGTACTGGGTGGCTCCCTTTTTGTTGATTAGCCGCGGGGTAGAGCCACCGTTGCCGCTGGTCGCCGGGGCGATCGCCCTCAATATTCTGGGCATATTTCTCCACTATGCTAGCGATGCCCAAAAGTACTTTACCCTCAAGTACCAACCGGGGCTGATTACCGAAGGATTCTTTGCCCGCTGCCGCAATACCAACTATTTGGGCGAGATTTTAATCTATTTTTCCTTTGCCCTGCTGGCGATGCACTGGCTGCCCTTTGCCATCATGGGGCTGTTTGCCGCCGTGGTGTTTGTGCCCAACATGCGAAAAAAAGACCAGTCGCTATCGCGCTATCCAGAATTTGCCGACTACAGGTTGCGATCGGGGTTGCTGTTGCCCCGGCTTTTTAAGACTTATAGGGCTGGTTCTCAGCCCACCGCTGGTGAAACGCCTAACTAATCGACTTCGCCCCGCCAGCATACCCTAGGGTCTATGATCTAAGGGTTCACGACCCGGCTGCCCATGACTCTGTTTACTCTGCGCTCTGCCACCAAAGACTTTGGTATCAAAGAAATTCTTCGCGATGCCAGCTTTAGCCTGGATGAGGGCGACAAGGTGGGCCTGATTGGCACCAACGGCTCCGGCAAATCGACCCTGCTGAAAATGATTGCGGGGCTAGAGCCCTTCGACGGCGGTGAGTTTTGGGTCAACCCTGGGGCCAAGATTGTCTACCTGCCCCAGCAGCCCGACTTTGAGGCCGATCGCACGGTGCTAGAGCAGGTGTTTGCCGACGCGGGCGAACAGATGGCGCTGATTCGTGAGTACGAAGATATCTCCCACCACATGGCCCAGGGTACCGGCGACGCCGACGCGCTGATGGCCAAGCTCTCGACGGTATCCGAAAAAATTGCCGCCGCCGATGCCTGGGATTTGGAAACCAACGCCAAGGCCATTCTCAGCCGCCTAGGCATTGACGACTTTGATGCCAAGGTGGGCGATTTGTCGGGGGGGTATAGAAAACGGGTGGCGATCGCCGCGGCTCTGCTGGCCGACCCTGATGCCTTGCTGATGGACGAGCCCACCAACCACCTCGATGCTGAATCGGTGGAGTGGCTGCAAAGCTACCTGGGCGGCTTTCGCGGTGCGCTGTTGCTGATCACCCACGATCGCTACTTTCTCGACCAGGTCACCAACCGCATTCTTGAAATCGATCGCGGCGATCTCTACAGCTATGCGGGCAACTACGCCTACTACCTGGAGAAAAAGGCCCTGGCTGAAGCCGCCGACCAGAGCACCCAGAAGAAGCACGCCGGAGTACTGCGTCGCGAGCTGGAATGGCTCAAGCGCGGCCCCAAGGCCCGCAGCACCAAGCAAAAGGCCCGCATCGATCGCATCGGCGACATGCAAAACCGCGAGTTTAAAGAATCCCTCGGCAAGGTGGATATTTCCACTGTCGGTCGCCGCATTGGCAAGAAGGTGATCGAGCTGGAGAATGTCTCCAAGAGCTACGAAGATCGCCTTTTATTCAAGGATTTTACCTACGCTTTCGCCCCGGACGATCGCATCGGCATCATCGGCCCCAACGGCGTCGGCAAATCGACCCTGATGAACGTGATCACCGGGCGGCTGGAGCCTGACACCGGCACCGTCGATATCGGCACCACCATCCACGTGGGCTACTTTGACCAGCATTCCGAAGATCTGTTTGCCAACCCCAGCCAGCGGGTGATCGAGTACCTGAAAGAAACCGCCGAACTGGTCACCACCAACGACGGCAGCGTGATCACCGCGTCGCAAATGCTGGAGCGCTTTTTGTTTACCTCTAACCAGCAGTACGCCCCGCTCGAAAAACTTTCCGGCGGCGAGCGGCGGCGGCTGTTTCTGCTGCGGGTGCTACTGTCGGCTCCAAATCTGCTGATTCTTGACGAGCCCACCAACGACCTCGACGTGCAAACCCTGGGCGTGCTCGAAGAATACCTGGAGGAGTTCAACGGCTGCGTGATTGTGGTTTCCCACGATCGCTATTTTCTCGATCGCACCGTCAACACCATTTTTGCCTTTGAGGGCGACGGCGTACTGCGCAACTATCCGGGCAACTACTCGGTCTATTTAGACTATAAAAAGGCGGCTGCGGATACTGAGAAAGCGAGTAGCAAACAGGCGATCGCCAGCAAATCCCAGGCTGTATCTCCTCAGGCGGTAGCTAAGGCAGAGCCAACCTCCGATGCCAAGGCCAAAAAACTTTCCTACAAAGAAAAGCGGGAATACGAGCAGCTAGAAACTCAAATTCCGGCTATGGAAGCTGAAAAAGCAGCCCTAGAAAAACAGCTCTACAACAACCCGCCCAGCGACTATAGCGAGGTGACGAAGTTATCTGAACGCCTGGGCGAACTTACCGCCACCATCGATTCCTCCACCGAACGCTGGATGGAGCTAGCCGAGCGGATGGAGTAGACTTCCACATCAAATCAGGCCATCAATCGCGACTGGTAGGGGGCGCAAGGTTTTGCGCCCAATGCAATATCTGTAGGGTTGCAATAGGCCTAGGTCAAGCCTCAGAAATTAAGAGGATGCCCAGTACCCTTATTCAGGAGAGCAAATGCCATTTGCCCCTACAGATTGGCCTTTATAAATTGGGGTTATCCGATTTGGATTTGCGCTGAGAATAACCGATTGATATCAATTCTTTGAAGGCTACCCTTACAAATTAAGAGATAGATCAGGATTAGCGTTCATCTCTTGCTGTACTGCGAGACCAATGGCTAGCGCTTCCTGCAAGAATTGTCGGTACTCGCTGGCCTGATGGTTGACCTGGAGAGTTTGCAGCGTCACCAGGTTGGCCTCAAGGGTGGTAAACAAATCCTGCCGTCGCGCCAGCAGGGCCCGGTGGCGACGCAAAATCTTTTCGGTCACGAGGGCTGACGTTAGACTGTCTCGGGTGGCCTGGAGGGCAACTAGAATCTCACTGTTCTGGAACCCTGCGCCTATTCCCTGCGCCGCATCCAACTCCTCCAGCACTTGCAGCGCCCGAATAATATCGTTGTGGCGATCGCACTCATCTAACAGGCGCGCCAGGGTCATGAAGCGTTTAGAGCGCTGCCACTGGTAGAGGTGCCAAGCTACAGCGCCGATCGCGATCGCCCCGGCAATCCCCAGCAGCAGTGCCCGAAATTGGTCAAAGCCCTGCTGCTGACTCACCAGCACCAGCCCTAACCCCAGACAAACCACAAATATCGTCCCCAGCATCAGGCATTCTGTAATCAAAAGGGAGAGCAGCTGCCGCCGCGATCGCCAGACAGAGGGGCGAATCATCTTGTCCATGAAAACCGAGTCAATATCTAAACCTGTGAGCTGATCGAGTTCAGACCGAGTGATGCGTAGCGCCTGCAAATTAGTCATAGCAGCAGCTCATCAATTGCCAAATAGCAGCGAGAAGATGCTGTGAAGCACTTGGGAGTAAAAGTTGCCTTCTACCTCACGAAACAGCTGGAAGGGTTGACCAGGGGAGCCGAAAAAAGGTCTCAGCGTCCATCCCAACTGGCTGCCCACTAGGCCGTAGAGCGTTAGCCAAAATAGCAGCAGGCGGTTGCGAATTTGAGGCGTGTCTTCAGTAAAATTCATCACTGAGCGAATGCCCGAATAAAACAGCCTTACCCCGATAAACCCGGTGAGGCCAAAGATGGCGACATTGAGCAGCAAAAAGAAGTGATAGCTGCGAATCGAGATCAAAAAGAACAGCGTCACTGGAGCAAAGCTGAACAGCAGCACGCTAATCACCGAAACGGTAGTGAGGCTAAGCACCGCATACTGTCTAAAGTCAGCCTTAGAGCCAAACAAAATATCAAAAAAATAAAGTGTCGGTAGGCAAATTAGCAGAGTCAGCAGGTAGAGGGCGGGTAGCTTAGCCATCGACACCAGCATTTGCTGCCAGCCACTCGACGAGCCAATGATGGCCCCATAAATCGCAAAAAATAGGGAGCTAACCACCAGTAGCGACAAAATTTTAGACTCAATCTTTTTGCCCTGGCGGACTTCTTCTAGAAAGATGGTGCGATCGCGCAGCAGCAAAATCAGGGTTGAAAAGTGTTCCATAATCTAGCCCAGAGAGACAGCGGTTAAGGCTTATCTGGAGTCTAGCCATCTCTCGGGTCAGATTAAGGCGGATAAAGTCGGCGATCGCAGCACCCGATCGCCGACCCGTTTGACAAGGGCAAACCCTTATGGGCTCACTGCTTGAAACGTGATGGCCCTAGCCTAGCACTTCGCCCAAAAAGGTCATCAGGGCACGCCACGATTTGCGATCGGCCATACCGTCATAGCGATCGGCATCGCTCCACACCGTAAAGGCGTGGTCTACCCCGCCGTAGATCTCCATGGCAAAATCGACGTCAGCCTCGTCTAGCTCGGCGGCGAGTTGGGCCACATCGGCCATCGGGGCAGCGGGGTCATCAGAACCATGCAGCACCAGAATCCGGCCCTGAGTTTGGCTGTAGTCTTGTCCCTCAGGGGTTTCAAAGCTGCCGTGAAACGACACAAACCCATCTAAATCCATACCAGCGCGGGCCATTTCAAGCACGGCGGCACCGCCAAAGCAGTAGCCCATGGCCACCACCTGGCTACTGTCTACCCCCGACTGAGCCTGGGCCTGGGCAAGGCCTGCCCTAAGGCGAGCGCGCATGGTGGCGCGATCGCTGCGCAGTGCCCCACTTTGCTCCCGCGACTCAGCAGGGTTGCTGGGGCGCACCCCCTGCCCGTAGAGGTCTACCGCAAAGGCGGCGTAGCCCTGCTCGGCCAGCATTTGTGTCCGGCGCTGCTCGTAGTCATCTAGACCATTCCAGTCATGGACCACCAGCACCAGGGGTTGGCTCTCGCCAAAGTTTTGGTTAACGGCAAAGTATCCCTCAAAGGGTTGCCCGTCAATGGTGTACACCACTGGCTCAGCCACAATATTGGCCTTTGCGGCTGGGGCGAGACCCATAACCACCAGCGTAGTCACCACGGCGGCCAACGTAACCAGCAAGAATTTTCTTACCACTGCGATCTCCTGTTGATATATCTAGTCATGCCGGGGCGATACCCAAATTCTCTGTAGAGAGAAAAATTTGATACAGGGTCTCTAGGCCAGGGAGACCCCCGGACAACGCGATGCTGGGGTGACGCATCCTGGCTCAGACTTAAGCTCTAGACGAAAAGGGCCTGCCCCCTGATATCGTAAAGAAGTTTGAAGCCGATCGTAAAGCTGCGCCTCTATCTATGGACTGGACTCCCGACGCTGAAGCCCGCCTCAAAGAAATTCCCTTCTTTGTGCGCCCTGCTGCCCGCAAGAAAATTGAGAAGTTTGCCCAAGAACAGGGCACGAGCCAAATCACCGTTGAGGTGTACGAAGCGGCGAAAAAGCAGTTCGGCTAAAACGGAGCCTAAAACGGCAGTCGCGGCAGAGGAAAGGGTAGGCGACGACGAATTTCGTCCTCGACCCGGTTTTGTACCTGGTCGATTAGGGTAGTGGCGATCGCATTTACCGCCCCCTGCACAAAGCCCGGTTGCCCGGTAGCGGCGACATCAAACACGCAGCCCTCCATCATCCACTCGTTGACTCCAGCCTCACGGCAGAGGCGGGTGGCCTGCTGAATCTGGGCCGGGGCCACCCCCAGCAGCGATGGAAACTGGCTGGGGAAGTTGCGCTGAGTAAAGCTGTCGGTGGACTGGCCGGGGGCGTAGTCAAACAGCGACTCGCCCGGCGACACCCGCCAGCTGTCGCCAAACTGGCGGTAGAGCTGTTGGTAAAAGGCATTTTGTACCTGGTTTAACGGCACCGGGGCCGGAATCAGCCCCTGCACCAGGCGGGCGACTGGCGCGTAGACATCTTGGGGGGGCAGCACCGCGCCGCCGCGAATTTGCAAATCGTCGTTGGGGTTGCGGTTGACGTTGCCCAACAGGCCCTGGTAGACCCCCGCCCGCCGGGGCACCTCCGGCGACAGGGTCAAAAAGGCTGCGCCGCCCATGGGGGTTTGCGATACCTGCAAGCTTTCGCCAGTGGGCCAGGTGATCTGGTAGCGGCTACCAACTCGCACGACAATCCCCCCGCCGGGCAGGGGTGTCGTGCCTTCAGCCAAAGCGGTGGGGCTGCCGTCTAACCACACTGGGGAGCGGCCATCGGGTGCCGCTTGGGCATAGATCGCCAGACGATGGCCACCAACCTGCATGGCTACCGCCGTATTCATTGATAGGGGTCGGCCAGGAATCTGCCCCTGCCGTGCCTGTACCTGGAAGTGGCCATCGGTGGCCGCTGTCAGCCAAAATTCGCCAACGGTTTGAAAGCTGTAGCGGTAGCCGTCGTAGGTGATCAGGTGGGGGTCGCCGTAGCTGGTGCCTCGGGCGCGATCGCCGTCGCCGCCCCAGGGGCTACCGGGGCCATCGACCGGCGGCTCCACTGGCGCTTCTTCGGGTTCACAGGGGTTTTCGACTGGGTCAATGCCCAGTTCGGCATCGTTGGGGTAGCCGGTGAGGGCAATGATCGCCTGGGGCGATCGCACCGAGGTGACTCCGGCAGGCATCGAGCCATCAGGGCAGCGGCAGGTTTCGCCCAGGCAATACTGGCGGCTAAAGCTACCGCTGATGCGCGTCGTCTCGCTGTCGCCCCAGCGAATTGCGCCGTGGCCGTTGCTGATTACCTCCACTGAAACCACCTGGGCCTCAGGCAAGGTGAGCCGGTAGAGGCGCTGAAGGGTGCGGGTAATGCGTCGCCCCTGGGGAATAGCTAAGGTTTGGATTTCTCTGCGATCGCCGGTAATGCCCGGCCCGCTGGTGTTCCAATCGCTGAGGCGGGGATTGCGCTCTAGGCCCATGGCCCAGGTTTGCAAAAACCTCTCTCGGTTGGCCATCAAGCCCAAAAACCGATCAATCCAGGCGGTCTCGGCGGCGGGGGCAGGCAGCGGGGGGGTAAAGGCGCGATCGAGCAGGGCCCACACCGACTCGCCGCTGTGGGCCATATGGGCAAACACCCCCAAGGCCTCGTAGCTGCGATCTTCAATTTGGTTGTGGGTGGTCAAATACTGTCGCCAGCGGCTTTCGCCCAACGGCGAACCGCCCGCATAGGTTTCTCCGGCCCAGGTGGCCGAGCCCTCTAGCACCCAGGGGGGCGGGGTGTAGAGCGCCCCCAGCTTTTCGCGCTGGTAGCAGTGATAGATCTCATGGGCGATGTTGCTGCGTTTGGCCGGGTCTGGCAAGCCAGACCCGGCGTCAGATACCACAATCAGGCAGGCCTGCCACTCGCCGGTTGACTCATGGCCTGCGCGGCCTTCCAGCACCCGGATATCTACCCATTGGCCGGGATCAGCTGGATCTCGCACGGCGGCTCGACTGGTGGCCAAGTGGTGCCCGCTGGGGTCATCAGTGCGAATGTATTGACGCTGATAGGCCGGGTCTCGGGTAACCACAATGGGGTGGGTAAACCGATGGCCCGTTTGGGCTTGAATGTAGGTCTGGGCCTCCGCCCCTAGGCGATCGAGCTCGGCATCAGCCGGGGCCGATCGCCCTAGGCTAGTCAGCACCAGCGCTAGCGCCAGAGAAAACAACACACCTAACCGCAGCCAGGTGAACCGGGGCAACCGCGAAACCATAGCCAAACCCAAGCCTCTCTAACATCGTTCTAGTGCACGAGTAGTCTGGCCAAGCCAAAGATGACCGGTTAGGGGGTTCAAGGTGTCAGGTTCTAGGTCTACCATGAACCGAACACCCTCAACCTTTAGAGCCTGTCATAATTAGCTTGGTCAAGCACTAGATGCCTGAGTTTTCAGCTTGGGCAGGGCCGATTCCGGATGGGGTTTACTAAACCTAACGTTCTACTGGGCTAGCAGCCTGCTAAGAGGGCCTGAGCCAAAAACTCTGATGCAGAGCCAAAAATTCCGCTGCGTCGGCTTAGGATCTTCCACGGCGCTGAGTTTAACAGAAGGATTGTTCAAACAGCATGGGTTTAACCCATATTTGAACCTCATATTTGAACAAAAACAGCCCCCAGGGCCAAGGCGATGGAGGCTGTGATCAGTTTGAGTGTTAGGTTGCTACCTATGCCTACCGACTTTCAGTTTGGGTAGGAGGCGTTGAGTTAGCACCAGATTTGGGCTAGCTCAACTGCCATTGCGATCGCTCTATTGGCGAGAGTTCACTGGGTCAGCAATGTACTTAAAGTCGGGCTCAGAGTTCCAGGGGCCACGCTCATCTTGGCCATTGCCGTTGGTGGAGAGATTGTAGTAAAGCTCTACGGTTTCGTCGGGCTGAATGTTGCCAAACATTGGGTCCGTCAGCTTGCCCATAGCATCTAGGGCATTCATGAACATTTTGGTGTGAGAAATTTCCCGAGTTAGCAGGTGGGTCAGGGTTTTTTTGGTGCCCTCATCGGTAGCCAGCTTAATCAAGGATTCGTAGGTCTGGCGGGCACCTGCTTCTGCCGCGATGTTGGCCCTCAGATCTCGAACAACATCGCCGCCTTCGTTGAGGTAGCTAGCCGTCCAGTTATTCCCCTGGCTATCGAGGAAGTGAGGCCCCATACCACGCACCGCAAACAGCGTGCTGTTGTAGGCTTCGGTTTGGTCAGTATTTTTGGTGTGAATTTCGATCAGCTTGCCCACCATTTCCAGGTGGCCAAACTCTTCAACGGCGATATCCTGGAGCATGTCCTTAATGCCAGCATCTTCGACGTGAAAAGACTGCACCCAATATTGAAGCGCCGCCGAGAGTTCTCCAGTAGCACCTCCAAACTGCTCTAGCAGCAGCTGAGCAAAGACCGGATTAGCCTCATTGACTTCAACGGTGTGAACTGGATCTTTTTTGTGGAAAAACATAATCGCCCTTTTAGTACTAGTAATGAACTAAGTCTGCATTAGCTCTACTGCGTTATAGCCTCACTCTAAAATTAAAATTCTGCATCTTCCTCTATACATCTATAGAGAATGTCGCTTTCTAAATATAGAGGTTAGTTAGGTTAGTCATTTAAATAGAAATTAGCGATTTAAGTTGTTCGGCTAGATCTAAACATCTATACGCTTGCCTTCTTTTCAGATAGGACTCTCCATTGCACAAAATACTAGAACAAAATATCCATATTTTTAGTTGCTCCTATTCAATTGGTCGGCCTGGGGTGAGTCTTCCGCTAGAGGTTGAGATATTTAAGCTTATAACCAGCGATGAATACCATGCTCTCGTCAGCGGCTTAACCTGGTGAATAAGTAGACGACGATTGCGCCTCTATTATTTTGATTTTTGCGACCTAGGTCGTTTCCATCGATCAAATGTTGTTACCAGGATTCTAAACCATGAAAACGAACGTCTTGTCAAAATGGGTTGGGGCCAGTGCCCTTGCCGTCAGCCTAGCTATTTTGCCTTCAGCCCTACCGGCGGCAGCTCAAACCACCCCCGGTGACGCAACTACCCCTGGCGGTACTGTGACCACTACTACCGCCGATGACGACGGGTTTGACTGGGGCTGGCTGGGTCTGCTGGGTCTAATTGGTCTGGCTGGGCTAAAAGGCAGCAAGCGCGACACCAGCGATCGCTACACTGAGCGAGTAACCACCGCACCGCCTACCTCTAATCCTCGCTACTAAGGCGATTGTGATTTAGTTAGCTAATTAATTAGCTAAGCCTATACAAGCACGTAGAAAGGGTTGCCGTTTAGCAACCCCTTCTACGTGCTTTTTTATGCGTTGTTTACTTTACAGATATGTTTTTTGCCCGTCACTTGACTAATCCCCATGGGAGCAGAGTAACGGGCACGGAAAAACCTTTGCAGAAACTGAGACTAGTTGGCTACAGAAGGATGACCCAGGGCTTGCTTCGCCTGCCGCACATCCTCTTGGCTACCTTCAACCACGAGTCGAAACTGGCGAGGTACATCGGGATTGCCTTTGCTTTTTTGGTCGGCAGGTTGCTTGGCTTGCAGTGTCTTGCCCAACGGTGCGCCGAAGAAGGCCCCAGCGATCGTACTGCCAAGTATAGCCAACCGGCTAATAGAGCTGTCAGGATAGCCGCCAGTGACCCAGAAAGCGACAATAATGGTAGCGATTAAGCCCACTACACCCCCCAAAGCGGCTCCCATGAGCAAACCAGCCTGTCCGCCCACAGTTGTCCCTTGGGCTGCCACCTGAATAGATGGCGAGACATGGTCATCGATAGAGATTCGCTGTCCTTCTAGGCCAGATGCTTGAACGGTCTGTTTAGCTTGATCAGCTTCGCGGCGGGTGTCAAATACCGCAACTACTGCTTTATTTCGCGTCATCTGAGCTGTCATTGGATAAACTCCTTAAAAAGGTAATTGAAATTAGCCTGGGTCCAATTGATTTGACCTAGGGTTTCATCTTGTATAGTGACCATTCCGCCGCTAGGTCGGTTCTGTAGATGGATAGACTTATCGGGGCTAAAGAATCGCTAAAAAGTGTTAAACCAGCACCCTTTTCTGAAGGTTCACTGACCGATAGGTAGAGTATGGTCTCGCGATCGCCCCCTCGTATCTAGCTCAGCCATTAATTCGGAGACATCTAACCGGTTATATGAAACCGAAAGTAAGAGGTCTATTCGTGCAAACGTCTAACTATCGATAAATAACAGAACAGCTAAATCTTTCTACCTTGAAAGCATACGGTTTGTTTTAGTGGCATAAGCCATGCCTTGGTTCGGCTGCTGTAGGAAAACCAGATACTGTTTATTCCCAGGAATTTAACCGATGAAAAATAACACTCTCTCGAAATGGATGGGGACTGGCGCTCTGGCTCTCAGCCTAGCCTTATTGCCCTCGGCGCTGTCGGCCTCTGCCCAGACCACTACTTCGCCGACTACGCCTACCACTCCGACCTCGCCTACCTCCCCTGATCCCGTAGCGCCAGGGTCTCCGACTTCCCCCGGTGCCACTTCTCCTGATACCCTGTCTCCTACCACAACCACCACAACCACAGCCGATACCGATGACGGCATGAGCTGGGGTTGGTTGGGTCTGCTCGGTCTGATTGGTTTAGCTGGTTTGGCTGGCCGCAATCGCGATACCACCCCCACAACGACCTATCGCACTAACGATCGTGTGACCACAACTCCCACCAGCACTACCGATCCTCGCCTTTAGAACAGGCGAATCCAGTCGCAATCATCGCAATTAAAGAGGGGACACCCAAGCGTGTCCCCTCTTTTGTGTTGCGCACCATTGGCCGCCTTCGGCTTTTAAGAGAATCGGCCCATGGCGGAAATAGTCTGGTTTACCCTGGGGCAAAGGGCAAATAGCCTAGTCAAGCTTTAGATTAGGTTAAGCCTAGATATAGGGTTGAGAACCAATGCGATCGCTTCTACTCGATATAGCCAGTGCCTTCAACAATGTCTATAGCGGCTGGATCTGGTGGAACTTGTTTCTAGCCTTTGTGCCCCTGTTGCTGAGTTATGGCCTATTTCGCAACCAAGTCATTCCCAGGGTTTGGTTTTTTGCCGCCTGGGTGGTGGTGGTGGCAACCGGGGTAGTGGGGTTGTGGCCGCGAATACCTCGCCTGATGTGGGGCTGGTCGAATATTGTGGGTGACGGTGGTGCGGTCACTCTGTTACAGCTGCTGTGGCTGCTGGTGGTTATCGCGATCGCCGCCGCCATGAGCATCGCCATCTTTCACAAAAAACAGACATCCCAAGGCTGGCTATGGTGGGTGGGGCTGGCGATGTTTCTGGCCTTTTTGCCCAACGCCCCCTACGTGTTGACCGACATCATTCACCTGATTCGGGGCACCAGCGCCGGGCAAACGCCAATTTGGGTGGTGGCTTTAGTCTTTATTCCTATCCATGCCGTAGCCATTTTGCTGGGGTTTCAGGCCTATGTCATCTCTATTCTCAACCTGGCCATCTATCTTAAGCAGCAAGGTGCTAAGGCTCTGATTTTGCCTATCGAGCTGACCATTCATGCCCTGTGTGCGGTGGGTATCTACCTGGGCCGCTTTTTGCGGTTTAACAGCTGGGATTTAGTGGTTGCTCCCACCGATGTCATCACCGACACCCTAGACGTGCTGACCTCGCGGCGTCCAGTAGCCGTGATGGTGGTGACCTTTTTGATTTTGGCCAGCCTTTACTGGTTGATGAAACAAATCACCCTCGGTCTAAAGCTGCGTATTCGCTACGCCCGCCAGGGGCTAGATGCATTAGATTAAATTTTCTGGGCCAGTCCGGAATGTCCGGTGCGGTAAGTGTAGGAGAAAGGGGCACATTAGCCCTAACCTTACTCCCGGCAACCATGTCCTTTAAAACCAGTGTGCAGCACTTTCAAACCCTGGTGACCTCGTTTCATCCGGTAGTGGTGATTGACACCGTTGAAGAAGAGCGAGTGCAGGGGTTGATTAGAACCGCCTGTACCGACATGCAAATGGCGGTGTTTGAATGGAGCATTGCCCAGGGGCTGATGCGATCGCCTGACAGCCCCGAAAACCGCTGGCAAAACGAATACGCACCCCCCGGCGGCAAGCGTGGCCAGGCGCTGCCCAAAACCACAGAGCCGCTCGATATGCTGCGTCATCTCCAAGATCTCAACTTCAAGGCGATCTACTGGCTAAAGGACTTTGCCCCTCACCTCAAAGACGCGGTGGTGGCACGGCAGTTTCGTGAGGTGACCGAGCAGTTTTCTCATAACCGCTCTACCTTAGTGATCAGCGGCAGCGACAACGATTTGCCCGCCGAAATTGCCCACGACGCCGTGCATTTTGACATCAAACTACCCGGCCCCGAAGAACTCTACAACGCCCTGTCTGGGGTGGTGAGAGACCTCAAAGGCCGAGTCAAAGTTGACCTCACCCCTGAAGATATTCGCACCCTAGTCAGTGCCCTTCAGGGCATGACCCTGAGCCAGACCCGCAAGGTAGTCTCCTACGCCGCCCTTCACGATGGCCGCCTCGACGCCGACGATGTCAAACAGGTGCTAGAGCGCAAGGCCCGCGTCATCCACGAAGAGGGCCTGCTCGACTACTTCCCGCCCGAGACCAATCTGGCTGAGCTAGGTGGTTTTGAGGGACTGAAGCGCTGGCTAAGCTACGCCAAGGTGGGCTTTACCCCCCAGGCCCGCCAGTACAACCTGCCCGCCCCCAAAGGCATTTTGATTGTCGGCATTCAGGGCTGTGGCAAGTCGCTGGCGGCCAAAACCATTGCCCGCCAGTGGAATCTGCCTCTGCTCAAGCTCGATGCCGGTCGCCTCTACGACAAGTACGTGGGCGAGTCTGACAAAAACTTTCGCCGCGCTGTCACTATGGCCGAAACCATGGCCCCCTGCATTCTCTGGATGGATGAAATTGAGAAGAGTATGGGCCAGACCAGCGGCGATGCCGACGGTGGGCTGAGCCGACGGCTGTTTGGCTACTTTCTCACCTGGCTGCAAGAAAAATCCCAGGAGATCTTTGTGGTCGCCACCGCCAATGATCTGTCGGCGATTCCGCCAGAGCTGCTGCGCAAGGGTCGTTTCGACGAAATTTTTTTTGTCGATCTGCCCGAAACCGATGAGCGCCGCGATATTCTGGCTATTCACCTCAGTCGCCGTCGCCAGGGCCTCGACGCCTTTGACATCGACGAATTGGTGGTCGCTACCGAAGGCTTTAGCGGCGCTGAGATTGAGCAGGCGGTCATCACGGCCCACTATCGCGCCCTTTACGAAAACAGCCCCGCCGACACCGCCCTGCTGCTAACCGAAATTAAGCGCACGGTGCCTCTATCGGTGACTCGGCGAGAAGACATTCAGCGGCTGCGGGCCATGGCCCGAGAGCGGTTTGTGGCGGCACGGTAGGGTTGCCTTACGTGAGAGTCGCTCCGGTAGAGGCATCCTAGCCCGCCAGGAGGATGGCTACACTGCGCGGAAGTCAATCACTTTCGCTGCAATTTATAGCTATAGCACCGTTAGGACGTTTTGCTGATAACAATCCCCGCCTGTCATTCTTGTAAAAACGGGAATCTATTCGCGAGCAATGATGGGCTAGTGAATTCCCGCCCCACGCCTTCGCGAGGGCAAGCTCTGCGCAGGAATGACGGCCCTGTCCTAACCTAATTGGCCATAGCTATACAAGGCTCTGTCCGGGCGATCGCATTTAAATCACCCTACAACTCCTGAGCTGGTGGGTTTCCTTGACAAGTATTTAAAAATGTTAAATTGGTACATGCGTTGTCACTAAGCCCCCAGACATGCCCAAACCGGACGCTTCTGCTAAGAAAACCGCCGCCTCTAAAAAGGGCCGAGCGTCCAGCAAAGGTAGTGATCAGTCTCAAAATGGCAAGGGTGCCCGCAATGGTGCCCGCCCCAGTGATAGCACTCCAGGGTTGGCTCACCACCATGCCGCCATTGACGACAATGTGATTCGCATTCGCGGAGCCCGCCAGCACAACCTCAAAAATTTAGACCTGGAGATTCCCCGCAACCAGCTGATCGTATTTACGGGGGTGTCGGGCTCAGGTAAGTCTTCCCTGGCCTTTGACACGATTTTTGCTGAGGGCCAGCGTCGCTACGTGGAGTCGCTCAGCGCCTATGCCCGCCAGTTCCTCGGCCAGGTCGATAAACCCGATGTCGATGCGATCGAGGGGCTGAGTCCGGCGATCTCCATCGACCAAAAATCGACTTCCCACAACCCGCGTTCTACCGTGGGTACGGTGACCGAAATCTACGATTACCTACGCTTGCTCTACGGGCGGGCGGGCGATCCCCACTGTCCGATCTGCGATCGCAGCATTTCGCCCCAGAGCATCGACCAGATGATCGACCGGGTGATGGCCCTGCCCGATCGCACCCGTTTCCAAATTCTGGCCCCGGTGGTGCGGGGCAAAAAGGGCACCCACAAAAAGCTGCTCTCTAGCCTGGCCTCTGAGGGCTTTGTGCGGGTGCGGGTAAACGGCGAACTGCGGGAGCTGACCGACAACATTGAACTCGACAAAAACTACAGCCACAACGTCGAAGTGGTGGTCGATCGCCTGGTGAAGAAGGCGGGGCTGGAGGACCGGCTGGCGGACTCGCTGCGCACCTGCCTGAAGCGATCGGAGGGGATCGCGGTGATTGAGATTTTGGCGGAGAAGCCTCAGGAATCTAGGAGTCAGGAGCCAGGAGGGCAGGAGCAGGGGAGTAATGTCATATCTATTTCTGATCGCCTACCCCAGGCCGCCGAGGGGGAAGGCAGCTACGGTCTGCCCAAGGAGCTAGTGTTTTCCGAGAACTTTGCCTGCCCGGAGCACGGCGCGGTGATGGAGGAACTATCGCCCCGGCTATTCTCATTCAACTCGCCCTACGGGGCCTGCCCCCACTGCCACGGCCTGGGCAGCCTGCGGACGTTTTCGGCAGAGTTGGTAGTGCCGGACCCCACGCTGCCGGTCTATGCCGCGATCGCCCCCTGGTCTGAAAAAGACAACACCTACTACTTCTCGTTGCTCTATAGCGTCGGCCAGGCCTTTGGGTTTGAAATTCAAAGCCGCTGGGACCAGCTCACCCCCGAGCAGCAGCACATCGTACTCCACGGCAGTGAGGAAAAAATCTACATTGAGTCTGACTCGCGCTACCGCGATCGCAAGGGCTATCAGCGGCAGTACGAAGGGGTGCTGCCCATTCTCGAACGCCAGTACAAAGACAGCACCTCCGAGCTGCACAAGCAAAAGCTTGAAAAGTACTTAATTGACCAGACCTGCGAAGTCTGCCACGGCACCCGCCTCAAGCCAGAATCTAACGCCGTACGCATTGGCCCCCACTCGATCAGCGACCTCACCAACGTCTCCATTCGCGAGTGCCTCAAGCGCATTCGCACCCTGGTGGGCGAAGAGGGCGACGCCCCCAAGCTCTCGGCCCGACAGCTGCAAATTGGGGCGCTGGTGCTGCGCGAAATTCGGGCTCGGCTCCAGTTCATGATGGATGTAGGGCTCGACTATCTCACCCTGCACCGCACGGCGATGACCCTCTCCGGCGGCGAGGCCCAGCGCATTCGTCTGGCCACCCAGATTGGCTCGGGCCTCACGGGCGTACTCTACGTGCTAGATGAACCCAGCATTGGCCTGCACCAACGCGACAATGATCGCCTGCTCAACACCCTCTACCGCCTGCGCGACCTGGGCAACACCCTGATCGTGGTCGAGCACGATGAAGACACCATCCGCGCCGCCGACCACCTGGTAGATATTGGCCCAGGGGCCGGTATTCATGGGGGGGCGATCGTGGCTGAGGGCGACCTCAACACTCTAATGACCGCTCAAGACTCTCTCACCGGGGCCTACCTGTCGGGGCGGCAGTCGATTCCAACCCCTGCCGAGCGTCGACCGGGCAATGGGCGATCGCTGACGATCAAAAATGCCCACCGCAACAACCTCAAACACCTCGACGTCGAGCTGCCCCTGGGGGCGCTGGTCTGCATTACCGGCGTCTCTGGCTCGGGCAAATCGACTTTGATCAATGAGCTGCTCTACCCGGCTCTCCAGCACCACTTTGGCAGCAAAGTGCCCTTTCCCAAGCACATGGACAAGCTCGACGGGCTGAAGGCGCTGGACAAGGTGATTGTGATCGACCAGTCGCCGATTGGCCGCACCCCCCGCTCCAACCCGGCTACCTATACCGGCGTCTTCGACGTGATCCGCAACCTGTTTACCGAGACCATTGAGGCCAAGGCGCGGGGCTACAAGGCGGGGCAGTTCTCTTTTAACGTCAAAGGCGGGCGCTGTGAAGCCTGCGGTGGCCAGGGGGTCAACGTGATCGAGATGAACTTCTTACCCGATGTCTACGTACAGTGCGAGGTGTGCAAGGGGGCGCGCTACAACCGCGACACCCTCCAGGTCACCTACAAGGGCAAAAACATCTCCGACGTGCTCAACATGACCGCCGAAGAGGCCCTGACGTTTTTTGAGAATATTCCCCAGGCCGCCAGCCGCTTGCAAACCATGGTAGATGTGGGGCTGGGCTACATTCGCCTGGGGCAGACCGCCCCTACCCTCTCTGGCGGCGAGGCCCAACGCATGAAGCTAGCCACCGAACTCGCCCGCCGCTCTACGGGCAAAACCCTCTACCTGATCGACGAGCCGACTACGGGGCTGTCGTTCTACGACGTGCACAAGCTGCTCGACGTGGTGCAGCGCCTGGTGGACAAGGGCAACTCGGTGCTGATGATCGAGCACAACCTCGACGTGATTCGCTGCTCTGACTGGCTCGTGGATCTAGGCCCGGAGGGGGGCGATCGCGGCGGCGAGCTGATCGCCGTGGGCACTCCCGAGCAGGTGGCCCAGGTGCCCGGTTCCTACACCGGCAAATACCTGGCTAAGGTGCTAGAGCAGCATCCCCCCAGCGAAAAATCAGCTCAGATCTGAACCCTTTAACCCCGATGGTCAAAAGGCCAATCGTGGATTAAGGCACGGTTTCAAAGGCCGCCAGTAGCGCTTTGGCTGACTCTAAGGTATCGGCCTCGGCGGCGGGTTTGTCGTTACGCCAGCGCAGAATGCGGGGAAAGCGCACCGAAATTCCCGACTTGTGACGGGTGGATGCGACGATGCCCTCAAACCCGATTTCGAAAACCTGGATCGGTTCTACCGATCGCACCGGCCCAAACCGCTCGGTGGTGTGGCGACGAATCCATTTGTCTAGGGCGTCAATTTCGGCGTTGTCTAGGCCACTGTAGGCTTTGGTGAAGGGCACCAGAGTATCGCCCTGCCAGAGGGCAAAGGTGTAGTCGGTAAACAGGTTGGCCCGCTTGCCGCTGCCTGCCTGGGCGTAGATCAGCACCGCATCGAGGCTCATGGGGTCAACCTTGTACTTCCACCAGTAGCCGCGCTTGCGGCCCACCAGGTAGGGGCTATCGATCGCCTTCACCACTAGGCCCTCGGCCCCCTGCTGGCGGGCGTTGGCGCGCAGCTCCACCAGTTCGGCAAAGGAGCTAAAGGTCAGCGGAGTAGACTGGTGCAGGTTGGGGGCGGTGTGGACGGCGAGCAGGGTGCTGAGGTGGTGGGTGCGATCGCCCCAGCGCTTCTGCCGAATATCGACCCCGCCGTACTCCAGCAGGTCGTAGGCGATGAAGTGCACTGGGTTGGCTTCCATCACCTTTTTGCTGACTTGCTTGCGGCCCAGGCGCTTTTGCAGGTGGTTAAACGACAGCGGCCTGCCGTCTTGCCAGCAGAGAATTTCCCCATCCATGACGATGCCGTTGGGAAACGTGGCCATCATCGCTTCGATTTCAGGAAACTGGCTGGTGACCAAGTCTTCGCCCCGCGACCAGACAAACACCTGGTCAGCCCGCTTGATCACCTGGGCGCGAATGCCATCCCACTTCCACTCGGCCTGCCAGCGATCGCAGGCTTCGGCCTGAAACTTGGCTTCGTCTAGGGAGGTGGCGAGGAAAAATGGGTAGGGCTGGCTGGGGGCATTCTGCGTAGCTGCTTCACTGGTCAGGCTGGCATAGAACTCAACGGTGGGAGTAAATTCGCCCATCAGTCGGTGGGTTAGTACGGCTTCTGAGATGCCCGTGGCGGCAGCCAGCCCTTTAATTACCAGCTTTGCCGATGCGCCAACCCGAAACGCCCCGGTGAGAATTTTGTTGAGCACAAAGATTTCGGTGTTATTCAGCGCCGCCCACCAGGAGACGATCAGATCGCGCCGTTCCTCGTCGGTTTCCATCGCCTTGTACATCGGAATAATCTCCTCCATCCACTGGTGCAGGGGGATGGACCTGGAGGAATGGGATTGGGAATCGCCAGCAACTTCGGTAGGGGCAAACGGCCGTTTGCCCCTACAGGGAACAGCGCTATTCTTAGGGGAATTCCCCGCCAAATCCACATCGCGCAGCAGCAGGGCGATCACCTCTGCCGAGTCGCCCACCTGGGCGTAGCAGTCTTTAAATAGCCACTCAGGAATGGCAGAAATCTGCAAGAACACATCCCGCAGCACCCGCGAGGTCACCGTGCGGCGGCGGGTTTTGCCCAGCAGAAGGTAGAGCGCCCAGACCTTATCGGCGGGTTCAGCCTCGTGGAAATAGGCCTGTAGCGATCGCACCTTCTCGTTAGTATAGGTGGTGGCGTCTATGGCTAAAAAAAGCTGGGTAAATCGCTGCATGGTGGGCAGAATGGGCAAGCGTCGCTCTGCTCATCCTACTGTTCTGGCCCAGTCTCTGCCGTCCCACTGGCGATGTGTACTAGCGCATCCCCTTGATTAACTAGTGGATTTTGGCCGTGGCCAATTACAATGCCGGCTTTGGGGCTGCGGACCTGCACCGGTTTATCGCCAAAGGTGTCGCTAATAAAGCCCAGGGGCTGACGCTGCTTGACCTGGTCACCTAGGGCGATCGTCCGGTGCCAAATCCCGCCTCGAGAGGCGCGCACCCAGCGGGTCTCCCGCACTTCGAGGGTGACCGGCGGAACCGTGACCGGCGGGGTATACATGCCCAGGTAGGCCATCACGCGGTAGATGCCATCTACCCCGGTTTGAATGGCAACTTCATCAAATCGCAGTGCTTCTCCGGCTTCGTAGAGCAGAGTGGGAATGTTACGCTTTGCCGCCGCCTGGCGCAGCGACCCGTCGCGATGGGAGGAATGGATCATCACCGGGGCACCAAAGGCTTTGGCAAAGTCGTAGGTAGCCGGGTCGTTTAGGTCGGCCCGCACCTGGGGCAGATTAATGCGGTGAATGGCTGCCGTGTGCAGGTCAATGCCGTGGGTGCATTGGCTGACCACCTCTTTCATAAACAGGGCCGCGAGGCGACTGGCCATCGACCCCCGCACCGAACCGGGAAAGGAGCGGTTGAGATCGCGGCGATCGGGCAGGTAGCGCGACTGTTCTAGCAGCCCAAAGATATTCACCACCGGTACGGCAATCACCGCCCCGTTGAGCCGGTGGGGCTGAATGGCCCTGGCTACCCGGCGCACAATATCGACCCCGTTGAGCTCGTCGCCATGGATAGCGGCGCTGAGCCACAGGCGCGGCCCTGGCTTTTTGCCGCTGATCACGGTCACCGGTAGCGACATTATGGTGCCGGTCGGCATGCGGGCTACGGGCAAGTCAAGCCGCACCCGCTTGCCCCGAGGGATCGTTTCGCCCCCAATCACCAGCGGGTGGGGGGGCACAACATCGGTGTGCATCAGGAGCGGACTGGCTGACCCGACCCGACGCAGAGAATCTGGTGTAGGTTTCACCACGGTGGCCTCCAACTGGGGAGGGCTGCTTTGCCGCCACTATAGCCAATTTGCACCAGAATGGGCCGATTGACCGTGGGCCAGCAAGCCGGCCTAGGTACCCTCTCACCCATGACCAGCCGCCAACTCAGCTTGACAAACGCCTCGACGGCCTGGCCCAGAGTCTCTACGACAACACCTGCAAACTGCGCGGGGTAGACTAAATCGGTTTAGCTAATGCCCCCGCCTTTTATATTTTTGCTTGGGGCTCCGGGGTCTGTCTGGATATTTCATCACCACGAAACCTGCTTGGAGGGCGGGGTTGAGGTAGTTCTTACGAAAGGTGGGTTTGTGGCTGAGCGATAGCCCTGCCATCAGCTCTCGGGTGCTCCAATAGCGGTCATCCATGAGGGTGAGCAGTTGTCTAACTTGATCGCTGACTTGATCGCCTACTTGATCGCCCAAGAAACTATCCAGGGTATCGATCGGGGCACTGGGCTGGCTGAGCGCTGTCCGAATAATATCCAGCATGAACTCGATAAAGCCGGTACTGGCAGCGGCGCGATCGGCCTCTTCTAGAGCTTGGTAGTAGCGGTCTTGCTGGTCTTTAATCAGGCTTTCGATCGGCAACAGGTAAAAAAGGTTGTGCCACTGGCCAAGAATCAGGGTTTGCCAGAGGCGACCCATGCGGCCATTGCCATCGACAAAAGGATGAATGAACTCAAGTTCGTAGTGAAAGACACTGCTGGTGATCAGCGGATGGTGGTCGGTGGCGGCTAACCAGTCGAGCAGGTCGCCGATCAGCTGAGGAACGAGTTTGGCCGGGGGGGCAACGTGGGAGACCTGGGTACCTTTATAGATGCCAACACCGCCTGGGCGGAGTTTGCCAGGGTTGGTGAGAATGTCGGCCATGAGCAGGCGGTGGGCCTGGAGCAGGTCTTGGCGTGAGGTGGGAGCCCAGGTGGGGAGGGCTTCGTAGGCGCGGATTGCACCTTGGACTTCGCTAATTTCGCGGGGGTGGCCGAGTACCCGCTGGCCGTTGAGAATGGCGGTGACTTGATCGAGGGTGAGGCTGTTGCCTTCGATCGCCAGGGTGCCTTGAATAGTGCGAATGCGGTTTTGTTTGCGGAGTTGAGGTGAGGTGGTCAGCGGCGAACCGTCGAGCCGCTCAACCAGCCCAGCGATCGCACTGACCTGGTTAACGATGGTTGAGGTGATCTCAAAGGGCGGCTGATAGCTCATGACAGCATTATTGCCGAGGCGCAGGCGCAGTACCAGCGGATAGGCGCTGAGTCGTGAGTATGGCGCATCGTTACCGGTTAGGACAGCCTCGTAAGACTCGATAGACTATGCCCACCCCCGCCGATCCCTATACTGACTATTGCAGGATCTGCACTTGCAAGAGCGGAAAGGGGCGAACAATCGCGCTAGCCTAAACATAGCCCTTACCCGCGTTTCCATGCCGACCTCAGAGTCTTCAGCAGAGTCTTTAGCTCCCGCCGCTTGGCCCACGCCTGACAGTATTGCCAACGGTTTCGATGCCCAGCACCCCCCCGATCCCAAGCTGATCGACGCCTGTGTGCACTGCGGCTTTTGCCTCACCACCTGCCCCAGCTACCGGGTGCTCGGTACCGAAATGGACTCCCCCCGAGGCCGCATCTATTTAATGGATGCGATCAACAATGGGGAAGCGCCGCTGTCGGCCACTTCGGCGAAGCATTTTGACTCTTGCTTGGGCTGTCTGGCCTGCACCACCGCCTGCCCCTCAGGGGTGCAGTACGACCAGCTGATTGCAGCGGTACGGCCCCAGGTAGAGCGCAACCACGAGCGGCCTTTGGTCGAACGGGCGGTGCGATCGCTAATCTTTAGCCTGTTTCCCTACCCCACGCGGCTGCGGGCCGTGGCCGGGCCGCTGTACCTGTACCAAAAGCTGGGCCTGTCTAAGCTGGTGCAAAAAACTGGTTTGCTGGCCAAACTTTCCCCCAGCCTGGCCGCCATGGAGTCGCTGCTGCCGCCGATCACTGCTGAGAGTTTTCAAGACGATCTGCCCGAACTCGTCCCCGCCGTAGGCCAAAAGCGCTACCGGGTGGGCATGGTGCTGGGCTGCGTGCAGCGGGTGTTTTTCTCTGATGTCAATGCCGCGACGGCCCGAGTGCTCAGCGCCAACGGCTGCGAAGTGGTGATTCCCCACGCGCAGGGGTGCTGCTCGGCCCTGCCCGCCCACCAGGGGCAAGCAGCCCAGGCCCAAGACCTGGCTCGCCGCATGATCGACTGCTTCGAAGCCACCGAGGTCGATTTTGTGGTGATTAACGCGGCGGGCTGTGGCCACACCCTGAAGGAATACCACCATATTCTGCAGGATGACCCCGACTATGTTGAACGAGCCAAAGCCTTTGTCGCCAAAGTTCGCGATGTGCAAGAATTTCTCGCCCAGGTGGGCCTAACCACCCCTCTGCACCCGATCGCCGAGGGCAGTTTACCCATCGTCTATCAAGACGCCTGCCACCTGCTCCACGGTCAAAAAATCAGCCTTCAGCCCCGACAGCTGCTCAAGCAAATTCCGGGCGTCAGCCTGCGAGAACCCCTCGATGCCGCTCTCTGCTGCGGCAGTGCCGGGGTTTACAACATGCTGCACCCTGAGGTGGCCACCGAGCTGGGCCAGATGAAGGTGAAGAATTTGCTCAATACCGGTGCGGCCCTGGTGGCCTCGCCCAACCCCGGCTGTTCGCTACAGATTCAGCAGCATATGGCGCAGCAAGGCCAAGCGTTGCCGCTGTTTCACCCAATCGAGCTGCTCGATTGCTCAATTCGCGGTGTGCCGCTGCCCCTAGGGCAATCTGTTTGACCCGGCGCGGGTATTCTAAGACTCTAGGCCTAACTTCAGGCCCACCCACTTCAACCGCAGCCTGCAATGACTCCTGTTCACCATCGCCGCACCCAGCTTAAGACTCAGTTACTCCAGCAGATTGACGCCCTAGAACCTGAGACGGCTATTCTGCCCGTCGAGCACCCTGCCATCGATCAGATCATCTGTGAACTAGAAACCCTTAACCCCATCGACCAACCCCTCCGGCCAGAGCATTGGCCCATGCTGCTGGGGTCTTGGGCCTTAGTCTATGCGTCACGGGGCACTGTGGTCACTCGCCGCCTTAGCCGTCAGTTGCCGCTGCCGGTGGGTATTCGCCAGGTGTGGCAACGCCTGACTGGCCCCGAGGGCTCTAGCCCTGCTCTAGTCAGCGATCGCCCCCTAGGGGCCATCGTCAAAGACCTGCCCTCAGGGGCGATCGCCACCGAAAATGGCGCGGTGCTCTCTTTGCCCTTCCTGGGCGAGCTGACAGCCACCGTGCAGGGCATTTGGCAGCCCTACGAAGAAGGCGAAAGTGCCCGCGTCAGCTTTGGCGCTTTTAGTGTGCAGGCAACCCGCCTGCTCGGCATCGCGGGCCTGCACCTGCCCCAAATCACCGTGCCCGTGCTCGAATTTCTTCGCCAAGAGGCGCTGTGGATCACCTCCTACCTGGATGAAGACCTGCGGTTTGGGCGCGGGGCCACGGGTAATTTGTTTGTGTTTCGGCGGTAGCTAGCGATCGCGCGGCGATCGCACCCCCGAGCGCAAGTCTCCCCGGCTCCGCTTCACCGCGATCGGCCATTTATCCACCATCGTCAGCATGGCGGGCAGGTCTTTGGAGCATTTAGCCTGCCAGCCCAGATCGGCCACCACCGTATTAAAGGGGCGATTCTGCGTCATCCGATAGGCAATTTCTTCTACCTCAGTCCAGGTCAAGTCACTCTCGACAAAGGCCTGAATCATCACGTTGAGCAGATGCTGATAGCGGTTGCCCTCAGCTGTAGTCATCATCGTGTGGGGAATGTCGAGCACCTTGTTAAAGCAGGTGTACCAGCTCTGGGGCTGCTGCTTTAGGGCGGCTTCAAAGAAATGCTGGTGGTCTAGGTTGCTCACAGCGCGATCGCTCTCGCTGGAGATCGTAAACGTGGGGGCAATGGGCGCAACGGCCTGTCCTGGGGGCGGGGTTTGCTTGACCCGCTGTTGGCAAAACTGACCCATCTCTAGCACCGCTCGCAAGGCTGGCGTCGCAAACCCGCCGTAGCCTAGAGGCGGCATTGCCTTGGTGGGGGTGCCCACCCCATCGGTGCCTGGGGCCGAGGCCCAGGCAAAGTAGGTGTCTATTTTTTTGACAAATAGGTCAATTACCCTGTTGCTGCCGCTCAGATAGGGGGCACAGAGCACGGCGCGATCGATCTGGGCAGCTTTCTCTAGGGCTAGCCACCCGGCCAGGGTGCCACCGCCCGATAGCCCTCCTACGACCACATGCTTACCCAGCCGACCAGCCAAATTGAGCCACTGAATGCCAAAGGTTTGATACACCTTAGGGTCGGTGGGCAGGGGGGGCGGTGTGTCTTGGTCCCACTTGCCCGCCCGCCCGTGGCCGGGCAACAGCGGGGCCAGCACATTGTATCCAGCCCGGTAAAAGTGCTGGCCGATGGGCTCCATCTGGTAAGGGCCAGCGGTAAACCCATGGAAAAATAAACAAACCCGATTCGTCGGCTGAGAATGCAGCCAAACGCGACTGTGCAGCGCCTCATCTATGAGGCCGTAGCGGGTTTCTTGCTGTTGAAGACCGTGCTCAAGGACCGATTTAAGCGTGAGGTAGTCGACCATAGTAGAAGGCTATAACCGCCGTAGCAAGCTAGGCCCATGGGTGTCGGTGCCGCAGGTGGTCAGCAGCCCATAGTCTTGGGCGAACTGCTCCACAGTTGGGGTGTGGCGGGGGCAGGGTGCCCAGTTCTCGGGATTGGCGTAGGCATAGTAGGTTTCTAGGCCATCAATGCCTAGGGCTGCCGCCGCCGGAATCAGGGTTTTGGCCGACACCCGGTAGCGGGCTGGGTGGGCCAAAACCGCAATCCCCCCTGCTGCCTGAATGGCGGGAATCACAGCGGTGGCCAATTTGTCGTCACCTCGGGGTGCATAGCCCCGCAGGTAGGGCTCGATCGCATCATGACTGGGCGAAAAGCCGTAGCCTAAAATGTGCACCTCGGTTTCAGCTAAAAGAGTTGTGATTTCTACGCCGGTAAACAGCCGGGGAACAGCGCCACCACGCTGGCCGCGCTGGCGACTGCGGAGGGAGGTAGGGTTGCGCCACTGCCAGTCTTCGAGCCAGGCTTTGGCCTGCTGGTAGCCCCGGACCGTGTGGTGGTCGGTAATGGCAAAGGCGTGGAGGCCGATATCGACCACCTGCTCCATTAAAGCCCCAGGGGAGAGCTTGCCGTCAGAGCAAGCGGTGTGCATGTGAAAGTTGTAGGTATAGGGACAGCTGGTTGCATCTACGGCGGTAAAAATTTTCCTCAGCGTTTCGGCATCCCCGGTGCGGGGGCGCTGGCTCACGAAGCTAAGGCGGGGAGTGGCAACCATGAATCTGGGTGGAAAGTTCTGCGCTATACCTAACTACTTTATTAAATATATAACTTTGATCCGGGGGCTGAGGAAGAAATGTGCAATTGCTGGTCTTTTTAGCGCTAAATCTTACCGTCGAACTCTGTCGTTAGGTAAGTGCGCGTCGGTCTTGAGACCCATGAGAGGCCTGGTTGTGAAGTTTACCAACGCGGTTGGCGATCGCAGCCAGACGAGAAAAATGCGATCTCACCTATCTTTTTATGATGACCATGAGGGTATCGAAACTAACGAAGTTAAAGTGTTCGTTGCTGACCGATCGCTAATAAATATGGGAAAATTTTGGCTATTGCACTTGCTAGAGCGGGCCTTTGATGGTCTGGACTATGGATCGCGATCGCCCCACCCCTGCCCCTGAGTCTGCCCTTCAACCCCTGCACCGGGCCGAGGTTTGGCAACAACCGGTCGCCACCGATCTAGACCCGCAGCTGTGGGCCACCCAGTATCTGGGCGTGCTGCGCGATCTGGCCGTGCAGCCCAGCTGGATTAGCCTGGCCCACATTGCTGACCCGCCGGGAGAAGTTCTGCTGTGGATGGGGCAGCACCTTTACCGGGTCAACCAGCGGCTCAACGAAATTTTGGCTGATTTGCTCGACTGCTTTGCCCCCGCCCAGCAGCCCAACGTGCAGATTTTGGCGGCCCCCCTTGCCCCCCAGGCCAAGGTTGACGGGTTTTGCAACGATCGCACCCAACCCATCACCCTGATGGTTGACCCAGGTCGCATTGTGCCTGCCGACTGGCCGGGGCTAGTGGCCCACGAGCTGGCCCACGCGATCGCCCAGGGCCGCCGTGATGGTGCCAGCGAGTCTGACCGTGAGGGCCACAGTGAACCCTTCAGGCGAGCGATTGCCCACCTGTGCCTGGCCCAAGACCTGCCCCTGCCTGCCCCCCAGCTCGAAGCCGCCGCCCTGCGCTACTGGCCCCCCTGTCGGCGCAACCCCCAGCCCGAGCAGTTTTGGCTGGGCCTAGGTAACCTTGATCTGCCTGGGCAATCGGCCCCAGGGGGGTGACCGAGCGGGTTACCCCATTGAATGGGAGAATAGCCAAGACCGACCTTCTTAAGACAGGATGTTTGCAGATTATGAAACGCCTACTGGCCATGCTGGCCCTCGCTCTGGTGCTGTGGGGTATGGGCTTTGCCCCTGCCGAAGCCGCTATTCCCGACGATGTGCAGAAGCTGCTCGACACCAAAAAGTGCCAGGTGTGCATTCTTAACGATGCTGACCTAAGCAACACCGACCTGCACGGTGCCAACCTCAAAATTGCGGTACTCACTGGGGCCAACCTCTCGGGGGCCGATCTCAGCGCTACCAACCTCATGCTCAGCGATATGGAAGGCGCAAATCTGAGCGGGGCCACCCTGGCCAATGCCCAGATGAACGGTGCCAACTTGCCCGGAGCCAATCTCTCGGGGGCCGACCTCACCAATGTCGAAATGACCCAGGCCAACCTCAGCGATGCCGACCTGTCTGATGCCGACCTCAGCGGCGCGGTGATGTTAAGCGTCACCCTGGGCTCCGCTAACCTCAAGGGAGCCAACCTGAAAGGGGCGAATCTGCGCGGCACCAACCGCAGCATGGTGCTGTTTTGTAACACCACAATGCCCGACGGTGCGATCGAAAATCGCGATTGTTAATCTGGCTCTGGCGTGAGTTGGGGCGATCGCAGGGGCAAGGCGCGTTTGTCTCTGCGATCGCCCCTCAAAACGGTTAAGGACTGTCTTGGCCGTAGGCCTGCCACGATAAATCTACCAGCCCATTGATAATGGCTGCGGCCACGACAGCGCTGCCCTTCGGCCCCTTGGTGGTGACGTGGGGCACCATCGTATCTTGTAGACGAGCTTTAATCACCGCAGTGTCAATAAACCCGGCGGGCGTGGCCACCACCAGGGCCGGACGCACTTTTTCGGCATCGATTAAATCGACCAGGGTGGCCAGAGCCGCCTCAGACGCCCCAATCACAAAAATGCCTTCGGGATAGCGCTGGGCCAGGGTTTCTACCCCCCAAGAGGCCTGACTTTTGCCCTTTTGGGGTCGGGTGAGGGCATCCATGCTGCAATAGACGGGGTTGGCAAAGGTGTGCTGAATGCCGGGGGTAATGCCCACCTGCACCATGGGCACATCCACAATCAGGGTTGTGCGCGCCGCGAGGGCAGCGGCCCCCGATTGCAGCGCTTGGTCAGAAAAGTGGATGTGGTCTTTAAAGTCAAAATCGGCGGTAGCGTAGATGACTCGGCGCACAATTTCGTACTCCGAGGGCGAGAAGCTGTGGTCGCCAATTTCGGAGTCAATGACTCTCAAGCTCTGGGCATCAGTCACATGCCATTCCATAAACAGGGGAAGTGGGGGTCAGATTGCTGGGCTAAGTGTAGCCAGGTCTGGGGTGCAGCGCAATGGGTAGAGGGAGATGGGTGATGGTCAAGCTTCACCATCACCCATCTCCTTCTACTCCTTATTGGGTGGCAACAATGGCGCGAATGGCGTTGACGAGGCGTTCTACCTGGGCGGGCTCGATCCAGTAGTGGGTGACGGCTCGTAGGGTGCGATCGCCGTAGCCGCCCAGGTACAGCCCATACTCTAGCTGGAGGGTCTTGATCAGCTCCGCTGGCGTTACAGGTACTTCTGCCGCCAGATCAAAAAACACCATGTTGGTTTCGACCACCGCTGGGTCAATGTCGATGCCAGGGATGGTGGCCAGCCCCTGGGCTAGGGTTTGGGCCTGATCATGGTCGCTCTGCAACCGCTGGGTCATGGTCTTGAGGGCAATAATGCCCGCCGCTGCCAGCCCCCCTGCCTGGCGCATGCCGCCGCCCAGTAGCTTACGGTGGCGGCGGGCCTGGTGAATAAACGCCTTGCTGCCGACCAGCAGCGACCCCACCGGGGCACACAGCCCCTTGCTCAGGCAGATGCTGACCGAATCGACCTGGGCAGCCATGGCCGCTGGATCGAGGCCTAGGGCGGTGGTGGCGTTGAATAGGCGAGCCCCATCGAGGTGAACTTTGAGATCGTGGGTCTGGGCCAGGGTATAGATCGCCGCAAAATAGTCGAGTTCAATGGCCGCGCCGTGGTTGCCGCCAGAGCTGTTTTCTAGCAAGATCAGGCGGCTGTGGGGCAGGTGGGGGTTGTCGCTCCGAATCGCCGCTTTAATCTGATCCAACGCCATGCGGCCCCGGCTATCGGTGGGCAGCGGGCGGGGCGTAATCCCCCCTAGCACCGCAATGCCCCCGGCCTCCCAGCAGAAGGTGTGGGCGTCTGCACCCAGAATGGCTTCGTCGCCGCGCTGGGCATGGGTGAGGGCCGCGATCAAGTTGCCCTGGGTGCCGCTGGTGACAAACAGTCCTGCCTCTTTGCCCAGCAGGTTGGCCGCCAAGGTTTCTAGTTGATTGACGGTGGGGTCTTCGCCGTAGACGTCATCGCCCAGTTCGGCGGTGGCCATGGCCTCGATCATGGTGGGGGTGGGCCAGGTGACGGTGTCGGAGCGGAAGTCGGTGGAGGGGTGAATGGTGGCCATGGGGGGGGAGAGTGAAGGGTGAAGAGTGGATGGGTGAGGGGTGGATGGGGGCGGCTAGGGGTGGAGTTCGGCGATGATGTGGCCGGGGCTGACGAAGGACATGCCCTGTTGGGAGGTGGTGCTGATCATTACGGCTTCGATCACAGGATTGCTGACGGGGGCGATCGCCTGCCACTCGACAATAAAGTTAGCGCCCGCCCCGCCAGTGGTGTTGGTGCGGTCAACCACGATTTCTGTAGACGCCAGAGGACCAAGCTGAATTGGCTGATCGAGGTAGGTGCTGATGCGATCGCCCCCTGAGTTGTAGTAGTCGAGGGTGGTAATGACAATGGGCTGACTGCGATCGCTGTTGCGCAAACTGAGGGTAACCGTGAGCTGAAAGGCGCGGTTGCTATCAGAGTCGAAAATTTCTGAATACACTGGCACGTAGAGGGTTTGGCCCTGTACAGGGTCTGTAAGGGCGGTGGCTAAGACGGTAAGGCCGGGGCGATCGCCAAACCGCTGCTGGGTTGAGGGGCTAGGAGCTGGGCTATTAGCCGGAGCCTGAGGTGCGCAGGCCGACAGCACACTCAGCCCTAGCGTGACCAGAAAACCCTTAAACTTCGCCATCGAATACTGCCTCCTAGAACCCTACTGTAGAGGAGCGCTTCCTCCTTCGCCCACTCCTGGCCCAAATCTAGCGACCCGTCGCCTGCTGCCAAACAGATGGGCGTAGACAAACGAAAATTCGCACCCCGCAAAGAAGATCTGGCAGGCCAGAAAAATCCACAGCATTAAGATCATCACGCTGCCGATGACGCCATAGCTGACAAAGCGACTGCCCAGGCTGATGATGCTGTTGCTGACCAGCCATTGCAGCAGGGCCAGCAGGACGGTGGTGAGCAGCGCACCCGGCCAGATGTCGCGCCAGGAGAGCCGGATGGTAGGTAGAATGCGAAACAGGCCCGCGATCGCCAAGCCCAGGCCCAAAAATGACCAGCCCGCCTGCAACCCCTGGGCCAGTAAGACTTCGTCAATCTCCCAAACGGCAAAGGTTTCTTGAAAGGTGGTAATCAGGGTGAGAATCGCCCTAATCACGATATTCGACACCAGGGAGGCCAGCAGCAGTAGTGCCGTGGCCAGCACCAGCAAAAACGCCGACAGTTTATTGAGCAGGAAAAAGGTGGCCATTTTGACCGGCGACCCCGCTTCGCTGACCTGGCTGGGCGACTCCCAAATCTTGTTGACCGATCGCTTGAGCATGCCAAAGATGGTGCTGGCGGCAAACAGCAAAATGCCAAACCCAATCAGCCCAGCCCCAACGCTGTTTTCGTAGAGAGAAATGATGGTGTCTCGAATCAGGTCATGTACCTCGGGGGGCAGGTAGCGCACAATCACATCTTGAATAGCGCTAAAAACTTCGGTGTTGGGGCCGACCAGCGCCCCAATGACGCTGAGCACCACCAGCAATAGTGGAAACAGCGAAAACAGCGCGTAGTAAGATAGGGCCGCCGCCATGCCAGGCACATTGTCGCGATCCCACTTGAGCCAGGTTTGAATCAGTAGCTGAGCCGGTTTAGAGGGGAGCACCTGGGTGCGCAGGTAGGGGATGAGGCGCGATCGCACGGAGTTGAGCATAGGTGGGTGCAGAGAAACCGAGGCTATTATCGCCCACCTCCGCAACCGGTGCCGACGCGACCCTAGCCTGCTTGTGTTCGGGACTGCACTAGGGTGGCGATCGTTCTCACCAGTACGTCGGGTTCGATGGGTTTGGCCAGATGCAGTTGAAAGCCAGCGGCCAGCGCCTGCTGCTGGTTAACCTCTCCCGCATAGGCGGTCAGGGCGATCGCGGGGATATTACCGCCCTGGTCGGGCAGCCTGTTGCGGATTTGCTGAATTAGCGCGTAGCCATTCATCTCAGGCATGCCAATATCGCATAGCAGCAGGTCGGGCACCGACTGATTGAGCAGGCTGAGGGCCTGTAGGGCTGAGGCCGCCGTGGCCACCTGCGCTCCTGCCTGGATGAGAATGAAGGAAGCCAGTTCTCGCATGTCGGCCTCATCGTCTACCACCAAGACCCGTAGCCCGGTTAGGTCGGTCGCTTGGGTCAAGGGTTCAGCAGAAGAGGGTTGATCCGGGTTGGCTAGGGTGAGAGGGAGCCGCACGGTAAAGGTCGCACCGAGGTTTTGGCCTGGGCTTTTGGCTGCAACCAGCCCGCCGTGCAGTTCGGTGAGCTGACGCACGATCGCCAAGCCGAGGCCGAGGCCGCCAAACTGGCGGGTGGTGGTGCCATCTTCTTGCCGAAAATAGTCAAACACGTGGGGCAAGAAGTCGGGATGAATGCCCTTGCCGGTGTCTCTCACCTGGATTTGGGCGTAGGCATCAACCTGCTCTAGGGTGATGGTCACCTGGCCCCCCGCCGGGGTGAACTTGACCGCGTTGGAGAGCAGGTTCCAAATCACCTGCTGCAGCCGATTGGTATCGCCTAAAACCTGGCCTGCGATCGCATTCAGCGTGATTTGAAGGTGAATTTGTTTGGCTTCCGCCGCCAGGCGCACGGTTTCCGCCGCCGCTTCAAGGGTGGTGACCAAATTTACCGGGGCAATGGTCAGGGTCAGCTTGCCCTGCAAAATGCGGGAGACATCAAGCAAGTCTTCGATCAGCTGGGCCTGGAGTTTGGCATTGCGCTCAATCGTCTCTAGGGCCTGGTCGGTTTTGGCCGCATCTAGGGGCTTGCTGCGCAGTAGTTTGGCCCAGCCCAAGATCGGGTTGAGGGGCGATCGCAACTCATGGGACAAGACGGCTAAGAATTCGTCTTTAATGCGGTTGGCGGCTTCGGCTTTGGCGCGATCGCGCTGAGCAGCCTGGTAGAGCTGAGCATTTTCGATCGCCAAGGAAGCCCGGTGGGCCAATTCTTCGGCCAGCTGTAAATCGGTGGGGGTGTAGCGGCGGCCCGACTCCGCCGAGATGAATGAGATCACGCCGATAACACGGTCTTGGCTGCACAGCGGCACCGTCATCACTGAGCTAAAGCCCACCTGCCGCAAAATCTCTAAATGCTCAGGGTCTTGGGCGGCGTGGACCAACAGTTCATCCGGAATTTCAGGCACAAAGTCTGACTGTCCGGTACGCAGGGTCAGGGCGGCACCGCGCTCTGCATTGATATCTAGAGGGTACTGGTCTCGAAGCTGGTAAGCCCATTCCAGCTTGGCGGGGTCAACGTGGGCGACGGCAATTTGGCCAATGGTGCCATTCTCTTCCACAATGTGGACGGTACACCAGTCGGCCAGTTTCGGGACCGTGAGTTGGGCAACTTGCTCCAGGGTGGTTTGGTAGTCGAGGGAAGAGGCCAATACGGCGCTCGACTCCGAAAGATACTGCTGGGCGTGCTCTAGTTTGACGCGATCGGTGATATCGACCACATAGGCTAACAGCCCTTCTACTCGCTGATTTGAGTCCACCGTTGGCAGGTAGTAAACGTTGTAGTAGCCGGGATGGCGATCGTCACGTCCAGGGGCATTGATGGCCAGGTTGGGCGAAATAAACGGCTCACCGGTGGCATAGATCTGGCCAACAACCTCGACGATGGCCGGATCGGTTTGACTAAAGAGCTCCGGCACAGCCTTCCCCAGGTGATAGTCACGGGGTAGCCCGTTGATCTCAGCCAGGGCATCGTTGATGGCGACAAATCGCTGCTCACTGTCCAATAGCGCCAGCCCTACCGGGGAGGTGTCCACTAGAGTAGCCAATTGTTGTTGGGCGGCTTCGGCCTGGGCTCGGGCCAGACGTTCGCGCTCTAGCAGTTGTTCGCGTTCCTGCTCGGCTTGCTTGCGCTCGGTGATATCCAGCACCAAGGATAAGACTGAACTCATCTGCCCCGATTCGTCTTTCAGACTGGAGTTGTACCACTCGCAATGAACTACGGCACGATCTTTGGTGTAGTTGCGGTTGTATGACAGGATGTGGGGCTCTTCACCACAGACCAGCCGACGGCAGACCTCGGCCACAGGCTCCTGATCCTCCTCATAGACAAACGGGATCTCGGTCAAGGTTTTGCCCAGCATTTCTTCCGCTTGCCAACCCAAGATGCGCTCGGCCCCCGCAGACCACCGAATTACCCGAAAGTCTCGATCCCACTCGACGACGGCCATGGGCGTGTTTTCAACATGGAAGTTGAGCTTTTGCAGCGCCTGATGCAGGGCTTCTTCCGCTTGCTTGCGTTCGGTAATATCGATCACCGCCCCGATCGACTGCTTAGGACGGCCTTGCACATCGTAGGAAAACTGCCCTCTGGCTTCGACCCAGCGAATAGAGCCATCGGGCCAGCGCAGACGATATTCGTGATGGTACTCGGTGCGCTCCTGAATCGCCTGCTGAGACTTGGCGTTGATGGTTGCCATGTCATCGGGATGAACACGGCTGGCCCACATCTCGTAGCTTGGTTCACATTCGTCGGGTTGATAACCCAAAATAGTGAAATGCCCCGCCGACCAGCGCATGGCATCGGTCTGCATATCCCATTCCCAGGTGCCCATCCGGCCAATGTTGAGGGCGAGCTGTAGGTAAGCCTCACTGTCGCGCAGTTCGGCTTCGGCCCGCGATCGCTCGACGGCCAGCCAGGTTTTTTCAGCGATGCGTTCCATTAGGGCCACATCGTCCGTTGTCCAACGGCGTGGCCTGGTGTGAAGGAGCACCAGGAGGGCGACAAACCGCCCCCGCTTCACCAAGGGTACGCAGAGCAGAGCCTGGGTTTGAATGCTGGCAAAGGTTGCCGCACTGGCTCCAACGGTGCGAGGATCGCAATTAATATCGTCGACCACAATGGTTTTGCCCTGCTTGAGCTCGGCAATGATGTCGGCTCCAAGCGCATCTAAGGGATGTTGGCCCACCACACTGCTGACGCCATCGCAGTAATCGCAATTGACGATCACCTGGGCTTGGGCGGCATCGATTTCACCGTAGGCACAGCGGGTGACGTTGAAATGCTGGCCGGTGGTGGTGACCATCTGCCAAATAATTTCTTCGGAGTCTTGCAGGGTGCGGGCGGCATCATTCAGCTCAATCAAAAACTGCTGTTGTCGTTCTTTTTGCTGGAGTTCTGTCAGCAAGGTTTCTCGGTTGGCTTCAATTTGCTTGCGATCGGTAATGTCGATGGAAACCCCAGTCATGCGTACGGCTTGGCCCGCTTCGTTAAGATAAACTTGGCCCCGGCTCTTCAGCCAGCACTCTCCACCGTCGGGGGTGACCACTCGATACTCTTGGGCAAAGGATTGGTCTCCCACGACCGCCTGATCGACTGCTTGTTGTAACAGCGGTCGATCGTCAGGATGAATCAACGCTCGAAACGCCTCGGTGGTACCTACCTCCTGGCCCCAAATGTCTTTGGCATTGGGAGAACAGACCACCTGCTGCGTTTCTAGATCCGCATCCCAGGCCACCATTTGGGCCGAGGAGAGGGCTAGCTGTAGTCGTTCTTCGGCCTGCCGTAGGTTTCCCTCAATCTGCTTGAGGCGGGTCACATCGTGAAACATGCCAATGCTGATCGCGGGATGCCCATACATGGCGGGTAGGGTTTCTCCCCAGCACAGGGTGGCCCGAATGCCGCTGGGGGTATGCCAGTTCAGCTCATAGTTCTGCACCTGCTCTCCACGGGCAATCAGCACACCTGGTATTTGGTCGGTGGCAATGCGATCGCCCTGGGCATCGGTGCAGTAATAGGTGTTGGTATAGTCTTCTAAGAATTTATGTTTGGGTAAATCACTCCCCGCTAATTCATTCGCAATCCGGTTAGAAAACGTGACTTTTGCCGTTTCTGGCTCAATGAAAACCGTGGGTGTTGGCATTAAGTCGAGGACGGCTTCTAACCATTTCTGTTGGTTTTCGAGATCTTCTGTTTGCTGTCTGAGAAGCCGTTCGGTGTGCTGGCGTTCGGTCATGTCTTGAAACACCACTACGGCGGCCAAAATTTGCCCCTGTTTATCTAAAATGGGGGCCGAATTGGTGCTAATTACAGTGCGCTGACCATTCTTCCAGCGGAGCTCCATCTCCTCGTGGGTCACGACCTCGCCGTCTCTCAGCGATCGCAGTAGCGGAAACTCATGGGGGTCATACTTTTGTCCATCGGGGCGAAACGCTTGAAAGGGAGCGATGGGGGTATAGTTATCCAGCTCATAGGACTGCTCGTAGCTATAGTCCAAAATTTGTTTCGCCTGCTCATTGGCTAGCACTAATTTGTTAGACGCTGCCTCGGCAATCAATACGCCTGCCGGCATCTGTCGGAGCACCGCTTCAAACTGGGCGTGTTCTGTCTCTAGATCGCGGAGTAATTGCTCTCGCTCTCGCTCGACCTGCTTACGTTCGGTGACATCGCGAAAATAAACCGTGATGCCCGCCGCTGAGGGGTAGGCGTTGACCTCCAACCATCGATAAAGGGGATCGCCAAACTCTTCCCAAGCCACCGGAACTTGTTCCGCGATCGCACGATGCATGGCCTCGTAGGCTACCCCACCCACCAGCTGAGGAAAAACCTCGTTCCAAACCTGCTTGCCGAGCAGGTCTTCAGGGGCTTTGTGCAAGATCTGAGCTGCCGCCTGGTTGACATAGGTGTAGCGCCAGTCGCGATCAAAGGCTACAAACGCATCGGTGATGCTTTCTAAAATAGCGACGACTGTGTGCTCCGTTGCCCGCTCGACTTGACCTGGGGCATTCGCTAATTGCTCTTCCAGCAACTGGTTCTGCTGCTGTAGCTCAAGCAACTGGGTTTGCAGCCGTCCGATTTGAGTAGTTTCTCCGTCGGAGGCGGCATCTGCCTCTTCTAAACTGCGGGCAAACTGTTCAACGATTTCAGAGCGGGAAATCCCCTGGTGTTTGGCTGCCTGATCGAGCGATCGCCAAGCTGTAGGAGTTAGAGATAGGCTGACTCGATGTTTGGTCTCTCGCTCCCAGTTGTTCACAAACTTGCCGCTCGCGTCGCGTTTCATGGAGGATGGAGCCGTATGCATAAACGGTAAATCCATTCAACTCGACTGTGGCATGACTATAAATCATCCCTAAGACTGACGTTTTAGCGTAAGCAAGACTTAGACAGGGCTATGCCAATCATGCCGTTAAAGCAGCGACGCAGAAACCGGGTTTCGATGCCGCCGAGCGAGCGGTAGGCCGCAAAGCTCAGGCCAAGGAACCGACACAAAATGGCAAAAATGGTTCTTTAGGGGCATGCCTAAAGCCTACCAATACCTTAAGAACAGTAAAGCAACTATCACCTCCCTAGGGCAGAACCTATGACCACGACTGTACTCGGCTACGCCGCCAAGTCTGCTACAGATGATCTGGCCCCCTATCGCTTTACGCGTCGCGATCCGCGCGCTAACGATGTGGCGATCGAAATTCTCTACTGTGGTGTCTGTCACTCCGATTTGCACACGGCCCGCAATGACTGGGGCGGTACGACCTACCCCGTCGTGCCCGGCCATGAGATTATCGGTCGCGTGGTCGGCGTGGGTGACGCGGTGACGCGGTTTAAGCCGGGCGATCGGGTCGGCGTCGGCTGTATGGTCGATTCTTGCCAGCGCTGTGCGCCCTGCGGCCAGGGGTTAGAGCAATACTGCGAGGAGTCTCCCACCTTTACCTATGACGGCAGCGATCGCCAGGATCAAACCCCCACCTACGGCGGTTACTCCCAAAACATCGTCGTGTCAGATCAGTTTGTGCTGAAGATTCCTGAGGGGCTAGACCCCAAAGGGGCCGCACCGCTCCTGTGCGCCGGGATCACCACCTGGTCGCCCCTGTATCACTGGCAGGTAGGCGAGGGTAGCCGGGTGGCGGTGGTGGGCCTCGGCGGGTTGGGGCACATGGCGCTGAAACTGGCGAAGGGGCTGGGGGCAGAGGTGACGCTGTTGACCCGTTCCCCCGGCAAAGAAGAGGATGCCCGCCGACTGGGGGCCGATCACATTGTGATTTCCACCGACGAAGGGCAAATGGCCGCTGCCAAAAACCAGTTTGACCTGATCATCGACACCGTACCGACGGAGCACGATCTCAACCCCTACCTGTCGACGCTAGCCCTTGACGGCACGCTGGTGCTGGTGGGGCTGCTCGGCAATCTGGTGCCAACCCTAAATACGGTGCCGCTGATCATGGGGCGCAAATCAGTGGCCGGGTCGCTGATCGGCGGCATTGCCGAAACCCAGGCCATGCTCGATTTTTGTGGCGAACAGGGCATTACCGCCGATGTCGAAGTCATCGACATTCAGAACATCAATGAAGCCTATGAACGGATGCTGAAAAGCGATGTGAAATATCGCTTTGTGATCGACATGGCTTCGCTAACGGCCTGATGAGTCAAATTCACTCCTATGCTATCTACAGCAGGTAGCCCCACCCCCCTGCTTGATATAGCTGTGGCCAGCCTGGTTAAGACATCTCCCGTTTGAACGTTCAAACATTCTCAAGAGCTTCTGGATGTCCTAACCCAGGTGATCATGGCTATATCTCAGCTGTTGTCCTCTATGGAGCAAGCTATGAATCCGTTTCAGCAACCTGGTGCGTTTAGCTGGTGCGAGTTAGTTACCCCCGATGTCGCCGCCGCCAAAGCGTTTTACGGTCCGCTATTTGGCTGGACGCTCAAAGAAGGCCCCCTCGGCGATACTCCTTACACCGTTATTGAAGTGGAGGGCAAGGAGATTGGCGGTATGGCCCCACCGCCGCCAAACCAGGCGAATATGCCGCCCACTTGGGGGGTCTACATTACGGTGGAGGATGTGGATGCGATCGCAGCACAAGCCACAGCCCTGGGCGGCCAGGTGCTGCTGCCGCCCCTGTTGATTGAGGGCACGGGCAAGTTTACGCTGATTCGAGACCCGCAAGGGGCAACGTTTTGCGCGATTGAATATGCCCAGCGCAGCTAGATATAGCGATGGCCATTGCGCTTAGGATATCAGCCCCTGGCCTTTGCGATAACTGGGACAGCACAATAGCGTAAGCGTATAGCCATCGCTCCAAGGGTATCGGTCATGTCCTAACGGTTCTGGCAATGGCTATAAAGCCTGCGTTCTAATGATTGAGAACTATAGCTGTAGCCAGTCCGGTTAAGACATGTCTCCTAAGAACGTTTGAACGTTTCTAGGGTTTCTGGATTTCCTAACCCAAGTGACTATGGCTATATTAGTGTATCAAGCCAAAGGTGACAGGTTAGAGAGTTCAAGGTTTCAGGTTCAAAGGCTGCCCTTGAACCTGAAACCTCTCAACGGAGCCTGTCACAATCAGCCAGATCAAGTACTAGATCAGGTGGGCGAGTTCTGGGGCTTGGTTTTGCGGGCTACCGATCAGCGCTACTAGCGCCTGCACCAGACGCTCGGGCTCAAGGGGTTTGGTCACATGGGCCTGAAACCCGCTGCAGATCGACTGCTCATAGTCTTCCTCCCGCGCGTAGGCGGTAAGGGCGATCGCGGGAATCTGGCCCCCCTGCTCAGGCGGGAGCGATCGCACCTGCTGGATCAGCGAGCAGCCATCTACCTCGGGCATGCCGATATCGCTAATCAACAGATCGGGCTGAAACGAGGCGAGATTGGCCAGCACCGCCGAGGCCGTATCGACCGATAACACCTCTGCTCCGTACTGGGTAAGGATGGTCGAGAGCAGTTCGCGGGCATCGGGATCGTCGTCGACAGTCAGAATGCGCAGGCCGGTGAGGTCAAGGGCGGATTGGGGCAGCGCCTGGGGTGACAGACCGTCTGGCTCAGCGGTGAGCAGGGGCAACTGCACCGTAAACCATGCGCCTAGCTCTTCGCCTGGGCTGTCTACCGCAATGGTGCCCCCGTGGGACTCGACCAGCTGTCGCACGATCGCCAGCCCCAGCCCCAACCCCCCATACTGGCGCGTGATCGAGGCATCTTCCTGACGAAAGGTTTCAAAGATGTGGGGCAAAAAGTCTGGGTTAATGCCTCTGCCGGTGTCTTTAACCGTAATGTTGGCCTGCTCGCCGACTCGCTCCAGCACGATGTCAACTCGGCCCCCCCGGGGCGTAAACTTGACGGCGTTAGATAGCAGGTTCCAGACGATCTGCTGGAGACGGGCCGCATCGCCCGAGACCTGGCCAATGTTGGGCAGCTCTGGGCACAGGGAAATTGACTTGGCAGCGGCGGCGGTGGCGACGGTTTCGATCGCCGCTTCGATCACAAAGGCGAGGTTGACGGAGGTGACATTCAGGCTGAGTTTGCCGCGCAAAATCTTGGCAATGTCGAGCAGGTCGTCGATTAGCTGGGTCTGCAAGATGGCATTGCGCTCAATGGTGGCCAGGGCGGCAGCGGTCTTGGTGTCGTCTAGCTTACGGGTTTGCAGCAGCTTGGCCCAGCCCAAAATCGGGTTGAGCGGCGATCTGAGCTCGTGGGACAGGACGGCCAAAAACTCGTCTTTGATGCGGTTGGCGCGTTCGGCCTCGGCCCTGGCGGTCTGCTCCCGCTGCAGCAGCAGATCTCGCTCGGCCTCGGCCCGTTTCTTCTCGGTGATATTGAGAACGGTGCCAATGAAGCGGATGGCCACCCCTGCCGGGTTGAAGAAGGCTTTTCCCTTGGCGGCAATCCAGCGCTCGATGCCGTCTTCGAGGCCCACCGTGCGGTACTCCATGTCATAGTCGCCGCTGCCGGTGGGGTCTAGGGATTGCAGCACCACCTGGTCGGTGCGATCGCGATCGTCGGGGTGCAGCCCTGCCAGAAAAACCTCCCAGGTCACCTCGGCACTGGGGGGCAGCCCAAACATCGCCTTGCACTGGTCGTCCCAGGTCAACGTCTTCGTGAGCGGGTTGAAGTCCCAGGTGCCTAGCTCGGCCGACTCCAGGGTCAGCCGCAGACGGTCTTCACTGCCCTGCAGCGCTTCCTCGGCCCACTTGCGATCGCTAATGTCGATGACAGAGCCGATAAACCCTTTAAACTGCCCCTCGCTGTCAAACCAGGGATTGGCCGCATCGATCGCCCAGTGATAGCTACCATCCCGGTGCCGCAGCCGATATTCCAGCCGAAACCCTTCGCGGCGTTCGTTAGCCCGCAAAAAAACGGTTTTAGACGCCTCGCTATCTTCGGGATGCACCGCATCGAGCCAGCCAAACCCCAATGCTGTTGCCTGGGTTTGCCCCGTAAAGTCATACCAGCCCCGGTTGAGATAGGTGCAGTGGCCGGTTGGGTCGGTCACCCAGATCATGGCGGGTGCGTTATCGGCCATATCGCGGAAGCGTTCTTCGCTCTGGCGCAGGGCCGCTTCTACCTGAATTCGTTCCGTAATTTCTTCGCACACGGTGCTGATGCCCACTACCTGGCCACCCGCCTTGAGGGGCAAAAAGTGTTCTAGCCAGGTGCGCTGCACGCCGGGCTGGGCTGGGGTTTCTCCCTCAATTTTGACGTTGAGCAGCGGTTCTCCCGTTTGCAAAATCGGGCGCAGCAGGGTTTCAACCGCATCGCCCAGGACAGGAAACAGCTCCTGCACCCTGTGCCCCAGGTGGGCCTCGATGGGCAGTCCGTTGATGGCGGCCAGGTGCTGGTTGATGCGCACAAAGCGGAGATCGGTATCGAGCACGTTGAGGCCGATGGGGGCAGATTGATAGATGGCTTCGATTTCTGCCAGCTGCCGCTGCACCAGGGCCTCACTACGCTTGATGTCGTCGATGTTAGTAATGGTGCCAATCCAGCTAGTGATAGGGTGGTCTCCGTCGCGGGTGGGAACGGCTCGACAGATAAACCACTGGTACAGCCCATCCCACCGCCGAAAGCGGCACTCGGTTTCGAAGGGTGCTCCCGTGGCGATCGCACTCTGCCAGTCCGCCAGGGCGCGATCGCGATCCTCCGGGTGCACGGCGCTGGCCCTGGCCGCCCCGATCGACTCGGTTTCGCTCAGCCCGGTGTAGTCGTACCACCGCTGATTTCGATAGTTGATCGTGCCAGCAGCGTCGGCGGTCCAGATCATCTGGGGCATCGCTTCGGCCAGCTCTCGGTAGCGCTGCTGGCTGGCCTTGAGCGCGCTGGCATCGCGATTGCGTTCGGTAATGTCTAAAAACGCGCCCACCACCCCTCGAATGCAGTTCTGGTCATCTTGTAGCGGGGTGGCGTAGCAGAGCAGCTGGTGCAGGGTGCCATCGGGCAGCACAATGTCAAACTCGGCGTCGCGCACGTCAATACCCAATCGGCCCGCCATCTGCATGGGCAAATCCTCCACCGCTATTTCCCGTCCGTTTTGTAAGACGCGGTAGGCGGGCTTTTCGTGGGCGGGGGCGCTCTGGGAGATGTTTTTGCCCGGGTCCACGCCAAGCAGCTGACGCAGGTAGGCGTTGTTCTGCATCTGGGTGCAGGTCGCATCGGTGGCGATCGCAATTCCCACCGGCAGCAGCTCCAACAGGCTTTGCAGCTCCGCCACTCGGTTGGTCAGATCGCGGTTGAGCGCCTGAATCGATGTCTCATGGCGGCGCAACTGCGCCTGGCTGAGGGTGAGTTCTTGGCGCAGTTCGGCATTGGCGATCGCACTGCGCATGGCCAGACGCAGGTCGTCGGGGGTCATGCGGTTTTTGACCAAATAATCGGCGGCCCCGCTCTTAAAGACCCTAGCGGCGAGAACGGCATCGTCGTCGTCAATCACCACGACGGGCGGGCAGCGATCGCCCATCTGCGTCTTTAGCTGACAGAGCAGGGCAATGCTGTTGGAGTGAGGCCGCTCAGATCCTAAAAGAATGCCGTCAAACTGCTGCGTTTCAAACAGCGCTAGCGGTGGGTTGGGATGTCGACCTGGCCAAATCCTGTAGTCATAGCTGCTTTCTTGCTGGAGTTGCCGCCGGTAGTCCTCATCGCGCTCTTCTGAATCAGCAATGACAAGGATTGTTCGACAAGTTGGCATCGTGAAACCTACCCAATGGCTAAGGCAAAGCGATTGAAGCCGCAGAATAGAATTGAATTTTTAATAAAAGTTTTTGATATAGCTAACTATTATAGCGTTCTGATATTTAGCCCATTGCAGTGAGTTGATAAGATTTATGGAAAACCTCAGTTAGCTAGTAAGTAGGTAGCCTCAATTAAACGATGCTGTAGGGGTTGTTGTGGCGACAGCCCAACGCACCGCCCGGATTAGCTTCGGTGCGTCACGCATGGCGGTGACACACCCTACGAATAATTGTGCTCACCAACTAATAGCGGATTTCACTCGGGTAAAGTACACCGCGATGCGCCCCCCTGCCCCCCTGATCAAGGGGGATAAAGCGTGAAACTTAGACAGCTAGGTACTGGGGGGATCTAGAACTCGGCAACTGTGTACCTCCCTCTATTAAGAACCGCTATAGTGTGCTCATCTAAATTTTGGGGATACCAACGATGAACATTGGACTGAGTTGACGTAGCAGTCCCACATGAGATGTAAAAATTCGCCGTACCGGCGAGAGGCCTGCGCGGCTGAGACACCCGTTGTACCTCTACAAATTCGTTGGGATCCCTATAGGTGGATAAGGCGAAAGCCCACAATATAGCGATCTGCACGCTCAACGTCTGAATTACACCCCTGAACCAGTCACACAAACAAGTCGGGGGAGTTGCGGTGGCGGCCTACCTGGTAGATCAGCAGTAGGGCAATCACCACGCCGACTAGACCTGCCGCGATCGCACTCACCATCGCCTGAATCGCAATCATGCTAGAAGGAGTAATCAGCCCGCCGGGCACCGCCGCCGCGCCAGGGGTGACTACTGTAGTGCCCTGGGGAATGGTCAGCATGGTAATGCTCAGCATCGTCACCCGCCACAGGGCCAGCAGCACGCCGATCGCCATCAGCGCCAGGTTGCTCAGCAATCCCAGCTTGAGGTAGCGCTTCACTGCTGACTTAGCCGGACGCAGATCGGGGTTTTCGAGCCGCCGCGCCATGCGAATGTAGCGAAAACACCAGTAGATGCTGAACAGCAAAATGGCTAACCCCAGCACCGCCAGCCACAATCCCCAGGACGATCGCACATTGCGCCACTGGGGGTTGAGCATTAGGCGGGCGATCACCACCAGCAGCGGCATCACCCCCAAAAGCGACTGAAGTATTAACCCAGCCCAGCCCAGCGTGCGGCAGTGGCGGGCAATCTGGGCCGGGCTGGGGCTAGAGGGTTTAGCGCGGAGGAAGTCAAACATGGGGAAGGCGGCCAGGGGAGAATTAGCAAATTCTGAAGAGATTCGGCCTAGGTTGAGGAGATCGCACTGACTGATTCAGGCTGTAATGCACAGGCCGTAATGCAACAGCGCCTTCGTTTTGAATAGCGAGGCGAAAGAATTCTCATCCTCCTCGACCGCCCTTTCTATCTAAGACCTAACTCATAGGAATTTCATAGGAAGTTTGGCGATGATGGTGCCTAACATCCTCCCTGGGGCTTAAATTTATTTGAGATTTAGGGGGTCGCCCTGGGAGTTCAAGCAAGAATTGAGCTACTTTCGCCAGCAGGACAGCACCGTGAGCGCAGAAGTCAACCGCCTAGCAGAGACCCGATCTAAACTTGCCCCCTGGCAAAAATGGGGACCCTACCTGAGTGAGCGCCAGTGGGGCACTGTGCGCGAAGACTACAGCAGCGACGGCAACGCTTGGGATTATTTCCCCCACGACCAGGCGCGATCGCGGGCCTACCGCTGGGGTGAAGACGGCCTCGGCGGCATTACCGACGACCATAACCTGCTGTGCTTTGCGATCGCTCTGTGGAACGGTAACGACCCAATTCTCAAAGAGCGGCTGTTTGGCCTCACCAACAGCCAGGGCAACCACGGCGAAGACGTGAAGGAGTACTACTTCTACCTGGATAGTACTCCCACCCACTCCTACATGAAGTACTTGTATAAGTATCCCCAGGCCGAGTTTCCCTACCAGGATCTAGTCGAGACCAACGCCCAGCGCAACCGCTACGAGCTGGAGTACGAACTGCTGGATACAGGCATTTTTGACGACGATCGCTACTTTGACGTGTTTGTGGAGTACGCCAAGGCCGACGCCGAAGACGTGCTGATTCAAATCAGCGTTGCCAACCGGGGGCCAGAGGCAGCGCCGCTGCACCTGCTGCCCACCCTGTGGTTTCGCAACACCTGGTCGTGGCGAGAAACCGGCGAAAAGCCCGTGCTCAAAGCCCTGGGCCATGGGGCGGTGCAGGCCAGCATCACTAATCCAGTGCTGACCCCGCTCATGACCGACTACTACTTCTACTGCGATGCCGGGGTGCCGCTGCTGTTTACCGAAAACGAAACCAACGCCGAGCGGGTGTTTGGCACCCCCAACCCCAGCCCCTACGTCAAAGACGGCATCAACAACTATGTGGTAGACGGCAAACCCGATTGGGTCAACCCCGATGGAGTGGGCACCAAAGTCTCGCCCCACTACCAGCTCACCGTGGGGGCAGGCGAAACGGTGGTGGTGAAGCTGCGCCTGAGCAAGAACAGTCCCGATCAGGTGGGCGACCCCTTTGGGGCTTACTTTGACGACCAGTTTGCGGCCCGACTGCGCGAGGCCGATGAGTTTTATGCCACGGTGATACCCCCGGCGGTGATGGCCGACGGCGATCGCGCCAATATCATGCGCCAGGCCTTGGCGGGCATGATGTGGACCAAGCAGTACTTCTACTACGATCTCGACCTCTGGCTGCGGGAGCGGGGCGTCACCCCCTGGACGCCGACCATCGATAAGAGCCACGTACGCAACAGCGAGTGGTTCCACATGATGAACGACGACATCGTGTCGATGCCCGACAAGTGGGAATACCCCTGGTATGCGGCCTGGGATCTGGCCTTTCACGTTATTCCCATCAGCCTGATTGACCCCGACTTTGCCAAATCGCAGCTGATGCTGATGCTGCGCGAAGACTACCTGCACCCCAACGGCCAGATTCCGGCCTACGAGTGGAACTTTGGCGATGTCAACCCGCCGGTCCATGCCTTTGCCACCTGGGAAATCTACGTGCGCGATCGCGAGCGCAACAACGGCCAGGGCGACCTGGAGTTTCTCAAATACGCCTTCTCGAAGCTGCTGATTAACTTCACCTGGTGGGTCAACCGCAAAGACGAGGGCGGCAACAACCTGTTCGAAGGCGGCTTTTTGGGCCTTGACAACATCGGCGTGTTTGACCGCAGTTCGCCGCTGCCCACCGGGGGCAGGCTAGAGCAGGCCGACGGCACCGCCTGGATGGTGTTCTTTAGCCAGCGGATGTTCCAAATTGCCGTAGAGCTGGCCCTACACGACCCCCTCTACGAAGATCTGGCGATCAAGTTCTTTGAGCACACCATGTGGATTGCCGGGGCGATGGACCGGATTGGCATTCACCAGGACGAGCTGTGGGATGAAGAAGACGGCTTTTTCTACGATGTGCTGCGGTTACCCGACGGCAACTCGACCCGGCTGAAGGTGCGATCGCTCGTCGGGCTGCTCTCGCTGATGGCTGTGGCCGTCTTTCCCCGCGAGGCCTTTGAACAGCTGCCTCGGTTCAAGGAGCGGGCCACTAAGTTCATTCAGCGCCACCCTGAGCTGTGCGGCAACGTGCATTTGCCCAACCAGTACGGCGTGCGCGATCGCCTGATGCTGTCCATTCTCAATGAGACCAAGCTGCGCCAGGTGCTCAGCCGCATGCTTGACGAGGGCGAGTTCCTCAGCGACTACGGCATTCGCTCCCTATCCCGCTATCACCAAGACAATCCCTACGTCTTCTACCACGAGGGGGTTGAGTACAAAGTCGGCTACGTGCCCGGCGACTCGACCTCGGGCATGTTTGGCGGCAACTCTAACTGGCGCGGCCCGATCTGGATGCCCGTCAACCTGCTGCTGATTCGGGCGCTGTTGCAGCTCTACAGCTACTACGGCGACAACTTTACGATGGAGTATCCCACCGGCTCAGGCCAGCAGATGACGCTGTTTGAAATTACCCAGGGTATCAGTGAACGCCTGGTCAGCATCTTTACCAAAGATGAAAACGGTCGTCGCCCGGTCTACGGTGGGGCCGAGAAGTTTCAGAGTGACCCCCACTGGCAGGATCTAATTCTGTTCTACGAATACTTCCACGGCGACGATGGTTCGGGCATTGGGGCCAGCCACCAGACCGGCTGGACGGGCTGCATTGCCCGGATCATTCAGGCGCTGGGCTACTTCACCCCCGAAACCGTGCTCGAGACGATCTCGCCGGGAGATCTGACCAAGTACAGCGTTGATTAGGTTACCCAGGTGACGTTAAAGGCAGTCTAGGTCAACCGTCAGGACATCCCGCGCTAGAGGGGCTGATCGCTACGAGCGATCAGCCCCTCTAGCGCGGTTTGAATCTCAGCGGTTAGGGTCTCCACTGCGGCCTTCGCCGATCGCCGTGATTGAGCATAGTCGGGCCAGCGATCGCTGATGTTGATCGGCTCCCCCAAGCTAATTACCGCCTGCCGAATGCCCAACTGCGGTCGCTTCGGTACCCGAGTGCCCTTCAACCGCTCCACCAGGTCAAACAGAATTAGGGTGGTTTCGGCAAAGCGCTCAAAGCTAGGATTGTCTTTGACGTAGTGACCTGTGACTGCGACAAAGCTCTCGGCCAGCCGCATGTGGCGCATGTGCAGGGTGGCGGCCTCCGCCATCCAGTTGGCCATGCCCCGGTCAACCGGCGAGAGCTGTTGTAGATCAGCAATGTCTTCGCGGTGGATGTAGCTCCAGCCCGCCTCTTCAAGGCGACGGCAGCGGGTGACCAGGGTGCCGGTGCTGGGCACCCCAAAAAACTCTTCTCCTACCTTGAGCGAGTGGTCAAGCACAGGGCCGAGCCGCTGGGCCAGGGTGGCTGGCTCCTCGGGGCTACCGGCAGCGGGCGTGAAGCCGTAGAACCGCTGATAGAACTGCTCCATACGGGTGAGCAGGTGCTGCCCCAGGGCCAACAGCCGGGGATAGTAGGCGGCGGTCTCCATCGCTGCCGGGTCGCTAAAAGACTGCACGGGCAGGCCGCAGTCGGCCTCTAGCTGAGCCATCAGCCGGTTGAGGGCCGCCCAGTTGGGGCGGGGGTAGAAGTACTGTAGACCCACAGGCAGCAGCAGCACCTGCTCAGGGCGGCCCGCTTTCTGCAAATCTTCTACGGCCCAAAAGGCCAGCTGGGCCGTCCCCGGCTCTAGGTCGCTAATAATTTCGCCGTGGCCGTTGGTGGCCCCCTCGGGGGCAATGGTCACCGGCAGTGGGGCATGCATCATTTGCTCGCGCACCGCCTTGAGGGCTTTGAGATCGAGCCTGCGGCCCCGGTGCACCGGAATGCCGCCGATCGCCGCAAAGAACCAGCCCAGCCACCGTCCGGCCCACAGGGGCATGCCCCGGTCATACATAAAAAAGCTGTGCAGGGGGCGCTGGAGGCTAAAGCCCCGCTGGCGGGCCGCCCGAGGCACCAGCCGTGAAAACAGGTACGACAGACAGAGGGGGTCATCGACCTGGCTGTGGCGAAAGGCCATCATCAACCGAATTTTGCCCGCTTGAAACTGGCGAAAGCCCTCGGCCAGCACCTCGGGGTTGGGGCAGGTGACCGGCCAAATGCCCGCCGGCAGCCAGGGCCGCAGCCGCAGCCGCAGCATCAACGGCAGCACAATGTAGCACCCCTGCACCACCCAAGACTTGTAGCGCGGCGGAATAAACCCCAGCGGCGGCTGGACGTGGGTTGACTTAGGCAAGGCTGGCTCCAGAGCGGTGGGCGAGGGTTACCATAGCCCACTTTAGAAGAGATTGCCGCGATGCGATCGCTGGGATGACGAAAGACTGAGGGTTAGGTGGCGAGGGTGAGGGCAGTTGCGATCCGACTTCAATCCCTGACCCCTGAGATTTAAGCATGAGGCGTTGCTGGATACAGGATAGCCATAGTCACCTGAGTTAGGACCTCTAGAACCCTAAGAACGTTTGAACGTTCGAACGTTCTTAGGGAAAATGTCTTAACCGGATTGGCTATAGCTAGATCAATCAAAACTGCAACGTTTCCCGTAAGGATAAACCGTCGTCTGCCCCTACCCAACGTCATGATTCAAGGCAGCAGCCCCAAAAATAAAAATGTCTGACCCCTGAAAGCCCCCTGGAGTCAGACACATTTACCTGTAAAAACGCTTTTCAAGCAGACTAGTCCTAAGGTTCAAATGCCCCCAAGTGAGCCGTCAGGGCCAGGCCTGCATGCGTTCTTCAGAATTGAATTCATTGTCGTTGGTCTGGAGGCTGACGACTTCGATGGAATTACGTAACCTGTCAGACTTTCTTGCCGCTGCCCGTAGGCAGGTTCGGTGGTATTACTCAAGCGACGGGCGACAGCCCAGATTGACAAAGTAGGGCAATGGGGCTCGGCGGTCGGGCCAGTGATAGGCCACATAGCGCAGCACCCAGGGGGCCGAAACCAGTAGGCAAAGCACTCCCAGCCACCAGCTGGCGCGAAATTCACCCAGGGTATCGATGGTGGTAGAGGTGGGCTGGCTCGACAGCAGGTCTATGGCCGAGGCGATCGCATTGTTGATGGCGTGGGCCGCCATAGGCACCAGCAGCGATCGCGTGCTCAGGTACAGCAGTGACATCACCACCCCAAACACAAACAGCCCAATCAGGTTAGAGTGCAGTACCCCAAACAGCACTGATGTCAGTACAATCGCCGGGCGAATGCCCCACTTCACTCCCCAGCGGTGCAGCAAAATGCCGCGAAAGATAAACTCTTCGGTGATCGGGGCCACCACCACTACCGAAAACAGCATCAGGGCATTGTAGAGGCCGGGGGCCGTAGCCCCATTGGCCGATAGCCCGATTGACTGTTGCAATGTGTTTTCGACCCAGCCTGGGGCCACCAGCGACAGCCCCAGATAAGACACATGAAACGTGCCCAGGGAAAATAAAAATAACCCTGCGACCAGCCACAACAGCTGAACCCAGGCCAGGTGACGGGGCCATGGCCCCAGCAGCGCGGCCAAATTCAGGGGCGATCGCCGGGCGACCATTAAAATCGACGCGCACAGCCCCGAAAAAATCAGGCTGTAGAGAATTGGGGCCAAAATCGGGTCATCTCCCTGAAGCGGCATCAGCTCTAGCGCCCCCAGGGTGCCGAACACCAGCGCCAAGCCCATAGAGATCGTAAAAAAGACCAGCATCACAAGCCGCGCCTTGAGGGCCAGAAACGGGTTTTTACAGGTTGCCATACACTAAAGCCCTGCTCCCCGTGCCGCCTGCCGCTCTAAAATTTCGCTCGTCTAGCGCGATCGGCCCGGTTTTTCTCGATTCAACCATGAATTGCCCAGAGAGCGCTATAACTGAGGCACACTGCCTTAGGTTAAGACGTCATTGAGCGTCTTACCGGGCAGGGAAGACGATTGAGCAAGCCCAGGTTGACCTAGGCCAAGGGCTTTGCTCCCATCCTAGGGTGTCTATTAGCGGCTGTTCTAAGCCTCCGAGCCAGCGCTTACGATAACGGGGGCCATCACTACTTGCTCCAGGGCTTCATGACCAACGCTTCGCCAGATCTAGGCGTCATTTTAGTGGCACCGGTGACCGACAGCCCCCTAGGGCCATTGGTGGAGTTGCTAGATTTGCTGCGATCGGTAGGCTACGAGGTGCACCAGGCCAGCGGCGAAGACGAGATCATCGCCGCCGCCGAAACCGTCCGCCCCGACCTAATTTTGCTGGCTATTGATCAGTTTGACACAGCGGCCATGCGGTTGTGTCACCGGCTGAAAAAGCGTCCTTTGACGCGCCAGATAGCGGTGGTAGCCGTGGGCTGCGATCAGTCCCTGGCCCGGCGACTGCGGGCCTTTGAGTTTGGCGTAGTCGACTATATTGATCAATCGCTCTGGGTCGAAGAGGCTGCTGCCCGCATCAAAGCCCACGTGGGCAGCCATCGCCTGCAACACCATCTGCGACAGCAGGCCCAGCGAGCGGTATCAGCGGGCAGCGCCACCAATTTGCTGGCCGATCTACAAAAGGCCCTGCGCCGCCAAGCCCAGCTTTTACAGGCCCAAAACCAGCAGCTCCAGCAAGAAATGCAGGAGCGCGAACAGGCCCAGCAGGCCCTGCGCCTAGAGCAGCAAAAATCTGAACAACTGCTGCTGAATATTTTGCCCCAGGCGGTGGTTGATAAGCTCAAGCGACTGGAGGGATCGCTGGCCGAGCGCTTTGACAATGTCACCATCTTATTTGCCGACATTGTCAACTTTAGTCCGCTGGCGGCCCAGACTAGCCCGCTGGAGCTGGTAGACTGGCTCAACCAAATTTTCTCAGCCTTTGACCGCCTGGCCGAGCAGCATCAGCTCGAAAAAATTAAAACCATTGGCGACGCCTACATGGTGGTGGGGGGGCTGCCTTTACCTCGTCCCGACCATGCTGAAAGCGTTATGGAGATGGCCCTGGCCATGCAGCAGACCGCTGCCCACATCACCCGTAGCGACAGCCAAGAGTTTCAGTTGCGCATTGGTATCAACACCGGGCCGGTGGTGGCCGGGGTAATCGGCATTAAAAAATTTAGCTACGACCTCTGGGGCGATGCGGTCAACATCGCCAGCCGTATGGAGTCCCAGGGGGTGCCGGGCAAAATTCAGATCACCGAGGCCACGTACCAGTGTCTCAAACACCGCTACGCCTTTGCTGAGGTGGGCCAGGTGATGGTCAAGGGCCACGGCTATTTGACCACCTACCAATACGTCGGCCCTGGGCAAAAAGCTTGATAGACTGATAAGGCCAAATTTGGGCGGCGGAGTTCGGTATCCTGTGGGTACGCAATCGATCGCCTCCATGCGGCAGTCAAAAGAACGGCCCCTAGGGGTTTTCGCACGGTTAACTCATATCTCTTTCTATGGCGACATTTTTGCTGGAAGTTGGCACCGAAGAACTGCCCGCCAGTTTTGTAAGCGATGCCCTTCACCAGTGGCAGGCCCGCATTCCGGCGGAGTTAGCTGAGCTGGCTTTGGCCCCTGAGGCAGTGCGATTCTACGGTACCCCTCGCCGCCTGGCGGTGATGCTTGACGGCCTGCCCCTGCGCCAGATTGACCGCACTGAAGACGTCAAAGGCCCCCCGGCCCAGGCGGCCTTCAAAGATGGTCAGCCCACTAAAGCTGCCCAGGGGTTTGCCAAATCTAGGGGCGTAGACGTATCTGCCCTAGAGGTGCGCGACACCGACAAGGGTTCCTTTGTCTTTGTCACCCAAACGATTCCGGGGCGGGCCGCCACCGATATTTTGACCGAGCTAATTCCCCAATGGATTGGGGGCCTGGAGGGCAAGCGGTTTATGCGCTGGGGCGATGGCGACCTGCGCTTTCCGCGACCGATTCGCTGGCTGGTGACGCTGATGGATGGCGAGGTGCTGCCCCTGACCATCGAGAACGGGTCGCTGGTGTGCGTCAGCGATCGCATCTCCCAGGGCCATCGGGTGCTGCATCCTGCCCCGGTTACCCTGCGCCGTGCCCAAGACTACGTAGAAGCCCTGCGCCAGGCCTACGTTGAGATCGACCCTACGGCCCGTCGTCTGCTGATTCAGCGTCAGGTAGAAGAGACGGCCAAACAGCTAGGGGGGGTGCCGATGATTTCGGCTTCTCTGCTCGATGAGGTTACCAACCTGGTGGAATGGCCCAACGCCGTCGTCGGCAAGTTTGACCCAGAATTTCTGGAGCTGCCGCCCGAGGTCGCCATCATTGAAATGGAAAGCCACCAGCGCTATTTTCCGCTGAAGCAGAGTGCCGACGGGCTAGCGCTGATGCCGATGTTTATCACTATTTCTAACGGCGACCCCAGCAAAGACGCCATTATTGCCGAGGGTAACGCCCGGGTAATTCGGGCGCGGTTGTCCGATGGCAAATTTTTCTACGATGCCGATCGCGCCCAGCCCTTAGATGCCTTTGTCGCTAAGCTCGAAACCGTTACCTTTGAGGAACGGTTGGGGTCGATGACGGCGAAGGTGCAGCGGATTGGGGCGATCGCCGACCACCTCTGCGATCAGCTCAATCTGGCCGCCCAGCCCCGCCAGCACATTCGCCGGGCCGCCTACCTCTGCAAAGCTGACCTGGTGACGCAGATGGTGGGCGAGTTTCCTGAGCTGCAAGGGATCATGGGCCAAAAGTACGCCCTCCACAGCGGCGAGCCTGAGGCTGTGGCGACCGCCCTGGCCGAGCACTATCTCCCCAAGGGCGCGCAGGATAGCCTGCCCCAAACCCTGGTGGGCCAGGTGGTGGGCATTGCCGATCGCCTCGACACCCTGGTGGGCATTTTTAGCACCGGGCAGCTGCCAACCGGCTCCTCTGACCCCTTTGCTCTCAGACGCGCCGCCAATGCCGTGCTGAATATTATCTGGGCGGCGGCGCTGCCCCTCAACCTGGCTCGCCTGCTCGATACCGTCGTCCAAGACTTTGCCCAAGACCCGGCTCTAACCGTGGACGCGCCGGATAGCCTACGCAATCAGCTCTACGACTTCTTTTTGCAGCGGGTGCAAACCCTCCTGCAAGATGAGCTGGGCATTGACTACGACTTGGTCAACGCGGTGATTGGCGAGCGGGCTCTGGCCGACCCCTTAGACGTCAAAGACCGCGCCCTGTTTTTGCAAGCGATGCGTCGCAGTGGCCGCATGGAGAAAGTCTACGAAACCGTAAACCGGGCCACCCGGCTGGCCGCCCAGGGCACCCTAGAGACCCAGGTGCTCGACCCTGAGGGGGTGATCGACCCTGCCGCCCTAGAGGCCAAGGCAGAGCTGGCGTTTTTTGCCGCCCTCCAGACTCTACTGCCCCAGACCCAGGCCGCTCAGGCCAGCCGCAACTACGATCAGCTGGTGGCGGGTCTGGAGCAGGTTGCGCCGGTAGTCAGTGGTTTCTTTGATGGCCCCGACAGCGTGCTGGTGATGGCCGAAGACCCGGCGGTACGGCAAAACCGGCTCAACCTGCTGGGCCTACTGCGTAACCACGCCCTGGTGCTGGGCGACTTTGGGGCGATCGTGAAGGGGTAGCAATGCCATGAAAAATGCCCACGTTATCGGTTTAGGTAAATCTGGAGTAGCGGCAGCCCGTCTGCTGCGTCGCGAAGGCTGGTCGGTGGTGCTGAGCGATCGCGGCTCTAGCCCGGCCCTCGTAGCCCAGCAAGAGTCTCTGCGCCAAGACGACATCACCGTATTGCTCGACTACAGTTTCGTGCCCGACAGCCGGACAAACCTCCTAGTGGTCAGCCCCGGGGTTCCTTGGGATAGCCCGCCGCTGGCCGCCGCCCGCGACAATGGCCTGGAGGTAATTGGCGAGACAGAGCTGGCCTGGCGCTTTTTACAAGACCGCCCCTGGGTGGGCATTACCGGCACCAACGGCAAAACCACCACTACGGCCCTCACCGCCGCTATTTTTCAGGCGGCAGGGCTGAATGCCCCCGCCTGCGGCAATATTGGCTATGCCGCCTGTGAACTGGCCCTAGAACCCACCGTGCCCGACTGGGTGATCGCCGAGCTCAGCAGCTACCAGATTGAGGCCTCGCCAACCCTGGCTCCCAAAATTGGTCTGTGGACCACTCTCACCCCCGACCACCTCCAACGGCACGGCACCGTTCAAAACTACGCTCAGATCAAGGCTGCCCTGATGCATCGTTCAGAACTAACGGTGTTTAATGGCGACGACCCCTACCTACGGCAGCACCTGAGCCCAGATTTTGTCTCGGCCCACTGGACCAGCGCCGCAGGCCGAGGGGCGATCGCACCCCTGCGCCCCTGCGCCTACATCGAAGGCGACTGGATCAAGTTTGAGGGCATTGACATCGTCCGGGCCGATGCCCTGCGGATGGTGGGCGACCATAACCGGCAAAACCTGCTGCTGGCCGTAACGGCGGCTTGTTTAGCAGAATTGGATGGTGAGGCGATCGCCGCTGGTGTTGAATCGTTTCCGGGGGTGCCCCACCGGCTAGAGCATATCTGCACCTGGCAGGGCATCGACTTTATCAATGACTCGAAGGCCACTAACTATGACGCTGCTGAGGTGGGGCTGCGATCGGTGGCCGCCCCGACAGTATTGATCGCAGGCGGCGAAGCCAAAGAAGGCGACGACACCGCCTGGGTAGAGCGCATTCAAGCCCAGGCTGCCACCGTGCTGCTGATTGGCGACGCCGCCCCCCAGTTTGCCCAGCGGTTAGATACCGCTGGGTATAGCACCTATGAAATCGTCGAAACGATGGATCGAGCGGTAGAGCGGGGGGCCGAACTCGCCCCCGCCCTGGGAGCTGCCGTGGTGCTGCTCTCCCCCGCTTGCGCCAGCTTCGATCAGTACCCTAACTTCGAGCAGCGGGGCGAGCACTTCCGCCAGCTCTGCCAGGAGCGATTTCTATAGAGTTGATGGGGGCAGTACTCCTCACCCAATAGATGTTTGCACTATCACACTGAATCCTGTTTGGTTACCCCCCGGTTTAGCAGGGCGCATGCCATGCGCCCCTACGATTGGGCCTTTTGGGCATCGGGGTTATGCCATTCGGATTTGCTATCAGGAACAGTTGGCTGCCTTGCATCGCCGGATACTAACCCAAAAACAGCTTGTAGGCGGGGTTTTGGTTTTCGTCCCAGTACTGGTAGCCGAGGCCATCTAAAAACGCCTGCCACTGGGCCATTTCCTGGGGCGGCACCTGAATGCCGGTAACAATGCGGCCATAGTCGGAGCCGTTGTTGCGGTAGTGAAACAGGCTGATATTCCAGTCGGGGCTCATGGCGTTGACAAACTTCATCAGCGCACCGGGGCGCTCAGGAAACTCAAACCGGTAGAGCAGTTCGTTATGGGCCAGGGGCGACTTGCCGCCGACCATATGGCGCAGGTGCATTTTTGAGAGTTCATCATCGGTTAAATCTAGAGTCTTGAGCCCTTCCGATTCAAACAGTTGGGCCATTTTTTGGGCATCGGCCCGGCCCTGCACCTCTAGGCCGACGAAAATGTGGGCTTCGTGGTTGTCGGCGATGCGGTAGTTGAACTCGGTCAGGTTGCGGGTGCCGAGGCATTCGCAGAAGGCTTTGAGGCTGCCCGGCGTTTCGGGGATGGTGACGGCAAAGATGGCCTCCCGGTGCTCGCCAATGGCGGCGCGCTCGGCCACAAACCGCAGGCGATCGAAGTTCATATTGGCTCCGCAGGCCACAGCCACCAGGGTTTGGTCGGTGATGCCCTCGCGCTCAACGTAGGCTTTGGCTCCGGCGATCGCCAGCGCTCCGGCGGGTTCTAAGATCGATCGCGTATCTTCAAACACATCTTTGATCGCGGCGCAAATATCGTCAGTGCCCACCAAAATAATGTCGTCTACATACTGCTGGCAGAGGCGAAAGGTTTCTTCCCCGACCTGGCGCACGGCTACACCGTCGGCAAATAGCCCCACCTGGCTGAGCCGCACCCGCTCCCCAGCTTTCAGCGACTGAGACATGGCATCGGCCTCAATGGGCTCTACACCGATAATCTTGATCTCGGGCCGCAGCCGCTTGACATAGGCCGCGATCCCCGAAATCAGGCCGCCGCCACCGATCGCTACAAAGATCGCGTGGATGGGCCGGGGATGCTGGCGCAGCATTTCCATGCCAATGGTGCCCTGGCCTGCGATCACATCGGGGTCGTCGAAGGGGTGCACAAAGGCCATGCCTTTTTCTGCGGCTAGCTGGCGGGCATGGGCGTAGGCGTCATCGTAGGTTTCGCCGTAGAGCACCACCTCACCCCCCCGCGCCCTGACCGCGTTGACCTTGACCGCCGGAGTGGTGGTAGGCATGACAATGATGGCGCGGGTGCCCAGGTGCTTGGCCCCCAGCGCTACCCCCTGGGCGTGGTTGCCCGCTGACGAGGCCACTACCCCCTGGGCCAGTTGCTCTTGAGACAGGTGAGCCATTTTGTTATAAGCCCCCCGCAGCTTAAAAGAAAACACCGACTGCATGTCTTCTCGCTTCAGCAGCAGCCGGTTGTGCAGCCGCGCCGACAGGCTGGAGGCCTCCTCTAGGGGGGTTTCTTGTGCTACGTCATAAACTCGGGCGGTGAGAATGCGTTCGAGATAGTCGGTGGGCATTGCAGAGGAGGAGGCGAAAGGGTAAACCCTAATTTTAGGGCGGCAATGGTCTCAATCGTCAGCAACAATTGTGGGGAGGCGATGGCTTGGGAACAGCCTGACCGCTTTATCCTCTCTCCAATCCCTTTCGCACTGGTCTGATCGACCTCAAAACCACTCCTATTTAAAACCACTCTTAGTCTTCAAGGTTGAAGTAGGCCATGGTCTGCTGTAGTTGGGCGGCTTGGACGGCCATGGTGTGGCTAGAGGTGGCTAGCTGCTCAGCGGCGGCGGCATTGTGCTGGGTGACTTCGTCTAGATGCACCATAGCCTCGTTGATTTGAGCAATGCCGTGGTTTTGTTCCAGACTGGAGCGGGTGATTTTAGCCATGAGCCCCGAGGTTTGCTGAATGCTAGGCACAATTTGCTTAAACAGGTCGCCGGTACGGTTGCTCACCACCATACTGCGATCGGCCAGGGTGGTGATTGCTTCGGCGGCCAGGCGGCTGTGCTCGGCGAGCTTACGCACTTCTTTGGCCACGACGGCAAAGCCTTTGCCGTGTTCACCGGCGCGGGCGGCCTCCATGGTGGCATTGAGGGCGAGCAGGTGGGTTTGCTCAGCGATGTCTTCAATCACGCTGATTTTGGCGATAATGTCTCGAATGGCCTGTACAGTTTCGGTGACGGCCTGCTGGCCTTCATCGACCATGGTGGCCGATTGAATGGCCGACGTATAGGTGTACTTAGCCTGGTCTACGTGACCATTGATAATGGCCTTCATTTGCTCAATCGCTACGGTGGTCTGCGCCACCCCAGCGGCCTGCTTGGCATTGCCGAGAGAAAGCCCCTGGGCGGCCTCGTTGAGGTGAGCCGAAATGTCTAGCATGCGCTTAGTGGCCGCCTGCTCAGCTTGGATGATGGTGGAGAGGCGGGTGGTCATCGTCTGAAGTGCGCTGAGCATGCGGCCAATTTCATCTTCGCCACCGGCTGGAATGGGAACCTGAAGATCGCCGTCGGCGACTCGCTGGGCGATCGCAGCGGTGACCAGAATGGGTTGGGTAATGCGGTCTGCCAAATAGTAGGCGAGGCCAACGACCACGACGCCAACCAAAATGCTGCCCCACAAAATGTAGAGCGCCAGCCGGGAAGAAAAGGTAAGCGTACCTTCTAAGTCACGTTCAAAGGCGGCTAGGCCGTTTTGCGAGTTGTTGAGGAGACCCTCGATGGTGTCGGTATAGGCCTCTTTCAATCGCTGGTACTCTGGGCCGTCGAGCAGAGCCACCGCTTGGGCCGACTGCCCGGCGGTGACCAGGTCGAAGGCGGCGGTCTCTAGCTGCACTAGCTGCCTATTGATTGTGTCTTGCTGGGCAAACAACGACTGCATTTCGGTATTGGTGGCGTTGGCCTGGGCGGCAGTAAGCAGGGCATCGAGCTGGGGTTCTACACGGTTGTAGCGGTCTTGCCAGCGGCTGTCTTGGGTAAACACGTAGTTGCGCATTGACTGGGTGAGCACTTCGTCTAGCCAGACGATTTGCTGGGCGCGGGAGAGCTGCTGTTGGGACGCACTCACCGCAACCAACCGGTGGCGAATTTGCCCGACGGCGTAATACATGACTGTGCCCACGGCGGTCAGCGTCAGGGCTCCACAGAGGTAACCGACGAAAATTCGCGTCCGAATTTTGCTAGAGGCTAATTGCTTAAAGATAAACATCAGCAGGGTTGGTAATGGGGCCTGACCGGATCGCCGAATTCACCATTCCAGCTTTCCCGCTGCCAACCACGACACAACGTCTGCCCTAGAGAAGCCAGGCCACTTTCAGGTCGCTGAACGCCTCTATGATCAAGTCTTATACCAAACCCGACCCACAAAACCCCGATTCGAAACCGGTATCTCGTAGGGGCATAACCTTGTGTCGCCTATAGGGGCACAACCTTACAGCGCGTGACACACTGCAATGCCCCTACAAATCAGGGGTAGGCAAATAGGATTTGGGATAATCCCAAATCCGACGACAAACTTGCAAAACCCCGAATCCCAAACGGTCAACCCCTAGGGGCGCATGGCATGTGCCCTGCTGAATCGGGGGCAATCAACCAAGATTCGGTATTAGAGCCAAAAAACGATCGGCAGATGAGCCGCGAGGCGGGGATCGCAAGTTCGCATCCTAGGATAGAGTTGCAGGTAAACTTGGCGCGGTGCCGTTGCCCATGTCTCTTCGTTCTTCGCTTCGCCCTAAGGCCCCCACCCCCAGCGCTCCTGGTTTAGTTCAAATATGGGTAGGGGGGCGATCGCGGCGGTCTTGGCGCTGGCTATGGCTGCTGCTGGCGATCGCGAGTCTGGGCGGGGCGCTGGTGCTGCTGGTCGCTAGCTTTCGCCTGGGGTTGCAGCTCATGCTCGATCCTGAGGCAGCGCCTCGGGTGCTGGCCTGGCAGCGATCGCCCCAGGTCGATCTGCCCCCCGCCGCTACTCTAGAGGACCTGCGCCACCAGGCGGAGGCCGCTAACCAGCGTCTGGGTGACCCCCTGCGCCTGGGCAACGTTGGCGATACTGAGCCTGGCTTGATGATTGTGCCGGTGCTGGAGGCGAGTACAGGGGCGATCGCCTCGTTGGTCTTATTTCAGACTGACGGGAGTGACGGGGAGTGGCGGGCGATCGCCACCGCGACCATTGCTCCCCTGGAGCGAGAGACAGTGCTGGCCCCCTGGCTCAACAATCCCCAGTCCCCAACCGCTGCCCCGCCCACCTTTGCTTTTACCCGGCTGGTGGTGCTGCCCAAGCCGCCAGACCAGACGACGACCGACACCTGGCTTACCCTAGAGGGCACCTGGCAACAGCAGGGGTTAACCCTGCGCTACGGCCATCTGCTCCATGTGGCTCACCAGGCCCAGCAACTCACCCTGCTCACCCCCTGGAGCAGCCCCACCAATCGCCTGCCCGAGTGGGCCGACCTCGATGGCGATGGCCCCACAGACTTGCTGGTGGACGAAACCGTGGGGCTAGAGCCAGCCCTGCGCGGATTGCAGGCGATCGCCAGCACACCGCCGCGCTTGCAGTCGGTATCGTGGCTACGACTGCCGGTGGATGCAGGGGGAAAAGCCGGCAGCTACCAGCAGGCCCTACGCTTGGCCCGAGCCGGGCTGTGGAGCCAGGCCCAGGCTCACCTCAGCGAGCTTAAACCTGCTTTGGGCCAAGCCTGGAACCCAGAGGCAGAGGCCCAGCTTAGGCTGATGGAGCGTCACGCCGCTATCACCCGACAGCAGGCCGACCAAGACTGGTCTACCCCGGCGCAACACATTCTGGCTTTGGTAATTGACGGGCGCTGGGAACCGGCGCTGGCTCGGCTAGAGGCGCACCCGGACTTGGTGCCTGCGGTGCTCAACCGCCTCGGGACTGACCGGGGCCGACTGTGGAACCGGATTAGCGCCGCTGCCGCGTTGCCCGACCCCGACCCGGCAGTCTATGTATGGGGTGGCCTGGTGCTCAAAGCCCAGCAAAACCAGCCGGCCAACCGCGATGGAGCCACCCAGGACTGGTTAGCCCGGCAGCCGGTACCTGCAGCGGCCCAACAGCGCCTGGCAAAGGTGATCGCAGCTCTAGCTACGGCCCAGACCCAGCCCGTGGCCAGGGCAAACAATGCCAGCCGCACCCAGGTTACAGCCGCCGCTGAGCCGTCGAGTCTGCCGGTAGTGGCACTGCCCTCGGTAGAGGCGCTGATCGGTCAGGCCCAGCCGATTGCGGCACCGGTCGAGGGTTATGCCGCTCCGGGGCAATCGTTGGATGCCTCCCTGGGTCAGTGGTATGCCATCAATCTGCGGGCGGTGCGCCAGGGGTTAGGCTGGCAGTCAGGCTCCTTGACCCTGCCCACCGGGACAACCCCAGCGGCGGCGTGGCCAGCGGTGCAGCCAGCGGCCCAGGCCTCTCCCCAACTGCTGCATTGGACTGGCCCCACCACAGGATTGCCAGGGCCGTTGACCGTGCGGGGGCTAACGCTGACCCAGGGCACCCCCACCCTACTGGCTACTGGCCCGGCCATGCGGGAGGGGCCGCTGCCGCCGCTGGTCTTTTCCCAGGGAGCGCTGATGTGGCTCGATGCCAGCCAGCGACAGCAGCCCGAGGTCGGGGCCTTGGGCACGGCGATCGCCCGTGCTCTCTTTGGCAACCAGCCGCCACCGCCAGACTTTGCTGCAGCCCTGGCCAATGTGCCCCAGCACAGCCTTGACCTGACCGGCGACGGTCAACCCGAGCGCGTGCTCACCTGGGACGAGGCGGCCCTAACCCAGCTCAAAAACTGGCGATTGCAGGTCGAGCCCACTGCGCCTAAGACAATTATTTTGGGCCAAGACAACCGAGTACTGTACAACGATCTGTTTGGGCCGCAGACCGTGGTGGCCCTGACCAATCCTGCGATCGGTGGCCCGGTGGGGCTACTGGTCTATCGGGCCGGGGGGTATGAGTTGTTGGCTTGGCAGGCCCTAGAGCAGCGATTTGAGTGAAAGGCAGTCGGGTCGCGGCGTTGCCTGGCCAATCTATACCCGGCAAACCTCTCTCTAGGTAGACAGCCCAGGCGGCAACATCCGTGAACATACGGATATATCGAGTTCTCCTGCCGCCATGTTAGATGTAATTAGTGCCACAGTTAAGCCCCTGCTGTTGGATGACCAGGTGCTGGAAGTCGCCTACAGACTGTACATGAAGGCCCCTCGCGGCGGTACGCCCGCCATCAGCCTTCAGCGGTTATCGGAGATGACTGGCAAATCGCCCCTGAGGTGCCGAAACGCCATTGTGGAAGCCAACGGGCTGGGCCGCTTTCCCGATTGCGAACTACATCCCTAGCGTTTTAATTACGGGCTACACTTTGGGTTAGTTTGGGGTTAGTTTGGGGCGGCTTAGAAGGCTAACGCATACCCAGCGCTTTCCCCGGCTGCTGCTGATTTTTGTTGCCCTATAAGACTGCCACCATTGTGATGTTGCAGAAGCGCCTGGAACCGTTGCTGAGCCGCAAACGGGTGGCTATTGTCGAGGCGTGTGTCATTGGGCTGGTGTCGGGGTTAGCGGCGGTGCTGCTGAAGCAGGGGGTAGAGCTGCTCACCCTGTGGCGTACCTCTAGCACGTTGCCGTTGTGGTTTGCTTTGCCCGCCATTGGGCTAGGGGGTGGGTGGCTCTCAGGGTGGCTAGTCGAGCGGCTGGCTCCCGAAGCCTCGGGCAGCGGCATTCCCCAGGTGAAGGCGGCCCTGGGCTTTGCCAAAATTCCGTTGAACCTGCGAGTGGCCCTAGTGAAGCTGGGCAGCACCCTACTGGCGCTGGGGTCGGGGCTTTCCCTGGGGCGACAGGGGCCAACGGTGCAGATTGGAGCGGCGCTGGCGGCACAGCTCAGCCGCTGGGTACCCACCTCACCAGAGTATCGACGGCAGTTAATCTCAGCCGGGGCGGCGGCGGGTCTGGCGGCGGGATTTAACGCGCCCATTGCCGGGGTGCTGTTTGTAGTTGAAGAGCTGCTCCAAGATTTTTCGGACTTGACTCTGGGCAGCGCCATTTTGGCCTCATTTATTGGGGCGGTGGTGTCGCGGCTGCTGGGGGGGCAGGGGCTCAATCTGGTTATGGATGCGCGACCGATTAGCCTGTCGGTGCAGGATCTGCCGTTTTTGATTATTTTGGGGCTGCTGGCGGGGCTGCTGGGATCGCTGTTTCGCAGCGGCATTTTTGGCAGTTTGGCCTTTTTTCGGCAGTTTAAGGGGCTGGGGCTGCCGGGGCGCATTGGCCTGGCGGGGTTGATTACTGGGCTGGTGGGGGTCTTTGTGCCGGTAGCCGCCATTGATAACACCGGCCTGCAAGAATTTTTGGTCACTGGCTCGGCGGGCTGGCAGCTTATTGCGATCGCCTTCGTAGTCAAGTTTTTGCTCACCTTGCTGGCCTACGGCTCGGGGGCTGCTGGGGGCATCTTTGCCCCTTCGCTGGTGTTGGGGGCAGCGCTGGGCTGTCTGGTGAGTTTTTTGGCCCAGGGCGTCTACACCGGGTTTGGGGCTTGGCCGCTACCGGCAGAATTGGCGACTACCACCACCTACGCCCTGACGGGCATGGGCGCATTTTTTAGTGCGGTGACTGGGGTGCCGATCACCGCCATCGTCATCGTGTTTGAGATGACCGCCAACTTTAACCTGGTGCTGCCCCTGATGATTGGCTCGGGCATTGCCTACCTGGTCGCCGATCGCGCTAACAACGGCTCTATCTACAACCGGCTGCTGGCCCTCCAGGGCATTCACCTCGAACCGGTGGCCCAGGCCAACAACCCCTGGGCCAACCTCAAGGCCGCCGACCTGATGCAGCGCCGAGTCGAAACCCTTTCTAGCCAGATGAGCTTGCCCGAAGTGGCTCAGGCCTTTTCGCGATCGCACCACCGAGGCTTTCCGGTGCTCGAAGGTGGCCGCTTGGTGGGCATTGTCACCCAGAGCGACCTGGGCGAGGCGACCGCCCAGGGGCTAGACAACTATCTCACCCTGGCGGAGGTGATGACTCCCCACCCGGTCACCGTCACTCCCCAAGCCACGTTACCTCGGGTTTTGCACCTGCTCAACCGCCTCAAGCTCAGTCGTCTGCCCGTCACCGAGGGCAACAAGCTGGTGGGCATCATCACCCGAGCCGATATTATTCGGGCCGAGTCTGACCAGGTCAGCGGTGAGCTGGCTGAGCTTGGCCCCCAGGCCGAACCCTCCTACGTGGTGTTTCAGCAGCGCGGGCCAGCTACAGGGCGGGGCAGGTTGCTGGTGCCCCTGGCCGACCCCCGCACCGCCCCCGATTTGATCAAAATAGCGGCGGCGATCGCCCACGGACTGCATTACGAGCTAGAGTGCGTCCACGTAGTACCGGTTTCTCGTAGTGTTGCCCCCGCCGAGGCCAAAGTCGATTTACAGAGGGTAGAACCCCTGCGCCAGCTCGCCCTCTCCTACGCCGAAAACAGCGGCCTGTCAGTACATTTTCAGGTGCGAGCTGCCCACGAAATTGGCCGTACCCTGCTCGAAGTGATCAAAGAGCGCCACATCGACCTGGTGCTGATGGGCTGGCATCACCCTAGCCTCACCCCTGGTCGTGTGATCAGCGGCGTCGTCGACACCTTAATTCGCCAGGCCCCCTGCCAAGTGGTCGTGGTGCGCCCTGGCCGCAATCTCACCTTTAACCACTGGCTGATCCCCACGGCGGGCGGCCCCAACGCCCAGAGCGCCCAGGCACTGCTGCCCGGCCTGCTCACCCTGGGGCACTCCCCCGAAATTCAGCTCTGCACCATCTGCCACCCCGAAAAGGGCGAGTGTCTCACTCCCCAGCACATTTCAGAAATGGCCGATGGGTTAGAAGCTAGTTTGCAGCACCCGGTCTATACCCAGGTGCTGACTCACCCCTCGGTGTCCCAAGCGATCGTCGATCTAGCCGCCATCTGCCGCAGCGACGCCATTCTGCTCGGCGCTTCCCGAGAGAATCTACTCAGCCAGGTGATCAAAGGTAATGTGCCCCTAGAAATTGCCCAGCAGACTGATATCACCGTGATTTTGCTGCGCCAGGTGGATGAGGCCACTCTAAAAGGCTTCTAACATCAAACCTTACTTGGCTACCCCCGATTTAACCGGGCGCAAGCCCTGCGCCCCTACAGTTTGACCTTTTGGGAATCGGGGTATGGGATTCGGATGTGGTATCAGGCTGATTATCGGTACCTGCCGCTGTTTCTTGTCGCCTCGACCCGATCAGCAATGGGGAAACATCAGATTTTTAAGCTGCTGCCCTACCGAAACCAGCGAAAAATGGTGTTCTACCCGTTGTCTGGCATTTTCACCCAAACGGTGGCGCAGGTCGGCATCGTTCAATAGGCGCTCTAGGGCCAGGGCTAGCTGGGTAGGGTCTTCCCGGGGTACACGGATGCCGCCTGAGTTTTCATGGTCCTTTAAGATATCCGGTATGCCCGGAACCTCAGTGGCGACGACCGGCAAACCACAGGCCATCGCTTCTAAGGGCGCGACGGGAAAGCCCTCGTGGCGCGACGGTAAGACATAGAGATCAGAGGCCGAGAGATACTGCTGCAACAACCTGCGATCGAGAATGTATTCGTTGACCCAGCACACGGTTTGCTTGGGTAGAGCGGCAATGCGATCGCTCAACTCAGCCGCATCGCTACCTGTACCCACTAGCAGCAGCCACCAGTTCTGGTTTGGATATTGGTTAGAAAGCTGTGCCCAAGCCTCTAGCAAGATATCCAGCCCCTTTCGGTGTAGTTCCATCCGCCCGTGGTAGACGACCACCACGGCATCTAATGGAAGATTGAGCTGACTACGCACTTGGGCGCAGCGCTCTGCCACGCCGATCTGGTTTTCTTGCCATAGACTAAAATCTAGCGGATTAAATATTTGCGTAGTTTTCGTTTGGGGCAAATCATATTGTCTTTGCAGACGGCTAATTTCGCTGTGCGTGGCCACAATCAATCCGTCACAGGCATGAATTAACCAACGACGCCATAGATTTTCTAGTTTAGTTAGCTGAAAATCTCCCCCTTGAAAAGATGCATAAACCGGAAGACGCAAAAACTTACCCAGTAGCACACAGGTGTCAAACCGAGCATACTCATACTCTTGGCATAGAATAGCTTGACAATCTTCGTCTTTCAGAACTTTTGCGATTTCTCTAAGCGGTGTGGAAAGATAAGGAGCTATTTCCCTCAATATGCTTAACCCAAAATAATTCAGCTTATGCACTTCCCCAAAGGTAGCATTGACGTTATGCCCATAGGGGTTAATCATATTCTGGTGAATTGACAAATAACTCTTCGGTGCTGGCAATAACCAGATGATTGCACCCGTTGGCACATGTATACGACGAACAGGTTGAACTAAATTAGCTGAAACGCATATTAAAACTGATGAAATGCCAACTTTTTTAAGAGCTTCAACGTAGCCAAAAAGCCACCCGCCAGTCATTTCATCGCAAAACTTATCTAGGGTGAGGTCAATGCTCTGAAGGAAATCTTCGATGACATTTCCCCAGGGAAAAATGGCAATTGTAGAAGCAGGTTTTTTATGCTTAGGAGAAACCATGTCAACAAACCTTTGAGCGTTAAAAATCTACATAGAGATGTTTAATTAATTCAAATTAAATCACCAGCCACTAAATTGAGGAAAAAGGTCAAACAAAACCGCTTCTTGCTCGAGCACAAAACTCTTCAAGTCTGGATTATAATAGTCTTGCCATGCCTCTTTACGCTGCTTTGATTTTTTAGGCCTTATCTTGTCTAAGTCAAGGATAAATTCGATATCAGCTTTTTCATAGCCCTGATTAATTAAAAAGTTATATAACTGACAATTTAGGTTGTCTGTAGTAATAAATCGAATATCGAATAGGTTCCTTTGAATATCAGTAACTACATCCTGGTAATGTATGCCAGTAGTATAGCTTTGATTTAATTTATTTAAGAGGATTTCAGGATCTTGGCAGTAGTAGCTTGCAAAACGCTTTGTGAAAGGGCCGATACCAAATCTAACCTCTTTTTCGCTTAAAGTTTTTATAGATTGCTTGCATGGGTTAAATAAACGTACGTACTCTTCAAATGAAATTTCTGGAAAGTAATCTTTCAGGGGGTTAAATCCTGGTAATTCTTGATAGCAGCTCCAATATCTTTTGTTTTTCCACCAGCCAAAATGATACTCAGAAACATATAAATCAAGCGGATTTCGAATAGAAGCTAAAATGATTTTATGTTTATGATTTTTAGGAATACAGGTGCATGTCACATGCTTAAGCGTCTTGCTGTAGTGTTTAAATTTCCCATACTTAGATTTGCAAAACTGTAAGGGAATTATTTTTCCTGGAAAACCATACTGACTAATCTTGAGTTGATGAATTTTATCCAGAACAGTCGATATAAACGTACCTCCTGTTTTGGGCTCATGAATATAGACAAAGGTTTCTGTACAGATCATAATTTTTGCCTATTTACATCATGGAATATTTCTTGTCTATCCTCGTCCTCTAGCTTTCTCCAGTTTTTAGATGTTTAAATTCCTCATTGTTTGTCTTTGAACAGTGGACAGAATAAATCGTTATGGTGTATTTCAAGCCAAGTGAAATTTGCCAACGTCAAATATAGGATTTACTCCGACAAACTAGTCTTGCTACAGCCAGTTATCATTCCCTTGTGGCCGATCTGGCGTCAGAGTGGCATACCCCTCAATAAATTGTGGTCAGATCGGTTTTAGGGGTGGATGTATTGTAGTGATCCCAAAGCATCGGCAGATCTGATCTTTTGGCTTAAAAGCTCCAGTATGACTCAATGACAGCCAACCTTTCAGTTCATTAAAAAAGGTTTTGAGAGATGGATTAGCTGTGTCTAAAGACCATCAATTAAGTCTCTACAAGATAATTGAATTTCATGATTTGTAGAAGAAAAGGTATAGCGCTTTTAGCTCTTAGAACTAGATTGATTGCTTCAATTAGTTGCTTTAAAGAATTCTATAAATTATCCAATCGGAGCTGGATTGATAAATTTCGCATGTATTTTCAATATGCTTCATAAATTTAGGATTGTTTTGCCAAAGCCATTCCCTATGTTCATTAACAATACCAAACCAATCTGCTCCTAATTGCCGCAGCTCCTCAAATTGGTTAACTGCATCTTCATCTTCCGACATTTTTGTCCAATTAATACCTGGCCAAGGGGGAGGGAATACCCAACCTCTTCGAAGGCTATAATAGATAGCGACAGGTTCACCAATATCGTTGGGAACAGTTACGACTAAATCGTCAGGTTGACTAATTTTTCGAAGAGCCATTCCCATAAGATAGCCTTCTGTCGCGTTCCAGTGCGGTTCTGGCGGGAAGTACATTTTTTGCAACTGCTTGTGCCCGACTCCACCTATTACCAGCATTATTGTAGTAATAACTGCCAACATGGCAGGAAATTGACCAAAGCGTCGAGCCCAGGAGGTAATCTTTAATAAAGCGTGGCCGGCGAAAGCAGCAGCAGCAGGATTAAGAATATGGAAATTCCATGAATTTATGACTAACTCTTTTGCTCCAACTAGATAGTAGATTAAGCCAGCTAACGCCCACCAATGGAATATCCATGGCAGTGGAACTGTAGTATTTTTAGTATCTCTAGGGTGAGAGTTTGGCTGTCTCTGTGGAGGTTTTAGCACAAATCCCAGTATGACCAAGATTGCTAAAGGCTTTGTCCAAATATAGCGATCATAATTCCAGTATAGGCTGTTCAAAAAGTATTTTTGCTCTAGCCAACTTTTTAATCCCGAGTCCCAAAGCCAGTTGTGACTACCAGCAAAATGGTATGGAGGATAGGTTTGGGCCAAGTATCGAGCCCAAAGGTAATAAGAAATTACTGAAATCAGGATAGCAATAGAAGCACAGATGATAGCAGTAACTCGCTTCGGTAGAAGCATCTGCTCTTGTTTTTGGCGTGATATGACCCAAATGGCATGTAGCATAGGAATGCCAACAATCAGGCCCGTTATCTTAGTTAAAAATCCCCAAGCAGCAATAATGCTGGCCAATAATAAATATTTCCATTTCTCAGTATTTAGATAAGTGACTAGAATCCAAAAACTGGTCACTACTAAAGAAACCATGGCTGGATCAGGAAGGAAGGAGCGATCAACAAAAATACTGCCTGGAAGCAGTGCCATCATAGCAGCAGCAGCAATTGCATGTTCTTCATCCCAAACTTGACGCACTAGTTGATAAAGTGCAAATATTCCCCATAGGCCAAAAACTACTGCAACGCCTCGTCCAACCCAATCATGTTGGCCCAAGAAGATATATAGCAAGGCCGAAATATAGGTAATAGTCTGGAACTCTCGGCCCTGATAGCTTTCTCCAGGACCATTCCAACTTACTTCTGGGAAGAAAATATTCCAATTTCGTCGGAAGTAGTTATCTGCCATCATGGCAGTACTTGCTTCTCTCCAGCTAGCATAATCTGTGAATGGCTGGCTAATATGGATTAACCGCAAAACTGCAGCTACTGCAAGAATAGCCATAAGTAAGACTTTGGTATTAGTAATACTTTTTAGAGCCATATAGAAGAACAAGGAATAGGTTTGGTTTCACTCTATGATTCGATATCTATTGCTCAAAAACTGATGAATCAAACCCTCATTTTTGCCAGCAGGAGGCTGTTTCAGTGCCCGATTTTGTGGGGCGATGCAGCCAATAAGCTATCCAAGTAATGGGACTAATGGCAAGTAAAAGGACGAAGCGAAGGGTAAAAGGAAGTTTTGAGAAGGCAATATCGTGATTGATTACAGTAATAGCATTGATAAACGTGGCATACTGTTGGCAAGGCACTGGCATTAACATTTTCAGGTTTTCCAAGGTATAGCCTCTACGAACATGTCCCCATTCAGCCATTACCTCTGCTTCTAATGGGCAGATAGGTTTGAAGATACTATAGTAGGGAAAGCGCCAGGTTGACTGATCGGGAGTGCTAACCAATAGATACCCGCCTGGTTTCAAAACTCGAAATGCTTCTGCAATGGCTTCACCATCGTTAGGAATATGCTCTAGCACATCAAACATGGTGACCGCATCAAAAGATTCATCTGCAAAAGGCAGCTGAGTGGCGTCTCCACAGACAAATTTGACGTTGGGCGCTTGATTACAAGCTGCCTGGGCAAATTTAGGGTCGAGATCTAAGTTGGTGATATTGGCATTGGGATATAGGAGTGCCGTAAGACCACCCTGACCACCGCCAACTTCTAGAATAGATTCAAACGAGATATTGGGAGATATGGTGTAGATTGCCCGCATTTTTTCTCGATAGAAAAAGCCTAATGTTAAGGGATTAGGAAAGGGGTTGCAGGCCAGGAATTTACCCAGTGGCTTTTTGCCAGGCAGAGTATTTTTTCCTGAAATTATGTCTTCGGTCGTTTGAATAGGCGAATTCATATCTAAAGAGTCCTTTCAAATAATTTCTGTACTTTGTTTATGGCTGGCGATGTTGTCATTAGGCCGGAATGATTGATTAACCAAGTTGAAGTCAAACGCTTCTAAATTCTTATGGCGAAGGTAATAGTTAATGCCTGAAAGGCAACCACTGACTTCAGCCCAATAGGTGCGATGTTTGGGAGATTTTCCCTTTAAAACTATTCCCAGGCCCAGCCCTAAATAATGTTTGGGAAGATCAAATAGTAAGCGATAGAGATTTCCCCAGTGATAGTATTTGAAGAACTGCACAATAAGGGCAGTGATGTGCCCCCGCATATATTGATGCATCTGGTGATGTAGTCGAGCGAGGTCTTGTCGATGGTGATGATAGACAACTGCAGTGGGCTCGTAGCGGCAGTTGCCTCCTGCTGCTACGACTCGGTACCAAAATTCTGAATCTTCACTACAACCCGAGGCTCCAGCACCTAAACGGGTATCAAATAGTCCCAGGTGCTCAAAAGCTTTACGGCGAAATATCATATTAGCACCAGCTCCAATTTTCCAAACTGGCATTCCGTGTCGGCGGTAGGTCGTAAAAAAGGCTGAACCAAAAACTTGAGGTTGATACTCTCCACTGAGACAACCCTGACCTAGTTCAAAAATGACCTGGGCCTCTGTCTCTAAGGCGGCAGGTATAATAAGGCCAGTGACTGCTAAAGTTTCGGGGTCAACAAACGCTCGATGCAGTCGGATTAACCATTGAGGGTGAACGTTGACATCGTCGTCGGTAAACGCAATAAACTGGCCTGTACTGTTTTGAATACCGGTGTTACGGGCTACGCTGAGTCCTGGCTGCGGCTCAAGCACGTAGTGAACGTCGGGAAATTGCTGCACTAGGGTCTGGGTAGCTGTGCTGGTGGGCGCGTTGTCAATTACTAAAATCTCTTTAGGAGCTGGTGATAGGTTTTGTAGTGATTTAAGACATTCAAGCAACTGTGTTGGGCGATCGCGAGTGCAAATTACCACCGATGTTTGAGCTACAGCATCCTGAATCTGGGGAGTGCGATCGCTGCCTTCAATTTTTTGAACTAGGGAGGCTAGCGCCTTTTCTATAATCAAGGGGGAGGAGGAAACCTCAATATTCTCTGCTAAATAATGATTGACCATAGGAGTGATTGCCCCAATAGCCCGCTGCATGACCTGTGCTGCAGAGAGGGGCAGTTCATCAGCAGGCACCTGGCATTTGCCCAGAGGAATAGTGTTTTGCCAGAACACGATATAGTACCCCTGTAAATGGTTGTCTGCTGGTAAGGCGACCAAGGGATTGCTCAAGTCTAAATGCAGAATTTTCCAAGGAAGAAAGTTTGGCATTATTGGTGTTCCTCCCCTTGGGATTGCAGCACGGGGGATAGGGTCGCTGCTGGCCGCGCTGATAGGTTCGAACTGCTCTGGTCATCATCGGGCAAAATATGGCGGTCCTCCTGACGGAAGAGTAGCTGTTTGAGCACAGCGACCCCCAGGTAAACGCTGAATGTCGCCAGCATATGGAGGGAGTGATCAAATTTGAGCGCGGCTTGAACCTGAGCCCATACGGCCCGCCAGTCTCTGTTTTCGACAAAACGAAGGGCGTTGTTGAGGCCACACAATGCCCAAAATTTAGCTGCCCTGTGGCCCAAGGTGGCAACTTGGTGGGGGAGTAAGTAAGTCATCACCATTTGATAGGCTTTGCGGACGTTTTCTAGATCTTGTCCGGTGCGTACTGACTGCCCACTTAGCGATTTGTCATGGGTACGATATAGGGCCAAGGGTTCAATCTCGTAACCGACGGAATATTGGGCGGCAATACGACACCACATCTCCCAATCTTCGCCACTGTGTTGAATACGCCGGTCAAAGCCACCCAACTGTTCGTAAACCGCACGTCGGACAACAACAGCTGGAGTTTGAATGGGATGGCGGGTGACGATGCGCTCTAGTGCCTGATTGAGTAGGCCACTATGATTCTGCTCTAAAACCGAAATTCGTTGCCACTGGCTACGGTCATCCATGAAAATGTGACGGCAGTAGACCAAACCCATATCAGGATGGCGGGCAAACAGGGTTTGCAGCTTTTGATAAAATCCCGGTAGGACACTATCGTCACCGTGGAGAATGTGAACCAGGTGACCGCGCGATCGCAGCAAACAGGTCTCAAAGTTGCGAATGTAACCGACATTTTGCGGCTGCCGGTAGAAGCTCACTCGCCCCTGGCCCAGCTCTTGCACAATGGCTTCAGGATCGTCTTGGGTAGATCCGTCATCAACAACTTCAATCTGCATAAGATCGGGGCCAGGGGCCTGGCTCAGCACACTAGCTAGGGATTCTCGTAGGAATCCTGCACAGTTGTAGGTAGGAATCATGACTGACCATAGTGGTCGTTCGCTGCCTTCGACCACCGCTGGAATGACTAGACGATAGGGAGAGGACGTCGTCATGGCACTAATTCTTCTTCTTGAGATACAGTGGCGAGACTAAAAGTAGTCGGTTTGGCGCAGCCAAGCATCTGACCACAATTCTGATTACCCAGACGCATAAACCGCCCAAGGCCTACCCAATAGCCCCACCAAAAAGACAACGTAATCATGCTGTAAGCCGTTGATTGACCCTTTAAAGCAGTTTCCAAAACCGGCTGGTAGCTCACGAGTATTGCCTCCGGATGGCTTCACTGCGTTGCTGCGATCGCCCATATTCTCCGCAGAGACCGACTACCCCGCCCCATAGCTCCGCCAAAATCATTTTGGGCGACAGCAGATGCTGGCCAGACAGGCTTTGCTGCAACTGCCAGAGCTGATCTTGAACCCACCAGCCAATCAAGCGGCGCAGGCGCGATCGCATCGCTGGGTCAGTTTGCATTGACTTCACGACAAAGGCCATAAAGCCCAGCCCCCAGGTCCAATACTGGTGGCGCAACTGACTGATTTCGCGGCGATGCTGATGGTAGACCGCATACTGCGGTTCATAGACCAGCGGATGCCCCGCTCGGACAACTCGATAAAAAATATCGAGATCGCCACCGCCAGGCAAGGGCTTGCCCGTATCTAGCGCTTCATCAAAGCCGCCTAGGTCTAGCAGCACCTGCCGCCGAAAGGCCATATTGCACCCTGCCCCAAAAATACCGGCCCCGCAGGGGTACAGGGGGTTATGCGACAGCTGCTGGCCATAGCGAATTTTCTCAAAGCCACGGCCAAAGCCACCCCGCTGCTCAAATAAAATTTGGGCTGGGGTCTCTAGCTCGTAGGGCAGCACCAGGCCGGTAATCGCTCCGGCATCGGGGTTTTCGGCCCAGGCTTCTTGCCAGCCTCGCCACCACTGAGAATCAACCGTGACATCATCATCTAAAAAGGCGAGCCAGTCGGTGGTGGCGGTGTGTAGGGCACAGTTGCGAGCAAAGTCTAGGCCAGCCTTGGGCTCGCAAACGTAGCTCACGGTGGAAAAGGTAGCCACCACAGACTGGGTGCGATCGTCGCTAGGGGCGTTATCGACCACTAAAATTTCAAATTGGGTACGGTCGTCTGCACTCTGCAAAGGCACTAGGGTTGCCAGCAGCCGTGCCACATTATCGGGCCGATCTTTGGTGCAGATGGCGACCGTGAGGCTGGGGCTAGCGGTCAGGGCCACAGGCGGTTGCAGGTCTTCCCGCAGGCTTTCTTGCAACAGCTTAGGGCCAAGCTCGGCGGCAATCCAAGTCTCTAGCTGGGTGGGACTCAGGGTGCAGGGGGTGGGTACGGCCTTCAAAATGCGCCCCACCAGCCGATCGCGGCGGCGCAGCACGAGCGCCACGCCGGTTTGCTCTGCCGATAGCGTCAGGGTGGGTAAGGATTGGGTAATGTCTAGCTGGACGACAGGGTAGGACATAAGAATCACGCTGAATAGATAAAAACGGGCCTAGGGGCGATGGCTCAAGAGGTGAGCAGGGAGTTTTGCCGACCGTGCATTTGACTAAAGAGCCCACCCTGGCGCAACAGGCTATCGAGGTTGCCCTGCTCGACCACCCGACCCTGCTGCATAACGGCAATGTGATCGGCCTGCTCAATGGTGTCTAACCGATGGGCAATCACAATCACGGTGCGATCGCGGCTAAATAGCTCTAGGGCCTCCTGAATCAGCTGCTCAGAGATGCTGTCGAGGGCATTGGTCGCTTCATCTAAAATCAACAGATCGGGGTTGCGCACGATCGCCCGAGCCAGGGCGAGGCGCTGACGCTGGCCCCCTGATAGCCGCATACCGCGATCGCCCACCGGGGTGTCATAGCCCTGGGGCATCTGCTGAATAAATTCGTGGGCGTGGGCCTGCTGCGCGGCGGCTATAACCTCGTCGCGGGTTGCATCAAGCCGTCCGTAGGCAATGTTGTCGGCCACGGTGGCGTTAAAAATATGAATATCCTGGCTGACGATGGCCATTCGGGCGCGCCAGTCTAACAGGCTGAGGCTGGAGAGCGATTGCCCATCGACCCAGATCGTCCCCGCCGATGGGTCGTAAAAGCGGCAGATTAAGTGAATTAGGGTCGATTTGCCCGCCCCCGATGGCCCCACTAAGGCCGTTGTCTTGCCCGCTGGAATGGTTAACGAAACCCGGTCGACTGCCGGATTGGGTTGGGTGGGGTAGGCAAAACTCACGGCTTCTAGGCGCAGACCTTGCTGAAGGCCATGAAACGGCATGACGCCAGTTTGTAGATAGGGCTTGTCTTGGGTGTCTAAAAACGTGAATACATCGTCGATTGACCCAGAAAGAGACTGAAGACCATTGCGATAGCTATCAATTAGCTGCATCTGGGGCTGTAAGCGGTACAGCATAAACAAAAAGGTGAGCAGGGCCGGCAAGAAAGTGCGATCGTACTGTACCGACAGCACCAAAATCGCTAGCACCAGTAGCGCTGACAGCACCTCATAGAGGGGGTGCACCGTGCTTGAGAGGGCATTGAGCCGCAAAAAGGCCTGCTGCACTTGTTGTGACTTGTGGTCAAAGGTTTGCTGTTCGTGATCTTCTCGACCAAAGGCGCGAATGGTGCGCATACCCACCAGCCCTTCATACATGCGAATGCCCAAGTCCGCATTGGCTTGTACAGCTTGCTGGCCAAGCCGGGTGGTGTAGCGCGTCACCCACTGCACCACGATCGAAATGGCCGCCATCACCACCGCGATCAGCAGGGTGAGCCGCCACGAAATCAGCAGTAGCAGCGTGGCATAGACCACGGTGGTGCAGATCGTGGTGATCAAGCCAATCAGCTTAGACAGGGCTTCTCCCGTTCGCCAGGTTTCTCCGGCCAGGGTGTTCATCAGCTTGCCAGAATCCTGGGTTTCGAGGTAGTCGTAGCCTACCCGCAGCAGTTGCTGAAAGACCCGCGACCGCAGCCGATGGCTGATGTGTGACTGCAACCAGGCTGACAGCAGGTAGTTGCTGTAGCTGAGCAAATTTTTGAGCAAAATGCAGCCCATGATCAGCGCTGGCAAGACCCAGATGCGATCGCGCGCCGCAATTCTATCCATCAGCCGAAACAGGGTTTGCATCAGGATGCTGCCTTCTGCCGGCTGGACGGTGTCTTGCATCAGGCTTTGCAGCACTGGAATAAACAGGCTGATGCTCAGCCCTTCAAAGATTGAGGCCAGCATTCCTAACAGGACAATGGCGGGGATCGCCCAGGGATAAAGCCTGAGTAAGGGAAGTAAGCGCTTGACCACGGTCACGTCTTTCATAGAGCATTTTCCCTGGTACCAAAGTTGAGGGGCTGAGGTTGAGCTAGCGTTTGGCGAGCTAGGGCAGAAATCAGCCAATGAAAGCCGTTGCCTACTGCCAATAGTAATCTCACTTCCCAAAGGACAGTATGCGGAGCCTTAGGTAACTCTAGGGGTAGGGGCTGAGTAGAGCGATCGTGGCGGGGCCTCTCTGACCATTGGGCCATCCCCCAACCCCAAAGACTTTTTAAGGTCAGCTGGTAAAGCCCTAGCCGTATCCAGCAGGTGAGCGGATCGGCTTGGATCGCCTGCCGCAGCCAGGTCAACGTCGTCGAGTAGTTGTGTCCCCCGTTGCTTTGGTGGGCGAAGTAAAAATATAGGTTGCTGGCTGAAAGGCGAAACAAGAAGTTCGGCAGCGTGGGGTAGCGTTGACGCACGTTGGCCATTACCAGACTGTGCGATCGCGCCATCTGCCGATAGTCCTTAGACATACTGTTCAACAGTTTGCGGTAGCCTACCGAAAAGGTGGGCACAGCGCGAAACTCAAACTGCTCAGCAATACGCAAAAATAGGTCCCAATCTTCGCAGCCCTGGGCATTTTGAGCACGGAGATTGCTGCTATAACCTCCTACCGCATTGAGGCAGCTACGGCGAATCATAGAGGCGCTGGCATTGCCAATAAAATTGTGGCAAATCAGCGTTTTATACACATTGCCCTCAATGGTGGCTGCTCTTAGGCCCCCCGTAGGAGTTGAGACCTCATCGATATCGACTGACCAGGCATATACCAATCCAACCGATGGAGGCGAGGTGGCAAAGATCTCGACCTGTTTTTCAATGTGCTCAGGATAAAAAATATCATCGGCATCAATGGGAGCAATTAACTCCCCGGTCGACCGTTCAATACCGAGGTTTCGAGCCGCCGCAACTCCAGCATTGTTTTGTTGCAAAAGCTTGACTCGTGAATCTGCTGCCATATAGTTGTTTACAATGGCTGCTGTCCCGTCCTGAGAGCCATCATCAACCACCAACACTTCTAGTGATTGATAGGTCTGAGTCAATACAGAGTCAAGGGTTTGAGCAATAAAGTGTTCGGCGTTGTAGGCCGGAATGATCACCGAAACGAGCGGATGACAGCAGCAGTGGTCAGTCGGCAATCGATTGCCTAATGGATTTTGCATGGAGGCAACAAGCTATCGAAAGGGCTAAATTGGGGTTAAAAGCATTGACTATTGGAGGTCAGAGGCTAAAACTGTGTTGACTGAGACCTGTTTGTTTTGTCGCTGGTTCCACTCCTCGGTCGTAAAATCTTCCTGGTACGAACGCTCAGTGTTGATATTCCAAAGGTCGTGGGTTTCCCCCAGAATGTTCCGCACTGCTAGCATCGCTGTCAGCATAGAGTGATCTTGGTTATTGTATCGGTGCATACCGTTACGTCCTACCGTTTGCAGGTTGTCAAATCCTTCTATATACTCCTGCAACACTTTGAGGTGCCGCTTGTAGTCGCCATCATAAACTGGGTAGGCTTTGCGTTGCCGAATCACGACCCCGTCTTCCACATCCTTACGGGCAACGCCCAGGTCTAGGGTGGCAATCTCTTGGGTAGCTAGCTGAATCAGGTCGGCGTCGCTCATGTCCCAGATTGCATCCCCTTCGCTGCAAAAATACTCCATGCCTAGACAGGTTTTACTAGAGTCGGGCACCATTTCAGGGCTCCAGTTTTTGAAGTTTTGGATGCGCCCCACCTTAAACTCTGGACTGTGGATATAGAGCCAGTTATCGGGAAATAACTGATCTTGATCAATAATCAAAGCAACAATCAAAAAATCTCGGTATTTCAGCCCACGAGCGGCGTCTAAAACTGCCTGCGGCGGTGGGGGGTCGAGCCGATGTACCAGGGCCGAGACTGGCATTGAGTTAATAAAGCGATCGCCTACAAACCGCAGCGTTTCCCCACCCTGTTGGGCCACTACCGCCGTAATTCGACTACCCTCTCGTTCAAGGCGGGTCACCGTAGTGTTGAGATGTACCGTAGACCCTTGCTGCTCAACCTTTTCCTGACAGCGTTCCCACATCATGCCTGGGCCTAATCTGGGGTAGTCAAACTCTTTGATTAAACTTTTGGCATTTTGGCTACCAAAAACGGCATTGATTACCGCCCGTTTGAGCGACATATCCTTAATTCGTTGGGCTGCCCAGTCAGCCCGAATTTGATTGCAGGGAATGCCCCAAACCTTTTCGGTATAAGTCTTAAAAAAAATCTGATAGAGGCGTTCCCCAAAGCAATCGGTCACCCACTCTTCAAAGGTTTCCGGCAATTTAGAAGGGTTTAGGTATTTGCTCAGCTTGGCTTTTAGATAACTGATCAAAATGAGAAAGCTGCGGCCCAGACCTAAATTCTTGAGAGTTTTGGTGAGAGAAAGAGGATAGTCGTAGAACTTGTTTTCATAATAAATGCGCGATAGCCTAGGCACCTGAATGAAATCATCGCCTAAGATCTCATGCCAAAAAGCTTGCACCTCGCCTACTTTAGTAAAAAAGCGGTGTCCACCAATATCAAAGCGGTAGTCTTTATAGGTTTCAGTGCGAGAGATGCCTCCCACCTTATCGGCTTGCTCTAAAACTACCGACTGAATATTTTGCTTAGCTAGTTCGTAGGCAGCCGTGAGGCCAGCAGGGCCAGCACCAATTACAACGACAGGAGATGGTTGAGACATAAAAATTTTAAAGTGTTAAGAGTTTGAGAATGAAACTGGAAAATCAGGAAACACAAATCTGTTTGAAGCTAACCCTGGACTTGATTTAAACTTGAATTAACTCACTTACTAAAAATAGGCCTCTTCAAGCCAAAATAAAAGTGAACTAGGCCAAGGGCGTAGGCTGTGCCGCTGTAGAAAAAGTAAAGCCAGTGCCAGGGTACTGCGCGTAGGGCGAACCACAGCCCACGGTGGCGATAAAAGAAATGATAGACTGGCCAGTTAAGCCCAAGTAATAACCCTGCTATCCCAAAAGCCAAGCCTAGGCTAAAACGCAACCAAAGCGCCGAAAATAGGGTACCAAATAATACGAAGATAAGCGCAATGCTGAGGCGAGTAACTATCTTAAGGTTAAGATCGTTCGTCATTTGCTGCCGACTTAGCAGTAATTGGGTCCAGGGTAGAGCGCGGTAAAAAAACTCAGCTCGCAATAGCGATAGTGGTTGCCAGCGCTTGAGATGCTTAACCTGTAGTGTTTTGCAGAGACGAATGTGGTAACCCTGTTGCTTAAGCCGATAGCCCAGTTCAATATCTTCAATAGAAGGCTTTTTGTAGTTCTCGTCAAAGCCGCCGACTGTCCAGAAAACATCGCGGCGGATAGCACCACAGGCCCCCCAAAACGTTGATGCCTCTTCTTGGGCGGTTTGGTGGGTGTAATGGTGAAAGAGGTTTTTATATTGAGATAAAAAGTTGGTTTCTCCTGGGGCGTCGTCGTAGGAGCCAATGGCTGCTGCCAGATCGGGGGCTTGGGCAAACAGGGTTGCTACTTGGTCAAGGGTGTCAGCCTGGATGGCGACATCGGCATCGACAAAAAACAAAATGTCTCCAGTGGCCTGGCGAGCACCAATATTTCTGGCGCGGGCTGGTCCACCGGGGGCCGTTGTGCTAAGTACCGTTGCGCCAAAAGTTTTGGCTAAGGTATCAGAGCCGTCAGTGCAACCGTCGGCCACTACAATCACTTCGGTAGAACAGTGGCTAGGGCGGTAACGATCTAAGCTTTGCAGACAGATCTTGAACGGCAGACCGCCGTTATAGACCGGAATAATAATTGAGATTAAGGGGAAGTTCGGAGGCAGCATCGGCGCAACTGTAGGATATATCCGTAGTTTCACTTATCTCTTCCGATTAAGTTTCCCAAAGCCGAAAAATAGTTTAGGTCTTTATGGTCAACTTATAAAATCTGAGGATCCGTGTAGCTAAAGAAAAGTTGGGCGATAGGTTATCGACCCACTTGACTGCCAAATCTACCGACTGCAATGAGAGCAATACCTAATACCACTAAGTTGCCAATGCTGCCTGCTCCCACCTTCAGCATCCCAGTTCGCGTGTTTTGCTTGGCCATGTTAACCCGCTCATCTAGCAATTGAGCAGCTTGCTGTAATGCCTCTGGCGTTAGATCCGGCGAGACCGCCGCCGGATTAGCGCGAGCGGTTTCGATTTGAGTGCGCACTTGGGCCTGTTGGTGGGTGATAGTCGTTAACGTCATGGTCTGAAATTTCAGTGTGTCCCGCACGACTAAAATCCCTGACAGGCTAAACCCTACCCCCAGCAATAGGCACAGGAGGGCCAGCTGTTTACGCCAAGAACGGTTATTTAGCAGCCCATAGGTGAGCAGGCTGAGACCGAATAGCAGCACAATGCCGCGATCGCCCACCTGTTGCAAGAGGCTAATGCGCCATTGCAGGTCAAGCGGGTCGAGCGGAACCGCCAGAATAGCCACATCTACTAAAAAGCCTGTTAGACAGGCCAACCCAACGATAATGCTGAGACTTTGACCGGAAGAATATAGAGCCTGAGAACCGCCTTTGCGGACCGGTATATTAGCCATAATCAATACGCTCAATAGAGGTGCAAATTACAACGGTCTGCCTATCCTTTTCAGGTTAATTTCAGAAAATCAGGATGATTGAGACTGAGCTAACCCAGATTCCTTGATATGCCTGGGACCTATCCTGCTTGATGTTGGCTGATGTTTCAGGGTAAAAAGCCTAAAGTGTTAGCTTAGCTAGGCCAAGGTCTTTGCCTAATCGTCTTCTGTAAGCTGTAGGTATAGCTATAGCCACTCAGGTTAGGACAGCGCTGTCATTCCCCCAGAGAGCCTGCCCCCGCGAAGGCGTAGGACGAGAATCTACTAGTCCGTAACTGCTCTCGAATGGATTCCCGTTTTCATGGGATAGACGGACTGGGCTCGTTGTGAGCAAAACGTCCTAATGATGTCGGCTATAGCTATATAGGCCAGAGGTTTGCTTGGGTGTTGTCAAACCCAGCTTGGAAAACAGCAGGCAGGCTATGGCCTGCCCGCTGATTCAGTAAAATACCCAATCACTACCGATCGCTTAGACTTCTACCTCTGTCTCTTGTGTTGACTCAGTCTCCTGTTTGCGCTGGCGTAGGGCCGCTACGCCCATGGCCAGCAAGCCTGGTAGCAGCGCCGGAGTTGGCACAGTTACTATGCCAATAGAATCAGTACTAGAGCGACCGATTTCTAGAGAGAATAAAGACCCAGTCGCGATGATTGTACTGCTGGCACTTCTAACCCGACCCTCTAACAGGCCAGCTAACGTGTAATTGGTGGGTGAAACCATAGTCCCAATAAATTCACTAGAGGCCAAGATATCAACAAAGACCTCCTCACCGCTAAGAAATAGGCCACTAATGAAATTGATATACCCGCCAGCCCCTGACGGGTTAGTGATGGTTAAACTGCTGCGGTCAAAGGTTAAATCAGTAATTGAAAGCGTACCTTCTGTGAGACCTATAAATCCTCCGGTTGGAGCACTAGTCCCCGTATTGAGATTAAAGAAGGCCTCATTAAACTGCAACGTAAAGCTGTTAGGCGTTAAGCCAGTAAGATTGGTAGCCTGGGGGCTAGTGGCTGACAGCTGAAAAGCTCCTGGAGTTAAGCTTGCCGCTTGCACAGGGCTAACAACTACGACTTCAGCCGCGATAACCCCAACAATTGCAGCTAGGGGCGCATAGGTTTTTAGATTCATTGCAATCTACCTAGTGATGTAATGTGTACCTCGATCCACAAAAATCAGACGTCTACTCTGTCTGTAATTTTTTAAGTGGTTTAGAGCACCCAACCGCTTAAAGGTGACTCGCTAACAGGTAGAAGCACATAAGTAGAAACACCGGTAGAAAGCAACCATGCTGTGATCACAATGGTCACAACATGAGGATTGCTTTGCATCTACAATTCTATAAAATTTTAAATGAATTTGATCCGACTCAAGCTCAAGTTTATGACAAGTTTATATTGATTTGCGAGGGCTGTCCTGAATTCGAAGCTTTACTTGACTTTCTGAGACATGGTGTTCATGAATGTTTGAATCTCCTTTGTAGATGTTGAAGCTGTTAAAGTCATGGCGATTGTAAATATCTCTTGCTTGAAAATACCAGAAAATGACTATAATCGGCAGAGCATATTTATCCCAGGCGATCGCCTTGGTCATGATCAAAAAATTAAATAAGATCAATGAAAATGCTAAGTCTAGACGAGCAAATCGCCAGCAGGTCAAGATGCCTAGGCTGGCGAATATGGCTAACGCCCACCCCTCTGAGGGTAAGCGGATGACCACCCGATAAAAAACACTCAGGTAAGATACTGAGGGTGGAAATAATAAAAATAAAATCCCTACAGCTACCGCTATAATCAACAGCTTAATTAGATTTGATCGACTCAAATTAGGCTTAAAATCTTTCAATAAAAACGTTTTGTACAGAAACTCCGGAATAACGTAGGCCCAGCCCAGGGTCGATAAAAAGAATAAGCCGTTCTCAATGGAAAAACTAAAGAGAGAGCTTTGAAAACTCGGCATCCAGCGATCGGCGGTGGCCGTTGCAGGTGCTAAACCACCAAACAACACCACCCAAGCCATAATAGTTAGGGCCGCTCCGGCGGGTAAAAAAAAGCTCAGGCTAGGCCACCTACGGCCACTAATAGCGCGCGCCAGTTCATGGGCTGCGATCGCGACCGGAAAGGCCAGCATAAACTGGCGGCAGGCGATCGCCAGCACAAACATTACCCCGCTGCTGATGTGGCGATCGCGCAGATAGAGCACCACGCCCACAAGCCCTAGAAAGGCCGCAATCACATCGGTGTAGAGCCGTCCGCTAAGCAGCAAGAAAAAGGGAAATAGAAACAACCCTAGGAGCGAAAATATTGGCTTAGTCGTGCCCTGCTTACCCGGCCAGCCAATTAGCCAGGCGATGCCTAGAGACGACAAAAAACTAACCATTCGGGCCGCAAAAGGGCCGAGATTAAACAGGTACTCCAACATGCCAAATAGGATAAATGGCACTGGTGTACTGAACTGGTCGTAGTCCTGAATCTGAGCAAAGGAGGGAATCAACTGTTGGCTAAAGGTCAATGATGTCCGCCAAAAGCCTATTTCGTCATCCCAAAGAGGCCCCTGCAACCAGTCACTGGCTACAAATACCATTGAATAGACCAATGCCACTAAAAATATGAAAAGGTAGCTATTTTTGAGTTGAATACGCATTGCTAGCTTGCGATACGAATACGATGATGACCCTGGAATTTTAGGGAAAGGACTGGTTACAGGACTATATCCTTTCTCTATCTACTTAGTTTACTAACTACTTAAATGGCCTCTGACAACTTCATCGGTTCTTTACAAAGGTACTTAGGGGAATAACCGAATGACACGGATACAGCGTTAGCACCAGCATCGAGCATTGCCCCTGGTAAGACATAAATTGCAGCTAGGCTCCCGATAGGGTTTGGGGCTGGGGTTTAGCGAAAACCAAGCCTGATCCCTTGAGGGGCAGAGTCTGCTGTGCCCCTAGACCACCTGAGCCAGCAATGTGCAAATGCGCTGGTTGGTGTGCTCTAGGTTAAAGGTGGAGCAGGCTTGGGCTTGGGCAGCGATCGCCATGGCCGCAGCCTGCTCAGGCCCGTGGTAAGTAGCTAAAATTAGCTCTGCCAGCTTTTGGGGATCGTTGGGTGGGCATAGCCAGCCGGTCTTGCCATGGTCGATCAGCTCCGTAGCACCGCCAGCAGCGGCGGCGATCGCCACCCGTTGACAGAGCATGGCTTCAACAATCACCCGGCCAAAGGGTTCGGGAGCCGTCGAGGTGTGGGCGACGAGATCGCAACTCTGCATCAGCGCCGGAATGTCAGCGCGGAACCCAAGAAAATGGACGCGATCGCCCAGGTTGAGCCGTTGGACCTGCTGCTTCAGCTGAGCGACGTAGTCGTCTTCTCCAAACAGGGCGTCGCCCACCAGCACCGCCACCACGTCGTCGGGGCAATGGGCCAGGGCCTCAATCAGCACGTGCTGCCCCTTCCAGGGCGACAGGCGACTAAAGTGGCCGACCACAAAGCGATCGCCCAGCCCCAGCGCCTGGCGTAGGGTGGGGTCGGGGGCCAGGCGGTAGCGATCGGGGCGAAAGCCGTTGTAGACCACGCTCACTTTTTGGGGATCTCCCCCGGCGGCAACAAAGGCCGCTTCGCTGGCCTGAGAGTTGGCAATCACCAGCTGAGCGAACCGGTTGGCCAGCCCCACCAGCAGGCGACAGTTGATGGGGCTAAAGTGCTCAGTCGAAATAATGTCGTGGAGATGGTAAACCAGCGGGCGACGGCTCAAGACGCTGGCCAGTGCACCGACGATTAACGCTTTGGGGGTGTTAGCGTAGATTACATCGTAGGCAGCGGCGGCCTGGGCTGTTCTGTAGATCAAGGGCAGCAGCTGCCCTAGGCTGCTTACCCCTGCCAGCAGGCCACTGTCTTTGCGCACGCCTAGGCCCTCAGTCGCCAATACCGTTACGGGCGTAGCCTGGGCTTCCAGCAGCGTCCTAAACGGTCCGTCTTGCAATAGGCCAACTGCTCCCGTGGGAAAAGCCAGGACAATATCGGCGAGACAGAGTTCAGCCCCGCCCGGCTGACCGCTTTGATCTAAAAAGAATACGTTCATAGTCGATCTCCCCAGGGGTGTCGCATTAGGCATACCCGTCTGGTCGTAGTTTGATACTCTTTTGACCACAGGGGCTGTTGACCACAGGGGCTGTCACCAGTCGCGGTGGGCCAAGGAGCAGGCCACGGTTGAGTACAGGCCGCTTTCCAGGGCCTTTTGGTGTACCAGCCCAGCCCAACCCTCTGATTGCTGGTCTACGACAGCAAAACCTGCTTAACCTGCTGGGCAATATCGGGCCAGTTAAACTGAGTTGCGGCATAGCGGCGACAATCTGCACGACTGGGCAATGGAATGGTTTGGTTCAAAATTGACTCTAAAGCAATGGTTAAGGCTTCACTACTAGGAGACTGAGTGATTAACTCAGGGGAAAAGCCGGAAATGACGTCTGGCATGCCGCCGACGGGCGTACAGAGGGCCGGAGTGCCGCTCGACAACGACTCTAGCAAAACTAGCCCAAAGCCTTCGAGCGTTTGACTCGGCATGACCGTTAGGTCAGCGGCCTGGTAGGCAATGGGAAGCTGCTTGTCGGGTAAAAACCCAAGAAACTTAACTTGGTCGCTAAGGCCCAATTCGGTGGCCTGACGTTCTAGACTTTCCCGGAGAGGACCTTTCCCTGCGATCGCCAGCCATAGATCTGATTTTTGAGTTTTAAGACCAGCGATCGCGTTGAGTAACTTGTCTAGCCCCATACGATGCACCAGACGACGAGGGGTAAACAAAATAAACCGGTCTTGGGGCCAGCCGAGGATTTCACGAGCCTGTTGGCGAGAAAGCGTATTTTGAAACTGTTGAGTGTCTACCCCACCAGGGATGATGTGAATCTTTTCCCAAGGGATGCTGAACTCGCGATGCAAGATTTCACCGAAGGCTTTGCTGAGCACAATAAAGCGATCGCACCGACGATAAACCACGCCCTCTATCTGTTGCTTAAACCAGACACTCGCTTTACCAGCTCCTTCTGCTTGACTTTCAATGGCCCACGGTCCGTGAAAGCTGCAGGTTACCGGCACATCTTTGGGTAGATGAGGCAGTGTCGCCAGGCCATTTAAGGCAAAGTGAATATTGACCGCGTCAGGCTTAGACAAAGCTAGGCCCTTAGAAGCCTGATAACCAGATAGAAGACGGTGATGTAGCGATTGTGCTGGATCCGCTAAATTGTTGAACTCAATGGCTTTATCCCCGCTGTCTTTGGGCAGGCCTAAACCAAAAAGAGAAATTTTGGTATCTAACCGACTGAGCGTATAGATAAGTTCGTAAATATAGCGATCTAAGCCGCCTGGTGCGCTAGGAAACCAATTATTGCCAACAATAGAAATCAAAGGAAAATTTTCCATATAGTTTTTAGTTTAAAAATAAAACCCAGATCTAAAGTATAGCTAAAGCTTGCATAAACTAGACTTACTCCCATTTTCTCTTTTGCAGATTGCCATGCTCACATAATAAAAAACTGTGAACATAGCTCCAGAAATAAGTTGGCTGCCTAGGCCAGTATGCCAAAATCGAAAAGCATCATCACCCCAGTAAACCACTGAGTACGTCAAAAGAATAATTCTGGGAACGTTGATGACTAGAGCAATGACTACACCTAGCAGGATAAGTAGCCCTAACTTTCGGGGTCTAAGCCTGTAAAAAATCCCCATTACGAGACTTACCCCGGCTAGAATCATCGCCATACTAAATCCACTACAGCCATCGGCAATATCAACCCCCTTAGAACCGATCTGGATAACATTGCCTGCTACAATAGCAGGCTGTCCCATCAGGCTTAGCACTAAACCACTAATGCTAGCCATCAGCCGCTCAAGGGCATAGTTGGGAATTAACACCTTGCCAAGGGTATATCCCAAGTCAAGATACTTGGGTAAAAGTCCAAAGAAGATGAGCAGTATAGAAACCCAATAGTTGCGAATAAATTGATTGCCGAAAGTTGCCAATGAAACCCCAATCAGGGCAGTGCTCCAGGTAATTGCCTGTAGTGAATAGGATTCAAAAAAAATAAAATACATGACAACTGCTCCAATAATTAGAGCATAGCCGACGATTTGATCTTCACTGTCAGATTTGAGCATTAACAGCTCATTTTTTTGAGTAAAAAATTGATAAAGTCCTAAAGCAATAAAGCATACATTTAAAAAAACACTAGACGAACCCATGATTACTCGTTCGGTTATTAAATATATCCACAAAGGGATATAGGCCATGCCTGGAATGAGGCCAATAAAAATAACGCTATTATGCCAAGATCTAAAGGGAAATAATAGTAAATTCATTTCATATAGTATTTAACGGCTTTCTTGTTATCGCTGACGTGTTATCAGGTGTCAGCTGCTGATAAACAGCCAAGGTTTCCTGAACAAGGCGGTCAACTTTCAGCCACCCCAAATTCTTTTTAGCCTGTTGCTGCCAAAACTCTAGCTTTTTTTGATCACCTAACAAATCAGCAATGACCGTTGCCAGCGCATCTACGTTCTGAGCTTCAAATAGAATGCCTGCCTTGCCCCGCTCTACGACCTCAGGGATACCATCTACATTACTGGCAATTACAGCGCAACCTGCCTCGCGTGCCTCAGCGATCGCTAAACCAAAAGGCTCACGATGAGAAGCCAGCACAAATATGTCAGAGGAAAGTAAATATTTCTGAGGCTCTGGTTGAAAACCTTCAAAGTGAATACGGTGGGTAACCGATGTTTGATTGGCAGCGGCCTCTATTTGTGCTCGCCCGGAACCATCACCAACCAGATAAAGATGCGCTTTTGGAAATCGAGCGGCAATCTTTTCAAAGGCTTTGATCAGTTCAATGTGTCCTTTACGAATATGAAGACCGGCTACAGTAACAATCGCTGGACTATGAATGAGCAAGGGGCGACAGCTAGCTAAAGGCCGAAACCGAGGACTACCAATATTTGCATTTAGAACTACACAAAGTTTTTGTTTTGAAATGCCTCGCTGGTGCATCAATCGAGCCCCCGCTTTGCTGACAACAATTACTTTGTCGGCAAGCCCCATCAAAACAGCACTTTTTTGAAATTCATTATGAACTGTAGCTACTAAGCGGTATCTACCGAGGTTTTTTAGAAGCCATGCAGCGGTAACACTCACCATAGTATGAGAATGGACAATATCAGGTTGAAAATCCCGCATAGCGGCAATATACTGTTTAAGATATTGAATGTATTTCCCTAACTTAGAAGACTGATCTGCCTTGAAGTGTTGAACGCCATGTTGCCGCAATAACTTCTCATAATCGCCTCCCTTTGAGACGACACCCACCCTATGACCCAAATCTGCCTGTAGACAAGCCAAGTCAACAGCAACATTCACGCCGCCATTACCTGCCTCTCGCACATGCTCAACTAAATGTAAAATTTTCATGTCTGCTCCTTTAATCCTAAGAGAGCAATTGGGAAAAGGCTTTGTCTTGTAACTCAGTAAAAGCTGTCTCTAGATGCCCCTCTTGAGAACTGTTTTGAAGCAAAGCTACGTACCGCTCAACTACAGTGAAAAGCTCTTCATTCCCCAAGGTTCTGATCTTTTGACTACGCTGTTCAGTGGATAGTTTTTTGGATAGTTCTCGAGTAATGCGAAAAAGCCTTTGATAGGAATCACGACTTTCGCGGCAAGGAAATAATTTCTCAATGATATAAGCCGAATTTAACCAAGATGCCAAAAAGTAGCGAACATCGCTAGGTCGAGTCGTTTTACCCAAATCGTCATCATGATTAAGTTCAGCATCAATACGGCAAACTAATTTATGGTTTTGACCGATTCTGACTGACATGTCAACATCTTCATATAGACCGTAATTTTTGAAATTTTCATCGAAATACTGATCGCCGATCGCTGACTTGCGATAATTCATATTTGCGCCCCAAAGTCGATCAATTGGAATTAGTGGTAAAGACTTTAGCTCGGTGGATAAAGGCTTAAACAGCTGAGTTTTTGACTTGGGTACGTGGATTCTCTGAGCTAGATGACCAAAACGGTGCCGCAAAAAATTTCGTAGTACGCGGCTGTAACGCTGCTTCGGATTATCAAATTGCCCCATAGAAACGCCATTAACGCCTCCGATCAAGCCGTTAGCATCCTTCTCGAAAACATCAATGATTTTGTCAACATAAGTTGGGGTGACAAAGGCGTCATCATCAACAAAACATACGATATCTGTTTTGATTCGTGCTAGACCCAAATTCCTTTGTAATGTTAATCCGGGTGAAGACGTAACCACATAGTTGCTGCTTGAGTCCGAAAACAAAGATTGATAAGACTCCACTAAGGTGTCTCTATAGGTCTCAGCGTTTGCTGTGGCATCTATTACCAAGAATTGATCTGGTTTTCGGTTAGATCTTTGCCAATGAGCCAAAGACTGTTCGAGAATAGATTTGCGGTTGTAGGTGCAAACTACAACTCCAAAGCTCAGGTTTGATGAAGTCATCAAAATTCTTCTCCAAAAATCAGTTCTTGACTATAAGATTACAGGATACGGAAAATCTGTATAAACTTAACCATCCTTAGGGTAGGTATTTCGTATTTATGAAAAGGGTCTATTTCGCATATTTCCTGTGTGAATTGATTCAAAACTATGTAGCCATAGGCCTACTTGATTTGAGAAGGTTTTGGGTGGCGACACTTGATTAAGTGATGTCATTCTGAACGATGGGAAAAGAGAATTTCGTGAGGGGTGGGAGACCTTAATCTGCGCCATCACCCTAGATAAAGGACAACAAGCTTATTCGGGAAAAATGGTTGAATTTACACAGGTTTAACTACAACTTAATTGACTGCTCAAATTTCTACTTATGAATAACTTTTTGGCAACTATTTTTGCTAAGTTAGAGATTTGATATAATCCAGGTATTCCAAAGCAATTTTCTCACAGCTAAACTCTTGAGCTTTTTTTTGTAGCAACTCAGAGTCAAGTGGATTGTCAAGAGTTTCTACGATAGCCTCCGCTAAAGCATTTGGTGATTCTACGGGGACTAACTGACCATAACGACCATTTTCCAGAATCTCAGCAGGACCATCCGGGCAGTTTGTAGATACTACCGGTGTACCTGTAGCCATTGCTTCGACTAAGACATTGCCAAACCCTTCATACCGAGATGACAAAACAAAAACCTTAGCCTTAGCCATATAGGCGTAGGGATTTTCAGCAAAACCCGGTAGTGAAGCATCATCTTCAAGCTGCAACTCTCGAATTAGTTTTTCTAGATCAGAACGTTCATATCCCTCACCTCCAATAATAACTAGGCGACAGGGCCGCTGTTGTCTGACCACTGCAAAAGCTCGGATTAAGGTTGAAAAATCTTTTTGGTACATTAATCGTCCCGCCCCTAAAATGACTGGAGCTTCTGACGCTTGAAACCAGAGGTGATCGACAGGTTCTTGAGCTTTAAGATTTAGGTCGTCAGTAACCACAGGATTGTAGATCACCTTAATAGTTTCAAGAGGGACCTGAGCCATCGTTGAGACATCTTCGGCTACCCCCTTCGATACCGCAATGATGCCGTCAGACCATGGATAGAGACGACGCACAAATACAGGCTTTATATGTTTGCCGAGGCCTGAAATTTTACCAAATTCGTTGGAGAGGTTAGAGTGAACGACCTGAATAATCTTAGTAGAACAGCGCGATAAGGCGCGTGCTGCATTAGCAATACCTACATAATCCACGTTCGCTACCATTACCTCGGGGTTGTCGCGTTCTAGATAAGCTTTGAGCTTGTATAGCTTTTTGAGGTAAACAGTTCGACTCAACGGCGTTTCGAGATCAATAACTCTTACGCCCTTAGGCACTGTTGACATGAATTTTTGATGTCTACCGCTCGTATCTGGGACGACTACATCGACTTGAATCCCCCAATCGACAAAAACTTTGGCCAAGTTTAAAACAACTCGCTCACCTCCCGCTCCAATTAAGGGGGGAAGAAAGAAGCTAATTCTTCCGTCAAATTTCATGGCGATGTCTCCTTAGGATTGTGAAATCAATTTTTCTTTTTGGGGAGAGCGGTAGGGTGAAAATTGGTGATAGTTTACTGCGGCTAAGCTGAGGCCCAAAAATCCCCAAAGCACAAAACCGAAAACATTGGTGAAAATTTGATTGAAGGCAAGTTGTGCAAAGATACCTAAAGCTACTGCCCTGGCTGCACTGCCAAAGGCGTCTGATCTAAGCTGCTTTATGCTAAATGATTTAACTAATATCAACAAAATTCCACCAATATAGGGGATGGTGCCAAACCATCCAAATTGAAATAGCAGTGGAAAAATGGATGTGTCGGAACCTCCTAAGGCTGTTTTAGAACCCGAGCCACCACCTAGGCCTAATCCTACAAACTCAGAGAGTGCCTCGCTGGAAAGCTGCTGATAACCTGCCGTTCTATCTTCTAAACTGGTGTCATCTCTACCATTAGTGAACGACTCAATCCTATCGGAAATTACTTCAGCAAAGGGTTCTATTTGAGTAAGAGGGACTACTACTAAAGCCATGACTAAAATAGTCACTAACAAGCGCATTTGTAGTTTGAGATTGATAGATGGTAAAAACATCACAATAGAAGCTAGCCAGCCTATCCACCCCGATCGGGCCATGGTGAGTAAGAATCCTAGGTAGCCCGTTCCAGCTGCTGCAAACTTGATGGCGCCTTGACCGCTAAAAATTAGAATTATACCGGCCAGCATAATGGCCGCGAACTCTTGGGGAGAGGTTGATGTCCCCCAAACCCGGAGGTCGAAAGGTACTGCCTTGCCAAAAGAGTTTACTCCGAGCTGGTCTAAATAGAATTTATCCCAGGCTGGAGCAACGCAGTACTGAAAAATGCCGTAGGCACCCATCACTAACGTGCCCCAAATAAACGTAGTTAAGAGATGCCTGCGATAGTCGAGATAACTACGCCAGTTAATAAAAATATGAAAGCCAAAGGCCATCGGTGCTAACCACTCTATGGCCCCCACAATAAACTGGGGACTAAGACGGCCATAGGCGATGCCCATCATCAGCGCATAGGTCAGACCTAAAAAAGAGATGATGAATGGCATCCCCCCTTCTCGATGGCATTTTGGTAAATATTTGAATAAAGTGATCAACGAGATGGCTGCTACCAGAAGCGCTGCCAGCCCCCACCGTCCTGGAGTCACATAGCCGCTCTGATAATCAATAACCTTGCGGACTAATGAACCAAAGAACAACATCCACCAGGCAAAGCTAACGTACAAAAATGGGGCACGAAAATAGAGAAATAACCCTACCGCTACGGAACCGGCCGGGAAAACCAAAATTAATAGTTTGCCGGCCCTTGCTAAGAGACACAGCGCTATGAGAAGACCCCAGGCGGTCATTAGCGCTTTCCCCTGCTTTTCGCCAGCGCTTTGCTTACCTGACCCAAGAGTTGGAGACATGAAATCTATAGCCTGAGTCATGGGAGGTTGCTGCACAGATAGTATGACGATCTAACTAAGTCTTTTGTTCTTCGTTCATGGATTAGGAGCTATGGAATGAGCGTGTGAGAGGGGTTGACGATCGCGAAGGATAGTTTGCCACCCTTGCCAACGTCCGCGCAGGCAGATCCACATCTTTTTTGGAGCGATGAAGCCATCACGCTTAAGAAATCTAAGACTTTGGGCTAACCCGTAAGCATCTCGGGTACCAATGAAAATACTCCATAGTATAAAAACTATTTGTCTCGGTAGCGACAGGTGCTCGACGACAGCTACGGTTTCGTTATGAACCAGGTTAAAGTAGGCCACCTGATTGAACTGGTAGCGCTGATCTTCATCGAAACGATGGGCCAGATAGTGGTCAACTAAAATGTGAGGGTCGTAGATCAACGTCCAGCCCTGGCGTTTGAGGGCGAGGCAAAAGGCAACTTCAAAATGTACTTGGGCACCGCTGCCTAGCATGCGTCGGTCAAACCGCAGACTGCCAATAGCACTGCGTCTAAAACTCATGTTGACGCCTTTGAGAATGTCAACTTCTCGGGCCGCACCAATGCCTTTATGGTGATTGCCAATCAGTCGACCGTGCCATTGGAGTCGGCCAACCACTTCACTACTTCCCAAAAACCAGGGTTGTGGGTTTTGAATAATATCTCGTCCTCCCACACCACCGACTTCGGGCTGGGCCACAAACTGCGCTTCTATTCTTTGAATCCAGTCTGGGTGAGGCGCAGCATCGTCATCGGTAAAGGCGACGATGTCACCCTGAGCGGCTTCTAAGCCCAGGTTCATGGCGGCTACAACTCCAGGCACCTTTACAGTCCGCGTCGTTAGGGGTAATCCATCGGTTGAGAATTGCTCAAGGGCAGCCCAGGTTTCGACATCATCCTCTCGGACCACCACAATAACTTCGCAGGGAGGAACGTTCTGCTGCTGTAGAGCCGTTAGGCAGCGAACCAGGTCTTTATGCCGCTTAAAGGTAGGGACAACAACAGTGGTTTTCATTGAGGGCGACTCCTTTGATTCAGTGCCATTTGGTAAAGGTTGAGCCGTTGCTGGGCTAGAGTAGACCAGCCAAACCCCTGGGCTGTGTTGTAGGCTTGGCGGCGAATCGTGTTTAAGAGCGAGCGATCGCAGATCAGTCGCTCCAGCGCTTGCTCAATAGCCTGACTGTTGCCGATGGGCACTACTAGCGCATCGTGGTCAGCCGTCACGATCTCTAAAGGACCGGACGCAGCGGTGGTAACGGGGGCTAACCCAAGGGCCATGGCTTCAACCAAAACTTTGCCAAACCCTTCTGCCAAGGGAGTAAATAATTTGATGTGGTGATCGCTAAGTAGATTGGGCAACTGCTGGTGGTCAAAGCGGGGTATAACCTGAATGCGATCGCCCAGGTCGGGAGCAAAATCGGCTAAGACTTGCTCGACTGGGCAGTCGGTGCCAAGCAGGGTGAGCTTGACCTGAGGGTGGCGGGCTAAGATAGCATTTAGCGCTGGCACACTGTACTGAATGCCTTTACGGGCAATATAGGTGCCGATCTGAGCAATTTTCACGGGAGTAGTCGCTGTGTCCTCTAATGGGTCGAGGGGGCGATTTAAAAAGTTGTCAGGGATACCGTTGTGGGTGACAAAAGCATGGTCGGGGTCGAGCCTAAGGGTGTCAACCGCATATTTGAGATCGAGCTGATTGAGCAAAAACGCTAGGTCGGCGCAGCGCAACGACTGAGCTACCTCCCACAGGTGAAAGCCCCCCCGGTAAAGGGGATATTTCCAGCTGCGACGCTGCTTGCCCCGGTTTACTTCTTCTAAATATTGCAGATGAACAATGTGCTCTAGGCCATGGCTGCGGGTTACCAGCAGCGGCGATCGCTGACTTCGCAGCTGACCCCATAGCCAGGCATCGCCCGTGGAGGCGTCTACCACGTCGTAGCGATCGGCATGTTTGAGTAAATGACTAGCCAAGCAGGCCGGAAAAACCACTTCCTCAGAAAGTTTCTGAGCCCACTTAGGCAGGTGGTCAAAGGCGTAGTAGCTCACCTCATGTCCCAAGCTTTCGTAAGCTTGCCCCAGCTTGAGCACCGAACCCGGTGCCCCAGAATCGGGGTCGAGATAGTGGTGGATGGTCAGTAAAATTTTCATGGCTGGGCGGGCGGTGAGTAGGGGGATGCCCCGCCGGGCGATGCTAGGGGCGATCGCGTGGCTACCTCTATCGCAGGTTGGGGTCGCTGTTGTTCAAAGAGGTCAGCTAGCTGAGCATTTAACCGGTGGATGTTGTACTCACGCTCAACTTTTTGGCGTCCGGCAGTGCCCATGGCCAGCCAAAGTTCAGGCTGCTGCACCAGTTGCTTGAGTTTCTCGGTGAGGCTATCGACGTCTTGCTCCGGCACAAGGTAGCCGCACTGGCCGTCTTCCACCAGTTCTGGAATACCGCTGTGGTAAGTGCTCACTACCGGTAAACCCATGGCCATGGCCTCCATTAAGGCGACGGGGATGCCCTCCTGGTTGCCGTCGCTGGCGGTAATGCTGGGAGCCAACAAGATGTGTGACTGGTTTAGGGCATCGAGCACTTCGGCATGGTTTTTGGGGCCAAGCAGGTGAATGGCGTGGCCAACGTTAAGCTGCTCGATGAGCGCGGCTAGCGGTGCCTTAAGATCGCCATCGCCAATGATGGAATAGTTCACGGCAAACCCAGCCTCAACCAGAGCGGCTACGGCTCGAATGCCGTACTCTATACCTTTCTTTTCGGCGAGCCGCGATACTGAGATGAGTTGAGTGGGCTGCCCAGAATCGGGCGATCGGGGTCGAAAGACAAATTTGTCAGGGTCAATGCCCATGCGGTGGATCGTGATTTTGTCAGGGTCGCAGCCCAACTCAATCAGGCGGTTTTGCCAGTGTTGGCTGATCGGCAAACAGCGATCGCCCGCCTCAAACAGGGGCTTGTAAAGGTCATCACCGAGCATTTTGAGATTTTGGCTCATGTCTACCCCATGAAAGGTAGTAACCAGTTGGCCAGAGATGGCGCCCACATCTCGCAGCACCATGCCCTTGAGACCCAGCAGACCGAAGTGGCAGTGGATGATGTCGTAGTGGGGGCGATCGCCTAAAAAGGGCACCACCCCATAGAGCAGCCTGAGAGATTTGGCGGCTTTGCCGTAGCGCCAAATATTAATTGATCTCAAAATCAGTGCGGGATCTTTAAAGAAGTAACGACAAAAGATAATGACGCCGCCCAGTAGTCGTTTGAGTTGATCTTGAGGTACTTGTGGCTGGTAGTGAGCCCGATCTAGTAATTGATACTGCTCCACATCAGGATGCAGTTTATGACTGTCATTTTCAATTTCAGCATATACATCTACCTCATGACCTTGGTCAATTAATCCCGTGATTTGATTCAACACAAATGTCTGCGAGAGAGATGGAAAGATTTCAACAATAAATGCAATTTTCATGACGTTATAAGTCGCTATGGTAACCTAAATATTTCCATTGCTTTTAGCTATCTTGTGTTGATCGCTTTTCTGTATGAAGGTTCGAAATTTGTTGATTTTGCCCTTGATAAAGGTAATTTCGCCTAGCTTGTAATATGTAAAATACAAAAATAGCTTTGCCGTTAAAGGAACAGTGCGTGATGGGTTTTTAGATAAGTATTTTCTTGTAAATTTTGGTGGCAGACTATTCCAATTTTTGCTTGAGCAGTAATGCATTAGATTCGGAATTTCACTTTCAATATTTTCGAAAAAGGCTCCAAAATTAGTGGGCTCCTCGCCTTTAGAATGGCTGGAATAAAATTCACTGACCAGCATAAGATAGTTGTTCAAGGCTCTACTCATCCGTGCTTGATCTAGAGCTTTGAACTGGTCTGACTGGAGCGGCGAATGTCGACGTAGGAGCGCTCTTAAGTCAGCTTTCTCTTGTTCATCTAGTGGTGATTGCTGCAAATAGTGGTTGAACTGTTGATAGGTCACTTTGGCAGCAAAATCATCCTGCAAATTTCCTTTTGAGAATGAGATTGATTTTGGGTTTTGCCTCATTTTTACCAAGACTATGGGCAACATCTCTACCTTTAAAGCTCTAGATGTACGGGCAAAAAACTCATAATCTAATGCATATCTAAATTCAGGATTATAATTTCCTACAAACGATTCAACTTGTTCTCGCCGCCAGAAAGCAGTAGGGTGACGTAATGGACTACTAAAAATATGCTTCCAAGCTAATAGAACTGGATCTAACGGAGGAGAATAATACCCAATATGACTGCCTGTGGTGTCAATGTATTCAACAGAGGTTGTAAGTAAATCTACTGAAGGATTTTCTTCCATATACCTTATCTGCTCTTGAAGGCGATTGGGTAGGGAGATATCATCTGAATCAAAGCGGGCAATGTATTCTCCAGTTGCTAGAGAAAGACCTTTGTTGGAAGATTTAGCGGTGCCGAGATTCTCCTCATTCTTGATCAGTGAAATCCGTTGATTGCAATCTGCATATTGTGTCAAGATATCCCACGTATTATCGGTTGAGCCATCATCCACAATAATGAACTCTATGTCTGATACGGTTTGATTTAATATGCTTTCAACAGCTTCAGCTAGATAGCTTGAGCTGTTATAGGTTGTCATGACTACGCTAACTTTTGGGCCAATCATAAAAATTTTAGAAAGCTAAAAGGGAAGCTGCTCAAGTGACCTATGGGTATTTCGCTATTCTTGAATTGCTGCCATTGCTACTTTTTTGGGGCTTGCTCAGCACAATGCAATCAGCTATTGGCCTTTTTGAATTGATTTAGGCTGAAAAGAATCCAGGGATTTTAAACTAACAGCCTAAGCCAATCATTATCGTTTTAGGATGAAATTGAAGGTTGTCAGGCCAATGTACGGCAAAGGTGGGGCAGATTCAAACCTAAGCTTTTTGTATTTGGTGAAAATCCCATAGTTTACCTCGCTTTTCAAGTAGGTTATTGTAAGTTCCTTGTTCTAGAACTTGGCCTTTCTCCATCACGACAACTTTATGCGCCTTTGAAATGGTGGAAAGTCGATGAGCGATCGCAATTACTGTACGCCCCACTGATAGCTTTTCCAGCGATTCCTGGATCAGTTTTTCAGAGACTGAATCTAGAGCACTAGTCGCCTCGTCTAAAATTAGAATTTCTGGGTCTCTCAGTAGGGCTCTGGCGATCGCAATTCTCTGCCTCTGACCGCCAGAAAGCCTGACTCCGCGATCGCCCAAAATGGTATTAAATCCTTCTGGCATAGCTAAAATAAATTCTTCAGCATTGGCTAACTTAACAGCCTGCATTATTTCTTCTTCAGTTGCATTTTCTGAACCATAGGCAACATTGTCACGTACAGATGCATTAAAGATGAAGGTTTCTTGGCTAACGATAGCCATTCGCCTCCTGACAGAGTTAATATCAAATACTTTCAAATCAGTACCGTCTAGAATGATCTGACCTTCGGTTGGATCGTAAAAGCGTGCGATAACGTCGGCTAATGTGCTTTTTCCTGCGCCCGAAGAGCCAACTAAAGCCACTGTCTGACCTTTCTCAATGGTCAGAGTTATATCTCTTAGAACCGGAGTATTTGAGTCATAGCCAAAACTTACTGCAATTAATTCAATTGTTTTTTGTAGGCCAGGAAATGATTTGTAGCCATTTTTTATAAAAGGCTTGTTGTCTGACCGGAGTAGATTTTGAATATTTTGAATGGAACCTTGAATAGAGCTTAGATTAGCTGCCACCCCATTCAGTTCCTGAATCGCGGGTACCATTCGAAACAAAATAAATAAGAATGTTAGTAGAGATGCCACCTCTAAAAATCCGTTTGAGACAAAAATAGCCATACCTGCAATGATCATACCAATGAGAATGGTAGAGCCAAGGGCCTCTGCTAGGGGTCTGACAACATTGGTTCGTTTGACTACTTCTACAGAAGCCTCAGCATAGGTGTCACAGGCTTGGTAAAACCGTTGCCGCTCAAAGTCTTGTGTGGCAAAAGCTTGAACAGTACGGATACCACTAATGAATTCGCTGATCGCAGATGTCAGATGACTTCTGGCCTTTGAAACTGGAAAGCTAGCTTCCCGAATGCGTTTATTTAGTGTAGATAAGCCAGTAGCTGTGAGACTAAATAGCAGCAGCGCTGTTAAAGTAAGCGGCCAAGAAATCCAGAGCGCAACTATTGCATAGACAATTACAACTGATCCCTTAGACAGAACAAAACCAATTTGAACAATTGCAATTTGTAGCTGGTTAACTTCAGACGTTAGGGTGTTGATCAAATCACCCCCCTTGACATGGCTAAAGAAGCTGAGGCTGACAGCCTGTAGCTGCTCAAATATTTTTTTGTATAGTCGGGTAGTTAAACTAACTTCTGCCTTGCGAATATACACTCCAGACAAATAGTTGAATATTGCCCGTATCCAAGTAGATATTAAAATCAGGGCGGAAATTCGATAGAGTTGATTTAACTCAGAATTTTGAATGCCTAAAATGTGAGTGTCAAACCAGCTAAAACCGGTTTGGAAAGGTTGCCCGCCTGAGCTAACTAGGTTTTGTAAAAACCCTAACAAAAACCCAATTCCTAAACCTTCGAATAGAGCAGCAATTAGCGGAAACAAAATTGCTAAGGTTAGAATTTTTGGGAAATGTTTGAGCTCCTGCAGAATTAGGGAATTACTTTTCCAAAGGCTAGTAGATTTAACTAAACTCCGCGACCAGCTTTTTAAGACCAAAATGTTCCTCCATCTTTTTCTAGGCTATGAGGTCTGAGACCGAAAATGAATTCGTTCTACAACTGATTCCATGGAAAATCAGGTCCATCCATCCTGTCTTGTAGAACGGGCCTTAAATGCTCCAAGCTATCTTTAGGTAAAACTGTTGCGAGTAAGCGCTGTTGCTTTAGTCCAATACCTGTAGCGTAGCTACCGTTAGCTTCTTCAAATCTTTCCACAAGGACCAGTGCCGCAGCTCATGTAGGTCCTTTCGCGCCACAATGTGTGGATGGGTTGCCGGAAAATGAGCGAACTGCCGCAGACTACCGGTAATGCCAGGTAGAGTATGCAGCCGAGCCCTGAGCTCACTGGGCAAAGTCAACGTTTCATAAATAGCAAAGGTATGGGGGCCAACCAGACTAATGTCACCGCGCAGCACATTCAACAGCAGAGGTAGCTTATCAAGATGGCTACGCTTGAGCCATGAACCCAGGGCGGTCATCGTCAAGTTAGTCGGTAGGATGCCCATATCTTGGACAGCTTGGCGATCGCTGCTGACCGTAGTGCGAAACTTGAGCATCTGAAACATCCGTCCCCGCTTGCCGACACGCCATTCACCTTGCAGTATTGGCCCCTTGTCTTGAGCTTTAATTAGCCCAGCCAGCACTAGCATCAACGGGCTAAGTATAACTAAGAGCAGTAGGGCAATAGCGAGATCACACCCTCGCTTAATGGCCCAGGCTCGGGGCTTTTGATTGGCCGGTCGGTAGGGGTTAGCTGGAATTCTTAAAAACAATGGCTTTTGAGCGACTTGGCAAGCCTGAGCCCAAAGGCCAATTGCTTCTACACCTAAAGATGGGTCTATGCAAACGGCCTTGGCTCGCGACTTAGTTAAACATGCTAAAAACCAACCTCGGTCAGCTAAAGCAGGTAAGGGCACATCTTGGCCGCGTATCATCGAACTTACCCATAGCATGTTTTGCCGCCACCGCAGCGAACATTCTGTTTTGTCTTTAACCGAGTTGTCAACAGTGTTAGGTACCTTAGGTAGCACCGGAGCATCTGAGCTAGAGGAGGAGTGTACATCAAGCATTGTCAATATCTCCGAAAATGAGGCAAACACGCAGGAACAAAATGAGTGACGTATCAGGCTTCGAGCGTTATGGCCCCGTAGGCCTGGTTGGAATAGCGAGTTGTAGATGCCCCTTTGGCCCCATTGGCAATGATCCCCAATACGTTGATGGGGGCTAGCAAATCTAATACCTCAGTCAGCTCGGGCTGAGTGATCCGATCGAGCCGAGTAACCAAGACTGTGCTGTCGCAAACGGCCCCCACCTTGAGAGAATCGGCCATGCCCAGCACGGGTGGGGTATCAACCAAGACTACGTCGTAACGAGTCTTGCACTGGGCAATCAACGAGCTAAACCGGGGCGAACTGAGTAATGCGATCGGGTCGGTGGGGGCCGGCCCCGCGGGGAGCACATCGACATGAGCCATGCCAAAATCTAGGCGGTGAGGCTGCCCTTTTTTTTGCCGACCCGCTAACAGGGTAGCCAGACCCGTTTCCATCGTGAGACCTAGCTCGGCCTGAATGCCGGACCGGCGAAGGTCAGCGTCAATGACGAGGACTCGCTGATTCATGCGGGCCAGACTAAATGCCAAACCTAAGGTGAGGGTAGTTTTACCTTCTCCCGCTAGCCCAGAGGTAACGGCAACCGCTTTCGGCACCTGTGCTCCGGGAAGGATCTGGAGGTTGTTGGCAATTAAATCGAGCGAGTCACGAAATTGAGGCCCCATCACGGTTTGCATGAGGGCTGAATCCGCTAGTTCAGGATGCATGATCACTCCGCCGTCTTCGCGCCGCAAGGTAGGCATCACTCTGCCTCGACGGATAGTTTGCAGGGGCAAAATGCCGAGTAGTGGTAAAGGCACCTGCTTTCTGAGTTCTTCTGAGGTGCGTACTCGCTTGTCCATACTGTCTATGGCAAAGGCCAAAGCACCCCCCGCGAAAAGTCCCAGGACTAGGCCTAACGCAATGGGCCTGACCGGGTCGGGGCCAATGCGCTTGCCTGCTCGGGGCGGCTCGATAATTTGCCAGAGAAACCCACCTCGGGCCAGTTCTGAGCTGAGTTGCTCGCGCTGGGTAAGCAACTGCTCAAAGGTAGTGCGGTTAATTTCTACAGAGGGTTGTAGCCGGTCATATTGGGCGATTAACCCCGGAAACCGGTCAATCTCTTGGCGTAGCAAATTTTCTGTCTCAGCGAGGGCGTTGAGGCGAGCCGTTAGCTCCTGGAGGGAGATATCGGCTTCAATCAGTTCGCTGACTAAGCTGAGATCGACCTGGCCAAGCTGTAGATAAGACTGCATCGTGGCATCAAGGTTGGCACCAGGCTGTCGCACTACGGTGCTAATTTCTTGGCGCAGTTGAGCCAGCTGGTTCTCACGTTGGCTAGCCAGCACCTGTACGGTAGGGTCTTGGTCGGTAAACAAAATTTGGCGGTCAGCCAAGGCTAATGAGGTTTCTTGCAGGGTGTTGAGCAAGGTTTGAATTCGGCCCGATTGACTCAGCCGTGAGGCGACTAAGGCTGCTTGGGGCGATAGAGCAAGGCGACTTTCAAGGGTTGCATATTTTCGCTCCATTTGATTCAGGTCTGCCGCTAACTTGCGTTGTTCGTCTAAGACCCGCCCTAAAGACTCTACAGCAGCCTGCCCCTGGAGATAGGGATCTAGAATATTTTGGCTTTGCCGAAATTGCTCTAGATCAGCCTGAGACTGCGCCAAATTAGCTTGAGTATTGGCTAGTTGGTTATTGATGTGCTCTAGCCCTCGGGTTAAACGGTTTGCCTGTTGCTCTTGGTTGTATTGCAGATACACTGACTCCAAGGCAGCTAAGACTCGCTGAGTCCTGAGCGGATCTTCATCGGTGTAAGTTGCTTGAAAAATACGGGTACTATCGTCTCCTTCTTCTACTTGAAATAGAAAAAATTGATTTTCGACTTGCTCTGATGTGAGGTCGGGATACTCTTCTTGCAATAATGCAACTGCATCGTCAATAAACTGACTACTTCGCATGAGGTTAAGCTGAGTAGCATAGTCAATTTGGTTAGCACGTCCGTCGGCAACACCAGCAAAATCTTGCAGCTTTAGGTCTTGATCGAAGTTGGGTTCAACAATCAGCTGCATGGTACTGCGGTAGATCGGTCTCTCTTGTAATGACACATAGACCGCCCCTGCCATGGCGATCGCTAGAGTCCCAGCAATCCAAGGCCAACGTCGCAACAGGGTTGCAAACAGCTGGCCGTAGCCAAACTCTGTGTCTTGATGGGGAGGTGTAGCGGAGGTAGAGACCATAATTAACCCTGAAAATCAACCCTAAATACATAATCGACTCTGAATAAGTGATTGGCTCTATGCCAAACTCGGGGTATTCAGGCCAAGCTGATCAGCAGTAGATGAATCTAGCGTTTGGATCAGAAACTGATCTAACTTTTGGAAAAATGCGGACTCAGTAAAATTAGATAGAGCATGTTTGCGGATTTGGTGGTAGTCCCAGTCACATTGAGACGCTTCGATGAGTGCAGCATGGAGAGCTTCAGGGGACTGCCGATTGAAAAATACTCCAGTGACTCCCGGCACCTGGGTATCCAGCACCCCCCCAGCACCAAACGAAACAACGGGTGTACCGCTAAAGTTGGCTTCAATGGGCACCAAACCATAGTCTTCAAGGGCAGCGACAATGACCATACGGGCTTTAGCAAATAGGCGAGTCCGCTCTTCGTCACTGACGTGGCCAATGAAGGTAATGTTCTCCAAAGCAATTGACTCTAGTCGTTCTCGTTCGGGGCCGTCGCCCATAATCACTAGAGGCCAACCCAGCCAATTGAAGGCTTCGACAATGATGTCTACGCGTTTGTAGCTGAGTAACCGGCAAGAAACCAGATAAAAATCCTCTTTTTGGGCAGAAAACTCAAACTGGCTGCCATCAATGGGGTAGTTGATGAACGAAGCGGGGCGATCGTAGATGCGCTGAATCCGCTCGGCTACGGTGCTGGAGTTGGCTACATAAATGTTGGGTTCGCTGGCATAGTGCAAATCGAGTTTGCGCATTTGGTGAAAGATTGGCTCCAGCAGCGGTGAGAGCATCTGATACTCTTTGTAGCCTCGCAAGTAGGTTTGGGTATCCCATAGAAAGCGAGTGATGTTGTGGCAAAAACAGATGTGCATGGCATCGTCGCGAGTGCGTACGGCCTTGGCGAAGCTAGTGGTGCTGCTAAACACCAGATCATATTCTTCTAGCTCAAGCAATCGAAACGCCGGAAAGTAAAGGGGCGCAAACAAACGAAAGTGACGAGAAGCACCAGGTATTGACTGTAGTGCGGTGGTATTGACCACGCGATCGCGCAGATCAATTGTGCGTTCAGGATCGTAGAGCGACGTAAAAATGTCGGCATGGGGAAACCGTTTGCACAACAATTCAAACACTCGTTCGGCCCCACCTCGCTGGGTGAGATAGTCGTGGACCAGCGCAATTTTCATTGCAGTATTTTCTCCTATGGAGGCTCGGGGGCTTGAAATACGTGCGGGTGGAGCGCCAGTTTGCCTGGACGGACAAGTTATCAACAGCAACTAAGGCAAATGTTACGGGCTAAATAGATAGATTCCGGAACTTATAAAAATACAGTGTTCCGACAAGTATCGGAAATCACTAGTGACGAATGATAACTAGAACTTAAGACAATTACGATTCGTAAAATGTTCCTACATATAATATACGAATAAGAGTTTGAGTGGACTATATCATCTGATTGCGGTACAGCGCATATACCTCTCGGTAGATTGACGGAGGCCAATTCAGTTGACGTATCCAAAATTACTTGGCCCAGCCCGAAAATTAATCAGGGCCAGTCGTAGGGTATAAGAGATCGATCGATAAGAAAGCAGCGAAACCATTCAGCTCCTGAGTCACGGGTTGAAGTAATCCACGATAGATACTAAACCTCCCTAGGCTGTAGAATCCGTTGTGCGGATCCAGAGTACAACCTAGGGATTATAGGGTAGATGCGTACAGTAGATGATCGAGGGTAGCTGCGGAGACCACCACTCCACAGCTTTGGGGTAAACCTCTATAGGTGAGTGCGTAGATGATCTATCGTGTAGAAACATACCGAGAGAACACCTGCTGATCAGGACTCTTTTCGGTAAATTTGTGGATATCGTCGGTAAAATTACTAAACTTTTGGCCGCCGGTCACCGAAAAAATACGGAGGAACTTATTGAGGATCGATCGGTTCCTTAAGGTAGTGCCCTGTTCCGTAGTCCATGATCTGCCAATGACGTTTGGGTGAACTGTCCGGATCCTTCGTTGGGTCATTGGTGGATAGGTCGCGCACAGCGTGCAGAAAAGATGAACAGCTACTGTTTTATGATTCGTTCCATGGCTAGTTTTATGGTTTTGCAAAACTATTGTCTTAAATCTATTAAATCTATTGGGCTAGGTCTAGTCGTAGGGGTAGGTGCGATCGCCCCAATCGCACCAGTCTTGGCACAGTCAATGCAGCAGGTCACCCAGGCTGTGCCCGCCTCCCCTGCCGGATTGCCTATGGGTAACCCCTTGCCTTTGCAGACTGTCGAGGCAGCCCAATCCTTAGACTTGACCTATCGCCTAGGTACTGGCGATGTGATTGCGATTGTGGTGTTTGGTGCTGAAGAATACAGTGTTGAGGGCATTGTTTTGCAAGATGGCACTATTAATTTGCCTCGGGTTGGTCAGGTGCAGGTGCAGGGGCTGACCTTGCGAGAAACTGAAGCGGCTATTGCCGCCCGCTACAGCGTTTTTATGCGACAGCCGATGGTTTCTATCTCTCCGGTCAATCTACGCCCCGTGCGTGTCGCTATCTCAGGCGAAGTCAAGCGCCCTGGTTCTTATACAGTGCGCCGTACCAACGAGAACAATAACTTCAACACAACCGATTCCCGCTTTCCGACCTTGACCGAAGCTATTTCCCAAGCCGGGGGCATTACCGCTCGAGCCAATATTAGCGAGGTCATCCTGCGGCGACCCGTAGGCTACAACCAGGTGCAAACTAGCCGCTATAACCTGTGGGATCTACTTCAGTCTGGCGACCTGGGTAAAGACATTGTGCTTCAGGGCGGGGATGAAATTGTCGTTCCTACCGCTACGACCCTAACCGCCAGTGAAGCGGCGGCCTTAGCCAGTGCTAACTTTGCTCCAGAAAGTATCAACGTCTATGTCGCGGGTGAAGTAGAGCGTCCTGGTCAACTCCAGGTGCCGCTCAATACCTCCCTCAACGAAGTGCTGCTCAATGCAGGAGGCTTTAACCGCCGCAGGGCCAATGTCAATACCGTTACTTTAGTTCGACTAGCCGCCGACGGTACCGCCCAGCAGCAGCAAATTGCCGTTGATTTCAGCCAAAACGTTAACGACACCAACAATCCCATTCTGCAAGAGCGCGACGTTATCGTAGTTGATCGCTCAGGGTTAACAACCTTTGGCGATACGACCTCTACATTACTCAGCCCGTTCACTCAGATTCTCAACAGCATTTTTGGCTTCCGGCGCATTTTCGATTAAGCTTCACTTTGATGAAGGAGCTTAATTAAGGCAACCTTGCGGAGAAACACCGATCGCCAGCAGGTGAACTCGGGGACAAGCGGATTAGCTTATCTACACCAATTTTTGATGCCAATTTCTATGGGCAAGCAAAAAAGCAGAAATCGGGAAACGATTTGCTAACTTTTTCGTCTATATATCTAGGAAGTCAGTTCACAATCAATCGAGCCTAAAGCCTTTTCCTCGGAGAGAGGCAGCAAGGATCTGTTGTGTTGTCGTTACTCTCTAGGGGCGGCCCAGCCAACTAGAAACGCTCATTTCGCTCAAGCTTTTCCTGAATTATCGGCCGTCATGGGCTCAATTGAGCCCTGATCTCCTGGGCTGAGCTAGCGGTGTTCTACCCTATTTTGTCCAGACCTAAATTTCAAAAACTCAAGATTAATGTGATCAATCATCCGGGTTAAAAATTTTAGGTCTGTAAAGGAAAACAATCCGCTAAGGTCGATGTTTTCGATAGCGGACGACAACGATCGCTTGAGATAGCCGTAGTCACCTGGGTTAGGACATCCAGAAACCTTAGAAACGTTCGAACGCCCAAGCGTTCTTAGGGAAAATGTCTTAACCAGACTGGCTACAGCTATATCTAGGCCTTTTTAAGGCGCGATCGCCCTAGACCGAAGCTAGATTCTCGATCGACAGTATCAGCAAGCCATTATCTTGCTGATTGAACAATTGGAGCCACGCAATTTTTACAGGATTTGGTGTAAGTCTAATTGTAAGCTCTGGTAGACCTATGTTTTCTTCCTTGCATTCTCCCTTGAAGGTAGAGCTATCTGCGCTGCAAGAGAGCCTAACCGTGCCCGATAGTATGGGCTCATTGCCGATTCATCCCTCAGTCACCTCGTTTTTGAAGCGGTGTTTAGACATTGCCGGTGGGCTAGTGGGTATGGGCCTTTTGCTACTGTTACTGCTGCCCATTGCGATCGCTATTCAGCTCGACAACCCAGGCCCCGTTTTTTATAGCCAGGTTCGCTGTGGCTACCGAGGTCAACCCTTTCGCATTTGGAAGTTTCGCTCTATGGTCACCAATGCCGATGACCTCAAGCATTTGGTTGAAAATGAAGCCCAGGGTCTCATTTTTAAAAATGAAAACGATCCCCGCATCACCTGTGTCGGTCGCTTTTTGCGCCGCACTAGTCTAGACGAGTTTCCGCAGTTCTGGAATGTTCTGAAGGGACATATGAGCCTAGTGGGCACCCGTCCCCCCACCCTTGATGAAGTGAGTCAATACCAGCCCCACCACTGGCAGCGGCTAAACGTTAAACCCGGCCTTACCGGTAAGTGGCAAGCCAACGGCCGCTCCGCCGTCAAAGATTTTGAAACTATCGTCAAAATGGATGTCGAGTATCAGGCCCAGTGGTCGATAGGCCACGATACCCAGCTCATTTTAGACACCATTCGCGCCGTCGTGCTCAGCCGGGGAGCCTACTGAACGATCTCAACCGGCGATGGGGGGCCCTGGGGCGATCGCCCCGCCCCCGGCACCAGCGAGATCAAGTCCTCAATGTTTTGCTGCATGGTATGACAGATGGCATCTAGCGGCAGATCGTTGGGGTCGTGGCCGAAGGGGTTTTCGATTTCAATACCAATTTCTTCAATGCCAAATACCGCAAAGCTAATCAGCGCGACCAAAAGCGGCGTACCCCACCCCACCGAAGCCACCATTTGAAACGGCAGGGCCAGACAATAGAGCATCAACAACTGCTTTAGGTGAATCGAGTAGGCTACCGGCATCGGCGTCTTCAGAATGCGTTCACACCCGCCCAAGGCATCGACCAGGTCATCTAACGTTTCTAGACAGTAAGTGAGCTGATAAGGATTGAGGGTGCCTCGGGTCTGCTGGGTTTGCAAATAGTCGGCCACCCAAAAGGCAATCTCTAGGGGTGGATTATTCATCGCTCGCAGTTTGGCAAACTGGTCAGCGGTCAGCAAATTGGCCAGTTCTGTATCGGGCGGTTCGCCGCGCAGGTGCAGCTTTGTGGCGATCGCAAAGGCCGGGAGCAGTCGCACGGCAGCAATTTTGGCCTCGTGGTCGGCAGGCTCAGGAATCTCAATCGCCACCCACAACTGCCGGGCCAGGTTGCGCGTCAGGTTGACTACATTGCCCCACAGCTTGCGCCCCTCCCAAAACCGCTCGTAGGAGGTGTTGGTGCGAAACACCAGCAGCAGACCCAGCACCAGACTGGGCACTAGCGAACCTAAAATCGGCGACGACAGCGGCCAGCCCCGGCCATACAGCAGCAAAATGCCCCAGGCAAATACAGCGCAGAGTAGCACCCGAGGCATCACCGCCGGAATCACCGACCCTCGGACGCTAAATAGCAGCCGAAACCAGTCTTGCTCGTAGCGGCGAATGCTGCGCTTGACCATCTGATCGGGCACCGACGACTCCTTGTCTGGATGGCTAGGGGATCTGTGGGGCCTAGAGAACAATTGCGATCATAGGCGATCGCCTTGTAGCCACCTCAACCAGCCCGATTCTAGCGCGTTGCCCGCTACCCTCCTCGCGCTAACGATGAGACCGAATCTTCCCAGTGGTTCGCCTATAGGGTGACCGCGTAGTCGATCAGCTGGAGAAGGCGCGATCGCAGTGTTTCTAGCCCCATGCGTTCGGTCGCTGAGATAAACAGGGCCTGGGGATACTCATCTTGGGCGATCGCCAGCACTTCGCTACTTACCCGGTCGGCCTTGTTAAACACCAACAGCATTGGCCCCGGCACAATTGGCATGTCTTTGAGAATTTGCATCACCCAGTGAATTTGGTCTTGCCAGGCTGGATGCGACACATCGACGACATGGAGTAGGGCATCGGCCTCGGTGACTTCTTCGAGGGTGGCCCGAAAGGCGTCCATCAGCGAGGCGGGTAATTCTTCGATAAAGCCTACGGTATCGGTGACCACCAGCTGAGTAGTCTGGTTGGTCTCAGGATCGGTAATCGCCAGGCGGCGGGTGGTGGGGTCAAGGGTGGCAAACAGCTGGTCTGCCGCGTAAACCGCTGAGTTCGTCAAGGTGTTGACCAGAGTTGACTTGCCCGCGTTGGTGTAGCCCACCACGGCGATCGACGGTAGGTTGTCGTCTTGGCGACGGTGACGCAACCGCGCCCGGTGCGCCTGCAACTGGTTGACCTCTTGCTGAAGTTTGACAATGCGCCGCTGAATGGTGCGGCGCTCGGTCTCAAGCTTGGTTTCACCGGGGCCACGGGTGCCAATGCCGCCCCCCAACCGCGACATGGTCCGTCCGCGCCCGGTCAGGCGAGGCATCTGATACTCTAGCTGAGCCAGCTCGACTTGCAGCTTGCCGGCCCCACTCTTGGCCCGCTGGGCAAAGATATCGAGAATTAACTCAGTGCGATCGACTACGCGAATGCCCACTAGGTTCTCTAGGTTGCGCACCTGCACCGGAGACAGATCGCGATCGAACACCACCAAATTGGCTCCCACCGTTTGGGCTGCCAAAGCCACCTCCTGCACCTTCCCGGCTCCCAGCACCGTCTGAGGGTGGGGTCGGGGGCGCTTTTGGGTCATGGTGTCTAGCACTTCGCCCCCGGCACTATCGACTAGGCGCTCCAGTTCTTCTAGGCGAGTTTGAAAATGATCGGGGCTCTGGTTATTGGTAAATAGCCCCACCACTAACACGCGATCGCGATCGACCTCCACCTGCAAAGCGGTAAAGGCCCGGCTAAACTCAGCCTCTACCCCCTCGACTAAGGCCAAAAAGTCTTGCTGGCTCAGCGCTTCTAGATCAGTAGTGGCCGACACCAGCCAGCGCTGTTCGGGGTGGGGCACCAGGTGAGCCAAATAGGTGGTTTGAATGTATCCCGTTGCACCGCCGCCTCTCCGGGTAAAGCCGCTGCCCGTCAACGCCAGCACCGCCAGCACATCGAGGCGCTGCAACGCCATAGTCGTGAGAATTGCCTCGGAGGGCGGGTCGGTTTCAAACTGCGTGGCAATGCAGCGAATGCCGCTGAGTCGTTCAGCCCCATAGCGCGGCAACTCCGCCAGCGGAATCTGGGTCTGCCGCAGGGTGCCGACCCCCACTCGCATGACCTGACCACGCCGGTTGATGTAAGCACAGACCGGGTTGCCAATGTCAGTGCTGACCGCCGCCAGCCGCTGGGCAAACTCGGGTGTCACCACGCAGTCTCCCGGTAGCCGCTGGTGGTATAAGTTGCGTAACTGCTTTAGTTGGCTTGGCTTCAGCCCCTTTAAATTGCCATAGATGGTTTCGATAACGCCGACCTGCTCCTAAACCAGTGTGGTCTCAATCGCCTGAGCCTCTTACCCAGTTCAGTACAGCGGATCGTTTAAGACGGCCTATAGCCCAAAGACCTCCACCGTCAAACCGGGGCTCAGGCTATAGATTATATAACTTTGGCTTCAGGCTGGGGCCAAACAATAAAGAGGATGCCGCTAGCGACATCCTCTTAGACATAAACCTTTGAGTGGTTTGTGGAAGAACAGCTTCAATTAAAACAGACCCAACCAGTGGAAGAATCCTTGACCGGTGGTGAGCTCAACTAGCAGGGCACCGAGAAAGCCAATCATCGCTAGGCGACCATTCCAAAGTTCAGCACTGGGGTTAGAGCCAAACTCAAATTTGGTGCCGTACTCACCGTACTTGCGACCGAATTGATCGCCGTAGTTCATATCGTCTTGGGGATTAGCCATAGCAAAAACGCCTTTTAGTGTTGGAGCAGAGAAGTAACTACAGCCAGAACGATTGAGGAAGATGCTCCCCGGTCGAACCAGTTCTCAAGGGCACAGGTCGTACTGAGCTAAGAGCTTGCGGCTGTGTTGTCATTTAACTTAACAGTGCGATCGCAGGGAGCTATCTGTAAATAGGTAGAAGACTAATGGGGCGCTGTTCTATCGTCGGTTATAGGTGACGGCCCACAATAGCCGTGGAATGGCGATCGCTGGCCATCGCCTACTAAAAACAACCTCAGGGATGCGTTCGGCTTTACCCTAGCGCTGCTCAACCGATCATTTTATTGAGATCTGCTCAATCTCTGTACTACGTATATGCCCCAACGTTTTGGGTATACAAGATTCGCTATAGTACTAGGGCTGATTTTGAGAGCACCCATGGCCAGACAATATCGGGCAGATCGCAGCGGTGATCAGAGTTTTATTCGGTGGTCCTCTGCATCGTCCTCTAGGGGGTGTCGTCCTAGGCTGGCGCTCGATTCAGATCTAAAAGTTGATCGACGGCGGCTGTACAACTATTTAGACTCGTTGGAAAGCCTGTCTGGCGAATAATAGCTATAGCCCTAGAGGCTGGGGGTGAGTCATTGGGGTATTTACTTCCTAAGGAGCATGAAAATTAGCGAGGTTCGGTTTATAACTTTCCTAAGGTTAAGAACAAAAAGAATAGATTAGTGTATTCTTGATTTCGTAATTTTTCACTGCTACGTTAACTAAGCCCCTGGGATCATCAGCCATGAGTACAGAGTTTCAATCAGACACAACCTACACAGAGTTTACAGAGCCAGAAGTCCCCACGGTCACAGTTGACACCACTGATTCCACCGCCAGTGACTTAGGCGACGAAGCGGCTCGGCAAGTCAAGCAAGTGTGGGACAAAGTCTCGGCACTGCTGGGTGACCTGCCCGACTATGTCTCGGAGTTCGTCCAACGCTACCGACGGCCCATTGTGACCGTTGGCCTGATCATCGCGGCGTTTATTGCCGTCAAACTGGTGTTAGCCCTGTTAGGAGCGGTCAATGATGTGCCGCTGCTAGCTCCTACTTTTGAGCTAATCGGCCTAATTTACAGTGGCTGGTTTCTCTACCGTTACCTACTCAAGGCCTCAAACCGCCAAGAGTTGCTCAACGACATTGGGGCCATCCGCGACCAAGTTTTGGGTAAAGGATAGAGATGGATCAGCCGTACTGACGGCGCTACCCATCCTCGCAATACGGTAACTGCCCCCTGTGGTTCAAGATCACGCTTTCTATACTGGTTGTAACTACAGCTGGTAAAAGCAGCTAGCGTGATTGTTAGAGCCCAGGGGTTCACTTCTTTTATGGCGCAAACAAAGACAATTACCCAGGCGGTAGAGCGCCTGGGCTACCGAGTAACGGTGGGTGACGTGGCCGCCGAAGCAGGCCTGCCTCTATTGGAAGCTCAGCAAGGCATATTGGCCCTTGCCACGGAGACCCAGGCCCACTTGCAAGTGGCAGAATCGGGCGAGATCGCCTACGTTTTCCCGAAAAATCTTCAGGCGATCCTGTGGAGCAAGTCTTGGCGACTGCGATGGCAGGCCACTTGGGAAAAAGTGTGGCGGGTCTTGTTTTATCTGATCCGGATTTCCTTCGGCGTTCTGCTGATTTTGTCGCTGGTGCTGATTGTGGTGGCCATTACGCTACTGGCGATCGCGGCTAGCAGCGCCGGCCAGCAGGGCGACAATCGTCGCCGGAGTGGTGGTGGCGGCATGATCTTCATGCCCCGCCTGTGGATCGGCCCTAGCCCCTTCCGCATGTTTCGGCCACCGGGGCGGCGGCACCCTCTGCCTCAGAACCGCACTCCAGCCGAGATGAACTTTTTAGAGGCGGTGTTCTCGTTCTTGTTTGGCGATGGCAATCCCAACGCCGATCTAGACGATCGCCGCTGGCAAACTATTGCCCAGGTGATTCAGTCCAACGAGGGTGTGGTAGTAGCTGAGCAAATTACCCCCTTCCTGGGCGACTTGGGCAAAGGCTGGGACAAAGACCTCGAAGACTTTATGGTGCCAGTGCTGAGCCGCTTCAACGGGTTGCCCCAGGTCAGCCCTCAAGGGGGGATTGTGTACCAGTTTCCTGAGCTACAGGTGACCGCTAAAACGCAGCGCCAGCTTACCCCGCCTCGCTTTTTACAGGAGCTACCCCGCAAATTTAGCCAGGCCAGTTCTGGGCAAATCATGGGGGCCATTGGCCTGGGTGGAGCCAACCTGATTGGTGCTCTCGCCCTGGGCAGCATGCTGCGAGACCAGGCTGCCTTAGTGGCAGAGTTAGGCGGCATTGTCGCCCTAGCTAACTCGTTGTATTGGGTACTGTTGGGCTATGGAGCCGCCTTTTTGGCCGTGCCCCTAGTGCGCTACTTCTGGGTGCAGCAGCAAAATAGCCGCATCGCTACCCGCAACGCCGAACGCGAACAGCGGGCTGAGGAACTGAATCAACTCACCGCTGACCAGCGCGAAAAGCTAGCCTTTGCCCAGACCCTCACCACCCAAACGGTGCTAGGCACCGACAACCTGGCCTACACCACCGAAACTGACTTAACCGAGCAAGAAGTGGCGCAGAAAGACAAGATTGACGCCGAGTGGCAGCGGTTACTAGAGCAGCGCGGCGGCAAGGGAGGGGGCGGGTAGATGGGTGGATGGGGATTGTTGTCATACCGAATCCGACTTGTCAAACCCCGGTTCAAAACTGGTACCTCGTAGGGGCATTGCAGTGCAATGCCCCTACAAGTTGGGGGTATACAGATAGGATTTGGTTTCACTAGCGGGGATCGACGATCGCCCCAACGAACAGCAACGTGCCAGTGCTGCGATCGCGAATTGCGGCTACAAAGGGCCGGTCAACCACTAACTCAAACGGATCCTCCGGTGGCATCGGCATCGAGGTGGGCATGATGCCAATGGCGGTACTGGCGGCGGCTTCGGTTCCCGCTTCATTGACCTCAATAAAGGTTTTGTGGCGCACCTGGTTGATAAAGGCATCGAGGTCAGTCAGGCCCGAAAAGTCGGCTTTACCCGCCTCAAAGGCCACCCCCATGCCAAGCGCCCCAAGGGCGGGGATCAGGTTGGCTTCGTACTCAAACTGGAACCGAGGGATCTGGACCCGGCCAGGGCGCGATCGCAGTTGTCCCATCCAGTTCTCCCAGTTCTCTGCGGTGAGCAAGCTAGAAAACTCTGCCAGATCAAGGCCGGGGGCGGGCAAGATCACCTCAAAGCTGAGGGAGCCATTGCCGTAGGGCAGGCTCACCGCCTGAAACTGGTCGGTTTCTAGGTACTGATATTCGCCGGTCTGGGCCATCAGAGGATGCTCGATGGTTTCGCCGCTGGCCAGGGTAAAGGGGCGATCGCGAGTCTGGGCCGGCTCAAAGGCTTCACTCCACGCGCCCTTAAAGTAGACGGCATTGACCAGCACCAGCAGTTGATCGGCGGGCAACTGCTCAACAATGGTAGGAATGCGATCGCGGGTGTGGGTTTTGACCCAGTCATTGATGCGATCGACGGCGCTGGGCTGGCCAAAGTCTAGGGCGGCGACCTCGGCGGCGTAGGTGGTCTGCATGCGATCGATGTAGTCGGCCCGCACCGGCAGCGTCTCATTGACCCAAAGAGAATTGGCGATTTCCAGGGCCACCTCGGGGTCTAGCTGGGTCAAGTACTGGGTCAGTGCCTGATTGCCCGCGTTGATCGCGTCAAGGTCGAGGCCTTGGAGGCTAAGGGCATCGGCGATCGCCTGCTGGGTTTCGCCGCCCGCGCCGTTGTAGGCCATGGCCAGCGCCAGGGCAACGCTGGTGGGCGACACCAGCACATTCTCCTGGGGGGTTGCTTGGCGCAGCTGCTCAAACAGGGCAAAGCCAAACTCAATCTGGGCCTGGGTCAGTTCTCTCGTCACGGTGGGGGCCTGGGCTAAACGGTCAAAGGACTCGGCCTGATTCTCGTAGGGGCTGGAGGCCGAGGTTCGAGTCTGCGCCTGGATCTGGGCACAGCCCAAGGTCAGGGCCGCCAAACCGCCCGCAAGGGCCGCCCAGCCTATCCATGGATGGTTCATTGCAAGGGAATTGATTAACGCTGTTCTCACCTTGCCACGACAGCCCCGCAGGCTCAGTCTGGTTGCAAGAATGGAAACTGCTGGGCGATCGCCACACAGGCTGTCAAGGTCGCATCGGTCTTCACCCCCTGCCAATCCATCGACGGTATTGCCGCCCGGTAGCCCTGGGCCTGGAGTGCCGCAATCAGCCAGTCGCGATTGGGAATATCGATCTGGCCTCGGCGGCCAATCTCACCGAGGGGATAGTAGTAGGGCGGCAGGTCGTTTTCTTGGGCCATAGTCGTCAGCAGTTGGGCAGGCTTTGGCCAACCCCAGCTCTCAGCCAGCGTTTGCATCGCCGCCAGGGTGGCTCCGTCGTGCAGCGGCCCCAGCCACATTGGCCCACTCACTACCGGAGCCGCTGGAGGTTCGCCCGATGGGCAAAGACAGCTCACCCGGCCCAGGTGCCGCCAGCCGACTGGTTGAAAGTGGCCACAGTGGTGACAGTAGGCCACAAAGCCGTAGGTCGCCGCCGTCAGCGTCGGTTTGCTCACGAGCCGCACCATGACCCGGTGCACCTGGCCCGTAAACAACGAGAACACCGGCTCAATGCCCAGCCCCCGTGCTGCCGCCGTTTGGGCCGCGTGGCCAATCATCAGCCGCAGACCCTGCTCATGGACAGCGGGGTGCGATCGCGCCCAGGCCCCATAGACCTTTAAACTGCGCTCTGGGTCGTGGCCGCTGGTGGTGCGGCCATCGGTGCTGGTGAGGTAGAGCATCCCCCCCAGCTTGGTGGCCCATAGCCCGTTGCTGACGTAGGGGGCGGGGCTGCCAAAGTTGTCGATATCGACTATGTCGTAAAAGTCGCGCTGTTGATAGCAGGTAAAAAAAACCTGATTGGCATCCTGGTGGGTAAGGCCGTAGGTCTGGGCGGGCAAGCGCGCCAGATTTTGGCTCAGCACCGGGGCCAGGTCAGGGTTCCCTTCGTTGGCCCAGACCCAGTCGGCTTGGGCCTCTAACACGTAGCGCAGGGGGCGCACACCACAACCCGTCATGGCATCGAGCACCCGCAGATGACCGTGGCGCTGGCGGTAGACCGCTGCCGCCAGCACAGCCAGGTCGCGCGCGATCGCACTTTTGGGTCGGTAAAAGGCTGACCCCAGAGCAAAGGTTGCCTGTCCTTCGCGGTGCAACGCCAACTCGGGCTGATCTACCTGAGCGGGAGAGGGCGACCCTGGGGTCACCGGGCGGCCTCGATCGCTAGGGCGATCGCATTTTCTAGCACCGGCTTGTCTAGCTCGGTGAGCACAAATACCTCTTGCACGGTTTTGCCTTTGCGGGCAATCAGCTTAAACCCGCCGCGAATGGGTACCGATACCTTCACCCGCAACTCGGGAGAGTGGGCTCTAACGTTTGCAATTACCCCAGGAGTCACGGTGCCAATACCGGGTTGTTCTAAAAGACGTTCAAGGATGGGAATCAGCCCGGGCAAGTGGGTGGAGTGGTTCCAGACAAGGCGACCGTCCGAGGCTTGTGTCATGGGGTTGTTTAAGAAATTTTTAAGAAATATAGATTAATTATGCTTTCTCAAGGGGGGCCATCGTCAAGCCAGCCCGCGTGAGCTGGGTGTGATATAGCTCTGCCTGCTCCAGAGGCCCGGTCCAGACCACCGCCTGACCATCGTGGTGCACCTGGTTAGTTAACTCCCAGGCGCGATCGCCGCTCAGCCCTGGAATGTATTTCATCAGACATTCCGCCACGTGCTGAAAGGTATTGAAATCGTCGTTGAGGACGATAATCTTGTAGTTGGGATACGGCTCGCGGGTGGTTTGGCGGGTTTTTTCAGGCGCTATGGTGGGTGCTGAGGAAGCCGCTTGAGGCAAAACCGAAGTCATGGGAGCTGATTTCCTGGCTGATTTCTTGAAATGCTGCTCTGTAAATATTTTTGTAACAGAGCCGCTTGAAACGGGGCTGATCGATTCTGAGTCTCAGTGTATCGAATTCTGCCCCTAGAGACATAGCAGAGCTGGGGCAGAACGGGGCAGGTTGTGGGTTTAAGTACTAGGTTTCAGGTATCAGACAGGGGTGGCCACCTTAGACCCTAATAGACCGCCGCCAAGCTAAAGATGCCCCGTGCCATGACTAGGGAGATGGGCACGGGCTTTGCCCTTGGCCCATCCTACGAGCTACGAGCCAGAGACGCTAACCAATCCAGCGGGCTACGTCTTTGGCGTGGTAGGTCAAAATCATATCGGCCCCGGAGCGCTTAAAGCTAGTCATGGTTTCCATCACCAGTTTTTGCTCATCGACCCAGCCGTTGAGGGCGGCGGCTTTGACCATCGAGTACTCGCCCGACACGTTGTAGGCCGCCACGGGCAGGTTAGTGGCCTGCTTCACCCGCCAGATAATATCCATGTAGGCCAGGGCGGGCTTCACCATCAGCATGTCGGCCCCTTCGGCAATGTCTAGCTCGATCTCCTTGAGCGCTTCGGTGCCGTTAGCTGGGTCCATCTGGTAGGTGCGGCGATCGCCAAACTGAGGCGCGCTTTCCGCCGCATCCCGAAACGGCCCGTAGTAGGCCGAGGCATACTTAGCCGCGTAGGAGAGAATCGGGGTGTCTTCAAAGCCGTGCTCATCTAGCCCAGCGCGAATCGCCTGCACAAACCCATCCATCATGCCCGAAGGGGCAATAATGTCAGCTCCGGCCTTGACCTGGGCGACAGCGGTTTTCTTCAGCAGTTCTAGGGTGGGATCGTTGAGCACCCGCCCAGTTAAATCGCCAGTTTCTAAGTAGCCGCAGTGGCCGTGGGAGGTGTACTCGCACAGACAGGTATCCACAATCACCAGCAGGTCGGGCACCGCCTCTTTGACCGCTGTGGTGGCCTGCTGCACAATGCCGCAGTCGTGCCAGGCCCCGGTAGCATCGGTATCTTTGTCCGCTGGAATGCCAAACAGAATGATCGCTGGAATGCCCAGGTCGTAGACTTCCTTAGCTTCCTCAACAATTTTATCCACCGAAAGTTGATACACCCCCGGCATCGACGAAACCTCCTTCGCCACCTGGCTACCGGGCACGGCAAACAGGGGATAGATCAAATCGGCCTGGGTCACCAGGGTCTCTTGCACCATGCGGCGAAGTTGCGGGTGCTGGCGCAGACGGCGAGGGCGATGGGTGGGGAACATAGCGTGGGGTGGGAGAGTGTCTAAGCATGAAGCTTCATTAAACTAAAGCTTCATTTTGGAACGAAAACAAGCGCTTAGTTACGTTCCGTAACCAAGTCGATGGCTCCAAATGCCTCAGGGCTTAGAGGTCTGGGGTGGCAGTAGTACTCTGCGGCACAAGGCACCTGCTGGAAAACTTTCTCCTCGTTGTGGGCAGTGCCCAGCTACAGTCGCCGAGCAAAGCGGGGATCTGCTTTTCTGGAAGTCTCCTAAGTCGGTCAACCATTCCTAAAACCTGACACCCAGCACCTGACACCCCAGCCAGGGTTGCCCGAGTTCCGACAGTCAGTCAGTACTAGGTCTGTAAAGCCTGACTTTTCCTAGCATTCAGAACAATCTAAAAAAGTTTTTTCGCCTGGGGTTGCAAAATGGCCAGGGTGGTGTGCTATGTTTATAAGCCGTGTCTGGTTCATAACCAAACACCACTTCCCCTCACGGGGGTCGCTAGCTCAGCGGTAGAGCACTCGGCTTTTAACCGATTGGTCCTGGGTTCGAATCCCAGGCGACCCATTTTTATTTTCCTCGCCCACCCTGCCTCGGCTTTGCTCTAGATCGAATTCTGGTAGCACAACCCACGAACTATGTCCCGCAGTGATCTATGATGGGGCAGAGTGCTGGGGTGTACACATCCCGGTCGAGTGGGGAGTTCTTTTAAGCTTAGTTTTAGCTTGTCCAAACATTTCGTTATATATCCATCGATCTATTCTAAGATTGATGAGTAAGGCTACCTACTCAGAGTGTTTCGGCTAATGCTCCATTCAGGATGTTGGCTAGACCAGTACATCTGGCTATGTCTGCCGACCTGGACTCGGATAATTGTTAGATGGAATGCTCTAAACGTCTCGAAGGCCTAACGGCGAGAACACACTAGGAGGATTTTTATGGCGCTTGTCTCACTGAGGCTACTGCTGGATCACGCAGCTGAAAACGGTTACGGTATTCCGGCTTATAACGTAAACAACCTGGAGCAAATCCTGGCCATCATGAAGGCGGCGGATGAAACCGACAGCCCCGTGATTTTACAGGCCTCTCGCGGTGCTCGCTCCTACGCTGGCGAAAACTTCCTGCGTCACCTGGTGCTGGCCGCCGTTGAAACCTATCCTCACATTCCCGTGGTCATGCACCAAGACCACGGCAACTCTCCCGCCACCTGCTACTCGGCGCTGCGCAACGGTTTCACCAGCGTAATGATGGACGGCTCTTTGGAAGCCGACGCCAAAACCCCCGCTAGCTTTGAATACAACGCCGCTGTTACCGGCGAAGTAGTGAAAGTTGCTCACTCCATTGGGTGCAGCGTTGAGGGCGAGCTGGGCTGCCTCGGTTCTCTCGAAACCGGCGCTGGCGAAGCAGAAGACGGCCACGGCTTTGAGGGCACCCTCAGCCACGACCAACTGCTCACCGACCCCGACGAAGCGGTGCAGTTTGTGGAAGCGACTCAGGTAGACGCTCTGGCCGTTGCCATCGGCACCAGCCACGGCGCGTACAAGTTCACCCGCAAGCCGACCGGTGAAATTCTGGCCATCAGCCGGATCGAAGAAATTCACCGCCGCCTGCCCAACACTCACCTGGTGATGCACGGCTCGTCTTCTGTACCCCAGAAGTGGCTCGACATGATCAACGAGTACGGCGGCAACATCCCTGAGACCTACGGCGTGCCCGTGGAAGAGATTCAGAAAGGGATCAAGAGCGGCGTGCGCAAGGTCAACATCGACACCGATAACCGCCTGGCGATCACCGCTGCTATTCGTGAAGCGGCTGCTAAGGATCCCTCTAACTTCGATCCTCGCCACTTCATGAAGCCCTCGATGAAGTACATGACCGAGGTGTGCAGCGATCGCTACACCGCCTTCGGTACCGCCGGCCAAGCTAGCAAGATCAAGCAAGAGCCCGTGGACGTTTACGCGATCAAGTACGCCAAGGGCGAACTTGACGCTAAAGTCTCCACCGCCGCTGCGGTCTAGTGACTGACGATCAAATTCTTCAGGGAGTTTGATTTGATCTAAAAAGGCAGGGTTTTTCATTAAGAAAACCCTGCCTTTTTGTTTGGCTTGCCGTACATTAGGGGTGCTCTGCCACAGACGACGTCATCCATGCTGCCAACCTCTACCCCCAAAGACATTCTTGCGGCGCTGCTGCCCTATCTCAAAACCGCCGGGGCCTACGCTCAGCAGATCCAAGCCCAGATCGCAGCCCAGCCCGACAAAGGCGGCAAGGGCGACAACTTTTTTGCCTCGGCCCTCAGCGACGCCGATCTGTCGATCCAAACCATGATGGAGGTAGTGCTGCTGGGGCTGTTTCCCCAGATGCGCTTCTATGGTGAAGAGCACGAGCAAACCTATAACACGAAGTATTTTCGGGCCATTGACTTGGGGCCAGCGGGTGACTACCTGATTACCCTTGACCCGATCGACGGCACTCAGTTTTACCTCGATGGTCACTCCAACTACCAGATTATTTTGGGCATTCTCAATGCCGATGAGTATGAGGCGGCGATCGCCATCACCCCCAGCCAGGGCATCTACTACTACAGCCTGCGGGGCCAAGGCACCTTCAAAGGCACTCTCGACCAATCGCTGGAGGAATGTACCCCGATCGCGGTCAAGGACAACCATCCGGCTATTTGCCTAGGTTGGCAGATGGGGGCCTTGGTACCGCAGCTGAGCGATCGCTACCAGGTCTACCACACCAAAGCCGACTACTCTAAAGAAACTCAGATTCCCAACTTTAACGGGTTGCTCAGCGGCGATCTGGCCGGGGCGGTGTTGGCCAAAGGGCAGTTTATCGACGGGGCCGCGCTGGCTTTTATGGCCCAGGAAATGGGCTACATTGTCACCACCTTCACCGGCGATCCGCCGCCACCGCTACACACCTGTAGCCACTACCTCCGCCCCGGCATGGTCATTGGTTGCTCAAAGGTGGTGCATGGCGATCTGCTGGCGGCTGTTACCGCCGCTCGGGTGGCGAGGGCTTGATTTGTTTACTGCCACTGATCCAAATCTTGGCCCCAGCTCTGGGTGAGCTGGAGCCACTGGTCGCGGCGGCGCTCGACGTCGGCGGCAATCCAGATCAGGGCAATGCCCACCACAATACCCGCCACCCATTTGAAAAAGGGAAAGGCCGCATTTAGCAGCACCAGCTGGTTGAGGGCGTTGAGTACAAAGACCCCGGTGCCCACGTAGAGCGGGGCGCGCAGACGAAAGAACAGACCGGCAGCGATCGCTCCCATGGCCATAGCGCCCACGGGCAGGCCCGCCCACCGCTCGGTGACTAGGGCTGTGAGCAATACCAGCCCGAGGGCAATTACCCGCAGCCAGTGCCGCTGTTCTTTGCCCTCGGGCTGCCGCAGGGTCGGGTCGACCTGGGCGATGTAGAGCAGAGCCAGACCCAGGGGCAGTATCCAGGCCAGATCATCGCGAATGGCCTGAGTTTCGAGCCAGATCAGAATCGCCCAGACGGCGCAACCCACCGCCAGATAAGACAGGCGGATTTTGCCGCTGTGCCAGGCAAACCAGCCGTAGAACCCCACTAGCACCCACAGGGTGGGAATGTGAGCGCCGCCGCCGGTAATTAGGGTGATGAGCAGGGGGACCGCCACCGCCATCACCCGCCAGGGGCGCTGGGGCCAGCCCCAGATGGCCCAGGGCAGCCAGTACACGGGCACCGCCACCGCACAGGCCACAACCCCCCACCAGTTGTCTAGAAAACTCAGGGCAGTAAAGAGCGATCGCCCCAGGGCAAACCAGCCCATTAGTTCGATCAACCCGGCGTAAACCCAGGTCTCCTGGGCTGAGGTGGCCGGGCCTACTCGTCCCTGGCTAAGCGCGTAAACGATCAGGGCAGCGGCGATCGCCAGCCCTAGCCAGCCCAAGGTAGCCTGGGCAAAGCTAACCCCAATGCCGCCCCCCAGCATCAGCAAGCTGCCCACCAACCAGTGGAGGTGAGCCGCCCAGACTAGCTCTACCTGGGGTAAGCCCAGGCGGCGATCGAGCTGCCCAGCCATCAGGCGGTACAGTGCCATAATTAGCGTTGCCACCCCGGCCAGCACCAGCAGGGCATCGGCTGCTGGCCCCCCTGTGCCTTGCAGCATCTGGTAAATCACCAATTCGTACCAGCCCACCGACAGCAACCCCAGGGCCAGCCAGCGGGCCAGGGCTGTCTGGGTGCGTCGCCCAACCTCTAAAACTAACAGAGCCGCGACGACTACCAGCCCGCCCGTCCATGCGGTAGCGGTGTAGGCGCGTAGGGCCAGGGCCAACCCGGCATAGAGTAGGGCCAGGGTTTGTAAGGGGCCGACTAACGTGGGGCGATCGCGGCCTGCCGTGGCGGCCAGACCCAGCGCGATCGCTCCCAGCCCTAGGGTTGGCACCGCCAGAGCCACAGGCGCAGAATAGCGCTGCACCAGCAGGCCTGCGACTAACAGCTCTCCCCCCCAGCCCGCCAGATAGAGGGTGATTGGTCGTACTTGCCCCCAGTAGCGCAGCCCCAGAGCCAGCCAGAAGGCGATTAAAACGACAACGAGCAGCGGTCGAGGCTCGCGCAGATCGAGGTAGTAGAGGACGATCGCCAGGGTAGCTAGGCTGAGCAGGCCCAGGGCCAAAATGTGACCCCAGCGATCGCAGGCTGCTCGATACAGGGCTGACAGCGAGGGCATTGCTGTATTTGAATCCACCGTGAGATCAGACGAGGCGGCGGGTGGCGATGATGCCAGATCCTGTCTCGCCAGCGATCGCCAGGCTCCCCACAGCACCGCCATCAGCCCCACGGTCACCAGCCCCCAGTCGGCTAAGTGGCGCGGAAAACCCGGCAGCCAATCGTTTAAACTGCTGTAGACCCAGCCCAGAACAAAGCTCACCGCCAAAAACGCCACGCCAGGCCGCCGGTAAACGGTGCTATTGGCCCCGGTCAGTAGCGTCGCCGAGCCCAGGCCCACCAGCCGAGTCCAGGGCAGGCCCAGGGTCAACGGTAGGGCAATGGCCGTGGTCAGCACACTGGCAGGGTAGCGACCCGTCAGCGTCAGCACGGCGGGGATGATCAACCCTACCCAGCTCAGCCCCGAGCGGTAATGGTGAGTCACCAGGTGGCCCCAGAGCAGGGCGTAGGTGAGCGCCGACAGCCCCATGCCGTAGAGCCAGGCGGTGTTGCCCCACACTCCTCGAAGCCCTTTACTCAGCCCGATTGACACCACTGCCAGCCCAACGCCCACGATCATCCAGCGATCGAGGGGCAAGGCGGGCCAGCGGTGGCCAATGGCGGCCATCACACTGGCGAGACCCAGACCATAGGTCACCCAAGTGCGCCACCGGGCCAAAGGCGATCGCCGCAGCGCCACCACCAGACTAGTCACGGTCGAGGCGATTAAATTGACCACCAGCACCGGCGTACTGGCCAGGCTGATCAGCGTCAGCAGGAGGTTGCTGCCCAGGGCAACACTGTCGCCAAAGTTGGCCAACTTGGTCTGGCCCCGCCGTCGGTGGCGGTCGGCCAAGGCCACCATAGCCACCACGTAGGGGAAGAGCGAGGCCCCCAGCAGCGGCCAATAGCCAATTTCATAGTTGTCCCACCTAATGAAGGGGGCCAGAATGACCTGGCGCAGTGCGATCGGCAGCAGTTCCCAGCCCACAAAGCTAAGCTGCACAGCGATCGCAAACGCGATCAGTAAATCTCGCCGTTTGCCAAACTTACCCAGCGCCTGGAGCCGTAGCCCCAGCCCCAGCCAGCTGACGCCAAAGGCCTGGGCCAGCCAATCGGCGATCGCCAGCAGCCAGCCCAGTAGCAGCAGCCCTCGCCCCACCGCAATGCCCCACCGCTCGGTGCGCCCTTGGGATCTGGGGTCGGTTGGATGGGAGGTCGCCTCTAGCACCGCCGCCGGTGGCGAACCAGCGGCAGGCAGCAGTCCATTGGGGTGGAGGCTCAACCGCCGCTGCCCTAGCCATACCCAGGTAGCTCCGTAAAGCCCAAAGGCCAGACCGTAGAGCCCTAAGGTCTGGGGTTCGGTAATGGCTAGCCCCCGCACCAGCAGCAGCCCCATAGCGCCGATGGTCGCCACCGTCGGCCAGCGAAAAGCCGGTGATAGCGCCTGTCGCTGTTGGCCAAAGAGGGTGGCGGCGGCACTGCCCACCACCCCAGCGTAGACTGCCAGCAGCGGCATTGCCCCCCACCCCCAGCCCGTGTGCAGGTAGGCCAGCCCCAGCACATTTGCCTGCTCTAAGGACGTGCTCTGCTGCTGGCGCAGCACCTGTAGGGCCGCCAGGGTGAGCAGAACAGCTGCGATCGCCCCCACCAGTACCCCACTCCCCTGCCACAGCCGCAGCCCGTCGAGAGCCCAAAAATTTAGTGGCACCAGCAGCAGCGTAATCATTTGAAGCGTTTTAGCGGTCAACTGCAAGTTTGCACTCCGCCGACACCACAGCCCTGCCCCCCAAAACACCAGGGTGTAGGTCAGCAGCACCACATACTGTCCTGCCGCATTGAAGTTCGCCCACTGGGTCGCCGCCAGCACCGCCGACGACAGCACCACCAAAAACACCCCTAGCCCCAGCAGCCACACCACGCTGAGTTCACTCATCAGGCGGTTCAGCCACAGGTGAGTGGGCGACGGGGGCCGGGGAGTGGCTGAGGATCGGGTGCGAGGCGGGCGGCGGGTTGATGTAGCCCGAGTCTTCGCCCCGGCAGAAACCGATTCCGGAGGCACAGCGTCGGTGAGCGGATCTGGGCCTGGGGTCACTGAGACCCCAGGCTCAGCGAAGGGATTTGCTCTATTGTCTAAGACCGGGGCGATCGCCCCAGCCACCTCTGGCAGCAGTTCACAACTCAGCTGAGCCTGGCATAGCTGCCGCACCTGCTGGTCAGACATTAGCCCCAGCCGCAGCCAGCTGTCTAACCCCTCCAGCAACCCTGGCTGGTCGGGCGACAGGTCAAGCTGTAATCGAATCAAGGGGTCTCGATCATCAGCCATGGTCTGCCTTGAAAACGGTTATAGAATTATGGGTGCTGGTACGGTGGGAAGACACCGCCCCCTAGGATTCTTAACTTTGGGATATTTAAGGGACTCCGGCCACAACCACTAGGGAGTAAACTCCTGGCTCATCGCAAAAGTCTGCTAAAGCAGACTATGGAACTTGGCTCTCAATCCTCTTCAGAGGATTGAGAGCCTTGAGCCTTGGACTAGAAGTTCTAGGCTTAAGGCCAATCTGAGGGATCGACCCCAAAATCGGCCCCACCTTGGCAGGGCTAGCATTGCCCACCCCACAGTGAATGGCGCTGAATTAAGGCTGGTGGGCATTGCCCACCCTACGGTAAATCCACCCATCCACCTGCCCCTACGGCAGCTCCACCGACGTCGGCTTAGCAATATGCGGCAATCCCCAGCCCAGCTTTTCCCGTAGCACCGTAAAGAACTCCGGCGGCTTGAGGCGAATGAACTTAGCCGGGTAGGGCGCGCGGCAGGCGCTGACTTCATCCTTGGTCATCACGTAGCAGCCCGCGTTGCCGTCCACAATTAGCACTAGGGGGTCCGGGTTAGCCGAGCGAATCACCATTTGCTCCCGGTCGGGAAACACCAACCCCCGCGATGCCAGCGAGTGGGGACAAATTGGGATCAGCTGTGTCACCGACACCCCAGGGGCGATCACCGGCCCCCCCGCCGAGAGCGAATAAGCCGTTGAGCCGGTGGGGGTTGACACAATAATGCCATCGGCGGCGATATCGACCGGAGAGTGGCAGCCGATCGCCACCTCAAAGTGGCACATGCTGGTTAAGGGCTCGCGGTGCAGCACCATTTCATTCAGGCAGAGCGCCTCCCACACCAGTTCGCCGCCGTGGAGCAGCCGCACCGCCAGCATGCCGCGATCTTCAATTTCGTAGTCGCCTGCTAGCACCTGCTCCATCGCCTGGGGCAGCTGGTTGAGGTAGGCCTCGGTCAAAAAGCCCATATGGCCTGTGTTGACCGTCAGCAGCGGTACCCCAATGGGGGCAATCTGCCGAAAGGCTGACAGCACGGTACCATCGCCCCCCAGCACCACCGCAAACTCCATGTCGGCGTCGAAGTTGGGCGGCACCAAACTGTCGAGGGGAGTATGACAAACCGGGCGATCGGGGTGAGAATAGCCCAAAATGCCGCCCATCCCCGTGGCCAGGATCACGGTGTAGCCTCGGCCAGTCAGCTTTTCCTCCCATTCGAGGGCGATCTGGCGGGCTACGGGCTTAACGTCGTTGTAGATAATGCCAACCTTGGGCACAGGCAGGGTCCAACCTTACAATCGGTAGTAACGGGATCAACACGGGGGTAAACAAAACGTGCCCTACACCCGCTAAGATGCCGAACACGCCGGGGGATCAAAATTTAGCTTCTCCCTAGGCTACCGTTTTTTCGTCTAGGGTAAAACAGCCCGTCGCCGAATTGCCCGATCGCTAGGGCGCTAAGTCGTATCGTTGCCGACAACATCGGGGTAGACCACAGCCTACGCTACGGTTATCTTACCTGTGGGGGTTTTGCCTGAGCCTTGACCTCGCTCACGATTGTTTATGTATTGCGTTGCTTTTACTGCTGTGACCCGCCGCCACTCTGAGACTACCGCCTACGTTCGCATCACTCACCAGTCGTGGAGCCAGGGCCGCATTGAGGGCGAAGTGCGGGCCAGTACCTACGAGTGGCAGTTTCAGTGGCGCTTTCGCCAGGGCAACCTGCGGGTAGAGCCGTCGCTGGGCCGGGCGCTCATCTGCGAACCCCTCAGCCGCTTTCTCGAACGCTTTGATTACCAGCTCGAACCCGGCGGCGACTACTCGTTTACGATTCGAGCCAAGCTGTAGAGAAACAGCCCAAGATAATCGCGATCGTAATCACGAAGATTGCAGTTGGCTTTTACTAACCAGGTCTTAATGACGTCACCGACAACTATTGAGTGGGTACGATAGAAAGCGAATAGAGACCACCGCTCATCCCAATAGTGCCTGTGGCTATACCTGATTACCAATCCATCATGCTTCCGCTTATGCGGATGGCTGCTGACGGGCAGGAGTATTCGCTCAGAGAAGCCATCGAGAAGCTTGCTCAATATTTCAATCTCGACGATGAAGAGCGGCAGGAAATGTTGCCCAGTGGCCGTCAGGCTACGTTTGACAATCGTGTTGGATGGGCAAGAACATATTTAAAGAAAGCTGTCCTTCTGAAGTCAACTCGTCGAGGATATTTTCAAATCACTCCCAAAGGTCAGGCCGTTCTTCAAAAGAAACTATCTAAAATTGACGTTAAATTTCTAGATCAATTTCCTGAATTTACTGAGTTCAGAAAATCTAAGAGGGAGCAATCTGAAGTAGAGGATTCAACTGTATCAGTTCAAGAAAAGACCCCAGAGGAGAATCTAGAGTCAATTATCCAAGATTTAGTTCAGGATTTAGCATCTGAGTTATTAGATAATATTAAAAACTGCTCTCCTAGTTTTTTTGAGACTCTTGTAGTCGATGTTTTGGTAGGTATGGGCTATGGGGGGACTCGTCAAGATGCTGGTAGAACCGTAGGCCGAAGCGGCGACGGTGGAATTGATGGAATCATTAATGAAGATCGTTTGGGTCTAGATGTTATCTACGTGCAGGCAAAGCGGTGGGAAAATCCAGTTGGACGTCCTGAAATTCAGAAATTTGCAGGTGCGCTACAAGGCTTTAGAGCTAGAAAAGGCATTTTTATAACATCCTCCTCCTTCACGGCTGAAGCCAAGGATTTTGTTTCTCGAATTGAAAACAAAATTATTCTCATTGATGGGCAAGCTCTAGCCCAATACATGATTGAGTTTGACATAGGGGTAAATACTCGAAAAACCTATGAGCTTAAGAAGATAGACTTTGATTACTTTACGGAGTAATAACAATAGGTTTAAAAATGATTTTCGTTATCATTTTTATTCATAAAAATTGCTTTGCTTATTGAATTTTATTCAGATATAGTCTCACAAACTCGGCTGACGCATCTGGGTTAATCTCCTGCAAAGCATCCCGGAGCTGCAAAACCATCTCAGCTCCGGGATCGCGCACCTCATTGACCCAGCGATAAACGTTCGATCGTCCGATGCCCATTTTTACGGCCACCTGGTTTTGGCTAATGCCGTAGGTCTCCAATACCTGCCGTAGTGCTTTACCTGCCTGTCCCATCCCCTGATCCTGTCAGAAGGTCATGACCGGGTAAATGGCACCGATTGGACTACGTTCGTGATATTCTCGACGTAGCCTAATCGGGAACATTGTTATGTCTTCCACTCTTAACCCTTTTGAGTCTTTTGACCGTTCACAAGTTCACCCCGCCATCCACCTTCGCCATTCTGCTTTTCTCCCCGCTGTACCAGCATCACAGCCCATCTAACCCGTCGCCGAGAGCCGAGAGCCCATGCATCTTATGGTGGTTGGCAGCGCCCAGGACATTGAGTCGATCATTCAAAACCTGCACCTGCGCGGCTTCGCCCATATCAACGAGTGGAGCCGCGCCATGCCCCATAGCTCCGGCAAACTCATGCGCGTACTCACCCGGTGGGTGCAAAGCCAGCCCTAGACTCATGGAGTCTGTCCATTACTCGCCCGTCAGGCGGTTCAAATAGCGTTCGATCAGCAAGATCGCCACAATGTCGTCAATGGGGCGAGAGATTTTGCGTAGTGACTGAGGAATCAACCCCGCCAACCCAGAAGACGGATACATCTGCCAGTAGCGATCGCGGGCTTCCAGCGTTGTATAGCGCTCATCGACCAGCATGATGCGCGGCGGGTCGGGGAGCTGGCTGAGGGTATCTTTCCATCCCTGGGAGGCAGTTTGGTCGCCTAGCACAATCATTGAAATTGGAAACTGCTGGCGTAGGGCAACGATCTCATCGATGACCGCATCGGCAGCGATAACCTGCTGATAGCGCAACGCTCGGTCTAGCCCCATGATGGCTAGGCCACATTTTTGTCGTCCGGGGTCAAAGCCCAAAATCACCGGCTGAGACAGGGGTGGTGGAGTAGGCTGGCTCACGGGGGCAGGTGGTAGTGTTTCCCCTTCATTGTGCCACCCTAGTTTGGTTTTCTCTGAAATTTGCGGCTCTGGTGAGCTTGCGGGAAACCCCCTCAACATATGTGAAGACCTGGGGTAGCAGTCTCGCTATTTAGCGTGCAAATTTCTCACTTTGCACTAAACTTAGTCGGCAGCAGCGCTATTGGGGCGCTGTGGATCCTAGTTTGTAGACGATGATTAGAGGTCGAGTAGAGGCGGGTGGTCAAAACCTTAGCCCTATAATACACTTGTTCTAAGCCCGAGGTTAACGCTGGCCAGTGCACATTAAGCGCGTCGAGTTGTCCCACTTCAAATCATTCGGTGGCACGACCCAGGTTCCATTGTTGCCTGGGTTTACGGTTGTGTCTGGCCCTAACGGCTCGGGCAAGTCAAATATTTTAGATGCGCTGCTGTTTGGCCTGGGGCTGGCCAGCTCTAAAGGCATGCGGGCCGATCGCTTGCCCGATCTGGTCAACCAAAGCCAGATGAGCCGTCGCACCACTTCAGAAGCTAGCGTCACTGTTACCTTTGACCTCAGCGATGTACCCGCCGATCTTTTGATTGACGGCGATGATGACGGGGCTCAGGCGAATGGGGGGCACAACCGGGCTGTGGGCCAACCTCTCAATGGTCAGGCTGCTAGCGCCAATGGCCATAGCGCCAATGGCAGTACTTCTCCGGCTACTTCGGCGACAGGGTCTGCATCGGTTGTGCTGCTGCCGGTGGGTCGCGAGTGGAGTGTAACTCGGCGGCTGCGGGTGACTAGCCAGGGCACTTACACCTCTAATTACTACATCAACGGTGAGCCCTGCACCCTCAACCAGCTCCACGAGCAGTTGCAGAAGTTCCACGTCTACCCTGAGGGCTACAACGTGGTGCTCCAGGGGGATGTCACCAGCATTATCTCGATGAACTCCCGCGAACGGCGAGAGATTATTGATGAGTTGGCTGGAGTAGCGGCCTTTGACCGAAAAATTAACCAGGCCCGAGGCAAGCTAGAGGCCGTGCGCGATCATGAAGATCGCTTTCGTATTGTGGAGCGTGAGCTGCAAGCTCAGCTAGAACGTCTGGCCCAAGATCGACAAAAGGCCGAGAAGTACAAACGCCTCAAGGAAACCTTTCAGGCCAAGAGCCAGTGGGAGGCGGTGCTGCTGTGGCAGAGTCAGCAGCGGGCGATCGCGGCCTTGCACCAAACCTTAGAGCAGGGCGAGGCCAAGTCGGCCCAGCTGGCCCAAACTATTACCCAGGGCCAGGGGGCGATCGCCACCCTAGAGGCCGAGCTAGCCACTCTCAACGCTCACATTCGCGCCCTGGGCGAAGACGAACACCTGGCTTTGCAAGCTCAGGTGGCTACCCACGAGGCTGAGCTGCGCCAGCTCCAGCGTCAGGAGCAAGAAAACCGCGCCGCCACCCACCAGGCCGCCGCCCAGCGCCGTGATCTGGAGCTGGGCCGCCAGCAGCAGCAGCGCGATTTAGCTGAGGTGAGCCAGACGATTGAGTCTGTGACGACCGGCGATCTGGTGGCGCTCACCGAGGCCAAAAACCAGGTGCAGCAGGCCCTCGAAGAACGTCGCCAGGCCACTCTGGCCATTGCCTCTGAGTCGCAAACCAGCATTCAGCAGCAGACCCAGCTGCGTCAGGCGATCGAAACCCTGCGCCGCGACATCGACCCCCAGCGGGCCGAGCAAATTCGGTTGCAAGAGCGTTTGCGTCAGCTAGAGCAGCAGATCGAATCTCTGGGTGAGCAGCGGGCCACCTTTGAAACTACCCCCGCCGAGGCCAAAGAGTCGGCCTCGGCCCCGCAGTTGGCGGCCGCTGAGAGCGCAATTCAAGCGATCGCCAGTAAAATTGCGGCGGCTGAGGCCGAACTGTCGGTGCAGCGCGACACTCAAACTCGTCTATTAAAAGAGCAACGCGACAAACAGCGCGAACTCGACAAGCTCGAAGCTCAGACCCAGGCTTTACAAGAGAGCCAGGGCACCCACGCCACCAAGCTACTGCTGGAGAGCGGTATCAGCGGCATCAGCGGGCTGGTAGCTCAACTGGGCAAGGTCGACCCTAAGTTTCAGCTGGCTCTAGAGATCGCTGCCGGGGCCAGGTTGGGGTATCTGGTGGTTGAAACCGATCAGGTGGCAGCCAAAGGAATTGAGTTTCTTAAGCAGCGACGGGCTGGGCGGGCCACCTTCCTGCCCCTCAACAAAATTCGTGCCCCCCGCTTTACCCCCGTGCCCGACTGGAAGCGGCCCGATGGCTTTCTCGACTACGCCGTCAATTTGATCGACTGCGATGCTCGCTACCGCGACATTTTTGCTTACACCTTCGGCAGCACCGTGGTGTTTGATAGTCTGGTCTCGGCCCGGCAGTATCTGGGCGACTACCGGATTGTCACCCTAGAGGGTGAGATTCTCGAAACCAGTGGGGCGATGACCGGGGGTAATGTGTCGTCGCGATCGGGCAGCCTGCACTTTGGCACCGTAGAACCCGCCGAGTCTACCGAGGCCCAGGCGCTACGCCAGCGACTTGGCGACATTGAGGTGATGCTGGAACGCTGCGATCGCGACCTCAAAACCACCTCCGCCACTGTTCAAGACCTCACCCAACGACTGATTGCCCAGCGGCAGCAGTATCGCGAACTACAGCTCGCCAGCGAGCAGCGGCAGAGCCAGCAGCAGCAGCAGGCCCAGCAGCGCGCCCAGCTCGAAGCCCAACTCAGCCAACACCAGCAAGAGTTGGTCGCCACCCAAGCCCGCCTTCAAGCATTGGCCCAATTGCTTCCTGTGCAGGAAGCCGAGATTGCTCGGCAGCAGCAGGCTCTCAGCGACCTAGAGCAGTCTCAGGCCCACAGCGAGTGGCAGACCGCCCAGGCCGCCGTGGGGCAGCTAGAAGCTCAGCTCAGCGATCGCCAGCAGGCCCTCCAAGCCGCCGAGCGTCGCCTGCAAGATCTGCAAAACCAGCGCCAGCAGCTCGACCTCGCCCTGACCCAGGGTCAGCAAACCTTGGTTACGCTAGCCCAGCAACAGGGCGATCGCGACCAGCAGCTCACTCAGCTTCAGCAGCAGCAAACCACCTTAGCCCATGAAATTGACCAGATCCGTCAGGCCATGGCGGTGCTCGACCAAACCCTGGCTACCGAAAAGGCGGGTCGTGACGACCTAGAGCAGCGCCTGCGCGCCCAGCGCACCCAAACCCAGCAGCAGGAGTGGGAGCGACAAAAGCTGATCGAAACCCAGCAGGAGCGCCGCCAGCAACTGGCCGAAGCCCAGGAACTGTTGGCGGTCCAGGCCGCTGAACTACCCGATCCTCTGCCCGAGATTCCTGCCGAAACCGATCTAGAAGACCTGCGCAAAGAGCTGCGATCGCTCCAGCGCCGCATGGAGGCCATGGAGCCCGTCAACATGCTGGCCCTCGAAGAATATAACCGCACCGAAGAACGCCTGGGCGAACTCACCCAAAAGCTCACCACCCTCGAAGAAGAGCGCACCGAGCTGCTGCTCCGCATCGAAACCTTCACCACCCTGCGGCGGCAGGCCTTCACCGAAGCCTACGACGCGGTCAACGAGAACTTCAAAACCATCTTCGCCGAACTCTCCGACGGCGACGGTCACCTTCAGCTCGAAGACCCCGCAGACCCTTTCAACGGGGGCCTCAACCTGGTAGCCCACCCCAAGGGCAAGCCCGTGCGGCGGCTCGCCTCAATGTCGGGGGGCGAAAAATCGCTTACCGCCTTGAGCTTTATCTTTGCTCTGCAACGCTACCGGCCCTCCCCCTTCTATGCCTTTGACGAGGTTGATATGTTCCTCGACGGGGCCAATGTCGAACGGCTATCTCGCATGATCAAGCGTCAGGCTGAGTCAGCTCAATTTATCGTCGTCAGCCTGCGCCGACCCATGATCGAATCGGCCCAGCGTACCATTGGCGTCACCCAGGCCCGTGGAGCCTATACCCAGGTGTTGGGCATTGACCTAGAGACCCAGAGCGCCACGCTTTAGCCCCTCACCCGGCGGCAAGCCTAGCTAGATCAGCCCACCGACTGTCTTAGGGGCGATACTTCTCCCGTAAAGCCTTGAGGCTGGTTCCGGCCACATCAACTTGAATAGTTGCTCCCGGTTGATCGAGGTGCTGAAACTGCTGGTAAGCCTCAGCAGCGCTGGAGTGTACCGAACGTACTCGCTCCCCCTGAACCCCAACATCACAATAAATCCATCCTGTCCGAAACGGGCAAGCATAAATACGAACGTCCATGCTGCTAGATCACTCCGCTAAGGAAAGCATCACTAACGAATACATCAGTGGCGCTCAGCCCATTTACGGATCAAACCCATTGCGATCGCCGGCAGATATCCATGTTCCTCCGTCTGTCAGCTCTGCTTTATCCCTGTTTAATCATCACGTTTAGCATCACCCTGCCCAGCAAAAACATCGAGCCCCTAGACTCGCGGTCTTTGTCTGGCAGTTCGGTCTTCCCTCCTGTAGAATTAGACGATTCTAGTTAAGATAGCTATTCAGGTTAAGGTACCGGTTTACCGTGGGTAACGCGGTTTGCTAAACGCCTGGGCTGCACCAGCACTCTGTTGTCTCGGTCCACGAGATAGATTAAACATGACCTTAGACAAATATCGTCTCCGTTCAGACTTCTTAGGCACCCAGGTAATTACTCGCAACTCTGGCCAACGGCTAGGAGTTGTCAGTCAGGTTTGGGTTGACGTAGACCAACGAGAAGTTGTGGCCATTGGCCTACGAGAAAATATTATGTCTGGGCTGGTTTCAAGCACTCAACAGGTGATGGCCCTCACCAACATTCGTCAAATTGGCGACGTCATTTTAGTCGATGACGAAGCCGCCCTCGACGACGAAATGAGCGTCGCCGCCTACAGCACCCTGGTCAACTGCGAAGTCATTACCGAAACCGGAGAACCCCTCGGTCGAGTGCGCGGGTTTAAGTTTGACGTTACCAATGGCCGCATCGAAACCATTGTGATCGCCTCTTTTGGTTTGCCACAAATTCCTGACCAGGTGATTAGTACCTACGAGCTCTCCATCGATGAAGTGGTCAGCAGTGGCCCCGATCGCCTAATTGTGTTTGAAGGCGCTGAAGAAAAAATGGTACAGCTCAGCGTTGGCCTGCTCGAACGTTTGGGCATTGGCAGCGCCCCGTGGGATCGCAACGACGATAGCGAATACATCATGCCGGTGTCGACGGCCAACCAGTTGCCCTCAGGGGTGCAGGTGCCCGCCGAGTTTTCTAAGGCCCGCCCCGCCGCTGCTGAAGAGCGCTGGAGCGACGACGACTGGGGTGAACCCGAGCGCATTGAAGAACCTCTCCAAGCGCAGCAACCCGCCGAGCGCTACCAGGCCGCCACCATGGATGAGCCCAGCAGCTACAAAGCCTACGACGCCGACTTCCAAGATGTCACCGAAGACGTTTGGACAGAGGAAGACGAAGGGGATCCCTACGAAGCCAAACCGCTCAACATTCCTCAAAAGAAAAAAGTCACCGAATACGAAGAAGAGCTGGACTACTAGAGACACACTACTGCGGTGAACACCCCCTCCAAATTTGCGGCCTGCTCTCCTACTGCCTACGCCGATGTTCTGGGGCCGCAGTACTGTATGGATATCGGCTTGCGAACCCTTTGGCCCCGCCCGCCCCGGTTGGCTGGCCCAGCCTATACCGTCTGTTGCCCAGCCGCAGACAACCTAATGCTCCATGCCGCCATTTACCGAGCTGCACCGGGGGATGTGATCGTGGTGAAAGCCGGCGATGTCAACTATGCCATGGCGGGGGGCAATGTCTGTGCGATCGCCCAACAGCGCGGCATCGCTGGCCTGGTTGTCGATGGCGTGATTCGCGATCTGGCCGAAGTTAGGGAAGCCCAGTTTCCAGTGTTTGCCCGTGGGGTAATGCCGGTGCCCGGTCAGAAAAAGCAGCTAGGCACCCTAAACCAGCCTATTGTCTGTGGCGGTGTACAGGTCAACCCTGGGGATATTGTCGTGGCCGATGAAGAGGGCATTATCGTGATTCCATCGGCCCAGCAAGAAGCGACCTGGCGGGCCGCTCAGCAGCGTACGGCCCAAGATGAGGCCCAGTCACTGGCCGATTGGGCCGTCAACCATCGCGCCAAAGTTGAGCAAGCCTTGCAGTCTTTGGGCTTTATAGACGAGCGCTAAATGCCGTCCTGCCTCGATCACAAATAATCCAAATTCAAGACATCTTAGACCGCGTCTTTGCGCTTAACGGCCCAGAAAATACCCGCTTGACCTGGGGCTCGCAGCTTGCAGGCGGGGCACTCACAGGTTGCACCGCCATCCACCAGCGTGAGATATTTGATTTCTGCCTGAATAGAGATTTCGCTAATGGGCAGCCCCAGCATTTTCTTGATGTGGGACTCGACAGGGCGGCAAGCGCGGCGGGCAAAGCCCTGCCCTGCTCGTTCAGAGTAAATGAGATAATCCGAAAGCCAAGTGTCATTCATAGATATAACTCTATCGAGCAACTTAGCATCTACCTAAAGCAGTCTATAGAAATTATGTCTTTAGATGGATGTCAATCTATCATGCCCTCAGTCGCAGTTTTTTGCACTTCGAGGGGGCCACTTCTTTTAAAGAGTCGAAGCAGCCCGTATGAAGCCCTTGTGGTATCCCTTAATCAATGGCCGCCAGATGGCAGGCCAATTAACCCCCGCGCGTGGCTGGCGTCGGTAGGGTAACTCATGCTGAATCCTGTTTGGTTAACCCCCGATGCACAGGGCGCTGCTATGCGCCCCTACCTACGGTTTGGCCTTCTGGAATCGGGGTTATGCAATTCGGATTTGATATTAATCGGGCGGTGCGATCGCCCCTAGGTAGGCCTGCAACGGCTAGATAAGAGTTTGGCTGAGGGTATCTGGCTTACTATTTCCTGGCTGACGCAGCCCACGTTGCTGCTCCTAGGGGGGCCAAGGATCAGATCAAAAAAAAGAGCCGACCGGTAGTCAGCTCCACTTTCAGCTACTCAAGGAGATTTTCAACCAAACAAGGCAATTTATACAGATCAAAACGAGAGCGGCGTTTCTATCCAAACGGGGAGATAACGTCACAACGTTGCACCATTGTCACGGTACTGGCTCAATGCCACAGCTTCAAAGGCTACAGAATTGCAGAAATACTACGAAATTAGCAACGGCTCAAACCTGAGATTGCCCAGTCGGGGTATCTGGCGATCGCTGGCCTCTAATGTAAGGCATTGGTTAAGGCGCGGGGGCTGGGGCAAGCGCCTAGAGCCGACATCGACCTTCAACTCGCGGGTGCAAGCAATCGTTATTCCTGTTTCTCTCCCCTGACGAGTAAGTCAGTAGGGTCGCGGAGATGAGCCAGCCCACCGCCCCATCATCAGCAACGACTACGCTGCCTAAAATTCCTTACCTGGGGTGGATTCCTGTTCTAGTAAGGTCAGAGAATCTTAGGTTTTCGACCGCTCACCTAAAGAAAACCTTTGGGAGCATGGCCAGATTGAAAAAGTTGTTTAGGCTGTTGACAGTTTTGATGTCAGTGGTCTTACTAATCACGTCGCATTGACTTGCCCACCCCATAGTTTTTCCTAGAATTTCGCAGCTGACTTTCGACTGAACCGTTACCGAGAAATTGATATGGCACAGAGTTTTGGTGTAATTGGCCTCGCTGTTATGGGCGAGAATCTGGCCCTCAACGTTGAGAGCAAAGGCTTTCCGGTGGCCGTGTACAACCGCACCGCCGCCGTGACTGAGAAATTTATGGCTACTCGCGCCCAGGGCAAAAACGTAAAAGCCGCCTATAGCCTTGAAGAATTTGTTCAATCCCTGGAGCGACCCCGACGCATTTTGGTCATGGTAAAGGCGGGTGGCCCTGTGGATGCGGTGATCGACCAGCTGCGCCCGCTGCTGGATGACGGCGACATGATCATGGACGGCGGCAACTCCCTCTACGAAGATACTGAGCGCCGCACCAAAGACCTAGAATCTACTGGCCTGCGGTTTATCGGCATGGGGGTAAGCGGCGGCGAAGAGGGCGCGCTGCTCGGCCCCAGCCTAATGCCCGGTGGCACTCGTGCCGCCTACGACTCGATCGAGCCCATTGTCAAAAAAATCGCCGCCCAGGTGGATGACGGCCCCTGTGTCACCTACATTGGCCCGCGCGGTGCAGGCCACTACGTCAAAATGGTGCACAACGGCATTGAGTACGGCGATATGCAGCTAATCGCCGAGGCCTACGATCTGATGAAGAGCGTGCTCGGCCTCAACCACAACCAGCTGTTTGATGTATTTAGCGAATGGAATCTCACCGACGAGCTGAATTCATTTTTGATTGAAATCACCGCCGATATTTTCACCAATATTGACAGTGACACCAACACGCCTTTGGTTGAGTTGATCATGGATGCGGCGGGCCAGAAGGGCACCGGACGCTGGACGGTGATGAGCGCTCTGGAACTGGGCGTGGGCATTCCCACCATTACGGCGGCGGTGAATGCGCGGATTATGTCATCCATCAAAGAGGAGCGGGTAGCGGCGTCTAAGGAACTCGATGGCCCAGTGGTTAACTTTGACGGCGATGTCAAAGCGATGGTGAACAAGATTCGCGACGCGCTGTACTGCTCAAAGATTTGCTCCTATGCCCAGGGTATGGCGTTGATTGGCGCGGCCTCGAAGCACTACGAGTATGACGTCAACCTGGGTGAAACCGCCCGGATTTGGAAGGGGGGCTGCATTATTCGTGCTGGCTTCTTGAACAAGATTAAGCACGCCTACGACGAAAACCCTAGTCTGCCCAACCTGCTGCTGGCTCCTGAGTTTAAGCAGACGATTCTCGATCGCCAGACTGCCTGGCGCGAAGTGATCGCGATGGCGGCGACCTTTGGCATTCCGGTACCGGCGTTTAGCGCCTCGCTCGATTACTTTGACAGCTACCGGCGCGATCGCCTGCCGCAAAATCTGACCCAGGCTCAGCGTGACTACTTTGGAGCCCACACCTATGTGCGGGTCGATAAGGAGGGCACGTTCCACACCGAGTGGCAAAAGGCTCCGGCGCGGGTGTAAACGTTCCCTGAGTTAAAAACCTCACTACACAACATTGCCGTCGATCCCGTGGGGTCGGCGGCTTTTTTTTGCCTGTAGTATCAGTCCACGTAGGGTGGGCATTGCCCACCGTCAGGGTTACGGCCCTACAACACAGCACGCCTACTGTGATTAGGGGGTGTAGGTTAGCGATCGCGGCGCACAATTGAGGTTATAAGCCAGATCTACTGCTGGGGGCATTTCGCAGCCCCCAGACCCCTTCGACAAGGACGTTCCGTCGTCCTTGACCTCACGGAAAGGATGGGTTGATCATCGGTTTAAACCTTGGTTCTGCCCATTGACCTGTGGGCGACTTCGGTGGGCTTTAGCGGCTCGTAGGGTGCATCCGCGCAGCGATGCACCGCCAAACATTCTTTATAGTAGAGACATCTTCTCACGCAAGGATTCTATGGCTGGTCTGCCGCCGGGTTTGCTGATTCGCACCGCTAAGCACGTTTGGACGACGCTGTGGCAAACCATGATGGGTCAGATGGCCCCCAGCAGCAAGGGCGGCGACTACCAGCGACCCGAGAGTGAGTTTCGACAGCGGGTTGAGCCGGAAGGGGCGTATCCGCCAGAGGCAAATCGCTACCAGCTGATTGTAGGCATGGGCTGTCCGTGGGCGCACCGGACTTTGGTGACGCGGGCTTTGAAGGGATTGGAAGAAGCCATTTCAGTTCTCCCTGTAGTCCCTTCGCCCGACGAGGGCTGCTGGGTGTTTGAAATGCCCTTTCGTGGCTGCCGCACGCTGCCAGAACTGTATCGCCAGACCCAGCCAGGGTATAAGGGGCGAGCCACGGTGCCAGTGCTGTGGGACAGGCAGACGGCTACCATCGTCAACAATGAGAGCGCTGAGATCATCGTGATCTTGAACGAAGCTTTTAACGAATGGGCAGGTCAGCCAGAGGTTGACCTTTATCCAGACTCTCTGAGATCTGAGATTGATACCTGGAACGATCGCACCTACCAGGCCGTGAACAATGGTGTCTACCGCTGCGGCTTTGCCCAGAGCCAGGCGGCCTACGATCGCGCCGTCACCGAGCTATTTGATGCCCTAGATGCGATTGACCAGTCGTTGGCCCAGAACGCTTATCTCTGTGGCGATCGGGTGACGCTGGCCGATGTGCGGCTGTTTACCACGCTGTTTCGCTTTGATGTGGTCTACTACAGCTTGTTTAAGTGCAACCGCCGCCGCATTCAAGACTATACCCACCTCGGCCCCTACCTGCGACGGCTGTACCAACTGCCGGGGGTGGCGGCGACCTGCGATATTGAGGCGGTCAAGCGCGACTACTACGGCAACCTGTTTCCGCTCAATCCAGGTGGCATCATTCCCTCAGGACCAGATTTAGAGTATCTAAAAGCTCCGGTTGAGGTGGTGGTCGATCGGTAGCGATCGCCCATCGTTACAACGGGATTCGGTAGGCCTAGTTAAGGAGAAATTAATCACTTTTCAGCAAACTGTAGGCCGATGCTTTAGCTGTTGGACGTCTATTCCCACGCCTTTGCGGGGGCAGGCTCTGCGCGGCAATGACGGATTTGTCCTCACCTGAGGGGCTATAGCTATACAAGGGTCAGATAAAAGCCATCACGGACATGGATCTCCATCAACGATTCCTCTGCTTACTGCGAGATAAACCCGGTTACCAGCAGGGGCAGCAAAATCAGCGCGGTCAAAATTACCATCAGCGTTGGCACGTCGATTTTGAGCACGTTTTTCTCGGAGGCTGAGGGGTTGCGCTTGGGCGAGTTGGGGTCAGTCATAACAGTTACACCACTCCGGTTAACGTGCCTGAGTCTAGCTCTAGGGTATCACCCACCACATCGCCCGTATGGTAGGCCGCTAGCAGCACATCGCTGGTTTTGCCCCAGGCAATTTGGCCCTGGTAGCTGAGGGCGATCGCACCAAAATCTCGTCCATGCTCAGTCGCCTCCCCAAAAGACTTTTCAAAGGCCGCCAAAATATCCATGCCGTCGCTTACCCGCACCACAATGCGGGCCGCCAAACATTCGTCCATAATGTCTTCGCCAATGCCCGTACAGCTCACCGCCGCAAAGGCATTGGCATAGTTGCCCGCCACGGTAGCCGAGTCGCTCACCCGGCCCAGGCGCTCTAGCCCCTTGCCCCCGGTCGAGGTGCCCGCCGCCAAATGACCATCCATATCTAGCACCACGACCCCAATGGTGCCGCGCCGACTTTCAACGTCCTCGGGGGCATCTACGGTTTCTGCCACCACCCCCGCCATCGGGCTTTGAAAGTTGTTGGCCCGCGCCCGTATCCACTCTTGCAGACGCAGATCGGTGATCGGGTCAAAGGGGACTAGGGCCATCTCTCGGGCTAGCTCAGCTGCGCCAAAATCAGACAGCACGCGATCGGGAGCGGGTTGCAGGTAGGCCGCCAGATCGATCGGGTGCCGCACCCGCGACACGTTGATAATGCCGCTAAACCGTTGGGCGCTGCCATCCATCAGGCCCGCACTCATGCGCACCTGGCCATCCGATTGCAGCACCGACCCATAGCCCGCATTGAAATGGGGCGAATCTTCCATCAGTCGGCAACCCATCACCACGCAATCGCGGGCGCTGGCCCCGGCTTCGGCTTTGCTGTAGACCTGCTTGACAATGCTGTGCAAGTCTTCTCGCAGCGCCACCAACCGCTCTTTGTGGCCATGGGCACTACCGGCTCCGCCGTGGATAATGACTTTGGGTAACGCCTGCGTCATGGTGGTTGTCCCTGAGAATGCTTTCTCAGCTTAAGGGGTCGATCGCCGTAGAACTGTAGCGTGGGTGATGGGTTGGCCCTAGCGACGGCGGCGGCAGCGATCGCTGCAATATTTCACCTCATCCCAGCAGCCGGCCCACTTTTTGCGCCAGGTAAACGGGCGTTGGCACACCGGGCACACCTTAGTGGGCAAATCGGCTTTCGCCCGCTGCTTTGCCACCGCTATACCTCGTCGTGCCACGCTGGGTGGGTCAGCAGCGACGACATCATCCGCACGCCGCGCAGCTGGTTCGACAGGGGCAGATGGCCATCGGGGGCGCTCAAATCCCAGATAAAGCCACCGGGGTAGCGCGTCCAAATGTTGTCATCTTTCCAGCCGATGCGAGGCCAGAACTTGTCCCAGTTTTGGCTCAGGCTGAGCCAGACTCGCCGCTGCACCGAAAAGCCAAACTTGCCCTCAGAGTAGACCAGCCACAGCCGATCGATGGTCTGTAAATCGACAACGGGAAACTGCTCCACTTCGGTGAAGTACACCCACTTCCGCTTTGTCGCCGTTGGCCCTGCCAGCTCACACAACTTGGCTAGTGTTACCCGATCGGCCTCTTCAAACTCTTGCCGAACCAATAAGTCTTGCAGCAGAGTATAGTCAATCGCCTGTTCAGAGGGCATCTCCAGCCGCCCCTGGGGCCAGTGCTCCGTCAGCATGCCCCGCAAATCTTCCTGCTCCGTGGCGTAGAGCACCTGAAAAATCTTGCCGTCCAGAACGGTCGGTGGCTGATCTTTTCGCTCCACCAGAGTTGTGGTCAACAGATCAATCCCCTCTTGCCCCAGGGCCAACAGCTCGTGCACCGCCGAGAGCTGCTTCTTCAGCGAATCGCCCTGCAATCGATTGCGCAAATCCACCAATGTGTCGCCGTCCGAAACCATAGATACCGCATGAGAGTGCCCGCTCTCAATGATAGAACGTGTTGGGTAGGGCGGTGAAGTCGGTGAGTGAGTGGGAAAGGGTGGGTGGGTTGATGCATTCACTCACCTACCCTTTCCCCGACTCTTCTGGTATTCGATACCCATGCTCAAAGGCAAAGCGCACAATCTGAGAGCGGTTCTCTAGATTGAGCTTGGTCAACATATTGCTGAGATGGGTTTGCACCGTGCGAGGGCTGAGAAAGAGGTGTTCACCAATTTGTTTGTTGGTAAACCCTTGGACAACCTCCCAAAAGACGCGCTCTTCCGCTGGGGTGAGGGGTAGGGGGGCCGGCTGGGCAGCAGTTTGTTCGGCCATGCGCTCTAGGACGCTGTGGAGCCGCTGCGATCGCGCGATCGCCCCTTTCACTTTGGCAATTAGCTCTTGGGCCGAGAAGGGCTTAACCAGGTAGTCGTCAGCACCCATCAGGTGCCCCTGTACTCGGTTGGTCAGCTCTCCTAGGCTAGAGAGAAAGATGAAGGGCACCATTTCACCCTCAGGGCTAGAGCGCAGCTGGTGGCAAAATTCAAACCCACTCATGCCTGGCATCATGACGTCTGACACCACCACATCGGCAGGCTGGGTCGTCAACAGTGACAGTGCTTCCTCACCCGAGGTGGCATTGAGCACCTCAAAGCCCTGATCTTGTAGCCGCCGGGTCAGGGCCAGTTGCATAACCGGGTCATCGTCGACGATTAGAACAGTTTTCATGGATCCAAAATCTTAAGGGACAGTAAGGGGAGCCAGCGGGGACAGCGGCAGATAGAACGGGGACCTAAGGAAACATAGCTGGGCTAGTGCGATCGCAGACATGGGGGCTTGTAGAGCACTCCGGTCATCGCTCCGCTTTTGTTGAGTCAAGGAGCCATTGCCATTAAGGATTTGAGCCCCAGATCTAAATCGTCATTAAACGAGCAAAAATGTGGGTTAAAGCGCATTAGACTATGGGTTGTTTTGTCGTTTGCGGGCAATTTGCGATGTATGAACGGATCACTCCCCCGACGGTAGGCGAACGTATCACCTTTAAAGATGGCGAACCTGTCGTACCAGACACGCCTATCATTCCCTACATCCGAGGTGATGGAACGGGGGTAGACATTTGGCCTGCGGCCCAGCGGGTGTTCGATGCGGCAGTAGCCGCCGCCTACGGCGGCAAGCGTGAGATTGTCTGGTTTCGGGTCTATGCGGGCGACGAAGCCTGTGAGCAGTACGGCACCTACCAGTATCTGCCCGACGACACCCTCAAGGCGATCGAAGAATTTGGTGTGGCGATCAAGGGGCCGCTCACGACCCCCGTGGGCGGCGGCATTCGCTCCCTCAATGTGGCCCTGCGGCAGATCAACGACCTCTACGCCTGCGTGCGCCCTTGTAAGTACTACGCGGGCACCCCGTCGCCCCACCGCAGCCCCGAAAAGCTTGACGTCATTATCTATAGAGAAAACACCGAAGACATCTACCTGGGCATCGAGTGGAAGCAGGGTGACCCCATCTGCGACCAGCTGATCAAATACCTCAACACCGAGCTGATCCCGGCTACCCCCGAGCACGGCAAAAAGCAGATTCCCCTCGACGCGGGCATTGGCATTAAGCCGATCAGCAAAACTGGCAGCCAGCGCCTGGTGCGCCGGGCCATGAAGCATGCCCTACGTCTGCCCAAAGAGAAGCAGCAGGTCACCCTGGTGCACAAGGGCAACATCATGAAATACACCGAGGGGGCCTTCCGCGACTGGGGTTACGAACTGGCCACCAGCGAATTTCGGGCCGACTGCGTCACCGAGCGTGAGTCGTGGATTTTGGGCAACAAAGAAGCCAACCCCGATCTGTCTACCGAAGACAACGCCCGCCAGATCGAGCCAGGCTACGACGCCCTGACGCCGGAGAAAAAAGCCGCCATTTGTGCCGAAGTCGAGGGCATTCTCGCCGCTATCTGGGATACCCACGGTAACGGTCAGTGGAAGGACAAGGTGATGGTGAACGATCGCATCGCCGACAGTATCTTCCAGCAGATCCAGACCCGGCCCGACGAGTACTCCATTCTCGCCACCATGAACCTGAATGGCGACTATTTGTCAGATGCGGCAGCCGCGATCGTCGGTGGCCTGGGCATGGGGCCAGGGGCCAACATCGGCGATACCTGTGCCATCTTTGAGGCCACCCACGGCACCGCCCCCAAGCACGCCGGCCTCGATCGCATCAACCCTGGCTCGGTGATTCTCTCCGGCGTGATGATGCTGGAGTACATGGGCTGGCAGGAGGCGGCAGATTTGATCAAAAAGGGCATGGGGGCAGCGATCGCCGCCCGCGAAGTCACCTACGACCTGGCCCGCCTGATGGAGCCCCCGGTCAGCCCGCCGCTGAAGTGCTCAGAGTTTGCCGAGGCGATCGTCAAGCATTTCGGCGCATAAGCTCAGCCGGTCGCCCCTACTGAAACAGGCTAAAGCCGATCGCAGGTGACACCCTGGGTCGGCTTTTCTATGCAGTCAGGCCTGCGCTGGCCGCCGCTACAAGACTGGACTGCAATATAAGGTAAAAGCCGTAAAACCTCTATCAATAAGCACTTCACCATTACCCCAGTTCGTTCACCCTCAATATTTAGATATATAGAAACCTATGGCAATCTTGATTACAGGCGTAGCCGGGTTCATCGGCTTTTCTCTGGCCTCTCGACTTTTGAGCGAAGGCTATCCGGTTTACGGCATTGACAACCTCAATGCCTACTACGACATCACCCTCAAACACGATCGCCTCCGCTTACTGACAGCCTATCCCACCTTCACCTTTGAAAAATTAGATATCTACGACCGACCTAGCATCGACACACTCTTTCAACGTTGTGCCTTCGACTACGTAATTCATCTGGCTGCCCAGGCAGGAGTGCGCTATTCCCTAGAAAATCCTCATACCTATGGGGACAGCAACCTGTCAGGATTCCTCAACATTTTAGAAGCCTGTCGCCACTACCCGGTTCAGCACCTGGTGTTTGCCTCCTCTAGCTCGGTCTATGGCTCTAACCGCAAAGTGCCCTTCTCTACCCGTGACTCGGTAGATTATCCGGTTTCCCTCTATGCCGCGACCAAAAAAGCCAATGAACTCATGGCCCATGCTTACAGCCACCTCTATCAGATTCCCACCACAGGGCTGCGCTTTTTTACGGTCTACGGCCCCTGGGGCAGGCCCGATATGGCCTATTTCAAGTTTGTGCAAGCGATCTGCGAAAATCGCCCCATTGATGTCTATAACCACGGTCAAATGAAGCGCGACTTCACCTACATTGACGATGTAGTAGAAGGCATCGTGCGAGTGATGCACCGGCCCCCCAACGGCTGCGATCAGCCCGAAACTACCGCCAGCCAGGCCCGCTACAAAATCTATAACCTGGGTAATCATCAACCGGTAGCGTTGTTGCGGTTCATCGAGGTGATCGAGGCAGCCTTGGGGCAGAAGGCCGTTCTAGAGCTCAAGCCCATGCAGCCCGGCGATGTGCTAGAAACCTACGCTGACACCACCGATCTAGCCAAGGATGTGGGCTTTTCTCCCGATACCCCCTTGGAGGTGGGTATTGCCAAGTTTGTGGCTTGGTATAAAGACTATTACCTCAACGCATAATCGAGGCTAGATCACCGGGGTCAGGTAGCTGACGGGGGCGGAGCCAGCCGCTGGCTCAGTACCGCTAAGCCAGCCCCCATCGCTTCTGCCAGGGTACCTACTAACCGATATAGGGCCACCGCACTGAGCACCACCCCAACGGTGAGCAGATCTTGTAATAGAGTAACCGCGATCGCCTCAAATACCCCCAGCCCTCCCGGTGCCCCGGGAATTACTAACCCCGCCAGCCAGGCCAAGCTAAACAGACTTACCACCGGCAGCAAAAGCTCTCTGGGCAGAGGGCCAATAGCACTGATCACCAGGGCAAAGCCCAGGCCCTTCAAGAGCACAAAGCCCATTTCCCCCAGCAGCGGCTTTAGCGGATAGTGGTGTAGTGCCGCCTCGGGTAGGGGTTCGCTGTCATCGGCCCCAACCTTAGCCTGCCCAAGGCGGTTCATTATCGGGTTGAGCCAGCGGGGGTGAACCGCGCCTAGCGCTAGCGCCAACACCAAAATTTGCCCTGGCCAATAGGGGGTGGGGCTAGCCAGTCCCAACATGAGAGCCGCATTCGCCATTAGCAATGGTTCTAGCACCACCCCGACTATGGCCGCGCCCCTAGCAATCCCCAAATCCTTTAAGGCCCTTACCCGACCGTAAAAATGCCAAACGTTACCGGGTAGATATTTCAGCAGATTGGTCTTGAGGTAGACAGGCATGCTCCAGACCCCGGCTACCGGCTGTTGCAGAGCTTGCAAAATCCAACTCCACACCCAGCCTGCCCAGCCGTGGGCCAGCAGACTCACGCCCGTGGCCAGGGCCAGCAGAGCAACGCCCTGCGGGCGCAGGCGGATGGCGGTGACTTCAGCCCAGTGGCCCGCTAGGGTGTGTAGCAAGAATGCGATCGCGGCGGCAACAATCACCCAGCGCAAATATCGCTTTAGCAAAACTCTGACCTGGTTGCCATTGTGATATCCTAGTAAAGTTGTCAAAATCGCACATTCGAATTTTCGGGTCTCTCCCTTTAGGAGAGCACGTTCGAATGGAGGATTAACCCGAAAGGAGTCAAAACCAAATGCCCGTTATTACTCTACCCGAGCTACTTGAGTCTGGGGTTCACTTCGGCCACCAGACCCGTCGCTGGAACCCGAAGATGGATCAATACATCTTCACCTCTCGCAACGGCGTTCACATCATTGACCTGGTGCAAACCGCCCAGTTGATGGAAGAAGCTTACAAATTTGTCCGCACCGCCGCCGAACAGGGGCAAAAGTTTCTGTTTATTGGTACCAAGCGCCAGGCTGCTGGCATTGTGGCCCAAGAGTCTAGCCGCTGCGGCTCTCACTATGTCAACCAGCGCTGGCTGGGCGGCATGCTCACCAACTGGGAGACGATCAAGTCGCGGGCTAACCGTCTCAAAGAGCTAGAGCGGATGGAAGAGCTAGGGGCCATTGACCTACGCCCCAAAAAAGAAGCCGCTGTGCTGCGCCGCGAGCTAGAGAAGCTGCAAAAATACCTGGGCGGCATCAAGACCATGCGCAAGGTGCCTGACGTCGCCATCATCGTTGACATCAAGCGGGAATACAACGCCGTGTCTGAGTGCCAAAAGCTCGGCATTCCAATTATTTCTCTGCTAGACACCAACTGCGACCCCGATGTTGTCGATGTGCCTATTCCGGGTAACGACGACGCCATTCGCTCCATTAAGCTAATTCTTGGCAAGCTAGCCGACGCCATCTACGAAGGGTCTCACGGTGGCCAAGCCTCCGGCGATGACGACTACGATGACTACGACGGCGGCGAAGATGACGAGTACGGCTACGACGCCCCCGCCGCTGACAGCGACGACTAGGGTTTAGTGCTCCCTCCTCTGCTTCAGGCAGAGGAGGGGGGTGCCGTTATGAAGGTGGCCAACGGGGTTTAAGCTGAACTAAGGCATTACCCCTGGGTTTGACTTGGCCCTTGGGTTGGATTTGGCCCTTGGATTGGATTTAGATTGAATTGTTTGTATTGAGTTCGACGACAGCGCGTTAGGACGTAAATTACCATGGCAGATATTTCTGCAAAGCTTGTCAAAGACCTGCGCGACAAAACCGGCGCAGGCATGATGGACTGCAAAAAAGCCCTGAAAGAGAACGAGGGCAGCGTTGAAAAAGCCATTGAGTGGCTTCGCCAAAAAGGCATTGCTTCGGCTTCTAAGAAAGAAGGCCGGGTGGCTGCTGAGGGTATTATTGGCAGCTACATTCACACTGGCGATCGCGTCGGTGTGCTGGTAGAGGTCAACTGTGAAACCGACTTCGTCGCCCGCCGCGACGAATTTAAGGCCTTGGTGCGCGATGTAGCCATGCAGATCGTGGCCTGCCCCAACGTGGAATATGTGCGGGTCAGCGATATCCCTGCCGAAGTGGCCGAGAAGGAAAAATCTATCGAGATGGGCCGCGATGACATCGCCAATAAGCCCGCCGCCATGCAGGAGAAAATTGTTGAGGGACGCATTCAGAAGCGCCTGAAAGAGCTTTCTCTGATGGATCAGCCCTTCATCAAAGACCAAAATATTTCGGTAGAAGAGCTAATCAAACAGGCTATTTCCAAACTGGGTGAAAACATTCAGGTCCGCCGCTTTTCCCGGTTTGTGCTGGGTGAGGGCATTGAAAAAGAAGAAACCAACTTCGCCGACGAAGTAGCGGCCCAGACGGGGCAGAAGAAAGCTCAGCCTGAAGCAACAGTGGCCGAGGCTGCCCCCGAACCCACGCCCGAACCTGCTCCCGAGCCTACTGCAAAGAAGGCTAAGAAAAAGAAGTAGTCTCCTGGGGCTAGTAGTCTGCCAAGCTAGAGGTGACAGGTGAGTGGGTTCAAGGTGTCAGGTGTCAGGTTCTAGATCTGTCATGAACCTGACATCTGATCTCCTCAACGTTCAGAGCCTGTCACAATCAGCTTGGTTAAGGACTAGCTACCTTAAAGGGCAGGTTGGCCCGCTAATCACCCAGAACGGGGGTACTCTAATGGGTCCCCCGTTTTCGATATTCTTTATAATCAGGTATGGCATGGACAGAGAGGCATGGTAAGGCCGGTTGAAAGCATTCGCAAAGATCTCAAGGCGCTTGAGGGGGTTACAGCCACTCTGGCCGAAGAGTTTAGCCAAAATTATGCCACCTACCTAACGGTGCTAGGCCAGGCCCTTCACCGTCAGGTGATTATGGCCACCTATCATCTCTGTACCCAGGTTTATCCCGAAGAATTTTTGGCTCTGACGGTGAGCGATCGCTCCCGACTACAGCAAAATATTCAGACCTTGGGGCGAAACTCCCGGCAATGGCTTCTGGACCTGCTAGAGCCCAACCAAACGCCCGTTGACCTAGACCAGCGGCTCGACCCCGATGAGCTCAACCGCTTAGGGAGTGCCCTAGCGGCCCTGACTTCAGGGATTGACTCTGCTGAGAATCACGACTCTGAGAGTCATGATTCCGAAAATCGAGATTCCGAAAACCAAGATTTTGGCGATCAAGACTTGGCCAAAACCCCTGAGGAAAGTTATGGGGACGTGGATATCCCCAATGCCGCCGAGTCAGACAGAGCCGAGCCAGATGGAGCCGAGTCTGCTGTAGAGGCATCACAGATCGCCGCTGATGCTTCAGACGATGGTGAATCTCTAAAGGATTCAGAGGTCACTTCCCGGCTCGATCCCAAAACTCTGGTGCAGTCAGTGATCATGGCTGCCATGGCTAGCGACCCTGAAGCTTCCTTGAGCGATCGCCCCTTTACTGGCGACCCGCTGACTCCCACTTTGGTGGCTAAGCACCATCTCATCCTGGAGCAGAGGATTCGCGAGGTGTTGCAGCGGGTATCGAGAAAAGCCAACCAGCTGCTAAGACAGGCCAAACTGATTCCCGACCTGCCCGAGGCGGTGCTGGAGGCGGCAGCCGATGCCGACATAGCTACTGCCAAGGGGCGCTCTGCTCCCAACGTGCTCAATGTGCTGGTGGCCATCACAGGCGATATCCCCGAGGAGTTTGGTGACCCAGAACCCGATGGTGATGACGACACAATCGCCGACTCTGATGATGGCGATGGCGATGACGATGAGGCCCTAGAAGGCACGATGACCCACCTAGCCGCCATTCAGCTCAGGCTGAGCGATCTTGAATTTGGCGATGTGCAGTCGGCCCTGTGGCGCAGTAAACTGCGTACGGCGGTAGGGCGGTTGCGCAAGTTGGGCAAACAGTACCAGCAGGCCGAGCGTGAGCTGGCGATCGCCCAGGCCGAGCAAGCCTGGCGAGCAGTCTGGTACGACGACTCATCCCGGTAAAATTCTGGGAATTGGACCTATGGCGGAAGCACAACCTTCCCCGCCCGATTGGGTGCGGCTGCAGCGGGCTCTCTCCGTGGAGGCCGAAACCGGCTTTAACGACCTAGTGGGTAAACAGCAACGCTTCAGCGAGTTTTTGCGCGATAGCTTACACCAGCCGCCCGCTAGTTTGCCTGGAGATCAGCAGGGTGCTTGGCAGACCCTGGCCCACAAGTATGCGGGTTATATCGACCTGAGCTTTGCCCAGCGTCAGCATTTAGTAGCCGAGACCCGTCGTTTTCTCTACGGTACCCAGCGCCTGCTGGAGAAAGTGGCGGAAACCAAAACCCTCCGCACCAAGGAGGGTAGCCCGGTAGAACCGGGTGAATCTACCCCCGCTAAAACCTCTCGACGGCCCAAAACCACCCCCAAAACCACCCAACTAGCGGAGACCTCCGGGACGGGTAGCTTGCGCGTTGGCCTCGAACAGCCAATCACTTACTTGAAGGGTATTGGGCCTAAAAACAGCGATCGCCTTGCCAAGTTGGGCCTCTTTACGGTTCAAGATGTCCTCTATTACTACCCCCGCGATCACATCAACTACGCCCAGCAGGTCAAAATTCGCGACTTAGAACCGGGCGAAACCGTCACGATTGTCGGCACCGTCAAGCGGGTCAACTGCTTCACCAGCCCCCGCAATAAAAAGCTGACCATTTTTGAGTTGCAACTCTCCGACGGCAGTGGCACCCTCAAGCTCAACCGCTTTTACCCCGGCAATCGTTACGCTACCCCCAGCTGGCAGCAGCAGCAAAAACGCCAGTATCCTCAGGGGGCGATCGTCGCCGCCTCGGGCCTGGTGAAGGCGGGCAAGTTTGGGGTGACGCTGGAAGATCCACACCTAGAGGTGTTGGATAGCCTGAGCGATCGCATCGAGTCGCTCACCATTGGCCGTATGGTGCCGGTGTATGCGCTCACCGAGGGCGTTCCTGCCGATCTGGTACGCAAAGCAGTGGCCGCCGCCCTGCCCGCCCTTCCAGACCTACAGGATCCGCTACCGGTAGATCTGCGACAGCGGTACGAGTTGATTGGGGTGGGGGATGCGATCGGGCAAATCCACTTTCCCGACGACGAAGCGCACCTAGCCCAAGCCCGCCGCCGCCTAATCTTCGACGAATTTCTTTACCTTCAGCTTGGTTTACTGCGCCGTCGCCAGCAGCAGCAGGCTCAGCAAACCGCCATTACCCTGGCTCCCACCGGAGCCCTGATCGACGACTTTTACAACATCATTCCCTTTAGCCTCACCGGGGCTCAACAGCGTGTCGTCAACGACATTCTCTCCGACCTGCAAAAGCCCGTCCCCATGAACCGCTTAGTGCAGGGCGATGTGGGGTCTGGGAAAACCGTAGTAGCGGTGGTCGCGACCCTCGCTGCCATTCAGTCGGGCTACCAGGCCGCCATTATGGCCCCCACCGAAGTACTAGCCGAGCAGCACTACCGCAAGCTAGTGGAGTGGTTCAACCAGCTGCACCTCACTGTAGAACTGCTGACGGGGTCTACCCGAGCCGCCAAACGGCGTCAAATGCTGGGAGAACTCGCCACCGGAGAGCTTCCCATTCTGGTTGGCACCCATGCCCTGATCGAAGATCCCGTTCAATTTCGCGACCTGGGTCTGGTCGTGATCGATGAGCAGCACCGCTTTGGTGTGCAGCAGCGGGCCAGGCTGACCCAAAAAGGGGCTAACCCCCACGTACTTACCCTCACGGCTACCCCCATTCCCCGCACGCTAACGCTGACCATGCACGGCGATTTAGACGTAAGCCAGATCGACGAACTGCCGCCGGGGCGCAAAACGATTCAAACCACCCTGCTGACCAATAAAGAACGCACCCATGCCTACGACCTCATGCGCCGCGAGATCGCCCAGGGTCGCCAGGTCTACGTCGTGCTACCCCTGGTAGACGAGTCAGAAAAGCTCGATCTAAAATCGGCGGTGGAAGAGCACCAGCGGTTAGCAGAGGTGATTTTTCCGGAGTTCACTGTTGGTCTGCTCCACGGGCGCATGTCTTCCGCCGAGAAAGATGCCGCCATTACCGCCTTTCGTAATCAGGAGAGCCACATTCTGGTATCGACTACCGTGGTGGAAGTTGGGGTAGATGTGCCCAATGCCTCGGTAATGCTGATCGAGCATGCCGAACGGTTTGGCCTGTCTCAACTGCACCAGCTGCGGGGCCGGGTGGGGCGCGGGGCAGCACAGTCGTTTTGCCTCTTGCTCAGCGGCAGCCGCAGCGAAAATGCCTTGCAGCGGCTCAAAGTATTAGAGCAATCTCAAGATGGCTTCTTTATCGCCGAGATGGATCTGCGCTTTCGCGGTCCTGGAGAGGTGCTGGGTACCCGTCAGTCGGGCCTGCCTGACTTTGCGCTGGCGAGTTTGATTGAGGATCAAGATGTGCTGATGGTCGCTCGTCAGGCGGCAGAAGCGCTGCTTAAAGAAGATCCAGCCCTAGCTCGCTGGCCCAAACTGTCCAAAGAGCTCCAGCGCCGCTACGAAAAACTGATGGGCGGCGCAATTATGACCTAAGCTAGCGTTCGATTTAAGCGTAAGAGCTATAGCTGTGGCCAAGCAGGTGAGTCATCTCCCCCATCAATATCTCCCCGTAAATACCTAACATTTGAACCTTTTGCAGCCCTTCTAGCTGCCCTCTCTAATGGACCGAGGCCTCTCTAGACCCTCCAGCGGTGGTGGCGAATTATCTATGCGACAATAAACACCTATGGCTTGAGCGAAGCGCACTCAATCTTCCCCATCGCCTTGGCGCTTGGCAACTCTCTGGCTGCTCAAGTCGTCAATCTCTGCACGCTCTGTAAACCATCGCCCCACCCCCTACTTCACCCTGCCCGTGATTGAGGCCCAAGTACACCAACAACTGCGCGCCCTGCTGCGGGAATGGGGAGAGCCAAGCTGGCCCCATCATTTGACGCTGGCACGGCTGGTGGCGCGGGCGTTGCGGCTGGGGCGCAGTGCTCTATTACAGGTAGGCGGCCTGTCGGCTTACCAGGGAGAATACCGCCTCAGCTACCTCATTGCCTTGATGATGTGGCCTGGTCCGGCCATCATTGTGGCTCCTGAGTCCACTATCCAGCGGGTGCTGATGGTCGAGTTGCCGCGCCTACAGGAAAAGCTGCGGCTGCGTAAGTCGGTGCAGCGGGGTAGTCATTGGCCCGGTGACACCTTCTCAGGTCTGCTAATGACCACGCCTGAGGACTGGCTGAGCGATCGCCTAGGGGGTGAAAACCGCTTTCCTGAAGGCATTCCAACCCTGATTGACGATGCCGATAACCTGGAGCGGTGGCTGCGTCAGCAACTCACCGCCGACCTCGGCCCCCTCGACTGGAATCAGCTAGCCTTGGCCTATCCCGATCATCAGAGGCTGATTCAAGATACCCATGTAGCCCTTACCCACGCCGCCTTTCAGCGCCCGACCAACCCCTACCATCGCTATCTTTTAGAAGAAGGGGACAGCCAACAGCTCCAGCGACTACACCAGATCCTCACCGCCAGTCGGGTGGAGTCCTCCCATGTCGAGGGGCCGATGCCGCCCCGATGGGCTGAGTTTTGGCGGCAGTTCAACCCGCCCAATCACCTGCTGTGGTTTGCAGTCGAGCGCGATCGCGGCCAAATGAGCCTCCACTGCGCTCCGGTCGAGCTAGCCACAGCGTTAGCCCCCATCTGGGCTCAGCAGCCCGTGGTGCTGATCGGCGCTGCCCTCGACCTCGATGCGGCAGCCGATAATTTTCGCCAGCGGCTGGGGCTAGACGACCTCACCTGCCTTCAGTTTGCCCCTAACCGCCACAACGACGCCATTCAGTTATACCTGCCCAGCCACCTACCGTTGCCGAATACGCCCGAATTCCAGGGAGGACTGCACCAGGAGATTCGTCGTCTGCTGATGGCGGTTCGCCCCGATCGCCCTGGCCCCACGGTGATTTTGCTGGACGATCTCCCTCTCAAAGGACAACTGGGGGCCGCCCTAGCAGGAGAGTTTGGCTCGCGAGTACAGGTAGAGCAGGCCGACATTGGCCCCAACAGCATTCTGGTAAGCGGCTGGGAGTTTTGGCGGCAGCACCGCGCCCTGGTGCCGCCGCCGGCCCTGTTGATCGTCGCGACTCTGCCATTGCCTTCCCTAGAAAACCCGATGGTGGCGAGTCGGGTAGCCTTTCACAAGCGGCGGCGGCAAGATTGGTTTCGCCTATACCTGTTGCCCACGGCGGTGACCGAGCTCCAGCGGGCGATCGCCCCTTCGCGGCAGCACCAGGGCATGGTGGCCCTGCTCGATACCCGCGTGCACTATCGCAGCTACGGAGCGCAAATTTTAGAGGCGCTGAGCCCAGCTGCCTGTGTGCGATCGCTGCCCGATGAGTGGAGGCCGTAGCCAGAGTGATTGGCTTCCCAATTCGCTACCGTTAATGGTAGAACGAACGTAGAACGTAGCGGCGTATACCCATGGGCGAATCAAAGCGACGCAAAGAACAGTTAGGAGATCAGTACGGGCAGGCCGAGCCGATTTTGCCTTGGCTCCCTATTACCAAAGACCAATCGCAGCAGTTTATGAAGTGGACCACTCGGGGCACCTGGGGATCCATTATTGTGATTATTGCGTTTTGGATTACCCTGCGGTTTGTTGGGCCTGGGCTGGGCTGGTGGACCCTGGCAGACTGAGCGATGGTGCGCTGAGATAACAACCTCAGGGTTTCAACACAATCGGTCGCCTAATTGGCGATGATATAGCCATAGTCACTTGGGTTAGGACATCCAGAAACCCTAGAAACGTTCGAACGTTCAAACGTTCTTAGGAGACATGTCTTAACCGAACTGGCTACAGCCATAGCTAAGAAATCGTAATCTAGGCTTTCCGTCTCCCGTAGATTCTAGGTAGAGTTAGGGGAGGTGGTTACGCTGGAGTTTAGGGGTATATGCTGAGCCAACAACGGCAGTCTGGGCCACAGCCGGGAGAGCCGTTAGCAGACGGATTATCCACCAATTTTCACTTAATTGACGATAGCGATGACCCAGCTCTGGCATTGCCCCAGATCCTGACCCCTGCTCCGGTAGGCAGCCAGTCGTGGCGCTTGCTGGTGATTTCTCTGCTGGGCTGCTTCGTCGCCAGCGGCGCAGCGGTAGGAGCTTTTCTTTGGCTGATCAACTTACCGCCTACCGCCAACTGCGAGACTACGGCTACCGTTACCACCGATCGCGCTCAGTTATTCTGTGCCCAAACGGCTGCCGAATCGGGCGAGTTGAGCGATGTCTTGGCGGCCCTAGCCTTAGTCGGCAGTTGGACCGCCGACCATCCCCTCTACTACGAGGTACAGCCTCTGGTAGAGCAATGGTCGTGGGTGGCCCTGAAAGCCGCCGAGCAAGAACTGCGCAGCAATGGCAGTATGGCCGAAGCCCAGGCTTTAGTCGGGTATATTCCAGCCGACAGCGCAGTCTTTGCTACGGCGCAAAACACCATCGCTACCTGGCAGAGCGAGTGGGAGCAGGGGGAGGCTCTCTTGGCCATCGCCCAGGAAGCCCTAAAGCAGAAAGATTGGCCTACCGCTACGCTGCAAGTGCAGGCCCTAGCAGAACTGAACAACTCTCACTGGCGGGTGAATCAGGTCCAGGCTCTATCTCGCCAGATTCGCCAGGAGCGCCAGGCCCAGGAACTGCTCGATCGGGCTGTAGCCACAGCGGCCCCTGGGGGCAGCGATCGCCTCGCCGCCGCTCTGGACACCGCCAGCCAGATCGATGAGGGCACCTACGCCCGCCAGCATGCCCAGCCTTACCTCAATCGCTGGAGCGACCTACTGCTCGATCTGGGCTTAGACAAGTGGTACAGCTCAGAGTTAGATGCTGCTCTTGCCCTGGGCCGCAGTGCCGCCCTCAACCCCAGCCGCGCCAAAGTCGCCCAAGACCTGATCTGGCTGAGTCAGTCTCGACAACTGGCTCAGCAAAGTCTGACTGCCTGGCGCACCTCTCCCGACCAAATGGTCAAGCTTTACCAAGCTATGCTGCTGGCCAACCGAGTCTCGACCGACAGCCCCTACTACGCTCAGGCCCAGTCTAGTGTAGCCACCTGGCGGGGCCATCTGGGCGATCTGGCTCGGTTACAAACGGCCCAGGCCATTGGGCAGGTGCGCCATCGCGATGCTTTCAACGCAGCCATTGACCAAGCTGCCCAGGTTCCCCTGGGTCACCCTCGCCGGGTGCAGGCCCAAACCATGGTGGCCCACTGGCGGCAAGAAATCGAGCGGATTGAAGACCGTCCCCAGCTCATCCAGGCCCACACCCTGGCTAGTGCCAAAACCGTTGAAGGTCTGCAAGCGGCAATTCAAACCGCCAATGGAGTGGCGCTGCATCGCGCCTTGCGCAACGAGGCCCAGAGCTGGATTTACATCTGGACTAGCGAGCTGCAGGTGATGGAAGACCAACCCCAGCTCAACCGAGCGCGATCGCTGGCTGCCCAGGGCAACCTCTCTCAAGCCATAGTGCAAGCCTCCAGTATTCGACCAGGTCGGGCGCTGTATGGGGAAGCCCAAGCGGCGATCGCAGGCTGGCAGCGTCAGATCGCTGCCGCCGAACAGGCTCGCCTCCGTGCGCTTCAGCGCGCTGCCGCCCCCAGTATCGACCCAGCCCCAGCCCCCCTAGAACTGGAGGTAGACGCCTCCTCCAACGATCCGAGCATGCCGCCAGAAGAGGCCTTGCCCATAGCCCCAGCCCCGGCGATGCCCGATCAGCGGTTGCGGCGTGCGCCCCTGCCAGCTCGCATTGAAACCATCCCTGGCGACCCTGCCCCAGCGGCCATCGAAGCCGTGCCCCCGTCCCCACCGTCATCCCAGCCCGCCGCCTATCCTACGCCAGATACAGTGCCAACAGAGGTGGTCCCGTTCCAGGCCCCGCCAGCGCCCTTGCCAGCCCCCGCTGCCGCACCTAGCCCGCTGCTAATCGTGCCACCAGTCGTCGCGCCTCAACCCCTTGAGATGGCCCCCGATTCAGGCGCTTCCCCCCTTAGAGAACCTCAGGCCGCGCAACCAGTAGTGCCTCGGGTATCTGTTCAACCCCAGCCCGAAGACAGCATTGGGGGCAGCCTGCGAACAATTGGCTCACTCCCCTAGTACCGCTAGCACCACCTTGGGCTGAAGCTTGGTCTTGAACCACACCACCTGGGCAGGGACGTTCGCAATATCTACTCCAGCATTCTCCAGGTTGAGCCGTTCTGACACCGCTAAAATTAGGTTGTCGCGCCCCGACTGGCGCACCTGGGCAAACTTCTTACGCAAGTATTCAGGCCGCCAGTAGCCGACAATTTCTAGCAGATACTCGCGCCCATCGGGGTGCACCAGGCGGAAGTCAGGAATCATCACGCTGCCAGGAATCGGCACCAGATCAACCTCTCGCTCTAGCCGCCAGGGCGTCTTGGCGGGCCAGCGGCTGACGAACGATTCTTCGACCATGCTGTCATAGGTTTTGCCGGGGGGGTAGTGGGTGATTAGCCCACAGTCGCTGTCGAGGGTAAATTGGCGGGACTTCACCTGCTGGGTGAAGTTATCCTTCATTTGTAAAGTTGCCGTCAGCCGCCACTTGCTCACATGCAGAATAGCCGGGATTAGCTTAGCGATATCCACCCCATAGCGAGTACTCGGCTTAAACAAACTGGCCGGGCCATCAATGGTGATAGTAAACCCCTGGTCTGCATCACCCTCAATGTAGGTCATCAGCCGAAACAACTTTAGGTAGCGAAACATCAGCTTATACTCGCCGGGGTCGTTGCGGTAGAGGTGCATGACCAGATCGCTGGCCTTATAAAACACCCCCTGGGTCTGAGACAGGTTGTAGCGATGAATCAGTGCGTCAGGAGTAGGCGGCTCAAACTCGGTCAGAATGTGGTTGTCCTGGCGATCGGCATAGAGCCCCTGACGAATGTCAGCTACCGTCACTTCGCGATCCAGTTCTTCAGACAGTTGCTGGCCGAGAAGCGACAGGTGTTGCTCGGCAGCCGTGGGGGAGGGCACCGCCAGGGCCGCCAGGGCAAACACCCGCCGCCGCAGCTCGATCGGTTCCAACGGGCTAATCGCCTCGAAGGTGGAAAAGCTATTGCGCAAAATGTGAGCCAGCCCCCGCTTGATGCGGTAGTTGGTATCTTCGCCTTCTAAATCTTGCAGTTGGCGGTTGAGCTCGCCCTGGGTGCGGCTCACCTGCTGCTGAAAAAGCTGGATTAAGTCGGCTGCGATCGCCCGATTGGCCGCATCCAACGCTAGCCGCTTCGGCTGAATCGCCTCTCCCTGATACCGGTAGATTAAAAGTTCGCTAGGTAACGTAGGCCTCACCTCCTAAAATAGTTGGAACAGCCGCCCATTGGATTGAACCCCAGGGCCTAAATCTTATCGGACTTCCCATGCTCAACTTTCAGCCCCTCGGCTTTATCCAGCAGGCGCTCCCGACCGATCTAGGGGTCATGGCTTACTACACTCCCGGCGGCTGGCCCTGGCAAGACGGTACAGCAGAATCCTCTCCGCCCCTGGTATTTCTTCACAGCCTAGGGGGCGGCTCCTCTGCCTATGAGTGGTCCCAGGTCTATGCCGCCTTTGGCGCTACCCACCGGGTGATTGCCCCTGACCTGATTGGCTGGGGCCAGTCTACCCATCCCGCCCGCGCCTACTCCACAGAAGACTACTTCTATATGATTACCCATCTGCTAGAGTCGGTGGCCCAGCCCCCCGCCCTAGTCGCGGCCACCTCGCTCACGGCTGGCGTGGTCATCCGTTTAGCAGGGCTGCGGCCCGATTTATTCAAGGGGTTGTTTTTGGTGTCGCCCTCCGGCAATAGCGACTTTGGCCGCGACTATAGAGCCAGTCTGCCGGCCCTGCTAGCCAGCACCCCCGGCGTTGACAAGGTGCTCTACCAGGTGGGGGCGGCCAATGAACTGGCGGTGCGATCGTTCCTTTCGACCTTTCTGTTTGCTGATCCTCGTCGCATCACGACTAACACTGTGCAGGCTTACCTCACCTGCACTCAGCAGCCCAACGCTGAATACTCAGCCCTGGCCTCCCTCAACGGAGCGGTTAGCTTTGATCTATCGCGCTATATCAACCAGTTGCAGACCCCAACCACCGTGGTACTGGGGTCTGGATCGCGGTTTAGCGCCCCGGCCATGGTTAAACGGCTGGCCAGCCTCAACCCCCAGTCAATCCAGCAGGTGATTGAAGTCCCTAACTCTGGGGTATTACCCCATGTCGAACACCCCGCCGTCGTCACAGGGCTGCTACGTCAGTTTCTCGCTACCCACAGCAGTTAAATGACCGCTGAGAATTCACCCACTCATCCACCCACCTACCTGCTCAGTTGCGGGCTAGCCACTTTTGACCATTTAGGCGGCGTAGCGTAAATAAGACCAGAAGATCTAGAGTAATTTTTCGCTCGTCACCCATAAATTGTTCAATCGTGCTGGGCTGAGACCCCTGATCGGCAAAATAGAACAGCTTTGGACTAGTAATACTGTCTTTCGTAAACGCGATATTAAATTGGCGATTCCCCGCAAGGGAGGTTTCACCAACGCCCTTTTGCCATTGGCCCTTCACGTGCCAATAGTTTTCTTGATCGTTGATGCCAAACACGCCTAGAGGCCGCTGATCAAGGGTGAGCTGAATGTCGTCAAGGCCTTTTTCCTTCAGGGCAGAGGTCAACGAAGGGATAAAGTGCTGCTCAATGAACTCAGTAAAGGGTTTATCTTCTAGGGCCGGGGGCTTTTCTTTCTTCGCCGCCGCTTTAGGAGCCGATTTGGCTTCAGCTCCAGCAGTTCCCTTGGGGGCTGCCTTGGCTTCAGCAGCCTGAGGGGCTGCCTCTGTCGCTCCAGTTTCAGTCTTGGGGGCCGCTGCGTCGGCAGCGGATGCAGAATCTACCGGGGGGGTCTTTTCGTCAGCCATACAAGGAAAACCTACAACAGCAATAGGGGCAAACTCAGGGGGTTGAGTCACTCACCCAGTTGTTCTCTCTCATACTAGAGGAAAGCCTTCTAAAACGCATGGCCTATCTCAGAAAAAGCGGTGCTTACCCAGGCTAGGCACCGCTTTTTCTAGGAAGGACCCGGTCTCTTAACCCTGAGGGGCTAGGTTCATCAGGTCCTTGCGCACAGTCGCGATATCGCGCTTGTCCCCATTCCCGTTACCGTGGGCAATACCTAGAGCTTCTAGGTCGCTTTCTACCATCAGGTGCACTAGCTGCTCAAACGTCACGCTGGGCTCCCAGCCCAATTTTTGTTTGGCCCTCGTGGCATCGCCAATCAGGAGATCGACTTCGGCAGGTCGTAGATAGCGCGGGTCAAACTCAACATAGTCATGCCAGTCGAGGTTGACATGATTAAAAGCAATATCTAAAAATTCGCTGATGGCATGGGTTTCGTTAGTGGCAACCACGTAATCGTCGGGCTGGTCTTGCTGGAGCATAAGCCACATAGCCCGCACATAGTCTTTGGCATAGCCCCAGTCACGCTTAGATTCGAGGTTACCCAGATAAAGTTTCTTTTGCTGACCGGCCACAATACGCGCGATCGCTCGGGTAATTTTGCGGGTCACAAAGGTTTCGCCGCGCCGAGGTGACTCATGGTTAAACAAGATGCCGTTACAGGCAAACAGATCGTAAGACTCACGGTAGTTGATGGTTTGCCAGTGGGCAAATACCTTGGCGCAGGCATAGGGGCTGCGGGGGTAGAAGGGGGTTGTCTCCTTCTGGGGAATTTCTTGCACTTTGCCAAACATTTCAGAAGACCCGGCCTGATAAAACCGCACTTCTAAGCTGGTGCGCTGCTGGTAGTCACGAATCGCCTCCAGCAACCGCAGTGTCCCCATGCCCACCGCATCAACGGTGTACTCAGGCGAATCAAAGCTAACCCGCACGTGAGACTGTGCCCCTAGGTTATAAACTTCCTGGGGCTGTACCTGCTCTAGAATGCGCCGCAGCATGGTGCCATCGGTCAGGTCACCATAGTGCAAAAACAACCGGGCGTCGGCACTATGGGGGTCAACATAGACGTGGTCAATGCGATCGGTATTAAACGTAGAAGTGCGGCGAATAATACCGTGAACTTCATACCCTTTATCTAGAAGTAACTCCGCTAGGTAAGATCCGTCCTGACCAGTAATACCAGTAATTAAGGCTCGCTTAGATTGACTCATAGGGGTTTAGTCTCTTAAATTGACAATCAACTTAATCAATTTCAACTCGTCCCGACAGCACAAGACCAGCCCATACCTGTCCTAACAGCTAGACCCAAAAGTTAGAGTTCTAAGCAGCTTAAAGGGCAACTCAACCTAGACCCTGGAGGGGAATTCTGCATATAGCTTTCTTAACTCGTCCTAGGCAATCACTGGTCAAAACGTTTCCTGTCTCCAATGGCTGCACACGAATCTAACGCTGAGCCACAGGGTAGTCATGGGAGAGAAAGGGCACCTCTATCACTATTCCCCTAACTTCACCTACCGTAACTTCTAAGCCTGCCCCACCGGCTTTGGTGCGAATGTAACCTAACCCCAAAGCCCCCGGATCCATAGGAATTGAGCTAGTCAGCATGCCAATGGTGTCGCCATTGGCCGTAATGGGAGTGCCGGCTTCTACTAAGGCGCTCAGCTGAATCCCCCAAAGTTTCTGCTTGACACCTTTGTAGGTATTTAGCCGGGCAATGGTTTCTTGGCCGATATAGCATCCTTTGTCAAAGGAAATCGCCTGCCACAATCCTGCTTCTAAAGGATTGTAGTCGTCAGTAAGTTCACAGGCTGGAGCAGGACGCCCCTGCTGAACCCTGAGTTGTTGCCATAGATCTTCTCCAGCCGGGATTCCCCCTGCATTGATCAGGTGTTGCCACACTGGAGCAGCGGCATCAGCAGGCACAAGTAGGGTATACCCAGCTAGGGTCAGACCACTGCCCACCGCTAGGCGCATAGAGAGACTGCCAATGTTGACAGTGCGGTGATGGGCATAGGGCATTTCAGCTTCTAGGGAAATGCCTAAGGTTTCAAGGCAGGCGGTGCTGCCTGGCCCAATCAGCGAAAATACCGCCATCGATCCCGTTAAATTTGATAAAGAAACCTGATCTGCTGGAAAAATGTAGCGATCCATCCAGTCCATCAGGCGTTGGTCTTGGCCAGGGGAAGTAAGTATCAGCAGGGCATCGTCGGTGACATAGACGGTGGCTAAGTCAATGGTACGAGCGGTAGACGTCACAAATACGGTGTCGCAGCCCTCTCCAGGCTGACGTTCGGTAAAGGTATTGGTGGTTTGGTTGTGAAGAAAGCGAAGGCGATCGCGCCCTTTCAGCTCAAGCAAACCCCAGTGGCTGCGATCGACCACAACAGCGCCCGTAGATACTGCCTTGAAAGCATCTGCATCTTGCCCAAAAGAGGTTGGGAAGCTCTCATTGGTTAAGGTCGCCCCCTGGCTCTGCTGTAAATCCCGAAGTGCTTGCATTATTGGCCCGTCAAAATCTTGTTTACCAAGCCCCATTCTAAAGCGGTAGACGGAATTAACTAGAACGGGTGCCCCCAATTGGGAGCACCCGTTCTAGTTAATCAATGGGGTAGTCAGCTAAGACTAGCCGATGATTTCAGGCGCCTCAGCGGTAGCGAGGTCGAGGGGGAAGTTGTGAGCATTGCGCTCGTGCATCACTTCCATACCCAGGTTCGCCCGGTTGATCACGTCAGCCCAGGTGCCAATCACACGACCCTGAGAGTCAAGGATGGACTGGTTGAAGTTGAACCCGTTCAGGTTGAACGCCATGGTGCTGATGCCCAGCGCGGTGAACCAGATGCCAATTACCGGCCACGCACCCAGGAAGAAGTGCAGAGAACGGCTGTTGTTGAAGCTGGCGTATTGGAAGATCAACCGACCGAAGTAGCCGTGGGCTGCAACGATGTTGTAGGTCTCTTCTTCTTGGCCAAACTTGTAACCGTAGTTCTGAGACTCAGTCTCGGTGGTCTCACGCACCAGTGAACTGGTCACCAGTGAACCGTGCATAGCCGAGAACAAAGAACCACCAAACACACCGGCTACACCCAGCATGTGGAAGGGGTGCATCAGAATATTGTGCTCAGCCTGGAACACTAGCATGAAGTTGAAGGTACCCGAGATACCCAAGGGCATGCCGTCAGAGAAGGAGCCTTGACCCAGGGGGTAGATCAAGAACACAGCAGAGGCAGCGGCCACAGGTGCGCTATAGGCAACGCAGATCCAGGGGCGCATGCCCAGGCGGTAGCTCAGTTCCCACTCACGACCCATGTAGCAGAAGACGCCAATGAGGAAGTGGAAGATTACCAACTGGTAAGGGCCACCGTTGTACAGCCACTCATCGAGGGAAGCAGCTTCCCAGATGGGGTAGAAGTGCAGGCCGATGGCGTTAGAAGAAGGCACAACCGCACCAGAGATGATGTTGTTGCCGTACATCAAAGAGCCAGCGACGGGCTCACGGATGCCGTCGATGTCGACGGGAGGGGCTGCGATGAACGCAACCACGAAGCAGGCGGTAGCAGCCAGCAGGGTGGGAATCATCAGTACGCCGAACCAGCCCACATACAGGCGGTTCTCGGTGCTGGTGACCCACTGGCAAAACTGCTCCCACAGGGAAGCGCTTTCGCGCCGCTGTAGAGTAGTGGTCATGATGTATTAGTCCAGGTAATGTACTTGTGTAATTATTTAGCTGAGAATTACTTCAGCTATCGTTACATTAGCACGGATTCCTAAATAGAGTTTGGCAAAAAATAGGGTTATGACTGGCTTTAGGCTGTATTACGCTTTAATGGAGTTGCATTCGAGCCCGGTTGGTGCTGGAATAGGAGTCTGCATTGCTCGGCCTTAGGGCTAGAGACAACTGTGGGGGCGTGGCGGAATGGTAGACGCTACGGACTTAGAAAACTGAGCCTTAACGGAGAAATCTGTTAAGTGGAAGCTCTCAAACTCAGGGAAACCTACCTTTGGCAGGGTTATGGCAACGCTGTGACCTCCGGCCAGACATGGCAATCCTGAGCCAAGCCGGCATAAGATTCTATGCCGGAAGGTGCAGAGGCCCGACGGGAGCTACCCTAACGTGCAGTCGAGGGTAAAGGGAGGGTCCAATTCTCAAAGCCTGGTCTTAGCTAAAGCGAAGCCCCAGGCAGCAGCGAAAGCTGCGGGAGGATGAAAATCCGTTGACCTTAAACGGTCGTGAGGGTTCGAGCCCCTCCGCCCCCATACCAATGACAACTGGGTGAGTACCATCAGCGTGGGCAAGCCTAGGGCGATCGCGATGTAGTTCTTGCCGAGTTTTCGTGCTGGACTTAGGATTTGAGCTAACAAACTGTATTACTTGTTAGAAGCTTATCAGTTTCTTTGTAGAACTATTACAAGCCTTGCTTTAGATGGCCAAGCCGTTGAGCTTGACAGTGAAAAGGACTGCGTTAATTGTCTGATGATCAACTGAATTTAGGTTGATTGACATAAATATAACTACTTAGACAGAGACAGATGGTGTCAACGCACCGCTAGGTTAAGTATATTTTTGTTAATAACAGGGTTGCAGTTGTTCACTAAGCATAATGGCCGATCTAGCGCAGGGTTGGCATGATTTGTGCTAATTTATACGGATAATTTACCTGTCTACTGAGATCTGGGTTTGGTCTGAAGTGGTCAATGCGATGGTGGCTTTAAAGCATCTTCAGCCGCTATTGGGTGAATATTCATCAGGGTGATCGGTCTTGTATTGGCTGACTTGAGAGGTCTCAAGCAATTTGTTTCGGGGTAAGGCCGCTGTAGCCGGTTGCCCCCACATTTTTGCCAGCGGCTGCGGTAAATAGATACCGCTAGTCAATCAAGACATTAAGCTGCCAAGTTAATTTCGGGTCGGGTAGTTAACTCAGGTCAGCTCCGGTCGTTCTGGAGTAAGGCATGGGACCGATGTCTCAAACAACTGTGGATACATATCCTGCAATGGAGTCGAGTGAGTTTAGGTCTGGACCTGGATTAACCTTAGCCCAGGCTCAACAGGTCATCTATGACTTTTTGCTGGAGATTGTTAAAATCTGGCACCCTGAGGATGTTTTAGAGGAATTTCGTCACCTCTTTATTCACCATACGGACTCGGTCAGTTCGCAAACCCTGCCGGCTCTGCATATCATTCTGTTTGCCAATAACGAGCAAGAATTTCGCCATACCATTAAGCGATGTTGTTACATCCTGGTTAACAATTGGGAAGTATCCCGGCAGTATGATGCAATTCAGTCTCTGGTAAGTATCTTTTCAGATCCTTTGCTTCAGCGCCGCACACTGTCGCCAACCTTAAAACGGTTACGTCATTGGCTAATTGATTTTACTCAGAGCGATGACTTTGAGGAACTGCGATTGTTCGCAGCCCGCTATAGCGAAGATCGTACGTTAAATCGTCCTGACGAATGGGCTAGTCGCTACACGTCATACTTGTTAGTTTCTCAGTATGTCAACGAATCTAACCCCGTTGAGCAGCGGCACGCGGCCCGCATGCTGTCTCGTCGTCTCAAGGAAAAGTTCAAGTTTGATCTGGCTATGTACACAGCTTACGGTCAGTCGGGGCAGAGCCATGGCCGCCCGGTGCAAAACCCAACGGCCTTGGGAGATAGTACTTTACGCTTAGTAAAAACAATTGTGGCTAAACGGGGGGAGTTTAGCTATAAAAATTTATCGCGGCTATTTTTAGAGCAAATTAAAGACAGTACCTACGGTGAATTTAAACGGAGTTTGCCACGCTACTTGCTGTATAGCATCAGTGGTAATTCCATAACCCAGCAAATTCATGAGCATTTGGAGGATCGCTTAGCCAATCTCTACAGCGAATTTGAATACGAGCGGTTGAATCCGTCACTCCTGTTGCGGACGAGTAATCGAACCATTGATTATTTGATGACTGAAGATTTGGAGCATCCGTCATCTCTATTTTCACTGGTATTATCCCAGGGAAATGCTTTGACTCTAGTCATTATTTTGCTGAAATTGATTTTGGTGTCGCGCCGTTCTCTACCCTATTTAGAGGCTAGGGTAGCTAGTCTCATTCGCTACTATGAGCAGTTTCCCCGTAGCGAATGTCAGTGGGTAATTAACTTTTTGGAGGTGTTTCAAATCACCTTTGCTATTTATGGCGAGAACATTGAGTACAATCTGGTTCAGATCAACCCAAACACTAGTACGGGGAGTGCCACAGTTCTTTTGGATAACCACAATTTAGAGACCTTTCGCATTTTCTCGCAGACCATAGATCAGCATCTGGCCGGTTTGCTCGATGGCAATGAAGAGTTGCCTAGGGTCGATCCAGACTGAGAGACCCTTTAAGACTCCTGGGCTTGTCCCGGCAGTGATGGCTGGCTGTACCAAGCGGTAATGGCACTGTGATAGATCACCTGCCATGGCAAGTGGTGGTGGCGGGCCAAAAGAGCGCAATCTTCGTACTCTGGATGGATATTGAGAATGGCCTGGGTCTGGGGGTGGTAGGCAAGTTTGACCGTCACCGGCCCGTAGGTGGTCTGGAGGGTCTGAAGCTGCCGGGATAAGAGCCAACGCTGCTGAGATTGGCGGCGAATGCCGAGGGTCGGCGTTTCGGCAAACAGAATATCGGTGCAGGGCGGCTCGTGCTCTGGGGTGCAGATAACGGTAATTAACAGCCCAGGGCGCGACTTTTTCATGGCGATAGGCTGGGTAAAGACCTCCAGGGCACCAGCCGCATAGAGCCGTTCGTGGAGATAGCCTACAACCTGGGGCACCATGTCGTCGATCTGGGTTTCAAGCAGAATGATGGTCTCGTGATCGTAGGGAATGGATTTAGGGGCTGACTGTGGTGTTTGGCCTGGCACTGGGCTCGACAGTGAAGTTGGGTTGGGGTTGGCCGTAGTCTGCCCTAACCAAAGCCGCAGAATATTGGCTACTGGCAGATCTTTGCCCCCTGCCCCTAGACCGACGCGGTGCAGCGTCATGGCTGGGGGATCGCCAAAGTGATCGGCCAGGGCGATCGCGATCGCCGCTCCTGTAGGGGTCACCAGTTCCCCCTCTAGTCCGTTGCTGTAGAGTGGCACTGGACGGCTTTCCATCAGTTTCAGCACCGCTGGCGCTGGCACTGGTAGCCAGCCGTGGGCAGCGCGTACCCGACCTCGACCCGTGGGCAGCGGTGAGCACACCAGCATATCTACCCCTAAATAGTCGAGCCCTAAACAGGTGCCCACAATATCGACAATGGCATCGGTGGCCCCAACCTCGTGAAAGTGCACCTGGTCGAGGGCGATGCCGTGGACGGCAGCTTCGGCTTCAGCGAGACAACGAAATACCTTTAGGCTCCACTGACGGGCGCGATCGGGCAACGTTGCCTGGGTAATGAGCCGCTCAATGGCAGACAAGTTACGCGTGGGATCAGCCGCAGGGGCTAATAGAGGATGGCTATGGCTATGGTCTGAGCCAGGGTGGCGATGGTCATGGTCATGGGCCGGGGCAGAGGGGCGATCGCCCCCAGGCGCAGTGCTTTCCATAGGAGCTGCCTGACCATGGTTTGCCTGACTATGGTTTGCCTGACTATGGTTTGCCTGACTATGGTTTGCCTGACTATGGTTTGCCTGACTATGGTTTGATTGAAGGCTAACGGCCTCACCCCTGATTTCTGTAGTAGCACTTGTCTCGGTGACCGCAGTGACCTGCACTTGGGCGTAGCAGGCCCGCAACCCTTGGCGATGGGTGGAGGTGACAGAGAGGGTAAATTCGTGGTTTAGCCCCAGGTTAGTGAGCTGCTGTTGCAGGTAATCGAGGGGGACCCCCGCATCGACTAGGGCGGCCAGGCACATATCGCCTGCGATGCCGGTGGGGCAGTCGAGGTAAACTATGGTTTTCAACAGATCAAACGCATCGGGGACAGGGCAATGGCGACGGTTTACAAGCTACATCCTGAAAACCCGCAGGGGCGAAAGGTAGAGACCATTGCAGCGGCGCTACGCCAAGGTGCAGTGGCACTTTACCCCACAGACACAGTTTACGCCATCGGTTGTGACCTCAACCACAAGGGTGCGGTGCAACGGGTGCGGCAGATCAAGCAGCTGGCAAACGACAAGCCCCTGACGTTTTTGTGTGCCTCGCTCTCCAATATTGCCGACTATGCGATCGTCAGCGATGGGGCCTACCGCCTGATCCGGCGGTTGATTCCAGGGCCGTTCACGTTTTTGTTGCCCGCAACCCGCCAGGTGCCGCGTCTGGTCATGAGCCCCAAACGGCGCACCACGGGGATTCGAGTACCCAATTCTGCTATCTGTCTGGCCCTAGTAGAGACGCTTCAAAACCCAGTGATTTCGACCTCGGCCCTGACGCTACTGCCTGACTCTGAAACGGGCCAGATCGCTGACAAAATGGTGATGTTTGACGCCTTAGAGCAGTTTGTCGACATCATTGTTGATGATGATCAACCTTTAGCCCATGACGTGTCGACCATTCTCGATATGGAAGGGGAAGAGCCGCTGATGATACGCCAGGGCTTGGGTTGGCAAAAAGCGCTGGACTGGGGTGCACAGTTGGTCTAGCGGTACCGTTCGGCAGGGCAACTGGGCAATTGGCACTGCTGGGCTAAGGGAGCGAGGGCCAGGGGCCGGTTTTGAAATCTAAGTGTGACGACCCAGCAGCGGCTTCCCCTACGAGGGGATGGCTACGGAGAATCCTAAGGTAGGCCAAGGGATTGAGCGATTGTGATGACGTGGTGGTCGGTGCAGTTTTGCCTCGCTGGTTCCATTTTTGGCACGGCGGTTGGCGGCGGGGGCGTCCGAGGTAGCTTTTACCACTGGCACATTTCCTAGGAAATTGCTGTAGCTCAATTGGAATTACATAACAACCCCACAAAGTTAGACCAGCCGATGGATTGGCCAGGTTGGTTATTCGCTATCTCAGTGTCGTTGTTAGGATTGGGTAACTATGAAGACCGCATCTACCTGCTGTGCTATGCCCCCATCGTCCCCTGGGTTTACACCACAACCCCTAGATCATTCGCCCGCATCTGGTGACGGAGCCCCTACCGTTGCCCCTCTAGTCAACGATCTCTTTATGGCCCATCTACAACGGCGGCCGGCCGGGCTGGTGGGGGTGATGGGTCGAATGACGGCAGAAGTGGACCGCATTTGCGCGATGAGCGATCGCATCCAGACCTCAGGGGAGGTGGGCCACTGGCAAACCGCCTTAGTGCGCCACCGGGTGAGCAAGTGTCTGGCCTACTACGATATGGGGTCTAACCACCAGGGCCGGGTAGAGCTACACAGCAGCCTTAGCGCCATTGTCTACCGCCACGTGGCTCCTCGGGGCAGCAATCTGGGGTTTCAGGGCCGCTATGCCCTGCTCGAAGATTTCATGCAAAACTTTTACATTGAGGTGCTCAATGCCTTTCGGCGAGAGCACGGGTTAGCGGAGACCTATACCCCTCGCACTCGCATTGAGCTGGCGGAGTATATGGCCTTTAGTGAACAGTACGCCAAGCGCCGAATTTCCCTGCGGGGAGGGCACAGCCAGCAGCTCATTGTGCTGCGAGCTCAGGCCTTTAGCCGCCGCCAGCCCAGCGAAACCTCGGTCGATATGGCGTTGGTCACCGAGGGGGCCAAAACCGAGGCTGCCGAAGGCCACGCTCGCAGCTCCGTGGTGCAGCAGGTGCGCGAAAAAATGATGGCCGATGCCGATGATCCTGGCGATGGGGTGATGCGCGATCGCGTCGTTAACGCCCTGATGCAGTACCTAAAAGAGCAAAACCAGCCTGACTGCGTCGATTACCTGGTGCTCAAACTGCAAGATTGCTCAGCGGCAGAAATTGACGATATTTTGGGGCTGTCGTCTCGGGAACGCGACTATCTTCAGCAGCGCTTCAAGTACCACGTCGAGAAATTTTCCCAGCAGCACGAGTGGGAGTTGGTACACCAGTGGTTAGGGGCCAACCTGGAGTCTCGTCTGGGCATGACTCCCAGGGAGTGGGGCGGCTTTTTAGCCACCCTACCCACCGACTATCGAAACTTTTTGACCCTCAAACAAACTCAGCCTAGCTTGAGTAACGAGGCGATCGCCCAAGCCCTCGGCTGGACACCCAAAAAGGTCCAGCGCAACTGGACCAAATTGCTCAAGCTAGCCTGGCACTACCGCAACCAGTCTCACGGGTCGGAGGCTAGCTGAGCCCAGGTGGCTAGCCTGCGATCGCTTCTTCTCCAATGCCGGGCGGCTCAAACTTGTAGCCTACCCCGCGCACCGTCTGAATGAGCGCTGGTTGAGTGGTATCTTTCTCAATTTTTTTGCGAATTTGGCCGACGTGCACATCGACCACCCGTTGATCGCCCACGTAGTCGTAGTCCCACACCTTTTGAATTAGCTCGGCCCGCCGCCACACCCGGCCTGGGTGACTCGCTAAGAAGTGCAAAAGATCAAACTCTAGGGCCGTCAGGGGCACCATTTCTTCGTTGAGCATGACCTCTCGACGGACTGGGTCGATGGCCAGGCTATTGAACATAAGACACTGCTGCTCGGCAGCAGTCACCGGGCGTTGGCGTTTGAGAATGGCCCCTACCCGCACCTCTAGCTCGCCTAGGCTAAAGGGCTTAGTCAGGTAGTCGTCGGCCCCTTCGTTAAAGCCCCGAATTTTGTCTGACTCGTCGGTGCGGCTGGTCAACATGAGCACAAAGACACCCGTGCGTGACTGCATCTCTTTACACAGGTCATAGCCGTTGGTATCGGGCAAGTTGAGGTCGAGAATGACCAAGTCCGGGGTAAATTGCTCAAATACCGCTAGGGCCTTTTTGCCGTCCTCGGCCGACTCCATTTCATAGTCCTGCTTGGCCAGGAACCGATGAATCAAGTTGCGAATTGCGGGGTCGTCATCGACAACGAGGATCTTGGCTTCCGCCATAGTCGTACCTATCTGTAAGTTGACTGGTCTAGCTAAGATTCAGGAACTTGCGGGGTGCTGGCGACAGCGTAACTTTACGCTCCCTTAGTGCTTTTCAAGCACTTTTAACGGCATCAGCAATAAAACCACAAATAATTCTCTAGCTTACTCGAGAACTTTATGAAGTTACCACCCGTGGTGAGTCTCAAGACCGCAAAGCCTTGATGACTTCTGTGAATTCACCGATGACCCAAACGGTATTGGGAGACCACAGCAGGGGCGAAGGCTAGGGGTCAGCGGCGGGGCGATCGCGGTTTAGGAGCCATCAGCCCCAGCAGCGGTCCTAAGATCAGGCCAAACACAAACCCGCCCGAGTGGGCCCAGTAGGCGACTCCACTCGACCCCAGGTTGACGTCGCTGCTGAGGCTGGCCAGGCTGAACAGCGCCTGCTGTACAAACCAAAACCCCAGGAAAAAAATCGCCGGAATACGAACCGTGGTAAAGAAAATAATCAGCGGGATCAGCGTCACAATGCGAGCCCTAGGGAACCGCAGAATGTAGGCCCCCATCACCCCGGCGATCGCCCCGCTGGCTCCGATGGTGGGCACCGTCGAGGATGGGTCAAAAACCCACTGAGTGAGGCCCGCCAGCACACCGCAGCCCAGATAGAAAATCAAAAACCTCAAATGGCCTAACCGATCTTCAATGTTGTTGCCAAAGACCCATAGGTACAATAAGTTCCCTCCTATGTGAAAAAAGCCCCCGTGGAGAAACTGAGACGATATCAGGGTGAACCACTCGTAGGCAGGGGCCTGCATGGCCCCTTGAAAACTCTCGGTTAGCTGGGCTGGCACTAATGCCCAGGTGTCAAAAAAGCGATCTAGCCCCTCCCTCGACAGGCTGAGCTGAAACACAAACACGGCAATGTTAAGTCCAATCAGCCCGTAGGTCACCCCAGGGGTAATGCTGACGGGGTTGTCGTCACGGAGCGGAACCACGGCTGTACCTAATGTGTGACTTTAATTGTAGAAATACTCAGATAAAACACCCAGGCCAAGATTCCCAGCCGCAACGATCTAGGCGGCCGACAAAATTTCGAGGCTCCCGGTATCACCATTTAGCCGGGCCAGGGATCCTACCGGCAGGGCCGCATTGTCACCATCATGACCAAACGGTAAACCAGATACCACCGGTATGCCCAGGTCGCCCAGGCGATCGCGCAGCACCTCTGCCACCGTCAAGCTGGGCACCCCGTCGGGCGGCTCGCAGCGGCTAAACCGCCCCAGGGCAATGCCTTTAACCCCTACCAACTTGCCCGCCATCCGCCAGTGGGTCAGCATGCGATCGATTCGGTACGGGGCCTCAGTGACGTCCTCAAAGGCCACGATCGCCCCAGTTAGGTCGGGTGCGTGGGCCGTGCCCAGCAAATGGGTGGCTACGGTCAGATTGGCGGGCCACAGCCGGCCAGTCACCGTCCCTCCACCCCAGCCTTCGCCGTGGAGGGGCAGTAGACCGTGCCCCGTCACCAGCGATTTCAACCGCTGCTGCGACCAGTCGGGCTCGGTGGCCAGGGTCGTGAGCAATGGTCCGTGCACCCCCACCATGCCCCGGCACCCCAAACTCCACAGCAGACTGGTGATATCGGAAAAGCCAATGAGCCACTTGGGAGCCAGGACCTCGGGCCATTGCCATCCTTCGAGCAGACGAGTGCCCCCATAGCCGCCTCGGGCACAGAGAATGCCTTTGTAGGTGGGATCGGCCAGGGCAGAGCCCAGCTGATGGCGGCGGTTGTCGTCGGCCCCAGCCAGATAGCCCCACTGCTCTCTAACCCCAGGGCTAACGTCAACCCCAAAACCCCAACTGCGCCAGACCTCTAGCCCCTGGTTAAAACTTTCTAGCTCTCGCAGGGCACCGCTAGGGGCGATCACCCGCAGGCGATCGCCCGGCTGTAGAGGTGGTGGATAGCGAAAGTCTCCTGCCCCACCGCTGGTAACACTGTACTGACTCAATCCCCTAGCTCCTGGCCCGTAACTTATGAACAAACTCGCTATAATGCTTTACAAAGCGTTACAAAAGAAAACTATGTCCAACTCCCCTACCTCTGCTGAATCTCGCGAATGGGGCTTTACCCGTGCCGCCGAAAGTCTCAACGGTCGACTAGCGATGCTGGGATTTTTCTTTGCCGTTGTGATCGAGCTGTTGAGCGGTGAAGGAGTACTGCACTTTCTAAACCTGGTGTAAACGCAGGTCGGGGAAATGACACCACTCAATACGCTGTCTGAGAGCCCGGGATCTACAGCTTTCCCAATTACCCTAAAACGCTTGCTAGCAAAGCCTTTTGAGCATGCATCCGATTCTCCGCCTGATCCCATACTCGGGAGGCGGTACCCTCAATGACATCGTGGGTGATTTCTTCGCCGCGATGAGCAGGCAGGCAGTGGAGCACAATCGCATCGGCACTGGCCTGAGCCAGCAGCGCATCGTTGACTTGGTAAGGCTGAAACACCGGCAGGCGCTGGTCGGCTTCTGATTCCTGGCCCATGCTAGCCCAGACATCGGTATAGAGCACCTGGGCCTCTTTCACGGCTAGCTCTGGGTCGGTGGTGATCATCACTTTGCCCTGTCCCTGCATCAACCGCTGGGCCTGTTCGACTATGGCAGGGCTGGGGGCATAGCCCTCAGGACAAGCGATATGGACGTTCATACCCACTAGGGCGCAGCCAATCAAGAGTGAGTGGGCGACGTTGTTGCCATCGCCTAGGTACGTCAGAGTTAGCCCCTCCAGAGATTTAAAGGCTTCTTGTATGGTCAGCAGGTCGGCCAAAATTTGGCAGGGATGCTCTAGATCGGTCAGTGCATTGATGACCGGAATCGACGCGTAGTCGGCAAATTCTTGAATCTCGGCTTGATCAAAGGTGCGAATCGCGACCACATCGAGATAGCGATCGAGCACTCGGGCGGTGTCGCTAGTTGGCTCACCCCGGCTCACCTGGGTCACCCCCGAGTGTAAGTCGAGCACCTGACCCCCCAGTTGGTACATAGCCACCGAAAAGCTGACGCGGGTGCGGGTTGAGGCTTTGCGAAACAGCAGCCCCAGCACTTTATGCGGAAACTGGGGGTTGTGCTTGCCTGCTTTAAGCTCGGCGGCAAAGGTGAGCAGGTCGCTCAGTTCGGTGGCTGTCAGGTCGCTTAGGCTCAGCAGGTCGCGCCCGCTTAGGGGTGGCATGGACATGGGCAAGCTTCAGTAAAAATAAGACATTAGCAGATTATGGGGAAGGCTCTGATGGGTCTGTATCGGCAGGGGCAGAACCGTAATCTAGGATGCAGCTATGGAGTTGGAGCGATGGTTAGCGCTAAGGTGTGTCGCCCTTTCAAGTCTGAACTATGATTGGGGGCATTGCACCTGCCGTGGCTATTGTTGCCTCTGGCATCAAGCCCTCAGAGCAGTGCACTCAGGGGGGTTTACAGCCATCCTTTCCTTGCTGTCTTGTTTACTTTTATACGTTTATGATTAGTGCGGTTGTTCCTCCCCAGGCGTTGCCTTCAGGGCCACTACCTCAGCCTCCTACGGTACGGGAGCGGGCAGCGGCAGGATATTTTCGGGATATTGCGCTGTGGCTCAACCAGCCCCTGGCCCCCCACGGTATTTTTGTGCAGGTGCAGGCCGAACGACCTGGCTGTTTACGGCTGGTGGTTGAATTTCAGCAGCAGCCGATTAAAGATCACCTACTGCGATTTTTATGCCATCGCTTGTGGTTGCTGAATTCAGAACTGATTGAGGGCATCTATGTGGTGGCACGTCCCCTCGGCCACCGCCGGGTGTTGTGGGAGCAGCGGATCAAAATTGTTACCCCGGCGCTCAAACAGAGCCAGCAGCGCCCAGTGGTGAAGCTCCAGCGCAGTCAGTCGTCAACGATGCCGCCCAAAATTCGCCCGCCCCGGCCATCGGCTAAGGGATTGTCGCGCCAGCATTTGCAAACTCTGAGGGCTTTTGTGCTGTCGGGCTCGGCGGTCGCCGCCTTTGTGATGGGTTGCCTGCTAGAGATCATTATTTCATCGCCATCGCCATCGCTGCCTCAGTTTTCGGCTCAGTCTGAGGTGCGATCGCAGGAGCGCGCCAACCGAGGGGAAGGTACCCCCGCTACCCAGCCGTCCTTTGAGGTGGGGGCACGGGAGTCGGTACCGGCGATCGCCCTAGAGGCCTCAACTTCAGCAGCACCCTTGGCTAACCGCCCTACCGTAGTGGATACGGTCCTAGAGCCCGTAGGCGTGATTACTCACCAGAAGTCAACGCCCATTCCCTCTAACGATGTCACCCTGCTATTTGGCGGCGACATTTCTCTCGATGACATTGCTCCAGACACACTGGACGCTCCGGGCGGCTTTTTTGCCGACGTGGCTGAATACAGCCAGGCTGACCTGGCCTTGGTCAACCTGGCCACCCCCTTAGCTACCGCCGCCACCAACCTCGAAGAAGAATTTCGCCAAAAAACCCGCGCCGATGCCGTCGACCTCCTGGTCAACAGTGGGGTAGACATTGTTAACCTCACCCACAGTCGCCTGATGGACTATGGGGCTGCGGGTCTCGACGAAACGATTACCACCCTCGATAGCAAAGGGCTCTACCGCATTGGGGCTGGGCGCAACGCCATGGAAGCTCGCCGTCCTGAAGTGCTAGATGTCAAAGGTAAGCGAATTGCCTACTTGAGCTACGCCATGGGCGGCAACAACGCCGCCCACGACGACGCCATTCTTAAAGAGCGGGCCGGAGCCGACAACCAGGCCGTAGCCAAAGAGGTCGAAAACTTCAAAGCCGCCACCGCCTTCAAAAACCGGGCTGGGTTCAATGCCCAAGACATGCCCGAAATTGTGGCCGACATTCAGGCCCTGCGCAACGACGTAGACTGGATTGTCGTGAACTTTCGCTGGGTCGATCATCTCAGTGAAACTCCCAATTTTATGCAGACTAACCTGGCTCGTTTGGCCATTGATCAAGGAGCCGACGTGGTGGTGGGCTATCACCCCACAGTCATTCAAGGGGGCGAAATTTATAAAGGGCGACCCATTGCCTACTCCCTAGGCGACTTTGTCTTTCGCCCCGATGACCCCATCGAAAATCAAGACTCTGCCGTGCTGAAGGTCTCGCTCAAAGACGACCAAATGCAGATCGAGTTGGTGCCTGTGCGGGTGCGTGACTCTCGCCCTAAAACCTTAACCGGCCCCGCTAGTGAGTCGGTGCTACAGCGCATTGAGCAGGCCTCTTCACAGTTTGACCAGCCGCTTAAGTCACCAGTGCTGCTGGATCTCAAAACGCCAGAACTGCCTCCTGAAACCGTCAGCGACCCCAATAGCCCCTTTGTGTCGCCTGAGGCTGAAGAGGTACTGCCGGTGGAGCTAGAACCTAAGCAAAACCTTCAACCCGAGAGCTTGGTTGAACCAGATAGCTCAGGTGATGATATTCCCGTCGATCCCTCAGCTCCCACACCGTCGTCTGAGGCGGAGGAGCCTGCGGTATTGCCCGAGCTAGAAGTGGAGTTCGATGGCGACCTGAAGGAGTGGGGACCCAAAGTATCGCCCGAACAGCGTGAGTTTCAGCCGGTGCCGCCCCAGCGTTCGGGCGGCGACGCGCCCAGTGCCCCCGCGGGTAACAAGCCCAGCGCCGAGGCCGCTGCTCCCAAACCCCAACCCCAGCCCCACCTGTGGGGTGAAGAACCCGTGGCTCAACTAGCCCCCCTAGAGACCCTCCAGCAGGAAGCTCCCCCGCTCGATGCCTCTGAGTTAAAGTCTTCTGCAGCGATCGTGCCCTCTGCGGATTCTCTAGAACCCACGGTTCCTTTAGCACCTGTGGAAGCAACGACCTGGACTGATACCGTTCCCGATAGCCCAGTGCTACCGGCAGAGGACTAAAGCCTTAGGTTCCTGCCCTAGACCGAGGCTAGGGCGGGAGCTCGGAGGGGTAAGCCGCTCTCCACCAGGGGTGTACTGTGGTAACGTCTAGGCGTAGTGCCCTGAGGTGTTCTGTGTTTGCCGTTGCTCTAAAAGCAGACCCCGCTGCAACTTACGTTCTGTCTGACACCGATACCGCTCGGCTAGAGATCGTGCCCGATCGCGGTGGGTTGGTGACCCGCTGGCAGGTCGAAGGCCAAGACATCTTTTACTTTGACCGCGATCGCTTTGCCCACCCCGAACTGTCGGTACGGGGTGGCATTCCAATTCTGTTTCCGATCTGCGGTAATTTGCCCGATAACCAATATCATCTCGGTGATCAGAGCTTCAGCCTTAAGCAGCACGGCTTTGCCCGCGATCTACCCTGGCAGGTTACCCAGCAAGATGTCTCTGAAGCCGCTAGCCTCACCCTCGAATTGACCAGCACCGAGGCAACCCTAGGGCAGTACCCCTTTGCCTTCAAGCTGGCCTTTACCTTTAAGCTAAAAGGCCATTCTCTAGAGATTCAGCAGCGGTTTACTAATCTTGCCGACCAGGCCATGCCCTTTGCGACTGGGCTACACCCCTACTTTTTAGTCGAAGACAAGTCTCAGCTAGACTTTGACATTCCTGCGATTGAGTATCGCGACCACCTGAGTGGCAGCGTGGAAACCTTCGGGGGCAGCTTTGATTTTGAGCAAGCCGAAATTGATCTGGCATTCCAGGGGTTAACGGCCTCAACCGCTACGGTCATCGACCGTCATCTGGGGCGGCAACTGACCCTTACCTGGAGCGCCGACTATACCAAACTGGTATTTTGGACGGTGAAGGGAAAAGACTATTACTGTCTAGAGCCCTGGACTGCCCCACGCAATGCCCTAAATACAGGTGAAGATCTGTTGATGTTGGCACCCCAAGAGACTCTAGAAACCACAGTCGGTATGGCGGTTTCGTTTTTATAGTCCCGTCTTTCTGTCGCCTCCAGATGTCGTCGAAGTCGTCAGCCCGCTGCCCAGTAACCGCCTAATACTAAATCTTGTTTGGTTACCCCCGGTTCAGCAGGGCGCATGCCATGGGCCCCTACGGTTTGGTCTTTTGGAAATCGGGGTTATGCAATTCGGATGTGGTATCCCTCAGGCTCAGAGTCTGGTTGTCCGGGGTTGAGGATACGCCTGAGCTAACTTCCGTTTGCCCGGTGCCCCAGCGTGGGATCACGGCTGGCAAGGCGATCCCCGCTACAGGCAGCAGGCAACAAGATCCGCTAAAATGTGCTTCTGCCTGGGGGTGACCACCTACCGGGATTGGTTCCCCGCCCCATAGTTGCTTTTATGACCCAACTTAACAACGGCATTACGCTATTTTTTAGCTTGCTGGTCGAGGCTATGCCCTTTTTGCTGCTGGGCGTGGTGTTTTCGAGCGTGCTGCTGCTGTTTGTCGATGAACAAAAGCTGCTGAAGATGATGCCTAAAAACGTCGTCTTGGCGGCGCTGGCGGGGAGTCTAATCGGATTTATGTTTCCGGTGTGCGAGTGTGGCAATATCCCCGTGGCTCGGCGGCTGCTGACGAAGGGAGCGCCGACAGCGGTGGCGATCGGATATTTGCTGGCGGCCCCAACAGTGAACCCCATTGTGTTTTGGGCCACCTGGATTGCCTTTCGTGACCAGCCCGAAATTGTGTTTTTGCGGGTGGGCTTCAGCCTGCTGATTGCCACTACGATCGCCTTGATTTTTAGCACCCAGGCCGATATCCGTCCTTTCTTGCAGGACAATCTCACTCGCCTAATGGCGGAGCCAGAACCGGTGGCAGGCGAGGCCAAGGCGCAAGAGGTGTCGCCGCTGCTCAAGTCAGGTACGTTCTTAATGCAGTCGCCGGGGCAGGTGCTACAGCTCGATGCGCCCCCGGCCCAGGTGCTCGCCCAGGTGGCTACGGCCCCACCACCCCTGGCTGCTCGTCTGCGCATGATGGTCGACAATATGGTGCTTGAGCTGCGCGAACTGGGGGCCGTATTGGTGATCGGCAGTGCGATCGCCGCCTTTGTCCAAGTGGCTGTGCCCCGTGAGGTGATTTTGGGCTTGGGTCAGGGACCTGTGACCTCGATTTTGGCGATGATGACCTTGGCCTGGGTAGTGTCGATCTGTTCTACGGTTGACTCTTTCTTTGCGCTATCATTTGCCTCGACGTTTACCAGTGGTGCTCTGCTGGCATTTCTGGTATTTGGCCCGATGATCGATCTCAAAAACATTAGCCTGTTGCTGACGGTGTTTAAGGGGAGAGCGATCATTTACATGTTTGTGCTGGCGGCCCAACTCACATTTTTGCTGACCCTAGTGATGAATTTTTATACGGGCTAGCCCCTAGATTGTTGGAGATTGGCTTTCAAGATTGGTTGTATAGCGGCGCAAAACTGGCGTTTAAGCTGAGTAGTTCACGATCTAGGCGGCCTTGCTGCCAGTCTGGTCTAACGACATTGTTTTTGCTGATGTGTAACATCGACCTACGCCCATGACCTCACGTTCTAGCTCTAACGGTTCTCGGGCCTCGGCGAGGCGACCCATCCCCTGGCAGGCCCTGGTAGACGCGGTCATGCTGATCCTTTGGGGTCTGATGCTGCTGCGCTTTACGGTGACAGGTAAGCTTTACCTGCTGCTGCACCCCGACTATATGTGGCTGGCCCACCTAGCTATGGTGCTGCTGCTGGCCATGGGCACCGCTCGCTCGGTGCAGATATGGTCGAGCTACCGCCAGGGACGCGGGCAAACCCTACGCAGTCAAGAGCACATTGCTCTACTGCCCCGGCAGTTGAGCGTGGGCTTGCTAATTGCGATCGCGGTGTTTGGGCTGATTTACACCCCTCGCCCCTTTGCCAGCGAAACCGCCTTTCAGCGGGGCATTACCGATGTGCTGGGCCAGACGCGATCGCGGCCCCAGCGGTTTTCTCTCGGGGGCGACTCAGAAGAACGCACCATTGTGGACTGGGTGCGCACGCTCAATGTGTATCCTGAACCTGACGCCTACGCGGGGCAGGCGGTTAGAGTGAGTGGGTTTGTCACCCACATTCCCGGTTGGCCCGACAACTACTTTATGATTTCTCGGTTTGTGCTGACCTGTTGTGCTGCCGATGCCTACCCCGTGGGCCTGCCGGTAGTGTTACCCGAGGGCACCCCTCGCCCTGCCCCTGACACCTGGCTTGAGATTGCGGGTACGGTACAAACGAATACTCTTGACGGTAAGCGCCAGCTCACCATTGGCTCCCCCACCCTGACCGAAATTCCTGAACCCCGGACTCCTTACGAATACTAACTATGGCCCGTCGCCGTTCTCGCCGTCGTTCTCGCACCCATCACCCCCTCGACCGAGTTGCCATAGCCGTTATGGTTGGCCTGGCGCTGGCCCTAGGGCTGCTGGTGCTCTCGGGCGACCACGCTACGGCACGGGTGCGTGACTTTACCTGGCAAGACCGCCAGGTCGGGGCCGAAGATCGGGCGTTTTTAATCACCTTTAGTCGGCCGATGGATGTGGCCAGCGTAGAAAAAAACCTCATCTTAGAGCCCCCCCTGCCGGGTAAGGTGAGCTGGGCCGGGCGGCGGATGGCCTATACCCTCACCGAGCCCCTGCCCTACGGGGAATCGTTTAAAGTCAGCCTTGAGGGTGCGCGCGATCGCTACGCTGCCCTCACCGCTGGCACCAGCCGTTTTGAGCCCTTTGTCAGCCAGTTTGAGACTCGCCGCCGGGCCTTTTTGTACATCGGTACAGAGGGCGACGAGGCCAACCGCCTGGTGTTAGCCGATCTGGTGCGTCAAGAGCGCACCATTCTTACCCCCAAGAGCCTATCGGTCCTGGCCTTTAAGCCCTATCCCCTGGGCGATCGCGTGTTGTTTTCAGCCACCGACACCAGCCAGGATGGCAGCTTGCTAAACCAGCAGATCTACACCGTCACCACGGGCATTACCCCCCGTCCACCCGTCGATTTCATCGGCGATCGCCCGCCCCTGTGGCGACGGCTGCTGCCTCAGCCCCGGGCATCGGCCTCGGGCGAACTCGAACTGGTGCTCAACAACCAAAATTATCAGAATCTCAAGTTTGATCTGTCTGCCGATGGCCAAACTATTGTGGTGCAGCGGGTCAACCAGCAAAACCCCGCCGACTTTGGCCCCTGGCTAATACGAGCCGGATCTGCCCCCCAACCCATTGAAACAGAGCCTGGGGGAGATTTCTTAATTGCTCCCGACAGTCAATCGCTGCTGCTGCTCCAGGGCCAGGGCACCGCCATCATCGATCTCAATGACGGCACCCACAGTGGTCCCCGGCAGCCCCTCGACTTTTTGCCCAACTATGGCCGCGTGCTCGATATGGCCACCGACGGATCCGCTGCCGCCATGGTTAATTTCAACCAAGACGATCCTGAGAAGCGGTTTACCGAATCGCTGTTTTTAGTCACCAACCAGGGTCGTGAAGCAGAACTTCTACAGGTCAGCGGCTCGATCTTAGACGCCCAGTTTGACCCCACTGGCCAGGTGCTCTACGTGTTGGCCAGTGAACTCGTCGATGCCGAAACCCTGGCCGACGAGAATACCCTCCAATCCGCCGATGCCTATATTGAGCAGCCCCTGCTGTTGGCTATTACCCTGAGCGATGGAGCGGTCAACCCCTTGCTACGGCTGCCTCAACAGCAGCGCAGCCACCTGAGCGTGGCCCCTGATGGGCGATCGCTCCTGCTCGATCTTGCCGGTCAATCGGTCGCCCTAGACGCAGCAGAGGCGGCAAAAATCTGGCATTTGCCCATCGTTTACCAGCCCGTAGTCGCCGACCCCGAAACTGCCGAGATCACTGATTTAGAAGATCTACAAGCCTCTGAGGCCAGCGACCCCGAGGCGTCTGTCAGCCCGCTGGCGGATGTTCCCACAGTCGTCGTTCCAGAGGCGTTTCCCTTCAGCGGTATTCAGGCTACCTGGCTGCCCTAGGGGCTGTCATCAATTCACCGCTGATGACCAAGAATTAGGGGTTGCAGCCCCTAGGCTGTTCTGGGGTCGGGCGTGGCAATGCTGGTGGGATCAAGATTTTAGCCACAATTGATGACACGCCCTAGGGCCTAGCCTCAGCAGCTACCTGAGTGGTCGCTGACAATGCCCGACCACTGCACCTGCTTTTCTCCCGTGCGGCGATAGGAAAAGAACCGCCCTGGTTCCTGAAAGGTGCAGTGGGGAGCCACGGCCACCTGGTTGGGGCTCAGGCCTAGCTGCACTAGCTGCCAAACATTGGCCAGGCGCACGTCCAGACGGGCTTTGCCCGGGGTCTGATCGCTGAGCACGGGGGAATTTTCCCAGGTCTGGAGTTGTGCGATCAGCGCAGCATCGTCATCGGGAGCCTCAGCGATGAGAGTACGCCCCACGGTGGCAGCAACCTCCACCGACACCTGGTACACGGCTCCGGCGATCGCCGGGCCAATGGCCACCACCAAATCCTCTAGGCGACTGCCGTGGGCCTGGAGTTGGCCCACGGCCACCGGCACAATGGCCTGAGCCGTGCCCCGCCAGCCTGCGTGGATCGCCGAAACTTGCCCAGTGGCGCGATCGCCAATTAGCACCGGGCTACAGTCTGCCGAGCACACCCAGAGGGCTTGACCGGGGCGATCGCTCACTAACCCATCGGCCTCGGCCATGGCCACTGGGCGGTTGTCCTGGGGCAGAGCGGCTGGGGTCAATACCCGGTTGCCATGAACCTGCTTTACCCGCTGTACCGTCGCCTCTTCCCTCAGGGCCGCTACTAAATCAGCTGGAGGCTGGGGCCAAAACTGCCGCGTAAAAAAGCCATGGGGCCATGGGCGCAGTAGCTCGCAGGTCAAAAACTCTTGCCCCTGCCAGGTTTGCCAGTGCCAATCTGCCATGGTGCGCTCCCATTCCTTTGCAATTGTCTGTACGATGCTACAGCGCCAATGTCCGTTCTTGGCCTGTGAATCCCGAGAGTGTAGAGCAGAGGTCAAGCTATCTAGAAGTTTTATCAAGTTCTACCGAGGTGCTGGGCCGCCACAATTTTTAGATTGGCTGGGGTGGTAGCGTAATCATTATGCATAAACCTCTATTTGTACCTCTATAGTTACTGCCTAGGATCCCTGCCGGGTGAACTTAAACCACCTCCATCAAGCCCTCCTCCAGCCTCCTAAAGCCCTGGGAGTTATGCGTGAATACCAGGCATTACGGCCTCGTTTTCAGCTTCAGGTAGTCGAACAAATCGATTCTACCAACCGGGCCTTAGCAACCATGATGGCCGCTGGAGCTCCTGCTGGTAGCGTCCTGATTGCGGTTAGCCAGCAGTCGGGTCGGGGCCAGTGGGGACGACAGTGGCAGTCTCCTCCTGGTGGCCTGTACCTATCCCTAGGGCTCAAGCCTGAGCTACCGGCTCACCGCAGCCCCTACCTCACCTTGGCTAGTGCCTGGGGGGTCGTCACCAGCCTGGCCCATTTAGGTCTGCCCGTGCAGGTCAAATGGCCCAACGATCTTGTGGCCCAGGGCAAAAAACTGGGCGGGGTGCTGGCCGAAACCCGCATCGAAGCAGGCCAGGTCCAGGATGTGGTGATTGGGCTGGGGCTGAATGGATTCAACCCGGTGCCCACCACCGGAATTTCGATTCAGCAGCTGATTCAACCGGAATTGGCCCCTGGTCCCCTGAAGACCTTGGAGGGTCTGGCCGCCGTAGTTCTCTATGGTCTGATGCAGGGCTATCTCCACTGGCAAAACCAGGGGGATGAGACTTTTCTTAAGACCTATCAGGCTCGTATGGCCAATCTCGGCCAAACATTGACCCTGGAGGGGAACCCGGCACAGGTAATTGGGGTGGCCCCCTCGGGTAACCTGCGGGTACAAATAGCGCAATTGCATGAAACTGCACCAGCGGTCAAGACGCTGGAGATTGAACCAGGTAAAGTAACTTTGGGCTACAATGCGTAGCGGCTGATTATGACAGAAACTTATAACTTAGAGTCCATCCAAACGGCCAAGCCTTCTAGGATGTATACCTCCGTGGCTTGGCTACAGATGCTAATGGTCATCGGAGGTACCGGCTTGACCTACAGTGGTTGGGCCATGGCAGAAACCGGCAATCCTGCTGACCAGCAGGATACAGTCAAAACCTCCGCAGACTATCTGGCACCGGGTCATACCAATACCCATCGTTCAGGGTCTACGGCTACTCTAAGCCTACCGTCTCAATCTGCGGCAAAACCAGAGTTTTCCCCCCCGCGCCCGTCACCATCAGCCGTTGTGACCTCTCCCCCTCCAGCGAGCCAGCCGATGTTTTCTCCGGTTCCCCCTCCACCGCCCGCGGCTATCACCATTACTATTCCGACTGCCCCTTCGGCCCCCACTATGGCCGAAACATTGCTCAAGCCTGCTGTCACCTCCCTGGCCAATGAAGCAGCTAGTGAAGGAAGCCCCTCGGAGGCCCCCGCCGCTAACAGTAGCCCTGTCGCCCCCGCTGTCGAGCCCACCCCTGCTGTGCCTCCCAGCATTGCAGCCGATGAGTCGGTGCCCGCAGGCTACAACAGTGTCTTTATCGACTCCACTGACTACAACTTGGGCGCGACCCAAGCCCCGGCGACCAATGCTCCCAATGTCGTCTTTTCAGAGCGCTCCACGGGCTGCCAAATTACGGTCGCTCCCGGTCAACCCGGCCCCAGTTCATCCTGCGCCGCCAGTGCCTCGACTGCCCAGGCAACCGCTGTAGCGGGCGGCGATCAGGGAGAGATTCGGGTGGGGCCAATCGCCGTCGGAGCCCAGGGGGTACGCCTGGGTAGCACTACAATTATTAGCCGAGAGGCTCTGAACGAACGGCTACGGCCCCTCAATATTTTGCGACGCGGCAATGAAGAATACGTCTTCCCGCTGTCTATTCCGGCCTCGATATCGTCGCTGTTTGGCTGGCGGATGCACCCGATTCATCAGAGCTGGCGGTTTCACGCCGGTACTGACTTGGCGGCTCCTACGGGTACCCCAGTGCTGGCTACCCGGTCCGGGCGCGTCGCGGTGTCAGACTTTTTGGGCGGCTACGGCCTCACCGTGATTTTGCGCCACGATGAGGGCAGTTTAGAGTCTCGCTACGCCCACCTGTCTCAGCTGGCGGTAAAAGCTGGAGAATGGGTTGAACAGGGCGAAGTGATTGGTTTAGTCGGCAGTACCGGTAACTCTACTGGGCCTCACCTACACTTTGAGCTGCGCCAGCTTACCGGAGATGGTTGGGTCGCTAAAGATCCGATCGAGGTTTTGGAATATGGCTTGGCCAATCTCCTGGAGCTGGTAGGAAATCCATTAGTGGCCCTTGGGCGGGGCGCGGCCACGGCGGCTGAACCCGAAGAGACCCTTCCTGGCGACTACCCCTTCCGTCCGGCCCAGCCCAATGCTAGCTAAGGTCTCTGGGGTTAGCCATTACGTTGAGGCTGGGGAAAGCCGTTATGGGCTACTGCTTTGAGCATCAGGTTCGGTTTCACGAAACCGATGGGGCGGGGGTGGTGTACTTCGCCAACGAACTAACGATGTGCCACGCCGCCTATGAAGCCTCGTTGGCGGCGGCAGGGCTAGACCTAGGGACCTTCTTTAAAGCTGAAGTCGTGGCCTATCCAGTTGTGCATGCCAGCATAGACTATTGCCGACCCCTGGGCTGTGGCGATCGCATCACCATTGACCTGACCCCTACCCGTCTAGATGACAACTGCTTTGAAATTCAGTATCTGGTCAAGCTAGACGATGCCGTGGCGGCCCAGGCGCTAACTCAGCACGTCTGCATTGAGGTGGCGACTCGTCGGCGTTATCCCCTCCCTGCCGCCATGGAGCAGTGGCTAGAGCGCTGGGGTAATAGTGCTGCCCCATTGAATTAGGAGTCGGAAATGATGGAGGGGAGCTGGCAGGAGTGGCTGTTTGTCGCTGGCTATGTGGGATTTTTGGTGGCGATCGCGGCCCTTGTGCTCACGGCCCCACCCAATAGATGAGCGTGTCGTGATTAGTTTTTAAAGGTTGCCGTGTTGTTTCCGTAAATTCTCGGTAGTACCCTACCCCAGACAGCGCGTAATTGGCTAATCTTAGGAACAAGCGCTTAAAGGGCGGCTTAATTTTTCACTTAAACGTCAGATAGGCGTCTCCTGATGGGGTTTCCCCCGGCTTCGGTCGGGGGTTTTTATTGGCAGGGTTTGCTCAGCAGCGGCAGCCCAGCGGACGGCAGGGACAGCGTGCATTAGCTTGATGGGGGCGCTGAACCTTGTCACAATAGAATCACAATTGTGATTCAAACCCTACCCCAGCAGCTTCCTCTTGCATGAACGCATTCACCAGTCTTGGCCTACTACTTGCCCTCTTGTCCGGGGGGGCGGCGCTTTACCTATTTACCCCTCGCCGCTACGAGTCGGCCAACTCCGTCGCCAACTCCTACGATCAATGGACCAACGACGGTATTTTAGAGTTTTACTGGGGTGAACACATTCACCTGGGCCACTACGGATCGCCACCCCGCCGTAAAGATTTTCTCGCCGCCAAAGCTGACTTCGTCCATGAAATGGTGCGCTGGGGCGGTCTAGACCGCCTGCCAGCGGGCACCACGGTGCTAGATGTGGGCTGCGGTATTGGCGGCAGCAGCCGAATGCTGGCCCGCGACTATGGCTTTGAGGTAACCGGTGTCACCATTAGCCCCAACCAGGTAAAGCGGGCTCAGCAACTCACCCCCGAGGGGGTGTCTGCTCGCTTTCAGGTAGATGACGCCATGGCGCTGTCGTTTCCCGATGCCAGCTTTGATGTGGTGTGGTCGGTGGAGGCCGGCCCTCACATGCCTGACAAAGCTATTTTTGCCCGCGAACTACTACGGGTGCTCAAGCCCGGTGGGGTGCTAGTCGTTGCCGACTGGAACCAGCGGGATGACCGCAAAAAACCCCTCAACGCCTGGGAAAGACCAGTAATGCGTCAGCTACTTGACCAGTGGTCGCACCCCGCCTTTGCTAGCATTGAAGGCTTTGCCGAACAGCTAGAGGCCACCGGATTTGTGGCTGGCCAGGTAACAACCGCCGACTGGTCTAAAGAAACCCTACCCTCCTGGCTCGACTCGATCTGGCAGGGGGTGATTCGGCCTCAGGGCATGGTGCGTTTTGGGCCAGCCGGAATTATCAAGTCGGTGCGGGAGGTGCCGACTTTGCTGCTCATGCGGCTGGCCTTTGGGGCCGGGCTGTGTCGGTTTGGCATGTTTCGAGCGGTGCGGGCCAACCCGGCAGAACACCCTCAGGCGATGGTGATGTCGTCAGATAGGTACACATCTTGAATTAGGTGAAAGAGTTTCACCCCTTCTTTGAAGTCGCGCTGGAAGGTTTTGCGGCCCGAAATTAGCCCCATGCCCCCGGCCCGCTTGTTGATCACGGCGGTGCGGATGGCCTCAGCAAAGTCGGTTTTGCCGGAGCCACCGCCGGAGTTGATCAGCCCCATGCGCCCGGCGTAGCAGTTGAGTACCTGGTAGCGGGTGAGATCAATGGGGTGGTCGGTGGTGAGGTCGCTATAGATTAAGTCGTGGGTTTTGCCGTAGGTGCCGCCAATGGCTTTGGCCACTGCCCCATAGCCGTTGTTGACCTCGGGCAGCTTTTGCTTGATGATGTCGGCCTCGATGGTGACGCCTAGGTGGTTAGCCTGGCCGGTGAGGTCGGCGGCGACGTGGTAGTCTTTGTCTTGCTTAAAGTCGCTGCTGCGCAGATAGCACCAGAGAATGGTGGCCATACCCAGCTCGTGGGCCCGCTGAAAGGCAGCGCTGACCTCTTGAATTTGCCGGGTCGATTCTTCAGAGCCGAAGTAGATAGTGGCCCCTACGGCTACAGCTCCCAAATTCCAGGCCTGGTCGACATCGGCAAACATGATCTGGTCGAAGCGGTTGGGGCTAGTGAGCAGCTCATTGTGGTTGAGCTTGACGATGAAGGGAATTTTGTGGGCATAGCGACGGGCCACGCTGCCCAGTACGCCCAGGGTGGTGGCGACGGCGTTGCAGCCCCCTGCGATCGCCAGTTCGACAATATTTTGCGGGTCAAAATAAATTGGGTTGGGGGCAAAGGAGGCTCCAGCGGAATGCTCAATGCCCTGGTCTACGGGCAAAATCGACAGGTAGCCAGTGTTGGCTAGGCGACCATGGCCGTAGAGCTGTTGCAGACTGCGCAATACTTGGGGGTTGCGATCGCTCTGGGCAAAAATGCGATCGACCCAGTCTGGCCCTGGTAGGTGCAGCATCGACTTCGACACTTTGGCGCTATAGCTCAGCAGCGATTCGGCATCGGGGCCAAGCCAGTCGGCAATTGTCTCTGGAGATGACAGGGTAGTAACCATAAAGAGTGAGTTGAGTCACGGCACAAACTGTCTAAACGTTAGCCCAAGGATAGAGAACCGTGAACCTACCAAAGGGCAAGGGTTAGCTGTTGGTGCCCCATGGAATTTTGACCAGGGTGCCATAATCGGGAGAACGTACCCTTGAGCTGCCCGGTCACCGCCTATGCCTGCCATTGACTACCTCCGTATTAGCCTGATCGATCGCTGCAATTTTCAGTGTCAGTACTGCATGCCCGAGGGGGCCGACTTGCAGTACCTGCCTCAGGCAGAATGGCTGACCCGCGCTGAGCTGCGGCAGCTCTTGCAGGAGGTGTTTATGCCGCTGGGGTTCTCGAATTTTCGGTTGACCGGGGGCGAACCGCTGGTGCGTTCAGAGGTGGTCGATATTGTGCGCGACATTGCTACCCTGCCGGGAGTCACAGACTTGGCCCTGACCACCAACGCTTTTCTACTCAGCGGCCTAGCCCAAAATCTGTGGGATGCCGGGCTGCGACGGCTCAACATCAGTCTCGATTCTCTTGACCCAGCGATTTTCGATCGCATTGTAGGCGGTCGAGGAAAATCGCGGTGGCCCCAGGTGTGGGAGGGCATTCAGGCCGCCCACCGGGTGGGGTTTTCGCCCTTAAAACTCAACGTGGTGGTAATTCCCGGCGTCAACGACCACGAGGTGCTAGACCTGGCGGCGCTGACCCTCGATCGCACCTGGCATGTGCGATTTATTGAATTTATGCCGATTGGCAACGACAGTTTATTTGAGCAAAAGGGCTGGGTAGATTCAGCCACCCTGCGCGATCGCATTCGTCAGCGCTGGGGCCTCAACGCTGGCACCGTTCGCGGCAATGGTCCAGCCGATGTGTTTCAAATTCCTGGGGCCAAGGGCACCGTCGGCTTTATCAGCCAGATGTCGGAGTGCTTCTGCGATCGCTGTAACCGGATGCGGCTGTCGGCTGATGGCTGGCTGCGCCCCTGTCTGCTCAACGAAACTGGACAGCTTGATCTAAAAACTGCTCTACGCCAGGGCATTTCTACCGCTGAGATCAAACACCAGGTCGCCATGCTGCTAGCCGAAAAACCCGAGATTAACTACAAAATGCGCCAGTCGGGCACTTCGGGTGCCTACCAGCGCACCATGTCCCAAATTGGCGGTTGAGCTTAACCTTCAATCGCTCAAAGAACGGCATAAAATGTACTGGTCAGTAGATTGACTACTCTAAAGCTTAACTATTCGGGTATAAAGTGAGGCAGGTGTGCCTAACGTCTACCTTTGCTCTATCCGATTCAGGGTAGCTGTCCCCGATGTAGCCGTTCCCGATATCGATTGTTAGCTAGCCTTCAGCCGTCTGGCCCAGCCGCTTCTCATGCCCTATGGATCACTCCTCTGATTTTATCGAATCGCCTGCCGCACCTGCCCCTCCCTTAGGCCATGGGGACGGGCGGTCTCCCCAGCGACCGGTTTCCTTCACCATTGGGAGCAGTAAGCCCCCCGACGCTAGTAGCGCCCCAACCCCTAGTCCAGCTGCCGCGCCCCAGCCAGCTAAGGCCCAGGCTCATCTGTCTCCCTTTCCGGTACGGGCTCCGGCCTCCCATTTGCCGTTGTTGCCCCGGCGCAAACGCCCCACCTTTAGCCGCCACCGCCACGACGCCAACCCCGCCCTGGCAACTAAGGTGCTTCAAGACATTCAGATGGCCGTGGAAGCCTGGCACCAAGATCTGAGGGAAACCCTGCAGCGCATCCAGACCCTTTACATGGAAGGCCCGATTGTCGATGGCTGGCTCGAAACTGTTGAAGACGGCGCACCCGTCGAGAGTCATGCTCTCGACACCGCTCTGCTGCGCCACGGCGACCCCCAGGCCCTATCGGGTTATGTAGAACGACTGTGCCAATCTCTAGATTCTCCTGCCCCATCTGCGGCCCCCGGGGTCGATCTGGGTCGGGCTGGTTACCGCCTGTGCAGTTTAGATTCTGACGGTCGGGTGCAGCACTTCCCCTGCCCGCCCGAGCAGCTGTCTACGATCAGTTTGGCGATCGCCCGTCATCAGAAGCTACGGCAGATGCTCGACCACAAGCGGTTTCTAGAAGCCAAGCTCAAGCGTACGGTAGAGGTTATGACCAGCAGCCGCGACACCCTGGGCATTGCCCCCACCTGTAGTTCTGAACCAGAAGCAACGGGTGAGTAGGCCGCTGGAGGCAACCCCAACGGCTGTATCTTGACCGATGGCTACAATCACCAACCCCAGGTACCAGGATCGCCTTTGAAGGGGCCGACAATGTCTGATGTGATCCAGCCGCCGTAGAAATCGCCCGGTTGGGACTGCACCAGTTCATCATCCACATAGCAGGCATCCATCCGGCTGGGATAGACGGCAATGTAATTGGCGATCGCCTGAAACGCTTCTGTGGGCTGAGGATAGCTCCAGGCAGCCTGTTCTGCTATGCGTTGGCCTCCGGTGGGGCTTTGCCCCTCGCCTACGGCAATGGTGAAGTAGGTGGCTGCGCCCTTCCACTCGCACAGGGTGGTGCGGGGTACCGGCTGAAAATACTGCATCTGCACATCCTCGGGCGGCAGGTAGTAGGTGGGCGGGTGGCTGGTCTCTAACACCCGCTTGGCCTGGCGCGAGTCGGCTAGGGTCACGCCGTTGAACACAATGCGAATGCGCCGGGTCGAATCTTCCAGGCGCGGCGGACGGGGATAGTCCCACACCGATTCTTGGCCAGGGCCGGGGGAGGTGTGGCGGGGGGGCGTGAACATGGCTCTAAACAGAAATAATGGACAAAATAATGTCTTAAATCTAAAGGATCAGCGGCTTAACTGTGGCGATACGAGCGTTTTGCGGCCGGTTTGCGATCGCATGTTGCTGGTGGGGCTACGGCTACAGAGACGGTAGCCAGCTGTAGGGTCAAGCACGCCGCTAACGTCAAAATTTAGCCAATCGCTCGTCGGTGATTGGCTAAGCTAAGGGCACCCTCTTCGCTCTATTGCCCCTATGCCTCATCTCCAATCCACCTGGGATAACAGCGCTTTTTACACCGGCAGTGACGACCCTCAGATCGCGATCGCAGTAGATAGCCTCAAGACTGAAATTGTCACGCTTTCAACCCTCTGTGCCCCGTTCGCCGAGCACATCGAGCAGGCCTCTCTCCCCGCCGATCAGGTTGAGCCTTTACTGGCCCAGGTTAGAGCTGCCCACCAGCAGCGCACCGCTACGTCTAAGCGCTTGGGCAATCTGCGCACGTTTATCTCGTCGGTGCTCAGTGTTGACTCCCGCGATGCCAGAGCCAGCGAGTGGAAACCTACCCTCCAACAGCTAGGGGCCGAAATCAGCCAGGCTACCAAAGCTCTGGATATTTTTCTATTGCGGGTCAACGACGCTTTTATCCAGGCCCTAGTTGCCGATCCGGTGCTCGAAGAGATCAGCTTCTCGCTGCTGCACCAGCGCCAGCTCAACGACCAGCTACTCAGTCTGGCAGAAGAAAAGCTGATCACCGGTCTGGCGGTGAATGGGCTCCAGGGCTGGGGTAACCTCTACACCGAGCTATCGGGCACGCTACAGTGCACCGTTGACGGCAGCTCGGTAGGGCTGGCCAAAGCCTTCAATCTGCTGAGTTCCCCCGATCGCACTCTGCGTTCTGAGGCGTGGCACGGTGTCAACGCCGCCTGGGAGAGCCGTGCCGATACGGTGGCCGCCATTCTCAACGCGATCAACGGCTGGCGGCTAGAAGAAACCAAGCAGCGATCGCACCACCGACCGCTACACTACCTCGACAAAAGCTGCCACCAAAGCCGCATCGATCGCGCCACCCTCGACGCCATGATGCAGACCACCTATCAGCGGCGATCGGTTGGCCAACGCGCCTTAAAGGCCATGGGTAAGGTGCTCGATCTCCAAACGATGGAACCCTGGGATTTATTTGCCCCACCCCCGTCAGCAAGCCAAGATGCTGGGTTCTCCTTTAGCGAGGCGATTGATTTAGTAGCAAACGCCTTTCGCCAGTTCAACCCGGCCATGGGTGACTTTGCGGTGATGATGGCCGAAAAGGGCTGGATTGATGCCACCCCCACCCCCAACCGAGCCACAGGGGCCTACTGCACCAGCTTTGCAGAGCCAAAAGAGCCCCGCATTTTTATGACCTTTGAAGGCAGTATGAATAACGTGCTGACCCTAGCCCATGAACTGGGCCATGCCTGGCACAACTGGGTAATGGCCGATTTGCCCCGCTACAAAACCTTCTACCCGATGACTCTGGCCGAAACCGCCAGCATTTTTGGCGAAACGCTGGTGCGTGACGCTCTCTTTGAGCAGGCCAGCACCCCTGAACAAAAGCTCGCCATTGCCTGGGAAGAAGGAACCGCCGCCGCCACCTTTTTACTGAATATTCCCGCGCGGTTTCGCTTTGAGCAAACATTGGTTGAGGCCCGCAAGCAGGGCTTTGTGATTGCAGACAACCTCAAAACCATGATGCGTGACAGTTGGCAGCACTGGTATGAAGACAGCCTGGCCAGCTATGACGACATGTTTTGGGCTAGCAAGCTCCACTTTTCGATCGCAGAACTGAGTTTTTACAACTATCCCTACCTGTTTGGCTATTTGTTTAGTCTGGGCATCTATGCCCAAAAAGACCACTATGGCGATGGGTTCAATGACCTCTATACCCAGCTACTGCGAGATACCGGCACCATGACAGCGGAAAAGGTCGTGCAGCGCCACCTTCAACAAGACATTCGCCAGCCACAGTTTTGGCAGGCCAGCCTAGAGATTGTCGATCGCGCCGTCAGCCGGTTAGAGAGCCTGGTGGCGTAATTTACAGCAGGGCAAACACCGTTTGCCCCTACCCATCCACCCATCCACCCATCCACCCATCCACCCATCCACCCATCCACTCCCCTACTGCCCCTGCCACCCCCGAATCTCCTCCTGAGCCTGATCGTAGGCACTGGTGCCCGCTGGCACTAAACCAGCGGCAGAAATCGCGCTGGAAAATTCGCCTGCGGCGGCACGGGCACGGGCGATCGCCAAAATGTCTCGGCTCCACTGGTCGATGCGATCTTGGGCGATCGGCGACTCGGGGTAGTTGGGGGGAATTTGCTGGGCCAGGTCGATCGCCGCCTGAAACGACGTCGCCTGGTCAGGCTGTAGCAGGCTTTGGGCCTCTCGCAACAGCCGTCGGTTGGCCTGGCGCTGCTCCCACTGTTGAATTTGGCTTTGGGCCTGGCCCCAGGTTTCGCCCTGATCTTCAGGCACGAGGCGAGCGGCGCTAATCGCTCCCTCCAGGTCACCGGAGGCTGCCCGGCCCAGGGCCAGATCTAAAATCACCTGACTCCAGCGGGCAATATTCACCTGGGCCTGGTCGTAGGCCGGGTCACCCACGGGCACCTGGCGGGCCTGCTCAATGGCATCGTTAAACAGCGAGGCCGACACAGGCTCGATCAGTCGGCGGGCCTGGTTGAGGGCCGCATCGCCCGACAATTCAGCATTGGCGTAGCCGGTTTCGGCCTGGGTGACCAGGGCATCATAGTCAACGGGGCGCTCTACCTCAGGAATTTGGTTCAACCAGCTCAGGGCTTCACCAAACTGACGCTGGTCGAGGGCGGTTCTAGCCCGGGCTAGGGCCTCGGCCCCGCTGACTGCGCCTGGAAACAATGATTCGCCTGCCGGGGTAGCCCCAGGCTCGGGAGCATCGGTGGCCGGGTCTGGCTCTGCCGGATCTGGCTCTACTGGGGCCGTAACCGGAGGAATAGTCGTCTCTGGAGCCGGGCTCTGCCCCAGAAAACTATCTTGATTGCGCCACAGCACCCCCAGCAATAACAACCCAGCCGCCACTAATCCCCAGCGCAGCCAGGGAATTGAACTGGGTTCGGGGTCTACCTTGGCCACGGTGGACGGGTCGGTGACTGTAAGCAAGGTGCCGGGCGCTAGATCGGGAAAAGGGGCAACGGCAGAGGGCAACGGCTGAGAGGGTGCACCATTGTCGGGGGCTTGGCGTAGAGGTTCTGGGGAGACATCCGTTTCGTGGGCCTCACCCGGTAAAGGCCCGCCTACCTCTGGGAAAAGCAGCTCTGAGGCCGGGGGAGCGTCAGGTAAAGGCTCTGCCTCGGGCGGCACCCCCACGGGCATTTGCCCCACCAGGCTAGAGGGCACTAGCATGGCGTGCTGCTGCCCCGGAGGCACTACGGCTACAGGGTTTTGCACGGGTCGCCAGTGGTGCTGACACAGTTCGGGCAGGCGATCGCCTAGGTAGTCGAGCACCTGTGCCAAGGTCAGGCAGCCGTGGAACCGCATGCCCTCGATCAGCGCTTCTGTGAACAGCCCGTGGCGCACCGCCAGCGTCTCTTGAGAAAACTGGTCGGGCTGACAGGAGAGCACCAGGGGAATGTTGAGGGCTTGGGCCAGGGTGAGCGACTGAGCCCCTAGCCCCTGGCTGCCGGGAGCCGGGTTGAGGGCGCTCTGGGGCCGGTTGATGTCGAGCATGACAATGGACTGACGCTGGTTGCCCTCTGCCAGCCGCTGGAGCATAGTCTCGACTAAAATACCGGTCTGCTCAATGCGGTTGGGGTCGGCATCGATGGGCAGCAGGTAATCTTGCCCCTGCCACTGCACCCCATAGCCGCTAAAGAAAAACCACACCGTATCTTCAGGGCCAGCGCGATCGCAGCTCTGAGCCAACCGCTGCAAGAGTACTGCCTGGGTCGGGGCCGCAGCCCCCTGGTACACCATGGGCGACACGTCGCTCAGCAGTGAACAATACTGGGGAGGCAAGCCGACCTCATTCACCAAAAAATCCCGCAGTTCGAGGGCGTCGAACTGGGCGTACATGAGCGGCTGAAGCGATTGATACTGATTGATACCGACGATTACGGGCCAGTGGCTTGCCATGCCTTGCGAATGCCTCCGGAGGAGCTGAGCTAAAGAGATGAAAAATTCACCTGCAATAGTAGCGCCTGCACAGCTAAACGGAAGCTTAACCAGGAGATTAGGTCTAGGACAATTCTTTATTGACGATTGTTGGCTCTGTCGCTATGGTTAAGGCACTTTTGGGGCATCCTGTAGGGATGCTTGGAGCGATCGGCTATGAAATCTATGTCTTTTCTGAGCGGACACCCTGGGACGAGCGTTGAGGGACGCACCATGCTACCCCGCAGAGCATCCCTGGGCCTACGGTTGACCTTGGCCGTGCTGATGGGCCTAGGTAGCGTGGCCCTACCAACCTTGGTGATGCCGCCTGTGGCCCAAGCCTACACATCGCGAGTCAACCTCTACCTGGTGCGCGAGCAGGGCGAAAGCTTTGACACCCTCGTGCAGCGATCGGAGATTATTGCCCGCGCCGCCATTCAGCGCAGTTTTGATGCCGATGTGCTGATGACCGACGTGATCGTCACCATCATTGGCGACAACCAGGGTATCTCTGTGCCCATTCTCACGGTGCCGGTTAGTCGCGGCGAGTGGCGACTCAGCCCCGATGTTACCCAGTGGGCCAAGTACTTTGAGGCCTCCCGATATCTAGTCATTGATTAATCCCACCTGAGGGTGACGGCAAGATTGCGCAGAACAGCCATCTTGCCCTATAGTTGAAAGGTTGTGAAGTACTAACTATTTCTGTCATGGCGGTTCCCAAGAAGAAAACCTCCAAACAAAAGCGTGACCAGCGTCGCGCTACTTGGAAGCGCACTGGCGCACTGCAAGCTCAAAAGGCGCTGTCCCTAGGCAAGTCTGTGCTCACCGGGCGGTCTACCAGCTTTGTCTATCCCGGCGATGATGAGGACGACGACGAAGAGTAAGGTCGTACGTTGCCTTAAGGGTCTCACCCTCATACTCTTTCTAACCCCCACGCTCTGCGCAAACTCGCAGGGCGTGGGGGTTTAGTCTTGAGTACCTGCCTGAGTCCTGGGGCCTTCACTGGTGAATACTACATTTTGTAAGCAGGCTAGAGACTCTATCCTGCTTCTTGAGTTAGGTTGGCGGCACATTCACTCGTTTTTGTCACCTAACTATGAATCAGCTTGACTCAAACCCAGAATCGCGGATGTGGGCCATGTTAGCTCACCTTAGTGCTTTGTCTGGCTTTGTTATTCCCTTTGGCAATATTGTCGGCCCCCTGATTATTTGGCTGGTTAAGCGCGATGAAATGTCGTTTGTTAACGACCAGGCCAAAGAGGCGCTTAACTTCAACATCTCCATGACCATCTATATGCTGGTGTCGTTGGTGTTGATTTTTGTGGTGGTTGGGATTCTGCTCACAATTGTTGTGGGCCTAGCCTGGCTAGTTTTGGTGATTTTGGCGGCGGTCAAAGCCAACGAAGGCATAGCTTACCGTTATCCTCTCACCCTCAGACTGGTGAAGTAGGCCTTGAGTCAGCAACAACTTAGATAAAGGGGCGCACCTCGCGCATCAGGGGCGATCGCGGGGCGACCCGAGGCGATTCAGTGGGGAGAGGCTCAACGGATGGTTCCTCCGAGGGCTCTACATCGGTGTCTGGACCGGGCAGAGGGGATGGCGATGGTTCATCCACGTCAGGTTCTGGCTCTGGCGAATCGGGGGCGATAGCTTCAGGGGCATTGTCGAGCGCTTCACCGGCCTCAGGGTTAACTAACACTCTGGGGTTGTTGTCTGGAACGCGCCCGAAAGTGTCAGGTTGTGTGTTGGGGGCCGGTGAAGTTGGGGCCGGGGAAATTGGGCCTGGCTGGCTTGGCTGACTGCGCCACTGCTTGAAGCGATCAATCAATCCCTTGGAGGCAGGCGCTGGGCTAGCAGATCGTTCAGCGTCTTTAGGGCTTTGAGGGCGCAGGGGTATGGGCTCGGGTAAGACCTCCGGGGCATTTAAAGCAGGGGGAATTGCTGGACTTCCCTGGGAGTCTTGAACGCCCGTAGCGCCCTCTGGTGAGTTCTCCAGATCTAATTGCACCTCTTCAAGGTCTGATTGCAAGTTCTCTAGATCTGCCTGCAAGTCTTCAAGGTCTGATTGCACGTCCTCCAGCGCGGGGTCGGTCGGTTCAGCGACGTCATCTTCTGAGACAGCGCCGTCTGCTTCAGGGGCGATCGCCGCCGGGGGTGCTTCCTCTACGGGTAGTTCGGGCTGCAACACTGGGTTGGGCTGAAGCTCACCGTCAAGATCAACCGGCGGCTGTCTTTTCTCAGCGGTATCAGGTTCGGCAGGCTCAGACTCGGTGGGCTCTGGCTCAGTGAGTTTATCTGGCAATTCTTCAGGGGCAAGGCTTGGCTGAGCTGGCGCTTTGTCTGGGGCGGCTGGCGAGAGTGGCGCTACCTCTGGTTGTGGTTCGTCTACTTCTGGCACAGGCGCTTCAGCACTTTCAGTGGCTGTACCTTCCGGCTCGCTGACGGGGGCAGGCTCTGGTAGTGGCGGTACGTAGGTGGGGTCAATAATGCCCGCTACCTCTTGGAGCGTCAATTCGCCGCGCACCAAACGAGAGAGGGTATCGGTGCCACCGGGCTGGTAGTCGATGATGCGCACGGTGTTGTTGAAGCGGTTGTCGATGGGGTTGCCAGCATCATCGATCAGTTCGAGCTGCACCCAATTGCGGCCTGGCTTAAAGCCCTTCAGCCAGATCGGCTGCCACTGGTCAAACACAAAGCTCTGGTCGTTGACGGTGCAGCGAATGCGCCAGTCGTGGAGGTCGTCGTTGGCATCGGCCTGGGCGCTCATGTGCAGGGGCGCGTTGGTGAGGTAAAAGTCGAGCATGATCGGCTCGGCCCCATAGCTGCTCTGGGGGCGGCTGTAGGTGAGCAGCGGAGCGCTAGCATCTAGCTCGTTCTGGGGAGTGGGGGCAATTACGTGAAAGGTGCGCTGGTCGAAGGCTCCCTGGTTTTTGAAGCTTTCGTGCCAGGGCCGTGAGGCAAACACGCGCAGGGTGTGGGTGCCGGGCGACAGCCCCTCAAAGGTGATCGGTTCGCTCAGGTCGTAGATAGCCTGGTAGGGTTCATTATCAATGAAGAGATGCAGGTGGGGGCCGAGCTGCCAGTCATCGTTTCTAAACAGCGGTAGACCGCGCACCTGGAGCCGCACGGCGGCGGTGGTGTCGTTGAGCACCTCGCCGGGACGAGGGCTGAGAATGCGCACCTGGGGGGTGTAGGCGTCAATAATTTGCTTGAGGGTCTCTAGGGCGGCGGGGGGCGAGACCTCGGCCATTTGCCCCGTGAGGCGATTGGGCTGGGGGGTCGGCTCTGAGATCAGCTCGGTGGGCTGAGTGGGCTTGGCGCAGCTGGCGGTGGTGAAGGTGAGTAGTGCGATCGCAACTAGAGCGACAAGCCGCCGTCCGAGGGCTGTCACCCTGCGGATTCCCCCATGTATCGTGCCCATGCCGGTATTCTCTCCGTCTTTGCACCTATAACGATAGGCCACTTTAGGGCGTTTACCGCAATCGCCACACAGGTTTTTGCTAGCGTAGAATTGCTGAGCTACACTGGCTCGACAGGAGTAGAGAGGGCTATCTGAGATGCGGGCAAAACAGATTGTGGTACTCACCCTATCGCTGGTGGTCGGCCTCTCGGCGGGGGCCGTTGCAGCCACTGCGTTCTACTGGAACCGGGCCACGGCGTTGCCCACCTGGTACAGCACCAGCGGGGCCGATACCGCTGTGGCCGATGTCAGCACTGGTAACAGCAACCTGCTCCGAGCCAAGCTAGCCAGTGGCCAGGGAGTGCGCTATGGCGACAACAACCGGGTCGAGATTTCGCTCACCGAGGCCGAACTCACTCAGCTGCTGGCCGAGGGCATCGCCCAGACTCCCCAGGCCGCTCCGTTTTTGCCTGCCACTAGGAGCCTTAACGCGACGATTAGCGGCGATCGCGTCGCCGGAGGCATGGTTGTCAACCCTGCCGATATCCCCACCCAGGCGCTGCCTCCCCAGGCCCGCCAGGCTCTCGAAACTGCCTTTAATACTATCCCCATGCTGGGCGATCGCCCCCTCTACGTTGGCATTGAGGGCAGTCCCCAGATCGACAATGGCCGCTTGGTGCTGAGCAACGACACCCGCGTGCAGATTGGCCGGGTTAATCTATCCCTAGAGGATGTCTCTCGGCTTACGGGCATCAGCCCCGCCCAGCTGAATGAGCGCATTAACGTAGCCCTGCCCCACGCGGGCCTCACCCTCGACGGGCTAGAGTTTATCAACGGCGAAGCGGTATTGCGGGGCGTGACCCAATAACGGCTCGTCATTGGGGTGGTGAAAGGTTCGGAGTTAGTTAGAGGGCTCGGTTCTGGGCGGGGTCTGGACGGCGGCGATCGCAAGGGTCATGCGCTCTGTAGAAAAATGTGCTGATTCTGCAAAATCTGTTTGGCAAACGAAAGCTTTGACCGCAGGTCTGCATCTGCCAAAGTTTCTAAAAAGCTCAAAAATTCAACTTGCTGCCCAGGGTTTCTAAAGGGAAGTGCCTTGGTGGCCAAGTTGGGCAAATTTGCCCTAACTCGTAGCAGTTCAACTCCAACGACCTGATTCTTAGCATCATAGTCATACACCACATCAGCTTCAATCGATTCCGAGTCCGTCACCTCCTCTTCTAGGAACCGCAGATACAGGGCATCCGCCTCTGAGTCGAACTGGATCTTCATAGTCTGCCTCGCATCCGCCGATCGAAGTGAACCGTCACCACGCGCTAAGGCTTGGTAACCGCATTTATAGACAACCTTCAAGACTCGCCCTTCTGCTTCTGGAAACTCTCGATAGGCGCATTGACAATCGGCATCGTCTGGATGAGGTTCGAGTAGAGACGGTTCCATTAGGGTTAGCGCAACCCATTGCAAATCAATTTTTCGCTCAGTCAGCCGGTTCTTGGCATGGTCACTGAGAGCGTAGGGGAATGGCTAATTGCTCATTCATCGGGTGGCTAAACCAACAGTTAAAGGCACCTCATCTTCCCAAGGCTAGAGCGTCGGAACGTGCCATCAGACGCTCCAGCGTCTTTGAGATTGGGACGCAGGAGCGCCAGGGTAGCCTTCCCCCATAGAGGGTGGGAACGAGGATGTGAGAAGACCAGAAACCGGTTTCTAGCGGGGCGTTTGCCTAGGCCCAAGGGCTGGGCCGAGAAGCCCGGTTTCTAGGCTCGGGTCTATTCGTAGAGCCAGCCTTGAGCAGCGGGTTCCCAGCTAACCAGTTCGCTGTCGCCAAACCACAGGGCGATCTCGGACTGGGCCGTCTCGGGCGCGTCGGAGCCGTGGATAATGTTGCGGCCTACGGTGACCCCCAGGTCGCCGCGAATGGTGCCGGGGTCAGCTTCTAGGGGCTTGGTGGCACCAATAATTTTGCGGGCCGAGGCGATCACACCCTCGCCTTCCCATACCATGGCCACCACGGGGCCAGAGGTAATGAAATCGACCAGTCCGGCGAAGAAGGGGCGCTCGCGGTGCACGTCGTAGTGCTTCTCCGCTAGCTCACGGGAGACGGCCATGAACTTCATGCCCACCAGCTTAAAACCCTTGGTTTCAAACCGACCAATGATGTTGCTGACCAGGCCGCGCTGCACGCCGTCGGGCTTGATCATCAAAAAAGTGCGTTCCATAGATACCTGTTCCTAATGCCTGGTAAAAGAGTTGATTGCGAAAGGGTCTGCGGTAAAAGACCTACACTATGGTCAGAAACGGTGGCCACTTTGTAAAGGATTTGGCCAAAGATTTATGGTTTCGGTTTGTGGTTTACGGTCTGCGGTTTACGGTCTGCGGCTCTACCTTGCACCTGCACCTGGCGCCATTCACCGCTTACACCTGCCACCTGGCACCTTCCACCTTCCACTGCACCTTGCCCCTTCCACCGTTTACCCAACACCCCACCCTAACCCACCGGCCAATACCGATCGCTCCCTTGGTCATATCGCCAGCCACAGCCATCGGGGTCGCGATCGCGGCTCCAGGCAGACAAATCAGGGGTAGCACGGTAGATCGCCAGATCGGCTTCGGTACAGCCCAGGCGCTGGGCGAGGGCGGCGGCGGTGAGCGAAAGGGCGATCGCTGGGGTCGTGGTGGGGGCGGGGTCTGCTGTGGTCTGGCTCCAGGAGCGAAAGGTGTAGAGCACATCCCCGCCTGGAGTGGGTTCAAAGTCGCCCCAAAAGTCTTTGGCCCGCTGGTCGAGAAATTGGCGGGCCTCGCTGCCGGTTAGCTGGGCCGCGATCGCAAAATCGAGCACACTAATGCGGCCCTGGTGCGCTGCAATTTGGTCATAGAACAGCTGGTGGAGAGCCCGCTGCCGCGCCCGCTGTCGCCGCCAACCCCACACCGCGCCGCCGACGATACCCCCTAGCACCAGCCAGGGCAGCAGCAGCCGAATTACTAACACACCCAACAGCGCCACGGCGGCCAAGGCCAGCGCTACCCTCAAACGATATTCAAACCCGGCACCGGGGTTATGGAAAGGCCGCAGGGGCATATATCCTCAAGAGTGAATTGCTTTCTATGCTGCCACAGCCGCCATGCTAACCTTTGCCACCCCCGCCGACGAGACCCAGGCCGCCCAGCTCATGCAGCCCTGCCTGATTCGCGTCGTTGACAACATTCGCAAGCACACTGAAACCCTCGACTGGCGCAGCGAATACCTAGAGCAGGTGCGCTGGCCGGGCACTGCCACCGCTGAGCAGCGCCAGCAGGTGCGCGATTTGGCCGCTCAGCTCGAAGGAGCATCCCCCCAGCAGGTCGAAGTGATTCGTCAGCAGTTGAGTCAGCTGCCCACCCCTACCCCGGCCTACGAACTGCGCCTGACCCAGGGCGACGCCGCTGCACCCACTCGCACCGCTACCCTTGATCTGTGGGAACTGTGCTTTGAGGTCTGTTTTGACCACTACCACCCCCAACAGCCGGTTGCGGTCGATACCGCGCTTTTGTTTGAGGACGGCGAAATCAACTGGTTGGTGCTCGACGAAAAGGCGAAAGCTCGGGTAGAACGGGCCATTGACCAGGCCACAGCGGCGGTTTCACCAGGGCCATACGGCACAATAGAGCAGTAGTGTTCTCTCTAGAGGGTTCTCTCTAGGCCTAACTCCCACCCCGACCTGAGGCGATGGCCAGCAGATGCCAGGGTTTACCTGCCAAGACCAACCGCTGTGGCGTTGCCCACCACCGGGGAGAACCGAGTCACAAGCTTGCTTTTAGTCTGTTTTAGCCATAAATCATGCTCGATCTGCACAGTCACACCACCTTCTCAGACGGCTCCCTGACGCCGACGGAGTTAGTCGCTGCCGCCCTAGAGTCGGGACTTCGGGCGCTGGCTATCACCGACCATGACACCCTAGCTGGGTGGGATGAGGCAGAGCTGGCGGCTGGCGATCGCCTGGAGGTGGTGCCGGGGGTAGAGCTGAGCACGGTGGAAGGGGGCCGATCGCTCCATATTTTGGGCTTTTATCCCAACCGCACGGCCCTTGAGCCACCCCTCAGCCAGCGCCTGGCGGGTCGCCGCCGCCGTGCCCAACACATGGTCGATAAGCTTGGCGAATTGGGTTATCCCATCGAACTGCCGCCCATGGGGGGCAATATGGCCCCTGGTCGGCCCCACTTGGCGGCGGCACTGGTTAAGGCGGGCCACGCCGAGTCAAAACGAGAGGCCTTTGATCGCTGGCTGGGCGATCACGGCCCCGTCTTTGTGCAGTACGAAAAGTTTTCGGCGGCTGAGGGCATTCAGCTCTTGCGCGACTGTGGTGCAGTACCGGTGTGGGCGCACCCGCACCTGTTTAAGGGATCAACGGTGACGGCCCTGCTGCCCCAGCTAGTCGATGCCGGGCTGATGGGGGTCGAAGTCTACCATCCTCACCACAGCCCTAGCGATGTGCGGCGGCTAGAAGACTATTGCCGCAGCCACAATCTGGTGATGACCGGCGGCAGCGATTACCATGGGCCAGCAGAAAACAGCAAGCGCGATCGCAAAGCCCCGGCCCCGGCTACTCTCAACCAACTGCACCTGCCCCTAGACCTGCTAGTCCCCTTAAAACAGGCGGCGGCGACCCTCTCTCACCCATGATTGAACCGACCTTTGAAACCCTCTGGCAGGCCCTAGCAGGTATTTTGAGCTTCAGCCCTGAGGCCTTTCTAGCCCTGCGCCAGTTTCCAGACGATACCGTAGACGCCCTGGCCCTGGTGGTGGTGTTCGTGGCAGGGTTTTCCCAGGCGGTGGCCCAAAGCATTATTTTGTTTGTTAACCAGGTCAAGCCTCTGCGGTTTGTGCTCAGTCTGGTGCTGGCGGCGCTGCTGTTCGTGGCAGGCTATCTGTTTTGGGCGCTGAGTATCTGGCTGGCTAGCCGCTGGTTTCTAGAACAGTCGATTAGCTGGCAGGCGGTGACCGACGCCCTCGCTTTTAGTTATTTACCGCTGGTGTTTAGTTTTTTGGGTGCTATGCCCTACCTAGGAGTGCCCGTTCTGCGGCTGCTCTGGGTCTGGAACTTGCTGGCGGTGGTGGTGGGGTTTGCGGTGTTGGCTAACCTCAGCGCCCCTCAGGCAATGGGCCACGTCGGGTTGGGCTGGGTAGTGCTGCTAGTGCTTCAACAGACCGTGGGACAGCCAATTGTTAACCTGGGCCGCTGGCTAGCTAACCATACAGCCGGAGTCAAGCTGGTGATTAACCGGGGTCAGCTCAAGACCCTGATTGCCGCCAATCCCCTGGGGCCAAACCCAGCGGAATCGATCGCCAAGCGATCCTCATCGGCGGCCACGAGCCTCCCTCCCCTGCCCTCGCCCCCTAAGCCTGGTTTAACCCCGCCGCCGTCCTCTGATCTGTCGCCATCGACCTTGGCAGATATTGCCCCCCGTCGCTTCTCGCGGCGATCGATCTTGGCATCGCGGCAGCTGACCTTACTGGGCATCTATGTAGGGTTGGCAGGATTGGCGCTGGTGGTCGCCCTCAGCCTAGAGCCCCTGCGGGCCATGATCACCACCGGGCATGGTCAGAGCCGCACGGCCCGCTGGCTGGCTGACTTGCTCTGGATTGGGGCGATCGCCCTGGTGGTGGCGGCCATGCTCGCTCCCCTAGAGGCCCTGGGCTGGTGGGCTGGCTGGTATGGCGACGGTGTCGATACCCGCCACCCCGAGCGGCTGAACGACCCCGTCGCCACCCCCTCGCCCCGGCGGCGGTTTATTGTTTACCTCGACGGCATTAACCAGGCCACCGCCGACTACCAGCCCACCGTGGCCCGTTACCTCGATCATCTGAGCGACCAGTTGCCCGCCGATATTGCTCTGGTCAAGGGGCTGATTCCTTACTCGGTACTCAACCGATCGCTCACCCAAGACCGGCCCCTGGCCTTCTTCTGGCGCGGCATAGAAGCCCTGACCCAGCGGCTTGGCCCCTGGGTGGGAATGATTATCAACCTGCGTAATATTTTGATCGTGGCGGTTTCCGCCGACCAGCGCTTTGGGCCCATTTATAATCAGGGTGTTGCCCAGCGGGTGTACGAAAGCCTCATCCGTCAGGGCTACCCTCCGACCGGCGGCATTCCCCTCACCCTAATTGGCTACAGCGGCGGCGGGCAGATTGCTATGGGCATTTTGCCCTTTCTTAAACAGGCGCTAGGGGCACCCATAGAGGTAATCTCGTTGGCCGGAGTGATCAGCGGCAACAGTCGCGCCCTAGAGGCCGAGCAGCTTTACCACTTGGTAGGTACCCAAGACCGAGTCGAACGGTTGGGGCCAATTATGTTTCCTCGCCGCTGGGCGATCGCGCCCCTGTCTTACTGGAACCGAGCCAAGCGTAAAGGCAAAATCAGCCTGGTTTCCCTAGGCCCAGTGCGTCACCAGGTGCCCGGTGGTGTGCTCGACGACCAAGCCTTTTTACCTGATGGTCGTAGTCATCTGCAACAGACCCTAGACCTAACCCTCGATATTTTGGTCGGTGACCTGCGCCAACACCTCGACTTACAAAAAATTCAGGTGGTTAACCTCGGTAACTACTACCATTTTCAAGCTGCTCCCTTTAACCACCCCAGCTACTACCTGGTGCAGCAAACCTTGGCCGCACCGGAGTATCGCCCCGTGGGCCAATGGCTAGGGCGACTGGTGCTACCTGAGCTAGACCAGCGCGCCGACCTCGATGGCGTGTGGCTAGAACTGCTGCATACACCGCCCGCCTACCGAGACTGGCTGGGGCAGCGGGTGCTGCTGCGCTGGCAATATCCTAAGGACCTCAACCAACGCTTGCAGACCGTTAGCCGCGACATTCACTTCAGTGCCGAGGCCGAAGACTCGCACCGCCAGGGGCTAATTTTGCCTACCCGCCTCAACCACTGGCGACTGGTCACTCCCCTTGAATCGCTGGCCGGAGCCCGCCCCGTCGACGATGTCATCGTTAAACTGCCCGACCCAGTCAGCGTTGGGGGGGGCTTCGACCGAGGCCCCAACCAGCGTCACCCACTCACCCTCACGATCGCCCACGAACCGATCCAAATTGCAGGACTTTACTACGCCCTGGTGCAGTTTCTCGGTCCTGTAGAGGAAGGTCTGGAACGCTATCGAGTGGTGCACTACAACCCGGCGACGAAAGCCTTTGATGGCTTTCAAGAAACCGTGCGGCTGCCGCTGGTGATACCCGACGGAGATGGCATTGCCCCCTCGACTAATCGCGATCTGGAGCGATCGCTCCTCAATACCGCTGGCTGGTATATCCACGGCGCTCAGGCCCATGACGGCGAGTTTGTAGTGCAGGCCCTGCGGCCCCGCTGTCTGTTTCAGCTGCGGCCCGATCACATTGTGACTAGCGCCCGTCAAGGACGACAATACCTGCGCCGTGAGTCGTGGGCCAATTTAGTGGCCAAAAAAGGCACCACTGAGTCAGTGCTGATTGACCCCAAAGCGAAGGATGCCCAGGCGGCGATCGCTCAGTGGCAGCTAGGCGACCAGGCTCTGCTGGTGCATGTCTATGGCGGCATTGGTGGCGAACAGCGCGAGCCCGCCGCCAAAGGGCCGATTTACTTTGGCCACTTTGCCTACGGCATCGCCACTGTGGTGCGTGAACCTCTCACCCAAGAGCTTCAGTTTGACATTCATTACCACCAGGTCTATACCCACAACCGGCGCGGGCTGATTGCAGGCACCCTCGATTGGTCGCTGTATATGGGCGATCGCCAGTGGGGGTTTATGGGCACTCGGCCCGTATCCGACATCCTAATTAAACTCCCTGCCTATACCGAACCCTTCGACTTCAAGGGTGTTCCCTGGGCCGCCCTTGACGACCTCCGCATAGAGCTAGAACTGATGACGGCCCGCTACCGTACCGGTGATGGCACTGGCGTTACCTACGTCGGCCCAGCCAACAACTGCGCCCAAGACTCAAACCAAGCCATGTATGCCAGTGCCGCTCATCTAGAGGCCTCAGTCCTAGCCCATCGAGCCACTCTCAAAGCCTGGGAAGCCGACAATCCCCACCAAGCCCAGCAGTTTCAGCAGTTGCTAAAACTGCGCCGAGACATTCAGCGCCAGCTATTGCCCTTAGGCAGTGCCCGCGCTGATTGGGCTCACGAACATGAATCCCTTGGCAGTAATCTCTCCGACTACCCGCTTAAAACCCTGGGGCGGGGTTTGCTGAGCTGGCGCACCATGCTGCCGCGTAAAGCTAGTGACACCATAACTCAACTCTGTCTGCGCCATGGCGCGGCCCTATGGGTACTGCGCACCAACCAAATCGGCGGTCACGATCCCGCTATCGAGCCGCTTGCCCCCCTAACCCTGTAAACAAACCCACGTCATCATTTCGTTAAGTAATGTAAACGTAAAGGTACAGTAAATCCTGTTTCAGGAACTTTATACCTTCCTTATGGATCTGTTATTACAGGACTAGTAAATATACGTAGATTATATATAGGCTGCTGCGGTACGGATTCTGTACCTGACTTCGGTAGTCATCTTGCAAGAATGCCAGTTGACCCGTCTATCTACCACTATCACGTTATCAAGACCTAGAGACCAACGAGCTGTTACTGCGGTTATGCCATGCTGAACGTCAGCAAATTTGCCCGTCGAAACCAAGGGCGCGTTGTCTCTGGAGCCGTGGGGCTAGTTTCGCTCATTGCCACTGCCCTGCTGGGCTTGCCAGCCCAAGCCAGCGTGCCCCTCACCCGAGCTGAGGTAGCTGCACTGCGGAATCGGGTTGAGCTATTGCCCCGCGGTCGAACCGCTCGACCGGCTCGCATGGCAGACCTTTTAGCCGCCGGCGATGCTCTCCGCACGGCCCCAGCGTCCCAAGCCGACTTGCGGTTTAACGACGGTTCTTTGGCTCGGGTGGGTGAGCGGGCGACCTTTCGGTTTGTGCCCAACACCCGCAACTTTCGGTTGACCAACGGCACCGTCTTGCTGCTGATTCCGCCAGGGCAGGGACGCACCAATATACAAACCCCCAGTGCGGTTACCGGTATTCAGGGGTCAGCGGTGGTGGTGCGCTACATTCCTGAACGCGACCTCACCTTGGTGATGGCTCTGACCAACAACCCTACTGGGCCGATGACCATTACCGCGAGTGGCTGTGGCGCAGGTGGTGACGAAACCTGCACTAGCAGAGAATACTCCCTCTATGGCGGGCAAATGGCCCTGATTCAAAATAATCAGGTGCAGGTGGTCGAGTTTGACTTACCGCAGTTTTACCAGACCAGTCCTTTGGTCGATGGGTTAGAGCTAGACAACCCCAATGCTGAGTCGCCCCTGGGGCCTGCCCTAGAGCGAGTGCGCGAAGAAACCCTCGAAGCCTTAGCAGAGCAAGCGCCTTTTTCGGAGGGCATCACCCTGAATCCTGCTTTCATTGGCATGGATGCCTCTAGCGCGATCGCCAGTGAGCAGCCCTGGCTGCTGTCTCCCGCTGAGGTTGGGGTGTCACCGCTGTCGCCGATTAGTGTTGTGCTTACGCCCAGCAATTCTCTAGTCACCACCATTACTCCCCCCCAAGGTGTTGAAGCGCCGGCGATCATAGGTGGCGATACCCCCAATCCAGGTAGAAACCCTGGAGTGAACCCCAATCCTGGGGCGAATCCTAACCCTAATCCCAACCCCAACCCCAATCCTGGGGCGAACCCTAACCCTAATCCCAACCCCAACCCCAATCCTGGGGCGAATCCTAACCCCAATCCCAATCCTGGGGCGAACCCCAACCCCAGGCCCAACCCCAGTCCCAGTCCCAGTCCCAACCCCAACCCTGGGGCGAATCCTAATCCCAATCCCAACCCTGGGGCGAATCCTAATCCTAATCCCAATCCCAGTCCCAACCCTGGGGCGAACCCTAACCCCAACCCCAGTCCCAGTCCCAACCCTGGGGCGAACCCTAACCCTAATCCCAATCCCAACCCTGGGGCGAATCCTAATCCCAATCCCAACCCTAATCCCAATCCCAACCCTGGGGCGAATCCCAACCCCAACCCCAACCCTGGGGCGAATCCCAACCCCAACCCCAATCCTGGGGCGAATCCTAACCCCAATCCCAACCCTAATCCTGGGGCAAATCCTAATCCCAATCCCAACCCCAATCCAGGCGGACCTGGCAATGCCAACCCGCCGCCGTTTAACGGCGGTGTGCCCGCGAATCCGCCTGCTGAACCACCGCCATTTTTCCCGCCCGCTGAACCAGCCCCCGATAAGTAGGCGTTGGCTAACGCTAAGGCTATAGTTGAGTTGGTAAGCCGATGGCTATGGCTAGGCAATGTGAGGCTAGCTACTTCAAACTGAAACTCTGTTATTGCGGTTGTGTCATGGTCAATGTCAGCAAATTTGCCCGTCGAAGCCAAGGGCGCGTTGTCTCTGGAGCCGTGGGGCTAGTTTCGCTCATTGCCACTGCCCTGCTGGGCTTGCCAGCCCAAGCCAGCGTGCCCCTCACCCGAGCTGAGGTAGCTGCACTGCGGAATCGGGTTGAGCTATTGCCCCGCGGTCGAACCGCTCGACCGGCTCGCATGGCAGACCTTTTAGCCGCCGGCGATGCTCTCCGCACGGCCCCAGCGTCCCAAGCCGACTTGCGGTTTAACGACGGTTCTTTGGCTCGGGTGGGTGAGCGGGCGACCTTTCGGTTTGTGCCCAACACCCGCAACTTTCGGTTGACCAACGGCACCGTCTTGCTGCTGATTCCGCCAGGGCAGGGACGCACCAATATTCAAACTCCCAGTGCGGTTACCGGTATTCAGGGGTCAGCGGTGGTGGTGCGCTACATTCCTGAGCGCGACCTCACCTTGGTGATGGCTCTGACCAACAACCCTACTGGGCCGATGACCATTACCGCGAGTGGCTGTGGCGCAGGTGGTGACGAAACCTGCACTAGCAGAGAATACTCCCTCTATGGCGGGCAAATGGCCCTGATTCAAAATAATCAGGTGCAGGTGGTCGAGTTTGACTTACCGCAGTTTTACCAGACCAGTCCTTTGGTCGATGGGTTAGAGCTAGACAACCCCAATGCTGAGTCGCCCCTGGGGCCTGCCCTAGAGCGAGTGCGCGAAGAAACCCTCGAAGCCTTGGCAGAGCAAGCGCCTTTTTCGGAAGGCATCACCCTGAATCCTGCCTTCATTGGCATGGATACCTCTAGCGCGATCGCCAGTGAGCAGCCCTGGCTACTGGCCCCCACCGAGGCTGGGGAAGCCTCGCTGTCGCCGATTGGTAGTGCGATCGCCCCCGGTGACGCTTTGCTTCCCTTCAGTGGGCAAGGACAGGGCGTAATCGGTAATATTCCCCCTATGGAAGGGAATAGAGGAGACATTCTTACTCCCATCGGGAATACCGGTATTGGTATAGGCGGCAGCAATGGCATCGGCATTGGTGTGGGCGGCACCAGCAATGGCATCGGTATTGGTGTGGGCGGCACCAGCAATGGCATTGGTATTGGTGTGGGCGGTACTGGCAACGGCAACGGCAACGGCGGTATTGGTAATGGCATCGGTATTGGTGTGGGCGGTACTGGCAATGGCAACGGCTTGGGCCTGGAGGAGCAGGCTGAACCTTTGCTAGACCAGGTTGAACCTTTGCTGGAACAAACGCCGTTTGTTTCTACTGAGCTGTAGAAGATCGGTAGAAGCTAGCTGGCGCAAGGCTTTTTGCTGTTAGTTATCTGTTAGTTAACAGTGGGTCTGAAGGGCCGGTGTGCTGTGACACATCAAGGCCTCCCTGCTTTAGGCTAAACGTGGCCATTACCGACAGTGCTATTCCATGCTGAGCCAGATCAAATCTATTGTTGAGACCATTGCACCGCGTTTAGTTGAGATTCGCCGTCACCTCCACAGCCACCCCGAACTCAGCGGCCAAGAGTATAAAACAGCGGCCTATGTGGCTGGGGTGCTTTCCTCCTGCGGGCTGAGGGTGCAGGAGCTGGTGGGCAAAACAGGGGTGGTGGCGGAGTTGCCGGGCGACCTTGACTCTAGAATCTTGGCCATTCGAGCCGATATGGACGGCCTGCCCATTGCTGAGCGGGTAGAGCTGCCCTTTGCCTCTACCCAGACCGGCATTATGCATGCCTGTGGCCACGATGTGCACACCACCGTGGGGCTCGGGACGGCCATGGTGCTGGCGCAGCTCGGTGTGCCCATGCCGGGTACCACTCGGTTTTTGTTTCAGCCCGCTGAAGAAACGGCCCAGGGTGCCCGCTGGATGATTGAAGACGGGGTGATGGCAGGGGTATCGGCAATTTTGGGACTGCATGCCTACCCTTCTGTACCAGCGCGGGCGATTGGGGTGCGCTATGGAGCCCTCACCGCTGCCGCCGATGACTTAGAACTGGTGATTGTGGGCGAGTCGGGCCACGGAGCGCGCCCCCACGAGGCTATTGACGCGATTTGGATTGCGTCCCAAGTGATTACGACCTTGCAGCAGGCGATTAGCCGCACCCAAAACCCGCTGCACCCGATTGTGCTGACCATTGGTCAAATTCAGGGCGGTCGTGCCCCCAACGTGATTGCCGACACGGTGAAATTGCTGGGCACAGTGCGATCGCTCCATCCCGACACCCGTAACCACCTGCCCCAGTGGATTGAGTCGATTGTTGCCGGGGTGTGCCAGCCCTACGGAGCCAAGTATGAAATTAACTATCGGCGGGGAGTGCCCTCGGTGCTCAATGACCCCACCCTGACTGAGCTAACGGCTCGCTGTGTCAGCGAAGCGTTGGGTAACGAATACCTACAAATCATTCATGAGCCCTCCCTAGGAGCCGAAGATTTTTCGCTCTACCTAGAGCATGCGCCGGGCACAATGTTTCGCTTGGGGGTAGGCTTTACCGATCGCCCCGTGAACTACCCCCTGCACCACCCTAAATTTGAAGTCGATGAGTCTGCGATCGCCGCCGGGGTGCTCACCATGGCCTACGCCAGCTATCGCTACTGGCAGCTCCCCACTTGACCAAGCTGATTTTGACCGGCTCAACGGCTTGGGGTTCAAGGTTGGTGGTGCAAGATGCCAGGCTGGTCCTAAATCTGAAACCCTGAATCCTCACTTACCCGTCATCTTTGGCTTGACGGTCTACCAAACGGTAGTTGTTTAAGTGTGGAGGGGCAAGAGACTTAGCCTGCCCTGGGCCAGAACACCTCCACGGTTTCACCCCAGAGCCCAAAACTTCGATAGACTGATTGATTTGCGTGCTACCCCTGGAGGATTTTACGTTGTCAACGCCGATTCCCATTTACCTGGTCAATCAGACCGACCTTGCTAAAGACCACGCCGACAGCCAAGCCTGGGCGCAGTCTACTGGATTTAAGGCAGACCCCAGTACCGTTTGCCTGGTGCCTGGTTCCGAGGGTAGCATCGCCAAAGTTCTGGTTGGCAAACCCGACCCGGTCGATACCTGGACTCTGGGAAATCTGCCCAAAACTCTGCCACCCCAGACCTATGCTCTGGCCGACGATTGGCCTGCCGCTCTGGCCACTAAGCTCTGGCTGGGCTGGCAGTTGGGCCGCTATAGCTTCACCCCCTACAAGCGTCAGGCTGCGCCCCCCATGGCCGAGCTGGTGCCCCCCGCCGGGGCCGACGCCACCTACGTCACCGCGACGACAGCGGCTACTACCTTGGTGCGAAACCTAATCACCACCCCAGCGGGTGATATGGGGCCAGAGCAGCTACAGGCCGCAGCCCAGGGGCTATGCGATCGCCACTCCGCCAACCTCACCGCCCTCATCGGCGATGAGCTGATCAACCAAAACTATCCTCTGATTCACGCCGTGGGACGGGCCTATAGCCAAGCACCCCGCCTGCTCGACATCACCTGGGGTAACCCCGATGCTCCCAAAGTCACCCTAGTGGGCAAAGGCGTTTGCTTTGACACTGGCGGTCTCGACATTAAGCCTGCCGCCAGCATGAAGCTAATGAAAAAAGATATGGGCGGAGCCGCCAATGCTCTGGGCCTGGCCGAAATGATTATGGCCCTACAGCTGCCGGTGCGGCTGCGCGTACTCATTGCCGCCGTCGAAAACAGCATTGCCAGTAACTCTCTGCACCCCCTAGACGTAGTGCCCTCCCGCCGAGGGCTCACGGTCGAAATCGGCAATACCGATGCCGAGGGTCGCCTGGTGCTAGCCGATGCTCTCTGGGAAGCCGTCTGCGAAGAGCCGGCCCCTGAGCTAGTGGTTGACTTTTCTACCCTCACCGGAGCGGCCCGCATTGCCCTCGGTACCGAGCTGCCCGCCTGCTTTAGCAACCAACCTGAGATGGCCAACGCCCTGCTCACCTGCGGCCTGGCAGTCGATGACCCGCTGTGGCAATTGCCTCTGCATAAGCCCTACCGCTCTATGCTCGACAGCTCCGTGGCCGACCTTTCAAATATCTCTAACAACTCCTATGGGGGAGCGATTACCGCCGCGCTGTTTTTGCAAGAATTTACCCGTCCTGAGATTCCGTGGGTACACCTTGATCTGATGGCCTGGAATATTCGGACCTTGCCCGGTCGTCCCGAAGGCGGCGAGGCAATGGGAATGAGGGCGGTGTTTGAGCTGATCCGTCAGACGATCGCGGCCTAGACAGTAAGTCGTTAAGCAGTGCCTGTTGCAGCCCAGGGGCTGAGCCGAGAGCGACCTTAAAACTCTAGTTTGTCGCGGTAGAGGCCTTTGACCAGGTTGTCGAGCTGCTCGTCGGGGCAGCAGTCGATGAGAATGTAGAAGGCCTCTAGCAACTTAGCGGCACTGTCGCCCATTAGCGGGCTGAGACCCCACACGTCTTGGACCCAGTCTTCGGGGTCGGTGGTGTCAAAAATCATGCGCTCAAGCAGTTGCTTGGCTTCGTCTTTAGAAATAGACATGGACGTTCTGGGAAATAACTGACCTGGCCCATCTTATCGCGCAGGGTGGCTGTGGTGGGGTAGAGGGTGCGATCGCCCCGATGGATAGTATAGCTATAGCCGAATGTCACTGAAATAAGCGTTTCGCGATCGCCGAAAGCCTTGATTTACTGTAGGGTGGGCACTGCCCACCAGCCTTAATTCAGTGCCATTCAGCTATAGCCAATCAGGTTAGGACAGCGCCGTCATTCCAGCGCAGGCGGGAATCCACTAGCCCGTAATTGCTCTCGAAGGGATTCCCGTTTCCACGGGAATGACAGCCAGGGATCGTTGCAAGCAACTGGGTTCTGCGATCGCGCCACCTAACCCCCGCAGCAGTAGGCATTTCACTGGTTTGTTCAGCCAAGCTGTTTATAACCTCATAGTTTATGAAGCATCTTTGTAATAAAAATAAACCACTATTTTAGCTGCCCAGGCTGTTAGAAACCCAGATGATAGTTAACCCGGTATTTTGGGTGCATTGAAGAAATAGATTTGGCAACCGTAACGCATCGGCAATACCCCCTTTTATAGATAAAGCTTTCATAAAATTAACTCAGAGTTTCCCGCTACAGATGATTTCTCCAGTACGACTAAAGTAAAGCCACACAAAACCCCCATGAATTTAGAGCAAATCCTACAAGATCTACCCCTGGATGCGGCTGAAGTTGTTGTTGAAGGAAACTTCTCCAGGGCTTTTCTAAAAGCTTTGGGGTTTGGAGACCTGGAAATGGTGCCCGGCTTTAAAGTCGGCAAGCTAGCCGTTGACCATGCTGTTCGAAAGAACACTGAGAACGATATTTTCTTGCATACTCAAACAAAACCCTATCTTTACATGGAGGTAAAAGGGCGATCGGAGAATTTAGGGGATGAACACCATCCTGATTATCGCAAGGCTGCTTTACAGCTAAAGCGTTACCTCCTAGATCCGTCCTCTGCATCGGTTCAGTGGGGTATTTTAACGAACTCGCTCCACGTTCAGCTATTCCGTAAGCACGGCAAAGTGGTCCATCCTGTAACCCCATGCCTGCCGCTAGGCAAAGATGTAAATCGTATCGCTAAAGAGATCAAGCAGCGCATTGAAACCCCTCAACGAGCGTTGATGATAGCTGTTTATAACAACAAAGGTGGGGTAGGTAAAACCACAACAACATTGAATTTAGCGGCTACCCTTGCTTTGCTCAAAAAGCGCGTTTTGATTATAGACTTTGATCCCAACCAAAGTGATTTAAGCGATGCGCTCAATTTGCAACCCCTTAAAGGGAGAATTTTAGATGTTCTTAAAAGTAAAGAATCTACTATTCGTGAAATCATCACAACCTATAAATTTGAGCACCCTAGGCTAAAACAGCCCTGGGGCTTTGATATTATTCTTGCAGATGAAGACTTAGTCACTGAATTGAGTGAAATTAAAGTCAAGCAGCAGGTTAAATTTAATGCTTTGCGAAGAGCTTTGGAATCAGTTCAAAATGATTATGATTATATCCTGATTGATGCACCTCCCAACTGGCGAATTTTTGCCCAAAAGGCTGTTTGTGCTGCCGATGTAGTACTGATTCCCGCTCGACATGACAATCTACATTCCTTGCAAAATGCAGGCACTGCAATCACGCAGTTCATCCCAGAAGCGCAGGCGAAACGACGGGAGGTTGGAGATTCTGGCCCGATCGCACTCCCTATTTTTATGAACAATGCCTTTCGCCCAACCGGTCCTGCCATTCAGCTAATGCATCAGGCAATTGCCACAATCATCAAAGAAACCAGGAAAAAAACTGGAGGCTTTGATCTAAAACCCTATTTTTATCCCAAATCTCGAAAAGGCCATGAAAATCTCAAAATGATTTCCATTCCCTATATGGCCTACATTTCTAGAGCCGATTTTATGCATATGCCTGCTGCATTTGCCTTCAAACCTGCCCGTGAGCAGTACCTAAACCTTGTGAAGGAGTATTTTCTCTAATGAGCCTTTCAGACGTTGGCAACCTAATGTGCCTACCCTTCGATGAAATTGAGCCAGGCGAACCCACTGAGGTTCACGAATATTTGATTCAAGCGGCGGCCAATCAGCTTGGGCCTCAGGGCCGCAACTGGATTCCTCTAGTCGTCAAAGAAATTGCCCCCGACCAGTATCAGGTGATTGGCAATACCTTTATCTACGCCGTCGCGGCTGAGGCTGACTTAGCAGAAGTGTGGTGCATTATTGCCGACGATGCCCCTGAAACCGTAGCCATTACCCAGGCCTTAGCCCAGGAAACAGCCCCCAAAACCAATCTCTCCACCGCCAGCAGGAGCGAAATTTCGGCGGCCCTAGACTATTTGCTCAGCCAGCCTAGCAGCCCGCTCAAGGGGGTAAGCCATGCCTCGCTCGTGGCTCGGCTAGATGCGGCTCCCCGGCAGTATTGGAAAAATTTGCAACCCATCACCAAGCTGGGCTGTCGCATTACTGCTGGCAAGAAGCTCAAGGCCCTGGAGCAAATTTTCTACCTGACCCCAGAGCCCATGCCCGAGGTGATCACCGATCGCCAACTGTTAGAGTCGCTCAGTACTCAGCAGCTCAAGGCCATGGCGCAAAAACGCGACATCAAAGGGCTGTCAAAGCTGAAGAAAGCAGATTTAGTCAACCTGCTGGTGGCTTAACCGGCGTTGAGAAACAACACTTTAGGGAGCTAGCTCACCTAAAATCTTGAATCGCATATGGTTAACGGCCAGGTCACCCAGGCGGGCGACGGGGCTACCCTCCGGCAAAATCAGCTTCTCAAAAGAAATGTCTTTGCCCATTTCTACGTGCCACCAGGGCAAGCCCATGAAGAACCGGGTGGGGTAGGGGCCGCCCTCCTGCACATCATCGGGGTTAGACTCCATGGGTACCCAGCCAAAGCCAGGAATATAAAACTCAATCCAGACGTGGTTGAATTCGGGCTCTAAATAAATGCCGGTCTGGTCGGCCTGGGCGGGGCACTTATAGCGCCCCACGGTGCGGCAGGCAATGCCATTGAGACGCATCAGGGCCAGCAGCAGCCCGACGTATTCGCCGCAGGAACCGCGCCCGCGCAGCAGCACCACGTCAGGGGTTTCAATAGCCGGGGTGACGGCGTAGGAGAGTTTGTCGTAGACGTAGTTGCGAATGCTGAGCACCTGGCGCAGCAGGTTGGTTTCACTGCCAACGCTATCGCGGGCGGCGGCCTGGATCAAGGCATTATCCATAGCCAGGTCGTCGTCGTCGATCAGGTAGCGGGGGCCATACTCGGGGGGCAGGGGTGGAGCCGCTTCAACCTGACGGGGGGTGAGTTGGTATTTAATGCCATAGACCTCGACGAGGGCTTTCCAGCCGAAGAGGTGACGCTGGTTGGGGTCGAGGTGATCGAACTTAAAGCTGGCCACCCGTTCGCCGCCCTGCTGTACTTCGTCAAAGGGTAGGCCCACTGACTCTACCGATTTCACCCGCTGGCGATCGGTACTGGTGGGAAAGGCAATGCGCCACTCGACATTTTCGAGGGGGGCGGCATCTTCGAGGGTGTCGATCTCTTCAACGTAGGTCATTTCGACCAGGTAGCCGGTGGAGCGGCAGTAGTTGGCCTCTTTGTACCAGCGATAGGTGAGGGGGTGAATCAGGGTGCGATCGCGAAAGGTGAGTTCGAAGGGCACCTCACTGTTGGGGTCGTCGCGCACGTAGGCCTCTTCGTTGGCGTAGGCCACCCAAAGGGTGCCGCTCTCGGGGGTGGTGTGGGGCGGCACCGCCAGCCCGGTTGGGGTGGCGAAGGGGGTGAGCATTTTGACGATTAGCTCACCAGTGGCGCGATCGAGACAGTAGACGGTTTGCTCGGTCTGGTCGCAGGCCCAGAGGTAGTCACCCCACACCGAGAGATTCTCGATGCCAATGCCGGGGGCCGAAAATTGGGTGATGCGTTGACCAGAGTTGCGATCGCAGACATAGATACAGCCGCCTTTTTTGCAGCTGACGTAGAGGGTTTTTTCCCAAACGGCCACCCCATCAGCGGGGTAGGGCAGGGTCAGCACCGGCACCGGCTGAATATCGGCCAGAGAAGTGGTATAGACGGTGTGGTCGCAGCAAAACCACAGGTGATCTTGCCAGCAGGCAATGCCCGTCGCTCCATAAAAGGCTTCGGCCTGACGAGAATTGAGAATTTTGACCTGCTCGGTTTTAGGATCGAGGCGCAGCAGGTAGCCGCGAAAAGGATCTACTGCCACCAGGCTGTCGCCGTCTAGGGCCAGACCATAGATGGCCTTGACCCCAATCGGCTGAATCAGGGGCACGGCTCCCGCCAGGGGCAGAGCCGAAGACATGGGCGAAAAAGATTCAGGCATAACCAGCGGGGCCACCCAGCGCGAAGATGATTAGCGGTGTAGCCCAAAGGCCCTACCGCTAAGGTCATATCCTAAAAGACTGGGGCGGTAAAAAGTGTAGTTTTCTTACCCCATTACCAGAAACCTAGAACTTTACGCGCCGGAGGGAGAGGTTAGGATCCCAAGTAGAGGACAAGGGCCTAGCCCTCTACTGTTCACAACTGGTCGCCCTCTTGACTGATCTGTCTTTCGACGGTGCTAATGGCGGCGTTGACGGCAGCCAAGTGGGCTTCGAGAGAATCGCGCCAGGATTTCATCATTTCTAGCTTGTAGCGCTGGTGTTGGCGGCGAGACTCGGCACTGGGAGGCATACAAAAGGGAAAAGACATGGGATTCCAGGGGTAAGGGATCGGATTAGGGGAACGGCACCACACACTCTTCTTGCAATTTAGCTCAACTCAACTCTGTTCGCCGCCCCGGGACGGCCCCCAGTAAAGCCCAGGCGATCGCCTAGAATGCGATCGGTTCGAACCGCTTCTCCGGCATTGTCCGGGGTGTTCCTACTGTAAACACGCTGTCTAGCCGGGGGGCAAATACCTGGCCCAGCACCAGCCGCCCGGCCCAGAACACTAGAATCAACCCTCAATGATCGCGATCGGCTCAGTGCTTTAGGGATGCACAGGGAGATAACGGGATGGCGGTGAGAGAGGTTATTTTTGTAGATCAGCCGTGCATGATAGCGATGGATAAGGTTACAGCTATTCCTAAAAATCGTTCACTTTTAGCCTCCGTTTAGATCTATGTGGAAATTTGTTTTGGGTGCCTTCTCTGCGAGTGGGCTGGTGGGTCTAGTGGTTTTGTTTAACCCTGCAGTGCTGCTACCCGCGCTCTCGGCAGACGTGGCCCAGGCCCCCAACGAGGCTCCATCGCCCACCACCCTTGTACACCTGTTTGAATGGACCTGGACCGACATTGCCACGGAGTGCGAAACCTACCTTGGCCCCCATGGCTACCGAGCGGTGCAAATTTCACCGCCTCAAGAGCATGTGCTGCGGCCCGACTACGGCTACCCCTGGTGGCAGCGCTACCAGCCGGTCAGCTACCAGCTTGAAAGCCGCAGCGGCAGCCGTGCCGAGCTACAGGAGATGATCGATCGCTGTCGGGCCGTTGGCGTCGCCATCTATGCCGATGCCGTGATCAACCACATGGCCGGCTTTGAGGCGGGCATTGGCAGTGCGGGCACTGAATTCACTAAGTATGAATACCCTGACCTCTACGGTCCCAATGACTTTAACGATTGTGACCAGCAGGTGACCGACTATAGCGATGCCGACAATGTCACCCAGTGTGAGCTGGTGGGCTTGGCCGATCTCGACACCAACTCTGAGACGGTGCAAGCTACTCTGGTCAACTACCTGGGGGAGCTAGTTGACATGGGGGTCGCAGGCTTTCGTATTGATGCCGCCAAGCACATTCGCAACGAAGAGCTGGGGCAGATTTTGGAACAATTACGCGATCGCTACCCCGAGACCGACCTCTACATCTACCAGGAAGTCATTGACCCCGGCACCGAAGCCATTCGCAAGCAAGACTACTACGACAACGGTAACGTGATCGACTTTAAGTATGGTCGCTTTATTGGCGAGGCCTTTTTAGGGCTAGAGGGCCAAACCCTGGCCAATCTGCAAACCCTGGGCGAGGGCTGGGGGTTGGCCCCTTCTGACCAGGCGGTGATCTTCATCGACAACCACGACAAGCAGCGGGGCCACGGCGGCGGTGGCAACTACCTCACCTACCACAGCGGCGATCTCTATAGCCTGGCCAACGTGTTTATGCTGGCCTTTCCCTACGGCAAGGCCCAGGTGATGTCGAGCTTTGCCTTTGAAAACTCTGAGCAAGGGCCACCCGCCGATGCCGACGGCACCACTCGCCCCGTCTATCAAAACGGCGAGGCCACCTGCTTTGGCGAGTGGGTGTGTGAACACCGCTGGCCAGCTATTTCAGGCATGGTGGGTTTTCGCAATGCTACCCAGGCAGACCCCACCGTTACCGACTGGTGGAGTAACCAGGCCAACCAAATTGCCTTTGGCCGGGGCAGTCTAGGCTTTGTCGCCATTAACCGCGAGGCTGCGCCCTTGACTCACCGGTTTCAAACTCAGCTGCCCCAGGGGCGCTATTGCAACGTGGTGCAGGGTGGCCTCACCGCCGATGGCACTGCCTGCACCAACGAGGCCCAGGTGGTGTTGGTCAACCGGGCGGGCCAATTTACTGCTACCCTGCCCGAGATGACCGCCCTGGCCATCCATATCGAGGCTAAGCTAGCTCCCTAATCACCGCTTAACCCATGCCGTGGACATCCTATCGACCTTAGCGGGGAGGGGACTCGCTGTCTGGGGCGGGTTTTTGGGTGCGGTAAAAGGCTTTGATGGCAAAGCGCACCAGCAAGATAAAGAACGCCAGCACCAGCACAAACATCACCACCGGGGCCAGCAGCGCCAAGACTGAGATCACCACTGCCCCTACCAGTTCTATACCGGCAATTACCAGGTTGGTGGCTCCGCCCGTGGTAGCTGTAGAGACTAGCCGAGTCAGCCCGTTTAACCCCTTGACCGTAGCGGCCACACCGCCTCCGGCTACGATCGCCACAGTCCATTGAGCAAAGGGGTCAAGCTGGTTGGCCGCGATCGCCATCAGCAGCGTACCGGCCACCGCCGCTACGGGCAGCGCCACCGTATCGATCACATTGTCGAGCCAGGGCACGCTGTAGGCCAAAATCTCGATCACCAGAGCAATAGAAAGACTGACAAAGGCAGGGGTGCCCCCCAGCCAGGCCAGGCTATCTACCAGTTCGACATGGGCGAACAGGGCAGCGGCGCTCAGCACCCAAAAGGGCACCACCACCCGAAATCCGGCGGCCACTCCCAGCCCTAGGCCCAAGCCAATGCTCTCTAGCAGTTGTAGATCCATAGCGCGTAGATCCATAGCGATTTGATCCCAGGTGATTCTCAAACAGCCGCTCATCTGAGTCAGCCATTGGCCTAAGAATAGCCCCAGCTCTGCCCTGCAACAACCCCGACCGCCAGGGCCGACCCGCTTACCAGGGCAGGCGAGTGCCATCCCAACTAAAAAACTCACCGCTGTCGGCGGGGGTGAGGCCATCCATCACCGCCATTAGCTGGGTGACGGTGCGCTCTACCGAAAAGAGTTTTTCCGGCGGCACTCCCCGCTGAAAGGGCTCCGACAGCTGGGTGTCGGTGGTGCCGGGGTGCAGCAGCGCCAGAATGGTATTGGGGCTGCGGCGGGCGTACTCTAACGAAGCGGTTTTGATCAGCATGTTCAGCGCCGCCTTAGAGGCCCGGTAACCGTACCAGCCCCCCAGGCGGTTGTCGCCAATGCTGCCCACCTTGGCCGACAGAGCGGCAAACAGGCTGGGCTGGTCGTGCTTGAACAGCGGCATGAGATGCTTGGCCAGCAGCACCGCCCCAAAGGCATTGGTCTGAAGCGATCGCATCAAATTCTCCCCCGTGATCTGCCGCAGGCTTTTCTCGGGCTGCAAGTCGCCGTCGTGGAGCAGGCCGACGCAGTACACCGCCCGGTGCAGATGGGGAGACTGGGCCTGGAGTTGGGCGATCGCCTCGGCGATCGACGCTTCGTCGGTCACATCCATGGGTAGGCAGGTGAGCTGCGGGTATTGAGCGGTCAGGCTCAGCAACCCCTGGGCCGACTCGGGGCGGCGATAGGTGCCGTAGACGGTCCCAAAACGGTCATCCTGGAGCAACTGCTGCACAACCCCGAGGCCAATGCCCCGGCTGGCCCCCACCACCAGGGCGGTTTGCGGAGGGGTGGTTTGAGAAAACAAAGAACGTTCAACGGCCATAGTTCCAGGGGTAGCTACCCTGAATCATAGCCATTTCTGTTGTCTCAGGCAGGGCGCTTAGATCGCCCGCAGCCCGCTGATGCCCGACTGTAAAAACAGCAGCCCAAACACCAGGGAGACGCCGATGACAATGGGGCGGTTGTAGGCGGTTAGCGCTGCCGCCGCGCTGGCCAGCCAGAGTTTAGACTGCCGGGGCAGCACCAGGCGCAGCAGCAAGGGGACCAGCAGCAAAGCCTGGGCCAGCAAAATGAACATCAAATAGGCGATCGCTCCGGCCTGCAACCCCAGCTGAGCGGCGGCAATCGTGGCTAAGGCGCTCAGAGTAAACACCCACAGCTTGACGGCGACGAGGGGCAGCGCTAGCCCAAGGCCCAGCGCCTGTAGGGCGGTGATGCTGTCCATGGCGGCCAGCCACTGGGGCGGTGGATCGTCGGGGTCGGGCTGTTTGCGCCATTTTTTGTAGGCGGTAATGAGCAAAATAATGCCGAGCACCAGCAGCAGGGTGGCCACCACTGGCCCCTTCTGACCGCCCCCGGTGGCGGCTACCGATTCCCCCAAAAACAGCCCGAAGGCCGCTCCCTGAAGCAGGCGAGTTAGGGTCATGCCGACGACGTAGGCTGAGCCTTTGAGCAGCCCCCGATTGGGGCTTTGCAACAACAGTAGGCCAATGATGATTTGTACCGGTACCAGGGCACTACCGACGATGTAGGGCAGCAGTGAGACAACAACACTTCCCATAGACAAAGGCACTGTGCTGGGAGAATTGGGACGTTTAACAGTCAGCTGCGGTGAATCACCGGATGCCGCTCCGGCACGGTTGCAGGCTGCGTCTAGCGGCCTGATTGTTCCAAGGGTTGAGCTATACAATCCTAGGGGAGGGGGCTTGAAGGTACAAGATCTGTGTAGAGAATGTAGCAACCGGACTGTACGGTGTACCCCTCAGCTAGGGGTCGGGTGCCTATTCGGAGACACGACCCCAGTCTTTGAGTCTTAAGCCCAGACACCCGACCCCTTAAGCCCCCCTCAGCGCCGCCAGCACCGCGTCGTGGATTGCGCCGTTGCTGACCACTACCCCTTTGTTATTGGGGAAACGGGCGGCGCTGGCAAAATCGAGCGGTTTGCCGTGCATGTCGGTGACGCGGCCCCCGGCCTCTTCCACCACGATCACCCCGGCGGCGTGATCCCAGATTTTCTCGCGGTAGTCGGGGGTTTTGGGGGAGGGCAGGCGCAGGTAGAGCACCGCCTGCCCGGCGGCGACAGCAGCGTACTTGGCCTGGCTATCCATCCGTAGAGAGGGAGCGGTGATGCCGACGGCGTGGGCAACGGCATGCTGCTGGCCGTGGTCGCCGTGGCCCGACTCCATGCTTTCGACCAGGCGGTAGTGGTCGCTGTCGCTGGTGTCGGCCACTGTTAATCGCTGGGGCTGGCCACCCGCCAGGGGCATCATCACGGTGCCTTCGCCGCGCACCGCCACCAACAGCAGGCCAGTTTCGTTGCCAAAGCTGAGAAAGGGGCAGCCGAGGACGCCCACTTTGATCTCGCCGTCTTCGATCAGGGCCAGGGCGATCGCATACTGGTCACCGCGCAAAAAGCCCTTGGTGCCATCAATCGGGTCGAGGGTCCAGTAGCGGGGGGCGACATCGCCGTTGCCGTGGTCAATGTAGCTGAGCACATCGCTATCGGTGGCGCTGGGCAGAGCCTGCTGCACCTGGGCCGTGACGGCGGCCAGCACCGGGGCGGCCTGGCGTAGGTCTGTGGTGTCTTCTTCGCCCACTACCGGGTCGCTGGGGAAGGCCTCGGCCAGCGCCTTGCAGATCAGGGCCTGGGCCCCGTAGTCGGCAATGGTGACGGGGCTTTTGTCGTTCTTTTCGATGGCGGCGGGCACCAGGCCCTGGCGTACGGCTTCGCACAGCTGGGCGGCCTGGGTAACGGCGGCGATCGCGGTTTGTTTTTCCTGGTCGTAGGGCATGGGGGGAGGGGGTGAAGGGTAAAGGGTAAAGGGTGAAGGGTGAAGGGTGAAGGGTGGATGGGTAGGTGGGGGATGGTTCCCAGAGAGCACTATAGCGGTTGGAGTTGTGCCCTTAAAACCGAGCGGAGTGAACTACACCGCTTTAATCCAGGCGCGGGGGCCGAAGTGTTGGCAGCTTTGGGCGGCTATTTGGGCGGCTTTGCTAAGGGCAGCGGTAAAGGGGGATTGCAGGCGGTAGTGGCAAAATGCGCCGTGGAAGATGTCTCCTGCCCCCAGGGTGTCTTGCACGGTGACCTGAGGTACGGGCAGGGTAGCGTACTGCCCGCGATCGCAGATCTGAAGGGGCTCGGCTCCGTGGGTAATGGCCACCTCAGCAATCCCCAGGGCGGCGAGGGTCGTCAGAGTGTTGGGGTGACCCGGCAGCGAAAATTTGGCGGCGGCGATCGCGCTAGTAGCCAGGGACAACACCCTGTCAAACCCCGGTTTCCAACTCCCGGCATCGATCACCACTGGGATGCCTTGGGATTGGGCCTGGGCTGCCAGCGCTTGCCCCAGGGCCATTTGGTGCCCGTCGATCAGCATGATGTCTACGTTGCTTAAGTATGGCTCTAAACCGTCGGGTGGCTGAACCTGGCGGCCCACTGCGTTGCGGGAGACAACGGCGCGATCGCCCGTAGCGGCGGTCACCAAAATGGTCGATAGCGGCGGTGGTACCGCTAGGTCAGGGGTCAGATCGACCACCTCAACTCCGTAGCCCGCCAGTTCTGTGCGAATCATGGTGGCTAGGGGGTGCTGGCCTAGGGCACCCATGACTATCGCCCGGTTGCCCAGGGCTGCGAAGGCGATCGCAGCGTTGGTCGCTGGCCCTCCGGCCACCAGCAAACTATCTTCTGCAACGATTTTCTCGTTGCTGCCGGGTACCTGGCTGACCCGGTAGATGCAGTCTAGGGTCATGAGCCCAATAAACAGTCCGGTGGCCACGGCAATAATTCTCTCGGCAGATACTAAACGACGAAGGACGGGTTACTGTCAGCAGACTGGGTTTAATCTTGGGCCTAACTCTGGACTTAACCCTGGGTGTAAGGTGAATAATGCGCTTACTCCCATCAATTCCCTACCGATTTGCCATGGCTGACACCCTACCTCTAGCCTACTTGCCCCTGTTTTTACACTGCACAATCGGGCTGGTGGCCGCTCGGGTGGCCTACGGCAAGGGCTACGACCTGGGCCTGTGGCTGCTTTGGGGAACCTTGGGTGGCACGGTGGCGTTAGTCGATGCCCTCCGGCGATCGCCCCAGTTGCCGCCCCTATGATCTCATTCTGGCGACAGCGCGTTAAGCAGTGGCTGCCCAACTTCGACCACCGGGTGTGGATTTTAGCGGCGGGGCGGCTGCTATCTCAGGTTGGCATTGGCTTTACGCTGTTCTACGCGCCAATTTTTTTTACCACCCAGGTGGGGCTGAGCGCTACCCAGGTGGGCCTGGGCATTGGCCTGGGGTCGCTGGCGGGTATGGGGGGGCGGTTTTTGGGCGGGTCGTTGGCCGACTCGCCCAACTGGGGCCGGCGACCAACGCTGCTGGCCTCGGCTCTGGTGTCGGCGGGGGCCGACGGGGTGCTGCTGCTGGCCAACGATTTCTCGATTTTTTTGGTCGGCAACCTGCTGATGGGCTTTGGGGTAGGGCTCTACTGGCCCGCCGCCGAGTCGGTGGCCGCCGACATTACCACCTCCGAGCAGCGCAACGAAGCCTATGCCCTGGTGCGCCTGGCCGACAATCTGGGCCTCGGGGTGGGGGTGGTGGCCGGGGGGGCACTGATTTCGCTCACCGGGGCCTACCGGGCGCTGTTTGCCATCGACGGCGTTACGTTTCTGCTGTTCTTTGCAATTATCTACTTCGCCATCGCCGAGACGCGCCCGGCGGGCAATGGGGCGCGATCGCTGCTGCAAGGCTGGGGCCGCGCCCTACGGGACACCAACCTGATGGTCTATGCCGCCGTCAACGTGCTGTTTACCGGCTATCTGGCTCAAATTCAAAGCACTCTGCCCCTCTATCTCAATCGCTTTGCCGGGGGCGAGCAAGCAGTCAGCGAGGGCACCCTGAGCCTGCTGTTTACGGGTCACGTGGTGCTGGCGGCGATCGCCCAATTGCCCGTCGCCCGCTGGCTCAACCGCTATAGCCAGGTCCAGGGACTAATGGTGTCGGCCCTGCTGTGGGGGCTGAGCTTTGCCCTGGTCTGGCAGGCGGGACTGGGGGAGTACCCCGTGGTCTGGGGTGGTCTGGCCCTGGGGATCATGGCCCTAGCCATGGTGGCCTATACGCCCATTGGCTCGGCCCTAGTGGCGGCCCTGGCCCCCGAGGCGCTGCGAGGGGTTTACCTGTCGGTGAATTCGATGTGCTGGGCTGTGGGTTATTTGATCGGCCCGCCGGTGGGGGGCTGGGCCTTAGACCAAGGGGCGGCCACGGCCCATAGCTTTTGGCTAGGGTTGGCGGCCACGGTGGTGCCCGCCCTGGGGGTGCTGGCCTGGCTCGACCGCCGGCTCCAGCGGCGGGGTCTTTAGGTCTAGGGAGAGGTAATCTTTGCCCGCAGTTCAGTCTTGATGCGGTTTAAAATCGAAGCCTCGTCGAGGCTGTCAAGAATGCTGCTGACCACCGCCCTCGGCCCATCTGGCCCCCAGGTCGCCCCATTGGTCAGGTAGGTTTTGGCGATTTGGCCAATGCCGTAGGTGGCCAGACCCGCTACTCCCCCCTGGGCGATCGCTACCGGAATGTAGGGGGCGATCGCCAGCCCGCCCGTCGCTACCGCCGACACCCCCAGCATGCCCTTCAGCGAGCTAAGGCCCAGGGTAATCGCCAGTTCGCTGACGGTGATGCCCCCCAGGCCTAGGGCGATCTGCTTGAGTAGTTTGAGGGCAGCAGGGCGGGTCATGGGCAGGCCGTAGAGCCGCGACAGATTGAGAATCAGCATCACGTCGATGATGGTGCCACCCACCAGGTCGGCGACGATGATCGGGTTGAGGGCCACCGCCACGGCTTTGATCTGGGTGGCATTCCAGATTGTGTCGTCGGCGATGCGATCGCAGATCTGCCGCTTGCGCTCTAAAATTTCGGCGCTTACCCCCTCGGCATACATCAGGGTGTTGAGGGCCACCAGGGCCTTGCCCTCCCGGTGCAGAATGTCGAGAATTTTGAGCTTTAAGTCATCCACCTGGGGCTGGCCGCGCACGGTTTTGTAGGTCACTTGCCCCTCGCTCTGGGGCACCGCCTCTACCGCCAGGGGAGAAGCCGCCGCCATGACAATTTCGTCGGGGGAGATCAGATCTTGCAGGCGGCGATCGCGCAGGGTTTCATAGATCACCTGGCGATCGGCCTCGGGATACTGGTCAACTTTGTTAAACACCAGTAGCATCGGCTTGCTGGCCTGGCGCAGGGCTTGCAGGGCCTCATACTCCACTCGGGTAATGTCGCCCGCCACCACAAACAAGATTAAATCTACCTGCTCAGCAATGCGGCGGGCCAGGGCGGCCCGGTCTTCTCCGGCCACCTCGTCAAGGCCGGGGGTGTCGATCAGCTCAATGCGCGACTGCCCCAGGCCCTTGATCGAGGCCCGCAGCAGGTCGGGGATGTCCCCCGTGAGAGATTCTCGGCTCACCTCCCAGGCGCTGCCTTCGACTACCTGGGTTACCCCGTGGGTAGGGCCAGTGATAAACACCTCCTGCCCCATCAGCGCGTTGAGCAGCGACGACTTGCCCCGTCCCACCAGGCCAAAGGCGGCAATATGCACCACCGTATTCTCTAGCTTGTCGATCAGGCCCCTGAGGTTTTGCAGCGCTTCTTCAACCCCGGCCTGCTCGCGGGTGGTTAGGTTGAGCCGCTGTACCAGGCTGCCCAGGGCCTCCTGGGCGCGGCGGTAATTGTAGTCGTCTTGCAGGTCTTGAAACCCGATCACCAGGTCGCCCAGCTCTTGCTCGACCGCGTCCCAGGTGGCGGGGTCGGCGGCAGGCAGCGCCAGGGGGGCACCGTGCAAATGATCGACGAGCTGGCCTAATTCTGCCTCCACCTCTTCCCAGGAGGGAGACGTTGACGAGGGTAAAGGGACAATAGACTCTGGGTCGGGCATGGGTGAACGGGGGTTAAGGTATTCGGGATGACAACGGGCCGAGGGCAGCTGTCACCCCATAGTCTCTGGGCCAAGGGCTACTGGGCCAAGTAATGCTCTACCCGCTGGCGGGTCGCATCGATCGTTAGGCCCTGGCTCCAAAACTCCCACAGGGCGTGGCCAAAGGCCCAGGCCGCGCGATCGGGGGGATGGTTGTGCTCAAGCAGCAGGGGCCAGAGGGTCAGCAAGTCGAGCTGAGCATTGTCAGCATCGACCACCTTAAATAAATCGTAGGCCAGCTGAAGCTTACCGATCACCACAGGCAGTTGCTCAACCGGAATTTGCTCGGCTAGCAGGTAGGCCAGGGTGGGGGTACCCGTGGTGAGGGTGGCGAGAAATTGCAGCACCGGGCTTTTGAGAAAAGCGGCTAGCCCCTGGGTGGTGCTCATCTGGAGGCGGTAGCGATCGATCAGGCGGGCAGCGGCGTTGACCTTGGCCTCGCGATCGCGCAAAAACCGAGCCAACCGCAGCTCCTTAGCCGGGTCGATCAGCTCCCCTAGAGCCTCGGCCAGGGCCTGCCCGTTCCACCCAGGGCGCTGGGTCTCACTGTCGCGGGTAACCAGGGGCAGAATGCTCAGGCCGCCGCCGGTCACCCCTGGGTTACTGGCCAGCTTACCCAACTGGTCTTGCCGGTACTGAATGGCCTCGCGCATGGCGATCTCTTTAGGGCGATCGCCCCCCTGCCAGTCGTAGGGAGGCTGCCACTCGCGCAGGGGGCGCAGCCGATCGACCTGGGTAACCACCACAATGGTCGGTAAGTCGGGCACTTCTTGGCGCATATCGCTGAGCAAATCGGCATCCATTTGCAGGGCCGGGTCGAGGGCCGGGGTGACCAGCAGCAGCAGATCGGCCTGGCGCGCACAGTCCAAGAGTTGATCGCGGTAGTCAGCCCGATCGACCTGCTCATAACCTGGTGAATCCCAGAGGGTGAGGGTTTCACCGGTTTCACCCGACCAGCGATAGGTACTAATGCTGTCGGTGCTGGGCAGCACATCTACCGCCGCCCGGTCGGCATCAAATAGGGTGTTGATAACGCTGCTCTTGCCCGCCCCGGTGCGCCCCACTAGCAAAATGCGGACCGGCTTAGTCGCGACCTGCTCCACGGGTTCGGCCTGCTCCAAAATCTCCCGTAGGGTTTGGGTTTGGGCTGCGGGTAGGGGCTTAGCCGGGCCAGGCAGATCGGGGAGTTCGCCGCTGTAGAGCGCCACCGCCTGACGGTAGAGGTTGCGCAGGGTGGCCTCCCGCAGCAGGGCGTTGAGGTTTCCTAGCAGCTGCTGGTTGGCCTGGATGTTGGTCGGCTGGCTGAGGGTACGGGCCGCCGCCACCGCTGGGTTGAGCAGCCACTGGGCCCAGGTCCAAGCCTGCCAGAGCTTACGGGCCGAGGGCTCGACCTGGCGATAGACTTCATAGCCCTGCACCGCTTGACCCACGGTCACCTGCCCCAGTACCGGAGTGAGGGTTTCGATCCAGCGATCGACGTCGTCAACGGTTCCCCGCAGCAGGCCGTAGGCATCGGGCAGGTAGATATTCAGTAGCGGATATTTGACATCGGGGTGATAGGCCTGGGCCACCACCGTTACCACTTCGCGACAGCGATTCAGCAGCGGGTTCCAGTCTTCCCACACCGGGGCGTCTTGCTGGGCAGCGGTGAGAATGTCTTCTAGGGCGATCGCGGCTGAGGTCGGCACCGCTCCACCAGCCGGTATCTCGACCTCAGCCGCCGCGTCTAGCTCCTGCTGGGCCTGCTCCAGAGCCGCCTCCATTTGTTTGAGCACAGGCCGCGTCCAGTTGACCAGCAGCCAGCGCCACAACACCAACATCAGCACAATGATCGCCCAGATCCAGTTCAGGCCCCAGGTGTGAATCTGCACTGCCGCTGCCGTCACGATGAATCCGACGATCGCCACTAGCGGTAACGCCAACGCCCCCCACTGCCAGGGTTTAAATCGCACCATGGCTCCGACTCCCATTGTCCCAATGCCTCTAGTGTACGCAGAGCACGCCAAAAGCCAGGGCGCAGATAACCGAACGTCCGAGCCAATAACCCCTAGCCTAGATGTTCACGCAGCCGTCGATCAGCGGCTGTCATTGCCGTTTTGCGGGCATCCCTGACAAGAACTTCCACCCATCCGCCCATCCACCCATCCACCCACTTCCTAAGCAGGCTGCGCCAGCGGCAGATCACTCTCAGCCCCCGCCCCCTCACGCGTTGCCCCCGGCTCGGTCACCGGCAGCGGCTTGCGGGCAGAGCTAAGCTGGTTGAGCCAAAACACATCTTCGGTGCGCACTGCTTCAAACCCGGCATAGCCCAGCCACGCATCTACATTGCCCTGGCCATACTCGCGAATAAAGGGTTCCTCAAAAATGGTGCTGAGCCAGTCGGCGGCCCGCAGAGTACGCTGGTTGCCGTCGAGCAGCAGCATTTGTCCACCGGGGGTCAACAGCCGAAACGCCTCTGCGAGAATAGTTTTAGCCACGGCGGGGGGCGTTTCGTGGAACAGCAGCGTGGCGCACACCACATCAAAGGATGCCGCAGGCAAGCCCGTAGCCATGGCGTTGCCGTGGCGAAACGCCACATCGACCGCTGCCGCTTGAGCCTTGTAATTGGCCATCACCAGCATTTGAGGCGACAGGTCGAGGCCCATCACCTCGGCCTCAGGGAAGCGCCGCTTCAGCATTAGCGTGGCGGTACCGGTGCCACAGCCCAGGTCTAAAATCCGCCGAGGCTCGCCGTTGATCGCCTTGACCAGGCTCTCGCGTACCCAGGTTTCACCGGGGGGCAGCACGTACTGGGTAATGGGGTCGTAGGTGAGGGCGGCATCGACAGTCAGGTAGCCGTTCTTAATGCCGTGGAAGTTGCTGATTTTGTAGTAGTTGGGGTAGACCACTTGGGGGTTGGTGAACTGGGCCACCCCGGCTTCCCAATCGATACTGTCGCGCAGCCGCAGCAGGGCGTCGCGATCGACTAAGTGCGAAAAGATCGGCGCTAGAAACTGCTCAAACAGGGTTTTAGACTGGGTTGCCATAGGGTAAGTACCAACGCCGCGCAAACTTCCCTCAGCCTAACAAGTTCATTTCTCTCTGGCTAGGAAATAAGGGGCCAGTTAGGACACCACAGGCTTTGAGTAAGCGGCTTCTATGACTGTAAAAATGTCATAATTCTAGTCATTAGCGGTACTGATATGCCATGACCACTACCACCCAGCGCCTGACCCTAGATGAGTATCTAGCCTATGACGGCAGCGATCGCCGCTACGAGTTGGTCAATGGAGAGCTGCTACCACTGAGTCTGGGCACGGGTAGGCATGGAGCCATTATCAAGCGCTTGGAGAAGATATTTGACGCTGAAGCTGAGCGAGTTCAGAATGCTTGGACTGCTTTAGCCGGAACGGTTGGCCTACAAAGCCCCCGCAGCGACCGTTGGGACACGGTTAGAATTCCTGATGTATCGGTGCTGACCTTAGAGCAGTGGGAGGTGTTGCAAGAGCGAGAGGCCGTTATTCGTCTCAATGAGCCGCCACCGCTGCTAGTCGTAGAAGTGGTAAGCGAATCGACTAAAAGCACCGACTACCGGGCGAAACGGGCAGAATATAGCGTGCTGGATATTCCAGAATATTGGATTGTAGACCCGCTGGTAGGTAAAGTAACCATCTGCATGCTTGTAGAAGGATGGTACGAGGCTACAGAATACCAGGACCAGACTGTAGTCCAATCGTCTATTTTTCCGGAATTGGCGTTAGCCGCTGAGACTATCTTGCAGGGCTAGCATGGAGCAAAATAATGGCTTTGCACTACCGGGCTACCGATTGAGGGTAGGCTCTAGTCGCGATCGCGCCACCGTGGTCAAATTTATGGAGCGCACCTACCGCGAGCTGAACCCCCAGCAGCCAGTCGGCCACCTTGCTGACACCGTCGATCGCTTCCTCAGCCGCGACACCCCCCTCTGGTGGATCGACGAGGCCGGTGCTGATCCTGCTGCTGGCCCGGTGGCGGGCCTCTGGTTGGGGCAGGCCACTGACCAGCGCACCGGCATGCTCCATCCCTATGCTTTGCTGCTCTATGTGGTTCCCGCCCATCGGCGGCGTGGTCTGGCCACGGCCCTACTAGCGGTTGCCCACCAGTGGGCGCAGCAGCAGGGGCACAAGCAGATTAGCCTTCAGGTATTTAGCGACAACCAGGCGGCCCAGGCGCTGTATAAGTCCCTCGGCTATTACTCAGAGGCTATTTTGCTCAAAAAAACGTGGGATTCACAGCAACCCCAGTCCAAAATCGCCAATCCAAAACCTTTCTAGCGCTGATACCAACCTGCCAAAGCCAGAGCCAGAGCGTCTGCCGCATCGTCGGGCCGGGGTATGCGATCGAGGCCCAGTTCGCGGGCCACTGCCTGCTGCACATCTGACTTGTCGGCATTGCCGTAGCCTGTCAGTGCCTGCTTCACCTGGGCTGGGGTGAATTCGATATAGGGCAGACTGTGCTGGGCCAGCACCAGCATCACTACCCCCCGCGCCTGGGCCACCAAGATCGTGTTGGCCATGCGGTAAAAGAAAAATTTCTCAATCACCACCTGGTCGGGTTTGTACTGATCAAACAGGCTGTGCAGATCGGTGTAGATGGTGCAGAGGCGATCGCCCACCGGAGTTTTGGCGGGCGTCTCGATCACGCCAAAATCGACGACCGTGGCCTCGGCATGGCCTTCAAGAGCGGGTAGTGAAGTGGGGTCATCGCCGTCGATCACCCCAAATCCCAGAATGGCTAGCCCTGGGTCAAGCCCGAGAATGCGTTGACCCACAGAAACTCCTACCGTGCCCCCACGGGCTGGCGACCATTCATAGCTGCTTCGTCGGGGTCGGCCAAGCCAAACACCTTGCAGAACACCTTCTCGACCTTATAGCCCGAGTCGATGCTTTCTAAGGGGTCTTTGCGCAGGCGGTGGCGCAGGCAGAGCACAATCACCCGCTTGATGTCATCGAGGGTGACTTCGGTGCGGCCCTCGTAGGCGGCGATCGCCTTGGCAGCCCGGTTGGTGACAATATCGCCCCGCAGCCCGTCTACATCTAGCTCTGAGCACACCTCAGAAATTCGCACCCGGTCGTCGTAGTCGAGGTTGACCGAAGCTAGCCGCTGCTGGGCTTCGACCAGCTTCACCTGGAGTGCTTCCTGCTCGGCCTGGTGCTGGGCCAAGTAGGCGGCGGGGTCTTGGTCAAACTCAGAGCGCTGCTCGACAATTTGCACCCGCAGCTCGGGGTCGCGCACGGTGCGAATTTCGGCGTGCATACCAAAGCGGTCGAGGAGCTGGGGCCGCAGTTCGCCTTCCTCGGGGTTGCCCGAGCCCACCAGCACAAACTGGGCCGGGTGGCGAATGGAGATGCCTTCGCGCTCTACGGTGTTCCAGCCCGAAGCCGCAGAGTCGAGCAGCACGTCGACGAGGTGATCGTCGAGTAGGTTGACCTCATCGACGTAAAGAATGCCGCGATTGGCCTTGGCCAACAGGCCTGGCTCAAAGGCTTTAACCCCCTCAGACAGAGCTTTTTCGATGTCGATGGTGCCGCAGACCCGGTCTTCGGTGGCCCCCAGGGGCAAGTCAACCATGGGCACTTTCTTGAGGGCTACGGGCAGGTCATCGGTGCCGCGCTCAGACCACACGTCGCGGTCTTGAGGCGAACGGCTGAAGGGGTCGTCGGCCACCACCTCGATTTCGGGCAGCAGGTCGGCCAACGCGCGAATGGTGGTGGATTTGCCGGTGCCGCGATCGCCCATGATCATCACCCCGCCAATTTTGGGGTCAATGACGTTGAGCAGCAGGGCCAGCTTCATGTCGTCTTGGCCAATCACGGCGGTGAAGGGAAATACCGCGCGGCGGGCAGGGGCAAAGGTAGCGGGTGGGGTCGCAACAGTAGAATTCACAGGCGTTTTAGAGGTGACGGCAAAATTTAAGACTGTCTTCCATTGTGCCATAGTACCTGCGCCCCTTCGGCCCTCTGCGATCGCAAACCTCGGTGCATAGGGCCAATGTCATCGATCCGGGGGGTTAAAGCACAGCCATCAGCCTCAAACCCGCCCCCAGCTCAGAGTTAATCGCGACTTATGGGGACCATCAAAAACCGCTATCGTGTTGCAGGTCACATTCCGTCACAATCTTTCCTGATCCCCCTTGTCAAGCGGTACCCGCAGGCCCACACTGTAAAAGTGAAATAAGTGGCGTAAAACGAGCCATTTTGTGGGGCTTACCGAGGGAATCTTGTGAAATCAGTTCTGGCCATAATCTTAGGTGGCGGTGCCGGCACCCGCCTCTATCCATTAACCAAATTTCGAGCTAAGCCAGCGGTTTCCTTAGCCGGTAAATACCGCTTAATCGACATTCCTGTTAGTAACTGCATCAACTCTGAAATCCACAAGATTTATGTGCTGACTCAGTTCAACTCCGCCTCGTTGAACCGGCACATTGGCCGCGCCTACCAGTTTTCGCAATTTACCGAAGGCTTTGTAGAAGTGCTGGCGGCCCAGCAGACCCCCGAAAGCCCCAGCTGGTTCCAGGGCACCGCCGACGCTGTGCGCAAGTACCTGTGGCTGTTCGACTCCTGGAACGTAGAAGATTTTGTGATTCTCTCGGGGGATCACCTCTACCGCATGGACTACAGCCTGTTTGTGCAGCGCCACCGGGCTACAAACGCCGACATTACGCTGTCGGTGGTGCCCATCGGCTACAAACAAGCCTCAGACTTTGGTTTGATGAAGGTCGATGGCAGTGGCCGGGTAGTGGACTTTAGCGAAAAGCCCAAGGGCGAAGCCCTAGAGGAAATGCGGGTTGACACCACCTCCCTGGGGCTGAGCCCGGAGCAGGCCGAGGAGAAGCCCTTCATTGCGTCAATGGGCATCTATGTGTTCAAAAAGCAGGTGCTCATTGACCTGCTGCGCAAAAACCTTGACCAAACCGACTTCGGCAAAGAAATTATTCCGGCCTCGTCGCGCGACTATAATGTGCAGGCCTACCTGTTTGACGGCTACTGGGAAGATATCGGTACGATTGAAGCCTTCTACGATGCCAACCTGGCGCTCACCCAGCAGCCCCACCCCGACTTTAGCTTTTATCACGAAGACGCGCCCATCTACACCCGCGCGCGTTACCTGCCGCCCAACAAGCTGCAAAACTGCACGATCACCGAGTCGAGTATTACTGAGGGTTGCATTCTCAAAAACTGCCGCATTCACCACTCGGTAGTGGGTCTACGCCAGCGCATCAACGCCGACTGCGTAATCGAAGACTCGCTACTGATGGGAGCCGACTACTACGAGCCCCTGTCGGAAAGTAGCCAGCACCTGACCCAAGGCAAGATTCCCATTGGCATCGGCGAAGGGTCGGTGATTCGCCGCGCCATCATTGATAAAAATGCCCGCATTGGCCGCAATGTGCAGATCGTCAATAAAGACAATGTGCAAGAGGCCGAGCGCGAAGATCTGGGCTTTTACATTCGCAGCGGCATTGTTGTCGTGCTGAAGAATGCGGTTATTCCTGACGGCATGATCATCTAGCCTCAGGCCGTTGGTGACTGTACATGACGTCCCTGTGCCCTTGTTGATGCTGGTGGGTATTCCTGGCAGTGGTAAGTCGACTTGGGCTAGGGACTTTGTGTTAGATCATCCCTGTTATCAAATTGTGTCTACCGATGCCATTCGGGCCGAACTCTATGGCGATGCCGCTATTCAGGGGGACTGGCCGCAGATTTGGCAGCAGGTGGTTACCCTATGGCATCAGGGAATTGTTGCTATCCGGCGAGGCGAGCTGGATGGGGTAATTTACGATGCGACCAATGCGCGGCGGCGGTACCGAAGAGCTGCGATCGCAGCGGCTCGCCAAACGGGCTTTACCCACATCACCCTGACCTGGTTTGATCTGCCTTTGAGCGTCGCGTTAGAGCGCAACCGAGGGCGATCGCAACCAGTACCCATGGATGTGATTGCCGCGATGCACCGCCAGTTGCAGGGCGCACCACCCTCGGTGGCCGAAGGGGCCGATCGCGTGATCCACCAAAGGTTCAGTCAATAATGCCAACGCCTTCACTCCACTCCAGAGACAAAGCAGTCCGATGGTAGCGGCGCTTACTATTTTGATCCCCCGACCTTGTAGGCTATTGCCTAGTCGATTCAAGGTGACTAATGAACGTGCGTGCCGTCGCTACCGCCGGGTTGTGTTTACTGCTGTTTACCGGCTGCCAGGCGGCCCAAAGCCCTACCCAGAGCGAGACTGGAGCCGAGACGGCCTCAGCCCCCGACGACACCCTACGGCTGCTCTACTGGCAGGCTCCCACCATTCTTAACCCCCACCTCTCCAGCGGCTTTAAAGACTCTGAAGCCAGCCGCATTACCCTAGAACCCCTCGCCAGCTTCGACGCTGAGGGCAATATGGTGCTGTTTTTAGCCGCCGAAGAACCCACCCTTGACAACGGTGGCGTGGCCGCCGACGGCAGGTCAGTCACCTGGAGGCTAAAAGAAGGTCTGTTGTGGTCTGACGGCACACCAGTTACCGCCGAGGACGTTGCCTTTACCTACGAGTTTATTGTCAACCCCGAGGTGGCCACCACCACCGCTGGCTCCTACGAGATTATCGACAGCGTCGAAGCGGTGGACGACACCACCGTGCGGATTACCTTTAGCGAACCCAACCCTGCCTGGTACCTGGTGTTTACGGGCACCGAAGGCATGGTGCTGCCCAGACATATTTTTGCCGACTACAACGGCCCCAATGGCCGCGAGGCCCCCGGCAACACCATGCCTGTGGGCACCGGCCCCTATCGGGTCACCAGCTTTACCCCTGGCGATGTGATTGTCTATGAGGCCAACCCCAACTACCGCGAGGCCGACCAGGTCGCCTTTAGCCGAGTCGAGCTCAAGGGGGGCGGCGACGCCACCTCAGCGGCCCGAGCGGTGCTGCAAACTGGCGATGTTGACTACGCCAATAACCTCCAGGTCGAGGCGGCGATTCTCAACCAGCTAGAAGCGGCGGGGCAGGGGCAGGTGGTGGCCAACTTTGGCTCTCTAGTCGAACGGATTATTTTTAACTTTACTGATCCCAACCAGGCCACCGCCGACGGTGAAACCTCCAGTGTTGAGTTTCCGCACCCTATGTTTAATGACCCTCAGGTGCGTCAGGCGATCAATTTAGCGATCGATCGCGACACCATTGCCACCCAACTCTATGGGCCAACCGGGCAGGCCACTACCAACTTTTTAGTTGCCCCAGGCCCTTTTAACTCTGAAAACACCAGTTTTGCCTACGACCCTGAAGCCGCAGAGGCATTACTTGATGAGGCCGGCTGGGTTGATAGCAATAACAACGGCACCCGCGACAAAGATGGTCGAGAAATGCAGGTGGTCTTTCAAACGTCAGTGAACCCGGTGCGTCAAAAGACCCAGGAAATTGTCAAACAAACCCTAGAGCAGATTGGCATTGGGGTGCAGCTCAAAAGCATCGACGCCAGCGTGTATTTCTCTAGCGACCCGGCCAACCGCGAAACGCTCGATCGCTTTTCGGCGGATCTGCAAATGTTTGCCACCGGCAACACCAACCCCGACCCCGGTGCCTACCTAAAAACCTACACCTGCGACGAAATTACCCAAAAGGCCAATAACTGGTCTAAGAGCAACTACGCCCGCTACTGCAACCCTGAGTTCGATGCCCTTTGGGAGCAGTCGGCTGCCACCCTAGATCCCGAAGCCCGTCGAGACCTGTTCATTCAAATGAACGATTTGCTGATCAACGAGGCGGCGGTAATGCCCATCGTGCACCGTGCCGATGTGTCGGGCGTCAGCAACCGCCTCACCGGCATCAGCCTCACCCCCTGGGATCTCAGCACCTGGAACATTGCCGAATGGCAGCGACCGTGATGGAGTGATGGCTGGATTTTCTGTAAGGGTGAACAACCATTCGCCCTTACCCAAGACGTTCACTTTAACCAATCCACCCTCCTACCCATCCACCCTCCCACTCCCTACCCATCCACTCCCCTACCCTCCCATGCCCGAGATTCGCTTTCAAATTCAATGGCCCGACGGCAGCCAAGACACCTGCTACTCTCCCTCTCTGGTGGTGAAAGATTACTTCGCTCCGGCTACCACCTATCCTCTAAACGACTTTGTGGCGCGATCGCGCACCGCCCTGACCATTGCCAGCGATCGCGTGCAGGCCAAATACGGCATGCCCTGCGGTCTGGCCCTAGGACAGCTCCGCCAGATCGAAGCCACCGCTAGCGGTTACGACCACCTTCCCACCCCCACCGTGACGGTGATCCGGTTCCTGGAATAGTCGGTTCCAAGAAAAATTTTAGAAATTCCCAAAAGTTGTTTGACAAAAGCCCCGCAAAGCCGCACTATAGATATTGCCCGACGCAAGGGCCTGTAGTTCAACTGGTTAGAGCACCGCCCTGTCACGGCGGAAGTTGCGGGTTCGAATCCCGTCAGGCCCGTTTTAGTTATATAGCCCCGCATCTTCCGCCGTTCCGTCGGCTGTTGCAGGTATGGGCATTGCCCAGGCTTCGCCTACGAATCCCGTCAGGCCCGTTTTAGTTATATAGCCCCACACCTTCCGCCGTTCCGTCGGCTGTTGCAGGTATGGGCATTGCCCAGGCTTCGCCTACGAATCCCGTCAGGCCCGTTTTAAGTTAAAACTTTCTTTTGCCCCACGGATGTTTCATTCGTGGGGCAAAAGGTATCTAGTCTAGGCGGTCATTTCAGGGTGAGGGGGTTAGACTAGACAACAGCCCATCCGGTATCTGGGGATACTAGCCTCGGGCATAGTCTCGCTGAGTTTAAACCATCTATGACCATGCGTTCTCCTGGTAAGCAAGCCTCCCTGCGTCATCGTACTGGCGCTACTGCCACAGGCCTGATGACCGTGGGCTGGGTCTTGCTGCAAAGTCTGATGCCCCTGCCCCCGGCCCTAGCCCAGGCCGAGTCTGAAGAGCTGACCTATGGCCAGTTTTTGCAGCGCATTGAGCAGGGTCAGGTAGAGCAGGTAGAACTAGACGAAGGCCGAGGCATTGCCTACGTCACCCTGGAGGGCGCAGCCGAAGATGCTCAGCCCCAGCAGGTGGTGCTATTTGCCGGGGAGCGCAACGCTGAGCTGATTCGCCGTTTGCGGGCTAACGATGTCGATGTGGAGATTCGCGACTCGTCGGGAAGTGGAGCTTTAGCCTGGCTGGCGACCAACTCGCTGCTGGCGCTAATTTTGATTTTTGGTCTACTGATGCTGCTGCGGCGCTCGGCATCGGGGGCGGGCAACGCCATGAACTTCGGCAAATCGAAGGCCCGCTTTCAAATGGAAGCTAAAACCGGCGTGGTGTTTGACGATGTCGCAGGCATCGAAGAGGCCAAGGAAGAACTGCAAGAGGTGGTGACTTTCCTCAAGAGCCCGGAGAAGTTTACTGCAATTGGCGCGCGCATTCCCAAAGGGGTGCTGCTGATTGGCCAACCCGGTACTGGTAAAACCCTGTTGGCGAAGGCCATCTCAGGCGAGGCGGGTGTGCCCTTCTTCAGCATTTCGGGATCTGAGTTCGTCGAGATGTTTGTGGGCGTGGGGGCGTCGCGGGTGCGCGATCTGTTTCGCAAGGCCAAAGAAAATGCTCCCTGTATTGTGTTTATCGACGAGATCGATGCCGTAGGCCGTCAGCGGGGCGCAGGTATTGGCGGCGGCAACGACGAGCGGGAGCAAACCCTCAACCAGCTGCTCACCGAGATGGATGGCTTTGAGGGAAACAGCGGCATTATTGTGATCGCGGCCACCAACCGGGTCGATGTGCTGGATCTGGCTCTGCTGCGGCCAGGTCGGTTTGACCGCCAGGTGGTGGTTGACCTGCCCACCTACAAAGGGCGACTGTCAATTTTAGACGTGCATGCCCGCAACAAAAAAATTGAGCCCGATGTTTCGTTAGAGGCCGTCGCCCGTCGCACCCCTGGGTTTTCGGGAGCTGAGTTGGCCAACCTGCTCAACGAAGCCGCCATTCTCACCGCCCGCCGCCGCAAGGAGGCCATGGGCATGACCGAGATTGAGGATGCGATCGATCGCATTACCATTGGCCTCAGCCTCACCCCTCTGCTCGACAGCAGCCGCAAGCGGATGACCGCCTACCACGAGATCGGCCACGCCCTGCTCACCACTCTGCTCACCCACTCCGACGAGCTGAATAAGGTGACGATTATTCCGCGATCGGGCGGTATTGAAGGGTTTACCCAGTCTCTGCCCAATGAAGACATCATCGATAGCGGCCTCTACACCCGCAATTGGCTAATCGATCGCATCACCGTGGCCCTAGGGGGCTTTGCCGCCGAAGCCGAGGTATTTGGGGACGACGAAACCTCTACCGGAGCCAGCGGTGACATCCAGCAGGTGAGCAACCTGGCCCGTCAGATGGTCACTCTCTACGGTATGTCTGAGCTTGGTCCTGTGGCGCTCGAAAGCATGGATAACCAGGTGTTTTTGGGCCGCAACCTGATGCCCCGCAACGAAGTGTCGGAAGAAATGGCCAGCAAGATCGATGCCCAGGTACGCGGCATTGCCCTGTCGTGCCTCGATCGCGCCCGTACGTTGCTGCGTGAGCACCGCACCCTGATGGATCATTTAGTCGACGTGCTGCTAGAGCGCGAAACCGTCGATGGCGAAGAATTTCGTCAGATTGTCGGTCAATACACCCAGATTCCTGAGAAGTTTTTGGTCAAAGCGGGCTAGGGCTTTGGCTGTTCTTAGGCAGGCCGAGTCCGGCGTTAGCATGTTAGACCGTTGAAACGTTAAAACGTGCCAGCAGTTTATATGGGTGGTGTTTTAATCTGCACGGCCAGCCCGTCTCCAGGCCTACTCTGCAACGGCTGTCTTCCCAACGGCAGAGCAGTGGGGGTGATCATCTCTGCCTTGCTCCTCTACCTGGGGATCGATTCGGTCGCGGGGGTAAAACCGGTAAAAAGGTGAGGTCTTGGCCAACGGGCGCTCTGCGCGATTCCCAAATTGCCAGGGCACAATCTTTCGTCCGATTTTGGAGACCGACTATGAATACCGTTTTTGCTTCGGTGATGACCTGGGCGCGCCGGGCCGCGATCGCAGTGGCCTGTGTTCTGGTGCTGTTGAGCGCTACCCCTGCGGCACTTGCCAACAGCAGCACCCCCAGCCGCCCCGACCAGGGCACCGCCCCACTGAATGGCATCTACAACGAAGCTGAGAAGTCTGTGCGCCCTGAAAATGCGCTCGATGGCGACAAGATGATTGACCGGGCCAACAAGGGGCTAAACGAAGTCCAGAAGAATGCTGACACCGACCAAATGAGCCACCCCGCCAACTCTGATCAAGCCACCGCACCGATGGACAAAATTAAAGATGCCCTGAGCAACATCGTCAACTAATTGAGTTGATGGTCTGACAGTTCACCCTACTTTCCTGTGCCGTTGGTCGGGAGGTAGCACGGTAAACTGAGGGAGATTTCTCTCGGTGCTGGCTACCTCGACCAGCGGTTTTTTAAGTCTCTACTTTTCGTTTTTTGCCCTATGCCCCTTGCGATCGCAGATTTGATCTCTAAACTCGAAGCCTGGGCCAACCCCGCCTGGCAAGAAGACTGGGACAACTGCGGCTGGCAGGTGCAGCCCGGCATTCTCGACGAACCGGCCCATGTGCTGGTGTGCCTCACTCCCACTCTGACGGTCATGGCCGAAGCCCTGGCGCTGCGAGAGCAGGGCACCCCCGTCAACCTGATTTTGGCCCACCACCCGCTGATCTTTAGCCCGCTTAAGCGCGTTATCCAGGGCGACCCGGTGGGGGAGATGGTGCAAACTGCGATCGCTCACAATATTGGCATTTATACCGCCCACACCAACTTTGACCAGGTGGCCGATGGCACCGCCGACCTGCTGGCCCAATTGCTGCACCTGCAAAATTCTGAACCTGTGGTGCCCACCCAGCAGGGCCTGGGCTATGGGCGTGTGGGCGATCTCAGCCCCGCCCTCAGTCTGCAAGACCTGCTTGATCTAATTCAGGTCAAGCTCTCGCCGCCGCGATTGATCTATTCCCCCGCCGCCGATCTGAGCCAGAGCATTAGCCGGGTGGCGGTGCTGGGGGGTAGCGGGGCCAGCTATCTAGGGGCAGTGGCCAAGACCGGTGCCCAGGCCTACTTAACCTCAGACTGCAAGTTTCACCAGTTTCAAGAAGGGCGCGATCGCAACCTCGTGCTGATCGATGCGGGCCACTACGCCACCGAACGCCCGGCCTGCGATCGCCTGACCGAGATTGTGCAGCAGTGGGGTGCCCCCTGGGCGCAGCTCAGCGACCAGGATGAAGATTTTCGCCAGTTTTGGGGAAATTAGTCCGCCGTCCCCTCCTCGGAGGGGTGCCCGCAGGGCGGGGTGGGTCCATTCGCGACATAGAGAAAGATGGCTCTAGATAAGTCTCTGTCGCCAAGACCCACCCACCCCTGCCCCTCCTAGGAGGGGAAAGAACGGTCTTTTTTGGCTATTTTGGAGGCTGAGACTATAGTTGGAGAAATTTCTCAGCCCTCCATGCAAAAAATTCTCATTTTGGCGGCCAACCCCAAAAACACCAGCCGCCTGCGCCTGGACGAAGAACTGCGCGAGATTGAAGCTGGGTTAAGGCGATCGCAGCACCGCGATCGCTTTACGCTGACCCAGCGGCTAGCGGTGCGATCGCGCGATATTCAGCGGGCCATGCTCGAAGAAACGCCGCAGATTGTTCACTTTTCGGGCCACGGTGAGGGGGCTGAGGGGCTGGTGTTTGAGGATGAGACGGGGCAGGCCCAGCTGGTCTCTGGCAGCGCCCTAGCTGGTTTGTTTGCCCTGTTTAGCGATCCGGCAGAGTTCCCCGACCCGATCCACTGCGTGGTGCTCAACGGTTGCTATTCAGCAGTGCAGGCCGAAGCGATCGCCGAGCAGGTGCCCTACGTGGTGGGCATGACCCAGGCGATCGGCGACAGAGCTGCGATCGAGTTTGCCGTGGGTTTTTATGACGCCCTGGGGGCTGGGCGCACTGTCGAGTTTGCCTACAGGCTGGGCTGCGCGGCGATCGACCTGGCGGGCAAGCCGGAAAGCGCCACCCCCATTCTGATTAACAAAAAAGCTCCCCCATCCTCCCCATCTCCCTCACCTTCCAAGTCCATTCCCTCAGGCCGCACCGAACTCTACCAGTTCCTCCTCAATCTTCCTGGCCCCCAGTTTGATCAAGTGATCTTTGCGCTCAACCCGCCCAGGGGCAACATCTCGCCGCCCAGCGCCCCCCAGGGCCAGCGAGTGCCTGAGCTGTTTGCCTGGTTAGAAAGCCCCATTGGCCCAGGCCTAGACGCTCTCAAAACGGTTTTGGCCCATGTCTTAAACCCTCGTTAGCCCCTCCGACACGCACCCCATCGTCGGAGGGGCACTCCAGGGATGGCGCACTGCCCGCGACCCAGCCCCCCTCTGGGCGGCAAGACCGCAATGAAAAAACGCTGGTTAACGCGGTGTGGACGGAGGTGGAGGATCGCCTGCGCCAGTCGCTGCACAATGCGATTTTGATTCGCCTGGATATGGCCGAGCAGCGCAGCCAGGTGAGTCGTCCCTGGGATAGTGAACTGCGAACGGCTGATCAAAAACCCAAACCGTTGCCCCCCAACACCCCCATTGCCGAGGTGTTTGACCGCCGTGAGGTGGGCGGCAAGCTGCTGGTGCTGGGCCACCCCGGCGCAGGCAAAACCACCACCATGCTAGATCTGGCCGCCAGCCTGGTGCAGCGGGCCAATACCGACCCCGATGAACCCATCCCCGTGATGGTCAACCTATCGTCGTGGCAAAACCCTAAGCAGCCCTTTGCCAACTGGTTTGTAAGCGAGCTAAAGCTGAAGTATGGGGTCTCGCAAAAGCTGGGCCAAACCTGGCTGAGCGAAAAAAAACTGTTGCCCTTGCTGGATGGCCTGGATGAACTGCCCCCCGCCCGCCAGGAACCCGCCGTGCAGGGCATCAACACCTGGCTGCAAAGCGACACCGGAGCACCCCGCCTGCTGGTGTGCAGCCGATTGGAAGAATACGAACTCTATGCTAGCAAGCTCGACCTGAATGGGGCCATTTGTCTCAGCCCGCTGACCGACGAGCAACTAAGAGACTACCTGGCCTCGCTGAAGATGGCGCACCTGTGGGAGACCCTACAGCATGACGACGACCTGCTAGCGCTGGTGCGTACCCCGCTACTGCTGAGCGTGTCGATTTTGGCGAATGATGACCTGGATGCAGCACAGTGGAGCCGACTGCAAACCACCCAGGAACGGCTCGACTACTTGCTCGATGTCTATGTTAGGCGGCGGCTACACGACATGGTTAACAGCAGAGCATATCTGCCGCATAGGCAGCCCACCGCTCAACAAACTCGGTACTGGTTGGTGTGGCTAGCCCAGCAGCTCCAAGCGCAGTCAAAAGATGAGTTCTTGATCGAAAAAATGCAGCCAAGCCTGCTGACCACAGATCAAAAAAGAGATAAATATTTAAACCAAGCGAGCCTATTAGGCTCACTTTTATTTATATTGCCATGGATCTTCTTACTAATAGTAGAAGCAATGCCTTCAATTCAGCTTGTCCGAATCTTGTTTTCTGCTATTGTAATTGGCATTCCAGCGCTTTTTGTCTTGAGCATAATAAATAGGATTCCTGATTTTGATGAACACATATTAGTGGCCGAAAAAATAATATATTCCTTCTCGGAAGCTAACAAGCAAGTAGAGACTGTGTATGTCAGACCAATCTTGATTCGGCTTTCCAATTTTATTATTTCTCTTCAGAAGTTTTGGAATCATTACAGAGCAAAGGAAAAGGTTTTGTTTTTGATTTGTTTATTTATCTATACTTTTCTGATGGTGCTGCTCGCTGTCAAGCTGTGGAGCTTAGATGATTTCTATGCAGTGGTTAGCTTATTAGGCTCCATAATCGCAGGTTGCCTTATTTTGGTTCCTTATTTCGGCATTGTGCGGGTAAATAACGAAGAATATAAAGTTACACCAAATCAGGGGGTGCGTGGATCTCTTAATACTTCTCTTGTCTTATTTGCTCTAATTCAATTGATCCTATGTATCATTGGGTTTTTTATAGCTTTAATCCATTGGCATCAGACTGGTTGCTATCGTGAAATCGGAATGCTTTTGTCTTCTGGATTTTGGGATAAGTGTTTTTCGGGTGGGTTAACTTATGTTTTCTCGTTTTCTCTTCTTGGTTTTTTGCTCTTTGCACCAATTGGATGCCTCTTTGGTGGTCTTAATGCTTGTGTCAAGCACTTATCTTTAAGAATAACTCTTTTCCAAGAAGGAGTTATCCCTTGGGACTATGCTCGCTTTCTCAATCACTGCACCGATCGCCTGCTGTTGCAGCGTGTAGGTGGTCGCTATCGGTTCATTCATCGGCTGGTGCAAGAGCACTTTGCCGCCATGCCGCTGGAGCGGGGGCGTGGGGTAGATGGGTAGATGGGTGGATGGGTAGGGTGCATTCGCGGCTCATCAGCCTAGGCCAACCACCCCAACACTTTGCTCTTGGAGCCGCAATGCACCACTTCGCAAAATGACTCTTGGCCTGGTCTTTTCACGGTGCATTGCTTCGCGAATGCACCCTACGAGGCTTCGCCGCCATGTCGTTGGAGTAGGGGAAGTAGGGTGCATTCGCGGCTCATCAACCTAGGCCAACCACCCCAACACATTGCCCTTGGAGCCGCAATGCACCACTTCGCAAAATGACTCTTGGCCTGGTCTTTCCACAGTGCATTGCTTCGCGAATGCACCCTACGAGGCTGAAACCATCGATCGCTGTTTAGAGTATAAAGGGAAACACGCCAGCATTCGCGGCTCATCAGCCTAGGCCAACCACCCCAACACTTTGCTCTTGGAGCCGCAATGCACCACTTCGCAAAATGACTCTTGGCCTGGTCTTTCCACGGTGCATTGCTTCGCGAATGCACCCTACGAGACTGAACCCATTTATTCCCTGCGCTCCTTGGAACCCTCGCAAACGATGCGGTAATATCGGCAAAGAACTTGAGCAACCAGGAGGGCTAGAGCTAATGTTCCATCTATATTTTGGGGCGTTTGATATTGTGCTCTATTTGGCAGGTATGTATGGTGCGATCGCACTCTCCAAAGCCCTCTGCGATCAAATGGATGCCGCTGATGCCCGCCAGAAAAGCACTACAGGCTCAGCGGTTGCCCCCATGCAGGCCATTCCGCCCCACCTGGTGACCCCGGCCACAAAGCGCAAAGATGTCAGCGTCAAGGTCTCGGTAGGCGACTAGCGCCGCCGGGCTTCCCAGATCCGGATACTGCGCCAGAGCGGTGTAGGTAGAGAAAGTGACCCTCGCATGCACAACGGCCCTGAGCTGCTGTGCACAATTTAAATGCGGTTATTTAGCGCCCCGGCCCCGAGGCAGCTAGCACCCCTAGGTGAGTTATACCGGCGGGCCAAGGCTAGCGGCAGAGCGACCTTGGCCTTGAAATCGGCTAATTTTTTCCTCTAGTGCGCTACTTTTTTTGTTTTGTGCCACTGTAAGTAGCTGGCACAGCACTCCAGCGAGTAAACAGGGTCGATAGAATGGGAAGACGACTGGCGCGGTTTGAGCATTGGCGACGGGCGTGGGCGATGGCACACCACTGGATCAATAGCGCTGCTATGCTCGATTTCTTTAAATATAAAGTCGGGCAATCAGCATGGACGAAGCTGATTGGTCGCACCCTGCTCAAATGGCAGCAGGACGACTGCCTGGAAATGGGGGCGGCTTTAGCTTACTACGCCTTGTTTTCCATGTTCCCGATGATTTTGGTGTCGTTGAGCATAGTGGGTTTTCTAATTGGCCCCAACACCGTAGCCTACAATGCCGTGCTCAACTTTGCCCAAGAAACCCTGCCTCCCGATGCTTTTCCGCTGGTGCGGGCCACGCTAACCGAGTTTCACACGGGGCGCACGAGTGCCAGCATTGTCGGTTTTGGCATTTTGTTGTTTACGTCGAGCGGCTTTTTTGGTGCCCTCAGTCGGTCGTTTGACAAAATTTGGCACACCAAGCCCCGGCATCATCGCTTTGACGGTTTTAGCGAGGTGGCGTTTATCTTCTTGTGGCGGCGGTTTCTGGCATTTTTGCTGGTGATGGGGGCCACCAGTTTGATCTTTGTCTCGCTGCTGTCAAATATTGCCATCGACACCATCACTCAGCTGCTAGAGGGCGTCCATCAGTGGGTCACCGTTTTGGCGATTGACCAGGTGCAATTGCTGTCTTGGCTGCGGTTGGGGGTGTCGTTTGTAACGCTAACCCTGGTAGTGATGGTGCTTTACAAAACGCTGCCCAGCACCCGGGTGGCCTGGCGCGATGTGTGGTTGGGGGCATTGTTTACGGCGGTGCTGTGGCTGTTTTTGCAGCAGCTGATCAGCAACAGTGTGATTAGCCTGGGCAGCCAGTTTAGATCTTACGGGGTCGTGGGTGGAGTGATGGTGCTGATGCTGTGGATTTATCTCACCAGCCAAATTTTCTTTTTGGGCGGCGAGCTGACCTACGTGTATGCTCACCTATTTGGCAGCCGCAGGGGGCAGAAAAAGCTGACGGCTAAGGTGGGTTACCAGTAAGTGGTTTAATTTTGTAGAACGGCTAAAGACAATCGATTAGCGAAGGAGTCAGTTTGATGGCAGCAGCACAGCGCGGAGTAACGATTTGGTTGACGGGGTTAAGCGGGTCGGGCAAGTCGACGATCGCCCGTGTTTTAGAAGCTGAGCTGCGCCAGCGGAATTGCCAACTTGAGGTGCTCGACGGCGACATTGTGCGCACCAACTTGACTAAGGGCCTAGGGTTTAGCAAAGAAGACCGCGACGAAAACATTCGCCGCATTGGCTTTGTTTCTCACCTGCTGACCCGCAATGGGGTGGTGGTGCTGGTGTCGGCGATTTCGCCCTACCGCGAAGCGCGGGATACGGTGCGCGATCGCATTGGCGATTTTGTTGAAGTTTTTGTCGATGCCCCCCTCAACGTCTGCGAAGACCGCGATGTTAAAGGCCTTTACAAAAAAGCGCGGGCGGGTGAAATTAAGCAGTTTACCGGCATCGATGACCCCTACGAGCCCCCCCTCAACCCCGAGGTGCACTGCCATACTGACCAGCAAACCGTCGAAGAAAGCGCCGCCCAGATCATCGCCAAGCTCGAAGCTCTGGGCTATTTAGCCGCAGCAGCGGTGGTTTAGGCAGCATTGCCGCACCCTAGCTATGCCCCCGATGCAGTGATTTCAGTAACTCATCGGGGAGCTCTCGGCGGGCATAGCTGACCAGGTAGTCGTGGACGAGTTGGTAGCGATCGCTGGGAATATCGGGCAGCAAAAACACCAGGCCCGACCCGGCCAAAATATCGAGCACCAGCTCCAGCTGCTCAATGTGATATTTGGCTCCTCGCAGGTCGAGTTCTTCGATCAGATCTTCGCGGCTTTTTTGGGGGCGATAGGCCCGGTTTTCTCGGTCAAGGTCGGTGAGTAGGTAGAGCACCAGCCGCGCCAGGTCGGCATTTTCAACGCCGCAGTCGTGTACAACACTGCCTAAAAAATTCTGCACCAGGGTTGCTTTGGGGTGGTCGCCCAGGGCCAAATATTCGCTCAGGGTGGTAATGTCTTGGCGTTGCAGTTGAGCACCTACCACCTGTAGCTCAATCGGGCGCACCTCGCCAATGGCCGTTGCCAGGTCGGCTACCAGGCGATCGATCAGCTCGGTTTCGAGGTAGAAGTGGGCATCGTCGGTGAGGCGACGAATCAGCGATCGGGCATCGTCGGCCCTCAAGTTGCCCAGATAGTAGCGGTAGTCGCGGCTGAGAATGTCGTTGTTGATGATGTCGAGGTCAAACCCGCGCTCAAGTTCGAGCAGGTAGTGCAGGTAGTCTTCTCGCAGGGCCAGCACCACCTTAAGGTAAGGAATGTTGAGGCAGTCGATCAAAAAGGTATAGAAGTCGCGCCGCTGGCGAATTTCGCCCGCTTCGACAAAAAATTCTTCAAATTGGTCAAAGATCAGCACAATTTGCCGATAGCTCTGCTCGGTCATGGTGGTCAGCCGGTCAACCAGAGCGCTTTGATCGATGGGGGCTGCGGGCGGAATGCCGTCGCCATCGTCGGTATTTTGCTGCTGGAGGGCGTGGGCCAGGGCCTGGTTGACCTCGTCGGGCCAGTCGCGGTAGCCCCTCACCAGCACCGGCAACGTCGATCGCCCCTCGGGAAACGATCGGGCTAGGGCGGGCACTAGCCCAGCGTAGAGAATTGAGCTTTTGCCCACCCCCGACGGCCCGTGGATGATGACCAGCGGGTAGCGGGCCTGCTCTAGGCGGTAGGTGAGGGCTTCAACATCGACTTGGCGGCCCGAGGCTTGAATCTCGGGAGCCAAACTGGCGGCGGCTCGGGGCAAGTCTAAGGGCTGAATTTCGCCCGCGCCAATGAAGGCGCGCAGCTTAAAGCGGGTTTCGACCTGGCGCTGTTTAAGCTTGACCCCGTAGGCGGCGCGGTAATTTTTTTGGCGGTAATGCTGCCGTTGCAGGGTTTGCAAAATGCTGCGGTAGAGGGAGAGATCGGTTTTGGGGTCGGTGTAGTGGCGGGCCTGTTCGAGCAAACTAATGGCGGCCTCGGCCTGGTCTTGAGCAATGTGCACTCGTCCCAGCAGGTAGAGGTACCAGCCCCGCTGAAACTGGTTGGCCACCATCAGTTCAGCGGTGGGTAGGGTCTCGGGGTTGGCGTCGATCGCACCGGCGATCGCCAAAATTTCTAGGGCTCGTTCGGCCTGCTGCTGGGCTGTAGCAGCATCGCCCTGGGCCAGGGCCACCTCGGCCAGATAGCCGTGGTTACGGGCTAGCCGAATTGGATCTTGGCGATGCAGGGTCAGCCCCTCGGTGGCGGTGCGGGCCAGGGCGGGCCAGGCTCCTAACTTTTGCTGCACCTCCGCCAGGGCGTGGATAAACTTGCCCACCACCTCAGGCTGCTGCAAGTGGCGAAAGATGCGCAGACAGGCAGAGAAATGCCCCTCGGCTTTGTGCAGCAGGCGATCGTACACGACCCGCTGAAGCGCGGCCTGGCTGCGGCAGGTGGCCCCCAGATAAAAGAGCAGGACAGCCTGTTTTTGCCGGGGGGTGGGAGGCAGCGGCGTGAAGGGGTGGAGTGGGGGAGCAGGGCTCGGCTCGGTGGTAGGGCGGGCGGGCGGGGCGTGGGCCGCTTTTTGCCAGTGCCCGAGGCTTTGGTCGAAGTGGTAGCGGGCAACATCGAGGTCACTGCGGCTAAAGGCATCGCGGCCCTTGAGAAAATCGAGGCTGGCTTTGAGTTCGCCGTCGAGGCTAGTGTGGGTTTGGGCGATATCGACTAGGGCAAACTCTAGCTCGGTGCGCAGGGCCGACCCCTGGTGGTAGGCGGCGGCCTCGGTGTAGTGGGGGCTGGCGTCGCCCAGCGACAGCATGGTGGCAAACAGATCGTTGGCGTTGCGGTGCAGCGAGTGAATCAGCTCACCGGGCGGATACTCGAAGGGAATGGGGGCCGCGGCAAAGCTTTTGAAATCGGGGGCGTGGCGGTTGAGCAGGGCCAGGGTGCGATCGCTCATCCACAGCACCAGCGGGCAGGGAAAGGCTTTGGGAAAGGCATCGCGCCCCAGGTTGGCAGCTCTCAACACCGCCTCAATGTTGTGCACCTGATCGAGGCCGGTCACCATCAGGGCGGGCGGGGCAGGCGCGTTCTGATCGGGTTTGAGCGCTTGCAGCAGGGTGGCAATCGAGTCGGGCAGCGATCGCTCTACCAGGGGCGTAGTCGCCTGCAAATGATCGACCACCAGGCGTTGCAGCCGCGAGTAGTTGCACCGGGCCAACACCAGCGAAAACCGGTGGGGCCGCAGGGTAATGGCCCGCCGTAGCTCGGCTAGGGCCGTCTGGTTGTGGGCCAGAATGTCAGCAGTAGTGTAGGCGGTGCTCATGGTCGAGGCTGCTGGGCCAGCCAGCTGCGGTAGCGATCGGTTTCGGCCAGCAGGGGGTTGAGCCCAAACCAGCGCCCCCGCGCATCGCGGTACTCATACAAAAACAGGCTGCGCACCAAAATGTTGTAGTCTTCGTCGCCCTGCACCTCTTGGCGCGAGACCGCTTGCAGCAGCAGATCCCATTCGCGATCGCTGACCAGCCCCATCAGGCTATCGCGCTCATTGCGAATCACTGCCTCTAGGGTGTCGCGCAAAAAGGGTGGGTCTTGCTTCCGCAGACAGCCATCCAGCAGGCGAATCAGGTTGCGCATATGGCCACCGCTCACCTGGCAGAGGCGATCGAGGGTGGCCATCTCGTCAAACACATGGCCCACCGCGTCAATCCGCTGGTTGACATTAAGCTCTGGAAAAGCCCGAATCAACACCATCTGCCGCAGCAGCGCCATGCCCGGCTCGTCGCGATCGCCCTGGCGATTTTGCACCGGCACCATGGGTAGCACCATCGGGTTAGTGCCAAACCGGTTGGCCAGCCGCACCAGATCATTCGAAAACATCAGCTCCAGGGGAATGGTATAGACCAGGTGGCAGTCGAGTTGCTTGAGCTGTTCGCCGCGATCGACAAAGATATATTCTGACTGGAGCCGCCCCTGGGAGCGCAGGGCGCTATCGATGCGATCGAGGTTGTCCATAATCACCACCAGGCGATTTTTGCCCTGGGCTTGTAGGCGATCGTTGGCCGGGGTCAGCAGTTCGTCGTTGATGGCGGTGATAATGCTGCGGGTGCGCGGCTCTAGATACTGCCTGAGCTGGCTGCGCATGTCGGGGCTTTGCTTCGCCGAGGCGGTAATACTGGCAATTCCCGCCGAAAAACTCACATCGGTCAGCTCCATCGGGGTGCGCAGGGTTGCCCCCAGGTTTTGAAACAGACTTTGCAGGTAGGTGGGCTTGGTGACAATGCCCAGGGTGTCGAGGTGCTGGCTGATGTTGTGGGCGATGCTGAGCAGAATGTCAGAAATTTCGACATCGGCCATTTCTAAGTCGCGGTCTGACTCAAAATAGATCACCTCATAACTGCGCCGCGTCAGGCTGTCTTTGAGCCGAAACAGCTCCGTCGATTTGCCACAGCCAATGTGCCCCGTGAACAACTGGGTGGTGGGTCGGTTGCGGGCCAGCCGCGCGATCTTGCGCTCTAGCTCATGCACAATGTCGCCACCGCGCACTGTAGAAAAATCGATGTAGTAGCGCTTGCCCCGCAGCGGCTGAGTGGGGTCACAAGCATCATAGAACTGCTGTAGATCCAGCATGGGCGACGGCAATAGAGGTGCCCCCAGGGTAGCGCAAGGCCCGAGCCCCGACGGTAAACATTTGGGTATTGCCCCAGCCCGCTGAGTTCCATACCCCCGATACCCAACCCATCAACCTGTGGGGGTGAACTGCCGTTCGCCCAGGGGACTCGGGGGTAGCCCAGTCGGATTTGGTCCTAGTCTTCAGTCCAGGGGTTAGCCGCAAGGGTCTCTGGCGTTGGGTTGATCTGGCCTAGCCCCTGCAAAGTCTGGGCCAGATCAACCCCGGTGGCCTGTTTCATCTGCTCCATAAACGAGGCCAGCTTGGTGGCGTTGCCGCCGCCGCCCGCATCGATTACCGTGATGCTGTCCACCGCCACATCGGGTACGGTGGCTACCAAATTCTCTAGCAGCCCCTCCAGCTTTTGAAACAGAAAGATTTCGCGGGCGTGGTCACCGGCGGCCTGCCAGGTGGTGGCCAGTTCACGAATGCCCTCGGCGCGGGCGCGACCGTCTTCAACGATGCTAGCGGCGTCGCCCTTGGCGCGGGCCTGAGCCTGCTGACAGGCGGCCACGGCGGGGGCAATCACATCGGCCTGGAGTTGCTGCTCGACTTGTTTGCGGCGCTCGCGCTGGACGGCCAACTCGGCTTCAGTGCGGGCGACTTCGGCGGCAATTTCAGACTCGGCTTCAGAAATCGCGGCCTGGCGCTGGCTGAGGGCGTTTTGCAGTCGGCGATCGGCGTCGGCGCGGGTAGTGGCAATTTTGGCCTCGATCTGGCGGAGAGAGGTGCGCTTCAGGTTTTCGGCGGCTTGCAGGGCCGACTGGGCCTTAGCTTCGGCTTCAGCGATCCGGGCGTCGCGCAGCAGATCTGCCCGCTGTTTGCGCCCGATCGAGTTGAGGTAGCCAACGTCGTCGGAGATGTTTTGAATTTGCAGGTTGTCGAGAATCAGACCGAGCTGGGCCAGGTCGTCGTCGGCTTCGTCGAGCAGGTTGCGCACAAAGGCCATTTTGTCTTCGTTCACCTGTTCGGGGGTGAGGGTGGCCAGTACGCCGCGCAGGTTGCCCTCCAGGGTTTCGCGAGCAATTTTTTCGATCTCTTCGCGGCTTTTGCCCAACAGCCGCTCGATCGCATTGTGAATTGCCGGTTCTTCGCCTGCGATCTTGATATTCGCCACGCCATCGACGTTGAGGGGAATGCCGCCCTTGGAGTAGGCGCTGGCCACCTTCAGCTCGATGATCATGTTGGTCAACTCCATGCGGAAGGTTTTTTCCAGCAGGGGTTTGCGAATGCTGCTGCCGCCCTTGACCAACCGGTAGCCCACTCGGCTACCGTCGCTAACCGTGCGGCGATCGCCCGCAAAGATCAGCACCTCGCTGGGCTGACAAATGTAGTAGAGATTTTTGATAATTAGCAATAGGCTGCCAGTAGCCCCAAACATCACCACCAGCAGGGTAAAAATCAGACTCATAGCTCCTCCGAGGTGAGGCCGTTGTTGACGGCGGGAATGGTAGATTCAGCCAGATCGGCTTTGGCAGTCAGCACCAGCGGCGGGGGCGATGGCGGGCGGGCCGCCAGGGGAATGCCGAGAATGTCTTCAGACTGACGCAGAAACTGCTTCACCATTTCGGGGTAGGCGTTGAGTAGCGAGGCGATCGCCTTGCCATCGCCGTTGTCGATCACATTCACCTGGCCCAGGTGCAGCCGACCGGGAATCCGCCCCGCTTCTTTGAGCACCATTTCTAGCTGCTGCACCAAAAAGAGTTCTGACGCATTCACCCCCGTGTCTTGCCAGACCTGGACCAGCATTTGGCTGGCCTGGGCCGAGGCTTTGGCGTTTTCTTCCAGGGTGGCGGCGGCCCCTCGGGCGTGGAATTCTTGGGCGCGCTGCTGGGCGCGGGCGGGCAGCACCTGCTCCACCTCTAGGCGGGCCTGCTCTAGGTGGGCGCGAATGGCTTGCAGCTCTCGCTGGGCGCGCGCGCGGGCCTCTTCGGCGGCGGCTTGGGTGCGCTCTTCTTCGATGCGGGCCTGCTTTTCGACTTCGGCGGTGATCCGGCGCAGCTCGTTTTCTTTTTCTTGAATCACGGTGCGGGCCTGGGTTTGGGCCACTTCCGATTGGCGGGTGCTGTCGGCCTCGATCTGCTCGGCCTCCGCCACGGCGTTAGATTCGGCGATTTCGGCGTCGCGCACCACGTTGGCGATCTGCCGCCGCCCGATGGAGTTGAGGTAGTCAACCCGGTCGGCCACGCTCTGAATTTTGAGGGTGTCGAGCTGAAGGCCCAGCTTCACCAGGTCGTTGCGTACGTCGCTGGCGATGCGTTCAGCGAACTGGAGCCGGTCTTCGTTGAGTTGCTCGGGGGTGAGGGTGGCCACCACGCCGCGCAGATTGCCCTCTAGGGTTTCTCGCGCTACGCGGGCAATTTCGTCGCGGCCCCGGCCCAAAAAGCGCTCGATCGCATTGCCAACTAGGGTTTCATCGCGGGCAATTTTCACATTGGCGATCGCCTGAATATCCAGCGGCGTGCCTCCTTTCGAGTAGGCGTTGGTGACCTCGATCGGCACCGGCATGGTGGTCAAATCCATGGTTTTGACCGTTTCGAGAATGGGAATGCGAAAGGTGCGCCCACCGTAGATCACCCGGTAGCCCATGGTCTGCCCGTCAGCGCGACGGTACTGACGGCCCGAGATAATCAAAATTTTGTTGGGGTCACAGATCTGCACCAGGGCGTTGACCCCCCAGATCACGATTAGCAGGGCGAAGATCAAGACGGCGATCGCCCCACCGCCTAGGGTTCGTCCGCCCGTCTGGGCGATCGGCATTGCCTCTGCCAGGGCGATCGTTTCGGTCTGGTTAATGTTTTTTGTCATACCTGCGCGCTCCTTTGTGTGCCAAATTCCCCGTTGTCATCGCCATTTGGGGGCAGGGCAGACACAATCGCCATTTGGGGGCAGGGCAGACACATAGGTCTGCCCCTACGCATCCACCCATCCACCCATCCACCCATCCACCCATCCACCCATCCACCCATCCACCCCTTCACCCCTTCACCCCTTCACCCCTTCACCCCTTCACCCCTTCACCCCTTCACCCCTTCACCCCTTCACCCCTTCACCCCTTCACCCCTCCACCCATCCACCCCTTCACCCCTTCACCCCTCCATCCCCTCCACCCCCTCCACCGCCGCCACCCACAACTTATCCCGCTCCATCCCCACCACCAGCACCCGCTCCCCCTGGTGAAACTCGCGCTCCTCCTGGGTGATGGCGAAAAAGCTGACGGTCGAGCCACCGATGCTGAGGCTGACTTTGCCGCGACTGTGGGCGTTAAAGGGAATTTCGACCGTGCCAAGCTGGCCGGTGAGCGCTTCGGGGCGAATCAGGCTGCTGACCGACTGGCGACTGAGCGATCGCAGCACCAGCGCTGCCCCCAGCCCGCAAAAGAGGCCCATGAGTAAGGCAATCAGCGCCACCAGTCCGCCCGCCAGGCCCGGCTGCAACCCGGTGAGTAGCATCCCCGTCAACCCAAAAAAGCAGAGGGCAAAGGTCCAAAACCGCAGGCTCAAAAACGGTAGCCACCAGCGGTTGCGCAAGGCCGTCAGGGTTTGGTCGAGGTGGGTGCCCAGGTCAATATCATCAAGCTCGCCGGGGGCTTCAACGTCAAAATCGGCATCAATGTCGGCACCATCGAACCCGCCCACAGCGGCCAGCACCACAAACACGCCCCCCACAATTAGACAAACACCATAGATCAGCATGACTTGGCGATACCTCTCGGGGTTGGCCTTAACGTTAATCCCCGTTGCCAGGGTACTCGCGCCAACTGGCCGACGCCCGTGTTCTTTACTCTCCTTAATTAGTTAGAGCCCCGTTGGTTAAAACCATAGGCAGCACACCACTTTCCCCAACCAGAGCCACCGCTGGCCCTGGCCCCTAACCAGTCAAAGGGCCAGGGCCAGGTGAATGCTGTGGGCGGCCATCATCCCCATGACGCCAACCCCCAGCAGGTAGGCCAGAAACCGCCAGGGCTGTAGGGCGGCTAGATAGCAGAGGGTATGCAAGACCCGGGCGATCGCAAAGGTTCCCAAATACACGGCTCCCCAGCTCCGATCTCCCCCTACTAGCCCGTAGCCCAGGGCCACCAAGAGAAACATCGGGATATTTTCTAAATCGTTGCGCCAGCAGCGGGCCGCTCGCTCCACCAGCGGATGATCTTGGGACACTGGGGGTAACGAGTGGCCCACCACCTGCCCAGCCCAGCAGGCATCTTCAGGATTGACAAACTGTCGGTAGTGCAGGCGACAGTACCCCTGCACCAGAGAATTGGCCCACATTTTGGCGGCGAGAAAGACGGTACAGAGTAGCCAGAGCTGAAGGGTGTCCATGGGAAGGGGGAGAGGGGGAGAACAGGTGACGGAGCGAGGGCTGCTTTTGAATCTGTCGGCTATGCAACCGTCAGTTGGCGGTGGCGCAACAACAAAAACAGCGGCAGCCCACAGGACAGCCCAATACCTAGGGTGGCGACGACGCACAGGCCCCACCACCCGCGCCCTAGCCCCAGGCGAGGCAACTCTATCCAGACCCAAATAAAAAACACCAGGGTCGAGATCAGCAGATCGATCGCCAGATCGATCGCCACCGGATTGGCCAACGCCTGGTGCAAAAATTCGGCTGGGGCAAACCCATACTGCTGAAAAAAGGGCGCTAAAAACCACCAGGGCAAGACCGCACCGACCATTAAACAGCCGAGATAGACCCACTGCAACCAGGGATGCGAAGGGCGATTGAAGGACGGGGCGACGGAGTTGGACATAGCCTAACCTCAGTTGTAGAACACCTTCGATTGTGGTCAATTGAGATAATTACATCAATTACCTGAGAGGTTATTGAAGCCGTGACTCTGCCTGCGGAACTACTCACTCAATCCTTTGGGGCTCTGCTCAAACACTGGCGCAGCCAGCGGGGCTGGAGCCAGCTAGAGCTCGCCTGCCAGAGTGAGGTATCTCAGCGCCACATCAGTTTTTTAGAATCGGGGCGATCGCAGCCCAGCCGCGACATGGTGCTGCACCTAGCGACCCAGCTAGCCGTGCCCCTGCGGCAGCAAAATGTCATGCTGACTGCGGCGGGGTTTGCCCCCCTCTATTCAGAGCATGACCTGTCGGCTCCCGAGTTAGCGCCCATGCAGCGGGCCATCGATTTTATGCTGCACCAGCAAGAGCCCTACCCCGCCCTGGTGCTCGATCGCTACTGGAACTTACTGAAAGCGAATCAGGGGGCTCTGCGGCTGATGGAATGGCTGCTGGGCGATCGCCTCAGGACCCTAGGGCAACCGCTAAATATGATGCAGCTGATGATCCATCCCCAGGGGCTACGACCCTACGTGGAGAATTGGCCGTCGATGGCGGTCTCGCTGATGCAGCGCTTCCAGCAGGAAGCCCAGAGTGAAGGCCCCCACAGCCCCCCGGCCAAATTGCTCCACGAGCTCAAGGGCGACTTGCCGGATGGCGCTATGGCTTCAGCCACCGTGGCGACGGGGGGGCAGTGGCCGGTGCTGCCTATCACCTTTGTCAAAACTGACCAGCGACTCAGCTTTTTCACCATCATTTCTACCCTGGGCACACCGCGAGATATCACGCTGCAAGAGCTGCGAGTCGAGAGCTTATTTCCCGCCGATGCTGCCACCACGGCTACTCTACAGAACCTTGGTCTGTAGGTCCTTGGTCGGTAAGCCCTAGCCCAGCTGGCTCTCGGCGATCAGCCAGTCAATAAACTGTCGTGCCGTGCGGCCCGATCGCCCGTTGTGGCGGGTAGCCCATTGCAGGGCGCGGGCCACTAAATCGGCTTCGGCCAGGGCTAGGTTGGCCTGCTGGGCCAGGTGCTTGACGATCGCCAGATAGGTGGCCTGGTCAGCGGGCTCAAAGGTGAGGGTGAGGCCAAAGCGATCGCTAAACGACAGCTTTTCTTGCAGGGTATCCCACGATTGCACCTCGTCTTGGTCGCTGGGTCGGGGGCGATCGCTGAAATATTCGCGCACTAAGTGGCGGCGGTTGCTGGTGGCGTAGACCACTACGTTGGCCGGGCGGGCCGTGCTGCTACCTTCTAGCACCACCTTGAGCGCCTTAAAGCTGTCATCGTCGTCTTCAAAAGAGAGGTCATCAACAAAAATAATGAACTTTTGAGCGCGGGTGCTGAGCTCGCCGACAATCTGGGGCAGGGCTTGCAGCTCGGCCTTGGCCACCTCAATCAGCCGCAGCCCCTGGGGAGCATACTCATTCACCAACGCCTTCACCAGCGACGACTTTCCTGCCCCACGACTGCCGTATAGCAGCACATTTAGAGCCGGGTAGCCCTTGAGCAGGGCCAGGGTGTTGTGCACCAGCTGCTGACGGGGGTAGTCGTAGGCAGTGAGGTGATCGAGACGGATGGGGTCGGGGGTGGCAATGCCCCTCAGTTCACCCTGGTGCCAGGTAAAGGCATGATATTCGGCAAATACCCCGGCCCCGTGGCGGCGGTAGTGCTCGGCTAAGTAGGCTACCCGGTCGGCCCACGTCGCTGCCTGGGGTAGGTCTAGGGGGCTCGGCGTAGCCCTCTGGGACAGGGCCAAGGGGGCCTCAACCGTCCAGACCGCGGGAGGCGCTGGGGTCTGGACGATCGCCTGCACCCAGGCTGCGATCTGGTCGCCCGTGAGGTGAGCAATCGCCTGGAGCTGCTCTAGGTCGTGGCGGGCTGCCTGACCGAGGGCCGTAGGCAAGGCCGACCAGGGGTGCCGTTGGGCCTGGCTGGTGAAGGGGTTTTCGGCGTAGGCAATCTGGCGCTGTAGGTAGCTACTCCAGCTCTCACCGCTGGCGGCGATCGCCCTAAACCAAGCCCCATAGGCGCTGAGGCTCAGCGAGGCATCGCCTAACTCAAGCGCTTGCAGCAGGGCGACAAAGGCCTCACCCACGGGGGTCGTAAAGAGGTCTTGGTAAAGCAGTAGGCTGTCTAGGCGCTGACGATAGCCCTGTACCTCGGTCTGAACGACAGCTAAATCTGGCATGCGATCGCGAATTTTAAAGGAAGGGGTAAACGTAGGTGGGAGATCAGGTATCTGCACACCAATACATTCCGGTGCCATGCCCGCGTAGGCAAAATCGATCTGATCGTCTGATTTATAGCTGGGCTCCCGGAACCGGTATCTTACTTCAGCACCAATCCTTCAGCTGGTTGACGCTGCTCTAGACTTGCACCCAACTGTCGAGAGGTTAGGCAGTGGCTCAGCCGCCCGTGGCTTCAATTTCCGCCTTCATCCGCTCTAGGGTCTGCTGCATTTGCTGAAACATCATATCTGGGGTCATGCCAAACTGGCCCAGCTGAGTCTTTAACTGCTCAACGGTCATCTTGGCCATAAAGTCTTCCGACAACTCAAAGCGCTTCATAAAAATGTGGTACCGCTCCATCATCGTTTCCATCTGGGCAATGTACATTTTTTTGCCCTCCCGGTCGAACTTGCCGTAGTTACCCCCCAACTGCATCAGCGATTGGTAATCCTGAAATAGCTGCTGGGCCTCTTGCTGAACGATGTCTGAATCAAAAAATCCCATAGTTCTACGCCTAGACCTCCCGTGAGTAACCTCGCTCACCCGATGGGTGACTCGAAGTTGTCGATATTAAAAAGCGTAAGGTTTAGATTAACCCCTGGCCAAGGGTAGATAACCCTACTTAAGCGTTTGATTTCGCCCTTGGGCGCTAGAATCGTATAGCTGATTGGCACCACCCGCTGGATGCTAACAGTGCGCTGTACGTTTGAGAGATACTCCATGTCACAAGGTCAAGGATTTGGGTTTGGGTTAGGCAAAATGAAGGAGCTAACCGAGGCCTTCAAAAAAGCCCAGCAGATTCAAGAAGGGGCCAAGCAGCTGCAAGAAGAGCTAGAGCAGATGGAGATCGCAGGCGAGTCGGGCGGTGGCCTGGTGACAGTTATCATGAGCGGTAACCAGGAACCCAAGGGCGTCACCATTTCCCCCGATGCGCTCAACGAAGGCGCTGAGGTGCTCTCTGACCTGGTCACCGCCGCGATGAAAGATGCCTACGAAAAATCGACGGCCACCATGCGCGATCGCATGGAGCTACTTACCGGTGGGCTAAACCTGCCCGGTCTGTAGGCGACAGCGCTATGACCATTCGGCTGTTATTTGTGTGCCTGGGCAACATCTGTCGTTCGCCCTCGGCTGAAAACATCATGAACCACCTGATTCAGCAGCGGCAGCTGAGCAATCAGGTGGTGTGCGACTCAGCGGGCACCGCTAGCTACCACGTTGGCAGTGCCCCCGATCGGCGCATGGCCCAAGCGGCTAGAGCCAAAGGTATTGAGCTAGTGGGCCGAGCCCGTCAGTTCGAGGCGAGCGACTTTGAGCGCTTCGACTATATCTTGGCTATGGACCGAGACAATTATCGAGATATTCTAGCCCTCGACTCTGCCGGTCAGCACCGCGATCGGGTGCGGCTGATGTGCGACTTTTGCCGCAGCCACCCCGACCAAGAGGTGCCCGACCCCTACTACGGTGGCCCCGAAGGGTTTACCTACGTGATCAGCCTGCTCCACGATGCCTGTGAGGGGCTGCTCGACCACGTTCTAGAACACCATCCTGTCACCGCTCCCCAGTAGTCGCCTCCGTCGCCCAACTTAGTAGCCACCCCACCCCCAGCTCTAATGCGTAATGGCCCCGCTCCAATGCTCGCTTTGATGCAGAATGCCCGGCTGTGGCTGGGGCGCAGTGCTACTGCGGTAGGTTTGGGCATGCTGAGTACCCTAGCGGCGATCGCACCGGGCTACGCCGCCGAAGATTTGGTTGTCTCCTTCGGTATTTTGCAGCGCGTCATTCCGATCGCCGATCTAGAGCGCTTTGCCGCTACGGGCGAGCTTACCCCTCAGCTCAAAATTTACAGCCGACAATTTCAGCTGTCTCCAGACCAGCTAGAGCAAATTCGCGGTGTGCTTAGCACTCCGGCCAATATTAGCCCGGTGGCGGTGGCTCAGTTCCTCTACACCGAGCAGGGGGTGCTGCTGCTAGAGCAAATTGGGCGTGTGGTGCAAACGCCAGTGCGCCAGGCCAACGTGCAAGCCCTGCGCGGGGCGTTAATTTTGGCCGCCGCCGACCCCACCGACAACTTTACTCTGATCAATGTGCTCAGGCTGTACCCTACTCAGGCTATGCACATTGACCTGGCAGAAGGCCTGGGGATCGCCCAGGAGATCAACCAGGCTATTTTGCAGTCAAATGTCGCCTTTACCCAGGTGCAGGCGATCGCCCAGCAAGAGGCCGCCGCCAACCCGGTCGATGTGGGGGCAGTGCTAGATCTAATCGCGAGCGAGCGGCAGTACGGTGTAGATCCTATTCAGGTGGTGGTGCCTGGTCTGTCGACCCCCGTTCAACTCTACCTGCCCGAAGTCTTGCCAGGGCAGCGGGCCAAGCCTCCCCAGGGCTTTCCCCTAGTGGTGATCTCCCACGGGCTAGGGGGCACCGGCAGTAGCTACACCTACCTCGCCGAGTACCTCGCCCAGGGCGGCATCGCAGTAGCGGCGATCGAGCATCCCGGCAGCAATGACCAGCAGCTCTATGCGCTACTGGCTGGGCAATCGGGTGCGATCGTGCAAGATGAAGAATTTCTCCGGCGACCGCGAGATGTCTCGCTCACCCTAAATACCCTCACCAGTCTCAACACCAGCCCCTCGCCCATTCAAAATCAGCTCGATCTCAACCGGGTTGGGGTCATTGGTCAGTCGTTTGGGGGCTATACGGCCCTGGCTCTGGCAGGGGCCACCTTTGATCCCGATGGGTTAGCCCAGGTGTGTCCTCCCGGCACCCTCTCCTTCAACCCATCGCTGCTGTTGCAGTGCCAGATGGTGCGCCTAACTGATCCCGGCAACAGCCTGGGCGATCCTCGGGTGAAGGCGATTTTTGTCATGAACCCTATCGGCAGCGCCCTGTTTGGCGAACTGGGCTACGGCCAAATCGGTGTGCCAACTCTGGTGGTCGCCGGTACGGCTGACACCGTAGCGCCAGCCTATCCAGAGCAGATTCAGCCCTTTGGCTGGCTGGCCGCCCCCCAGCAATACCTGCTGCTGATCAGTCGGGCCACCCACTTCTCAACCATTGGCGATATAGCCATTGGCAACCAGCCCTTGCCCATTCCGCCAGAACTAATCGGCCTTCGCCCCGATCTGGTATGGGGCTATATGCAGGTGCTGGGGCTAGCCTACTTCAAGCTCACCCTAGAAAATGATCAGCGGTTTGAACCCGCCCTAGCCGCCGCCTTTGCTGCCGCCCTGGGCAACGACACCTACCCCCTCAGCCTCATCACCACCCTCAACCCTGCCCCTCCGGCAGAATCACCGCCCCCAGAAACACTGCCAGAAACACCTGCCGCTGGGCTCGAAACCAGGCCAACCGAGGTCCTCAGCGCCCCCGTTTTCCCCTAGGGACAACCCATCCCTTGTCTGGCTATGTTCCCTGTTATGCTCTCAGAGGTGGTATGAGTTCTGGTGCTGCAACGGCTGCAATAATTGGCTGGCGCGAATGGGTGGCCTTGCCCGCCCTAGGGGTTGATGCCATCAAGGCTAAGATCGACACGGGGGCTCGTTCGTCCAGCCTCCACGCCTTTGGAGTCGAACGGTTTGAGCGCGGTGGTAGAGCGATGGTGCGGTTTCAGGCCCATCCTCTCCAGCGCAACGACGACGATAGCGTTACCGCCGAGGCCGTGCTGCTAGACCATCGCCTGGTGCGCAACTCTGGCGGCCAGGCAGAACTGCGCCCGGTAATTGAGACGCCGGTGCAGGTGGGCGGTGTGGTGTGGGCCATTGAGCTAACCTTAACCAATCGCGATGAGATGGGCTTTAGAATGCTGCTGGGCCGGCAGGCGGTGCGGCGGCGTTACCTGGTAGACCCCGGGCGATCGTACCTCCAGCCGCTTCCCAACAGTCCCCAATAGCCTGAGACGATCCCAAGTGCTACCCCTAGAGAATTTTCCGAAGGTACTATGAAAATCGCGATTTTATCGAGGGATGCAAACCTCTACTCGACTCGACGGCTCAAGGAAGCAGGGGAGGAGCGGGGCCATGCAATGGAGGTGATCGATCACCTGCGCTGCTACATGAATATCACCTCCCACCAGCCCAAGGTGATGTACCAAAGCCAGCCCCTGATCGATATAGAAGCGGTAATTCCCCGGATTGGGGCGTCAAATACCTTCTATGGCACGGCGGTAGTACGTCAGTTTGAGATTATGGGGGTGTTTACGGCCAATACTTCTATGGCCATTTCCAGGTCGCGCGACAAACTCAGGTCGCTTCAGATCATGGCCCGCCGGGGCATTGGCCTGCCGGTGACAGGCTTTGCCCACTCCACCAAAGACATCGACGGCCTAGTCGATATTGTCGGCGGTGCCCCCCTGGTGATCAAGCTGCTCGAAGGCACCCAGGGCATTGGCGTGGTGCTGGCCGAAACCCAGCAGGCCGCCAAATCCGTGATCGAAGCCTTTCGCGGGCTAGATGCCAACATTCTGGTGCAAGAGTTTATCAAAGAGGCGGGCGGTATGGACATCCGCTGCTTTGTGGTGGGCGACAAAGTGGTGGCCGCCATGAAGCGCCAGGGAGCCCCCGGCGAATTTCGCTCTAACCTGCACCGGGGCGGGTCAGCGACTAAAGTTCGCCTCACCCCCGAAGAACGCAGCACCGCCATTCGCGCTGCCAAAGCCATGGGCCTGCGGGTAGCCGGGGTTGACCTACTGCGCTCTAACCACGGCCCGGTGGTTATGGAGGTCAACTCATCGCCGGGGCTAGAGGGCATTGAAAAGGCTACCGATATCGATGTGGCAGGCAAAATCATCGATTTTGTGGTCAAGAACGCCGCGCCCCACAAAGACCGCGATCGCATTAAGTACTAATGCCAATTGTCCATGCCGCCAATGCGACACCCCAAAGTGTCACAGCTTCGCCACGGCCCCGCCACTGGCCCGCCATAGCATGACTTTATAGTCATAGATATCATAAGAGAGACAAGCGAGGATACAACTATGGAGAAAGATGAATCTGGACGTGCCCCTGAACGCGCTTCTGGGCGGGCTTCTGGGTACAGCCCCGTGGCTAAGTCACTGGCGCTCATGCTCTTAGGAGCCGGTATCGTCACTGCCGGGGGCCAAGTCTTTAACGCCGGGGGGCAGCCATCGACCAACGCCCCCGCGACTACAGAGGTCTTTTGGGATAATGGCTTTTGGAACAACAATTCTGAAGCCCCTGCCCCCGAGGCTGGTGCCCAAACCGCCCAGGTTCCTGGCCAAGGCACCCCCCTGGCCATTGCCCCCTCGGTCTCTAGCCCCAACGTCATTGCCGATATCGTGCGCGAAGTTGGTCCTTCGGTAGTGCGCATTGATGCCGCCCGCACAGTGCAAAACAACGTTCCCCCCATTTTTCAAGACCCGCGCCTGCGCCAATTCTTTGGCGACAGCATGCCAACTCCTCGCGGTGAGCAGGTGCGGCGGGGCGTTGGCTCAGGGTTTATCACCTCCGCCGATGGCCAAATCATCACCAATGCTCACGTGGTGGCTGGAGCCGACCAGGTTGATGTCACTCTCAAAGATGGCCGCAGCTACACTGGCCGGGTCATGGGTGCTGATTCAGTCACCGATATCGCGGTAATCAAGATTGAGGCCAGCGACCTGCCCACGGTCGCGCTCAGCAACTCCGACGAAATTCAGCCCGGTGAATGGGCGATCGCCATTGGCAACCCCCTTGGCCTAGACAGCACGGTCACCGCTGGTATTGTTAGCGCCACCGGTCGCTCTAGCCGCGATGTGGGCGTCCCCGACAAGCGGGTTGACTTCATCCAAACCGATGCCGCTATCAACCCCGGCAACTCTGGTGGGCCGCTGCTTAACCTCAATGGCGAAGTCATTGGCGTCAACACCGCCATTATTCAGGGAGCACAGGGCATTGGCTTCGCCATCCCGATCAACACCGTGCAGCGGATTAGCAGCCAGCTGATTCAAAATGGCCGGGTTGAGCACGCTTACCTGGGCATTCAAATGGTAAACCTGACGCCGGAGCTAAAGCAAAACATCAACAGCAACCCCAACCGCCCCTTCTCGGTCGAAGCCGAGTCCGGCGTGCTGATTGGCCGGGTCATGCCCAACTCCCCAGCGGCCCAGGGCGGTCTGCGCGAAGGCGACATCATTGTAGCGATTGAGGGACAGCCGGTGAGAGACAGCAGCACGGTGCAGCAGGCGGTAGAGCGGTCTACGGTGGGGCAAAATCTGTCCCTCACCCTGCGGCGCGATGGCCGTGAGCAAACCGTTACGGTGCGCCCTGGCAACCTGCCGAGTCAGTAATGAGTTATGCATCTACCCGGCTCTTCTGCGGATGGAAGAGCTGATGCAGTAGGCGTGGCAGTCTTGCCGCGCCTATTTTCTTGGGGTTAGCTAAATCCGACTTGGCTACCCCCGAAATAGTGTAGGGCGAATGCCATTTGCCCCTACGAATTGGCCTTTTTGTAATCGGGGTTATGTGACTCGGATTTGCTCTGAAAATAGCCTAGCTTTTCATCGTTGGGGGTGCCGCGTCAGCAGCATGGACGATTGATATTGCACTCAATCCTGCTTGGTTACACCCGATTCAAAAGGGCGAAGGTGGTAGATCGGATTTGGTATCCGTTCTGTGAACAATAATCCAGGATATTGCAAACGTCTATTGGGTTCAGAAGGTTCGACGTCGGACGACACTCTGCAATGCCCCTACCAGAGGATGTCGCCTGGCAACGTGTCCTATCTAAATCAGCTGCTGCAACAGGCGGCTCAACGCCCCACAAAAAACTACGATGAAAGGCAATCTGCCGCATCAATGCCATGTCTTTATTTCCAATAGACGAGTCTGCAACCTATGGGCTGCTGATGTTTACCCGCTACCCAGAGCCGGGGCGCACCAAAACCCGATTGATTCCCCACCTGGGGGCGGAGGGGGCCGCCAGCCTTCAGCGACGGCTGAGTGAGTATGTGCTGGCTGAGGTGACAGCGGCAGCCCAGCAGCTTCCCCTGGCGGTAGCGGTGCACTTCGCTGGAGGTAGCCAAGGCCAAATGCAGGGCTGGCTAGGCGATCAGGTCGTCTACATTCCCCAATCTGATGGATCCTTGGGGGAGCGATTGGAGGCCGCTTTTAGGCAAGCGTTTGAGTTGGGTAGAGCAGGAGCGATCGCCATTGGCAGCGACTGCCCCGCCCTCAAGACTGAGCATCTGGCGGCAGCCCTAGCCGCTCTGCCCCAGGCCGACGTGGTGCTTGGCCCTGCTACCGATGGCGGCTATTACCTCATTGGGCTGCGGCAACCCCAGCCCAGCTTGTTTCGAGCCATCGACTGGGGCACCGATCGGGTACTGGCCCAAACCCTGGCGGCGGCTACGGCCCAGGGGCTAGCCGTAGCATTGCTCGATCCGCTCACCGACATCGATCGCCCCGAAGACCTGGCCCAGTGGGAGCAAATTTTGGCCCAGTCTAACCCGGTAGCGGGGTGAGCCGTCGGTTTAGTCGTCTAGCCGGTGGGCTCGTCCCGGTTTGAGCAGTAGACCCCAGACCGGGTTAAAAGGGTGCACGGTCGCTACGGGTTGGGCTTGACTGACCAGCGATCGCCCCTGATTGGCCCACTGAAACGCCGACCCAAGCAGGTTATACACCTGGCTGTACCCTGCTGCCTGCAGCTGAGCCGCCAGGCGAGCCGAACGATAGCCCACCGAGCAGTAGACCACAATGGGCCGATCGCGCTCTAGATCTAGTGCCAGGGCGGTTTCTATATTGGGTGCAGAATAGGCCCCCGGCAAATGGCTCACCGCAAACTCATCGTCGCGCCGCCCATCGAGCAGAATGGGGGCAGGCCCTGAATTTTGACTCAACCAGTCTGCTAGGCCTGCGGGGGGCACCGTGGGGACATCAGGAAATGTTCGTTGCACCCAACGGTTCACCAGCGACCAGGCCACGACTCGAACTAGATTCATCGGCGTTAGCATCAGAGACAGCGACCCTTGGCGCAGGAGATCGGCCATGCTAGATTTTACCCCCTGGAATTCTCTGCTTCAGACCTACGTGAACGACCAGGGCCGAGTCGACTACGCCCGCTGGCAGCAGGCCGACCTCCCCACCCTAGAAGCCTGGTTAGACACCTTACCCAACAGCCTCGACGGGCTGAACTCAGAGGAAGCTCTAGCGCTGCTGATCAATCTTTACAACGCTCTGACCATTCGCCAGGTGCTGCAAAAGTACCCTATCGACTCAATTCTGCCTAAGCTGTTGGGCATTCCCAACTGGCTAAGCTTTAGCCGCTTCTTTAGCCGTTCGGTTTACCACCTCGACGGCAAACCCCTCAGCCTCAACGGCCTGGAACACGATACCCTGCGCCCCCAGTTCAAGGAGCCACGCATTCACTTCGCGTTGGTCTGTGGGGCGGTGGGGTGCCCCATTCTGCGCAATGAGGCCTACCTGCCCGACATTGTCGAAGCCCAACTGGAAACCGATGCCCACCGCTTCATTCACAATCCCGACAAGGTGCGCTACGACGCCGAAGCTGGAGTGCTCTATTGCAGCAAAATCTTGAAGTGGTATGGCAAAGACTTTTTGCAAGTTGCCCCCTCGGTACCCGACTACATTGGCGCTTACCTGGCCCCTAACCCGCCCCTGTCGGCCCTGACTAAAGTGGAGTATTTGCCCTACGACTGGGGGGTGAATCGGCAAACGCCTGGGAGTAAGAATTGAGGGTTGCAGGTTTAAGGTTTCGGGTTCAATGTAGACCTGCAACCTGAATTTTTTCTGGCCCCTCACCGCACCTCCTCATAAAACCGCTTGAGTGTGGTGGCCGATACCCCTAGCCCCCAGAGCAACCCAATCATTAAGTAAATGGCGTTGGCCTTGAGGGCTCCCCAGGCAGCGACCCGGCGATCGGAGGATTGCACCACGCGGTTAATCTGGCGAATGCGGCCCCGGCGACATAGTTTGAGGCAGAGGTCGGCCTCCTCCATAATCGGCAGGGCTGGGTCAAAGCCACCACAGGCGAAGAAATCGGCCCGGCGGCAAAACATCACCTGGTCCCCAAACAGTAGCCGCAAACCCCGGGCAAAAAACAGGTGGGGTCGAAACAACAAGGGTGCGTAGTAAGTCTTGAGGGCGTTGTGTAGCGAAATGCCCCAGCGAATCGAGACTGGACCCGTCATCAGTGAGATAAACCCACCGCAGGCGATCGCAGGATTGAGCAGGGTGCCCTGCAACAGGTCTACCAGGTCGTCGGGCACCAGCGTATCGGCATGGAGAAAACAGAGCACATCGCCCTGGGCCGCCCTGGCCCCCAGATTCATTTGCACCGATCGCCCTGGGGTGGGGGCTTGCATCACGGTCAGGGGCAGGCGATCGCTGTAGGTGCGGGCGATCGCCACCGTGTCGTCGGTGCTGCCGCCATCGACCACCACCACCTCTTGCGGGGGTGGGTTGAGGGTTTGCAGGCTGCTCAGGGTGCGGCCTAGACAGCTGGCCTCATTCCAGGTGGGGATGATGATAGAAACCGACATAGACACAGCGATCGAGCAAGGCGCAATTCGACGGCACCCCCGACATGGGCTGGAGCGAGGCCAGAACGGCTAGGGGCGATCACCCCTGGGGGATTGATTAGATTCTACGAACTACCGCCCTCCCTGCCTAGAAATAGCCCCTCCTCAGAAAAATTTTGCCAGCCATAGTGAATAACTCTCCATCGGTGCTATAGTAAAAAACGCAAATATGGCGGGTGTAGCCAAGTGGTTAAGGCAGTGGATTGTGATTCCACCATTCGAGGGTTCGATCCCCTTCATCCGCCCTGGTTTCTAAATCAACGTTAATGTGGCCAGACCCCAGCAGGGGTTAAAACGCCTGAATGTGACCCATCAGCCCGAAGGCAAGCGGTGGGTCAAATTCAGGACACGTAAAGGTATTTGGCGGGCTTACTGCCCTTGGGCTTCGGGGTTGGCGCGGCGGTGCCTTGCCCCCATGGCGCTGCGGAGGGCCTCGCGCAGGTCGGCTTCGCTGACGCCGAGCTGGGTGGCGACCACTGCTAAGTCAGGGCGTGGTGGCAGTTCAGCGGGCAGGCCCAGGGCGCTCTGAAGCTGGGCTGAGCTGACGCCGAGCTGGGCGGCGGCAGCAGCTAGGGCCGCGCGGGGGTCGGGCCGTTCGCCTGTCGCTGGCCGGTTTTGCCTGGCCTGGCGCATGGTGTTGCGCAGAACCTCGCGCAGGTCAGTTTCGCTGACGCCGAGCTGGGTAGCCGCCGCCGCCAAGTCAGGGCGCGGCGGCATCTCGGTGGGAATGCCCAGGGCTGCCCGCAGGTTAGCTTCGCTGACGCCAAGCTGAGCAGCAGCGGTGGCCAGGGCCTGACTTGGCCCCCGACCCTGGCGATAGCCTTGAGTCTGCTCGGTGCGCTGGGGGCGCTGGTGAGTTTGACTAAAGGCGGCTAGGCCCAGGCTGCCGACTAGTCCCAGGGTGAGGGCGGCGGTGATCAGAGAACGGTGCATAACCATACTCAACTAAGGGGTGATTTAAGGTTGACAAGATCTATTAAGTCTAGACACCATGACAAAACCATGGCGGCTAAATTACACCTTTGTCATGCTCTAGGCGGTGGGGCGGTGCTAGGCTAAGCAGCGATATGAACGTATTACTGGTAGAAGACGAGGCTAGGATTGCCGGGTTCGTGGCCCAGGGGCTGCAGGAGCAGGGGTTCGTGGTTGACACCTGCCACCACGGCAGTGAGGGCTATGCCCTGGCCTGCGATCGCACTTACGACGTGGTACTGCTCGATATTATGGTCCCGGGCATGGATGGTCTGGCCATTCTCAAAGCGCTGCGGGGGGCAGGGCAGACGGTGCCGATCATTTTAATCACCGCCCGTAACGAACTCGACGATCGGCTGGCTGGGCTCAATTTAGGAGCTGATGACTACATCGCTAAACCCTTCTATGTCGAAGAATTGGTAGCCCGCATCCATGCGGTAGTGCGGCGCAGCAGCGGCGATCGCCAAAATTTTCTCACCGCTGGCCCCCTGCGCCTCGATCGCATCACCCGTGACGTTACCTGCACCGACCGGCGGGTTGAGCTGACGGCCCGTGAGTTTAACCTACTGGAATATTTGATGCGATCGCCCGGTCGTGTGCTCACCCGCACCCAAATTTTGGAGCATGTCTGGGGCTACGACTTCAACCCCACCACCAATGTTGTCGATGTCGCCATTCAGCGGTTGCGTAAAAAGCTCGACCCCCTAGACGCCGCCCGGTGGATTGAAAGCGTGCGGGGGGTCGGCTACCGCTTTCGCGTCCCGGAGGCCGAGGGGTGAACCGACCCTCCCTGCGGCTGCGGCTGGCGCTCTGGGCTGCCGCCCTGGCAGGTGGGGCGCTGCTGGGGTTTGCCCTGCTGTCGAGCTGGCTAATCTACCAGGCCAAGCTCGATCGCCTCGATGCCCGTCTAGAGCGCGCTGTGCCCCTGGCTCGTCCCGGCAACGGTCCTGATGGCCGCCTGGGCAGTGGCCCTAGCCCAGATACCGGGCTGGGGCCGATTTTAGGGTTGAGCCTAGGCCCACGCCTAGAGGCCGATTTAGCCAAAGACTTGGGCCTGCCCACCGACTCAGAGGTGGGCCTTTTATTAATCAACCGGGCTGGGCAAATAGTCTACCAATCTCCCCAATGGTCGATCGCCCCGGCCCAACTGCCCGCCCTGCCCCTGCCATCGGCGGGTGGGCCTCGGCGGGGTCATCGTCGGTTGCTCACCGTACAGACTGACGCTGGTTCCTGGCGGGTATCGGTACGGGCGTCGTCTCTGGGGCAGCTGGCGATCGCGGCCAATCTCGACGCCCTGCAACAGGAAATGACCGCCCTCCAGCGCATCTATCTCCTCACTATTCCAGGGCTGCTGCTGGCCATTGGCGGCGGAGCCTGGGCCTTGGCTGGCCAGGCTCTGCGGCCCGTGCGCCAGCTCAGCCAAAGCATTAATCAGGTGACTGCCCAGGGGTTGCACCAGCGAGTGCCCCCCGCCACCGAGCCAGAGTTTGAGCCGCTGATTGTGGCTTTCAATGCCATGCTAGAACGGCTAGAACGCAGCTTTCAGCAGGCTTCTCGCTTTAGTGGCGACGCCGCCCATGAGCTCAAAACCCCGCTGACCATTCTCCAGGGTGAGTTAGAACAGGCCATTCAACAGGTAGACACCGGCTCGGCCACCCAACAAGCCCTAAGCCAGCTGCTTGACCAGGTGCGTCAACTCAGCAGCATCGTGCGCAAGCTGCTGCTGTTGTCCCTCGCCGATGCAGGGCAAATGAGCATTCAGCGGCAGCCGGTAGAGTTTAGCGCCCTGGTGCAAGAACAACTCGAAGATTTTGCCCTGCTGGCCCCCGACCTCACCCTCACCGCCGAAATCGAGCCGGGGCTGACGGTGGCAGGCGATCGCGATCTGCTCACCCAGGTCATTCAAAACTTAATCACCAACGCCGCTAAATACAACCGGCCCCAGGGCTGGGTGCGGGTGAGCACCGACCTCGACCAACAGTGGGTCAGGCTGACTCTGACCAATGCTACCCTGGCCATCACCCCAGCCGAGGCAGACCGTCTATTCGATCGCTTCTACCGGGGCGACCCAGCCCGCACGGGCCAAACCGAGGGTCTAGGCCTGGGCCTGAGCCTCGCCCGCGAAATCGCCCGCGCCCACGGAGGTGATTTGGTGTTTACCCCCAGCCAGCCCAACCAAGCCCGGTTTAGCCTGCACCTACCTGCCGTCGAGACCACCCGGCGCTACCCCTGTCCCTAGGCGAATTAATATTAGAGCAATGTAAACAACTGTTAACAAAGGTATAGACTAAATTAAGGACTATGCCTCACTATTGCCTTACCTTGGCAGATCGTGGGGTGGCCTCCGTCGTTGTCAGTTCTAGGTTGTTACGGCAAGTCAGTATGAGAAACGCACTGAAAATTTTAGTCATTTGTGTCATTGGCCTCTGCGTTTGGCTGCCTATGGCCCCCGCCTGGGCCTACGATAACCCTGAACTCTTGCCCGACAAAGAAACGGCAATTATCGACCTGGCCAAGTCTCTCAGCGCTCGTCAAGAAGAAAGCCTGGATTCTGAACTTAACCAGTTTGAAACCGAGACCGGCTGGAAGCTACGGGTGCTAACCCAGTACGACCAAACCCCAGGTCGCGCCGTCAAAGACTTCTGGGGGCTCGACGATCGCAGCATCATGCTGGTGGCTGACCCGCGCGGCGGCAATCTGCTCAACTTCAGCGTGGGTGATGCCGTCTATGACCTGCTGCCCCGCACCTTTTGGATTGAGCTACAAACCCGTTATGGTAACCAGTTCTTTGTGCGCGAGAACGGCGAAGACAACTCTATTTTGAGCGCTCTAGAGTCGATTCAGGGCTGTTTGCGCCAGGGGGGCTGCAATGTGGTGCCCGGCCTACCCCAAGAGCAGTGGGTGCTGACCTTGATCACCTCGATTTTAGGAGGGGTGATCTGCGGATTTGCCGCTCACCCGCGCAAGCCGGGGCAGGTGTTGGCCTGGCAGTGGGTACTGATTTTTTCGCCCCTGTGGGGAATTTTGTTCTTTGCCTTTGGCCTGGGGCCAGTGATTAGCCGCACCAGCGACTGGTTACCCCTAACCCGCAACATAACGGGCTTTTTGATTGGCGCGCTGGTGGCTTACCTGACGCCAAATTTTGGCGGACCAGCCCCCAATTCTGAAACCTAAACGAGACCGGAAAGTAGAGGCTCAGCTATCCCGCCAGCATTTTTTTTAAGAGCTACAGCGGGTGGCTGGCCATCACGGCATTGACCGTGGCCAATAGCTGGCGGGGATCAATGGGTTTATGGATACAGGCGCTAGCCCCCGACTTAAGAGCCTGCTCGACCTGGGCCTGGTCATCTACATCGAGTAGGGCCAGAATGCTCGGTTTGGCCGAGGCTGAGGACCGGTGCAGGGCGGCAATAATATCGTGACCATCGGCGCTGGCCAACGTCAAGCTCGTGATGACAGCGGCGGGCTGCAACAGTTCGACCTGGTCTAACACCCGCGAGCCGTCTACGATCCAGATCACCTGGTAGGCGGCGGCGGTAAGCATGTCGCAGATCAAACTGGCGGTTTCTTCGTTGTCTTCGACCAGCACCACGCGCCCGACAATCGGTTCGGCGGTGGGGGTAAGCTCTACGGGCAGGGGGTGTACCGGTCGCTGGAAGGGAATACGCACGGTAAAGACCGAGCCGACCCCAACCTTAGAGCTGACTTTAATCGAGCCGCCGTGCAGTTGGATCAGCTGCTTGGTGAGGGCCAGCCCTAAGCCGGTGCCCTGGTGTTCCCGCTGGCGGACGTTCTCCAACTGCTGAAATTTCTCAAACAGCAGCGATTGAGCCTCCGCCGAGATGCCAATGCCGGTATCTTCGATCTGAAAGACCACATCGTTTTGCTCTCGCCGCACCCGCAGCACGACCTTGCCCTCAGCGGGGGTAAATTTGATCGCATTGCTGAGCAGATTGGCCAAAATTTGCCGAATCCGTCGAGGATCGGCCACGAAGGTTTCTTGCCCAGCCGCCAGTTTGAGGTCGAGGGAAATCTCGATGCCGTTTTGGGTGGCTTCGCGGCGAAAAGCATCAACGCTTTGGCGACACAGGGAGGCTAAGGCAAACTGCCGCACTTCTAGCACGGTGCGCCCCGCCTCAATTTTAGAGACATCGAGAATGTCGTTGATTACCCGCAACAGGTGCTCGCCACTGGACTGAATCGTGGTGAGGTAGTCGCGCTGGCGGGGGTTGAGGTCGCCCAGCGACCAGCGCAGTAGCGTGGCCGACATGCCAATGATGTAGGTCAGGGGGGTGCGCAGCTCGTGGCTCATGGTGGCCAAAAACTCACTCTTGGCGCGGTTGGCGGCCTCGGCGGCAACCAGAGCATCGCGTAGATCTTGGGTGCGCTCGACTACGCACACTTCAAGGTTTTGGGTCTGCTGTTGGAGCTGTTCGTAGAGCTGGGCCTGGTTGATGGCGATCGCCAGGTGCTCGGCAATGTGCTGCAAAAACTCGGTTTCCCACGGCTGCCAGGGGCGCTGATAGGCGCACTGGTGCACAATCAGCAGTCCCCAGAGCTGCTGGCCAACCAAAATGGGGGCGACAACCTTAGATTTAACCTGCATTTGGGTTAAAAACGACAGCAGGCAGGGAGACTGCCGATAGTGTTCGACCACGTCGTCGATCGCTAAGGTGTGCCCCTGGCGGTAGGGTAAGCCCAGATCGGGGGCGTCGGGATGCTGCTGAAAACAGAGCCCTTCAGTGTAGTTGAGCACCGAGGCCAGGCGATCGCTCGATCGCGACTCATAGGTAATGTAGCCGATGGAATGCTCTCCGCTCTGGGGCTGAGGTGTCGGTGGCGAATCGGCATCAGGGGCATCCATCCGCTTTACGGGGGCGGCGGGGCTGAGGTCAAACTGGTAAATCAGTAGGCGATCGGCCTGGAGAAACTGACGCACCTCAGCGACGGTGGTTTCTAGAATCTCGGTTAGCTTGAGACTGCCCTGAATTTTAGTAATCACCTGGTTCAGCAGCAAGCGACGCTCGTGCTGGCGGTTAATTGCCACCGCTGCATTGGCAGGGGGGTAAGGCTCAACTGCCGTAGGCTGGCCAGATTCTAGCTCGCTGGGTTCTGGCTCGCCGGGCTCTAGCTCAGCCAACCGTTCGGCCCAGGACTGCAACCAGGCCAGCATAAACTGGCTGAGATCGGGCAGAGCACTGGTCGCCAGCCCCTGGGCCGGTATGTCTAGCCCCTGCTGGCGCATAAATTCACCAACGCTTTGAGCGTCGGCGATTAGGTCGATGACTACCTGGGAGTCATGCTGGTTAGCCGCTTGACCCTGCCCCATTGGGTCGGTAGTGTAGGGGTGCGCGCTTACCACCAGAGACAGCGATGAGCCCAGCAAGCACCAAAAAGTCAGGCCCGCTGAGCTAGCAGGTCCATCGGCCTCAGTGAGCAAAGTAAGCTGGTGCTGATCAGCGTACTGACACAAAAATTGCCCCAGTTTCGCCAGGGCAGCCCTGGGCATCACCTGTTCGGTGCCACGGTTTTGAGAGTCAGGCATCCTTAGATTTTGAGGCCGAGCGCGCCCATTGCAGGTTGGCTGTAAAGGGGTTAATTAAAATGGTTGTAACTAAATTGGTTTGAATGATTCGGCAGTACCCATGGTAGCCCTCGTTTCAGTTTTGTCTGACTTACGCTAGAGTTCCTTCAGATTTCGTAGTTGTTTTAAATTTCGCCCATGCATCGCTTAGCCGCTACCCCCGGCGGCTGGACGCCGGATACTGAGGGGGTAATTTTTGTCGAGCAAACCCCGGCCCCGCTGGTGTTTCTCACCGCCGCCGATACCGAGATTCAAAGTCTGGCCCAGGCCCGGTTTCCCGCCGATGCTCCAGCGCTGCGGGTGGCCAACCTGCTCCAGCTGCAACAGCAGTTGGCGATCGACACCTACGCCGACGCTGTGCTGCGCCAGGCTCAGATCATCATTGTGCGGTTGTTGGGGGGCCGTGCCTACTGGCCCTACGGCTTAGAAGTGGTGAGAGATGTCGTCGCTGTAACCGGAGCCGCCCTGGTGGTGCTGCCCGGTGACGATCGCCCTGCCCCCGACCTAATCAGCCACTCTACCGTGCCCTTAACGGTGGCCAACCAGCTGTGGCGTTACCTCAACGAGGGCGGGGTTGAAAATATGACCCACGGGCTGCTGTGGATATGCGATCGCATTCTGCATACCCAGTACAACCCGCCGGAGCCCCAGGAGATTCCTAAGGTGGGGGTGTATCCCTATGCCAGCTTGGCCCTCACCCCTGGCCCCTCTCCCTCTGGGAGAGAGGAACCGGAGGCAGAGCGATCTGAACCGCAAAATCAAACATCAAAAATTGGGCTGATCTTCTACCGTGCCCACTATCTGGCGAGCAACACTGCGCCGATTGATGCCCTCTGCCATGCCTTAGAGCAGCGGGGATTGGAGCCGGTGCCGGTGTTTATGTCGTCGTTGCAAGACCCCGAGGTGCAGGCAGATTTGGTCGCTCTGCTCAAGCCCAAGGATGGCCCGGGCATTGATGTACTGCTGACTACCACCAGCTTTTCGGTGGCGAAGCTGGACGGAGCTAGGCCAAATTTGGCCCTGTGGGAGGCGCTGGATGTGCCCGTGCTGCAAGTCATTCTCAGCGGCGGCACGCGGGAGGCTTGGGAGAGCCAGAGCCTGGGCCTATCGCCCCGCGACATCGCCATGAATGTGGCCCTGCCGGAGGTGGACGGGCGGATCATCACCCGCGCGGTGTCGTTTAAGGCCGCTAATCAGCGCAGCGAGGCGCTGGAAACCGATGTGGTCACCTACGAGCCTGTGCTAGACCGGGTAGAGTTTGTCGCTGACCTAGCCGCCCATTGGGCCAAGCTGCGGCGCACCCCCGTGGGCGATCGCCGCATCGCCCTGATTCTCGCCAACTATCCCAACCGCGACGGTCGCCTCGCCAACGGTGTTGGCCTCGACACGCCCCAGAGTGCGATCGCTGTTCTCCACGCCCTCAAAGCTGCTGGCTACACCCTCGGCGACATCCCCACCGATGGCGATGCGCTAATCCATCGCCTCACCGCTGGCGTCACCAACGACCCCGAAGGCCAAGACTTTCGCCAAGTCCATCAGTCCCTGCCCATTGAGGATTATCTCCAGCACTTCGAGAGCCTCCCGGACACAGTTCGAGCTGGCATGATGGCCCGGTGGGGGAGCGGGGAGTGGAGGAGTGAGGGCGATAACACCCACCCACCCATCCACCCATCCACCCACCCACCCATCCACCCATCCACCCACCCACCCATCCACCCATCCACCCACCCATCCATCCACTCATCCACTCACCCACCCATCCACCCACCCACCTTCCCCATCCCCGGTCTCCAGTTCGGCAACATCTTCATCGGCATTCAGCCCAGCCGGGGCTACGACCTTGACCCCAGCCTCAACTACCACTCGCCAGATCTAGAGCCGACCCCCGAGTACTTGGCCTTTTACCAGTGGCTGCGGCAGGGGTTTGGGGCTCAGGCGATCGTACACCTGGGCAAGCACGGCAACCTAGAATGGCTGCCGGGCAAAGGCGTCGGCCTGTCGCAAAACTGCTACCCCGAGGCCATGTTTGGCCCCATGCCCCACCTGTACCCGTTTATCGTCAACGACCCCGGCGAAGGCTCCCAAGCCAAGCGCCGTGCCCAGGCGGTGATTCTCGACCACCTGACACCGCCCCTCACCCGCGCCGAACTCTACGGCCCCCTAGAAAAGCTAGAAGGCCTAGTAGACGAATACTACGAAGCCCAGAGCCTTGATCCCACCCGTTTACAACTCATCGGCGATCGCATCCTCACCCTCCTCACCGACACCCACCTCCTCACCGAAATCTCCCCCACCCATCCACCCACCCACCCATCCACCCATCCACCCGCTCCCCCCCTCCCCACCCTCCTCCCCACCCTCGATACCTATCTCTGTGACCTCAAAGAGGCCCAGATTCGCGACGGGCTGCATATCTTTGGCCAGTGCCCCAACGGTCGCCAGCTCAGGGATCTGGTGGTGGCGATCGCCCGCCACCCCGGCCCCGGTCGCCAGGGGCTAACCCGCGCGATCGCCGAAGCCTGGGGACTCGACCTCGACCCCCTCACCGCCGAACCGGGGGAGTCCTTCACCGGGTTAGAGAACTGCCGGATTGTGGGGGATGCGATCGCGCGGCTGGAGGAAGAAGCGGCCAGGTTAGTGGAAGGGCTACTCCCCTCCTGGGTGGGGCAGGGGTGGGTTCGCCCAGACCCCGAGACCCACCCCGCCCTGGGGGCACCCCTCCCAGGAGGGGAGGCTGTGGCTACCGAACTTCAGTGGATTGAGCACACTCTGTTGCCCGCTCTCCTTCGCACCACTGACGAAATCACAAACCTGCTGGCGGGTCTGGACGGGCGCTACGTGCCCAGCGGCCCAGCGGGTGCCCCCAGCCGCAACCGGCCCGATGTGTTGCCCACCGGGCGCAATTTCTTCTCGGTCGATATTCGCGCCATTCCCACTGAGAGCGCCTGGGATGTGGGGCGGCGGGCGGCTGAGGTGCTGATCGAGCAGTACACCCAAGACCACGGCGACTACCCCCAGACCCTGGGCCTGTCGGTGTGGGGTACTTCGACCATGCGTACCGGCGGTGACGACATCGCCGAAGCCCTGGCGCTGATGGGAGTGCGCCCGGTGTGGGATGGCCCCTCGCGGCGGGTGGTCGATTTTGAGGTGCTGCCCCTGTCGGCCCTGGGGCGGCCTAGGGTAGATGTCACCCTGCGGATTTCGGGCTTCTTTCGCGACGCCTTCCCCAATTTGATCGACCTGTTTGACCAGGCGGTGGCGGCAGTGGCCGATCTGGCAGAACCCGCCGACCAGAATCCTCTTGCAGCCAGGGTGCAGCAAGAGTTGGCTGAGTGGCAGGCCCAGGGGCTGACAGCAGAGCAGGCGGCGGTGCGATCGCGCTACCGGATCTTTGGCTCTAAACCGGGGGCCTACGGCGCAGGCTTGCAGGGGCTGATCGAATCGCAAAACTGGAGCACCGACGCAGATCTGGCCCGCGCTTACCTCAACTGGAGCGGCTACGCCTACGGACGCAATGCCCAGGGCCGCGCCGCCCCCGAAGCCTTTGCCCAGCGGCTGCAGCAGATGCAGGTGGTGCTGCACAACCAGGACAACCGTGAGCACGACCTGCTCGACTCTGACGACTACTACCAGTTTCAAGGGGGTATGACTGTGGCCGCCCGCAGCCTCCAGGGGCGATCGCCCGCCACCTACTTTGGCGACAATGCGGTGACGGCCAAGCTCAAAGTGCGATCGCTGGCCGCCGAAATCGCCAAGGTCTACCGCTCCCGCGTGGTCAACCCCAAGTGGATCGAGGGAGTGATGCGCCACGGCTACAAAGGGGCCTTTGAAATGGCCGCCACAGTAGACTATCTATTTGCCTACGACGCCACCGCCCACTGCGTTGCCGACCACATGTACGAAGGGGTGGCTCAGGCCTATGTGTTGGATCCTCAAGTGCAGGCCTTTGTGCAGCAATCTAACCCCTGGGCGCTGCGCGATATGGCCGAGCGGCTGTTAGAGGCCAGCCAGCGGGGGTTATGGGCCTCAGCTGACCCGGGCCTGCTCGATGCCCTGCGACAGATCGCCCATCAGGCTGAAGGGGTGATCGAAACCCAGCAGCTGACCTCGGGGGCATTTTAGACGGTGGGGATCAGGCGATCTCGCCATGGCGATCGCGACCTAGGCCCTAGATTACGATGGTAGGGAAGAGGGGTTAGATCGCCATCCTTAGGGGCATGCCCATTGCAGTAAACGATAGCGACGGGGGCTAGCGGGAGGCGTCCTATGACTGGACAACAGACTAGTCACATTCTCTGGATTGGTGCAAGAGCCGATGCGGTATCGTTGAGCAATCTCACCGCACCCGACTTTGTGACGATCGTCATAGACCCGGTCGAGGCCGCCCTGGCCTACCTGAGTTCGGGCCATCCTGTAGATGGCATGGTGCTAGAGCTAGAAGCCGCTGGGGGGCTAGAGGCCCTAGCAACCCTGCAAGCCCAGGCGGCTGATCTGCCCGTGGTTGTGCTGGTGAGCCCCACCCAGACCCCGCTGGGGCTAGAGGCCGTTCGAGCCGGAGCCCAAGACTATTTGATCAAAGGGCAAACCCCTCCGGCGGAAATGATCCGGGCTGTGGGCTGTGCCCTTGAGCGCCACCGCCGACAGACGCAGGTCTCACCGCCACCCACACTCGCAACGACCGACGACTCCCCCGTTGCGACCCAGTTGACCGACCAAGACCAACGCTACCCAACCATCTTTGGGGAGGTGCCGGTTTCGCTGTGGAAAGAAGATTGGTCGGCGGTCAGAGCCCTGGTGAACAAGCTGCAACCCCAAGGAATCACTGATTGGGCCACCTACCACCCCGAGGTTATTGATATCACTGCTCCAAAGGCCGCTAAGGCAACCTTAACAACGAGCGAGAACCGGTTTCGTCAATTGTTTCAAGATGCTGCCATCGGCATTGCCATGACTACGCCCGACGGTCGTTTTTTAGAAGCCAACGCCGCCTACTGCCAAATGCTGGGCTATACCGAAGCCGAGCTGCGCCAGGTCGATTTTGCCACTTTGACCTATCCCGACGATCGCCCCCGCAATCTAGAGTTACTGCACGAGCTATTGCAGGGTCAGCGTCACAGCTTTGTGATTGAAAAACGCTACTTCACCAAGGCAGGGCCTGTTGTTTGGTGTCGCCTGAGCGTATCGGTGCAGCGCCACAGCGACGGCACCCCCATCAGCATCATTGGCGTCGCCGAAGACATTACCCAGCAGCGCCAGGCCGAAGCCGCGCTGCAGCGCAGTCAGGCCCTGCTGCGGGTGGCCTCCCATGTCAGTCAGCTAGGGGCCTGGTGGGTAGATTTGCCGGAGATGACCATGACTTGGTCGGACGACATGTACCACATCTTGGAACAACCCCTTGACCATGTGCCCCACATGGCTGAGGCCAATCAGTACTATGCGCCCGCCGATCAGGCCAAAATTCAGGCGGCCTTTGAGGCCTGTATGCAGTCGGGATTAAACTTTGATCTACAGCTACAGGTGGTTACTGCTCGGGGTCGCCCCATCTGGGCGCGGTCGATTGGCGAGGCGGTGCGCGATGCCAGCGGAGCTATTGTGCGGGTGCAGGGCGCATTTCAAGATATCACTGCTCAGAAAGCGGCGGAACAACAGCTGCGCGACAGTGAAGAACGGTTTCGGCTGGTGTCTAAGGCGACCAACGATGCCATTTGGGACTGGGATATTCTCACTGACACCACCTGGCGCGGGGAGGGCTATAAAACCCTGTTTGGCTACAGCGACGCTGACTTGATCACCGCCAACGACTGGTGGCGCAGCCGTCTGCACCCCGACGATCGCCAGCGGCTGCTTGAGTCTATGCAGACGGCCCTAGCCAGCACCGCCGCCCTCTGGACTGACGAGTATCGGTTTCGCTGCCAGGACGGTCGCTATGCCTATGTGATGGATCGAGGCTATATCATTCGCAATGACCAGGGCCAGGCGGTGCGCATGATTGGCGGTATGCTCAACCTGACTGAGAAAAAGAACCTAGAGGCCCAGCTGCTGCAAAGTCAGAAGATGGAGGCAGTGGGCCAATTAGCGGGGGGCATTGCCCACGACTTCAACAACCTGCTGACGATTATTTTGGGCTGTAGCGATATGCTGCTGTCGGCCTTGCCCGGCCCCGACCCGCTGCGGGCGATCGCCACTGACATCCACACCGCTGGGGATCGGGCGGCCAACCTGACCCGCCACCTGTTGGCCTTTAGCCGCAAACAGATGCTCGCCCCCCAGGTGCTCAATCTCAACGCGGTGATCAGCGATCTGGAAGCTATGCTCAGACGCCTGATTAGCGCCGACATTCGCCTGATTAGTCAGTTGGCCCCCCATCTGCCCGCCATTGAAGTCGATCCGAGCCAGCTAGAGCAGGTCATTCTCAATCTGGTGGTCAACGCCCGCGACGCCATGCCCAACGGCGGCGATCTCACCCTGGCCACCGCTCAGCTCGATCTAGGACCGGATGAGTCGCTGGGCCAGCTCAACTGTAAGCCTGGCACCTACGCCGCTCTGACCATTTCTGATACAGGCCACGGCATGACCGCAGCGGTCAAAGCCCGCATTTTTGAGCCCTTCTTTACCACTAAGCCTCCGGGCACGGGCACGGGGCTGGGGTTGGCCACCGTGTTTGGCATTGTCAAACAGAGTGGTGGCTTCATTGATGTGTATAGTGAACCGGGCCTGGGCACCCGATTTAAGCTGTTGTTTCCAGCGGTGGGGCCGAGGCCACAGCCCAGCTTGACTCCGGCTTTGCCCGTGCAGCAGGGCAGCGAAACTATTTTGCTGGTCGAAGATGAGGCGGGGGTGCGCCAGATTGCCAAGCTGGCCCTCGAACGGCTGGGCTACCAGATTTTAACGGCGGCCAATGGGCAGGCGGCCCTCCAGGTGATCGCCCGCTATCCAGGCTCCATTGATCTCGTGATCACCGACGTAGTAATGCCGGAAATGAGCGGTCGAGAGCTGGTTGAGCACCTGCGTCGGCACCATAGTCCCGTGAAAGTCATGTACATCAGCGGCTATACCGATGATGTGGGCATCCGGCTCGGGGTGATCGAGGCCACCGATGCCTTCTTGCAAAAGCCATTTACCCCCTCCAGCCTGGCCCGCAAGGTGAGGGAGGTGTTAGATCAGCGCTAGCAACAGCCCCCAGTTCCCCTCCGGCTAAGGTGGCCTTGCTCTCAGATCAAGGCCACCTTAGCGGGGAACGAGGGCTACGAGGCCGTGAAGGTCTGCGTAAAGCAAGATGACAGAGATGTTGTGTGAGGGAATCATAAAGTAAGGGCATCACAAACCGCTCGGTGCAGCCAAAACTTTATCAACCACGCTGATGCATAACCCTGAGGACGAGGCTAAACGGCTTGCTGTGGTGCGGCGCTACCAGATTTTAGACACGCCTCCTGAAGAGTCCTTTGACCGGATTACGGCGATCGCCGCGCGGCTGTTTCAGGTGCCCATTGCTTTGGTCTCGGTCGTCGATGGCGATCGCATCTGGTTTAAGTCACGCCATGGCTTAGCTCTAGAACATACTGGCCGCGATCCTACCCTGGACACCCCGGCGATTTTGCCCAGCGCCGTCTACGTTATCCCCGATGCCTGCCAAGTTCCCCTCGATCAGTCCCATCCCCTGGTGCAGGGTGAGTTTGGTCTCCGATTTTATGCCGCTGCGCCCCTGATCAGCCCGGAGGGCTACACCCTTGGCACCTTGAGCATTCTCGACCACCACCCCCGCTCGCTCGCCGCCGATGACGCCCAAACCCTGGCTGATCTGGCCGCCCTGGTCATGGATGAGCTGACTCTGCGGCTGTCGTCGCTACCGCCGGTTGCCCCCGCCGCCCCACTGGTCAACCTCGACGATCTCTATTACCGTACCCCCGGTGGCTATTGCGGCCTCAATGGCGATGGGCTAGTCGTTGAAATCAACGACACCGCCCTGGATTGGCTGGGCTATAGTCGCACGGCGGTGGTTGGCACCATGCGCTTTTCAGACCTGCTCACCCCCACCAGCGCCACCCCCTTTGCCGAGGCCTTTGCTCAGCTAAAGCGCCAGGGGCACCTCCACGATCTTGAGTTGGAGCTAGGGCGGGCCGATGGCTCTACTCTATGGGTTGTGTTTAATGCCATCGCCGAATACGACGCCCAGGGCCAGTTTGCCAAAGGTCGCTCGACAGTCTACAACATCAGCGATCGCAAACATACCGAGCTCACCCTGCGCCAGCTCAACCAAGCTCTAGAAGTAAAAGTGGCCGAGCGCACCGCCGAACTGGCCGACCGCAATGCCGACCTCGAAGCTAGCAACCAGGCTCTACACCTGAGCAACAAGCGCTTTCGCAACGCCTTTGACTACGCCGGTATTGGCATGGCCTTGGTCAGTCTAGAGGGGCAGTGGCTAGAGGTGAATCGATCGCTGTGCGACATTACCGGCTATAGCGAAGCCGAGCTGCTGGCCATTACCTTTCAAGCCATCACCCACCCTGACGATCTCGATGCCGACCTCGATTTGATGGATCAACTGCTGAATCAAAAGATTCGTCAATATCATCTGGAGAAGCGCTATCGCCACCGGCAGGGGCACTGGATCTGGATCATGCTCAGCGTGTCAATGGTCCGTGACGAGCGGCAGGAGCCCCTTTATTTTGTCTCCCAGGTGCAGGATGTTCACGAGCATAAGCAGGCCACCCTGGCTCTGCACCAAAGCCAAACTAAGCTGCTAGAAGCCCAGAAAATCGGCCATATTGGCAGTTGGGAATACGATGTTCGTACTCAAAAAGTCACCTGGTCTGCCGAAAAATTTCGTATTTTCGGCCGTGACCCCAGCCTGGGATCGCCGAGTCTTGACGAGCTGCTGCGCCTCTACTATCCGAACGACGGCGATCAGTTGCGCCAGGCCATCGACCACACCCTAGCGACGGGCGAGCCCTTCAGCCTGCGGCTCAAGTGCACCCGTGGCGACGGGGGGCAACGCGATCTTGACACCCGCGGCCAGGCCGAGCGCAACGCCCAGGGCGAGATTGTGCGGCTTTACGGCATTAGCCAAGACATTACCGAGCGAGTGCAGGCCGAGCAAGAACGGCAAGACATGAGCACCGCCCTGGCTCTGACCGTCGAAGGCATTGCGCGCTTAGACAACGCCGGGCGCTATATCAGCGTCAATCAGGCCTATGGGGCGATGGTGGGCTACAGCCCCGATGAGCTAGTGGGCAAAACCTGGCAAGTCACCCTGCACCCTGACGATCTAAATCGTGTGGAGACTGCCTACGAGCAGATGCTCAGCCAGGGCAAGGTCAACGTCGAGGCTCGGGGCCTGCGCAAAGATGGCTCGATCTTCTACAAACAGCTGTTTATGGTGGCAGCCTACGATGGGCAGCAGCGCCATGGCCACTACTGCTTTATGAAGGATATCAGCGAACGAGCCCGGCTAGAGGCCGAGCGCAGGCAAGCTGAAATTGCCCTACAGCAAGAACTTCAGCGCCTGTCTGAGGTGATTGCCACCCAGCAGGAGGTGGCCCTAGCCAACCCCAATCTCGATCAGGTGATCGCGGTGGTGACCCAACAGGCTCAGCAGTTGACTCGGGCCGATGGTGCAGCGGTGGAGATGGTCGAAGACACCGATTTGGTCTGTCGCTATGCCTGCGGTCAATCGGCTAAGCATTTGGGCTGGCGACTGCCGGTGGAGCGTAGCTTTATGGGGCAGGCCTTAACCCAGGCTCGCGAGCTCTACTGCCCCGATATCAATAGTGACGCATGGGTTGATCTGGAGAGCTTTCGCGCTATGGGTCTGCGATCGATGGCGGTGATTCCCTTAACCTATCAGGCTGAACCGGTGGGGATTCTCAAGGTGTGCTCGGCCCAGCCAGCGGCGTTTACCAATTCAGATCGACAGACCCTCAAGCTGATCGCCGGACTGCTGGCGGCCAGCCTGCATGTGGCTGGGGAATTTAAGGCCAAGACCCTGCTGCTGCAAAACCTGCAAGCGAGTGAAGCCCGCTACCGCTCGGTGGTGTCGGCCCTCTCAGAAGGTATTGCTGTGATCCAAGCCGATGGTACGGTCTTGACCTGTAACGCTAGCGCTGCCCAGATAGTGGGGCTGCCGAGCGATCGCATGGTGGGGCGATCGATTACCAAGCTGGCGGGACGGGTGATTCGGGCCGATGGCACCCCCTGCCCGCTAGACGATTTTCCGCCCTTGATCACCCTACGCACGGGGCTGCCCATCACCAAGCAAGTGTTGGGCTTGCGTAGACCCCGCACCACCACCTGGATTTCGGTGAATACTCAGCCCCTGCTGCACCCTAACACTACCCAGCCCGACGACCTGCCCGATGCCGTGGTGGTGTCGTTTACCGATATTACCGAGCTGCGGCGCTCTGAGGTGGCGGCCCTGCGGCGGCGGGCCGAGCAAGAGCGGTTGCTAAGCGAGATTGCCCAACGCATTCGCCAAACCCTAGATCTAGACATTATTCTCACCACGACGGTGACGGAGGTACAGCAGTTTTTGCAGACCGACCGGGTGATGATCTATCGCTTAGAGGCTAAGGGCCAGGGTACCGTGATTGCTGAGGCTACCACCCCAGACCACCCCTCGCTGCTGGGACGACAGGTGCACAACCCTCTGTCTGTGGAGCGGTGGGAGTATTTCGAGGCAGGTAACCTGAAGGCGATCGCCGATCTCCAGGCCCAGCCCGATCGCGACTGCCCGATCGATCGCCTTGCCTTGGCCAGAGCCAAGGTGGCGGTGCCCATTGTCCAGAGCAATCGCCTGTGGGGCATGCTGATGGCCTACCACAACTCGGAGCCACGCCCCTGGGAAACCTCTGAACTCGATGTGTTGAAGCGGCTGGCGATTCAGCTGGCGATCGCCATTCAGCAGTCTCAGCTGTACCAGCACATTCAAGCGGCCAACCGCCAGCTTGAGCACCTGGCCACCCACGACGGGCTCACTCAGGTAGCCAACCGCCGCAGCTTTGATACGCAACTCCAGCAGGAGTGGACTCGCTTGGGGCGGGAGCAAGCCCCCCTGAGCCTGATTCTGTGCGATATTGACCACTTTAAGCTCTATAACGATACCTACGGGCATCCTGCCGGGGATGTCTGTCTTCAGCAGGTGGCCCAGGCCCTAGAGCAGGCTACCAAGCGCCCTGCCGACTTGGTAGCCCGCTACGGCGGCGAAGAATTTGCCCTGGTGCTGCCCGCCACCGATGCCGCCGGGGCCGAGGCGATCGCCCGCGCCATCCAGCGCACCCTTAAGCAGCTAGCCCTATTTCACGGGGCTTCGCCCCTCGGGCAGCGCATTACCCTGAGCTTGGGAATCGCCACCGCCATTCCCATCCCGGAGCGATCGCCCCAGACCCTCGTGGACCAGGCCGATGCTGCGCTCTATGCGGCTAAGCACCAGGGGCGCGATCGCTACTGCATGGCTCCACCCCAGGAGCCTTAGCCTCGCTGCACCCACCCTTGCGCCCGGCCCAGATGGTTCACCCTGTTAAGCCTTGGGTGACCCCAGTGGCCCAAGCAGCAAGACGGGCCAGGGCAGCTCGACATCGGGCACCCAGCCGGCGTAGGATTGCAGCCCCGGCACCACCGAGGGCAACACAAACCGCAGCGATCGCAGCGAGGCAGGCCGGTTGCCGTCGGCATCGACCAGTCCGTAGGTTTTGGCCAGTTCGGCTACAATTTGCACCTGCCCCGCGCGGCGCAGCACCTGGGCATCGGCGGCCAGAGCCGCAATGGCCCGCCCAGTCAGCAGAGGAGTTTCCCAGTTGTAGCGGGCTTTAATCGAGTCGGTTGGGGCACCGCCCACCGTAATCCCGTCTAGGCCCAGGTCGGCGGCAAACTTGGTCATCAGCTCGGTGCCGACAATGCCTGGCCAGATCGAGAGCGACGTCACCTGGTGGGGTTTGAGCTCGACGGCCATATCGGCGGCCATGCGATCGCAGGCGGCTTTGCCGACCCCGTAGGGCACCCCAAAAATATAGGACAGCCCACCCCAGGAGGAGAGTGTGCAAATTAGCCCCCGCCGGCGCGGCACCATCAGGCGGGCGGCGTAGACGCTGGCCAGGTAGTGACTGCGCAGACCAACATGGTTGCAGGCATCCCAAAAGTCGGGTTCCGATTCCCAGAAGGGTTTGCCGTAGGCGGCTTTGAGGGCCGACACCCCAGCGTAGGCATTGTTCACCAGCAGATCGAGCCGTCCCTGCTGCTCGGTGGCAATGCGCTCAAACAGCGATCGCACCTGCTGATCATCGCCATGGTCTACCTGCACGGGTCGTGCCACACCGCCCGCCTGGGTGACAGCGGCGGCGGTTTCCTCTAGGGAACCGACCGAGTCGGCGGTGGCTGTCAACGTGCGGCCCGTCAGATAAACCGTGGCCCCAGCCTCGGCCAGGCCGGTGGCAATACCTTTGCCCAGACCTCGGGTAGCCCCGGTGACTAGGGCAACTTGTCCATTCAGTGATGTCATAAATTAGCTCTTGCTACCCTTCGATGGTAAAGAGTTGCCGCCGTTTCTGCGGCAGCTGCGGCCCGAGTCGTCAATTCGGGCTCAAGAGAAAAAGCCATCGTTAACGTAAGAAATCCAGGCGAGGGCTAACCCAGCGATGACGACGTTGATCAGGGGCAGGGTGGTCAGCCCGCAGGCCCAGAGGTAGCGGTGGGGAATGGCTGCCAAGGCGGGTAGAGCAAAGACTAACCAGCTCAGCAGCACCGCCCCTAGGCAAACCAGCGGAAAGGTGGCGATGCTGAGGGCCAGGGTAACGGTCGCTGGGCTTTCCAGCGCTTTGGGGTCGTCAAACATCATCGGCGTCATCATCGCTGGCAGCGCGCCGATCACAGCCCCTGCGATCAAAATAACCGTGGCAATTACCAGAAGCATCAAGGCCGTTTTCCGGTTCATAGTTGAGAGTTTGATCTGAAACCTAGACCTGATGCCATATCCGGATCGTACAAACCCGGTTCCCAAGAGGTCAAATTGTAGGGGCAAATGGCATTTGCCCTACTCTTCAAACACCCTTTCAGAAGGGAGGTCTGATCTCCTACAGGCCCAGACCTTAAAGATAAGCCACGGTGACGCCAGTGCCACCGTCGGCTTGGGCGGCGGGCTCAAGCCGTTGCACTTGCGGATGGCGCTTGAGGTAGTCGTGCACACCGGCCTTGAGTTTGCCGGTGCCGTGGCCATGGATAATCCACAGGGCCCCGCTACCCTTGGCGATCGCCTCTTCTAGCACGCCCTCGGCTTCGGCCACCCGCATGCCGCGCAGATCGATCGTGTTGCGGCTGGTACGAATGGCTGGGGCTGGGGGAGCCGCCTGGGCAGCGGGCACTGTGTCGATCGGTTTGGTCTTGACGGGCACCTCGGCTTTCTCGCCCCGCAGCGATTCTATCTCCGCCAGGCTGACGGTGGTTTTCATCAGCCCAAAGCGCACGGTGATGCGGTGGTCATCGTCGGGGGCCGTGAGCACCTCGGCGGTCTGACCCAGGCTGGGAATGCGGATGCGATCGCCCACCGCTGGCCGGTAGCCGGGTTTTGTCGGCACCGGAGCGGCGGCGGGCAGGTGGGCCGACCCGATCGCATCGACCGCCGCCGTCGCCCGCTGGGCATCTTGCGCCGTGGCTTCGCCCTGCTGCAAGCGGCGAATCACTTTGGCAATATCGCGCTTGGCATCGGCGATCGCCTGCTGCACCGCCGCCTGCTGCTGACGCTTGAGGTCTTGCTCGCGATCGCGCAGCAGATTGGCCTTGTGCTGCACCTCGTTATGGAGCTTTTCGGTAGCCGCCAGCAAGTCTGCCGCCGCCTGAGACCGTTCCTCCTGCTGGCGACGCTGGGCCTCTAGGCCCGCAATCACCTGGTTGACGTCGTCTTGGGCACCGAGGGCCATCAGCGCCGTCGCCGCATCGACCACCGTAGTGGTCAACCCCAACCGCCGGGCGATTGCCAGGGCGTTTGAGCGGCCTGGAATGCCCCACAGCAGCCGGTAGGTGGGTGACAGCGTCACTTCGTCAAACTCTACCGAGGCGTTTTCAAACCGTTCATCCTGGTATTTCAGCGCCTTGAGTTCGCCGTAGTGGGTGGTGGCCATGGTCAGCCGCGCCCGGTGGGCCAGGTGCTTGAGCAGGGCAATGGCCAGGGCGGTGCCCTCGGTGGGGTCAGTGCCCGCGCCGACTTCGTCGAGCAGGATGAGGGCGTTGGCGGGGGTGAGGGGGTGAGGGGGTGAAGGGGTGAGGGGGTGAAGGGGTGAGGGGATGGAACTCGATTCGGGCAGGCGGTAGGTTTCTATAGCCTCCCCATCGCTTACATCACTCCCATCGCTTACGTCTCTTACATTACTCTCACCACCCACTTCACTCTCACCATCCAGGGCAGCGAGAATGCGACCGATGCGGCGAATGTGGCCCGAAAAGGTAGAGAGGCTCTGCTCGATCGACTGCTCATCGCCAATATCGGCCAGCACCTGCTCAAACCAGGGCAATTCTACCGGTTCGCGGGCGGGTACGTAGAGGCCGGCACGGGCCATTAGCGCCGCCAGCCCGAGGGTTTTGAGGGTGACGGTTTTGCCGCCAGTGTTGGGGCCAGTAATGGCGATTACCCGCAGCTCGGGGCGAATCAGCAGGTTGATGGGCACCACCTCTGGCCCCTGCTCGTGGCGCTGTTGCCACACCAGCAGGGGGTGGCGCAGCTGGCGCAGGGTGGTTTGCTCGTCGGGGTCAATGAACCGGGGCGGGTTGGCTCCCAGCCACAACGAGTAGCGGGCGCGGGCGTGGGCCAGGTCAAGCTCGGTCACCACCGCCAGCAGGTGGGCCAGGTCGTCGTAGACCTCGGCCACGGCCTCACTGAGCTGCCGCAGAATGATCTCTTCTTCGGTTTTTTCTTGGCGCAGCAGCTGGCGCAGACGGTTGCCTAGTTCAACCACCGCCTGGGGCTCGATGTAAAGGGTAGCCCCGCTGGCGGAAGCATCGTGAACGATGCCGGGCACCGCGTCTTTTTGGGGGGCTTTCACCGGCAGCACAAAGCGATCGCCCCGCTGGGTAATGAGTGGCTCTTGCATGGCCCCCGCCTGGCGCTGCAAAATGCGCTGCAACCGCTGCTGTATGTCTTGGCGGGTGGCCTTCATGCGATCGCGAATGTCCCCCAGCTTAGGGCTGGCCCGGTCGGTCACATCGCCGCGATCGTCGATGCAGTGGTAAATCTGCTGCTCTAGGTCGGGGTGGGTGCTCAGGTCGGCCACCAGAGTTTGCAGCACCGGCAGGTCTTCTGGCGGCTGAGCATCAATGGTGCGGCGCAGTTGGCGAGCCCCGTGGAGGGTGGTGGCGATCGCCAACAGCTCTTCACCGTTCAGCAGTCCCTGGCGGTGAGCCCGCTCTAACGCCGTGCCAATATCGCGAATGCCGCCAAAATTTAGCCCATTGTTGTTTTGCTCTAGCCAGCATGCCTCCTGGGTTTGAGCCAGCAGATTGGCGCTGGCCGCCTGGGTCGCTGGGGTCGCTAGAGATTGGGCGGCCAGGGTGCCCATCTTGGTGGCCGCAAAGGTTGAGAGGTGTTGGCACAGCCGGGGCCACTCCAGCAGGTTCAGGGTTTCGTGCTGAATCAATGACAGGTCAGACAGGGGATTAAGCTCTCGTAACGTACTGTCTTAAGTATAAAGAACTCCCTTGACCGAAACTCGGAGAAACCTGTTACCGATTTCCGCAAGTTAACCCAGTGGTCTTGGCCAGTTATCTCGGTATAAAGACCGGTTCGATCTGGGGCGCGGTTTCGGTGAAGCTACTCAACCCACTGCTCCCAACAGTTGTTAAGCCCTGCTCAATATATGGCCATCGCCAGCCGTCAGCGGGCATTCTAAAAACTACCATCACCATCGACTATGGACGTTTTGACCCGATTTTCCCTGGGTAAACTGGCCGTGATGCTTAGGACCCACGGGTACTTTGGCCCAGGGCAGTTTACCCCAATCCTCTAAGTGGCTATCTATACCCCTTCTGACGCCGAGCTGTGCTTGAGAATGACCTGGCTAATCCGCCTACACCAATAGCAGCGATTGATCCATCTCCCCTCATCGTCCAGGCTGAGGATAGTTTGCAGCGGGTTTTACAGGCATTGGTTCAAGCCGCTAAAACCTACGCCCTGGTCTACCAAAATGCCAGCCTGGTCGGCGTCTTTAGCTACGCCAATGCCGCCGATGCTGCGGCCCACCAGACCGACTTTAGCCAGGTACCTGCTCATCGGTGGATGACTCCTTTAACCGGTCTGCATCCCCTGCGATCGCCCCTTCCTGCATCTATAGCTCCCCTAGCATCGCTCGATCAGCTGCTGCCTGTGGTTGATCAGGCCCACAACTGGCTGGGGCTGATCGACGCCGAGCGGTTTTATGCGCTGCCTCCCTCGCTCGAGACCCACCTAGCCACCAGGGCCGAACTCACCGCTTGCCACTACTCAGAGACTTTATTTAAGCAGCAGCAAGAACAGCTAAGCCTGGCGCTTCAAGGAGCCCAAATGGGTACCTGGGACTGGGACTTAGCCCAGGGCACCATTGTCATTTCCGATCAGCAGCAGCAATTGTTAGGGTTGGCCATCGGCGAATTTGACGGCAGCTACAATACCCTCTTTACCCACCTTCACCCCGACGACCAAGACCGGGTACACCAGGCTCTCCAGCAGGCGATTCGGTTGGGGCAGCGCTACGCCATCGAGTTTAGGGTGTGCCACACCGATGGCCGCACCCGTTGGCTATCGGCCCGAGGAAAAGTCTTTCAAGCTAGTAGCCAGTCCCCCCGGCTCGCTGGCGTCACCCTCGACGTCTCTGAGCAAAAACGGGTTGAAGCCGAAATTAAGCTCCAGTCGCAGCGAGAGCGCCTAGTGGGCGAAATTGCCCAGCGCATTCGCAACTTGCTCGACCTAGACAGCATTTTGGAGCAAACCGTCACATCGGTACGAGAATTCATTGAGGCCGACCGGGTGATTGTGATCCGGCGGGGAGCCGCCATGAGTGGCGAGGTGATCCAAGAATCCTGCGCGTCAGCCTACTCCTCCATGCTGGGCTGGACCCTGCGCGACCCCTGGTCTGTGGGCGAGGCCTTTCTCAACCACTATCGAGTGGGTCGAGGCCTGGCAGTAGAGAACATTTACACGCAAAATTTGCCCCCTCACCAGTTGGCGTTTCTCAAATATTTTCAGATTCAGGCCGAGGTGGTCGTGCCGTTGCTTCACGAACAATCTCTATGGGGGCTTTTGGTTGCCCATCAATGCCGATCGACGCGGGCCTGGCAAACCTCTGATGTGCGCCTGCTGCAAAGTCTGGCTACCCAGGTGGGCATTGCCATTCACCAGGCTCGGCTTCACCGCAAACTGACCGTAGCCAACCAGCGGCTTAAGCACATGGCCTATCTCGACGGCCTCACCCAAGTAGCCAACCGTCGCCGGTTTGAGCAATATCTCGACCAAGAATGGCGGCGAATGAGCCGTGAGCAGGGGCCGCTAGCGGTGATTATGGCCGATATTGACTGCTTTAAGCACTTCAATGACCACTATGGCCATCAGGCGGGCGACAACTGTTTGCGGCTGGTAGCGCGCATCCTCCATCGGGCCGCTCGGCGGCCTGGCGACCTGGTGGCCCGCTATGGCGGGGAAGAGTTTGTGATCGTGCTGCCTAACACCGACGCCAAGGGAGCCGAAACCGTAGCCGAAGACGTGCGCCTGCTGGTACGCAACCAGCAGATTCCCCACGAAGCCTCGACCGTAGACCAGGTGGTCACCCTCAGCCTGGGGGTGGCCAGCATTCTCCCTGGCCCTGATACTAGCTCTGACAACCTGATCAAGCAGGCTGACACCGCGCTGTACAAGGCTAAACATAACGGTCGTGATCAGGTCAGCGTGGCCCCTGACCTGTGACCTCTCGCCTCACCGCTGGCGATAGTCTCCGCGTGAACCCAGCTGCCGCCGCCGTCGCAGTCTCTGTCGCGGTCTCTGTCGCAGTGGCCACCGTCGCTAAACTGTACCTACCGGGTCTCACGAGTCAGTGGGGAGCCTCGCTACAATCACTATTCTCAGGACATTTTCAGGTCGATGGCGTTTAATACCGATCGCGGTTGCTATCGGCTGGCACTTGGCCTCAGCCCCATCGCCTTGGCGATCGCATTACCATTGCTGTTTTATCACCGTAGGGTTCATGGTTCAGTCTCCCCCGCATTCTGCTACCGCCGTCACTCCGTTTGAGCAACGGCTCGATCAGCCCCTCAGTAAACTGCCGGTTACCGTGCTGCAAATTAACTTGGGGCGCAAGTGTAACTTGGCCTGTACCCACTGCCATGTCGAGGCTGGCCCTAAGCGTACCGAGGAGTTATCGCCCGCCATTACCGATCAGCTAATAGAGCTGATGCACCGGTTTCCGCAAATTACCACGGTAGATTTGACCGGCGGTGCCCCTGAGATGAACTACGGATTTCGTCCCCTGGCCGAAACTGCCCGAGCCTTGGGCAAAACTGTGATCGTGCGCTCTAACCTAACTATTTTCTTTGCCCCTGGCTATGACGATTTGCCCGAGTACTTTGCCCGCCACCAGCTGCATGTAGTTGCCTCGCTGCCCTGCTATTTAGAAGACAATGTCGATCAGCAGCGGGGGGCCGGGGTCTACAGCGACTCGATTCGAGCCTTGCAGCGGCTCAACCAGCTGGGCTATGGCCACGACCCGGCCCTGTGCCTTGATCTGGTCTACAACCCGCCAGTGCCCCGCAATGCTGATTTTTCGCTTACCCCCAGTCAGGCGGCACTACAGCGTGACTACGCTGCCTATCTGCGATCGCACTTTGACATTGCCTTTAACCAGCTCTACACCATTACCAACCTGCCCATAGGCCGGGTCAAACAATACCTCAAAGGCAAAGCGCTCTACTGGCCCTACCTGCGCTTTTTGGCCGACCACCACAACCCCGCCACCGTCGACAACCTAATGTGCCGCCACCAACTCTCTGTTGACTACGAAGGCAACCTCTACGACTGCGACTTTAATCAAATGGAGGCGCTCCCCAGTCGATCGCCCGGCGGACAGCCCCTCACCGTTGCCGATCTGCTAGCGGCTAACTCCTTAGATGTGGCGCAGCAGGTTCAGACTCGAACCTACTGCTACGGCTGCACGGCCGGTAGCGGCTCTAGCTGCGGGGGGGCACTGACAGACTAGGGCATCGGAAAATCGGCGGCCACAGCTTTACCCTCTAGGCCCAGGGCAGAGGCATATTTTTGAATAAAGGCGCGAATGTAAAACGGCTCTGGCAACTGTTTCAGGTTACCGGTCTCGATCGCCTTGAGGGTGTAGGGCTGAATAAACGTCTGCTGGTACATATCGTCTAGGGAAAGCGCTTTTTCTAGACGGAGCTGCTGTAGACGGGTGCCAACTTTTTTCAGCCAGGCCTGCTGCACTGCCGCAAAATCGGCCTTGGCCTGAAGCTTGCTGGCCAACGTGTCATGAATATAGTCACGCTGCTCAGAAAACCGGGCTGAGGTGGCTGGGGTAGCCACGGTTTGGGGGCGGGCCGAAATGGTGTCGGGGCGAGGTTGAGCAGTAATGCGCTGGGGAGGGGGTGCGGTCGTGCGGGCGTTGGTCTCTTCGACGGTGGTGCCTTCGGTTTCGCTGGCTTGCAGGCGTTGATCAAGGCGGTACCGATTGAGCAGGCCAAGGGCTACCAGGGTGGTGACTGGCAGAGTTGCCACCGCCACCTGTTGAGCCGCCATCGACATTGCCGCCGTTGCCCCTGCCCCTACAATCAGCGCATATTCTGACGCAGGGGTCAGCTTAGAGCCAGAAAATTGAGAAGTTTTCATAGCACCTTTAAATAAGTCTCATAAATTACCTTTTCACTGCTGGTAGCTACCCATCCGGAAGGAGCGACTTTAAAATGCTCCGCTCGAGTGTTTAATCAAGTCTTTTACTCAGGCCGCTACTGGCGCTGTGGTTGGTTGCAGTAGTAGACCTAGTTTTCTCCGACCCGGTTCCCCCAGCCAGCGATCGCCCCCGAGCAGTCTCTCTAGGGGTGACCTAGCCAGGTACCACCAACCGCCCATCGGCTTACCGGGGCCACACCCGCGAGACAGCAGCTTCTCGCCCCAGGTAAAGGGGGCGCAAATATTGCCAGGCCGCCACAAACCACCGTTGCGCCGCCTGGCTCGACGGCCCCCGATAGCGACAGAGCAGCCCTTCGGTTAAGCGGGTGACGCCAACATCGCCAGGCTGAGATCTCGGCCAGAGCTGTCGCAGAGCCGTAATCTGGTCGGGGGTGGGTCGGTAGCCTACCACGGCAAAGCTGCCCACGACCGGCTGCCCCGCCAGCGCGTTGGGGCTGTGAAGCGATGGGCTGCCCCCAATCAGGTGCTGGCGATCGAGCCATAGGGGCTGGTCAGCTTGCCAGACTTCGAGGTGCGATCGCCAGTGGCCCTGGTCAAAGGTTTCACCGCGAGCACTGCGGCCAAATCGGGTGATCTCCCAACCGCTCCAGATCGCCCCGGGGGCCAGGTTGACCCGCAAATCTTGGTGGTAGTGGGCGTGGTTAAACACAATGGTTTCCTGGGGCATCCACTCTAAGCAACTGCCGGGGGCCAGGGTAATCTCTACCCGCTGGCTCGACTGAGCTTCAGTCTCGCTACCGTAGACCTTGCTGGCGGCGGCAGTGGTCACGAGCACCTGACTCCCCGCCTCGGCCTGAAGCGCGATCGCCAGGCTGTCGCCCCCCACCAAGCCACCAGCGGTGTGCACTAACACGCTGTGGCAGAGCGCATCTCCTTCGGGATAAAGCGCCCGCTGCACTCGCAGGGGCGCACGGGTATAAGTTTGAGTCGGAATGCATCGGCCGGCCTCTACGGCGTAGCCAAGGTGGGCAACCCCCTGCCAACCCCGGGGTTCAGAACGTGACTGCACCATAGTGGCCTAGCGTAGGTAGCTCTCGGGGACCGAAAATTCTGATCGCCCCGTTTGCACCCGCAGGTTTTGGCAGCGAATTAACTCATTTACCGTGAGCACCTGCCGGCCTTCGAGGGGGGGCACCGCCTCAATGGCACGAATCAGGGCCTCGGCTGCCTGTGCCTGGTCGTAGCCCCGCCGCTGGGCTACCTGCACCGCCTTATCGTCGGCGGCAATATCAATTTGGGGGCCAGTCACTCCGCGCCAAATTTGCCAACCGGCCAGCGCCGCAACCCCGGCAGCGGCAAGCACCCCAACGGCATCTCCTTGGGCCAGTTCCACCACACCTCCGGCCAGCCCGGCCCCAGCCAGCGCCTGATACCAGTTGGGCTTAAGCACATTGGCCAGGGTAACCCAGCACACGGTGCGCAAAAACAGCAGGTCGCGTTCGGCAACCGATAGCTGATGCCAGCGATCGAGGTTAATTGACACGGCGTGGGTTTGTTGCCACGGGCGCGGAAACTCAGCCTTGATCACGTCTAGCTGGCGCTCGTTGAGCATGAGCTTAGTCTTCATCCGGGCTGTAGCGGGCATCAGCTCGCGCAGGCGACCTATTTCTGCGTTGGGGTTAACCACGGCCATGTCGTCCCAAAAATCACCCCTAAGCCTACCACTTCTAACCGCTAGACGGTAGAGATGATGGGGCATAGCCCCCGCTCAACGCAGACCGAGCCAGCTAAAAAACGTCTGGCCTGTGACTAGCTCTAGCAGCAGCAGCGCCACAAAGCCGACCATAGCAAACCGCCCGTTGATGCGCTCGGCGTAGCGAGTCCAGCCAAAGCCGGGGGTAGGCTCTGGCGGTACCCCAGAGCCCTCGGGGTTGGGGGGAGCTGAATTGGCAGAATCTTGGACCATGGGAACGGAGGCTCCTTGAGTACTGTGCAGGAGGATTCTATCCCAAGTTACCCAGGCGAAAAAATCGCCCTAGACAACGGGAGCGTGCCTGGCAGTTAGAAAACGATGGCTGTAACCAGTCTATTTGAGCCGTTTCTCTAAGAAACTCTCAAACGTTTGAATGAGTTTGGCATCAGTTTGTGCTCAGGTATGACTCTCCTAAATTGGGGGATCATCTCTTACTTTTGAGCGACTTCACTTTGAGGAGCGATCCCTTAACTTGAGTTCAGGACGTGTGAAGTCTAGCCTTTTGTCCTGTTTTCCATTGATCCTAGGCAACTGCTATTTTCTTAACCCAACTTTTTAGCTTTAAGAAAAGTCTGGCAGAAGTTTAGAGGTGGACAAAAACAAGCTAACTCACAATCCAAGGCTTTTCTGTCGACCGACAGACATTCACGAGTCTTAAATAGCTACTCAATTTGGAGGTAACGTATGAACCGACTATCTATAGGAACAATTTCAGCGCTTTTTCTGGCTGGTGCCGTTTCGCCTGCTGCATTTGCCAATGTAGGTGAGAGCGTCCAGTCTCAGAGCCAAACCGTTAGCCAGGTGCCGGGCCAACCTCGTACCCCAGCCCAGACTCCGACGCCTGGTCAGGGGTCGGGGCAAACCTTGCCTGGGCAAACGCCGGGACAAGGTCCGGGACAGTTTCCCCCTAGCCAAAACCAAGCGCCAGGGCAAACTCCTGGTCAAATGCAAACGCCTAACCAACCCCAAACACCAGGCCAGGTTCAGGTTCCCCAGCAGCAACCTTCCGGTCAGGGTTCCGGCTTAACTCTTCCCGGCCAAACCCCTGGGCAAGGCCCTGGTCAGTTTCCCCCTAGCCAGAACCAAACCCCTGGTCAGATGCAACAGACCCCTGGTCAGATGCAGCAGAATCCTGGTCAGCCTCAAGTGCCCCAGCAGCAACCTTCCGGTCAGGGTTCTGGCTTAACTCTTCCCGGCCAAACCCCTGGGCAAGGCCCTGGTCAGTTTCCCCCTAGCCAGAACCAAACTCCTGGCCAAATGCAGCAGACTCCTAGTACTGAGTTTCGGGGCATGGGCACCGGTGCAGCAGGTATGACTACTGAAAACGTTAGCCCGTTTCAACTAGCCTACATGGCTATTCGAGGCGACCTAGATGGCCAAGGCATGAATGGTCCTAACCACATGCTTCAGGACTTGCGCCGGGGTAATGCGCGGGGTCAAGATATTGTTGAGGCCGCTGCCAACCAGGGCCTTATCAATAGTACCAAGATCGAAGACAGCGGTTATGTCAACCAAGTCAACCAAGTCTTGCGGATGAGAACCCGCGACTTCAGAAGCAACTAAGCTCTTTGTAGCGATGGTTGATACCAACGTCAATCGTTGATGAATCTAATCCCCTGCTTGTAGTCGATGTTGATCGAGGTATGAGCGGGGGATTAACTGTTTTGTATTCGAGCGCGTGGCTGTGTCACCGAACGATCAGAATATTATGGGCTAAGTCATAGCGAATCCGACTTTGTGCCGGTAGAATAGTTAGACCCGATACATTTATCTGATCTGCGCCAGGGCCGGACAGTTTTCTGGTGGTCATTCTCTAGAAACGGCTCTACCGTCGATTCAGCACCCTTTACCGTCTACTCCGTGGAAGATTATTATGAGCAATCCGCCCAGCCCCGATCGCATTTTGATCTTCGATACTACCCTGCGCGACGGTGAGCAGTCGCCGGGGGCTACCCTCAATGTCGAAGAGAAGTTGGTGATCGCCAAGCAGCTGGCGCGACTAGGGGTTGACATCATCGAAGCTGGGTTCCCCTTTGCTAGCCCCGGTGACTTTGAAGCGGTGCAAAAAATTGCGCGGGAGGTGGGCACCGACACTGGCCCTACCATCTGCGGCCTGGCCCGTGCCACCAAGGGCGACATCGAGCGGGCGGGTGAGGCGATCAAGCCCGCTGCCAAGGGCCGAATTCATACCTTTTTGGCCACCTCCGATATTCACATGCAGTACAAACTGCGCAAGAGCCGGGAGGAAGTGCTAGCGATCGCCCCGGAGATGGTGGCCTACGCCAAGACCTTCACTGACGATGTCGAGTTTTCGCCCGAAGATGCGGGCCGCTCTGACCCCGAGTTTCTCTATCAGGTGCTGGAGGCGGCGATCGCGGCTGGAGCCACCACCGTCAACATTCCCGACACCGTGGGCTATCTGACCCCGAGCGAGTTTGGCGGCCTGATTCGCGGCATTAAAGCCAACGTGCCCAACATTGACCAGGCGGTGATCTCCGTCCACGGCCACAATGACCTGGGCCTGGCGGTAGCCAACTTTCTCGAAGCGGTAAAGGCTGGGGCGCGCCAGCTCGAATGCACTATCAACGGCATTGGCGAACGGGCAGGTAATGCAGCCCTCGAAGAACTGGTTATGGCCATGCATGTGCGCCGCGCCTTCTACAACCCCTTCCTCGGTCGCCCCGCCGACTCGGAAGCGCCCCTGACCAACATCGACACCCGCCAGATCTACAAGACCTCGCGGCTGGTGTCGAACCTGACCGGCATGTTTGTGCAGCCCAACAAGGCGATCGTGGGAGCCAATGCCTTTGCCCACGAGTCGGGCATCCACCAAGACGGCGTACTCAAAAACAAGCTCACCTACGAGATCATGGATGCCACCTCCATCGGTCTCACCGACAACCAGATCGTGCTGGGCAAGCATTCAGGCCGCAACGCTTTTCGCACCCGCCTGCAAGAACTGGGCTACGATCTCGACGATCAGGCCCTTAACCGTGCCTTTTTGCGGTTTAAAGAGCTGGCCGACAAGAAAAAAGAAATCACCGACTGGGATATTGAATCGATCGTCAATGACGAAACCCAGCAGTCGCCGGAGCATTTCCACCTCGACCTGGTGCAGGTCTCCTGCGGTGACAGCGCCAAGCCCACCGCCACCGTCACTATTCGCACCCCCGATGGCCAAGAGCTGATGGATGCGGCGATCGGCACTGGGCCTGTGGATGCGGTCTACAGGGCGATCAACCGAGTGGTGGATATTCCCAATGAGCTAATTGAGTTTTCGGTGCAGTCGGTGACGGCGGGCATTGATGCTCTAGGCGAAGTCACCATTCGCGTGCGTCATGAAGACCGAGTGTTTTCGGGCCATGCGGCGAATACCGACATTGTGGTGGCCTCGGCCCACGCCTACCTGCACGCCCTTAACCGGTTGTACACGGCGCTGCAAAATGGCCAAAGCGTTCATCCCCAGCGGGATGCGGTGGCCGCTTCGCTGTAAAACACTACGCAATGCTTTGAACGCTTGGTTGGCTCAATGGCGCGCTAGGCTCCATCGAACCCATCTAATGGCATGACTGTGGCTAGTGGCCGCGCTAGATGAACGCAGCGAAGTAATACAAATCCGAATGGTATAACCCCGATTCCCAAAAGGCCAAACTGCAGGGGTGCATCGCATGCGCCCTGCTAAACCGGGGAGACCTAAACAGGATTCAGTATAAGACCTCGCCCACTGGTCGCTTAACTTTCCTTATCGTTAGAGAATAGGCTCAAGACGAACAGTGACGTGGCCAGTCACTGACTGCACAAAGCCGCCATTAATGTCTATTGCTGTTAAACCCCTGCTTCAAGCAGCCTAGGTTACTGAAAATACACAGCCTTTTGGCCAGGCAACAGTGAGGGCAGGAGGCCCCATTAGTCAGAGGTCAAATTGTAGGGGCAAGTTGCATTTGCCTCTCTAAATCTGGGGTTTGACTAAGCAGAGTTTAGTATTTTTAATTACGAGTTATTTAAGCCTAAGTTAGCCGCATTTTTTTCATGGGAATAATAGGGTGATCTCCGATTCCTGTGAGAATGTGGGCTATGAATGTTGCTGTTTTGTTTACATTAGTTGCGTCGCCTGTACTTTGGTTGAGCTTAGGCTTGGGTACCGTCGCTCATGCTGTTGAAGATGAGTCGTCGGCTGGTTCAATAGATAGCGGTAATATTTTATCTGATAGTACTGACGAGAGCCTCTTTGATGAAAACCTAGAGTCAAGTGACCTAGTTGTCGGGATCGATGACGCTACTGTGGTTGATGAGGTTGAAGCAACGGCAACGCCAGACCCAGAGATCAGCCAAGCAATTATTCCTACTACCGAAACAGCGGCAGATGCCCTCAGGGTTGGCGGGCGCTTTAACCTGGGGCATCGTAGTTCAAGTTCTGGGGCCGATGGGGTGACCAACTTGGGTGGGTTCGTTCCTCTTTGGCAAACACCAGGGCAAAATATTGTCTTTCTAGAAGGTGGCTTGCTTTTAGATAATGGCGGCCAGTTGGGCGGAACTGCTGTGGTGGGATATCGCCAGTACCTAGCCGAGCAAGATCGCACCCTCGGGGGCTATGTCGCTTTTGACAACCGTAATACCGGAAAGGCCTCTTTCAATCAGCTGGGTTTTGGTGTCGAAAGTCTCAGCGAGACCTGGGATATTAGGCTTAATGGTTATGTACCAGTTGGTAATGCTCGTCAGCTAATTAATAGTCAGGGTAGCACCCCTGAAATGATTGGCAGCGTCCCGAGATTTGGCGGGAATTCGCTCTTTTTTGATCCTGTTCTGCAAAACCAGGTTGCCAATACCTACCAATCAGCTTTAGGGGGCTTTGATATAGAAGCTGGAGGACGGTTATTGCAATTTGCCAATGGGGGTGATTTGCGGGCTTATATTAGCCCCTACTATCTCAATGGCCCTGGTATCCAGGGTACCTTTGGTATTCGAGGTCGTTTAGCAACTCAACCCCGACCCGGCATAAACCTAGGGGTGGGGGTACAGTATGACGAAGTATTTGGCAGCAATATCTTTGGCAGTGTACAGCTCAGCTGGCCTGGTGGGCCGGGGCGCAGTGCTCGCACGCCAGAAGAACAATTGGTCGCACGTCTGGGCTCATCGATGGAACGGGCATCTACTGTTAAAGTAGACGTCCAGAATGAATTGTTGGTCAATCAGTTTGTGGAAGGGCAACCCATTCTGGCGATCAACCCCGATACCGGGGAACCTTGGGTCTTTATTCATGTAGCTAGTAATGGCAACAGCAATGGCACCATCGAAAGCCCTTTTAGCCGCTTAGCGGATGCGATCGCCCTAGCCCAACCAGACCGCAACCACATTATTTATGTCGGTCTAGGCAATACAGCTTACATTGGAGATCTGAATACCGCGACCACCTTGCCCTTTGTTCCAGACAATGTGCGGCTATGGTCTACAGGGTTAGCCCAGACTGTAAATACCCAAATGGGACAGGTTATGTTGCCTGGTTCGGGTACTGGTGTCTTACCGGTTGTCTTAGGCGAACTAACCCCTGGGACTGGTTCTCAGGTATCTGGCTTTATTGAAATGATTGCCCGCGGCAATGTTCTGTTTAACGGTGTTCAGTATGTTGGTGACGTTAATAGCCCTAATTTTGCTGCTTTTCTCAATCAGGTTCCCGCCTCTAGCAATGACCTGGGCAATCTCAATGTGCTCTTCAACACTAACGTTACTGCCGCTGTCAGCAACATTGAGCTATTAGCACCGTTGACATTCCTCCAAATCGCTGCAATCAACTCTCAAATCCCATTCCGGGGTTCAGTGCTCAAGATACGCGTTACGGCACCGGTTGAAGACAGTGCTTCCTTTGACTGGAATTTCCTGACTAACGAAGTTACAGCTGGGCTCAATTTTCGTCGCAATGATTATGCGTTTATCACGGGCAATGAAAACACGTCGATTAGCCGTCTGGCGAACGTTTTTAATAGTACAACAGTGCTCTCTGTTGGCTCTGGATTTGCCAGAGAGACAGGCGAGCAAAACTTTACCTTTGCCGATAGTTTCCCCAATGGGTTGAGTTTTGTGATCGGAGTATTTGATGCCGGTTTACCTCGAATCCTTGCAGCCAATGAACGAGACTCAGCTTTGATTTTCAATGGCCTAACGTTACCCTTTTCTCTGCAGCCCATTGAGGTGATACCGATCAAATAAGCAGACGGGGGGCACACTCTGTCGCCCCCGCCCTTCGCTCTACGAAAGCCCCTTGACCCGGTAGCCAATGTCGCGGCGATAATACATGCCTTCAAAGCAGATTTTGTCGATCGCTGTGTAGGCATTGGCAATCGCCCCTTCAAAGGTATCGCCCAGGCCCGTCACCCCCAGCACCCGGCCGCCGTCGGCCACCACACTGTCGCCTTTGCGGCGCGTCCCGCTATGGAACACCAACGCTCCGGTGGCTGCCGCGTCGTCGAGGCCTTCAATGGCCATGCCCTTGGGAAATTTGTCGGGATAGCCCTCAGCGGCTACCACTACACAGGCGGCAGCACCAGCCTGCCACTGGAGATCGAGTGACTCTAGCCGTCCTTCAATGCAGGCTAAAATCACCTCATCTAGAGGGGTCTCTAGCAGAGGCAGCACTGCTTGGGTCTCCGGGTCGCCAAAGCGACAGTTAAACTCTACGACCTTGGGCTCTCCAGCGGGGGTAATCATCAGCCCAGCGTAGAGCACACCACGATAGTCAATACCCCGGCGGCGCAGAGTGGCGATCGCAGGCTCTAGCACCTGCTGCTGCACCCGTTCCATCAGGGCAGCACTGAGCACCGGAGTGGGGGCATAGGCTCCCATGCCACCCGTATTTGGCCCCGTGTCGCCTTCGCCAATCGCCTTGTGGTCTTGGGCAGGCACCAGGGGGCGAATGGTTTGCCCGTCGGTCACCGCCAGCACCGAGGCCTCTTGACCAGTCATAAATTCTTCGATCACCACTTGATTGCCCGCCGCGCCAAACTTGCCGCTAAAGGCCTCGGTCACGGCCTGGGTAGCCTCCTCTAAAGTATGGGCTACGGTGACACCTTTGCCCGCCGCCAGGCCGTCGGCCTTGACAACAATGGGTGCCCCCTGCTGCTCTAGATAAGCCAGGGCCGCCGCTTCATCTTCAAAGACAGCCGCCCGAGCGGTGGGAATACCTGCCTCAACCATTAGTGCCTTGGCCCAGGCCTTACTGGCCTCGATCTGTGCCCCAGCCTGACAAGGGCCAAACACTTTTAGGCCCTGGCCTTGTAGGTAGTCGGTGATACCTTCGGCCAGGGGTTGTTCTGGCCCCACCACGACTAGCTCCAGGTTGTTGACCAGCGCAAAGCGAGCAATGCCTTCAAAGTCATTAGCGTTCATAGCCAAGTTGCGGCAGTGGGGCAGACTGGCGGTGCCGCCGTTGCCGGGCACACAGACCACCTCGGTAATTTTGGGCGATCGCAACAGCGACCAGGCTAGGGTATGTTCACGACCACCGCTGCCAACCACAAGAGCTTTCACAGGCAATTCCTAAAAAAATGCGCTTTTTATTTTCCCACGTTGCTACCCAAAACAGGCGCCTCAGTAGCTAAGCTGTCAACGCCGAACCAAGAGCGGCTAAGGTTAAGTCACGGGGCGGCTGCTTTGCGATCGTCTAGAGCCGGCATCGCTGGTAGCTGCCGGGGCAGGGTAACGACAAAGGTAGTGCCTTGGCCAATTTGGCTAGTGACGGCGATGGTGCCCCCCATAATGGTCACTAGGGAATGCACGATCGCTAACCCCAGCCCCGTGCCGGGACGCTGCCGACGAATGGTTTGATCAACCTGGCGAAAGGCTTCAAAAATATGGGGCAGTTGCTCAGGCACAATGCCAATGCCGGTGTCGGTAACGGTCAGAGTAATGTGATCGACTTTGGCGTCGGCGACAGTGATGTGAACCCGACCGCAATCGGTAAACTTGATGGCGTTAGACACTAGGTTGGTCAGCACCTGGCGTAGGCGATGTTCGTCATTGATCACCAGAGGGTTTTCGAGGGCAAGGGTGCTCTCTAAGGTAATCGTTTTGCCCTCGGCCAGCGATCGCAGATCAGAGAGCGTTGCCTGCACCAGCTGATGCACATCGACGGTGATAGGAATGAGCGAGAGCCGCTGGGCCTCTAGTTTAGAAAGGTCGAGAATATCGTTGACCAGGTTTAACAGATTTTTGCCGTTAGTAAAAATTCGCTTCACCATTTCGCCCTGGTGCGAGGTCAGCGGTCCCTTAGACTGACTGTCGAGAATTTGCGAAAACCCTAAAATCGCGTTGAGGGGCGTTCTTAACTCGTGGGACATCGTTGCCAAAAACTCAGACTTGACCCGGTAGGCCTCCAGCAGCTTAAGGTTTTGATCTTCGATGTAGCGCCGCTGGTTCTCTAACGCCTCGTTTTGTTGGGTTAGCAGCAGGTTGGTCTGCTGAAGCTGAGCTTGGGCTTTGGCCTCGCGCTGTTCGGCAGCATAGACCCGCAGGGCGTTGCGTAGCAACAGAGCTAAGCGATCGGGAGACACCCGCGTTTTGACTAAATAATCGCTGGCACCGGCTTTCATGAGGTCGACGGCAATTTGCTCATCGCCCTGGCCAGTTAACACCACCAGCGGAATCGTTACCCCTTCGGCGCGCCATTGCCGAATCAGCGAAAGCCCATCCTGCTCGGGCAGTCGATAGTCTAGAAAAACACAATCGTAGCGGTAGCTACCCAAGTGGGCGATCGCCTGAGCAGCGCTGGTAACTTCGGTGACCTGCACAGCCAAATCAGCGCGATCGAGAGCTCGGCAAATGGCCATGCGATCAACCGCATCGTCATCGACTAGCAACAACTCTAGCGCTTTACCCATCTGGTTTGCCCCGGTTCCCACAGCCCACAGAGGCTGCCACTGAGTCTGTCTATGGAATTTCACACAGCGACCAGTATTCATTAAGGGCCGCCATTACCTCTGCAAAAATGGAAAAGGTCACTGGCTTCAGGATATAGCCTGCCACATTTAACCGGTACGCCTCTAGGCGATCTTGGTCGGCATCGGAGGTCGTCAGTACGACGACCGGGGTCGATTTTAACTGCTCGTCTTGGCGCAGTTCTTGTAAAAACTCTAGCCCGTTCATTTTGGGCATGTTGATGTCTAGCAGCACGAGTCGACGGTGGCCTGGCACAGCGGTAGAATCTTCGCCACGTAGCATGTTGAGGGCATCTACGCCATTTTGGGCAATGTACAGTGGATTGTCAATGCGCTCGCGCTTAAAGGCTCGCTGAACGTTCATGACGTCCACTTCGTCGTCTTCGACGAGCAGAACATTAACAGTGCGCTTTTCCATATCGTGCTCCTGGGACAACAGGGGAGGCTAGATTAAACCCTGCTTGACGGACCGCTGGCAATCACAAGCTCTGACCAGGGCTTGTGATTGAAGGCATTAGTGATAGCGTCTGTGGGCCGCCTCTACACTCCAATGCAGTCACGAACAAACTCCTGTCTCGTCCATCTACAATCTGTTAACTGTAGGGTAATGCCCTTCAGCCTCCTCCAGCCCTGATTGTAAAGAGCCTAAACCAGCTTTCTATCTGCCCAAAGGAAGAATCTGGGGATCAGGACGAAGTTCTCTCAGGTGGGGCATTTGGGCCGTTAGGGCCTGGGGATGAATGCCCGCGCGATGGGCCGCTAACAACCCCACCGCTTCTAGGTACGAGGCCACCCGCACCGCTGGGACACCGACCGATTCGGGACTGACGGCCAGGGCCGTAGCGTTGGCTTCGACGGCGATCGCCAGCGATCGCCGGCCTAGACTCAGCAGCGCACTGCCGCCGCAGGCACTGGCCGGTACCACGATGGCGTCTACCTGGTTGGCCCACAGCGTATCTTTGGCCTGCCCCAGTGGGGTGGGGCTAACCACAAACTGGGGGGCGCGGCTCAATCCTGCCAGCACGCAGGGCAAAAAGGTATAGCCAATTTCTTCCGCTGCCGACTTTGCCGCAACCGAGGGATCTAACGGCAGCGGGCTCAGGGCTGGAGCGTGGGCGCAGGGCACCCTCAGGGTGCGCACCACCAGATGGCTGATCACCGCTTCAGCCCCAGCCAAGGGGTCAACCCCCTGGCCCTGGCGGTAGTCTTGCAGCACGTCACTATCGGTGTCTTCAGGAAAGCGGGCCACTACGGCGATCGCCTCGGCTCCAGCGGCGATCGCCCGCTCTGCCGCCCGCAGCAGACTGTCGGGCCGCCCAATGGTCCCCCAAGTGGCCCCAGACGTCGCCGTGCGTAGGCTTACTTCCAGGGGTGCATCGGTAACCACATAGTCAATCAAATCTAGCCCCAGCGTTGCCCGGGCTGCATCTGCTGCCTGTAGGTGTCGCCAGCGCAGATCGTCTTCGATCGCAGCATCGAGCACCAGCCCAATGCGATTGCGGTGCACGGGGCGCAGTCCCCAAGTACCCGCCGCAAATTGGTCTAGCCCATAGCCCTCCACATAGTAGGCATTGGGCAGGGGCCAGTACAACTGCGCCCCATTCATCACGTTGGGGTGAGTGATCAGCGTATCGACTACCGCTGCCATTGCCCGCGCCACCGGCAGGGCATCGCCCGCGTAGCCGCCCACGGCGGCCCCAATGCCCGTAGGCACCACCAGCACCGCAGTGTAGGGACGACGACCAGAGACAGCATGCATGGCAGTTAGGGCTTAGGGTGTGACTCAGAACGCGTGGTGACTACCGCTTCTACGGTAGCGATTTGGGTGACGGGGCTGACCTGGGTAATGGCCCAGCGCAGCGGTTCACCCCGCTCAGCCAGCCCCAGCTCGATCGCATTCACCAAATCGCCTTCAACCTTGGTTAGATCAATCTCCATCGTGATGAAGTGCGTGGCTAGCGCCATACCCCTGTCCTTTAAAGATCAAAGACGCAAAATACGAGCTACTACTCTACGGCATAGTCGGCCAACCGCTCCTGATACCTAGAACCCAGGACCTGAAACCCTTCCGCAGGGTTGCCTACTTCTGCCGACACGTATTAGCCCTGGCCAAACTGCTTTTGGTAGACGATGTCTTCTTTTTCCGTCTCTAGCTTGATATCAGAGCGAGGGTAGGCCACGCACAGCAGCGCATATCCTTCCGCCTGAAGTTCGGTGCTCACCCCCATGCCATCGCTTTGATCTACGTCGCCCTCTAGCACCAGAGCCGCGCAGGTGGTGCAGACCCCCGCTCCACAGGAGGTGGGCAGATCTAACCCCACGGCGTGAGCCGCCGCCAGAATGGTTTGATCGTCTGGAACGGTGATGGTGTGAGTGGTGCCCCGGTGATGAACTTCGACGGTGTAGCTGGTAGCCATAGCGAGTTGACTGAAGTTGAGGTGAGTAAAGGGTGGTCAGTAATAGTCAGGACTTGTGCAGTCCAAACCTCAACCTATCATCCCACTGGAAAGGTACGGTCAAATTCTTCTAGCAAATCGTCCATTTCTTCGATCGCCTGATTGACATCAATCCGCAGGGTGCCCAGATCAGGCTGCTCTAGCAGTTGAATCAGGGCCTCGCGCTTAGAGCGAATGGTGACGATGCGATCGCGAATCATTTGCAGTTCCATAATGTCTCCCCCATAGAGTTTCCTTCGACAGCATAAACAACTTTGAAGATGAGCCGCTAGGAAAGTCAGGGGATTGGGGTTCAAGGTCAAGGTTCAAGGTTTAAGGTTCAAGGTTCAAGGTTTCAACAGACACCTGGCACCTGGCACCTGACACCTGGCACCTGACGCCTGGCACCTGACACCTGACACCGAACCCCCTAAACCTACCTGCCCCCTGCCCCTCCCTACCCTTCTCCGCCACAAAACGGCATGATAGTCAGAAGTAATCTTTCCACCGAGGGCCGTATGCTGGGGCGAATTAAGTTGGGGCGTATCAACCTGAGTTTGGTGCTGCTGGCCGTGGGCGGTGTGCTCACCATCATTGGCTTCATTGCCTATTTTCAAGACAACTCCACCCTCAATCTGGTCGGCTTTTTCTACGGCATTCCAGTGTTGTTGGGCGGCTTGGCACTGCGGGCGGCTGAGCTAGAGCCCGCCCCCTACACCCAGCCCACCCCACCAGAGGTGCTCAAACTGCGCGAAGAGCAGGCCACTCCTACCCAAAACCAGGTGCGCCTCGATGTCACCCGCTATCGCTACGGTCAAGAAGCTCATCTCGACGTAGCGCTACAAAAGCTAGGGCTGAGCCCCTCTGGGCAAGAGTGCCCCGAACTCAGCGGCTTGCACGAAACCGAGATCGACGGCAACTATGCCCTGGTGCTGGAGTTTGAGTCCTCCACTGTGCCGTTCTCTACCTGGGTAGACAAGCAAGCCAAGATCGAGACCTTCTTTGGCCCCAGCGTGCGGGCTCAACTCAGCCAGCCCGCCGAGGACCAGGTAAATTTAGCCCTGGTTACGCAGCTAGAGCCTGCTGCTGCCGCTGTGGTAAAAGCTTAGTCTCTAGTCTTCGGAGTGCGAGACTAGAAGCTGGTTTGAGTTTCCCTATTACCTAGCGTATTGATCGTTATGACCTGTCACCCGGTTTTAGCCCAGGCAAAAACTGGTCGAGGGCTATTGGTGTCTACCCTACAGGGCATCCTTATGGTGGCCCTGCTGTGGGGCCTCACCGCCTGCGGAACGACTACTCTTCAGGCTAGTACTGAGTATCAAACGGTTTCCCCTAGCTCAGACGGCATTGGCCGAGTTTACCTAGGCCGAGAAATTGCCCAAACCATGGGCCACGAGGGGGCTGGTTGGCTCGATCGCCCCAGTCGAGTGCTGCAAGAACGGCCTCAAATTGCGATCGCTGCCCTTGATCTGGCTCCCTCCGATACCGTTGCCGACATCGGCGCTGGCACCGGCTATTTTGCCCGGCGCATCGCCCCACTAGTACCCCAGGGCAAAGTATTGGCGGTTGACATTCAGCCTGAAATGCTCGCCCTGCTCCAGACCGAACTTGAGGCCAGGGGCATCGATAACGTAGAGCTCGTGCTCGGCCAACCCGACAGCCCCAACCTGCCGCCCAACTCCATCGACCTGGCCCTGATGGTCGATGCCTACCACGAGTTTGATTACCCCCGCGAGATGATGCAGGGCGTTGTTGCGGCCCTCAAACCCGGTGGGCGGGTGGTGCTGGCTGAATATCGGGCCGAAAACCCTATGGTGATGATCAAGCGGCTGCACAAGATGACTGTGGCCCAGGTGCGGCGCGAAATGGCGGCGGTGGGCCTAGAGTGGATAAAAACCGACGATCGCCTGCCCGAGCAGCACCTGCTGTTTTTTCAAAGGTCAGCTCAAGGGCCAGCCTGAGCAGTCGGTATGAGACAATTAACCATTATTGATAATCGTGATCCAAGGACGTCGACCCATGCTAAAGCGGCTGGCCACAGTGCTTTTGATTATTTTTGCCGTTACCCTACAGGGCTGTGTAGGCGGCGGTGGTGGTCTTCAGGCCTATGCCAACCCGTACTCGGGCTATGAGTTCATGTACCCCACTGGCTGGGTTGAGGTCAACGTGCCCGGTGCCGCCGACGTGGTGTTTCACGACTTTATTCACGAAACCGAAAACGTCAGCGTGGTGATTAGCGAAGTGCCCGAGGGCAAAGATCTCGATGCCCTTGGCACCCCCACTGAGGTCGGCTACAAGCTCTCCAAGAGTTTTAGCGCCCTAGCGGGAGATGACAGCAGCGTTGATCTGCTTAGCGCCCAGCGCATCGCCACCGTCGATGATAAGACCTACTACATCCTCGAATACCTGGCCGATCTCCCCGCCGGGCCGCGTCACAACCTGGCTAGCGCCATCGTACGCCGGGGCAAGCTCTACACCTTTAACGCCTCCACCGACGAGAGCCGCTGGGAGAAGGTGAAAGACATGATGAAGCAGTCGGTGGCGTCGTTTAAGGTGTCTTAGATTACTTGCTGGTGGTTGTGGCCAGAGTCCTTCGGCGATAGATTTCGTTTAACGTGGAAGTCTCTGCTTCGCTATTGCCTTCGCTACTCTCACCCCCCGCTGATGTCAGCTATGTTCACCTCTCCCCGCCCCCAATTCGTACTTGCTTCAGCTTCCAAGGCCCGTCGCGTCCTGCTGGTGGGAGCAGGCATTCACCCCTTTGTCTACCCCAGTAACTTTGACGAAGACCAGGTCAAGGTCACTGACCCACCCACCTACGTGGCCACCCTGGCCCGCTGTAAGGCCGAGTTGGTCGCGCCCCAGTTCCCTAGCGCGCTGGTGATGGGGTGTGACTCGGTAATGGCGTTTAACGGTCGGATCTACGGCAAACCCGACGACAAAGAGGATGCGATCGCCCGCTGGCAGAAAATGCGCGGCCAGATGGGTGAAATTCATACCGGTCATGCGCTGATTGCCCCCGACGGCCGCACCCTGGTGCACAGCGCCGTCACCCGCGTCTACTTTGCCAATATTGACGACGCTACCATCGCCGCCTACGTCAACACGGGTGAACCCCTAGCCTGTGCCGGGGCCTTTTCCAGCGATGGCAAGGGGGCGCTAATGATTGAGAAAATTGAGGGTTGTCACAGCAACGTCATCGGTCTCAGCCTGCCGCTATTGCGCACCATGCTAGAAGAACTGGGCTACCGAGCGACGGATTTTTGGTGAAGGTTCTTTTTCCGATACTATGGAGGAATGCTCAAAAATGAGCGGCCTTAGTGCTGGACTTGTCGTCGAATTTAGTCTCGATGGGGTCGCAGAGTGATAAGGTTTTGTGTTGTCGATTAATCCGTACTAAAGAGGCGTTGGAGAACCATGAGCGCAGAGACATTTGAAAAGGTCAAAAAGATTGTCAGCGAGCAGCTAGGGGTCGAAGAAGCCGACGTTAAACCCGAAGCTAGCTTTGCCAATGACCTGGGCGCTGATTCTCTCGATACTGTGGAGCTAGTCATGGCTCTAGAAGAAGAATTTGGCATTGAAATTCCTGACGAAGCCGCTGAAGGCATTGCCACCGTACAAGACGCTGTGAACTTCATTGAAGAGAAAGCGCCGGCCTAGGCTGCTGTCATAGGCCGCCTGAAAGCTGTGGGGTATGAGGTCGAGGGGTGAGGGTTTAAGGCAGTTTTGTCAGCCTTGACGCTTGCAGCTTCTACCTCATAACTCCTCCTAAGTTTCCTTCCCTATGGCCCCTGCTCACCTTCCTGCATAACCCCCCTGGTTTACCCGAAATTTGGCTATGGCAAATTCTGACTCAAAGCGCGTTGTGGTTACCGGCATGGATGCCATTACCCCCATTGGCAATAGCCTGGAGGAGTACTGGGCTGGGCTGGTGGCCGGGCGCAGCGGCACTGCCCGCATTACCCACTTTGACCCTTCTCAGCATGCGTCTCAAATTGCGGCAGAAGTCAAGGGGTTTGATCCAGGCGAGTTTCTCGATCGCAAAGAAGTCAAGCGCATGGATCGCTTCTCTCAGTTTGCGGTGATTGCCGGTCAGCGAGCCCTGGCCCATTCTGGTCTGACCATTACCGATCTCAACGCCGAGCAAATTGGCACCTGCATTGGCTCTGGCATTGGCGGTCTTAAGGTGCTAGAAGACCAACAAGAAATCTACCTGAACCGAGGCCCCAGCCGCTGTAGCCCCTTCATGATTCCGATGATGATCGCCAATATGGCGGCGGGGTTGACAGCCATTCACACTGGGGCCAAGGGGCCGAGCACCTGCCCAGTCACGGCCTGTGCCGCCGGGTCTAACGCCATTGGTGATGCCTTTCGCCTGATTCAAAACGGCTATGCCCAGGCCATGATCTGCGGCGGTACCGAAGCGGCGGTGACTCCCCTATCCGTAGCGGGATTTTCCTCGGCTCGTGCCCTTTCGACCCGCAATGATGACCCCACTACCGCCAGCCGTCCCTTCGACCGCAGCCGCGACGGCTTTGTAATTGGTGAAGGTTGTGGCATTCTCGTTCTCGAAGAGCTCAACCATGCCATCAGCCGGGGGGCCACTATCTATAGCGAGATCGTGGGCTACGGTATGACCTGCGATGCCTACCACATGACCGCGCCAGTGCCCGGTGGGGCAGGGGCTGCCCGCTGCATTCAGCTGGCTCTGAAAGATGCGGGGGTCTCGCCCACCGACATTAGCTATGTCAACGCCCACGGCACCAGCACCGGAGCCAACGACCCCACAGAAACCCAGGCGATCAAGACGGCTCTAGGGGAAGCCGCCTATCGAGTCGCGGTAAGCTCGACTAAATCGATGACTGGGCACCTGCTGGGGGGCTCTGGGGGCATTGAGGGGGTGGCAACCTGCTTAGCGATCGCTAACGATGTGGCCCCGCCCACCATCAACCTGCATGACCCAGACCCCGACTGTGATCTTGACTACATCCCTAACCAAAGTCGTCCGATGCCCATTGAAGTGGCCATCTCTAACTCCTTTGGCTTTGGCGGTCACAATGTGACCCTGGTGTTTAAGAAATACCGTAGCTAGAGCTACAGATTGCTAGGTATAATGACCTAAAACTTGCCCTTAAACGGTGCCCCTAGGCCTTCCCCCTTACGCTTTGCTTAGCCAGGGGGGATTGACAATCGTCTGGTTGCGGGGTCTGCTGAAAGGCAAAGGCAATTTGTGTGTGGCTTTGAGAAATCAAGGTCGGTGACTATGTTGGCCTCCAGGCTCCCTGTGCGCTGCTGCTCCGAAAACCCGTCGTTAAGCTGTTGAACCTATGGCTGTTGCAACCCAATCTTTAGAAGAACTCTGTATCAATTCCATTCGCTTTTTGGCGATTGACGCCGTGGAAAAGGCCAAGTCTGGCCACCCCGGTCTGCCGATGGGCGCGGCCCCCATGGCCTATGTGCTGTGGGATAAGTTCATGCGGTTTAACCCCAAGAACCCCCAGTGGTTCAATCGCGATCGCTTTGTGCTGTCGGCGGGCCACGGCTGCATGCTGCAATACGCCCTGCTATACCTGACCGGCTATGACAGCGTGACGCTTGACGACATCAAGGAGTTCCGCCAGTGGGGCGCTCGCACCCCCGGCCACCCCGAAAATTTTGAGACCGCTGGGGTAGAAGTGACCACCGGCCCCCTGGGGCAGGGCATTGCTAACGCCGTTGGCCTGGCTATGGCTGAGGCGCACCTGGCCGCCAAGTTCAACAAGCCCGATGCCACCATTGTCGATCACCACACCTACGTGATTTTGGGCGACGGCTGCAACATGGAAGGGGTTTCGGGCGAAGCCTGCTCGCTAGCGGGCCACCTGGGCCTGGGCAAACTCATTGCCCTCTACGACGACAACCACATCTCCATCGACGGTTCCACCGATATTTCCTTCACCGAAGATGTGTCTAAGCGGTTTGAAGCCTACGGCTGGCATGTGCAGCATGTTGAAAACGGCAACACAGATTTAGATGCGATCGCTCAGGCGATCGAAGCCGCCAAAGCGGTCACCGATCGCCCCTCGATGATCAAAGTCACCACCACGATTGGTTATGGCTCGCCCAACCGACAAAACACCGCTGGCGTTCACGGCGCGGCTCTAGGCGGGGACGAAATCAAAGCCACCCGCGAAAACCTGGGCTGGAGCCACGGTGACTTTGAGACCCCTGAAGACGCTCTCAACCACATGCGCAAAGCGATCGAGCGCGGTGCCAGCCACGAGGCCGAGTGGAACGACATCATGGCGACCTACCGCTCGAAGTACGCCGCTGAAGCCGCCGAGTTCGAGCGCATGCTCTCGGGTCGGCTGCCCGAAGGCTGGGCCGACGCTCTGCCCACCTACACCCCCGAAGACAAGGCCCTGGCCACCCGCAAAAACTCCGAGGTTACCCTCAACGCCCTGGCCCCCGCCATCCCTGAGCTGATTGGCGGTTCTGCCGACCTCACCCACTCGAACCTGACCGAGCTAAAAATCTCGGGCAGCTTCCAAAAAGGGGCCTACGAAAACCGCAACCTGCGCTTCGGCGTCCGCGAACACGGCATGGGTGCCATTTGCAACGGCATTGCCCTGCACAACTCGGGTCTCATTCCCTACTGCGCCACCTTCCTGGTGTTTGCCGACTACATGCGGGCGGCCATTCGCCTCTCGGCCCTCTCCCAGGCGGGCGTGATTTACGTCATGACCCACGACTCCATTGGTCTGGGCGAAGATGGTCCCACCCACCAGCCGGTCGAAACCATCGCCTCCCTGCGGGCTATTCCCAACCTGATTGTGATTCGCCCCGCCGATGGCACCGAAACCTCTGGGGCCTACAAGGTGGCGGTAGAACACCGCAAGACCCCGACGCTGATGGCCTTTAGCCGTCAAAACCTGCCCAACCTGCCCGGTTCTTCTATTGAAGGTGTCGCCAAAGGGGCCTATACCGTTGACGATTGCGACGGCACCCCCGAGCTGATTCTCATCGGCACCGGCAGCGAGGTTAGCCTCTGCGTCGATGCCGCTCAGGAACTGCGGGCAGCCGGTACCAAGGTACGGGTAGTCTCCATGCCCTCCTGGGAACTGTTTGATGCCCAAGACGCTGCCTACCAGGAGTCGGTGCTGCCCAAGGCTGTAACCAAGCGCCTAGCCGTGGAAGCGGGCATTACCATGGGCTGGTGCCGTTACGTAGGGGCTGAAGGCGACGTGATCGGCGTTGACCGCTTCGGGGCCTCTGCTCCTGGTAATCTGGTGATGCAAAAGTTTGGCTTCACCGTTGAGAACGTGGTAAGCAAAGCGAAGGCTCTGCTGGGCTAGGTTTTATTGATTGTCTAACCCGTGATTCTGAAAAGGAGGAGCCTAAGATAGGCTCCTCCTTTTCGGCTTTCTAGGCTGTTATCGGGGTTACGGAACACGGGTATAACACCAAAATTTATCTGTCTACTCCCGATTCAGCAGGGCGCATGCTGTGCGCCCCTACGGGTTGACCTGTTGGGAATTGGGGGTATACGCTCCGGATTTGGTATGAACCCAAAACACAACGCTTCTTGTCGGGGCAAACGACCGTTTGCCCCGACCCCAATTCATGGCTCAATTCAGCAACGCCGATTCTCTAGCCTCTCCTGCCAGGTCAACTTAGAAATATGAATAACCGAGGCTAAAGCAACACAGCGGCCCGCTCTGCCAGGCTCGATCGCTCCCCTTTGCAGAGGGTAATGTGCCCCGCCAGGCTTTCCTGCTTAAAGCGCTCAACCACGTAGGTAAGACCGTTACTCGAAGCGTCAACGTAGGGATTGTCGATCTGGTCAGGGTCGCCCGTGAGAATAATTTTGGTACCCTCCCCGGCGCGGGTCAGAATGGTTTTGACCTCATGGGGGGTGAGGTTTTGGGCTTCATCCACAATTAAAAATTGCTTCGGAATCGATCGCCCGCGAATGTAGGTTAACGGTTCGATCTGCAATAGCCCCTGGTCGATCATTTCTTCGTGACCGCGCCGCCAGTGCTCGGGCTTACCTCGCATATCCTGGGTGCCAAAGATCAGGTCAAAGTTGTCGTAGAGGGGCTGCATCCAGGGGTTGAGCTTTTCGCGCATATCGCCAGGCAGGTAGCCAATATCGCGGCCCAGGGGCACGATCGGGCGGGCAATTAGCAGACGCGAGTAGAGGCGCTCGTCGGCCACTTTTTGCACCCCGGCGGCGATCGCCAGCAGGGTTTTGCCGGTGCCCGCTTTGCCCACCAGGGTCACCATCGAAATAGAGTCTTGCAGCAGCAGCTCAAAGGCAAAGCGCTGTTCGCGGTTGCGGGGTTGCACCCGCGACACCCCGGCGTGGGGCAGCTTACCGAGGGGCACCAGCTTGCCGGTGCTACCCTGCACCAGAGCCAGGGCAGTGTGGTTGGGGTTGGTTTCATCGACCAGGGTAATCGCCTGGTTGGAGTAGAGGGGGATGTCGAGCTTGAGGTGGCCATCGCCAAACAGCTGGCTGATTGCCTCGGCGGTGGTCATTACCTCTAGGGTGCCGGTGTAGAGGTCGTCGTAGTCGACTTTGTCGGTTTCGTAGTCTTCGGCCACCAGCCCCACGGCATCGGCCTTGATGCGCAGGTTGGTGTCTTTGCTGACCAGCACTACGGGCAGGTCGTGGTGGTGCTTGTACTCCATCGCCACCGCTAAAATGGCGTTGTCGCCCTGGTCGCCCTCCAGCTCGGCGGGCAGCTGGCGTAGGGTATCGCGGTGGCACAGGGCCACCTTGAGGGTGCCGCCCTTTTCGAGGGGAATGCCCTGTACCAGTGACCCCTGCTGGCGCAGATCATCTAGGGTGCGCGACACGTAGCGGGCATTGCGACCGGTGTCGGCGGTGCCCTTCTTAAAGCGGTCTAGCTCTTCAATGATGGTGATCGGCAATACCACATCGTTGTCTTCGAACCTAAATATCGCCAGCGGATCGTGCAGCAATACATTGGTGTCGAGGACAAATACTTTTTTCATGGATGGGTCACATTGGGGACGATGAACCTAGCCTAGAGACCGTTGACAAGGCCTGCGATCGCAGGCCTGATCTCTTGGCAAAGCTAATTTCAGGAACGGTGGGTAGATGCCGTTTCCCTGGCGATACAACAATTCTGCGTGCCTTAGGGGCGATAGTCGAAGAACAGGCGAAGACCAAGGCCAGCACCGGTTCTAGAATGGCTGTTTAGACACTGTAGCGGATTTCTTGTCTATTCCTGAAAGCAGCCCTGGGGCGATCGCTGAGTCAAGGCTGGCCGTCCTCGTTTACTATGGCCTATGAGTCGTTCCCAATGAGCCCTCCCCGTCACTTCTGGAGCCCCCATGCGTCTATCTCAAATGCTGTTTGTCACCCTGCGGGAAGAGCCGGCTGAGGCCGAAATTCCTAGCCACAAGTTGCTGCTGCGGGCGGGCTACATGCGTCGCGTGGCCAGCGGGGTCTACGCCTATCTGCCGCTGCTGTGGCGGGTACTCAACAAAATTTCTAACATTGTGCGCGAGGAGATGAACGCCACGGGCGCTCAAGAATGTTTGCTGCCGCAGCTTCAGCCCGCCGAACTGTGGCGCGAGTCGGGCCGGTGGGACACCTACACCAAGGCCGAGGGCATCATGTTCTCCCTAGTCGATCGCCGTCAGCAGGAGGTCAGCCTTGGCCCCACCCACGAGGAGGTGATCACTGCTGTCGCCCGCGATATGGTTCGTTCTTACCGGCAGCTGCCCCTGCACCTCTACCAGATTCAGACCAAGTTTCGCGATGAGATTCGGCCTCGCTTTGGGCTGATGCGCGGTCGTGAGTTCATTATGAAGGACGGCTACTCGTTCCACACCGACGAGAGCAGCCTGAAAGCCACTTACCAGGAGATGTACACCGCCTACAGCACCATTCTGCGCCGCTGCGGCCTAGAGTTTCGGGCGGTAGATGCCGACTCGGGGGCGATCGGCGGGTCGGGCTCGACCGAGTTTATGGTGCTGGCTGAGGCGGGCGAAGACGAGGTGCTCTACACCGAAGACGGCAAGTACGCTGCCAACGTCGAGAAGGCCGTGTCGCGCCCGGTAGATGCTGAGCCTTCGACCTTTACTCAATTTGAAAAACTCGATACCCCCAACACCCCCACGATCGAGTCGCTGGCAAAATTTCTCAAATGTTCGCCCACCCAGATCGTCAAGAACGTGCTGTACCAGGCGGAATTTGACAACGGTAAAACGGTGCTGGTCGTGGTCAGCATTCGTGGGGACCAGGATGTCAATGAGGTCAAACTCACCAACGAGCTCACCAAGCTAGCCGCCAACTATGGGGCCACCGCCGTGATCGCCCTGGCCGTGCCCGACGAAGCCGCCCAGCAAACGTGGGCCGCCAAACCCCTACCCCTGGGCTATATGGCCCCCGACCTTGGCGATGACTACATTCAGGCTGGTAAAGCGGTAGAGGCCAAATTTTTGCGGCTGGTCGATCGCACCGCCAGCGACCTAAAAAACTTTGTCACTGGCTCTAACGAATCGGGCTACCACACCGTAGGCGGCAACTGGGGTAAAGAGTTCACCCTGCCGAAAATTGTGGTGGATGTGCGCAAGGCAGCGGCGGGCGATCGCGCCCTGCACGACCCTAGCCAAACCCTGCAAACCGCGCGAGGCATCGAGATTGGCCACATCTTTCAGCTGGGTACTAAATATTCTCAAGCGCTGGGGGCCACCTACACCAGCGAAACCGGAGCCGAGCTGCCCCTGGTGATGGGCTGCTACGGGGTGGGTGTGTCGCGCCTGGCCCAGGCGGCGGTGGAGCAGTCCTACGACAAAAACGGCATTGTCTGGCCGGTGGCGATCGCGCCCTACCAGGCGATCGTGGTGATTCCCAACATGGGCGACGATTTGCAGGTTGAAGCCGCCAAGGCGATCTATAAAGAGCTGCTGGCGGTGGGGGTTGAGGCGCTGCTCGACGATCGCGACGAGCGGGCCGGGGTCAAGTTCAAAGACGCCGACCTGATTGGCATTCCCTACCGAATTGTCACCGGGCGCGCTCTGGGCGACGGCAAAGTTGAAGTTGTGGATCGGGCCACGGGCATTGTGCAGGAGGTGGCCCTGGCTGAAGTGGTCAGTTTGGTCAAAGGCTGGATTGTCGATGAACTGCTGGCCAGCCGCTAGAGTTAGCCCCGCACTGAAGGACAGGCTATGGAACTGATTACCATTCTGCTCTCGACCCTGTTGGGTGTGGTGGGCTCGGGGGGCATCGTGGTCGACACCCTGGCCGAGGCCGCTCTGCGCGACCAGGTGGCGGCGGTTGAGCAGCTCCAGGTCCGCATCGACAATGTGCCCAACTACCAGTTGATCAATGGCCGCATTGATCACACCCGCATTGCCGCCCGTGGTCTAGAGCCCCGGCAACTGCCCGGCCTGCGCATTGACGCTATAGATATCGAAACCGATGCCGTAGCTGTCGATCTGGGGCGCTTGCAGCAGGGCGAACTGGTGCTCAACGCCCCGGCCCAAGCCGCCCTGCGCTTGCGCCTGCGCGACGACGACTTGAATGCATTTTTTCAGTCGCCGCTGATGCAGGGTTGGCTCGATACGCTGCAATTTAATTTGCCGGGGGCCGTGGGTGAACGAGAGCAAAACCGCTACGGCCTGGCCAATCCATCGCTGGAGTTCTTAGAGGGCGATCGCTTTCGGATTGTGGTTGATCTCCAAGACCGGGTCACCCAAGAAAATACGGCGATCGCAGTCGATCTGGGGTTGACTGTTCTCAACGGCCACCGCTTTGCCCTTGTCGATCCTAAAATTACTGTCGATGGTGAAGAAACCCCACCCCAGCTCTTGGAGGCATTGGTGCAGGGTGCTCAAGCGCAGCTGACCCTGCGACGCCTTGAGGCCCTGGGCCTGACTGCCCGCATCATTAACTTTAAAGTGCGTGACAATGAGCTGGATATCGCCATCTTTGCCAGAATAGAGCCAGGCTCTGCTTTTCTAACCCGACAGCCAGCTGTAGAAGCTGTCCCCCCTGGGCCCTAGGCTGGCCTAGGAGGTTTTAGGCTAAGACTGTGACCCCCGTTTGGTAACCGACCATGGACTACAGAGATAAGCTACGGCAAATTCCCCTCGGCATTGTGGCTGGGTTAGCTACCCTGGTGTTGGCCTCGGGCGGTTCTGTGGCCTGGTTTACCTGGCGGGCCCTCAACCCCACTCCCCCGGTGGTCGAGTTTCCTAGCATTGATCTAGAGACCGACCCCCTGCTGTCGCTACCTGAGGTAGCCGCCCCCGTCACCCCTGAGACGAATCAGCCGATCGCCCAAGACCCTGTCGTTCAACCCGCCCCAGCCGAGGTGACTGGCCAAATCTACTGGCTCAAGGATGATGGCACCAGCTTTAGCCTAGTGCCCCAGTCGATTACAGTCGCCGCCGATGCCTCTCCCTCAGACCAGGTGGCGGCGGCCTTTAGCAACCTGCTGTCTAAACCGGGTGACCCCAGCCAGCAGGCGTTTACCACCATTCCAGAACAAACTCAGCTGCTCGACGCCAAGGTGGCCGATGACGGGGTCCATGTCGATCTGTCGGGCGAGTTTCAAACCGGTGGTGGCAGCGCCGCTATGGTCGGTCGTCTTGGCCAGGTGGTCTACACCGCAACCTCCTTCGACCCCGCTGCCCCCGTATGGATTTCGGTGGATGGCAAACCCTTGACGCTGTTGGGCGGCGAGGGGCTTGAGGTTAGCCAGCCTATGACCCGCAGCGATTTCGACGAAGGCTTTGGGCTATAGAGCCGTTGCCCAGTGCCAGAGTTCTAGGCGATCGCAGCGCTCATTCACCGCCAGAGTGCTCACCTCAGACGGAACGGTCTACAATAAGTACCCATGTTCCACCCAGAGCGCACTATGGATTTGTTTACTTCGGCCCTTCCCCCCTGCCGTCTGGGCAAAGTAGTGAAGTCTAACTCCCACTGCGACTACGTGGTGCAGGTCGACGATGCCCAGGATGTCTGCTCACCGCCATCGCCCGAAGACTGTGGCTTTGGCCAGTTTGTCAGCTTTGACAATGACAGCCGCCACTGGGCCGTGGGGCTGGTGTACAATTCCCAGCTATTCAACCCTCTCTTTTTTAACAGTGGCCCTCGGCTCTCCAGCGAGCCCGACCCCCTGTTTACGCCCGATTTGGTGCAAGAGACTCGCACCCTGTTGGGCGTGGTGCTGGTGGGCACCCTAGAGGGCGAGGGCAATCAGCGCTATGGCAAACACGGCATTCCTCGGGTGGTAGTACCGGCCAACACGCCCGTGTATGGGCTGACGCCAGAGCAGGTACATTGCTTCCACTGCAACGAAACTGGGCAGACCCAGTTTAGCTACTACAGCCATCTGCTCAGGTCGGGAGGCATGTTTGCCGCCCAGCTAGCCCAGCAGGTGCTGGCTGAACTGGTGGAGAGTGGTCTATTCACCGGAGCTGACCAAAAGGCGCTGATGGTGCTGGGCAAAGAACTGAGCTGGAAAAATACTCTAGGGGCCATTCGGTAGGTATAGCGGCAGGGACTCTAGCCACAATCACCAGGGAGTAGCCACCGTAGGGTGGGCAATGCCCACCATTGAAAAGAACGTTTTCTGAAGAGAACCTTCTCCAGAAGCCACCGTAGCGATTATCTTCTTTGTCAAGCTCATCCTGCTATGCGATTAGCCTCGGCGGGATGGCAGCGGAAATCAAGCCAGGAGCCCTGCCTGCATCAGACAGAGTCTTGCTGTTCCTTATGTGGCGGCGGGCAGGGAGCAAGCCGGAGCCTGCCAGAGGGTGTCATGTTCTACCATGGCATTGAGAATAATCACCAGTTTGTGCATGCAGGCCACCAGGGCAACCTTTTTGAGTTTTCCCCGCTGCAGCAGGCGCTGGTAGTAATCGCGAATGACCGGATTATGGCGAGTGGCGACTAACGCGGCCATGTAGAGGCCTGTGCGCACGGTGGCTCGACCGCCGCTAATCATCCGCTTACCCCGCATCTGGCCGCTATCGCGGTTGAACGGGGCGAGGCCACACAAGCTGGCTAGGCGCTTCGCTGAGATCTGTCCTAACTCGGGGAGTGAGGCCAAGAGGAGCCCCGTCGTCACAGCCCCAATACCCGGCACACTGGTGAGGATCTCGCGGGTGCGCTGCCACTGATCGCTCTGGGCGATGAGCTGCTCAATCTGGGTATCGAGGTCTTGGATCTGTTGCTTGAGCCAGTCAATATGCTGCTCAATGCTCTGACCCGTCCTGGCTCGTGCTGAGCGTTGCCGGGCTTTTTCGGCACTCATCATCTCGACGAGTTGCTGCCGTCGCGTGACGAGGTCTTGAAGGTGTTGACTGGCCTCACTCGCCATCGCCCGTACCTCTGGACGGATGGCATCGGCAAAGTGAGCCAACACCTCGGCATCAATTTTGTCTGTTTTAGCCATGCGCCCCGTGGCCCGGGCAAAATCACGCACTTGACGTGGATTCACCACAACGGCGGGCCAGCCCTCCGCCATCAACGTTCGCGCCGCCAGGGCTTGATAGCCCCCGGTCGCTTCCAGCACAATCAGACTCGTCTCGCGACGAAACGCCGTTAACGCCTGTAGCAACTCTCTTAAACCAGAGTCACTGTTGGCCACCTGAACGCTTAATCCAAGTGGACGGACGTACACATCTAAGGTGCGCTTGGATACGTCAATGCCAACCCATTGATGCGCTTGTGATAGTTCAGTCATGGTTGTATCCACCCGTGTAGGAGGTTAATCTGACATCACTCGTCCTTGCTCGATACGGAGTCTAAGCTCCTGGCGATTTTGCGAGTTAACTTCAGAGGTGTGCAGCGACCCATGCTACGTTCGGTTTTGGACAACCTAGGGTGGGACGGTCTGCCACACACCTCTAAAGATACAAGGGTGGGCACTGCCCACCCTTGAGGAGAACGTTTTCCAGAACTTGCCTGAGAGCCAGGGCTATGCCAGCGTGGCCAGGCAGAGGAGCAGGGTTTCAGTCCATTCCACCGTAGCGCCATAGGTATCGCCAGTATGGCCACCCAGGCGGCTATGCAGCCAAGCTGGGATGGCCAGAGCGCCCCCTAATCCCCCCAGCCCAATTAGGCCAACCAACGGCAGCTGACCGAGCTGGAGCCAGGCCCAGAGGCCGTGGAGCCCCAGGGCCAGCCCCAGGCCTAGCAGCCAGTCTTGGGGCGATCGCCGATGTTCTCGGTGCAAAGCCCCTTTGCCCTCAGCGCGCAGGTAAGGATAGCGGGCGATCGCCACTACCTGGCCCCAGCGCCCCCACACCATTGCCGCCACCAGTACCCAGCCGCGCCCAGCGCCTAGTTCGGCCAGGGCTAGAGTTTTGAGGCCCAGAATGGCGATCGCCGCCATCACCCCAAACGCCCCACTGTAGCTGTCGCCCATGACCGCTAGACGGCGCTGCGGATCCATCACCGCTAGTCCATCGGCGGTATCCATCGCTCCATCCAGGTGCAGCCCCCCGGTCAGCCACACCCCCAGCCCAACGACCAGAGCACTGCGGGTTAATGCAGGCATACCCAGCTGGTCCAAGGCCCAATCGACGGTGACTAGAGCTATCCCCAAGCCCAAGCCCACCACCGGAGCTAGGGGGGCAATGCCTTCGAAGCGGGGTTGCCACCCCGGCGGCAAAGGCAGTTTCGTATAGAACAGTATGGATCCTCCTAGGCGGGCAAACCAACCAGGACGGGCCGTGATCTCGCCGGGCTGCGTGGGGGGCAACGGAGTCACGGATCCACCTCTACAGTAGGAAAAACACTTCAGCATTATTGCGGAGACGCCGGCATGGTTGCGGAATGCTTAGCCCTGGGGCTTTTAGGCGAATTACCGCAAAATCTTCCCCAAAACCGTGACATTGCTGGGCAGATCATTCCCAGCAATATCGAGTATCGTGGATATAGATTCACAGGAGCGAGCGCCACAGGTCTTGCTCCACCAGCCAACGTAGCGTGGTTAAAAACCTATGAATCACGAGCGTGCCAGAAATTTAAGCGTCCCCGCTCCTTGTTTAATCGATAGCGGGGTCGTTGTCAACAAAACTGACATGCTCAGACTCTTGCAAGACCTCGGGCAGGTCAAATACTGCCACTTTCAAGACAATGTCTTTGTCTCCGAGGGCCAGGGTCTGATCATGGAGGTTTTTGCCGACAGCCAGCAGGCTACGTTGGTGGCTAATCATACCCTATATATCAACGTTTACAGTTTTGATTTCCTGGAAATGGGCAAAACTGACACAGACAATAGCCATTTTGATTTGGTACAAGACAATCGACGGCTGCGACTGATTCCGCTGTCAGACCCCATGCACGAGCACATTACGCGATCGGTCAACACCGCCACCCTAGAGGCCATGGTCGCCGATGCCCTCTCCGCCAGCTGGGATGCCTGCCTCGACGACGATCGCAATTTTTTAGATTAATATCAATACCTGTAACACTGACTTAGCCTATCTCAGGATGCCAGGGGCAGCGATCGGGTGGTTGCATTCGCGGCTTAGGAACTTGCGATCGCCCCACAGCCTTTGCTTGGGCGGCAATGCACCACTGGCGGTATTGGGCCATTGACTATGGCTATAACGCATGAACCTGGGTAAGGGTAAACGGTTGTTTGCCCTACGGGAGACATTGCCTTGTGGGATGACCAACAGGCAATGTCCCCTTCCTACAACCCTTTTAGAGCAGCGTGGGCATGCTGTCGTCGTGGGCCGAGTTGGGTTTGTTGGTAATCCACACCGACTGGTAGGGCTTTAGCATGTAGGCCATATCTAGATCGGGGAATTTGTCGTCACTGATCAGGTCGTACCAGTCGTCGGTGCTGACTAAGTTGAGGTCGCTGAGGCTCAGTTCTTGGGGCTGGTCGCTCAGATTGTGCACCGAGAAAATGCTCTGGTCGCGGGTCAGGCTCTGCCGCCAGAACGCAAACAGAGCTGAATTCATTGGGTGCAGCGTGTACTGGGTGGCGTTGGGGTGAAACGCCGTCTGCTGACGACGAATCTTGATCAACCGCTTCAGCTCATTCAGGACTCGGGAGTGGGGAGTGGTGGGGTCGGCTAGAGCTGTCTCCAACGTTTCAAGATCCCATTTATAGCGGTTGATGGTGCGGTTGTGGCCCGTCTCGTCTACCCCTGCGGTGTAGTTGTGGGTGGCCAGCAGGCTGTGGATGTAGAAAGCCGGAATGCCTTCTAGGGCCAGCATGATGGTCTGAGAGCAGAGAAAGCGCTCTACCTGCCACTGGTCTTCACCCTTGACGGTGCCCTTGAGCGCGTCAAACAGCGAAATGTTGATCTCGTAGGGCGACTCGGTGCCGTCAGGGCGGCTGCGCATGCTAATTCTGCCGCCAAAATTGCGCATGGCGGTGAGTAGTTGCTCGTACTCATCCGTCGCCAGCAACCCCTCGGCGGGGCGCATGCCAATGCCGTCGTGGGAGGCGGTGAAGTTGAAGTAGGCGCAGCCGATGGGGGCCGGCGGCATACTCATCATCCAGGTTTTGAGGTGGTCTGAGCGGCCCTGCATGAGCGCATTCAGCAGCAGCGGCGGCAGGCTGAAGTTGTAGATCATGTGGGCTTCGTTACGGTTGCCGAAGTAGCTCAAGTTCTCGCGGTTGGGCACGTTGGTTTCGGTAATCAGCGAGATGCCGGGGTCAACTAGCTGCAAGACCTCGCGAAACAGGCGCACTACGGCGTGGGTTTCGGGCAAATGCATACAGTTGGTGCCGTGCTTCTTCCACAAAAAACCCACCGCATCAAGGCGAATGTAGCGCGCTCCGGCCTCGACGTAGGCCAGAATAATTTTGACGTACTCGATCAGCACGTCGGGATTCTCAAAGTTGACGTCAATTTGGTCGGCACTAAAGGTGCTCCAAACGTGTTTTTCGCCGTCGGCGGTTTCGACGGGGGTGAGCAGCGGCGAACTGCGGGGACGCACTACCTGAGACAGATCGTCGCTGGGGTCGGCGGTGATGAAATAGTTGCGGCCAGGCAGTTGATTTTGCTTAAACTGCTCAAACCACTCGTGCTGACTGGAGATGTGGTTAATCACCAGGTCGGCCATCAGGTTGAAGTTGGTGGCAATCCGCTTGATATCGTCCCAGCTGCCTAGCTCGGGGTTGACCTTGAGGTAGTCGATAATGGCAAAGCCATCGTCGGAACTGTAGGGAAAGAAAGGCAGAATGTGAACGCCGGTAATGGTGTCGTGCAGGTGGGTTTCAAGAAACTCGGCCAGTACCGTCAGCGGTGCCCGCTGGCCGTCGCCGATGGTGTCACCGTAGGTGATCAGCAGAACGTTGTTGTGGTTCCACTTTTTGAGATCTTCACGTCCTGAGGGGCACAGGGTGTCTTTGATCAGCGCGAAGATTTCTGTGGTCAACCATTCGGCGGTGTCCTCAGGATAGACTTTCTGAAGTAGGGGCTTGATATTGTTGGTCACGCGGTTTAAGGGTGGGCTGTCTACAGGAATTTCTGACTGGTTTTCTGACTTATTTATAGAGTAATTTTGTGGAATCGTCTGGGCTAGGCCGGCTTGGGGGTGGCCAGGGGCAGATTGTGTAGAGCGATTTTTAGCAACGGTCATATCAACCTACAATCTCCATGGGTTGTTTACGGTAGTCTTGGCATCAAAAAACAGTCGCTGCTCAGGAAAATTTTCCGCGAACAGCGCTTGCTGGTAGGGTTGTAGCCACCCGGCTTAGTTAAACCGAGGGGCTAGAGGTTTAGTAACGATTGGCTCAAGGTTTGGCGACAACTGCTCTGGCGGCTACGTCACCCTGTCGTAAAGCAAGGGGTGAGGGGTGTCGCTGACAGGTGCCGCCTCGCTCTGCCCCGATCGCTCTGGGCAGGCAGCATGTAGCAATGCTGTAGCGAGGGCTGATCTTAGCCGCTGCCTAGCGTCTGAGCAGGCGCTGGGTGACGGCAATGGGCCATTAGCAATAAAGCAGTAATAGATAGCGAGTGAACGATTTCAGATAGTTGTTAGTAGATAGATGTAATTAGATCTCAGCGTGAAGGTCGGTGGTTATCCTTCTGGCTTTTCCTCCCCTGCGATACTTTTGATGGTGGCACAGGAAATGCGATCGCACCGGCCCTGGGCCATGAAGTTCATCGCTTTTTAGGTATTTCTCGGGAGTCTTTACAAAGGCTAAGCACAGGGTCGTAGAGTAAGCCCCGTACAGTACACTGCTGAAGTGCTGTGCTGAGGGTAACCCATGGATGCGGGGGAGATTTTGGAGCGCTACCGGCAGGGCGATCGCGCCTTCTCGGGCCTCAAACTGGTAGAAATTGAGCTGCTGCAAGCTAACGTTAGCGGTGCTGACTTTAGCCACAGCGATCTACGCCAGTCGCGGCTAGGCCGCACCCACTTTACCCAAGGTAACTTTACCCGGGCTGATCTGAGCGAAGCGCTGCTGTGGGGGGCCGACTTTACCGATACCCAGTGCGCCCAAGTGCAACTGCGCGATGCTGACCTCAGCGGTGCGGTGTTTGTGCGGGCTGACCTAACCGATGCCAACCTGATTAAGGCGATTCTCTGCGGCGTCAATTTTCAAGATGCCAACCTGTCTCAGGCGCTGCTGATCGACGCTGACCTGCGCCCTAGTTCAGATCAGCAGACCAACCTCATTGGGGCCAATTTGCAGGGGGCCAATCTTAGCTATGCCCAGCTCAGCGGAGCCCAGATGGCCCGGGTTAATTTGAGTGGAGCCAAGCTTTGCCGCGCCCAACTGGGCCAAAGCTTTCGCGTTGATGCCCCCAGGACAGACTTAAGCGGGGCCAATTTGCAAGGGGCCGATCTTAGCTACGCTAACCTAACCGGAGCCATGTTGCAGGGGGCCAATCTTCAGGGGGCCGATCTGACCGGAGCTATTTTGGACCAAGCTGATCTAACTGGGGCAACTCTGCCAGATGGATTAAGTCAAGACTAATCGAACATTCGTTGTCGCTTAAGGGGTTTGGCAGTAGACTAAAACCAAGGCCGAGACTTCTGCTCTACGTCTCATTGAGAGCTCAGCAATTGCGCACAGAGTGTATGAAGTTGATGTATGTTTATGTCAATTTTTAACCAGTCATACGTTTATACCGATATTTATCAGCCTTTGTTAAAGGGGTTGCGGTTAGCTCGTTTAAGTCGAGGCTGCCTGCCGGTCATGGCGGTGAGAATTCCAGGTGGTTTGACTCCCCCTTAAACAAGCAATTTTTTAGAAAAAATGCGTTGGTGCTGGTTGACTGGACGCAATTCCTTCAGCATCGCAGGATATTCTGCCTCAGATTCTGTCTAGGGCTCAGGTTTGCTCAGTCAAATAATATCCAGCTTTTTGTCATGTTGACATTAGTTTTGCCCTAGCCAAACTGACTAGGGCCACAATTGCTTTAGTTTTTACAGTCAGTTCGACCTATACTGCCGTATTTTCTTGGGAGTGCAGCAGTATATGGCCAAATATTCTAGCGGCTTAGTCGTGTTTGATTAATCTTTCGGGAAAACTTTTGCTTGAACCAAAAATTTACTTCTGGTTCAAATTATGGGTTCAAATTAGAGTTGCTGTTTGCCAATCGCACCTCTCTCCTGAGCATTAAGTCATTGCTTTGGTCCGCTAATCAGCTAAGCGCCAAAAACTATGACATCAAGGCTTTGCAAAGTCGCTATCCCGTTAGGATAGATTCTTGCTCATTTTTTGTTCACATCAAGACTCACTAAATCTATAAAGAAAACGGAGTTTCTATAATGAAAATCGAAGTTCATGAAAAGCTTGAAGTTGACGAAATTAAACCGCATAAAATAGAAGTTTCTGGCTCCAGTAGTTCAAGAAAAGACATGCTTGGAAAATTAATATTTTCCTTGATTGAGCCAATTCCCCGCCCTTTGGGAACAGCAATAAGAAAGTTTCTCTATCCTTTTCTATCTAAACGGTGGGGAAAAGCCCCTTATATTCAGGCATGGGTCGAGATTCTTGGTGCTGAAAACATTACTGTTGGTGATAATGTCAGTATCCTCAGATATTCTATTTTGAACTGCAATTTTGAGAATAGCCAGCTTAGATTAGGCGAAAATATTTCTCTCGATCGAGGCGTTAGTATTCGGCTGGGAAACGACTGCACTATTGATATTGGTGATAATACTTATATCGGTCCATATTCTTGCCTGTCTGGGCCTGGCAACGTTGAAATTGGTCGTGAATGTATGATTGCTTCTATGGTCGGTATATACGCTAACCAGCACCACCACGTGGGTTCTAGCGAAAAGGGCATCACGATTGAAGACAAGTGTTGGATTGGTACAGGGGCCAAAATTCTAGATGGTGTGACGATTGGTTACGGCAGTGCTATTGGTGCAGGGGCGGTAGTAACAAGAGATATTCCACCCTATTCGGTAGCCATAGGCGTACCGGCTAAGGTGCTAAAAAATCGAAGAACTAGCCCTGATGATTAGTTTTTCAATTAGGCATCTCTAAATCAGGCATTCCTAAATCAGACATTTTGAAATCCGAAAATTTAGCCATGTAGGTTGGTCAGAGCGAAGTGTAATCTAACGGCTACCAGATTCTGCGATCGCCCCAGCCAACCTACGGTCTAGCCAATTATCGAATCGTACCGCGCAGGGATTCTGCGTTTAGCGGTTTAATTAGGTAAAGCCGCAGCAGGTCGCCCACAATTCCTAACACCAGGGGTAGCTTACGCAGTTGTTTTAGCCATTGAGGAGCAGCGCTTTCGGTTAGCTGCTTAATCTTTAGATTGCGGGCGGCAGACCGTTCTAGGCGGGGGAAAAATTCGGGATGATCGACATTGAGATAGACGGGGAAGGCGCGGGCGGCGGTGTCGTTGGTTTTGCGCACTACTTCTTTGTCAAAATTGGTGGCGTCGAGGCCCAGCATTTCGTAAAATTTGGCCCGCTCATGGACAGTGAGGCTGTGGGTGGCAAACACCGACAGCAAGAAGAATCGGCTCCAAAGGCGGCCTTTCCAGGTTTGCCACATCTGGGGCTGCGATCGCACCAGGGCTTTAAAGATATCGCCGTGGCGGTTTTCATCTTGGCACCAGCTCTCGAAGTAGTTAAACAGCGGGTAGAAGCTGTGCTCGGGGTGCTGCTCTAGGTGGCGGTAGATCAGGATGTAGCGCCAGTAGCCAATTTTTTCAGAGAGGTAGACGGCATAGACAATCCACTCTACCGGAAAGAAAGTGTAGGTACGGTTTTTGGTCAGCTTGGCCAGATCGAGAGAAATGTGGAAGTCTTGCATGCACTTGTTGAGAAACCCGGCGTGGCGCGCCTCGTCGCGGGCCATCAGGCTAAAGATTTCGGCCAGTACTGGGCTGCGGTCTTTGATCCGTCGCGACAGCTCTTTAAACAGCAAAAAGCCCGAAAATTCTGAGACGCATGATCGCTCCAGATAATCGACAAAGGCCTTGCGTTCGTCGCCCTGAATGTGGTCCCAGCTTTGGTGAAAGGAGTCGTCGCGGTTGAAGTGGTAGCGGTTGTAGTCGGCCCGCATTTCGTTGAGCATGGCCTGGATCCCTTCTTCTTCTAAGGACAGATCCATCGTGGCGGCTTTGTCAAAGTCGGTGATGTAAAACCGAGGCGACAGCAGGTTTTCTTCGATGGCGGTCTTGACCTGGTTAGAGCTGGGCTGAGGCGCAGGCTGAGGGAGAGCAGTCACCATAGGAATTTTGTGGATAGACAACAGGGGTGGTGATGTTAAGCGAGCGAGAGGAGATCGGGTCAGTACGGGACCTTGACCCTACTAATTATCGCTTAATCACTTCATGGCTATAAACCATAGCATGATGTTCTCTGGGTCTAACAACCATTGAGATGTTTTAAAGCCATCAGCGGGTGTGTCTGGGTGAATACTTTTGCTGATTAAAGACCTGGGCTAGAAAGGTTGCTTAAATCAGATCCAGGGCAGATCCAGGGAGCGATCGCCCTTTGCGCCTGAGGTGATGGCTGATACAAAACTTAAGTTTAGACGCTTGCCTAAACACTTAATCGCTGTATAGTGATTAAAAGATTTTTAGCTATGAGGTTTGACCCATGACCGATTTAGCCCAGCAGCTGAGGGAAGGCACCCAGGTTTCCCACACCCTGTCGGAAAATACAGCGTTTATGAAGTGCTTTCTCAAGGGCGTTGTCGAGCTAGAGCCCTTCCGTAAACTCACCGCCGATCTCTACTTTCTCTACAGCACCCTAGAAACCGAAATGGCCCGCCACCGCGATCATCCCGTCGTGGGGCCAATGGTGTTTGCAGACCTGCTGCGGACTCAGAAACTAGAGGGCGATCTGGCCTACTACTACGGCGATCGCTGGCAGCACGAAATCACGGCTACCCCCGCCGGTATGCGCTACGTGAACCGAATTTTAGAGGTGTCTGCGAGCAACCCGGCGCTGCTGGTGGCCCATGCCTACGTGCGCTATATGGGCGATCTGTCGGGCGGGCAGGGGCTACGGCACATTGTGCGATCGGCTCTCAATCTGCCGCCAGACCAGGGCACCGGGCTGCACGAGTTTGACCAGTTGCCGACGGTAGAGGCCAAGCGAGCCTTTAAGCTTCAGTACCGCGAGGTGCTCAATGCTCTACCAATCGATCAAACCCTGATGCAGCAGCTGGTGGATGAGGCCAATTTAGCCTTTGCCCTGAACCGGGATGTGTTCCACGAGCTAGAGCCGGATGTGCGGGCGGCGGTGGGCGACCACGTATTTGACCTGATCACGCGCCAAGATCGCCCCGGTAGCACTGAGCAGCACCCCCACCACCACGGCATGGTGGCCCTGGCGGTAACGGAGTAACCAAACCGTAGGGGCATTCGCGGCTCATCACCCGACGCCAGCTACCCCAAAGTGGGTCTAGAGCCGCAATGCACCCGCTCCACGGCATCCTACAACTCTATCCACCTTTTGCAACCCTCTAATTACCATGCTCTCTGTTACTAACCCCGTTGTTTTTGATTCGGCACTGCTGCACAAATACAACCAGCCGCTGCCCCGCTACACCAGCTACCCTCCGGCTACGGAGATGCGAGAAGACTTGGGTTTGAGAGAGGTTGAGGCGGCGATCGCCGTAGGCAACTACAAGCAAACGCCGCTCTCCCTCTACTGCCACATTCCCTTTTGCGAGTCGGCCTGCTACTTTTGCGGCTGCAACACGGTGATTACCCGCCAGAAGCAAGTCGCCGATCCCTATTTAGACTATCTAGAGCGCAACATTGCCCAGGTGGCGCAGCGGGTGCAGCACCGCCGGGTCAACCAGCTTCACTGGGGCGGCGGCACCCCGAGCTATCTGACCATAGCCCAGGTCGAGCGCCTGTGGAATGTGCTCCACCAGCACTTTGAGTTTGAGCCTGGGGCCGAAATTTCGATTGAGGTCAACCCTCGCGATCTCGATCGCGACTATGTGACCTTTCTCAAAGAGCTGGGGTTTAAGCGGGTCAGCTTTGGTCTGCAAGACTTTAACCTCAAGGTGCAGGCGGCAGTGAACCGTATTCAGCCCGAGGCGATGCTGTTTGACGCCATGGGCTGGCTGCGGGAGGCGGGTTTTGAGAGTGTGAATGTCGACTTAATCTACGGCTTGCCCTACCAAACCCTGGAAACCTTTCGCGACACCATTGAGAAAACGCTTCGTCTTGACCCCGATCGCATCGCCGTCTTCAACTTTGCCTACGTGCCCTGGCTAAAGCCGATTCAGAAAAAACACATCGACCCCGCCACCCTACCGGGGCCGGAAGCCAAGCTCAATATCTTCCACATGACCATCGATCGCCTGACGGCGGCGGGGTATCAGTTCATTGGCATGGATCATTTTGCCAAGGCCGGCGATGAGCTGGCGATCGCCCAGGCCCAGGGGCAGCTGCACCGCAACTTTCAGGGCTACACGACCCAGCCCGAGTCAGACCTGCTGGGCTTTGGCATGACCTCGATCACCATGCTCCACGATGTGTACGCCCAAAACCACAAAGGGTTGCGCGACTTTTACACCGCCGTTGATGCCGGGACCCTGCCCCTGGAGCGGGCGGTGGTGCTGAGCCAAGACGACATTCTCCGCCGCGCCGTCATTATGGAGCTGATGTGTCAATTTGAACTGTCTAAGGCAGCGATCGAAGAAAAATATCACCTCAGCTTTGACCAGAGCTTTGACGATTACTTCGCCCGCGAACGGCAAGACCTGCAAGCGTTAGCCGCCGATGGCCTGGTACGGCTGACCCCCAACCACATTGAGGTACTCCCCGCCGGACGGCTGCTGATTCGCAACATCGCAGCGGTGTTTGACACCTACTTGAGAAATCGCACCCTGCGGCAGTTTTCCCAGTCAGTTTAAGGATGGCCGGGTGGAGGGGGTGGGCTCATTGCCGCCCCTCCACCCGGCCATCCTCCCATGCTCACCCCCGGTGCTTACCCCATGCCCACCGATCTTCTTCCCCACCAGCTCAATCTTCTGGGCTACGTCAATCGCTCTGAGGTCAATGGCCCCGGCTGTCGCGCCGTGGTTTGGGTGCAGGGCTGTCTGCGGGCCTGTCCGGGCTGTTTTAACCCCGCCTCCTGGTCTTTTGAACCCAACCAAATCGTGTCGGTCGACGAGTTGGTCGATCGCATTGTGGCCGACCCCAAAAACGAAGGGGTCACCTTCTCCGGGGGGGAACCTTTCTGGCAGGCTCCGGCCCTGGCTCAGATCGCCAAGCAGGTCAAGCTGGCTGGGCTCAACACTATGTCATTTTCTGGGTTTACCCTGGCTCAGCTGCAATCGTCTGACGCGCCGCCGGGGGCGGCAGACCTGCTGGCCCAGCTCGATATTTTAGTCGATGGCCCCTACCTAGAATCCCTGGCCATCCACGACCCATCGTCGCCTGTGTCATCGCGTAACCAGCAAGTGCGGGTGTTTAACCCTGACCTGCGCGATCGCATTCTCTGGGCCAGCGATCAGCTCGAAGTGCACATCTTCAAAGACGGCAGCCGCCTTGTCACTGGCTACCACGGTGATCTCAACCTGACTGCCTAGCCCCACTCTTCCGGTCATCCTGTCTCACTTGTCTTTTATCTATTCACCTATGCAATCCCTTCCCACCCTAACCATCGGCCAATACACCGTCCCCCATCCCGTAGTTCAGGGTGGCATGGGCATTCGTGTCTCTGGGGCTGGCCTGGCGGCGGCGGTCGCCAATGCTGGCGGCATCGGCATTATCTCCGCTGTTGGTCTAGGGATGAATTCTCCCTACTTTGACATTGAGGAGAAAAACCCGAAAACCCGCCAAACTCGATTTTTTGAGGCCAATCGTCTCGCCTTGATCGACGAGTTGAAAAAAGCCCGCGACCTTAGCCCCGAGGGTGTTCTTGGCGTCAACATCATGGTGGCAGCCCGCGACTACGAACGTCTGGTTAAAACCGCCGTTGACCATGGGGTTAACCTGATTTTTTCAGGTGCCGGGTTGCCCCTAACCCTACCGGCCCTCACCGCCCACCGGCCCGAGGTGGCCCTGGTGCCGATTATCTCCAGCGTTCGCGCGGCCCAGGTGATCTGCAAAAAGTGGCAGCGCCAGTTTAACCGTCTGCCCGATGCCTTTGTGGTCGAAAATCCTCAGGCGGCGGGTGGCCATTTGGGAGCCAAAGTCGAAGACCTAAACGATCCGGCGATTGGCTCTGAGGCGGTGATTCCAGCGCTGGTGCAGTACCTGGCCGAAAATGTTGAGGCCCCGATTCCGGTGATTGCGGCGGGGGGCGTGTGCGATCGCGCTACCCTGCGCCAAGCCCTTGCCCTCGGGGCCAGCGGTGTCCAAATTGGCACCCGCTTTATTCCCACCGACGAGTGCGACGCCGATCAGCGCTACAAAGACTTTCACCTCAACGCCAAGCCCGAAGATATTGTGCTCGTGCCCAGCCCGGTAGGCCTGCCCGGTCGCGCCTTGCAAAATCCCTTTGTTAATCGCGTCAATGCCGGAGAGGTGCCTGGGGCAAAAGATCAGTGCTTTGCCAACTGCTTACAGGTGTGTAAATTTCGCGATCGCCGTGAGACCTTCTGCATTCTCCGCGCCCTCGATCGGGCCTGCCGAGGCGATGTGGAGAACGGCCTGGTGTTTGCCGGTAGTGGCGTCGGTCAAGCCCAGCAGATTACCCCCGTCGCCGCAGTGATGGCCGAGCTAGTTGCCCAGTAGGCGAAAGTGACAGGGGGCGGTCCTCCATCGGTTGGTTTTTATGCCCAGGGGCAGTTGATATATCGCCCCTGGGCCTGACGAGAACGCCAACCATTTGGAGTCCTTGCCCTAAACGGTATTTAAGAATACAAAATTCAGTTAATTTTGCCTTTACTATCCCCTGAGTGACACCCTGAGGTGTCTAAGCAGGTTTGCAGCGGGTGTCTATCTGCCGCTAAAAACGGTTCAGGGTCTGACCTAAATGGCGAATGGTCGTTGGCAAAAATTTATGATTTTTACTGATATGCAGAGCCTGAGGATTTGCCCGTTGACTCTATTGTGATATGTGGAGTAAAGCTAGCGAGTCCGACTGTAGACTCGGGGTGTCGACCTAGCAAAACGTTTGGCTTGCTGATTTTTAAGACATTCATGTTTGCCTGGGGGGTGCTGTTAAAACCCCTTGGAGCATAGTATTGCAGGCAGGAATTTCCCATTCAGGGGTTGCCAGTTCCTCACTCTGTAATGTGGTTGCTCAAGGGTGACTGGTAGTATACCGCTCAGGCTTTTCTACATCAGGCAAGAGAGTCGCTTTGAGGGCAGTGAATCAGTTTGAACGTTGCCCTTCCAGTTTAAGGCTGAGACTGGTCCAGGCTGCTGAGACTACGTTGGTATCACCTCAGCTAGACCGATTCAGCCCGATCAATGTTGATGCGTCTAATGTTTAGGAGACTGCTATGAGTGGAAACGAACTGCGCGCCCAGGCCATTGCCAGTATTGCCTGTCGCCCCAAAGTACCGGTGAGTACTCCAGGGCGGCTCGAAGATCTCTGGGCCAAGGACGTCTTTAGCCTCAGCAAAATGCAGGAATGCCTGCCCAAGTCGGTGTTCAAGTCGCTGCAAAAAACCATTACCACTGGCGCACCCATCGATATGTCGGTGGCCGATGTGGTAGCCGTGGCTATGAAAGACTGGGCGATTTCCAAGGGGGCGCTCTACTACTCCCACATGTTCTACCCGCTGACCAACGCCACCGCCGAAAAGCACGACGGCTTTATCTCGGTACAGAGCGATGGCTCAGTCATTTCAGAATTTTCTGGCAAAGTGCTGGTGCAAGGCGAGCCCGACGGCTCTAGCTTCCCGAACGGCGGTATTCGCTCCACCTTTGAGGCCCGAGGCTACACCGCCTGGGATGTGACCAGCCCCGCCTTCGTCATGGAGACCGAAAACGGCGTCACCCTCTGCATTCCCACGGTGTTTGTCTCCTGGACGGGGGAAGCCCTTGACAAGAAAACCCCGCTGCTGCGCTCTAATGCGGCGATGAGTAAGGCCGCTACCCGCGTGCTCAAGCTGTTGGGTCACAGCGAAGTGGCCCCGGTCAACTCCAGCTGCGGTGCTGAGCAAGAATATTTCTTGGTCGATGCCAACTTCGCCACCGTGCGCCCCGACTTGCTGCTGGCGGGCCGCACCCTGTTTGGCAAAGCCCCCGCCAAGGGCCAACAGTTTGACGACCACTACTTTGGGGCCATCCCCGAGCGCGTCCAAATCTTTATGCAGGATGTGGAGGAAAAGCTCTACCGCCTGGGCATTCCGGCTAAAACCCGCCACAACGAGGTGGCCCCCGGCCAGTTTGAAATCGCTCCTTTCTTTGAGGCGGCCAACGTCGCCAGCGACCACCAGCAGCTGATCATGACTGTGCTGCGCAACACCGCCAAAAAGCACGGCTTCCTCTGTCTGCTGCACGAAAAACCCTTTGCCGGCATTAATGGCTCGGGCAAGCACGTCAACTGGTCGGTGGGCAATGCTACCCAGGGCAACCTGCTCGATCCGGGCGATACGCCCCACTCCAACGCCCAGTTTCTGGTGTTCTGTGGCGCGGTGATTCGCGGGGTGCACAAATACGGGCCGCTGTTGCGGGCGGTGATCGCCAGTGCCAGCAATGATCACCGCTTGGGGGCCAACGAAGCCCCGCCTGCGATTATCTCGATCTACCTGGGCAGCCAGCTGCAAGATGTATTTGATCAGATCGCCTCAGGTGAGGTCACTGGTTCCCAATCCAAGGGCGATATGGATCTGGGTGTGCCCACCCTGCCCGTGTTTCCCAAAGATGCGGGCGATCGCAACCGCACCTCCCCCTTTGCCTTTACCGGCAACCGCTTCGAGTTCCGCGCCGTGGGCTCTGGCCAGTCGGTCTCGGGACCCCTGGTGGCCATGAACACCATTCTGGCCGACTCATTAGACTGGGTAGCCGACCAGCTCGAAGCCAAGTTGGGGAGCGGGGTTGAACTCAATGTCGCCATCCACGACATTCTGCGCGACATCATCCGCGACCACGGGGCCGTAGTGTTTAACGGCAACGGCTACTCGAGCGAGTGGCACGAAATGGCCGTCAACGAGCGGGGGCTGCTCAACCTGCGCACCACCGCCGACGCTCTGCCCGTGCTGCGCGAACAGTACATCGAAGACCTGTTTGCTAAAGAAAAGGTGCTCACCCCGGTGGAACTGGGCAGCCGCTTTGAGGCCTACTCTGAGCAGTACATCCAGCACATTGAGGTAGAAGCCAAGCTGGTGATCAGCATGGTCAAGACCATCATCTACCCCGCCGCCGTTCGCTACATGGGCGAACTGGCCAAGACCATCGACAGCCTGAATGGGATTGGCATTGAGTTTGACAAGGACAGCGTGGTCAAGGTGGCCGACCTCACCAAGGCGATGATGGCCAAGGTGGCCGAACTCAGTGACCTGATGACCAAGCACTTCATGTCGGTGGAAGAGCACATGCAGTTTTGTGCCCAAACCGTGCGTCCTCTGATGGATCAGGTGCGCGAGTATGCTGATGCCCTAGAGGGAGAGGTGGCCGACGATCTGTGGCCTCTGCCCACTTACCAGGAAATGCTGTTTATCAAATAGCATCGCTGGGCTAAGTGGCCCCTAAAAAACAAAAACCAGGTCAGGGAGAGCTTTCCCTGGCCTGGTTTTTGGGTTAGTCCAAGGCTTTTGCCTGGGCCAAAACTTGGGGCAGGCCGATTTCGCTGCACACCTCATAAAACGAGGTGACGGGTGGGGTTTCAAACAAATGGGCAATTTTGCCCAGGGTGCGTTGGTATACCTCGCTCTGGTTGTCGTCCATGTCTTCAATGCTGTCCCAGAGAATGATGGCGATGCCGCGATCGCTACCGGGCTCTTGCAACAGATACGCCCCTTGAAAGCCTTTGGTGTAGGTCGATACGGCTTTTTCGTAGAGCTGGCGGGCTTCACTAAAGCAGCCGGGTTTAAATTCGCCAATGGCCACATAGGCATACTTATGGCGGAGAAAATCGTCGAAGTCAGTCATAAATGGAAGAAATCCTAGGTCTTGTGGTACGTCCAGTGTCGATCAGATAACTGATACTGGCGCATTTTCTCACCTAGGCTTTAGATTCTGTTACCGAGCGTCTAACAGGCGTTGCCCCCACCCTTGCAGCGATCGCCCCAGACCGACTTTGGCCTGCTGCCAGCCCTGAAGAAGGCGCTGCCGCCAGCCTCGATGCTTGGGCAGCGTAACCACCAGCGCCCCTTGGCGATAGGCCACCTGCACCTGGCGATCGATCACCCGCGCGGGCAGTGGCACCGTCTGTTGAAAATAGTTAATGCCCAGGCTCTGCATCAAGGCGTTGCCATAGCTCGACTGCCGGTGACCTGAGAAAGTCAACGATGTTGGGGTAGCCCGCACCCGCACAGCCTGGGGGTCGACCCCCGGCAAAAAGGCGGTGACAATTAGCGCCGCAGCGGTGTCTTCGATTTCGACAGAGGGCACCTGCACGCGGCCCGAGGCCGATCGGCCCAAGGGCATGAGCGCAGCGGCGATCGCATCCATCTGCGCCTGGGCTGCTTCCAAGCTCCACGGCGAAGCAAAATAGGAATGTTGAGACGATTGTCCTACGGCCATAGCCCTGGCTCCTGTTCTTTCTATACTTAAATCATCGCGGTAAGTCCCCAATTTCACAGGTGGGAGAAGCCCCCAGCCCGAGGGGGTATAACCGCCATCCTGTTTCTGTCAGGCCATCCATGCGCAAAATTCTGCACATCGATATGGATGCGTTCTACGCTTCCGTCGAGCAGCGAGATTTTCTTGAGTACCGGGGCAAGCCAGTGGTGGTCGGTGGTCGGCCCGAGCAGCGGGGAGCCGTGGCCGCCGCCAGCTACGAGGCCCGTCAGTACGGCATTCACTCGGCTATGCCCGCTCGTGTAGCTCAGCAGCGCTGCCCCGAGCTAATTTTTGCCCCACCCCGCTTCGAGGTGTACAAACAGGTTTCGGGCCAGATTCGCGAGATCTTTCACCGCTATACCGACCTCGTCGAGCCGCTGTCGCTCGATGAAGCTTACCTAGATGTGACGGTGAATGCCCTGGGCGAACCCTCGGCCCTGGTGCTGGCCCGCCGCATCAAGGCTGACATTCAAACCGCCACCCAGCTCACGGCCTCGGCTGGGGTATCGGTGAACAAATTCTTAGCCAAAATGGCCTCTGGGCAAAACAAGCCCAACGGACTCACGCTCATTTTGCCTGAGCAGGCCGAGGCCTTTGTGGCGGCCCTGCCGATCGAAAAATTTCACGGCATTGGCCAGGTTACCGCCCGCAAAATGCACGCTCTGGGCGTGGCCACCGGGGCCGACCTGCGCTCCTGGACCGAGGCCGACCTGGTGCAGCACTTTGGCAAAGCGGGCCGCTTCTACTATCGAGTGGCCCAGGGCCAAGACGATCGCCCAGTCAACCCCAACCGCCTGCGCAAATCGATCGGGGCAGAGCGATCGTTTGCGCCCGACCTCACCACGCTGGCCCAGATGACCGCTGCCCTAGAGCGCGTCACCCAGGAAGTGGTGCGCCGTTTGCAAGATCTGCACCGCCGGGGCCACACCCTCACCCTGAAGGTGAAATACGCCAACTACCGGCAAATTACTCGCAGCCGCACCTTTGCCCATGCGATCGGAGCCGAGTCGCCCCTGGGGAGCTGGGCGCAAGAGATGCTCATCGCCCACCTAGATCGCCATCAGCCGGTGCGCCTGCTGGGCCTTACTCTGTCAAACCTAGAATCTACGGGCGATCCAGGCTACCTACAGCTCTCTTTAGAGGTGTAATACCGAGTCCGAATTCCATACCCCTGACGCCCAAACGGCAACCCGTAGGAACCCATAGCATGGGCCCCGCTAAATTCCCCCTCCTATAAAAAACCCTGAGGAAGGAGGCTCTGACGGTTCTTTTTGAGCAGAACTATACCGGTAGGCGATCGCCCTCAGATAAGATCCGGTATTGTCGCTTGTGCGCCCCAGCCCTACCCCAGAGAAGATTGCCTGTGTTTCAGACCGCCGATTTTGAGCAGAGTGAGCAGCAAATCGAGAGCCTACTGGCTCCCTTCGGACGCTTCGGCGTCGAGCTGGGGCTGGAGCGCATTCAGCGGTTGCTCAAGGCTTTGGGCAACCCTCAAACCCGCGTGCCCCTGGTGCATGTGGCGGGCACGAACGGCAAAGGGTCGGTCTGTGCCTACCTGGCGGCGGTGCTGACGGCGGCGGACTACCGGGTAGGGCGCTACACCTCGCCTCACCTGGTGAGCTGGCGCGAACGCATTACCGTGAATGGGCAGCCGATTGCGATCGCAGACTTAATGCAACGGTTGCACCAGGTGATTGCCGCCATTGACCCGGCCCAGCCTTCGCCTACCCAGTTTGAGGTGTTTACTGCCGCCGCCTGGCTGCACTTTGCCGAGGCGGGGGCTGACCTAGTGGTGATGGAGGTGGGCCTGGGGGGCCGCCTCGACGCCACCAACGTGGTTGATGCACCCCTGGTGAGCGTGATTACCTCCCTCAGCCGGGAGCACTGGCAGCGCCTCGGCCCTACCCTAGCCGACATTGCCCGCGAAAAAGCCGGGGTACTCAAGCCAGGGCACCCCGCCGTTATTGGCCCCTTGCCTCCCGAGGCGCAGACCGTGGTGCAGACCCGCCTGGCTGCCCTCAACTGTCCGGCGGTGTGGCCCCAGCCGGCGGTACGGCTAGAGCATGGCCTGGCCCGCTACGGCGACGGTGATCAGGCGATTGTCTACCCGCTGCCCTTGCTGGGCGATCATCAGTTGGTCAATTCGGCGATCGCGATCGCCACCCTGCGCACCCTACAAACCCAAGGGTGGCAGATTGCTGATGCCGCGATCGCCCAGGGCATGGGCCAGGCCCGCTGGCCCGGTCGCTTGCAGTGGGTGCAGTGGGGCAACGCTGCCCAGGGCTATCCCTTGCTGATCGACGGTGCCCACAACCCCGCCGCCGCCCAGGTGCTGCGCCACTACGTCGATCGCTGGTGGGCCAGTCAGCCCCAGCAGGCCCCCCAGACCCTGTGGCTGATGGGCATGCTCGCCACCAAAGACCACAGCGATATTTTTGCCGAACTGCTGCGCCCGAGGGATGCCCTGCACCTGGTGCCCGTGCCAGGTCATGAAACCGCAGAGACGGCAGCACTAGCGGCGATCGCCCGATCGGCCTGCCCGACCTTAGCCCACTGTGAGACCCACTCGACCCTCAAGGAGGGTTTGGCGGCGATCGGATCGGCCCCCTATCCCCTGCGGGTGCTGTGTGGGTCGCTGTATTTGATCGGCCACTTTCTCGCCACCGAAACCTACCGAGATGGCAACCCATCCAGGGTTTGATAGCACGGGGCGCGTTTGAATGTTCGAACGTTTCTAAGGTATCTGGATGTCCTAACCCAAGTGACTATGGCTATAGATTGACTTTTCTCCACGGTTTGGACTGGGTATGGTTTATTGCCCCAGGGTAAACTCATCAAACTTCACCACCGCCGACCCCGGCAGGCGAGTATCGAAGTAATAGCTGCTGATGGTGCCGCTGCCGGTTTCAAAAATGCTAAAGGCCGTGATGTCGTTGCTGGCCAGATAGGGCAGCGGGTTGCCCTGGTCATCGTGCAGGGGAGCTAGGGTGGGCACCACCGGCTCTAGGCCGTTGGGGTCGCCCTGGGCAACGTAGTCAGTGGGGGCATAGGTCACCGCCGACCCGGCAATGGTCTCTGGCGGCACCGGGCGCAATTTATCCTGCCAGAAGGCCCCGTAGCTGTTGCCTACGTTAGAGCTTTCCAGGTAGTGGGTGCCCTGGGGCGACACAAACCGGTTCCACAGGTGAGAGTGACCGTAGAACACCAGGTCAACCCCGGCGTTTTCTAGCAGCGGCACCAAATCGCGCATAATGTGGTCTTCAGCGCGGGGGTACTCGTAGCGCACGGCGGTCAATCGGCCCGCTGCGTCGCGATCGTATCGGGGCACCGGGGGCGTAAACGGGGGCACAATGTTGTCGCCCAGGGTGTGAGGTGGGTGGTGAAACATTACCACTTTGTACTTTGCCTGGCGAAAGGCCTCGCTCGCCAGCTCCTGTTCTAGCCACTGGTACTGCAAACTGTCCGCCTCGATTGGCTCAAAAATGTGCTGGCCATGGCCCCAATTCTGGGGTGTGCCCAGGTCGGCCTCCCGCTCTTGGTAGCGACCCCGGACAGTATCACCCAGGTCGTAGGGTCGCCAGATTTGAGTAACATACAGCGACACCAGGCGCACATCGCCAAAGCTCAAGGCGTAGTAGCGGCTGGTAGTTTCGGGGCGATCGGGGTTGGGCACCTGGCTCACCGGTAGGCTAAAGATGGCCTCGTAGGTGTCGGTGTTGAAAGACTGCTCGATAATCCACTGGCGGCGCACCTCGGGGTCATCCGTGGGGTTGAATAGCTCAGCCTGGGCCTCGTATTGCCCTAGGGCCACCGATCGCGGCACGGGTTGAGCAAACTGATCGTTGAGCGGGGCGGTGGCCGCAAACTGCCCCATCACCTCGTGGTTGCCCAAGGCGGGAAACAACGGCGCGTGCTGAATAATTTCGCCACCTCGGTAGGTCACGGTGCGGCCATTGCGCTCTAGGTCATAGCTGCCGTTGCCCTGCAAACAGGGGAAGAAGCCATTGCCCCGGCTGTCATCAAACCACTCTGAAGCGCGATCGGGAACGTTGACCAAGTCACCCGCCAAAAAGACGGCGTCAACCTGCCCGACGGTTTCGCTGACCTTTTGCAGGTTGGCTGCCGTCATCGGCATATTTTGGTGGTCAGAGGTGAGCAAAATTGTTAGGCCCTGCCCTGGGGAAGGTGCCCCCGCCAGGGTAAACACTCGACTGACGATCTCAGTGCCGTCAGCGGTCAGGCTAACCACCTGATAGGGCACTCGCTGCCCCTCTGGTAGCCCCGTAACCAGCGCTTCATGTCGCCAGATGAGCCGTGGCACCGTTTGTTGTAAGTCCTTGCCGTCAGGAGGTTGCCAGCGAGATTGACCATCTTCACGGGTGCGGGATAGTTGAGTCGTGATTGCCGCTGCTTGGTTGGGTAAATTAGCAAAGGCCGTCTGCCCCGGCGCGGCCCATCGCACCTGGTGACCTTGGCCCTCAAACTCGGTAAACCACACCACCCGCACCGCGCCAGTGGTGGGGTACTGCAAAAACGGATCACTCAGTAACTGGCTGGACACGGCAGGAATCGGGGTAGAGGGGGCAACGGATGATAGGCGCGGCTCTAGACCAATCAGAAGGAGGGCCGTTAAGACCAGCAGCAGGCCCGCTGTTAACAAGGTCACATCTTCTCGCCGCATGGTTTTGGCCCTTTTTGAGTCGTGCCTTTTGAGAGAGCATCCCGGTAGTGGTCCGCTAGTGGTCTTGGGCCTAGGGTAACGGCAAATTACGACAATGCAAAAACTGTCTGTTCATCGGAAACAAGGTTTAAAACCTGTGCCATCTTGGGGGCAGAAAATCCTGACATTCTCTGGCTGACCATCACAAGCATGACCATGACATTTCCCATTCAATTTAGAGCTGGAAAACGCTCCCTGCGCTGGTCAGGGGGTGGTCTGCTCGCTCTAATGTCCCTGGGGCTTCACGGCGTGCTGTTAGGGTTGCCACTGCCTGCATCTGACTCAGCGCCCCCAGCGCCCCCCGACTTGGCTGATGCCACAGCGGTGATGGATGTCGTACGCCTGCCCGCTAGTCAAGCGCCGGATGCACCTCTGAAGGCAGAGGTGGTGCCGATCGCCCCAGAGACTCCAGTGCCCTCGGCGACGGTCGCTCAACCGCAACGCCCTGTAGCCCCCACTGCCCAGCCCCCAGCGGCTACCCCTGCACCGATCGCCGTGGCCCCTGCGCCTGTAGATCTAGAGCCACTCCCGCCAGAGCCGCCGCCCCAAACCATAGACGATCGCCTGCTCGATCCGGCGGCCTATGCTTTCAATGCCCAGGCTAAGTCGCTGATCGCTAACGACATCGCCTTTCACACCCTGGTGGTCTCAGACTGGCTCGAAACCGAGGGCCAGGGCATTACCGACGACAATCTGCTGCCGATACCCGGCGAGAAACTGCCCCCCCTACAGGTGGCCTACCCGCTCAGCACCTGCCTGACTCCAGCGCCCGCCGAAGGCGTGGTGGGAGTAATTGTGAGCTCTACCGGACAGCGCCTTCAAGATCCAGTCTTGCTAGATAGCACAGGTTATACAGTATTTGATCAAAAAGCGATGGAAATGGTGTTAAATCGGGCATTTCCTGCCCAGCCTGCCGGTAATCCTTTGCCTAACCCTCGCGGCTACTGGTTACCTATCCAAGTGCAGTATGACGCCGCCAATTGTACTTCTTAAGAAAACGTTAGCTTCCCTCCCTTGGGTAGAGGACTGGGGGGGTAATGCTTGTCATAGTGGCTCTTAAGTTGATCGCCACTACTAAACCTCGCTCCATGGCTCAAATCACCTCTGCATCTAGCAATTCCGTTCAGTCTTACCTGAAAGAAATTGGCCGCATCTCTCGCCTGACCCGTGATGAGGAAATCTCTCTGGGCAAGCAAGTACAGCAGTTGGTTCACCTGACTGAGCAAGCTGAGACGTTAGCCAAATCTTTAGGGCGAGAGCCCTCTCTAGACGAGTGGGCTGCCGCCGTCAATCTGCCGGTAGAAACTCTACAGCAGCACATTACCGCTGGCGAAGCGGCTCGTCGCCGCATGGTAGAAGCCAACCTGCGACTGGTCGTTTCTATTGCTAAAAAATATACTAAGCGCAACTTAGATTTAATGGATCTGGTGCAGGAAGGCACCCTAGGCTTGCAGCGAGGGGTCGATAAGTTTGACCCCACTAAGGGCTTCCGATTTTCAACCTACGCCTACTGGTGGATTCGCCAGGCTGTAACCCGCGCGATCGCAGAAAAAAGCCGCTCCATTCGTCTGCCCATTCACATTTTTGAAAAGCTGACCAAGATCAAGCGAGCCCAGCGACATTTAGCCCAAGAGCTTGGCCGCACCGCCAACCTAGAGGAAGTTGCCAACCACCTCGATATGCCCCTAGTACAGGTGCGGCAGTTTTTGTCACAGTCGCAGCAGCCGATGTCTCTCAATGCCTTGGTGGGCGACAAGGGGGATACTGAGCTAGCTGACATGCTTGAAGATGAGCAGGGGCGATCGCCTGAAGAGTACGCTACCCAAAACAGCCTCAAGCAAGACATCTTTAGAATTCTTGACCGGCTGACGCCCCAGCAGCGCGAGGTGTTGGTCTTGCGTTTTGGCTTGGGCACTGGCGAAGGGCTGTCGCTCTCTAAAGTGGGCCAGCAGCTCAACGTCAGCCGTGAACGGGTGCGCCAGATCGAGCGCGATGCGATCAAAAAACTGCGCTACGCCCGTCAAGACCTGAGAGCCTATCTGGCAGGCTAGGTGCCCGTTGCTCTCTGAGCAGCGCCAGCCTCTATAGCTTGGGCCCTCGGAGTTTGGGCCTCAACTGAACGCGAAAAGTAGCGGCCCATCATCCCGTAGCTAATGAGCCCAACCCACTCGCGCACCACAATAAAGTGCTGTTGCTGTGAATTAACATGCTTGGGCAAAGGGCTGGGGTGGGGTGTGACCTCAAATCCTAAGCTGCGGAAGGTCAACAGCGATCGCGCCATATGGGGTGGGTCGGTGACCAAAATCAGCCGTTTAACGCCCTGGGGTTGAAGTTGCGCTGCTGTAAACAGAGCGTTTTCGTTGGTCGTGGCCGAGCAGGGTTCGCCGTCAATGGCTGGGGCTGGCAACCCAGCTGTAGCCAGCATTTGGCCAATTTCAATGGCGTCGCCACGTCCGCTAGCAAACACCAGAGGTGCCCGCTGCTGCCGCCACAGGTCTGCCGCCACCTGCGCCCGACTGGCGCGAAGCTCTCCTCCTCGCCCCAAAACCACAATGGCGTCAGCAGGCTGCCCATTATCGGGCGGGATGAGTAGGGTCAATCCGGCAGCGCCTGCTTGCCCACCCAACGGGGAGAGCCCTAATCCGTACAGCAGCAGCAATCCAACTCCTACTAAGCTGGCCTGACGCTTCCACCGCCAGGACCGAAAGGCCCAGGGAGCCGCAATTAAAATTGCCAAGACGGGCATGACTAAATGCGGCTGCACCAGCAGACTGTAGAGACGCCAGCTAAAACCAGCCCAGTGGCTGGCAACAGTGGCTTGACAAGCCGATAGGTCAACCACGGTATACCTCCATTCAGTAAGGGTTTCAGCTCAGGCCCTATAATGCAGAGCAAGGCTGCAATGGGGTCAGTTTTAGGCTGAGGTGTTTACGCACGGGGTTCGCTCTCGTGTCGTTTGTTGCCCGTTGCCCTGGGCAGTAAGGCCGCAACCGTTTATTACGGTAAACGAAGTTTTTTTAAACTAGTGCTATCTCTACGACATCTCGCTGTTTCTTTATGCAAGTTGCTCCGTCTAGCCCTGCTCTGTCTACCCTACCCGATAGTCTGCGGGTCACCTTTGTGCCCTTGTCATTAGATGAGGTCTACGCTGCTGCCGATAGCGCTGCCAATGGAGCGGTGGTGGTGATGAGCGGCATGGTACGCAACAACAGCGAGGGCAAGGCGGTGGTGGCATTAGAGTATCAGGCCTACGAACCGATGGCGCTGGAGGTGTTTAAGCAAATCGCGGCTCAAATTCGCGATCGCTGGCCCGAGACTACCCGAGTGGCGATTCACCATCGCACGGGCAAGCTGACGGTGGGCGAGATTAGCGTGCTGGTGGCGGTGGGCTGCCCCCACCGGGCTGAGGCCTTTGCGGCCTGTCAGTATGCGATCGACACCCTCAAGCACAACGCCCCGATTTGGAAGAAGGAACACTGGGAAGATGGATCGACCAGCTGGGTGAGCATTGGGGCCTGTGAAGTTGGGGAGTAATGCACCACCTGAGGCAGTAAGTAGGAATACCCCTATATGTCTCAATGATGGTTCTTGATCAGGTCAAACTGCTCTTGCTCCCACCAGTCATCGGTGGCTTCGCTACCTTCGCCTCGATCCAGGCTGTCGAGTCCGTCGATGAGTAGGATGTCTAGGGACTCTTTGGCCTGCTGCCGGCGCTGGTCAAGCTGCACCAGGGCCAGAAAGTAGTCATCGGTAGAGGCGTAGCCGCTTTGGGAAACCTGCTCATCCACATAAGCTTTGAGGCTGTCGGGCAGAGAAATGGTGATGTGACTCATGGCAGAGGATCCTCAAGCGGCTAAGGGCTGTCTATGTCAGGGCTTGTGAGAGCGAGCAATAGGAGTCTGCCTTGATTTTATGCCTTTCGCTAGATTTGCCAGAGTAAGGGGCTATAACAGAGGCAGCAAAAAATGCGAGTGAGAGAATATGGCGCGCGATGAAGCCTACCAGGAAGCAGAACGGCGGATTGAAGTGGCCCGCCAAGAGAGCGCGACAGAGCTTGACCTTAGCGGACTGGAGTTAACGGAATTACCGGAGGCGATCGCGGCTCTCGCTCAGCTACAAAATCTTGACCTCTCTAGCAACGAATTGACGAAATTGCCGGAGGCGATCGCATCTCTCACCCAGTTGCGATCGCTTAACCTCTCCAGTAACCAACTAACAGAACTGTCAGAGATAATTGCTGCTCTAACTCAGTTGCGAACGTTTAACCTCTTCAATAATCGACTGATGGAGTTGCCAGAGGCGTTTGCTGCTCTTACTCAATTGCGATCGCTCAATCTTTCTGACAACCAACTGATGGAACTGCCAGAGGAAATCGGTGACCTCACACAATTGCAACGACTTGATCTCTCATGCAATCAATTAAAAAAATTATCTGAGTCTATTGGGAATCTCGCCACTCTCAAAAACCTTAGTATTGGAAGCGAGAGTGGGGATATTTCCCACAATCAATTAACAGAATTACCAGAGTCAATAGGAAGCCTTACTCAATTAAGAGTCCTCGACCTTTCCCACAATCAATTGACAGAATTACCAGAATCAATGGGAAGCCTTACTCAATTAAGGGTTCTCGACCTTTCCCATAATCAGTTAATAAAACTACCTAAGATATTAAGCAGTCTGGTCTTATTGAAAGAGCTTTTCGTCTTTGATAATGGGCTAACTTTTCTCCCAGACTGGCTTTGCAGGCTTGCCCGGCTAGAAGCATTTGGACTTACAGGCAACAATCTGAATGGTTTACCTGATTGGCTCAATAAGCTACAAAGAATAAAGCGGCTTTATGTCGGCGACTCTTATAGTGGAATTCCCTTGCATGAGCTTCCTGAAAGTGTTCGTAGTTTAAAGAGCCTAGAGCTAATTTGGGCTCTTAATTGTCAGTTGAATTCATTGCCGGGCTGGATAGTTGAACTTGAGAATCTGCAAGATCTTAGTGTTAGTGATAACAAGCTGACAGACCTTCCTGCATCAATCAGTAAGCTAAAGAAATTGAAGAGTCTAAGCTTTAATCTTGACCGAAATCCTCTTAACCAAGACTTGGCTGCTGCATATAAACAAGGTGCTAAATCAGTCATGCAATATCTGCGAGCGAGAGCAGAAGGAGAGCTGGCGCTGAATGAAGCCAAGCTAATTTTGGTGGGCGAGGGTGAAGTCGGTAAGAGTTGTTTGTTAGGAGCATTGCGAGGAGATGAATGGGTTGATGATCGGCCCACAACTCACGGGATTGAAATCAAGCCTGTAATTCTCACTACTCCCTGTAATGAAATAGAAGTTACCCTCAACGGTTGGGACTTCGGGGGGCAGCGGGTCTATCGTCCCACCCATCAGCTCTTTTTTAGTTCCACTGCTGTCTATCTAGTCGTTTGGAAGCCACGAGAGGGGCCACAACAGGGGTTTGTCAAAGAGTGGATTACGCTGATCAAACATCGCGAACCCGATGCCAAGGTGCTGGTGGTCGCCACCCACGGTGGTCCCGGCCAGCGCCAACCAGATATTGACCGGCAGGAATTAATTGATCTATTTGGCAGCGATACCGTTGTCGGATTCTTTCATGTTGACAGCAAACCCCATTCCGAGACTCAGGTTTGCAGTGGTATTGCCGACTTGCGAGAGGCCATTGCCAATGTTGCCGCCACTTTACCCGGCATGGGTCGCCTTGTGCCTACAAAATGGCAGCAACTCCGCGAACTGCTCGAAGTATCTGGCAAAACCCATATGCCCTATGCAGACGTGCTTACCCTCTGCGAAGAGCACGGGCTAGAGGGCTTTGCCGCCGAGCTGTTTGTGCGCGTATCCCATACCCTCGGCTATTTCATCCACTACGATCACGACGAAATTCTGAAAGACATCGTCATCCTCCAGCCCGACTGGTTGGCCAAAGCTATCAGCTACGTTCTCGATGATGAAACCACCCGCCAGCGCAATGGGCTAGTCGAGTTTGACCATCTCAGTCGCCTGTGGAGCTATCCCCCCTTTGCTGGCGAAACCGGCTATCCCAAAGAACTCCACCCCATCTTTCTGCGTCTGATGGAGCGCTTTGATCTCTCCTACAAAGTCGTCCTCGACCCTGCAAATCCAGCAGCTAACACCACCAGCCTAATTGCCCAACTCGTGCCCGACCAACGCCCCGACCAGCTACCCAACTGGGGCGAACAGCCAGAAGGGGGAGACCGACAACAGGTGCAAATCTGCCGCATTGTGGACGATCGCGGTCAGAGCGCCAACGCCGAAGGCTTGTTCTACCAGCTCATCGTGCGCCTGCATAAATACTCCCTGGGCCGAAACAACTACAACGACAGCATCCACTGGCAGCGGGGCCTCATGCTCGACAACGACTACAACGGTCGCGCCCTGCTAGAGCACATTGGCAACGATGTCAAAATCACCGTCCGCGCCGCCTATCCAGAACGGTTTCTCTCCTACCTCACCGAAGAAGTCAAATGGCTGGTGGAGAGTTTTTGGGAAGGGCTGAACTGCAACATTATGGTGCCTTGCATCGCTCCCTGCGGCATGGAAGCCCCCGGACATGGACTATTCGAAGTGCAAAAACTGATCGAAAGCAAAAAGAAGAATCGCCCAGAGTTTCCCTGCACGGTTTCGGGTTGCGACGAGTGGCAAAACATCGATCAGCTGCTAAATAATGCTGCGACTACGCCTGCCCCGTCTCAAGATCTTGGCCTAGAAAAATTTCGTACGGTTGTTAAAGATGAGCTAAAAGTAATTCGTAGAGATTTGGTAACGCTCGATCATCGAGAGCAGCAAAGGCATCAATCGTTGTCAAAAGATCAGCAAGCCATCATGAGCCAAATCGATCAGCAGTTTGCCTACCTCATGCAAATGCTCATCGATGAAGCCAAAGACGGTCCCCGACTGTTCAGCTTCAAGCCTGTTGACCCTGGGTTCTTCGATCGCCCCAAATGGATCAGCGAAAAATTTCAGCTCACCCTCTGGTGCGAACATGCCCGCAAACCCTTGCCCGTGCTTAATGAAGGTAGTCAGCAGGGCGTTTATGAACTCGAACTCAACCGCGAATGGTTTACCAAAGCGGTGCCCTACTTCAAACTCGTCACCGGCACCCTGAGCCTGGTTTTACCCGTCGCCGCCTCAACCACACAGTTCATGCTCGATGACGCCACCTACAAAGGCATTCAAGAAGAGTTAGATCTCGGCCAAAAAAGCCTAGAGTTTGGCATCAAAGGCAGCAATATAGCCGTCGATTGGCAGACCAAACGCGATAGTGCTGAGCTTGAACAGGGAGAAGCCATTCGCGCCCAAGGGGCAATGCTCCGAGAACTCCACACCCTGCTCCAAGACAAAGACCCCGGTTTTGGTGGACTAGTGCGAGTCCAGAACAAGCGACGAGAGTTTCTGTGGGTTCACGCAGATTTTGTTGGCGAATATTGAATTGAGCTGTTGTACAACAACCTAAAGACGAAACTCAACTCACCATCAACAGATCGATGCACGTAATACCACTCCCATTTGGAAGAAGGAGCACCGGGAAGATGGATCGACCAGCTGGGTGAGCATTAGTAGCTGTAAACAGACTCCAGAAAATTGTTGACTAGCTTGAAATATTCTTGAGATCCACGGTGTTTCATGGATAGTAGTTTTGATCAATCAAAAGCCGACGTTAAAATCCGGTTTGGAGGATTAAACTTCAAGAGTTTTGCGGTCGTCTAACCGGATCGAGGACTTTGAGGTAAGCCTAGGGAATTGCTGGCAAGTGAGCCGTTGCCATTGCCAAAGAGGTTGAGGTAGAAAAGCTCTCGCCCACTTTTTCCCGATCTAAATCATGGTGTGGCTCCACAACTGCGTGAACATTGGCAGTTTTAAAGTTTAAAGCCGAGCACCATTACACCTCTGGTTCCATCTCCACGTCCATCTCTGGCTCTAGGGGATCAGATTCTTCTTGATCAAAGTCAGGGCAGAGTCGCGCCGGTTTATCGGGGGCCGGCTCTACCACAGTAAAACTGCGATCGCCCCCGTCTACCACCACCGTCAAATAGTGCAGTTCCCAGGTCGATCCCTGAGGCGTGCCCTCCGCATAGGCCTGGCCGCTGCCCTGCGGCCCCGACACCGGAAACTGCAAACAGGCCACAGTTCCCTCCGTCCCGGCTCGGCTGATGACCTTGCTCATCCAGCCCGAGGTGACCGAGTCTCCCAAGATTTCAGCCGCTTGGGGATCGTTGGCCAAGCGGTCTACCGCCAGTTCATAGGTTTGATTGGTCCCCGAGGCTTGAAACCAGCGCCAGCTGGTAAACGCTATGCCCGTCAGCCCCAGCCCGATTATCACCAGCGGCACCAATAAACACCCGCAGCCCAACCCCAGGCCAATTAACACCCAGGGCGTGCGGCGGGGCGGTGGTAACGGGTCGGAAGCGGAGAAGGGATTCTCTGGGGGAGATGTCATGGGTGCTGCTCTAGGAGGGCTACGGCTAGGATATCGATGATGTTTGGTTCTTAACTTGGCACCGTCAGCGCCCTGCCATTGTCTGAGGGCTGAAGGTTGAGGAGGTAGGGCACCGCCGATTTTACCCAGGCCGAGATGGGCGTATAGGCCGCCGCCGCGTCGCCATAGCAGGTTTCGAGCATGGCGGTATGGATGATGCCGGGGTTGAGAGCCACCGCTGCCATACCCGGAGGTAGCTCTTGGGCAAAGGCCTGGGTGAGGCCCTCAACGCCCCACTTGGTGGCACAGTAGGGGGCAAACTCTGGCGAGGTCGAGCGGCCCCAGCCCGAGCTGAAATTGACGAAAATGCCCGATCGCTGCTCGACCATCGGTGGCGCAAAGTGGCGAATCACATTGACAGTGCCGTTGAGGTTGACCGCAACCACCGCATCAAATTCTGCGGCGGGCACCGTCCACAGCGGGGCCGGGTGGTTGACTAGACCGGCATTGTTGATCACCAGGTCGGGCAGGCCGTTGGTGGCGATCGCCGCTTTGGCCCAGGCTGCCACCGCTGCGTCATCGCGGATATCGACGGCAGTGAACTGGTGGGGTGCAGGATATTGGGCGGCGAGCTGGGCGATCGCCTCGGCACTGCGGGCACAGCCCGACACCCGATGGCCTGCGGCCACAAAGCCCTCGACCATAGCGCGACCTAGCCCTTGGCTCACCCCAGTGATGACAATGTGCTTACCCATAGTGCAATTGGTTGAATTAACGCGATCGGTCAGAACCTGTGCGACCCTGAGAGCGTCGTCAGGCTATGGCTGAGCATGCCCTAAACTGGTCAGCGGTGCAAGGGCAGATCAACGGTCGGCGACCCCTGTGGCACGATGAGATCACACGGTTAGCGGCAATTCTTGAGCACCATGCCAAAATCAGCGCCAGAATCAGCGCCAAAGTCAGCCATCGAGAACTGGGGCCCGCGCCTGCGGCGAATACCGGTAGTGGTAATCCTTGGGGCTCTCCTGGTGGGTCTGTGGGGGCTGAGCGCGCCTGCCCCCCAGGGAGTGGTATGCGATCGCGCTGCTCCCGGCCAGGTCTACTGCCAGGCCAGCCTGCCCCGTCCTTGGGCCTGGTGGCCCCAGAGCCAGCGGGCCTTTGCCCTAGAAGATGTCGCCCTCACCTCCGAGCTCTGCGACAACACTCCCCGTGGTGGCGTGCGCTTTTGTCACCGCCTCACCCTGCGGGGGGCCGAGCACCAAGTCACCCTCTCCGAAGTGCGTACCCCCCTGTCGGCGGCGGCGCTGCGCGATCAGCTGCACCGGTATATAGCTGGTGAGGGCAGTCCCCAGCTGATCTGGTCAAGCTCCTCCCTGGGACTGCCCTGGCGAACCCTGGCCATTACCCTGCTGCTGGCGATCGCGACCTGGGCTCTATGGGATATTCGCTGGCCGCCCCTACGGCCCTTGCCCCAGGCCCTAGATGGCCTAGACCGTTCCAGTCAGGCGATCGATCACAATCCTTAAAGACTGCCTTAATTTCGTTGATGGCTTAAAGCCCCAGGCTAGAGCAAATTATCCTATGCATGTCAAGTGGTCAAGGGCAAAAATTTTACAAAAAAAAATATTAAAACTAAATTTCCCCAGCTTTTCCCCAGGCTAATCCAGGTTTTCCCCAGGTTTTCCCCAGGTTTTAACGGTGGGGCAAGGGATTTAGCAGCCTTGGGGAAAACCTGAACTTTTATCCCCGCGATCGACCTTTCTTTGTCTAACCCCTTCACCTGCTTGGGGAAAGCAGCAAAACCCCTATTCTTTCGTAGACCACCGGACTTCATTAGCTCAAGCGTGCCGTTAAAGCAAGATTGACAGGGTCAGAGGAGTTCGGCAAAATGATGCGACTGGCACAGCGAACCCTTTTGGTTCATTGCCCCCAAAGCCTGTCCTCAGGACATTGTCGGCGGTAAATCATAGCCCCTTGACCTTTTTTCTGGGCTGCCCTAGCTCAGGTAGTTTTACCTAAAGCTTTTATTAAATCCAACTATCCAACATGGCTTTGAGGTCTACGAGAGGCATCGTACTCCCGCCCTAGGGCTGCGGGTACCCATTCCCATCACTCTCATCCCCTTTAAGCACCGTCATTCTGGCGATCTACAGCACCACACTCCCTTACTACGAAGGCAACGCCCATGACCCTAAATACGACCACGCCCCGTGTCAGCCTCATGGCCGAAGTTCCCGAAGAACTCTACGACGCGCTTCAGACTTATCTAGAGGGCAACCCCGCCTGGAACCAGCACCGCGTCTTTTGCGCTGCCCTATCCCTATTCTTGATGCAGGACAGAACCTGCGATCGCGATGTCAACCGCATCTACCTCGATGCTCTCTTTGACTACACCCCCTAGTCCGTCCCAGGGCTTTGCTAACGAAATAGGCTTAAAACAAATCGGGGTTTAGGGTTGATTCAACCCTAAACCCCGGCATCTAGGCCTGCTGAGCATGCGATCGCTACATTTCTCCAGCCGCTCAATCAACTTGGCTGCTCAGTCAACCCAGCCAATATCGGCATCGGTCAGCATGGGGTTGGGCTGTCCCTTTTGAATGGCATACTCAGGTACACCCCGGTGATAGGTGGGCTTAGCGGTCGTCTCTACCGGGCGGCGAGGCGTAATGTCTACCCCAGAAATGCGGCGAGCGGTTTGAGCCGGGGCTATAGCCGGAGCCGGGGCCGGGGCTTCCGCTAGCTTCAAAATGGTCTGCTTCGCTTCCTCTAACTCGGCCTGGGTTTTCGTCAGCGCCTCAGCCTTGGCTTGAGTAGCCGCCTTAGCCTCATCTAGGCTGTCCTTCAGCTCAAACAGCCTCCCCTGCTGGGTTTCTAAGTCTTTTTGCAAACCCGCGACAGTTTTTTCAAGCTGAGCCTTGTCTTTTTGCGCAGCGGCTAGGTACTTTTCGAGGGCGCTCATCCGCTGGGCCAAATCGGCGTCAGGGGTGGCTTTGGCTGCTGCCGCTGCCTCGGGCTGAGCGGCTGGCTCTGCTTCGGCCTGAGCGGCTGGCTCCGCTTTAGGCTGAGCCGCTGCTTTGGTCTTAGTGGCCTTGGTCGATTTGCTCGCTTGTTTAGCCGCCGGGCGACTCGATGCGGTGCGGCGACTCGTTGACGATCGCGAGGCCCGGCGGCTAGCGGTCGCTTTGGCCGCAGGGGCAGCCTCCTCAGCTTCGGCCTTAGGCGCCTCTGCCGGGTCTGGGGCGTCAGCCTTGTTTACTTCTTCTTTAAGCAGGTCGGAGAGGCTTTTCTTAGTCATGGCTGGGTCCAGTCTCGCTGTAGTTCTTCGGCAACTCGGCAGTAGTCAGAACGGGCCTCTTGGCTGTTTTTGCCCCGCCACCTGAGCACCGGCAGCCCCTCTAATGCAGCCCGCTCGTGGGCTTTATAGGTGCGAATAAAGGCATTGCAGGCGGGAATTTTCAGCTCCAGCAGAGTGTTCTGGGCTTCAATGGCTTCGCCGACGCTGCGGGAATCCACCTTCGTCAACAATACTCGATGGGATACCCCGCTGGGCGATACCGCTTCATTCACTGTAGTAATCAGCACCGCTAGATCCATCGGGGCTGGGGGGGTGGGCAACAGCAGATAGTCTGCCGCTGGAATTACGGCAGCCAGGGTGGCGGACCCAAGGGCAGGTGGAGTGTCTACCACAATCAGGTCATGGGCATGCTCCTGCTTAAGTCGCCCCAACCGAGCCGGGTTGATTTCTGGCCTGACTTCAAACCCTAGATCGACCGGGCTGCGGCCTGTCCACCACAGGGCAGACCCCTGGGGGTCGGCATCGACCAACAGCACCGACCGGGTCTGGGCAAATACCGCCGCCAGGTTCACGGCGGTAGTGGTCTTACCCACACCTCCTTTGCCGTTAAACACCGCTAACACAATCGGATTAGCCAATCAATCTCCTCCTTGGGGGATGAGGGAATAGGCGGGATGAGCCCATAGTGATGACACGCAATATCCTAGAGCTTTACTTGCCCCGTCTGCGTCGTGCTGAGGGAGAGCTCCAGACAGGGTGCTTGCGTTCAGCAGCTATAGCAACGTTCCACCTACGGAACCCCAACCTACGGAATAGTACTGCAAGGTGACTCGAACAGCGTATCCAGATTTGCCCAATTCCTTAAACCCCCTTGTAGGCAACCCCCACCCTTGGCCCCCAAGGGCAGCGTCCCTCTGCATCTCCCTTCACTCAGTTTCCCCTGGTAAAATACAAGCGACCTATCAAACCCCATTGTCCATGCGCTACAGCATCATGCTGCAACTGGTCGTCGCCACTACTCTGGTATTAACTAGCGCAGCGGCTTTTTTTGCCTGGCTGCAAAATCGTCCCACTGAGATAGAAACAGCCCAGGTGACGGCTACTCACGTCCTTAACCCCCATGTCCATGGCTAGCTCTACTCCGTCAGAGTCGTCTTCTCAAGCGGTTTGGTTTAGACGTCGTTCTCGGCAGCGCATTTTAACCGCTCCTCTACCCGACCCGATCGCCGAAAATATTGAGGCAATTATTGCCATTCACCGCCAAGAAGCCAAGGCTGCCACCGCCGCCGAGCGCATTTTAGAAACGGTGGCCTCATGGTTTAGCCGCCCCACCTTTTTGTACCTGTTGCTGATTGGTCTGGGGCTGTGGTTGGGGGGCGACGGGCTCAACGAAACCGGATGGCTGCCTTTTACCCTACCTACTTTTAGCTGGAGAGAGCAGGGGCTAGATGCGGCGGCGCTGCTAATTTCAACCGGCGTACTGATTCGCCAAAATCGCCAGGAGGGTTTTGCCGAACAGCGTACCCAGCTCATGCTTCAGCTCAATCTGCTGTCTGAGAAAAAAATTGCCAAGATCATCGCCCTGCTCGAGGAACTGCGCCAAGATCTGCCCGACATCGAACAGCGCTATGACCACGAAGCTGCCATCATGCAGATCTCTACCGATCCCCTAGCGGTGCTGGAGGCCCTCAAAGAAAACCTCGAAGAGGAGATCTTAGCCGAGGGAGAGGAGGATCCGCCGAACTCAGTAACGGTTTAGGAAGCAGGGAGAGGAAGCCGGTTGGTAGCCGAGAGCTAGGATTGGGACAGTCCGTGGTCCCGGCTACTATAATAAGACCGTTAGCTGGTGGGCAGTGCCCACCCTACGGCGGTTACAGCCCACCAGTAGACGATCGGTATTGGGGTGAAGACGGCTAACGCAGCAGCTGCTTCACGGTGCTGATCATGTCTGCCGGGCGAAAAGGCTTAGTGATGTAGGCATCGGCTCCCTGTTTCATACCCCAATAACGATCAAATTCTTCCGCCTTGCTAGAACAAATAATGACGGGGATATTTTGGGTGGCAGCGGTGTTTTTAATCCACCGACAGAGTTCGTAGCCGTTCATATTCGGCATGACAATATCAAGCACCACCAGATCCGGGGGCGTTGCCTGAATCATGTCTTGGGCCTCGACGCCATCTTTGGCTTCTACCACGGTTAAACCCGCCTTGAGCAGCAGCCCCGCAATCATTTCTCGCAGGGTTGAGCTGTCATCGACAATTAGCACTGTACTCATACTGATGCCTCGCTGACGGTAAGCAGACCGCCCGTTGCTCCGTAGCTATTATGGACAATTTGGGGAGACTCTAACACTTTTTCACCCCTCTGCTATCGCAATGAGAATTTGCGTACTGCCAGCAGGCTGCCGATCAGCCCTACTAGGGTGCCCAAACCCAATAAAGCCGCAGGCAGCAAGATTAGCTGCTGCGGGGTGAGCCGTAGCCCCTGCACTACAAACTGAATAAAGTCGGCTTGCTGGGTCGCCAACTCGGTTAAAAAGCGTTGAATCGTCAGCAGCAGACCCCAGGCCACGATCGCTCCGGCTAAACCAAAGGCCGCGCCCTGCAAAATAAACGGCAGATAGATCCAGATGCGCGTGGCTCCCACCAACTGCATCACCTCGATCTCGCGTTTACGGGCCAGCACAATCAGGCGGATGGTGGTGGTAATGACGGCGGTGGCGGTGAGAGTCAGAATGGTGATCACAAACAGACTCGTCCACTTTAGCCCTTCGTTGAGTTGGGCCAGGCGGGTGACCGCTTCGTCGATATAGCGCACCTCGTCGATGCCTTCTAGGGCTTGGAGCTGCGCGGCGATCGCCGGTACCGCCTCAGAATCTTTGGCTTTGACCTTGAGTTCATCCACCAGCGGGTTGCCCTTGAGCTGAGTAGTCGCCCCCTCAATCTCAGACAGGCCCAGATCGGTCACCAGCGAAGCCCAGGCCGCCTCTTTGGTGACCGGCGTTACCCCGACCACATCGGGAAAGGCTTCTACTACAGGTTTTAGATCGCTGGCTTGAAAGCCGCTTTCTAGGTAGGCTGACACCTCTAGCTGGCTGCCAAATTGATTGAGCAACCGCTCGAGTTGCCAGGTCGATTGTAGGCTGATGCCAAACAAAAACAGCAGTACGGTAATGGTGCTAATGGCTGCCCAGTTCATCCAGCCGCCGCGCCGTAGCCCCAGCAGGGTCTCGCGCAGCAGGTAGTCGAACTTAGTCAAAAGCTTAAACATAAGCGCCCTTGCCTGGATATGTTGGGCCGATAGTAGCAAATGTGGGGGCTAGCGCCGGACCCAAACGCTAACTATGGCGCTAACTACAGCATGGTACAAGCTATTCGCTGTTTAGGTGCGTGTCAAGGGACGTTCTAGATGAGCCATGCCTGCCCTGGGCCGCTAACTAGGGGCCAGGGCAGCCAACTTTGCCTGAGGCCGAATTCTGAAACCATCCCCGCTCATTCTAGGACAGCAAGGGGTGAGCTAATCTAGGGCTGTGATTGCAGGCGTTGTAACCGAAAGATCTAGAAGGGTTTGCTATGGCTACATTAGGGGCTCAACCGACTCGCCAGGCGGTGATTGCCCAAGCTCAAGCGCTGGGGTTTCATCTGGTGGGCATTGCGGCGGTAGCGGCGGTGCCTACCGCTGCAGAAGGGGCAGCGGTGGGCCATTTGCAAACCTGGCTCAAGCAGGGCTATCAGGCCGATATGGGCTGGATGGACAATCCGCGGCGGCAGGATATTCGCCAGGTGCTGCCGGGGGCGCGATCGCTGATTTGCGTGGCCCTCAACTACTACACCCCCCACGCTCACTCCAGCGACCCCAGCGACGGCAAAATCTCGCGCTACGCCTGGGGCCGCGACTATCACCGGGTCTTACACAAACGCCTTAAGGCTCTGGCTGACTGGCTCACCACCGCTGGAGATGCGGCCATTCAGGTGCGCTACTACGCTGACACCGGCCCCCTGCAAGACAAGGCCTGGGCCCAGCAGGCCGGGCTGGGCTGGGTGGCCAAAAACGGCAATCTCATTACTCGCCAGTATGGCTCCTGGGTGTTTTTAGGCGAGCTCGTCACCACCCTTGAACTGGCCCCTGACCCGCCCCACACGGCCCACTGCGGCACCTGTACCCGCTGCCTGGAGGCTTGCCCTACCGGAGCTATTACCCAGCCCTACGTGGTCGATGCCAACCGCTGTATTGCCTACCACACCATTGAAAATCGGGCCGATATGCTACCTCCAGCGGTGGTGCCTCAGCTGCAAAACTGGGTAGCGGGCTGTGATATTTGTCAGGATGTCTGTCCTTGGAACCAGCGCTTTGCCCAACCGACGACTTTGGAAGAATTTGAACCTTACCCCCAAAATTTGGCCCCAAAATTGGCCGACTTAGCTACCCTGACAGAAGATGAATGGGATAATCGATTTCGGGCTTCGGCTCTGCGGCGGATAAAACCGTCCATGTGGCGGCGTAACGCCCAGGCTGTCCAGCAAAACCACCCTGACTGGCCTTAGCCTGCCCGCAACCAACGTACACGCGCTTATATCGTTCTGATTCATATCTTTACTACTACCCAACTTTAAACCTGCTGCTGTGCTAAAACGTCTCTCTCTCTTGTCGCTATTCACCCTCTGCGGCTTGCTTGGCCCTACTCTCCCGGTTCAGGCCCAGGCTCTGACCCCCTACGTGTTGCCCCTCGACTACGACTTGATGACTGAGCAGGGGCTATTTCTCGCCAATGAAGCCCAGCAACTGGCAGAATTTCAGCAGTTTGGTCGGGCCTTGGCCCTAGCCCAGCTCGCCGCCCAGCTCGCCCCCAACGATGGTCAAGTGCTGGCGCTACTGGGAGGGCTTTACCTACAGAGCAACGATCTTGACAAAGCGCTGCCGCTGCTCAACCGCGCCCGCAACCTGCTGCCTGGCAACGCTCGGGTATTGTTTGCCCTAGGGTCGGCCCACCTCCAGCAAGACAATCCCCGGCTGGCCTCAAGCTACCTAGAACAGGGGCTAAAGCTCGAACCCACTAACCCCAATGCTCTGTTTGATTTGGGCAATGCCTACTTTAAGCTGGGGCAGTATCCAGAGGCGATCGCTAGTTTTGAGCGGTCTGTAGCGGCGGAGCCAAGTTTCTGGCCCTCGGTCAACAACATTGGCCTGGTGTTCTACGAACAGGGCGACGCCCAAAAGGCCGTGGAATATTGGCGGGCCAGTCTTGAGCTAGCGGCCAACGAGCCAGAGCCGAAACTGGCGATCGCCGTTGCCCTCCATGCCCAAGAAAACTGCGGCGTACCCCTCGTAAGAGCCAGCACCGCCGCCTGCCAAGAAGCCCTGCGTCTCGGTGTAGAGGCGCTAGAGCAAGACAGCCGCTACGCGGATCTAGACTTTTTACGTCTCAATCTCTGGGGCGATCGGTTGATTGATTCCACCAACCAGTTCTTTGCGGCCCCTGATATCAAAACGCTGCTGAGCGAACTGTAACCCAGCGTTTACAAACGGGTCAATTCGTAGGGGCAAATGCCATTTGCTCCCTACATTATTTCGGGGGTAGTCAAGTTGGATGTGGTATAAGTCCCTCGATCAATAGCGGCTCAATAGCGTTCAGGCACAAAAAACTGCTCATTGATTGGAGGGCGCACATAGTCAACCGGGGCGCTTTTACGCGGAGACAATTTGAGCGGCTCAGGCGTCATATCCACGTAGTCGATTTTGCTGAGAATGTGGCTGATGCAGTTGAGGCGGGCTCGTTTTTTGTCGTCGGCTTCTACCGTAAACCAGGGTGCTTCAGGAATATTGGTGTGGGCAAACATGGTGTCTTTGGCGTGAGAATATTCTACCCAGCGATCGCGCGATTCTAGATCCATCGGGCTCAGTTTCCAGCGGCGGGCGGGGTCGGTGAGCCGCGATTGAAACCGCCGCTCCTGCTCATCGTCACTGACCGAAAACCAATATTTCAGCAAAATAATCCCCGATCGCACCAGCATGCGCTCAAATTCGGGGCAGGTCTGCATAAATTCTTGATACTGTGCTTCTGTACAAAAGCCCATCACCTTTTCGACGCCAGCCCGGTTATACCAGCTGCGGTCAAAGCAGACAATTTCTCCGGCGGCGGGCAGATGGGCCACATAGCGCTGAAAGTACCACTCGGTCTTTTCGCGATCGCTGGGTGTCCCTAGAGCAACGACCCGACAGCCCCGAGGGTTCAGCGGCTCGGTCAGGCGCTTAATGGTGCCCCCTTTGCCAGCGGCATCTCGCCCTTCAAACAAAATCACAATCCGAGTACCGGTATGCTTTACCCAGTACTGCATTTTGACCAGCTCTACCTGTAGGTGAGCCATTTCCTTGTCGTAGACCTTGCTAGGTAGCTTAGAGCTACCTTCAGACTCAGAGAGGTGATAAAAAGCGGGTTCGTCTTGAGGCTGATGCTTCTTTTTTTTGGCCGCTTTATTTTTGGCTTTCTTCTTACTCTTCTTTTTATCTTTTTTCTTGTCAATGCTAGGGGGTTGCTCAGCCCCAGCCTCTCCCTCAACCTGATGTTCACTCATGTTGATGTCCTAAATTGACCGCTCCATAGCCCCAACTGGAGCTAATCGTTAAGGCAACTTCTAGAAGACTTTTTCCCTAAGGGTGGGCACGGCCCACCCTTAGGTGGCTACGGTCGCTAGATAAAGCGGGGATCTTCTCTCCTAGACATGTCGTAAATACTCTAACCCAAGGGGGCTGTACTCACGGTTCTATTGTCGATCTTAAGGCCAGGTAGTCTTAGTCGTCGTCTTCAAAGACACCTTTAAAGAACTCGATGGTGTCTTTAAGGGCCACGATGAAGCTGTCGATTTCGGCCTTGGTATTGTAGAAATAGAGGCTGGCCCGCGCCGTCGAATCAGTTCCCAACATGCGGTGCAGCGGCTGGGTGCAGTGGTGCCCCGAGCGAATGGCAATACCCGACTGATCGAGCAGCGTAGACAAATCCTGGGCGTGGACGCCGTCGACGGTGAAGGTGGCCAGGGCCGCCCGGCCACTGCCGTCGGCCTGGGGCGCAGGGCCGTAGAGGATCACGTCGGGGATGGTCTGCATTTGCTGGTATAGGTAGGCCGTCAGCTCGTGCTCGTAGGCGGCGATGGTGTCCATTCCGATCGCCGAGAGGTAGTCTACTGCGGCCCCCAGGGCGATCGCCTCTGCGATCGCAGGTGTTCCTGCCTCAAACTTGTGGGGCAGTTCTGCATAGGTGGAGTGGTCTAAGAACACGTCGGCAATCATTTCGCCGCCGCCCATGAAGGGAGGCATAGCTTGCAGCACCTCTAGCTTGCCGTAGAGAAAGCCAATACCCGTCGGCGCACACATCTTGTGGCCCGACGCCACAAACCAGTCGCAGCCCATCGCAGGCAGGTCTAGGGCCATGTGCGGAGCGCTCTGGCAGCCGTCGATCAGCACTTTGGCCCCATGGCGGTGGGCGATCGCGATGATGTCCTCTACCGGGTTAATGCAGCCCAGGGTATTAGAGACATGGTTGACCGCCACCAGGCGAGTTTTGTCGTTCACCAGCCCCCGGTACTGCTCAAGGTTAAACCCCTGATCGGCGGTGAGCTCGACAAATTTGAGCACAGCCCCAGTGCGCTGGGCCACAAACTGCCAGGGCACCAGGTTACTGTGGTGCTCCATTACCGAGAGAATAATTTCGTCGCCAGGCTGAAGGCTGGTCATGCCCCAGGCGTAGGCCACCAGGTTGATCGCCTCGCTGGCGTTACGGGTAAAGACAATTTCGTCACGGCTGCTGGCTTTGACAAACGCTGCGACCTTATCTCTAGCCTGTTCGTAGGCGTCGGTGGCCCGAGCGCTCAGGTTATGCACCCCTCGGTGCACGTTGGCATTGTCGCGTTGGTAGTAGTGCTGTAGTGCCTCTAACACCGCCCTGGGCTTTTGGGAAGTGGCGGCATTGTCGAGGTAGACCAGCGGGTAGCCATTAACTTCCTGATGCAGAATCGGGAAGTCGGCGCGAACCTTGGCGGCGAGGGAGAGTTCCTGGGCGACGGTCATGGTGGGGTGGGGGGTGGATGGGTGGATGAGGGGGGTACACCACTTCCTCTCCTAGGAGGGGTGCCCGTAGGGCGGGGTGGGTTTGCGGGGACTGGGAGAACCCACCCCTACCCCTCCGAGGAGGGGAGGTGGACAATTATGTCCATTGGGTAATGGTTTCGGCAAGGCGCGATCGCAGCGTCTCCACCTCTATTCTCTCTAAAATCTCCATGGCAAAGCCATAGATCAACAATCGCTGGGCGGCGTCGGCGCTAATGCCTCGACTTTGCAGGTAAAAAATCTCGTCGGCTTGGAGCTGGCTAACCGTCGCCCCGTGGGCGCACTTGACGTTGTCGGCGACAATTTCGAGCTGGGGTTTGGTGTCAACCCGTGCCTTGTCGGACAGCAGCAAATTACGGTTGAGCTGACTGGCGCTAGTGCTCTGGGCCTTTTGGGCCACGGCCATGCGCCCGTTAAACACGCTGTGGGCCTGGCCGTCGACAATGGTTTTGTGCTCTTGCTCGACAGTGCCGTAGGGATGGCTGAGGGCCACCAGGCTGTGGGTGTCGGCCTGCTGGGTGGCGGTAATAGCCGCTATGCTATAGAGCCTGGTAGTGGTCTGTTCGCCGGTTTGATAGATTTCCCAGTTGTGGCGGGCCAGCTTAGCGCCAAAGTCTACGGCGGTGCCTACGTACTGGCTGTCGCGGGCCTGGGTGACGACGGTCTTGCCAATGTGGAAGGTGCCTGCACCCTCCCGCTGAATGCGGCTGTGGGTAACCTGAGCGTTGGCGTCAAGCCATAGCTCGGTGACGGCATTGGTGAAGTGGTCGGCGGTAGAATCGCCCCAGAAATCTTCGATCAGGGTGACGGCGCTGCCCGACTCTGCTACCACCAGGCAACGGGGCTGGGCAATGAGCCGATTTTCCCCAGCCTGGGAGACATAGATCACCTGAATCGGCGTCTCAATCACTACATTGCGAGGCAGCCAGACCACCACGGCATCCTGAAATCCGACCGTGTTCAAGGCGGTAAAGACTTCGTGGTTGCCGCTGGCCTGGGCCAAGCGGTCTGCCAACTGAGCCTGAAGCTGGGGATGGGCACGGAGAGAGCCAACCTTAGCATCCGCCGGCAGTTTCTCGAGCTGGGATAGCTCGGTGTGGACTCGACCATTGACGACAACAATCTGCGCCCCAGCGGTTTCAGGCAGGCGCAGATTGGCCAGATCAGATTCAGCGACGGTTGACTCTAGCGCCGACTCAAAGGCTAGTGCCAGCATGGGCGACAGGTCGGTGAAGCGCCAATCTTCTTGCCGGGTGGAGGGGAAGGTCTGCTCGTTGAGGAAGGAAAGGGCGCGATCGCGGATTTCCCCTAACCCCAGATTCTCCGGTACCGCCGCCGACACCCGCTGCACCAGACCCTTCAGGTAGGCATCTTGCTGGTCAGCCACTTTAAGCACGCTCACATCAGACACAGAACTCGCCATTACGCCGTCACCCCTGTGCGAAATTCCTCCAGCACCCACTCGTAGCCACGCGACTCTAGCTGCTTAGCCAGGTCTTTGCCACCGGTCGTGATGATCCGGCCGTCGGCCATCACATGCACATAGTCAGGCACGATATAGTCGAGCAGCCGCTGGTAGTGGGTAATTAACACCACCGCATTGTCGGCGTTGCTAAGCTGGTTGACCCCGCCCGCCACTGTTTTCAGCGCGTCAATATCTAGGCCCGAGTCCGTTTCATCCAAAATGCTCAGCACCGGCTCTAGCAGGGCCATCTGCAAGATCTCGTTGCGCTTTTTCTCGCCGCCCGAAAAGCCCTCATTGACGCTGCGATCGAGGAAAGAGGCGTCCATTTTTACGACGTCCAGCTTTTCTTCAATCAGGTCATCGAAGTCGAATACGTCGATTTCGTCGTCGCCCCGTGCCTTGCGGTGGGCGTTGAAGGCTACCCGCAAAAAGTCGCGGTTGCTGACGCCAGGAATTTCTAGTGGGTACTGGAAGGCGAGAAAAATGCCGGAAGTCGCTCTTTCATGGGGTTCCAGCTCTAGAATGTCCTGCCCCTTGAAGTGAATCTCTCCAGCAGTGACTTCGTAGTCGGGATGGCCCGCCAGCACCTTCGAAAAGGTGCTCTTGCCCGAGCCGTTGAGGCCCATAATGGCGTGAATTTCCCCAGCCCGCACCTCTAGATTGAGGCCCTTGAGAATTTCGGTGCCGTCTACGGTAGCGCGGAGGTCGCGCACCGAGAGAATGATTTCGCTGTTGTCGTTAATCATGGTTCTTTCGTAGGGTGAGCACCGCCCACCATGCTCCTAACTGCGATTAAATCTTGTTTTCTTCTCTGTAGGGTGGGCACTGCCCACCACCCATCTCTGCCTGTTCAAATAGTCTTCTGTTTGCGAATATCTTGTACTTCCAGAATTCGCTGCTTGCCCAACCTCGTCTGTTGAGAAATTTCTCTCACTTTAAAGATTCTCAGTTGGTGGGCAGTGCCCACCCTACCAGGAATTCCGGCTCCTTTCGCACTTGAGGGTTCTGTCTATTTTGCTGTTTCTATTTGCCAAGCAGAGGATTCGTAGGGTGCATAACGCTAAGGCGAGGCTCCGCCAACGCGAAGCAATGCACTGTCCCCGCCAAGCTCACGCGGTGCATTGCTGGCATGAATGCACCCTACGGCATTAACCGACGGTGTTTTCGAGCTTCAGGGCCAGCAGCTTGTCCGCCTCGGCGGCAAACTCCATCGGCAGCTTGTTAAACACATCACGGCAAAAGCCGCTGATGATCATCGACACCGCATCCTCGGGCGAAATCCCCCGCTGGGCAAAGTAAAACAGCTGGTCTTCGCCAATTTTCGAGGTCGAGGCCTCGTGCTCCACCTGGGCGGTGCTATTCTGCACCTGAATGTAGGGGAACGTGTTGGCGCTGGAGGTGTCACCGATCAGCATCGAGTCGCACTGGGAATAGTTGCGCGCTCCGGTCGCCTTTGGCCCAATCTTCACCAGGCCCCGGTAGCTGTTTTTAGATTTAGCCGCCGAAATGCCCTTAGAGATGATGGTGCTGCGGGTATTTTTGCCCACGTGCACCATCTTGGTGCCGGTGTCGGCCTGCTGATGGTTATTGGTCAGTGCCACCGAGTAGAACTCGCCCACCGAGTTGTCGCCCACCAGCACGCAGCTGGGGTACTTCCAGGTGATCGCCGAGCCGGTTTCTACCTGGGTCCAAGAAATCTTGGAGTTTTTGCCGGCGCAGAGACCGCGCTTGGTGACGAAATTGTAGATGCCGCCCTTGCCATTTTCGTCGCCCGCATACCAGTTCTGCACGGTGGAGTAGTTGATGCTGGCGTCATCCATAGCGACCAGTTCCACAATGGCCGCATGGAGCTGGTTGCTGTCGTACATGGGGGCAGTGCAGCCCTCCAGGTAAGTGACCGAACTACCCGATTCCGCTACGATTAGCGTGCGCTCAAACTGGCCAGAGTCGCCATTGTTGATGCGGAAGTAGGTGGACAAATCCATCGGACACTGGGTGTCTTTGGGAATGTACACGAACGACCCGTCGCTAAACACCGCTGAGTTAAGCGCTGCGAAGTAGTTGTCGCCAATGGGAATGACGGTGCCCAGGTACTTCTCGACCAGGTCGGGGTGCTCTTGCAGCGCCTCAGAAATCGAGCAGAAGATCACGCCCGACTCCGCCAGCTTTTCTTTAAAGGTGGTGGCCACCGACACGCTGTCGAAAATCGCGTCTACTGCTACGTTGGCCAACCGCTTTTGCTCAGACAGAGGAATGCCCAGCTTCTCGAACGTGTCCAAAAGCGTAGGATCTACCTCGTCCAGGCTACCCAGCTTTTTGGGCTGAGTTTTGGGGGCCGAGTAGTAAACGATGTTTTGGTAGTCAATGGGCGGGTACTTGACGTTGGGCCAAACGGGTTCTTTCATGGTCAGCCACTTGCGGTAGGCCCGCAGCCGAAACTCCAGCATGAAAGCTGGTTCGTTCTTTTTGGCTGAGATCATGCGCACCACATCCTCGCTGAGGCCGCGAGGAATGACATCGGCCTCAATGTCGGTGGTGAAGCCGTATTTATAGGGCTGGCTAACCAGGGTTTGAACAGAAGCAGTCATGGCGTGACTCGTAGAACGGGCTGCACAGTCAATCGAAGCAAGGGGAGAAGTGGCGGGGCGATAGAAACCTAGAATTTATTGGTTTCGGCCCGAATGGTGTCGAAGGTGATGTCTTGCTGCTCGCCCGCGAAGGGGTTGTCAGGGGTGAGAAACAGCATGCAGTGGCACTCTTTGCGCTCTTGCATGGGGATGCAGGGGCAGTTCCAGTAGATGGTTTTGACTTCAGCCTCTTTGTCTTCGTAGTGGCGACAGGGACATAGGGGCGAGCCAAAATCGTCTTTGTGCTTGGCTAGGCCCTCCAGCACCACCGCCGTCACGCCGGGGTCTGAGCAGAAGTAGGTGCCCGTACGTTTAGCATAGCTCTGGGCAAAGTTGCGCATGAGCTCTAGGTTTTTATCGGTGGCCTGGGTGGTTTTGGTGTCAGTCATTACAAGAGTGGTACGCTACACAGCCAAATAATTTTATACAATTAAAGCAACATTTAAGTTGTCTAACTGATCTTAGACTAGTTTAACAACATAAAGGTTGTCAAAGTAGATTTCTGCCCCGCAGCTCGGGGGTCTCCTTCTCTGGGTGGATATAGTCTACAGAGCAACCTCTGGCCATGTTCTCTATACGTTTTGCGGGCCAACGCCATGACCTCTGTGCAGCAACCCTCTACCTCTACTAAAGACGATATTTTGATGTACCTGCTCAAGCAGGGAGAGGCGACAGCCCACGACCTAGCCGATCAGTTTGAGGTGAGCACCCAGGCCATTCGCCGCCACCTGAAAGATTTGGAGGCAGAGGGACTGATTGAGCATCGAGCGGTGCAGGAGGGGATGGGACGACCCAACCATCTATATCAAATCAGTGCCAAGGGGCGCGATCGCTTTCCTACCAAATACGATGAGTTTGCCCTTTCGCTGCTCGATACCCTGGCCGAAACCGTGGGGCAAGACCAGGTGGGCACCGTGTTGCGTAAACAGTGGGAGCGCAAGGCGCTAGAGTATCGCGATCGGGTGGGTGCGGGCAGCTTGGCGGAGCGGGTGGCGCGACTGGTGCAGATCCGCCAGGTCGAGGGCTATATGTCTGAGTGGCACGAGGTCAACGATGGGGACGTGCGTCAGGCCGGCCCTGGCTACGTGATTACTGAATATAACTGCGCGATTTCCCACATTGCCGAATCGTTTCCCAGCATCTGCGGTCACGAACTGGAGATGTTTCAGGTGGCGCTGGCTGGCTGTACGGTGCAGCGCACCCACTGGCTAGTGAAAGGTGAGCACCGCTGTGGCTATTTGGTGCAGGCGGGATAGCTGCTCTCAGAAAAAAATCAGGCGACGCTGGTAGGGTGTTATCCAAGCAAATTCTCCGGTGGGAGACTGCTGGTAACCCTCTGTTAACGCTTGCGTGCGATCGCCATGACCGTAAACCCTTTAGAGATTGAAATTCCTGCCGAACAAAGTCGTATTGCCCTGGGCGGCGGCCCCTACAGCAACTTTGGTGCCGTAGAAGCCTTCCTGAGTCAAACGGCCACGCTGCCCTACCGCTTTTGCCTGGGCGATATTGGCGGTTTTGGCCCCCTGCCCAACCGCACCTTAGGCCTGCTGAGGGACGCCGAGGTGATCTGCCTCCAGGGCAACTACGACTACGCGATCGGCCACGGGGAGCGCGACTGCGGCTGCGGCTACACCGACCCGCGCGATCAGCGCTTTGCCCAGATCAGCTACGACTACACCTATGCCCACACTGCCGCCGTCCATCGGGAATGGATGAAAACATTGCCCCGCCTGATGCGGTTGCGCTGGCGGGACAGCGCCATTTTGCTGTGCCACGGTAGCCCCGACCAGATGAACGAGTTTGTGTGGGAATCGACCACCGATGACGCTTGGATTGAAAACTGTCTGAAACGCTACGACGTAGACGGCATTTGTGCCACCCACACGGGCATTCCCTGGGTGCGGCAGGTGGCGAGTGGGTTTTGGTGCAATGTGGGGGTGCTGGGTCGGCCCGCCCACGAGGGGCAACCCCATGTATACTTCGCTGAGCTAGAATTCTTGCCTGGATCGACTAGGCCAGTGCCGCGCATTATGCCGTTAGTCTACGACCCTAAACCGGTGGTGACCGCTATGGCTGAGGCGGGTTTGCCCCAAGAGTTTCAGGACTCGCTGCTGAGTGGGGTGTGGACGACCTGTGCGGCGGTGCTGCCGGAGGTGGAGCAGGTGGTAAAGCCTCGTCAAGTCGGGGCATTGCACTGCAATGCCCCGACGGGGTATCGGTGATAAATCACAGAGTTAGGGGGAAAGGCTGTTGTGCAGCAAGCAGCGGTAGCCGTAGCCGTAGGGTGGGGCACTGCTCACCACCCACTAAAAGCTTTCCTAGAAATCACCTGGGCTGTTTTATGGTTGGCAGATTTGTGTTACTGCCGAAGATGGGTGGTGGGCTAGATCTGTTGCTAGGGCCATTTTGCTGGCCCCAGACCCCCTGCTTCGCGCGTCCTTCGGGTTCTGCTCCCTAACAACGCCTCTTTTCAGGGTATTCACCCTTTTTAAGAAGCCGTCGCGTGACCAAAACACCACCCCATTCACCCATTCGCTTTACCTGTAAAGTTTCAAAACACCACCCAAGGGGTTATCTATGGTTGAAAATACGCTCACCTGGGCGCTGCTGGCGGGTTATGGCGGTTTGTTGTTTTACCTGGTGCGCCAGACTACGCCCGATAAAGTGACGCCGCCGGAGTTTTTTGAGGGCCAGTCGAGCACCGGGCAGGCACCGGGGCTGTGGCTGCTGGTGGCCAGTGCGGCCATTTCTTGGATTTTTGCCAAGTCGATCGACAATGCGGCTAGCCTAGGGCAGACCTTTGGGGTGCTGGGGGGCATTGGCTACGCGATCTATTACCTGAGCTTTGTGACGGCGGCGATCGCACTCTATTTCATCCGCACTCGGGGCGGCTTTCGCTCGATTCCAGAGTTTTTGGTCAGCAAGTACGGGCGGGTCTGTTCACGGCTGTTTTTGCTGGCGATCGCCATTCGCCTGCTCAACGAAGTGTGGTCAAATACCAAGGTGTTTTCGCTCTACTTTGGCCCCGAGGGCAGCCCTGGCTACTGGATTGCAGCGGCGGTGGTGACGGCGTTTACGGTCTACTACACCCTGCTGGGAGGTCTGCGCAGCAGCCTGCTCACCGATGGGGCGCAGATGGTGCTGGCCTCTGTGCTGCTGGTGGTGATTTTGGCCACCGTTGGCCCTGGCCTGGTCCGCGAGGGGCTGCCGGTGGTAGATGCCGACACCCGCAGTGGAGCGCTCACCTTCTGCGCCCTGGCTTTTGTGCAAATTTTTAGCTACCCCTTCCACGACCCGGTGATGACCGATCGCGCCTTTATCACCGGGCCGCGCACCATGTTTAAGGGCTTTATCTGGGCGGGGTTGCTCAGCGGCGGGTTTATTTTTCTGTTTAGCAGCGTGGGGCTTTACGCTCGCGCTGTGGGGGCCGAGGGGTCGCCCAGCCTGTCGGTGCCCGCCCTGTTTGGCCTGCCGATGCTGCTGGTGTTTAACGCGATTATGCTGACCAGCGCCGGGTCAACCCTAGACTCGACCTTTTCGAGCACCGCCAAGGTGGGCGCGCGCGACTGGTTTCACCGCAAGGGTGCCCCGACTGAGGGCCAGGCCCGCCTGGGCCGCTGGTGGATCATTGCGATCGCATTGCTCGGCAATGTACCCCTGCTGAGCATCTACATGGGCGATCGCGTTGGCCCCGCGATCATTTTGGCCACCACCATCAGTGGCACCATGGTGATGGGGTTGGCCCCGATCTTTTTGCTGGCGTTTTTGCCCAGGGCTGGGGCGCTCAGCTTTCACCTTGCCTTTTGGCCAGGCATGATTTTCGGTGTGCTGCGGGTGGCCGAAAACGTGATGGGTGCCCCGATCTTTCCCGCCTGGATGAGTCTGGGCACGGGCCGCTACGCGGTGGATTTGGGGGTGAATATCTACGGCCTGCTGCTCTGTACGGCGGGCTATCTACTTGGGGCCTGGCTGGGCAGCTTGGGGGCTAAGCAGACCTCTGAAAAAGAGTTTTCCTAAGGGTGGGCAGTGCCCATCCTACAGCGGTTGACGTCACATTCTGTCTGTACACCCCCCGGTTTGTAGGGACATTGCACTGCAATGTCCCTACGCGGGTATCGGCGATACAGCGGAGGTTTGAGGAGGCGGATTTGGTATGACAGTATAAAGACAGTTGCCCTCTGAGTATCTCGCTCCACCATGCTTGACCAATCGCTTCAGTTTCTCACCCCCGACGAGTCGGCGGAGGTCGACAAGGCGCTGCTGTCGTCCCCGGAGAAGTTTCTCGCCCGGCTGACCATCTCCACCGCCAAGCTGCTGAAGGTGATCGCCGCCGATACCGATACGCCTGTAGATCAGCTGACCGCCGTGCAGATCACCCAGTGGTTTGAGCGCGACGCCAAGCTCAAGCGCGAGCAGGGGGTGAATGCGTCGGTGCTGAAGTGGGATGCGGAGGAGTTGGGGTGATAGGGGGGTAAGTGTCGGGGGGCGGGTGTCAGGTGCCAGGTGTCGGGTGTCAGGTACCCGGAACCCGGAACCCGAAACCCTTCCCTTTCGCCCGATCGCTGCTGACATTCTGTAAACTAGGAAAGACCATCGCACACCACAGATTTAAGGAAGCAGCACGTCATGGGGTTATTTGATCGCGTTAGCCGAGTGGTTCGCTCTAACCTAAATGCAGCGGTGAGTTCGGCAGAGAATCCAGAGAAGATTCTGGATCAGGCCATTATTGACATGCAGGAAGACCTGGTGCAGATGCGTCAGGCAGTGGCGGGGGCGATCGCCAGTCAGAAGCGGGTGCAGCAGCAGTACGAAAAGGCTAGCAGCGAGGCCAATACCTGGCAGCAGCGGGCTCAGCTAGCCCTACAAAAAGGTGACGAAGAGCTGGCCAAGCAGGCGCTGCTGCGCAAGAAAACCCAGGCCGAAACCGCCGTGGCGCTCAAGACCCAGCTCGATGGCCAAAGCACCACTGTAGAGCAGCTCAAGCGCAACCTGATTGGCTTAGAGAGCAAGCTGTCTGAGGCCAAGACCAAAAAAGACATGCTCAAGGCGCGGGCCAGTGCCGCTAAGGCCAACGAGCAACTGCAAAGCACCACCAGCAGCCTCAACACCAGCAGCGCCATGGCCGCCTTTGAGCGCATGGAAGAAAAAGTGCTGCAAATGGAGGCCACCTCCCAGGCGGCGGCAGAGCTGGCCGGGGCCGATCTGGAGAGCCAGTTTGCCTCGCTAGAAGCCGGAGGTGATGTCGATCTGGAACTGGAAGCGATGAAGGCGCAAATGCTGGGCGGCAGCGCCAACCAGGGCCAGCTACCCGCTGCTGAGAGTCCTATTCCCGCCACCGAGTCGACAGAAGTAGACGCCGAACTGGAAGCGCTGCGATCGCAGATCGACCAGCTCGACTAGGCACAACAAAGCGAAGGTTGAGGGCAGGGTGTAGCCCTAGACCTTGTACCTCAAACCTTACCCCAGCGGCAAACCGACCTATCCCTCCAGCCCTATGCAAATTGCCCAGCGAATGAGGCCACTCCAGGCCAATGTGTTTGCCGACATGGATCGAGCTAAGGCCGCTGCTCGGGCCGCCGGTAAGTCCATTGTCGATCTCTCGCTGGGGTCCTCCGATTTGCCGACACCGCCCCATGTCTTGGATGCGATCGCCGCCGCTCTGCCTGACCCGACTACCCACGGTTACTGCCTGTTTTCTGGCACCCACGATTTTCGGGTTGCCGCTGCCCAGTGGTACACCGATAAGTTTGGCGTAGCCGTTGACCCCGAAACCGAGGTGCTGCTGCTGATTGGCTCCCAGGAAGGCACCGCCCACCTGCCCCTGGCGGTGCTCAACCCCGGCGATTTTGCCCTGCTGATGGACCCTGGCTACCCCTCCCATGCCGGAGGGGTCTACCTGGCCAACGGGCAAATCTACCCTATGCCCCTGCACGCCGAAGACGGCTTTTTGCCGCGCTTTGAAGATATTCCGGCGGCGGTGCTAGAGCAGTCGCGGCTGATGGTGCTGAGCTACCCCCACAACCCCACCACCGCCACCGCCTCGCTAGACTTTTGGCAAACAGCTGTGGCCTTTTGTCAGCAGCACAACCTGGTGCTGGCCCACGACTTTCCCTACGTTGATCTGACCTTCACCGGTCAGCCGGCGGTATCGGCTTTGCAGGCTGACCCTAAGAAAACCTGCACCATCGAGTTTTTTACCATGTCGAAGTCGTACAACATGGGCGGCTTTCGGGTGGGCTATGCGATCGGCAACGCCGAGCTAGTTGCCGCCCTGCGCCAGGTCAAGGCCAATGTTGACTTCAACCAGTATCCCGGCATTCAGCGGGGGGCGATCGCAGCACTCACCGGCCCCCAAGATACTGTCCATCACATGATTGACACCTTTCGCCAGCGGCGCGATGCGGCGGTACAGGCGCTAGAGCGCATTGGCTGGGCGGTGCCTATGCCTGCCGCCACCATGTATATCTGGGCTAAGCTGCCCGAGCCTTGGGGCGATCGCTCTAAAGAATTTTGTCTGAGCCTGGTAGAGCAGACCGGAGTCGCCCTGGCCCCCGGCATTGGCTTTGGCAAAGCGGGAGAAGGCTACGTGCGGATAGCGCTGGTGCACCCACCAGCGGTGCTAGAACAAGCGATCGCCAGCATTGCTGAATTCTTGCCAAGCGGTCTCTAAGCAACGTGTAAAGCACCCACTAAGATAGGGGTAATCGAACTTAGGGATTGGATAAGTTTTTCTGGCCGCTGGTTTAGGCTAGGTTACGTCATCCATTTAGGATCCGGGGTGCAACGTATTGAGTTGCCAGAGCCATCTAAGGCCCTGGCTGTTCCCGTCCTCAGATCAGGATCTAAGGGAAATGGTGACATCTCCGTCTAGCACTGCTGATGGACGGTTTCGTATTGTCGTTGTAGAAGACGATACGGCTAACCGTTTATTTTTTGCCGACTATCTCAGCTACTCTGGGTTTTGGGTGCTGGCCATTCCCCACGGCCTCGATCTTGAGCAACATCTCAAAGAATTTCAGCCCCATCTGCTGCTGCTCGATTTGGGCCTGCCCGAAATTGATGGCTATACCTTACTCAAACGGCTGCGATCGTCGGCCCGCTGGCAAGACCTGCCTGTAATCATTGTGTCGGGCTACGCCTTTGCCGACGACCAGCACCGTGCCATGGCCCTTGGAGCACAAAAATACCTGGTCAAGCCAGTGCCTCTGCACCAGCTCACCCAGGCGATCTATAGCCTTCTGCCCCACCCCGCCCGCGGTGACTAATCCCAAACCGAAATCCCATGACCCCGATTCTATAGCCATAGTCACCTATGGTTAGGACATCCAGAAACCTAAGAACGTTCAAACGTTCTTAGAGGGAAATGTCTCGACCCAAAAGGACCAATGCGATCGAGCCTGCGGCTGGGCTATGCCGACGCCTCTACGGTTGAGCCGGTTAGGCATCGGGGGCAGATGGTTCGGATTTAGACAGCCGCTGATAGACGGCTGCGTGAACAATCTAGGCTAGGGCAGGCTGCCTCCGCCAGAATCAGATCGCTGTTCTACTAAAAACTGCTCAACCTCTCGACTCAGGCTTTGGATGGCATCGCCAATATCAGCAATGGTGTGCTCAAGCTGCGACGATACCGCCATTGCCGACTGTAGCCGGTTCAGAATCTCTCTAACTTGCTCTCGATAGCGCACTTCAAACTCTTCAGGATCCATATAAGGAAAATCTTGTGATGACAATAATCAGGATGTAACTATAAATACATGTCAGTCGCTGCAATTTCAGAAGAAAATCAAAAAAATACGGAACTTTAAGGCTTAAGTCGTAACTTTATCCGACGGTGCAAGGTATCAATTGATGTTGTGAATTAGGGGCAATCACGGTGATCTGCAAGAGTGTCTGGGGTTATCCCAGCCGAGCATGCTTCAATTGGCTCGGGAAACCCGGTGGGCGAACCGAATCTACCGCGATGGATTTACCGTTATCCTGATCAGTACAAAGGTTTAGACGCGCTGCCTGTGAGTTCTACGGTTCAGCCCCCCACCCTGGTCAATGACCCCGATCGCCTAGAGGCTCGGCTCAAAGAGATCCCCAGAGAGCCGGGGGTCTACTTTATGCGAGACAGCCGCGACCAGATTCTCTACATTGGCAAGTCAAAATGTCTACGCACGCGGGTGCGGTCCTACTTTCGCGACTTCCACGGCCACATGCCGCGCATTGCCATGATGGTGATGCAAATTGTCGAAATCGAGTTTATCGTCACCGACACCGAAGCTGAGGCCCTGGCCCTAGAGGCCAATTTAATTAAACAAAATCAGCCCCACTTCAACGTGTTGTTGAAGGATGACAAGAAATACCCCTACCTCTGTGTCACCTGGTCAGAAGACTACCCCCGCATTTTTATCACTCGCAAGCGGCGCAAGAGCCTCAAAGATCGCTACTACGGCCCCTACGTTGATGTGGGTCTGCTGCGCAGCACTCTGCATTTAGTCAAGCGCATCTTTCCCCTGCGCCAGCGGCCCCAGCCCGTGCACCGCGATCGCCCCTGTCTCAACTACGACATTGGCCGCTGCCCTGGCGTCTGCCAGCAGCTGATCTCCCCAGAGGACTACCACAAGACCCTTCAGCGCGTCGTCATGGTGTTTCAGGGCCGTACCACCGAGCTGGTGGATATTCTCACTGCCCAAATGGAACGGGCCGCCGAAGACCTCAAGTTTGAGCTGGCCGCCCGTCTGCGTGATCAGATTCGCGGGTTAGAGCGACTGTGCGCCGACCAAAAGGTAGCGCTGCCCGACGATACCGTGTCTCGGGATGCGATCGCCCTAGCCGCCGACGAGAAACATGCCTGTGTGCAGATCTTTCAGGTGCGGGCGGGTCGTCTGGTGGGCCGTCTGGGCTTCACCGCCGATGCCGAGTCGGGCACGCCCGGCGAAATTTTGCAGCGGGTGCTCGAAGACCACTACCAAACCGTCGATTCCGTCGAAATTCCCTCGGTAATTTTGGCCCAGCATGAGCTGCCTGAAGGCGACATCCTGGCGCAGTATTTGGGGCAGCGCCGCAGTCGCAAGGTCTCCATCGAGGTGCCCCAGCGCCAGACCAAGGCCGACCTGATCGACATGGTGGAGCGCAACGCCCAGTACGAGCTGGCCCGCACCCAAGCTGCCGCCGATCGCAACATTCAGGCCCTGCAAGACCTGGCGGTGGTCCTTGACCTGCCCGATTTGCCCAAGCGCATCGAGGGCTACGACATCTCCCACATCCAGGGCTCCGATGCCGTTGCCTCTCAGGTGGTGTTTGTTGACGGTATGCCCGCCAAGCAGCACTACCGCCACTACAAGATTAAAAATCCTGAGGTGAAGCCCGGCCACTCCGACGACTTTGCCAGCATGGCCGAGGTGATTCGCCGCCGCTTTCGTCGCTACGCTACCGACCCCACCAAGCCGCGCCTAGGCAATCCCGACTGGCCCGACCTGGTGATGATCGACGGCGGCAAAGGCCAGCTCTCGGCGGTGGTCGAAGTGCTGAGAGAACTCAACCTGCTCCAAGAGATCAACGTCGTTAGTTTGGCCAAAAAGCGCGAGGAAATCTTTCTCCCCGGCGAATCGATCCCGCTGCCCACCGAAGCCGACCAGCCCGGCGTGCAGCTGCTGCGCCGCCTGCGCGACGAGGCCCACCGCTTCGCCATCAGCTTCCACCGAAAGAAGCGAACGGACCGGATGCGGCGATCGCGCCTTTCCGAAATCCCCGGACTGGGCCAGCACCGCCAGAAAGAATTGCTAGCGGCGTTTCGCTCCATCGACTATATCCGCGAAGCCAGCCCCGAGCAGCTCGCTACTGTGCCCGGCATTGGCCCCCAGCTGGCCCAGCAGATTTACGAGTACTTCCACCCCCAGGCGGAGGAGGTGCTGGATGGGTAGGTGGGTGGATGGGTGGATGGGTGGATGGGTAGGTGGGTGGATGGGTAGGCGGGTAGGCGGGTAGGTGGGTGATGGTAAAGGTGGCTGTAACCGCAGGGTCGAATGTTGCCCACAGCCCCATTTGCAGAACAAGGGTTTAAACCGATGGTCAGCTACTTCTTTCCGTTGGGTCCAGGGCGGCGGCACGGCCCTGGTCGAGGGGGCCTGGGGACAATCGAAATATCCCCAGCGGCGGATCTGGCTTTGTCCCAGGGTCCAATGCCCTGAGCCCGAGCCTGGTGGGCATTGCCCACCCTACCCATAGCTGCCCTGAGCTTGAGCTGGTGAGCAGTAGCTCAAGGGGTTGGTGCATTGCTGCGCTAATGTACCTTACGAGAACTGTTTACACTTGGTAAAGTCCCCTAAATCAATACTCCCCCTATGACCGTCGATGCCAACCTGCTAGAGCTGCTGTTTAGCGGTGCCAACCTCTTCGTGTTGCCCTTTTGGACGCTGATGGTGCTGGTGCCCAACACCAAACTTACCCGCACCGTCATGGGCTCGCTGCTGCCCTTTGCTGCCCTGGCTGGGCTGTACCTGTTTCTCTTCGTTACCAGCTTCGGCAATGTCGACGGCATCGAAGCCCTCTCTGACCCCAATCTCAGCCTGGGCGACCTGGCGGCGATCTTTGCCCAGCCCCATGTCACCGCCACCGGCTGGGTACACTTTTTGGCGTTTGACCTGTTTGTGGGGCGCTGGATCTACTGGCAGGGCCAGGAGCGGGGCGTCTTCACCCGCCATTCCCTCGCTCTATGCCTGTTTGCCGGCCCTCTAGGGTTGCTCTCGCACCTGGTGACCGATGCCCTGTGGCAGCGGTTTGCGAAGGGGAGGGTGGAGGAGGTGGTGGGGTGAAGGGGTGAAGGGGTGAGGGGGTGAGGGGGTGAAGGCGTGAGGGGTAAAGGATGAAGGCGTGAAGGTCATAGCTGACTGCATCCACCCGCCTACCCATCCACCCATCCACTCATCTACCCTTCACCCATCCACTCATCTACCCTTCACCCCCTCACTCCCCACCCCTTCACTCCCCACCCATCCACCCCACCCCCACTCGTCCCCAAAGGGTGATACAACTATCCCAATGTTGGCTAGTTAGTTAGACAAAACGTGATGAATTCTTCGGTGTCATGGATGGGTAAAGGCAACGGGATTTGGGCGCGTCGTCCGTGGCGGCGATGGGTGCAGTTTGTGGGGCTGTTTGGGCTGGTGTTTGCGATCGCCCTAGGCTGCGCCGGCAACGACCAACCCGCCGCCAATGCTCCGGCTGGCGGTGGCGATGGCCGGATTACGATTGGTACCACCCTCACCGCTCGCACCCTCGACCCCGCCGACGCCTACGAGACCTTCCCTGGCATTTTGCTCCACAACCTGGGCGATCGCCTCTACACCTATGAGCCTGGCACCACCAACCTGGTGCCCCAGCTAGCCACCGAGCTACCTACCATCAGCGATGACAGCCTCACCTACACCATTCCCCTGCGGCAGGATGTCACTCTCCACGATGGCAACCCCTTCAACGCTGAAGTAATGGCCTTCTCGATTCAGCGGTTTATGGAAAATGGCGGTCGGCCCGCCTACCTGCTGTCTGAAAAAATTGCCAATGTCGAGGCCACAGGCGACTACGAACTCACCCTCACCCTCAGTGCTCCCTTTGCGGCGTTTCCGGCCCTGTTGAGCTTTTCGGGCGTCACCCCCGTGTCGCCCGAGAGTTATGAGATTGGCACCGGCAGTTTTAACCCCGACAGCTTTGTGGGCACCGGCCCCTACAAACTGGCTGCCTTCACCAGCGACTCGATCAAGCTTGACGTCAACCCCGACTACTGGGGCGATGCCCCCGCCAACAGCGGCATCGACATTCAAATTTTCACTAGCCCCGCCAACCTCTACAACACCTTTAGAACCGGTGGGTTAGATGTGGCCTACCAAACCCTCGACCCTGAACAGGTAGCGGCGCTGGAGCGCGAAGAAAGCTCCGGCGGCTGGCAGGTGATTGAGGCGGGCACCAATGTGATCAACTACATGTCGCTCAACCAAACCATTGAGCCCCTAGATGATGTACGGGTACGCCAGGCGATCGCCGCTATGGTCGATCGCCCGCTGCTCAACGATCGCGTCTTCCAGGGCCAGGCCGAACCCCTCTACAGTCTGATTCCTGCCAGCTTTGACGTGGCAGAGCCGGTGTTTCAAGAGGCCTACGGCGACGGTAATTTTGACCAGGCTCGCGACCTACTCACCGAGGCCGGGTTTTCTGAAAGCAACCCCCTCACCGTCGAAATTTGGTACCCATCGGCTTCCACCATTCGCAGCATTGTGGCCAACACCCTGAAAGAGTCGATCGAAGCGGGCCTACCTGGCCTAGTCACCGTCGATGTGCAGAATACCGAAGGGGCAACCCTCTGGGAAAACGTCGGCAAAGGCGTTTACCCGATCATTCTCTCTAACTGGTATCCCGACTACTACGACCCTGATACCTTTATTCAGCCCTTTTTGGGGTGCGAGAACGGCAGCGGTAGTATTTGCCAAGAAGGCCCGTCCCAGGCCAACGGCTCGTTTTACTACAGCCCCGAGGCCAATGAGCTGATCGCCCAGCAGCGGGCCGAACAAGATCCCGCCACCCGTCAGGGAATCATTGAAGACCTCCAGCAAATGATGGTTGACGATGTGCCCTACGTGCCCCTGTGGCAAAACAAAGACTACGTCTTTGCCCAGGAAGCTGTGAATGGCGTCGCGGTTGAACCGACCCAGCAGTTTTTGCTCTGGCAGATTAGCCGAGGCTAACCCCATGTCTTCCCGCTCTGCCGCCCTGCGCTACTACGTTTTCACCCGGCTGCTGCTGGCTCCGTTGATGGTTTTGACCATCACCACGGTGGTGTTTTTGCTGCTGCGGGCCACGCCAGGCGACCCCGTGGATGCCCTTCTGGGGGCGCGGGCTCCGGCGGCGGCAAAAGACGCGCTACGGGTTCAACTCGGCCTCGACCAGCCCCTGTTTATTCAGTATTTGAACTACCTGGGCGATCTGCTGCGGTTTGATCTGGGGTCTTCCCTGGCCACCCAGGGGCAGACGGTGTGGCAAATTATTCGGGCTCACTTTCCGGCTACGGTCGAGCTAACCGTGTGCGGCATGATTGTGGCTACGGTGGTAGGCGTGAGCGTGGGTGCCCTGGCGGCCTCGCGCCCCAACTCACCCCTAGATGCAGGAGGGCGGCTGTTTGGCATTATTACCTACGCCATCCCAATGTATTGGTTTGGCATGATTTTGCAGCTAATTTTTGCGGTGCAGCTGCGGTGGTTTCCCATTGGCACCCGCTACCCGCTGCGGGGTACGCCCCCGGCAGGACTAACCGGGTTGTACCTGCTCGATAGCCTGTTGACACTAGATTTTGGCGCTTTTTTCACCACTCTCTACTACCTGGCGTTGCCCAGCCTTACCCTGGGCATTTTGATTAGCGGCGTGTTTGAGCGCATGGTGCGAGTCAATTTGAAGCAAACCCTGGCGGCAGACTATGTTGAAGCGGCGCGGGCGCGGGGCATTCCTGAGCGGCGCATTGTTTTGGTACATGCCCTCAAAAATGCCATGATTCCGGTGATTACGATTTTAGGGCTGACCTTTGCCGCCATGCTGGGGGGCGCAGTGCTGACGGAGGTGACGTTTTCGTGGCCAGGGCTGGCCAACCGCCTGTACGAAGCGATTTCCCAGCGCGATTACCCGGTGGTACAGGGGCTGATGGTATTTTTTGCCATGATTGTCGCGGTGATCAGCATTGCGATCGATATTTTGAACGCCTACATTGACCCCCGCATTCGCTATTAGTTAGCTTGGCCAGAATTTAGCAACTGCCGGATTTTAGATGAGGTTTTTGGCTTTAACGGCCTAGGTTCAGCCGTTTAATTATCGCTGGGATTGCTTGAGGCCTTAACTGTGGCCCTTGCGACGATCGGTTGAGTAGAGCGGAGTTGAACAAATCTGTAACTATTTGTTTAGAAAATTTAAGACGGCTAACGACCTTTAAATATAAGTTAGGGTGCCTAGGTTTAGCTTTTTACCCTCGAAGGAAGTGGGAACTCTAAGCGGGGAATGGAAAGGTGATCTGCTGTAGCGTTTAATCACCGGCTTAGGGTTAGCAACTATGGCAACAGATATTCTCAGTCGTAACCATGTCAGGGTCTTTGGGCAGGGGCGGCGGTCGATAGTGCTGGCCCATGGCTTTGGTTGTGACCAAAATATGTGGCGATTTATTGTTCCTGCTTTTGAGCAAGATTATCGGCTAATTTTGTTTGACTACGTGGGGTCTGGCCAGTCAGACCCGCAGGCCTACGACCCTCAGCGATATAGCCAGCTCCAGGGCTATGCTGAAGATATACTCGAGATTTGTGCCGCTCTGTCGCTGGAGAAGGCTATTTTTGTCGGTCACTCGGTCAGCAGCATGATTGGGCTACTCGCGGCGATCGCGGCTCCCGATCGCTTTGAGCGGCTGGTGATGATTGGCCCATCGCCCTGCTACATCAATGACCAAGACTATGTCGGTGGATTTGAGCAGGAAGATATCGATCAACTGCTCGACATTATGGAAAAAAACTATCTGGGTTGGGCTCAGTTTCTCGCCCCGGTGGTGATGCAAAACAGCGATCGCCCCGAACTGAGCCAAGAGCTAGAGGCAAGCTTTTGCTCTACGGACCCCACCATGGCTATGCAGTTTGCCAAGACCACCTTTTACGGTGACAACCGCGACGATCTGGCTCAGATGACGGTGCCCTCGCTCATTTTACAGTGCGCGGAGGATGCGATCGCCCCGGCGGCGGTTGGCCATTACCTGCACCAGCATCTGCCCCACAGCACCCTAGCGCTGATGACCGCCACCGGCCACTGTCCCCAGCTCAGCCACCCTGAGGAAACCATTCGTCTGATCAAGACTTATTTGGAGGCAGCGACGCTGAACTAGGCTATGGTCAACCCTGGTTCTACGCCTATGTCGATGCCCTCGGGGATGAACTCGCTGATCGATAGAGCCCCTTGCGGTTTTATCTCGGTAGACGATAACGGGATTATCGCCTATGTCAACAGCACCCTGTTAGACCTGCTGGGTTGGCAGCGCCACGAACTCCAGGGAAAACCGATAGAGACGATTTTGCCCGTCGCCAGCCGTATTTTTTACCAGACCCACGTTTTCCCGCTGCTGCGTATGCAGGGAACAGTGGCAGAAGTTTACTTTTCCCTGCATACGCGATCGGGCCAAGCCGTTCCCATTTTGGCCAATGGAGTCCGGCGGCAGCAGGAGGATCAGGCCATCAACGACTGTGTGCTGATCCCGATTAACCAGCGCATTCAGTATGAAGACGAGATGCTGCGGTCGAAGAAAAAAGCCGAGGCGGCGATCAGTGCCCAAAAGCAGGCCGAGGCCACCGTTGAGCAGCAGTATCAGCGGGCGGTGATGCTCGGGCAAATTACCCAGCACATTCGGCAATCTCTAGAGCTGACCCAAATTTTTGCTGTGGCCGCTCAGGACGTGCGCCAGTGCCTGGACGCTGACCGGGTGGGCATCTTTAAATTTGCGGGCAACCCCGAGATCGGCGGGGGCTGCTTTGTCTCAGAGGCCGTAGCCCCCGGACAGGCTGCGATCGTGGTTGCTGGGGTCGAGCACCGGGGCCTGGGCGACCACTACCTGGGTATTCGCCACTACGGCGGCACCCTGGCAATTCGAGATCTGCGTGAGGTGAATTTGCAGGCCGAGCACCACGCCCTGCTGGAGCAGTTTCAGGTGCGAGCCTGCCTGCTGGTGCCCCTGCTCAAGGGATCAGATCTATGGGGGCTGATCTGCATTCACCAGTGCAGCGGGCCACGCTATTGGCAAACGGTGGAAATTGAGTTGGTAGAAGCGATCGCTGGTCAATTGGCGATCGCGATTCACCAGGGCGATCTGGTTAACCAGCTACAGCAAGAGCTGCACGATCGCCAGCGGGCCGAAGCCCGGCTAACCCGCATCAATACCGAGCTTCAGCAGGCCACCAGCCAGCTCGAACGTCTAGCCCACACTGACCCACTGACCCAGATTGCCAATCGCCGTCGGTTCGGCGAACGACTGGCCTCCGAATGGAGCCGACTCAGCCGTGATCGGCTCCCCCTGTCGCTGCTCCTGTTTGATGTCGACTATTTCAAGTCTTACAACGATACCTACGGCCACCAGCAGGGAGATGACTGCCTCTACGCGATCGCCCAGGCGGCCCAGAGCGCCGTCGGTCGGTCTACCGACCTGCTAGCCCGTTACGGTGGCGAAGAATTTGCGGTGATTTTGCCCAACACCGGCTCCCAGGGAGCAATCACCGTAGCCCAACGGATTCATCAGGCCGTGGCCGCTCTGAACCTGCCCCACCAGGCCTCAGCAGTCAGCGATCGCCTCACCATTAGCCTAGGAATCAGTACTCTGCTACCTACTCCAGACCTCACCTCTAGCGAACTGATTCAGCAAGCCGACCAGGCACTCTACCGGGCCAAACATCGGGGTCGCCATTGCACAGTGGTCTTTGCGCCTGACCTGGCAGACGATGGCGACGCGGCAACAGTGTTCTACACGCGGTCAAATCTAGAGTGAGTCCCAATCTTTTGAGCAGAGTGTCGCCTAGCTAGCGCAAACTGGTGCGGCCAGCCCTGGGCAGCGATGCCCACAGCCCTAGGGCCAGCGGGTGGGTGGGGAACAGTTTGCTGGGGGCGATCGCCCTATGCTGTACCTAACCTGCCATCTGTCAGTGGGGTCAGGCCAGGGCCAGCGCCCAACTGATATACTGAACGTCCAACCGTTACAAAAAGCAAAGTACGCCGGCCCGCCACGGAGATTATGCAGCCAACCGATCCGGATAAATTTACCGCCAAAGCCTGGGACGCCATTGTGGAAGCCCAGGATGTGGCCCGCCGCTGCAAACATCAGTACATGGAGGTTGAGCATGTCATTATCGCCATGCTCGACCAAGAAGAAGACGGGCTGGCCCACAAGATTTTGACCAAGGCCACCCTCGACTGCGACCTGATTCTCGACGAGCTAGAAACCTTTGCTAAGCGCCAGGCCCGAGTGCGCCCCGGCCTCGACAGCAATCTCTATCTGGGTCAAAGCCTCGATCGTATGCTCGATCAGGCCGAGGCGGCGCGGCAAACGCTCAAGGACAAGTTCATCTCCGTCGAGCACCTGTTGTTGGGCTTTCAAGAAGACGAGCGGATTGGCCGTCGTCTGCTGCGGGGCTTTAACGTCGAAGGCCCAGAACTGATGGCGGCGGTGCAGGCTGTGCGCGGTAGCCAGAAAGTCACCGATCAAAATCCTGAGCAGCAGTACGATGCCTTAGAAAAATTTGGCATTGACCTCACTCAGCTAGCCCGGGACGGCAAGCTTGACCCGGTGATTGGCCGCGACGACGAAATTCGCCGCGTCATTCAGGTGCTCTCTCGCCGCACCAAAAATAACCCGGTGGTGATTGGCGAACCGGGGGTGGGCAAAACCGCGATCGCCGAAGCCCTGGCCCAGCGCATTATCAATGGCGAAGTACCCGAGTCGCTCAAAGGCCGCACCCTGATTTCCTTAGATATTGGCGGGCTGATTGCCGGGGCCAAGTTTCGCGGCGAGTTTGAAGAACGGTTGCGGCTGGTGCTCAAAGAAGTCACTGACTCTGCCGGACAGGTGGTGCTGTTCATCGACGAACTGCACACGGTGGTGGGAGCCGGAGCGGGCCAGGGCACCATGGATGCCAGCAACCTGCTCAAGCCCATGCTGGCGCGGGGCGAACTGCGCTGCATTGGGGCCACCACCTTAGACGAATACCGCAAGCACATTGAAAAAGATGCCGCCCTAGAGCGCCGCTTTCAGCAGGTGTACGTGGGCCAGCCCAGTGCCGAAGACACGATCTCCATTCTGCGGGGGCTAAAGAAGCGCTACGAGTCTTACCACGGCGTAGACATCGCCGACAGCGCCCTGGTGGCAGCGGCGGTGCTCTCCGATCGCTACATTGCCGATCGCTTTTTGCCCGACAAAGCCATCGATCTAGTCGATGAAGCCGCCGCCAAGTTGAAGATGGAGATTACCTCCAAACCCGAAGAGCTAGAGGGCATCGAGCGCCGCCTGATGCAGCTAGAGATGGAAAAGCTCTCCCTAGAAGCCGAAAATGGGACAGCTACCAAGGCAGCCCGCACCCGCCTCAGCCGTATTGAGGCAGAAATCGCCGAACTCCAGGCCAAGCAGACCGAGTTTAGCGGTCAGTGGCAGAGCGAAAAGCAGGCCCTCGACGCCCTCAACGCCCTCAAAGAAGAAGAGGATCAAATTCGTCTGCAAATTGAACAGGCTGAGCGGGCCTACGATCTCAATAAAGCCGCCCAGCTCAAGTATGGCCGTCTAGAAGCCCTTCAGCGCGATCGCGAAACCCTAGAAGCTCAGCTGGTTGAAGTGCAGGCCCAGGGCACCACCTTCCTGCGCGAGCAAGTCACCGAGTCCGACATCGCCGAAATCGTCGCTAAGTGGACGGGCATCCCAGTCAACCGGCTGATGGAGTCGGAGCGGCAAAAACTGCTCCAGCTCGAAGGCCACCTGCACGAGCGGGTGATCGGCCAGGACGAAGCCGTAGAGGCCGTGTCTGCTGCCATTCGTCGCGCCCGTGCGGGTATGAACGACCAGGGTCGACCCCTGGGCTCATTTCTGTTTATGGGGCCGACCGGGGTGGGTAAAACCGAGCTAGCTCGCGCCCTGGCCGAGTTTCTGTTCGACACCGAAGACGCCCTAATCCGCATCGACATGTCGGAGTACATGGAGAAAAACGCCGTGTCGCGGTTGGTGGGGGCACCTCCGGGCTATGTGGGCTACGAAGACGGCGGCCAGCTGTCTGAAGCGGTGCGTCGCCATCCCTACTCGGTGGTGCTGCTCGATGAGGTGGAAAAAGCCCACCCCGACGTGTTCAACATTCTCTTGCAGGTACTCGACGATGGCCGCATCACCGACTCCCAGGGCCACCGGGTCGATTTCCGCAACACCGTGGTGATCATGACCAGCAACCTGGGCAGCGACCACATTTTAGAGCTGGCGGGCGACGACGATCGCTACGACGAGATGCGTACCCAGGTGCTCAAGGCACTGCAAAAACAGTTTCGCCCTGAGTTTCTCAACCGAGTCGATGATTTAATTTTGTTCCACTCCCTGCGGAAGAGCGAGTTGCGCAAGATTGTGGCTCTGCAAATTCGGCGGGTGCAGCGCCGCCTGGCCGACCAAGCCATCGGGCTAGAGATTGCCGATCCGGCGATCGATTTCATTGCCGAGAGCGGTTACGATCCGGTCTACGGCGCGCGCCCCCTCAAGCGGGCGATTCAGCGACTGCTCGAAAACTCCATTGCCACCAAAATTCTAGAGACGACCTTTGCCCAAGGTTCAACCATCGTGGTCGACTTGCAGGAGGGCCAACTGGTGTTTAGCCACCAAGAACCCGCTGCTCCAGAACCGGCCCCTGCCGTGGAGGAAACGGCGGCCAAGGTGGAATCGGTGGTGGGTAGCTAGCCGCTTAGGTTCCCAAGACCGCCGATCCAGAGGGACTTGCCTAACCTGGTTTGTTTAGCAAAATAACGTCCTGCCCAAGGATGGTGAGTGGGGCCTGCCAGCGCAGGGCCAGCCACTGGAAGGTCTGCACCGAGAAAAAGCAGATATGGGTGCGATCGCTCTTGTCGTGCCAGGTGCAGCCTACCACCTCTGGGCTGATTCGGCTTTGGGCGCAGTTTTGGTTGGCTGATGTGCTGCGTCAGCTTTAAAGTCCATTGGGGAGGTCGTTAGGATAGGATCATAGATTGTAGATTCTGTAGCTGTTTGGGAGCGATCGCTTGCCTACCCTGGGAGTCAACATTGACCACATTGCCACCCTGCGCCAAGCGCGGCGCACCGTCGAGCCAGACCCCGTGGCGGCGGCGGTGTTAGCCGAGTTGGCGGGGGCCGACGGCATCACCGTGCACCTGCGCGAAGACCGTCGCCACATCCAAGACCGTGATGTGCGCCTGCTGCGGCAGACCGTGCGCACCCACCTAAACCTGGAGATGGCCGCCACCGATGAAATGGTTGGCATTGCCCTCAATCTCAAGCCCGACTATGTCACTCTCGTGCCCGAGCGGCGCGAGGAGGTGACCACCGAAGGCGGGTTAGATATTGCCGGCCAGCTGGAGCGGATTAAGGCTGTGGTCACTACCCTCCAGGGTGCAGAGATTCCGGTCAGTCTGTTCATCGACGCTACCGCCGACCAGATTGACGCGGCAGCTCACACCCAGGCGCAGTTCATTGAGCTGCACACCGGCCCCTACGCCGAAGCCAGCCAGGAGGGCGATCGCGCCCGTGAGCTCGACATTCTCGCCCAGGGCACCGCCCAGGCCCTAGAACTGGGGCTGCGAGTCAACGCTGGCCACGGCCTCACCTACTGGAACACCGTGCCGGTGGCGCGGATTCCCGGCATAGAAGAGCTCAACATCGGCCACAGCATCATCAGCCGCGCCGCCCTAGTGGGCCTGGAGCGCGCCGTCCGCGAGATGAAAACGCTCATTCAGGGATGAGTGAGGTGTCAGGCTTCAGGTGTCAGGTTTAAGGATTAAGCCGAACCTGAAACCGGACACCTCAGACCTGAAACCGGACACCCCAGACCTGAAACCCGAAACCTTAAAGGAGAACCCCATGACCACCTACTACTACGCCATTGCCAGTCAAAAATTTTTGCTAGAAGAAGAACCCCTCGAAGAAGTGTTAAAAGAGCGCCGCCGCCACTACCAAGAGCAGGAGCAGTCTGTCAATTTTTGGTTGGTCAAATCGCCAGCCTTTCTAGACGCCCCAGAAATGGCTAGCGTTAAAGCTAGCTGCCCTCAGCCCGCCGTGGCCCTGGTTTCCACCAGCAAGCAATTTATTGTCTGGGTCAAGCTGCGGTTTGAGTACGTTGGCACTGGCGAATTTGAAGCTCCCTCCGCCAGCATTCCCGACCCCTTGGCCTCTCTAGAGGCGATCGCCTCATAGCACCGGCCCCGAAAATAGCCCTGGGTGTTGCCATGGGGGATTGGGGTTTAAGGTGTCAGGTTTGAGGTGCCAGGTTTAAGGTGCTTTCTAGCACCTGATCTCTAAACCTGCTGTCCAAACCTCAAGGCGCTCTCAAACCCCATTCCCACTCCCAGGGGAGGCGGTCAATCAGTAAGATTGGCGTATAAATAAGATCAAAACCTAGAATCTTTGCCCCGAGATTGGTGGTTTAGGCTAGAATCGCTGGCAGATTATGGCGTTAGCAAAAGTGATGGTAACGGGTTTGAAACGGAGCAGCGGCGCACGGATACAGTCTTCTTGGCAGCATCTTTTCAAACCTGGGGCGATCGCCCTGGGGTTGTTGCTCGCGCCGCTGGTAGGGTTCTGGCAGTCGGCCCAGGCCCAGTTCCCGCCCTGTCCACCCCCGGCGGCCAACGAATATTTGCTACTGGTGCGCAGCAACACCGAGGCCGAGCGCAATCGGGTGCAAAACCTGCTGCCGTCGAACAGCACCGTCCTTGTCTGCGAATACCTCAACGATACTGTGGTGCGGGCGGGGGGGTTTAGCAACCTCGAGAACGCCAACGCCTGGGCTCAATATATGACTGAGGTGGAGGGGTTGCAAGCCTTTGTGGCTCGTCCGGCAACTACCGCTGCCCAGCCCGCCCCCCCCACGACTAGCCCAACACCCGCCGGTAATGGCACTTCGACCAACGGTACTTCGGCCAACGGCACTCCGGCCAACGGTACTGCAACCAACGGCACCAGACCTGCCACAACGCCAGCGCTTACGGCCTACGCCCCGCAACCCCTGGGCAGCGGTTTTGCGGTGCTGGTCGATTACCAATTTGAGCCTGAGTCTGCGATCGCCATTCAGCGTCAGATCGGTCAAGCGGTTGGGCTGGCTGTCCATCGCCAGCGCTCCTATCTCCTCATTGCCCATAGCCCCAACGTTGAGGGGGCTGCCTCTACCCTGTCGGTGCTCAGCAGTCTCAACATTCCGGGCTTTATTGTCGATAGCCAGGAGGTGGTGATGCTCACCCCGGCAGTGGCTCTACCGGCTCGAAGCGGCGATCGCCCCTAGGGCAGCGTCAAGCTTAACGTTTAGGGTATAGCCATCAATAGGCCGGAGCCGCCAGGCAAGACACCATCACCCCCAAAATTGACCCAGCAATCACCTGAAACGGGGTATGGCCGAGCAGTTCTTTTAGGCGGTCTTCTCGCAGTTCGGGCTTTTCTTGAAACAGCTCGTCAATGATTTGGTTGAGCACCTTGGCCTGCTTGCCCGCCGCCTGACGCACCCCCGCCGCGTCGTACATAACAATGATCGAAAAGACTGAGGTGGCGGCAAACAGCGGGCTAGCCCACCCCATCGTTTGACCCACCCCGCAGGCCAGAGCCGTAACCAGGGCCGAGTGGGCGCTGGGCATGCCGCCAGTACCCACCATCACTCGCAGGTTGAGCTTGCGATGGCGCACCAGTTCAATAATGGCTTTTAGCCCCTGGGCGGTAAAGCAGGCAATTAGCGCCACGATCAGCACGTGGTTGTCAAAAATCTCGGTAAAACTTTCCATCGGCTCAGACAAACCCTAGTAGGTACGGGCAACAATGTAGTCGGCGATCGCAACCAACGGCTGGCGCAGGTCTCCGAAACCAGCCAAGCTTTCCTTGGCCGCCTCAATCAGCTGGTCAGCCTGGCGACGCGATTCGTCTAGTCCCCAGAGGCTGGGATAGGTTACCTTCTGGGCCGCTACATCCTTGCCCACCGACTTACCTAGGGTCTCGGGGGTCGAGGTGATATCGAGAATGTCGTCCACAATTTGAAACGCCAGGCCAATGCGCTGGGCATACTGGCGCAGGTTTTCGATCTCCTCGTCACTGGCTCCGGCCAGCATCGCTCCAGCCGTGACTGAGATTTCGAGCAGTGCCGCCGTCTTGTGGTTGTGGATGTAGGTTAGGGTTTCGAGGGTCACATCAGGGTTGCCTTCGCTGGCTAGATCGACGATTTGGCCGCCCACCAGGCCTTCGCCGCCCACGGCCTTACCCAACCCAGCAATCACCCGCAGCACGCGCTCGGGCGCAGCTCCCTGGGTCTGGGTAGCCACATGTTCAAAGGCATAGGTGAGTAGGGCATCACCGGCCAAAATTGCGACGTCATCGCCATAGACCTTGTGGTTGGTCGGGCGACCCCGGCGGTAGTCGTCGTTATCCATGGCGGGCAAATCGTCGTGGATCAGCGACATGGTGTGGATCATTTCTAGGGCGCAGGCGGTGGGCATCGCCACCTCAACACTGCCCCCCACCAGCTCGCTACTGGCCAGGCAAAGAATGGGGCGCAGGCGCTTGCCTCCCGCCAGCAGCGAGTAGCGCATGGCCTCATAGAGCGTCTCGGGATAACGCAGGGCCAAAGCCTGGTCGAGGGCCGTTTCTACCCGCTGGCGCTGCTCGGCCAGGTAGGCATTTAGGTCAAACTGGCCAGGAGGTGATGGCCTAGAATCGAGGGAGTTGGTGGGCACCATAGCGGCATCTGGCAGAGTGAACGTAGACAAGCATAAGGGGTAACGGGAGCCCCTACGCAGCGAGGCGTTGGCGATAGCTAGTGACGGTATTTTCGAGCAGCATGGCCACCGTCATTGGCCCCACCCCGCCGGGCACCGGGGTAATAGCTCCGGCCACCGGTTGCACCGAGGCAAAATCCACATCCCCGACCAGGCGGGCTGAGCCATCGGGCTGTTCTACCCGATTGATGCCCACGTCGATCACCACGCTACCGGGTTTGACATCGACTGCGGTAATCATGCCGGGGCGACCCACTGCCGCCACTAGAATATCAGCTTGCTGCATCAGCGCGGGCAAATCGGCGGTGTGAGAATGGGCCAGGGTAACAGTGGCATTGGCTTCTACCAGCATCAGGGCCATGGGCTTGCCGACTAAAATGCTGCGCCCCACCACCACCACGTTGGCCGACACCAGGTTAATGTTGGCGGCCTCAAGCAGCCGCATCACGCCGTAGGGGGTGCAGCTACGCAGGCCCGGTTCGCCCCGCACCAGCCGCCCTAGGTTGATCGGGTGCAGCCCATCGACATCTTTGTCGGGGTCGATGGTGTGCAGCAGCGCCACCGCGTCGAGGTGGTCGGGCAGGGGCAGTTGCACCAAAATGCCGTCGACGTTGGGGTCGGCGTTGAGCTGCTGAATCAGATCGGCGACCGCTTGCTGAGACACCGTGGCGGGCAGGTGTTTGCCGTAGGAGGCAATGCCGACTCGGCCACAGGCCCGCTCTTTATTGCGGACATAGGCGGCGCTGGCCGGGTTGTCGCCCACCATAATGACCGCCAGCCCAGGGGGGCGATGCCCTTGGGCAATGAGGGCCTCCACCTCGGTGGCTAGGGTGGTTTGAATTTGATTTGCTAGGGCTTTGCCGTCGAGCAGTAGGGTCATGGCCGGGGTGCGCTAACCTGTATCTCGGAACCGATCGTGGTCGAACCCCCAGGGCAAGCTCGGCCCAGGGAAAAATTCGACGTCTTCCCAGTGTCTCAGATTTTGAACCTCTGGGAGCTAGCGATCGCCAGTAACTGCCGAATTAAGCCTTTATGAACTGCTTAAAACGTCGTTGTACATACTACGGGGTAGTGGGGTTGGCCCTGGTGGCTGTGACCAGCTGCGGGGCCAGCGTGGATGCGACGGTGGGTTACGGGTTGCGCGATCGCCTCAGCACCTGGCCCGGCCTTGCCTGGCTCGACCCGGTGACCCCCATTGGCGAGGCTAGCCAAAGCCGCCATGCAACGGTGTTTTTGACCGGCACCGTCGAGCGCCAGATTCCCCTGGTGGGCCAGGGCCTCTATGAACTGGTCGACGAGTCGGGTTCGATCTGGGTGCTAAGCGCGACCCCGCCCCCCGCCCTAGGTAGCCAAACCACCCTGAGGGCCACCATTCAGTACGAGCAAATTTTGCTTCAGGGGCAAGACATTGGCGCATACTACGCCGAAGAGCTAGAGCGCCTGCCTCTGGAATAGCTGCTTGGGTGCGTTGGGCGAACCGCACCGGTAAGTCACCGTTGGGGAAAGCATCGCCCCGAGCATGGCCCTACCTACCCAACGGCCTTCTTTCTCCGTTGCAGGGGCATGGAAAATGGTAGTCTCTTAGAAATGCTGTGTATAAGACATTCACACTGGTAGGAGAGGATTAGGGTAAATGAAACAACTGGTTGGCCTACTTGTTGCGCTGGCGGTGCTATTTGGTTGGGTAAGCAGCCCTGCTGTAGCGCAGCCCATCTCCGGGGCAGATCTGCTAAACGCCCCCCTTGAGGCCATGGTCTGGCTGGCAGAGACCTCACCTAAAAATGCGGTAGACGCTAAGCTAGAAACGGAATACGGGAATAAGCTTGACTTGAACAATGCCAACGTGCAGAGCTTTAGAAAGTTTCCGGGGCTATATCCCACCCTGGCCCGCAAAATTCTGCTGAATGCCCCCTACGACGACGTTGAAGATGTGCTCGATCTGCCCGGTCTCAGTGAGCAGCAGCTCAACATTCTGCGGACCAATCTAGACAACTTCACCGTTACCGTAACTGACCCTGCCCTGGTAGAAGGGGCTGACCGCTTTAACAACGGTGTCTATAAGTAGGCCGGGTTTTTACCTGCGCTTACCCCTAGTGGCCCTGGCTGGTCGAGTTGACCCTATTGGTCAACCCCGACTGGCCAGGGCTTTTAGTAGTTAAGGCCTTAACGACCCCTGCCTGAGCCTTTAATTGTTGGAGCATCTTTGGGAGCTGCCCTTGACCAAGCCTGACTTAGCTTCACCCCAGCCCCCCAGCGGCAATGACCAGGGTTTTGACGTGCTAGTGATTGGGGGCGGGGCCGCCGGACTGTACGCGGCGCTATCGATTCCGGCCCAGTGGCGTATTGGGCTCGTGACCAAAGATACGTTGTCGATTTCTGCCAGTGACTGGGCCCAGGGGGGTATTGCGGCGGCGATCGGCGCTGACGATCGCGTGTCGCTGCACGTAGCCGACACGTTGGTGGCTGGGGCTGGGCTGTGCGACCCAGCGGCGGTAGAACACCTGGCTAGCCGGGCGGCCCCTTGCATTGAGCGCTTGGTAGATTTGGGGGTGGCCTTTGACCGCACCGAGGGCCAACTGGCGATGACCCTAGAGGCCGCTCACTCGCGCCGCCGTGTGCTCCACGCCGCCGACACCACCGGTCGGGCGATCGTCTCGATCTTGGCGGAGGCGGTGCTGAAACGGCCCAACATTACGGTGTTTGAAAGCGCCTTTGCCTTAGAGCTATGGATGGTGGAGGGGCGCTGCCAGGGTGCCCTGGTCGCCTATCGCCAACAGCTACAGTGGCTCTCGGCCCAGGCGACGGTGCTGGCGACCGGTGGCGGGGGCCAGGTCTACGCCCAAACCACTAACCCTGCGGCCAGCACCGGCGATGGCGTGGCGATGGCCTGGCGAGCCGGAGCGCAGCTGCGCGATCTAGAATTTGTCCAGTTTCACCCCACGTCGCTGGCTAAAACCGGTGCTCCGCCCTTTTTGATCAGTGAGGCGGTGCGGGGAGAGGGGGCGCACCTGGTCGATGATCGGGGCTATCGCTTTGCCTTTGACTATCACCCCGATGGGGAGCTGGCTCCGCGAGACGTGGTGAGCCGGGCGATCTTTCACCATCTGCAAAAGACCGGCGATGCCCATGTCTGGCTCGATCTGCGTTCAATTCCGCCCGATCGCATCCAGTATCGTTTCCCCAATATTCTGCGGGTCTGCCGCACCTGGGGGTGCGATCCGCTGCAGGAACCGGTGCCTGTTTCTCCTGCCGCCCACTACTGGATGGGTGGCATCACCACCGATCTGCATAGCCAAACGACCCTGGCAGGCCTCTACGCCGTGGGCGAAAATGCCAGCACGGGGGTGCATGGGGCCAATCGCCTGGCCAGCAACTCCTTGCTGGAGTGCCTGGTCTACGGTGCTGAACTGGCCAACCTACCCCTCACGAAAAAACGCTATGTGGCTCAGACGGTGGGCGATCGCGCCGTTTTAGCCGTAGACGACGCCACCCTAACCTGGGTGCAGCAGAATGGCGAACAGGCCCTGGCGGCCATTCATCAGCAGCGATCGCAGCTGAACCAGCTGATGTGGGAGGCCGCCGCCATCAGCCGCACCCAAAGCGGGTTAGAGGCGGCGATCGCTGCCCTTCAGCCGCAGCGCACCCAGTGGCAGCAGCATCCCCTCCAGGCCTTACACCGGCTTAGCCCTGGGCAAACGTACCAGCTCCCTGAGGCATTGAGCTGGCCGTTGGTGCGCGCCTGGGGTGAACTCTGTAATCTCCATGCTATTGCCTGGCTAATTCTGCACAGCGCCGCCTTTCGCACCGAAAGCCGGGGGGGGCACTTTCGCCAAGACTATGCCGAAACCCGGTCCGAGTGGCAGGTGCATACGGTGGTTGAGGGCGATCGCTGGCAAAAATCTTCTCCCCTTCAGGCTCCGTGATCCTAAAGAGATTGGCGGTGCAGTTAACGGCGTTTTCCCTGGCTCGGCGATCGCCGTTTGGTCTGGGCCTTGGGTTTCGCCTTAAGCTTCGCCTTGGGTTTTGCCTTAGGCTTCGCCGTTTTTTTCGATTTACTTCGTTTGCGCTTGAGCGCCGATGACAGCCAGTCGGCGACGTAGTGGCTCAGGGCACCGAGCTCTAGCCCCACCACCAGGGCCAGCCACCAGGGCCAATAGGTAATCAAGGCCCAGCCCAGCCCGTCAATCAGATCGCCCCAGCTCAGGGCGGTGCGCTGGGACCCGTTGAGCAGCTCGACGATCAGCAGGCCGCCTAGCCCCAGCCATAGCGACAGATAGAGCACCCGCACCACCGTGCCAATGATGGGTCCGTGAGACCACCGCGATCGGTGGCGGATGCTGCCTCGGTAGGGCAGCCAGATCCACCGCAGCCAGCCCCAGCGTTTGTATTGCACCGAGTGAATATCGAGGTCGGGGCCGAGCATCCAGCCGCCCAGCAAAAAGCCCAGACAGACCACCACCGTCAGCCAGCCGCTGAGGGTGACACGAAATGCGGCCAAAACCACGAGTGGCAAGGCCCAGAGCGTAATGCGATCGTGGGTACGACCTGAAGACATGGCCCAGATTTACCAGGGTTTGGGCCGGTTGGCAAGGGGTAGCGCGGCTGTACCCCCCCGGAGCAAGGCCAGAGATAGCCCAAAGCAAGGCCAGAGCAAGCCCTGAGAAACCTAGAAATGTGTTCAACGTTACACCACCAAGACTGCCAGACGATTAGCGTCTAGAAGAGTGTATTGAGCTGGCACGGCTATGGTCGAAACCCATGCGATCGCATCTACCACGGCCCAGGGGGCTCCGGCCCTAGACTTCCGCGATATTCGCCTCACCTACCGTGGCAAGGGCACCTCGCTGACGGTGATCGATCACATCTCCTTTCGGGTGGCCCAGGGCGAGTTTGTCTCGCTGGTCGGCCCTAGCGGCTGCGGCAAAACCACCCTGTTGCGCATGGTGTCGGGCCTCAACCCCACCGAAGAAGGGACCGTTTGCTTTCACGGTCAGCCGATCACGGGGCCGCTCAAAAATATTGGCATTGCCTTTCAAAATCCGGTGCTGCTGCCCTGGCGCAACACTCTCAACAATGTGTTGTTGCCCCTAGAGGTGGTGCAACCCCACAAGCGCCGGTTTCGCCAAAACAAAGCCAAATACATTGAAGCCGCTGAGCAGTTGTTAGCCACGGTGGGGCTGAGCAACTTTCATCACCATTACCCCTGGCAACTGTCTGGCGGTATGCGGCAGCGGGCCTCCCTGTGCCGAGCCCTGATTCACCAGCCCGAAATTTTGCTGCTCGACGAACCCTTTGCCGCCCTCGACGCCTTCACCCGCGAAGAAATGTGGGGGCTGACCCAAAACCTCTGGCAGCAGACCGGCTGCACCGCCCTGCTGGTCACCCACGACCTGCGCGAGGCTCTATTTCTCTCCGATACGATCTACGTGCTTGGCCCCCGCCCCAGCACCCTGGTCTACGAGCTTTCGGTCAACCTGCCCCGGCCCCGCACCCTCGATATGTGCTTTACCGACGAGTTTCACCAGATGTACACCGAGCTGCGCCGCCACATTCAGCGAAGCTAGGGCTACCGCGCCCAGTGAATGGTGCGCTGCTCGATCAGAGCAAAACAGCCGTAGAGCAAAATGCCCATGGCCGCCAGCGCCAAAATGGCCAAAAATGCTAGGGGCACGTTAAAGCTAGAACTAGCGGTGACGATCACGTAGCCAATGCCTCGGTTTGAGGCCACCGTTTCTGAAATTACGGAGCCAATAAAGGCCTGGGAAATCGCCACCTTGAGCGAGGCAAACAGGTAGGGCAGCGAGTGAGGAAACCCCACCTTTTGAAACACCTCCCAGGGCGATGCCCCCAGCGATCGCAGCACGTCCTGCATTTCGGGTTCAACCGTGGCCAGCCCCGCCGCCACATTGACCACAATTGGAAAAAACGCCAGGGTGAAGGCGGTAATAATTGCCGGCATGGCCCCAATGCCAAACCAGATCGCCAGCAGCGGTACCAGCGCCACCTTAGGAATGGTGTTAAACCCCACCAGCAGTGGATACAACACAATGTAGGCCAGGCGAGAATAGCCAATTAAAAATCCTAAAAATACGCCTAGTACCAGCCCCATCAAAAACCCAATCAGGGTTGTGTTGAGGGTATGCAAACCGTTGCGCCATACGGTAGTGCCGTAGGCTTGGGCGGCTAACCAAATATCGCTAGGGGCCGGCAAAATAAACGTGGGCACCTCTAGCACCCGCGTGACGCCCTCCCAAATAATCAGCAGTAGCACCAAGGCCACCGAGGGCAAAAGGTAAGCCGCTAATTTTGTTTTAAGGAATTTGTTCAAGGCTTTTACCGTATTGCTTTACGGGGGGTAACGACTGACGACGGCAGACCCAGCCCAACCCCGACCAGCCCAACGCTCCGGCTAGGACAATGGCAGGCAAGACGAAAATCAATCGATCAGGTAGTGCAGACTACCATCTTGTCTGGGTACAGACACTATATGTAGAACACGATTTAGATTTGGTTAAATTGGTCACGGAGTGTTCCGAATTATGATGCCGATTCGTTCCATCGCCGGTTCTTTACTGTTGGCCGCCACCCTGGGTTTAGTGGCCTGCGGTGGCGCTAACGACGTAGCCACCCCTGAACCTACCACCGCCGGAGAAACCGCTGCTGCCCCCGATGCCGCCGAGCTGACTCCGGTAAAATTTACCCTGTCCTGGCTGTTTCAGGCGGTTGATGCCCCGTTGGCCATTGCTCTAGAAAATGGCTATTTTGCTGAAGCAGGGCTAGATGTTAGCTTTGAACGCGGCTTTGGCTCGGCTGACTCAATCACTAAAATTGCTGCCGGGCAGTACGACATCGGCGAAGGCGACATGTACTCCATGATCGAGTTCAACGAGCAAAACCCCAACGATCAGCTCGTTGCAGTCGCGATCAAATTTAATCGATCGCCCTTTGCGATCGTCACCAAAGCCGACTCTGAGTTTGACACCCCCGCCGACCTAGCTGGGGCTAACCTGGCTGCCCCAGCTGGCGACGGCCCCCGCCGACTGTGGCCCGTACTAGCCCAAGAGGTGGGAGCCGACCCCGACAGCGTCGAGTGGACCAACGTAGAACCCCAGCTCAGGGAAAGTCTGCTGGCCCAGGGCAATGCCGACGGCATTTCTTGTTTTTCGATCTCTTGCCTACCGGTGCTGCACCAAAAGCTGGGCCTGCCCCCCGAAGATCTCAATGTGTTTTACTACAACGACTACGGGCTAGATCTGTATGGCAACGCCCTGATTGTGCGCCGAGACTTTTTAGAGGCTAACCCTGAGGTGGTGCAGGGCTTTGTGACGGCTTACCTTCGAGGGCTAAAAGAAGCTCTGGCCGACCCCGAGGCCGCGCTAGCGTTGGTGACTGAAGTGGCCGACGATGAGCTATTTGATGTAGCCATTGAGTCAGAGCGCATCAACATTGCCCTCGATCGCCTCTACACCAGCCCTGAAGTTGACACCATGGGCATTGGCGGCGTAGACCCGGTGCGCCTGGCCGCTACGATTGACCAGGTAGTAGAAGGGTTTGGCCTCAGTAGCACCCCCGATGTCAGCGATGTGTTTGACGATCGGGCCCTGCCCCCCCAAGACGAGCGCATGCTTTAGCGCCACGCTAACACAGGGCCATGATCGCCTGGGTAGGTTGGCGGTCGCCAGAGCCAGCCTACCCATCACCCTTCGGTCTAACCCTGTATGACAACTTCTGAAGGGTTGTACAGAATATCGACGCGATCGCCGTAGGCCAGCTCAGCAATGGGCGTTGCAATAATTTCGATGACCGATGGATCTTGAAAGTGCCGTTCTTTGGTTTCTGGATGGGGAAAATAGATCAAGCCATCAAATTTTTTGGCTTGAAACAAAATCTGGCATCGAGAGAACGAAAAATCTTCCGGGGGATGTTGATCAGTCCATTCGACCGAGCGAAACGTAAATTCGGGCTGGAGCAGCTGAAAGGTTTTGGGGCGAATGGAGACATTCAAAGTGCCCTGAAAATAGCCCGTTAGGTCTAGACCCAACGCTTTAAAGTAAGGCAGCTGCATCTCAATGGTACCGCGCTGGTAGGGGCTATTTAAGGCAGTCCCAGAAGCTACCCGATGCCCACGTTCTACAATGCCGCTAACGCGTTGCCAATCGGTCTTGCTCATTTAAACAGTTTCCAAATACATCACCCGTGTGACTCTATGGGAATGGCTACAGCGGCAGGGTGAACTCAGCGTAGCTAAGGTGGCGTAGGCTTTAATGCTTGCGGCTATATCTAGGCATACTACCGTGAAGCTGATCGACCGATTTAAGCCTGAGGGCTAAAGAATGGAGAGCTCTAGGCCTGTCAAGGTGAGCAAGATGCTAGCGATCGCAAAGAGCTTAGGTGGCCGAGCTGGCGTGTTAGAGCTAACTATGTGCATGGCGTAGAGTGCCCCCGCCGAAACCATTAGATTGCTCAAGGGAATGGCCCACACCGCCCAAACTTCACCAGCCCTAAATGGGATCAATAATAAGACCAGGTTCAAAAATGCTACCGCGATTAGCCCACCGCCAGTGGCACGCATTAGCACCAAAATCAGCACTTGCACTGCGCTAGATACGGCATCCCATTCTTTGCCTAGAGCAATGGCATGGTAGGGCATAAAGCGTTTTCGGCTTAAATAGACTAAACCGAAGGCCCCGCCAATCAGGACACCCACCAGATGACAGGCAAAGGCAATGGTCATAGATATAGACATTTTACATGTCTCTTTCTGCGCAAATTATGGAGCTGCCAGGCCAGTATATAGCAATTCCGTGACTCCGTTGGAGTTGCCTTGCCAATGCCATGGCAGAACTACGTTGATTGAGCGATACCTACCTACTCGTCAGTATCTCTCTCAGATGAGGGGCTGATTTGGAACGGGTTTCTGCCTTACGGGCGAAGGAGAACGCGGGTTACTCCTCCTAGGCTATGACTACGCTAAAAACCGTGGCGTTTGGATTAGCTCAAGATCGCTACAGGTTCGCTGTAGGAAGGTCATGCTATTGGCAGCAGTCTATTTGGTGACCTAGCGCGATCTAGATCCAGCGTTATCTAGCGCATAGTCTCAATTTTTGAAATTTGTGAGTAGGATTATGTTTATACTTTCCCGTTTTCGCCTTTGGTTGATTAATGGTTATCGTCAGTTTACTAACGTTTTAACCGGATCAATCTTTAACTTCAATATTAGAGAGTCTGACCAGTTTATCCCTCGCCTTGCTACTCAGACCGTCACTGTGGGTTTGCTAGCGGTAGCGCTGTGGGTAACCTCGGTTGGTGCCTACAGTCAGCCAGCCCAAGCGGGTGACAACCTTGATGCTAGACCCTACGAAGCTGAGGCTGTGCGCCAGTCTCGCAACCCTGTTAGCCGTGACAATGGGGCTAGCCAAGTGGCTCCTAGTGGGCTTTCTGAAGCCCCCGAAGACCAGGCCAAGAGCGTGCTAGAAAACGTAAAAGATGCGGTGCAAGACATCATACCTGGTATGTCTGGAGATGAGGGCGTAGGCCAAAATGCCAATAATCCCAATACTCCCGTCCCTAGCCCTTCAAACAGCACTCCTTTCAGCCGTCGCTAATGGACAAGGGCCATGGGGCGGTAAATCGGTAGTTCCGGTTAGACGACCAACCTATTGCTTGCTGAAGCGGCGCTATCTACCGATCCGGTGGAAGCGCCGCATTTTTTTGCTTGTCTAAAATTCGCCTGGGTATAGGCTTCATGATATCGGCTGTGGCTATAGCTCGTTGGGTTCCTAGAAAAATAGTTTAGGTTATAGATAAACCAAAAGGTCGGTTATTCCCGTGAAATGGAAATGCCAGGCTTTACCATCTATTCTTATGAAGAATTTGGCCTAAGTGGGTCTAAAGACGGAGATTGTTTTTAGCTGGCAATCGCCATAAAGGTACAGGGCATAGTTGGCGATTAAACTTACGATGATGGCGTGTTGGATAATTAATGTTTTCGCACCTACCATTTTTCGCTTTGATTCACATTTCCAATCATTTATGTCCTAGGCTAAGCGGGCAACACCACAGATAATAGTTTTTGAGTTGGCGTTAGAACCGATTAGCTTCACCTTAATTAAGAGGAAGAGGCCTTTATGCGAATTGCACAAGTTACACCCCTATGGGAACAAGTTCCCCCGCTGGCCTATGGCGGTACGGAATTAGTCGTGAGTTTACTGACTGAGGAATTGGTGCAGCGAGGGCACCAAGTCACGCTATTTGCGTCGGGAGATTCGCAAACTTTGGCCCAGCTAGACCCTGGTTGCGATCGCGCTCTGCGTAAGCTAGGGATACCGCTTGGGGACTATGGGCCCTACCAGCAGCGGCAGCTAAGCAAAGTCTTGGGTCGGGCTGAGGAATTTGACATTATTCACTCCCATATGGACGTCGCTGCCTGGCCCTCGACCCAGGCCAATTGGCCGCCGGTTGTGCATACCCTCCATGGGCCATTTACTGCCGACTGTGAGAAAGCCTTGAGCCAGTACCGGCAACAAAATCTAATCAGTGTGTCAAAGTCTCAGCAGCGCGCTGATCTAGAACTCAACTATGTGGCGACGGTCTACAACGCGATCGCCATTGACGAATTTGAATTTTATCCCCAGCCCCAAGACCCTCCCTACTTAGCCTTTTTGGGGCGGATGTCGTCAGAAAAAGGGCCGCACCTGGCGATCGAAATTGCTAAACGCAGCGGCTGGCCGCTGAAAATGGCTGGCAAAGTCGATGCTGAAGATCAAGCCTTTTTTGACAGCCAAGTTGCTCCGCACATCGACGGGCAGCAAATTGAATTTTTAGGGGAAGTCAGCCAGGCTGAGAAGAAAACCCTCATCGGCCAGGCCACGGCTACGCTGTTTCCGATTACCTGGCCCGAACCGTTTGGCCTGGTGATGACCGAGTCGATGGTGAGCGGTACTCCGGTAGTGGCGATGGCCATTGGCTCCGCCCCTGAGGTTGTGGCCGATGGCAAGACTGGGTTTCTTTGCCAAAGCGTTGACGATTGCATTGAGGCCGTGGCGCAAATTCATCGCCTCAGCCGCCAGGCTTGCCGCGACCATGTGGCGCTTAACTTTAGCGTGGCAAAGATGGTTGACGGTTATGAGGCGGTCTACCGCCAGTTGCTGCGCGATCGCACCAAACCCAGCTTTGGCCCCCAACGTCGCGTTGTCGATCTGCGCCCAGCCCGCCCAACGTTGGCCCGCATCGATGCCTAGGGTGGTCTGATCTAACGAAACAACGGCTTGTCCTCGGCAGCGGGGGCAACCCGTTGGCCTAATCCTGGGAGGTTTAGAGGTTCCCTATTGTAACTCTCCTTAAATCCTTATAAAGAAACGCTGGCAACGCTTGACGCTCAATGGCTCGACCCCGCTACTGAAACTAGGGGCCTTTGCCGAGCGCAGTCACCAGCCATAGTTGTGGAGCATCATTACCAATGACTGAATCGTCTAAGTCCAATGTGAGTGATCTGGAGTTTGACCCAGCCGAGTCTCCCCTCAACCTGGTCGAACTCGATGGTCGCACCTTTGCCCCGGCTCAGCAGGTACCGATTCCCGAGTGGCCCTGCACAACTATTCCGCGGCAGCAGCCTACCCTGACCCTCAAGGACAACGACCTATTCTTAATCACCGACACCCTGGGCAATATCTCTGGCTGTGACGATGATCAGGTGCTGTCAAGTCTGGGACTGTTTTGTCGAGATTCTCGATTTCTCAGTCGGCTAGAACTCCAGATTGAGGGGCAGCCACCCATTTTGCTCAGCAGCACGTCCCAGCGGGGGTTTGCTCTGTCGGCCCTCTGCGCCAACCCTTACGTTGAGGGTGCCGACGGGCGGCGCGAAATTCGGGCTGAAACCATTGGCATCCAGCGCGATCTGGTGTTGCAAGGGGGGCTGTTTGAAGAACTGGCCCTGACCAACTACAGCACCGAACCGGTGGAATTTGAGCTGAGTTTGAGCTTTGACGCCGATTTTGCCGATTTGTTTGAGATTCGGGGGCGCGTGCGGCAGCAAACCGGCACGCTGCTGCGCTCTGTTCAGGTGTCAGCAGAAACCGCTGAACCGTTGGTGGCTTCTGCTGGTAGCCTCGTGGCTGGCGAGCGGGGCGAACTCACCCTGGCCTACCAGGGGGTCGACCAGCTGTTAATGGAGTCGAGAATTCAGTTTTACCAACGGCCACCCGACCGGTTTAAGGGCTATACGGCAATCTGGCGGGTGGCGCTACAGCCCCATGCCACCGAGGTGTTGGGCTATCGCCTCCAGCCTTTTTTAGACGGGCATCCCACATCGTCGGTGGGCCTGCCGGCGACGCTGAGCCAGGCGCTGGCGGCAGAAACCATGGAAGAGCAGCTCTGGCGCGAGGATGTGACCTGCATTCGCACCGATAACCGTGCCCTCAACCAGATCATTGAGCGGGCTGAGCAAGACATTTACCTGCTGGGGCAAACCTTCGGCGACGGCAGAATACTCTCGGCGGGGGTACCGTGGTTTGCCACGCTGTTTGGTCGCGACTCGATTATCGCCGCCATGCAAACTCTAATGTTTAACCCCGCCCTGGCCCGTCAAACCCTGGCGGTGCTGGCCGAATACCAGGGTCAAAAGCAGGATGACTGGCGCGAAGAGGAGCCGGGCAAAATTTTGCATGAGCTGCGGTTTGGCGAGATGTCGCGCAGTGGCGAGGTGCCCCACACCCCCTACTACGGCACGGTAGATGCTACTCCCCTATGGCTGATGCTCTACGCCGACTACTACGCTTGGAAGGGCGATCGCGCTCTGCTGGAGGAACTCTGGCCCAACGCCCTAGCCGCCATGGACTGGATTGATCGCAGCAGCGAAGCCACTGGCTATGTGACCTACTACTGCAAGTCGTCGGGGGGGCTAGGCAACCAGGGCTGGAAAGACTCGGGCGACTGCATGGTAGATGCGGCGGGCAAACTGGCGGAGGGGCCGATCGCCCTTTCGGAGGTGCAGGGTTACGTCTACGCCGCCAAGGTGCGGCTGGCCTCCTTAGCCGAGTTGATGCAGCGGCCCGATCTGCGCGATCGCTGGCAGGCAGAGGCCCAGGATCTCAAAGCTCGCTTTGAGCGCGACTTTTGGTTGCCCGACCAGGGCTATGTGGCCCTCGCCCTCGATGGCCAAGGCAAGCCGGTCGACAGCATTACCTCTAACCCAGGCCACTGTCTAGGGCTGGGCATTCTCTCGCCCGACAAGGCCCGCAGCGTGGCCGAGCGGTTGCAGGCTCCCGATATGTTTAGCGGCTGGGGCATTCGCACCCTGAGCAGCAGTTCGCCTGCCTACAACCCCATGGGCTACCACGTGGGCTCGGTGTGGCCCCACGACAACGGCATGATCGCCGCCGGTCTGCGGTCGCTGGGGCACATAGATCAGGCCCTCGAAATTGCCCAGGGCATTTTTGACATGACCACTGTGCAACCCTACCAGTGCCCGCCGGAGCTATTCTGCGGCTTTGAGCGCACTCCCACCAACCGACCGGTGCGTTACCCGGTGGCTTGTTCGCCCCAGGCCTGGGCTACGGGCACAGTGTTTCAGCTGCTGCAAATTATGGTCAACCTGGTACCCGACGTGGCCAACAACCGCCTGTATATTTTGCAGCCCACCCTGCCCCCCTCGGTCAGCTATATGTCGGTCAACAACTTTAAGGTGGGGCAAACCCTATTAGACCTTGAGTTTGAGCGCTCCCTCGAAGCCACCGCCTGCCGGGTAGTGCGCAAGCGGGGCAACCTTCGGGTGGTAATTGAGGTGTAATACCAAAGCCGACTGACAAAACCCCGATTTCCAGAAGGCCAAATCGTAGGGGCGCATAGCATGCGCCCTGCTTAACTCTAGCGGGTGCAGCATCGCTTGTAGAAGGGCTGGAGCAATGCTAGGGCAGCGATCGCGGCTGCCAATGGAAGTCCTTAAGCCCTGATCGATTCTGGTACCGGTAACGGCGCGAAGGACGGTGCAAAGATCAAATACCTGTCTGAGTAAAGACGACAGAGTGGACCCTAGAGTTGTATTCCTATAGGGAATGGAGCCAGGGCTGATCTGGATTTCAGCGCCAAGTTTTAGCCGCTGAGCGGCTGCTAAACTCGGTTCATACCGCAAGTCTCGGCTTGCAGTGGACAATCGGTGGTTAGCTCCCATAGGACCGCCACAGTATCAGGGCACGGTGAGGCCGTAGATCGGTTTGAGAGAACAATCCTTCGAGTTTTATAATGCGGCTCTGTTTGCCGTCATTCTGGCCCGCTATTTTGTGGTGGCGGGGGCGGTCTACTGGTTCTTTTATTCATCCTTTAGCCCAAAACTAATCAACCAACGGCTGCGGCATCGGTCTCCCTCCTGGCCGATGATTCGTCACGATATTAAGCTGTCTGTGCTGTCGGCGGCGGTGTTTGCCGTAGCGGCGGCGTTTGTGCTTTCGGTTTACCACCAAGGGGTAACTCGCCTCTACACCGACCCCCACACCTACGGGCTGTGGTACCTAGGGGCAAGCTATGGAGCGGTGCTGATTTTACAAGACGCCTACTTTTACTTCACCCATCGGTTGTTTCATCATCCCCGGCTGTTTCGCTGGCTACACCAGGGCCACCACCGATCGCGCTACCCCACCCCCTGGACCTCCTTCGCCTTTGACCCCCTAGAAGCTGTTGTTCAGGCCCTATTTTTGGTTGGGCTGGTGTTTGTGCTGCCGCTGCACTTCATCACCATGATTGCGGTGCTGACCACGATGACCGTGTGGGCGGTTTTAAACCACCTCGGACCCGATCGCCTACCGGCCCTGTTTCCCCACCACTGGCTTGGGCAGTGGGTGATTGGCCCGGCCCACCATTCCATTCACCACCTCAAGTACACGGTCCATTACGGCCTCTATTTCACCTTTTGGGATCGGCTGGTTGGCACCCAAGATGTCAGCTATCGGCAGGTTTTGAGCGGTGCTGGGCCAGAAACAAGCGAGGTCGATTAGGGTGAGCTGACCGCCAGACCCGGTTTAGGGTTGAGTTTGGCTTCAACCGGCTCGATCGCCGCCATAGTCGCCACGTATTGAGTTTGAATATCCTGTCGGTCTAGGGGTTCGTAGATGGCCTCCTGGCTGCCCCGTTCAATCATCTGGGCGTGACGACGCAGAGCGGCCCGGTCGGCCTCTTGCTGAGTGAAGGGGGCAATCACCGCGATCGCCTCTAGCAATCGGAGGGTAACCGCCACGCTCGATCGCCCGTTTTGCCGAATCTGGTTGAAGGCCGCATCGGTGATATCGCCAAAGGCGATGGGAGGCGTCAACACTCGCAGCTGATTTTGCTCATCGTACCGGTAGGGCCATGGCATCTGCTGCTGGGCCAGTTGGGCTAGAGTAGCGCTGAGCTGATCGATACAGCGGATGGCTGTAAACGGGTCGTTGATGCCGGGTGACAGTGCCCGTACGGCAATTTCGACCAGCTGAGTAATCGAAAACTCTAACTCTTGCTGATTGGTGCGCTTAGAGCCAATCACCAAGGTTTGATCGATCTGGGCTTCTAGGCTCGAATCTATTGATTCAGCAGGCAAAATTCGCATGAGGTCGCAGCCCTGCACCACAAACCGCCCCGGCTGTTGCCGCACCTGAATGATCAGATCGTGCTCGGTGGCGATCGCCATCAGCTGGTGTTCATCGATGACTTGAATGTAGCCGCTGGTCTTGGCCTTGACCCGGTGCGCCGAGTGCTCAAAGTCGGCCAACCGCTCAACGACAGCAGTGGCGGGGGTTAGGTCGGGTTGCCCCTGGCCGAAGGGGGTAGGAAACAGCCGGTCTATAGCTTCTTCTAGATCGTGGCCCACGGCGGTAATGATGTGGTCGACCTGAATGGATGAGGCCGCGTGGTGCAGAAAATAGATCAAGACGCCAATACTGGCGATCGCTAGCCCCAGCGCACAGGTCACCGCTACGTGGGGCACAAACTCGCGCCCCTCAACTTCGTTGACCGTGCGCAGCACCATCAGGCTATAGACAAAGGTTGAAATGAAGGTGCCCAACACCACCTGGTTGCCGGTGTCTTGCATAAAGTTTCGCAGCAGGCGGGGGCCAAACTGAGATGACGCTAGCTGAAGCGCCACAATGGTGATCGAAAAAGCCGTGGTGGCCACACTCACCATGGAACCGGCGATCGCCGATAGCACCGCCCGCGACCCGCTCGGCCCGAGCGCATAGGCCCAGCTCACATGGTTGATGGCGTCAGCCTCTAGCCGGTGGTCAATGCCAATGGTAAAAAACGACAGTGCGATCGACAGCCCCACCATCAGCGTGGGCACAAACCAAAAGCTTGAACGTAACGAATCCCATAGTTTGTCTAACTGGGCGTATTTCATCGGCGGAATTTAGATGGAATCTATCCTTAGAAAGACTCGAGCCAGAACTTCATAGTCTATTCTGACCTACAAGCAACGAAGCTGCTATTTATCGGTATTTTTAGAAAATTTAGGCTTTATTTGGATGCGATCGTAATTTTTTAAAGAATTAAATAAGCAGATGACTCTAAACAAATTGACTCAAGCCGATATCCAAGGGCTTGTTACTAGTAGATTTGTCCGGCATTTGGCTGTCTAAGGCTCACTCTAGCCTCCTGAATGAGAGATGGACTGATTTCATGATGTATTTATTCCAGTTAAATCTGCCAGATCAACCGCATTTTTGCGGTCTATAGTTTTGAACTCATAGCCTTTAACCCCATGGCCTACATTCTATCTTTGCTAGCAACTGAGTCACCGACAAAGTCGACACCGCCTTTGCTCTGCTACCACATTAATGATACTTGTACTACTCAAATTGTTCGCGTCATGCGGGCATCAGTGTGCCATTTTGAGCGTATTATCTTCGCCGGAGAACGCATTTTATTTGAAGCATTTCCAGATTCTTATCTAGAAATCTCGTCATCTCTGCTCGGCGAAACTCTAACCAGCCAAATCGCCTGCCGACTACTGCAAGTCAGTGAGTGGGCTGAGGCCTAAGGATTATAGGATTTCTCCTATCCCATGTAGTATGAGGCTCTACGATACTTGTGCTTACAGAGAGGGCGTATGCGGTTAGATGCAGGGTGCCAACTTGTGTTTGAGACGACGGAGCCTTCGCCTCTGATCCTGATGTTAATGCCGCGCACCGGGGCCGCGCAGCAGGTGATGCAGGCCGAGTTTCAGGTGCAGCCCGATAGTCCAGTCGTGGAGTACATCGATAGCTACGGTAACCTGTGCCAGCGATTGGTGGCCCCATCCGGGCAGCTGCGGTTAAGCGCGACGGCCATTGTTGATGTGCCTGATGGCATTGACGTGCAGCCCGGTGCCGAGTTTGTGCCGGTGCAAGACCTGCCCGATTACGCGCTTCAGTTTTTGTTGCCCAGTCGCTATTGCCAATCTGACTTGCTCGGCGATCTGGCCACCGAAATTGTTGGAGATCTGGAGTCGGCCTACGACCAAGTTGAGGCCATTCGCCACTGGATTCACACCCATATCGAATACCGCTACGACACTAGCAATGCCTCTACCTCGGCCCTCGAAACCGAAAAAAACCGGGTGGGGGTCTGCCGCGACTTTGTGCATTTAGGCCTTGCTCTATGCCGCAGTTTGACCATTCCAGCACGCATGGTGGTGGGCTATCTCTACCAGCTCGACCCGATGGATCTGCATGCCTGGTTTGAAGCCTATGTGGGCGATCGCTGGTATACCTTTGACGCGACTCAGCCCACCCCCCGGGGCAATCGAATTGCGATCGCCTACGGGCGAGATGCCGCCGATGTTGCGTTAGCGACTCAGTTTGGTCCGCTAAATTTGACCGAAATGAAGGTGTGGGTAAACGCCGCGACCTTGTAGTTGTCTTGCAATCCGCTCAAAGCTGGACAAGATCGACTAGAATGGGGCTTATACCAGCGACGACGCTACCCGTTGCGAGGCAGCCTGTGCGGATGCCATACGTTTTTAACCCCTTTCTTGACCTGGTTTTCTAACCTCTGGCGTTGTGCTGCTCAGCAGGGCAGCGAATTTATAATCGTGCAGCTTAGGTAATTTTCTGAGCCGTTTTTTCTAGGTGGTAGGCATGACTCACCCTACAGCCGCTGGCATTGCAAGCTCAAATTTGAGATTTGCTTTCCCAACCCTTTCTTGATCGTGCAGAATTCTGTAGAGCGGCTGGAGATGGCCTCGTTTGTAAGCCGCCAGCTCCAATTATGCTATGCCCGGAGAAGCTAGCCAAGCCCCCAGGCCTGAAACCGCTGTGTTTTTAGTAGGTGAAAATCATGGGCAAAGAGAGAAAAAGCAACAAAGAAACCAAAAAACCCAAGTCAGACTCTAGCGATGGCAAGAAGAAAAAAAAAGATCCTAAGCGGTATGACAGCACACCCTAATTTTTAGTCATAACTTCGCGATCGTAACGCCGACACCACTGCCGTTTCTAGGGGCGTTAGCATCCACAGGTTAGCCTCATTCTTCACCAAGATGGCTTAACTCAGTGCTGCTGCGGGGTGTAGCTTGCGATCGCAGTGAGCCTGCTAGGCCAGTGAGTTACGCGATCGCAACCCACCCCTCATTCAGGCGTCTCACCCATCATTAGCACCGTATTTAACGCCCTGCCAAATCTCAGGCGCTCTCAGCGTGAGATTTGGCAGGGCGCTATTTTTCTTTTATCCATTATTTTAGGTGCGTCAGCCATCTCTACCTTTCGGTAGTTGAGAACAGCTAGAGTGCTCCTTACTCTGCTGAGGTATACATCACCTAATAAATGAAGGTTTAGATGCTATGAGCAGCAAATTCTCAGGATCAACTAAATTTAAATAGTCAAATTATCCAGCGCTACAAAGCATGGCTAGAAGTATTTACAAAGTGCTAGTCAATGCATAGATTGATTGCCCGAAAGCCGGCTTAAAAGTTGGCCCTATGCACCCTTACTACCCAGCTTTAGGGCAAGTTTTAGACAAAATTTAGCAGGCCGAGTTAGTGCATCAGTCTCTGGTGCGGCTCATTGAGAAGTATCAGTTTAGCCTAATCAGCCCGGGCACGGTCCTTTTTAGGAATAGTGCAATGGCTTAACGCGGTGTCCCGGTGTTTGGCTAGCCAACGTTTTTAAACTTCATTTTGAGACGCGATCGCAGTTCGCAAGTCAGTTTGCCCCCAAAGCAGTCAACCCCAAAGGATATGATGAAGGCGCTATTGCTATACCCCCTGTTTCCCCAGTCTTTCTGGTCCTACGATCGCTTTATGGAGCTGGCTGGGCTAAAGTCCACCATTCCGCCCTTGGGCATTATCACCGTTGCAGCCCTGTTGCCTGCCGACTGGGAGATTCGCTTTTACGATCGCAACGTCAAGCCTGAAACCGATGCTGACTGGGACTGGTGCGACCTGGTGATTCTCTCGGCCATGCTGGTGCAAAAGCCCGACTTTCAGGCCCTGATTCGCAAAGCAGTCAGCCTGGGCAAGCGCGTGGCCGTCGGTGGCCCCTACCCCACCTCCGTACCTGAAGCGGCTTTAGAGGCAGGGGCGGAGTTTTTGGTTTTGGATGAAGGCGAAATGACGGTGCCTCAGTTTTTAGAGGCGCTAGACCGGGGCGATACCAAGGGGGTGTTTCGCTCCTTAGAAAAGCCTGATGTCACCCACAGCCCCGTGCCACGGTTTGATCTCCTCCAGCGCGATGCCTACTTGATGATGGCCATGCAGTTTTCGCGGGGCTGCCCGTTTAACTGCGAGTTTTGCGACATTATTTCGCTCTACGGTCGCAAGCCCCGCACCAAGGAGCCCGAGCAGGCCCTAGGCGAGCTGCAAACCCTCTACGACCTGGGCTGGCGTGGCTCGCTCTTCATTGTCGATGACAACTTCATTGGCAACCAGCGCAACGTCAAGCGCTTTTTGCGCGAGCTGATCCCCTGGATGCAGGCCCACCAGTACCCCTTTACCTTCATTACTGAGGCTTCGGTCAACCTGGCCGAAGACGATGAACTGTTGCAGCTGATGAAGGAGGCCGGGTTCTACGCCGTCTTTTTGGGCATTGAAACCCCAGACCAGGACAGTTTGCAGGTGACTCGCAAGGTCCAAAATACCCGTAACCCCCTAGTAGAGGCCTGCCGCAAAATCAACGAGGCGGGCATGCTGATCTATGCCGGGTTTATTCTTGGCTTTGATGGGGAGCGGGCCGGAGCGGGCGATCGCATTCAAGCCTTTGTCGAGCAAACCAGCATTCCTCAGCCCATGTTGGGGCTGCTGCAAGCCCTGCCCAACACTGCCCTATGGGAGCGACTCAAGCGAGAGGAGCGCCTGCTCGCAGGCGATAGCCTACCGGCCGGCGATCAAAATACCCTGATGAACTTTATTCCCACCCGCCCGGTTTCGGAATTGGCCAAAGACTACGTGGAGGGGTTTTGGCAACTCTACGATCCCCAGGCCTACCTCAGTCGCTGCCTGCGGCAGTGCCTCAGCATTAGCCCGGCCAACCGCCGCCAGCAAACGATGCAGTTTCCCCTCAACAAGGGGCTACGGCTGTTTGCCCAGCTCGTTTGGCACCAGGGCATTCGTCGGGCCGAGCTGCGGCGTCAATTTTGGCAACAGCTGTGGACGATCTGGCGCACTAAGCCGCAGATGCTCAACATGTATCTAGGGCTATGCGCCGCCGGAGAGCATTTTTGGGAGTACCGCGCCTTAGCCCGCGAGCGCATCAGTGAGCAACTGGGCTATGACCCCATGGAACCGGCAGCAGCGCCGGTGCTTGAACCCGCGCTGACCCGGTAGCTGGGGTATGGCCGAAACCGTATCTAGCTCAGTGTAGAGTTTTGGCTAGCTGGCGATCGCGCGATCGCCAGCTAATGACTGGATACAACCATAAGGTTGCCCTCAACCGCCAACTTAAAACTGCTAGGCCAACACCTTGGCAGGCGATAGCGTCAGCACATCAACGCCGTCTTTGGTGACTGCAACCGTGTGCTCAAACTGGGCCGAGAGGGAGCGATCGACGGTGATCGCCGTCCAGCCATCGACCAAAATTTCGGCCTCGTAGCTGCCAACGTTGATCATCGGCTCAATGGTAAACACCATGCCGGGGCGCAGCTTTTTGCCTTTGCCCTTTTCGCCATAGTGGGGAATTTGCGGCGCAGCGTGGAAAATGCGATGGACGCCGTGGCCCACAAAGTCGCGCACCACCGAGAACCCTTCGCCCTCAGCATATTCTTGAATGGCTGCACCGATATCGCCCACCCGCGCACCGGGCTTAACGGCGCGAATGCCGCGCCACATGGCTTCTTCGGTGACTTCGACTAGGCGACGAGTGGCGGGGGCGACATCGCCTACCAAAAAGGTGCGGCTGGTATCGCCGTGGTAGCCATTGAGAATGGGAGTGACATCGATGTTGACAATGTCGCCATCGCGCAGCACGTCTTCACCGTTGGGGATGCCGTGGCAGATGACCTCGTTAATGCTGGTGCAGATCGAGCGGGGGAAGGGCATCACAGTACCGGCATAGCCCAGGGGAGCGCTCTTAGCACCGCGTTCTTGGGTCCAGGCTTCGGCCAGGTCGTTGAGCTTTTGGGTGGTAACCCCAGGCTTGACGAAGGGGGTGAGATAGTCGAGCAGCTGAGCGGCAAGCTGGCAGGCTTTGCGCATAGTCTCTAGCTCGCGGCTAGACAGCAGGGTGATGACTTCAGAGGGTTGCTTTTGTTCTTCCACGGTGTGCCTGGGTCTGAGTTACGGGGCGGATGCGACAGGCCGCCTGGTTTTAGGGTGCACAGTTGCGGGAAGTTTGAAACGCCAGAGGCTAAGAATCGTCAGCTGTTCCCGAAATGCGCGGCCAAAATGCCAGCCTGAAAATGTTAATCCTTAGTATAGCGCTCTGGGGATGGGGGTTAAGGTTTCAGGTTCTAGGTTTGACGTAGACCGTATATCTGAGACACAACGCCGCCCTTCCATTAATCGCCCCAGAGGCGTCGGCGGGCGGGGCCTTGCAGGCGATCGTGGGTGTCGCGCAGCAGAGCAGGGATGTCTAGCTGTTCGGGGCAGCGGGGTAGGCAGTCGCCGCAGTCGGTGCAGTGGCTGGCTTTGCGACCGGGAAACCAGTGGCCCGCGTTCTCAAACATGCGGTAGCGGTAGGTGCCAAAGGGTTGCATGTCGTAGGCCACGGCGAGATTTCTCAGCCGCAGCACCTCGGGAATGTGGATGGCTTCGGGGCAGGGCAGGCAAGCGTAGCACTGGGCGCAGCGGTCAGCGCCTAGAACCTTGGTTTCGTGGGCTGAGAGCCGTTCGAGGGTGGTGAGTTCTTCGGGGGCAAGAGGCTGGGTGCGATCGCCCAAGGTTTCCAGCGGCGCGAGTTCTGCTGGGGTAGCGGGGCCGGTGCTGAGGGTGGTGACGCGTGGGTCAGACAGCAGCCAGCGGTAGGTGAGTTCTAAGGGGCTAAAGGGGGCGCAGAGTTCTTTAAGCTGGGTGGGCGGGCTATAGAGCATCCCCCCCTTATCGCCGGGGGAAATGATGAAAATGCCCATGTCTCGATCGGTAGCGAGGTCGAGCAGGGGGGCATGGCGCTGAAAAAAGTAGTAGTAGTGCAGGTTGACAAAATCAAACTGGTCGGTGGCGATCGCCCCCTCGATCACCTCTCGGCTACCGTGGCTCGAAAACCCCACGTGGCCAATTTTTCCCTCGGACTGAAACCGCCGCACCGCCGCCATACAGCCCTGGGGATCGCTGACTAGGGCCAACTGCTCCGGGGTATTTATCCCGTGGATGGCGAGGCAGGGGATGCAATCGAGGCCCAGCCGCTCTAGGGAGTCTGCTAAGCGCTGGGCCATGGTAGCGGCATCGGGCTGGGGCGTAATTTTGGTGGTGATCACCAGGTTGGGGGGCCGGTCAGCAGTCTGGAGAAAGTCTCCCAGCCAGCGCTCACTGCTGCCGTAGCCCTGGGCGGTTTCGATATGGTTGATGCCGAGGGCCAGCCCGGCTCTAAGGGTGTCAAAAAACACCGACTTTGAGGCCAGGGCGCGCATAGTGCCGAGGGATAGCACCGAGAGATTGAGATTTGTGCGGCCAAAGCGGCGGTATTGCATGGCAAAAGCAAGGCAAGAGAGTTGGATGATCGCCTCGCTGAGGAAATGATCGAGGAGGATCCCCCCTGCCCCCCTTATGAAGGGGGGCAGGGGGGATTGGTTACAGCAAAGGTGTGGAGGAGAGCCGTTTTGTCAGTTAGGAGTCAGAACTCTCGAAGGTGTCGTTGCTGGTAGACGACTGGCCCCGCTGGGTGAAGTCGGAGGGGTTGATGTTGGCCAAAAACGCCTGAAAGGCTTCTTTTTCGGCTTCGTCGGCGTCGCGGTCTACGGGGATAGAGGCTTCGGCGACGACTTCTTCCATTACCCAGATGGGGGCATCGAGACGCAGGGCGATCGCGATCGCATCGCTGGGACGAGCATCGAGCTCACGGCGCAGTTCACCCCGGCTGAGGGTCAGCAGGGCGTAGTAGGTGCTGTCTTGCAGCGAGTGAATCAGCACGCGCTCTAGGGTCATATCCCACTCGTCGAGCAGGTTGACAAACAGATCGTGGGTGAGGGGGCGGGGCGCGGGCTGGTTCTCAAGCACCGCAATAATCGACTTGGCTTGGTCAGGCCCGATGTAGATCGGCAGTTGGCGACGATCGGTAGTGTCTCGCAGCAAAATTACTGGAGTTCGCGACATCGCATCGAGGGCAATCCCGGCGACTCTCATTTCAATCATTGGTTTGGCCTCTTGAATCCATTGATTGGTGTGCTCTAGCGGTTTTCGTCGGCCTGGAAGCTATACACCACCAGTGTAGCGGTCTGCTCCCATACCGGGCGATTCATAGATGAGGCGAGGGCAAACCGAAAAAATCTCAAGGATCGTGAGCCGAATCTGCCTGCCAGGTCTCCCTAAGCTTATCTATGGACGACTTGAATGCGGGATACTCTAAAAGAAAAAATTATTGCTTTAAGTATGCCCCGTTCGCGCCCTCGGTGGGCCGCAGGTTCTCTGAGATTTTCCTTAAGGTTACGGCCATGTTTACCGGACTGATTCAAACGGTGGGCACCCTGTTTCACAAGGGCGACACCCAGGTATATATCCGCTGGGACTCGGGGCCACGTCCCCCCGCCCTCACCGATGTCGAATTGGGGGACAGCATTGCCGTAGACGGCATTTGTCTGACGGTAGAAACCATTCTGCCCGATGGCTTTGTGGCGGCGGTGTCGCCCGAAACCCTCGATCGCACCAGTCTGGGCCAACTCACCGACGGCAGCCCAGTCAACCTGGAGTCATCCTTGCGGGTGGGCAGCAAAATCGGCGGCCACTTTGTCACCGGCCATATTGACGGGCAGGGCCACCTAGAGGCGGCGACTGAAGCCGACAACGCCTGGAAACTGAGCTTTACCGTGGGCGATAGCCGGGTGGCCCGCTACATCGTGCCCAAGGGCAGCATTGCGGTGAATGGCATCAGCCTGACGGTGGCCGACTGTAGCCCCAGCGGCCACTGGTTTGCGGTGGCGGTAATCCCCGTCACCTATGGCGAAACTACGCTGCGGCACCTGCGCCCCGGCCAGGCGGTAAACCTGGAGGGCGATGTGCTGGGCAAATACGTGGAGAAGTTTATGGGCGGCAAAGAAAACGCCCCGACGGGCGATGGGCTCTCCTTAGACTTTCTGTCAGAACATGGCTACGGCTAAATCCACCCCGGTAGTAGCCAGCGGCGTTGGAGGGCGTCGACCGGTAGGGGCAGGCCCAAATAGAGCGGTAGCCAAAACCAGAAACTCAGGGCGATCGCACCCAGCAGCAGCAGGGCCAGAGTGCGATCGCGCCGGTTTTCTAACCACTGGGCCATCAGCCAGGCCAGCCCTAAAGTGCCAAAGGTGCCCAGACCCATAGCGTGGTAGAAAAATGTGCAGCGGCTGACCAGCGCCCAGGGCAGCCAGTTGGCCAGGTAGTTGAGCAAAATAAACGGCACCACGGCACGGGTGGCTAGGGGCGCAGCAGGCTGTGCCCCTACGGAAACCTGGCGGCCCAACCAGCCCAAGGCCATGACCAAAATCGCGGCAGTGGAAAGCCACCACAGCACCGGGTTGCCCATAGCGTGAATGGTCGTGGCTACAGCCTCGGCCCCCTGACCCGATCGCTCAAAAAAGTAGGCCACCGGGCGCACCATCAGCGGCCAGCTGTGCCACGGCGAACAGTAGGTATGGCTGCCATTCGCCCCAATCGATTGATGGGTCGACCAGAGCCGTTGGTGAACTGTCACCAACGCTTCATTCGTCAGGGCCAGATGGGGTAGCCACAGCAGCAGGTAGGTGAGCAGGGGAAGCATGCCCAGGTATACGAGGCGATCGCGCCAGGCGGGGTGGGTGGTTTTAGGTGTGATCGAACCTGGATTGCGGTTGAAACCGATTTCCCACAGCAGCAGCCCCAGCCAGAGGCCGGCCCAGTTCCACTTGACGTTGACGGCGGCCCCCAGGGCGATGCCCGCCAGACAGCGCCAGCGAACCGGGTGCTGAGACTGCCTGGCCCGCAGCCAGGCCCACTGGCCCAGTAGGCCCAAGGCCAGCCCGTAGATGTTGATCAGCGCCAGGCGCGACTCCACCAGGGTCAGCCCTTCCATGGCCATGAGCAGACCCGCCAGCAGGGCGAACCGGTACTGGCGCAGCGTGAGCAGATCCCCCCTGCCCCCTTTCAAAAGGGGGGTAATGAGTTGTTTCAAAGTCCCCCTTTTTAAGGGGGATTTAGGGGGATCTTCTTCTGTGAGCGGGAACCGATCACCCTGATCGCCCTTGCTGACAGTCCCCAACTCCCAGGCGATCGCCGCCAGCAAAACGGGGATCGTCGCCCCCACCAGAGCGTTAAGCCAGCGGAACGCCAGAGGGCTGACTAGAGTGCCGTTGACTTCAAGGCTGGGCCAGCCCAGCCAGAGGGCGGGCCACTGACCCAGCCATAGTCCCAAGGCAATGAAGTACTTCCCCAGGGGCGGGTGGGCGTCGAAGCTGGGGGTGCCCTGGAGATAATCGAGGGCGAAGGGGACGTAGTAGACCTCGTCAAACACCAGCGACTCAATTTGCCCCAGGCCAGTCAGGCGCAGGGCCAAGTCCAGCGCCGCGATCGCCAGCGCACTCCACCAGATTCTGCGGTTCATGCTCAACTCGCTACTGGCCTTGGGCGGCCATGCGCTGTTTCATGCGATCGCGAAATGCCGCCAGATCCCTCGCTGTCGGTTGCGTTGTCTGCCAGGCGGGGCGATCCATCAGGCGTTCTGTCCAGGTTTGCAGGGTGGGGTAGCTATCCACGGGGAGACCCAGCGACTCAAACCAGGGGGCAAAGGTACCCGCCACAATATCGGCCAGAGTGAGCTGGTCGCCGCAGAAAAAGGACTGGTCGCCGAGTTTGTCGGCGTAGAACTTGAGCACGACCTCGGCCTTTTGCTTGGCCTGCTCTAGTACATCGTCTGGGTCTTGGCCAAAGCCCATCATCTGCTTGACCAGCGGGTTGATGGCGGGCACCAGCTCATTCACCGTCACCATTTCGACCATGCGCATGGTGGCGATGCCCTCGGGCGTGGTAGCCAGCAGGGAGGGGGTGGGGTGCTTGGCCTCTAGATAATCCAAAATGGCGAAGGATTCAATTACCGATAGGCCATCATCGACCAGCACCGGAATGTGGTGAAAGGGGTTGAGGCTCAAGAATTCGGGCTGAAACTGGTCACCGCCCAAGCCCATCACCACGGCTTCAAAGGGCAAATTCTTCTCTAGCAACGCCACCCAGACCCGACGAGAGTTAATCGATAGCGGGGTATGGTAAAAAGTCAGCATCGTTCATCCTTGGCTTACGATTTCAACATTCTGTGATCTAGCATTTCACAGCAGGTACGCCACTTCCCCCCCAAATGTTGCCGCCATGAGTTACGTTCGCCCCAATATTGCCGCCATGGCTGGCTATGTGCCTGGAGAACAGCCCCGCCCCGGTTCAGGCATTCTCAAGCTCAACTCCAACGAAAACCCCTATCCGCCGTCGCCCCAGGTGATTGAGGCACTGCGGCAGGTCGAGCCTGAGCTGCTCAGACGCTACCCCGACCCCTTTGCCCGGCAGTTTTGCCAGGCGATCGCCGAGGTGCTAGACGTACCCGCAGACTGGATTATTGTGGGCAACGGCAGCGACGATCTGCTGAATCTTTTGGTGCGCGCCTGTGCCGATGATGTGGCCCGGTCAATTGTGTACCCGACCCCGACCTACGTGCTCTACCGCACCCTGGCGGCGGTGCAACCAGCCACTGTGGTGGAGGTGCCTTACCCTGACGATTTCCAGTTTCCCCTTAAGGAACTGGTGGCTGCCCAGGGAGCGATTACGGTCATTGCTTCGCCCAATAGCCCCTCGGGGCATGGGGTGGCGCTGGCTGACCTACGAGCATTAGCCCAGCAAGCCTCAGGCCTGGTGGTGGTAGATGAAGCCTACGTTGATTTTGCCGAGGGCTCGGCGCTCTCGCTGGTGCAGGAGTTTGACAATGCGATGGTGCTGCGGACCCTGTCTAAGGGCTATGGGCTGGCGGGGCTGCGGCTGGGGTTTGGCATTGCCAATCCGGCTTTGCTAGCGGATCTGTTTAAGGTGAAAGACAGCTATAACGTGGATGCCCTGGCGATCGCCCTCGGAACCGCAGCCATCCGCGATCAGGCCTACAAAAATGCCTGTGTAAGCCAGATCAAAGCCTCGCGGGCAACGTTGACCCAGTCGCTGCGGCAGCTGGGCTTTAAGGTGCTAGAGTCTCACGGCAATTTTGTCTTGGCCACACCGCCCCAGGGCAATGCGGAGCAGCTATATCTGGCCCTAAAAAAGCAGGGCATTTTGGTGCGCTACTTCAAACAGCCTCGGCTAGACGACAAGCTGCGAATTTCGGTGGGCACGGAGGAGCAAAACCACGCGCTGATCGCCGCCCTAACTCATTTAAAAAACTGCTAGAACTGGCCCACACTACAGTTCACAAATCTCTGCACGAGAGAAAAACTCCCCACCCACCCCAAACCAATGCCCCCCCAATAACCAGATAAACTCTCCTGCGGGAGAAAAAGAAGGGTTGGCTTGGAGGTCAAATCTGCTCAGCCACTTGCCATCTTTGCGCCAGCCGACGCGTTCGCAAAACTTATGCCAAATTTCATCACCAGAGTCTTTGCCATCCAGCTGGGCACCGCACTCCACATAAATTTTCTTTTGTACACTAAAGCCAAATTTACCCTGGCTATATTTCACCCACAACCCGTCAATTGTGCGTAAATCTGTGCAGGGAAAGTTCAGCAATTCTTCGCTGGTGAACCAATCACCCGATTTTTTGCCCACGGCGCAAATCATCACCTCATAGGTTTCTTTGTCAGCGTCGCGCCAATTGCCGGCTTTCAGCAGGGCGCGCAGGCGAGTGTAGTCAATCCCCTTTTCTGAATTCAGGTCATCTCGGTCTGACGTTTCTGAAGTTAATAGAGCGTTTTGAACCGTAGAGGTATCGGATGACTGATGGGAATCGGTTATCTGATCACCGGGGCCAAAAAGATTGACATACTTCAACGCGTTGGTAGCATAGTCAACATATTCTGGGTCAGAGGTAAGACTCAGCACTGCTTTGTAGGACTGACGAGCCAGATCGTACTGTTGCAAACCATAGCAATAGATATGACCTCGTAGTAATAAAACACTAGGATCCTCAGGATATCGTTCGGCTAAATGATCAATAACAGCAGCGGCATCCTTATAGTTACCCTGCACATAGTTTCTCTCTGCTTGCTGATAATCTCGGGAGTAATCGTAATCAGCGTGCTGGAAAAACTGGAAGTTATTGACCTGGGGCTGGTCGCTAGGATGTTCGGGTTGTTTTTGCTGATTTACAGCGGCATATAATCTTTGACGTTCGACTTCGGCCTGTTCTTCTTGTTGGCGTCGAGCTTCTGCCTGGCGTTCTACTGCGACATATCCTTCTAAATCATAGCCATTCAAGGCCGCCCGCTCAATTGTGGCTACATCCTCTGGTTTGAGTCGTAGGTGTTCTCGATAGTCTCTCAGGTCGTTGATTAGGGGCTGATTTAAGGGTGCCCCCTCTTCTAAGCACTGGCGTAGAGTCTCCTGATACTCTTGCTGCTTAAACTGATATTCCCGATGGGGCTTCAGCACCTCAGCTTCGATCTCCTCTGCCTCCGCCTCCGCAACTCCTAGTTCAGCACGAAGCGCCACTAGTAGCCGCTTGGCCGGGATTGTAAACTCCGCTGTGGTAGCTCGGCGTTCAGCCTCTTTGCGATATTTCAGCTTGGGGTCATCCTGGGGCGACCGCGCTACCCGAATCCGAAAGCCCTCATCCTTGAGGGTAATTAGGGTTGGACTCATGGTCGGGGAGGTTTCCTTCACCTTGCGCCCGGCATAGCGGTGCAGTTCATCAATGGTGATCACCCCATCGCCATCTTCATCTGCTGCACCTGTGGCAATGCCTTCCACCAGGTAGCGGGTGTAGATGGATAGATCCGCGCCCTTTTCTTCAAAGGAATAATCCACAGCGCTGGTGGAAGTCAGCACTACCCGCCCCTCGGCTCCCAATTGTTCTTTCAAAGGAATTCCGCCACTATCCCGCGCCACCAACTCGCCGAAGGCTCCGCCAAAGCAGCAGTCGAGGATCAGCACCTGGTATTTGGCTTTGCAGGCTCGAATCCGGTCGTGGATGAACCGGGCAGAAGTGGCAGTAGACGTGAGTAGGCGATCTCGGTGCTTTTTAGTATTAGCAGCAGCAAAGTATAAATCCCGACGATCGTCCTTGACTCCGTGCCCCGAAAAGAACAGCAGCACCAAATCCTCTGGGTGCCGATCCTGAAACCACAGCTCAATGGCCTCTGCCATCTCTGGTTGTGTGGGATTAATCAGGGGTTTTGCTTCGTCAAAGCCGCCCATTTGGGGGTTCAGCAACACCTCCCGCAGTGCTGCCACATCTTTAGAGGCGGCGGGTAGCGGTTGTAGCCCGTCCCCATAGGTATCAACGCCGATTAAAAGTGCATACTTTCCCATAGGGCTGGATTTAGACTGCTATGGCTGGGTTTCAGGCGTAGGCTGCTGTTCCCGTATCTTAACCCGCAAATTTGCCAGTCGCTCGGTGGCGTCCAGCGCCTGATCCAACTCTTGTTTGTTGCGATACTCAATGGTAGAGATCATGCCGTCCACTTCAAACGACAGGGTCAGGGTTTTGCCATAGCGCAGGTTTCCCAAGTAGTCCATCACCTTGCCCATGTTCTCGCGGTTGATCTCAGCGGTCAGCAACCCGATGAAAAACGCCGCCGCCCCAGACTTAGCCGCCTCTGGGATGTCCTCCTCCCTAGCCAACCGGGCGGATTGCGCCAGATCGCCAGACTCCATTTCATCGGCGATGGTGAGCAAAAAGCTCTCTAGCTCAGCGCGATCTAGATCTAGACCCGCGTCGCTGAAGTCAATTAAAACAGAACAGGGTTCGGCCATAGTCATGGATGATCATTCGTTTGACGCTCAGCCCATCATAGTTATTCGATCAAAAGAATTCCACGCTGGCAGGTGACTGTGTGCGTAAACTGAGTGGGGTAATCGTATCTAAACGGCTGTCTACCAGCATTTAAGGTGCATGACGGTGTAGCTTTTTATCATGACTGAGTCAGGGACTGTCTATATTGTGGGGGCTGGGCCGGGGCGGCTCGACTACCTAACCGTGCGGGGGCGCGACCTGTTGCAGCGGGCAGAGTGCTTGGTGTACGACGCGTTGGTGGATGAGGGGTTGTTGGAGCTGCTGCGGTCGGAGTGCGATCGCATTGACGTAGGCAAACGCGGTGGCCAGCCCAGCACCGCCCAGAGCGAGATCAACCAGCTGCTGGTCAAGCTTTCTCTAGAGGGTCGCTCGGTGGTGCGCCTCAAAAGCGGTGACCCGTTTATCTTTGGCCGCACCGCCGCCGAGGTGCAGGCCCTCAACGAAGCAGGCTGCCCAGTGGAAGTGGTGCCCGGCATTTCTTCGGCCCTGGCTGCCCCCCTGCTAGCGGGCATTCCCCTCACCGACCCGGTGTGGAGCCACGGCTTTGGGGTGGTCACCGCCCACGACCCCGACCGGCTCGACTGGGATACCCTGGCCCGCCTGCAAACCCTGGTGGTGCTGATGGGCAGCCGCCATTTAGAAGACATTGTGCAGCGCCTGCGCGCCAACGGTTGCCGGGGCGATATGCCCGTGGCGATTATTCGCTGGGGGGGGCATGCCCAGCAGCAGGTGTGGGAGGGTACGCTGCTGACCATTTGCCAGGTGACGCGGGGAGAGGCGCTGTCGCCCTGCGTGATTGTGTTTGGCGAGGTGGTGCGGCTGCGGCGGTATTTGGGGGGCAAGAACGAAGAACAAAGAGCGAAGAAGGAGAATGTGGGCTTAGATTCGGGGATTCAAACGGCGAATTTATTGACCACAGATCAGACGGTGCATCGCTTCGCGGATGCACCCTACGCGCCCATCCACCCATCTACCCATCCACCCATCCACCCATCCACCCATCCACCCATTCACCCCCTCTCCAACAAGACCATCCTGATCACCCGCGCCACAGAACAATCGAGCGCTTTCGCTGACCTGCTCACGGCCCAGGGGGCGACGGTGGTAGATTTGCCCGCGCTAGAACTACGTCCGCCGTCGAGCTGGGCGGGGCTGGATGGGGCGATCGCAGCGCTCCCCACCTTCTCCTGGCTGATTTTGTCTTCTGCCAATGCCGTGAATTTTTTCTGCGATCGCCTGCTGGAACAGGGGCAAGATCTGCGATCGCTGGCGGGGCTCAAAATTGCTGTCGTGGGTCGCAAGACGGCGGCGGTGCTGCGCCAGCGGGGGCTGGTGCCCGACTTTGTGCCCCCTGACTTTGTGGCCGATTCTATGGTTGAGCATTTCCCCGAAACTGTGGCGGGGCAGCGGCTGCTGTTTCCTCGGGTTGAGAGCGGTGGGCGTGAGGTGCTGGTGCAAGAGTTTACCGCCGCCGGGGCTGAGGTGGTAGAGGTGGCGGCCTACGAGTCGGGCTGCCCAGCTGCGCCTGCGCCGGAGGCCCTGAGGGCGCTAGAACAGCACCAGGTCGATGTGATCACCTTCGCCAGTTCTAAAACCGTGGTGCATACGGCCCAGTTACTAGAACAGGGGCTTGGCGACGATTGGCGTGAGCGGCTCAAAGGAGTGGCGATCGCCTCTATTGGCCCTAAGACCTCGGATAGCTGCCGGGAGATGGTAGGCCGAGTCGACATTGAACCAGCGGAATACACCCTAGATGGGCTAACGGAGGCGATCGCGTCATGGGCCAGCGGATCATTGGGCTAACGGGGGGGATTGCCACGGGCAAGTCAACCGTGGCGAATTATCTGGCACAGGCGCACCAGATCCCGGTGCTCGATGCCGATATCTATGCCCGCCAGGCGGTAGAGCCGGGTTCTCCGGCCCTGGCGGCGATCGCGGCCCGCTATGGCAGCGCGATGGTGCAAGGCGACGGCACCCTTGACCGCCAAGAACTGGGGGAACTTGTCTTTAACCAGCCCGCCGAAAGGCGCTGGCTAGAGCAGCAGATTCACCCCGTGGTGCGCGAGTCTTTTCGGCAGGCTATGGCTGAGCTGGCCGAGGCGGCGATCGTCGTGCAGGTGATTCCCTTGCTGTTTGAGGCCAACCTGACCGACCAGGTGAGCGAAATTTGGGTGATTACCTGCCCCCTAGAGCACCAGCGTCAGCGGCTGATGGCGCGCAATGGCCTGAGCCTAGAGCAGGCCAACGCCCGCATTCAGAGCCAGATGCCTCTGGCCGAAAAGGTGCAGCGGGCCGACGTGGCGATCGAGAATTCTGCCGATGTTGCTACCCTATTTCGCCAGGTCGATCAGGCGTTGCAGCAGCCCCTCTAGAGCCAGCGAATCTAGAGCACAGTCGGGTTTGGTGTAGGCGGTGTAGGGGCTGCCCTGGGTTGGCCCCTGGTGGTGAAGCCACAGGGCGCAGAGGGTGGTGCGGGCAGGGGCATCGGGCCACAACCCTCGGTGATTGGACAGATCGAGCACGGTGGTCAGATTGGTGTGTCGTTGCAGCCAGTGGCGCAGGGGGGCGCTGTTGGCTTGGGCCCAGAAGGGGTCGAGCACCACTGCACAGCGACCGCCGGGCCGCAACAACTGAAGGCTGCGCTCAAGCATGAGGCGCGACCAGTAGAGGCGGCTCTGGCTTACCCCCTCCGCCCCCTGGCTGCTATGAGGGTAAGACTCACAGCGGCGGGCGTACTGACTGAGCCAGGCAAACTGACCCCGATACTCGGCCCAGGCCTGGGCGAGATCGGGGTCGATGGTGAGCACCGATTGGCGGTTGTGCAAAAAGGTGGAAGGGGCAACGTTTTTTTGCTCAAACAGGGCGGCGTATTGCTCGACAAACCCGGCCTGGGTCGCCTCTACCACCCCGCGTGGCAGGTGGCTGAGCACAATATCAAAACCGCCGCGATCGCACAGCAGCTGGTGAAAGTAAAACCCCCAGTGGAAGGGGTGGGCGGCATCGACATCGGCGGGGCTAAGGGGTCGGGTGGGGCGATCGCCGGTTGGGTCGGGCACTCGCAGGCCGAGCTGCTGGCTACCCTCACTCCACAGCAGGTGGGTGAGCTTGCTCTGGGCAACGGCATTGAGCTCGTCGAGGCGATCGCGCAAAAAGTCGGCTTGGGCATAGGTGGGCACGCTGCCCACCTCGGCTAGCAGCTGGGTTTGGCTGCGGTAGTGCTCTAGCCGCACCAGCCGCTCGGCCAGCACCGATTGATAGCTGTCGGCCAGCAACGGCTGAAGCAGATTGCCCTGGAGCGAGGCCTCTGGCTCGGCGGCTTTGGCCTTAGCGCCCCGCTTGGGCGGCACCTGGTCAAAGCGTTCGTCATCGACCCGTACCAGGCCCACCAGGGCATTGCCCTGAACCACCGTCAGGGTGAGGTCGGGCAGGGTAGCCAGATCGACCGACCGACTAATGTGCTGCACCCCCGCCAGCCACAGCCACAGCCGAGCTAGCTCCACCGCCGGGGGCCAGAGGTCAAGGCCGTAGAGGGCATGGGTGGCAAAGTGTTGATAAAGACCCAGCGTAGACCCATTGGGGGCTGGCCTGGCCCAGGCCGGAATAGGGCTGCTAGCGTCGCGGGTGGCGATCGCCCGCAACCGCAAGGCTAACTCCATCAGCTGATGCAGCGCCGCCACCAAAAAGCGCCCCGATCCACAGGCGGGATCGAGCAGGGTGAGTTGCCCCAGCTCGGTTAACAGCGCTCCGGCCTCGGCGGGGGAGAGGGCTTGCAGCAGCCGATCGGTAGACCGAGGACGATGCCCCGTGAGCGTCTCGGCCCGGTCGAGCAAGGTGGCGTGGAGGGTGCGATCGCAGAGTGCCTCCAGCAGGGGGGCTGGCGTGGCCACCGCGACCCCATCGTGGGCATTGACCATCTGCTCCAGCAGCACCCCCAGGCCCGCATCTAGCCCCCCTGGCGATGCCGCCAGGTCAGCCAGCCAGTTAAGCGCCGGTTCGAAGGCGGCATCGGGTAACGGCACATGGCCCCAACGCTGGTCTAGGGCCGTGAACCGAAACGGCCCTGTAGGTACAAAGGGCAGCGGCCCAAATCGCTGGTTTAGCGCCGGAGGGCGCTCTTCGTAGGGCAGGGTAAAGCCTTGCTGACACAGAGGTTGCAGCACCTGGGCAAAAAAACCGTCTAGCTCGCGCTGCTGGCTTTGACCAAACTGGTTGTGCAGATACCACTCATCGCCTCCCAGGTAGCCCCGCTGTTGTAGCGCTACCACGGCAATCAGACGGGTAAGCAGCACCATCGCATAGTGCTGCCGCTGGCCACCGGGCAACGGCTCCAGCGCATCAATCAGCTTTTGCCAGCTCTGGTGCAAGCCTGCCACTAAGGCTGGGGTAGGAGTCTGTGCCGTCAGGCCCATAGCACCTAGGCCGGGGGTGACTGCTTGGCCGCTGTGGCGTAGTCGCGAAAGCGGTTGAGGTCATCTTGCAGGGTGGCTTCGACTAAGCGGCCCAGAAACAGCCCATCCATCCATTTGATGACGGCAGGTACCGAATAGGACACAGTGAGCTTAACGGTAGACTGGCCGTCTTTGCCGTAAAAGCGAATTGCGCCTCGGTTGGGCAGACCATCGATCGCTTCCCATTGAATAATTTGGTGGGTGACCAGATTGGTGATCTTAGAGCGCCAGGTAAACTCTAGCCCCCGCGAGGCCAGCTTCCATTCTGAAATTTCAGGGTCAGCGTCAGAAATTTTCACCGAGTCGATCCACTTCATCCAGCGGGGCATTTGCTCCAGGTCAGACCAGAGATCCCAGGAGGTTTCCACCGGCACATCGACATCGACTAAAACACTGTGATCGAGCCATTCACCCATACTTTACCCCTGCCGTTAATAACGCTGTGCCGATGGCCAATTCGCAACCCAGACCGCCTCAATTGGGCATAGGTTCAAGCCGCGCCACCGCCCCTATTCAGCACCCACTCTATACTACTTGCATTTCCCAGGCCACAGATGGCGCGGCCCGAGGCCGAAAAATCCACCCATCCCCGTCACCCGGTCACCCCCTCTTCCGCGCCACCAGCGTCCGATGCCGAGGGTCACTCGGTACTATTACCAGTGACTCAAATCCGGCAGCCTGCAGCGCCGCCTCCAGATCAAAGGTGTAGTAGTCGTCGCTCCAGGGTTCGGTACTTTTCATCAGCGTAAACAGCACTGGCGGCAGCGCTTGAATCACGGGCGACTGGGGGTTGTTATCGACGATCGCCAGGGCACCGCCGGGCCTTAGCACACGTAGGGCTTCGGCAAAAATCGCTTGGGTAGCGGCACGGGGTAGTTCGTGGGTGACAAACTGCATGGTCACCACATCAAAGGAGGCATCGGCAAAGCCGGTAGACTCTGCTGCCCCATGCACCCACTGGGCGATCTCACCGTTGGGGTCTTGGGCCTGGGCCACGGCCAGCATGTAGGGTGACAGGTCTAGGCCCACGGTGCGCACCGGCTGCTCTGGATCAGTAGTTTGGGCGTAGTGGCGGTGGACGCTGAGGGTGGAAATGCCCACCGAACAGCCGATATCGAGAATGTCAGTCACCTGGGCGGGGCCGTGCTGGTCGAGCACCGCCAGAAAGCTCTGTCGTAGGCGGTCTTGGGCGGCCTGCCAGGACATGTCTTCCTGGGGCCAAATGCGCAGGGCCATGGCGTAGGTAGCGGGGGCCGCCTCAAAGGCGGCCTGCCAACACAAATTGCCCTCGCTGTAGGCGTGAAAAGGCACCTGGTAATAGTCGGGATAGACCACCGCTGGGTTAGTCAGCGCCTCTAGCCGCTGACGCATCTCGGGCGTATCTAAATCGATGCAGGTCTGCCGCCAGGGAACACCGTTTTTTTCGGCGGTTTTGATCATCACCTGGCGGGCCTGGCGCTTCATCAGTGCATAGAGGGCCGGGGTTTGAATGGCACGGTTGACGAGTTTGGAGAGCAGATCGTCGCCCGCCCAGTCAGGCTTGAGTTTGGTCGTGGTCATAGTTGCGGAGGTGCGGTGTCGTTGCCTACTGTAACGGATTGGTGGTGTGCCGTGGTAGAGGCCCGCCCCGCTGCTGCCCCAGGGATGACTACCGTTGCCCCAGGGGCGAGCGATCATAGTGGTGGAGCAAGTCGGCAGGGTGGTCGTAGATGGCGATCGCCCCAGTTAATTCCTCATCGCTGAAGCCGCCGCAGCGCACCGCGATCACCTCTACTCCGGCTTGGGTGGCGGCTTCGATATCGTAGGGGGTGTCGGCGATCATCACCATGCGATCGGGGGCCATTTGCGCCTTTTTTACGGCAGCTTCGACAATGTCGGGGGCAGGTTTAGAATTGTCGGCATCGCTGGAGGTAGTAGCTTCGTGCAGCAGATCGTCCACCTCAGCGATTTTGAGCATGACCTCTAATTCTTCAGGGCTGGCGGAGGTCGCAATCACGACATGCAGGCCCGCTTCCAGCATTTTCTGCACCAATGCCCGCGCGCCTTTGGCCGATTTGATCTGATGCACATACTCATTCAGCACCAAGTCTTTGCGATCGCTGGCAATCGTCTTACCGGGTTCTTCTGCCTCACTGAGTTCGGGAATCAGCTTTGGCATCAGTTGGTCGCCACCCATCCCCATCATCGGTCGCACCTGGTCAAAATCTACCTCATAGCCGTGGTTGGCAAAAGACTCAACCCAGGACTCGGCGTGGGCATCGTTGCTCAAAACCAGGGTGCCGTCAATGTCTAAAATAATGCCGTCGAGAGCCATGATGGTGCCTGCCACGCTGAAGGTCTCCCCATCTTGGCAGCAACGCTGCAAGTCGGCATCTGCCGATAGGCGCGTGTGCGGTGTCAAGCCCCAGCTTCTTTGGGCTATCTGAGCCTGCAAGCCGCTAGCGCAGAGCCGATTCGAGCTGGTGCTGCTCCCACAAATTGCGGTAGAGGCCAGGCTGCTGCACCAGGTCATCGTGGCGGCCCTGCTGCACAATGCGGCCTTTATCCATTACAAAGATGCGATCGGCGGTGGCGGCAGCCGACATTTGGTGGGAGATAAACAGCACGGTTTTTTGCTGGGTGCCCTCCGAGAGGGCATTGAGAATGGCGGTGGCGGTGCGGTTGTCGACGCTGGAGAGGGCGTCGTCGAGCACGAGAATGGGAGCGTCAATCACCAGGGCGCGGGCCAGGGCGGTGCGCTGCCGCTGCCCACCCGAGAGGGTAATGCCCCGCTCACCCACAATGGTGTCGTAGTGCTGGGGAAAGTTAGCAATTTCCTCATCCATTTGGGCCTGTTTGGCGGCGTGCTGCACCTCCATAAACTCCATCGTCGGCTCGCCGTAGCGGATGTTGTTGTTGATGCTGGTGCTGAAGAGAAAGCTGTCTTGGGGCACGTAGGCGATCGCCCGTCTGAGATCGGCCAGGGGTAGCTCGGTGATGTCGTAGCCATCGAGAAACAGCTGGCCGGGGCCAACATCGAGCAGGCGGGGCAGGGCGTTGGCCAGCGTCGATTTGCCCGAACCAATCGGGCCGACGATCGCAATCTGTTCGCCCGGCATAATCTTAAAGCTCACCTGATCTAGCGCTGGCACCTTGCTGTCGGGGTAAGCGTAGTTGAGTTGGCGGGCCTCTAGGTTACCCCTCACCTCCTCCAGCGGCAGAGAAACAGCGGTGGTAGCGGTCTTGACCATGGGTTGGGCATCGAGAATTTCTTCGACCCGATTGATGCTCACCTCCCCCCGCTGGTAGGCGGTGATCGTAAAGCCCAGCAGCGCCGTGGGAAACACCAGCCGCTCAACGTAGAGCAGCAGCGCGACAAAATCGCCCACCGTCAGCAGGCCCTCGGCGATCGCCCCGGCCCCAGCGGCCAAAATCACCAGCAGGCTAATGCTGGCCAACCCCCCCAGCAGCGGAAACAGCGTGTTGCGGGTGCGGGCCAGGCTGAGGTTGGCCTCGAGCAGATTGGTATTGAGGCGGTTAAAGGCGCGGCGCTCGTTGGCCTCCTGGGCGTAGATTTTGATCAGCGCAATGCCGCTCATGTCTTCTTGAATCAGGTCGCTGAGGTCAGAAATGCGCTCTTGCACATTGAGCTGCTGGTTGCGCAGCCGGTGGCTAAAGCTCTGCACCAGTACCAGCATCAGCGGGTAGACAATCAGCGAAATCAGCGTCAGCCGCACATTGATCGAGAGCATGACCGGCACCGTCAGCGCGTAGGCAAACAGGGTATTGGCCAAGCTGAGAATGGCAAACCCCAGCAGCCGACGAATGTTGTCGACATCGCTGGTGGCGCGGCTGATCAATTCTCCGGCAGTGTTGCGGCCAAAGTAGGCGGGCTCCATGCGCAGCAGGTGCTGAAAAATGCGCTGCTTGAGGTCAAACTCGACCTGGCGACCTACCCCAAACAGCGTGATCCGCGACACCATGCGAATCACCCACATGACTGAGGCCAAGACCAGCACGATCAGCGCGTAGTACATCACCCGGTTGAAGCTAAAGGTGACCTGCAACTCGTCAATGCCGTTGCGAATCAGCAGCGGTATGCCCACACCGAGCAGGTTGACAATCAAAAGGGCAACAACCCCCAGGGCAACGTTTCGCCGGTGGGGGTTGAGGTAGGTGCCGAGTTTTTTTAGCTGCGATCGCGCCATAACATTTGTCTTGATTGCCCCCTTATCCTAGACGAATTTGGGGGGCGTACAGGGTGGCCCGTGGCCCACCCCAACCAGACTAGCGCTAGAGCGTTTCAACGACCTGATCCCACTGCATGGTGAAGGGAGGCAGCCAGCCTCGCAGATAGTAATAGATCGAGCTGAGCAGTTCGCTCCAGTAGCGGCTGGTCAGCACCAGGGCGTTGACGTTAGGCACCAGGTCGGCCAGACGGGCCAGGGTATCGCGGCTTTCGAGGGCCGGAGTGCTATACAACTCGGTAGGGGCTGCGACCACCTGAATGCCTTCATTTTCAAAGGCTAGGGCAGCGCGGCGCATGGTCAAGGCGGGGGCCATCAGCACGACGCGGTTGGCATCGCGGTTGGCTCGGCTGCGGTCAAAGGGGCCGCTACGAGCAGGCGGGGTGTACAGTTGCTGCTCGGTCAAAAAGTTGCGTTGATCTACCGTCGTCGCTCGAATATCAGTGCCGGTGGCCTCCACCCGAATGCTTTCGGAGGGCACCCCTCGGCTGACCAACTGCTGGCGAATGGCCTGCCGGAGGGGTTCTCGCTCTTCGGCTGTGCCAAACCTTGGCCCGGCGGTGACCGTCACGTAGGGCCGCGCCAAACTGATGCGGCTATAGACATTGGCGGCGCTGTTGAGTCGGGCCACTAGCACCGGGTCGAGGGGGTTATCGGTATCAATGCGGCTGTTGATGGCGTTGGTCAGGCGGTAGGCATCGGCGTTTTCGCCCACCACCACAATCGACACCGCTCGATCGACGGGCACTTCGTCAATGGCCGGGCAAATGTCGCTGCACAGACGCCGCTGGCTGAGGTAGGCCAGCTGCACCGCATTCTCAGACTGGTTGACTAAGGCCCGCGCCACCAGGGGCATGCTGCTAAAGATCAAAATCAGCAGCGCCACCAGCACCATTCGCCCATTCGCCTTGGGAACGCCGTTGCCCAGGGCCAGGGCCAGCAGGGTGATCACCCCGCCCAGGGGGGTGAGTGGAAAGGCTAAAAACTGCCAAAATACCCCAATCGTATTGTCTTCAGGGAATAAAAACGCGGCAGCAATCAGCGCCAAAATGATGGCCCCGCCAAACCAGGTCAGAAAGACGGCTGGAATAAACTTTCTCAGGATCCACCACAGAAAGTAGCCAATGCCGAGCCACAGCAACAGACGGGTAAGCAGATTGAGAATATCCATGGGCAGTCTGCAACGGAAAATGAGGCACTGATGAAATAGACAGGGAGCGCGGACTCAGCCCCATGGACGTTGCCAATGGGGGCTCCGACCCGACGCCGTAGGAACTCCCTGCAAAGCATACTTCAGTAACGAAAACTCGGTTTAGTTGTCGGCCCAATTGGCAAAAAAAATCGCTGACCCGAGAGGTCAGCGATCGCATCTAAGACACTAAGCAAGGAAACGCTGTGGCTGTAGCCGCTACTCATGCTGCTAGGTAGCCCAAGGGGCGATCGCTCCAGCCCCGAGAGGCCCAGAGCTGACAGCAGCCAAAAATCTTGGCAGTTAGCTATGACTCTAGTTATGACTCAAAGCCTTACAGTCGTTGCGCTTTAGCTGCCAGCAGCCTATCCCAAGCAGACTTGATTTGCAATCAGCCATCAGCTTTTAGTCTATCAGCTTCTGTTCGCATTAAGAATAGCTTATGAATCACTCGGTTCGGGCCTGGTAGGGTGGCTGAAGCGAGACCTTAGCTCCTGGTAGCGAGGTTGGCTAAACCAGTATATTTAAGCCAAAGGCTCTAAGCACAAGATATCTCTCCAGAAAACGCTTCAACTCGAAAAAATCAGTTTTTAGCCCAATTCAAGGCCCGTTGATAGGGATAAATCGTGTCTTTGACTGCTGCTCTTCAGATTTAGTTCATCAGAGCTGCCCACGCTCTCAGCGATCTTATTGACAATACTCATCAACTAGATCAAGACTAATGAGACCGTCACCGCTGCCCTGCGGATCGCGAGTCCAATCATCCCCTGCGGGTTATTGGGTGGGTGGACAAATGGGGTGAAGACGAATGGCCTTCACCCGTCCTGCTTGCCCCTTGCCAAGTGGAGGCGATGCGGAGTTGGCTAGACCCCAGGGGCGGGGGCGCTAATTGATTTTGAGGAGTGTTTCGCGATGAATAGTTTACGGTTAAGCTGCCAGAGTCTGGTCCCAGCAGTCATTTTTGCAGCACTGTCTACCGCTGGCTCGGCCCTAGCCGCCGAGTCTGGCCCGACCCCCGTTAGCACAACGCCCGAGGCGGTGCAGCTAGCGCAAATCACCAGTGTGTCGGAGCTAACCGACGTGCTGCCCTCAGATTGGGCTTTTCAGGCGCTACAGAGCCTGGTCGAGAACTACGGCTGCATTCAGGGCTACCCCGATCGCACCTTTCGCGGCCAGCGCAGCATGACTCGCTTTGAGTTTGCCGCCGGCCTCAATGCCTGTCTAGATGTCGTCGCCACCCTGATCGCCCAGTCAGGCCTCAACCCCGAGGATCTAGCTACTATTCGTCGCCTGCAAGACGAGTTTCAGGCTGAGCTAGCCACCCTGCGGGGCCGCGTCGATGCCCTAGAAGCCGACACCGCCACCCTGCGCGCCCAGCAGTTTTCGACCACAACCAAACTGCGGGGTCAGGCCGATTTTCACCTGGGGGTGCCCTTTGATCCGTTGGTGATTGTCAACGCGGCCAATGCGCCCGTGGTGCAAGAGACCAGTGCCAGCGTTGCGGCCCGCGCCCGGCTCAACTTTGACACCAGCTTTACCGGTCGCGATCGCCTGCGGATTCGTCTGCAATCGGGTGACGGTAACGCCCTAGTGCCCTTTGGTGGCCTCGATTCTGCTGGCGGCAGTGGCTATAACGTTGCCATCGACGATTTCTACTACCGCTTCCCAGTGGGCAACCGTATCAATCTCACCGTGTCTCCCCGCGGCCTATCGGGTAACGATTGGGTGACCAGCACCATCGTGCCTTACCACGGATCTGGAGTTGCCGACGCCGCCAAACCTCAGTTCTATAACTCTGGCGGTAGCAGCAGCAACGGCGCTGGGGTAGGAGTCAACATCAACCTCACCGACAGCCTGGTGTTTGACGCGGGCTACACCGCTGGCAACCCTGGGGCCACCCAGCCCAATGTGGGGGTCTTTGCCGCCGCTAACCAGAGCTACATCGCTCAGCTCAGCTACCTGGGCCAAGGCTTTCTAAATGCTGGGGTCACCTACCTACACAACGATCGCTCTTCTATCTTTGCCCTCGACAACACCGGGGCAGCGGCGGCGGCTGGGGCCACAGATACCTTTGCCGGACTGGTCAACCTCAACTTTGGCCGCTTCTTTGTGGCTGGTCACGGAGCTTACCAAACCTTTAACGGCGGTAACGACTTTAGCTGGAGTGCTGGGGCTGGCATCAATGACTTCCTGCGGGAAGGGGCGGAACTGGCTGTTTACGGTACCCAGCTCCCTCAGCTGGCAGGCCGCAGCGACAACCCGTTCTTGATTGAAGGCTATTACGAAATTCCCTTTAGCCGATACCTGACCATTACCCCAGCGCTTGTCTACGGCGACGCCAAATACGCCAACACTGGCGGTGCCGTTACCGACAACACCGCCCTCTATGGTTTTGTGCGGGCGACCTTCCGGTTCTAGGCGGCCTTAGCCTTTGGTTTTTTCTCTCCGCGTTTAGCCCCACCGTGCCAAGGTGGGGCTTTTTTTGTCGGGCAGAACCGCTCCCCCAGGGGCGGGTTTGGGTGGATGCTGCATTCTATGTTAAAAGGAATGGGTAGCAATAATTTCTATCTATGAAAGCCTTGGGTATGCCCCGCAAAGCCTTGCTGCCTAGGCTAGATGGCTGGACGGTGGGGGTGGGGCTGATTGCCCTGGTGATGTTATTGCCAGTGGCAATCATTCTCACGGGGTTATTTACCAACTCTAGCGAAGCCTGGGAGCATTTGGCGGCGACGGTGCTGCCCGATTATCTGCGCAACTCCCTGGTGCTGATGGTCGGCGTGGGCCTGGGGGTGTTGGGCCTGGGTGTCAGCACCGCCTGGCTGGTGAGCACCTGCCAATTTTGGGGGCGGCGCTGGTTTGAGTGGCTGCTGCTGCTGCCGTTGGCGGCCCCCACCTACATTCTGGCCTACGTCTACACCGACACCCTGGAGTACTTTGGCCCGGTGCAGACGGCGCTACGGGGCCTGTTTGGCTGGCAGCGGGCGACAGACTACTGGTTCCCCAACATTCGCTCGATCGAAGGGGCGATTTTGCTGTTTAGCCTGACGCTCTATCCCTACGTCTATTTGCTAGCGCGGGTGGCGTTTTTAGAGCAGTCTACCGCCACCCTAGAGGCCAGCCGGTCTTTGGGGCGGGGGCCGTGGCAAAGTTTTTGGTCGGTGGCGCTGCCTATGGCGCGACCGGCGATCGCCGCTGGCACCGCCCTGGCCCTGATGGAAACCCTGAATGACTTTGGCACCGTGGCCTACTTCAGCGTGCCGACCTTTACTACAGGCATCTACCGCACCTGGTTTGGCATGGGCGATCGCCCGGCGGCGGTGCAGCTCTCGGCGCTGCTGCTGCTGTTTATCTTTGCCCTGGTGCTGCTAGAGCAGCAGTCGCGGCGGCGGGCTCGCTACTACCAGGGCATGGGGCGATCGGTGTCGCAGTCGCGCTACGAATTGGCGGGGCTGCGGGCGGTAGGGGCCTGGGTGGCCTGCTTTGTGCCGGTGCTGCTGGGGCTAATTGTGCCCATCGGGCTGCTGCTGGCCATGACCCTGCGCAATGCCGACGCGACCTTGAACCGCAGCTTTTGGGTGCTGAGCCGCAACAGTCTGGTGCTGGCGGTGCTGGCGGCGGTGCTGGCGGTGGTGTTGTCGTTGGTGATGGCCTACGGTCTGCGGCTGAATCGCACCCCGTTTCTGAAGCTCGCGGTGCAGGGGGCTAACCTGGGCTATGCAGTGCCCGGCGCGGTGATCGCGGTGGGCACGCTGATACCGCTGGCCGGGTTTGACAATGCGATCGATGCCTGGATGCGGCAGACCTTTGGCGTTTCGACCGGGCTGCTGCTCAGCGGCACGATTATTGCGCTGCTGTTTGCCTACCTGGTGCGGTTTTTGGCCGTCAGCTTTGGGGCCACCGAGGCGGGGCTGAGCAAAATTAAGCCGTCACTGGATGACGCCGCCCGCAGCCTGGGCCAGAGCCCGCGCCAAACACTGATCAAAGTTCACCGCCCGCTGCTGGGCAGCAGTCTGCTCACGGCCACCATGCTGGTGTTTGTCGATGTGATGAAGGAACTGCCCGCGACGCTGATTATTCGCCCGTTTAATTTCGACACTCTGGCGGTGCGGGTTTACCAGTACGCCGCCGATGAGCGGCTGATCGAGGCCTCGGCCCCGGCCTTGGCGATCATTCTGGTGGGGCTGCTGCCGGTGCTCTGGCTGAGCAAGCAGATCGCTAACGAGGGTAAAGCTTAATCTACAGGCCAGTTCGCTAAGATATTAGACATATCCGTGGATGGAGCCAGGGTAACCATGTCTAGCCTGCTGGTTAAATCCGTTAAAACACCATTACCAATCAATCTTTCATCACTCCTGGCCATGCCACAGATGAGTGATGATCAGTTTTATGATTTTTGCCAAACGAATCCTGACTTGCGGATTGAGCGGAACGCAGATGGAGAAATTGTGGTGATGCCGCCAGCCTTTGCTGATACTGGAAACCGCAACGGTAGGGTTTTTGGACAGCTTTATGTCTGGGCAGAAGCCGATGGCACTGGGGAAGTCTTTGACTCTAGCTCAGGCTTTACGCTACCGAATGGTGCCATGCGCTCCCCTGATGCCGCCTGGATTTTGTCTGATCGCTGGAACAGGCTGGAACCTGAGCAGCAGGCATCGTTTGCACCGATCGCGCCCGACTTTGTGATAGAGCTACGGTCGAGTAGTGATACGTTGGCGAGTTTGCAAGACAAACTGGCTGAATATGTGGCCAATGGGGTGCGGTTGGGGGTGTTAATCGATCGCAAGCATCGTCAAGTTCATCTCTACCGGCCCGAGCAAGCACCCGAGATTTTAGATAATCCTGAGGTGGTCAATTGCGAACCTGAAATGCCGGGGTTTGGGCTGAGGATGGCAAAAGTTTGGTAATGGTAAGAGGCTATTTATAAGGAGGTACCCTCGTACGAGTTCGTGGTGGCTGTCGGTGCGATCGCTGTAGTGCAGGTATTGCTCAAAGCTGACGGTGGTGAGGGCGGCCTGAGTCATGAGGTCTCTGGGTGATCTGGCTTGATTCTGCTATCTAGCGAATGGGTGTTTAGGCCGCTACGGGTGCTTGAGGAGCTTTGACTAGTTGGCCATACTGTTCGCAGAAAAAACGAACACATTCAGGGGCCAAATCGATGACGGCTTCATCGTAGGCACCTGTTTCGGGATTGGGCCAAATCAGGGCATAGTCACCTTTGACAAACTGAAAGCGCTCTTGGTCTCTCAGGGGCAGCAGCGCTTGACCTGGGTTTTCTTCAACTAACAGGAGGTAGAAGTCGAGGTCGTAGATGCTGATGTCCAGGTCTTCCTCAAACCAAAGCCTGAGCCAATAACCATTGAGATATTCAGCTTTGAGGAGGCCTCTTTCGTTTGAGTTTTGCCAATAGGCTTCGTCTTTAGCTAACGCTTGCCAAGCTTCCCATTTCATGACGATTTACCCCACAATTTCAACGGGTTGATTATTCATGGCGTTTTGCCACTGCTCTAGCAATGCGGCTTCATGGGCTTCTACCCAGGCCTCAATCAGTCGCTTTAGTTTCGGTGGTAGCGGCTTGCCTGGAGTCATCCATTGTCGTGTGCTGATTTCAATACGATAGCTCCTGTAATCATTTTGATACTTAATGTGGACATGGGGAGGAGCGTGATCGTTATAGTTCATTAGGACGACCAGAAGGCCTCGATCGAAGGGATGGGAAACGGGTGGCATTGATTTGGTGGAAGGGTCTGATTCAACAGGTTTAGCTACCCTAAGCCCAAAAGGTGCGAAGCTGGGCCAAAAATCTGAAATGGGTCTGGCATCTCAATTGTTGAGACCTGCCATGAAATCATCCGCTCACACCTGCCTTATACCCAATCCTGCTTGGTTACCCCTGGTACCTCTGGGCGCATGCGATGCGCTCCTACAGTTTGGCCTTTTAGAAATCGGGGTTATGCAAGTATCTTCTTTCCCAGAAACTTCCTAAAAGCGCAAACCTGCGTCCAATGCCTGGGAGGGTTGCCCTCAACCCTTGCACCATCACCTGCTGCCCGATTGCCCAAAATCTTCTCAGCGGCGGGCGAGGTTCCCTCGGAAGAAAGACGCAAACCGTCGAGCCAATCAGCTATCTTCAGCACACCGGTTTCTACTGGCATCGATAGATCGGTTGGTTTGACCGGCAGATCTATAGAGGATGAAAACTTGCTCAGCTTGTCGTTGGCGATCCCTTACTACCTTGAATCGGCTTGCCAGACGTAGACAATTCTGACAAAAAAAACTCAAGGATTTTGCTTTCTCTTGAGAGCACATGCCCTGTCTCCCTACGTGAAGATATCTTCTTTTCCAGATATCTTCTTGCTTTTAACTTGACTTCTTATCGCCGGATATTCTAACCAACAACCATGAAAGCTTCTTCGATCGTACCGCTGCTGAAAGAGACCGTTGCCGAGTGGATGGAGGACAAGGTTTCTCGGCTGGCGGCAGCGCTGGCCTATTTCACCATCTTTTCGATCGCGCCGCTGCTGATTATTGCAATTTCAGTAGCGGCAATCTTTTTTGGCGAAGAGGCGGCTCAGGGGCAAATTGTGGGGCAAATTCAGGGGTTGATGGGCCAGGAGGGAGCCGACGCCATCGAGAGTATGATCGCCAACGCCAACCAGATGGAAGGCGGGGTGATTGCCAGTATCATCGGCATTGTGATTCTGCTATTTGGGGCCTCGGGGGTGTTTGGGCAACTGCAAGATGCCCTCAATACCATTTGGGAAGTCGCCCCCAAGCCCGGACAGGGGATCGCTACCTTTCTTCGCTCTAGGTTTTTGTCTTTCGGGATGGTGCTGGTGATTGCCTTTTTGCTGCTGGTGTCCTTGGTGCTCAGTGCAGTGATCGTTGGCGTCAGCAGCTACATGACGACGGTGATGCCAAGCCTAGGGGTGGTGGCAGAAGGGATTAACTTTATTGTCTCTTTTGGGGTGATTACGCTGTTGTTTGCCCTGATCTATCGGGTGTTGCCCGATGTCGAGATCGCCTGGGGAGATGTTTGGATTGGGGCCGCATTTACAGCGTTTCTCTTTACTATTGGGCGCACGCTGATTGGCCTATACCTGGGCAATGCGGCGGTGGGGTCGGCCTACGGTGCTGCTGGTTCTCTGGTGGTGCTCTTGATTTGGATCTTTTACTCGGCGCAGATTTTGCTGTTTGGGGCAGAGTTTACCCAGGTGTATGCCCGACGCTACGGCTCCCACATTCGCCCGGCCTCCTTTGCGGTGTCGCTGACTGACGAGGATCGGGTACAGCAGGGAGTGCCCCGGTCTGAGTATGTAGAGGCGATCGCCGATCGGGAGGGTACTGGCCAGGATGCCCGCCCTCTTGCCCTCGAGGAATCTGAGGCACGGCCCGCAATGGCTACCCCGCAACAACGTGCCCCAGAGCCTGCCTCGCAGCGGCCATCGCCGCCCCTAGCAATGGTAGTGGTAGGAGCTATGGCCACTATCGTGGAGGCCCTACGCCACCCCAACCGTCGATCGCAGAGTCGTCGCCCAGAGAACCGGCACCCAGAAGGCCAGCGCCAGAAGGGCCGCCGGTAATCTTGTTCTATAACGGGGGATGGCAGTATGCCTGATTAGGTCAAGACGGGCCAGAGGCCCATCCCACAAGAGGGTAGCCCGTTGATCCCTTGAGGATCTCTGATACTGAATCCTGAACGAATACCCCCGATTTGTAGGGGCGTAGCATGCTACGCCCCTACGGGGTCCCTGGATTATGAATCGGGGTTGTCTGACTCGGATTTGGTATGAGACACTCTTGTGGGATAGCCCTTCCGGCGGTCCACTTTGCAGCGACCGCGAAATCTACCAGGTTCGGCCGCAGTGCTCCGCCCATAGACGAAGGCTTGGGGGGTGGTGAAGCGGCGGGCGACCAGGGGGAGCAATCAGTCACCCCTAAGAAATAGTCGATCATTTCTTAGGTTAAAATGACTCTATGCTGAATATGACGTGGGAATTCAAGCTAGAGCCAACTGCCGAGCAGGTTTCAGGGATTGAGGACATCCTAGATGTGTGTCGCAATGTCTGGAACTTTGCGCTGCGGGAACGTAAAGACTGGCTGGATTCTCGCAAGTCTCCGGTAAATGCATGTTCGATTCGGCAGGAGTTTATTCTGCCAGTCGATGCACCATTTCCTAACTATGCTCGTCAGTGCAAGTCGCTGACGGCAGCGAAAGCGGCATTCCCCCGGCTCAAGACTGTCAACGCCCAGGTCCTCCAGCAGGTCATTAGAAAGCTGGAAGCCTCCTGGGAGTCGTGGCGGTTGAAGCGGTCGGGGTTCCCTCGGTTCAAAAAGCCAAACCGGATGCGGTCTTTTTCTTTCCCTCAGATGCTCAAGCACTGCATCACACCAGCGGGGATTAAGCTGCCTCAACTAGGGTTGGTGAAGGTGCGCTGGTCGCGGGAGATCCCGGACCGCTTCGAGGTGAAACAGGCCCGGATCGTCCGCAAGGCATCGGGCTATTTCGTCATGCTTAGCCTCCAGGCTGATGTTGCTATTCCCGCCACGATGCCCCATGGACATCCGGTGGGGATTGATGTTGGACTGGAATACTTTCTCTCAACGTCTGATGGAGAGCAGGTCAAGCGACCTCGCTTTTTCAATGAACTGCACCGCAAGCTGAAATTGCTGCAACGCAGGTTAAAGAGGAAGCAGAAGGGGTCAGCTCACTGGCTGAAGCTCCAGAAGAGGATTGGGAGAGTCCATCAACGCATTGCCGACACGCGCAAAGACTGGCATTTTAAGCTGGCTTATCACCTCTGTGACGAGGCAGGGATGGTGTTTGTCGAAGATCTCGACTTCCGCATCATGGCCAAAGGGATGCTGGGTAAGCACATGCTAGACGCTGGGCTGGGTCAATTTACGAACCAAGTCCTGCCCTGGGTGTGCGTTAAGCGCGATGTGTTTTACGGCAAGGTTGAGGCACGGGGCACTAGCCAAGAGTGTCCTGATTGCAGGGCAGAGGTACGCAAAGACCTCTCAACCCGGATTCATCACTGCCACAACTGCGGGTCAATTAAGCCCCGTGATGTGGCAGCGGCTCAAGTTATTTCTGCCCGTGGGCAACGGGTGGTCGAAATTGCCTGTGGAGTCGAGGCGGCGGGGGCTGAGGTCACTCAGTCTAGCTGGCTGGCTGTGAAGCAGGAAATCTTTGGGGCGACTCAAGGAATCACCACCCATATCGCCTAGCGATTGGGTGGTGAGGATGTCAATTCCAGCCAGCGCGATCGGTGATGCGCAGGGCCTCGGGGTTGTTGCGGCCAAACACAGAGGCATTGAGGGTATCAGCTTTAAACTCGCCAAAGCCTGCTACCACAGAGTCGATCGCCACGCCTTCTACGACCGGGTACTCGTTGTTGCTCTCGGCAAAGATGCGCTGGGCCTCGGGGCTAGACAGATACTCCAAGAACCGCACAGCAGCGGCGGCGTTAGGGGCTGTTTTGAGCACCCCGGCCCCGCTGATATTGACGTGGGTACCGCGATCGTCCTGGTTAGGGAAAAACACCCCAATGGCTTCAGCAACGGCCTGATCTTCGGCTTTGTCAGACTTGATCAGGCGGGCCAGGTAGTAGGTATTGGAGATGGCAACATCGCCCAGCCCGGCAGCAACGGCTTTGATCTGGTCGGTGTCGCCCCCCTGGGGGTCGCGGGCAAAGTTGGCTACCAGGCCCCGAGCCCAGGCCTCGGTGTCGGCCTCGCCGTGGGCAGCAATCATGGAACCCACCAGCGACTGACTGTAGATGTTGGTGGAACTGCGGGTCAAAATGCGCCCACGCCATTTGGGGTCTACCAGGTCTTCGTAGGTGGAGAGGTCGGCGGGGTCAACGGTGGCCTTGTTGTACATCAGCACCCGCGCCCGCTGGGTGAGGCCAAACCACAGCCCGTCGGGATGGCGCAGATTTTCGGGGATAGCGGCGCTCAGCACTGCCGAAGAAACCGGTTGGAAGAGATCTTCCTGTTCTGCCCGCCAGAGGCGACCGGCATCGACGGTCATCAGCAGGTCGGCGGGGCTGTTTTGCCCTTCACTCTTGATCCGCTCGATGAGCTGGTCGGCCTCGGCCTCAACTACATTGACCCGAATGCCCGTAGCGGCACGAAAGCCTTCGTACAGCTGGTCGTCGGTGTCGTAGTGGCGCGACGAGTACAGGTTGACGACTGACCGTCGGCCAAAGCCAAACTGAGCGTTGGCGGGGCGCTGGCGAAGAGAGCCCAGGGCCACGGCGGTGGCGGCGGCACCCGCCCCTAAAAATGCGCGTCGTTTCAATGTCATCGGGTGTTACCTCAAAAGTTTTAAGCCCGCTGGGCAAGGCCAGGGCTAAATGAAATCAGATTGTATTCTACCCCCTTATTGACATTTTCTCTTGATAAAGATGCCACTGGCTTTGATCATGGGGCCAGGGGGGCTAGGGAGGCGTTTCAACTTTCTAACACACACCTAGCCGAAAAGGACTCTAGGGAATGGGCTTGAGCCTATGGGGCATTGGCTTTAGAATGGGGGCAAAGAGTAATCAGTCCTGTTAGGGCCTGAGCTACCGCGATCGCAACTTTTCGACAATGACTCCTAGATTAGCCCCCTCACCTTTTCCCTTTCGCCGTCTACTGTTGCCCCGGCGAAAATCGGCGCGATCCTGGCTTGGGCTGCTGTGCGTTGCGGCCTCGCTAGGAGTTCACGGGGTGCTGCTGGCCCTGGTCATGCCTGGCCAAGAGTCAGCCCCTCAGCCCCCAGCGCCCCCGGCTGAGACTTTGCCGCCGCCCAACGATGTAGCGGTAACGGTGCTGCCGAGATCAGAGGCGGTGGCCCCGCCGTCCGAGGCTCCGCCTGCGCCCGCTGTTGCCCCACCGGCACCTACTGCCCCGGTGGCACCTACCGCCGCTGCGCCTGCGGCCGTGGCCCCACCTGAAGCTGTGGTTCCGCCCGAGACCCCCGCTGCCCTTGCCCCTGCCGTCGCACCTCCCCCGGCAACGCTAGAGCCCGAACCCCCGGCCCCCTTCGCCGACTTTCCCCACCTGGCTGGAGCCCAGGCCACCTGCCCAGGGTTGGCCACCTGCTGGCGTAGCCCGGTGAGCAGCAGCTGGCGCACCGCCGCTGGCGACCTGCAAGATCGCCTAGAGGCCCAGGGCTACCGACTCAGCAATGTCACTGGTGAAGTGTTAGCGATTGACTCGGGGGTAAGGGTCTACGCCGTCAGCAAGGCGGGCGAACCCGACTATTTTTTGAACCTGGTTTCGGTAAGTGATGGGGTGCTCTACACCATGACCCCTGAACCGATGACGACAGAGCAGGTGTTAGCGTTGCAGCGATCGTGATGGCGATCGCCGCTCCAGGCCCCAAGGCGATCGCTCTCGATTCTGAGATATAGCCATGATCACCTGGGTTAGGACATCTAGAAGCCCGACGAACGTTTGAACGTTCAAACGTTCTTAAAGGAGATGTCTTAATCAGGCTGGCCACAGTCATAACTGGTGTATCGTGGTCGGTGAAACTGTGGCCTAGGGGCCTGGTTCCGTTGATGCGATGAGGAATGGCTGTGCACCCTGCTATGTTGTCTTGGCTGGCAATGCCCCTCGGTGTGCTTTCGGTACTGTTGGGCGTGAGAGACCCCCTGCCCCTGCATGTGTCTGGGCTAAACCCCGCTGCCCTACAGGTGCAGTGGCAGTCGCCGTGGATAGAGGGGTTGGCCCGCGACCCGGTGGTCGATGCGATCGTGGCTCAGTACGTAGAAGGGCTGCGGCGGCAGGGGTGGTCGGTGCCCGACCAGGGTATTTGGATTCAGGTGGGGCAGCGCGTGATTACTCAGCACCAGGGCGATGTGCTGATGCCCGCCGCCTCGTTGACGAAGCTGGCGACGACGCTAGCGGCTCTAGAGACCTGGCCCCTTGACCACCGTTTTGAAACCCTGGTGGGCCTAAATGGCACCGTAGAAAATGGCGTGCTCAACGGCGATCTGGTGATTCAGGGCGGCGGTGACCCGCTGTTTGTCTGGGAGGAGGGCATTGTGCTGGCCAACCGTCTGCAAACCCTGGGCATTCAACGGGTGACGGGGGATGTGTTGGTGACAGGCCCGTTCACCATGAATTTTGAGGAAGATCTCAACGGTTCGCTCAGGGCGCTCAAGCAGGTGATGTCGGCTAGCACCTGGACCTGGCAAACGCGCCAGGCCTACGGCACCCTGCCCCCTGGCACGGCTCAACCGGCTCTTCAAATTGATGGTGGTGCCCGGTGGGTACCGCCCGCCGACCTCAACAATGTAGCGGTGAATTGGGTGGTGCGGCACCAGTCGCTACCGCTGGTGGCTATTCTCAAGGCAATGAATATCTACAGCAACAATGTGATGTCGGAGCTGGTGGCCGACCTGGCGGGCGGGCCGGGGCAGGTGATGACTAAGGCCACTGCCGCCGCCGATCTGCCCGCTGGCGAAATTAGTTTGGCCAATGGGTCGGGCCTGGGCACCAATAACCAGATGTCGGCGCGGGTAGCGGTGGCCCTGACCGTAGCCATACAGAATCAACTCAACGCCCAGGGCTACTCGATCGCCGATGTGCTGCCGGTGGCAGGAGAAGACACGGGCACCTTAATCGATCGTCGCATTCCGGCGACAGCGGCCGTCAAAACGGGCACCCTAGCCGAGGTCAGCGCCCTGGCGGGGATGGTGCCCACTGCCGAGCGGGGGCCGGTGTGGTTTGCCATTATTAATAAGGGCTGGGCTCTTCCCGATCTGCGGGTGCAGCAAGACCAGCTGTTGCAGGCGATTCAGGCCCACTGGGGAATCGCCGATGCGCCCCCCGAGATGCGCACTAAGGTCCGTATGCAGACCGGGCCGTTTCGCTACGGCGACCCTAGCCGCAATCAGGTGACCCGAGAGGTGGCGTCGGAGTAGGGCGGCTGGGCATAGTGCTGGTGGAGTACTGTGGCGATCGCACGGGCTGCTCCCGGCTGACCCATGCGGCGGCGACCATTCTCGACAATGCGCTGGAGCCGGGGGCCATCGGCCAAACAGGTTTGCAGGGCCGCCCCGGCCTCGTGGGGCTGGCTGAGCAATATCACTGACGGGCCGAGCAACCGCGACTGGGCTTCGGCAAAGGCGTCGGTAAACTGGGGCCCAGGGCCAGGGAAGGTGACGACGGGCTTGCCCAAGCCCACCGCCTGTTCGGTGGCGGTACCAGCGGTGGCCAGGGCGGCATCGGCCAGGTGCAGGCATTCGGCAAAGGCATTGGTGGTGAGCACCAGCACGCCGCTGTTGCCCTGACTCCCCTGGCGCTGAAAGGTTGGAAGCTCACCCACTACAGGCTGCCAGCCCGCATCGAGCAAGCCATCTTTAAAGGCCGCCAGGTTGAGGGAGGGAGACAGAGCAGCCAGCAAGCGAATTTGCCGATTGCCAAAGGTCTCCATCACCGAGGCGATCGCACCGATCATCCGCTGCCAGTTGTCAAAGGCCTCGGGGGCGCGGGAGCCGGGTAGCAGCGCCAGGGTGAGCACCGCCGGGGCCGGGGCAAAGGTCGCAGTGAGCCGAGCCAGCTTGTCGGCGCGGGTTTCCAAATCATCCATCATCGGGTTGCCGGGGTAGAGGGCGGGCACCCCTTTCCTTTGCAAAAAATCGGTGGTGAGCTGGTCGCGGGCAAAGACTCCTTGGCAGCGGGGGTGGGCCATCAACCACCGCTCCCAGGGCACGTAGACCGAGCCCGACCAGCCCTCCAGCGGGGGGCGACCGGGCAGGCGCTGGGTTTCATCGCGCAGGTAATACTCTGATTTGGCCGTGCCGATAAAGCTGTACTCAGCCCCACTTTGCCAGGCGATCGCCAGGGGCACAATGTCGCCCACCGCCAAAATTTTGCCGCCGCTTTTGGCCCACTGGCGGGCGGTTTTGAGCTGGGCTAGGGTGAGCCCCACCAACCCCCCCCGAACATCGCGCCACAGCTGGTCGCGATCCATATAGATAAAGCCGCCGGAGGGCATAGCCTGGGTCGGGCCATGGATGGCAATGCCCGCCTTCTCGTAGGCCCTGCCTTCGCCCACAATGGGTAGGGCGGCGAGACTGGGCGCACCGGGCAACTGACGCAGTTGTTTCAAAATGCGAACCGCAATGCCGTCTTCGCCATGGCCATTGCTGATGCAGAGTAGCTTCATCGGGGGGAACTCAAGACCATTCCCAACCCTAGCAGAAATAGCCCCTTCCAGTTAAAGGGCAGACGGTCACTGATTCACCGGCCCGCGCCGATATTTTTTAAACCGCTGGCCCCGGCCTAAGCGCTTTAGCAGATCGCCCACAACGCGATCGCCGCCGGTTTGTCGATAGGCAGAAGACTCATCTTTAAGATTACGCAACCCGTGAAGATCGAAAAAGCTAAAGCCCACCTTAGAGAAAAACGGCAGCACACAAAACAGCAGTGTGTCCATGTCTTGATTAATTAATCCCAGCCCTGAAGGACCAATAATCCAAACAACAGGATAGCCAATCCATAGCACCGTAAAGTAGGTTAAAAGGCTGTCATAAAAATTCGATAACTCTGGCCCCTGTTCACGGGTTTTGGCCCGCATTGGTCCCCAAATGCCCCACATTACCACCAAGAAAGCGCCAACCCCGCAGAAATACCAAAGGTAGCGAATTTCTGGTGTCGTAGACAGATCGGCAACTAACCCGGTGACCACGACTACCACCTGAGTCCCCATCAATGAGCCAATCATCACCCAGTCTTTGGCCATGCGGTGCATCGCGGTTAGACCCAGGGCGAGCAGCAGTAACGGCGTGGTGACGACCCAGTCGATATAGCGGGCGTAGTGGGCCAACTGCCCCGCAATTTCTAACTTGCCCTGGTCAACGGCCATCGCCATATAGGCTAGACCCGACCAAATGGGGATAAAGGTCGCGATCGCATATTCATAGCGCGGCACCCCCTGGGGGTTGCGACTTAATATCAAAAAATAACTGGCCCCAGCGATCATGCCGACTACATAAATCCAGTGAAGTAGAACTTGAAAGGTCATAATTAGTCCTTTAGGGGCTTATGTTTTTAAGAAAAACTGTTTAAATCAAAATTTTTAATACAAAGCGCTGCTTAGCTTAATCACGTATGTTTATGAGCACAGCATCTAGCAAATTAAAAAATACGTGACCCCCCTAGGGGTAGAGATAGAGATGGGGCGAACCCGTGGTTGAGTGAACCAGCCGGTGCCCACCCCTACCGGAAACCCGATTAACCCACCCCTGCCCCTCCCAGGAGGGGATGCCGAAGCCCGAAACCCGATTAACCCACCCCTGCCCCTCCCAGGAGGGGATGCCGAAACCTGAAACCTGAAACTCGGGTTACCTGCTAAATCGGCAGAGCTGACTTTGCCGAGGCCACGATTCTAGGGCGGCGGTAGCTCATCAGCCGATAGGCCGAGGGAATGTAGTAGAGGGCCAGCAGCGTTGCGCCGCCGAGGCCGCCTGCGATCGCGATCGCCAGCGGTGGCCAAAAGCCAGTGGGGTCGAGCATTAGCGGCACAAAGCCAATAATGGTCGTCACCGTGGTGGCAATCACATGGCGGGTGGCGTGAAACACCACATCTTCTACCGCTTGGGGGTGACCCAGCTTGGCCTCGGGGTGTTCCCGTAGCGCCGCCAGCACCACAATCGAGTCGTTGATCGCCAGACCAATCAGCCCCAGGGTGCCAAGAATGGCGGTGAAGCCAAAGATTGAACCAAACAGCTTGAGCGCCAGGGCGGCGAGGCCCACCGCCAGCACCGCCACCGACCCAATCAGCGCCGCCAGCCCAAAGGAGTTAAACGACAGCACCAGGGTCGCGGTCATCAAAATGCCCAACACACCCACGGTGGAGAGCAAATTTCCTACCGCCGTTCCCCTGGCGTCGGCCTCGCCGCCGTACTCAATCCGGTAACCGGGGGGCAACTCAAAGCCCTGTTCATCTAGCCGAGCCTGAAAAGCGGCCAGCACCGTGCTGGGCAGCGCTCCGGCGGTGATGAAAGCCTGCACTGTATTGATCCGCTGGCCATTGCGGCGGCTGATGCTGGCGGTGTCGGGCACCAACGCTAGAGCGGCGATCGCATCGAGCGGCATCTGTCCCTGGGCGGTGACCATATCGAGGGCGGCGATCGCCCCCAGATCGCCCTGCTGTGCTCCCGGCACTCGCACCCGCACCGGAATGTCGCGGCTGCCGTCTAGCACTGAGCCGCCAGTTCTCCCATCGAGAGCGGCATTCAGCTGGCTGGCGATCGCCTGGTTGTCGAGCCCCAGACGGCGGGCCTGGGCTTCATCCACCGTGAGGGCCAGCTTGGGCAAAGCCTCCGTTAGGGTGGCGCGGGTGTGCACCACGTCGGTAACTTGGGCCAGCTCAGCGCGCAGGCGATCGCCCAGGTCTCGTAGCCCCACCAAATCTGCGCCGTAGACCCGCAGCTCAATCGGCGCGTCGAAGGGTGGCCCCTGCTCTAGCTGCTTCACCAGCACCTGGGCCTGGGGAAAGGCGGCATCTAGCTCCCCTTGCAGTGCCTGGATCGTTTCTCTCAAGTGATCGGTGCTCGCCAGTTGCACAATGCCCTGGGCGTAGTTCTGGGCATTGCGGCGGTTGTCGAGCACGTTGTAGAAAAAGGGTGGCGCGCTGCGGCCCATAAACCAGTGGATATCCTCAACGTCGGGATGCTGAAGCGCCAGTTCTCTCGCCTGGCGAATCTGAGTCTGGGTAGCAGCAAGGGACGTCTGAGTGGGCAACTCAAACTCAATTTGAAACTGGTTGCGGTTGGTCGGCGGAAAGAATTGCTGGGGCAGGGTGGCAAACACCGCAAAGCCCATCACTGGCAGCATGAGCGATAGGCCAACCCCTAACCAGGGCCGCCGAAACGCTGTCCCTAGTGTCCACCGATAGCCATTGGCCAGGGCGTCGTTGGCAAAGCCGGAGTGCCACCAGCCCCAGCGCAAGGGCAGCGGGTTCCACTGGTGCAGCCGCCCTACCAGCGACACAATCACCGTCAGCGACAGGGCCAGCGAACTCAGCAGCGCCAAAATTACCGTCAGGCCAATGGTGCCGATAAACTCGCCCACGCCCCCTGGCGACAGGGCAATGGGAATAAAGGCCAGCACTGTCGTTAGGGTCGAAGCCAGCAGCGGCACCAGCAAATGGCGCACGGTCTCGGCCACCGCCTCGCCCGGCAAAATACCCTGGCGCAGCCGCCCCTGCACCTCGTCTACCACAATGATGGCGTTGTCGATCAGCAGCCCCAGGGCGATAATCACCCCCGTCACCGACATTTGGTGCAGCGGTATCCCCAGCACCTTCATGGTGCCAAACACCATCAGTGTCGTGAGCGGCAGGGCCAGCCCTACCAGCAGGGCCGACTTCCAGCCCAAAATTAGCAGCGAGACGCCAATCACCAGCAGCGAACCCAAAATTAGGTTGCTCACCACCCCATTCAGCCGCTGCTGCACATACTGGCTCTGGTCGAGCACGATTTGCAGATCCAGCCCTGCCGGCAGCTCGGCGCGAAAAGCATCCAGCACTGTCTTCGCCTGCACGGCCCACTGGTCAACCCGCTGAGCCGACTCGACTTTGGCCGAGAGGGCGATCGCTCCATGCCCATTCACCAGGGCCAGATCGCTGGGCGGGTCTTGTACCGCTTTGGTAACGGTGGCGATGTCTCCCAGTCGCGCCACCTGGCCTTCGCCCCCCGCTGCGATTGGGATAGCGCGAATCTGCTCTAGGGTGCTGAGGCTGCTGTTCACCTCCAGCAGAAATTCCGTACTGTCGCTGCGAAACTGCCCCGCCGCCACCTTGGCATCGCTGGCGGCAATTTGCTGGGAGAGGGCCGCCGCTGACAGCCCCAGCCGCGACAGTTCCGTCATCGCTATATCTACCCGAATTTCTTCGTCGGGTTCGCCAAAGATCTCCACTGTCTCGGTGCCGGGAATCGCCCGCAGGCGATCTTCCAGCACCGCCGCCATCCGCCCCAAAATCGCGTAGTTGGGTGCGTCGTCCCGCGTCCAGGTGAGGCCCACGATCAGGGCGCTAGCCTTAGTCGAGCTGTCGGCGTACTCGGGCACCGTGGCCTCGGCGGGTAGCTCTGGCACCGCGTCATCTACCTTGCTGCGCACCTTGGCCCACACCGAGTCTACCTCGGCGATCGTGTCTTTGAGCTCGATGGTGATCACCGAAATGCCACTGCCCGAGGTCGATCGCAGCGACTCAATTTCCTCTAGCTCAAACAGCTGATCCTCGATCTTCTCCGTCACCAGGGTCTCGACCCGCTCCGGTGTTGCCCCCGGTAAGAATGTGGTGACACGGGCAAACCGCTGCACAATCTCCGGGTCTTCGAGGCGTGGCAGGGTGATAAACGCCGACAGCCCCCAGACGACGATCAGCACCAGAGTGAGCAAGAGAAGCTGGCGGTTGCGGTAGAAGAGGTTCATGGGAGAGGAGGGGGGTGGATGGGTGGGGGGTGGATTGAGGCTGGAATGGCTTCAGACCCCCAGGGCACGGCGGGTTTGACTGCCGACAATGCCATCGACGGTTAACCTTCGGTTGGTCTGAAACTGACGCACGGCGCGATCGGTATCGGGGCCAAACACGCCGTCGGGGATCAGCGGAAACCCGGCGCGGGCCAGGGCCTGCTGCACGAGCCGCACATCGTCGCCTCGGGTGAAGGGGGTGGCGAGGCGCAGTACGCGAATGTGGGTCGGGGTGCTGGGGGCCGGTGGCATGGGGGCCGGTGGTGTAGGGGCCGGTGGTGTGGGAGCCGGTGGCGGGGTAGAGGGCTGATTTTGCAGTCTGGCCCAGGTCTGCGGCCCCACAATGCCGTCGGCGATCAGGCCTCGGTTGGTCTGAAACTGGCGCACGGCGCGATCGGTGGCGGGGCCAAAAATGCCGTCGGCGGTGACGGCAATGCCCGCCCTCGTCAACCCTTGCTGAACGGTCCGCACGTCTTCGCCGGTCGTAAAGGGGTTGGTGAGGCGCAGCAGCCGATTGGGCGGCGGGGTTGGTGGAGTGGGTGGGGTAGGTGGGGTGGGCTGCCGCTGGAGCAAGGCCCAAGTTTGGGGGCCAACAATGCCATCGGCGACCAGATTCTGCGATCGCTGAAATTGCTCTACGGCCTGTCGGGTGTCGGGGCCAAACAGGCCGTCAGCGGTGATCGTAGCTCCCCAGCGCCGCAGCGCCTCTTGCACCTGTTGCACATCTTCGCCGCTAGTGAGGGGGTTGGTGAGGGCCAGCAACCGCGAACCTGGAGCCGGTGGCGCTGCACTCCCCCCCCCGCCTGAGCCGCCGCCCGAGCCGCCGGTTGAGCTACCGACCGTGGGGCGATTGGCCAGGTAGGTCTGGGCCTCACGGCTGAGTCTAGAGCCGGGTACGGGGGTGCGCCCGCCCGCCAGGTAGCGCTGGCCCGCTGTGCTCAGAGCTACCCCTGGGGTGCCCGCCAGAAACACATTGGCCTCCGAGAGACGGCGGCGCAGTAACCCCTCTTCCACATTGGTGCCGGGGTTGCGGTAAAGAATCAGTGCTGCCTCAATGTTGTTCCACTCCTGGTTGCGCAGCACCCGCGAGATGGTCTCAAAGCCGCTGGCCCCGTAGAACCGCGCCCCCAGGTTGTAGGCAAAGCTGAGAATCGCCCCCTGCTGGTTTTCGTTCAGGGTGTTCCAGCCGGGGATGTTGCGCTGGGGCGGTAGGTAGGAGTTGGCGGCCTGGGCCAGCAGCAGGTCGTCGGCCTCTTGGCGGGTGATGCGATCGCCCAGCTTAAAGGGCTGACCATTTTTATCGCGGGTTGACCCCCAGCCAATGGTAATGGGCAAATTCCCGGTCTTGGGATCTGGGTAGGCTTGCAGGCTCAAGCCCTCAAAGGTTTTGATCAGGTCGAGACCTGGTGTGGGCACCCCGGCCATAGTGATTTCCTCGCTGAATAAGTCGTCAGAACTTAACGCAAGTGTATCGACTCTGGCCGTGGCCGCAATTCTGGTCGCAGCTCTGGCGGTGACAAATACTGGCATGGGGATAGGGGGCATGGCGGGAATAGTGTGAAAGCGCAGGCGCTTGCGCCCCTACAGGGAAACATTGACAGCCTGGCCAGGCACGACTCGGTGGGTACCACTGCTAATGACGCGATCGCCCGTTTCTACTAGCCCCTGCACCAGCACCCGCTCCCCTTCGGTGTGCAGCAGTTCCACCGGCTGGCGGGCCACGGTGTAGGTGGCGGCACTCTCTTCACCCCGCGCCACATACACCGACCACAGCCCCTGCTCCCCCTGCACCAGGGCGGTGGAGGGCAGCCAGAATCCGGCGGTGGGCTGGGTGTCTGTGAGCACGAGCCGAGCGGTTTGGCCTAGGGTGAGATCGGCGGCGGTGTCTAGCGTTAGCACGGCGGTGACGGTGCGGCTGGTGGTCTCTAGCTCGGGCAGCAGGGCGGTGACGGTGGCAGAAAATCGGCGGCTACCCATTTCAACGGTTTGAGTGCTGCCGAGGGGCAGGCGATCGGCGACTTCTGCGGGTAGGCCGATGCGGGCTTCGGTCGCGCCGCCTTCGGTGAGTTGCAGCACGGGCTGGCCACCGCTGACTACCATGCCTTCATCGACCGGGCGATCGCTAATTCGCCCCCCAAAGGGAGCCGTGATCACAGCCTTGGACAGATCCACATCCACCGCTTGAATGGCCGCCTCTAGCTGACTAACGCGAGCTACCTGGGCGGCGATCTGCTCGGGGCGAGTACCGGCTAGCAGTTCGTCTAGCTCGCTCTGGGCCTGGGCTAGACGGTTGGTGAGTGCCCCGGTGCCAAAGGTCTGCTGGTCGAGTTCTTCACGGGAAATTGCGCCGCGCTGGTAGAGGTCGGCTCGGCGATCGCGCTGGGCGGTTGAGAGGGCCAGCTGCTGCTCCAGATCGCCGACCGCTGCTTGGGCAGCGGCAATCGACTGCTGGCGCGGGCCATTCTGCAACTCGCTCAGGGTGGCGACGGCCTGGTCACGCTGAGCCACTAGCTGCTGGCGCTGGGTGGCTAAACTGCGGGTGTCGAGACGCGCCAGGGGCTGCCCGGCCTCGACGCGATCGCCCGCTTTGACCAACACTGCCACCACCGTGCCGCCCTGCTCAAACCCCAGAGCACTGCTGCGCTGGGCGACAATCTCACCCGTGTACTGGCGTTCGACGGTGTAAGACTCTACCGGGGTCAGCGCTACCACTTCCACCGGAAGTAGCGCAGCAGCGGGAGCGGGGGCGGCGGGCTGAGTGACCTGGCGCATGCCCACGACCACCGCTAGCGGCAGAGTGGCCAGGGGTACCAGCCACCAGCGACGCAGCCGCAGTCGCCAACGTCGGGGCTTTTTGAGGTTGCCAACCGACTTGATCTCGGGTTTGGCGGGCAGCGTTTTGGTCGGCAGAGAATCGATAGCAGCGGGAGAAGCGGGAGCGTCGGTCATGACGGCACCATATAGATAGAACGTGACTTGAGTGCAGTGAGTACACCGCCGAGGCGGCTTGGGCAGAATGCCCCATCTAAAATCGGTTGAATAAAAGTTTTACGCTTGGGCCACAGGGCACTATGTACAACTAGTCTGTATTCAATAAGTAGATATTCAATTTGTTGTGTACCATGCCCAAAGACTATACTCAAATAGTTGAGTATGTCAACAGCGCTCCCTCAAGCGACCTAATTGCGCGACTCATAGCCCTCAAAGCCTGAGTTAGAACAGCCCCAAAATCCTAGGATTCAAGGGCTATGGGCATGTTTTCCACCCTTCACCCTTCACCCTTCACCCTTCACTCTTCACCCTTCACTTCTCGCTCTTTTGCTATATGGCCCTGTCCCACACGATTTTGGCGGTCTTGTCTCATCAGCCCTACAGCGGCTACGACATCAGCAAGCGTTTTGAAGAGAGCGTTAGCTGCTACTGGCAAGCTAGCCAGCAGCAGATCTACCGCGAGCTGAGCAAAATGGAGCACCAGGGCTGGGTGACCTACGAGACTGTGCCCCAGGCGGGCAAGCCCGACAAAAAGATTTACAGCATCACCGAGGCGGGTAAGGGCGAACTCGTCCGCTGGTACAGTGCCCCCACCGAACCCACCCCCATCCGCGAAGATCTGCTGGTTAAGGTGCTGGCCGCCCCCTTTGTATCTGATGGGCTGCTGGTGCAAGAACTCCACCGTCGCCGCCAGCTGCACAGCGAAAAGTGGGCCAATTACCAGGCCAAGGCCGAGCTCTACGGCGCGATCGCAGATCCACCCAAAATGGAGCAGTTTCGCTACCTCACCCTGCGCCGAGGTCTGCGCTACGAACAAGACTGGATCGACTGGATCGACGAAGTGTTGGATTTTTTAAAGCAGGCCAAGGCTTAGCTCGACTTCATGCCTGGGAGCCTAAGCAGGACAGAGGTAACCGTCCTTTATCCCCGGTTCTTAGGGCCAAATCGTGCCCGTGGGACGGCAGTGGCTAAACACCTCGTGCCAACTCACCACCTGGCCAATCACCGCGATCGCAGGGGCCTCAAACCCTGTCTCGGCCACCTGGACCACAATGGTCGCCAGGGTGCCGATCAGCGTTTCTTGCTGAGGGTAGGTGCCCCAGCGAATTAGCGCCACCGGGGTTTCGGGGCTGAGCTCGGCGGCCAGCAGTTCGGCAGTAATCGTGCCCAGGTTGTGAATGCCCATGTAGACCACAATGGTTTCAGACCCCTGGGCCAAGGCCCGCCAGTTGACCCTGGGGCGATACTTGCCTGCGGCCTCGTGGCCCGTCACAAAGGTTACCGAAGAACTCTGACTCCGGTGGGTAACCGGAATGCCTGCGTAGGCTGGCACCGCCACCCCAGCGGTAATCCCCGGCACCACTTCCACTTCAATGCCAGCCGCCACTAGGGCTGCCATTTCTTCGCCGCCGCGCCCAAATACAAAGGGGTCGCCCCCCTTCAGGCGCACCACCACAGCATGCTCTTGGGCTTGGTCAATAATCAGATGGTTGATTTCATCTTGGCCGAGGGAGTGACGACCCCGCCGCTTGCCCGCATCAAGCACCACTGCCTGGGGGTTGACCATCGCCAAAATTGGGGCGCTGACCAAAGCATCGTGAATCACCACATCGGCACATTCTAGTAACCCCTTACCCCGCAGCGTAAACAACCCTGGGTCACCAGGGCCTGCGCCTACTAAATAGACTTTGCCGTAGGAGTAGCCCTCTGCGGGCCTAGAATCTGCCGACACCATAAGCGCTGTTAAACTCAAATTCTAAAAACATCATTAAGGCAGCCACAAAAACTACCATGCTTTAGCCTACCTGTCGCCGGTTGCTATAGGAGGACTGGAGCGACCGACTTTCTACCTGGCGCTTCTTAAGACACCAGCGACGAAGGATGAGAGGACGGATAAACAGCATGCCGAAAGGCCACTCGCTGCATGGGAACCAGTGCCTGCTGCGCCTTAGGCGGCACCTGATCTAGGGCTAGATCCACCACCAATCGGGCTAGGTCGAGGGATGGCCCTAGGGGCGGTAGCAGGTGAAAGCCCATGGGGGGAAAGCGTTCGGCTAGCTCTTCAGTGAGGTGGGTAATGGCATCGGTCGTGCTACCGGCGAACAAAAAGTAGGGCAAAATGGCCACCCGCTGCACCCCACTCTGCATCTGCTGGATGACTTGAGCTTCTAGACTGGGGGCCACGGCCCAAAAGGCGGCAGTTCCACCTAGGGCTTGGGCTAGGCTACAAATCGAGTCGTTGCCCCCAGGCCGACGGCTGCCGTGGGCCAGCAAAATCAGCATTTCGGTGGTGGTCGTGCGCAGCTTGTGGTGCAACAGCCCTGGCATGCCAGGGTGGCTGCCCAGGTGGGCACATACTTCTAGGGCGAAATCGGGTAATGCCTGCTGTGCCCGTTCAACCTCAGCGGGAATGTCCTCCATCACGTGGACTCCAGCCAGCAAAAACAGCGGCACTAACCGCACCCGCTGGGCTCCGGCGGCGTGAGCACGACGGCTAAAGGTGATGATCTGCTGGTGTAGGGGCAGAGCCTCAGCTTCTAGGCAAGCCGTGCCCACCAGGGGACCGCTGACGGTTTCGGGCTGCGACACTCGGTTGCGAAAAATACCGGCTTCTGTAAAGGTCAACCCACTGGCGGCAGGGCGCAGCCCGTCGGAGGCGGTAGCTCGACGCAGGGAGGCTCCCACTCCAGCGGATCGCCGCTTGGTTTCAAGGCGGAAATCAGGGCGATCGCTAGGATGAGTACATCCGCCCCAGAGACCGGCTTCAGGCGATCGCACAAACTGAGCTAAACGCTCCATGCCCTGGCCAGGCCTGGGGTCACGGCTGCCGTGAGAGACTAACAAATAAGCTGTCGATGCAGATGCAGACACAGGCAGACCCAAGATTTATCAGCAGAATTGGACAATGGTAACTGGTACAGGTCTCAACACCCGAGTACGCTGCGGCAACGTGCGACGTTAATGGCGTCATAGTTGCAACTCAACGTCTGCGGCTTTTAGAACGGCTGCTAAGTTACTCATTATAAAGATCTTAACTAAGTCGTCTGGTATCGAATCCATCAAAAGAAGGGCAAGTTGGCCGTGGCTTGACTGAAGATCGCGATCGCCCCAGGGCTGAGCACAAGCGCCTCACGGGTAGCCTATGTGCGGCGGCCCTGTGGTAGAATAGCTTCTGGTTTTGCGGGTGTAGTTTAGTGGTAAAACCTTAGCCTTCCAAGCTAATGATGGGGGTTCGATTCCCCCCACCCGCTTAAAGTGTCATGACCGGGCGGAATAGGCCGCACTAGAGATACCCGAATACTGGATCGTCGCTCTGCGGGCGGCCTAGGAACCCTAGGCCGCCGAAAAGCCAGTGCTGAGCCTTAGCTATTGGGACAATCGAATGGATATACTAACTTCACCGGAACACTGGTAGACCTGGCTTTCGATGTGATGAGTCCTACTACTGTCTAGCGTCCGAAACCTCTGACCCTGGTTTTAGCGGGAGCAGCACCCATGATCCTCAACATTCATGACATTACAGGCGAGTACGCCATTTCCGCCGACCACGGGCAGCAGGTTTACGACCACATCCACCGCGACCTGCTCGACGGGCGTTCTATAGAGCTCAACTTCGCTGAGGTCAAGGTGTTCGCATCAGCCTTCTTCAACTTTGCGATCGGGCAGTTGCTTAAAGACATCTCCACCGATGACCTTAACCAACTGCTGAAGATCAGCAACCTCAACTCCAGCGGAACCTCCATCCTCCATCACATCATCACCAGCGCCAGGCGATACTATTCTGACAGTCAGTACCAAGCAGCAGCCGATGCCGTGATGGAAGAGTACGCCGACAGCTTTGATGCATGACTATCAATCTCACCATCTGTGCCGACGTTGTCGATATTCAAAATGACACCCCCAGGCCTAGCGACGTTCTTCTCGTCGACACCAACGTCTGGCTCTGGCAGACCTATGGCCTTCCCCCTGAGCCAGACCGTAATAGAGCTAGGCGAGACGAGCAAAAACTCAGAGTCTATACCCGGTATCTCAACGCCGCCCTTGTCTGTGGGGTGCGGCTCAAATACTGTGGCCTGATTTTGGCTGAAATCGCCCACATTATTGAAAGATCGGAATTTGAGATTTTTAAGCGCAGCAACAAAATCGAAGCCTTAAAGCCAAAGGAATACCGCCATAACTACCCCCATGTACATGCTCTAGTCGCCGGCATTGTTTGGAATGCCTGGAACCAAATCACCATGCTCGCTTCCTCCGCAGACCTCACCATTGACGAAAAGCTGGCCAACACCGTCGCCGATCATTTCCAGGAGATAGCCTTGGATGGTTATGACCTGTTTTTCCTCCAAGCCATCCGCAACACAGGCGTAAAACCCGTCCAAGTTCTCACCGATGACATGGATTATGCCTCTGTCCCCGGCATTCAACTGTTTACTAGCAATAGGTTAGTCATTAAACAAGCCAGAGACCAAGGCCGGCTACTGTCTTCGCGATAGTCCAGGCGATACGGTTGTTGTATGGGTATGGTTTAATGCGATCGCCGAATTTGGCCAGCTTTTCGTTAACCAAAGTGATCGCATAAGGGCAATAGGCCCATGCCCCACTGCTAGGAGGGGCATGGGCCGCTAATGGCAAAGATCGCCGCCACTGTTGTGTCTGCTGTAAAACTCGGCAGTTTCAATTCTGGAAACAGCGGCGGCCAACGACTCGGCACTCAGCACACTAGATATTAGCTGCCAGCGTCAGGAATTATCTCTGCTGTCGGTGAAGTAGCGTAATAGCCGTATTTCCTGTCGTTTCAGGGCGATCGCCCCTGGGGCTGGTCTTTGACCACTGCCTCAGGCCAGGAAAGACAGGCTAACCCCTTATCCTCAGGTTTGGCAGGGTTGCTCGGATCCGATGACAGCACACCCCGCCCAAGCCTTTTTTGCCCCCACTACGATGAAACTTTTCCCACAACTCCCGGCTGTGGCCGGTATGGTTCTGTTTTGTATGGTGTTGCCCGCCTGCACTGGGGCACCGCCGCCGTCTCCGATCGCTGAATCGCCCGCTGTGGTCAATGCCGCGACCACTGACTGGGCCGATCTGCTGGGGCCAACCTCGGCCCCCGAAAACTGGCAGGTAGAACCCTGCGACAATCCGGTGCTGCTCTGTGTCACTGCCAACGGCGAAATTCTCGGCACCGTCGAACGCTTTAGCCATCCCTTCAGCGAGGAGAGTTGGCCTGGGGCAGTGCCCACTACCCCAGTGGCCCAGCGGCAGTTTCTCGAGATCTGGGTGGCCGATCACTATGCGGCCATAAAAAGCGATCGCGCCGGGGCCGACCCCAACCTCCAGTTCTCGGCAGTGCCCCCCGCCCCCGCCAGGGTCGGCCGTTTGCCGGGCCTGCGCTACGGCTACACCATCACCCACCCCAACGGCGCTGTGTTCGATCGCACCGTGGGCTATGTAGCTACCGATGGCGAGCAGATTTACGTTTTTGTCACGGGCGTCATCGGCGGCGACCCCAGTGGATCGTTTGGGAACGAAGCTGATTTAGCTGCCTTTGAACCTCACCTGGCCACCCTCATTGCAGGACTGCAACTATGAAGATTTTAAAGTTTCGCGCCATCAGCCTGGGCTTAGCATTAGTTGCGGCTCTGGCCCATCCTCTCGGCGTAACCGTCGCCCAGGCCCAGGTACCCACGCCTACGGTGCAGCAGGCCCAGGCTGTGGATATGAGTGCGCTGCGATCGCACCTCGCGGCCCAAGACTGGCAGGCTGCCGATGCTGAAACCCGCCGTCTGCTCGACCCGTGGCTTCATCCCGGTGGCAATATTTTGGGGCCTGGCCTAGTGACCAATGTTCCCCCCGAGGTGCTGAAAACCCTCGATCAGCTCTGGGTTGAGGCTAGCGGCGGGCGGTTTGGCTTTAGCGTGCAGCAGCGCATCTGGGCTGAGGTGAGTGCGCAGCACCCCAACGATTCCTCATTGGCGGCTAAGGCTTTTGGCGATCGCGTTGGCTGGACGCGCCCCCCCGGTCGAGAAGATCCCACCTTCATCGCTGGGGACTGGCTGACCGAGATGGAACTCAACTCCTCCCTCAATGCCCCAGTGGGCCACCTGCCCTGGGCCGGGGTGAGCTGGGCGCAAATTTCTCGCCTTTTCCAGGTGGAGAGCTGCGGCAGCTGCACCATCGATGCCATGTACGTGCAGGGGGCGCGGTTCAACCAATACATACCCATCCTCTACAGCTGGGTCGAGACGGCGCTGGCGCTGACGGTGCCCGATGTGGGCTCTTGGCAGCGGCCCCAGCTGGCCCGCACCATCGATCTCAAGTCTCTCTACCCCGAGGCCCAATGCCCGATCACTCCGGTGTCTTCGGCCATTAGCCCGAATGGGGCGGTGGTGGCGATCGGCAGTCACAGCTACGCGCCGGGCTGCCCCTCCCGAGGGGAAAGCACCCTGGCCCTGTGGAATGCCCAGCGGGGTAACCGCATCATTACCCTGCACCGGGGGCCAGCGCTGGCGGCCTCGGCCCAGGGCAACCCACCCCAAGAGCCCGTCGGCCAGGGCGATCGCATCGTGGGAGATGTGGCCAATGCGATCGCCTTTACCCCCGACAGCCAGTTGGTAGCGGCAGGGATGTCCTACGGGGTGGTGCGGCTGTGGTCGGCCACTACCGGCGAGCCTGTGCGAACCTTCGAGGGGCATCGGTATGCCGTGCGGGCGATCGCTCTCAGCCCCACGGGCCAAACCCTGGCCAGCGCCAGCGCCGACCACACGGTTAAACTCTGGGACTTGCAAACCGGGCGGCTCTTGCAGACTATCTCCATCCCCGCCGCCAGCGGCATCGTTCACACCCTGCGCTTTAGCCCCAACGGGCAGCGCCTGGCCACCGCTACCGACCAAAATACTCTCCAGCTGTGGGAGGTGCCCAGCGGTCGGTTAATCCGCACCCTGGTAGATCGCGCCGGAAACGGGATTGCGCCCCTGCCCCTGGCCTTTAGCCCCGACGGCACCACCCTGGCCACGGGCGATGCCGACAACAGCCTCAAGTTTTGGAGCGCCGCCACCGGAGCCCGCCAGCTCACCCTGACGGTGCATGAACCCCTGCGCCACCTGGCCTACAGCCCCAACGGGGAGCGGCTGGCCACCAGCGATGGCACCACCGCCCGTCTGTGGAACCTAGCCACCCGCGAGACGGTGCATTTTATTCCCCTCAACCAGACGGCAGGGCACCACATTCAGCCCACCAACTTGGGCCAGGTCGCCTTTAGCGCCGATGGCCAGACTTTGGCTACCCATACCCTGCTGCTGCCGCTGACCGACAGCGAGCCCATTCCCCGCCAGGGCATTACCCTGTGGTCGGTGGCGACGGGGCAACCGCTGGCACAACTGCACGAGGTTGGCCCCTTTCAGTTCAGCCCCCGAGGAGATTTTTTGCTGGCTCAGGGGCAAACGATGCAGATCTGGCAACCCTATAGTGGTCTGGTGCGCAGCGGCTTATAGCCTGGATTGATAGGCACAGCACAGCGGTCGACCCAATAAATTTGAATCGACCGCTGTTAGCTATGGGGCAGTGGTTTAGAAGACTTCTAGAAAAGAAGTACCCCGTTTGATTAAGGGACTGAAACCACCTTAGGGTGGGCACTGCCCACCATTAGAGAGAAAAATTCCAGACGTCAGCCTAGTTTTCTCGGATGGTGAGGTTGTAGTTAGTGGGGGCTGAGCCGCTATTGCCTACAAAGAAAGAGTAGGTACCCCGATTGAGCAGACCCGGTGCGTTGATGGTGCCGCCGCCACCCGTGTGACATTCGCTAAAGCCATTGTTGCCCTGAATCAATAGGGTGAGGCCACTGGTGCCATTGACTGCAACATCAACGGCGGCGAAGTCTTGGGTGACCTGCAACACTTGCACTGCGCCATCGCCTAGAACGCCGCAGTTGGAAGGGCGGCTGGGAGTAACCGAGCCGCTGATCTGCACAGGCTGGCTGAGGGGAGTTTGGGCAACCGGTTGAGCGGAGGCTACGCCAGCGCCCAAGGCCAGGGCCGCAGCGGGCAGAGCAACAAATTTAAGCAGAGATGTCATGGCGTGTCCTCCTAAGCTAGGAGCATTTTTGATATGTCCCTATGGTATCTAGAGATACAGGCGGATGTGACAGTTAATGTGACAGATTTTCAGGTGCCTGTCTTCTGCCCGATTCGTAAACGACCGATTGGTCTGGGATTGCTCTAAATCGCTAGCAAAATAGGGCGAGGCAAAACCCGCCGAAATGAGCTGCCTTCGCTATCATGAGGGGCAATTCTGCTGGAAAGGTTCGATCCCTATGCTCAGCGGCGATCGCTCGGTTATGTCCGGTGGTTTTAGCAGTTGAATTTTTTCGGGTTCGCTATGGCACAGACCTCTCATTCTCAGCCGATTTCTGCTCAGGTGTCTGCGGCCCGAGTTAAGGGGCGGCTGTCGGCGACCCACAGTTTAGCCCTGCGGCGGCTGATGGCCTGGAGTCTGGAGGCCGGTCTATTGATCGGTAGTGCTGTGCTGCCCTGGGGGTTAGGCGAAGCCGTACGCCACCAGTCTGCGGCTGAGGCGGTGCCGTTGAATCCGGCTGTCACGATGGTGCAGGGGGCGATCGCCCGTCCCTTGGGGCTATCGCGTCAGCGGTTGGCCACTGAGGTGCCGCCGCTCACCAATCTGCTGTGGTTTACGGCGCTGGTGCTGCCAGTGGCCGTTGCCGGCAGCCAAGTCTACGGTCTAGCTGCCCAGGGTAAAACCTGGCCGAAAGCCTGGTTGGGGTTGCAAGTGGTCGCTGACAAGCCCGCCGGGCTAGGGGCAAAAACGGCCCTAGTCCGTGAGCTGGGACGGTGGGGAGTACCGGCGGCGGTGGCCTATGGCCTGTGGTTGGGAAGCGGTGCCTTCCCGAGTTTGCCGTGGTTGGGCGGCCTAACCTTGGCAAGCAGTTTGGCCATTGGGGCGACGGGGCAGACGCGGCGATCGCGGCGTAGCTGGTATGACGATATCGCGGGCACTCGGGTGCTGCTGCTGCGGGGTGGACAGGTGCCCAGCCGCTACGTCCCCGCCGCTGAAGATCAAGACAGCAGTGGGGCTGACGGTCCTCGGTCTACCTCGCTGGCGGTGCCGCTGGTGGGGTTGACCACTGAAGAATATGGTGGCCTGACGGCGATCGTGCTGTCTCCGGCAGACTCGGCTGAGGTGTTGGGGCCGCGCGGCTGGCGGCGACATATCCCCTTGATGGGAGCCTTGGCTGGGGTCGTTGCCCTGGGTGGGCTGGGGGCACTGTGGCTAGATCGGCGACTGCCTGCGGTGGGGGGCGATGCTGGCGATGCTCTATTTTTAGCGCTGGTCGAAAATCTCAGCCGCAATGCGGCCTCCTTTAGCGATCGCCAGGCGGCGGCGCTGGCGCTATCGAGCAGTCAAGATCCTCGCGCTATTCCGCTGCTGGTCGATATGCTGGCTCAAACCGGTGACCCTGGCCTGCTCGATACCCTACAGCAGGCATTGGTTACCCTAGGTCCACCGGCGATTCCACCCCTGCAACGGTTAAATTTGGCGCTGGCCAACGACCTATTGGCCCTGCCGCCCGACCAGCAGCTTATTCCCCAACTGCGACAGCGGACGGTGAAGCGCACCCTGGCCAAGATTTTGGTGCTGCACAACGGCAACTTAAACCAAGTCGATCTCAGCGGCACCAATCTTGGCTATGTGATTGAAAGCCCCGATGAGTTTACGCTGGTGCTAGAGCAGCAGCATTTAGCCGGGATTGTTTGGCGAAACGCCGTGCTGTCGGGAGCCCGGATGCGCAAGGCCAAGTTTTTTGATCCCGGTGCCGATGGTCGCACCGATACCTTTGACGACTGGATTACCGATTTCAGTGGCTCAGATTTGACTGAGGCCAGCCTGGTGGCCGCCCACCTGCGCCACACTATATTTCGCAACACGAGTTTGCTGCGGGCTAATCTGAGCAATTCTCTAGCGCCCTATGCTGATTTTTCGGGTGCCAATGCCAGCAGCGCCTGGTTTATTGCCGCCGATGTCAGCCACGGCACGTTTGATGGCACTAGCCTGGTCGGTGCTGACTTGACCGATGCCAACCTCAGCCAGGCCAGCCTGGTGAAGGCTCGCCTGCGTCAGGCCCATTTGGCGGGGACAAGGCTGACATCGGCGAATCTAACTCAGGCCGATTTGGCTGAGGCCCATCTGGCGGGGGCTAACCTGGCGGGGGCCAATCTGCGTCAGGCCAATCTAAGCCATAGCTGGCTTAACGGCGCTGACCTCAGTCAGGCCAATCTAGAGGGGGCCAGCCTAGAGGGGGCCAACTTAGAAGATGTGGTGCTGACGGGGGCCAATCTGGCGGGGGTCAACTTGGCGGGAGCTCAGTTTTTTGTGCCCGAGCGATCGCAGGGGAATGGCTTTGTGGCGACCCTGGCTGAACCCGATAAAACAGAGTCGCTGGTGGGCGTAGACTTTTCTCGGGCTTTAAATCTGCGGGGCGACCAGCTAGAGTACGTGTGTCTTCAAGGTGGGCTGCACCCCAGCTGTCGGGGTGAGTTTTAGCCTGAGATTCTAGAGGTTTGCAGCCAGGTTGGGTTTGCAGCTCGGTTGAGGTATCACTGTCGGCATCTGAGGGGATAACCCATGCAGCGCACCCGTTTAAGCACCCTGATCGATGATTTGGGCGATCAGTTGAGCCTGTGGCTAGTCAACCCCTGGCGGCGGGTGTCTCTGGTGTTGCTCAGCCTGCTGCTGGGTTATTTCTTTGCGGTGTCTTTAGCGGCGATCGCCGGTCAGGCGGCGGTACAAGACACGGTAGTCTCAGCCTTTTTGGTAGTTGGAATTGAACTAGTGAGCTGGCTGGTGTACAGCCGTCGCTGGCGCGATCCTGAGCTGCTCAAAAAGGTGCCGAAGCCGCTCTGGCTCGACTGCATTAACAGCGCCAAGATTGGGGCGATCTATGCCTTCTGTGTGGAGGCCTTTAAGCTGGGCAGCTAGGGATGGGGTGCGATCGCCCTGAGTTGATTCACCAGCTGCGTTGCTAACTGCGTGACCGTAGATCCTTCCTCGTTCTCTACAGCGGCTGGAGGAAATAGGCTGGTAGATAGCCCCACGGCGATCGCCCCCGCCTGCACCATTTCCCCTGCATTGGCCACCGTGACGCCGCCCGTGGGGATCAGTGGAATCTGAGCCAGCGGCCCCTGAAGGCTGCGAATATAGCTCGCCCCACCCATTGCCCCAATGGGAAAGATCTTGACGGCGGTGGCTCCGGCCTGCCAGGCGGTGACAATTTCGTTGGGGGTGAGTGCCCCAGGCACAATGGGGGTTTGCAAGCTGTGAGCCAAGTCAATTAGAGCAGAGTCGGTGTGGGGACAAAAGCAAAACTGCGCTCCCGCGCCCACGGCATCTTTAACATCGGCGATCGACAGGGCTGTACCGATGCCGATGTGGCAGTGGGGCAATTGCTGGCTGAGCTGCTCAACCAATTGGGCGGGGTGGGCACTGTTCCAGGTAATTTCGATCAGGCGTATGCCGCCAGCAGCGGCAGCTTCGGCTAAGCGAACGCCCAGGGCTACCTCCGGTGCACGAATGACGGCGATCGCCCGATGCTGCCGCAGCAGGGCCAAAAAAGTTTCTCGTTCCATTGGCCCATCCTAGTCGGGCCTACTGTGGGTGAGGGCGGCTGCCCTAGTTTTTTTAATCCTGCTTAAACTTGCCCTCGCTGGCGTTTAACCACGGCAGAGTAGGCAAAAAATGCAATCAAAATCATAGAGGCTGAAAATAGGGTGGTTAAGGTGCCCAGGGCATAGAGGGCTGGAGAAGTCACATTGGTCGTCATGCCAAAGATCTCCAGCGGCAGCGTATTGCGCTGCCCCGATACCAGCGAGGTGCGGGTAAATTCGTCGTAGGAGAGGGTAAAGGTCAGCAGCCCCACCCCCAGCAAACTCGGCGCAATCAGGGGCATGACAATCTCCCAGAAGGTCTTTGAGTCGGTGGCCCCCAGGTCGCGGGCTGCCTCTTCGTAGGAGGGGTTAAATCGGTTGAAAATGCCCAGCATGATCAAAAATGCGATCGGCAGTGTCCAGGTCAGGTGTGCCCCCAGGCCAGAGGTAAACCAGTTGGTCTGCCAACCCATCACCTGAAACACCACGCCAATGCCCAACGACACCAGAATGCTGGGCACGATCAGACTGGCAATGGTCATGTAAAAAATTACCGTGGAGCCCTTAAAGCGCTGGCGAAATCCCATACTGGCTAGCACCGAGGCGGCAATGGTGATGGCCATCACCGCGCCCCCCAGCACCAAAGATCGAAAGAATGGCTCGATGAAGTTGCCCACCCGCTGCTCTTGAAACACTTGCCCCAGCCAGTAAACGCTAAAGCCTCGCATGGGGAAGGTTAACCCGCCCTCTGGCCCCTGGAGCGACAGCATAAAAATGGTGATCATCGGGCCGTAGAGAAACAGCACGAAGAGGCAGAAGAAGGCGAGGAGCAGGTAGAAGGAAAGAGAACGTTTTTGCATGGGTAATGCTCAGGGGTGGAATGGGGGGCAGTGCCCACCCTTGTATCTTTAGAGGTGTGTGGCAGACCGTCCCACCCTAGGTTGTCCAAAACCGAACGTAGCATGGGTCGCTGCACACCTCTGAAGTTAACTCGCAAAATCGCCAGGAGCTTAGACTCCGTATCGAGCAAGGACGAGTGATGTCAGATTAACCTCCTACACGGGTGGATACAACCATGACTGAACTATCACAAGCGCATCAATGGGTTGGCATTGACGTATCCAAGCGCACCTTAGATGTGTACGTCCGTCCACTTGGATTAAGCGTTCAGGTGGCCAACAGTGACTCTGGTTTAAGAGAGTTGCTACAGGCGTTAACGGCGTTTCGTCGCGAGACGAGTCTGATTGTGCTGGAAGCGACCGGGGGCTATCAAGCCCTGGCGGCGCGAACGTTGATGGCGGAGGGCTGGCCCGCCGTTGTGGTGAATCCACGTCAAGTGCGTGATTTTGCCCGGGCCACGGGGCGCATGGCTAAAACAGACAAAATTGATGCCGAGGTGTTGGCTCACTTTGCCGATGCCATCCGTCCAGAGGTACGGGCGATGGCGAGTGAGGCCAGTCAACACCTTCAAGACCTCGTCACGCGACGGCAGCAACTCGTCGAGATGATGAGTGCCGAAAAAGCCCGGCAACGCTCAGCACGAGCCAGGACGGGTCAGAGCATTGAGCAGCATATTGACTGGCTCAAGCAACAGATCCAAGACCTCGATACCCAGATTGAGCAGCTCATCGCCCAGAGCGATCAGTGGCAGCGCACCCGCGAGATCCTCACCAGTGTGCCGGGTATTGGGGCTGTGACGACGGGGCTCCTCTTGGCCTCACTCCCCGAGTTAGGACAGATCTCAGCGAAGCGCCTAGCCAGCTTGTGTGGCCTCGCCCCGTTCAACCGCGATAGCGGCCAGATGCGGGGTAAGCGGATGATTAGCGGCGGTCGAGCCACCGTGCGCACAGGCCTCTACATGGCCGCGTTAGTCGCCACTCGCCATAATCCGGTCATTCGCGATTACTACCAGCGCCTGCTGCAGCGGGGAAAACTCAAAAAGGTTGCCCTGGTGGCCTGCATGCACAAACTGGTGATTATTCTCAATGCCATGGTAGAACATGACACCCTCTGGCAGGCTCCGGCTTGCTCCCTGCCCGCCGCCACATAAGGAACAGCAAGACTCTGTCTGATGCAGGCAGGGCTCCTGGCTTGATTTCCGCTGCCATCCCGCCGAGGCTAATCGCATAGCAGGATGAGCTTGACAAAGAAGATAATCGCTACGGTTGGCTACGGTTGGCAAATCCCCTCCTGGGAGGGGTAGGGGTGGGTTAGCCCAAAATCTTGCAGACCCACCCCGCCCTATCGGGCACCCCTCCTAGGAGGGGATGGAGGCTTACAGTTCTTTGCGAATATCTAGCACCCGCAAAATGGAGATAATGATCAGCATCGTCACCGCTAGCAGCACGATCGCATTGGCCGCCGCCAAGGGGTACTGCAAGCTGCCAATCTGGGTCTGAATCAGCTTGCCCACCGACGCCGCCTGGCCGCCCCCCATTAGCCGCACCGTCACAAACTCGCCCATGATCAGGGTGACAATGAAAATTGACCCGATCGCAATGCCAGGCGCAGACAAGGGCAAAATCACCTCCTTAAAAACCTGAACTCCAGAAGCCCCAAGGTCTTCAGCCGCCGTCACCAGGGAACGATCAATCCGCATCAGGCTGTTAAAAATTGGCGCAATCATAAAAATGATGTAGAGATGCACCATCCCCAGCACGACCGCAAAATCGGAGTAGAGCAACCAGTCTAGGGGCTGTTGAATCAGGCCTATGCTCATCAACCCTTGGTTGACTAATCCGCCCCGCCCCAGCAGCGGCACCCACGAGATCATCCGAATGATGTTTGAGGTCCAAAAGGGGATGGTACAGACCAAAAACAGCAGAATTTGCCACTCTAGCTTGGGCACGTGGAAAGCCAAAAAATACGCCACCGGATAGCCAATCAGCAGCGTAGCCACCCATACCAGCCCTAAAAACTTAAAGGTGTTGAGGTAGGTGTTGAGGGTGGCGTTGGTAAAAATGCCGCGATAGTTATCGAAGGTAAAGGCCGGGACCATCGAGTAGCCGGTGAATTCCCAAAAACTCACCACCCCAATCATGATGATGGGGAATACCAGAAACAGGAGAAACACCAATGTCTGGGGGGTAATGAGCGCGTAGGGCTTGAGTGTTTTCCAGACTTCAGACATAGAAAAGGTGTAATAACGTTTTGAATCTTTGATTTTGAGTTTTGAATTATAGCCATAGTCATTTGGGTTAGGACATCCAGAAACCCTAGAAACGTTCGAACGTTCAAACGTTCTTAGGAGGCATGTTTTAACCGAACTGGCTACAGCTATAAAACATGAGTTTGACAGAAAATAATTTTTGGAAATAACAGCTTAGCCATCCCCTCTTGGGAGGGGTAGGGGTGGGTTCATCGAGAAACTTGTATGAAGTCCAATTCATTAACCGACAGAAAACGGCTTGCCTGTCATTCCCGCAGAGGCGGGAATCCATCCTGGAGTAACTCATCCCCAATGAATTCCCACTTCCGTAGGAATGACAGATTAGGAGCACTTAAGCGGACCTGATATCAAAACTCAAAATTTATCCGGCTACGAGGCAATAAACTCGTTCCACTTCTGCACCAGGTAGGTGTTTTCTTCCATAGTGGAGTTCCAGCAAACAATGTTGCCAAAGCGCTCGTCGAAGGAGCCGCCGTCGCGTACCGTCCCCGATTTGGCTAGAGTTTTACCAAAGGGGTCTACCATATCTTCGGCGGCAGGCTTACCTTCATACCAAAAATCCCACTCGGCGGCAGACATAAACTTGCGGGCTGCTTCGGGGGCGGCGCTGTAGTAGCCCTGGCGACCGAGGAAGGCCCCCACCCACCCGTCGAGCATCCAGTTGATGTACTCGTAGGCTGCATCCAGCTGAATGCCCTCTAGGTTTTTAGAGAGGCCAATGCCGCCGCCCCAGCCCCGATAGCCCTCGTCCAGGGGAGCATAGACACAGTCGAGACCCTGCGACTGCACAGCGGTCACAGCGGGAGACCACATCGATTGCAGCACGACTTCTCCCGAGGTCATCAGGTTAACCGACTCATCAAAGGTCTTCCAAAAGGCGCGAAACTGACCGTTGCGCTTTTGCTCTTTGAGAATTTCAATGATTTGGTCGATTTCGGCTCGGGTCATGTTGCCCTTGTCGCCAAAGCTCATCAGACCCAGCGACTCGGCCACCATCGCCGCATCCATAATGCCGATTTGGGGAATGTCGAGAATGGAGGTCTTGCCCTTAAATTCTGGATTGAACAGCTCACCCCAGCTCTTAATTTCGCGCCCCACCAGGTCGGGGCGATAGCCCAGGGTATCGGCGTTGTACTGGAAGGGGATTAGGGTGGCGAAGTCGGTGGGGGTCGCTGAAAACTCCCTAGAGTCGGCACCCGTTAGATATTGCACGCGGTAGGGAGCCGTACCCTGGGACTGTTCGACCGGCAGGCCCTTGAACTCGCCGGTTCTGAAGAAGGAGACAATTTGGTCGTAGTTGGTGACGCGCTTGATGTCGATGGGTTGCAGGTTGCCGGAGGGCACCACCAGGGGCAGGCTGAAGTATTCGCCGTCGAAAATGTCGTACTGGCCGGGCTGGGTGATGGCGATCTGGTTGTTTTCTTCGGTGCTCAGCGCCCGCATGTCGAACTTAAAGCCCAGGTCTTCCTGGGCTTTGTCGCGAATGTCGTTAATTTGCGAGACCCCAGTGCCAATCAGCCGCAGGGTAACGTCTTTAGATTGGTTGGTGTTGACCTGGGGGCCGGGGGCTGGGTTATTGGGGGTGCCAGAGGGGGCAGCGCAGCGGGTAGCGGTGAGAAAGGCCCCAGCGGCAAGACCAGTGCGGATGACGTGGCGACGAGAAAACTTAGCCATAGTTAGCGGTTCAGGTGAATAACAACGACGGGTTTGGAATGGGGTGGGAGGAGAGGGGCGATCGCCGGGTAGTTTTAGCGGCTGAAGGGTGATATTGGATCAGCTATCGCCCTAGTGCGACAAAAATACGCAGTCGGCGGCGGCCCAGTCGAGCACGACCACCTGGCCTTCGGTGAAGGAGGTGGTGAGCCAGTCGGGGGTGCGGGCTTTGTAGAGCACCTCCATGCCGTTGCGCTCTAGCACCAGGGAGACGCGGGTGACGTAGCCGGTGAACTCGACGGCGGTGATGCGGGCGGTGACCCGGTTAGTGGCAGGGCCACAGACGGACTTTTCTGCTTCGTCGGGGGTTTTGATCTGCATCAAGTCGGCGCGGATACAGCAGGCGGCGGTGCTGCCTACCTGGGCGTAGTCGCCCAGGCAGAGCAGATTGCCCAGGCCCGGCACATCAAGCTGGATGAGTTGGCCGCTGGTGTCTTGCACGGCGCTGGTAATGGTGCCTTCGAAGATGTTGTTGTCGCCTGTGAACTTGGCCACAAACTTCGACAGGGGCCTGGTGAAAATGTCGTTGGGGGTGCCCACCTGGTCTACCCGCCCGTGATCCATCACGACGATCTGGTCGGAGAGGGAGTAGGCTTCGTCTTGATTGTGGGTGACCTGGATAAAGGTCATGCCAAACTGGCGCTGAAGTTTGCGCAGTTCGCCCCGGGTTTTGACCCGCAATGATTCATCGAGGGCGCTGAGGGGTTCGTCGAGCATGAGCACCTGGGGGCGGGTGACCAGGGCACGGGCGAGGGCGACCCGCTGCTGCTGGCCACCGCTGAGCTGGGCGGGTTTGCGATCGCTAAAACTGCTCAACCCCACTACCTCTAGCATTTCGCCGACGCGGTGCTGGCGATCGGCCTTGGTCATGCCGCGCATTTTGAGACCAAAATCGACGTTATCCCACACGGTTTTATGGGGAAACAGCGCATAGTTTTGAAACATCATGGCGGTGTTGCGCTGGGTAGCCGGAATGCTGTTAATGCGCGTTTCACCAATGTAAATATCGCCTTCAGAAATCTCTTCGTGGCCTGCGATCATGCGCATGGTTGTGGTTTTGCCGCAGCCGCTAGGCCCGAGCAAACAGGTGTAAGACCCGGCAGCAATATCGAGGGTAATATTCTGAACAGCAGCAAAGGAACCGTATTTTTTTGTAACATCCCTGAGAGAGACACCTTTGGCTTCGGCCTGTAGATCTTTAGGTACGGCCTCAAGGGTCAGCACCGGCTCTAATTGTGTGTCTTGCATGGTGGGGCCACAGTTGAGATCCTGAATTGTAGGGATGATAGCCGCTCGATGTAAAGGCTGATTTGTCTAGGTTTTTATCAGCTCACTTATAAAATTCTCTTCCTAGGCACACTGTGTGCAGCGATACATTTTCTCGGAAAGCCTGTGGTGGGACACTGTTAAATTCTGTAAATATCAATGAGTAGTTATGGCGATTTATTGGATAAGACGATACCCCCTGTAGGGTCGCAGGGCCTGCGCCCTCGGGAGAAATCAAAATCCATAGGTATCTTGGCCAGAACTGGCCTTAGCGGTAATTTTTGATGGGTAAAGCTGGCCCTGATGGCTGGTTGGTGAGGAGCTTGGCGACGGAGACGGCGATCGCCCACGGTTTGCTCAATCGGCTAGCGCACGCTACAAAACTTTATGCGATGTCTAAGGAAATATGACAAACCCTGCCTAGATACTCGCCAGTCTTGAACAATTAAGTCATACGGTGAAATGTTTGCAGGGGGGTGATCCCTAGCCAGGAAGCGACAAAATTCTGGGTTAGTTTTGTGCGTTTGCCTAGGATTAATTACCCATTGAATTGCCCCATTGAGAGACGGCTGAATGATTAATCTAACGGCGGCAGATGTGCGACTCAAGGCCACTGTCCACAGTAAAGAAGACGCGATTTGTCAGGTGGGAGAATTGTTAGTGGCCAGCGGTCACATTCAGCCCGGTTACGTCGATAGCATGCTGGCCCGCGAGACCCAGGCCAACACCTACCTGGGCAACAGCATTGCCATTCCCCACGGGCAGCCCGCAAAGCGCGACTTGATTGTGACCACAGGCATTGCGGTGCTACAAATTCCGGCGGGGGTGGAGTGGAACCCCGGTGAGGTGGTGCGGCTAGTGGTGGGCATTGCGGCAAAGTCCGACGAGCATTTGCAAATTCTCACCAACCTCACCCACGTGCTCGATGACCCGGCAGCGGTGCAAGTCCTGGCGGAAACAGACGATGCCCAGGTAATCTGCGATCGCCTCACCGGCAAGTCATCCCCCAACAAAACCCTGGATACCGAGGGCTTCGACCAGTTTGTCGATGTCACCATTGACGCGCCCACGGGGCTGCACGCTCGCCCCGCCACGGTGTTTGCTGATCTGGCGAAATCCTTTAGTGCCGAGGTGCGGGTGCGCTACGGCGACCAGGTGGCCAACGGCAAAAGCCTGATGTCGCTGCTGAAGCTGGGGGTCGAGCGCGATAGTGTGGTGCGGGTGCTGGCCAAGGGCAGCGACGCTTCCCAGGCGCTGAGTGCCTTGCAGCAGGCCGTAGAAGACGGGCTGGAGGAAGAGGAGGAAGCGGCGGCTAGTCCGGCGCTGGAACTGCCTGCCTTGGAATTGGAGAGTGATGCGATCGCTGGGGTGGCGGCTTCCCCAGGGCTGGCGATCGCCCCCCTGCACCGCTTTCGCCATACCAAACTCGAGTTTGCCGACACCGCTGCCGATGCTGCCGCCGAGCAGGATCGGTTGAGGGATGCGATCGCCCTCGCCGATATGGATCTCACCGAGCTGTACACCACGATTAAAGACCGATCCGGTAAGGCCAAGGCGGCGATCTTCCAGGCCCACCGCGAATTCCTCGCTGACCCCGAGCTACAGCAGGAGGCCCTCAACCGCATTCCCCCCAACCACAGCGCCCCCTGGGCCTGGCAGCAGGTGATCGAGGCCAAGGCGAAGGAACTAGAAGCGCTGGCCGATCCCGTTCTCTCGGGCCGGGCGGCGGACGTGCGCGACGTGGGCCAGCGGGTGCTGGCGCGGCTGGTGGGTGGGGGTGATGCCGGGGCGGGCCTGCCCGATCATCCGGTGATTTTGATTGCCGACGAACTGGCCCCCTCGGATACGGCAGGCTTAGACCCAGCCAAAATCCACGGGTTCTGCACGGCGGCGGGCGGGGCGACCAGCCACACGGCGATCATTGCGCGATCGCTCAACATTCCCGCCGTGGCCGGAGCTGGGACAAAAATTCTCGATCTGCCGGAGGGGGCGATCGCCATTCTCGACGGCGACGGGGGCCAGCTCTACGCCAACCCCACCGAGGCAGATTTGGCGAAGGCGAGGCAGGCGATGGGCGATCGCGCCCAGCTGCGCGATGTCGAACAGCAAACCCGGTTCCAGCCCGCCATCACCACCGATGGCCACCGCATAGAAGTGGTAGCCAACATTGGTGGGCCAGCGGAAGCCACCCAGGCGATGAATGCTGGGGCCGAAGGGGTGGGGCTGTTGCGGACAGAGTTCCTGTTTCTCAACCGCAGTGCGCCCCCCAGCGAAGAGGAGCAGTACGAGGCGCTACGCACCATGACCCAGGCTCTCAACGGCCTGCCGCTGATCGTCCGCACCCTCGATATCGGCGGCGACAAGCACGTGCCCTACCTCAACCAGCCCGCCGAAGACAACCCCTTCCTGGGCATTCGCGGCATTCGCCTCTGTCTAGAGCGCACCGACCTGTTTGAAACCCAGCTCCGTGCGATATTGCGGGCAGCGGGCGGCGGCTATATCCGCCTCATGTTCCCCATGATCGCCACCCTCGAAGACATTCGCGCCGCCAAGACCGTGCTGGAGTCGGTGCGATCGGCGACGGGCGGCCCTCCGGTGGAAATCGGCATGATGGTGGAGGTGCCCAGCGCCGTGCTGATGGCGGCGGAGTTTGCCCAGGAGGTGGACTTTTTCTCGGTGGGCACCAACGACCTCACCCAGTACCTGCTGGCGATGGATCGGGGTCATCCCACCCTGGCGAAGCAGGCCGATGCGTTGCACCCCGCCGTCTTGCGGGCGATCGCCCAAACCGTGCAGGGGGCCAAGCTCTCTGGCAAGTGGGTCGGCGTCTGCGGCGGGTTGGCGGGCGATGCCCAGGGGGCGATGATTCTCGCCGGGCTGGGGGTCAAAGAGCTGAGTATGGATATCCCCAGCATTCCTAAAGTGAAGGCGCGGCTGCGGGGCGCATCGATGAAGCAGATGCAGCGGCTGGCGCAGAAGGCCCTAGCCTGTCGCACCGCCGAGGAGGTGAGGGCGCTATGAGCTACCCCCCCAGTAACTCCCGGATCGCTACGGTGACGCTGAATCCGGCGATCGACCAGACCGTCTCGATTGCCAACTTCCAGGCCAATGCGGTCAACCGGGTCGATTGGAAACAGGACGATGCGGGCGGTAAGGGGGTGAATGTGGCCTCCTTTCTGGCCGAGGCAGGCCACCAGGTCAGCGTTAGTGGCTTTCTGGGCCGGGGAAACCATGCCCTATTTAAGTCGCTTTTTCACCAAAAGAGGATTGACGACCACTTTGTCTACCTGCCTGGCGAAACCCGCATCAACATCAAAATTGTCGATGATGCCCAGGGCCAGGTTACCGACATCAACTACCCCGGCCAAGCGCCCACCCACCAGGATGTGGCGACGCTCAAACAGACCATCCACGCCCTAGTCCAACACTGCGACTGGTTTGTGTTTTCGGGCAGCGTGCCAGCGGGCATGTCCACCGAAATCTACGACGAGCTGATTGGCCCGCTCAAGGCCCAGGACAAAACCGTGGTGCTCGATACCAGCGGCGACGCCCTGCGCTTTGGCCTGCCCGCCAAGCCTGATTTGATCAAGCCCAACCAGGCGGAACTGGAGGAGGTGCTGAATGTTCGTCTGTCTGGCCACGCCGAGATCGTCGCCGCCGCCCGTGAGCTAATTGGTTCCGGCATCAGGTATGTGGTGGTGTCGATGGGGGCCGAGGGGGCGCTGTTTATCGATCGCACCCAGGCCTTCCACGCTCAGCCGCCCCCCGTGGCGATCAAAAGCACCGTCGGCGCGGGGGATGCCATGGTGGCGGGCACGGTGGCGGGACTGGTCAGCGGCGAGTCGCTGCGCGACTGCGCCACCCTGGGCACAGCTTTCTCGATGGGGGCGCTGGGGGAGATCGGGCCGAGATTGCCAACCATGGAGAAGATCCAGGCCATGCGCAAGCTGGTGACAGTGCGGGAGGTGACGTGATCCCCGTAGGGTGCATTCGCGAAGCAATGCACCGTTTATAGACCGTGCCACAAGCCGTCAGTATTCCAATGTGGCGTGAATTGGTGCATTGCGGCTCGAAATTGGCCTAACGGATGCCTGGGTTGATTGGCCGCGAATGCACCCTACGACCTCTCACCCATCCACCCATCCATTCACCCATCCACCCATCCACTCTTAACTCTTCTACCCAAACAAGCCCATGACCAAAATTGTTGCCGTGACCGCTAGCGTTGCTGGCGAGGCCCATACCCAGATGGCGGCGGAAGCCCTCAAACGCACCGCCCAGGCGATGGGCCACGAGATTGTGACCGAGGCCCAGAGTTTGGGCGTGGTGGTTACCGCCCTCAGCCCTAGTGATATTGAACAGGCCGAGGTGGTGATTGTCGGGGCCGATGACGCGGTGGAGCGCGATCGCTTCCACAACAAACCCGTCTACGCCGTCTCCACCAGCGAGGCCATTCGCAATACCGAAATGGTGATTCAAAGCGCCGTCGCCCTAGTAGGCCACGGCCCCAGACTAGGGGTAATCAAGACCACGCCCCACCCCCACGACCCACTGCCGGAGGATGCCCCCAGCGTGGATTCTGCCCCAGAAGCTGCGATCGCCAATAAATTTTTTGTGGGTATTACCTCCTGCCCCACGGGCATTGCCCACACCTTTATGGCCGCCGAGGCGCTAAAGCAGGGGGCTGCGAAGCTAGGGCACGACATCAAGGTTGAAACCCAGGGTTCCGTCGGGTCGCAGAATACGCTGACCGACGCAGACATTGCCCGCGCCGATGCGGTGATCATTGCCGCCGACACCCACGTGGATCTGTCGCGCTTTGGCGGCAAGCGGCTGTACGAAACCTCCACCAAGGCGGCGATCCACGGCGGGGCCAATGTGGTGACAGCGGCGATGGATGCGCCCGTGGCTGGCGGCGGTGGCGCATCGGGCAGCTATGTAGACGAAGTGAACCGGGCTAAGGCCCAGCGCTCCGAAAGTCGCTCTGGCCCCTATAAGCACCTACTCACCGGGGTGAGCTATATGCTGCCGGTGATTGTGGCGGGGGGCTTGATCATTGCCCTCTCCTTTGTATTTGGCATTAACCCCGAGCCAGGTACCTTTGGCGACGCGCTGATGCAGATTGGCGGCGGTGCGGCCTTTGCGCTGATTGTGCCGGTGCTGTCGGGCTTTATCGCCTTTTCCATTGCCGATCGCCCCGGCTTGGCCCCCGGCTTAGTCGGCGGCATGCTGGCGGCCAACTTGGGTATGGGCTTCTTGGGCGGCATTCTCTCGGGCTTTTTAGCGGGCTACGTGGCCAAGTTTGTGCGTGACAAGGTCAACCTGCCCACCAACTTTGAGGGCCTGAAGCCGGTGCTGGTGATTCCCCTGCTGGCGACGCTGGTGGTGGGGCTGCTGCTGGTCTATGTATTTGGCGGCCCGGTGCGATTCATTATGGACGGCATGACCACCTACCTGGAGGGGCTGAGCGGTACCAATGCCATTCTGCTGGGCTTAATCTTAGGCGCGATGATGGCGGTGGATATGGGTGGCCCGGTGAACAAAGCCGCCTACACCTTTGCCGTGGGTCTGCTCGCCACCAACCTCTACGCACCGATGGCGGCGGTGATGGCGGCGGGTATGACTCCGCCCTTGGGCCTGGCCCTGGCCACCTTTATCTCTAAAAAGCACTTCAACCAGGCAGAGCAGGAGGCGGGCAAGGTGGCCTCGGTGCTGGGCATCTCCTTTATTACCGAAGGCGCAATTCCCTTTGCCGCCAATGACCCTCTGCGGGTAATCCCCGCCTGCATTGCCGGGTCTGCTGTGACCGGGGCGCTGTCGATGGCCTTTGGCAACACCCTGCGGGCTCCCCACGGCGGCGTGTTTGTGCTGGCGATACCTAACGCTGTGGAGAATGTGGGCCTCTATATTGTGGCGATCGCAGTCGGCACCCTGGTCACCGCTCTGGCTACTGTGCAGCTCAAACACTGGTTTCCGCGCAAAAAGGCGATCGTCGAAGCCTAACTTCCCCTAAGGCGAGGGTTCCAAACCAAGACCCCAGGGTTCTTCCAGGCTACTAGCCCCAATGCTGGCTAGCCGCAGAAGAACCCTGGGGTCTAGCCATAGCCCAACTTTTCACCGTGATTAGAAAAACCAATTATTCTCCTGATTATTTTCTAAAACAGAAATGCTATTGTTTTATCCATAGACTTTTTTCGATGCCAAATCAATTTTCATTTACTTGAATCAATTTAGGAGTTGAGGTGCTGGCGATGGGCATCACCAATCGAATTAACTTCCGCAATGTGCGCGGAGACATGTTTGGGGGCGTTACCGCTGCGGTAATTGCCCTGCCAATGGCCTTGGCCTTTGGCGTGGCTTCGGGGGCTGGGGCTGCCTCGGGCCTCTACGGAGCCGTGCTGGTGGGTTTCTTTGCGGCGCTGTTTGGGGGCACGCCGACGCTGATTTCAGAACCCACTGGGCCTATGACTGTGGTGTTTACCGCCGTCATCGCCCAGCTGATCGCGTCAGACCCCGAAAACGGCATGGCCATGGCGTTTACCGTGGTCATGCTGGCAGGCTTTTTTCAGATTATCTTTGGGTTTCTCAAGCTGGGGCGCTACGTCACCCTGATGCCCTACCCGGTGATTTCGGGCTTTATGTCTGGCATCGGCGTAATTCTGATCATCTTGCAGCTGGGGCCATTTTTAGGCCACGCTACTCCCAAAGGTGGGGTAGTCGGCACCCTCACCAACCTGCCCCAAATGGTGAGCACCCTCGACCCGGCAGAGGTCGCCCTGGGGGCCTTTGCTCTGGCGGTGCTATTTCTCATGCCCAAGCAGTTTAGCCGCTGGGTGCCGCCCCAACTGCTGGTGCTGGTGGTCGGTACCCTGTTGTCTTTGACCGTGTTTGCCGGGGCCGATCTGCGGCTGATTGGCGAGATTCCCACGGGGTTGCCAAATTTACAGCTGCCGGTGTTCCAAGCTGATCAGCTGCGGGTCATGCTGGTGGACGGTCTGGTGTTGGGCATGCTCGGCTGTATTGACGCCCTGCTGACAGCGATGATTGCCGACAGCGTCACCCGCACCCAGCACGACTCCAACAAAGAACTGATTGGCCAGGGCATTGGCAACATGATGTCGGGTCTGTTTGGCGGTATGCCCGGCGCTGGGGCCACCATGGGTACGGTCGTCAACATTCAGGCTGGGGGCAAAACAGCCCTGTCGGGTCTGGTGCGGGCGGGCATTTTGCTGGTGGTGGTGCTGTGGGCCGCCCCCCTGACCCGAGAGATTCCCCTCGCGGTGCTGGCGGGCATTGCAGTCAAGGTCGGTTTCGACATTCTCGACTGGAGCTTTTTGAAGCGGGCTCACCAGGTCTCGTGGAAGGGCACGGCCATCATGTACGGCGTCATGTTTTTGACGGTGTTCGTCGACCTGATTGTGGCGGTGGGTGTGGGTGTGTTTATTGCCAACGTGCTCACCATTGAGCGGCTCAGCAAGCTTCAGTCTGACCAAGTGCGCACCATTGCCGACTTTGACGACGATGTGGCCATGAACTCTGAAGACAAGGTGTTGATGGATCAGGCCAATGGTCGCGTGCTCGTGTTTCACCTCAGCGGCCCGATGATCTTTGGGGTAGCGCGGGCGATTTCCCAAGAGCACACCGCTATGGATGCCCACGACATTCTGATTGTGGATTTGCAGGATGTGCCTCACCTGGGGGTGACCGCTGCTCTGGCTCTGGAAAATGCCATTCAAGATGCTAGCGATGCCGGTCGACCCGTGCTTTTGGCTGGGGCCAGGGGCGAAACCCTGAAGCGGCTCGAGAAGCTGGGTGCACTCCGGTTTGTGCCGCCTGAGCATCTGCTGGAAACTCGCACCGAGGCTCTAAAAGCCTCCCTGCGGTTGCTGGCTGCCCAGGATGGGGTAGAACCGCCGCGCATTGTCGTTGAACCTGGAACGGCGACGCTGTAGAGGGATTAGAGTCCGGTGTAAACCGCTGGGTAAGGGGTCAAGCCTGAGCCTGCCCTGTCTCTCATCAGGGCTAACCTGCACCGGAGTCTGCTCTCTAGGATGGGTGGCTTGGCGCTGCCGCTGGCGCTGGTCATAACCGTCTTGCCTGATAGCCAGGGGCATGTCTGGGAGCCGCTTGTCTTAGTGGTGGGCACTGCCCACCAGCCTTAATTCAGTGCCATTCCACCCTACGGTGGCTGCCAAGCTAATTTTTTTGAATCGACTGTAGGTTGGGTGAACCGCAGTGTAACCCAACAGCTTCAGGACTGGGTTGAGTTCTTAATTGCTGGATTGAATTAGGAGGTATTGATGCTAATGTCTGACGTTGTTTCTGCTCTTTGCTGGCTGCCTTGGCCAGATTCGTCGGGGCTGGTGCCGCTGTTGGCCGCCACATCAGAGGCCGATATTGGGGCCGATACTGGGCCGATGGTGTTGGCTGGGGTGTTGCTCAGTCTGGTCGTCATCTATGTGGCTAGCAAGCTGGGCGGTGAGCTGTCTAAGCTGCTTGACTTGCCGCCGGTTTTAGGTGAACTGGTGGCCGGGGTGATCGTTGGGGTGTCGGCCCTGCATTTGATTATGTTTCCAGAGAGCGGGGCTACTGCCGCCGATTCTCAGCTGATGGGGCTGTTGCAGTGGCTGGGTGGTCTCACCCCCGAAGCAGCGGTTGAGGTCTTCCGCAGCCAGAGCGAGGTGATCTCGGTGCTGGCGGAGTTGGGGGTGATCATTCTGCTGTTTGAGATCGGTCTGGAGTCTGACCTGCGAGAACTGCAAAAGGTCGGTTATCAGGCGGCGATCGTGGCGGTAGTTGGGGTGGTAGCGCCCTTTACCCTGGGTACGGCGGGGCTGATGGTGCTGTTCCACGTGCCGACGATTCCGGCGATTTTTGCCGGGGCGGCGCTGACGGCGACCAGCATTGGCATTACCTCGAAGGTGCTGTCGGAGATTGGCCAGCTCAAGTCGGCGGAGGGCCAGATTATTGTTGGTGCGGCGGTAATTGACGATGTGCTGGGCATTATCGTGCTGGCGGTGGTGGCCAGTCTGGCCAAGACCGGTGAAGTGGATGTGCTCAATGTGGTGTATCTGATCATCAGCGCCACGGGGTTTTTGCTGGGGGCAATTTTCCTGGGCAAGTTTTTTAATACCTCCTTTGAGGCGATCGCAGACAAGCTGCAAACCCGAGGCAATCTGGTCATTCCCGCGATTACCTTTGCGTTTTTGATGGCCTTTTTAGCCAATGTGATTCACCTGGAGGCGATTTTGGGAGCCTTTGCGGCGGGCCTGGTGCTCGATGAAACCGACAAGCGCAAGGAACTCGATCGCCAGGTTATGCCCATTGCCGACATTTTGGTGCCGATCTTCTTTGTTACGGTGGGGGCTAAGGCCGACCTGGGGGTGCTGAACCCGGCGGTGGCGGCTAACCGAGAAGGCCTGGTGATTGCGGTGTTCTTGCTGGCGGTAGCGATCGTGGGTAAGGTGATCACCGGCTGGACGGCCTTTGGTCAACCGCTGAATAAACTGGCGATCGGCATTGGCATGGTGCCTCGCGGTGAGGTGGGCCTGGTGTTTGCGGGCATTGGTTCAGCCAGCGGGGTGCTGACTAAGCCCCTGGAGGCGGCAATTATCATTATGGTGATTGCTACCACATTTCTGGCCCCGCCGTTTTTGCGGATTGCGTTTAAGGGCAGTGAGGCGGCTGCGATCGCAGCCGAGCCTGCTCCCGAACCGGCTGATGTGGCGTCTTAAGCGGTTTCTGAGAAAGGATATCCCCTTTTTAAGCTGGCGATCGCAGCCGCTGTAGGGTGGGCACTGCCCACCACAGGTAGGTTGATTCTGTAGTGGGTTTTGCGGCGCACAGTTAAGGGTAAAAGCCAGATCTGCTGCTGGGGCCATTTCGCTGGCCCCAGACCCCCATCGACCAGGACGTTCCGTCGTCCTGGACCTCACGGAAAGGACTGATCGATCATCGGTTTAAATCTATGTTCTGCAAACTAGCCTTTCACCCTCTGCAATCAGCCTAGGGGCCATTCCTCACTCCTTTACTTCTTTACTTCTTCACTCCTTTACTTCTTTACCCACCCCCCACCCATCCACCCCCCACCCATCCACCCCCCACCCATCCACCCCTCCCCGCCATGCTCCACGCCTGCGTTTACGCCACGATTTTGCTGGGTTTCTTCGGCATCATCTTTAAAGAAAACCTGGTGATGAAAATCATTGCTATGGATGTCATGAGCACTGGGGTGATCGCCCTGTTTGTGCTGGTGGCGGCGAGAACGGGGGTGCGGACCCCAATTGTGGCGGGCTTGGTGGAGGAGGGCTATGCCGACCCGGTGCCCCAGGCGGTGATTTTGACGGCGATCGTGATTGGCTTCTCGATTCAGGCGTTGATGCTGGTGGGGGTGATGAAGCTGGCCCGCGATAACCCGACCTTGGAAACTAGCGCCATTGAGGAGGAGTATCGGCGATGACTGAATTTACGATTCTCTGGATCGCTCTCCCCCTGTTTATTGGGTTCAGCATTCCCCTGCTGCCTTCAGCGGCACGGCTGCTGACCCTGGGCATTCCCCTGTTCTCGGTGGCCTACGCCACAGCGCTATTTTCCCGGCCTGCTCCCCTCGACCTGCGGCTGCTCGACAGCTTTGGGGTGGCGTTGTGGGCCGATCAGCTCAGCGCTTGGTTCATTCTCACCAATGCCCTGGTGACGGCGGCGGTGCTGATCTACAGCTGGGACGGTCCCAAGACCAAGTTTTTTTATACCCAGTTGCTCGTGCTCCACGGCAGCGTCAATGCCACCTTTATCTGTGCTGATTTGATCAGCCTCTATGTGGCTCTGGAGGTAGTGGGCATGACGACCTTCCTGCTGATTGCCTACCCTCGCACCGATCGCACCCTGTGGGTGGCTCTGCGCTATCTGTTCATTAGCAATGTCGCCATGCTGTTTTACCTGGTGGGGGCCGTGCTGGTCTACCGCACCCACCAGTCCTTTGCCTTTGAGGGGTTGCGTGGTGCCCCTGCCGAGGCCCCGGCGCTGATTTTGATGGCGTTATTGACCAAGGGCGGCATTTTTGTCTCGGGGCTGTGGCTGCCTGCCACCAACACTGCCGCCGAGAGCCAGATCTCAGCCATGATGTCGGGGGCGGTAGAAAAAGCCGGGGTGTTTCCGCTGCTGCGCTTTGCCCTGGTGCTGGAGGAGTTTGAGCCGATTGTGCAGGCCTTTGGCGTGGCTACGGCGGTGCTGGGGGTGACCTATGCCCTGGCTGCCACCGACGCCAAGCGGGTGCTGGCTTGTAGCACTCTCTCGCAGCTGGGTTGGCTATTGGTAGCTCCGGCGGTGGCCGGTTTCTATGCCCTGGCCCACGGTCTGGCCAAGGCGGCACTGTTTCTCACGGTGGGGCAGTTGCCCCAGCGCGACCTGGCCACCCTGCGGCAGCAGCCTATGCCCACGGCCCTGTGGCTGCCGCTGACCCTGGGCGGTCTTTCGATTTCGGGCGCGCCCCTGCTGGCGGGGTTTGGGGCCAAGACCCTGACCCTAGAAGCGCTGGGGCCGTGGCAGGGGATGGCGATGAACGGCGCGGCGGTTGGTACAGCGGCGGTGTACGCCAAGCTGATCAGCTTGCCCCATCGGGGCGGCGCGCAGACATCGAGCTGGCCCCAGGTGCCGCTGGGCCTAGGGCTGGCCTTAGGGCTGCTGCTGGGGGGGGCGATCGCGGCCAATGTCGCCTACCTTGACGCCTACAGCGGGGCCAAGCTAATCAAGGCGCTGGTGTTGATCGGGGCTGGATGGCTCGTCTACGCCCTGCTTCGACGGCCCGCTGCCCTGGAGTTGCCCGCTGGTCCTGAGGCGTTTGAACATTTGCTCGGGGGCATGGGGGTCATGCTAATTGTGCTGTTTTGGATGGTGTGGTCATGGTCAATTACCTAGTACTGGCTGGCAGAAATGTGACAACCCTTGTTAAGGGTGTCGGGTGTCGGGTGTCGGGTGTCGGGTGCAAGGAACCGTTGGCTGCCCTATGCCGCAGAGTACTGGACAGAGTAGTGGGCTTTGATCTGGACTCAGACACCTCTGTTGCCCTCGGGCTAGTTGGGTTGGGGCCAGGGGGGCAATCGGTGCCCCAAAGGAGATGCCAATGACCGACACAATGACCGGCATGACGATTGTTTGGATGGCGCTGCCCTTTTTCGTCGGGTTTACGGTTTACCTGCTGCCCCAGGCAGCGCGCCTGCTCACCCTGGCTGTCACCCTGACCTCGCTGGCCTATGCTGTGGCCCTGCTTGGTCAGCCTGCCCCCCTCGATCTGCATCTGCTGGATAGCTTTGGCGTCACCCTGCTGGCCGATCAGCTCAGCGCTTATTTCATTCTCACCAATGCCTTGGTGACGGCGGCGGTGATTCTCTACTGTTGGGATACGGGCAAGACTGCCTTTTTTTATACCCAGGCGATCATTCTCCACGGCAGCATCAATGCCACCTTTATCTGCGCCGACTTTATTAGCTTGTACGTGGCTCTAGAGGTGATTGGCATTGCGGCGTTTTTGCTAATTGCCTACCCGCGCCAAGACCGCACCCTGTGGGTAGCCCTGCGCTACCTGTTCATTAGCAACACGGCCATGCTGTTTTACCTGATGGGGGCGGCGCTGGTTTACCAGGCTCACCAATCCTTTGCTTTTACGGGGCTGCGCGGTGCCCCGATTGAGGCGGTGGTGCTGATTGTGCTGGGGCTGCTGGTGAAGGGGGGCATTTTTGTCTCGGGGCTGTGGCTGCCCCTCACCCACGCCGAGGCCGAAAGCCCGGTGTCAGCCCTGCTGTCGGGGGTGGTGGTGAAGGCGGGGGTGTTTCCCCTGGTGCGCTTTGCCCTGCTGGTGGAGGAACTCGACCCGCTGGTGCGGGCCTTTGGGGTGGCCACGGCGCTGCTGGGGGTGGCCTACGCCCTGGTCGAAACTGACGCTAAGCGGGTGCTGGCCCTGAGCACGGTGTCTCAGGTGGGCTGGGTGATGGCGGCCCCCCCGGTGGCGGGGGTCTACGCCCTAACCCATGGGCTGGTAAAAGCGGCGCTGTTTTTGACCGTGGGCAACCTGCCCAGCCGCGATCTGACGGTGCTGCAGCAGCGGCCTATGGCTACCAGTCTGTGGCTGCCGCTGATGGCGGGCAGTCTGGCGATCGCAGGCTGCCCCCTATTCCTCGGCTTTGGGGCCAAGGCGCTCACCCTAGAGTACGTCCTACCCTGGCAGGGCAATCTCCTTGGTCTGGCGGCCCTGGGTACAGCGGTGATCTACGCCAAGTTTATGGTGTTGCCCCACCAGCGCGACGAGAAACCAGTCGCCAAGCCCGGGCTGTGGACGGCACTGATGGTGCTGCTGGGGGCACTCATTCTGGCCAATGTGGTGTACCTAGAGGCCTACACCGGGCCAAAGCTGCTCACGGCACTGGCTACCATCGGCGGTGGTTTAGCCATTCATCAGCTGTTGGTGAAGCGGGTGAGGTTTGCTCTGCCTGGGGGGCTAGAGAGCTTTGAGCATCTGATTGGCGGCATGAGTTTGACCTTAGTGGTGTTGTTCTGGATGGTGTGGTCATGGCTGGCTATTTAAACCTACTGCTGCGGTTGACGATCTGGTTTTTGCTCACCGCTGATCTCAGCTGGGCAAACATCTTAATTGGGGTAACGGTATCGCTGCTGTTGCCCCGGGGGCTGACTAATCTCGGCACGCTCAAAGACTGGTTGCGTACGCTGGGGGAGGTGGTAGTGGCGATTCCCCAGGCCTACGCCGAGGCCATTGAGATTATGGTGCGGCCCCACCGCCACGAGGTGGTCACCGTCGATCGCGCCAAGCCTCGCCGCAGCCCAGGCCTGCTGTTTCTCGATATCTTTTTGATCACCTTTACGCCCAAAACCATCGTGCAGCACTACCGCGAGCAGGGCTGGTACGAGGTACACCGTATTAGCCGGAGGCCCAACCCATGACCCTGATCCTGATTGCGATGATCGGCGCGCTGCTGATTCCGATGATTGAGGCGCTGCAAGACGAAGACATTTGGCAGCGGATGCTGGCCTTTGCCAGCATTGCCACCAAAACCTCGGTGATGATCTTGGTGATTGCGGTGCTGCAAGACGACTGGATGATCGGCGTGGTGGGCGTGATTATTCTCAGCGTGGGCAATGCGGCCCTGATGCTGCTGGCCCAAATTATCAAACGGGTTAACGACGTAATGGAGCGGTGAGGGATGATTCACTTTCTCAGCTACACCTGCATTGTGATTGGCCTAGTGTTTTGGTACTGGGGCACCTGGCCGCTGCTGGGGCGGCGCTCAGTGCTATACAAACTCCATGGGCTGTCGGTGGCCGACACCCTGGGGTCGATGGCGATCGTATTTGGGCTGCTGCTGCGCATTCCCCAGGAATGGCCGCTGCTAGTGCTGGCGCTGATCTCCCTGGCGATTTGGAATACGGTACTGGGCTACGTGCTGGCCTACTGCTCGACGGGGGACAGCAGCTATGATGGCTAACTATGTCTACGCGATTGTGCTGCTGCTGCCCCTGGCGGGGACGATGGTGATTGTGCAGCAAAACCCCTACCAGGCGCTGGTGATGCGGGGCATTTTAGGGGCGGTGGCGGCGCTGGTCTACGCGACGCTGGGCGGGGCCGATGTGGCTCTGACCGAGGCTCTGGTGGGCACGATGCTGGCGATTACGCTCTACGCGGTAGCGGTGCGATCGTCTCTGGTGATGCGCCTGGGGGTGCTGGAGGGCGACGGGGTTAAAGACAATCTGCAATGGCAGCCGCTGCTCGACTACCTGCGGGCCATGCTAAAGCGCTACCAGCTGCGGCTGGAGCTGGTGCCCTACGCCGATAAAGAGGCCCTACAGCAAGCTCTGGCTGAGAAGACTATCCACAGCAGCTGCTTGAGCCTGGGGGCGCTGGGCCGAGGCAACGGCGGTGATGAGGTAGAGGCAGAGGCCGCGCAGAGCGATGCGGACACATCCCCGACTCAGCCCCCCTACCAGATCATCACCCGAGTGCCGCGTCTCTACGAGATATTTGTTCTAGAGCTACCGCCGGTCATGGCAGACATCACGATGCTTAAAGGCGATCGCCATCAATTGGCAACCCCCCCACTAGTGATGGAGGAACAGGGATGAAGTGGGTTTATTTGGTAGCCGGGGTGCTGCTGTTTATCAAAATGGTGGTGTTTCCTGACCCTGTCGCTGAGGGGCTAGAGATGGAAATCGCCGAGGCGATCGTCAGCGAGAGCGCCGTGCCCAATGCGGTGTCGGGCATTATCTTTCGCAATCGCCTCTACGACACCATTTTTGAGGTGGTGGTGTTTACCATCGCCATTATGGGAGCCAAGTACCTACTGGCCGACGAAACCCCCACGGCCTCGTTCTACAGATTTGACGATGAGCCTTCGATTGTGCTGGCTCGCCTCGGGGCAACCATCGCGGCCCTGGTGGGGATCGAACTGGCCATTCGCGGTCACCTCAGCCCTGGCGGCGGGTTTGCGGCGGGGGTCGCGGGGGGGACGGCGATCGGGCTGATTGCCATCACCGCTGCCTCGCCGGAGTGGATGCAGGCGATCTATGAACGCTGGCACGCCGCTACCTGGGAGAAAGTGTCGGTGCTGGTGTTTATTGCGCTAGCAGTGTTCACTCTGTTGGGGTTTAGCCTGCCGCCGGCCCAGTTTGGTACCCTGCTTAGCGGCGGCGTCATTCCGTTGATGAATGTGCTGGTGGCTCTCAAGGTGGCGTTGGGGTCTTGGGCCATCACCCTGCTGTTTATTCGCTACCGGGGGCTGTTGTAGGCAAGGCCACGGCAACGTTGTGCCAAAGCTTAAGACGGCTGACTCTGGGCCTGAAGCCAGGTCAGGTAAGGGGGAAACCCATTGACGATGGGCAACGCAATGATCTCAGGCACATCGTAGCTGTGGTGTTGAGTCACGGCCTGGGTAAGCTGCTCAAACTGGCTGAGATCGGTTTTGATGATCAGCTGCCACTCTGGTTCTGTCTGCACCTCGTCCTCCCACCGGTAGATAGACTGCATGGGAAACAGGCTGACGCAGGCGGCTAGCCGTGCTTCTACTAAATAGCGTGCCAGGTGAGTGGCCTCGGCCTCTGAACCCGCCGTGACCAATACAACTCCCAACGAAGGATTGCTAGAGGGGAATGCAGTCTCCAAAGCGGCCATTACTGAAGGGGAATGCGATCGACAAACTGTGACTGGTTGAGGGTTTCGCGGGCGGAGCGGTGGGTCCAGCGGGTTTCGCCCTGCACGGCGTCATAGAGGTAGGCGCGGGCTTCGGCGGGTAGCACCGATTCAGTAAACTCAGTGCCCACCACGACCGCCGCCTTGAGCGAGGCTTCTCCTAGGTGAGCTCGGGTGAGGTCGGCCCGCGATAGGTCAACCCCGTCGAGAATGCCGTTCCACAGCACCGCCCCAGTTAGATCGGAACCGCTGAGATTGGCCCCTACCAGGCTTACCCCGCGCATGGTGGTGTGGGCAAGATTGGCGGAGCTGAGGTTGGCGTGGTTGAGGTTGGCCCCATTGAGCTTGGCTTCTTTGAGGTTGACCCCGGCCAGATTCATGCCGTGCAGGTCTACCCCATTGAGCCATGCCCCTTCGAGGTTGGTCGCTTCCATGCGGGTGCGCTCAAGGTCGGCCCCGCTGAGCCGAGCCCCGGTGAGGTAGGCCCAGGAAAGGTTGGCCCCGCTCAGGTTAGCGCCCCGCAAATTAGCGCCGGTCAGGTTGGCCCCACAGAGGTTGGCTCCGCGCAAGTCAGCCTGGCGCAGATTGGCATGGCACAGGTCACAGCCGCTGAGCTGGGCGTTGCGTAGGTCGGCCCGCACCAAAAACGCGCCTCGCAGGTTGGCCTTGGTGAGATCGGCCTGGGCTAGACGAGTTTCGCTCATTTTGGCGAAACTGAGGTTGGCCCAGTTGAGGTCGGCGTGGTCGAGGTTGGCCTGGGTGAGAAAGGAGCGGCTGAGATCGGCCCCTTTGAGATTGGCACGGCTGAGATCGACTTCGACTAGAATGTGACGGCTAAAGTCGGCACCGGCCAGGCTAATACCGGTGAAGTCGCGGTAGCCGGCCTCGTACAGTTCGAGAAAATATTTAATGTGCATAATGCTACGGTGGTGAGCCGGAGAAGTGGCAGACTCACGGGGGGCTATTAATGGCACGATACGGTCCCAAAGGGGGTCAGCGGTCTAAATGGCGGTATAAAAACAACATTGAAAATGAGTTTTATGAGTAAGGTTAACGCTTCTTTAACTAAGACTTGTCTACATAAGTTTACGGTTCAAAATGTGATTAATTATTTTTTAACAATTGCCGCTGTTGGGGGCTGAGCAACTTGAATACAGCTTATTTGCTTTTTTTGAGGCTAACAGTCTTCATTGCTTTTGTTTGATAATTTGGTGAAAAACTTAGCACTTGTCTGAGCATGAAACGATTTATTTTTTGGGGCCTATGGCTAGGGTTTGTTCTGTATGCATTTATACTGGCTCCCCCCGATCGCCCCGATACCGTTGATTTGATTTTTCGGCTGTCCACGGGCGCGTGGGATGGCATTAACCCAGTGGTTGTGGCGGTGTTCAACGCTATGGGGCTTTGGCCAGTAGTCTACGCTGCGGTGGCTCTCGTCGATGGCCAGGGGCAGAAGCTGCGGGCCTGGCCGTTTGTGGTGATGTCCTTTGCGGTAGGGGCCTTTGCCCTGCTGCCCTACCTCGCCCTACGGCAGCCTAATCCTCAGTTTAGCGGTTCTAAAAATGCGCTGCTGCGGCTGCTGGAGGCTCGCTGGCTGGGAGCATTGTTGACGGCGGGGGCGATCGCTCTGGCTGGCTTTGCATTACTTAAAGGAGACTGGCCCGATTTTTGGCAGCAGTGGCAGACCAGCCGCTTCATTAACGTCATGTCGCTCGACTTTTGTGCCCTGTGGCTGCTGTTTCCGGTGCTGCTCAAGGATGACATGGCTCGCCGGGGGCTGAGTCAGCCCTGGGTGACGGCGGCGGTGCTGGCGCTGCCGCTGGTGGGTGCGTGCCTGTATCTAACCCTGCGACCCCCGCTGGCGGAGGTTTCGGAGGCTGAGGGAGTGACTGTAGGCTAAACAGCCTATGCCCTGGCCGCCATGCTCTGCAACCGACCCAGGGTGCGCTGCACCGACGACAGCCCCTGACGATCGCCCTGGGCCTCTAGGTAGGCGCTAGCCCGCTCCAGGTCAGCGATCGCCCGCTGTTGGTCGCCCTGGCTTTGGTAGGCGGCGCTGCGGTAGCAGTAGGGCAGGGCAATCGGGTCGCCACAGGCGATCGCATCGCTGTAGTCGCGCACGGCCCCCTTTAGATCGCCCAGCTTTTGCAGGGCGCTACCTCGATACACGTAGGCCATAGGGTAGTGAGGTTTGAGGGTAATCGCCTGGGTAAAGTCGGCGATCGCGGCGGCATAGCGGTGCTGCTCAAGGCGTAGCCAGCCCCGGTTGCAGTAGGGCGCAAACAGTTTGCCGTTTTGAAGAATCGCCTCGCTCAAGTCGGCCTCGGCGGCTTCTAATTGGTTGAGCTCTAGCTGCGCTACCCCCCGGTTATTAAAGGCAATAGCGTGGTTGGGCTGAAGGCTGAGCAATTGGCTGTAGTCGGCGATCGCACCGGGTTGGTCGCGCAGGTCGTGGCGGGTCGTCCCCCGATTAAAGAACGCGACCGCATCACCTGGGAGAATTGCCGGGTCGTGGAAGCGTTGAATCAGCGCCTGCACCACGGCGGGCTCGGCGGTGCGTAGTTTCGCTTCGAGATCGGGAATGGCGGTGCTTTGGGTAGCCAGAGCTTTGAGGCTGACAATGGCGTAGGTGTGCTCGGGGGGGGCACCGACGCCGCTGTCGCACACCAGGTAACTCTCGGCAGTGCCCATAATTCTAAACTTGAAGCGATCGGGGTAGTTTTCCCGCAGGGGCAATAGCTGATTGAGCGCGACTCGCAGCTGCTGGAGCTGGCTCGACTCGGTACCCCAGCGCTGGCTGATCCGCCAGGCCAAACGGCCATCGTGCTGATCGCCCCGATGGCACCAGCCAATTTCGAGCTGACCGCCCCGTTCGAGCAGTTGGGTAAACCCCTGAAGCAGCCCGTCGTCAATGGTGACGTAGCTGGCCCAGGGCCATACCAGCAGTACCCGGCGGGTAGCCGTGGCTAGGGCCGCCTCCAGAGCCTGGCGACTGGCCAGGGCTTGGGGTTCGGTGGCGGCCGCCACCGGCAGGTCAATAATCCAGTCGGGCTGAAGGGTGGGCAAGGCCTGGGGCTGGGGAGAGGCTTGGAGCGAGGTTTGAAGACTGGTTTCGGTTTGCTGTACCCGCCGCGCCAGCTGTAGAAGGGCCTTGCGGTTGGCGGTGTCGGTGGGGGCGGTCACCAGCTGGTTAGTCAGCTGCTGCTGGCGGTCTGAGAGCGATCGCGTCACCCCCTCTAGCTGGGCCACCTGGGCCTTTACCTGACCCAAATACTGCGACACCACTTGCTGCACTTGCTCTTGGGTGTGGCCAGCGGTTTCTTGGCGGCTCACCTGCTGCTGAAGCTGCTGCACCTCGGCGGTCAACCGCTCTAGCTCGGCGGTGCTGTGGGGTGGTGCCGGTAACCCATTTACCGTGCCCACCGGAATTTTGGTCAGCGCCTGCTCAAGGCGGGTTTGCTGGCGGGTGAGGTCTTTGACATGGTCTACCAGCTGACTAAACTCTGACTGGGGTACCAGGGTGGCTATGGCTTTTACCATGTCGCCGATTTCGGTAGGGCGCTGCCCCGGGGCAGTGGCCTGGGGCAACTCCAGCCAGCGACGGTCTAGCTGGCCTAGGGCCGCTTGGAGGTTGCTGACCAGGGTGCGCGTTTCGGAGCGCAGATTTTCTAAGCTCACGCGGGTTTGCATGAGGTCGGTCTTAACTTGGGAGAGCTTGTTTTCGGCGGCTTCTACCCGAGGGGTGGTCACTAACCGCTGCATGTAAGTATTGACGTTGTCAAAGCCCAACTGGGCCGCCGCTGCCTGCTCTTGGAGCTGGGCAATTTGCTGGGTGATCGGGCTGAGGTCAGGGGTGGGCAGCGCCTCAATCCGCTGATCGACGTGGGTCTTGAGCGCCTCAATTTGTTTAGAAAACCGAATAAACGAGTGATTATTGCGCTCCATTACCGCCCGCTGAAAATTGGTTAGCGCTTCTGGCGAGGGTAGGGCGGTGACCTGCTTACTGAGGTTGGTGAGGCGGTGCCCAGTCTGGCGATGCTGACGGGCGAGCTTTTCCTGAGCTTCTTCAAGCTGCTTTTCAACCCGATTGCGGTTGAGCAGCCCAATGGCGACCAGCACCGTCAGCGGTGCCGAGGTCAAGGCAATATTTTGAGCGGTAACAGATGCTACGGCACCGATGCCAGACCCAACGACTAGAGCGCGTTCGGCCCGGGTCAACCAATGGTTATCGGCCATGCTAGATCCCTGATGAAGTTTTAAAGCTGCGGACGGCTTGCAGTGAATGGGTTGGGCCAGACAGGCTCTACCCAATGATCGCGGTGGCTGAGGGGGCGTCAGGGGGGCGAAACCGCTACTGGTCTATTCTTCAGACTGCGATCGCAGCGTCAGGATAATTTTTTAAAGTGCCCCGGGGGAAAGTACCCTGAGACTGAGCGATCGCAGGTGTGTAGACCGGGAGTGATTATAGAAAATTATCAATCAGGAATGAAAACCAAATTGTAGTCAACCAATTTATGGCTTCCTTTTTGGGTCTAGCATTGGCTAAACTCTAATGAATAGGTTCAAGTCTATCTAGCTGGCGTTTTGATTGAGCTTTGTCAATCAACCCTTGTTGCCTAGGGATTGAGTGAAAACGCCGCCCTCCCTGGCTAGGCAATGCCGTTGCTGTCCTTCTGCCTAAGGTTTTCTCGACTATGACCCCAATTTTGGCCCAAACCAGCTGGTTAATTCCCCTCTACCCGCTGCTCGGGGCGCTGCTGACCATTCCCTGGTCGCCAGCGATGATTCGCCGCACCGGGCCGCGGCCGGCTGGGTATATCAATATTGTTACCACGGCTCTGGCTTTGGGTCACAGCCTGCTGGCGTTTTTGGCCTTTTGGGGAAAGTCATCACCTCAGTTCTTTTTTGCCCCCTGGCTCGAGGTGTCGGGGCTCAATCTCACTATTCCCCTAGAGGCATCAGCCATCACCCTGGGGGCCTGTGTGGTGATTACCGGGCTTAATCTGCTAGCGCAGATCTACGCCGTGGGCTATCTCGAAATGGACTGGGGCTGGGGGCGATTTTTCGCCATGATGGCCCTGTTTGAGGCCGGATTGTGCGCCCTGGTGCTGTGCAATTCCCTCCTGTTCTCCTACATGCTGCTGGAGATTTTGACCCTGGGTACCTACCTGCTCGTGGGCTTTTGGTACAACCAATCGCTGGTGGTGACCGGAGCCCGCGATGCCTTTCTGACCAAGCGGGTGGGCGACCTGGTGCTGCTGATGGGGGTTTTGGCCATCTATCCTTTAGCCCACACCTGGGACTACCGGGAACTCGGAGCCTGGGCCCAGACCGCCAATGTAGACCCGGGTCTGATTACCTTAATTGGCATCGGGCTGATTGCTGGCCCGATGAGCAAGTGCGCTCAGTTTCCGCTGCACCTGTGGCTCGACGAGGCAATGGAAGGGCCGCTGCCCAGTACGATTCTGCGCAATGCAGTGGTCGTGTCTACCGGCGTGTGGGTGCTGGTGAAGCTGGAACCGGTGATTGCTCTGTCGTCAACGGCCTCGGCCTTTGCGATCGCCGTAGGCGCTGTCACCGCCATCGGTGCAACCCTGATTTCTGCTGCTCAGGTTGACATCAAGCGAGTACTGTCATACCTCAGCAGCGCCTATATGGGGCTGATGTTTATCGCCGTCGGCGCTCAGCAGCCTCAGGCGGCGCTGTTGTTAGCGCTCATCTATGCTCTAAGCATGGCGGCTCTGGTGATGGGGGCCGGTTCGATTGTGATCAATATCACGACCCAAGATTTAACCCAGATGGGCGGGCTCTGGGGGCGTCGCCCCGTCACGGCCCTGGCGATGATGGCGGCGGCGGCGGGTTTGGTGGCGCTGCCCCCCCTGGGTGGATTTTGGGCTTTGCTTGCGCTGGTGTCGGGGCTCTGGCAGAGCGATCGCGGCCTATTGGTGGCCTTGGTGCTGCTAGTGAACTGGCTGGCGGCCTTTAGCCTGGCCCGGATGATTGGCCTGATTTTTGCAGGCCAGACCCAGCAGATGACCCTGCGATCGCCCGAACCGATCTGGCTGATTGTGTTGCCTATGGCGTTGGTGGCGGGCTTTACCCTGCACCTGCCTTTGCTCATGGGGCAGTTCCACCTATTGCCCGCCTGGGCTGAGATCAGCCAAGATATGGCTCTGCTGCTGACCTGGTCGAGTTTGCTGGGCGCGGCGATCGGCACGCTGCTCTACGTCAACCGCGTGGTCGAGCACCCGGCTGGTCTGGTGAAAAAGCCCCTGCAAAACCTGCTGGCCTACGACTTCTACACACCGAAGCTCTACCGCAATACCTTTGTGCTGGGGGTAGACCTGCTCTCGCGGCTGACCGACTGGCTCGATCGCTACGTCGTCGATGGTCTGGTCAATGCTGTCGGCCTCGCCTCCCTGTTTAGCGGTGAAACCCTTAAGTATGGCAACACCGGCCAGCTTCAGTTCTACGTGCTCACCATCGCCCTGGGCGTTGCCGGGTTGGGAGTTTTGATGAACTGGCACGCCCTGACGGCGCTGTTCTAGTCCGGTGAGACTGTGAAGCCGTAAAACCGCCCTACCCATCCACCCCCTACCCATCCACCCCCTACCCATCCCCGTCCATGCTCACCCCTCTTTTACTTCTCCCTCTGCTCGGCGCGATCGCCATTGGCTTCTGGCCCGGCCTAACTGGCCAGCAAGCCCGCACCGGGGCCTTGATTAGCGCCGGTGCCGCCCTGCTGTGGACCATTTGGCTATTTACCCAGTTTGATCTGTCCTTTGGCGGCTTTCAGTTCCACGAGTTTTTGCCCTGGCTGCCAGCTCTAGGGCTCAACTACGAACTCAGCATGGACGGGCTATCGCTGCTGATGGTGGCGCTCAACAGCCTGATCACCTGGATTGCGATCTGGAGCAGTGCCCCTCACCTAGAGCGACCCCGGCTGTTTTATAGCCTGCTGCTGCTGGTGAGCAGCGGCGTAGCTGGGGCGTTTGTGGCCCAAAACCTGATGCTGTTCTTCTTGCTCTATGAGATCGAGCTGGTGCCTTTGTACCTGCTGATCGCCATCTGGGGCGGCGAGAAGAAAGCCTACTCGGCCACTAAGTTTTTGCTCTACACCGCCCTGTCGGGAGCGCTAATGCTGGCTGGGTTCCTCGGTACGGTGTGGCTCAGTGGGGCTCAAGACTTTACCTACCATGCGGTGATGGGTCACGATCTGCCGATGGTGTGGCAGGGGGTGCTGCTGGGGCTGCTGCTGGTGGCCTTTGGGATCAAAATTCCCCTGGTGCCGTTTCACACCTGGCTGCCCGATACCTATGTGTCGGCCAGTACCCCAGTGGCGATGATGCTGGGTGGGGTGCTGGCCAAGTTGGGCACCTATGGTCTATTGCGCTTTGGCCTGGGGCTGTTTCCCGATGCCTGGGCGCAGTTTTCACCCTACCTGGCCGGGTGGGCGGCGGTGAGTGTGCTCTATGGGGCGGTGACGGCGATCGCCCAAAAAGACATCAAGCGCATGGTGGCCTATAGCTCGATTGGCCATATGGGTTACGTGCTGCTGGGCGGCGCAGCCATGACCGACCTGGCGCTGACCGGGGCCGTCAGTCAGATGGTCTCCCACGGCATTATTCTGGCGATTTTGTTTCACCTGGTCGGCGTGATCGAAACCAAAGTGGGCACCCGCGATCTCGATGTGCTCAACGGCCTGATGAACCCTGTGCGGGGGCTGCCCATGGTCAGCGCTCTGCTGGTGCTGGGGGGCATGGCCAGCGCCGGTATCCCCGGCCTGGTGGGGTTTGTCACCGAGTTTCTGGTGTTTCAGGGCAGCTACGCGGTGTACCCGGTGCAGACCCTGCTGGGGGTGATTGGCACAGGCCTGACGGCGGTGTACTTCGTGATTTTGCTCAACCGCACCTGCTTTGGGCGGCTAGATAACGCGATCGCCTACTTCCCGAAGGTTACCTTTTCTGAGAAATTGCCCGCCTACATTCTGGCCGGACTCATTCTCTTCCTTGGCATTCAGCCCAACTGGCTGGTGAAGTGGGGCGAATCTACGGCCAGCGCCATGGTGGCAGCGTTTCCGCTGGTGACCGAGGATGTGGTGGCTGACGAGGCGATCGAGACATTACCCACAGAGGTGGGTCCAGATGAAACCATCTCCCTCCCCATCGCCACCCTGCCAACCCTGCCCTAACCGATCGCCCCGTAGGGTGCATCCGCGCAGCGATGCACCATCCCATCCCGCAACATCCCCAATGCCTGAATCTTGGAAGTGGTGCATTACGGCAAGACAACATCAGGTGGTATCAGCGCAGGGGATTTTGGGCCTAATCCATCCTATGGGAGGTAGCGGTTAGAGGTAGGTCCAGATCGCCTCGGGTACCAGGTAGTGGGGGCCAGCGCGGAGACTTTGGGGCGATCGCCATACCGCCTTAAACTGCCGCTTTCCCTCTACCACATCCAAACTCTCGCGCTCGTAGAGTGACTCATCCACAAACCGCCCATCGTAGACAAACACAATTTCGTGTCCTGGCTCGCCTTCGTAGATAAAGATGTTCTCCACGATGCCCAGCAGATTCACCCCGGTAATGTCGGCCCCCAGCTCCTCTTTGATTTCGCGAATCGCCGCTGCGGCACTGGTTTCGCCAACGTCAATGCCGCCTCCCAGAGGCCGCGCAAAGCCCTGCCCCTTCACCGAGTCGTAGCTTTCATGCACCAAAATCTCTTCCCCTCGCCGCAGCAGACAGATAGCAATTGGCCGAATCCGCGCTTTTTTGCCCATAGCAAACGTCCCGATTGAACGAATTTAGCCTACAGCAGTTTGGATGGTGGGCAGTGCCCACCCTACTTCCTACCCCCCTTACCCATCCAATCCCATGCCTACCCTCACTCAAACCAAACCCCTGATTCCCCCCTCGACGCATCCCCACGCCGACGTGGTTCACCGGCTAGAGTCGGGCGGGTCGATGCTGCCGGATACGCCGGAAAACCTGATGCAGATCATCGGTATCTACAAGGCCTACGCAGTGCCGATGGATTTTTACTGGCGCGATCTGCTCTACATTGCTGAGCGGGTATTTCTCAACCCCGTGCCCGCCTTCAAGTACTTTTTGCCCCAAGAGTATTTGGATCTGCACAACCACTACGCGGGCGACACCGCCGACCTGCGGATTTGGCGCGGTGAGGCCACCGCTCACCCCGAGCTGCTAGAGTTCATGGCCAAAGGGGAAACTAAGCGCAAGCTGCCCAAACTGTTTCTTCACCTTTGGCACGATCGCGTCAATATGGAGTTTGCCGAGGCCTGCATGCGGGCGATGCTGTGGCACCAGGACATGGGTGGTCGGTTCAACGACTACCTGTACACCGATGAGTACAAGGAAGCGTGCGATCGCGCCATTCGGGCCTACTTCAAGGGCAATCCGGCCATGCTGGGGCTACACAAGCTGTTCCCCGAAATGTTCTACGAAAAGTGCCGCGAACTCTCCTACTACTCCAACCTGGGCCTGTTTTGGGAAGTGATGGCCCCCGTCTTCTTTGAAATGAGCGACATTTACGACGAAGGCGGCTTTGCGGGCGTACCCGACGCCATGGATTTCTTGGTTAACGGTATCTTTGCCGTCGCCGGTCGCCCCATCTACCACCATGTCTACGTGGGCAACGAATGCTTTGAGCTGATCCCCAAATCCTGCGGCTTCACCTGGCTCTACGAAGCGGCTCTACCCTACGTTGAAGCGGTGTTTTACCGCACTGCTCCCTTCCGGGGCACCAAGTCCTACAATGCCCAGGCGGGGCAAGTACCGGCAGATCAAAACGATTTTCACTACGGTATTCTCTACGCCGATGTCTTCCCTGTCGGCAGCGCTGGCATTCCCCCCACCCTGCTGATGCAGGACATGCTGCACTTTTTGCCGCCCTATTTGCTCGACTACTACAACCAGCACTGCCGGGGCGAAGACGACATGTTGATCCAGCTGGGGATTACCTTTCAGCGATCGATGTACAATGTCACCTCGGCGGTGATTCAGGCCCTGCGCACCGCCCTGCTCTACCCCCTCGATGACCAAAACCCTCGCCACCTGATGGCCAATCGCCAGTTCTTTGAGGCTCAGATGGATCGCTTTGTGCGGCCCGAAGCTCGCCTGCGCGACATTCAGCAGCAGGGCTATCGCTAGACCAACCGATCCCAGGGTTCTTTAAGAACCCTGGGATCTTCGCCTCTGCGCCCCTACCTCCTACCCCCCCTACCCCTCCACCCCTATGCCTACCATCGTCGATATCGCCGTCAATAACGAAGGCTTCTCTACCTTGGTCGCTGCCGTCCAGGCGGCGGGTCTGGTCGAAGCGCTACAAAGCCCTGGCCCGTTTACCGTGTTTGCGCCCAACGATGCCGCCTTTGCCAAGCTGCCCCCCGGCACGGTGCAAACCCTGGTGCAAAACCCGCCCCAACTGGGCCGCATTCTCAAGTTCCATGTGGTGGCGGGTAAGTACACCAAGGACGAGTTAATCAAACTCGGGACGGTGGAATCGCTGGAAGGCGCGCCGATTCCGATCGCTGGCCCCTTTGAAGGTGACGGTGGCTTTGAGGTAAAGAATGCCACGGTGCTTGCCGCCAACATTGAAGCCGACAACGGTATCATCCACGTGCTCGATAACGTGATTTTGATGGGGTGAGCGCCAGACCTAGCTGAATAGTCGCCTGACTGGGCACAACTATCCGGAATTGACGGGGTGACCGCCGTTAATATGATGGACTGCTGCGCCCTTGGCTCCGACTATGTTTCAACCCTGTGGAATGCGCTTATTGCTGGGATTGCCCTTCACCCGGGGTATGGCGGCGCTAGGGCTAGTTGTTTTGGTCGCAGGGTGTTCAGCCCCGCCCCCCAGTGATGCGATCGCCCTTTCGGAGCCAGGGGCAAGGGTTAATAGTTCTTCCCCAAGGGTAGAGCCACAGTCGGAGGATCGGCCAGACCCAGCGGAGTTTGCCACCGCCCAGCAAAAGCGACAGGAAGACGAACCAAACCTGACCTACGCTACCCAATCCGCCGCCACAACCCTGCCCACCGCCACCGTAGTCTCGGTGGGCGATGGCGATACCCTACGCGTGCAGGGGCAAACTGGCCCAATTACTGTGCGTCTGGCCTGTATCGATGCTCCCGAAAGTAATCAGGCCTTTGGCTCTGAGGCCTCGCTGCGGCTGCGGCAGTTGTTGGCCACCGGGCAAGCGGTAGAGGTGCGGGCGATTGAGCGCGATCGCTACGACAGAACCGTGGCTGAACTCTACAGTAGGGCTTCCTGAAAAAGGCTAAGAGGCTTGTAGGTTGGAGTGTTCAGAGTGGATCCGAGGTGATAAAGTGCAAGGAAAATCGCCCGATAGGGCCAAAACCCTTGCACCTGATTGCCGATGTACCGCCGTCTTAGCCCAGGCCAACTGAGTTTTGAAGACTTCTATTTGCCGTTTGGGGGCAAACTCTCCGGTGAGAACCGCTGGGTGAAACTGGCGGAACTTATCCCCTGGGAGGCCTTTGAATCGAGTTATGCCGAGCAGTTCAGCGAGAGCCAAGGAGCCCCAGCCAAATCGTTTCGCATAGCATTGGGCGCACTGATTATCAAAGAACGGCTGGGCACGACTGACGCCGAGACGGTAGAGCAGATCCGCGAGAACCCGTATTTGCAATACTTTCTGGGATTCCATGAGTACAGCGACCAGGCCCCGTTTGAGGCCTCAATGCTGAGCCACTTTCGGCAGCGATTGAGTCTGGAGTTGGTCAATCAAGTGAATGCTCGAATCGTCGAGGACGCGTTGGCGGCTGAGCGGGCTACGCCTGCGGTCCAGCCCGGCGAGACGGCCGCCGAAAGCCGTGCCTCGCAGACCCCAGTTAAGGCGTCATCAGCCTCTGAGCCGTCCTCATCAAACGAGTCAGATGATGAGGATGAGCCACCACCACCGAATCAGGGCCAACTGATACTTGATGCCAGTGTGGCTCCGGCTGATATTCACTATCCCACTGACCTGCATCTGCTCAATGCGGCCCGAGCCAGCAGTGAACGCATTCTCGACTATCTCTATGACGCGATAGCACAACCGAGGATGCGCAAACCCCGGACCTACCGGCAGCAGGCGCGTCGCGCCTATCTCAAGGTGGCGAAACAACGCCGCGCCACTCGACGACACATCCGGAAGGCTATCGGTCAACAACTGCGCTACCTACGCCGCAACTTGGGCCATATCCGACGGTTGGTGTCAGGTGGGGCACCCTTAAGTGTCTTGCCTCGCTTTTGGTACCGACGTCTGCTGGTGATTCAGGAGGTCTATCGGCAACAGTGGCATCTCTATCAACACCGGCAACGGCGTATTGAGCACCGCATTGTCAGTTTGGCTCAGCCCCATGTGCGCCCTATTGTCCGGGGTAAAGCCGGAACTCCGGTCGAATTTGGGGCCAAAATTTCGATAAGCTGCGTATCGGGCTACTGTTCCCTTGACCGCCTCGATTGGGAGGCGTATCACGAAGCCGCTGACTTACCCCGCCAGGTGGAGCAGTACAAGGCTCGCCACGGCTATTATCCTGAATCAGTCCATGCCGACGCGATCTATCGCACTCGTGTCAATCGCAGTTGGTGCAAGGCCCACGGCATTCGCCTCAGTGGTCCACCCTTAGGACGACCGAAGGCAGGGGCGAGAGCTGAGGTGGACCGGCAAGCTCAAGCCGATGCCAAGATTCGCAATGCCGTCGAAGGCAAGTTTGGCCAGGGCAAGCGGCGGTTCAGTTTGGCTCGGGTCATGGCTAAGTTGGCCCCTAGCGCTGAAACCGCTATTGCCATTACCTTTCTGGTGATGAACCTGGAGCGCCGTCTCCAGGCGTTGAGACTCCTTTTTATCGCTATCTTGGCGGCCGTTGTCTCGCCAAGGGGACGTCGAAACCGGGGGCGATCTCGTTGGATTGACTCAGCTACCAGGGGGTGGCTGAGTCTTCTCGCTCAGGCAACCCCATCGCAGCTCTGTTACCCAAATTGCTGATTTTTTCAGCAAGCCCTACAGTAATGGCCAGTCGGTAGGCCTACAGCTGGTGCGCGAGGGCTATGCCGTAGTCTACGAACAATACCTTTCAGGCTGCGCCGCTACCGCTGCCGACTACCGCCAGGCCGAGGCCGAGGCCCGCGCCGCCCGCCGCAATTTTTGGAGTCAGGCCAACCCCACCCTGCCCTGGGATTTTCGCCAGGGTGGCTCATCCTCAAGCCCTACCCCTGCCCAGCCCCCAGCCGCTACGCCGACTCCCGCTGCTGATCCTGCCGGGTTGCCAGCCTGCGTTGCCACCGACTGCAATTGCAGCGACTTCACTACCTGGGAACAGGCCCAGGCGGTGCTCAATGCCTTCCCCGGCGACCCCCATCGTTTAGATGGCGACAAGGACGGTATCGCCTGCGAAAGCTTGCGCTAAGGCGGTTTTTGTAGGGACAAGTTTCTGCATTGGGCAACCGCTATTTGCCCCTACCAGAGGCCAATATTTTTTTATCACCTACCATCGCCGCCGCCGCGATCGCCGCCAGTTAAACCAATTCTCGGCCCAGTCGCGTCGCCAGGTGCCCTGGTGCCAGCGCTGCTGCTGCCAGGTATCAGCCATGCGAGCCACCATGGCGGCGTGGCTATGAGCGAGGGTTGGCACCCGATCTAGCCGCTGAATTGGAATGCCTTGGTGAATGGCGATCGCCACGGTGTGCAGCAATTCGCTGGCCCCAGGGCCGCAGATTTGAGCCCCCAAAATCTGCCCGTCTGTGCGCACCATCCACCGACAAAAGCCTGTGATGTCGTCACCGTAGTGGGGCTTGAGCAGTTGGCCAAAGGGCACCTGTACCGCTGTGACCTCGCTGCCGTAGTAGCGGTTCGCCTGGTCGGCGGTCAGGCCAAGCCGCCCATATTCTGGCGTGGTGTAGAGCAGCGCCATGCGGTTGAGCAAAGACAGCTTGCGCAGCGGCAGGTAGAGGGCATTGCGAATGGCGATCGCCACATCTTGGTGATCGGTTGCTTCGGCCCAGTAGCCGCCGAGGGCTGGGCCACAGGCAAACACGCGGGGGTGGGCGGTGACTAAGCGATCGTCTACGGGCACAGCGGTTATATTGCCCTGGGTCATGCGGGGCTGAATGCCGATGCTGCGTAGATTGAGGTGTTCTAAGGTGGGGTGGGATGCGGTCGCCAGCACCAGGGTCGAGGTCGAGAGGGTCTGGCCATCAGCGAGAGCGAGTTCGAAGCCAGCGTTGTATTGCACCGCCGCCAAGGACAGGTTTAGATAGAGCGTGACCCCCGCCGCTTCTAGCAGAGCCGCCACAAAACTTGAGATATCCGGGTCTTCGGTGGGGAGAAGGGACTTGCCTCGGGTGATCAGAGTAGTGCGGGTACCGAGGTGAGCCAGGGCCTGGGCTAGGGCGATCGCCGTTCCGCTGCGCCCCAGCACGATCGCCGTCTCGGGCGGCGACGCTAGCTTGAGCAGGGTGGTGAGGGTGAGGTAGGGGGTGCCCGCCAACCCTGGAATGGCAGGGACTGTGACCTCGCTGCCGGGGGCGAGCAGGTAGCCACGGGATCTGAGCCTGCGGGTCGACGTCGTCACCGCCAGCTGGGGTCGGGGGCTAAACTGCCCCGGTTCTAGCACCACATCTACACCGCTGGTGGCCAACCGGTCAAGGCTCAGGTGGGGGTAGGCGACGGCCTCTAAGGCGCTGATGTGATGCTTGAGGCCATCCCAATCAGCCCTCGCCCCGGCCCCGGCTAATGCCGTGAGCCCAATCTGTTGGCGAATGTGGTTTTCCACCGCTCCTGGTGGCTCGATTAAAGCCACCCGCGCGCCCTCTCGCACTGCCAGAGCAGCGGCCTCGCGTCCCTGCACCGTACCCCCTAAAATCACCCCATCGTAATCGACGGTCATGGTTTCCCCATCGTTTGTTCCCCATGAGTTTAGCGCCAGCCCGGGAGAGAGACGGCGCAGGGCTTTAGGTTGCTGGGGCTCTGCTGGCGATCCTCGAACCCCATAATCTAGGTTTCGGCTTGTCTTTAACTTGTATTTAATCTGAGTAAAGTTTTTTCAGCCGCCCAATGGAGGGCAGCTAGCCAGGTAAAATCTGAAGCAAAAGCAGTATGGGCGCACCATGACAGCCATTACCTCGACCCGCGAGTTGAGCACAGTCACCGACTTTTCAAACTTTGCTCCGCCAGAAATTACCGGCGATCGCATCCTCGCGGCCATTGACGTGGGCACCAACTCCATTCACATGGTGGTGGTCAAAATTCAGCCCGACCTGCCCGCCTTCACCATTGTCGATCGCGAAAAAGAGACGGTGCGCCTGGGCGACTTCAACGAAGAGACCGGCGGTTTGTCGGAAGCCGCCATGGAGCGGGCGATTAAGGCGCTAAAACGCTGCTGTGCGATCGCCACCAGTCTTCAGGCCGAAGATGTCGTTGCGGTTGCCACCAGCGCCGTGCGGGAAGCCAGCAACGGCCAAGCCTTCATCGAGCGGGTCAACCAAGACGTGGGGCTGGCCATCAACCTAATTTCGGGCACCGAAGAAGCCCGGCGCATTTACCTCGGGGTGCTCTCCGGGGTCGAGTTCAACGGCCAGCCCCATAGCATTATTGACATTGGCGGTGGCTCCACCGAGCTAATTTTGGGCACTGGCGAGCCCCACCGCTTTCTCAGCAGCACTAAAGTAGGGGCCGTGCGCCTCACCGCTCAATTTGTCTCCACCGACCCCATCTCAGACGCCGAATTTATTGACCTGCGGGCTTACGTGCGAGGCATGCTAGAACCCAACACCACCGGGCTCAAACATCACCTCGCCCCGGAAGAACCGATGCAGCTGATGGGCACCTCGGGCACCATCGAGTGTTTGGCGGCCCAGATTGCGATTCAGCGGTTGGGGTTAGTGCCCGACCCGCTCAACGGCTTTCAAATGAGCTACGCCGAAATTTCGCAGCTGGTCGAAACCCTGCGCAAGACCACCTACGCCGAACGGCTCGCCATGGCCGAAATGTCGCCGCGCCGCGCCGAAATCATCGTCGCCGGGGCGGTGATTCTCCACGAAGCCATGGGGCTGTTGAAGGCAGATAGCATTACCATTTGCGAACGCGCCCTGCGGGAAGGCGTCGTCGTCGATTGGATGCTCACCCACGGTCTGATCGAAGACCGCATGCAGTTTCAAAAGTCGGTGCGACAGCGCAACGTGCTTAAAACCGCCAAAAAATATAAAGTGCATCTCGAACGCTCCCAGCGAGTGGCCCAGTTTGCCATGGATTTGTTTGATCAAACCCGAGGCAGTCTACATACCTGGGGCAACCTCGAAAAAGAACTGCTTTGGGCCGCTGCCATTCTTCACAACTGCGGTCACTTCATCAGCCACTCGTCGCACCACAAGCATTCTTACTATCTGGTGCGTCATGGCGAACTGCTGGGCTACACCGAAACCGAACTTGAGGTAATTGCCAATATTGCCCGCTACCACCGCAAAAGCGCCCCCAAGAAAAAGCATGACAACTACCGCAACCTGCCCACCCGCTACCACCGGCAACTGATTACTCACCTCAGTGCCCTGCTGCGCATTGCCGTTGCCCTCGATCGCCGGGGTATTGGCGCGGTTAAACGCATTCACTGCCATGTTGACGCCGATGCCCACCGGCTCCATGTTGAGGTTGAGCCGGCCAAGCCCAGTGACGATTGCGCTTCAGAACTATGGAATTTAGACTACAAAAAAGAGTACTTTGAGCAGGTCTTTGAAGTGCAGCTGGAGGCTCGACTCGTCACCGGCTAGCCCACATTACTCACCAGAACAGACGTTATTCACCAGAACAAACGTTATTCACTAGAACAGACGTTGACGGTGATCATTCCCGCCTAGAGATTGCCCCACGCTTTCGCGGGGGCAATCTCTAGGCGGATTACGTCGGGGCCAAACGGTGTTTGCCTAACCCAACCGGGGCTAGCCAGGTCGGATTCAGTATCAGGTGCAAGGCAACGGCAAAAGACCAGCCCGCATACCCAAAACCCGATATCCCTGTTCTTTAAAGCGATCGCAAAAACCGCACCAGTGCCGCTCGGTCGTTTGGGGCCATAGCGACAAAGGTCGCCTGGGCCAGTTCTGCTTCACCGCCGTGCCAGAGAATCGCTTCTTCGAGGGTGCGGGCGCGGCCATCGTGGAGATAGCCAGCAAAGGGAAGCACGGTTTGGGCTAGTCCTAAACCCCATAGCGGCGGAGTACGCCACTCGTTGCCGGAGGCGGCAAAGTCGGGCCGACCGTCAGCCAACCCTGGTCCCAGGTCATGGAGCAGCAGGTCGGTGTAGGGGTGAATGGTCTGGTGAGCCAGGGCCGGAATTTCATGGGGGCCGGTGCGGAGTTCGCTCAGGTGGCAGGCGGTACATTGGGCGCTGGCAAACAGGCGTTCGCCCCGCTGCACCTGGGGGTCGTCGAGCAGGGTACGGGCGGGCACAGCCAGGGTCTGCACGTAGACGGTGGCGGCGGTCAGGGTCTTTAGGTCAATGTCCTGCTGGCCATCGGCGGCAGGAAAGAGGGGGTTGGTGATGCCCATGTCGTTGGTGTAGGCCGAGGCCGACTGCTGCAATAGGGTGGGGGTGTTGGCCTTCCAGCCAAACCGGCCCAGGGTAAGGCGCTGCTGCACGCCATCCCACACCCGGTTTGGTCGCCCTGAAATACCGTCTCCGTCGCGATCAGCCGGGTCGGCCTGGCGCAGAATATCCGCCTCGGGTACGGCCTCGAGCAGGCCCACCCCAAACACCGGCTGGGGAATGCGGTGGGAGATCAAGATGTCGTCGGGGAGGGGCGTGCCGTCAGCGGTAAGGAGCTGGATTTGGGGCGATCGCAGCCTATAGCTCGTGCCGTCGCCGTAGATACCCCCCTGCTCTTGCCAGGTGAGCTGTACCACTGCTTCGGGAGCATAGCCGTAGACGGCCTGCTCCTGCACCTGGTTACCTAGGCCAGGGACTGGCGGCGCATTGGCCCCCGGCGGTTCGGCCTCGTGGGTGTAGGCCAAAGGCGGTACATTGCCCTGAGCGGGCGTGGGCAGGCTGACCCGCACCACTCGCTGCCCCTTGGTCGGCAGACCGCGACCGTTTTTGATGTGGCACCCGGCGCAGGCCGTGCCATTAAACCGGGGGCCAAGGCCGGGGTTGACTGGGGCTGGGGCGGTGACAAAGGCGGCCTCAAAGGCCAGATCGCCCGCAGCATGGCGGGCGGCCCACGGGGCATCGAGGTTAGGGGCGGGCTGCTCGTAGGCGTGGGAGGTGCGGCTATAGATGGTGGTGTCACCCCCGGCCTGGGGTCTAGGGGTTTGGGAATAGGCGGGCGATCGCAGCAGTCCCGACAGCAGCACCCCCGCCATCAGCGCCATCAGTGCCAAGGTCCCCCGGCGGTGCCAGCGACTGAGCTGTTGCGTCCAGGTCATTGCTGCACCAGGGGCAATACCCGCTGTTCAAAGGTGTTAAACAGAGTCAAGACACTTGCCATGGCCGTTTCGATTTGAGGTCGGGCGCTGGGGTCACACAGCGTTATCTCAATCGGGCCAGGAATAGCGGCGATCGCCCCTTGGGCCACCTGCATCTGGGCCTGAATCTCAGCATCTAGGGCCGGGTCTACCGAAGCCACAAACGTCTGTAGCCCGCGCCCCTGCGAGTTACTAGCAGGGAACTGGCCCAGGTAGGCGTTTTGGGCACTGCGCAGATTGTCCGCAAAGTCTTGCAGGGAGTGTTGGGCAAAGCGACTTTCCAGCAAAAATGGGTTTTGGCTAGCCAGGGCTTCGCCCATTTTGACATTGCCCAACTCATCTAAAATCCCCAAAATGCCTTGCACAATTTCTTCTCCGGCATCCTGCACCGTCAGGTAGGCTCCGCTGCTCTCCCCGGCTTTGACAAACTCTTCCCGGTAGGCTGGGTAGCCGTCGATTCCCTCGGTCCAGCTCAGCAATAGGGCATTGGCGGTTGCATCAAACACCGGGCCGATCGCCGTCAAGTAGTCTAGCTCCCGCTCAGTAAAGGCACTCAAGGGTTTGTCAGCGTTGGTGCCAAACAACAAAAAGGCGATCGCATGGAATCCCTTCTGACTGGTCTGCAACGTTGCTACATAGTCGGGGGTGAGGGCATTGTCACTATTCAGCACCGCCAGAACGTCGGTCTCATTCAAGGGCCAGTCATCCAGTTCGGCATCGAGACCCAGAGAGGCTGCCGGGCCAAAGGCAAAGGCCTCGCTCTGTTCCCAAGGCTGGCGAGTGGCCAACCAGGCCCGGCGGGCATCGGCCAGGGTCGCCTCGGTGGGGGTTTGCCTAAAAGTGGCGATCGCCTCAGACAGGTCTCCCGAGCGCTGGGTAAGCTGCTGGTAGTTCGGCACAATCAGCCGATCGACAAAATCAGTGACAATCCGGCGATCGCGAAATCGCTGCTCTGGAGTCAGTACCACGGGCGCAATCGGCGCGGGCTGTGGCTCAATCACCTCGCCCCCTTCACCGCCCTCACCGCCGCCATCGACTGCGATGGGCCGACACAGGGCAGCTTGGTTACCCAAAGCGGTTCCGGCCTCAGCCTCGGCTGCCTCAGGTATAGCTGCACCCCCGACACTCACAAGCGCGTAGGTGCCTAACCCAACCCAAACTTTCAGTCTATTTTTCGTATTGGTCATTATCAACTAAACCCATGGAGAAGCTTCAGGGAATGATCTCCCAGAAGGTAAGGAAAAGCGGTGAAAGTCCTGTCAGGTAAGGCATTTAGCGAATTAGATCTAGTTGTCTCGCCAAACGGTAGGGGCTTCCAAGGCATGCCAAACACCCTCTACTATTGACATAGACTCTCAAAAAGGTCAAGCTATTCGAGCAATGGAAATGCACCGCCTGTTTGGCGCTAATTCACGGCCCCGCCAGGATTGTGGTAAAGGTCAAAAATTCTTCGGTCTACTTCCATCGCCGGAGTAAGGGTCAGGGCGCGATCGTATCCTCCAGTCTCTAGGTTTATCTGAGCTGACTGGCTCTGCTATGGCGATCGCGCCCTATCATTTCCTCGGTGCACCTCTATATATTGCGAGCCAAGAGCGCGCAGAAAAATCTGAAGAGGTCTGGCAAAATTTATGGACTGCTTCTTTGGAGATTGGCTAAGTGTAGGAGGCTCTTGAGCAAGCAGAATTAATGATTGTAATTAAACTGCTAAAGCAGTGGCCTGATTGAATGGACGGACTGTTAACCAGCATCCGTGAAAATACGGAAAAAGAAAATGGCATTACTTAGGTGAAACTAGCTAGCTATCTAAAAAGTCAGCGCCGACAATTATTGAAGAGCCATAAATTATTGCGACGAGCTGTGCTGCTGCTCGGTGTGACCTATGAAATCAACCCTGATCATGGATTAAATCGGCAATGTTGCATGGCCGAGGTGAAGAAAGCGGTCATTATCTGTGTTGAAATGTGATGTTCAATAGCCATGAATAATTGTGTTTTAATTCCGGATTATTAATATTCTTGTTTTGTAAGAACAAATTAAGGCTTGTTCGTTGTCTCGGTCAATATTTTGCGGCATAGATAGGCTGGCTACCTCTTTTTCTGCGATGACAGGAGGTCTGCCGATCGTCCAATTAATTGGTAGGCATGGCGTTGAGGTGTTTGTAGGCCTGCATTTTTACTTTGCTGTGGATAGGGTGGATGAATTACTTCTGTGATTTATCCACCCTATTTTTATTGTCGATCTTGATGGCAGGATGTATTGACTTTATGCTTTCTAACCCTGTTTTTTGTTTAGGCAAAGCAGTTTTATTGGTGGAATTGCCTGCTGACCTTTGTCTTTGTTTCGCGAAACTACGTAGTCAAGTAATAGCTGTTTTGAGTATTTGTGCTATAGCTTTTTGATCTCGTTGAAATGGCTTAATCTTGATAGGTGGGGAATGACCCTGCTAGGAGATTTTTGATAGTTTTGGTACGGGCGGTTAGAAATTTTATAAAAAGGGAACTATAGCTCTACCGTATAAGGCCCGATTAGGTTCTGATGTCAAAATGCGGCAACGAGTAGAAGGTGCGTCTTGGTTCTAGGGCTAGTCTCTATATCGCCCAAGCATCGCTACCGGGTTAGCGATGCTGATGTGAGTCGTTCAGCCTGGACAGGCTGTGCAGATTCTATTTCGTCACTCATCAATCATGAAAAATATATCTATGCCGATTCATTCCCCCGTGCCATCTAAGAAATTTCGCCCCCTAGTGATTATGGCGATCGCTACCAGTGGCGTTTTCCATTTTCTCTATCCCGTTTTAGCCGAGGGAACCGCTGCGGGCACCAGTATTATCAACGAAGCCACCGCTACCTATAGCGATGGTACGACCAACTTCGATGCCATATCCAACCGGGTCACCATCATCGTAGAAGAGGTGAGGGGCCTGACGGTCAGCGATGCCGGGTTTACCGACACCAACGGCGGCAGTATCGCCACCAACGACACCCTCTATTTCGATTTCTTAGTCACCAACACCGGCAACGCCGATGCCTACGTCCACATTCCAGGGGCAACGGCGCTTGGAACCTTGGCGACGGGAGGCACTATCACCGCCGTAGAGATTGTTGAAGTAAATGGTGTTGTACTGACTACCCCCATTTTGGTACCAGTAGGGGGAGGCACAACGGCTGCTTTAGGTGCTGATTTCCCTAACACCACAGGGGTGATTCCGGCTGACGGCAACTTTAAAGTGCGCGTCACCATGGCCGTCACCGCTACCAACGCTGGCGACTCGGTAAAAGTACAGTTTGGCAACACCCTCGACAACACCACTGCGCCCGCCGATGGCACGCAAAATCAGCAAAATATCCGCGACGATTCGGATACTGCCTCCAATGCCAACGATCTGCGCACCCTAGATGCCGATCTCGCCCTCACTCCGGCTAACGGTGAACGAGAGGCCGCTGCCTCCCATGAAGAGTTTTTGGCTACCGCCCCTAGGCCGCTAGCGCAGACCACCCTGCTGATGACCTCGACCACCGCACCGGGGGCCAACGTCAACGATGCCCGCGACGATACCATCACCTACGATCTCGACTTTCGAGTGGCCAACAATCCTCAACCTGGCTTTCCGGCGGGAAGTTTAGAAGGCACGACCATTAATCTCGATACTGGCACTGGGGCCACTGCTGTCCAGCGGATTTTGGTATCTACCACCGTACCCCCCAACACGGTGTGGGATGGCATCACTCCCCTGGTCCCCAACGGCAACTGGATTCCGGTCTACTCCATTGATGACGCCTACAGCGGCCTTGAAAACCCCATCAGTGGGGTGACCTGGACGACCACCCCGCCCGCTGACGTCACCACCGTTACGCGAATTGGCTTTATTTATGACGCCGGGGTTAACGGTGCCCTAGCGCCGGGGACTACCGTCAATGACTTCAGGTTTACCGTGGTAACCAGTGGTCTACCAGCCACCGGGGGCACAGTTGCCAACATGGGCCAAATCTTTGGTGAAACCTTTGGCGACCCGAACAATCGGCTGGTCTATGACGAGTCGGGAGACCAGCGTCCTAACAACTATGACGATGGTATTTTCCCAGTCAATCCTGACATTAGCAATTTCACCACCACCCCTCGGACCGGTGCCGCTGACCCCAACGACCCCGATACCAACAACAACAACACGGGCACGGGCCCTGGCGGAGAGTCAAATGTGACCTTGATCTCGGCCCTACCGCTGACGAACAGTGCCCTACTGAACGGCCCTAACAATGTTCCTAACGCCACTGGCCCCACCAATGCCAATGACGACTTCACGAACGTTGCTACCACTATTGATACTGCCGTTAGTCCGGTTGGGGTGCAGGGTGATCTTAGCGATCCGCTGGCGGTGACGATCACCAACACCGTCAGAAATACCGTTGCCACCAACTTAGACAACGTCAAGCTGCTGCCCTACGCCCCCGATGCGGCAGTGGCACTAACAGGTGGAATTCACGGCATTGATCGCAACAACAACACCTCCCTCAACGACGAGATCCCAGACGGCACCATCGTCACCATTGCCTTTGGGGGCCAGACCGCAACCTATACCTATACAGCGGCGGCGGGCTTTACCTCCAACGATGCGCCCGTGGTGATTGGAACGCTGAACCCGAACCAGCAGCAGTCTTACACGGTGACGGTGAACCTGCCGACGGGTACGCCCCAAATTCAGGGATACACCATTCCCGTGCTGGCCTTTGTCGATAACAACGGCAACGGTGACTTTAACCCAGCCACGGAGACGGTCTACAACTTCACCAACAATCGTGTCTATCCCGGCTTTATCACCCTGGTGAAGACCGCCCGCATTCTCGACCGAGATGGAATCACCGAGTTGGAAGCGTTTAGTGCAACTCCCACGCGGCGACCTGAACCGGGTCAGTTTGTGGAATACCAAATTAGTTACCAGAACATCTCTGAAGTGCAGCCTGCCACTGGCGGCGGTAATGGGGTGTTGACCGGCAGTGCGTTTGTCATTACTGAGGATGGAGCCAATGCTCCTAACACCTGGGCAGCCATCACCACCCACCGACAGAACACGGTGGCGAGCCGGGGCACGCTGCAGTTCTTCAACGGCGCGGTGCTGCTGGGCACCACCGATCCAGCTTCGGGTACAGCGGTGACCCGGTATGTCAACACCATTCCGTCTCTGGCACCTCAGACGGGTGGTGCGCTTACTCTGCGACGGATTGTCAATTAGTCCATCGGGGACAGAGGCATTGGTTTCTACCACAGTCTCGGTCCCCAAGGACGACCATCATCCCTTGCCTATTGCCCATACTTTTGAATCAGGTTAATAACTATGAAACGCTCGCTTGGTTTAGGTTTAGCCGTTTTGGCCACTTGTGTCATTGTGCCCTTGGCTAAGGGCAGTCCAGTACTGGCTCAGCTCCGAGTCGCCACAGCCGAGCTAGCCCAGCAGGTGCTGCGCCCAGAGGTCAAGCTGGTGCTAGAGGCGGCTAAACAGGTGCAGACCGTGGACGACCAGGGCCAATCGCAGCTGGTTTGGCAACCGCTAGAGGGAGAAGCTACGGTACAACCCCAGGATGTGCTGCGCTACACCATTAGCTCGAAAAACGCCGGGGAAATACCGGCTAAGAACCTGGTGATTACCCAGGCCATTCCCTCCCAGATGACCTACGTGCTGGCAACGGCCACTGGCAATGAAGGTGCAGCCATTACCTACAGCATTGATGGTGGCGAGTCGTTTGTCGCCGAGCCTCTGGTGGAGGTGGTGCAGGAGGATGGCACCGTCACCCTGGAGCCTGCCCCGGCTGAAGCGTATACCACCATTCGCTGGGACTTTGCCCAGGCATTGGAGCCTGAGGTAGCGGTGCAGGTTAGCTATGACATCGCGGTGAAGTAGTAGCACGCGATCGCGGGAAACCCCGCGATCGCCCTCCCTCAGCCATGAGCACCCGCCTGAGAAGCTGCGGACCTTCTTAGGACAGAGAGCTTGTGTCAATTTTTGAGGCGTTCTGCAAATGGCTGTGGCTTTAGCCCTGCTGCCAAACCTTCTTAAATCATTTTTGAGACACTTGAATGGGTACGCATTGTTTTAGCCAAATTAGGCATTGGGGGCGGGCGCTGCTTCGGCCAAGAAGGCTCCGCGCAGGTATCTCGCCAAGGCGAAGGCTGCAAAACTGTTGGACCTATCTGCTTGGGTTTTGCCTGGCGCTAACCTGTGCCTTGGGTCTAGCTCATCCCCTAAGAGCACAGCCGTCGCCTGAACCCAGTTTGAACAATCAGGCCACCTACACCTACACCTTTGGCAATGGTGCAGACACCTGGACGGGCAGTAGCTCCCTGTCGCTAGGGCTATCCTTAATCGATCCCTTTGGCCAACTTTTGGACTGTGGTGGTCGGCCCCTGGCCAACTACCTGGGGTTCACAGCGGCTCTCTACGATCCGCTGCCTGGCGATCCGCTCCAGGCAGAACCGGGGTCGCTGGTGGCGCTCACGCCTACCGAGTTACCCAATATTCCCAACAATGGCATACCTGGGGGGCTAGCCCCCAATGGCACCAACGCCAACCCCTACAACCTATCGCCCCAGGGTACCTACAACTTCTTGTTTGATCCCAGTAAGGGGCAAACCGATGTGGGGCGCACCTACCTGCTGGTGATCACGCCTCCTGCCGGTACTGTCTACGGGCAGCGGCGGGTTAAGCTCCAGATCACCAGCAATAGCGGCGGCGTGATTAGCTATCTGGCTACGTCTCTCGATGGGCAGCCGATCGCCGCCAACGGTGCCACCCAGGTGGACCAACAGACGATTCAGGTGAGCGATGCGGCCCAGGTGGGTCTTCAACTGTCGTCCCTCAACTTGGTAACCACCCTGTGCAACGCTCGGCAACTCCAGCTGATTAAGACCGGCGATCGCGCAGTGGCCCAGCCAGGCGACACCGTCATCTATCGCCTCGTCGTGCGCAACCAGACCGACATTGCGCTACAGGAGTTTAGCTTTACCGATACCCTACCCCTGGGCTTTCGGCTGGTGGCAGGATCGGCCCGGGCAATGATAGGGGCTCAGAGCTATGGGGTGCAGGTGAGCCAGTCTGGCTCCACCGTAGAACTTCAGCTGGATGGCGGGGTATCGCTGCCCGTGGGTGAGGCGCTTAACCTGGTCTATGCCGTGCAGTTGACCGCCGATGCCGCCCGTGGCACAGGGCGCAATTCAGCGGTAGTTACCGCTCGCCGCAGCGATACCGGAGCGATACTCCGCGATGGGCCAGCCAGCCACCGCCTGCGCATTGATCCGGGCCTGCTTTCCGACTGCGGCACCCTGATTGGACGCGTCTTTGAAGACCACAACTTTGACGGTGAGCAGCAGCCTGGAGAACCAGGCCTAGCCAACGCGGTGATCTTTTTAGACGACGGCAATCGGATTACCACCGATGAACGGGGCATTTTTTCGCTGGCCAATGTGCTGCCGGGTTACCGCTCCGGCACCCTCGATCCGTTGAGTATTCCGGGCTATGAGCTAGCGCCCAACCGGGTCTTTATTGAGCGCAATAGCGCCTCGCGGCTGGTGCATCTGGCCCCCGGCGGCATGGTGCGGATGAACTTTGGAGTCAGGCCCCAGTCCCAGCGGGGAGAGAACTAATATGGCCTTTAATCAGCTTCAGAAGACGGTTATTTTGCTGGGCAATGTGGGCCTAGTTGTGAGCAGCGGCGCATCGTTGGCCGCAAGCCAGGCTCCGACAAAACCGCTGGTGACAGGCAGCGAAGCAGCGGTAGTCCAGGTAACGGGACCAGCCCAGGTGGCCAATACTGCCCAGGTGGCCAATACTGCGATCGCCCCTGAAAGTAACCCTGAAACCGCAGCACCTCAGTTTTCTCCCCGGGCCATTCTCTCGGCTTCAGATGGCAAGACCAACCGGTCTGATACGCAGCTGGAGATAGCCGAGATAGCCTTTCCCACGCCTGCAACAATCCCGTGGGCTAGTGAACCATTGGCGTCAGAGGCCGTGGCTGCACCGATCATGCCGGAGCCCCCAGCCGTAGCAGACCCGGTAGCCCAGCCAAGCATTCGCTTTGTGACTCCCGAGTCGGGGGCGGTGCTCGATATCCCCTCAACAACCGTGACACTACAGTTTCCTATCGGCAGTGCGATCGCCCTGACGGTGAACGGCAGCCCGGTGGGTGACGATCTGATTGGCCGCACTGAGACCAACGGGGAAACCGGCCTGGTTACCCAAACCTGGTACGGGGTAACGCTGAATGCGGGCAACAACCAATTATCGGCCCAGGGTCAACTCCAGGGCGAGACGCTAGCTGGGGCTGACCTACAGGTACAAGTGCGCGGCACAATTTCCCGTCTGGCTGTGACCACACTGGAGAGTCGGGTAACGGCTGACGGTCGCTCTACGGTGTCTGTGCAGGGACAGCTGTTAGACGCCCAGGGCAATCTGGCCAGTCAGGATACCGTGGTGACCCTACAGGCGAGCCAAGGCCAGTTTGTCGGCGACGATCACAACCCTGGTCAGGAGGGGTTTCAAGTTGAAACCGACGGCGGCGCGTTTAACGCTACCCTGCAAACGGGGTTGACTCCAGGCCAGGTGACGATTCGCGCCGCTCGCGCCGAGCTAGAAGCCTATACCCAGGTCGAGTTTATCACCGAACTCAGGCCAACCCTGCTGACGGGAGTGGTTGACCTGCGGTTGGGGAACGGTGGCACCGATTTCTACAGCCGCTACCGCGATTTTTTGCCCGCTGACGGCGGACGGGGGACTGAGCTAGCTCTGCGGGGTGGAGCCTTTGCCATCACCTCCTTTGGGGACTGGCGGTTTACCGGGGCTTACCGCAGCGATCGCGCCCTTAACGAGGGCTGCGACGGCACCGTGCCGCTATTTCGCAACTATCAAAGCTGCGATCGCGCCTATCCCGTCTACGGCGATGACTCCACCTCAGAGGTCTTGGCCCCCTCCACCGACAGTCTCTACCTGCGTTTAGAGCGCACCTCCCCTGAGCCCAATGCGGGTTCTGACTATGTGATGTGGGGAGACTACCAGACCGGTGAGTTTGCTACCTCCTCGCAGCTGTTTAGCAGCGTCAGCCGCTCGCTCCACGGTTTTAGCGGCAACTACAACCTGGGCAACCTGCAACTGTCTGCCATCTACGGCAACAATATTCAAGGGTTTCAGCGCGATACCCTGGCCCCCGACGGCACCAGCGGCTTTTACTTTCTCTCTCGCCGTCTGTTAGTGCCCGGCAGTGAGGCGATCTACTTTGAGCTAGAAGAACTCAACCGCCCTGGCCAGGTGCTCGATCGCCAGCAGCTCAGCCGGGGTCCCGACTACGAAATTGACTACGATCGCGGTACGGTGCTGTTTCGCCAGCCGGTGCTGCGTACTGCCGTCGATAGCCAGGGGCGCACCCTGGTGCGGCGCATTGTCGCCACCTATCAACACGAAGGCGGCGGCAGCACCAGTCTCTACGGCGGTCGGCTGCGCTACCACCTCAATCGCGATTCGGCCCTGGCCAGCTGGCTGGGGGCCACCTACCTGCAAGAAGACCAGGCGGCCCAGCAGTTTCAGCTCTACGGGGTCGATGCCCAGGTGCGGTTTGGCACTGGCGGTCTGCTGCTGGCCGAATATGCCCACTCGACCAATAGCCTGGTCAACGCTACCCCAGTCTCGGGCGATGCCTATCGCCTGGAGGTCACGAACACCTTCAGCGACAGCCTGGCGGGACGGGCCTACTGGCAGGAGGTGTCTCCCGGTTTTACCAACAATGCCACCACCAGCTTTGTCCCCGGCCAACGCCGCTACGGAGCCGAACTCCAGGCGACTCTGTCGGAAACCACCACCCTGCGCTTTGGCTACGACCACGAAGACAACTATGGCATTGCGCCTGCAACCCTCACGGCCCTAGAGCCACTGCTATCGCCAAGGGTTGTCGCAGCCCCTGGTCAGCCCCTAGACAATTCGTTGACGACAATCACGGCGGGCATTCAGCAGCGCATCGGTAGCGCTACGACTTCCATTGACTGGATTCACCGCGATCGCCGCGATCGCATTAGTCCCGAATTCAGCACGGTAACTGACCAGATTCGCTCGATGGCGACTATGCCGATCGCCGAAAACGTCACCTTCACCGCCCTCAACGAGTTCACCCTGGCCGCCCGCGCCGATGCCGTCTACCCCAACCGCAGCCTGCTCGGCCTTAACTGGCAAATCTACCCCGGCATTAGCCTAGGGGTCACCCACCAGGTGCTCAATGGGGGGCAGTTTGACAACGACTCCATCACCTCTCTGTATCTCTCGGGCAACTACGAGTTGGGATCAGACACCCGACTGACCGGCAACTTCTCAATGTTTGATCGGGGGCAAATGTCGGGTTCGGTCGGCATTCAGCAGGGCGTTACTCTGGCCCCCGGCCTCCAGCTCGACTTGGCCTACGAGCATGTGTTTCAAAGCAACAATCTGGTCACCGGGGCGGGTACTCAGTTTGCCCAGCCCTACGCCGTCGGTCAGTCTGCCGCCGCGTTAGCCCCCACTGGCGGCAGCAGCTACAGTGTTGGGCTGTCCTACACCGGTAGCCCCGACGTTCAGGCCAACGCTCGTTTTGAGCACCGCACCTCCAGCAGCGGCTCTAACACGCTGATCTCTGCCGATGCCCGAGGGCGGCTGACCCCATCTCTCACAGTGCTGGGGCGATTTCAGCAGGCCAGCGCCGCCAATCAACTGCTGACAGGGCTGGGTGACACCACCAACCTGCGGCTGGGGTTGGCCTACCGCGACCCCGACAGCGATGTCTTCAATGCCCTCATGCGCTACGAGTATCGTCGCAACCCAGGTCTACTGCCCGAGAGCCTATTGCAGGGCAGCGGCAGCGGCTCCGAAGATCATGTCTTTTCTGCCGAGGCAATCTATGCTCCTGACTGGCAGTGGGAATTCTACGGTAAGTTCGCCCTGCGCAACAGCACCTCCTACCTGGCCTCAGACCTCGTGGGCAGCAGCACCGTATCGTTGGCTCAATTGCGAGCCACCTATCGGCTCAGCTACCAGTGGGATCTCGTCGGTGAAGCGCGCTGGATCACCCAGCCCAGCGCAGGCTATAGCGAAACCGGCTTCTCCCTGGAGGCGGGCTACTACCTGAACCCAAACCTGCGGTTCTCGGCGGGCTATAGCTTTGGCGGTGTTTACGATCGCGACTTCAACGGCTCTCGCTCGGCGGGAGGCCCCTATTTCGGCCTCACCTTCAAGCTCGACAACTCGTTGCTAGAGGGGTTTAGCATCGACGACGACTCTGCCCCACCCACGCCAGTGCCCCTGCCCGAGTAGCCCCTGGGCTTACTCCTTCCCTGTTTCACCCTGTGCAGTTTGTAGATTTGCTAGCCATGCCCCGTTTCTATACCCGCTACCAATTCCGCTCCTCCGCTCCTCGCCGTCGGCACGGGGTAAAACGCTTTGCTAAGGTCTGGCAGCGGTGGGGAAAATGGAGGCCAACCCTGCGCCGCTATCGCCGCTACGGGCTGATGGCGCTACTCACCTGTGCCCTTACCGTGCTTCAAATTGGTGGTCTGTGGCCTTTGGCCCCAGCAATGGCGGCCACCAACCTTTCTATCGAACCGCTCACCTGGGACATGGTGGGGCTAGACAGCAATAACGTCAACCAAGGCCCCAACCAGTATTTGACTGGAGCACGGGTCTGCAACATTGGGGCAGAACCTGCCCAAAACCTCAGAGTTCGGTTTGTGCGGGAAGGGGCGACCAACCCGTATATGACTATCGTCAACAGCCTCAATAGTGACATTTGGCAAACCGACAGCTTGCCCTCTGGCCCTAAACCCCCCAATCACCACGTAGTCGCGGCCAAACCCGCCAACTGCTTTGACGCCTATTACGTCGTCACGGTATCTCGCAATGCAGCCGCCTACAACACGGCTCAACGCTTCCGAATTGAGGCCGTAGCCGACAATGCAGGCGTGGTCGATACCAACAGCTACCCCGACACGGGCCAGTACGACACCGGCCACCCTCGGCAGCTCTATGTCGAGAGCATTCTCTCCCAGGCGCGCAATGACGTGCTCAGCTTTGAGAACCTGACTACCCCCGGCAGCATGACTGTGGAAGTGGGCGGTACCTACACCTTTCGCCTCACCTCTCAAACTGCCACCGGCTATCCCCAGCTCACCATCAGCTCTGATTTCCCCAACATTGTTTTTCAGATTCTCAACGTTTCAACCACCTACTCTAGCGATCCTGGCTTTGTTAATAGCAGCATCTACGCCAACGCCTGCGGCTGGATCAGCGATCCGTCTTACCCCGGCTACCGCACCAGCGCCAACAACTGCAACTACCCCTTAATCAGCGACAAAGACACCAGTGGAGATGGCAAAGTCGGCAATACGGTGGTCACTGAATACACCATCAAAGTGCTGTCTACTGGCCCCGGCAACACCAGCAGCCAAAACCACACTGTTAACCACCTGATTCTTGACTTCTCGGGTGGTAGCTACCACTACAACGCCGACTACGGCAGCCAGGTTGGTTTGGGCAGCACCACCATTACCGTGGTCGATCGCCAGGCCGATCTCAGCTTAACCAAAAGCCACAGCGGCAACTTCGCCACCGGCAACAATACCTACACCCTAACCGTTACCAACAATGGCCCTGACCTAGCGCGCGGCCCAATCACGGTTACCGATACGCTGCCTACGGGCTTTACCTATGTCTCCGCCAGCGGTAGCGGCTGGAGCTGTGGGGCCAACGGTCAAATCGTGACCTGCACCAACCCCAACGACTTACCGGTGGGCAGCTCTGCCTTTAATCTCACCGTTGCCGTCGATTCGAGTGCCGCCAGCAACAGTGTGAATACGGCCACGGTGACGAGCGCAACTCGCGACCCCAACCTCAGCAACAATAGCGCCGCCGACCCTACCACCATTGTGCAGGGGCCAAATATTCAGTTGGCCAAAACCCACAGCCCAGCCACCTTTGTCACCGGTACCACCGGCACCTATACCCTCACCGTCAGCAACAGCAGTGGGTTTGACGCGGTTGGGCCGCTCACGATTATCGACACGCTACCGGCTGGGCTCACCTACAGTAGCGCCAGCGGCAGTGGCTGGAGCTGCACGGCCAATGGCCAGACGGTGATCTGCACCAACCCTAGCGGTCTCAACAATGGCCAAACCTCGGGTTTAACCCTAACGGTGAACGTTAACCCTGATGTGGCTACCCCCAGCGTTACCAATACCGCCACCGTCAGCAGTGGCAGCTTTGATACCAACCCTGCTGACAACACCGCCAGCGACATCACCGATACCAGCAAGCCTGTTCCCGATCTGATCGTCAGCAAAACGGACAACAACCTCAATTTTGCTCAGAGTGCTCAAGGCACCTACACCATTACGGTGACCAACCAGGGGGTAGCCAGCACCACCGGCCCGATCACCGTCGTTGACACACTGCCCACAAGTTTTACCTACGTTTCGGCAACCGCCGCCGCTGGTAGCTCGGGCTGGAGCTGTAGTTTTGCGGCCCCTAATGTGACCTGTACCAACCCTGGCCCACTCACCCCGAACCAGAGCAGCAGCATTTTGCTGACGGTCACACCTACGACGACCGGAACGTTTACCAACACCGTAACGGTCTCTACCCCTGGCGAAACCCAAACGACGAACAACAGTGGTTCTGACAATACGACTGTAGCGGCAGGTACCCTCGATCTAGAAATTATCAAGACCTTGACCACTGCGCCTACGGGCCCCAATAGCCCGATCGCCTACACAGTGCGGGTCAACAATAAATCTTCCGGCAACGGCAATGATACTGGCGTCACAATGCGGGACGTTGTTCCCAGCACTATTACCAATGTGGCTTGGACCTGTTCTGTGCCGGAACCCAATGCTGGCGTAGGCAACGGCAGTAACTCGTGCAATGGCACCAACACCAACCCCCTTAGCGGTACGGGCAACACGATTGAAGTCAACACCATCAGCCTAAGAAAGGCGAATGTCCAAGGTGGGGGCTACGTGCAGTTTGCGATTACGGGCACGGTCGGCAGTGGCTTTACCGGAAATGTAGCTAACACCGCGACGGTGACTCCGTCTTCGGGGACTGATATCATCCCTACTAACAATGTATCTACGGCCACCACTACCGTACCGGGGCCTGACCTTAGCCTTGCCAAAACGGCATTCGGCAGCTTTGCCCAAAACGTTGACAGCGTCTATCGCCTAACGGTGACTAACACCAGCACCACCTTAGCGACCAGTCAGCCGATTACGGTCAAAGACGTGCTGCCCGCCGCGCTGACCTATGTATCAGCGGCGTCGGCCTCGGGCAGCTCAGGCTGGAGCTGTAGCTTTGAGGCTACTAGTCGCACCGTTACCTGCATTAACACCAATAGCCTCAGCGCCGGAGCTACCAGTGCGATCGATCTCACTGTCCGGCCTACCGCCAGTGGCTCGGTTACCAACGCGGCGTCTGTCAGTAGCCCTGGGGATACGAACGCCGATAACAATAACGCTAGTGCTACTACCACCGTAGCGGCGGCCAACCCTGATCTAAGCATTACCAAGGCCGACACGGGCAACTTTGCTCTGGGCCAGGAGGGCACCTACATTCTGACCGTCAGCAACGTCGGTACGACCGTAGCGGTGGCCCCTCTGGTGGTGACCGATACTTTGCCTACAGGATTGAGCTACCTCTCCGGCAGTGGCAATGGCTGGATCTGCTCTGCCGCCGGGCAAACCGTAACCTGCACCAACTACAGCAACCTTGCCCCAGGGGCCAGCACGGTTTTGAATCTCAAGGTGCTGGTAGGCAGCACCACCCCGGCTAGCATTAGCAACACGGCTACGGTGGCCACTGTTAGTGGGGAAACCGTCACGGCCAATAACACCAGCAATACCCTTATCACGGCGATCGCCCAGCAAGCCGATCTAAGCATTGCTAAGACCCTGGTAGGCAACTTGGTAACTGGGCAGACGGCAACCTACCAGCTCAAGGTGACCAATAATGGCCCCTCTCCCAGCGTGGCACCGATCACGGTTACCGATGCTTTACCAGCGGGACTGAGCTTTGTTTCGGGGGCGGGCGACGGCTTTAGCTGTAGCGCGGGCACCTCGATAACCTGTACCCGCAATACCACGATGGGGGTAGGTGCTAGCGCCACCATCAGTCTAGAGGTCTCGGTTTCGGCAGCCGGTGGCGCAACGGTGGTCAACTCGGCGACAGTCAGTGGAACGACCCCCGATCCAACGGGTGGCAACAACAGCAGCAGCACCAGTAACTCGGTGCAAAACGTGGTCCAATCCCTCAGCTTAAATAAGAGCCACTTTGGTAGTTTTCCGGTGGGTGGGCAGGGTACTTATACCCTGGCCATCACTAATACAGGCAATGCCACCATTACCGACACCCTCAGAATTACTGACACTCTACCGGGAAACCTGAGTTTTGCCTTTGCCGTGGGACAGGGCTGGACCTGTACCGGCACCACTACTGTGACCTGCACCAGCGACGACGATCTGGCCCCTGGTACCAGTAATGCGGTCGATTTGACCGTGAACGTGGGCGCTGGCACCCCCGTGGGCAACAACAGCGTAACCAACTCGGCCAGCGTGTTTATTGGCGCTAGCGCAACCGCCAGCGCCAGCGATACTGACCCCACCACGATTACAACCAGTGCCGATCTGTCACTGACTAAAACGGCGGCGACGGCCTTTGTCGCGGGGCAGCAGGCTCAGTACACGCTAGTGGTCACCAATGCGGTCTCTAGCAGCGGTGCAGCAGCAGCGCCCATCACCCTGGAAGATCAGCTACCCGATGGATTGACCTACGTGTCGGGGACGGGGACGGGCTGGAGCTGTCCCACGGCTCCGGCGGGGCCAGATATTGCCTGTACCTTGGGCAGTGCCCTAGCGCCTGGCGATAGCTCGACGCTGACGCTAACTGTGCAGGTAGATAGTGCGATCGCATCGCCGTTCACTAACGTTGCGACGACCTACAGCCCAACGCCAGACCCCAACACCACTAACAACACAGCTACCGTGACCAATAGCCTAGGGGGTGGGGGCACAGCCGATATCACCGTGACGAAGACCGATAATGCCGACCCGGTGACCATTGGCAGCCCGCTGACCTACACCGTGACCGCCATCAACGGCGACGCCACCACCAGCGCCACGGGCGTGACCGTAACCGATACCCTGCCCGGCGGAGTCACCTTTGTTTCGGCCAACCCGGACCAGGGAACCTGTAGCGAAAGTGGCGGCACCATTACCTGTAGCTTAGGTACGATTCCAGCCGGTGGCAGTGTGGCGATCGCTGTGCAGGTTACGCCTCAAGTTTCGGGCATCTTGGTCAACACCGCCACGGTGGCCTCGACCAACGACAGCGACACCACCAACAACAGCGCCACCCAAGACACAACGGTGATCGCTGGGAGTGGGGAAAACATCATCTCGGGGCGGGTCTTTCTAGACAGTGACGGCAATGGCACCCTCAACGGTAGTGAAGGTGGCACTGCCAACATTACAGTGTGGCTCTACGAAGATCTCAACGGCAACGGCACTCTTGAGGCCACCGACAAGCTGCTCAGTAGTCAGGTGAGTAATCCCAGCGGCGACTTTTCGTTTGCGGTTAATCGCACCGGCAATTTTCTGCTGACGCTAGATATTGACGATCCCGATTTACCGGCGGGGCATAGCCTGACCACCAGCCCACTACCAACGGTGGCGATCGCCACGGTCGATGGCTCGATCAGCAGCGGCAACAACCTGGGCCATGCCGGACCGATCGCCAGTGCCCCAGAAATTCTGTTGGTAAAACGAATTACGGCAGTTAATGGCACTCCCTTGACGAACCTGGTGGATGGCATCAATACCCCTGGCCCCAACTATGTAGCGGCACCCCGCGACCAGGACGACAACCACCCCCACTGGCCCAGCAACTTTTTGCGGGGGCAGATGACCTCGGACATGCAGCCCGGCGACACGGTGGAGTTTACCATCTACTTTCTCTCCAGCGGCACAGTTCCGGCCCAAAACGCCTTGTTCTGCGACCTAGTGCCCGCCAATGTGTCTTTTATTCCCGATGCTTTTAATGGTACAGCGGCGGCCAGTGGTCCCAATCCTGTGCCGGGGGTGACGACTGCTGGGGGCGATCGCGGCATTGTGCTGGGTCTGGGCACTGAGTCGAGCACCAACCCCTACCCCATTTCGGTGGCGCTGTCTAACAGCAGCGATGGTGACGTGGGGCAGTATGTGCCACCCGGCACCAACCTGACCAGCCTTGACGCCCGCCTGTCGGGCTGCGGCAACAACACTAACGGGGCGATCGTGGCCAACCTGGGAACTTTACCTCCGGCCACAGGGGCAGGCGATCCGCCAGGAGCCTACGGCTTTGTCCGCTTTCGGGGCCGCATCGACTAGCACGGATTGTCTAGAAAAAAGGTTCGCGGTATAGGGTTCACGGAGAGGGCTTTCTCCGTGAACCCTATACCGTCTACTGACGGCTGGATGGTTTGCGCCAGGTTTGCAAGAGACGGTTTCGCTCGATGCGATTGAAAATACGAGTCATGACTTCTGGCTCAGTAAAGGGCTTAGCGACGTAGTCATCGGCCCCAGCCCTGTAGATTTTTAGCACCGTATCTTCCTCTCGGTGGGCCGTCAAAAATAGAATCGGTAAGCCATTCCAGGTATCGTCATCGCGAATGAGTTTGCAGAGGTCAATACCGTTGAGATCTGGCATGTCGATGTCGAGGATCAGTAAGTCGGGTAATTCTTGGGCTAAAACGGTCCACACCTGTAGTGGATTGCTCAGGGTGATAGGCTCAATACCCCAGCGAGAGAGCATCGTTTGTAGCACTTCTAGGATCGCCCTATCGTCATCTACAGCCAGAACTTTGAGGGGTGCGTTAGAGCTGAGGGAAGGTTTTGACGCGGGGGAAAGGCTAGAGGAGATGTCTTGAGTCTTTGCCAACGGCGGCGGTTGCATGGCCTCTGACGGCTGAGGCGATGTTTGTAATTCTGCTTGGAGCGCCACCACTAAGGCTTGAAGTTGGCTGACAGCTTCGGGATTGGGGGTTTTGAGCCAGTGCCCAATGGCTTGACTTAGCCGAGAGCCTTCTGGAAAGCCAAACATGCCTAAGGACCCCGTTAATTTATGGGCATCCACGAGAGCTGTCTGCCTCAAGGGTTCGGGTAGTGGCCCCAATTGCAGCGCCGCCACCGCTTGCTCTAGGCTAATCAGTCGTCTGCAGGTGGCCGGTTTAAATTTATCCCACAGGGCGATCGCGGCTTGACGAACCTCATTTCTCAGAGCTTCTTTTTCGGTATCGGGGGTCTCGGCAGAGGGTGGCTGAAGCCGATAGCCCATGCCATAGACCGTGTCAATCAGGGTATCTATCCCAGCGGTTTTGAGTTTGCGCCGTAGGCGTTTGATGTGAGTTCTGACGGTTTCTTCACCGGGGGTGTCGTCAAAGTTCCAGAGGTGCTCAAGGATGCTGCTGCTGCTAAAAATTCGTTGGGGATGCCGTAGAAAGAGTTCAAGCAACCCATATTCTTTGGGAGAAAGAGACAGGAGTTGTCCTCGATAGCTCACTTCACAGGTGCTGGGGTCAAGGCACAAATCTCCCGATCGCAGAATCGGATCACTCAGGGTACTTGAACGCCGCAGTAAAGCCCGAACGCGGGCTGATAATTCGTTGAGGGTGCAGGGTTTTACTAAGTAGTCGTCGGCTCCAGCATCGAGACCAACCACTTTGTCTGAGGTATCGCCCTGGGCGGTGAGCAGCAAAATCGGCTTGCTGTATTGGGCCTGGCGGAGTTTTTGGCAGAGACGAATACCGTTGAGCTTAGGTAAGTTAATGTCTAAGACGATCAGATCGTAGTCAGCGGCTTGAGCGTAGTTCCAGCCGGAATCGCCATCTAGGGCGATGTCTACGGTGTAGAGTTGCGACACCAAAAAATCGGCTAGCTGCTGGGTCAAGAGCTCGTCATCATCAACCAATAGAATCCGCATCTCTTCCCTCCAACGTCTCTGGCTCTCCTGGCAACATTAGGAGGCGATCGCAACAGCGGCTAGGGGCCAGACCCCGCGATTGGAGCTGGCTGGCTGAGTTGCATAATCACCTCAAACTTATACTCTTGCAGCAGCCGGTTGAGGTTGTCTATCAAAAGCCGGTGCTCAGCCGGAATTTGCTGAATCAGTTGGGTGGTGTCTTGGCCGTCGCAGAGAATAGCCGCTTGATGGAGGGCGGCGATCCAGCTGGGGGGCATGACCTGGAGATCGCTGGTATTTAGGCGGCGAGAAGCCCCTTGGAGAACAGGCGGCTGACTATCTTGATCTAATGCTGCTGCATAGCGATAGCGGAGGCCAAGATAGTCAGCCATCTTGGTGAACAGCTGATCAATCTGAACGGGCTTGCTGACAAAGTCATCACAACCGGCGGCGAGGGCACGGGCGCGCTCATCCCGAGAGGCCTGGGCGGTCAGGGCAATAATAATTGGGCCGTTACCCTCGCCCTGGTGCTGGGCCTCCTGACGAATGCGACGGGTGGCTTCACCGCCGTCAATTCCTGGCATACGCAGATCCATCCAAATCAGGTGGGGACGCCATTCTCGCCAGCGATCGATCGCCATAACCCCATCGCTAGCCTCCTCGATTTCCAGGCCAGTTTGAGCAAGGGCCGCCATCAGTAGAGCCCGATTTTCGGGGTGATCATCGACCACCAAAATACGGTAGACCGGTTGCCCTGGGGCTAGACCAATCACTGGGCCAAGCCTGTCGTCTGAGATCACATCTTCGGCGTTAGCCAACTCTAGGGGTAGGGTGAACTGGAAGGTGCTTCCCTGCCCTAAGCGACTACTAACCATGAGGGTTCCGCCCATGAGCTGAACCAAACTGCGGCTAATGGCCAGGCCTAACCCTGTTCCTTCCAAGGCAATATGGTTAGTCTTAGCCTGGGTAAAAGCATCAAAAATGGCGGCGAGTTCTGTCTCAGCAATGCCTGTGCCCGTGTCTGTAACGGCAAAACAAAGCCCCATAGAGGATGGACTAGGGCTCTCTGCTGAGCTAGACGCTACGACCTCCGGCTCTAGGGGTTGCAGACTAACTTGCAGCGTAATGCCTCCTGACACCGTAAATTTAATGGCGTTCCCCAGTAGGTTGATTAGCACCTGGCGGAGCCTATTGGGGTCGGTGACGATGTACTGAGGGAGATCTGACGCCAAGGCCAGGGTGAAGTAAAGCTCTTTATCGGCAGCGCGATCTTGAAACATGGCCTGGAGATCGTGAAGCAAACTCAACAGATCAATACTTTCGGGATCTAGGGTGATGCGGTTGGCTTCAATCTTAGACAGATCGAGGATGTCGTTAATTAAATGCAGCAGGTGATTGCCGCTGCTGTACATAATGTTGACGTAGTCTCGCTGCTGCGCCGGAAGGGATCGATCGGCGTTGAGCAGCTGGGCAAACCCTAGAATGATGTTTAGAGGAGTGCGGAGTTCGTGGCTCATATTGGCCAAAAACTCATCTTTGAGACGGGTGGCCCGGCTGAGGTCTTGGTTGGCAACGGCCAGCTCTTGGTTGCGCTCGCTGAGCTGCTGCTGGGCCTGCTGGCGTTCGGTCAGTTCTTGTTGGAGTTGTTCAAACAGACTGGCCTGCTGAATGGCGATCGCCAATTGGTCGGCAATCTGCTGTAGTAATTCAACTTCCCAATCGAGCCATTGGCGGCAGGTCGCATTTTGATAAATGGCCAGTAAACCCCAGAGGGTGTCTCCAAAAAAGATCGGGGCGATCGCGAAGGCTTTGGCTTGAAACTGTTCTAAAAGCTCAATGTGGCAGGGCTGCAAGCCAGCCTGGTAGATGTCTGCAACGACCACTGTTTCGTGGTGTTTAAATCGCCCGCCCTGGGTGTCTTGTAGGTAGGTATCTTCCCAAACTCTTTGAATGTCAGAATTTACTAATTTAACCCAAGGATCATGCACCGCTTCGGCAATAAAGTCACCGCTCCAATCGGGACGAAACTGATACACGGCGACCCGATCGGTCTGCAGCGTGTGCTGCATTTGCTCAACAGCGGTATTTAGAATAGCGCTTAGATCTAAGGACTGACGAATGCGCTGGGTAATCTTTCGCAGCACCGTTTCTCGCTCCGCCTGTTGGCGAATAATTGCTTCTGCCTGCTTGCGCTCGGTAATGTCTTGAAAGGTACCTACCACGCCAATCACATTGCCCGTCCAGTCTCGCAGCGGCAGCTTGTTGGTTTCGACCCACCGCTGTTCTCCCCCGACTGGGGTGATGGTTTCTTGAACCCCAATTCTGGGAACGCCTGATGCCATCACCTGGCCATCGGTCTCGATATAGGCTTGGGCTTCGGTAGCCGTATACCCCAGATCTAAGGTGTTTTTACCAATGGCCTCATCTGGGGTCGTTAACCCAGACGCCTGTACAAACTGCTGGTTGCAGCCGAGAATCACCGACTGACGATTTTTCCAAAAGATGGCCAGGGGTACTGTATCGAGCACGGTTTGTAATAACTGTCGAGAATCTTGCAGCGCTGTTTCGTAGCGCTTGCGATCGCGAATGTCGACCACCACCGCCAGGTTGCCCACCACCTGGCCTGCCTGATCGCGCAGTACAGAGATGCTAATTTTGGTCCAAATCCAGTCGCCATTTTTGTGGCGATCGCGCTTTTCATAGGCTACGTAGTCAATCTCACCATAGAAAACGTGATCCATTTGAGCCTGGCGCTGCGCCAGATCTTCAGGGTGCATAACATCGGCAAAGGTTAGCTCCATCAATTCGGCTTTTGTGTAGCCTAGGAGATCGCAATAGTACTGGTTGGCTTCAACAAAGCGCCCCGAAGCATCAATTTGATTGATACCTGCGGCGGCCTGGTCAAAGATGACTCGAAAGCGGGCTTCACTGGCTTGCAGGGCCAATTCGGTATGTTTACGCTCGGTAATGTCTAAGCCAGTGCCCAACAGCCGGATGATTTGGCCAGTGCCATCGCGCTCAACCTTGCCCCGCCCTTCGTGGTAGCGGATACTGCCATCGGGCAGCAGGGCGCGATAGTCAATTTTGTAGGGCGTACCTTGGGTAATGGCCTGTTCAATTGCCTGCAACAACAGAGGGCGATCGTCAGGGTGGATCAGTTGTAGGTAAGCCTCGTAGGTCGGCTCACCCTCTGACGGATCTAAGCCAAATAGGCGAAACAGTTCTGGCGACCAAGTAATGCGTTGGCTGGCCAGATCAAACGTCCAGTTGCCAATGTGGGCAATGTCCTGGGCCTCTAGCAGGGCCGATTGAAGTGCGATGATCTCTAGCTCGGCTTGCTTTTCAGGAGTCTTATCTAGCGTAATGCCGTGCCAAACCACCTCACCATTGGGGCGCTGTTCTGGCCGCGAATTGGCCTGCAGCCACTTGGTTTTGCCCGATGAGGTAATAATCCGCCACTCACAGCTAAATGGGGTCATCGCCTGGAGGCTAGCCCTGTAGGTAGCCAGATATCGCTCCCGGTCCTCAGGGTAGATTTGCTCAGAAAGCAGCGCCCCATTTTCCATCGCGGCAGCCACCGAGATTTCATCGACTTCTTCCACCGCCGGACTGATATAGTCAAAGCGCACAATGCCTTCTGTGCTCTCTACCACGGTATAAATCACCGCCGGCGAAGCGGCAGTTAACCGCTGAAACCGGTCTTCGCTGGCGGCCAGAGCCAGCTCAGCCCGCTGGCGTTCCTCAATATCGCGGCACACGCAGAGGTGCACCGACTGCCCATTCCACTGAACGGCGCTGGCGCAAATTTCTACAGCATAGGTTGAGCCATCTTGTCGCCGATGTCGCCGCTCAAAGCGATCGAGGCACAGTTTGTCGGTCTCTTGTTGCTCGTCGAACGCCTCTGGGTCAGCGTCAAAATCAGCCACATGGAGACCGATGGTCTCATCTAGCGAATAGCCTAGCATCGCAGCAAAGCTGTGGTTGGCCTCTAGAACCTGACCCGCTGAACTTAACACCACAATGCCATCACCAGAGGCATCAAAGAGGGCGCGGCGATAGGCTACTTCCTGGCCCAGCGCCGCTTCGGTTTGCTTTAGGGCCGTGATGTCGATCAATAGGCCATCCCACACCAGCCCATCTGAGGTTAACTGAGGGCGGGAACGGCCTTGAAGCCAGCGCAGTTGCCCGGTTACAGTGGTGAACCGTCCTTCCCATGACCAGGCGGCACAGCGTTCTACCGCACTGGCGATAGAGGCTTGCAGCGACTGCATATCGTCGGGATGAATTAAGCCCCAAACCCGGTTGGCATCTTGCCGTATCTGGGCTGGTTCTAGCCCAAACAACTCATAACAGCCTGCGCTGACATAGGTAAAGGCACCGCCTTCACTACCGGGCAAGTAGCGGTAGACCATCCCCGGCACATTTGCCACTAGCAATTGGTAGCGAGCCTCGCTCTCTTGCAGGGCCAGTTCTGCCCGCTTGCGATCGTCGATGTAGGTGGCAATGCCTAAACAGGAGACTGTGGCCCCATCCTCGGCGGTAAACGGTGATAGATTGGCGGAGTACCAGTAGTAGTGCCCGTCTCGGTGTAAGGCTCGAAACTCTATACGGCGGCTACCCTCGCCACGCAGACAGGCCTGCACCTGCTCGACACAATGGGCCAGATCGTCAGGGTGGGTAACCTCGGCAAGGTGGCAATGCTGAAACTCGTCTGGGGCGTATCCGGTCACCGCAGCCACAGCGGGGCTGAGCAAGCTCAAGGTGAGATCGGGGGCAACCATAAACACCAGGCCATTGATGGTGTCGATCACCCGGCGCAGCTTCTGTTCGCTGGCCTCAAGGGCCAGTCGGCTAGCTTTTTGCTCGGTAATATCGCGAACGTAACCGTACCAGCGGATGCTGCCATCGGAGGCGCGCTGGGGTGTGGCGTTGCCCTGTACCCAGCGCAGGTTTCCGTTTAAATGATAAATGCGATGTTCGCAGCACCAGGGGGTAAGCATCGCAGCAGAAACTTGAACCGACTCAGCTAAGTAGGTTAGATCTTCAGGATGCACGGCGGCAAACATAGGAGCGGCATCTTCGCGCACCGCCTCGGGGGAAAGGCCGTAAAGCTCTAGAAGCCCGTCGCTGGTGTAGGGAAAGGCCATACGGCCATCGGGATATTGAACAAATTCATAGATCACCCCAGGGATATGGCGAGCAATATTGCGCAGGCGATCGCTGTCGGCTGAGGGTGCTGGTAGAACCATAGTGACCGAGAGTGCGGGGCGAAACTGAGTTGTTTAGCAAGCTAGTGGGAAGAGCGGTTGAAAGAGATTGTGACGATTAGTAGAGCACCTTCATGCATCACTCATGCATCACAGAGTGAGTTGTCGCGGCAGCTTGCCCTACAACGCTCTTGCACTAGACCTGTCTACTTAGCATAGCCTCTTCAACAGCAGATAGAATTTGGCATAAACCCCTGAAACCTAGGCCTAGCGAATACTTAAGGCGGCTCTACCCCAGCCCGAAGGGTTGTATTCCACTTTGCAGGGGCCTAGGTCATTAGCCCTTAACGGTGGCTCAGCCCAGGGGACATAATCAGCCCTGCCGTCGATCGCGGGCCAAGGCGGCGGTCAGTTGCCGTTCAATTTCTTCGGTTCTAAACTGCTGGGCTAATTCGAGCAGCTCTTCGACAAAGGGGGTGTAACGGCTATCGTTTTGCTGGAGGGCAAACAACTGCTCGCGCAGACTTTTGATATTGTCTTGCTGGGCCAGCTGTAATAGGGTGCTTAAAACCCCTCTTTCAGGCAGAATCAACTCTGAGCCAGACGATGTCGTTGCCGTCGCAGCATTGGCCTGGGAGGCGTAGATCCAATCTAGGTTTAGGCAATCAGACAGGGTGGCAAACAAGGCCTGGGCCTCAATGGGTTTAGCCAGAAACGCATTGCCGCCGCAGTCTAGGGCCATTTGTTGATCGCTCTGAGACACCGATGCGGACGAAACTACAATCGGGTAGTGCTGAAACTGGCGGTCTTGGCGGACGGCATTGATGAACTGATAGCCATCTAGAACTGGCATAGCCAGGTCGGTGATGATCAGGTCGGGGTGGTGCGATCGCAGCTGGGCTAGGCCCGTTTCGCCGTTGTCAGCCTCCAATAGCTGAAACCCCAGCGGTTCTAGCAGGTTAATGACTACCGAGCGATTTTGCCAGTGGTCATCGATGATCAGAATGCGCCGTGGCGCTCCTTGGTAGCCGACGATGTCGTTGACTACACGATCCGTCAGCTGTCGAGGTTTCCAGGCGGCGGCCTGGGGCAATACCAGCGTAAAGGCAAACTCGCTACCTTGCCCTAGGCGGCTAGTGACCTCAATGGAGCTGCCCATCAGATGGATAATCTGCTGGCTAATCGCTAGACCCAACCCGGTGCCTTCTACCGATTGGTATCGGGCACGCAGTTGCTCAAAGGCCTGGAAGAGTCTGGGTAAATCAGTGTCGGCAATGCCGATGCCAGTATCTACGACGCAAAAGCGCAAGGAGACCCGATCGGCGGTGGTGTCGAGCACATCGACCTGGAGCGTAACCGAACCGCTGTCGGTAAACTTAATAGCGTTGCCTACCAGGTTAATCAGCACCTGCCGCAGCTTTTTTTCGTCGACCTCAACTCCAAGGGGTAACGCCTGGCTAGGGTGGTAGTAGAAGCTAAGCCCCTTTTGATCGGCTTTAACTTTGCAGATGTCAACTACACTCTGCAATAGGGACGGGAGGGACGTCACGGCCGATTGCAGGGTCATTTTCCCGACCTCTATTTTGGCCAAATCCAAAATTTCATTGATTAAGTGGAGCAGATGTTGACCGCACTGCTGAATGATATCGACACCCTGAAGATCTTTCATCGACAAGGTTGTGGAACGGGCGAGAATTTGGGCATAGCCCAGAATGCCGTTGAGCGGGGTACGCAGTTCATGGCTCATGTTGGCCAAAAACTCACTTTTTGCCTGGTTGGCCTGATCGGCCTGTTCTTTGGCAAGGGTGAGCTCTTGAGTACGCTGTTCAACCTTCTCTTCAAGGGTGCGGTTGATATCTTGTAAAGCCTGTTCAACCTGGTGACGAGCAATGGTGCCCCCAAAACTACCTGCGATCGCCCAGAGGGTAGTAATCTCGGTTTCGCTCCACTGATGGGCCGTTTTGCACTGATCAAATCCGACAAATCCCCAGACTTGATCCTTGAGTCTGATGGGCACAACTAAAATCGACAAAATGCCCTGAGGCCCCAGCAATGCTTGTTCTGAAAGGGGAAAATCTTGAATCAGCCCCACAATGGGGCGACTTTCATTGAGCTCTAGTTGCCAGCGGGGTAAAAAATCACTGTAGGGCAGATTTTGCAACATGGGATTTTCAATTTCGGGGACGACCCCCTCTGCCACCCACTCCCATCGCTGGCTAATGGCAGGTACTTGACTATTCTGGTGGGGATGATGCTCAAAAATGTAGACGCGATCTACGCCAGTAGCCTCACCCAAAATGCCTAGGGCAGCATTGATAGCGGCGTGGTGGTCACTTTCGGTGAGTAACAGATTTGTGGCGATCGCCACACCTCGCAGTAACCGTTCACAGACGGCTAGCTGTAAATCTTCTAAGGTTTGCAGCGAGGCATTGGTGGAGGTGGCAGGCATTGGCACAACTCCTTCCTTAGGAGCACCATGTTGAGTTTACTAGCAAGAGTGCCTAAACTATAGCAGTAGGAGCTCCCCAACTAACTATGGTCCAAAATACGACCATTTCCTGGTAATATTCGTACTAGGCTTACCCCTATAGGCTCCAAAATTGTATGCCCCTCCTGGGTTGTAGTGAGCAGTCCTAGAATTGCCTTTTATGTTTATCTACTCACCTGCTACCCATCAATGATGGTGATTTGCCTCTCGTTCTGCGGCTAGTTCATCTAGTTTTGAATTAATGCCTTGAGCATCAATTAGACCCTTGGCCATCAACATTTTTTCACAAGCAATCACCCATTGTTCATAGTAGGTTACTGATCCAGGTGCTTCCTGATCTGTCGTCGAAATTTCGTTGACCAAATACTCGGTCCACTCTGACCAGGTACAGTGCTGATCGGTGGCTAGGTGGTTCACAATCGCAAACGCCTTAGCTTCCCAGGGGGCATTAAAAACCAGAGTCTGATCATCTGGGGAAAAGCCTGGGCAGACGGTTGAAGGTGAAGGTGGTGGTGGGTTAGACATAGCGTTAAAGAGCGTCTAAATGGTCATCGAATAGGTCAATGTAAAGACAGTCTTGGGGCGAGGCCGAGGGGCCCCAAAGTTCATGGGCTGAGAAACGAACACTGTAGACGTATTGGGGCTTGGGGCCTAAGCGCTGCCCCATAGTATCTGGAAAAATATACCCACCATGGACTTTGGTGATGGTGCCCACCTTGCCTCGCACGTAGCGAGGTAGGCGGGTATAGGTGACTGGGTGCATCACCTTGGCTTTGACGCGATCGCCCACCCGAAACTGGGGAAGGGTATCGACCTCGCCCCGGCAGTCAACGCCCGACTGAAGCAAAGCCTCAGCCTGGGCCACAGTCATACATTCGTTACTAGTTTGGATGGCCATGGGGGTACGTGGGGAGGTGTAGCAATCGAAGGCGTGTTTTCAACGGTATCTGGTTTAGCGATCGGTCTTATACCAAATCCTACCGGGCTACCCCCGGTTCAGAGGGGCGCAGAGTCTGCCCCTACGAGTTGGCCATTGGCGAATCGGGGGGGTTAGGACTCGGAGTTGGTCTTAGCCAACTCAGCCATACGCTGCTCAATTTCTGCTGTGGTGACCAGGTTGTGCTCAGTAATCAACAGTTCTAAAGCGTACAACCACCGCTCGTAGTATTGAGAGCTTAAATAGTCGCCTGGCGGCATGCGTTCAGAGGCATGGCGAGTTTCGTCCACCGGGAAGAAGTTGCAAAAGGTGGCAAAGCTCATGGCAAAGACCTTAGCTTCCCATCGGGAGTGAAACACAGGCTCGTCTTCTTCTATAGGGATTGGCCCTAAGTTATGCATGCCTCCCAGATCGTGGGGACCGTTCATGGTGTGTTCTCCTAGGTCGCAAGGGTAGAAGCCGCTGCCGGGGGCTGAACTTTTGCCGTGCCCACCATGGCATTGCGGGTGACCAGGGCCGCTAGGGCCGCCTCTGTCATCCCGTCGGTCCCGCTGGGACGTTCTGGTAGCACCAGATAGCGCAGGTCGGCGTTGCTGTCCCAGACTCGAATCTCGACATCTGCCGGAATGGTGAGGCCAAACTCTTGTAACACTTGGCGAGGTTCAATCACGGCCCGCGATCGGTAGGCAAAGGATTTATACCAGGTGGGAGGCAGGCCCAAAATAGCCCATGGGTAACAAGAACACAGGGTGCAAACAATTAGATTGTGCACCTGGGGGGTATTTTCGACCACGACCATGTGTTCGCTGGAGAAACCGGTGAGGCCCAGTTCTGCGATCGCACTAGTACCATCGTCTAACAGCCGTTCCTTATAGTTTGGGTCAACCCAAGCTTTCGCCACAATCCGCGCCCCATTATGGGGACCAATGCGATTTTCATAGGCATCAATAATAGTGTCTAGAGTCGCAGGATCAATGATCCCTTTCTCTACCAAAAGCGACTCGATCGCCTGCACACGGAGAGCGAGATCAGGTTTTTCATGGTGAGGCTGAGTCATAGCGAGTGACGATCCAGTTCCGCAAACGATAAAAGTTTTATACCTGGCCAGAATGCAGCTATTAGGTGATTAAACAATACCAGAATCAACAAAATTTGGAAATAAAATAGATGAAATGTAATGGCGATAGAGTATCTTATTCAATCAAAGCTATTGCTCATTTTCTAACCATGATAACCATAAAAACTCCAACTCATCCCTTCGAGCTGTCCCCTGAAAGCACAGCTCTTTTGGTGATAGACATGCAGAATGATTTTTGTCATCCCGATGGCTTTAATGGCAGTGAGTTAAATCTCGATTTGACTTCAGTTAGAGCCATTATTCCGGCAATTCAGAACCTCCTTACCTGGTCTCGACAAATGGGCTTTGAAATCATTTTTACTCGAGAGAGCCACGCTCCCGACCTATCTGATTTAAGCGACAGCAAGCGGCAGCGCTACATTAACGCTGGTTCGCCCATTGGCCAACTCGGAAAAATGGGCCGCTTCCTAGTGAGAGGTGAAAAAGGGGCCGAAATTATTTCAGAACTCCAGCCCTTATCCCATGAATCACAACTAGATAAACCAGCTCACTCCTGTTTTGTCAACACTGAACTAGACGACAAATTACGCAGCCATAACATTACCCACCTCCTGATTGCCGGTGTAACGACGCAGTGTTGTGTCTTAGCAACCTACCGTCACGCTAGCGATTTAGGCTATTACTGCCTCCTGCTCGACGATTGTTGTGCCGCGTTTGACCGCAGAGATCACGATGCCACGGTTCACATCCTTCAGTCGGAAGGGGGAGTGCTGGGCTGGGTTGCGCAATCTTCAACGCTTTATCACGCCTTGTATCCCTGTCCTAACTCACCTCCAGATTAGCGTCGATCAACACAAAAATCATCAACGAAGTAAAGTTATCTTGCCAAAAGCGCAGATAAAATGCTCGTAATGTTGCTTTACACGCAAGAATAAGTAGCTATCTTGCTAAAGATGTGCCTTTGACTACAAATTTTACCTGCTAATGCCCTTAACCTCAAAAACCATAGGCCACCAGTAAACGGTCTCTGGGTTGTGAGGTCTAGGTTTTGAGGTAGCAGCCATCTGTCAGGCTGATGAGTTCCGGTTTTTGCTAGTTGAGGTGTGTGTTCATGCTGCCCAGGCAAATTGTCGTCATTTCTGCCTTAGGAACGTTGTTTTTAGGGGCTTGTGCTTCATCGCCACCTACCGCTACCACTGGCGAGAATGCGGCGGTAGCCTCTGCGTCAGATCCGCTGGTATCGGTAAAGGCGGGCCACCTAGTGGCGTTAGACATGGCACCGCTGTTCGTCGGGGTAGAGTCAGGCTGTTTTGAACAAAACGGGTTGGCGGTAGAGACGGTTTTCTTCACAAACCCCGGTGACAACAATGCCGCTTTAGCCGGTGGGCAGATAGATTTCAGCACTAACCCATTCACCCTACCGTTCTTTGCCGCCAATAGCGGTGTGCCCATCAAAACCGTGGCCGCTGCTGGGGGATGGGGAGTAATGCAGGTGATTATTGACAGTGCATACGAGGTCGAATCTATGGCAGATTTGGCCGCTTTTGTTGCCAATAACCCCAACGAAAAGTTGAAGATTGCTACCCTGCGAGGGGATACGCTAGAGCTAATTTTAGTCGATGGCTTGGAGCAGGCAGGCATCGATTTAGATGCCTTTGAAATGGTCTATTTCGATGATCTACTGGCCATGGTCGACGCCTTTCGCTTAGGGCAAGTCGATGTGCTAAGCCATATCAAACCCTATACCACGCAGTTTGTGGCGTCTGGCGCTGCCAACGTCATAACCGACAACGCCGAAGTATGGTCTCCCACAACCCCTAATACTGTGGTGAGCGTTTTAGAAAAAACTCTCCGCGATCGGCCTGAGGTCGTGGAGGCCTACATCCAAGGGCTTCAGTGCGCTGCGGCCATGATTAATACCGACCCTCAACAGGCTATTGACCTATTGACGGACGGAAACTACTACCGGGTTGAAGACGGTGTGCTGTTAACGGCATTCGAAACCCAGCCTTCACCGATTACGTTTACGCCTGATTTAGATGCTATCCAAACAGTGGTCGATAGGATGGTGCAGCTGGACTATATCAAAGCAGATGTACCAGCAAAAGATATTTTTGATATTTCCATCGTTAAAGATCTCGAACAGTAGCATGAGTAAGGCTAACTATAGCTGGCGGCATACCCTATTGCGCTCAATGCTACCCCTTCTGTGTGGACTAGTGTCCTGTGCCGTTTTTATTGGTCTTTGGGAAGTTATCGGCACCGACTCTGAAAATCCTATCGCTCAAGTTCTGCCGCCGCCGTCAAAATTTTTGCCGGTTCTATTCGAAAGCGACTTTAAAATTGGGCTAGGGTCTCAGTCAGCAACGATTTACCAATCTGTTAGCGTTACCCTAATTCGTGTGATCTCAGGCATGACCATTGCCTTTGTTGGGTCGATCATTTGTGGGCTAGTGATTAGCCTCTCTAGATGGTCAGAATTATTTATTTTGCCGATTTTAGGTTTGATTGCACCCATTGCGCCCATTGCCTGGGTACCTCTGGCCTTAGTGGTTTTTGGCGTCAGCAACCTAACCGCAGTATTTATTGTGTTTATGGGGGTGTTTTTTACCTTAACTATTGCTACCGTAGCCGAGATTAAACGCATTCCGCTAAATCTACTGATTACTGCTAAAAATCTAGGAGGAGATAGTTTTGCCTGCTGGCGATTTGTGATTATACCTGCCGTCTTACCAGGGGTGTTTACGTTGCTGAGGCTCAATTTTATCGCCGCTTGGATGGCCGTGTTGGCAGCCGAGATGACCGGCTTAAGAGATGGGCTTGGCACTGTTGTGATGACGGGGCGGAACTTGTTTAACAGCAACTTGATTCTGCTAGGGATTTGCATTATTGGCATTACTGGTTTTGCCGTTGACCGTTTGCTGCTGGCAATTCAGAAAAAGTTTTTCTGGTGGACCATTTAAGCAATGAGCAACCCTTCTTTCACTATGCATCAACTGTCTAAGCAGGTAATTCTGGATTGCAAAAACGTAGGCAAAACGTTCCAGAGAGATAGAAATTCGGCCTTTGAAGCGCTGATGCACATCGACCTAGAGGTCACCCAGGGTGATTTCGTTACGATTCTGGGTCAATCTGGCGGTGGCAAATCTACCCTTCTAAAGCTCCTAGGTGGTTTCATCCTCCCTACATCTGGTCAGGTATTGTTCCATGGCGTTCCTTTAGAGGGCATCACTCCTAGAATTGGTATGGTTTTCCAAGAAAACACGCTGTATCCCTGGCTAACGGTTGAGCAGAATATTGGGTTTAGCTTCAAAGTACGGGGAAAAGCTAAGCCGCAGTATGCCCTGCGGGTGCAGGAGGTGATGGAGCATGTCGGATTATTCCAGGCCCGCAATCTGTATCCTCACCAGCTTTCGGGAGGGATGAAGCAACGGGTGTCCATCGCCCGCTCTCTAGCAATTCAGCCTGATGTATTGCTTTTAGATGAACCTTTTTCAGCCCTAGATATTCAATTAAGACGGCGGCTACAAAAGTTTTTGTTAGGAATTTGGCAAGAAACCGCAGCCACGATGGTGCTAGTCACCCACGATGTAGAAGAAGCCATACTGCTGGGGCAGAAGCTAATTGTAGTAGGTGGTCAGCCTGGGCAAATAGTTGAGGCGGTAGATATCTCGTCGGCAACTTTCCGCGATCGCTACAGCAGATCGTTCTTAACCTTACAGCAGCACCTAGAACAGGTAATTGGAGAAAGTTCAGACTTCTTAGAACCACTCAACAGCGTTACGCCCATTACCGGTTAAGCACCAGTATCACTCCTGGCTTACCCTCGCTGGATATTGAGCTTTATAGATCTTCAAGATATTTCGGGAGTTAAGATCGATGACCTCTTTTTTTCTCTTTAGCCAGCCAATAAATGAAAGGAGATCTTGATTGTCTTTATAAATATATTCAAGCATGATATCAAATTCACCGGTAGCGGCTGAAAGGTAGCTGATACTTTCCATGCTGATTAACTCATCTAGCACTGATTCAAAAAAGTCAGACTGAACCTTGAGCTCAATATAGGCAACGTTTTCATGCCGCACTTTACCTGTATTGATGAAAGCACTAATGGTGATGATGCCATCATCTAAGAGCCTCTTCATCCGATACCGAACGGTCGCTTCTGGAGTTTCAATGGCGCGAGCGATATCGCGATATGGAATTCTGCCATTTTGCTGTAAAAGCTCAATAATTCTTAGATCAAGCTGGTCAATCTCATGGTTTTGTAAATCCTGTATTGATGCACCATTGTTGGTTGTCATGTGTGATCAAGCCCTTGCTGATTTGAATTATTATAACAGTCGCTTTAAGCTGCAAATTCTAATGCTTTTTATGGAAACCATTGTAGCAATTTTTAAAGTTCTGACTTGAATTAAATAACTCTAAAACTTGTTACTTGATATACAGTCGCTAATGGTTGGTTTCTTCTACTATTGGGACAATAGAAATTTATCGGATAATCTATTTGTGATCTGCAGGTCAAGTAAATTTTCAAGCACGATCTAAATTTTCTTTCATCTGATTAGGTATTTAGACTAAGACGTCATGCGGAGGGAAGCTACCCTTGAAAAACTTAATCCCGGCTACAGTCCTGACGGGCTACCTAGGGGCTGGTAAAACTACTCTCCTCAACTATATTCTGACGGCTAACCACGGAAAACGAATCGCCGTCATTGTCAATGAATTTGGCGAAGTGGGTATCGACAATCAGTTGGTTGTCGATGCTGACGAAGAAATTTTCGAGATGAATAACGGCTGCATCTGCTGTACTGTCCGTAGCGATCTGATTCGGATCGTCAGTGATTTGATGGAGCGCTCTGAAGATTTTGACTACTTGATGCTTGAAACCACTGGCCTTGCCGATCCGGCTCCGGTGATTCAGTCTTTTTTTATCGATGAAGTCATGCGATCGCGGCTGCTGCTCGATGCCATTGTCACCGTCGTCGATGCCAAGTACATCTGGGAGCACTGGGATAGCAGCGAGGCTCAGGAGCAAATTGCCTTTGCCGATGTCATTTTGCTCAACAAAGTCGATCTGGTGTCTCCTCCGATATTGGAGGAGCTAGAACAGCGAATTCGGGGGATGAACGCGATCGCAAAAATCCACCCCACCCAGCATTGCCAGATCCCGCTAGAAACGGTGCTGGGAGTGGGCGCGTTTGACCTACAAAATGCCCTCAGCATTGATCCAGAGTTTTTAGACGAAGATGCCCATCAGCATGACCAAAGTGTCTCCTCGGTCAGCATTCAGGAGCCGGGCGTCGTCGATGGCGACAAGCTAAATCGCTGGCTCTATCAACTCGTGCAGGCCCGTGGTGCCGACATTTTTCGCATGAAAGGAATCGTAGACATGGATCACGAAGACCGTCGGTTCGTCTTTCAGGGGGTTCACATGACTCTAGATGGTCGCCCGGGCCGCCCTTGGCTACCGGGAGAAGTGCGGCACAACCAGCTCGTCTTTATTGGCCGTAATTTAGACGAGGTTGAGCTGCGACGTAGCTTTGGCGAGTGTCTAACGTAACCGCAAAATCCATTTATTCGGAGCGCAATCGGCTATGAAACAGTCCGAAGCTTTAACCATCAGCATCGGCGTACTTGGCGGCGTCGATGTCTTTCTGACCGCCACGGTGATTCCTGTTCCCGTTTGGGTCACGTTTACCGCCTGGGCCTCATTTTTTATTGTCGGTGGTGGTGTGCAAGGATTTATCAAATCCATTGCCTGTAATATCACGGGCATCATCATTGCAGCCCTGTCGCTTCTGGCGATCGATTTAATCGGCCCTAGTCCCTTAGTTGCGGCCATCTGTGTCGGTATTGGTAGTGCCGCCATGGTTCAGGCCTCTAAACTGCCCTTTACCCACGGCATTACCCCCGCGATTGTGTGGGGCTTCTCCCAGACCGTTGGTACAGTTGCTGTGACCGGGCTGTCTGTGACAGCAGCCCTGCCCAATAACCCGGTTTTAATCGCGATCGCCGCGATGATTTTAGGCAACATTTTTGGCTATCTATCCGAAGCCTGGGGCAAGGCCATGACCACTCTTCCCGCTGTCGCGACAGCGGGAGAAGGTGGCCGAAAAATTAGGAGTTGAGCGTCTGGAATAACTCTGGCCCATCACCGGATTAGCTACAGCTAGCCCTTGCTGGTTAACCCTGCATCAACGGGGTACATCCCAGTTTTGCAAAGTCATTGCTCTGATAGACAATTTGCCTGTCATTCCCGTGCAGAACCTGCCCCCGCGAAGGCATGGGGCGGGAGTCCACGCCGGATAGCTGACTCCCATATGGATTCGCACCTGCGTGGGAATGACGTCGCACCTTGACAAAGCCGGGATGCATCCGCGTCAACGTCACTACAGCATTCATTTATTAACTGAAGAAGGAGATTCACAATCGATGAAACTACAGCATTCCTTAGGAGGTCTAGAGGGTCTCGGCCCGGTAGATTTTCAGAAAAAAGTCTTTGTTGAGCAGTGGGAAAAGCGCATTTTCGGTATTCATACCGCCATGATGGGCCTCAGCTCTCACCTCAAGGAAGCCTTACCCCAATACGCCATTGAGCAGGTGCCTACTGCATTTAAAGACATTTGGACCTGGGCCGATCTGCGGCGGGGCGCAGAAGCGATGAACCCCTTCGACTATTTCAAACTGCGCTATTACGAAAAGTGGTTAGGGGGAATCTCTGGCTTCTTTGTTGAAAAAGGCTATATCTCTCAAGAAGAACTAGACGAGAAGACCAAGTTTTATCTAAAGGAGGGCAATGTCGATCCTACGCCGCTGCCCCACAAGGAAGCTCCGGCTATTGATGACCAGGTGATCAAGTACCTAGAGTTGGGAGATTCGCCCAAACGGGATGCCGATACTCAGCCTAAATTTGCCGTTGGAGATGCTGTCATTGTCAAAGACATGCCGGCTGCCGAACATACTCGCTTACCCGGTCATCTGCGGGGCAAGCCTGGAATTGTAGATCTAGTTTACGACGGCTGTTACGCCTATTTTCCTGGCCCATCAGATGGGTTAGGAGCGCCCCAACCCAGCTACAGCGTTCGCTTCGATCCTAAGGATATTTGGGGTGATACGTTGGCCGAGCCCGGCTCAACATTTTACGCCGATCTGTTTGAGCTCTATCTCGATGCGGCCTAGTCTTTAGCAATTTTTAGTAAGAAAGGTAGATTACCAATGTCGATGCCTGGAGATGAGCAATTTAACTACAGCTCAAACCGCGAGTTAGAAAGTGCAGCCAAGGTCAGAGCGCTTGAGGCGCTGTTGATCGAAAAAGGTATTATTGGCAGTGAAACGGTCAACAAGGTTCTAGACTATTTTGACTCCAAAATGGGGCCATTCAACGGCGCTAAATTGGTGGCAAAAGCCTGGGTTGATCCAGACTTTAAGCAATTACTGGTCAGTGACTGTAATGCAGCCTGTGAGGCCATGGGTATGACCACGGGCATGGCTGGTGCGGAAGGCGAACATATGCGCGTAGCTGAGAACACTGCCTCGGTCCACAACTTGATTATTTGCACCTTGTGTTCCTGCTATCCGTGGCCAACATTGGGGTTGCCACCTTACTGGTATAAAGATCCTACGTTTCGAGCCAGAGCTGCTCGTGAACCTCGTAAGGTTCTCAAAGAGTTTGGCCTAGACTTAGAAGCCTCGGTAGATGTGCGCGTTTGGGACAGTAGCGGACAAATTCGGTGGTGGGTTCTGCCCGAAAAACCGCCTGGTGCGGATCATCTCAGTGAAGAGGAACTGGCTGCTTTAGTTACCCCAGAGGCCATGATGGGCGTAGCCAAGGTATCGGCCCCCTAGCTAGTTATGCATAGGGTTGAACGATCGCTCCGTTGATAGTTCAACCCGCCTAACGTCCAGTCTGTTCCTTGTCCTTGTCTTCACTCCCATCCTAAATCTTTTATGTTTACCCGATTTGAGCATTTTGCCGCTTCCAGTTTAATGGGCAGTGATGAATCTCCCCCTCGGCAGAATGGGCAACTGGCCTTCAGCCGTAGTTGGGAACAAGTTGCCTTTGCCCTAGCCATTGCCTTGTCAAAAAAGGGGCACTACGAGTGGGAAGAATTTCGCCAGAACCTGATTGCTACTATTGGCGACTGGGAAGTAGAACACAATCTGGATGATCCTACCTGGGATTATTATCAGCGCTGGTACACGGTTTTAGAAAAGCTGGTTTTGGAGGCGGGCCTGGTAGACAAAACGGAACTGGATAAAAAGCTATCCGTTTTGCTAGATTGCAGCCGATCTCACGAAAACTCTGCTGAGCCCTAGCCTCGATTGTTATTTCAAAAGCAGAGCAGAATTTTGCCACCCTCACCGCGACGACAGCACACTACATCGATAGGAAATGACCTTATGCGCAGTAAATTTTCTTTAGTCTCTTCTAAAAAGCTAGCGATCGCAGCTCTGACCAGCATCAGTTTAGGGCTGCTATGTGCGCCTGCAATGGCCCACCATCCCTTTGGTGGAGAAACACCGACTAATATGGTGCAAGGGTTTCTATCAGGATTAGGTCACCCGGTCATTGGCCTCGATCACTTGGCATTTGTGGTGACAGCCGGGCTACTGGCAGTGGTTTTTAATCGGGGATTACTCATTCCGGTTGCCTTTGTGATCACGTCTTTGCTCGGTACTATTGTTCACTTGCTTAACGTCAATTTACCCGCTCCAGAGTTTTTCATTTCGGCATCAGTGCTAGTATTTGGGCTACTTTTGGCCATGAAAAACACCCTGCCAGCAAAAGTCGTCATGGCTCTCGCAGCGGCGGCAGGGTTGTTTCATGGCTATGCCTATGGAGAAGCGGTTGTGGGGGCCGGTATGTCATCTTTACTGGCCTACCTCATTGGGTTTTCGACCATCCAAATGGCGATTGCTCTAGGGGTTTACGCTACAGCTAAGCGGCTGGGCCACGATGGCGACCAAAAAGCACTGAACCTGCGCTTTGCTGGGTTTAGCCTTGCTGGCATTGGTGCAGCGTTTCTCTCTGGTGTACTGCTGAGCTGATTGATCAAGAGATTGGTCCTAATTAAATACCCTAATCAAATAGCTTTGTAGGGTGCGTCATGGCTTAGGGTGACGCACCCTACAATAATTAAAGCGCTCTACGAAGCGCTCTACTCGTAGTGAAGCGTATTGGTTTAATCGGCAGAGTGGGCCAGAGGCTTTCTCAAGGTCCCCGTTGGTTGAACTGAGGCTAGGTGTCGTTGACTGGTGATTTAACTGAGAGAGAGCTTGGTCTATGTGGTTACTTCCACGCTGTTCAACCGGAGGCATCGGGCGATAGGCTGAGAGTTCTGGCCTGTATGCAACCACCAGTAGAAGCGGCTAGACAAACGGGTACTATGAGCTTGTGTTTATTGAAGATGGGCTGGATCTATGGTTAGCCCGAGGCCCGCTGCTCTAGCTGCTGCAATTATTCGCCATCCCCTAACCATCGGGCCAGATGTTCCGGCGCTGGTGGCGATCGCCCGCATGAGCGAGGCCTGTACTGCTTCCCTTGAAGCCCGTGAGCATAACCGGCCCATGGAGGTCTGCTCTGGTTGTGTGGTGGTGGTGGAGCCAGATCAGCGAGTGATCGGTATTTTGACTGAGCGAGATGTGGTGCGCCTCACGGCTCAGCAGCAGCCTCTCGATCGCCTCTCTGTCGCTGAGGTGATGACTCAGCCGGTAATCAGCCGCCGTCAATCTGAACTCACCGACTTGTTCAGTGTCGTTGGTCTGCTGCAACAGCAGATTCGTCATCTGCCGATTGTAGATGAGCAAGATCGCCTGGTGGGTCTACTCACCGCAGATCGTCTGGCCCAGCTCAACATCCAGGCGGCAGATCTGGGGCAGCAAATGGCAGCGTGTACCCAAATGGTGCAGGTGCAGGGGGAGCGCGAGCGTCTGATATCTAGGTTGGCCTCCCAAATTTTGGCCTCCCTAGATGTCCAGGTGATTTTAGACACCACCGTGCGGCAGGTGCGGCAGATTCTGGACTGCAATCGCGTCAACATTTGGCGGTTTGAGGCCGATTGGGCCACCGTAGTTGTGGCAGAGTCTACTGAGTCTGACCTCTCCTTAGTTGGCAATCGCATTCACGACACCTGCTTGCAAGAAACCCAAGTAGAGGTCTATCGTCAGGGGCATGTTCGGGTAGTGTCCGATATCTACACCACTGAGATGTCGGACTGCCACCGCGACCTGCTCATCCGGCTTCAGACTCGGGCCAAGATTTTGGTGCCTTTGCTCTGTGGAGACGAGCTATGGGGCCTGCTGAATGTGACCGAAATACAGCCCCGCGACTGGCAACCAGCGGAGGTTGACTTTCTGCGATCGCTCTCGATGCAGGTGGGGATCGCCCTCCAGCAGGCAACCCAGCACCAGCAGCTTCAGTCCGAAATGTGCCAACGGCAGGTCAGCGCTGTTGCCCTCCAGCGGCAGCGAGATTTTAACCAACTTATAGCCGAAATCACCAGTCGCTTTGTGGATAGCCATCCCGGCACCCTGGATGCAGAAATTGATCGCACCCTCTGCCTAATTGGCGAAATCACCCAAGTCGATACCAGCTTCCTGTTCACTTACGACCCCGATCATGACCTCAGCAGCATGACCCATGAATGGTGTCGATCGGGCTATCCTGCCCAGCAACCTCAGGCCCAGAATATCCCCTGCACCGCCCTATTTCCCTGGAGCAGTCCTCTCTTAAACCAGCGGCAAACCATTCACATTCCCAACCTAGCCGAGCTGCCCGCCGCCGCTGCCATCGATCAAGCCCATTGGCAGGCTACTGGCATGCGGGCCTTGCTGATGGTGCCCTTCGTTCAACAGCAGCAGGTCGTGGGGGCGATCGGTTTTGCCTCCTATAACCAGGAAATACATTGGGAAGAGGAGACCATCCGGCTGCTTCAGGTGATGGGGCAGACCATCGCCACCGCCCAACAGCGCCACCGCAACGAGCAGCAGATTCAGCAAAGCGAAGAACGGCTGCGGCTGACCCTTGTCTCCGCTAAGCAGGGCATCTACGATTTCAACCTGGTTACCCAAGCAGGTACCCTTAGCCCCGAATATGCCCTGCTGTTGGGCTACGACCCAGAGACCTTTGAGGAAACCTATGACGGCTGGGTAGAGCGCGTCCATCCGCAGGATCGGGCCAGAGTTGTGGCGGCCTTTAATGGCTATCTGGCCGGAACTCAGCACAAGTATCAGGAGGAATTTCGACTGCGCCATTGCTCGGGCGACTATGTGTGGGTGATGTCTTTGGGCAAGATTGTGGAGCGAGACGAGGCTGGCTGTCCTCAGCGTCTGTTGGGCATCTATACCGATATTAACGATCGCAAACAGGCCGAGCTAGATCTGGCCCGGCTCAACGCCGAACTGGAATCTCGGGTTGCAGAACGCACCGCAGCATTGAGCGAACGGGAAGCTCTTCTGCAAGACTTTTTGGACAATGCTAACGATCTAATCCAGATAGTAGCTATTGACACCGGGCGCTTTGAGTTTGTCAATCGGGCCTGGCGAGATGTCTTGGGCTATACGGCTGCCGACGTCGAGCAGTTGACCATCTTTGATGTGTTAGCCCCTGACTGTATACCTCACTGCCAGCAAGCGATGGACCAGATGCAAGCCGGAACGCTCATTAACCTGGAACAGGTTGAACTGACCTTTATCCATAAGTCAGGGCAACCCGTGCTGGTAGAAGGCAGCATCAACTGTCGGTTTGGGGACGATGCCGACGGTTGCCCACAGATCCTCTCTACCCGTGCTATCTTTCGAGATGTCACGGCCAAAAAGGCCGTAGAGCAGGCCCTACGGGAAAGTGAACTCCGCTTTCGGCGGGTGTTTGAGTCGAACGTAGTGGGGATGATGTTCACCGATTTCAGTGGCTGCATCAGCGAGGCCAACGATTGCTTTTTAGGGATGCTGGGCTACAGTCGCCAGGAGCTAGAGTCGTGCTGTTTCCTCAACTGGGCGGAGTTGACGCCGTCGGAGTACCAGGCTCAAGACCAAGCCGCGATCGCTCACCTCCAGTACCACGACTCCGTTCCTCCCTGGGAAAAGGTCTACCGCCACAAAGATGGGCATCTGGTTCCAGTGCTGGTTGGGGTGGCAATGCTATCTCACGAGGACGAAAGCTGTGTATGTGTGGTGGTGGATATCAGCGATCGCAAGCGCTACGAAACCGCCCTGCAAGAATCTCAGCAATTCCTGCAAACGGTGGTGGATACGGTACCCCTCTCAATTTTCTGGAAAGATCGAAACTCCACGTATCTAGGTGCTAACCAACGCTTTCTCCAAGATGCCTCCCTTGGTTCCGTTTCAGAGTTGGTGGGCAAAAACGACTCTGAAATGCCCTGGGGTGCGACTGAGGCCGAAGCTTATCGAGCCGACGATCGCATCGTCATGGAGAGTGGTGAGACAAAACTCGCCATCATCGAACCTCAACACCAGCAGAATGGGACGGTAATCTGGTTAGAAACCAACAAATTGCCCCTGCGTAACCTGACCGGTGAGGTGGTGGGTGTTCTGGGAACCTATCAAGACATTACCGAACGTAAAAACGCCGAAATTGCGTTGCAACGCCAGCTAGCCGCGATCGAAGCCGCAGTCAATGGCATTGCTATTCTTGAGGGTGAGCGTTATCAGTATCTCAACTCTGCCCACGTCAAGATGTTTGGCTATGAGCAGGCAGAAGAACTGGTCGGTCAAAGTTGGCGAATGGTGTATTCTCCGGAGGAGCTAGAGCGATTCGATCGGGAAATAGTGCCAGTTGTACTAGCACAAAAGTCTTGGCAAGGTGAAGTTACGGCTACCCGTAAAGATGGCACAACTTTCCCAGAGCAGTTGTCGCTGACACTCTCGGCAGACAACCTGCTAATTTGTGTTTGCCAAGATATCAGCGATCGCAAACGCTACGAAACCGCCCTGCAAGACTCTCAGCGGTTGCTGCAAACCGTGCTTGATACCGTGCCTCTGTCGGTCTTTTGGAAAGATCGGCAGTCGGTGATTCTGGGCTGCAATCAGCCCTTTGCCACCGTCTCTGGATTTGCCGAGCCTGCCGATATGATTGGCAGGAGTAATTTTGATATGGGTTTTCCCCAGGCCGAAGCTGAGGGCTATACCGCCGATGATCGCCAGGTGATGACCTCAGGGATTGCTAAGCTGGGAATAGAGGAAACCGCCACCCCAGCCAATGGAGAACAGCGGTGGATTGAAACTAACAAACTGCCCCTGCGGGACGGAGCCGGGAATGTTATCGGCATTGTTGGCACCTTTCAAGACATTACCGATCGCAAGCAGGCAGAAGCAATCATTCGCCAACAGGCGGAGCGAGAAACGGTGCTGCGGGAGATTACCCAGCGCATTCGTCAGTCCTTAGACCTGAGCGCTATTCTAAATACCGCTGTTGAGCAAATGCAGCACACGCTGCAGACCGATCGGGTCGCCGTGTATCAGTTTCGTCCCGATTGGAGCGGTGACTTTATTGCCGAAGCGGTGCATGAGCCTTGGGTTAAATTGGTGGGTCCTGACATTCAAAAAGTTTGGGAAGATACCTACCTACAAGACACCCAGGGCGGGCGATTTAAACACCACGAAACCTTTGTCATTGCAGATATCTACCAGGCTGGCTTGCAACCCTGCCACATTGAGCTTTTAGAACAGTTTCAAGCCAAAGCCTTTGCGATCGCCCCGATCTTTTCGGGAGATACCCTCTGGGGGCTACTGGCCGCTTATCAGAATGCAACCTGCCGCCAATGGCTAAATTGGGAAGTTGAGTTATTGCAGCAAATTGCTAACCAGTTGGCGATCGCCATTCAGCAGGCCAGCCTGTATGAGCAGGTGCAGACAGAGTTGCTAGAACGGCAACAGGCAGAGGCCCAGATTGCGCGGCAACTGCGGCAGCAAACGGCCCTGGAACTGATTCTGCAACAGATTCGGCAGTCTCTGGATTTACCGGAGATTTTGGCGATCGCGACCCAGCAGGTGCAAGAGCTGCTCCAGGGCGATCGGGTCATTGTGTTTCAAGTCTGCCACGACGGCCACAGCTGCATTGTTGAAGAAGCCGTTGCCCCTGGCTTGCCCCGCCTCAAAGCCATGCATTGGGAGGATGAAACCTGGTCTCAGGAGATTCTGGAACACTACTGGCAGGGGAAACCCCGAATTGTGCCCGATGTGATGGATGACATCTGGACCGACTGTTTGGTGGACTATTCTCAGGCCGGGCAGATTCGCTCTAAAATTGTGGCCCCCATTCTCCAAGAACTGCGCAGTTCCGAAGCCCACCGTTGGGTACCCCCCCATGGCAACAACAAGCTATGGGGGGTGCTGGTGGTTCATGCCTGCCACAGCCGTCGTGTCTGGCAGCCAGAAGAAGCCCAGCTGTTGCAGCAGATTGCCAACCAATTGGCGATCGCCATTCAGCAGGCCAGTTTGTTTGAACAACTGCAACAAGAATTAACCGAGCGGCAGCAGGCCCAGGCGCAGCTAACCCTGACCAATAATGAACTGATGCGGGCCACCCGTCTCAAAGACGAATTTTTGGCCAATATGAGCCACGAACTGCGCACTCCCCTCAATGCGATTCTGGGCATGACCGAGGCGTTGCAAGAAGAGGATGTGTTTGGCACCGTTAACGCCAAGCAACTCAAAGCGCTTAAAACCGTCGAGCGCAGCGGCTCGCACCTGCTAGAGCTAATCAACGAGGTGCTAGATGTCGCCAAAATTGAAGCTGGTCAAATGGAGCTAGACTTAACGCCCACAGCGATCGCCCCCCTTTGCCAATCTAGCCTGGTGTTTGTCAAACAGCCCGCTTTGAAAAAGCGCATTCAACTCACCGTTAATCTGCCCCTCGATTTACCAGCCATCACCTTAGATGAACGGCGGATCCGGCAGGTGCTGATCAACCTACTCAACAACGCGGTGAAATTCACGCCCGAGGGAGGGCAAATCACCCTTGAGGTCATCCCTTTAGCGCCCGTGCTGCCCAGCGAAGGCCCCTCCTACCTCCGGTTTGCCGTGACCGATACCGGCATTGGCATCCCCCTCTTAGAGCAGCAACGCCTGTTTCAACCCTTTGTGCAGGTAGACAGCGCCCTCAACCGGCACTACGAGGGCACCGGGTTGGGGCTGGCCCTGGTCAAGCGCATTGTTGATCTGCACGGGGGGCAGGTGGGGCTGACTAGTGATGTGGGGGTAGGCAGCTGCTTTACCTTTGACCTGCCCTATACCAAGGCGATTGCCCCTCTTCCCGCCCCCATTCCAGAGGCCTCCCCTGAGCCACCGGCACCAGCGGCGGCAACCGCCACAGCACCGCTGATTTTGCTGGCCGAAGACAATGAAGCCAATATCAGCACTATGGTGAGCTATCTACAGGCCAAGGGCTACCGGGTTGAAATTGCCTACAACGGCCAGGAAGCTATTGACCGTGCTCAGCACTTGACCCCCGATCTGATTTTGATGGATATTCAAATGCCGGGGATGGATGGGTTAACGGCGATCGGCCATATTCGCCGTGACCCGCGCCTTGATGAAGTGCCGGTGATCGCCCTGACCTCGTTGGCTATGCCCGGCGATCGCGATCGCTGCCTGGCCGCTGGTGCTACAGAATATATGAGTAAGCCGGTCAGGCTAAAGCAACTCGTTGACCTGATCCAGACGCTACTGATCCAGCAAACCTCTCCACCATGACCTTATCTGCCACCGCAATGCCCGTTGTCCTGGTCGTCGACGATGAGCCCGACAATTTTGATGTGGTTGAAGCCATGCTGAGTAACCAGGGCTATATTCTGCACTATGCGGCTAATGGCCAAATTGCCCTAGACTGCCTCAGCTCTGTGCAGCCAGACCTCATTTTGCTCGATGTGATGATGCCTGGCATCGACGGCATGGAAGTTTGTCGGCAGATCAAAGCGCTGCCCCAGTGGCGGGGAGTGCCTATCATCATGGTGACGGCTCTGAATGCTAAGCAAGACCTCAGCCGTTGCCTGGCGGCGGGGGCCGACGACTTTGTCAGCAAACCTGTCAATCTGTTAGAGCTGGTGGCCCGAACTCGCTCCATGCTGCGCATTCACCAGCAATACCAGCAGTTGGCCACCTTCAATACTCAGCTAGAAGGGTTGGTACAGCAGCGCACCGCCCAACTACAGGCGCTGATCGATGAAGATGCCCTTACCCAACTGCCCAGCCGGAGCCGACTTTTGCAGGCGACCTCTGTGGCCTTGCAAACTGCTCAATCAAAGGGCAGTTTTGGCGAGACATCCCAGGCGTCGAGTCGTTGCACCCCTTACTCCGTTGGACTGGCCTATCTAGACTGCGATCAGTTTAAGTTGGTGAATGGGGCCTTTGGTTACGCCGTCGGCAATGAGTTGCTACAAGCCATTGCCCAGCGCTTGCAGTTGCAGCTGCGTCCTGGAGATATGCTGGCGCGGCTCGGGGAAGATGAGTTTTGTTTTTTGCTGCATCATCTGGCTGACCTAGAGACTTTAGAAGCATGGGTCGAGACGGTGTTTGAGAGCTTTGTCCGACCCTTTAGAGTGGTCAACTGCGACTTTTTTGTGTCGGTCTGCATGGGGGTAGCGCTGGCCGATGCCACCACGGCCCAGCCCGAGACCTTGCTCCAGGCGGCTGATACCGCCATGTACCGCGCCAAGCGCCAGGGCCAGGGCAGCTATCAGGTGTTTGATGCCCTGTTGTCTACCGCCACCCGCGATCGCCTCACCCTAGAAACCGATCTGCAACGGGCCTTAGAGCATCGAGAATTTATTACCTACTACCAGCCAATCGTCCAGTTGGCCACCCGCCAGGTGGTGGGCTTCGAGGCCCTGGTGCGTTGGCAACACCCCGAGCGCCAGATGGTGCCACCAGGAAACTTTATTCCTTGTATGGAAGAGACCGGCCTGGTGGTGAAAGTGGGACTGGTGGTGTTGCGGCAGGCCTGTGAGCAACTGCGCGTCTGGCACCAGCAGGGTGCCACCGACTGGACGGTGAGCGTCAATCTCTCGGTGCGACAGTTTGATAGCCCAACGCTGTTGGCCGACATTGACCGAGTATTGGCCGCGACCGAAGTCAACCCAGCCTATCTAAAGCTAGAAATTACCGAGAGCGCCCTGATGCAAGATGCAGAGGCCGCGATCGCGGTGATGAACCAGCTGCGATCGCGCCAGATTCAAATTAGCCTGGATGACTTTGGCACTGGCTATTCATCTCTGGGCTATCTGCATCGCTTTCCCATCGACACCCTAAAAATCGATCGCTCCTTTGTGCAACAAATTCATCCCGGCAACCGCAACCACCAGGTAGTCAACACCATCATCGCCCTGAGCAATCAGCTGGCGCTGCCGGTTGTCGCCGAAGGCATTGAGACCGTAGAACAACTCCAATGTCTGCAAGCGCTAGGCTGTGAATTTGGCCAGGGCTATCTTTTCGCTAAGCCTCTTCCCGCCTCAGACATCCAGGTTTATCCCAAATCTGAGTAACACCGCATCCGCATGTCGTTCCCCGCTACCTAATACTGAATCCTGAACGAATACCCCCGATTTGTAGGGGCGTAGCATGCTACGCCCCTACGGGGTTCCTGGATTATGAATCGGGGTTGTCTGATTCGGATTCGGTATAAAAGGCCCATTCAATTGGGGTGAGAGTTATTCAGAGACAAATACCTGATTGCGACCCGCTGCTTTAGCCTGGTAGAGCGCCTCGTCGGCAGTTTTGATCAGGGCTGCTACAGTTTTGCCCTGGTGAGGAAAAGCGGCGACGCCAAAGGATGCGGTGATCGTCCCTAACCGCTGCCCGTGATGGTGGGGGCACAGTTGACTAATGGCTGCCCGCAGCAGCTCAGCTCGGGCAGCGGTTTCGGCCAGGTTAGCCTCTGGCAAAATCAGGGTCATTTCTTCCCCTCCGTAGCGGCAGGCAATGTCAGAATTGCGCACGTTTTCTTTGAGCAGGGTACCAACCTGGTGCAGCACAAAATCGCCAGCATCGTGGCCAAAGGTGTCGTTAAACCGTTTGAAATGGTCGATATCGATCATGATTACCCCGATCGCATGGTGTTTGCGCTGAGCCCGCACGATCTCCTGGGTGAGTGTTTCTTCGAGGTAGCGGCGGTTGTAGAGCCCCGTCAGCGGGTCGCGAATGCTCTGGTGACGGAGGGTTTCTTGCAGTTTGAGGTTGGCGATCGCCATGCTCACCTGCTCTGCCAGCGCGCGGGCCAGTTGCCGCTTGGGCTCGGGTAGCCCCCCTGGCGTTTCAGTGCTGAGGTACAGCAGCCCCAGAGTTTTGCCCTGGGCCATCATCGGAATGCAGAGGGTCGCGGTGGCCTCGTTGGCTCGACTATGGTGGCAGCGCAGACTCAGGCGATCTTGGCTGACGTAGTGCATGCGCCCGCGCCGTAGCCCCCAGCAGCGGTGGGGCTCAAAATCGGTGTTTGAATAGAGTGGTCTGCCCCAGCTACTTATCAATTCCAGCTGACTGCGCGATTTGCGGTTGATAAAAATCCCTCCGGCACAGTCAGGAAACAGGGTTTCGACCAGGTTGGTAATGGTGTAGCAGGCTTCTTCGACCGTTGAGCAAGCCTGAAGAAAGTCGCTGATTTCGCTCAAGGTGATCATTTCCCCATGGCGCTGGGCCAGATCTGCCACCCGATCTTCGAGCTGTTGATTGAGCTGATGCAGGGCTTGTTCGCTCTGTTTTACGGTGGTGATATTGCGAAAGGTGACGGCAAAGCCATCGCCTAGTTTGACGGCAATATTTTCAAACCAAGACTCTATGCCGTCGTGGTTATAGTGAAATTCTCGCTGGTAGGGTTCTCCGGTTTCAACGGTGTGTACATAGCCTTCAAACAGCCCTTCTTCCCGATTGCCTGGCATTTCTTCGAGCAGCCGCTTGCCGATTAGATCGGTCTCAGTGCGCCCTACCAAATCGCAGGCGGTGGGGTTGCTCAACAGCCACTCAAAGTCAACAATGGTGCCCTGCTCGTCGCGCACTGAGCGAAAGGCCATAATGCCGTCTAGAGAACTATTTAAGACGCTGCTGAGCTGCATTTCTGAGGTTTGCAGTGCCTCTTGCATAGTAATGAGCTTAGTAATGTCAGTTAATAGTCCGGTGCAACCGGCATAGTTTTGGTTTTCATCGAATAACGGCGTTGCCGAGACTAAGGCCCACAATACAGACCGATCTTGCCGGCGAAACTTAAACGGATGGTTTTCTTCAATCCCCCGCTGCCGACGGTCTAGATACACTTGGGCCTGGGCCTGATCGGCAGGAGCTATGAAATCTGTCAGAGCGGTATTGGCCATCGCTTCAACGCTGTAGCCCAGCATATCGGCCATCTGCTGGTTGACGAAGGTGGTTTTGCCCTCGGCATCGAGCATCCACACCCCTTCTAGGGTGGTCTCTATAATGCTGCGGTAGCGTGCTTCGCTGCGCTGAAGGGCGAGGTTGGCCTGCCTGCGATCGGTTTGGTCTTGGATATAGCCTAAAAACTGCTTCACCGAGCCATCGGCAGCGTAAATTACCTGGGTAAAGTCTTCAATCCAGCGAAACTCGCCATTGGCATGGCGCAGCCGGTAGGTTTGGGTGTAGGACTGGTCGTGGGCTGCCGTTGCGTTGTCCACTTCGGTCTGCACCCGTTCAATATCCTCTGGATGGACCAAGGAAAGATAGGTTACATTTTCGGTCAGCAGATCGTTAGCGGGGTACCCTAGCTCAGCCTCAACATTGGGAGAAATGTATTCTATGGGCCATCCCGGGGTGGTTCTCCAGCGAATCACGATGGTGGGGCCACCGATGAACAAACTGCGTTCCTCTTCCAAGGACTCCTGAATTTGTTTGCGCTCAGTCACATCGCTGTGAGTGCCAATCACGCGCAATGGTTCACCGGTTTCAGACCATTCAATCATCTTGCCCCGGGCGAGAATCCACTTGTAGCTGCCATTTTTACAGCGCACCCGGTGTTCATTTTGATAGACCGGAGTTTCACCGCTGAAATGGCGCTGCAAGTCGGCGTAGCATTGCTCTAAATCGTCGGGGTGAACTCGGCTACTCCACTCTTCTAAGCGGGTGCCAATTTCATCTTCGTCGTAGCCCAGTATGGCTTTCCACTGGCGCGAAAAAAAGACGGTGTTGGTCTGGGCGTTCCAGTCCCAAACGCCGTCGCCTGGCCCCTCTAGGGCAAATTGCCAGCGGGCTTCGCTGGCCCGCAGGTCGGCCTCGGCTTGTTTGCGTTCACTGATGTCTTTGAGAAAACAGTAGTGGCCGACCAAGACACCTTGGGGGTCGTAGTCAGCAATCATGGTTACCTGTTTGTAAAACAGCGAGCCATCCTGCCGCACCCCTCGGGCCTCAACTTTGACTTTGCCCGTCGCCTGTACGGTGGCGTAGGCGGCTGCTAAGGTAGGTAGATCTTCGGCATAAACGGTAGAGTGCCAATCGTGGCCTAACAAAGCACCGGGCTCGTAACCGCAGATCGCCGCATAGGCGCGATTGACGCTGAGGTATCGGCCAGCCAGATCGAGGCGGGCAATGCCCTCCACGGCATTCTCTAGCACCAGGTTGAAGTGGCGTAGGTCGGCTTCGGTTTGTTTGCGATCGCTAATATCTGCTGCCACGTAGGAAAAACAGGGGCGCTGACTCTCACCGAGACCGATATACGACACCACCACCGATAGCCAAGTCGCTTGGGCCTCGGTGGTGTGGTCATAGTCAAACTGCACTGGCTGTCCTAGGGCCTGGCTTTGGTGATAGTGCCCCATCCAGGTTTGAATCAGGTCGGGAGGCACATCGAGATCGTTAGCCCATTGCCCCTCTAGCGCCTCAACAGTGGTGTTAAAAAAGGTGGCAGTCGCCTGGTTAGTTGAAATGTGCAGAATGTCGTGGTCTGACAGTTCCACCACCCCCATCATCAGCGGTGAAGAATTGTAGAAGCTGCGGAGCGTGGCGGTCTGCTCTTGCAGAGCGCGCTGGGCCTGCCGCTGGGCAGTAATGTCTCGGGCGATTTTGGAGACCCCAATGACGGTGCCGGTTTCATCCTGTACGGGGGAAGTAGTCAGTGCCACCTCCACCCGGCGGCCATCTTTACACTGCCGCTGGGTTTCGTAGGTTTTGATCGTTTTGCCATCACACAGTTGCTGGAACTGCAGGGCGGCCTCGGCCTGATACTCAGGTGGAATAATTAGCGTAATGGGCTGGCCGATCGCCTCGGCGGCACTGTAGCCAAACAGTCGTTCGGCGGCGCGGTTCCAACTGGTAATGACGCCCTCAGGGGTTTTGCTAATGATCGCATCCTGGGATGACTCGACAATAGCAGCGAGCTGAAACCGCTGATCGCGGCTTTGGCGCAGGGCCAGTTCAGCCTGTTTCCGCTGGGTAATGTCAATACCAGAGGGAATCAGGTGGGTAATACGCCCGGTGGCATCTCTGAGGGGGTTGAGCGAGAAGTCGATGGTAATGAAACTGCCGCCGCGTACTTGCACCTCGATGTCAAACCGCACCGCTTGACCTTGGCTAGCTTGGGCGATCGCTGCTCGAATTTGATCTTGGGCCGTGGGGGAATAGGCCCACCAGTAGGCATCAGCAAAGGGCTGGCCTAGCACCTCTTCGCGGGTAAGGCCCGCGATTTCTAGGGGGGCCTGGTTGGCTTCGATCAAAATGCCTTCGGGGGTTAGCACGCCGACAAAGGCAAACAGGCTATCGAGCACCTGGCGCAAAAACCCCTCCCGCTGTTGCAGGTCGGCTGCGATCGCCTTGCGATCGGCAACCTCGGCAGCGAGTTGCTGATTGGCTTGCTCTAGGTCGGCGGTGCGGGCGGCCACCTGGGCCTCTAGGTTAGCCTTGGCAGCTTGCAGTTGCGCTACCAGGCTGGCTTGCTGAATAGCAATGCCTACATGGATAGAAAGCTGTTGCAGGGTGGTAATTTCCTCAGGCTGCCAATCTCGGGGCGCGGTGCAGCTATGGGCAATCAGCAAGCCCCATAGCCGCGACTCGCACAGCACCGGCACCACCAGGTTGGCCTTGACCTGAAACCCAGCCAAAAACTCGGCATGGCAGGGGGTGAGGTGGGCGGTGGCGACATCGGCGATCGCCCGTACCTGCCGCTCGTCGTAGGGTTTTAGCCAATTAGCCTCAAAGCAAGGGTCGTGGATGAGCTGACCCAAGATGGACCATTGCGGATCTGACACCGCCTCAACGACAACCTGGCCACTCCAGTCGGCAGCAAACTGGTAGAGCAGGGCGCGATCGCAGCCCAAAAGCTGCTGTACGGCATCTACGGTGGTTTGCCAGATCGTAGCTAGATCGAGCGATTGGCGAATTTGTAGGGCGATTTCTGCGATCGCGTAATTGCCCTGCCAAGGCTGCGTGGGGCTACGGGCACCATGGGTATCAACCGATTTCCTGACGTCGATACCTGCCATTTCAACTGCCCCCCATGCCTGGTCTAAAGCAACTTAGCGCTGCTCCGTCAGTTCTATATTATTTACATAAATCCCTCTCTAGAGAGAGAAGCACTCTCACTGGGGAAATCTTAATCGCAACCATCGGCACCGATGCCCCTAGCGCTCAGTTTGGTCCTCCACTCGCGCAAGGGGCTCAGGGTTTAAGTTTTGAGTCGGTCTCACGCGGCGCTGGGGCGATCGCTCTAAAATATAAGTAATTCTACTCAAGGGGCGATCGCTGCAAACAGCCTGAGAGGGCTGCCCTGAGAGAGACGCTAGCCGATCAATGTTCTGTTTCGGGAGGTGACCATGCCTCAACCCCTAGCTCACGCCACGCCCGTTACGCCGGAGACCCTATGGCAATCGCCGTCCGTTTCTGCTGAAGTCTTGCTGCCAGGCGATGGGCGCTTTGACCTAACAGCGCTCACCGCTCTGCCGCCCCTGGCCCAACGCTACCTGCGGTGGGCTATTGCCCCTGGCACCCCCCTGGCCTCAGCGGTGCGCTTGCAGATGCACGGCACCATCAAGCTGGGCGACCAGTGGCACCGATTCACGGGCGAAGAAGTGATTCGCTGGCCGCGAGGCATGATCTGGCGGGCCACCGCCTGGATGCAGGGCCTACCGATCGTTGGCAGCGATCGCCTGGTAGACGGCCAGGGTGACATGCGCTGGAAGCTGCTAGGGCTACTGCCAGTCATGCAGGCCAGCGGGGAAGATGTGGCCAAATCTGCGGCGGGGCGCGTCCAGGGCGAAGCGGTGTGGTTGCCCTCGGTGCTCTGCAATCCAGAAATTATTTGGACCGAGTTAAATGACTCCCAGCTCCAGGCCGATTTCACTGCCTTTGGTGAACCCGCCCACCTGACGCTAACCCTAAATGTCCAGGGGGCGATCCAGCAGGTGGCCCTCCAGCGCTGGGGCCAACCCGAGGGGGACGACTACCACTACGGCACCTTTGGCGTCATCGCCGAAGCCAGCAGCACCTTCGACGGATACACCATTCCCACTCGGATTCGAGCGGGTTGGTTCTTTGGCACTGACCGCTTTGAGCGCGAGGGCGAATTCTTCCGCTGCACCATCGACCGAGCCCGCTTCGGATTTCACTAACCGAGGGATTCACTATGGATAACCCCAGCCGCCTGAACGATTTAGTTCGCTACGGCACCCAGGCTGCCTCCAGCCACAATACCCAGTGCTGGCGGTTTCGAGTCAATGAGCAGAGCATTACCATCTTGCCTGACCTCTCTCGCCGCTGCCCCGTGGTCGATCCCGATGACCACCACCTCTACGTATCCCTGGGCTGCGCTGCCGAAAACATTCTCCAGGCCGCCAAGGCCCAAGGGCTGGCGGGGCAGGCGAGGTTTGATACGGTTGGGGATGGCGCTGTACACCTCACCTTTGCCCCCGGCGAATCCAAGACCACCCCGCTGTTTGAAGCGATTCCCCACCGCCAGTGCAGCCGCACCGAGTACGACGGCCAGCCTCTGAACCCAAAAGAACTGGCCCTGTTGACGGCGGCAGGCAGCGGAGACGGAGTGCGGGTGGTAATGCTGACCCAACCCGCTGACTTAGCGATCGTGGAAGACTTTGTGGTGCAAGGTAACACCGCTCAGCTCAAAAACCCCGCCTTTGTGCAAGAACTGATGGCCTGGGTTCGCTTCAACCCAGCGGAGGCAGAACGCAGGGGAGATGGGTTGTACAGCGCAGCGTCGGGAAATCCGTCGTTACCCCGCTGGTTAGGCAAGCTGATCTTGCCCCTGGTGCTGCGACCCGGTTCAGAGAATGAGAAGTGCATCCGACAACTGCGGAGTTCGGCGGGGGTGGCGGTGTTTGTGTCTGCGGTAAACGACCCAGCCCACTGGGTGGCGGTGGGCCGCTGTTATGAGCGCTTTGCCCTGCAAGCCACGGCCCTGGGCATTCGCCATGCGTTTTTGAACCAGCCGGTAGAGGAGACGGCCCTGCGGCCTGCGTTTGCCCAGGCACTGGGGTTGAATGCAGAACGGCCCGACCTGGTGGTGCGGTTTGGGCGGGGGCCAGAGCTGCCCAGGTCGCCCCGGCGATCGCTAGACGACGTGTTGGTGTGAGCCGTGGCCCGCCTAACTTTTGCGCTCTAGGCTTAGCACATTGGCCCGATCGCCGCTGGGTGGCGTTTGGGCGAGGGCTGCTGACCCCGGCAACGACAGGGCTAGGCTGGCTCACTTTGAAGTTTGCCCAAGACCCAATTGGCAACCTGTTTTTGACCGTGATGGAACTTTTGGCGATCGCGCCCTGAAGGACCGCAAAAGAAGGACCGCAAAAGAAGGACCGCAAAAGAAGGACCGCAAAAGATTGATTAAAACTATTGCATAAACTCTATTAAATAATTTTGGCTTATTGTTTGCATCGGAAATTGCAGTTGAGTTTTGCGGGGTGAGGGGTTCCGCAGCCTGAAAAGTTGATATAGACTCAATGATATAGAAAAAGCGGAAAGGATTTAGAAAACTAAAGCCTACTGCTTTGACACAGCCCACGAAACCTCACGGGGTGAAACCGGCTGTGATGGTATCAAGTTTGACCCTGCTAAGGCCGAGGCTGACCTGAAGCGCCTGGCGATTAAACGGGTCTAGGAGGAGAGAAAAGTAGAAAGCATGGATTGTTATCAGGCTGAATTTGCGATCTCGTCCCCATTTAGCCTTGAGCAATCCAAGTCTTTTTGTCGGCCCTCATCCTCCCCAAGTACTGGTTCGGAGAGAGATAACTAGCCGCAGGCCCTAGGGTTTCCATCGCCACCTGACTGTCTCGGCTGGTTTCTGAACCAGCCCACCTCGGCTGTTTCCAACAGCATAGCCGGGGTGGGTTTCCTCTTCACCCTTACCCATTCCCAGCGGAAATGGATTGATTTCTCTTGGCGTTATAGCTGTAGCCAGTCTGGTTGAGACATTTCCTCAAGAATGTTTGAATGTTCAAATATTCTTGAGGGTTCTGGATGTCCTAACCCAGGTGACTGTGGCTGGAGTAGAGCAGTTTTAATCTAGCCGTCACGCCCACGACTTCTTCTATAATCGCTTTGCCCACGACGATGGAGTTTACCATGTCAGACCTGCGCGATTGGTTTGCTGGCCGAGTGGCGGTGCTGGCTACCATGCACCGCAAAGAGCAGGCGATCGCCCCCCTGCTCGAAACGCAGTTAGGTGTCACGGTAAGCGTTCCCCCTGCCTTTGATACCGACGGGTTTGGCACCTTTACCGGCGAGGTAAAGCGCCTCTCCGACCAGCTCTCCACCGCCCGGCTCAAAGCCGAGGCCGCTTTGAACTGTACTGGGGAGACCCTGGCGATCGCCAGCGAGGGCAGCTTTGGGCCGCATCCTCAGATGCCGTTTATCTCCTGCGATCGCGAGTTGGTTATTCTGTGCGATCGCCAGCACCAGTTAGAAATTGTCGGTGAGTGCCTTTCCACCGACACCAACTACCGCCAGCAGGTGGTTCGCAACTGGTCCGAAGCCGAAGCCTTTGCCGCCGCCGTAGATTTTCCTCACCACGGGCTGATCGTCCGGGTTGACGAAACTCTGATCGCCAAGGGCATTACCGCTGCCGACGAACTGGCAGCGGCGGTGACAACCGCTATTCAACAGTCTGCCAACGGCACCGCCCGCCTCGAAACCGATATGCGCGCCCTCTATAACCCCACCCGGTTGAAGGTCATTGCCCAGGCCACTGAGCACCTGCTACAGGTGATTTCCCAGACCTGCCCCGATTGCGGCTGCCCTGGCTTTAGGGAGGTGAAGCGGTGGCCAGGACTGCCCTGTAGCCTGTGCGGTACTCCCACGCTACTGACTATGCTCGTGCGCTATCAGTGTCAGCAGTGCTCTTACCAGCAGAACCGTCAACCCGCTGACCTGCCTCCCCAGGCCGATCCTAGCCACTGCCCCTACTGTAATCCATAGCTATGGCCGGCGTTGGGCTAATGGGCCTGTTTGGTCTGCTTTGGGGCAAAGCGCAAGTTAGTCGTTTGAAAGTCTGGACATCAAAACCAAAACTAAAAAACCCCAACCCTTTGCAGACCTGGGGCGCTTGAACTGGAGATCGGACAACAATCCTCTCGCCCAGCATTGTCTGTGCCCCGGCCCTCTAAATCAAAAGACAGCCCGTCAACTATTACAAAGTGCAACATGAATCCAGAGTGCAACGCGAATCCAGAGTGCAACGCGAAGCAGGTGAGCGGAATGATTTGTAAACTGCGTTTGCCCTCTGGTGGGTTGGGACCTAGTGCCACCCCCCACCCCACCCTACGATTGATTTCGACCCACGTCTTAACGCTAATCGTAGGGTGGAAAAAGGCGTGTAAAGTATCAAGCAACAGCCCCTCTTCACCCGTCCACCCATCCACCCCTTCACCCCTTCACCCCTTCACCCCTTCACCCATCCACCCATCCACCCATCCACCCCTTCACCCATCCACCCATCCACCCGCCACCCCTCCCCATGTCCCCCCTCCCTCTCCATCGTCCCCGCCAGCTTACCCTCGGACCGCTAGAGGCCGAAATTCTCGCCATTGTCTGGGCCAAGGGCAGCGCTACGGTGAAAGAGATTCACGACCAAATTCTGTCGGACCCCGATCGCGATTTGACTCAGGCTTCGGTGACCACGGTGTTGCAGCGGCTAGCCAAAAAAGGTTGGCTGCGGCGCGAGGCCATACCCCCCCAGGAGTCGGGTCGCTCTCGCCGGGTCTACCGCTGGCGGCCAACGGTGTCTCAGCAGGAGGCCAGGGTGCTGACGGCTCACCAGCAGCTTCAGAGCTTTTTAGCGGTCGGTAGCCCCGACTTGGTGGCGGCCTTTGCCGACAGTCTCGATGTGGCAGAGTTAGATCAGCTCGATGCGATCGCGGCTCGCCTGCGGGTTCTGCGTTCAGCCCAACCGCCTAGCTCAGGGGAGGACGCGTAATGCACAGCAGTCTTTTGTTGATCACGGGGTTGATAGCAGTGGCGTGGCGGTGGCAATGGCGATCGCCCGCTGGTTCATGGCAGGCTCGCTGGCAGTCAGCCTTAGTTGCCTTTTGCCTGCCGCCGCTGATGGTGATGCTGGCCGCTGGGGCGGTGATCTCCATGGGGCACCACGGCACCATGATGGGCTGGTTGGTTAGCCCTATGGGCTGTTGGGTCAGCTGGGGAATATTGGGGTGGCTGGGGGGCATTGGGGTCTACAGCCTGGGGCGAGTCATCCAAACCGAGTGGCGGCTGCGGCAATATGCTACCGTCGCCCTGCCCACGGGTGGTCAGGCCCGTTGTTTAGCCATTGACCTACCGGTTGCGGCCCAAGTGGGGCTATGGCATTCATCTCTGCTGGTCAGTCGGGGCTGGTTAGAACAGTTGACCGTTGCCGAACAGCAGGCGATGCTCGCCCACGAGCAGGCCCACGCCGACTACCGCGACCCACTCTGCTTTCTAGGCTTGAGTATTGTGCGTCGCTTTGCTATTGGCTTGCCCAATACCTCGACCCTATGGGAAGAACTGCTGCTGCTGCGGGAGATGCGTGCCGACCGCCGCGCTGCCGAAACCAGCGATCCCTTATTACTGGCTGAGCTGCTGGTGAAACTCTCGCGCCAAATGACCCTAGCGACCCAGCGTGATGCGCCTGATCTCGAACCTTGCCTGGGGTTTAACGAAGTCCTGACGCTCAGCCGGTTAGAACAGCGGGTGCAGGCTTTGCTAGAACCTGGGCCAATGACAGAACCAGCCAGACTCGGCCCGAGGCCTCTAATCTGGCTGGTGGTTGCTGCACTGCCCTGGACTGCGACCTGGCTGCATAGCTGAACCGCGCCAGGTCACTCCGCTGACTCAGCTGGTGGTGCGGCTGGGGCTGGGGCTGCAGGGGGTGGAGCTACCGGAGGTAGAGCTACCGGAGGGGCAACCGGAGCCGGGGGCGCGATCGGCGGTGGAGCGGCAGGGGCAGGCTCGGGCGCTGACTCGGGCACTGACTCGGGCACTGACTCAGGGGGAGCGCTGTCAGCGGGGGCTAGCGTTGCCGGGGGTGTAACCGGGACTGGGGGAGCCGCCGGCTCGGCGGCTGGGGCCGGGGTTTCGGCTGGCGTTTCGGGCGGCGTTTCGGGGCCAGAACTGGGCTGGGGCGAGGCGGATGTAGATTCTGCCGGGGCCGGGGTGGTTTCTGGCGAGGGGGACGTGGGCACTTCTACGGCCTGGCGCTCGCCGCGGCGACGGGCATCGCGGTTGCGACGCGACCCGTCAATGGTGAGGTCATACTCGATCGGCACGCTAGCCCCGCCTGCGACGGGTTGAAATCGGGAGGTACGGGCGGCCTGAATAGCGGCCTGGTCGATGTCGGCATTGCCGCTGGAGCGGGTGAGGGTAACACTGCGCACGCTGCCGTCGGGGTTGATGTCGACGCTGACCATGGGTTGGCCCTCGGCCCCGGCGGCCAGAGCGCTCTGGGGGTAGCTGGGGCGCACACAGTTTTGACAGGCGACGGTGCGCGAGCCCTGCCCCTGGCCGCTGCCCTGGGTGGTAGAGGGAGCCGCTGCGACCCCAGGGCTGTCCTCCGCAGGCGCATTGGGAATCGTGCCCGTGCCAGCGGTGGCCGACTCGGTGGGCACGGCGGCGGTGCTGGTGCCAGCGGTGGCCTGGGAGTCGCGCAGGCGCTGGAGCAAATCGCGTAGCCGCTCGGCCTGAGATTCGCTGGGTTCCGTGGCGACGGCCTCGGGTTCCAGTTCCTCTGGGGTTGCTTCAGCCGTTTCCGTCGGTTCGTCTTCGCTGAGGGTCGGTTCCTCTTCGGCGGTGGACTGGGGCTGTTTGAGGGCTGATTCGGCCTGGGTGTCTTCTAGCGGTTCTGGATTGTTGGGGGTAACTTGCTCCACTGGGGGGGGCAATGGCTCCGTTGGGGCCACCACCGCTGCCCGGGGTGGAGCGCTGGCCGTCGTCGCCGCTGGGTTGTTGGTTTGGGTGCTGAGTTCGGCGGGCTGGGTGGGGTCGGGCAAGACCTCTGGCTCGTCGGGCAGTGGCTCGGTTAGAGACTCGGTGACAATGAGTTCGATAGGCGTTAGCTCATCGGTGGCCGCTTGCCAGAAGTTGAACTGGCTGAGACTGAGCGCGATCCCGTGGGCACCCAAGGATCCCAAAAGCCCCCACAACAAGAGTCGCTTCAGCTTTTTCTGCTCGTGCTCGTGTTGTTGAACACAGATCTCTGAAAGGCTCATTGGCACTTGCCCTGGGAAACGGCAAAACGGCTTTAATCATATTACACAATTGACAGCCAATATCATTTGATGGGAGCCACTGGAGTGCTTAGTTATAGCTGTAGCCAGTCTGGTTAAGCCATTTTCCCTAAAAACGTTTGAACGTTTCTAAGGTATCTGGATGTCCTAACCCAAGTAGCTATGGCTATACCTCCCACGCTTGGGATAAAAAAACGGCTTGTCTTTAGATAGGCCCGTTTTATGCATTCACTGTCGAATCTGTCTTGACAGGGCACCGCCAACAGGGGTTAATTTAATGACACCAATTTGCAACTAGAGCCTATGGGTACTATTTTCGCGGCAGGCGGCATCGTCATGTGGCCGCTGCTGGGGTTTTCAATTCTGGCGATCGCACTGATCGCTGAGCGCACCCTCTTCTGGATTCGCATCAACCGCCGCCAGCGCCCGGTGATGCAAGAGATTCTGCGCACCTATCGGCAGGCCCCCATGGATGTGTACCCTAAGCTACGGCAGAACGTTAACCTGCCCATCGCCCGCATTTTTCTCGAAGCGCTAGCTATCGAAGGGGCCAGCCCCAAGCAGTTTCACCTGGCCCTGGCCAGCGCCATGCAGGCCGAACTGCCCCATCTGCGCCGGTTTAACACCGTCTTTGCCACCATCATCAGCGTCGCTCCCCTGCTGGGGCTGCTCGGCACTATTCTTGGCCTAATCACCTCGTTTGCCGCCATTCAACTCGGCGACATTAGCTCTAATGCCAACGCCGTAACCGGCGGCATCAGCGAGGCTCTGGTGTCTACCGCCGCCGGGCTGGTGGTCGCCATTGGCACGCTGCTGTTTGCCAACCTGTTTCGTGGCTTCTACAAACGCCAGCTCGCGCTGATTCAAGAGTACGGCGGCCAGTTTGAGATTTTGTACGAGACCCACTACGAACGGCAGAGCCAGCTCAGGCAAGAGGCGTTGGTGAGGTAGGTGGCGGGTGGTGGGTTTCAGGTATCGGGTACCAGGTTTTGGGTGCCCGGTTTCAGGTATTGGGTATTAGGTGCAGGTTTTAGGTGCAAGGTAAAACCGCAAAGCTAATTAACTTACCCTGTCCCTCCCAGAAGGGAATGCCCCGACACCCGACATTCGAATCAACCCACCCCTGCCCCTCCCAGGAGGGGATGTTCCAACACTCGAATTAACCCACCCCTGCCCCTCCTAGGAGAGGATGTCCCGACACTCGAATTAACCCACCCCTGCCCCTCCCAGGAGGGGATGTCCCGACACCCAATACCTATTCCCCTATGTCCTACTTTCCCGAAGAACCCGAAGATGAGTTTGAACTCAACATCGTGCCGATGATCGATGTGATCTTTGCGATTTTGACGTTTTTCATTATTTCGAGCCTGTTTCTCACCCGCTCAGAATCGCTGCCGGTGAACCTGCCCCAGGCGGCCAGTGCTGAGTTGCAGCAGCGCACGCGGATTACGGTGAGCGTTGAGGAGTCGGGGGAGATTGCCCTGAACCGGGAGGCGATCGCCCTCGAAGATCTCCAGACTGGCGTGCGTGAGCTGATGGGGAGCACCCAGGAGTCGGTGGTGGTGATCAACGCCGACGAAGCGGTCAGCCACGGGCGCGTGGTGGCGGTGATGGACCAACTGCGCGCGATTGAAGGGGCAACGTTGGGCATTGCCACACGACAGCCGCAGGATTAGAGCAACCAGTTGGTGGACCTGAGACCTAGACCTTCTACTGGTCACCTTAAGTCAGCTTACTGGCCCGGATTCAGCTGCATCATCTGCCAGGTAATTAGCGTTCCTACTGGGCTCCACAGTAGGTATGGGAGCAACAGAAGAAATGCCGCTGTGTCTACCTGCGCCACGGGCCAGGCCAGCAGCAGCCCAAACACAAACCCCGCCGCCCCGATCGCTGTGCCCACGCGCAAACTCTGCAATTTGCACATCACCGGGGTATAGCTGACAATCAGCAGCTCTAGCAAGACGTACCCCGCCATCAACCACCAGCTCTGGGTTTGTCGCCAGACGATGTAGGCCGACCAGCCGCCGCAGATAAAGACCACTGTCCACACAAACGGAATGGCAAACTCAAAGGTCAACCAGTCGGGGCGACGCTGCCGCTTAAACCATTTAATGTCGCGAGAACTGAGCAGGCTGGAGGCAGAGGCGATCGCCACCCCCACCACCGCAATGACTAACCAGGCTGGAAACATCACGCACCTCACAGAGCCTGACTCAACTAAACCAGACCAGCGCTACCGCGACATCTTACCCATGACACAACTTAAGCAACGGGCAGAGACACTTTCGCATCACTTGGGAAAATTTACAGGGGGCTAAGCAAATTGTCGATCGCCAAGGACTCAATCGCGTTTTGAAAGCCAAGCAGCCTTTTTGTGGCGAGAACTCTATTTCTATGGCCTATATTTGCTTCAAAGACCCGTAGGTGCCTTTATCAACCCTGAGCCAGCTATGCAAGTTCAACCGTGCCCAAGCTTGCAGACCCCGACCAATGGAGAAGCGACTGTTCTGGGGCTCAGAGATGTCCTTAGAGCGCTCTAGGGTTACATCTTCGTATAGGGCTGCGATCGTACGTAAACGACAACACCTCCACCCCAGTTCAGGGAAGTGCTTGTAGGCCATAGATATAGATGGAGATAGTGCCGTTCTGTACTTGTCGATTGATATGGCCAGTATTGGTTGGGGAACAATGGGTTGTCTGACAAGGCAATACCGCCAGGTAGGGGCGTTGGCTCTGCGCCTTAGAACGGCCCCAAAATCCTCGTGTATTTTTGTTGCCAGAATTGTTCTAAGACAGCCCCTAGGTCGTGAAGTGGTTTCAATCTAGAGGTTTGAGCGGATCAGGCAAGTTTGAAGAGGATGTTGGGTATCTTCTAATACGTCATCCGGCGGACTGCCCTGAGGTTGAAGAAAAGAAAAGAAAAAATCCCCGACTCTTGCAGGTTCACTGCATCGACTGGCTCAGCGCAGCTACCGCTGCAGTCTGGTTACTTCCCCTCTCTACCGGCGGTCATCGCTATGCCCAACCTTCAAACCGCAGATTTTTCTCAAAGTCATAATCCCGAGGTGCTTTGGTCTCTTGGCATGGCCCCATTGATGGTGCCTCAAACGGCCACGTTGCGAGAGGTGATTAGTGAGTTAAACCGCGACACAATTCAGGGGCATAGCTGCGTATTGGTGGTGCAAGGACACCAGCTCGTCGGTCTGGTCACCGATCGCGATGCCATTCGCCTGGTGGTCAACAGCGTGGATCTAGATACCCCGGTTGCTCAGCACATGACTGACTCGCTAACGGTGCTGCCGGTCAGCGAAACCGTCAGCGCCCTCGATATATTAAATCTCATGCGCCAGCGGCAGATTCACCATATGCCCCTGGTCGATCACGATCAGCGTCCGGTGCGACTGATAACTATCAGTTCGCTTCAGCAGGCGCTCCAGCCTCCCCACGTGCTCAAGCTACAGCGGGCGCATTCGCGCATGACCACCACCCTGGTGACCGTCCATCCCACCGACTCGGCTCTAGCTGCCGCTACGCTGCTAGCAGACTATCAGGTGAGCTGCGTAGCTGTGGTTGACCCCACGGCTGCCGGGGTGTTGCTCGGTGTGGTACTGCGGCAGGATGTGCTGCGCTTTCAATCGCGGCACACCGACTTGGCCCAGCTGCCAGTGCGGGCTATTATGCGAGATCCGCAGCTGTGCCTCAAACCCGACGATTCGCTCTGGCTGGCTTACCAGGAGATGAGCCAGCACCGCCTACCCTGCCTGGTGGTCGGCACCCCGGAGCAGCAGCCCCTGGGGGTGATCAGTCAGACAGACCTGCTCTACAGCCTTGATCTGCGCGAACTTCAGGCTTCCTTTAGTCACCTGTGGCAGTCGTTTAAGCAGTCTGATAACGAGAAGGTTGAGATCTGGAAAAGTCACAGTTCTGAGCTAGAGCGGTTGGTGCAGGGGCGCACCGAACAGCTCGAAGAACAGGCCAAGTGCGATCGCCTACTCACTACCCTGACCCAGCGGATCCACGAATCCCTTGAGGTGCAAGACGTTCTCGCTACCACGGTAGGGGATGTCCGGCAGTTGCTGGGGGCCGATCGCGCCTTGATCTATCGGTTTGAGACCACCGCTAGCGGCACCGTAACTGTAGAGTCGGTGGTGCCGCCCTGGAACTCGCTGCTGGGCTACACCATCGAAGACACCTGCTTTGAAAAACACTGGTCTGAGGCCTACCGCTACGGTCGTGTTCAGGCGGTGGAAGACATTCACCGAGCGGGTCTCAGCCCTTGCCATATCGATATGCTGGAGGCGCTGCAAATCCAAGCCAATCTGGTGGTACCGATTGTCTGCGACCATCAGCTCTGGGGGCTGTTAGTGATTCACCAGTGCGGCGATGTCCGCCGCTGGCGCGATTGGGAAATTCGACTGGTGGAGCAGCTGGCGCGATCGGTGGCGATCGCCGTGCGTCAGTCAGAACTGTATCAAAAGCTCCAGGAAGATCTCGAAGCCCGCAAACAGTACGAAATTCACCTGCAACAGCTCAACGATCAGCTAGAGCAGCGGGTGGAAGAACGCACGGCCTGCTGGCGTCAGGTGACTGAAAAGCTGCGTCAAGAAGTTGATCAGCGTCGCCAGGCTGAGCAAACTCTGGCCAAAACCAATCAGCAGCTTCAGGCCGTCCTCCACGCGGTACCCGCCATGGTGTCGTGGGTCAGCAAAGACGGGCTATACCTGGGCTGCAACCGCCGTCTGGCCGCTTCCTTTAACCTGCTGCCCGCCAATTTTGTCGGCCAGCATCTGGGCTTTTTGGGGGAAGCCTCACCCTTCTGCCAGTTTGCCCAAGATTTTTTAGCCAGCAATGCCAATATTATTAGCCAAGAAATGCAGTTCTCGGTGAAGGGAATAGCTAGCCACTGGCTGCTGGTGGCTCAAAAGTATGACCAGGGCGGCGCTGCGGTGTTTGTGGGGCTAGATATCAGCGATCGCGAGCAGGCCAAAGCCGCTCTGCAAACCAGCGAGATCAAATTTCGCAGCCTGGTCGAGCAGACCAACGACTGGGTTTGGGAGATCGACCGCGAGTTTAGCTTTAACTACATCAATCCCCGCGCTAGCGAAATTCTCGGCTGCCCCGCTGAAGCAATTCTCAACCACCGGTTTACTGACTTTATGGCCGATGACGAGGCGGTGCGCTTTAGTACCATTTGGGCACTGCTGGTGGGCCAGCGCCAGCCCTTTACCCAGCTCGAAGCCACCTGCCTGCGCCCCAGTGGCGAGGCCGTCATTCTTGAAATTAGCGGTTCCCCTGTTTTTAACGTCAAGGGTGAGTTTGAGGGCTACCGGGGCATTACCCGCGACATTACTGAGCGCAAGCAAATCGAGGTCGATATCCGCAAAGCTCTGACCCGCGAGAAAGAGCTGAGCGATCTCAAAACTCGGTTTATTTCTATGGCTTCCCACGAGTTTCGCACGCCGTTGACCACTATTTTGGCCTCTGCCGAAACCCTAGAGCGCTACGCCCATAAGTTCACGCCAGAAAAGCAGCAGACGGTGTTAAAGCGTATTCAGACCTCCGTGCACCATATGATTGGTCTGCTCAACGATGTGCTTACCGTCGGCAAGGCCGAAGCGGGCAAGCTGGCCTGTACCCTGGCCCCTATCGACCTGCATCGGTTTTGCCGCGACTTGGTTGAAGAAGTCCAGTTTGCCCAGGTCAGTACTGCCAGCCCCATCGAGTTTACCGCCACGGGCGATCGCTTCCAGGTGCTGGCCGACGAAAAGCTGCTGCGACACATTTTGCTCAACCTGCTCTCCAACGCGGTGAAATATTCCCCCGAGCATACCCCGGTCACCTTTGCGGTGACCTGTGGGGATGGCGAAAGCATATTTCAAGTGAGCGATCGCGGCATTGGCATTCCCCCTGCTGACCAATCCCGGCTCTTTGGTGCCTTTCACCGCGCCGAAAACGTGGGGAATATTTCCGGCACCGGCCTTGGTTTAGCAATCGCTAAGCGGGCCGCCGAAGCCCATCAGGGGCGCATCTCGTTGGTGAGTGAAGTGGGCCTAGGCACCACCTTTACTGTTGTTTTACCCCTTGTACTGTGGAGTGACCATCATGGCTAAAATTCTGGTGATCGAAGACGAAGCTGGGGTACGCGACAGCATCGTTGATATTCTCAATGCCGAAGACTTTATTGTTGATAGCGCCGCCAACGGCGAAGAGGGCCTGCGCCAAATTCACGAATTTAAACCCGATATGGTGATCTGTGACGTGATGATGCCCGTGCTGGATGGCTTCGGCGTCTTGCAGCAGATTCGCCAAGATCCGGGTTTGGCTACCTTGCCCTTTGTGTTTCTCACCGCCAAGGCCGAGCGGATCGACTTTCGCAGCGGCATGGATTTAGGCGCCAACGACTACCTCACCAAACCCTTTACCCACGACGACTTGTTGAGGATGATTCGGACCCGGTTGGGGGCCAGCAGTGCTGTCCAAGAAAAGACGCAGCAGCAGCTCAGCGCCCTGCGCAGCAGCATTAGCACCGCCCTGCCCCGCGAACTCGGTGCGCCCATGCGCGAAGTGCTCAAGCTAGCCACTACCCTGATCGAGGAGGCCGAAACCCTGGAACCTGAAGCGGTAGTAACCCTGGCTAAGGCCATTCACCGCAATGTTCAACGCACGGCGCGCTTGACCCAAAATGTGATGCTGTTTGCCAAGCTAGAACGGCTCAGCCCCGAGCAAATTTCTGCCCAGGCCCTGCATCGCCAGCCCCTTGCTCGCGCCGACGAGATCATCACCGAGATTGCCCAGGCGCTTGCCGCCGACTACCTGCGCGAGGATGACCTGGAGATTTCTCTAGAGCAATTGGTCTTGCCCATGTCTGAGTCGCAGCTGCGCAAGGTCTGCGAAGAGCTGCTCGACAATGCCTTTAAGTTTTCTGAGATTGGCACCCCAATTAAGGTATTTGGGTCGCGGGGCGATGGCAAGGTCACCTTCTACGTGATCGACTATGGCCAGGGCATGACCCCCGACCAGATCGCCAATGTGGGGGCCTATCTCCAGTTTGAATCCGAGACAGAAGCTGCTGGCACTGGCCTGGGGCTCACAATTGCCAAACGCTTAGTCGAACTCTACCGGGGCGAATTGCTGATCGAGAGTATTCCTGGACAGCAGACTATCGTGCGAGTGGCCCTGCCCGATTAGTGTTTGGCTAGGGTTCCGGTTCTGACCCCCTAGACGGTCGCATTGCCGTGAATTATTGCATTAGCTCATCGACTTTTTGAAGCAGCTCTGGTGTCGAGAACCCTTTGGTCAGGTAGTCGGTAGCGCCGACTCGGCGGGCTTCTTCAAACCAGTCCTCCGATAGTCTAGAAGAGACTACCAGCACTGGCGTCTGAATGCCTGTTTGACGACAGCGATCGATCAGGGTGAACCCATCCATATGGGGCATTTCAATGTCGGTGATGATCAGCGCTGGTAAAGGGTTGGTCTGGAGCCAGTTCCAGGCCTCTAGGCCATCGGCACAGGTGTGGGTTTCGTGGCCGTGGGTGGTCAGGCTGGCCTCCAGGCGACGGCGCATCAGGGCGGCATCATCGGCAATCAAAATGGTGGGGGTAATGGCGATCGTTGCTTCGGCGATGGGGTCGGCTGAGCCCGCTGCCGCCACCTGTTTCGGCGCAAGATGCAGTCGTTCCACCAGGGCTGGGGCGTTGAGTACGGGTAGCAACGTGCCGTCGGGTTGCAGACTCACGCCCATCAGGCCTTCGGCAGGCTGGAGGGGAGAAGGGAGCGAATTAATGATTAGATCGGTCTGCCCCAGCAAATCATCGGCGATCAGCCAGGCCCTACGCCCCCCTAAACTAGACTGCACCGAGACACAGATGGCGGTGTTGTCGAGCGATCGCCGGTTGCCCTGGGGCTGCCAGTATTCCAGCAGATCTAACCCAGGGATGGGGCCGTCTTCTGTCTCGATCTGCCAGGAATATAGGGCAGTGCGATCGTTCACAGGGCTGGCGGGCAGCGTCTCAAACAGGGTGGTGGTGCGAATATCTTCGGTGGGAATGGCAAAGCTGCGATCGCCCGCCTGAAGCACCACACAAGAGACCAGCAGGTGAGGCACCGGAAACTGAAGATGAAAGGTGGTGCCGCTGCCCAATGCCGTGTCGAGGGTGAGCTTGCCGCCGAGTTTTTGCATCTGCGCCACAACGACATCCATGCCCACCCCTCGCCCAGAGAGGGCACTCACCTGGGTTTCAGAACTAAACTCGGGTTGGCAGATCACCGCTAGCAAATCGGCCATTGTGTCGGTCTGGGTGAGGGGTAGCCCCAACGATTGAGCCCGAGCCTGAATCGCTGGGGCATCGATACCGCGACCGTCATCCTCAACGTCGAGCTGGTAGGCGCTGCCCTGACGCCGCAGGGTGAGGGTGAGGGTTCCCTGTTCGGGTTTGCCCAGCCGCTGGCGATCGGTCACGGGTTCGATCGCATGGTCAAAGGCATTGCGAATTAGGTGCAGGAGGGCGGGCTCTAGGCTGCGAGCCGTGCCCACGTCTAGCTCGATGCGTTCTCCCACCACCACCAGCCGGACGGGCTTTTGGAAGCGGGTGGTCAGATCGCGGAGAATGGCCCGCGCCCGAAACCCCAGATTGCTAAACGGCACGAGCCGACTGTCTTCCACCGTCGTCTGGAGCTTGAGCACGCGACCGTCGAGGTACTGGAGGCTGTCGGCCATTTGCTGGGTAGACTTTCCGGCCTCGGCCCCCAGCTCAGACAACCTCAGGCTGGTTTCTAGCAGCCGGTTAACGGTCGTATAGCCTTGGCGATAGCGCTCTAGGGTGGGGCGACTGCCACCGCGCACCGAAATTTTGAAGTTGTCGAGCAGGGCATAGTCTTCTTGAATCTGGCGCAGCTGGGTCGCGTACTGAACGCCCTCCTGGGCTAAGGCCACCATCTGTAAAATTTGAGCCTGGAGAACCTGATACAGGCCCTGGGTGCTTCTGGCCGACAGCAGCGTGTCAATTAAATCTTGGGCAGATTGATCTAGCTTGGCCAGGGGGACTGGAATCTGCACAGTATCTGGGCTAGCGTCTGCGGCTGGGGTCGTCTGATCGAGGTTTGGAGCTGCCGCCCCATCGATTGCCTCTGGAGTGGAGACCCGATCGAGGCGAGATGCTAAAGGCGATCGCTCGTCGTCATCCACAGGGGCAGCATCAAACGGCTCAATCACCCAGGTTTGGGCATTGGGTAGTAGCACCCAGTCTTCTGTGGCGGTCAGTGGTGGCTTGAGCTCAGCGGCTAAGGCATTGGAGCTGTCATCTGCGGTGGTGGTCAGGGGCTCTGTCGCTGGATCAGCGGGGTGCAGATCGGCGGTTTCCTTCGAGCGATCCAGATCTAGATCTAGATCCAGGCCATCGAGGCGATCGAAAAAGTGGTCTACGTCTCCGAGTAAATCCCCGCTATCGACCACCGCAACCTGGGAGTTGAGCCGATTGTCAGCCCCATCTGGGTCGGCAACGGCTGCCGGGGCGGATGCTACCTGGTCTTCACTCAGCACTAGCTCAAAGGCAACCGGTTGCCCAGCCTGGCTGGCACAGTCTTTTAAGGCTTGAAACAGGCGGGGCCATTGGGTGCGCCAGAGGGGGATACTGGGTTGGCTCAAAAGGGTCTCAGCCTGATGGAGTAAGGCCTGCCAACCGGTGGAGAAGCCTAGGTCTCGGCCAATCTGGTCGAGCTGATCAATCAGGTGGCGGGCGCTGAGAAGCATCGATTCGGGGAGATAACCCGAGACCGGCAGCGTTTCTAGGGCAATCTCCAGATCTAGCACGACCAGTTCTAGCCCCTGCTGGGCAAAGTCCTGCTGAATCTGCTGTTGCTCAGACCACTGCGGCAGGTAGGCCTGCTGCACCTGATCCCGGATCTGCTGTAGGCGCTGCAGGGCGGGTTGCACCTGGGCCTGAGTCTGGGCCTGAGTCTGGACCTGAGTTTGGGGCTGATGGGCGATCGCCAGGGTGGCCGCGATCAGTTCGCCGGCTTCTACCAACATGTCGTTGAGCAGGTGGTCGTCTAGGGGCGGGGCCGTGGTCAGATGGCGCAGATCGGAGAGCAGGTCTTCGAGGCGGGTGGCGACCTGCAAAACCCCTTCGGCCCCTACGGTTACGGCCCCCCCTTTGATCGTGTGAATGACGCGATACAGGATCTGGATATCTTTGGCCCAGGTTTGAGGCTGTAGCTGCGCCGCCTGATCGAGGTAGGTTTGCAGGCCCTTTTGGGTATCGACCTCGAACATACTGCGCAGTTCCTGCTGGAGTTGCGCTTCCATTAGATCCGCAGACTCATCGGTGGCCTGGGTGCCGTTATCCGGGGCCGAAGCGGATTGGTCAGGATTAAGCATGGTGTTTTAGCAACAGAAGAGTACGGTGGAAACAAGCGGCAGGCGAGAGGGATGGCTGGGCAGACCGTTAGGGGTAAACCTCGATCGCATCAGCCGCCCCATCGGCAGCGGCAGCGGCCTCAGGTGTTGACGGCGGGAGGGAAATATGGACCTGGGCGGGCAGTTGAAAATAGGTGACATTGCGATCGAGGTTGTGGGCGATCGCCGCCAGCGACTGGGACTGGAGGCGAATTGCATGGGCCTGGGTGGAGGTAGCAGCAGCGACCTGGGCCATTGGCTGAATCGACTCTAGGGTGGTTTCGGCCCCGCCTGCGATCGCCTGACTGACTTGGGTTACCTGCTGCCCCAGATCAGTCACCTGAGCCATTGCGGTGCGAATGTGTTCGAAGGTTTGATTGGTCTGGCTGATCCCGGCGGTGAGGCTGTCGGCCTGCTGGCTAAGGCCCTCCACGTCGTGGTTTAGACCCGACACTACGGTTTGAATTTGTTCGGTGCGGCGCTGCAAGACCACCAGACTCTGGTTGGTTTCGGCGGCCAGATCATTCACCTGGCTGGCAATGGTCTCAAATTCCCGAGTAACGGCGGCAAATTGGGTGGGGTCTTGCTGTTCAGAGGCGCGGGTAGACAGCATCGAGGCATTGAGGGCCAGCACCCGAGTTAGGGCGGCAATCCGCTTCTGGTCTTTCACGAACTGGGTGGCGAGATCGACGTAGCTGGTCAGGGTTTGGGTACGCCCAACCATCTGCTGGGTTTCTCGCTGCAAACTGCCCACGTCGCTGGTCATCGCCTCTATGTCCTGCTGTCCCTGGGCCATGGCCGTCTGACCCTGGGCGATCGCATCGAGGGTCGCCGTTACCTGCTGCTGCTGGTTTTGGCACAGGGTTTGGATGGCTTCTACCAGCGACTGCACCCGGCTGACCGACTGTACGTGCTGATCGGTCTGGCTGGCCATAGTGACCGCCAGCGTTTTTACATCGCCCGCCGACTGGGTGACCTCGGTGGCTGTGGCCAAGGCCGCCGCCAGCATCTGACCCAGCCGCTCAATCAGTTGGTTAAAGGCGGCGGCCAACTGGCCCATCTCCGTCGGGTTGACCGCTGCTGTGATGGTCAAATCTCCCATTCTGACGGCGGAAAAGGCGCTCAGGAGCTGGTCTAGCTCGTGCTGCAACGCCTGAGTTCGGTCGTCTTGAACGGTGGCGTGCTGGCCAAACTGCTGCTCTAGCTCAGCCCGAGTTTGCTCTAGGGTGGCAAAGGACGATTGCAAGTGTTGGGCTAACTGGTCAATGGCGGTGCTGAGAACCGCCAGTTCCCCTTGGCTCTGCCCCAGGGGAGGGGGGGCAAAGTCGCCTTGCCTCAGGTTTTCGATCGCTTGGGTGGCGGCGACAATGGGGGCGGCGGTGCGTTTGGCAAACCAGACCAGCGCGATCGCCCCGGCTCCGGCTACCGCTGCCGTGCCCAGCAGCAAGAGCAGCACCTGCTGCCGGATTGGGGCCAGGGCGATCGCCTGCTCGGTGGTGAGCAGTGCCCCCAGGTTAGGATCGCCCAGGCCATCGATGGTCTCCACGGGGGCGTAGCTGACCAGGGCCTGACCACCGGCTGCTGGGAACAGGGCGGCCGTGGGCTGCCGGGAGGCGTGCTGTTCTGCCAGGCCATCAAAGGTCTGGGCGACTGTGCTGGCCAGGTAGTTGGGCTGGCTACCGGCCACAAACGCGCCCTCTCCGGTGAACAGATGCCACTGGCTGCCGGTTGCTAAATGGCGATCAAACAGCGGCGCGATCGCGGTTAGGGGAATTTGCATCCAGATCGCCCCGATGGGCTGATTGCTGGTGCGATCGATCACCGGGGCTACCAGTTCGACATGCCCCTGGTTGTTGGCCGCTGCATCTAGCGTCGCGACAGTCGTCTGGCGCGACTGAATCGCCTGCTGAAAAAAGGGGCGATTGCCCAGCTCGGGCAGTGGATTGCTGGCGTCAGACTGAACTAGGGGCTGGCCCTGGGGGTCGAGAAAGGCCATGCTGATGGCTTCGCTCTCCGCTACCACCTGATTCAGCACTTGTTTTTTTTCAGCCGATGACGTCGCCAGGCGGCGGTCACGTTCTGCAAACATGGCCAGGCTGGCAACCAGCTGGGCGTCCCGCGATCGCTCCGCCAGCAACTCTCCTAGGCGATCGGCCAGCAGCTGAGTCTGCACTAGCTGCTGCTGTTCGGCGTTGCGAAGGCCAGCCTGGCGCGTCATCCAGGCCGTCAGGCCACCGATGGTCACCACCGGCACTATCCCCACGGCGATCGCCAGCAGCATCGCCTGCCCCTGCAGCCCCCGCCCAGTCCTTGACCGCCCTTGGGGGCGGCGCTCCTGCGGGCTTTCCCCAGACAGATTTCTGGCGGGAGTTTGAGGTGTTTGTTCAGCCGCTTGAGACCGAGGCGGAATGGTCGTTGACATAGAATTACCTAGATAACGAGTCAGTAGACTGAGACAGAGCGATCGGCAAGCCTGAGTCTTATACCGATACCGAATCCTGTCTGGCTATCCCCGATTGCTAGGGGCATTGCACGGCAATGCCCCTACGGGGTACCTGTTTTGAGTCGGGGTTTCCCATGGCGGATTTCGGATTACAGGGGGTGATCGGCAGCCCCAGCAGCAGACGCGGCTATAGACACAGCACTAGGGCTAGCCGCTAAGGCGCTGGGGGCAACGCCATTGGGGGTAGCGGGTAGCTGGAAGAACTGAATGGTTTCGAGCAGCTGGTAAGACAGGGCCTCCATCTGCTCTGACTGGAGGCGGTTGTTCTGGGTGAACTCGGCGGTTTGGGTGGCAATGTCGGTAATGGTACGCACCACGGCGGCGGCTTCCTGCACCGCTCCCACAATGTTTTGGCTCACCTGGGTGACCGCTGTTTCGGCCTCGACGGCGGCGACCGTCACCGTCTGCACATCGCTAAATACCTGCCGCGATTGGCCAACACCCTCGGTAAACTCCTCCACCAGCCCCCCCAGCCGCTGCACATCAGCATCGACGGCAAACACAACGCTTTGAATCTGGGCGCTGCGCTGTTCTAGCGTGGTCAGGCTGTTGTTGGTTTGCTGGGCTAGCTGGCTAACCTGGTTGGCAATGGAGCTAAATTCTCGCGCTGCCACCACAAACTGGCGGGGGTCCCGCTGTTCGGCGGCGCGGGCGGCCACCAGCGATGCGTTCAGAGCCAGGGTTTGGGTGAGGGAGGCCACCTGGGTCTGGTCTTGAACAAACTGATCGGCCAGGCCGACAAATTCGCCCAGGGTCTTCATCTGCTGAATAATGCGATCGCTGCCTTCCTGCAAAATGCCAATACCCGAGGTGAGGTTGGTAATCGCCTGCTGACCTGTGGCCACCGTTGTTTGCACCGCTTGCAGCGAGGCGCTGGTGGTTGCGACCTGGCGGACGGTGGCCTCGGCTAGGGTCTCGACTTGGGCCGTCAGCTTTAGAATCTGGTTTACCCCGGTGACCTGCTGGTCGGCATTGGCCGCAATTAGGCTAGCCTGAGTTTTTTGCTGGTTTGCGCCCGCTGTCACCTGCTGGGCCGTTTCGGTCACTTGCTGGAGTACATCGGCCAGCCGCTCAATCAGGCGGTTGAAGGTATCGGCGACCAGACCGGTGGTGCGATCGCTCACCCGAGCCTGCACCGTCAGGTTGCCCTCTTCTACCTCCGACACTACGTCTAGCAGGTGGCTCACCTCTCCCTGCAAGAGTTCGCTTTCTAACGCCAGCGAAATTAGGTTGGCCACCGAGCCAATAAAGGTTTGCTCCTCGGCCCGCCAGTCGCGGGGGCTGCCGTGCTCGCAGCGCAGACTGCCGACCACGGTACCGGTAATCTGAATCGGCACCTCTAGCAGCGAAACGGTCGTGGGGGCCAGGGCATTTTCAGCCTGTAGCTCTCGGCCCGCCGGATGGTCGGCGACACGGGTGACGCTCAGGGTTTGATTTTGGGCGATCGCCGCAAAATAGGTCGGCACCTCGTCGGTAGCCAGAGCGGTAACGATGTCGGCCTGCCTGTCCCCCTGCTGATAGCGGGTCAGGCACAGCAGCCGAGTTTGCTCTGGCTGCATCAGCCAAACGCTCACGCCATCGAGGCTCAGAGTCCGGGCGATCGCTTCGCTAAAGGAGGTCGCCGCCGCTTGGGCATCGCCCTGAATCAGCGCTTCGTGACGGGCCAGATCTGCCAGCACGTCGTTTTGTAAGCCCAGCTGCTCAGCATTCTGCCGCAGCGTCGCCAGCAACTCCTGAATCTGGGCTCCCATGCGGTTCACGTTCATGCCCAAAATGGCCAGTTCGTCATTGCCTCGCACCGGTACACGGGCATCGAGTTGACCCTGGCCGAGTAGTTCAACGGCCTTTGCCGCTTGGCTGACCGGTCTGGTGGCGCGTCGAGCCAGCACAATCCCCAACAGTACTGCTGTGACTCCGGTCAGCAGCGTACCCACTAAAATCGTCTGCAGCAGCTGGCGCTGGGGCAAAAAGGCTAAGTCTGTACTGGTGGAGGTGACCACGCTCCAGTTCAGGGCATCAAACCCCTGGAGAGGCGCGTAGGCATTGAGAAATTCCTGGCCTTGAACTGTCTCAATCCAGGCTTGGCGCTGTTTCTCAGCATTGGCATCGGCGAACCGGGTTAGCAGGTCGGCTAGGGGCAACCCCACCTGAGGGTTCTCAGGATCGACGGGCAGACTTTGGAAAATCTCGCCGGAGCTGTCCACCAATCGGTATTGAGTCTCTTTGCCCAAACTAGCGGTGCGGAGAATAGCATTGCCGACAAATTCCACCGGAATCTTAGCCGCGACCACCCCCAGCACTGTCCCCGCTGTATCTTTGACGGGTACTGCGACATAGATAGCCGCTGCGCTGGCTAGGGCAGACTCCACCACCACCGGCTCACTAATCACTGGGGCCTGGGTCGACAGCACCTGCTGAAAATAGGTAGCTCCTCGCTGGTTCACCTCTTGAGCAGAGCCTGTAGACTGCACCAGAACATCGCCATTGACGCTGAATATCCCCAGACTGGAGTAGGTGCGATAGTCTTGCACAAACTGCGTCAGCTCTCGAGACAACTGCGCAGCGATCGCGGCCTGTTCTCTCGGCTCTAGATCGCTGGCAAACAGACCTGATTCCTGGGTGATATTGGCGACGGTGCTGGCATTGGCAACGCGCTCCTGCAAAAACCGGCGCAGCTGGTCAGAGAGCTGATCAACTCCAGAAATTTCTTCTTGAGCAATTCGCTCAGTGATGGATTGGTCAGCCGATCGGTACGCCACGTTACCAACCACCAGCACCGGCAGCACGCCAAACACTGCCGCTAGAACCGTGGCTTTGAAACCAATGCCGAGGCCTCGTCGGGGCAAACTGGGTTCATTGGGTACGACCTGAAGTACAGGAGCATTGTCTTCCGCTTTCCGACCGGCAGCGGAGGGAGATGCGTCATTGTTGATATCGACCGGGGCATCGATAGGGTAGTCGGAGGCTTCCCAGGTATTCTGGCCAGGGACAGTCATGGTAATTTGACTCCTGCTATTACGTTGCTAAACTTTGAACAACAATCCAGTTCTTAACTGCGATCGGCCCGTTGGGCCGTGTTTCCGTCCCTAACACACTGGTTTTAGGTTTTAGGTGAAACAGGCTTAGGTATCGGAGAAAATCAGTTCGGCAAAGCTGCGCTCGTTCACGCTATTCCAGCGATAGATCCCCCCTCGAAAGGCATTCCAGTTATCGTAAATTTGCTTGAAGCTGGCATCCTGACTGGCGTACTCGGCATAGAGATCATTGGCGGCCTTGCGGGCTCCTTGAATGATTTCTGGGGTGTAGGAAATCAGCTCGGTGCCAGAGCTGATCAGCCGTTGCAAGGCCTCTCGGTTGGCCGCGTCATACTCGGCCAGCATCTTGACTTGAGCTTCAAAGGCGGCTAGCTCTAGCGCCTGACGGTACTCCACCGGCAGCCGATCCCAGGCGGCCTGGTTGACGATGAGTTCGTAGGTTGTGCCCGGTTCGTGCCAGCCGGGATAGTAGTAATAGGGGGCGTACTGGTTGAGACCCAGCTTTTCATCTTCGTAAGGCCCGACCCACTCTGCCGCGTCTATATTGCCGCGTTCTAGACCCAGCAAAATCTCGTTGGGCGGCATGTTTTGGGCCTCAGCCCCCATCCGCTTAAGGACTTCGCCGCCCAGCCCCGGCATGCGCATTTTAATCGCCTGCATTTCGCTGACGGAGTTGACCTTGTTGCGAAACCAGCCGCCCATTTGGTTGCCGGTGCTGCCAGCGGGGAAGTTGAGCACGCCAAAAGCGCTGTAGATGCCCCGAATCAGCTCTAGCCCCCCGGCTCCGTAGAGCCAGGCCACGTGCTGGTGGGGGTTGAGGCCAAAGGGCATGCTCGTGGCAAAGGCAAAGGCTCGGTTTTTTGAGGTGTAGTAGTAGCCAGCCGTGTGGCCACACTCAGCCGTTCCAGCCTGCACCGTATCGAGAATTTCTAGCGGGGGTGCAATGCCCCCTGCCGGAAAGGCCGTAATAGAGAAATTGCCCTGGGTTAGCTCGCTGATGCGATCGCACATCCGTTGAGCCGTGCCAAAGACAATGTCTAGGTTTTCGGGCCAGCTGGTGGCCATGCGCCATTCGATACGAGGGTTGCCCCCGCCACTGCTGCTGTTAGGAGTAAATACCTTGGGAGAACTGCTACAGGCAGAAGCCACCCCAGCCCCGATCGCCCCAAGGGTCAACTGATTAAATAGACGTCGACGTTTCATAAATGAGTCTCACTAAAAATAGGTCAAAAAAATAGAGAGCTTTAGGCTAAATGCAGCTTGAGCCCAACTGAAGCCATCTCGGTCGGCTCAGGCTATCAGGGGGGCGGGCTACTCAGACCGCCAACGGTATCCAACGGCGAGGCTGCCAAAGCTCTGCCGGGACAATGTCAGGATTAAATGGCTCGATCGTTGAATCTTGAGCGAGCTGCTCGGCGGTGCAGTTGCCCACTAGCTGGTCGATCACCAGCGCAATCCCCGCTAGCGGGGAACTGGTATTTAGCTGCACAGCATTAAACACTTCCCGCGTTACGCCGCTGACTCCCTCTAGCAACAACTGTAGGGTTACCAGCGGCACCAGCTGACCCTGAACATGCACCACCCCTAAAAGGCCGGGCTGATAAAAGGGAAGGCTCAGTATCTGCGATCGCTCTACTAGCATCACTTCGGCAATTTCGGTAGCAGGAAAAGCTAGTTGTCGACTGCCCACCTGAGTCAGAAAGTAGGTGCTATCGGGCAGAGCTAAGGAATCAAGCTCGACGTCAAGAGAGTCCGTCATAGGAAAATAATTAAACAACAAATGTAGATTTAGAGTTTTTGCAAAACCTCTGCCAGCCGCTCTCGACTCACAGGCTTAGTAATGTAGTCGTTGGCTCCCGCTCTTTTGAGGCCATACTTAACTTCTACAGGGGTCTTTTTGCTGGAGCAAAAAACTACGTTTTGCTGGGCTGTCACCTGGTTAGTGCGAATCTCTCGCAAAAATTTATAACCATCCTGTTCGGGCATCACAATATCTAAAAATAAGCAGCTGTATTCACCGGTAGAGAGCTTTTCTACAACGCCTTCTGTACTGTCAGATGCTTCTACTCTATGCCCCATATCCTCAAGTAATGTTGACAAAAACTGCCTATCTACAGCACTATCGTCAACCACTAAAATTTGCATATACACCTCTTTTTGATCTCTGATGCTTTTTGGTTCTACAAGCCAAACTTCTAGCCGAATTTGCGATATCCGGAACTTAATCAAAAAAGTCTTTTGAGAATGCGATAACTTAAAGCAGTAAGTGCTCTAAGCCAAGATTCGATGAAGAGTAGAGTTATTGTCGATTGACTACTCATCTTAGATAATCTCGATATCGAACTATCTCTATGGGAATAGAGTTCGATATGGAAAAATCTGTCATTAATCAGTTTGTCTGTGCCGATCTGCCTTAGAATTTTTCCTTCTTTATAGGCACTGCTAATTTTAATATTCCTCTTAACTCTGTTTCAAACTTGGGAATTTCTTCTGTAGTAAGGGGCTTAGATAAAAACTGGCAACCGCTCCATTGAGATCGCCAATTGTTCGAGAGCGTACGCTCTGCCGTTAGCATAATTAAGGGAGTAGTCGCAATCTGTGGATAGCGCCGAATTTGCTTCAATAAATCAAATCCAGAAATATTGGGCATGTTGATATCTATGAAAACAATGGCTGGTTGTGTCTCCAGCATAATTTCTACCGCAGTCACCGGATCATCATGCGATCGCACCTGGTATCCCCAACTAGAAACCAATTGCTTGAACTGCTTTAGCATAACGGGAGAGTCATCGACAATTAAGACTTCAGAGGCTGCTTTGCGGGGCGGCAACTCAACCTCAATCAATCCTTGTTCCGCTAACTTTGCCACACCTCTAGCAATTTCTAAAGTGTCTTGAGCTAGAGCAACTGTGATAGAATTTAGGGTTTCACCGTGGGAAATAAGGGCTCTCAGATATTTTTTCTGACGATCGGTTATGTCGGATTCTCTGATCGCTTTCTCATGAATGAAAAGCTTGCTATCTAGATTGGGGATGACACGTTTAATCTGCTCCCAAATGAGCTGCCGACGACGTGACTCGGCCAGTATTTCTGAAATCTCAAAGCCAGGAGTTAGACCTGCAATTGAGAGATCAGTCTCTGGTTTAAACTGTGCTTGACCAGAATGACTAAATAGCATCTGATCTAAGTCTTGCAGTACTTTGAGTCGTAGAGCCTGTCGAACCTCCTCGGGCTGAATTATCTTCAACTCATATAAGCGGCTCAAAAAAACTGGTAATGGCTCTAGTGGGCGATCGCAATCATCCAAATGCAAGTCTTCTTTGAGGCCGAGTACAGTACTTTGAACTGGTTCACTGCGAACCCGAAAAATATAGCGCTCAATTATCTCGAGTAGATAATCGATAGATAAAGGCTGTTGTCCTGAGAAGACAACTTGCCCTCCCACTAACCCTAGCCACCAGGATTTTTCGGCTAGATTACAGGCATCCTCATCGAAGAAATGATGCCAATATCCAGTCAGAGCTAAATCGTTCTGATGTTCAAGTTTGTAGGCTAAATTTTGAGAGTTAAACGAAAATTTCTGAGAATGAAACGAGCTGATTTGATGACGGGTAATCACTAATTTCTAGCAGGTATAGAACATCCTGGTAGATTTGCACCGTGAGCCGTGACGATAAATTAGGAACTGAGTAAGCCATCTAGAAATTGGTCAAAAGCTATCAACCAAAAGCCATTAGTCTACCTATGGTTTAGCACTGGCCAAGCATAGGTGATTTGACTAACTGATCTGCTGTATGGAATGTTATGTAAACAGATGTGACGATGCTGCTGCTATGAGATGTGGGCAGGTTTATTAGCCCTGTTGTCGTCTATTGCATCTTGACTTGAGGTATATCTAATAATCCCCATTTTCACGAAAATGACAGGTATTCCCGTGACGGCTAGAAAAAAAGGCGGTTAATGATAAGACTTTAATCGCGTTATGTATTCAGTTTTTCTATAAAAAGGCCTGAATATGCAGTGACAATCTGGAACTGTTTATCTAGCTAGATCTTCAGGATTGGGCCTTGGTACTCAGTTGTACTGAATTAGATTACAGGTAAGCAATTTTCAGCACTAGACTATGTATGTCTATTCTCACGGTTTTTTGATAGTCTGCCTGTTAACGTGAACTTTCGGACAAAGCTTCTCTTTACGTTTGACAGTCATAATTGCTTAGCCCAATAGCCAGCCGGCCCAAGCCTTGACACAAGGGAGTGCCAGGATTGGGGCCGGCTGAAGCGAGCGGAAAAGGGGAATTGACCTGGGAGCTGCGATTGCATCGTCTTAGGGGCTGTACCATGGCGGCCACCACCCGTCTCTCTGATCGAGGGCTGCCGTTGCTGCGTCAATACAGCTATGCTCCTTAATTGGCTTCTAGGCCATGCCTGCAAAAGGTGTAATTGATATCACGGTCAAATGTAACGGTGTCCCAATAGCTACTGCTGTTCCTGGTGGAATTACCAAAAACGAGATGCATTAACGACGGCTGGTATAACGTTATACTTTGCTGCTTCGGTAAGCTTGGGGTAACTGGTACCAGGGCAGATGAGGCTTTAGATGATGCTCTTGGTGATACCCAAAATGGTAGCAAGTAATAAATGACCAAAAAACTGGCAGATGAATGCTGTTAATAGTGTTGTCGTATTCAGGGGCGTTGTCGCGTTGCCGATGGGGAAGAAAGATGCCAAAGGTGAACAGCTGAAGTGAGCTGAGCACCATGGGAATAATCCAAAAAAGAATTAGATTAATGGCCGGAATGTGGCAAATTATGAAGGCACAGAAAATTAAGCTAATGCCGATCAGTGATACCCAAACTTGCCCACCTGTCTGGTAAGTTTTCATAAACTGGATATACCATAACCAGAACCCTCCCCGATTGAGCTTATGGTGGTCAGGATCTTGTTCGGTCGCAGGGAATCGGTGATGAAGCCGGTGGTTTTTAGCCAGTAGCTGATAGGGCAACAGCGCGTATAACCATGAGGTTATATACCCGAATGCATCGTTAAGCCCATGAAGGTTAGAAATATTTCTGTGAATAGCTTCATGGGTAACGATAAATAAACCGGTATGCAAAAAGGTTCTGATCAGGATTGCCCAGAGCCAATAAGCCAAAGGGGTTTGGGCACTAAATAGGGTAAAAGTGCCCACTAAACTGAGAATCCACATCAATCCGATTAAACTAGCCCAGCACAGACTCACCTGAGAGTGGCTAGAGCTATTAATGTGGCGTGACGGTGATTGACTAACCATATCTAATCATGCTTTCGGCCTGAACAAACTACTCTTCTGTCAACGCTTCTAAAGTGACATTAATATCTTTGCCAATGCCCCAAGTCTCTTTCAAAATTTCACGGAAAGTGGTGGCCTGATATAGCATGGCCTCTCGCAGCTGAATGAGTAGAGTCTGGGCGTCAGCTTGAGAAAGGTCTTTAATCTGAGTTTCAAAGACCTGAAGCTCAAACTGCTGTTCTAGCGGTAGTTGATCACGAATAGTCATGGGTGGTATTGCCTTGCGACAGTAACGACGTTACATTAACCAATGTAACGTTTTGCCAAGGATGTGGTGTCAATTTCTATCTTCCGTGGTAGAGCGAACCATGCCCGGCATCATTAAGGCGGTTTACCGCAACGATCCCTGCCTGTTCCTCCCGCCTAGAGCCTGTCCTCGCGAAGGCGCGGGGCAGTAATCCATCTGAATTACTGCCTTGCAAGGTATGTTCTCGAGGATAAGAGGGCGATCGCAGGCTGCGATCCACTAATACCGAATGGAGTTTGCAGAGAGACCGAGAACCTGTCTCCCGCACCGTTTAGAGCTTGTCACAATCAGCTTGGTCAACGGCTAGTCAGGTTAGGAGTTATAGCTATAGTCACCTGGGTTAGGACATCCAGAACCCTAGAAACGTTCGAACGTTCAAACGTTCTTAGGGGAAATGTCTGAACCGGCCTGGCTACAGCTATAGTGGATTCCCACTTCCGTGGGAATGACAGATTAGGAGCATTTAAGCGGACTTGATATTACTCGTTCGCTGGAATAATCGGCAGAATCAGCTGGGAGACAGCGGCGGCGTGGTGGTAAACCGTCTGGGTTGCGGTGACGGGCTGGCGCTCGGTGGGGATGTTGCGGCCTGTGTTGGGGTTGCGGTCAAAGCGGGGATAGCTGCTGCTGGAGACCTCTAGACGAAGACGATGGCCCGGAAAAAAGACCTGGCTGGTGGGCCAGAGATCGATCGTGATTTCGGTAGGTGCCTGAGGGTCGGCCAGCGGATTATTGGCGCTGCCGTAGCCCCGCCGCAGAATCCCTTCAGAGACGTTGTAAGCCCTGCCATCAGGGTAGACATCCACTAGTTTGGCGGTGAAATCGGTGTGGGGAGCTGTGGTCGAAACCTGGAGTTGCAGCTGCACTGGCCCCGTCACTTCGATCGCGTCGGTCAGGGGCGGGGTGGTATAGACCAGCACATCCTCCCGCTGTTCCACTGCATTTTGGGGTTGGATGCCTGCGTGTGGCCCCAGCATGGTGCCTCCAGCGCTGGGCACCGGGTTTTGCGGGTCGTAGATGAAGCGATCGCTCACTTCATCTTTCCCCGGCATCTCCAAACTTAGAACGCCGTCGCCGTGGAGGGTATTCGCCCGACCGTGGCTGTGCAGGTAGTAGGGCGTATAGCGGGTGCGGGGCAGAGGCCAGGCCGATTCGCCGCGCCAGGTGTTAGCGCCCATGACGTAGATCAACACCGGGTCGGGGTAGGCCGTCTTGGGGTTGCCCTTGAGCTGCTGATCAAACCAGGGCAGGCTGGGGCCAATGCTCTCAAAGCGGTAGTTGCGGGGGCGGCTGCCGTCGGGGAAGGTGACGGTATTGGCGTGGGTCCAGGGGCCGACGATCAGGCGGGTGGCCTCGGCCACCGGAGGGGCTGCACTGGCGCGAATCTGCTCAAAATCGGCCAGCTGGGTGGGCAAAAACGGATCGTACCAGCCCGCCATCAGCAGGGCCGGGGCCTGAAGCTGGCGAGCGCGATCCGTGCCATCGACCGACTGCCAGTAGCGATCGCGATCGGTGTGACTGGCCCAGGTGTCAAAAAACGGAATATTCTGCACCGCTCGGTTGTCGGCCTCTAGCAGGGGCCACCCCTCAAAACCCCGCTGGAGCTGATCCTGGGGCAGGGGGATATCGCGGGGGCCGTAGCTGAGGGTTGCCCAGTAGAGGGCACTTTCTAGGGAAAATGCACCGCCGGGGTAGAACATGCGGTAAAAGTCGGTGCTGCAAATCTGCGGAATCAGCGCCGACAACCCCGGATTGAGCGCGTCGGCCAGCACCCACTGGGTATAGCCAAAGTAGGAACCGCCCCACATGCCGATCTGCCCGTTGTACCAGGGCTGCTGGGCGATCCACTCCAGCGTGGCCCGGCCATCCTGGCCCTCGTTCAAAAAGGGCGGATCGTAGCTGCCGCCCGACTCGTACCGGCCTCGGGTGCCCTGAATCACCGTGGTGTAGCCGTGGCTGGCCCAGAGATGGCCCACGGTGCGGGCAAACAGGATGTGTTTGAGCTGTTTGGAATAGGGAATGCGTACCAGAATGGTCGGGGTCGGGGCAGCGGTGCGGGGATGGTAGACATCGGCCACCAGGGCTGTGCCATCGGGGGCGGTTACAGTCACCCGGCGTTCTAGGTGAACGCTGTAGCTAGCGGGCAGATAGTCGAGCTGGTAGCCCAGCCAGGCGGCGGCGATCGCACTGCCCCGCCCCACCAGCAACAGCAGCAGCGCCGTCACCCCCGCCAACAACAACAGCCAGACCCGCTTGTGAGCAAACAGTCGAGCGCAATGGCGAAAGATCCCTACCCTCATAGCTGCCTCCCCCGGTGATGGCCCCAGCCCCAGAGCCAGAGATAGGTGGCCAGCACCCAGTGAAACACGATGGGAATAGTGCCTTCCCCCAGCCAGCGGCGTTCTGGATAGAGGCTCATAGTGAGGCCGTAGCGAATCACCATCACCCCGGCGTAGCCGTAGCTAAAGTACTGAAGCGCTTTACCCAGACGGGGACGAGGCCGCTGAAACCAGCCCCGCCCCTGGGCCAGGTCGCGGTTAATTTTGACCTGGAGCACCAAAATCAGTAACTGGCTGGGCAACAGCAGCGGGTAGGGCAGCAGGCCCGAATACCAGTGGGGCATAGGGGGCAAAAAGGGCACCTGGCAGCAGGCCACCAGCACCTGGCCCAGCACTCGCAGCAAAAACAGCAGAGTTAGCCCCCACAGCCAGGCCACCGGATGCCGACTCGGCCACAACCCATTCCGCCAGAGACCATCAGTGGGGGTGGGCATAGGGCAGCGTCAGCTCATAGGTTTGCGCGATCGCCTCAGTATCCAGCGGCAGGGGCTGCTGGGTGAGCACCGGCCATTTGTACTGCACTTCCCGCTGGCCCTGGGCGATCGCCCGACGCTGGGTCGCCTCTGCCCAGCCTGGTTTCATGCAATGGAGACAGGGGAGATGTAACCGTTGCGAGGCACGTTTTTGGGCGTATTCGGTGTTGTTCTCAGCCAGGGCTGTATCCAGGGCCGACAGCAGTTGTTGAACCCAGTCCTGGCTGGGGATGTCCGCCGCTTCCCAGTAAAGCTCGTAGCGCATGGCCTGGGCATTGGCTACTAGGCGGTAGGGGCCGATGGGCTGGTGAAACTGGCATTGCAGAGCGGCGATCGCGGCCAGCACATGGTTCACATGCAGCTTCTCCCCGGTCAAGTTGCTCATGTCGCGGCCCTTGCGTAAAAAGGCAACCAGGGGCGATCGGTGGTAGAACCCCGTCACCTCCACCACATCGTTGATGTGATAGCGATAGAGACCGCTGGGGGTGGTCAATAAAACCTGGTAGCACTGCCCCTGCTCTAGCTCATGGCTGAGCAAAATCGGCGGGTCGGCCATCTCAGCGCAGTCTTCGGGAATGAACTCGTAAACATTCAGGGTCAGATCGAGCAGGCCAGCGGGGGTGTCGTTCTGGTAGGGCAGGGTGATGCGGGCCTCACTGGCCAAATAGCCCAGATCGCGAATCGGCAGGGGACCATAGTCAGCGGTGAGCTGGCGGGCCTGTGCCCCCACCGAGCCGCCCGTCCAGCAGCCCAGCAGGGCCAGGTGGGGCCAGCAGTCTTGGGGCCGCAGCGCCCCGGTGGTGTGGAAGATCTGCTCTAGCTGTTTAGCCCGCTCGGGCTGGGGGCGCTGAACGGACAACCCCTCGCCGCTTGTGCCGTCATGAATCGCTCGGATTAAGGATTCTGCCTGGTCAGTCATCACCGTGGCCAGCCGCTTGAGGGTGCTGGGGTTGGGCGTACAGAGAAATGACACCTGTCGTGCCAAGGCGTAGCGGGCGATCGCCCAGTAACGGCGATCGTAGTCAGCAATCTCAAACACCGGGTAGGGGATGGCGTAGGTACGCCGAATCAAAGCCGGAATCTGCTGGTAGATGCGTCCCGACAGGCTGCCGTAGGGAATGCCGCCGGGGGTGTAGCCCTCGATCGCCGGGCTGACGATACCCACCACCGCCCCATTCAAAAACGTCGGGTGGTCTTGCAGAATGCGGTAGAGCCACTGCCGCATCAGTCGCGCCCCGCCCCGCTCTACCCCGGCGGTGACGGGAATATATTTGGGTTGCCCGGTGGTGCCACTGGTCGTGGTAAACATCCGCACCGGCTCATTCACCAAGATCTTCTCCCGGCCCGCCATCATTTGCTGCACGTAGGGCCGAAAGCCCTCATAGTCGCGGATGGGCACCGCCCGGCGGTAGTCGAGCGGGGTGCGAATGTGATCAAAGCGGTGCTCGCGACCAAACTGAGTGTCGCTATGGCGGCGGAGCAACTGGCGCAAGAGCCGCTGCTGGGCCAGCTCCGGCTCCTGGGTGGCGGCCTCTAGCTGTTCTTTCAAGGCTCGCCCCTGCCAGCGCAGCCCGAGGGTGTACAGGTTGGCCATGGCGTCACACTGCCTTAGCTGAGAGTGAAACAGTTTGCTGGGCGTATTTTTCCAGCAGATCATCCTGAATTTCGACCCCCAGCCCTGGCCCCTTCAGCGGTTTCGCCAGCCCCTGGTGGCCAAAGTGGATGGGGCGACGGCTGAGATCTTCGCGCAAGAGCAGGCTACCGTAGGAGCCTTCGCAAAAGCTGATCTCGGGCAAATGGGCCGCCAAATGTCGCCCAGCGGCGGAGAGAATTGCTGTCTCGCCCACCTGGCAGCCCACCTGCATTTGAATGCCAGCGGATTGAGCAAGGGCAGCAATCGCTAGCGTTGACCCCAGCCCCCCACATTTCGACAGCCGCAGATTAAAGCCTCGGCAGGCTCTGGCCGCAATCAGCGCCTGGGCATCGGCCAGGGTAATCAGCGATTCATCGGCCATTTGAGGAATGGCGGTAGCCGCCTGCACCGTCGCTAACGCTTGGGGGTCGCCGCGCGGAATCATTTGCTCGGCGCTGTCGACCTGGAATTCGGCCAGGGCCTCGCAGGTGGCGATCGCCTCCGCCACGCCATAGGCCCCATTGCCATCCACCCGCAGCGACACCGCTGGCCCCACCGCCGTGCGAATTGCCGCCAGCCGCTCGCGATCGGCCTCTCCGGTGATCTTCACCTTGATATGGGGTAGGGCAAACTGCTTAAAGCGCTTGGCGTGCTTCACCGCGCCCTCAATGCTGCTGGCTGTGATCACGCCGCTGTAGGTCACCGGGTGCCGAGGCGGCAAGAGTTCCCCCAGCGAAACCCCGGCTGATTTGAGCAGACAATCGACCAGGGCTAGCTCAAAGCCGCAGCGCGCCGCATTCCAGGCCACCACGCCGGTATCGGCTTCCGCAGAATCTTCTGTCGGTAGAGTCAGCGACTCTAGCCAGGCGATCGCATCCTGCCCTTCCCAGAGGACATAGTCAGCGGCTTGCACCGCAGGCCACAGGATGCTTTCCATAAACTGCAAACAGCCCGCCACCGTCTCCCCGGTGACGTAGGGTCGAGCTACCGCCTCGCCGTAGCCAACGGTGCCGTCCTCGGCCCGCAGCCGCACCACAATGGAATCTGAGCTGCTACGCGATCGCACGCTGTGGGCAAAGGCTTCCACAAAGGGAATCTGCAGGGCAAATAGGCTGGCCTCAACGATTTTCATGGGCAGCTCCAGCGATCGCGGGCAGGTCGGCGAAGTAGCGCTTAACAAAAATGTTTTCGCGGAAGGTAATGTCGAGAATCGTCTCTAGATCCTCGGCATCGATTTCGTAGTAGGCCAGGTATTGTTCAACGCTATCCAACCCCTCCTCGGCGTGGCGAATATCGACCTCAGAATGGTGGTCAAACCAGACCAGACTTTCCGAGGGCAGGCTGCGATGAACCTTCAAGGCTTTACCGATTCGGCTGGCCAGACGAGAAAGCATCCACTCAAAGCAGGTCACCTCTAAAAGCACCGACAGCCCCAGCTCCTGCATGGTGCCAAACAGCAGCGGATCGGTACAGAGCTGGCGAATTTGGGCCTGGGCCGCCTCAGCTAAACTCGTCTGGCGATCGCGATCAAACCCCGCCGCCGTCGCCAGTTGATACAGCAGATCGGGGTGGCAGATCGCCACCTGATCTAGCCCCAGTTCTTCCAGCAAATTGTGTTTGATCTGGGGCGCAGCCTCGGGCGGGGCCACCGCATAGAGAAAGGCCAAAATCTGCGGACTCTTCAGGTGAGTTTGGCAGAGGTTAACGATAAAGGCATCGTACTCTTGCCGGGAGGCCTGCCCCTGCTCCAGACGCTGAAACCAGGGGGAGTCTGCAAAGGCCTGCACCTGGTCTGCATATTGGGTTTCAATTAAGGAACGAATCGCCTGCGCCATCGTAAACCTTTCTTACTAGGGGGCATCAAAACCGAGCTTTGTCACAGCCTTGAAGCTATTCGAGGTATTGCAGAGACCCTAGGACTTCGTTCGCTGTCTCTGGGGCAAGCCTGGTGCAGCCTGGGTCGTCGAGGGTCAGACTGGCCACTCGGTAGTAGGCGCGATCGCCCCTAATCCAGTCTGAGAACAGAATGGGCTCTGGAAAGCCCTCTAGCTCGTTGCCGCCGTCGCTCCAAAACAGCTGATAGGTGTAGTCTTCCATGTCTTCTAGGGGCTGAGTGAAGGCGGGGAGCAGGGCATCTGTTTGATGTTCAGGCACCGGGCCGCCAAAGCCCCCCATCGCGGCTTCGACTTCAAAGCAGATCTGATTGCCGGTGTTGGGGTCAACATGACGGTAGCCAATCACATACCCACCAGAGAACGCGTCGTCTGAAACGACGGGCGTAACATCTAGACTGGTGGCCTCAAAGCCAGGGGGAACCTCGGTGGGCACCGCCACGGGAATGCCTGCATACTGGAGTGATGCAACCTGCTGGGGGGAAAGCTTAGCCTGAGCCGCTCTATCATTCTGGCTCTCAGCCGTCTGGCCCAGGGCGGCAACAAGGATGACTGCAAGGCTGGTGACTGCAAAGCTGGCAATGGAGTAGACCTTCGGTGTTCTCATGGCAGGCGGCAGGCTCAGGAGTAAAGACCAAGATCTACTTCAAGCTAAGGGAAGCTAATTCCGGAGATTGCCCATTTATCCATGACCCAATTGCCCGCAGCACAGGGATTACCTACGAAAGAATCTGGATAGTTTAATTCCAGTAGCAATCTGCCATTAGCAGACTCGGCGATTTCATTGGTGTCGGCTTTTTTAGGCGTGGCTACTTCTAATACCCTAACCTGTTGCAGTTTTAAGCCAGAGGTGTATTGTTATCAGCAAAACCTCCTATTGGCGGCAGTTGCCCCGTGCTCATGGTCTAGGTTATGGCAGATCGAGGGCGATCGCAGATGGCGCATTAGGGAGCGTCTCCAGCGCTGCTTGATCTTGCCTTCCCTGGGCTTGGGCCGCCGCTAGCTCTAGGTAGCGGTGTAAGTACTCCGTAGTTAAGCCATGGAGCAGCAGCGCCCGAGCTGCTGAAAATGGACTATTGGGGGCCAATGGGTGGCGGTTGCTAATCACAGGATTCCAGCGATAGTCGCCGGTAATCGCGCTGACATAGCAGCCAAAGTTTTCGTCGAATTGTAGAGACAGCACCGCCCGTTCAAACTCTTTAGTAGTCAAACACAGGGAGTAAAACACCTTGAATAGCTCAATCGCAGATTCTAGGTCTAAAATTTGGTGCCAGCGGCGGGTGAAGTCGATCTGAGGCTGCACCGGCTGAATGCTGTCGAAGCAAACTCCTCGCTGCTGCACCTGGGCAATCCAGTCTGGGTTGTGGGCTTGGGCCTGATAATAGTCGTAGACAAAGTTATACAGAATCAAATCATGTTCAAGGAAGGCATTATTGGCCAAATCTGCCACAGTCTGGGGATATAGCTGAGACTTAGGAATGGTGCGATCGGGGCCATTGTCGATTAGAAAATTAACCACATTAGAGCCTAGCCCCAGGTGCCGCACAATCAGATAGCAGGCTTCTGGCTGCACCCAGGTTTTGAGAAACCAAGCTGCGCTCCGGTGCATGAGGCCGTAGGCTTTGAACTCAAAGGGAATCAGCCGTTTTAAAATCAAAATTAGCCCTAGCAGCAGATTAGCAATGAGCCGAATTGGGTTGAGCAAATAGACTCGGCTAAAACTACGCAAGTCATTGACCATATGGCCTTTGGCAATTGGGTCGAGCGGAATCGCTTGATCAAGATACAGTACATCCCACCCGTCAGGATCGAGGCGGTTATAAGGTTGAGGTTGATAGAAAGTCATGGGTAAATGAATCAATCAATTTCTTCAAGTTGGAGCCGATAGAGCCGCGCCGTAACCTGAGCTGTTTTCACAATTCGAGCAGCAATCTCAGCCGTAATCCACTCTGCCTGAAAGATCGCGTTGAGCTTATCCGTATGGCTGTCGTCGTTCTCGCTGTGATAGGCCAAAAAAGAAACCTGATCCCTTGTGAGCTTCAACTGCTGCTGAATTTGCTCTGCCCATCGTCTTGCCAAGCGGCTGCCCAAACCCTCAATAATGAACATGCTGCCGATTAAATCCACCGGATTTAACTGAGACGCTCGGTGAAAAATGAACGCAGATAGGGCCTCGCTGCCCAGATTTTGCTCAGCATTGACGATATCTGTTAAGGTACCCCCCACGGCTACATAGTTATGCTCTAGCATCTGAAAATCCCGGTGCTCTGCCTGTGCATGGCCAATAAAGTGCGATCGCACCTGAAAATTCTCCATATTCGACGCCGCCCGAGCAATCCAGCGCGCCCCTTCCACCACCTGAGGCCGCAAATTCCGCAGCAGCGCCTGGTAGCTGTCGAGGGTAAACTCACCGCGATTTAGCTGACGAATTAACGGCACTGACTGCAACTGACGCTCAAACTCCAGCCAAGTCAGCGTTAACTGTCGTAGCAGTTCGGCATGAATATCTGACCCAGCTGGGGTCGCTGATGCATCAGTTAACCCCCACTCACCAGTCTCCAAATTTGGCTTTACCCCAGCCTGCGAGCCAAGGTCCTCCCCTGAATGCTCAAGCGCCGGGTGAGCAGCGAAAACTGACGGTGCTGCCGCCGTCCCATCCACGACTGTCAGCTTGAGATAGGCCGTGGTGAAGCGGCCACTCTCGGGCACAAAGCAAAAGATCGTCTGTCCCGGTTGGAGCTTGCCGCTGTGGAACAGTTCTTCCAGCATTAAATAAATTGAGGCACAGCCGGTATTGCCCTTGGTGTAGAGGTTCGTGAACCAGCGCTCCTCGGGAATCATGGCGTTGGCCTTTTCCAGCAACTCCACAATCTGACTGCGGAAAAAGTGAGAGGAATAGTGGCACAGCAACCAGTCAATGTCCGCCGGGTGAATTCGCCCCGCTTCAATTAGCCGCAGCCAGCCTTCCACCCCCAGTTGCACCACCTGGTCTAGCAACCGAATATTTTGCCGTAGGTGGGTTGCCCCCGCCGCTGCCGCATCGGCCACACTAGGGTAGTCCATCCAGCTTTGGGTTCCCTGGGCGCTGTCTACCCCGGCATACATGCACACCGGATGGGAATTAGCGTGGGATACCAGCTCAATCCAGTCCAGTCGCAGGCTGAGGCCCTCAGTATTGGGACGATTTCGCAGCACCATAGCTCCGGCCCCATCCGACAGCATCCAGCGCAGAAACTCAGTGTCAAAGGGCATAGCCTTACCCGCCCGGATATCGGGCTGGGATTCAAACTGGGTGTGCTTGAACAGGCGCGAAGCCGACTCCGATGCCACCGCCACGGCGCAGCGCTTTTGGCCCTGGCTGATCTGAGCCGCTGCATATTTCAGTGCTGCTACCCCGGCACAGCACACCCCTTGATGGCTGGTGGCTTCTAGGGGCGAAAACTCTGGCAGTTCTCCATGCACCATGCTGGCAAAGCCCGGTACTAGTAAGTCGGGCCAGGTGGTAGCAGCACAAAGCAAATCTACCATTGCCGGATCTAGGTGGGCGTTATCTAGGGCATTCCGCACTGCCGCTGCCGCCATTTGATGGTTGCGATGGGTGGTTTGCTGCTGCTGGTCGAGGGCGTAGTGGCGTTGGCGAATGCCGTTGCTGGCCAAAATCCGGCGCTTAACCTTGGAGGGCTTGCCGTTGATTAAGCCGAGGTAGGCTTCCATCTGGTCGTTGTCAATCGGTTCCCCCGGCAAAAACTTGCCGAGGTGGGTGATGTAGGTCTGTGACATGGGAAAAACCAAAGAAAAGAGAGTAGCAAGCCGCAAAACAAGCCGTCGTCGCGAAAAGGCCAATCCTTGTTTTATAGCTGTAGCCAGTTCGGTTAAGACATGTCTCCTAAGAACGTTTGAACATTCGAACGTTTCTAGGGTTTCTGGATGTCCTAACCCAAGTGACTATGGCTATCAATGCCCTTGGTTACGAAATTAAGCGTTCTTTGGCTTGTATGACAGTTGGCTGTGACACTTGCGGGGCTGTCGAACCGATCTGTCCTACCTCGTGAAGGTGCCCTTCTTCGTGGGTCGGTCCTTCGTTTTCCCTGGCCGCGATCCTCAGCTTGGCAGAAACTACTGGATAAACCCCTTGGTTTTCTGCTTGTCTTCCGATTGGCTTAGACAGTCATTCTCTACCTGGGGCAAGCGCTATTGGGCAAAGCAAAATTCTTTGGCTAACTCCCACGGCCCTCGTTGGTAATACCACAACAGCAGGCCTTCTCCCCATCCCGTTATGGGTTGCCACTGTGCGTCCAGTTCGGCGTGTAGCTGGCGGGCTGTGGCGGGTTCTACTTTGTTTTGAATTGTGATGTGCGGGCGGTAGCCCTGGCGATCTTGAGGGATGAGCCAGGCGTCCCAGGCGATCGCCAGGGTTTTGTGTAATTGCATCAGCGCTGGGGAACTCACGTTGATGGCGACGCCGTTGCCCAGAAACTGGAGCGAGGGCAGGGAAACAGGAAAGTGTCGTGTCTGAGCACACAGGGTTTGCAAACTGTGAGAAATAGCCGATTCTTGATCGCCCGGTAACTGGTGAAACAGAATAACGTGGGCCGGGACGACATTCCGCTCTGGGGGAAAGTACTGCTGGCGTAACCTGTTTACTTGCTCGAAAGTGGTTTGGTCTAACTTCAGCGTCAAAATCAGAGGAGTACTCATTATTTAAGGAACACAGAGAACGATGTATGGGGAGGTGAGGAATAATGCTCTCGCAGCAGAAGCTATTCCGAGTCCAACAACAGTCGAGACAATTACAGTTACTCTGACCCAAAATGATGAACCCCCCGCTACGGTAAAGGCCTTTAATTACGCAATGCCCAATCTTCCCTTTGGGGTAATTGCTTTTGCTGTGCCGACTATTGATGCCGCATTAGCAGGGATGGAAGACGTTCAAAGCTTTGATGTAAAAATAAATGGTCAGTCTGTTGCTAACACCACGTGGCATAGTGGCCTCACGGTAAGAGATGAGTTTCGCAAGTGCTTGAATGGTCAACCTTATTCGGTCACGGATATTGACATCGTACCGGATCGTTTGCAAACGCCTTAGGGCTAGACAATAGGGCCACAGGTGTAGCAAGGGTTCACGGGTCCATCGCACCGCCTCACCCCTCAGACCCTCTCCTCCAGCTTGGGCGTGAACTGCAGATACAGACAGGGAATCACGATCAGGGCAATGCCGGTGGCGGCGATCAGGCCGAAGATGATGGTGCTACAGAGGGGCATCCAGCGGGGCGAGCTGAAGGCCAGGGGCACCAGGCCAATGATCGTGGTGATGCTGGTGGTGAGAATCGGGCGCAGGCGATCGGACACGCCGTGGGCGGCGGCTTTTTGCACCGTCATGCCGTCCTGGCGGTAGGTATTCATGGTGTCTACCATGACGATCGCATTGTTGACCACAATCCCCACCAGGGCGATGATGCCGATAAACGCCGTGAACGAAAACGGAATCCAGGCCAGGAAAAAGCCGCCGAAGGTGCCAATCAGCGCCAGGGGAATGGTCATCAAAATAATGATCGGCTGGCTAAAGGAGTTGAGCTGTAAGACCAGCACGGCGAACACCAAGAAGATTGCCAGCACCAGGGCCTGGCCCGCCGAGCCAAAGGTTTCGGCCTGGTCTTCGGCCTCGCCGGCAAAGGCGTAGCTGTAGCCCGTGGGCCAGGTGGCCTGGCTGTCTGCCAGCAGCGGCTCGGCATCGGCGAGAATTTCGCCTACCGTGCGGTTGGTGTTTTTGGCCAGCACCGTCACCGTGCGCTGACCGCCCCGGTGGGTGATCGACAGGGGCGATTGGCCCTGCACCGCCTCTACCACCGCGCCCGCCGGTACCACCGGCTGGTCGGGGTTGCTGCCAAAGAAGCGCACCAGCGACAGCTCATCGCGACGGGTGGGGCCGCCGACGGTGCCCTGGCGCGAGGGCCAGGCGGTGCTTAGGCGAATGTCGATATCGTCCTGGTTGCCGCCGATGACAAACTGGCCGACTTCGGTGTCGGTCATGTAGTAGCGGGCCTGGGTGGCCAGTTCGTCTTCGTTGAGACCGTAGAAATCTAGCTCTGCTCGCCGGGGAATCAGCCGTAGGTCAGACTGGAGGTTGCCCAGGTTGTCGCGCACGTCGGTGGCCCCTGGCACTTGCCGCAGCAGGTTTTGCACCTGGTTGGAGAGCTGGCGCAGCTCGGTCATATCGCTGCCGGTAATTTCGATTTGTATCGGGTCGCCCGCCCCGGTGGAGCTTTCGGTGCTCACCAGCAGGGTGGCACCAGGGTACTGGGCCAGGGACTGGTTTAGCTCAACCCGCAGGTCGTTGGCGATGGCTTGGGAGACTTGGTTGCGATCGCCTTCGGGCACCAAAATGCCAGAAAACCCCAGCAGGTAGCTGCCGGTAGTGGGCTGGAGGGTACCGGTACTGACCAGGGTGCTGCTCTGGCCCGCGTATTTGATCACGTTGTCGAAGTAGTCTTTTTGGCGCAGGGTCTCCCCCAGATCGTCGGCCACGGTTTGCGACACCGCCAGGGTGGTGTTGGGCGGCAGTTCGACGTTGATGCTCAGCTTGACGCTGTCTTCGTCGGGAAAGAACACCGTGGGAATTTGGCTAAAGGCCAGCGTAGCGGTGACAAACAACGTCAGGGCAAACAGCGTCCAGGCGCGGGCGGTGGTTTTGCTGCGCACGGTGTAGCGCAGGCTCCAGTGGACGAAGCGGGCCGAGGCAGTTTCGCTGAGGCGATCAACCCGAGACTTGCGGCGGTCTTTGATGTTGCCGAGCAGATAGCGGGAGAGGGGAATGTCGATCAGCAGGGCGATCGCAAAGCTCAGCAGCAGGCAGATCACCGCCGTCAGCGGCAGCAGCCGAATGAACTTGCCCAGGGTGCCGCCGATGGCCAGCAGCGGTGTCATCGCCAAAATCGTGGTTAGCTGCCCGGCAAAGGCGGGGGCGGCGTAGGTTTTCACCGTCTTGAGGGCCGCCTGGTTAAAGCTCAGCCCCGAGGCAAAGATCGCCTCATGCATCCCCTCCATCATCAAAATAAACACATCCACCAGCATCCCCAGGGCCAGCACCATGCCGATCAGCACCATGTTGTTGAGGGTTGACCCCGTCAGCCACAGCACCGTCAGCGTGCCTAAAAAGGTCAGCGGAATCGATAGCCCGGCAATCAGCGCCTCCCGCCAGGAGAGAGCCACAAACAGCACGGCAAACACCGCGATCATCGCCTGGATGGCATTGGTAAACAGGTTGCCGAGCTGCTCCCAGATCAGCTCTGAGTCGTCCGCCGTCACCGCATAGTCCATGCCGGGGGGCCAGAGGGTCGGGTCGCCCTGGGCGGCCTCTAGATCCGCCAGCACGCTATCGATCACCCGAATCGTGTCTTGCCCGGGCACCTTCTTGATCGAGACGCTGACCACCGAGGTATAGTCTGACCCGGCGATGCTGATCGCCGCCAGACTGGTCTCTGGCTCTAGCTCGCGGCGAATGTCGGCCAGCTCCGAGAGCCGCACCACGCGACCATCGAGTCGGGTGATGGGCAGATTCTGCAAGTCCTCTAGCTGCCGAAACCGACCGTAAAAGCGCACCTGGGTGCCAATGGCATCGCTTTCAATGTCGTCTAATGGCATGTCGCTGTTGGCGGTGCGCAGCCGATTCGCCACGGTCATCGGCGAAATGCCCAGACTGGTGAGCTGGTTGGGGTCCATCAGCACCTGCACGACTTCGTCGCGGGCACCACCCAGGTCAACCTCGGTCACCCCCGGCACCTTCTCCAGCCGATCTTGCAGCCGCTGGGCCGCCTGACTGAGAATGGCCGGGTCGAGGTCGCCAAACAGGGCCACGGTGAGAATGGGTGCATCGGTCACCGAGATCGCCTGCACCGAGGGCTGATCGGCCTCCCGAGGCAGGTTCGATTCGGCCCGAGACACGGCCTCTCGCAGCCGCTGAATCGACTGATCGACATCGGCATCGGCCCGAAATTCAACATTGATCAGCGAAAAGCCGCTAAAGGAGGCGCTGTCTAGGGTACTCACCCCCTCCACCGACTGAATTTCTTTTTCTAGCTCGTTGGTGACCTGTTGCTCAATGGTCTCGGGGTCAGCGCCGCCCCAGGTGGTAGTGACGGTGGCGATCGCCAGGGCAATATCCGGGTTCGACTCTTTGACCATCGAGCCGTAGGCCAGCAGCCCGCCAAACACCATCAGCAGGGTCAGCAAAATGCCAAACACCGTGCGCAGAAAGAAAAAGCGGGTCAACGGGGAACTCGATTGCGCCGCCGGTTGGCCCAGGGGAGCCGGGTCAGGTTCAGGGACGGAGTTCTGAACGGGGATGTTATGAGCAGCCATGGCTACAGCCCTCCTTGAGTGGCGCGATCGCCGACCACGCGCACGGTGGCCCCGTCGGCCAGACCGTTTTGACCCACGGTGACGATCTGTTCTCCGGCCTGCAGGCCGCTGAGAACCTCCCGCTGGTCAAACCCTTCCAGGCCCAGCTCCACGGGCCGCTGCTCGACGGTGCTAGTCGCTTCGTTGACCACAAAGACGTAGGCCCCCTGATCGCGAAAGGCGATCGCATTCAGCGGCACCACCACGGTATCGCCCTGCTCAGCGGCGGCAATCCAGAGATTGACGCTGGCCCCGTGCTGGAGATTACCCGAGCCGCTGGTCATCCGCGCCGTCGCCTGAATCGCCCGGTTGCCGGGGCTGACCGCCGGATTCACCGCAAAGATGCTGCCCTGGGCCTGGGCGCTGTCGATCAGGCTACCCCCGGCCTGGGATTGAGTTAGGGCTGTGCCATTGCTGGCGGTCACCAGGGCCGTCTGGCCGGGCTGAATGCGATCGCCCACACCCGCCGACAGGTCGGCCACCACCTCAAACTCGCTGGGGTCAATCACCACAATCGGCACCCGGCTCAGCAGCTCCTGGTAGTTGCCCAGCTGCGACGACACCGCCTGGAGGCTGTAGTACTCGTTCTCGCGAATATTGAGGTAGGCGACAATGCCATCAAAGGGGGCGTAGAGCCGCGTGCCTTCGAGGGTCACCTGGGCCTGGTTGAGCCGGGCCTGGGCGGTGGCAATCTGCGAATCTGTCGCCCGGAGCTGCTCCCGCGCCGACTGCACCTGGGCCTGGGCGGTGCTGACCTGGGCCTGGGCCGTCTGCACCTGAGCCTGGGCCGCTGCCGCCTGGCTACCCGCATCCTGTACGGTGCCGCGCCGATTGTCGAGATCACTGGCGGAAATTGCCCCCTGGCTAAACAGCTGCTGATACCGCTGCAATTCGGTTTGGGCCAGATTTTGCGCTGTTTGGGCCTGGGCTACCTGGGCCTCGGCCTGGGCCACCTGGGCTCGGGCCGAGGCCACCTGCGACTCCATCTGGGCCACATTGGCGGTCGCGGCCCCGCGCTGCCGCTGGGCTTCATTCACCTGAGCCTCCGCCTGGTTGATGTCGGCCTGGAGGGTGCGATCGTCGATCTGGGCCAGCAGTTCTCCCTGGCGCACGGCGTCGCCCGCCCGCAGGGTGCGCCCCTCGCGGCTGGCCAAATAGGTGATATCGCCATCGACATCAAAGGCCAGGTGCTTAAACCGCACCGCCTGCACCGTGCCCTCGCTCGACACCCAGGCCTGAATCGAGCCTCGCTCTGCGGTCACCGTTTGCACCGTCAGAGGTGCCGGGGCCGCCACCACCGCCGCTTCGCTGGCGGCATCTCGCAGACGCACCACCGAAATACCGCCCACGGTAAACACCACCCCCACCAGGGGAATCAGCCACCAAAAGCGCCTAAGCCGGGACTGTCGATTCGGTGTAGATGCAGGACTAGAAGCAGGTCTGGAGTCGGGGGGAGCAGAGCCGGGAGACTCAGCCGTAGCCAGCGGCGGCGAGTCTAGTTTTGTCGAGTCTGGGGCGGTAGCGTCGGACGGATAGGGTTGAGAAACCATGGCAATCACTGGGCAGAAATATGAACAGGACGAACGGTGAGCTTCTGACAATCAGAGGCTCATAGGCAAAGGGGGATGCGGTTTACGGTCTGCGGTTTACGGCAAGATGACAGGTCGGCGGGGTTTACGGTTCACGGTCTGCGGTTTAAGGCAAGCTGTGAACCGTGTACCTGAAACCGTGAACCCTAGCTCACCCCCATCAACATCAGCTTGGTCACGTATTAGTGGGGGGCCGGGTTGGGCGATCGCCCCAAGCCGTGCTCCAGCACTCGCACCAGATCGTCAAAGGTCTGCTCAATGGCAGCACAATCCTCCTGGGAGAGCTGACTTTGAGCCAGCTGTTCTGGCGTTAGGCCCAACCGCTGGGGAATAAAGTCTCGTAGCCGGTGAGCTAGGGTGCTGAGCATAAATACCGCAAAGTCGGTATCGATACTGGGGTCGATATCGCCCTGGGCAATCCCCTGTTCGACCAGCTCACGGGTGTAGCCCAAGGAAGCGATCTGGGTCCGTTTCAGCACCTCATCGCGGAAGTAGAGGTCGCCGTAGAAGGCCCGGTTGACGATCTGGCTCAGGGCCGGGTGGGCCAGGTCAAACTGGGTGCTAGCACTGAACAGCCAGCGCAGATAGCCAAAGAAGCCAAGCTGCGAGTCTGGGGGATGAGAGGCTTTGAAGTAGGCGATTTTTTGCTCTGTAGCCAGGTCGATCAGATGCAGGTAAAGGTCTTTTTTGTCAGCGAAATATTGGTAAAAACTTCCCTTGGCGATCTTGGCCTGTTTGGTGATGTTAGAAATCGAGGCGCTGTCGTAGTCCGTGCTGGCAAATTCTGCGATCGCGCAATTGACAATCCCCTGGCGCTTGGCATTGGGTAGGTTAAAAAAGGTGGCGTTGGGCATAGGCGGCAGAGCGACAATCGCAGGGTGACTGATCGGTCATATGACTGGGTAGTCACACCCTAACAAATATTCCCGCCGCTGTCGACTTGGTCGATGCTTTAGCCTGCATTATTCATAACGCTAAGGCGATGCCCGTCATCTCTGTGAATAATATGGATCAATGTCTTGTTCTAAGCAGCGATCGTAGATGCGGCGGTAGTAGGGCAATAGCTCCTTTACCGTGGCTTCCGAGGCTTCGAGGTTTGGTAATAGCTGCCGGTGTAGCTCACAGATTTTTTCAATGATCTGCGGCTCATCAAGGGTAATAAGGCGGCTGTTTTCCATCACTACAGCACCATCGACGATGACTAAGTCTACCGAGCCGCCGGTTTCAGCGTAGGTGAGCTGTCGCAGCGGATGGTTAAGCGGCACAAAGGGCATGCGATCGCATCGATAGCCCACCAGATCGGCCTGGTAGCCCACCGCGATTTTGCCCAGATCACTACCGTGGCCAAAGGCTTTTGCCCCGCCAACGGTGCCGCAGTGAAACGCTTCTGCTGCCGAGACCCATTGCTCGGGCGGGTCGTGGGGCGACTTATTCAGCAGGGCGGCGGCCTGAACGACGGAGAGCATATTGACGCTGTCGCGGGAGCCGCAGCCATCGCTGGCCAGGGCCACGTTGACATTGGCTGCGAGAAAGGATCGCAAGGGCATCGACCCACTGCCCAGCTTGAGGTTAGACAGCGGGTTGTAAACGGCGCTGGCCCCCGAGCGGCTGAGTGTTTCAATATCATCAGGGGTCAGCCACACGCAGTGCTGAAGGGCCAGACGCTCAGACAAAACCCCTAAATCGTCTAAATAATCGACCATAGAGCGCTGGTAGAACAGCTGACCCGTCACCGCCTGCAAGCGGGTTTCAAGCAGGTGGAGAATCATCGGCAGGTCGTAGGTTTCGGCCAGGGCGGCCAGTTCCTTTAAAAAAGCAGCGGTACAGCGCTGGGGGGCCGAAGGGGCGACTACATACCCGACCCGATGCTGGCGGGGATGGCGGGTTTTGGCCAGGTGGTGAGCAATGTCTAGCTGGCGATCGCGGTTGGGGGCTCCCTGGCGATCGAGGGCCTGACGCTGGGCGGCGGGCATTTCCTCATCAAAGAAGGGCACCGCCCGGTAGAAGGGTAAATCGTAGAGGCTGACGCTGACTAAGGCCCGCAGACCAATGTCATCGTAGGCGCGAAACACCGCCTCAATGCAATCGATCGAGAGCTGGGGGGCCTGGTTTACGTCATCGACCACAAAGGTAGTGCCCGTGCGCAGGGCTTCGATCGCGCCAATCAGCGTCCGCAGGTAGACCTGGTCAGGGGTGAGGGCCGGGGGTGGCACCGGCGGGCGAACAAAATGCATCCACAGTTCTAGGGGCAAATTGTCGAAGCGACCCTTGTGGAAATGCTCATGGGAGTGAAAATGGCCGTTGATTAAACCGGGGGCCACCAGCCGATGGGTGGCGTCGACCACCGCACAGTCGGGGGGATGAGCCAGATCTGGCCCCAGGGCCGTGATCACCCCCTGCTCGATCAAAATATCGGTGTGGGGCAGCGCCGGAGCGTGGGCGGAGGGCAACACCAGGGCGTTTTTAACGATCAGGTTGCCCGGAGATTGGTTGCCCGAAGACTTGTTGCCCGAAGCCAGATTGCTCGAAGACTGAATTGCAGCCATAAAGCGATTAAACCTTTAAACAACGGGGCGATCGCGGCGGTAGGGTTTGGCATAGGCGGGGCGATCGCAGGCTAAAAACTCGCCCCGCCCAGCTGCGGCGGTGAACTGCCCCTGCTGATAGACCACCTCGCCCCGCGAGAGCACCACTTCGGGCCAGGCTTGCAGGGTCATACCCGCGTAGGGGGTGTAGTCAACGTTATGGTGCAGGCGATCGTTGGTGAGGGTGATCGACTGATCGGTGTTCCAAATCACCACATCGGCATCGCTGCCAATGGCGATCGTGCCTTTGCGAGGATACAGCCCGTAGAGCTTGGCCGGGTTGGTAGCGGTGAGAGCGACAAAGGTGTTGATATCAATCCGCTCCTGCAAGACGCCCTCAGAAAACAGCAGCGGCAGGCGAGTCTCAATGCCCGGTATGCCATTGGGCACATACTTGAACGATGCCTGAGTGCCCTGAATCTGCTTCCCCAACGGGTCGGCATAGCGAAAGGGGGCATGGTCGGAGGAAAACACCTGAAACACTCCATTCACCAGCCCATCCCAAACGACCTGCTGGTTGGCTTTATCCCGAGGGGGAGGGCTACAAATGCATTTGGCCCCCTCAAACCCGTGCTCGCCACCCAAATCCTCCTCGGTGAGAAACAGGTACTGGGGGCAGGTTTCGCCATAGATTCTCAGACCGCGATTTTGAGCCCACTGAATTTGCTCGATCGCCTCGGCCCCAGACACATGCACAATCAAAATCGGTACATCCACCAGCTCGGCCAGGGCGATCGCCCGGTGGGTGGCCTCTCGCTCAACCAGCATGGGCCGAGAGGCGGCGTGGTAACGGGGGGCTAGGCGGCCCAGGCGCTCTAGCTGCTGCACCATCCAGCCAATGCAGTCGGCATTTTCGGCATGGATCATGACGAAAGCCTGCTCTTGCCGGGCCAGGGCGAGTATATCGAGCACCTGGCGATCGTTGAGCTTGAGGTCGTCATAGGTCATGTAGATTTTGAAGGAGGTATACCCCATCTGAATCAGTTGGGGCAGCTCGGTCTCTAGCACCTCCGGGGTGGGGTCTGACACGATTAAGTGAAAGGCATAGTCAATCACCGGCTTACCGTCGGCCCGCTGGTGGTAGTCGGCGACGGCATCTTTGAGCGATCCGCCTTTCATCTGGCAGGCGAAGGGAATCACCGTGGTGGTGCCCCCACAGGCGGCGGATACGGTGCCAGTATAAAAATCATCGGCCATCACCGAGCCATCGGACATCGGCTGATCGAGGTGGCAATGGGCGTCTACCCCGCCCGGCAAAACCCACTGCCCCGCCGCATCAATCACCCGATCGCCCTCTAGATGCTCGGCCAGGGCCACAATACGGCCATCCTTAATGCCCAGGTCGCATTGCATGATGTCTGTGGCCGTGGCCACAGTGCCACCGCGAATCACCAGATCCAGAGTTGTCATGTCAAGATACCCTCAGGGTGAGCTGGGCCATACTCCGATTTCATACTGGGTCAAGTCTGCTCTAATTTTTATGACTAGAGCCTTTCGGAGTTCGTTAGGCTAAATTTATCCACAGACTGTATACAGAAATAATGATAGAAGCTGTATAGCTAGTTACGAAGTTTGGCGGCGCTGTCTGCTCAGATCCCGCCCTTGATTGCCCCTGTTCTCAACTCTCTTAGAGCCGCAATGAAACTACTGTTGGTCAACAGCAACTCTACCCAGACGGTGAGCGATCGCATGGTGGCGATCGCCCGCACCGTCGCCGCCCCCGACACCACCATTACCGGCCTTACTGCCCCAGGCCATGCCGTGATTCGCTCCCATTTTGAATTTGCCGAAGCCGCCGTTCAGACCGTTGCGACCCTCAAAGCCCATGCTTCCGGTCATGACGCCGCCATCATCGGCTGCTTTGGCGATCCGGGGCTGAAGGCGGCCCGTCACGAGCTGGCCATCCCCGTGGTTGGCATCGCTGAGGCGGCGATGTTGAGTGCCCACCTGCTGGGGGGCTACTACAGCATTGTCACCTTCGGCGCGCACAACGCCATGACGATTACCGACCTGGCCCGCAGCTACGGGCTGCACACCCGGCTGGCCTCCGTTCGCATTGCCGACATCAGCTATGGGGCCGTTTTGGCCGATCCTAACCAGGCGATCGCCGCCTGCCGAGCCGCCTGCCAGCAGGCCCTAGACCAAGACAACGCCGATGTGCTGATTTTGGGCGGTGGCCCAGTCACCGGGCTCTCGACCCAGCTCGCCGCCGACTTGGGGGTGCCCGTGCTCGATGGCGTTGCCTGCGCCACCAAACTAGCCGAATCTTTGGTGGCCTGCGGCTACACCACCAGCCGCCGAGGGCTATACCAACCCTGCTAAACCGGTGGCTCTACCTGGCAGGCATCGCCCAGTTGGGCCATCACCCAATCGGCTACGGCCAAGAGGTGCCAGTCGGCACCCCGCGCCCCCACCAGCTGCATCGCCAGGGGCAGATTATGCTTAGCCCTCCCGACCGGCACACTCAGCGCCGGGACACCCAACAGGGTCCAGGGGCCGCAAAACTTAAAGGAGCCGGTATTCTGCAAGCCTTCCGGGGCTGGCCCGGTGGTGACCGGGGTGACCAGGGCATCAAACTCCGCCCAGATGGGCGCTAAAGCAGCGCTGTAGTCAACCACGGCTTGCCGCGCTGCCCCGTAGGCCAAGCTGCCGTAGGTGCGACCCCGCTCAATCACCTGCCGCAGTTGGGGAGATAGGGCCTCACCGTGGCGATCGTAGTCTGGGCCATGGTTGACCGCCGCGCCACAGGCCATCAGCACATCGATGGTGGCTAGATAGTCCTCCCAGGTGGAGGGCATCGAGACTTCGGCTACGGTTGCTCCGGCCTGGGCCAGTTTCTCCAGGCTATCGACTAGGGCGGCTTGGGCCTCGGCTTCCACCTCATGCCAAGCGGAGGTGCGCACAAACCCGAGCCGAGGCGATCGTCCCAGCTGAAGCGGCTCGTTGGGCATCCCCGCCCCTAAACAATCTGGCCCCAAACAATCGGGGTCGCGGCCATCGGTACCCATCAGCACCGAGCAGAGCAGGGCAATATCGGCCAGGCTGCGGGCAAACACCCCCACATGGTCGAGATCGCGACAGACGGGCATCACCCCAAACCGAGAGATGGTGCCAAAGCTGGGCTTAAACCCCAGCACCCCGCAGTAGGCCGCCGGGCGCAGCACCGACCCCCCAGTTTGGGTGCCAATGGCGACCGGCACCATGCGATCGGCCACCGCTGCCGCCGAGCCGCTAGAGCTACCGCCAGGGCTGTGGTTCGGGTTGTGAGGATTCTTGGTTTTGCCAGCTCTGGCCAGGGCGTACTCGGTAGACACCGTTTTGCCCATGATGATCGCCCCGGCGGCCCGCAAGCGCTCTACCACCGCCGCATCGTAATTTAGCTGCTGGCCCGCATGGATAGGGGTGCCCCAACCGGTGGGCATATCTGCCGTGGCGCAGATGTCTTTGACTGCCACCGGAATGCCGTGGAGAGCGCCTAGGGGTTTCGCTGCGTCTGAGGTGCGATCGCAGGCGATCGCCTGATCGATCACCTGGTTGGCATTCAAATACTGCCAGGCTTCAACCACCCTTTCTCGTTGATTGACGCGCTCTAGACAGGCTTGTGCCAGCTCCAGCGATGAAACTTTGGATGCCGACAAGTGAGCGATCGCTTCAGTCGCAGTCAGATGATAGATAGTCATAGGGCTAAAAACTACTTTCAGGTCAGTGACAGGACCCTACAAACGGTAGCGCTGTATTGTACGCAAACCGACTCTGTTTAGAATGACATTTACAAACGTGGGATGCACCCATGTAGGTCGATGAGTCAACTAATTTTGGGATACCTTTTTTTAATCAATCCATGAATTTTGCTTATAGCAAGTCTCAATTTAGGCAGATATGTCCTGGCCTAGCTTTAGTCCTAGACGGCAAAATAGGGCAGCTTTAGAGACAGCTTTAGGGGCTAGATCTCAGGTATTGGGAACATCCCATTAAGAGACAACGGGGAGCTTTATGGTGTACTTTACTCCTCTAAGGCACTCTGCTTAAAAACCCTCCTCCACAGGGAAGCTGGAAATATTTCACTAATCGTATAAGCCTATACATTCCCCTCAAGATGATGGATGTATACAAGATGCATGGGTTTTAATTTATCACCAGTCAACCGTTTTTTGAAGCCCTAGATGCGATCGCCCCTTTCTTGGGCAAGGTATTGGTCCGACGTCTTGAAGATGCGCTGCTCAGTAGTTCCATTGAGCGAACGCATCCCGAGAAATTCTTAGGGCCTACTTCATGAATTTTGTATACACATTTCATGAAGTAGGCCACTCCAGCTGCTTATTTGTTTGAGGTGATTCCCGTGGTATCGTCCATTATTCGAGGCAAATACATCATCTGTAAGGTGCTGAGCCGAACAGAGGCCGAAGTCATTTGTGACGGGGCAATTTTCCAGCAAGATGGCCAGATCGTTGCCATTGGCACCTACGAAGAAATTTCAGCTAAGTACGAAGCTGATGAGCTTTTAGGCTCTTCCCAAGACGTAGTGATGCCCGGATTTGTCAATAGCCATCACCACGTTGGGCTAACCCCCTTTCAGCTTGGTTCCCCCGACCATCCCCTTGAGCTTTGGTTTGCCAGTCGCATGGCGGCCCGCACGGTTGATCCCTACCTCGATACCCTATACTCCGCCTTTGAAATGCTGGAGTCAGGGATCACAACCGTTCAGCATATTCACGGCTGGCGAAAGGGACCCGCCTCTAGTTGGCCAGCGATCACCGAAAAAATTCTTAAAGCCTACGAAGACATTGGTATGCGGGTCTCCTACTGCTTTGCGGTGCGCGACCAAAATCGACTGGTCTACGAAGCCGATGAGGCCTTTGTCGAAAAATTGCCGCCCAGCATCGCCCCCGAAATTGGTGCTTACCTCAAAGACCAAGCGGTACCCGTCCAAGACTATATGGATTTTTTTGACCACCTTTGGCAGCAGTGGAACAAAGGCGCTGACGGCAGAGTACGCATTCAAATGGCCCCCGCCAACCTGCACTGGTGCTCCGATGAAGCCCTGATGGTGCAAAAGGACTATTCTGAAAAGTTTGGCGTGGGCATGCACATGCACCTGCTAGAAACGGCCTACCAAAAAGAATATGCTCACCGCCGCTCCGGCAAATCAGCCGTACGTCACCTCTACGACCTGGGCTTTTTAGGCCCCCATTTAACCCTCGGCCACGGCGTTTGGCTGTCCGAAGAAGACATTGAACTGGTCAAAGAAACCGGCACCATGATTTGCCACAATGCCAGCTCTAACCTGCGATTGCAGAGCGGCATTGCCCCCCTAAATCACTTTGCCAAACACGGCGTCAAGGTGGGTATTGGCCTCGACGAAGCCGGTATCAACGACGATCGCGATATGCTTCAGGAAATGCGCCTGGTGCTAAAACTCCACCGCGTACCCGGTATGGATGAGCTAGTGCCGACCTCGCCCCAGGTGTTTCAAATGGCCACCGAGCACGGTGCAGAAACCACCGGTTTTGCTGAATCTGTTGGCACCTTAGAGGTCGGTAAGGCAGCAGATTTAGTCATGATGAATTGGCACCATATTGCCTACCCCTACCTCGATCAAGATGTTCCGGTTTTAGATGCTGTGATCCACCGCAGCCGTATGTCTGGGGTCGATATGGTGATGGTCAATGGCGAAGTTGTGCTGTCAAAGGGCAAGTTTACCCGGATTGACAAAGAGGCTATTTTGGCCGAGCTAGCCGAGTCCCTCAATGTTCCCCTCACGTCAGAAGAAGAACGGCGACGAGAACTGTCTAAGGAGGTCTTTCCCTACGTTAAGGGCTTTTATGATGGCTGGCTAAATCACTCGGGGTGCAATCCGTTCTACTGCCAAAATGCCCACCATTAGAGTCACAAAAAATGCCTGACTGGGTTGATTCGGCAGTGCTGCCAGAAGGCCAACAGCAGCAATCAGTTTCAGGTTTCAAGAGTTTCTGAGCAATTGTACAAAACTGGAGAGAGCCATGTTTAACGGTGGACTTAACTTAGATAACCTGTTTGCTGGACGCACCAGCCGCCGCCGGGTTTTGCAACAGGCTACGCTGTTTGGGGTATCAGCTGCGATCGCCGCCTGCGGTCGCCCCAGCCAACAAGCCAGCCAATCCACAGGCATTAGAGAGGTCAAATTTACCCATGGACTAGGCCTTTGCAACATGCCCCTGTTCTATTCCATCGAAACCGATCTCTTTAAAGAACGAGACGTCAAGGGCCGTCTATCGATGACCATTGGTGCGGGTGATTCAGCGGTTCAGCTAGCGGCTGGTCAGGTAGAAATGGCCGTCACCCCCTACACCAACGCTTTAGCAGCCTATACCAATTCCCCCAGTTTTCAGGTGGTCGCCGGTAGCGGGGTAGAAGGTCTGATGCTAGTGGCTAGCCCAGAGGTAAAGACCATCGCCGATTTAAAGGGCAAAAAGCTGGGTACAGCCCAAGCCGATACCTTAGAGATCATGGCCTTTGACTATCTCAAGGCCAACAATCTCACCTACAACGATGTTGAAGTGGTCTATTTTGGTGACTCCTTTGAAACAACCGCTGCCATGATCAATGGCGATATTGCCGCCTGCACGCTAATCGAACCCTATTCAACCTCTGTTCTCAACCAGATCAATGGCAACCGCTTAGGCGATGGCATCGATCTCTACGGTCAGGCTTATCCCGACTGTGTGCTTGCCGCCAGAAAAGATTTCATTGAGCGAGAGCCCGAAATCGTTAAAAACGTGATTAAAACGTTTTTTGAGGCTCAATACCAAATTGAAAACAACTTCTCAAAAGCCGCAGAAGTCACCATCGGCAAGTACTACAAAACCGAAATGGACAACCTGCTGGCAGCCGCCCAGGCTCAACCCCCCGGTGTCGATATTCGTGACAAGCGCGACTTCATGTTTGAGCGCTCAGACAGTATGCTGGCGCTCAACTATATTTCCAAAGCGCCCGACGATGATTTTGTCAACTTTTCATTGCTAGATGATGTGATCAATGAAAACCCAGAGCTTTGGGAACGAGTCAAGGTGAAGTCGCTGTCTACCTAGGTCTCTGCTCCTATGGTGTGGGGTGCTTTAAGAACAGATGGTGTTTGTAAAGCGCCCTAATTGTCTCCTCACTTTAGATATAGAACCATGAAAACACAGATTTCTCTAGCTGCGATCGACCAACCCGACTTGCGTGCCCAAGCCAAACGGCGACGAAAAAATACAAGGGTGAAGACGCTAAAGCACTATGGCGAGAAAATTGGTTGGCTGGTTGCTTCGTTAACCACCTTTGTACTGATCTGGGAGTCTTTAGCCTTTTTTGGCTTGATTGACACCGCTATTTTGCCGCCACCCCATCAGTTTTTGGGTGAAGTTGCCAATCAAGAACAGTTTTTTGATCGCCAGTTGGGCGCTACCCGTGTTGGTGGCAACTTTGTGGCGCTCACGGCAATTAGTGCAACCCTTAAACGGGTTTTTGCCGGCATCTTCTTTGGTTTTATCGCGGCGTTCTCCTGTGGCTTATTCGCTTCCTACTTCAGGCTATTCGGCAAACTGACGCTGCCTACATTCACGCTTCTAGCACCGATTTCCGCTACAGCCTGGATTCCTTTGGCCATTCTGTTGTTTGGAGTAGGGGATGCCCCAGCTATTTTCATCGTATTTATTGGTATCTTCTTCTCGCTCACCTTAGCTACGGTCGATTGCATCAAAAATGTCGATCAACTGTATATCAATACCGGCCTGGTTTTAGGAGCCAGCCGGTGGCAGATTATGCGCTATATTGTTGTGCCAGCGATTATTCCCAGCTTGTTTGTGGTCTTGAGGATCAACTTTTTTGCAGCCTGGGCCTCGGTACTGGCCGCAGAAATGGTGGGCGTTAACACCGGGCTCGGGGCTATGGTCATGGTAGCTCGACAAATGTTTAACGTCAGACTGATGTTTTTAGGTATGACCCTGATTGGTTTGGTGGGCTACACCATTGATGTGTGCTTTGCCCAGGTGCAAAACCGGGTGCTCTGGTGGAAGGCCGCCACCAAAATCTAATCTCTATCCAGACTTAAAACGTGTTGCAATAAGAGGGTATCCCTGTGGGCGAAATTTTAGTTAGAGATGTCAGCAAAATCTGGGGCATCGATACCCCAGAAGAGGTTTTAACCCTCGACCGAGTCAGTCTTACCGTGCGGCCCGGAGAGTTTTTGGTCATCATTGGGCCGAGTGGCTGCGGTAAAAGTACGCTGCTCAACATGATGGCTGGCCTCGATACGCCTACCTCGGGCCTGGTTTTGCACAACGGCCAAACCGTCACTGGCCCTAACCCCGATCGCTCGCTAATTTTTCAGCAGCCATCCCTGCTGCCCTGGCAATCATTAATTGACAACGTTGCCTTTGGTTTGACCCTCAAGGGCATGGGTCGGCGAGAGCGCTATCAAAGAGCCCAAGAATTTTTGAGCCAGGTGGGGCTCCAGGGCTTTGCTCGCAAATATCCGCACCAGCTCTCTGGGGGTATGCAGCAGCGGGCCAGCATTGCCAGAGCCCTTTGCCTCGGCACTGATATCTTGCTGATGGATGAACCGTTTGCAGCGCTAGATGTGCAAACGCGATTTAAGATGCAAGAATTTTTGCTGGATATCTGGAAAGGCTCTGGCAAAACCGTTGTATTTGTCACCCACCATATTGACGAGGCTATTTTCTTAGCCGATCGGGTGGTTATTCTAACCTCTCGCCCTGGCCGCATACTAGACACCGTTGAGATTGATATGTCGCGCCCCCGAGATGTAGCCAGTGCTAGTTTTGAGCATCATCGATCGCTATTCATCGACCATTTGCGCTCCGAAGTGACCAAGGCCTTCGAACAGCAGGAGCTCGTAGAGATGTTCGATACCAGCATTAAGTAATACGGTGGGTTTTGGTTAATCATTGGAGGGCATTTGCAACGTGATTTGCGTTAGCTTGAGTCACCTGCTGATGCCCACTTTTGCCACTAGGAAGAAAACTTTTCAACCATCCTTTTAGACCGGCAATGCTCAAAACAATCAGTCTTTGGCAAGATTTAGCCAGTTTAGTAAAGGGCACTAACAGAACGCCTGAAGCCGATAGGACTGAAGAGGCCGATTTCTGGCGCTATGCCGAACCTGCGGGCCAGGAAGCTGACCCGCTCAAGCGCAATGTTTTGCAGTGGCGCAGGCTGATTCTCTCTACCAAAGATGCGGTGTCTGTTTTTGCCGGTGAACCGGTGCAGGTGATTGGCTATGTCGATCGCGACCACGGGACGGAGCCCCACCTGTTTAATTTAGTCAGACCGGTGATTCGCTGTTGTTTAGATGACACAGTACCCTTAGGGATCCCTGTTTTTTCGGAGGATACAGAAAAACTGATGCCGGGAACATGGCTCATGGTTACCGGCCTGTTAGCTCCAGAGATGGTTAAACAGCGTGAGTCTTTAGTGGTTCGCCCTCACACGATTAAACCCATCGCCAAGCCAGAAAAGGCTTATATTAATGGTGTTTTCTAGACTCGTAAGGTTTTATAGCCAGGTAAGCCATGACTTCATTCGTACTATTTGGCTTGGCGGCTCTATTGGGGACGGGGAGTAGTTTTTCTGCCGCTATCAATGGCTTGATTGGGCGCGAAATTGGGTTGCTGAAGGCGACTTTTCTATTTCTCAGTTTAGGTACAGCCTTCTCAGCCCTATTAGTCTACGGGTTGGAAGATCAGTTAGGCCTAGCTGATTTGGCTAGCATCTTTACGCATCGGCCTTATCTGTTGACTCCAGGCCTAATTAACAGTGTTTTTATCATCATCATTATTCGCGCCACCGCGATCGTGGGTACGACCTTGACCACCGCTTGTTTGTTTAGTGGTCAGATGTTAATTAGTCTTTGGTTAGATCATGTGGGCTTTGCAGGCTTAAGGGTGATTGCAATGACGCCTGCCCGCATAGCCGCCGTGGGGGTCTTGTTAGTTGGCGTAACCCTACTCAGTTTATCGCGTCAGCCCAGTGGCAGCTCGGGGGCATCGGGCCACGCCCCTAGCGTGCCTGAAAAGGCCCTTAGAAAACCGGGTAACCTATACGCCATCTTGGCAGTCTTGATGGTGGGTGGCCTACTCAGTGCGGCAAATTCCCTCAATGCAGCATTGGGAAAAGCGGCTGGTGTCTTCACGGCAACTTTGTTTTTCTTAGGGCCTGGAGTATTGCTATTGCCCATATTTTCTATTGTGCTGACGCCGTCGGGTCAAAATCTATCACTGAAGTCATGGCGTCCGATTTATTTTATTCCGGGAATTTTGAATGTTGTCTCGATCGCAGGCTCTGTCTTCTTGATTCCCATCATTGGAGTGCAGGCCATGGTCAGTACCGTCTTTACGGCCAAGGTGTTTACGGGCTTGTTTCTAGATGGATTTGGCTGGTTTGGCCTGCCCCGTTCTCCAATTACGGGCCTCAGGTTGATGGCTGCCTTGATGTTAAGTCTGGGGGTTTTCTTGTCGTCATTCTAGTCTTAGGCTTACGCCGACTGTAGCTTTATTCTAAAATCTAAGATTGTGCCCAATAATTGTTCTGATCGTTCTAACCCAAAGAATGACGGTGATGTCTCTCGGGGCAATGCTTTTAGAAAACTATGGCTAAAGCTGAATCAGCTTCAGGGAACCAGGGCGTTTCAATATCCAGAATTTCGTGGTGTTTGGAGTACAGCAGTTTTAGCCGGGTTGGCCAACTCTATAGAACGCCTCAGCGTAGGCTGGTTGATTTTAGAGCAGACCAACTCGGTGCTGCTAACGGCCTTATCGTTTGCCCTGCGCAATTTGCCCAATTTGGTGTTTGGGCCATTGGGGGGCGCAGCTGCCGACAGCTTTAAGCGATCGCGACTGCTCAAAATTACCCTGGGCAGCAAGGGCCTAATCTTGGCCACTCTGGCGCTATCGCTGATGATCGGGCGATCGCCCGTTGGCTTAGTGCTGGGCTTAGTCTTTCTGCTGGGCATTGGCTTTACCTTTGAAGTGCCCACCACCCAGGCTCTCATTACCGACAGCGTACCGCCAGAGCTAGCGGCCAACAGTATTGCCCTGTACTCTGTCGGCACGCGGGCCATTAGTTTGGTGGGAGCGATCGTCAGTGGTGTGTTGCTAGAGCGGGTGGGAGCCCAGGGAGCCTTTTTAGTCGCCGCCACAGCCCTGGGCCTCGGTAGCGTTGCCTTAAGAGATATTCAGCCCCAAACCGTGGCGATCGCGCTGCCCTGGCGCGCCGTGTTTAGCACTGCCCGAGAGGGGCTGATTGCCATGGGTCGCTTGCCCACGGTCCGAATTCTGCTAATTTTGACGATTTTATTGGAAATCTTGGCCTACTCCTACCAATCGCTGCTGCCCTCCATCGCCCGCGATGTGCTGAAGGTGGGGGCTACGGGGCTAGGCACCCTGAGCTTTGGGGCCGGGATGGGGTCTTTGATCGGCTCGATTACCCTGTCGTGCTGGGGAAATATTCGCCGCAAGGGGATCGCGCTGCTGCTCGTCACCAGTACCTATGGGCTGTTCCTGATGGCTTTTTCCCTATCTCCTTGGTTTTCGCTCTCAGGGCTTTTGATTCTTGGGGTGGGCGCCATGGCCTCGCTGTTTGATGCTCTGCAATGGATTACCTTGCAGCACCACGTGCCCAGCGACATGAAGGGCCGTGTGATCGGGGGCTGGCTGTTTGCCACAGGGTTTGGTTGGCTCGGGCATATGATTTTGGGGGCGTTGGCCGAGCTGGTGGGGGTGCAAACGGCCCTGGGGCTAAGCGGGATCCTAGTGGTGGTGTTAGGGGGCGGGTTGCTAGTTTTTTCGGCTCGACTGCGCCAGGCCTAGTCAGCCCAGCTTTCCAGCACCTCCTCATTACGACAAACCGTAGGGCAATGCCCACCATCACGTCAGTAGCAAACCGTAGGGTGGGCATTGCCCACCATCACGTCAGGGAATGACAGATCACTGGCTCAGGGCAGGCCAGCGATGGCGAAAGCCCAACCGTTCTTGCAAGAAAAACGCAAATTGGAGCAGTTGGGTTTCGGCTTGAGGTGGGCCAACAATTTGAATGCCGACGGGTAGCCCAGATCGCGTCCAGCCGCAGGGCATTGACACCACCGGCAACCCAGTCAGCGACAGCGTGTAGGTAATGGCGAGGTAATCGACAATGTTGCCCAGGGCGGTGTCGTTGATCTTGAGCACCGCCGACTGGGTGATGGGAAAGGGTAAAACACTGGCGCTGGGGGTCAATAAAAAATCGTGCTGCTCAAAAAACGCCAAGAAATTGTGTAAGATTTGGCCCCGCTGGGCCTCCGCCGTTAAATAGTCGGCTGCCGTTACACCCCGCCCCTGCTCAATTTCCCAGCGCACGGTTTCGGTCAGCTGATCGCCGTGGTTTTGCAGAAGATCCTGGTAATTGTGCAAGACAATCGCCCCGCGCAGGGTTTCAAAGGCAAATTTCGCCCCACTACAGTCGATCGCAGCGGGGCGACTGTGGGGGCAAACCCGGGCGATCGCAGCGATCGCCTGCTCAAACACCTCGGCGACTTCGGTCTCGATCGGCGTAACGCCTAAATCTAAGCTGTAGCCCAGGCGAGTTTGCGCTCCGCCATCGAGGGAGAAGGTCGGTAGGGGCCAGGTTGGGGTGGCGATCGCCATGGGGTCGCGGTAATCGACCCCAGCCATGGCCGCTAGCATCAGAGCTGCATCCTCGACCGTGCGGGCCATCACCCCGTCGGTGACCAGCGATTCCCAGGGGAGCGGTTTGGGCCAGCGGGGAATGCGCCCCAGAGAGGGTCGCAGACCAACCAGGCCGCAAAAGCTGGCCGGGGTGCGCACCGAGCCCCCCATATCGGTACCCTGGGCCAGGTAGGCCATGCCGCTAGCCACCGCCACCGCCGCCCCACCGCTAGAGTCGCCACAGGTTTTGGTCAAATCGTGGGGGTTTAGCGTGGTGCCCAAAATGAGGTTGTGGGTGCCGGTACCCATGCCAAACTCGGGAGTGCTGGTTTTGCCCAGAATAATTGCCCCTGCCGCCCGCAGCCGAGCCACACAGAGATCATCTTGCGCTGGAACGTGATCGCGGTAGAGCAGCGACCCGTAGGTGGTACGCAACCCAGCGGTGGCGGTGAGGTCTTTAATGGCAATGGGCACCCCGTGCAGACAGCCCAAGGGCTGGTCCCTTTGCACCGCCTGGTCAGCCGACCGGGCCGCCGCTCTGGCCTGAGGGGCCAGGGTAATAAAGGCCTTCAGCTGCGGGTCTAGCCGGGCAATTTGCTCAAGACAGGCCTCGACCGCCTCTAGAGAACTGAGGCGCTGGGTGCGAATGGCCTGGGCCAACTCGATGGCCGAGAGCCTGTGTATTGCCATCAGGACAGATCGGCAAACAGGCTGCCCCAGCCTTTCACCAAGCGGGTGTCTACCCCGGCCAGACGCAGCGATTTCCAGACGGCAACGCTCACCGTATCAAAAATCGGTATGCCAATGTCTTTTTCGAGTTCTGCCACTAGGGGGGCGGCGCAGAGGTTAGTGCAAAATGTGGTGATTGCCTGGGGCTGAACCTGGGCTACCTGGTAGACCATGGCCGAAATTTTTTCGGCATCCACCTCTGCAAAGGAAAAGTTGACTTTTAGGTTTAAATGCTGCTCTGCAATGCATAAAAAACCCTGCTGAGCAAAATTGGTAATAATTTTGGCTTGAACATCGTCGGTGTAGGGTGTCACCAAGCCAAATTGAGTGATGTTCTGCGCCAAAAATATCTCTTGCAGCGCCAGCACCGACGTCGTGGCGGGAATACCTGTCGCTGCTGTAATTTGGCGGCAAAGCTCCCGATCTTGATCTAGCCCAAGCCACCCGGCAGAGGTGCCATTCCAGGCTATGACGTTGACATTGGCATCAGCGAGCAGTTGAGCAGCATCCAATAGAGCTGAGTTTTCAAACTGATTTAAGGCTGGCAAAGCCAGAGAAATTTCTGTCACTCGAAACCGGCTAAAGTGAGCCGAAACCTCGGGCAAATCAACCAGCATAGCCTGGGTGACGGGCTCTAAAACTGTGTTGGAAGAGGGAGTCAGCATACCCAGTCGAATGTGTTGGCCCATAGGTCACCAAGGTATAGGTTGTATTTTTTAGATAGAAGCAAAACCCTGAACGGCCAAAATGTTATGGGCCGTCTGCGCTGGTTTATCGCCTAGTATGAAAAATCTGCGTATAATGTATACATCATTAATGATGGCAACTGTATCCTTAGCTACATCTAGTTGTTTTGGGTACCGCATACCTGCACCCGTTGGCTCCTGTCAGGGGCTAAAGCTGTTCAGCTTGCTAAGGAGAATATCCTTTGATTCTGTCTCAAAAAGCGCCTAGCCGCAGTGGTTCACTCTATGAGCAAACTTACTTGGCCCTCCGTTCTGCCATTTTGTCAGGCGACATCGCTGCCGATGAGCGACTGATTGAAACCCAGCTGGCTGACCAACTGGAAGTCAGTCGGACCCCGGTACGAGAGGCGATTCGTCGTTTGCAGCAGGAAAGTCTGATTCAAATGGATTCGGACGGGGGCTTGTATATTGTCAAACTTTCTTTGACAGACGCCATTAAGCTCTACGACTGCCGCATTGCCCTAGAGCGGCTGGCGGTTTTAGATGCCTGTGAGCATGCAACGTCTCACCACCTCCAGCGCATTGAGCAAAACCTGGTCTTAGCTGAAGCGGCGGCTGAAGCAGCGGCTGAAAGCAAGCAGCCGAGCCACGGTAAACCCACCGTAGACAGCATTCGTTTACTCGAATTGAGCTGCGAATTTCATCAGCTAATTGCCAAAAGTTCAGGCAATGCGTGGGTGGTTTCGCTACTCGACCAAATTTCTCAAAAAATTACCCTAATTCGCGTTCAAACCTTAAAAGGATTAGACCAGCTGCTCGATATCGACATTGAGCATCGCCAGATCTATGAGGCGATCGCCCGGCGAGATGCGGCAGCGGCAGAACAGCACATGGTCAACCACTTAAGGGCTAGCCAAACCAGAATTGTTGAGGTGTTTCAACAGGTGGAACGGGTGGCTCAGGCCTCCTTTGACCACAGAATTAAATGTCCCCGCTGCGGTGCTTTTGAAATTAGCCGCAACGGACGGCGGGCAGGCCGACAAAATTATCTCTGCAAGAGCTGTGGGCGGCAGTTTTTAGAGTATGGATCTAGCGCCCATGGGTAGTTGGAGTGAGAACTTAGGCCAATACCCCTATGGGTCAACCCGGCGGGTGGTGATGGGGTGCAGGCAGGCCACCGCCACCAGCCAACCCCTAGCTGCCCAAGCGGGGATGGAGATGTTTTTTGCCGGGGGCAATGCGGTGGATGCGGCTCTGGCCATGGCGATCGCCCTGACGGTGCTCGAACCCACCTCCAATGGCATTGGCTCTGATGCCTTCGCCCTGGTGTGGGATGGTCAACTGCATGGTTTAAACGGATCGGGCAAGAGTCCTCAAACCCTGCCCCTAGACGAAGTGATGGCCCTCGGGCAGATGCCCCAGCTCGGCTGGCTACCGGTGACCACGCCTGGGGCCGTTTCTACCTGGCGATCGCTCTGGGATCGCTGGGGCCAGCTCCCCTTTGAGCAGCTGTTTGGCCCGGCCATTCACTACGCCGAAGCCGGGTTTCCGGTCGCCCCCGAAACCGCTCGGGCCTGGCAGAGCGCCAAGCCGCTGTTTTTGGCCCAAACAGACCCTGTCTTTGCGCCGTTGCAGCAGGTCTTCTTTAAAGGGGGCAGAGCGCCTCGGGCGGGAGAAATCTGGGCCAGCCCGGCCCATGGGGCCACCCTGCGGGAGATCGCGGCCACGGGAGGCGAAAGTTTTTACACCGGGGCTTTGGCCGAACGCATGGCCGCCTTTGCCGCCGAGACCGGCGGCTGGCTCACCCAGGCCGACCTATCGACCCACCGGGCCGAGTGGGTGCCCCCCATCCACACCACCTATCGAGATCTAACAGTCTGGGAAATACCCCCCAGCGGGCAGGGGGTCGCCGCCTTGATGGGGTTAAATATCCTCGAAGGCTTTGATTTGGCCCGCCATCCCCGCGATTCGGTGGAGAGCTACCACCGGCAAATTGAGGCGATGAAGCTGGCTTTTGCCGATGTGCAGGCCCATGTGGCAGACCCCGCCTGGATGACCGTCACCCAGACGCAGCTATTAGATAAAGCCTACGCTGCCCAGCGGCGGCAGCTGATTGGCGATCGCGCCCACCTAGCCCAAACCGGGCTCACCCAAGGCGGCACGGTGTACCTGGCTGCCGCTGATTCGGACCTGATGGTGTCATTTATTCAATCAAACTATGAGGGATTTGGCAGCGGTGTGCTGGTGCCGGGTACGGGCATCGCCCTCCAAAATCGAGGCCGAGGCTTTAGTCTGCAACCGGGGCATCCCAACCAGGTCGGCCCCGGTAAACGACCGTTTCACACGATTATTCCGGCCTTTTTGTCTCGCGGCGACGAGCCCCTAGGGCCGATGGGGCTGATCGGCGGTCACATGCAACCCCAAGGTCATCTTCAACTGGTGGTGAATCTCGCCGACTACGGCATGAACCCTCAGGCAGCCCTAGATGCCCCCCGCTGGCAGTTTTTGACGGGCCAAAACGTGGCCCTAGAGCGGTCTGTGCCCCAGGCCCTGGGGCTGGAGTTGAGCGATCGCGGCCACAGCGTGCAGATTGGTCTAGAGGGGCGTCAGTTTGGCAAAGGCCAGCTGATTTTGCGCCACCAGGGCGTGTTGATCGCCGCCTCTGACCCCAGGGCCGACGGCCTAGCGATCGCCCGATAGCCTTGCCGAGTGAGGGGAAGGGTGCAAGGTTTAAGGTTTGAGGTTTGCCTTAAACCTTGCACCTTGCACCTGCAGCAGGGGCTGGCGATCGCCACCACCTACGTCAGCGAAACCATTGCCTGGCGCGCGACCAACACCCTGCGCCTTGACCTGGCCCGCCACGCCCTGGGTCTAGACCTGGCCTTTCACAAAGCCCACACCCCCGGCGAACTGGTGGAGCGAGTCGATGGCGATGTCGATGCCCTGTCGCGGTTTTTCTCGCAGTTTGTGTTGCAGGTGGTGGGCAACGGGTTACTGGTCGTGGGCGTGCTGACGATTCGATTTTCGCGCTTGCTCAGGGTAGGTGCCTTGGGCGGACAAACTTAACCAGCACGAGTTGGCAGGGGGCAAAGACAACCCGGCAGAGATACCCGGTTTCTCAACTCAGGGTTTTTGCCAACGGTAACAATTCTTACTTGCGTCCGGTGCGCCATTGGACTAAATTACTGAGCTAAGACTGTGTGTGTGCAGTCTGAACGTCCCAAAAATTTGGTCAAACGCCACTGGAAGGAGATTAGGCCCTCCAACCAGCGGCTAACCCCGTCGACAGAGCGAGCTGTCTCGGAGGCTAAGGTAGATTTTACCTGGCCGCCCTGAACTGCACATGTCTGGGGCGGCCAAGTTTTTGGGTTTCTTCCCCGTCGTCTCATCGGAAAGGAACCCGATTATGTTGTGTTTTACCCGTCAAGATCCCCGAGTTCTTCAAGAACTCGGGGATCTGAAGCCCCTGCGTCTGGCTACCCCTAGCCCCCATCCGGGGCGGGAGCGGTTGCGCCATCTGGTGATTGGCTCGCCCGACGGGGTACAGGGGGCGATCAACCATCTGCACCTGCTGAACTACGCCGAGCGCCTGGAGTGGAGCCGCCTGTTTACTATCCCCGAGTCGGGGATTTTGATCACCCCAGAGCAGGGGGAGGTGTTTAGCTACCTGCTGCGCTACCGACAGCTAAGTTAGCGCCAAATGTAGATCCTTGGGTTCTCGAAGAACCCAGGGATCTGCCCAAAGCAGTAGCCTTGGGCAGAGCGAGTGTTTCTCCTCGGTTGCAGAAGCATCTAGCGCCATCAACTGAGCCATATTTCCCACCGAGACGTTCCTTAAGCTGATCCAGCTTCAGATTTTATTGAGAACCATTGCCAATTGCTTGTAAGATAATTGCATCCTCTCCGACATCTAAATCCTTAGATGGTGGTTGCCCAGGGCTGCCCAATAGGATTGCATCGCAATCGTTGGACAGCCCTATTTTTTTACTTTCGACTCACTGCTATGACCATTTCTCTGTCCGACGATGTCGAGCGCATCCACTACGCCAGCAAGCTGTTGCGCCGCCAGATCACCCAGCCCCCGTCGCTGATAGAGTTAGCCCGCGCTGTCGGCATCAACGACCATAAGCTCAAAGTGGGCTTTCGCCAGGTGTTTGGCACCACGGTGTTTGGCTACCTGCATGAGCACCGCATGGAGCGATCGCGCCAGCTACTCGAATCCGGCGATCTCAGCGTCACCGCCGCTGCCGAGGCCGTAGGCTTTGCCAGTCGGGGCCACTTCGCCGCCGCCTTTCGCCGCAAGTATGGGGTAAATCCGGGGGTGTATGCGCGGGAGAGAAGGGCGTAAAAACTCCGGGGTGCGATCGCAAAAACTCCGCCTAGGGATCATTTCTCGCTTTAGCGGCTCTCACTGCCCTGTATCTTGTTGAGAAGCATTCTTGATTGACTTAAGGCCATGGGCGGTTAGGGCATTGTTCTCAACGGTTTGGTAGGTGGTGTGATGGGCGTTCGATTGCAGCGGTTGGTGGGGTTGGCTGGCTGGCTAGCGTTAGTGCCGATGGCGGCGCAGGCGGAAACGGCGTTGTCTTTAGTAGCAGATACTCGTTCTGAGTCGGTTTCCGAACGCTTCGCGAAGCGCAACCCAAACCGTACCCCCGATAGCCTACTGGCTGTCGAGGGTGCGATCGCAAAAAGGCCTATCAGGGCTCAGGGGTTTTCTCAGATTGCTCCAGCGTCACATCTTCGTACAGGGCTGCGATCGCACCGCTAAAGCCAATGCTCTCCAGACAGAACGTGGCTGTTTCGGGCTTGTAATACTGCAACACCCACAGCCCCGCCTGATTGCGGCGAAAGCACTCCACCCGCTGGTGCCGCGTGTTGATCAACACGTACTCTTCCAGGCTCTCCAGCGTTTGATAGTCGGCAAACTTGTCGCCCCGGTCAAACGCTTCCGTAGACTCCGACAGTACCTCCACCACCAGCTTAGGAAAGCGCTTGTAAGTCTCAGTCTCCTGATCGCGCGGGTCACAGGTCACCATCACATCGGGGTAGAAAAAGCGATTACGCGCCTCAATCCGCGCCTTCATATCTGAAATGTAGACCCGGCAACCCGTACCGCGCACATGGCTGCGAAGCAGAGCAAACAGGTTGCCTGCAATGGTGACATGCCCATCACTGGCTCCCGCCATCCCATAGACTTCACCATCGAAATACTCATGCTTGACGGGGCTTTCAGCTTCGAGCTGAAGGTAATCTTCGGCGGTGAGATACTGCGGTGAGGCAACCATGGCACTGAGTAACGTCCTATCTGCCATCATCCTATCAACCGGGTATAGCCCTCTACAGAAACTCCGTTAAGCAGCCAAAAAACTCCGTCTGGGGCTCCCGGGGGGAGTGGGTGGGTGGGAGAGTGGGAGGGTGGATTAGGGTTTGGGGGTTGTCCATTGATGGGAGTTATGAATCATGGTGACTAGCATGCCTGAAATTTTGTCGTAGGCTGCGTCGAGGGTTCACCGGCAAGAAAAGGCCTACCTCTGTTTGTGCTAGATTGAGAATGATTATCATTCTGAACGTTGCCCATGGTCAGTCAGATCAGCCGTCCTCTCCCTAGCGATCGCAGTGCTCCTGGCGACCCCCAGCGGTTGCAGCGGCTGCGCCACACCTGTGCCCATGTGCTGGCTATGGCCGTGCAGCGGCTGTTCCCCGAAACGCGGGTGACCATCGGCCCATCTACAGAGACCGGTTTTTATTACGACTTTGACCGCGCGATCGCCTTTACCCCCGACGACCTCACCCGCATCGAAGCAGACATGCGGCAGATCATCTGCGCCAACCTGCCGATAGTCCGCGAAACCGTGGATCGCGACGAGCTGCGGGCCGAGATTGCCCAGCTCCACGAGCCTTACAAGCTCGAAATTCTCGATGGCATTCCCCTGGGCGAGCCCGTTACCCGCTACTACATTGGTTGCCCCGACCCGGCCTTACCCCAAGGCGCTGAACCACCCTCACTCTTTAATTTCCCTGTCCCTGAAGACCCTACCCCTGCTGCCTACTGGTGGGATCTGTGCGCTGGCCCCCACCTGAACACCACCGGCGAAATTCACCCCGAAGCCTTTGCCCTAGAAAGCGTGGCCGGAGCCTACTGGCGCGGCGATGAGACCCAACCCCAGCTCCAGCGCATCTACGGCACCGCCTGGGAAACCCCAGAGCAATTGCAGGCTTACCTGGCCCAAAAAGAAGAAGCCAAACGCCGCGACCATCGCAAACTGGGGCAAGAACTCGATCTCTTCAGCATTCAGGAGGAAGCCGGGGGCGGGCTGGTGTTTTGGCATCCCAAGGGGGCGCGGATGCGGTTGCTGATCGAAGACTACTGGCGCAGTGCCCATCTGAGCGGGGGCTATGACCTGCTCTACACGCCCCACATTGCCAACCTCGACCTGTGGAAGACCTCGGGCCACTTTGATTTCTATCGAGACAACATGTTTGACTCGATGACGATTGAAGCACAGCAGTACCAGCTCAGGCCGATGAACTGCCCCTTCCACGTGTTGACCTACCAGAATAAGCTGCATTCCTACCGAGAGCTGCCTCTGCGCTGGGCCGAGTTGGGCACCGTCTACCGCTACGAGCGCTCTGGGGTGCTGCACGGGCTGATGCGGGTGCGGGGCTTTACCCAAGATGACGCCCATGTGTTTTGCCTGCCCGAGCAGGTCACTGACGAAGTTTTGGCGGTGCTGAACCTGACGGAGCAGATTTTGTCAGACTTTGGCTTTACTGAGTACGAGGTCAACCTCTCCACCCGCCCGGCTAAGTCGGTGGGGGCCGATGCCGTGTGGGACTTAGCCACCGATGCCCTGATTCAAGCGCTGGATAGCAAGGGTTGGGACTACGTCACCGACGAGGGCGGCGGCGCTTTCTATGGCCCCAAAATTGACATCAAAATTCGCGATGCCATTGGTCGCCTGTGGCAGTGCTCCACCATTCAGGTCGACTTCAACCTGCCCGAGCGATTTGATCTGCACTATGTAGCCGCCGACGGCTCGCGGCAGCGCCCGATTATGATTCACCGGGCGATTTTTGGCTCTTTAGAACGGTTCTTTGGCATTTTGGTCGAGAACTACGCTGGAGATTTTCCCCTGTGGCTGGCCCCGGTGCAGCTGCGGCTGCTGCCCGTGAGCGATGGCCAGCGCAACTATGCCAATACTGTGGCCCAAACCCTGAAGCAGCAGGGCTATCGGGTAGAGGTCGATGCCAGCGGCGATCGCCTTGGCAAGCAAATTCGCACCGCCGAACTGGAGAAAATTCCGGTGGTGGCGGTGGTGGGTAAGCGCGAGGTAGAACAGCAGACCCTCAGTGTACGCACCCGCCAAGATGGCGACAGAGGAGCACTCAACCTGACGGAATTGCAGGGGTTGATGACGCAGGCGATCGCCGATCGAGGGAGGGTATAAGGTTCACGGTTTGCGACCTTGTCCCCCTACACCCGACACCTGAACAACCCACCCCTGCCCCTCCCAGGAGGGGATGCCGACACCTGACCCCCGACACCTTGCACCTTTTCGATCCAGCGAGACCATCTGGGCCACCGAGGGGGAGACCATCTATTTCGAGCAAAGGTAGAGGTTTGCATGGCTAACCTAGTTAAGAATCATTATCATTATCATTAACACTATGACGGCAAGACTGGCCATTTCTTCTGAAAAGCAGGAGTTTGATTCCCAGTTAGCCCTTTGCTGCTCGCTATCTCGGTGATTGTATGTTGACCCTGACCGCTCCGGCCAATTCCTTAGCCCGCCCGATCGTGCATACCTTCAAGCGACGAGAGACGCTTCCCCTGAAGGCCGACCTGCTCTGGCAGATTCGATTTGGGGCGGTGCGACTGCTTACCCTCTCAGAGGACGGCACCCCCATTACGCTGGGTTTTTGGAACAGTGGCGATTTGACCGGCCAGCCGTTGATCTGCATTCAGCCGAGTGAAATTGAGTGCTTGACTAAGGTGCAGGCGGTACTGCTCAGCCCAGATCAATGCTGGAACTTTCAGCAGGTGATGCGATCGCACCTGCACCAGATGCAAGAGCTGATTCGCTTCCGCCAGGGCCAGGTTCCCCAACGATTGCAGAAGCTATTGGGCTGGCTGGCCCTCAAATTTGGTCGTCCGGTTGAGCAGGGGCGCTTAATTCAGCTGCGGCTGACCCATCAAGATATGGCCGACGCCATTGGCACCACCCGCGTCACCGTCACCCGCCTGATGCAAGAGCTAGAGCGGAACGGAGAGATTAGCTACTCTAAAAAGAACTGTGTCATTCTGCAAGAGTAAGGGCAGGGAGATTGAGTTTAGGGTTTCGGTGCTGCCCTCTGCCTTCTACTTTTAGCCTGGGCAGATTGCTTGATGGCGCGACTGAGGGGCATGGTGTCGACCGTCCAAAACACGTCGGGCACAGGGTCATAGCCCCCTGGATGAAAGGGGTGGCACCGCAAAATTCGGCGGAGGGCTAGCCAACTCCCCTGCCAGGCCCCGTGGCAATTGATAGCATCGAGAGCATACTGGGAGCAGGTGGGGGTAAACCGACAGACCGACGGCAGCAGCGGCGACAAAAACGCTCGATAACCTCTGATCAGCGTGGTCAGCAGAGTTTGCATGGGCACCCCTAATCGGACGGCGTGGAACTCGATAAAAGAGTGATAATGATTATCATTCTATCTTATTCTGAGCTTAGGTTTGACAACTTCCCAGTTTGGAGGACGGCATCATGACTCTACTGCCCATTTTGATCCACCCCCTTCTGGTGCATCCCCTTTTGGCGCATATTGAGGCGGCTAGCCAGTTGACGGCGCTGCTCAGTGGGCCAATTACCCCCGGTGCGATCGCAGCAGGACTGGCGATCGCCTTTGGCTTTGGTGCCGTTCATGCCCTGTCTCCGGGCCATGGCAAGACCCTGGTGGGGGCGTATCTGGTGGGCAGTCGCGGCACCCCAAAGGCAGCCCTGTGGCTGGGGATAACCACCACGGTGACCCACACTTTGGCGGTGTTTGTTTTAGGGATCGCTACCCTGCTGGCCTCCCACTATATAGATCTCGACCGGGTGTATCCGGTGCTGGGGGCAGTCAGCGGGTTGGCCATTTGTCTGGTGGGGCTGCGGTTGCTGGCGATGCGCTTGAAGGAAAGCCCTCACGAGCATGATCATCATCACGCCCACAACCATCACGATCATCACCATCACGATCATCACCATGACCAACCGAGGGGGCAATGGCCATCGGTTTTAGCGATCGGCATTTCGGGTGGGTTGGTGCCCTGTCCGTCGGCCCTGGTGCTGCTGCTGAGTGCGATCGCGCTCCACCAAATTACCTATGGGTTGGCGCTGATCGGTGGCTTTAGCCTGGGTCTGGCCTCGGTGCTCACTGCCCTGGGGCTGGCTGCCGTCTACGGGCGACAGTGGCTCGAAACAGCCCCGATTGGCGCTGGAGTGATGCAGCGGCTGTCGGTCGTTAGCGCTTTGGCCACAATCGGCATTGGTCTGGGGCTGGCAACGGTGGCGGTGGTGGGGTGAGGGTGTCGGGTGTCGGGTGTCGGGTGCTATCGTCTGTGCTGCTAAGGTGACACCCCGAAGGATAAAAATCGTAGGGTGCATCTGCATAGCGATGCACCGCCTCATACTACATTCACCCCGAGGCGACGCTGATTGGCGATGTGCGCCTGGGGCCAAACGTGCTGATTGCCCCTGGTAGCTCTATTCGCGCCGATGAAGGGTCGCCGTTTTATATTGGCGCTAACACCAACATTCAAGACAGCGTGGTGATCCACGGGCTAGAGCAGGGTCGAGTCAGCGGTGACGATGGTCAGCCCTACTCGGTACGGGTTGGCAACAACACCTGCATTACTCACCTGGCGCTGATCCACGGGCCTGCCTATGTGGGTAACGACTGCTTTATTGGCTTTCGCTCTACGGTGTTTAATGCCAGGGTGGGCCACGGCTTCATTGTGATGAAGCATGTGCTGATTCAGGATGTGGAGATTCCGGCGGGTCGCTATGTGCCATCGGGGGCGGTGATTACCACCCAGCAGGCGGCGGATCGGTTGCCGGAGGCGAAGGCTAGCGACAAAGCTTTCTCTCACCATGTGGTTGCCGTTAACCAGGCGCTGCTGGCGGGTTATCGCTGTGCGAACGATGTCGCCTGTCTAACCCGGTGGCAAACCTCGGCCCATGGGCACCCCGAGGGAAACGGTGGCTCTAGCAATGGTCATAGACCTACGGCTGGCCGGTTGAGTGCAGAAGCTGTGGCCCAGGTGCGGCAGCAGCTCCGACTTGGGCATCGGGTGAGCTTGGAATATGCTGACCCGCGCCGGTTTAAAGCGGGGTCTTGGCAGAGCGCCCCCACCCTGGCAGCGACCCAGGAAGCTGAGGTTTTGGCTCAGATCGAGCAGTTTTTAGCCGCACACCCCGGCAACTATGTGCGGCTGCTGGGGATTGACCCCAGGGCAAAGCAACGACAGTTTGAGCAGGTGATTCAAATGCCTGGGTGAGCGATCGGGCAAGGCAGATATGTTTAACAACAGGCTAACGTTCCCAATCACCCGCCGCAGATAACCTCAAACACTCACAGATAACCTTTCGGCGGTCGGTGTGCATTGGGGTTGTTATGCAGTGCAATGTACGCTTACCTCTTTACTATCTAACGAAGAAAGTAAGGATAACCAATAATCAGGGAACCAATCCAAGTCCGTTTTGTAATGAGTCATCATATTTTGCTTTTTCCCAGTTTTTTGCACTTTTAACTTGTTCTGGATATAGTCCTTGAACTCCTCTTAAATCTGTATCAGATATATCTGCTGAAGTAAGATTAGAGCCTTCAAGATCAGCACCACTTAGCTGAGCACTGCTGAGGTTTGCCCCAGTGAAATTTGTGTTTTTCAAAATAGCCCCGCTTAAATTAGCTCCTCTCATGTCAGCACTGGTTAACTGCACATCAGTCAAATTCGTTCCTGGAAGATTTGCAGATACAAGTGTAGATGATCTAAGATTCGCTCCACTCAAGTTTGCTCTACTAAACTTAGCCTTATATAAGTTGCAGGCACACATTTCAGCTTGATTTAGTTTTGCTTCCCTAAAATCCGCCTCTATTAAGGAAGAGTCATTAAACTTAGTTTCTATTAGACTTGCTGAATAAAAGCTAGCCTTATCTAGTTTTGATTTAATGAAACAAGCTTTTCTAAGATTGGCTTCATCAAGTCTCGTCTCCGTCAAATCAGAGCCACGTAAATCGGCTTCTTCTAATTCTATACCGTTGAGATATGCTCGTCTAATTGTTAGTCCAGTTAGACTAACTTTGTCCTGATTTAAGTCCTGTAAAGCTTGAATTCTTCCTCCACTACCACCTTGGTCATGAGCTGAGTTTATTACTTGCCACGCCTCATATTGAGAACGCTTTCTCTGCTCAGGAATTTCCAGTAAGAAGACTATTAAACCCGCCAAGATGCTAAGAGACTCTATTTTATCTAATAAGATAGAATCCAAACGCTCTAAAACCCATCTTTCTCCTTTCGTGTTTTGCAATAAATCAATTGCTGCCACTATCAAAGCCAGCATGAAAAAAACTACAAACCACCTTGTTATCAATTGAGAAATAATTTTCAGTTGAAAATTTAATTTATTCACGACTGAATCCGAGGTTTTAATTTTGGGATCTTTTCTCAGCAATCATTTTGAAAATCAAGTAACTTAAACTTTAATCACTACTTCACATTCCACTCTAAAGTAATCTCAAGATTTGATTTTTCAGACCCCTTCACAATCACTGCCGTTAATTGTCCTGATTCAATTGCTAAATCCAAGCCAAATTTAACTGTTGCTTTATCAGGTACGGACGTTGAACTTACCGTCCGCAATGAAGTTGCTACAGCTTCTACTATTGATTTAATAGGTTGCGCTATTGCTTGGAAAGGATAGATCCCGAATGCTACATCTTCACGTCCTGTTTGAGTAACTTCTACCTGAATAGCTGTCCCATCAGGCAGTTCAACAGGAATCTTATCCATCCACCGAGTTGGTTCCATTCTCTTCACTCAAACTAAACTTTTACCTAAGATACTCCAACCATCAGACTTTAGTTAGCTTGTCTTTACCGACTAACCGATAATCTCGAGGTACTGTCCGACCCATAGCCTAGCTGCATAACTACTGCTTATGCTGACTCCTCTGCCACAATTCCGTCTAACACCCCGCAGCAGGTTAGTTAGCCAGAATCAAAGCTGCATATCACCTCCTCTAGGGGTAGTTATACCGAATATATCGGCATAACTCCCAAAATTGGGATTTTATACGGACATTTATCAGCCTATCTTCCCCAAACGGGATGTTATGCCGATTGAAGTCTTGATAACTATCCGCTACAAGGTGTTATCTAGAACTTGCTCCGCATGGTAGACCTCCTGGGGCGAGTTATGCCGATCGCTTCAGAAAATCTTCACCCAGAGTGCGGTGGTCTGGGATGTGATAGTTAGCGCGTTGGCCCACCAGCCTCGATACCTGACCCCTCAGCACGGGCAAATTTTTCCCTGAATATCCCCTAAATGGGCGCGATCGCAGACCTAACCCATCGACCCAGGCAAATTTCATCCTGATTTGATAATTGGTTGGTATTGTCCTGAACGACTGTGTAATCTCCCCTTGGCCATCACTCCTATGCGTTTTCGGCCTTATATCTCCACCGCTTGGGCAAGTTCTCTGCTGGGGCTGATGGTGGTGGCACTGCCCATCGCGGCGATCGCCCATGTCGGCCACGACCACGGGGCCGATTTTCAGCCGGGTACGAGCCAGCCCGCCAGCGGCATTCGGGTTGAGGGCGCAACGGCGGAGCGGCTGGGCCTTGCGGTAGAGCCGGTGCAGCGGCGATCGCTCAGCATCGGCATTACCACCACGGGGGAGGTGGTCACCCAGCCCGACCAAACCGTGATGGTGAATGCGCCCATCAACGGCACGGTGGTGGAGCTGCTGGTGCAGCCGGGCGATCGGGTGAACCAAGGCCAGGCCCTGGCCAGGGTGATTGCCCCAGACTTGATTGCCCTGCGGGTGTCATCCCAGGAAGACCGGGTGGGGGCCGAGGCGGGGCTGCGATCGGCCCAGGCCAACCTCACCCTGGCGCGGCGCAACTATGAGCGGCAGGGGGCGATCGCCGCCACCGAAATCACTGCTGCCCAGCAGCAACTATCCCTGGCCCAGGAGCGCTTTGATCAAGATCAGCGGTTGGTTGGGGCGGGGGCGATCGCCCGGCAGCAGCTTTTAGAGTCTGAGTCGAACCTGGCGGCGGCCCGCAGCCAGCTCACCCGCGCCGAGAGCCGTCAGCCGGTGCTAGAGGCCCAGGCCGAACTGGAGCGATCGCAGGCGGCCCTAGACGCGGCTCAATCTCACCTTCAGCTCAGCACCGCCACCTACCAAACTCGCCTGCAACAGCTCAACAGCCCCGCCACCGAGCAGGGGGTGGTCACCGTGGTGGCCCCGATCGCAGGCCAGGTGGCCGAGCGCCCCGTTTCCCTGGGCGAAGCGGTGGAAGAAGCAGTAACGCCGATCTTGAGCATCGTGAACGGCGATCGCCTGCGAGTCACGGCCAGCGTCTACGAAAAAGACCTGGGCCAAGTGGCGGAGGGGCAAGCTGTGCGGGCTAAAGTGGCCAGCCTGCCCGACCAAATCTTTACCGGGCGCGTGGTGACGGTGGGGGCGGTCGTCGATGGCACCACCCGCGTGGTACCCGTAACGGCGGAGTTAGACAATGCGGGGACTTTAAAGCCAGGCATGTTTGCTGAGCTGGAAATTTTGAGCGATCGCACCCCCGAGGCAGTGCTGGCGATTCCCACTCGCGCCCTGGTGGATGCTGAAGGCCGCACCCTGGTGTTTGTGCAGAATGGCGAGGCGTTTGAGCCGGTCGAGGTCACCGTGGGCCGTCGCGCTGGTGACCAGGTGGAAATTCAGAGCGGCCTGTTTGAGGGCGATCAGGTAGTCGTGCAGGGGGCCTTGCAGCTCTACGCCCAGTCGCTGCGCGGCGGCGGCGCGGCGGCGGCGACCGAAGATCCAACCGTTGAGCCCTCTAGGGTTGCGGTGCCGAGTTGGGGCTGGGGATTGGGCGGAGTTGCGATCGCAGCCACTGCTTTCTACCTCGGTCGCCGCTCTCGCCCGACCCCAGTAGCCGCGCTGAATGGCCATATCCCTAGCCCACCCACCGATCTGGTGCTCACCGCCAGCCGCCCCGATGCGATCGCCACAGAAGCCGACCATCGCCAGTCCTAAGGGACGGGTAAGAAAATAAGCCAATTGCTGACTTTCCTATTGGTGCATTGCTACGCGAATGCACCCTACCTCCACCCCTCCACCCCTTCACTCCTCCACCCCTTCACCCCTCCACCCCTTCACCCCTCCACCCCTTCACTCCTCTTCCCCCTCCATGCTTAACGCAATTCTCAAATGGTCGATCGCCCAGCGCTGGATTGTGGTCATTGCCACCGTCCTCGTCACCCTCTACGGTCTGCGCACCCTGGGCGACATGTCGCTGGATGTGTTTCCCAGCTTTGCCCCGCCCCAGGTGGAAATTCAGGCGGAGGCACCGGGGTTGGCTCCTGAGGAAGTGGAGTCCCTAGTGACGCTGCCGATTGAGAGTGCCGTCAACGGTACCCCTGGCGTGACTGCCGTGCGATCGACCTCCGTCGCGGGGGCATCAGCGGTGCGGGTCGTGTTTAGCTGGGACACCGATGTCTACCAGGCCCGCCAGCTAATCACCGAGCGGCTGCAACAGGCCCAGACCCGCCTGCCCGAAGGGGTAGAATCGCCCCAGCTGGCTCCCCTCAACTCGCCCCTGGGCATCGTGCTGGAATACGCCTTCACCGCCGACACTACCTCCCTGATGGATCTGCGGCAACAGGTCGATCGCCAAGTCACCAACCGCCTGCTGGCAGTACCCGGCGTTACCCAAATTACGGTCTTTGGCGGCGAAGAGCGCCAGTACCAGGTCTTGGTAGACCCGGCCAAGCTCAGCGCCTTTGGCGTCACCCTGGCCCAGGTCAGCGAAGCCGCTGCCGCCGCCAACCAGAATGGGGCTGGGGGCTACCTGATCGATGCCGACCAGGAACTGCTGATTCGCGGTATTGGTCGCGTTGAAGCGATTGAAGACTTGCAGCGATCGGTGGTGGCAGCGCGACAGGGAACACCGGTGCTGCTGCAAGACGTGGCCACCGTCACCCTTGGCCCCGCCCTCAAGCGCGGCGACGGCAGCCTCAATGGCCAACCCGCCCTGGTGATGCTAATCAACAAGCAGCCCCTGGCCGACACGCTGACGGTGACGAAACAAATTGAAGCAGCCCTGGAGGAAGTCGGCCCCAGCCTACCGGGGGATGTCGCGATCACCCGTACCTTTCGCCAGGCCGACTTTATCGAAGCCTCGGTGCGCAATGTGCGAGACTCGCTGCGCGACGGCATCATTATTGTGTCGGTGATTTTGCTGCTGTTTTTAATGAACTGGCGCACGGCGGCGATCACCCTCAGCGCCATTCCCATGTCGCTGCTGATCTGTCTGATTTTGCTGCACTGGCTGGGCCTTAGCGTCAACACCATGACCCTGGGTGGCCTGGCGGTGGCGATCGGATCGGTGGTCGATGACTCGATTGTGGATATGGAGAACTGCTACCGGGGGCTGCGGCGCAACCGGGAGCTGGGCAATCCCAAGCACCCCTTTCAGGTGGTCTACGACACCTCGGTGGAGGTGCGCACCAGCGTGCTGTTTTCCACGGTGATTATCGCGGTAATCTTTGCGCCGATTTTTAGCTTGAGCGGGGTGGAGGGGCGCATTTTTGCGCCCATGGGTATTGCTTACCTGGTGGCGATTTTTGCCTCCACCTTGGTGGCGCTCACCCTCTCCCCCGCCCTCTGCGCCTTTCTGCTGGCCAGCGCCCCCCTGCCAGAGGAAGACACCTGGGTGTCGCGCCACAGCCAGCGGCTCTACCATCCGGCACTACGGCTGGCGTTGGGGAATTCTCGGCTGATTTTGCTGATTGCTCTGGGGGCACTGGTGGCATCGCTGGCCATGTTGCCCGCCTTGGGGCGCGTATTTTTGCCCGAGTTTCAGGAGCGATCGCTGGTGGCTTCGATGAACCTGTTCCCCGGCAGTTCCCTGGCGGCGACTAACCGGGCTGGGCTGGCGGTGCAGAATGCGCTCAGGGATGACCCCCGCTTTGAGACTATTCAAATGCGATCGGGGCGATCGCCGGGCGACCCCCACGTCGTGGGTTCTAACTTTGCCGAGCTGGATATTGAGCTGAGTGACGCCGGGATGCAAGACCGCGAAGCCACCCTGGAGGCACTGCGGACAGAATTCGAGAAAATCCCCGGTGCCCCCGCCAGCGTGGGGGGCTTTGTCTCCCACCGCATGGATGAGGTGCTGTCGGGGGTACGCAGTGCGATCGCCGTCAAGATCTTTGGCCCTGACCTGGCCGAGCTGCGCCGCCTGGGCACCGCCGTCACCGAGGTCATGGCCAATGTCGAAGGCGTGGTCGATCTGCAACTTGCGCCCCAGTTGCCCGTACGCCAGGTGCAGGTGCGCTTTGATCGCGAGGCCGCCGCCCGCTATGGCCTGACCATGGGTGCGCTGGCCAACACCATCGAAACTGCGCTAAATGGGCGAGTCGTCTCCCAGGTGCTCGAAAATCAGCAGTTGTTTGACCTGGTGGTGTGGTTTACCCCCAGCGCCCGCCAAAACCTCGACACCCTGCGCAACCTGCTGATCGACACCCCCGACGGCCAGCGCATTCCCCTGACCCAGCTGGCCCAGGTCGACTACGGCACCGGGCCAAACTCTATCAGCCGCGAGAATGTATCGCGGTTGATCGTGGTGTCGTCGAACGTAGCCGATCGCGATCTGGGCTCGGTGATCGCCGACATTCAGTCCCAGGTGCGTCAGCAAATCACCCTCCCACCCGGCTACTTCATTCAGTACGGCGGCCAGTTTGAGTCAGAGCAGCGGGCCACCCAAAACCTGCTGGTGTTTGGAGCCTTGGCCCTGGTGGTGATTTCGGTGCTGATGTATTTCACCGTCAAGTCATTCCCGGCTACGGTGATGATTATGCTGAATCTGCCGCTGGCGATCGTGGGGGGTGTGTTCTCCGTGGCCCTGAGCGGCGGCGTGCTCTCGGTAGCGTCTCTGGTCGGCTTCATCACCCTGTTTGGGGTGGCGGTGCGCAACGGCCTGCTGCTGGTCGATAACTACAACCAAAAGCTCGCCACCGGCATGCCCCTGCCCCAGGTGCTCTACGCCGGGTCGATGGAACGGCTCAATGCCATTCTGATGACCGCCTTTACCTCGGCCCTGGGGATGCTGCCCCTGGTGATCAGTAGCGGCCCCGGTCGCGAGATCTTGCAGCCCCTGGCGGTGGTGGTGTTGGGGGGCCTGTTTACCTCCACCGCGCTGACGCTGCTGGTGCTGCCGGCCCTCTATGCCCAGTTTGGTCGCTACCTGGGGGCGATCGCAGTCCATAGCCCGATCCAACCCGATGCAGAGATAACCCCCATCCCCCAAAACCAACCCGTTAGCCCCCTCTAAGATCGCTCCACCCCATCCACCCCATTCACCCATCCACCCCTTTTGGAGATTCAACCCATGCGTAACCAATTCATTCCTGCCCTACTTCTGACCAGTACCCTGACCCTGGCGGCCTGCGGAGGGGCTGAAACCACCACGGCCCCCGATGTCGCCCCTGAAACTGTAAGCCCTGCCGCCCCTGAAACCGTTGCTGCTGAAAACACCGATGACCACAGCGCCGCGACCAAAGGCGGCCAAGTGGTCGAAACCGGAGCCTACCACCTGGAACTGGTGCCCGTCCCCGAAGCCGATGGCATTCACCTCGACCTGTATTTGCAAACCGGCGACACCCACGAGGCAGTAGCCGATGCCACGGTGGTGGCCCAGGTGCAGCTCCCCGACGGCACCCAGCAGGCGCTGCCAATGGAGTACGATGCGGCGGGCGAGCATTTCTTTGCGTTTTTACCCAGCCAGGCAGCGGGGAATATAGAACGGTGATTCAGACCGATATCAACGGTGAGAAGGTCAACGCCCGGTTTAGCTTTGCCAAGTAGGGCGATATCTGGGGAAGACTTTACCCGGTTGAGGTGTCGGGTACCAGGGCTGGAAGGCTAATGACATGTTGCGGTTGGCAAAGTTGTCGGCCACTTCGCGCAGGGCCAGTTCTCGCAGCGCCACCAGATTGCGTCTCTGAAAGAAATGTTGCAGCGCCTGATCGATTTTAGCTGGGGCATAGATTTTGCCCTCCTGCAATCGCTCTTGCAAAGTTTCAGGGGTAACGTCGATCACTACCACCTCATCGGCTTCGTCAAGCAGGCGGTCGGGCACCTGTTCGCGCACCACCACCCCAGCAATTTTGTGCACCAGATCATTCAGACTCTCCAGGTGCTGAATATTAATGGTGGAATACACATCAATCCCCGCCTCTAAAATTACCTCCACATCTTGGTAGCGCTTTTCTTGTAGAGAGCCGGGGACATTGGTATGGGCCAGTTCGTCAATCCCGAAGATCAGCCAGCCCTGTTTGGGGTTGCCAGCCATATGGCCGTAGGTAAGAATCAGCCCGGCGGGAATCACCAGCATGATTACGGTTTCGAGCAGGTTGGTGAAGTTGTTGGGGTTCTCAAAGGGGTGGGCCGAGTTGATGCCAAAGAAGCCGCCGCCGTTTTCACCTAGCTCTTTAATGATTTCAAAGTGGGCCACGGGGCCACGGGCGATGAACTGGGTGGCTCCCTCTAGGGTGGTGGCCTGGGCGGGGGCGGCGAAGGTCTCAGGCACTCCGGCAATCAGCAGGGCGATCGCCCCCACAATTGAAATTGGCAGCAAAATGTGGGTGATCGACACAATCAAATCGGTGTAGAAATTTCCCAGGGGTCGCCCCGTCAGCCCGCGAATAAAAGCGATCGCCACCGCAATGCCCGTCGCTGCCGAGGTAAACATCAAAAACCCCAGCGCCCCCACCTGGCTGAAATAGCTGTAGGTGGTTTCGCCAGAATAGTGCTGCTGGTTGGTGTTGGTGGTAAAGGAAATGGCGGTGTGCAGACCTAGATCCCAGCTTGGGGCAGGGAGCCCAGTGGGGTTCAGAGGCAGCACCCCCTGGAGCATAAAGGTGGCGTAGACCAGCACCATCATCATCAGGTTGCTGATCAGCACGGCGCGAATGTATTGCCCGCCGGTCATCGAGCGACCATTTGACTCAAAAATTGAGGACAGAAACATAGCGCATCAGAAAACGAGCGACTCTAAGCCACCTTTTGCTTGAGTTGCAGAAAATTTTCTAAGGCCGGTGAGATAGAAGGATTCATGGCGATCGCAATTAGCGAATCCCCATCTTGAATAATTGGATTGTCATGAGCATGAATTAATTTTTCTGCCCGCACCAACCCTAAAAAATGACAGCCCTCGGGCATCTCAACCGCCTCAAGGGGCTGACCCAGATGGACACTGTGAAAATAGATGGTGCAGGTTAAGATCTTCGCCTTCATGGAATTGCTCCCTAGCCAGACAATACACAGAACACCTCTATTCTGATGCTTTAATTGACAAAAACAAGGTATGGAAGGCTGTTTACAGCGAAATTATATTGACCCATCTAAACCACAGACATACAAGTGTTTAGATAATCAATAAGTCACCTATATCATTTGATATAAACACTGCCAATCGCCCCAAAATAATGCCTAGAATAGATTGACAAGTTGTCCAGATTAGAGCGTGCCAACGTTAAGAACGTTCTAACGTTGGCACGCTCCGGCCCCCTCCCCCTCCCTCTCCATGCGCCGCCTCAAACCCAATTGGCAACGAACCCACTGGCTGATTGCCGCCCTCTTTGTTGTGGTGATTGTGTTGGAATACAGCACGCCGCCGCCCTACGTGTTTGGCTATCTATACATTGGGGCGGTGTTGCTGGCCAGTGGACGTCTGGGGCGGGGGGCGACGCGATGGGTGACGGCGATCGCCATTGCCCTCACACTGCTCAATCTGGTGATCCCTGGACTGGAGCCGATTACTACAGTGACCATTGCCAACCGGGCGATCACCGTGCTGGCGCTGGCGGTGACGGGGTGGCTGAGCGATCGCATTCAGCGCTACGAAAAGGCCATTACCCATCAGCACGCTCAAATCTTGGCTCAGGCCCAGCTGGCCCGCATGCGGGAAGACTTTGTTTCAACCCTGACCCACGACCTCAAAACACCGCTGCTGGGAGCGTTAGAGACGCTTCACGCCCTAGAGGCTGAGCAGTTTGGGGCGGTTACCTCGGCTCAGCGCCGGGCGATCGCCATCATGACCCGCAGCCACCAGACCACTCTGCAACTGGTCGAAACCCTGATGGATGTCTACCGCAACGACAGCGAGGGGCTGCGACTCAACCCCACAGCGGTCGATGTGGTCGCCCTGGCGGAGGACACGATCATGCAGCTCACGGCCCTGGCCACTTCTCGACAGGTGCGCATTCGCCTGCACCAGGGAGAATCCGACTTTCGCCAGCCCTGCTGGGTCAGGGCCGATGTACTCCAGCTTCAGCGGGTGCTGAGCAACCTGATAGCCAACGCCATTCACCATTCCCTGCGGGGCAGCCTGGTGGAAGTGGTGATTCGCCCCAAGGGCGATGATTGCCTGGTGCAGGTGCTCGACCAGGGCCAGGGCATCGCCGCCAATGAAATGGCCTATCTGTTTGAGCGGTTTTACCAGGGCCACAGCGATCGCCAGGCTAAGGGCACCGGGCTGGGCCTCTACCTCAGCCGCCAGATTGTGGAAGCCCATGGCGGCACCATCTGGGCTGAGTCGCGCCAGCCCAGGGGCGCACTGTTTGCCTTCCGGCTACCCGCCCAGCCCCCGGTGCAGGATAATATAGTCTTAGCCAGTCCGGCTAAGACTATATTATCCTGCACAACGTTCCAACGTTAAAACGTTGCTGAGTTTCCATGACCGACCAGCCGATCGCAATCCTCCTGGTCGAAGACGATGAGCTGTTTCGTTTGGGCCTGACTACCCGGTTGCAGCAGGAACCGACGCTGCACATTGCCGCCGAAGCAGAGGACGGCGAAATGGCGATCGCCCTGGTTAACCAGCAGCCCTTCGACGTAGTGCTGCTGGATATTGGCTTGCCAGGGATTGGCGGTATTGAAGCCTGCCGCCAGATCAAGCAGCAGCACCCTGACTTGCCGGTGCTAGCCCTCACCTCCCACAACCAGCCTGCCCTGATTGCCCGGCTGATCGAAGCCCAGGCCCAGGGCTATTGCGTCAAGGGTATTGCTGCCGAGGCGCTGGTGTTGGCGATTCGCTCAGTCGCTCTAGGGGCTACCTGGTGGGATGCGATCGCCTCCCAGGCAATTCAGGCCGCATTCCAGGCCCCCCCACTAGAACTGCCCCCTGCCGCTGCTCTGACGACCTCGCCCACCCTCACCAAGCGCGAGCAAGAAATTCTAGCGCTGATGGCCGCCGGACAGAGCAATCAGGAAATTGCCGAAACCCTCTACATCGCTCCCGGCACGGTGCGGGTTCATGTTCACGCCATTTTGCAAAAGCTGGAGGTGCGCGATCGCACCCAGGCCGTCATCCTGGCGATGCAGCTTGGTCTAGTTTCGCCCTAGAAAAATAGGCGTTTTTGAGTAGCGGTATGACTTTGCAAAAAATGAAAGGAAAGCTGAAGCTCCAGCAGCTGAGACGAGCTCTGATCAAACGGCATAGTGGCCCCGGGGGGTAGGACATGGTCTACCTCCATCCGGTCTTCTGCCCTGAAATAAAGACCACAGGCCGGGCACTTCCCTGACTGTCGTTTTAGTACTTCAAGATCACGGAGGGCGTCAAAGCAACGGTTGACTAAGGGTTCATCGGCGAGTCGCCAAAGCCGTTCTGCCGGCTGCAACTCGGGTGAATAAGGCGGCAATACCTCTAGATGAATGCCGTCGGGTATCACCAGGTCTTTGCAGGTGTGCCATCCAGCCCCATCTATCACCAGCAGAATCTGCTTATGCGGGCCAGCCCCAACTTGCTCGGCAAAGGTGGCTAGGGCTTGGTTAAACCAATCGCCATTCACCCGAGGCAGAATCAGCCATTCGGTATCGCCGGTCGTGGGATGAACAAACCCGTAGAGGTACGTCCACTCATAGCGTGGGTCAACCAGGGCCAACGGTCGCTGCCCGACTTTGGCCCACACCTTGCGAATAATCGGTTTTAAGCGAGGCGATGCTCATCAAACGACCAGGCTTCGACCAGGGCCTCAGGATATTGCTGTTCTAGTTCAGCCTTACGCTCCGGGAGTTTTTTTAAACGCCTCCTGGGCTTCCGGATCGCCTTTGCGATGCCGAGGACGAGGCACTTGCAGGGATTGCTCCAAGCGATTGAGATAGTCCCACCCCCGCTGGGGCCAGACCTTCGCCACCCCAGTGACTTCAGCGATCACCTGAGCCACCTTAGGCCCACTCCAGCCCCCGTCATCGTCGGGTGGGAATTGTAATCGAGCCTCTAAGTCTTCGAGCTACTTAGAGTTGAGCAGACTACGAGACTGTTGCGGTCGTTGGGCTTTGCGTCGATTGCGCAGGCCAGCAGCGCCATCACGGTTGTACGCTTTCACCACCTCTCGGGCATAGTCATAGTTCAGCCCAACGGCTTTAGCTGCATCGGTCAGGGTCGTTTGCGTGTGAACCGCAACGGCGCTGGGCCTTAGCCTCTGGCAACTCAATGGCCAGGAGCCCCTATATCCACGCCAATCATCTCAGCGGGCTCATAACCAACCATTGCAGCATAGGCGGAGTTGACCATCACGTAGCGACCTTGGGCATCAAGCTGAGAAATGCCTTCAACAGCGTTTTCTAAGGCTATGCTGATATTTAGTAGCCTGGTAGCGGTTTGGTGTTGCTCTAAAACGGCCTGCTGCAGCGCTGTAACATTTTGGCGCAGCTTTAGCTGGGCCAAAACTTGCTGAGCCAGGGTTTCTAAGGCATTCTGCTGTTGTTGGCTCAAGTCTCGCGGTTCCCTATCGATCACGCATAAAGTGCCGATCGCACAGCCGGTGGGAGTTATCAAGGGCGCTCCGGCATAAAAGCCGATATGGGGTGCAAAGAGAACTAGGGGATTGTTGGAAAACCGTTGGTCTTGGCGAACATCAGGAACCAGAAAAAGATTAGGTTGCAGAATAGCATAGGTGCAAAATCTAACATCACGGGATGTTTCTGACACGTCCAAGCCAATCTTTGATTTAAACCACTGACGATCTGAATCAACCAAGCTGATTAGCGCAATTGGCGTCTGACAAATTTGGGCTGCTAGCTCAGCCAACCCATCAAAGGAGGCTTCTGCTTCGGTATCCAATCCTCTGGGTATTGTGAGTCTGAATAAATTGCTGAAATTGCGTAGCTGCCAGCGGTTTACTCAGTAAGTAACCTTGAACACTACTGCAGTCTAGAGCTCGCAATATCTGCAACTGTTCTACTTTTTCGACCCCTTCAGCAACCGTTTCCAGGTTTAGGCCGTGGCCCAGAGCGATCACCGCCTGCACAACAGCAATTTCCCTCGATTCAAAGCACAGATCTTGAATAAACTCGCGGGCAATTTTGAGGGAATGGAGCGGAAATTGTTTTAAGGCAGCTAGGGACGAGTGCCCTGTGCCGAAGTCATCCATTGAGATGTAGATCCCCATATCTTTTAGTTCTTGCAAGGTAGAGATCGCAGCAGGGATATCCTGCATCACTACTCTTTCGGTAATTTCGACCTCTAGCTGGCTGGGATCAAGCCGGTGTTCTAGCAAAATTTGAGCAATCTTTTTGGGCAAGTTTTTTTGCTGAATCGTTTGGGCAGAGAGATTAACAGCAATACGCAGTAGTGGGTTGCCGAGGGTTTGCCATGAGCGAATTTGAGCACAGGCGGTACGAATTACCCACTCATCGATGGCGCTGATTTGCCCCGTCACTTCGGCTGTTGGTATAAACTCTCCCGGCATCAGCAACCCTTTGTGAGGATGCTGCCAACGAATTAAAGCTTCAGCCGCAATCACCCGGCCTGTTTGCAAGTCCAACTGGGGCTGATAGTGCAGCACAAACTCAGTTTGCTCCACAGCCTTATGAAGATCATTGGTCAAAATTAGTTGGTCCAGGGCCTTCCCTATCGTGACAGAGGAATGAAGTTTGTAGTTATTGCGCCCCTGATGCTTGGCGTCATACATGGCTGCATCCGCTTTTTTCAGCAGGGTCTCAGCATCTTGACCATGGCTGGGGGCAAGAGCAATGCCAATGCTCGTTGTAACCCTAAAAGCTTGGTGGTTGAACACAAACGGCTCACGCAGGTTATGAAGAACCCGTTGAGCCACTTTCGTAACATCTTTGGTGGACTGGATATTTTGAAGCATTAGGGTAAATTCATCCCCACCCCAACGCGCCACAATATCGCCCTTCTTTAAACAGCCTGAAATTCGCTGTGCCACTTGCTGCAATAACTGGTCCCCAACTGCATGGCCTAACGTGTCGTTAATTGTCTTGAAATGGTCGAGGTCCACAAAGCAGACCGCTAGCATCCTACTATCTAGTCTGTTATCGATGGGTTTGAGTTGTTCTAAAGCCTTAACCAGTTTTTCTTCAAACAGCAGTCGGTTAGGTAATCCAGTGAGCCGGTCATGACAAGCTTGATGGCGAATCGTTGCCTCAATCCGCCGTTGCATTACGGTGATGTATAAATGGGTGGCAAGGGTTTGCGACAGTTTGATGTCTTCTACGTTCCAACCTGAGGCAAACAGCGCATCAGCAGTAGTCTGTTGGCGGTTTGGAAACCCATTGGTCGCCAACAGGCTCGCACCCAATTCGCGACGAAACAGGCTGAACCACCCAATGGCTTGTTGCTGATATTGCAGGGGCACAATCAGTACAGAGTAAATGGCGACCGCTTCAAAAGCCGCTCCTAACGTCCGCAGGTGTGGATCTTGCTTGAAGTCCTGCAGGGTGTAGAGATGGTAAGTTGGATCTTCTCCACTACGCTTTGTCCGATGCTTTCCACCATTCGCGCTCTGGGCCAAACAACGCCAAAGATAGCTTTCACCCTCCAGGGTTAAGGCTGGTTGCACGCCTGAACGGTAAAGCTGGTCACTCTGCTCTTCGGTATCGGCGGAGATATAGAGTTGTCCACCAATACAATCGAAGGCAGTAACGGTAGCATCAATGACTTGCTGCATCACTCGGATGGCATCTCCAGGAGTATGCAACATGCGGGTGAGGTGATTGAGGGTGGCTTCCGCCTGGGCTTGCTGAGACGCTTGTTTTAACAGGGTTGCTTGAGCGATCGCAATGCCAGCATGGGTCGAAAGTTCTTTAAGAAAGTCCAGTTCCCAAGCTTGCCATTCACGATAGCGATGGCACTGGTGAACAATTAACAGCCCCCAAAGCTCTTGATTGTGGAGAATTGGGACCACTAGCTTGGACTTGACGCCAAGTTGATGGAGGGTTTCTGCCAAACAGGCTGAGATATCGTCTTGCCTAATATCAGCAATGGCGCGGACCCGGCCCTGTTGGTAGAGGCGGTGACTGTCAATCGGGAAAATCTCCTCTGGTAACGGTTGATCCATTAACGGAAAACATCCCGGAGCAACGGCTTCATTCGTCACTGAACCGGTACCGTCAGGATTGACGCGATAGGTCAGTACCCGATCAGCCTGCAACAGTTGCCTGACCTCAGCCACCGTCGTGCTCAAAATTTGATTGAGGTCTAATGACTCACGAATGCGGTGCGCTACCGCTGTAATTAAACGCTCCCGCTCAAATTGCTGCCGCAACACATTCTCAGCCTGTTGGCGTTGTTTCAGTTCAGCTTGAGACTGCTGATACAACTCTGACTGATGAATCGCGATCGCCGTTTGGGTGGTGATTTGCTTGAGCACATCAATCTCATCGGTTTGCCATACCCGCGCGCCAGAACATTGTTGCACCACCAGCAAGCCCCAGAGCTTAACTACATCGACAATGGGCACGACTAGATTGGCCCGCACTTGAAAACTGGCTAGCAAGTCACGATGGCAGGGGGTCAAATCGGCTGTCTCGATATCTGAGATTGCCTGCACCCGCCCCTGGGCATAGAGCTGTAAGTACTGTCGGGCAAAATGGACATCGTAAATCCGGGTGCCCGTAATTTTGCGCCACTGAGCATCGACTGATTCCACTACAACATAGCCGCTGTGGTCAGCGTTCAGTTGGTATATCAGGACTCGGTCAGAGTCTAATAGATGACGCACCTCAGTGACAGTAGTCTGCAAAATCGCGGTCAGATCTAGCGAACCTTGGACATGAATGCGCTCAGCCATTTGCCGAACCAGGCATTCCTGAGCGGATTGTCGCCGCAGTTTTGTCTCCAACTGCTTTTGAGCCGTAATGTCGTGACAAATGGCGACGTACTGGTAGGGCGTGTCATCCCCCCCAAGAAAGGGGACGATAGTAGTATTAGCCCAATACAAGCTACCGTCTCGAGCGCGTTTTTGAAGTTCTCCTCGCCATACCTGCCCACGATTAAGAGTTTGCCAAATGGTTTGTAAATCGGTCGGAGAATGTTCGTCTTCCTCCAGCAAAAGATGCTTGTTGCCAATCAGTTCTACCGCTGAATATTGAGAGATTTCGCAGAACTTATCATTGGCATAGGTGATTAACCCTTGGGCATCTGCGATCGCCACAATGGAAGACTGATCCAACGTAAACTCAATATCTGTGCGGTCTTTTAGGGTTTGCTTAAGCACCCGGCGCCCGTATCTTAGCTCCAGTTGTGTCACGACCTGATGGCTCAGGATACGCAACGCTTCAAGTTGCTCTGAGTCCAGCTGGCGCGGTTGCTGGTCAATGACGCACAGCGTCCCCAACGGATAACCATCGGCAGTAATGAGAGGAAAGCCAGCATAGAAACGAATGTGGGGCTCCCCGATGACTAGCGGATTCTGCGCGAAGCGCTCGTCGAGTAGAGCATTCTCGATGATGAGAGGCTGCAACTGTAAAATCGCCTGGGCGCAAAAGGCCCACTCGCGGGGAGTTTCTGTTGTGGTTAGTCCAACTTTTGCCTTAAACCACTGGCGGTGGTCATCAATCAGGCTCACCAGGGCGATTGGAGTTTGGCTGATCTGGGTGGCGAGTTGAACTAAATCATTAAAAGCAACTTCTGGGGCCGTATCCAAGAGATCATATCGAGCTAACGCGGCTAACCGAGCCGCTTCATAATCGCCCGCGATATTTGACATCCTCTCTTCCCCTTAACGTCTTGATGGATCAACCATCGTTGTAGCGTAGTCCAAATAACAGAGTGCCTACGTTTACACTCAAACGTATCAGAGACTACAAAAATCGTAGCCTTAGTACGGATAGAGGCTGTTACTTCGATGTATAAATTGATATCCTGCTACAGGTTGTCGCCATCTTTCTATAAAGTTAAGTAGTTTTAATGGTAGTGGTGGCCTCGGGGCCATCGGCTGTGGCTAAGGCGTGGTCGATGCGCTGGATTAGGGTGTTGGTTTCAATAGCCCATTCGGCCTCGTAGTAGCGACGAGTGGCCTGGCCTGCTTGAAGGGTATAGAGGCAGGCGAGGAAAGCCCGTGCGCCCGCGACTTGGAGGAGGATAGCGATCGCGCTTTGTCCACCACCGAGAGTACGAGTTTTTGCCATTGAGGAAAACACGCCCCGCCTGAATTGCGGATTTAATCGCTTTTGTGTAGCGAGGGAAATAGACCGAATTGATACTGCTAGTGGGATAGGCCCTCTCCAAAAGCGATTGCTTGTAGGGGCTACCAGCGGCCTAACTCCTATATAGCAGTCAAGCTGCAATAAAAATGCAATAGCTATTGGGAATAAAGTTTAGGAAGCTGCATTAGAGTCTACAAAGACTGTGGGGTAAGGGTTTGGCGGATTATAAGTTCTACTTTATGTTGTCCCCTGTTAAGAGATAGTGACATAGGCAGATGTATTCATAGCGATATAGGCAAAGGCAATACGGTGAGCGATCGCATTCCTTGCGGGCTGAAAGTGTTGAAAAGTGATTGATAAGATTTCTTATATTCTCACAGAATACGAAATTGTATATATGGAATACAGATATAGTAGCAGTTAAAAAGATAGAAATCTTTTATAGGAGTCGGGGATCATGGCGAACGCCAGGTTGAGGTGTTGCAACTTCAAAAGTATTATTGCGAGCAGGGTCTCGAGGGGCTGAAACGACAACCGCGCCGGGACGAAGGCGCGTTGCGAGTGGACGCCACCTGGCGTGAGCTTATCGTTGAGAGCTACCGCAACGGGAACCGAGGGATGCGTAAAACGAGCCGTGCCCAAATCGCCAAACTCCAGTTATCGGCCATGCTGGGACAGCGATCCTATGTCGTCTCCTATTGGGAAAGCCCATCTCGCCAGCGGCGACCGACCCCCGGTTCTCTTCATCAGCTATCCCAGATGAGTGGTGTTGCGATCGCCCGCCTCCAGGGGATGTGGTCACCCTCCGACACCCGATTGCATTGGCCCACACGGTTGTGTCCTGCCTGCTACGCCGAAGCCCCTTGGCACAGGCTGACCTGGCAACTAAACGACCAACCCAATTGCGAAATCCATCAGCGGCGGCGCAGCCGTCCTGGAGAGACATCTCTATTAGCCCAATGCCCCCGCTGTCATCATGCGTTGCCACTGCCGAGCCATTGGGTGAGTGGCCAGTGTGCTCATTGCCAACTCCCGTTCGCGCAGATGCGGTTTTAGCGAGCGGCTACTCACCGGGTCTAGGGTTGAGGTGTCAACTTAATTGACCAGCTAACTTCGCGTCCAGCCACCGGTTCGTGGGTTTGTTGGAACTGCTGCTTCAGCTGCTTCAAGCGTTGCTCCTGTTCGGTGATGTCGCTCGGGTAGTTCCATTGGCCCGGAGTGAGCCGACGAAAGATGACCGCTGACTCCCGCTGGAATTGGGATGCCTCTTGAGTCGCACAGGCATCAAAGAAAGCCGGTTTTATACTAAATCCGAGTCATATACCCCCGAAACGATTAGGCTTGTCATGCGGGCCACCAATGATAGTTAGTTAGGGCCTTAATCTCGGATTGCATCGACAGCAGAGTGCGGCAGCGGGCCTCAAGGACATCTTCGAGATCACTGAGGGCGTCAAAGCAGCGATTGACTAAGGGCTCATCGGCGAGTCGCCAGAGCCGTTCTGCCGGCTGTAACTCGGGTGAGTAAGGCGGCAAGACCTCTAGATGGATGCCGTCGGGTATCACCAGGTCTTTGCAGGTGTGCCATCCGGCCCCATCGATGACCAACAAAATCCGCTTGTGAGGGCCAGCCCCGACTTGATCTGCAAAGGTGGCTAGGGCTTGGTTAAACCAATCGCTATTCACCCGAGGCAGAATCAGCCACTCGGTATCGCCGGTCGTGGGATGAACAAACCCGTAGAGGTACGTCCACTCATAGCGTGGGTCAACCAGGGCCAACGGTCATTGCCCGACTTTGGCCCACACCTTGCGAATAATCGGTTTCAATCCCAAGCGATGCTCATCAAACGACCACGCTTCGACCAGCGCGTCAGGATATTGCTGTTCTAGTTCAGCCTTACGCTCCGGGAGTTTTTTTAAACGCCTCTTGGGCTTCCGGATCACCTTTGCGATGCCGAGGACGAGGCACTTGCAGCGATTGCTCCAAGCGCTTGAGATAGTCCCACCCTCGCTGGGGCCAGACCTTCGTTACCCCAGTGACCTCAGCGATGACGCGCGCCACCTTGGGCCCACTCCAGACCCCGTCATCGTCCGGGGGCGATTGCAATCGAGCTTCCAAGGCTTCGAGCTGCTTGGGGTTGAGCAGACTCCGTGACTGTTGCGGTCGCTGGTCTTTGCGGCGATTGCGCAGCCCATCAGCGCCATCACGGTTGTAATCTTTCACGACAACTCGGGCGTAGTCGTAGTGAAAGCCCACAGCTTTAGCGGCATCAGTCAGCGTCGTTTGTGTGTGAACCAGCCACAGCAGATGCCAACGTCGAGACTCGACCGGGTCAACGCTAGCTCGATAACGCGCTTTAAGCTCGTCGGCTGAAAAATGAGGTTCGAGATGGAGGGGTCTAGGCATTCCTCAACCCTACACTATTTCGGGGGTATACAAGTCGGATTTGGTATTAGAGCTTCAATTTGGGTTTCGAGTTGAGCTAACTGAATCCGGAGCGCCACCATTTGATCAATTACATCGCTAGGCTCAGCCGTGGTTCTGGTCATTGATGGCCTAAAGAATTTTGTCGCTCATCATGATAGGAGTGATGCCGTATCCCTCATGCCAGACTGGCTACCAAAGGGTCTACTGAGCGTACCTGGCAGCCAACTGTGACGACGAACAACCAGAGCATCGGTGTAGTAGACCAACGCCAGCGCGATCGCCAATCTCTTGAGTAATGGCCCCCGTAACGCTGTGCAGGGCCATAGGTAGGGTTCTGCCGCTGGAGAGGGTGCGTCGAGGCGTGCGATCGCAGCGCTCAAGGATGGTGTGTGGGTGCCCTCTCTGCATTGGGGACTGGCGGTTCAGGGAATACACGTGGAAGGTTTCAGCAGGGGGTTGGAGGGGCTGCTGAGGTATTGCACATCTCTGGGGTCTAGCCCTAGGGCGAGGTGCCGTTTGATCTCGGGTTTGGGGGTGGCGATGGTCATGGAGTGTTGCTCCTGTTTGGCTGACTACACACGACGACAAGACTGCAATAAATACAGAATAGTAGTCAGGATAAAGTTTAGCGAGTTACGTTGCAGTCTAGAAGTTGTAAGCGATGATGCAGGGGTGCGATCGCACGTCTTAGGGGCTGAAAGCATTGGAATCTCGTAGAAATTGATTGATACAGATTCCTTATGTCGCCATAGAATATGAGGTTTTATATATTGAATACAGGTATAGAAATAGCATAAAGGATAGGAATATTTTATAGGAGTCGGGGATCACTGGGGATCGGCGCAGGGGTTGAAAGGGCCAAAAGCCTTTATCCATAGGGACTTTGGGGGTTTAAGAGGGTTGCGATCGCATAATGGGGATCACGGCAAAAGGTACAGAAATATAAGAAATAAAGATATAAGAATGGTTTATAGGGGTATAGAGGGTGCAGTCTAGAGTTTTTTGGAATTTGTCGCGTGCCACGATATTTGTCATCGTTGTGCCACGATAATTGTCATGGCGGCTAGAACAGTTGCCTGCTGGGGCTTCCAGCGATTTTGGGGCTGATTCAGCGCCGTGATCGGGGCCGCTGTTCGAGGTTGCGATTGCGCCTGGAGTGCTTGTCCTATAAGGGTTTGGGGATTTGATGACAAATATTGTGGCACGAATTTGATGACAAATATCGTGGCACAAAAAAGGTGCTGGTAAAGAACGGTAAAACGGTTGTGCTGCAATGCTTTGAGAGGGTTTAGAGTAGCAGAATTAAAAGTGCAGAGAATGACAAATATCGTGGCACGTGAGAAAGGTGAAAAAAGTGAACCGGTGACATTGCCGCACCTAGAGACACTGTCCTTAGACGAACGCCGCCGCCTGGAGGTCATTCAAGGCCTAGAACGCTATCGCGGTCAATCCACGTACCGAGAGGTGGAGGCTGCGGCAGCCGCCACTCTGAGCTTGAGCGTGCGCAATCTGAAGCGGTTAGTGCGTCACTATCGCGAACGGGGCATTGAGGGCTTGAAGCGCCAAGTACGCTTCGACGAAGGCAATGTGAGAGTGGACGATAGCTGGCGGGAATTCATCCTTGAGCGCTACCGCAACGGGAACCGAGGCACCCGTAAAACGAGCCGTGCCCAAATCGCCAAACAAGTCGCCAGCCACGCCGCCGCCATCGGTAGCCCCAATTATCCGAGCCGTCGCACGGTATACCGCATCCTGTCGGGTGAGATTAGGCAAGCCGAGCAAAAGCAGAAGCAACGCTCCATCGGCTGGCAGGGAGATACCCTGACGCTGACCGCAAAATCAGGGATTGAGATCGCCGTTGAATACAGCAACCAGGTATGGCAATGCGACCACACACCAGCCGATATTGTGGTCGTCGATAGCCAAGGCGACGTTTTGGGTCGACCGACCTTGACCACCGTCATCGACACCTACTCGCGATGCATCATGGGGATACACCTGGGCCTGGAACCCCCCAGTGCCGCCGTCACCGGCTTAGCCCTGCGCCACGCGATCCTGCCGAAACAGTATCAACGGGGCTACGAACCCGAAGCCCTGTGGGAGAGCTACGGCGTCCCGAAGTACCTGTACACCGACGCCGGTTCCGACTTCACCTCAGCCCACATCGATCAAGTCGCCAGCCGATTAGGCATCGTGCTGTGCCTGCGTCGCCGTCCCGCCGAAGGCGGCATCGTCGAACGGCCCTTCGGCACCCTCAACCGTGAATTCTTCTCCACCCTACCGGGCTATACCACCGCCAACGCCAAGCCCCATCTAGCGTCGATCAACGCAGACGCCTGCCTGAGCCTAGAGCAACTAGAGGGCCTGCTCATCCGCTACATCGTGGATAACTACAACCAGCAACCGGACGCCCGCGATCGCCAACACAGTCGGATAGAGCGGTGGCGCGCCGGACAGATGGCCCAAGGGAAACCCCCAGACGAACGAGAACTGGACTTACTGCTGATGCGCCAACAGCGCCGCCGCATTTACCAGGGCGGGTACCTGCGCTTTGCCAACCTGATTTATCGCGGCGAATACCTATCAGGCCATGCCGGAGCCGACGTCGTCCTCCGCTATGACCCCCGAGACATCACCACCGTCCTGGTGTACCAACCCCAGGGTACGACCGACGTCTTTTTAGCCCGTGCCCACGCCCAAAACCTCGAAACAGAACGCCTCTCGCTAGCCGAAGCCAAAGCCATCAGTCGTCGTTTGCGCGAAGCTCGCACCGAGATTACCAATCAGTCCATCCTCAGCGAGATTCAATCTCGCGTGCAATTCATTGACGAGCTGCTGTCAGCGCCCCCGCTGCCCGCCAACCACGAAGACCTACCGTCCGACGAAGCAAGCGAGCCTGAATCGTCCCCGGCCCCTAAGCCCCTACCCGCCATACGCGTCTACGACTACGAGCAACTGCGTCAATCGCACGGCCTTTAAGCGCCCTCAACATCAACCCCCCCTTCCGGAGCCTCCTATCCCATGTCTCCCTCCCCTGCTGCCGACCCCAATCCTGCGATCGCCGACGTGAATGAGCGAATTCGAGACCTGGGCCGTCGTCGCGTCCTGGAACTGCCCCAGATGTTGGAATTTCATACCTGGCTAGACGGTAAACGCTTAGCCAGACAATCCTGCCGAGTCATCGGGGAATCGCGTACCGGCAAGACCGTGAGCTGTGATACCTACCACCTCAAATCCAAAGTGACCCAGCGACCCGGTGAAGCCCCCCTGATACCAGTGATGTACTGGCACTGTCGTGAGAACCTCTCCGTGAGCAACCTGTTGGTCGGCCTGCTAGAAAGCCTTCAGTATCAAGCCACGCGAGGGCGCATCCCTGAACTCCGGGAGCGGGTCTACCACGTGCTCCGGAGTTGCCAGGTTGAGATGATCATCTTCGACGAAGCCCAACGGGTAACCGCTCAAGCGATGTCTGAAATTAGAGACATATCCGACCTCTTAGAGATTGCCGTCGTGCTAGTGGGCACCGATCGGCTCAACGCCGTCATTCAACGTGATGAACAAGTCCTCTATCGATTTCTATCGGCCTATCGCTTTTCTCGACTCAGCAGTGAAGAACTTCAGGAGATGACCGCCCTCTGGGAAGAGCATGTGCTGCAATTACCCAAACCCTCCAACCTGGCCAACCCGAAAGCCCAGAGCCTGCTGCTCCAGGCCAGCCGAGGCTATATTGGCGTCCTGAATCAAATCCTCTGTGAAGCCGCCATTCGGGCCTTGCAACGCGGTCAGCCACGCATTGAGTTGCCCTTACTGCGACAAGTGGTCAAAGAATGTTCACTGGCGATCAAGTAATGGCCGGAGACCCGTCTTCACCAGCACCAGCAGCAGCACCAGCCTCCGTTACCCCTTGGCTGTTCCAGGTCGAGCCTCATGCTGACGAGAGCTTTGGTCACTTTTTGGGGCGATTTCGTCGAGCCAATCGCCTCAGTAGTGCCCAGTTATCGGCCATGCTGGGACAGCGATCCTATGTCGTCTCCTATTGGGAAAGCCCCTCTCGCCAGCGGCGACCGACCCCCGGTTCTCTTCAGCAGCTCTCCCAGATGAGCGGTGTTGCGATCGCCCGCCTCCATGGGATGTGGTCACCCTCCGACACCCGATTGCATTGGCCCACGCGGTTGTGTCCTGACTGTTACGCCGAAGCCCCCTGGCACAGACTCACCTGGCAATTGAGTGCCCAACCCGATTGCGAAATCCATCAGCGGCGGCGCAGCCGTCCTGGAAGGGCATCCCTATTAGCTCAATGTCCCCGCTGTCATCATGCGTTTCCACTGCCGAGCCATTGGGTCAGCGGCCAGTGTGCTCATTGCCAACTCCCGTTCGCGCAGATGCGGTTTTAGCGAACTGCCACGTACCCGCTCTAGGGTTGAGGTGTCAACTTAATTGACCAGCTAACTTCGCGTCCAGCTACTGGCTCGTGGGTTTGTTGGAACCGCTGCTTCAGCTGCTTCAAGCGTTGTTCCTGTTCGGTAATGTCGCTCGGGTAGTTCCATTGGCCCGGCGTGAGCCGACGAAAGATGACCGCTGACTCGCGCTGGAGTTGGGATGCTGCTTGAGTCGCGCAGGCGTCAAAGAAAGCTGGTTTTAGAGCTTCAATTTGGGTTTCGAGTTGAGCTAACTGAATCCGGAGCGCCACCATTTGATCAATTACATCGCTAGGCTCAGCCGTGGTTCTGGTCATTGATGGCCTAAAGAATTTTGTCGCTCATCATGATAGGAGTGATGCCGTATC